>NZ_PDHM01000021.1:468624-570060 GCF_002573715.1 Paenibacillus sp. EZ-K15 | reverse complement strand
GGGCCGCAAGGCCCCGCCGGAGGCGCGCGATTCGCAGCGGGCGGATGCCCCGCTGCGGGAAGAGCGGCCGGCCCAGGCGAAGCCGGCCGCAAGCCAGGGCGCGCGCCAAGGAAGCGCGCCCCCGCCGCCTCCCCCGCCGCCGCAGGCGCAGGGGGATGGCAGCGGCCGGCCCGGGGAGAACGGGCCGGCTCCGGAAGGAGGCTCCTCCATGGATCGCCTCCTCAAAGCCAAAAAACGCGGCACGCGCTGATGTGCCGCCTCACGCTTCGGCCTAAGCTGTCTAATGTGCAGCTTAGGCCGAAGATTTTTCATTTGTCGAGTGAAGTAACTTTTTCCATACCGCCGAAGTCCATAAAATCGTTTAACGGATGTCGAATCGGGTTATAACCGGACTATTAAGGGAAATAATGCAAGGGGGATGTCGCTCTCCCTGACGGCCTTTACACAACTTTGACAATTACGTTATGGAAATGAAAGACGTGTGGTGATACAATAAGAGTCAAAATGATATTCTCAACATTCCTAACTGCTCTGATACCATATGGATTGGGGCTGGAGGGACGTAAGAAGCCTTCATTTTCGAAGCTTACTATGGAAAAGATTTGAGGAGGACGAATCATGACAACTGAACATAACCAAACGATCGACAACCTGTCCATCGCAACGATCCGGACATTGGCGATCGACGCGATCGAAAAAGCCAACTCCGGTCATCCGGGCATGCCGATGGGGTCTGCACCTATGGGCTACCAACTGTTCGCGAAGACGATGAACCATAACCCGGACCAGCCGGCGTGGATTAACCGCGACCGTTTTGTCTTGTCTGCAGGCCATGGCTCCATGCTGCTCTACAGTCTGCTTCACCTGAGCGGTTATGACTTGTCCATTGAGGATCTGAAGCAGTTCCGTCAATGGGGAAGCAAAACCCCGGGTCACCCGGAATTCGGCCACACGGCCGGCGTTGATGCAACGACAGGTCCGCTTGGACAAGGCGTGGCTATGGCTGTAGGTATGGCAATGGCTGAAGCTCATTTGGGCGCGACTTACAATAAAGACAGCTTCAATGTGGTTGATCACTATACGTATGCGATTTGCGGCGACGGTGACATGATGGAGGGCGTGGCTTCCGAGGCAGCTTCCCTGGCAGGTCATTTGAAGCTTGGCAAATTGATCATGTTGTACGATTCCAACGATATCTCCCTCGACGGCGAGCTCAGCCTGGCATTCTCCGAGAACGTAGCGAAGCGTTTTGATGCTTATGGCTGGCAAGTGCTGCGCGTAGAAGACGGTAACGATTTGCCTGCGATCGAGAAAGCGATCGAGGAAGCGAAAGCCGATACGAACCGTCCGACGCTGATCGAAGTGAAGACCGTCATTGGTTACGGCAGCCCGAACAAACAAGGTAAAGGCGGTCATGGCGGTACGCACGGTTCTCCGCTTGGAGCTGATGAAGCGAAGCTGACCAAGGATTTCTATAATTGGGTATATGAAGAGGACTTCTATGTGCCTGAGGAAGTGCGCGAGCATTTTGGCAAAGTGAAAGAGCGCGGTATTGCGGCTTATCAAGCTTGGGTTGATCAATTTGCGAAATACAAAGAGGCTTACCCTGAGCTGGCAGCGCAATTCGAGCGCGGCGAATCCGGCGAACTGGCTTCAGGATGGGACAAAGACCTTCCGAAATACAGCGCGGATGACAAAGCGGTTTCCACTCGCGTGGCTTCCGGTAAAGCGCTGAACGGGTTGACTGCAGGCGTACCGCAGCTGCTCGGCGGATCGGCTGACCTGGAAAGCTCCACGATGACTCACTTGAACGACCTGGCCTCTTTCACAGCGAACAGCTACGAAGGCCGTAACGTGTACTATGGTGTTCGTGAATTCGCAATGGCTGGTGCCATGAACGGTATCGCTCTCCATGGCGGACTGAAGATTTTCGGCGGTACGTTCTTCGTATTTACGGATTATCTGCGTCCGGCTGTACGTTTGGCTGCGATCATGAAGCTGCCGGTTACGTATGTGCTGACTCATGACAGCATCGCTGTCGGTGAAGACGGCCCTACGCATGAACCGATTGAACAATTGGCCTCCCTGCGCATTATTCCAGGCCTGACGGTGATCCGTCCTGCTGATGCCAACGAAACTTCCGCGGCATGGGCTTATGCGGTTGAGAACACCGACCGTCCGGTAGCTTTGGTGTTGACACGTCAGAATCTGCCGATTCTTCCAGGCACGGTGGATCATGCACGTGAAGGCATCAAACGCGGCGCTTATGTTGTTGCCGATGCGAAGGATGGCAACGTGCAAGCTCAAATCATTGCAACGGGTTCTGAGGTTCAGCTTGCCGTTAAAGCGCAGGCAGCATTGGCTGAAGAAGGCATCGCTGTACGCGTCATCAGCATGCCGAGCTGGGATTTGTTCGACAGTCAGGATCAGGCATACAAAGATTCCGTGCTGCTTCCTGACGTAAAAGCCCGTCTGGCTATTGAAATGGCTCATCCGTTCGGATGGGAGCGTTATGTCGGAGATAAAGGCGACATCCTGGGCATCAACACATTTGGTGCTTCGGCTCCTGGCGACCGTGTCATTGCCGAGTACGGATTTACCGTTGAGAACGTGGTTAGCCGCGTAAAAGGCTTGCTCTAATCCAACGGATCTAACTCCATATTGATTTTCCGGCACCCGCATCATGCGGGTGCCGTCCATATATCAAGCCATAGATGTTGGAGGAGGAGAGTTTGTCGATGTCACAATTTAAGAATGCTACCGTTACAAAGGCAGCCAACGTTTACTATGAGGGGAAGGTAACCAGCCGCGCGGTGTTGCTGGACAGTGGCGAGAAGGTAACGCTCGGCATCATGCTTCCGGGAAGCTATGAATTCGGAACGGATGGCCCTGAGATTATGGAAATTTTGTCGGGCGATTTGCGTGTCCTGCTGCCCGGTGAGCAGGAGTGGTTAGAGATTCAAGGGTCCGCGACCTTTAACGTTCCGGGTAATTCAAGCTTTAAGCTGGAAATCCGCACCGTTACGGATTATTGCTGCTCTTATCCGACCATGTAGTAGGTTAAGCGCTGCACGTGATGTTGTGTCCGTAAATACACAACAAAAAGGCTCAAAGCCGTTGGCTTTGAACCCTTATTGTCAATGCCGGATATCAACGCATGCGGTTCACGGTGGTTGTTATAATGGACTCATTCCTCCGGAATCGTCACGATCTCGCCTTTGTAGCCTGGTGAGTGGTTATCAAGCTCTACGTACCCTTTGCCCCATTCCTTGCCGCGGTCGAGCAGTCGGTAGCTGGTGACGCCGGAAGGATAACGGAATGCGAATTCGGCTACAGTCCAGTTCCTGGCATCCGGCTGCTTACCGATCTCTGCTTGAATCGGGGGCAGGAAGAACAGGTTCTGATTCGCAGCCGCTTTGGCGGAGTAGTCCAACTTGCCTTGCCATTTCAAATATTTGACGCCACCCTGGATCTCGTAATATTCGGCGATGTCGTTATCGACCAGGAAGAAGCGATCGGATTTGCCTTTTGGAAAATAATAATCCACGCCCTGCATTTCTACAGGGAGCATTTCCAGCTCAGGTTTCTGCAGTTGGGATGAATAAGGCAGCTTGGCTGCAGCATTCCGGGCGGTAGCCAGATCGGAGCTCTTTAAGTCAGCGAGCATAGCGGCATCTGCTTTATTGATATAAGCCGTCTTTAGAGAACCATTCCAGTGGATGTCGGCATCAAAAGCTTGGGCTACGGCCCTCAGGGGAATCATGGTCTTGCCTTTATGGAGCAGCGGGGCTGCAGGCAGCTTCTTCTGAACTCCGTTCACTTCCATGCTCGTGCTTCCCGCCGTGAGAATCACCGTTCGGTGGTCACCCTGAATCGTCACCTGTTTCTTGCTGTTGTCGTACTTCATGACGTAGTTACCCAGAGGTTTAAGATCGGTTAGGGTAACAAAGGTGGAGCCCTGCTTAATCAGCACTTCACCGCCCGCGGTCACATTGTTAATCGAAGCGGTTGGTTTGGCTGCGGCAGAAGCCGGTGATACAGCTGTTACAGAAGATAGTACAGTGGTTAATAGGGCAGCGGCTGTCACTGCTTTTAAACCTTTGGTCCAATTCATGTTGTATTTCCTCCCTTCGCATAGTAGACGAAATGAAATGCAAAAAGTTTCTTCTTGGAAGGAAAAATCATGAAAAGACCAAAAAAATGGCTCCTTCCTCCTGGTCCGGATGATCCGGAACCAGTATAAAGGAGCCAGTGTAAGGCAAAGCATGGTTTAGCTGGTATTATGGCTGCTGTTCGCCGATTTTCTGGCCGATCCAGGCTTCATAACATTTCACGACAGCAGAAAGATCTTCTTCGCCATAGCCTTCGCTGGCACCGGTTTGAAACAGGCTCTTCGCCAGATTCAGCATAGGGGAAGGCATTCCGATGCCATCGGTGAGTGAAGAGGCCAGCTTAAGGTCCTTGAGCATGAGCGCAAGCGAGAACTGGTTGCTGAAATCGCCCTCGATGATTTTGCGTCCCTTCAGCTCTGCCGCTTTGCTGCCAGCTGATCCCAGCTGCACGAGCTCCAGGAAGTTGTCAGCGGGAATGCCTGACTTCGCGGCAATGGCGAAGCCTTCGGCAAGCGCCAGATTGTTAATGCCCACAATGGTATTATGCGCAAGCTTCGCGACAGCGCCGCTTCCGTTAGGTCCCATGTGGATGACTTTTTTGCCCAGGGTGTCAAATACGTCCGCATGAGCTTCGATGACCGCGGCATCGCCGCCAACCATGAAGACCAAGGTTCCATCAATCGCTGCAGGCTTGCTGCCGGTTACCGGGGCATCCAGGAAGGAAGCGCCGAGACCGGATACGGCGGAAGCCATTTCCTTGACAAGGCTCTCGGAGATCGTACTGCAGTCAATGACGGTCATCCCGCTCTTCAGGGAGCCAAGCAGACCGTTCTCTCCATAGAATACATCGCGGATGGATTGGTCGTTGCTTACCATCGTAATAACAAGATCTTGTCCTTCAGCCGCTTCACGAGGCGTCTCCGCAATGGAGGCTCCCTGTTCGGCGAGCGGACGGCATTTTTCGTGGGTGCGGTTATACACGGTCACATCGTAATCCTGCTTTAGCAGATTGGAGGCCATGGGAGCGCCCATGGTGCCCAGTCCGATAAACCCGATTTTTTTCATAGCTATATCACCTTCGATTATGGATTCCTGATCCACTCTATCTTAGCATGGGTTCCCGAAACGAAGCCAGCGTTTGTGAGGAATGGAAGCGGTAAGGAGATCCGCGCATGAAGAATAGATGACAGTTGGCCCGTGAAACTTGCGGTCGTTATTAAATTAAAGTATCCTATTTCTAAATTCACAGGAGGTTTTAAGGCATGTCTAAAAAAATCAAGTTTGATTACAGTAAAGCACTGACTTTTGTCAATCAGCACGAAGTTGATTACTTCGCTGAGCCGATCCGCACAGCTCATGAACAGTTACATAACGGTACGGGAGCCGGCTCCGATTATCTGGGCTGGATCGACCTGCCGACGCAGTATGATAAAGAAGAATTCTCGCGCATCCAGAAAGCGGCTGCCAAAATCCAAAGCGATTCGGACGTTCTGATCGTTATCGGAATCGGTGGCTCCTACCTCGGGGCACGCGCGGCCATCGAAATGCTCTCGCATTCGTTCTATAATGAGCTGTCGAAGGACCAGCGCAAGACACCGGAAATCTATTTTGCGGGTAACAACATCAGCTCCACTTATGTGACCCACCTGCTTCAATTGATTGAAGGCAAAGACTTCTCCGTCAACGTCATCTCCAAATCCGGCACAACGACGGAGCCGGCTATCGCATTCCGTATTTTCCGTGCGGAACTGGAGAAGAAATACGGCAAGGAAGAAGCTCGCAAACGTATTTACGCTACGACAGATCAAGCGAAGGGCGCCCTCAAGAAGCTGGCTTCCGAGGAAGGCTACGAGTCCTTTATCATCCCTGACGATGTGGGCGGACGTTATTCCGTGCTGACAGCGGTGGGTCTGCTTCCGATTGCTACGGCAGGCATCAACATTGAAGAAATGATGCAAGGCGCGGCTGACGCATCCAAGGAATACAGCAGCCCGAACGTAGCCGAGAACGAGGCATACCAATATGCGGCGGTTCGTAACGCGCTTTACCGTAAAGGCAAAGGCATCGAGATCCTCGTGAACTACGAGCCTTCCCTGCATTTTGTATCCGAATGGTGGAAGCAGCTTTACGGCGAGAGCGAAGGTAAGGATTACAAGGGGATCTACCCGGCATCCGTCGATTTCTCTACCGATCTGCACTCCATGGGTCAATTCATCCAGGAAGGCAGCCGCAACATTTTCGAGACGGTCATTCAGGTTGAGAACGTATCCGAGCATATTACGATTGAATCGGATCCGGATGATCTGGACGGATTGAACTTCCTGACCGGGAAAACATTGGATTTTGTCAACAAAAAGGCCTTCCAAGGCACCATGCTGGCCCATACAGACGGACAAGTTCCGAATTTGATTGTGACAATTCCAGATTTCACTCCCTATTCGTTCGGATATCTGGTATACTTTTTCGAAAAGGCCTGCGGTATCAGCGGCTATCTGTTGGGTGTCAACCCGTTTGACCAACCGGGCGTAGAGGCGTACAAGAAAAATATGTTCGCATTGCTCGGCAAACCTGGGTATGAGAAAGAGAAGGCCGAATTGGAAGCTAGACTTTCCGAATAACCTGACACTTTCATTAGATTAGACGTAAGACGCTGAAGGAAGCAGTCCGCTGGCATATCATTGCCGTGGACTGCTTTCTTGGCAATATAGAGGTGGTTGTAGTTTCATGCTGGATCGTTACAAAACGGTACGTCAGACGGGCTCCAAAGAGATTGTCA
Organism: Paenibacillus sp. EZ-K15; assembly: GCF_002573715.1. Lineage (GTDB taxonomy): Bacteria > Bacillota > Bacilli > Paenibacillales > Paenibacillaceae > Paenibacillus_AQ. The sequence goes on along the minus strand of NZ_PDHM01000021.1, from coordinate 563,172 downwards.
TCAAGAAATCGCGTTTCATCGGGCATGTAATGCCGGTTGAAACCGAAGAGGAAGCCGTCGCTTTTATTGAAGAGATCAAGAAAAAACATTGGAATGCTACCCATAATTGTTCTGCTTATATGATCGGAGAGCGGGATGAGATTCAGAAGCAATCGGATGACGGGGAACCGAGCGGAACGGCGGGTAAGCCGATTCTCGAGGTGATCCGCAATCAGGGGCGGAAGAATGTAGCCATTGTGGTCACGCGTTATTTTGGCGGCATTATGCTGGGTGCGGGCGGATTGGTCCGGGCGTACACCGACGGAGCCGTGGCTGCGATTGAGTCAGGCGAACCGATTACAAGGGTTCTGCACCGGGAGATTTTCGTGGAGCTGGATTATACCTGGCTGGGTAAGGTGGAGAACGAGCTTCGTAACCGGGGCGTTCGTATGGGAGAGACAAACTTTGCCGACACGGTGACCTTGACCTGCTTGCCGCTCGATGGTGATGCGGAGAGCTTTATGACTTGGATGGTGGATTTGACACAGGGGCAGTCCTTGATCACAGAGGGAGAGCGGCTTTATTTTATTGAAGGGGAATAAAATAATATGGCAAGAAGAGCAGTAGAACGCGAGTTGTCGAGAGAGCGGATACTGGAAGCAGCCAGGCATTTGTTCATAACCAAAGGATACAGGGCCATATCGATGCGAAGCATCGGGCAGCATCTGGGTTATAGCCATGGCTCCTTGTATTATCATTTTAAGGAAAAGGCGGAGCTTTTCTACGCCATTGTCATGAAGGACTTTAATGATCTAAATGATTTGCTGTTGGAAATCTCGGGAAAGCCTCCCTGTGACGGGGTATCGAAGCTGGAGCAGCTGATGCTGGAGTTCGTTCGTTTCGGTCTGGATAATCCTTACCAATACGAAATCATGTTCATGATTCGGGACGAAGAGCTGCTGTCCTACTGTCGCTCTGAGCAGGGACGCTGTTTTGAAATGTTTGCTATGCTGGTCCGTCAGTATTTGCTTGAGGAGAATTACAGTGAGGAAGAACGGCGAACCGTTCCGCTGACTTTGTTTTTGTCGCTGCATGGATTTATATCGTATTATATTCAGGACAGAATTGGTTTTGATGAGATTAAACCAGCCGCTCTTACCCATATCAAAGTGTTATGCCGGAGTCTGTACAGCAGGGTCTGATTTTGAAATGTTGCCAAGACGTGTAGTTTGATACTTCAATCCGTTACAACGATCTAGCGTTGAAACGTCAATCACCTAATGAATAAAACACAGACAGGTCCACGCCCCCTAGCATGTGCCTGTCTGCTTTTTGTGTTGTTATACATGTGCTGGCGTCAACATAAAATCTTATTTAAGGGATCATCCTTCCATGATCTTCACATGATATTGGCGCTGCCTCGGACCATCAAATTCACAGAAATAAATGCCCTGCCAACGTCCGAGAAGCAGGTGCCCGTTCTGAATGATCACGGTCTGTGAAGGACCGCAGGTGATCGATTTCAGGTGGGAAGCGGTGTTGCCCTCCGCATGGCGATACTTGGGATGATTCCATGGATAGACTTCATCCAGCGACATCAGGACGTCCCGTTTCACATCAGGATCCGCATTCTCATTGATGGCAATCCCCGCCGTCGTATGCGGACAATAGATCAGCACCGTTCCCTGCTGGACCCCGCTTTGTTTCACGTAGGAGTGGATCTCCCTTGTAATATCCCTCATCTCATCGCGGCCTTGCGTATCTAATTCGCCGGTATACAGCATGTACAATACCTCCTCATTTTTTAAGAGATAAGAAAGTATAAACATCCGAGGCTTAGCATCCTTATCTCGCAAGAAAAACTTCCGCTAAATGCGGTCTGTCTACTGAGAAAGTACGTCGATAGACGTTTTTCTTACCATTTCTATTATTTTACCCGATAAAGTGCAAAAGATGGATTGACGATGGGATCCGGCTTTTGGTAAAGTATGTGTAAAGAAAACCAAGTATACAAATAGGAAATATAAAGATGGTTTGTGAAAGTGTCGACCGGGATGCCATCCGGAGGCGGGAGGGATACGATATGACAACATGGATTCGTCATAAAGGTTGGACTTGGGGTTTTCGAAGTACCGTGCTGCTTTATTTTCTTGCCTTGATCGTACTGCCGATCTTTGGGGTATATGTGCAATCATTCTCTGCAGGATGGAGTCATTTTACGGAGAGCATTATGGATCCGATAGCGTGGAAGGCTGTGCTGCTTACCATCAAGCTGGGCGTCATCTCTACTTTCATCAACGTGCTTATCGGAACGATGATTGCATGGGTGCTCATACGTTATAAGTTTCCGGGAAGGACGCTGCTGAACAGTCTGGTCGACCTGCCTTTTGCGCTGCCGACAGCCGTAGGCGGTCTGATGATATTGCTGCTGCTGGGCCCCGGGAGCTTCCTTGGTGGCATGGCAGAGAAATTGGGTTTTGAAATTGTGTTCCACCAGCCCGCGATTGTGATAGCGATGATGTTTGTCACGTTTCCGTTTGTCATCCGGGCGGTTCAGCCGCTGCTGGAGGAGCTCGACCCGCTGGAGGAAGAAGCGGCATATACGATGGGAGCTTCCAGGACGAGAACCTTTTTTAAAGTCATCCTGCCGTCGATGCTCCCAGGGATTATAAGCGGAGGCATGCTGGCATTCTCAAGAGCATTGGCCGAATTCGGGGCCGTTGTCTTGGTGGCCGGCAACATTCCGGGAAGAACGCTGATTGCATCGGTTTTTATTTTTGGTGAGGTCGAGAGCGATAATCCTGCGGGGGCAGCTGCCGTATCTATTCTGCTCCTTACCCTCTCTTTCATCATCCTCTGGGTGATCAATGTCGTACAGCAGAGGGGGAGACGAGCTTGAGACGTCTGTGGATCGGACTTACGTACGCCGTATTTATCATTCTGCTAATCATCCCCCTGTCCCGAATTGCGATCGGTGCGTTTGATAAAGGTCTGAATGGGTTTGCCGAAGGTCTGTTCAGGCCGGAAGCCTTGCATGCCCTGATGATGACGGGTCTTATTGTGGTATTCGTTACGTTCTTTAATACGTTATTTGGCATCATGATGGCGTTGTACCTAGTACGGGCGAATTGGCTGAGCCGCAAGATCAAAGGCATTCTGAACAGCATTGTCGATCTGCCTTATGCGGTATCGCCGGTCATTGGCGGTTTAATGATTGTACTGCTGCTCGGACCCGACAGCATCATGGGCGGTTTTTTTGAAGGGATCGGGTTTAAGGTGGTGTATGCTTTCCCGGGCATGGTGATCGCGACACTCTTCGTCACGTTTCCGCTCATGGTTCGCGAGGTCATGCCTGTCCTGCAGGAAATTGGGAATGATCAGGAACAAGCGGCAGCGACGCTAGGGGCTTACGGATGGACAACGTTCCGGAAAGTAACATGGCCTTCCATCCGATGGGCTGTCGTATATGGCCTGGTGCTCACGGTAGCCCGTTCATTGGGCGAGTTCGGTGCAGTGCTGGTGGTGTCCGGTAATATCATGAACAAAACTCAGACGGCGACGACGCTTGTATACCAGGATGTGGAGAATTTTAACGTGGCTGCGGCGAATGGCGTCGCATTGGTATTGGCTGCCTTCTCGGTAGGACTCTTGCTGCTGATGGAATGGGCCAAAAAAAGAAAGGATGTGCATTGATATGCATGTGGAAGTTCGCGATCTGAACAAGCATTTCGGTACGTTTCATGCCGTTAAGGATGTCAGCTTCGAGATTGAGAAGGGACATCTGATTGGACTTCTGGGGCCCAGCGGAGGCGGTAAAACCTCCATCCTGCGCATGCTGGCGGGGCTCGAGAATCCGGACTCCGGGCAAATCTCCTTTCATGGTCAAGTGGTCAATGATCTGCCGCCGCAGGAGCGCGGAATCGGCTTTGTGTTCCAGAACTATGCCTTGTTTAAGCATATGACCGTATTTGATAACATCGCTTTCGGCTTGAAAGTGAAGAAGACTCCCAAGGCCATAATCAAGGACCGGGTGATGGAATTGGTGGAGCTGACCGGTTTAACAGGTTTTGAGAGCCGCTATCCGCACCAGTTATCCGGTGGACAGCGTCAGCGTGTAGCCTTTGCCAGAGCGCTGGCGCCCGAACCGCAGCTGCTCTTATTGGATGAGCCGTTCGCTGCCATCGATGCCAAGATCCGTCAGGAGCTGCGCTCCTGGCTTCGCGAGCTGATCGAGCGGGTCGGCATTACGTCGATTTTTGTTACGCATGACCAGGATGAGGCAATTGAAGTCGCGGACGAAATTATGATTATTAATCAGGGGCGCGTTGAGCAGAAGGGAACGCCTTGGGATATTTACAAGGAGCCGAAGACGCCGTTCGTTGCTTCGTTCATAGGCGAATCCACCGTGATTTCGAGCGCAGCCGAGCTGAAGGGATTTGAGGCAGCGTCTAACAAGAATGCGACGCGTGCGCTGATTCGCCCGGAATATATCGAGATTGGAAGCAAGCATGATTTCAGCGTGCTGTCCGCAACGGAGGCGGGGATCGTCCGTCATCTGCATTTCCGCGGCAGCGAATGGCTGGTGGAGGTAGAGGTTAAGGGACATAAGCTGATCACCTACCGTTCGCTGGAGAAGGAAACGCTGTATCCGGGTCAAGAGGTCCGCGTCCTTGTTCACCGGGCTTATCTCTTTAATGAAGAGCACAGCTGGATCGAGGAGAATCGATTGAAGGTCGACCCAATGCCAATTATGATCTGATGATTCTAAATATCCGAAGGGAAGTGGATTCATTCATGCGGATCTTGAATATGAAACGTACCTCATTCCTGCTGGTTGGCATGGCCCTTCTCTTCAGTTTTGTTATGGCAGGATGCGCGAGTGACCCGCCCGATAGCGAACAAGTGATAACCCCAACCGGAGAGAGAACGATCGTTCTGGGCGCTTATAGCGTGGCCAGAGATGCCCTGTCCGAGATCATCCCTGCTTTTCAAGCGCAGTGGAAGGAACAGACGGGAGAAACGATTCGGTTTCAGGAATCCTACGAGGCTTCCGGAACACAAGCTCGTGCCATCACGGGCGGATTTGAGGCCGACGTAACGCTGCTTGCCATGGAAGGGGATGTCGACAAGCTGGTCAGGGAAGGGCTTGTGGACCCGGAATGGAAATCCCAGCCGTATAACGGCATGGTGACGCGATCGATTGTCGTTCTTGGCACGCGCGAGGGAAATCCGAAAGGGATACGGGATTTCGACGATCTGACCCGATCGGACGTCAAGGTGCTGTATCCGAATCCGAAGACCTCGGGCGGCGCCCAGTGGGATATTAACGCGATCTACGGCGCGGGGCTGAAACAATCGGAAGAGAACGGAAAGCGCGATCCTGCCGAAGCGAAAGCTTTCCTTGAAGCGGTTCACCGCAATGTGGAGTCGCTCGATAAAAGCGGGCGGGCTTCCATGGCGGCTTTTGAATACGGGGTCGGAGATGTGATCGTAACTTATGAGAACGAGCTGCTTGCCCGGATTGCCCAAGGCGTCCAGTATGATATCGTTGTGCCACAGCATACGATGCTGATCGAGAATCCGGCTGCAGTCGTCGAACGTTTCGCTGAAAAGCACGGCACTCAGGATGTATCGGCCGCTTTTGTGGAGTACTTGCGCACGCCGGAGGCGCAGAGCATCTTCGTGAAATATGGGTTCCGTCCGGTTGAAGAATCGGTGTTTGAACAGACGAAGGATCGGTTTTTCAACCCGCCGGGGCTATTTGATATCGAGTATCTGGGTGGATGGGATGAGGTGCGCGAGACGCTGTATTCCAAGCGTGGAGTCTGGTATCAGGTACTGGCAGGGCTATGATGCTTGATGGCAAACGGAGCGATTGGATGGGTTCATGAGGGATAGTTGTGTGTGGGTTGCGTTTCGTAATGACCTGCCAATCAAAAAAAAGATAAAGCGAGCTGTCCAGGATCTCCTGACCGGCTCGCTTTATTGGTATTTATAGAACATTAGCAATCGTCTGAATAACGCCTCATGCGCTGCAAATATTCCACGTATACGAATTGCGCAGTACAATCTGGCCCTACACGCGGGCATTCTGCGCTTCCCATTCTTCTCGCAGAATGCCCATACGAATGGAATCGTAGTAGACGCCCTCGTAATATCGGCACTTCCGCATGCGGCCTTCAAGCTGCATGCCAACCTTCTCCGCGCAGCGCATCATTCTCGGATTGCCGGACCAGGTGATGATACCGACACGGGCAATGGTGAGATTTTGGAAGAGGCATTCAATCCACAGCGACAGTGCTTCCGTACCGTATCCACCGCTCCAATGGCTCGAATCGTAAATCAGGATTCCGGCTTCCAGCCAGCGTGAGGCTTCATGCTCCCAATAAAACGTGACGATGCCAATCGTCTTTCCCTCGGCTTCGATGAGCAGGTCATTCGGAAATTGATCGGTTTCGAAGTCGGCGTTCCACTGCGTTTCAAAAATTTCAAAGGAAATCTGCTTAAGCGGGAAATAAGGAGCGTCGTATTTTTTCCATTCCGGATTCTCGGTGCCATAGATCAAATTATATAAAACAGGGGTATCCTCGGGTTTTCTGGATCTTAGCGTAACTTTGCTGCCTTCAAGACGAATTTTTTGCATATGTAGAAGCTCCTTTCGCTCTGTATTCTGTATATGCCTTAAGTACGGTGCGAGTTCTCTACATTGTAACGGTGATGAAGTTGATTGCCAACTAAATTTGGATAAATGATCCTTTATATGAAACATTAGGTGGTGCCATTCCGTCAATAGCCAGATAGACAAAGAATCTGACATTGAAGGGGGACAAGGTTATGCGAAAAAGAAAGGTACTCACAGGCCTATGCTTGCTTATGGGGCTTACCGCTTGCGCTCAGGGCAGCGAGATCCAGTCAGGGGAACCGCAAGCAATTGTGCATAAGCAGCCCAAAGTGAAGGAGTTGTCGGCTCAGGAACGCAAAGAGGTGTTGACCAAGATTGATACCGGCATGGTGGAAGCGCAGAATGATTTTGGCTTACGCTTGCATCAAGCGTTATCGAATAGCCCTGAGTACAAGAGCGGTAATCTGATTATTTCTCCTTACAGCATTACGCAAGCTTTGGCACTTGCTTATAACGGGACAGCCGGCGATACGGCGGCCGAGATGTCCGATATGCTTGGCTGGAAGGGCATGAATGATGCGGATATCAACGAAGGCAACCGCCAGCTGCGTTCCTTGCTGGAGAACGGGGGAGGCGTCGTGTTGAATGTGGCGAATTCCGTGTGGCACCAGCAGGGCCTTGAGATGAAGAAGGCCTATGTGGAGGCCGTAAAGGACGGTTATGGCGTGGAGGTCAGGGAGACGGATCTTAAGCAGGATGAAGCAATGAATGCGATTAACCAGTGGGTGAACGACAAGACCAGCGGCAAGATCCCAACGATTTATGATGAGCCGCCAGGCGGCGTTGCGGTCCTGATCAATGCCATTTATTTCAAGGGGGGATGGATGGATGAATTTGATCCGGCGAATACCATTGATGAAGAATTCACGCTTTCTGACGGCACCACGCAAAAAGTTCCGATGATGAAGCGGGAAGGACAATACAGTTACAAAGAAGGGGAATCCTGGCAGGCCATTCGCATTCCGTATGGGGACGGCCGAATGTACATGCTGGTTATCCTGCCGAAGGAATCCTCATCCATAGATGAGCTGCAGCAGCAGCTGTGGAAGGAAGCCTCCGTCTGGAAAGACGATTACTCGTATGAGACGGTTCGGCTCGGTCTGCCCAAGTTCAAGGCGGAGCAGAGCTTCGAGCTTCCGGATGCACTCAAAGATCTGGGCATGGTCAAAGCGTTCGACGCCGCCGAGGCTGATTTTAGCGAAATGGCAGTGGGTGGTGAGAAATTTTGGATTGACAAGGTAAAACACAAAACGGTGGTGGATGTCAGCGAAAAGGGCACGGTGGCCGCAGCGATTACAGCGGTCGGGATCGTGTCAGGTGCTTCGCCGCCTGCCGATCCGATCGTCATGAATGTCGACCGCCCTTTTTTCTTTGCGATTGAAGATCGGGACACGGGTGCATGGTTATTTATGGGGTCTGTTTTGAGACCTTAGCATATACTGTACCAACATGCGCCTGCCATAATTTTCACCCAAAAATAGGCAACTTTGTTATAATGGTCGAATAAGACTAAAATGTATAACAAAGGGAGAATAGGATGTGCCTATGACCATACCGAAGCCGAATTTATTCATAGGTTCTTCCAGAGAGGCCATCAAGTATGCACGGGCGATCCACGAACAGATCAAACGATCCGCTCAAGTGACACCTTGGTACGGCGGGACGTTCGGGGCTAACATGTATACGATGGAAGCTTTGGAGAAGCAGCTGGCGTCCAGTGATTTTGGTGTGTTCGTCTTTTCTCCGGATGATGTGGCCCTCATTCGAGGCAAACATGTATTTGTTACCCGCGATAACACGTTGTTCGAAATGGGGCTGTATTGGGGAAGGCTCGGGCGACGAAGGGTGTACTGCATCATCCCGGATCAAGTGGAGGCAGACAGCAGTTCCGTTCAAGACGTTATCGTTAAGGATTACCATCTACTCTCCGACCTGCAGGGCATAACGCTGCTCGAATACGAACTGCGAAGCGATGACGATTACAAATCGGCCGTCGATGTCGCTTGCGGGCATATTCTGAGTGCGATCGAAACCGAAGGGTTCTATAACAACCCGAGCATCGTGATTGAGCAGAAGGATGCGGAGCTGAAGCGCAAGCAAAGCGTGCTGCATTTTTTCTGGGAATATAACCGAAATGTGCATGTGATTGATGAAGCGGAAAAATATCATGCACTGAGTGAAGCCGTCCGAAACTCCTTGCTCCCGCCGACTGCAGGGGATTTCAGGGTGACCGGCGCCGCCTTTTGGGGACGAAGAGATGAAGGCATTGCCCAAATTGGGGGTAATGTAGGTAGAGGACGGTATTTCCCGTTCGATGGGAAAAAGGAACAATCGCCAAGCAACCAGTCGATTTACGTGATGGATGTCTATAATAGTGGAAAATGGGCATTTTATCACGAAGAGGAAGTTGCGCAGGTGTATGTGTTCTGCTATCCTTTAGGTGTAAATCATGTATTGTCCGTGCATTTTACGGGACATGAGGTTCTTACGGATGAAGATCTCGCGGAGGTTGTAGAACAGAATCGTGAGCTGCTTCGTACCATCAGGCATTTAGTTGGAGGGGATTCGTCGTGAGCAGGAATGAGAAGAAGAGAACGTCAGGTCATCCGCAGGGGTCCGCCAATGGCAGCAGCTGGGTGGTTCGGGGACCCGTACCGATGATGAGTACGCTGAAAACCCGGAAGCGCTCGGTCAGACGCTCAAGCAAGAGCAGTGTATATGTTGGTCCTTCCGTGGAAGGTGTAGATAAGAAATACGTCAAGGTCATCAGCGGAGCTGTTGACGATAATAAGCCCTCATTTGCTTAATGAATTGCTATGATACCGTATCGTTAGGCAGGAATGACGAAAGACCGTTCGGGATGATCCGGGCGGTCTTTGTTTTTTCTTCTTGCGCTTATACAATATAGGGACAAGGTTTGCGTAACCAAGAACGAATCTGATAAACACAAATGGGGGATGTCATGTGAGCGGGGATACATTAACTTTTTTGGGAACGGGAGATGCCATGGGCGTTCCGCGGGTATATTGCGATTGCGAGGTATGCACGGAAGCCCGGAATACGGCAATCAATCGGCGTTTTCGCTCTTCCGTGATGGTGGAATGCGATGAAACGTCCTTCATGATCGACTGCGGCCCGGATTGGCGCTCTATGATGGAGGGGCTGGGAAAGCGGAAGATGAACGATATGCTGATTACGCACGCCCACTTTGATCATATCGGCGGACTTCCGGAATGGAGCGATGCTTGCAGAAGGCTGAGGGAGAGAGGAAGGTTATACGCCCCTGCCGATGTGCTGGAGAAGATTGTGCGCCAGTATCCATGGCTTCCGCGCCAGATGGAGATGACGCCAGTCGATGATGGATTTTCACTGGGCGGCTGGGATATTTCCTGCTGGAAGGTAAACCATGGACAGAACGGATACTCTTATGCATATCGGTTTCAGAAGGACGGGTACGTCTGGGTATACAATTCCGACTCGATTAATCTGAGCCCTGCGGAAAAGGAACCGCTGAATGGCGTGGATTTGCTGGTGCTGGGAACGAGCTTTGTTCATGAAACCGCCAAATTCGAGACGCGCTCCGTCTATGACATGAAGGAAGCGGCAGAGCTGCTCATCGAGGTGAAGCCTCGCCAAACGGTATATACCCATATGTCTCACGACGTCGACGTTCGGAATGAGCTGCCTCTTCCGGAGGGAGTCCGTGTGGCGATGGCGGGGATGACAGTAAAGCTGAGCAAATGAAGAAAATTATGAGTTCTTGTGACTAGGAGTGCAAAAATGTAGCGGAAGCGATTTCGCAGCCCAGTGGGATGCTTTACACAGGTTTGAGGCACCGCTCTCTTACACAGACCTGGCCATGCCGTATCGATCAGGGTACAGCAGCTTGAAACCGGCCTGTTGGTACAGCTTGATTCCGGGCGCGTCCGTGATGACAGTGACCTCGGCTCCGCTTGGCGCTATTTTTTCCAGACGGGAGAGCAGCTCGGACACGATCATCTCTTCAACCCCCTGATCAAGGTGAGAGGCCGCAACCATAATATCCACCAGTTGAAAATAGAAAGCGCCGTCGCCTACGACCCTTCCCATCCCGATCAGCCGGTCATTGCCGTCTCTGGCCAGAAGGGACAGCAAGCTGCGGTTTAGCGCCGTTTCTATGGCCGCAATCTCAACCTCAGGCAGTCCTGCATCTACTCTTAGATCCATGTATTCTTGATTCTGTGGAACATCCTCGGTTATGTGCACGTTCATCATAATCACTCTCCCGCTGTTAAGATAAGTTCAACTTGCCTCTACACCACTCAATATACAACATTGATGCAAGTGAGAAGCTACCTTGTAGCGAATCCAACCAAGTATAGTATGTCATCCAACAGACCTTCCCATAGCACTTTAATGTTTTAATTTAAGGTTTGCCAATGGCTTGCGATTCTGGTAAAGTAGGTTCTCAATCGTCATTGGGGAGGGAAGCGCATGCATTACTACAAGCCGAAAGATATCGCCAAAGAGCTGCAAATCAGCACGAGTGCTTTAAGGCATTATGAATCTTGGGGAGTGGTCCCCCCTCCTGCCCGGAACGAGAACGGCTACCGTTTATACACGCAAATGCATATGGCCTACTTCCGTTGTCTGCGCGCCATGTTTCCCGGGTTCGGTTACGCAGTTACTTACGATGTGATTCGCCACATTCAAAAGAGGGAGATGGATGAAGCACTCTGGCTCGTGAATGGGGAGCAGGTCAAACTGTTGCAGGAGAAAAACATTGCGGACGAAACGCTTGCCTTGCTCGAGAATCCTGATCTTAATATCATCAAGGATAAAAAGCTCAAAGCCCATATGACGATCGGCGAGGTCGCCGAGCTGACTAACGTGGAATCGTCCGCCATCCGTCACTGGGAGAAGGAAGGCTTGATCACCCCGGATCGAAACCCCGAGAATGGATATCGGCTGTACACCCCGTCGCAAGTCAGGCAGATTTTGCTGATTCGCTCGCTAAGGCGGACCGTATATTACTTGGAGAGTATCAAGGAGATTATTCAGGCCGTGGAGCATCAGAGCATTGAGCAGGCTCAAAAAATGGTTCGCGAAGCGTTATCCGTCATTCATCAACGGAATCTGCAGCAATTCAACGGCATTCATAAATTGATGGAGCTGTGCATGGAGGTAGGCCTGCTGGAGTTCAACGATGCGGCACTTCTGAAGCCGATTCTAACATTTAACCCGGACCGGGAATGATGAATAAGGAGCGGAACTTTTGCCCCCAGGTGATCGGTTAGGGAACGCACTGGCTGCGTTTTTTATGGACATGAACAAGCCCCCATGGATATCATGGAGGCTTGTTTGTGCAGATCTATTTTTCACATATATTAATCTTGGTTGAGCACGAATTTATCAATAACATGTTTCACGCCGTCCTCGTTATTCCCGAGCGTAACGTAATCGGCAATCGCTTTAAGCGGCTCGATTGCATTGCCCATGGCGACGCCAAGACCGGCGGCTTCCAGCATCTCGTGATCGTTCCAGGAATCACCGACAGCGATGGTTTCCTTGAGATCGCAGCCGAAATGATCGGCAAGGAAGGTGAGGGCATGTCCCTTCGTGCCTTCCTTATGCATGAACTCCAGAAAATGCGGTTTGGATTTGGTAATATGCATATCATCGCCCAGCAGCTCACGGAATACAGGGATCAGTTCATCCAGATAGTCCGGATCGTCAATGATGAGCATTTTCGGAGTTGGTTTCTTAACCATCTTCATAAAATCAGGCTCGATATAATACGGCGTCCGGTTCAGGGCGCAATAATCAATCAGCTTCTGATTCTCTTCACGGGCATACAGTTTGTCATCGATGTAGGTTTGCAGATGGAGATTGTGTTCTACGCAGTATTCAAACAGCTTCACGGCTGCATCAACGGGTACGAAGCGTTCGTAGAGAACCTTCTCGTCGAGCAGATTTTTAATCAAAGCACCCTGGTAGGTGATAATGGGAACATTGAGTCCGGTTTGACGCGCAATAGCCTGAGCCGACGCATAGGCACGTCCGGTTGCCAGGGTCACAACGACACCGTGGGCTACGGCTTGCTCAAGCGCCTGCTGGACGCCGGGGGTTACTTCTTTATCGTCATTGATCAGGGTGTCGTCAATGTCGATCGCCATCAATTTGTAAGTTGTCATGGGTATCTCTCCTTTTGTTTCTGTCTCTGTCTTTAACTCTATTGTACCTTCTGTGGCGCAGACTTCAATTCCGCGATCACCATTCCGGCCAAAATACATAGACAACCGATGCTTCCGATGAGCGTAAGCCGCTCTCCCGCAAACAGGATTCCGGTCAGCGCGGCGAATACCGGCTCCGTTGCATAGATGATGGCCACCCTGGATGGCGTCGTATATTTTTGACAGACGGTTTGGATCCAGAAGGCGAATGCGCTGGTAGGTCCGATGGATATAGCCAGCGCCCACAGCACGTTCGGCTGGGTCAGCTTCTCCATCAGGTCGGACACATTGCCGACATGCTCGGTCAGTGCAGATGCCGCTAAGCTAAATACCCCCACGACAGCCATCTGGAGCGCCGCCAGCAGCAAAGCAGGGTATCGACCGGCATAAACGCCCGTATAACCTATATGGAGCGCAAAACCGATGGCGCAGACGAGTACAAGCAAATCCCCTTGATTCAGGCTCATACCGGATCCGGTGAAGGTAAGCAGATACAGCCCTGCCACCGCAAGCAAGGCACTGATCCAGGTGAATCTGGAGATGGAGTGCTTTAACAGGGCATAGGATATAAAAGGGACCAGCACGACGGACAAGCCGGTAATGAAGCCTGTATTGGACGTGGTCGTGTGCAAAAGACCCGCGGTTTGAAAGGCATACCCTATAAATAAAAAAAGACCTAGCAGGCAAGCATGCAGCAGCATTTTTCCGGATATTAGCTTCCACTGGCTCCGGTAAAAGAGGGTAATGATCAATGCAAGGAGCAGGGCCGCTCCCAAAAAACGGACCGAATTGAAGGCCATCGGCGGGAGCACGCGGACCGCATGCTGAACGATGAGGAACGTAGATCCCCACATCATGGCCACCAGAAGCAGGCTGAGATCGGCAATTCGTGAGCGATTCACTCGGTAGTCATCCTTTCTTGAAGATGTGAAACTCCTGATGAGATTCCCGTGCATTCGTCCCCGGTCGTAACCTTGGGCAAGTGATCAAATTGTATCCCATATCAGAGAATCGGACAACCATTTTTAAGCCTAACCCAAGTGGAAGGGGTAGACAAAAAGAGGATGATTTTGCTATACTTATGAACCGAACGTATATTCTCATGACCCTGGGCTATTGGACGTGAAGACCGGCAACTCCATCGATCCCATAGTCAGCATTGAGCTTAGAAAGGAAGATTGTCATCATGATGGGCAGAGCTCATTTGATTATTAGCACAGGGGTTACGTTATCCGTTATGGGCATGAGCGAAGTGCCTGTCACGTTGCCGGCTGCCGCAGTGGCTTTGGTTAGCGCACTGCTTCCCGACATCGACGAGCCCAACTCCCTGCTGGTCCGCAAAGCCATTCCTTCCGGGCTGCTGCGAATCCTCCAGCTAGCGATGATCGGCGCAGCCATCTTCGTTGTTTTCTACGGCAAGGAGTATGCCCCATGGAACATCGCCCTGGCCGGGCTGATCGGGGTTGTTTCGTACCTGCCAAGCCGGACCCTGCGCCATATCGTCATGTTCCTGATCGGTCTCGGACTGATCTCCTTCGGGCAGGGCTTCAGCCCATGGAACACAATCGCAGGCAGCGTGCTCATTGCAGGCTCCTTGGTGACCCACCGGGGGTTAACCCATACCGTCTATGCCGCTGCCGGATGGACGGGCCTGCTGTATTTTGCATCGCAGGGTAAGATCGGCGGGGAAAGCTTATGGTTTGCTGGCGGTTTATCCTACTCCATCCATTTGCTTGCAGATGCATTAACCAATCGCGGGATCCGTCCGCTTCCTCCGTTCAAATGGAGAATTAAACTGAAAATCATGAGCACCGGAAGCAAATGGGGACGCACGGTAGAGAATGCATGTATCGTGTTAACACTGGTCCTAGTTTGGTATGTGTTTATGGCCTCTTCTTGATCCGAGGTATATCTGTTTGAAATGAAAAAGCCTCCCACCCTTATGCATGCAGCATACGGGCGGGAGGCTTATTTAATACGAGCCGGCTCTATTCCTCAAGGAAAATCAAGCCGATCAGATCGTCGAGCTCAAGGTTGCCGAAGTAATGCTTGACGTTGATTCCGGATAGCGCCGTGCGCACCGCAGTTTCTTCATACCGTTTGCCCCGAAGCAGGTTCTCGATATCAGCGACATCGCCGACGCCGAAGAAGTCGCCGTAAATCTTGATCTCTCCGATATGTCCTTCACGGATGTCCATGCGGATATCAATAATGCCCACCGGGAACTTCTTGGCATGTTTCACATTGCTTTCAGGGGAGAGTCCATAGTTCCAATCCCAATTCTGGTAGCGTTCTTTTGAAATCTGGTTGATGATCTCCCAGTCCTTCTCTTGAAGGACATATTGCGGTACTTGATCCGGCTCCATACCGAAAATCGAGCGAAGCAGCTCGGCGCGGAACTGTTCAATGGTCATCTCCGTACCAAGCAGCTCCTTAATGTTCGCCACGCGGCTGCGGACGGATTTGGTGCTCTTGGATTTGAATTTTTCCGGATTGGCATTCAGCGAGGCTTGTACATCATCCAGGTTTAGGTCAAACATGAGCGTGCCGTGGCTGAACATGCGTCCCCGCGTCGAGAACTGTGCGTTCCCCGAAATTTTCTTCTCGCCGACCTGCAGGTCATTCCGGCCGCTCAGCTCGGCTGGTACACCCATCTTTTGCAGGAAGTCGATGACCGGCTGCGTGAACTTCAGGAAGTTGTGGAAGGACTGGCCGTCATCCTTCGTAATGAAGCTGAAATTCAGGTTGCCGAGATCATGGTATACGGCCCCGCCCCCGGACAACCGGCGTACAACCTGAATGTTGTTGTCACGAACGTATTCCTGGTTGATCTCTTCGATCGTATTCTGATGCTTTCCGATAATAATGGAAGGCTTGTTGATATAAAAGAGAAGGTAGCTCTCGTCCATGGACAAGTGCTTCAAGGCATATTCTTCAATCGCTAGATTAATGGATGGATCGTGGATCCCCTGATTATCGATAAATAGCATAGTATCCTCCGTCGTCACAATTCAAAATGTGGTGCTTCCAGACTATTGTAAACCAATTTTAAGACAGAGACAAAGCATTCCATGTTGACGAGTCAGGGACGGTAGCGACATAATGATGGCATTACATAACGGCAGGACTTGCAAAGAGTCCAGGGCATGGAACAGGAGGAGCCCTTATGAACGACAAAAAACAACCCTTGATCGAGGTGTACGGTCATGGAGGGGACGTGGAGACGGCCGCTGCCGCATACGGAAGGAAAGCCTCGGCTTTCCTGGATTACAGCGCCAATATTAACCCGCTCGGGCCTCCGCAAGGGGTTATTACGGCCTTACAAGAGGGAATGAGTGCGGTCATTCGTTATCCGGATCCGGGGCACCGCAAGTTCAAGGAGCTGCTCGCAGCGGAGTTAGGCACCGAACCGCGGGGAATCCTTGTCGGCAATGGGGCGGCAGAGTGCATGGCGCTGTTGTTGATGGGGCTATCGCCAAGGACTGTGGGCGTGGTTGACCCGTGTTTTTCCGAATACCGGGAATTGTCCTTAAAATTTGGTTCGGACATTCGCTCCGTGTGCGGACATCCGGAGAGGGACTGGCGCGCAGATAAGGCGGATGTGATGGAGCTGATAGCTTGCACGGATCTCGTGTTTTTGGGACAGCCCAACAATCCGAACGGAGTTCAGTACAGCCTTGAGGATATCCGCGAAATAGCGGCATGCGCAGAGCAAGAAGGGACCTGGCTGGTGCTGGATGAAGCCTTTATCGACTTTATTCCGCTGGAAGACAGACAGACCCTGATGCCAGAGCTTCATGACTATCCTCGAACCGTGATTGTCAGATCGATGACCAAGTTTTATGCGATTCCGGGTCTGCGGCTCGGGTATACGGTCGCGCATCCCGATGTGATACGCAAGATGGCAGGCAAGCAGGTCACGTGGAGTGTCAATGGACTGGCGCTGCTTGCGGGCGAGGCTTGTCTTGGCAGCGGCAGGGACTACGAGCAGAATACGCTGCAATTAATTCGCGCAGAGCGCGGGAAGCTCATACATGGTTTACGAGCGCTGGGGCTGGACGTTACGCCGGGCGAGGCTAATTTTCTACTCATGGAGCTTCCGCGGCCATGGCGTGCCGAGATGTTTCAGTCGGAGATGGGCAGACGCGGCGTGCTTGTCCGCAGCTGCGCCATGTACCCGGGCCTTGGTGAGCGTCATATCCGGCTAGCCGTTAAACATGGCGCAGATAACGACAGGCTGCTTGCCATTATGGCGGAGGTGCTTGGCATTTCTTCTGAAGACGCAACTTAAGGGTATTAAACGGCACATACCAATGAGGTTCGGAATCAGGCGGATTGAGATCAAAGAGTAGGGAGAGAGAAACATGGCAGTACCTTTTCTGGAAGGCAAGAATCATCTGTATCATTCGAATGCGTGGCCGGGAGCGACGGTGTCCCTGGAATCGGAGCTGCAGCATCCGCATATCCGGATATCGCTTCCGGAGCCAGTTGCGTCCATTAGCAGCGCCATATATGGCGGCGGATTCGTAAGCTTGGATCATATCGTGAATCGTTATGTGGACAAGCATTATGATTGCAGCGACCCCGTGAACGATATGTCTAATTTTATAGCTGCTCACGGTTATCCGGCTGAAACCACAGCTGGATTGATGACCGCGGTAAGATTGAAGTATACCTCCATCCGGGAAGAACCGGGGGAGCAAGCTTCCATTCTATGCTGTACTACTGCCGGCGTGGGCAATGCAGCCCGCGCCGGGTCGAGCCGCACGACCTTTGCGGCTTACCAGCCGGGCACGATTAATATCATGTTACTGATCGACGGGATGATGACGCCGGCATGCATGCTGAATGCCGTGTTGACGGCGACGGAAGCGAAGGCCGCGGTGCTGCATGACCTGGGCGTGAAGGATCATGAAACCGGAGCCGTCGCGACCGGTACGACGACGGACGCGATGGTCCTTGGGATCAGCGGCAATACAGCCTATGGTGTGAACCACCATTATGCCGGAACCGCAACCGATCTGGGCGGCATGATCGGCCGCCTTGTCTACGAGAGTGTTACGGAAAGCATCGTCTCCGAAAGAGAGGACCGGATATGACCGTCGTGTGGGTCATTTGGGCAGCGGTCGTACTGGACCTGCTGATTGGAGATCCGAGATGGCTTCCGCATCCCGTTATTGGCATGGGGAAAGCCATCCGCCGGGTTGAAGGCTGGATACGCCATTGGGCGACTTCCGCTCAGAGCCTGAAGCGGGCGGGCATTCTGCTGCCGGTGATCGTGGCCGGCGGCTCCTTCGTGCTGGCATGGCTGCTGCTGGAGCTGTGCGGGGCGATTCATCCTTGGCTTGCTTGGGGAGTGGAGATCGTGCTTATTGCGACTACGATTGCCATCAAGGGGCTGCGTGAAGCAGGATTGGAGGTCTACGGCCATCTTCGTTCCGGCCATATCGCGGAGGCCAGGCGCGCGCTCAGCATGGTTGTCGGGCGAGACACCGGCCATCTGGATGAGCCGGAGATCGTACGGGGAACGGTGGAGACGGTTGCGGAGAATATCGTGGATGCGGTCATCGCTCCGTTGTTTTTTGCCCTGATTGGGGGAGCGCCGCTGGCGATGGCCTACCGGGCCGTGAACACGCTCGACTCCATGGTCGGTTATAAAAACGAGAAATACCAGCATATCGGCTGGGCATCCGCAAGGCTGGACGATATCGCCAATTGGATACCGGCACGCCTGACGGCAGGTTTGTTGACCGTGGTGGCTGCCATGTTTTCGCTGCAATGGAAAAAAGCGATCAAGATGGTCAGAAGAGATGCGCGTAAGCACCCCAGTCCGAACAGCGGCTTCCCGGAATCGGCCGTTGCCGGTGCGCTGGGCATTCGTCTGGGCGGAGAGAATTCCTATCAAGGCGTGATCTCGTTCCGGGCTTACATGGGGGATCCCGAACGACCGCTTGAAGCGGAGGATATTCAGGTGACAAATCGTCTGCTGCTGGGCGTATCGGTATTGTTTACGTTACTGGGTACCGTGGTGCTCGGACTTGTGGCCGCAGCAGGAGGAAGCTTATGGATATGAGGATTACCCTGCATTTGGTCCGCCATGGCCGCACGTTGTGGAACGAGGAGCGCCGTTATCTCGGTCACGAGGATCAGGGGATTCTGGTGGAAGGAAGACAGCAGCTCCTCGCGCTGCGGGAAAGGTTTTGTACCGGGCAGTTTGTCCGGATCTATTGCAGTGATCTCCTTCGATGCAGGCAGACGCTGAATGTTATCCTACCGGATTCAACAATGTCCGTTATTCCTGATGATGAAGATCCGGGCAGGTTTATTCCAGGGGTCGAGTATGATCCGAGGCTGCGTGAGCTCGATTTCGGGGATTGGGAAGGGAACACCTACGAGGACTTGAAGTCGGATATCTCCTATCGGCGCTGGATTGATAACCCCGCAGAAGTTACGCCGCCAAATGGGGAGAGCTGGGAAGCGTTCTGTTCCCGGATTCAGGGATTCTTGACCGGATTGTATTTGGATTTGAAGGAACTGTTGCATGTAGAGGAAGCTCTGGATACCCTTGTGCAAGCAGAAGCAGAAGCAGAAGCAGAAGCAGAAGCAGAAGCAGAAGCAGAAGCAGAAGCAGAAGCAGAGGCAAAGCGAGCCGGTTATGGTTGTGGGACACAGAGGGTCGAATTGGATGTGCTTGTAGTCACCCATGGGGGCGTCATCCGGCAGATCGCGGCAGCAACCCTTCCGGATACGGAATTCTGGGAGACGCAGGTGTCACCAGGCGAGGAGCTCAAGCTGCAATTGACATGGGATGGAGAACGCTGGCAAGGCGTGCGGTTAAGCGAATAAATGAAATCGTATGATATCGGTGCGGAATGGGCGATAACGGGATAAATCCGTATCATAAGGCATTTGAAATGACCGAATCTTTCGGTTGTAAGAGTAAGGTTTATCGCCTATAATCTTGGGCAGAGAAACCATGCTTGGCCTAACATACATAAATTCATATTATTTGCGAGGGTCCCGGACAGAAGGCGTTGTTGCCTTCTGCCGGGTTAATAGGGAAGCCGGTGCAAGTCCGGCACGGTCCCGCCACTGTGAAGCAGGGACTTCTTCATATGCCACTGAGCCATAGCGCTTGGGAAGGCGGAGAAGTCGTTACAGCCTGCAAGTCAGGAGACCTGCCCTCGGCGAATGAATGACGGTCCTTCGAGGAGAGGATTACGTTTGCCGGACCCATGCAGCATGTGTGGGCGGAAGTTTAAGGCGCTATCTGTGAACGGTTATCAGATGTCCTTATGTTAAAACGTAATCCCTGAGTCCTTGTTAACGAGGAGTCAGGGATTTTTGCTTCTTTAGGAGTATGACGATTTTGTTTTTCTCTCGGTAAGGATCGGTCGAAGGAATGTAAACTCGAAAGTGCCAGGTTCTCAATTATGTATAGGGGGATTTCAAGAGATGAAAGCATTAAACAAAACATGGTCCGTACTTCTAGTAGCCATACTGATGGCTCTGGCCTTGATTGGCTGTGGAGGGGAAGAAGCGGCGCCGAAGGATACAACGCCGCCGGCACAGCAGGAAGAGCAGAATAATGAAGTACCAGCGGATTCCGGTGAAGAGCTTAAAACGACGTATCCGCTGACCGTTAAGGATTCAACCGGGGTTGAAATGACGTTTGAGAAAGCTCCGGCCAAAATTGCATCCCTGACACCGTCCGAGACGGAAAAACTGTTCGCTTTAGGCCTGGATGAAGAAATCGTTGGCGTGTCCGATAATGACGATTATCCGGAGGCGGCCAAATCCAAGCCTAAATTGGGCGGGTTCCAAGTGAATGAAGAGGCTATTATTGCAGCCGATGCCGATGTGGTATTTGCCGCTTCGATGAATGCCCAGAATGCCGAGAAATTGCGTGAGCTTGGCGTTACCCTGTTCGTCAATGATCCGAAAACCATTGATGCCGTGATGGAGAACATCGAACTGATCGGACAAATTACGGACCGTCAAGCGGAGGCCAAAGCGGTCGTGGATCAGATGAAGCAGGAATTGGCTACCGTTTCGGAAGCCGTGAAAGCCGTGAAGGATGAAGACAAGAAGAAAGTGTATGTGGAATTCTCTCCGGGATGGACCGTCGGCAAAGGCGAGTTTATGGATGAGATCATCACCTTAGCTGGCGGCGTCAACGCAGCTGGCGATACGGAAGGCTGGTTCGAAATCAGCGAGGAAAATATTATCGCTGCGAACCCCGACGTCATTCTGTACACGGATGATGTGATTGATGAAGCAACCAAGAAAACATTGGATCAGCTGATTAAGGAGCGCGGCGGCTGGGATCAGATCGAAGCCATCAAGAACGATCAGGTCATATCCGTGGATGCGAATCTGTTGAGCCGTCCCGGTCCTCGTGTGACGCAAGGGTTGATTGAAGTGGCGAAGGCCGTTTATCCGGAACTGATGAATCCATGAGTAAAAAGCTTGCAGGATTCGGTGCGGCCGGCATCATCCTATTACTGTTAACCTTGGTTGTCAGTCTCGGAATCGGCTCCGTTCACCTGCCTGTGAGAGAGATAGGGGCGATGCTGCTGCACCGGCTGCCGGGAATCGGCGATTCCATCGTTTCGGGCTGGGAACCTTCATCCGAGCAAATCCTAATGAAGGTGAGATTGCCGCGCATATTGCTAGGGATGCTCGTAGGAGCCTCCCTGGCCGTCGCCGGAGCCGCCTTTCAAGGCGTGTTGCGCAATCCGCTGGCGGATCCGTTTACGCTCGGTGTATCCTCGGGTGCTGCGCTTGGCGCAGCATCCCTGATTTTTTTCGGGATGGAATATTCCTTTGCCGGAGGTTACACGCTGCCGCTTGTAGCGTTTCTAACCGGGGCAGGCACTCTATGGGCCGTTCTGCTGCTGGCAAGGGATCAAGGAAAACTGCCGATCCACGGGCTCATTCTGTCCGGCGTGGTGATGCAGTCGTTTCTGGGCGCCGTCGTTTCCTTTCTGACGGTTATGTCCAAAGATACGGTAAACCAGATCCTGTACTGGACGATGGGGAGCCTGAGCATGCGTGGATGGTCGTATACGGCCATCCTTTTCCCGTATTTTCTCGCAGGTTTTATATACTTATGGAGCAGGTCGCGGGCGCTTAATATTTTGTCGCTGGGGGAACGGCAGGCCGCCCATATGGGCTTGAATGTGGATCGGCTGAAGACCAGCGTGCTCATCGTTGCTACTCTGCTCGCTGCCGCAGCCGTGTCGGTCTCCGGCGTGATTGGATTCGTGGGACTTGTGGTACCGCATATGATCCGGCTGATCACCGGCTCCGATTACCGCGTCATTGTTCCACTGTCGGCTCTGGGTGGCGCGATATTCATGGTCTGGTGCGATACGGCGGCCCGGTCCGTGCTGGCACCAACGGAAATACCGCTCGGTGTGGTTACGGCATTCATAGGCGCTCCATTTTTTGCGTATTTGCTATACCGGAACAAAAAACGGCGCAGGGAGGGTCTATCATGATTACAGCTCAAGGACTTGGCAAAGCATATGGCAAGGTGCCGATTCTTGAAGGCGTGGACCTTCACATTGCCGAAGGGGAATGGTGGGGAATCATCGGTCCGAACGGAAGCGGTAAATCCACCCTGATGCAGCTGTTATCCGGTGTGGAGAGTCCTACGCAAGGAAGCGTAACGCTTCGGGGCAAAGTGCTTGGACACTATACTCGTAAGGCGCTGGCCCGGATCGTGGCGGTGCTTCAGCAGGAAGGGCTTGATCCTACCGATTTTACCGTCCGGGAAGTGTTGGAGATGGGAAGATTCCCCTTCCTCAACTGGCTTGGTCGCGAAGATAAGGATGCAGCCCCGCTCATTGAGGCCATTATCCGAAAGCTGGATCTGAATGGTCTGGAAGAACGGCGGCTTACCGAGTTAAGCGGCGGTCAACGCCAGCGTGTTGCACTTGGAAAGGTAATGGTCCAGGAGCCTTCGCTGCTGATGCTGGATGAACCGACGACCTATCTGGATATCCACTATCAGCTTCAGTTCATGGATATGGTGGCGGAGTGGCGGAACTCGTCCGGGATTACGGTGATCAGCGTCCTGCATGATCTGAATCTGGCGGCCCAATTTTGCGATAAACTGCTGGTGCTTGATCAGGGAAAGATTGCCGGGGTTGGCAAACCGGAGGAAGTTTTGACAGCGGCGTATATACGTCAAATTTTCCGGGTGGAGCCTTCGATTGTGTCCCATCCCGAGAATGGTGCTCCGCAGGTGCTGTTAACGGCGAACAACATGTGGTCCTGACCGATGTTGCCGCATGTTCTGCTGAGTATGTAAGATTTAGGAACCAGATACAAGGAGGTCGTTTCATTGAAGGATACCATCGTGAATCGTTTAAATTACATCATGGCTAACATTAAACCGCTGAATGTCGAGGTGCAGAACGAAACAGCCGCTTATTTGGACACGCTGACGAAGCCTCCGGGCAGTCTGGGTAAGCTGGAGGCGCTAGCGGTCCAATTAGCGGGCATCACAGGGAATATGAAGCCGTCGTTTACCAAAAAATCCGTCGTTGTCATGGCTGGTGATCATGGAGTCTGTGAAGAAGGAGTCAGCGCATTTCCGGCTGAGGTAACGCCCCAGATGGTCATGAACTTCCTGAATGGAAGGGCGGCTGTGAATGTGCTGGCCCGTCAGGCGGGAGCAGATGTGCATTGTGTGGACATCGGGGTTGCCATCGAGCTGAAGCATGAGAAACTGATGTCGCGGAACGTTGGCAGAGGAACTGCCAATATGGCCAAAGGGCCCGCGATGACAAGAGAAGCGGCACTGCTGTCCATTGTAACCGGTGCAGAGGTAGCCGCCGAGCTGGTATCGCAAGGAACGCAAATGTTCGTGACCGGCGAGATGGGCATTGGGAATACGACACCGAGTGCGGCGATCTTCTCCGTTCTGTCCGGCAATCAGCCTTCTGAAGTCGTGGGAAGGGGAACCGGCGTAACCGATGAACGGCTGCTACATAAGATTCGAGTTGTGGAACAGGCTATACAAGTTAATAGGCCTCATGCCGATGATCCCATTGACGTGCTGGCCAAGGTGGGAGGATATGAAATCGGCGGGTTGGCTGGGCTGATTCTCGGTGCGGCTGCCCACGGTTGTCCCGTTATCATTGACGGCTTCATATCCAGTGCGGCGGCGCTTGTTGCCAAATGCATCTGCCCGGACGCTCTCTCTTATATGATTGCCTCCCATGTTTCGCATGAACAGGCTCATGTTCTTCTGTTGAAAGAGCTTGGGCTGCATCCGATGCTGCAAATGGACATGCGTCTTGGCGAGGGGACAGGCGGAGTACTGTGCCTGCATCTGGTCGAGGCGGCGTGCCGGATCATGCATGAGATGGCGACGTTTGAGAGCGCCGGAATCAGCGGAGGGGCCGTATGAGCCATCGTGGAAGCGTGTTGGTCACAGGTGGAGCCAGAAGCGGAAAGAGCTCATTCGCGGAGAAGCTGTGCACGAAGCGCTCGGAGATCGGAACGTATGTGGCGACTGCGCAAGCCTATGACGATGAGATGAGGGAACGGATCCGAATTCATCAAGACCGTCGGCATGATTCGGCCTACGGCTGGGAGACGGTCGAGGAGCCTGTCGCCCTGCCGGAACTGCTGGATACGCTGGGCCAATCGCAACCTAATGCCCCTGCGGTGGTAGTGGACTGCCTGACGCTGTGGCTGACGAATGTGCTGCTGCAAGCTGAGCCTGAAGGAAGTGCCGCAATGGAAGAACGGCTGGGACTTCAAATCGGCAGACTCGCAAGAGCGGTACAGGGTTATCCGGGCATGGTCATTCTGGTCACAAATGAAGTGGGGTCGGGGATTGTTCCGGAATATCCGCTAGGCCGAATATATCGCGACTGGGCAGGGATCATGAATCAGAGACTGGCTCAGATATGTGATGAAGTATTTTTGGTGACTGCGGGAATTCCGATGGAAATCAAGAGCAAGGAGTATCTCATATGAGCAAGATGATCGAAGCGGCTGCGGCCGCTTTTCAATTTCTATCGAGGCTCCCGGTGCGGAGGGAAATTCCTTTTACGCCGGAAGTGCAACAACGGAGCGTCGTTTTTTATCCATTGGTAGGGGCGGTTATTGGTATGATCGTTGCCGGATTGGGACTGGGCGTAAGCTTTGTGCTGCCTTCCTTTCCTGCTGCCGTCATCCTGCTGGTTGTATGGGTAGCGCTGACGGGAGGGCTGCACCTCGATGGCTGGATGGATAGTGCTGATGCGCTGCTCAGCCATCGTTCGCGTGAGAAGATGCTGGAAATCATGAAGGATAGCCGTGTAGGTGCGATGGGGGTCATGGCGTGTATGCTGCTGCTCCTTCTGAAAGCTTCCTTGATCATGTCGATATGGGATTTGTCAGCCGGGGTATGGAAACAAGAGGCATGGCTGCTGGTGCTCGCTCCGGTTTGGAGCCGCTGGTTTATGGTCCATGCGATGTATCGTTGGCCGATGGCACGGGGAAGTGAGGGGCTTGCCGCTCTATTTCATGGATTAACCGCCGGCAGGAGATCGCTGGCAGGCGTAATGGCTGCCCTGTTAACGCTAGGTATTGTAGGTTTGCTATGGATCACGGCAGGCGAGACTAATCTTGGGATGATTGGAGTCGGAGGAATCCTTGTCATACCATTCATAGCCTGGGCGGCTGGCAGTTTAACGGCGGAACGAATGAGCCGAAGACTTGGAGGACTGACGGGGGATACTTACGGAGCGCTCAATGAACTGATTGAAACGATGGTGTTAATATTTGTGGTTCTCCTTTTGAAGTTTACATGATATGATAGTAGAGCGATATCAGTGGTAATCCGATCAACATAGTCGACATAATCCGCATCGATGAGAATAGAGCGATTTTTGGCAGGAATTTTCTCAATCAGGTAATGATATGTTTAGAGTGGGCTGTAATGGATATGAATACATACTAGCGCACTTATGACATGAGGATGGAGCACCTATATCCTTATCTAAAGAATGGGAGGAATCATTAGGATGGAAACGCTTTGGGTTATCATCAATGTCCTTGTTCTGATTCTGCTGGTCGGTATTTTATATTGGATGCAGAAAAAGCATATCTCGTTTACCAAGCGCGTGTTTGCTGGACTCGGACTGGGTGTGTTGTTCGGAGTGGCACTGCAGCTCATCTATACTTCGACCTCCGATGTGGTGGTGAAATCCACCGATTGGTTTAATCTGATAGGCTACGGCTACGTTAGGCTGCTGCAAATGATGGTCATTCCGCTGATCATGGTGTCGATCATATCGGCTATCATGAAGCTGAAGGGTGGAAAGAATCTGGGCAAAATGAGCGGGCTTATCATTACGGTGCTGCTTCTGACGACAGCCGTAGCCGCTGCCGTCGGGATTACGACCGCGCTGGCGTTCGATTTGTCCGCCGTCAATATCCAAGGCGGTGCTGCGGAGGAGCAGCAGGGTGCACTGCTGCAAGAACGGCTCGGGGATGTTGAGGGCCGTACGCTGCCGCAGCAGATCCTGGATTTCATTCCGAGCAATCCGTTTGCCGACATGACGGGGGCACGAAGAACTTCGACGATTGCCGTTGTCATTTTCTCGGCATTCATCGGGATCGCGGTTCTCGGGTTGGACCGAAAGAACAAGGAGCAGGCGGAAACGTTCCGCAACATGATCTCTGCGGTCTATGGCGTGGTGATGCGGATCGTGACGCTGGTGCTTCGTCTGACCCCTTACGGGATTCTGGCGCTCATGGCCAAAACAATCGCCACGACCGACCTTGCAGTGATCATGAATCTGATCGATTTCGTCCTGGCTTCGTACGTGGCTCTGATCGCTATGTTCATTATCCATCTGGTGCTGCTGGCGATATTCGGGTTTAACCCACTCAAATATGTGAAAAAGGTATTCCCGACGCTGACCTTTGCCTTCACCTCGCGTTCCAGCGCGGCCACGATCCCGCTTAACGTGCAGACCCAGAACAAAAAGCTTGGCGTCTCGGAAGGCATCGCGAACCTCTCGGCATCATTTGGTGCCACGATTGGTCAGAACGGCTGCGCGGGCATTTATCCTGCCATGCTGGCCGTCATGATTGCGCCGACTGCCGGCGTGGACCCGACCTCATGGTCGTTCATCCTTACGCTGATCGTGGTCGTTATGATCAGTTCCTTCGGCGTGGCGGGTGTCGGAGGCGGAGCTACCTTCGCATCGCTCATCGTGCTCTCCACGATGAACCTGCCGGTTGCCTTGGCGGGCCTGTTAATTTCCGTCGAGCCGCTGATCGATATGGGACGAACGGCACTGAACGTGAATGACTCCATGACAGCCGGCGTGATTACCGGGAAAGTCATGAATGAAGTGGACAAAGACGTGTACAACGACGACAATATTGAACTGGATATGGTCCAGGCATAACATATCTGTGGGAGCCATCCTCAAGGCATCGTTTCTGCCGGAGGGTGGCTCTTGTGGTACATAGAGAAAGCCCGAATACCGTGAGTGAAACGGTAATCCGGGCTTTTTTCCTCATGCTGAAAATTGCTTATCCGATGATGGTCAGTTCTTTCGGGAAGGAGGTTAGCACCTCGACGCCATCCTCGGTGACGATCACATCGTCCTCGATTCGTACGCCGCCTACGCCTTGCAGATAAATGCCGGGCTCGATCGTGAATACCGCCCCAGGCTGCAAAATATCCTGGTTCAAGCCGTGGATGGATGGATATTCGTGGACATCCATGCCAAGCCCGTGCCCCAAGCGATGTACAAAAGCATGGCCGTACCCTGCGTCGTCAATCACTTTGCGAGCCGCTTGGTCAATCGAGCCATAGGTTACGCCGGGTTTTACGGCCTGAATACCGGCCAGGTTCGCTGCGAGAACCGTATCATAGATGTTGACGGCTTCAGGCTTCAGCTCGCCTACGGCAAAGGTGCGGGTAATATCCGACGCATAACCACCCGCATACACTCCCAAATCGAACATGAGCAGATCTCCTGCTTCAATCCGGCGCGTACCGGGAACACCGTGAGGCAAGGCGGTATTGGGGCCGGATAATACCATGGTGGCAAAAGATGGAGTATCCGCACCCAATTTTTTCATTAAGTACTCCAGCTCTGCGACAACCTCAATCTCGGTGACGCCGATTTTTACATGGGCCAGGCCTTGCGTCAGCACATCTTCAACTAGTCTTACTGCATGTTTGATGATCATTACTTCATCGGCCGACTTTCGAATTCGGAGCTCCCGGAGCACAGCGCCAACATCCTCGATCCGGTTCGCGTTCACATGCTGCTGCAGTTGTTCATAACGGGATACGGTGAGCTGATCCTTCTCAACGGCCAGCGTACCGGCTGCGCCTTGAAACTGCTGCTTCAGCAAGAGATACGGATTATCGGTATCCTGATGCGTGACAATATGCTTAACCGTTGAAGCGGCCGCGGCTGCGTCTGCATCCAATGCGGGCACAATCAGCACCGGATCATTCGCTGAGGAGAGGAGCAGGCCCAGAAAACGCTCATGGGGATCACTCGCAAATCCGGTCAAATAGTAAACATGCTTGGGGTCTGTCACAAGGACATGATCCCAACCTTGTGTATTCATGGATTGTTGCAAACTTTGCAATCGTTCGTTCATCCTGTTCATTCCTTTCTTCATCCGAAGACGGTTGTCATACCAGTAATGTTAGGTTATCGCGTTCAATCGCGTAAGTAAAGTTTTCCTTTATTACGGGCTTGATCTTCCTATATAATGTTTTGGAGTAAAAAATTACATACTATACGGGAGGAATTACACTCGAATGGATCCGAATCAAGTTCAAGAGAACAACAAGGCTTCAGCACAAGGCCAGGGACCTCAATAGTTCTTAAAGCCGAGTGTTGAAGGGCTCGGAGGCTGGCTGGTTTTGGTCCAGATCTGTATAAAAAGAAGAGTGCCTTCCCGAGATTGATGATCGGTTATATTTTGTTTAGCCTGTTGGCAAGTGTGCTGGACTATGTTTTGGTCAATCAGGTAGAGATCTTGGTGGAAGAAGATAATGGCCAGTTTATACGCGAAATTGTCCGTGCATGTTTGTACGCCTGTATCTGGATCCCGTATTTCATCCGCTCCAAGCGTGTGCGTAACACCTTCGTGAATTAATGCCGCTTGAAAAAAAAGAAGCGTTTTTCCGCTGCCTCTTGTACAATAGATCTCGTACAAAAAGATTACGCATCTATTCGGAGGTAGGACATCGTGACGCAACAATACCGTATCGATTATGCCGTCAAAGAGGATTTGTCGGCCATTGTGGACATTTACAATTCGACGATCTCAGGCAGAAAAGTAACCGCCGATCTGGAGCCGGTCACGGTGGAGAGCCGTGTACGCTGGTTTGAAGAGCACAGCAACGATTTTCGTCCGTTGTGGGTCATGCGGTCCGATGACGGGATGGTTGCATGGATGAGCTTTCAATCCTTTTATGGTCGTCCGGCTTATAACGGCACAGCGGAGATCAGCATATACGTAAACGAGAAATATCGCGGCATTGGTGCAGGCAGCATATTGATTCAGAAGGCAATCGAGGAGTGTCCGCGCCTTCGCGTCAGTAATCTGGTCGGATTTGTATTCGGCCATAATGAACCAAGCCTTAAGCTGTTGAAGAAGTTCGGCTTTGATCAATGGGGGCTTCTCCCCGGGGTTGCGGAGCTTGACGGCATCAAGCGGGATTTGGTCATTGTCGGTCGTGCAGTTTAAGTGTCGATACGTTAAGGATGATTTATAGTTTGCCTTAAAGAGCATTCAGACTAACATATCAAAAAGCTGTCCCTTTTGGTAAATGAGAGGACAGCTTTTTTCATGTTGTTATGATATTTAGAGGGGGAGCGCTCCCAGCCAACAGTCAGCAAGCCGTTCTATGCCTGCTTCAATCTCGTCTTCCTTCAATCCGCCGAAGCCAAGAATGAATGATCTACGATCCGATTCGTCAGGCTCACTGGCAGGAAGCATTCGCGTATAAGCAGCGGAGCTTACGCGGATCCCCCTTGCTTCGGCTAGCGCTTCCAGTTCCTCTTCGGATAATGGATGGTTCAGACGAAGCATGAGGTGAAACCCGGAGCCTGTACCCGATATTTGAGCATGTTCACCAAAGTGACGTTGAATAGAACCGATCAGGCGATCATGCTTCTTACGGAGGATCATCCTCATTTTCCGCAAGTGTCGTTCAACATAGCCGTCCCGCAAAAAGCGCTCCAATGTCATCTGATTCAGCTTAGAGGCTGTGCAGTCGAGAAAGAGTTGGAACTTTAATCGATGATAATCCGGCAGCAGAACCTTCGGCAATATCATATATTGGACTCCAAGGGCAGGGGACAGTACCTGCGAGAATCCGCCCAGGTATATTACACGGCTGTCGGGCAGCAGTCCTTGGAGGCTCGGAATCGGTCTTCCATAATATCGGAACTCACCGTCAGCGTCATCTTCAATAATAAAACCCCCAGTTTCTTGCGCCCATTGCAGAAGCGCCAACCTGCGGGAGATGGGCATAATGACGCCGGTGGGGAACTGGTGGGAGGGGGAGACGGTTACGAATGCTGCCCCGCTGCTCTGCAATTCATGCTGACTGATCCCATCCTCCAGCACGGGGATTGGAATGACATCATACCCCTTCTGCCGGAAAACCTCCGGCTGCTGTGGATAACAAGGGTTCTCAACAGCAATGGACTTTCCGTAAGGAAGAAGCAGTCTGCTGATCAAATCAAGCAGAGGGAAAGGATCAGAGCCAATAATCACCTGTTCAGGCGTACAGGCTACCCCGCGAAAATGTTTGGCATAGTTGGCAATCTGGCAACGCAGCCCTTCTTCACCCTGCGGATCCCCATAGAACAGCATGTCGGCCGTGCTGTTTTCCTGCAAGCAACGGTTATAGGCTTTTCTCCACTCGGTCATCGGGAAGTATTCGTATTCATTTTTGGACATGTGAAAGTCATACTTAAAGTAATGGTGTCGTTTGAGTATAGGTCCCTTGGGAAAGGCCGGTTCCACGGGAAGCGCAAAAGGAACATCAGCTAGCCATTGCACAAAATATCCGCTCCGTGGCTTGCTCGCAATAAAGCCTTCAGCAAGCAGCTGCTGATAAGCCATTTCAATGGGGGTGGTGCTAATGCCAAGCAGCTCGGCAAGCCTTCGAACCGATGGGAGACGGCTTGGATGAAGCCAATGCCCGGCGGATATCTGTTGTTTCATATATCGATACAATTGTACATACAGGGGAACGCTGGAATCATCCAGCAATAATGCGATTTCTGTTTGATTTACCGGAACCTGTTTCATATCATCTGTCCTTTATAAATATTCGGATCTGTATATTTGGATATGGTCAATTTCTTGATATAGTATAAGGGATTTTTAGTTCCAGAGGAAACGGGAGGTTACAATCGACATGAACTCATCTATTACAAATACGAAGCCGGTACGGTTTCTTGAAGGCGAGCGGATCTACTTGCGTCCCTTTGGAGAAGAGGATACCGCAGAGTATTTTCAAATGCTGTTTAATCCGGAAATGCGGAGGCTGACCGGGACGAAGCGGGCTTTTACGCTGGAAGAGGTACGTCGGTATATCGAGGAGAAATCCAGTAATCACGACACCATCATGCTGCTAATCGCTTTATCGGATAGCGATCAGATTATTGGCGATATCGGGCTGAAGGATATCGATTACGTTAACCGAAATGCGAATATTCGCATCGCCCTTGATAAGGGCGAGCATCTAGGCAAGGGGTACGGACCGGAAGCCATCAAGCTTTTGCTTGAATACGCCTTCGGAATCCTTCATCTTCACCGGATCGAGCTGCAGGTGTTTGATTATAACGAGCGTGCCATCAAGGCTTATGAGAAGGTGGGCTTCAAGCGCGAAGGGGTTCAGCGAGACGCATTGTACTACCAGCATCGTTACCATGATTCCATAATAATGAGCATGCTGGAGGAGGAATACAGGGCGCTGTATCACCAAGGGCAATAGCATCCTGGCTGCCTGAGAATGAAGTTGCGTGCAAACCATTCGTGGTTTTCTGCATTCCAAACCCTGACCGGCATCCAGTAAACTTGGAATAACGTGGATGTAAAGGATGTGCGTGATTTGAAAGCAGAGATTCATATATATCAAGCGGAGCTGAAGGATCTGGGCAAGGCAGCCGCTCTGTTTAATCAGTATCGTCAATTCTATAAGCGTGAAGATGATTTAAACGGGGCTGAGGAATATATCAGGGAGAGGCTGACCCGAGGCGATTCCGTTATGTATTTAGCGGATTACAATAGTGGGGAAACTCTGATCACGGCTGGCTTTCTACAGTTATATCCATCCTTCTCATCGCTATCGATGTCCAGGTTGTGGATCTTGAATGATCTATACGTGGATTCCGAATATCGCGGGCTTGGTATCGGAAGGAAACTGCTCCATCAAGCCCAAGCGCACGCCCTTCAGAGCGGAGCCAAGGGGCTGACTCTGTCCACGCAGCTTCATAACGTGACTGCTCAGCATTTGTATGAATCTTCAGGGTATGTACAGGATGAAGAATTTGCGTATTATTATTTGGATTTATCATAACGAAAGGTCATCAATAACAAACAAAGACGATACTCCAGAAGGAGTTATCGTCTTTGTTTGTTATTAATATATCGAGCGTATTTTGCGGAAAACCTCAACTCGGGCAATTTTAAGTTCCCACATCTGGTCGAGCAGCTTCCGCTGTTTATCTTTATCATCCGTTGCTTTCAGTTCATTGTACAGGGCAAACATGCGGTCATTGATTTGGTTCATGCATTGCCACAGCTCATGTTCCGTGCATTCCTCCGACTTCGCTTGTTTCTCGCCCTGAGGTTCCTGCATGTGGCGAAGTGTACGAACAATGTCCGCTTGCCACTTCCGATCTTCCAAGCGTATAGCCAAACTGAGAAGATCCAGATAATCATCGAGGGTCAGAGATGTCGGTTCTTTATCGCATGGATCCAAGTTGAAAGCCCCCTTAGCAAACTCCTAATTATCTTTATACCAAGTATTATACTTGGAATTATGAGTTTTTCAAGAGAAAAAATAACGAGTATATTGTTACTCAACTTTCGCACCCGGAATATTGACTCAAACCCTTGAGGGCAAGAAGAATTCAATATATTTACTCGCCGGTGAGGGGGATATTTTGAGAGAACATATATCAGATCATGCATGGTCAATTTGTTGAGAAATTGGTAAGATGAGGATATTACATATATAGGTTGTTTGATATTAATCGCAAAAAAACAAAACGACCAGGTTCTTCTTTAAAACGTTCGTGGAGGTTGACAGTGAGTAAAGCAATGATGGAAAACGAGGGGAATGGACTGCGCCGCAATTATAGATTGTACAGCAGGGAGTCAGGATCGTCACTGACTTACCGGGTTCGCAGTAAGATTTCTGCAAGCGAACTGGCCATCGTATACGCGGTCAGATGCGAAGAGAAGGATATGAAGTTCGTGATCAAGGAGTTCTTCCCTAAATCGTTAGTGCGTAGAGGGAAAGATGGCAGCTCTGTACGCCGGTTATCGGGAGTGCCGGATGATAAGTATGAAGCTTTAAGGAATGCATTTATTAATGAAGGAAAGATTTTGAAGGACTGTGAGCATCCCGGTATTGTCCGCTTTATGGGTCAATTTGAACAAAATGAGACCGTCTATATTGTTATGGAGTTTATAGAAGGGGTTACATTGGCAGAAATGATTGAGGGACGTCCAGATAGAGTTGAGCCCGGCTTCCTGTACAAGACGATGCTTCCCTTGATTGAGACGCTGGAATATCTGCATAAGCAAGGAATCATTCATCGTGATTTAAAGCCGGGCAATATTATCATTGATCATCAGAGGCGCGCGAAGCTGCTCGATTTCGGTTCAGCCATACGTTTTGACGGCAGCGGCGGCCACCCGATTCTGACAACAGCCGGGTATTCGCCACTCGAGCTTTATTCCGAGCAATCTCGTCAAGGGCCGGTAAGCGATATATACAGCTTGGCTGCATTGTTGTATTATTGCTGCCGCGGCACGGCACCTATAGATGTTCGCAAGCGATTGTTCGATGATCAGTTGGAGCCGGCGGGCACGGGTTTGAAGCGCCGTTGGCCATTTCTGTCCCGAGCCATCCGGCGCGGCTTGATCGTTGCGCCGGACAAGCGCTGTTCTTCTCTTAAATGGTTCAAGGCTGCGATTACGATGGAATATGTGACTAGCCCGTCTGCTGCCCGGAGGAGTCGTTCCGGATAAAAATATTTGTAGCCGGCTTAATGGCCTTGTAACGTAGCTCGATTTCAGTTATACCGTCCTCGAATGTAATGTACAGTTTGTCATTATATTCGAGGATTTCTTTTTTATTCTTCGGCAGCGGCGTACGGTTTCGAACAAGTGAACAACGTGATGTGTTCTTTACGATCAGCTTGCCGTCTTTGCCCGGGGTGAAGACAATTTGTTGCGCTTCAGGAAGCGGCTCATGTACATCAAGGCTTACAAACAGCTCCAGCAGACTTACCTTACGTCCCCCAAAAGAGGTGAGCGGCCATGATTTGACCGGCACTTCACTGCCGCTGGCCGTTGCCAGAAAATATCCTTCCAGCTTGCCAGCAAAGCCCGGCTTCGGACGCAGCCACATGAATAAGCCGACGGCAATGGCAAGAAGAACAATCCCTCCGGCGATGGACCATTTAAGCACCGTGTATTTCGATTTGACGTTAACGGTTAATATCGCCGTAGCTGAGCCGCCTTCCGAATCGGCAGCAGTTACCGTAATTTGGGACTGCCCCGTTTGAAGTGGAGACAAAAGAAGTTCCCCGTTCTTAAGCTCAGGGGTCAGTATTTTATTCGGGTTGTGGCCGCTGTGCATGGTGTAAGTTAAATCATCCCCGTTCTCATCAAGGAATAAATCGTTCATGTCCAGAACGACTTGACCCTCTTCTTTGATGACCTCTAGTTGTTCTCTACCATGGACGGAGGGCGCTATATTCACAATATTCTGATCTTGGACGATACTGTGCCGATAGAAGCTCGGACCGTCCATTTTCACCTGCCATTTGTATTTACCTGAGGTGGAAAAGATGTATTCGGCATAAAAGCGTGTGCCCTCGTTCTTCATATCTGCAATAACTTCCTTATTCGTCTCCAGATTCGTCACGACAAGCTGGCCTTGCAGAGATTGGTACACTTCCTGCTCCATTAATGGCTCATTTGTAGTCGGATGGATGAGATAAGCCTCGATACCCGTAGGCTGTCCCTTGATGGCGGCTTTGCTCGTGATTGCCGCTTTGGCTTCCAGCTCATAGCTTCCGAGCAGATTTATTTTTACAAGATCCCCTGATGTGCCCCTAAATTTAAGTTTGGCCGTGCCTTTCTTGGGCTGAGATACCTTGATCAGCGTGTAGCTCCCTGATTTGAACATACGTATATTCTCTGAGCTGTAGAAAAGCTGCGTCTCCTTAAGTGGATGCTCGGAAAGCAAAATAATGTTGGCTTCTCCCATGCTTGAATTGGGAATGTCGACTTGTACCTCTTGCAGCTGCCCCGTCGCCGTAACGCCAGCTACCGGAAGCAGCACGGATCTCATTTGCGCCGCGAATATCCGGTTGAAAATTTCAGGCAAATCGTCAGCACTGCTTGTCATATAAGAGGCGCCGCCAGTTTCATTCGCGATGCGCTCCAATTCCTCAGGATTGACGGTGCCATCGTGGTTCAGTCCGATCGTGTAGATCGGGTATCCATCCTTCTGCGCTTTTGAAATAGCTTTATCTACGTCCTTAGCCGAATCGGCAGCAGTTCGTTGAGACCGGGAAGCTGGGCCAAAATCTGTTTCTCCGTCAGAAAGAAGAATGACGAACGGCTTACGTCCGCTGCCCTCTCCTTCAGACGACTTGGATGAAATCAAGTTCCCGCCTGTGTTTAGTCCTAATCCCAAATCGGTATATCCGCTTCTGCGGAGTCCGGCTATTTTTTGTTTGAGCTCTGTCTTGTTCGCCGCTACCGAAATGGAGGTTAGCGGTTTGGAATCCACAATTTGATGATTGTAGGCTACAAAGCCGATTCTCGTCCGGCTCGCTTCGCTCATGTCCGTGAACATATGAATCACTTCGTTCGCCATTTTGTTGGGGTCAGCATGATTCATAGAATAGCTTGTATCCAGAACAAAGACCGCATCAAAAGCATCGGTGTGATTTTTTTGTAAGGAATTTGCAGAAACAGGGAATGAATTGTGAAAATTTGTCGTAAAAAACATGAAAACAAAAATCAGGATAAAAGTCCTAGTGAATAAAAAAGTGCCTGGAGTCTGTTTTTGCCTTTTTTTCTTCATTTACCGATACCCGCCTTATGTACTATATAGTATTGGAATAGAGCGGAAATAGTCGCTCAAATAAGTATATTCAAACTTATATCGGAATTGGGCCTTGTTTATTGTATATTATTCCAAAAAATAGGTCTTTGATTGGATATATTTTCCTCAAGATGATGGATGAAAGGTTCTTAAGTCCCTATATTCATCATCAATTCAAGATATTGACAATTGATATGAGCGATGTTTAATATTACCCTCGAGACCCGGGTACAGTGAAACTCGTCCCGGTCATACGACCCAGGTATCCCGTACAATAGTCGGATACTGTCGAAGAAATAAGTAGTGCAAGCGTCCGGCATGGGAAAGAATCCGGGGTCTTCATCAGGCCGGCTGCGCTTTTTAGAAACGGGAGGAGGAATAACGACAATGGATATTATCAATCAGACCAATCGAACGATGCTGTTCGAAGAGATCAATCCCGAGAAGCTGGACCTGATCACCATTGTGGGCGATGTTAAAGGCATTGATAGTCTGAGCGACGACAAAATCAAGGAGATCAATAGCCAGCTTTTAGTGCGAAGCTTCGATGAATTTTTGGACAAGTTCTCGCCGACGGTGTACTCATTTTTCAATGCGGCTAACCAAAAAGTCGTCTACATGCTGAAGAAGCCCGAAGGAATCGCCGAGGAGGCGATTTCCGAAATCCGGATTGATCAACACAATGATTTCTTAAAAATGTTGTTCACACTGATCGACACGAAACGCAGTCAAGGAATGACGAACGTCGATTTCAAGTTTGAGCATTTGCTCGACATGATTTCGCCGAAGAAGGTCATGGATGACATTCGTCAGGTTCGTAAGGAAATCCATTACATGTACGGACAATACGAGAAGCTGGATGACGAGGATCCGAAAAAGCTGGATATGGGCGACAAGCTGAACGCGATGTTCGAAGAGGCGAGTGCCAATTACAACAACGTGATGGCTATGCTTCCACTGGCGATCGAGGATATTAAGACGCGTCTGCTGCTCGGCAGCTCCAACGAGGAAAGCGATTCCGAAGCGGTGCAAATCGGTATGCTGACGATCGGGGAGAGCGGGGAGTTGAAAATCATCGAGGCTCCGAAGGGGGACAGCACGGAACTCGTGCTGCTGGACGAGAACAGCTCCAATGGTTTGGCGGTTGTCTTCGAAGACGATTACAACTCCATCACGGAAACTCCATCCGGTTATGTTAAGGATTTGGTTGTACGAACCTTTAGTCCGCTGCCGGCGGTAAGCACGGAAGTGAATCTTGAGACAGAGGTACAGAACTACAATACGTATCTGGAATTCTACAAAACGGCCAAGGATGATTTCGTCAAAACCGTGAAGCCGCTGGTGGAGAAAATTCTCGGCGTCAAAATGTTTTTTGATCAATATGCCGTCAAGAACAAAGGGATGGCACCTTCGCTGCTCGTGACGAATACGAAGCTGGATATGATCGTGAAAAGTGCCAATATCCCTCGCCTGGAGACTTATTTGAACACGGTCAACTCCAAGAATGATTTCTCGGATACGATCTGGTTCGGCATCGTCCCTTCCGTAGAGTTGGAGAGTGCCGGCAAGGTGAAGGTAACCCGCGAGCGCTTCAAGGGCAACGAGAAAATTGCCAAGCAGGACGGCAACACCATGGAATCCTTGTCGATGCTCATGCAGGTTGTCAAAGACTTCAAGGTACAAATTTTCTTCAGCTTCGAATCGGGAGAAGAGACGACGTTCAACAATATGGCTACTGCAGGCATCGACAAATACATCGACAAATGCACGCCGCTCCTCCGTAAAGAGTACAGCGAATATGCAATTCCATGTATTCCGAACTTTACGGTCATTCCGAAGGAAAAGTCGGGCGTAATCATCGATAGCCGCATGGTTCAGACCGAGAACGGAGCCCAGCTCTCCAAGGAAAAAGAAGACATTCTCAAGCTCTGGATCGAGGGTGTTTATGTTGGGGCCTCGTATGTGGCTGCGGGTATCGTCTCAGCCTATCAATGTCCGGAGTACTTGAAGGAATCC
Source organism: Paenibacillus sp. EZ-K15 (assembly GCF_002573715.1). Classification (GTDB taxonomy): domain Bacteria; phylum Bacillota; class Bacilli; order Paenibacillales; family Paenibacillaceae; genus Paenibacillus_AQ. The sequence goes on along the minus strand of NZ_PDHM01000021.1, from coordinate 524,924 downwards.
TTTAAGAACACGAGCAAAGAGTTCCCTGGCGTTCGTTTTGACATTGAAGCTGGCGAGAACAGCCTGCGGGCGGTCACGACGATGGCGAAGGAAATTACCGGATTTACGAATACGATCAAGGATTCGATTAACCGGAAGAACTTCGGCTTTATTTTCTCCTCGGAGAACGCTCAGCTGCAAGGCAAGGATATCCGCCGGATTACGGTGTACAAGGCGAGAAGCCTGGCTGCGTCGGAGGACGGGTTCGACTCCATTTACAAAACACTGGTCAGCACATACATAGAGCGGATTCTTCGCTTTCAGACGGCCGACTTCAAGCATGAGAACATCATTAAATTTTTCAGTAACAATCCGAGCAGCCAGAAGAGCATGTGGCTGGCCAAGCGCGGTTTCATAAATTCGATTATTCATGACGGCGATGACATGAATTATGTGATCGACGAGAAGAACAACCTGTGCCACATTGATCTGATCTATAACGGCAATGTAAAGAATTTGGAAGTTATGATCACCAAAGGCACCAGTCCAGTCAAAGCCTAAGTCAACTTTTGATCACGAAGCGGGAACTGAGGGAATACTCGGCGTCGAATCTTGAATTCACCCGGGCCTTCCGGTACTCATGTAGGTTTTTCCTACACTCTGTTCCTCAGTCCCTAGCTTCATTCAACCTTCTCGGTGCTGAAAAGTTGCCTAGAGGAAATTCAAAGGGGAGTTTTGATCACGAAGCGGGAACTGAGGGAATACTCGGCATCGAATCTTGAATTCACCCGGGCCTTCCGGTGCTCACGTAGGTTTTGCCTACGCTCCGCTCCTCAGTCCCTAGCTTCATTCAACCTTCTCGGTGCTGAAGCATCAACTTAATCTGTATGTGGGAGACGATCCTTCAACGGTTCGTCTCGTTACATAAATTTTGGGCAAGAACATCTGCCCGAACAAATAATTTCACTTATGCTAAGGAGGATTTACGTATGGGATTCAGATTGAAGGTAGAAGGAGCCGAAACGATCGAGCTCGGATTGGACAACATTCAGAAAGTGATTTATGACACGGATACACCGGATGATTCAAATGCTAGATCAACTGATGTTGGTTCCACATTGAAAATCAGCGGTAAAATCATTACTGCTACGGACGGTGACAAAGCGGATGACACGCTGAAGCTGGCGCTGTGGTCTTTGGTTCCTGCAGAAAAGGCGGATTGCTACCGCAAGCTGACGCTTGAAGTGATCGCAGCGGATCAAGTGGTTCGGGAAATTACATTCCCTAACGCTTTTGTGGTGGATTACAAAGAAACGTTCGGCGACACCGAAGGTGTAGGTTCTTTCGAGCTGTACGTGAAGCAGAAGAAAGACAAAACCGAGTTGGCTAAGCTTAACGGCGGTTACGACGCAAGTAATTAATTCATTGCACTCATAGTACCAGGGTAGCAAGCAATCTCAAGGGGCCAGGCCCCTTGAGATTTACTATACCTTGTGCGAACGCCCGCTTGAGATAAGAAAGGCTGCAGGAGTGACAACCTGCCCATAGTGGGAAAAAGCACGAAAGCAAGTCAGGCACTCTTTGATCAAGCGAAAAAAAGGCATAAGCGAAAGCGGGGAAACGCGTTGAATGGTACCGATTACTACACAGAGCTCGGAGTTTCTAGGCAGTCCACGACCGCCGAGGTTCGGCAAGCCTATCGCAGGCTGGCCAAGCGTTATCATCCGGACGTCAATCCCGGGAATGCAGAAGCGGAAGCCAAGTTCAAGCTGATTGTCGAGGCTTACGAGACCTTAAGCGATGAGCAGCTTCGAGCAGCTTACGACGAGAGGCAGGCTAGTGCCAATCCATCCTCAGGGCAGCAAAATGGCAGGTCGCAGGCAGGACAGGGCGGACGGAAATCGTCTGGCACATCGTCGGCGAAGGTGGAGTCGGAAGGCTTTGATCCGGCTGAGATACACAAGCAATTTGAGCAGTTTTTTGGCATGTCGTCGCCCAAGGGGCGGTCAGATTCGCAGGATAAGGAAGCAAACAATAAGAATCCGCTGGATACTTCAGCGATGTTTAATCAATTTTTTGGCTATAAAAAATAACTGATATTGCCTACATACATTGACGGGGGGGAGCCACTTGAAGCCGGAGAACCACAAATGGATTACACTAATTGATCTGTTGATATACGGAATATTAGCCGGTATGGTGCTGTATGCCCTGCTCCGTCCTTTGCATTATACATTGCAAATGTCCATCGTCGCGGTATCGGCCGTGATTGCCAGCGTGTTGATTTGGACCGGTGGTCGTTCCAATGATAAGCCACAGGTAGAGAGGGAAGCGGTCGCGAAGATCGTGCTGCTCGATGATGACGGAGAGCGCGTGAAGGAATGGTACGTCAAGGGAGAGACCTCAGTCCTGATCGGAAAAAACACGCAGCGCGGCGAGGTTGACATAGATTTATCGGACTGCGAGTATGCGTCGCTTGTCAGCTCCGAGCATGCTGTCCTGAATCGCGTTGGCGATCAGTGGTTCATTGAAGATGCGGATTCCCACAGCGGGACAGGTATTCGTAAAGCAGGACGCAGCGAGGCGAATCGGCTTGTTGTCGAAGAGCCTGTAGAGATTGGTACAGGGGATATGATCTTTATTGCTAATACGCGATTGTTAGTGAAATAACGGAGAACACACTTACCTACAAATGGGGGATTGAATCGAAGATGAGCTTGACGAGATGCCTGAATGGACACATGTTCAGTACGAGAAAGCATGGCAACACTTGTCCATATTGCAATACGACGCTAGAGCAGCCTTCGCGGAACGAATCACGCAGACCCCAGGTCGCGGAGGATATGGAAGAGAAGACGATGCCTTATCTGGGGGAGACGACGGGAATTCAGCCGGTAACCGGCTGGTTGGTATGTGTCGAGGGCCCGCAGATGGGACAGGATTACCGTATTATGGCTGAGAAAAATTTCATCGGCCGCGCGGAGGAAATGCAGATTCGGCTTATCGGGGATAACGCGGTGTCCAGACGGAATCATGCCGTGATCGTCTACGATCCGAAGAAGCGAAATTTTTATTTGCTGCCGGGCGATGCCTCAGGGCTTGCTTATCACAACAACGAAGCGGTATACACGCCGGCTGAGCTTAACGCCTATGATTTAATCCAGCTCGGGCGCAGTAAATTTGTATTTGTGCCTTTATGCGGACCACATTTTGAGTGGGATAACAGTTAAGAACGGATGGTAACGATGGAGGATTGGACTTTTTTCGAATCGTACGGAATCGTTGCGGCTGCACTGATCGCCGTCGCCGTATTGCTTGTTATGCGGCAAAAGCTGCGTACGAGCCCCGCTGTAGAAACTACGCTCGAGAATAGCGAACTTCTGTATATTCCAGACATTATTGAAACGAACAAAATTGGGAATGCCCAGACGATCGGCAAGCGGGAAGAGCAGGATGATTACTTCTCAAGCTCGACAACGAAAATCGGTACGATGGCTGTGATAGCCGACGGCATTAGCGGGTTGTCGCATGGACGAATGGCCAGTACGCTGGCCGTTACGATGTTCTCGAGAGAGTATCTGAAGGTGGATGATCCAGCGGATATTCCCGAGTATTTTCACAAAGCGGCACTGACCAGCAACCGGGCAATTCTGGAGCAGCTTGGCGGAGCAACCGGAGGAACGACGCTCGTCGTGGGCATTGTGTCCGGAGGGTTACTACATTGGGGTGCGGTTGGAGACAGCATGATTATTCTGTTTAGGGATGGAGAATTTATTCCGATCAATTCCAAGCATACCCTGGAGACGGTGCTGGAGGAAAAGTATCTATCCGGCGAAATCAGCAAGGAGGAAGCCAAGGAGAATCCGAATCGCAACCAGCTGGTTAACTATTTGGGATATGGCGGTTTTAAAAGCATGGAGGTTGGCGACCCGGTCTCCTTGCAAGCAAATGACACGATCATTCTGTGCAGTGACGGGGTTTATGATGCGCTGACCGAGGTAGAGATGGAGCAGATATTGATGCAGGGATTGCCGCCGCAGGATGCCGCGGAAGAGATGATCAGCTTGATTGAGCGCAAGAGCTACAAGCATCAGGACAATGCAACGGTCATTATTTTGCAAATGGATTAACACATCATTATTCTCGCAGCAGGACGGGGGAAACGGAGGGACACATGAGAAAGGAGAACAGCGATTTCAAGACCGCATTTGTCTCCGAAGCGGGTTCGTATATCGACAACAGAGATTATTTTGCCTTCGTGGAGCTCGAGGACATGGCTTGCTACGTCATTGCGGATGGTCTCGATACGGATCGAGAGGCACATAGCGCGAAAATGGCGGTCAGTGTCATCCTGGAGAATTTTATGGAGAAGCCATCCTTGTCACGGAGAAAAATCCGGCAGGATTTGGAGACAGCTCATGAGTGGTTGAAGTTTGAAAGCCGCAGAGTCCGGCTTAAAGCCAGCGTGCTCGTTGTCGTGACGAATTATACGCGGATGGTGTGGGCGACCTGTGGTCATGCGCGATTATACCATTTTCGCGGCGGTCGGCTGAATTTGCGTTCCAAAGATCAGAGCCTGGCGCAGTTGCTTCTGGAGGACGGAAGGGTGTCCGAGGAAGGATTTTCCGGCCATGAGGAGCGAGGGAATTTGTTGAGTTATATGGGGCGGCCAGATCGTTTTGAACCCTATATTTCAAATAAAACTCCGCTTTCGGATGGAGATGTGCTTCTTCTGTGCACACCGGGAATTTGGGAAGAGGTCGAGCTGCCGGAAATGCTCGATGCACTGGCGGAATCGAGTGATCCCGACAGCTTGACGGATACGCTGGAGGACATTGTCCTCAGCAAGCAGCAGCAGACGGTGAACAATTATACTGCAGCCGCTGTTTACGCTAACAAGACGTTTACCGAGAAGCCCAAAAACCGGAAGAAATGGATCATACGCATCGCAATACTGCTGCTCACCATGGTGATCGCCGGGGGAGGCATCTGGTATGCGAAGGCTAGGCAGGCGGCTAAACTGGCCGAGACGGTTGTGCAGATGACCGAGTTTGAGCAGGAGGGTGACGAATACGCATCCGCCAGCGATTACCCGAAGGCGCTTAAGGCTTACAGTGAAGCGAAGAACGCGGCCAGCAAGCTGAAAGACAAACTGCATTTTCAACTGCTTCGCAACAAGCAGCGCGTGGCCCAAGCATTGACGGACGGCGACGAATACGTGAAGGACGGCAGCTTCGATATGGCACTGGACAGCTATACGAAAGCGCTGGGTGAGGCTGAGAAGTACAAGCCGTTCAAGGTAGAGGATATTCAGGCGCGAATCGAGCGAAGTGAGGCGGTCGCCAAGCTGACGGAAGTCATAAAGGAAGGCGATATCCACTTCCAGAATCAGGATTACACCAGTGCGCTGGAGACATACAAGAAGGCGTACAGGGCAGCGATTGAAGCGAATTATCCGAGCGGTCAGAAGCAGTTGGAGACGAAGATGGAAGAGGCCGAGGGGAAAATCAATACCATTTATCGGGAGACCAAAACGCTTAAGGCCGACAATTTGGAGAAAAAAGGTGACCGCGCCCTAGCCGCATTGGATTATAACGCCGCCATCGAGGCTTATACGCTGGCCCAGGAAATCTACCAGGAGATCGACAAGCTGGAGCGGGTGCTGGCGATGGAGCGGAAAATTGCCAAAGCCGACGAGAAGCGCAATCCCATCGTGCCTGCGGCGGGACAATCGGATTCGGCTTCGCTCTCGGCGGGAGGGGGGCCCGTTTCGGACATGTCCGGGATGAACGGTTCGAATGGAATGAACGGACAGAATGGCTCAAGTGGAAATAACGGATCGAACGGGAGCAATGGATCCGGCGGGGCTTTCGAGTGGAGCGGTGCTTCAGGATCGAGCATGGACGGAGCCACGAGACATGAAGGAAGCGAGGATCAAGCTTCAGGAGGCACTTCTTCGCCTGATGGATCAACTTCATCAGGGCCAAGTTCGGTGAATCAGGGTACAACCGCTGGATCTGAGGAGGCAGGAGCAAGCCCAGAAAGTTCTACGAGCGACAGGCAGGATCGGTCAGCTACGCCGGAAGGAGGCGGGGGATCATGAAGGATATCGTGATGGATCGGCTTAGTAAAATGGAGGATTTGCAGCAGCGCCGGCTGCTTCGCAATCTGATGAGCGGCGTGTTCCTCGGCCTGGTCGAATACCAGGAGGAGCTGAACCGCCAGATTGAGCGGCGAGTATTCGAGGAGGTCGGCAATCAGGACAGCAAATACGATGTGTATGTGGGGATGTGCCGCCGTGAGGAATGGGACCCCCTGCACGAGTATTTGTTCCCGATGATTACAGAGGATACGGAGCCGCGCAGGATTGATCTGCATCATTTGGTTGCCCGTCTAAACGAAGGAGAGGAGCAGCCGTTATTTTCCTTGTTTCTGGAATGCAAATACCCAATGATTCAGGATCTGCTCTACAGTGACCGGACATTTCGCGGAGAGCTGGTTACGAATATAGGCCGTCATGTCATTCAAGTCAAGCTGGAGCGAAATACCGCATACATACGAGAAATCGAGAAGCTGTATCATGTTTTTCTAAGCAATGGCCTGCCTTGGAAAACGATCAATCATCCTTACGCTTACAAATTCGTGAACGTCGTATTGATCGGGGGGGACGTACAGCTGGCGGTAGAAGAGGAAGTTCAGGAGATCACCGTTCATCTGGAGGAATACGAAGCATATAAAAGAACGGATCTAGTTCCACTCTGGAACATTCAGCGCCTGGAACTGAAGACGGGAGGCTTCCCGGTTCCGGCGGCTGATCGCGTGAATTTCGAGCATGTGCTGCCACTGCGCAAAAGCGGGCTGCAGCATGGCTATCTGGTCGACACCAATGACGACAGCATTCGTTACATCAAGCGTTCGCCGGAGGAACTGACCGTTGTATCGACGCGTGATAAATCCGATTCCTGGCAGGTATTGATGGTGGTGGAGCCGGTTAGTACAGGCATGGGCAAGCTGAGTTACGCACTGATGTCGAACCGGCAGCGGGACGATTTCATCAGCAATTATGGCCGCAGTCAAGGACAGGTCGTTCGCTCCAAGGGCGAGATTGTGCGGATTATCCATTCTTTTGCCGTATCGGAATGGCTGGAGCTCGTGGATGTGGAGATTCGGCCCCCTTCCGCCAATAACGCGCTGACCTATGAGTTGAACCGGTTCATTACGGATGAAGTTCGGGTGGATAACGGAAAATGGCGGATGTGCCTGAAATTCATCTACCGGGAATCCGGCAAGGAGTTGGGTTATTTAGCCGAGGATATGATGAGCTTTTTGGTGTCCCAAGTCCAGATGTCGTTCCCCGAATATCGCTGTGAAGGAGAATGGGCTTGAATTACATTTGGGATTTGCTCGTTCAGGCACAGGAATCCGGAATTCATAAGCGGGATGTTACTTTCCTCCCGGCCAAGGTGTACTCGCCTTACATGGAGCTTAGTTTAGAGGATTTAAACGCCGCAGCGGGCGAGCAGGTCGAGGTGGAGGTCAACCCGTTCTATCGATTCTCCGATGTGTTCCGCGATTTGCTGAACATCAACTTGACGGAAGATGAGGAGATCCGCCATACGCTGTTTGATATTCTGATACATTTCCTGGCGGAGCTGGACTTCATGCAGGGCATGAATAAGCGGGAATATCACATACGATTCGTCCTGCGGGATTTGGAAGCCGGGGCGTTCGGCGAGCGGGTAAAGGAGCGGATCGGTCTGTTCGAGCGGGATGAACGGGAGTGGATCGCCTGCGCAATCCTCCGCATGTATGACACGGGAGAGACGCTGAATCTGCTTCGAAGCACGGTAAGCAGAATGTTTCGCCGCTCGACGATTTATGTCAACAGCGAGGAGAAGGATGAGATGCTGTTCTACATCGGTCAGAAGAAGACGGAGCTCGCCGGCCGGAAGCTGGAGCTGCTGATGGAGCTGTTCCTCCCGGTTCGCTACCGCACCGAGGTGTATTGGGATTGCCATGTAGGGATTATCGATGCCGCGGATACGATGATCCAAGATCGCATCGCCATGTATTAGAGAGAGGTAGTTCCTCAGTCCTGACTTCACTCAACCTTCTCGGTGCTGAAAATTTGACTTTTTGAACAGGTATGTTTTAAGGATGCCCCTAACCATTTTGGAGGAGGAATTGATCAAGCATGAAGGGCTATAAACTGTACACGGATTCCACCAGCCAACAGCGGGTGCGCGGGAAGGTTCGATATACGCAGGATGAGCTTACGGAGATGACCACCTTCCAACTGCGGAATATCTGCTACCGGGAACGGCTCGTAGAGGGGCTTAGCCATCGGCTGGACCGGGAAGAAATGATCCGCGTCATCCTGAAGTATTTGGGCGCGGACGAAGAGATGTTCATCGGCCCTTTCGGCGAAGGCGGCTTCGAACGCGTAAAGACGGTGATGCGCAAATACATGCAGGCATCGCTTCAAGGGGACGGGGGCATTCGTGTTCCGGCCCGCATCGTCATTTATCCAAACATCGCCATCGATAAAAGCGACGGCTATAAGGTGAAGGCCCCTGCGGTATTTGCGGAGTCCAATGTACTGCTCGTCAACGACCGGATGGAGCTCTGCGGCATTCTTAATTTGCGCAAAGAGGAGGGCGAGGCGGGCAGCTTTTATTTGGCGGCGGACAGCAGCATGGAATGGCAGCGCACGTCCAATCGCCAGTACAGCCTGTTGTTCCTCCGCAAGCGTGATTCGGAATACGTGTATAAGGCGTATTACCAGGCGCAGGTGCTGCCGCCCATTCAAATCCAATATTATAAAATTCCGCTGGCTGAGCTGGACATACGGGAGCTGCAAAAGACGGATGCCGTGCTGGCGATCGATTTCGGTACTTCCAATACGACGGCCGGCGCTTTTTTATACCACGGGTACGCGCAGTCTCCGAGCAGTCTTGATGTGTTAAACGGTCATATTCGCTCCAATGAAGTGAATTTCGTGAAGTTCCCCGATCCGACGTACCGAAGAACGGAATGGCTCGAGGCGCTGCCTACAGCGGTCAGCGTAGCCGATTGCTCTGACCCGGCAGCGGTAAAATACCAGTTCGGCCATGAGGCGTTGTTGAATATCCGCCGCAGCAGCTACAGCAGCCGGGCCTCGGTATTTCAGGGGCTTAAACGCTGGGTGAACAGCTATAACCAGCCTGTCGAGATTATGGACAGCGAAGGAAATACGGCTTCCATACTGCGGCGGGATATCATCCAGGCGTATTTGAAATACGTAATCCAGATGGCGGAACATCAATTCAAATGCAAGTTCAAGAACCTGCATTTCTCGAGTCCCGTCAAGATGAAGGCCCCGTTCCTTAAAATGTTCGCCGAGATTTTGCCGGATTACCGAATTGAGCAGCAGGAGGCGCTGGATGAGGGGATGGCCGTACTGTACAACACAATTGCGGACGGCCTGGAACGGAATATATTCATGGAGGGGACGGAGTATAAAGCACTCGTGATCGACTGCGGGGGCGGAACGACAGATTTATCTTCCTGCCGCTTCCGCGTCGAGGACGGGCATATGTCCTACCGCATCGTGATGGATGCGACGTATGAGAACGGGGATACGCATTTTGGCGGCAACAACATTACATATCGCATTATGCAGTTTATGAAAATCGTATTCGCCGATTATTACACAAGCGGGCGGCGCAGAGTGACGGATATCGATGATTTGATCGATATTCCGGCAAACGACTTGTTCCGCGAAGTGGATGAGAACGGTGTGTCCGCGGTGTATACCGAACTGGAGCGACGTTATCGTGAGGCGGAGGCGATGATTCCGACAGCCTTTGCAAAGTATGAGAATCGCTCGCGGGACGAGTATTACCGGGTTCGCGGCAATTTTTATTTCTTGTGGGAGATTGCCGAGGGCATGAAGGAACAGTTTTTCCGCAAGACCGGAATCCTGAGGAACCGCTTCGACGCAGAGGAGGACGACAGCCGGGATAATGATTTGCAGATAACCACGATGGAGCGATGGTTCCTGTCGGTACTGCGGGGCGGTGAATTGAAGGATGAATATGAAATTCCGAATGTTGTGTTCAATATCAAGGAAATTACCCAGCTGATCAAAGGGGATATCTACGAGGTGCTGCGCAAATTTCTGGATGGATTCTACCAGGACGGCGTGCTGGGCGAGTATTCGATTATTAAGCTGACAGGGCAATCCTGCCGGATCGAGGTGTTTCGCGAGGCGCTGAAGGAGTTTGTACCGGGACGGAGCATCGAATTCCGGCAAAAACCCGTCGAAGGCCGTGTTCCCGAGTTGAAGCTGGCCTGCCTGCGCGGAGCGATCCGCTATCTGAACGCCCGGAAGGCCGGCGTCATCGAGACGAGCATTACGAATCATGCCGCTGTCATCCCGTATTCGGTCAGCGCATACACCCATGACCGCCGCGAGCTGGAGCTAATCTCCAGCCTGGAACGGACGAACCGGGTGCTGGGCTTCATCTCCCGGCCTTACCACACACAGGAGGTGGAGTTCCTCCTGCGGGGATCGGACGGCATGCTGCGGCACAGCTATGTGTACCATAACCGGATCAAGGACTATGAGTCCGTGAAATACGAGGATATCCAAGCGGTCTATCAGGATAAAATTCCGCAGGACGATACCGACTCTATCGTGAACGGAGAGACGAAGTATTTCGTCTTTGCGGATGACAATCACTGGGGCTTTCACGTGCTGCCGATCGCCCGCCAGGACGAAGGGCTGCTGCTCGGCCGCAAGGAGCTGTTCCCGTTCGAGAACGAGCGGTCGGAGCTGGACTTTTTTGACGGGATGAAGTAGGGAAGTGCGCTTCTGATCTTTACTTCCAATCCTGTCTTGTACCTGCACGGAGTTCATATGGAGGGGCACCAAGCTTGATACATCATCTGATCACACAGAGCTTAACCGGGAGAGTCGCGTAAACGTTACAGCCGGAAGGAGGGGAAGGCAATGTTTAACCATATCGCACCGAAGTTCGAGAAGGGCCGGATCCTAAAGACGGCGATGCTGGAAAATCTGCGGGATTTCCCTCGCGAATTTGTGGATGTCTACTATCAGGAATATACGGACGGCATCATTACAGGTGCCCATGTTGAGGTCGGAGCAGATTCCTTGACCGTTCATCCCGGTATCGTCAAGCACCAAGGGCGTTTATATTTGCTGAAAGATGCTGTGAGCACCAAGTACCGCGCTACAGGGCGGGAGGCCGCGCTGAAGGTTCGTTTCCATGCAGGCGAAGAAGACAGCGACTGGCGGACGTATCGCAGTGAGATCGTGATCGACGAACAGATGGAGGTGGGTGCCTCCGAGCTCGAGCTGTGCCGCTTCAAGTTGAAGGAAGGCGCCCGGCTGCGACAGGACTACCAGGGCTTCCGGGACCTGGCGACTGAATTTAATACCGTGAATGTTCTGCATGTCCGCTATGCGGCTTACGGCAAAAGCACCTTGTCCCCGGTTATCCTGCGCTGCTTCGCCGAGGAAATGATACGCAAGGGAAGCGGCGATCCGCAGGACTTCATGTTTACGATGATGTGCATGAACGAGGGAACCCTCGCTCGGGACGTCATTTTGCACTATATGGCGAACCGTCTTGGCATGAGCAGCAGGGAGTACACCAACGTGGAGATCCACAAGTATCTGAGCCGTATCCTGGACGGTGTCCGGGGTGGTGGCGGTAAGATGGGCATGATCCCGGGCGGCGGCCAGCGGGTGATTGTGGATTAGGGATGGGTTTACCCCATAAAAGGAGGAGGAAAAGTTATGTCGTTTATGGATGAGAAGATTACGCAGATCATTAATGAAGCAGAGCAATCGATGATATCTCGTTCTATTACGGATGGGCCGGTGAAAATTGGGAAGCGGTATTATGAATTTACTTTGCAGTCTTTCTATGAGGACAAAATCTCTCTCTACCTTCCTGCTGACTTTGAAGAAATGCCTAAGGAGATTCGATCCATTAAGTATCCCTATGAACAACGGCCTGAAATTATTAGAAGCGATGAGTCGGGAGCAATTAATTTCACTCTAAACCGAATAGATCATGAGTTAAGGGATGAGATGGTACAGGAACTGGCTACCAGCATGAAATCGATGATTCAAAAGTCGAATCCTTCTCATGTTTTCTACGAAAGCGGGGTAGAGACTGTAAACGAGAAAACGCTCGGATACTTTGAGTTTAAAAATATGGTGATCGACGGCTCCTTATTTAACATCATGTATTTCCTCGAACTTGAAGGCAAGGTCTTAATGGGAACCTTCTGCTGTCGATATGAGGACTATCCAGATTGGAGAGATGTGGCGTATCAGGCAATACGCAGCATCACTGTCCATATTGAAGAAGAGGGAGGGGAACAAGCATGAGCGAGGTCATCTATACGTCTGCAAATATTACGGTATCAAATTATAAGTTCGAGAGAATTACGGAACTGGTCATCGATAAACAAGTAAATGAACATGCCAAGCTGATGATTAGCGGCATTATTTCCGAAGACATGCAGGATAAGTATATTGAACAAGCAAATGCGAGCGATACCATTCGGGTTGCTGTCCAGGATAAGGACAAGGCAATCCCCCTGTTTCACGGTGTAATTACGAATATCTCCGTACAAGCTGCGCGTGGTGTTAGGAGTATTGCGATTGAAGCTCACAGCTCATCCATCCTTATGGATATCCGTAAGGAGACAGGGTCTATCCAAAATAAAGAGCTACCTTATAAAGGTTTGTTTCATCGGATTATAGCTAACTACCCTGATTCCGATGTCATTGACGAAGCATCGCAAGGCAAAAAAACGGGTGGATTACTGGTTCAATATCAAGAAACCGATTGGGCGTTTATGAGGAGATTAGCCTCGCATTTTCACGCCCCACTAATTCCTGTCAGTTCTCAATCCGGTATTAAACTGTATGTCGGATTGCCTGATGCTGATCATCCCCAGAAGTTAGATGAATACAACTACGCTATCAATAAAGATTTAAGAGACTATAAGCTGAAATCCGAGAACGGTGTGAAGGATATTTCAGAGCAAAATAGCATCAGTTACACGGTAACAAGTCATAAGGTGTTTGAGTTGGGCCAAGCGGTCTCCTTCCAAAGACGGACATTGTATGTCAGCCGCGTGGAGACCAAGCTGGAGAACGGAATATTGATCAGTATTTACGATCTAAAAGATGCCAAAGGGCTGCGCTGCCGAACGGAATATCCTTATGCGCTAGCGGGAACGTCGTTATTTGGAACGATCCTTGATGTGGCAAAGGATAAGGTCAGGGTAAAGCTGAACATTGATCAGGATCAACCTGTGAATGAAGCCATGTGGTTTGCTTATTCCACGGTTTATTCATCCCCGGATGGGAGCGGCTGGTACTGCATGCCGGAAAAAGGGGATAAAGTACGGCTTTATTTTCCCGACGAACAAGAGAAAAATGCTTTTGCCGCGAGCTCGGTGGACACCGACTCCCCTAATCCTGAGAAACGAAGCGATCCGTCAGTAAAGAGCATCAGTACCAAATATGGCAAAGAAATCGTGTTTAAACCCGGCGCAGTTGAAATTATTGGTGGAGGCCAATTGCTGATGAAACTCACCGATGATGGTGGGATCGAAATTAACAGCGACAAGAAGATTTCCCTGTCGGCCATGGAGGATATCGAAATTAACGGCGGTGCCAAGATTCTCATACAAGGGGAGTCAGGCATTGAATTCGTTCAAGGGAATGCTTCGCTTAAAGTGGAGGATGAGGTCACGCTTAGCGGGGGCAGGGTGAATATCGAATGAGTACTGTCATGAGTCGTGAAGAGGCATTGGGTCATTTATTGGAAAATCATGTGTTTGATCGCTGGCAGGGTGACTTGGATATCATTTCTGAAAGCTATATCCAAAATCAAGATGCTACTATAGCGGAATTTGTGAGTTCAGTGGATTCAGCGTGTAAAAAGGCGGCCGAGCTTCAAGACGCAGGGATGAAGGGAGATATTCAATATATCTATCTATCTTTGCTGCGGACAAGCTTGATGGAGTATAAGGTCAGTTATCGCATCGATATTCATGACGAGCGTTGGTTTCTTGATCCTGTAGAGTGTTCTTCACACTGGAAGGCAGAGTTTATATTTAATCCTTTATTTCAGAGAATGCGGGAGTTGGAAGCTGTTAAATCAAGTTATGCCCGGAAAATCTCGACGATGGATATTGAACGGATCTTACAAATTGAAGCCATAAGATACCATTTGTTAGCGATCGAATTTATGAGAAATATGGTTCCTTCTATTTTGGAATGTGAGGGTTACAACTTGCTGGTGAAAAAACCGAATATTTGTATTCTGGCAGGGGAATACCGGGATCGCAGCGAGCTTCTCTATGGTCAGCCGGAAACAGGACAAGAATGAATCATGGCAGAGCAGTGAATGGAGGAGGGATGTCATGGATTACTTTATGATGCAGCAGGATGAACGCTATACCGACACTCCAGTTTTACAAAATCTTCGGCAAAAAATCGATATACGCCATATGAATCGCCTACGTGCTCATCAAATTGCAGATACAACAATATTTCAGGTTAAGGCCTCTACCAATACTGAGTATTTGGATCTATTAAGCCATCAGCTCTACTTGCTGTCAGATAAATTGAAGAAATTGATCGCCATGTACGAGCCGGAATGTATTTTTAAGCATATTCCTCTGATGGATCAATTCAATAGTAAGCAAAGTCTTTACTTCCTGCCTTTTTTCGAGGAAGTGGAAGCTCTAAGTCCGAGCAGTGAATTTAATGCGGATCGAAGCGTCATCAAGAAGCTGGTACTCCAAGAGGAGAAGGTGGCGAAGAAGCGAATTTTCCGCGTGCAAGAAAGTGAGCAACCTCTGATCATTGTCCGCCTAGATGTAGCCGAGAGCATACTCCGCCGAGATATGATCGGAGTTAGCTTGAAGAAAGTTCTCGTTGAGTGATTGAGCGAAAGTTGGGGAAGGGCGTGAACTGATGGATAAGTATGAGTATGTTGTACGTGGCGCTAATATTTTTTGCGATTGTGGATCACATATACGGAAACTGAATTTGCCGAATAGCCACGGAGCCTATGTCAATGGCAAGCCTATGATGAACGAATCGGACTCTATTCCCGAAGTAAATATTTCGAATTTTGGGATCTGCAGCAGTCCGGAAAATCAGAGCGGTGAGACGGTTTATTTAATCTCGATGGATGGCCAAGAAATACAGGGGAAGCCTTGCGTGCTAGCTCTGTTGGCCGGCAGCAAATGGGAGAAGACCAAAGAGCAGGCAAAGGTAGAAGGGAAGTCGGCTCTGACTACCGAGTCTGAATTGAGCTGTTCACTAGGTGGGGTGATCCATTTTAACAGCAGTGGTCAGCATGATGAGGACTAGGATGACATGTCAAATATGAAGAGCATAAGCGGAGGCGACCGGACAGCATGAAAAGTTATGCGATCGGAGGCTAGTTGATATGATAGGGTTTGAAAACATAAGAGTAACATCGCCATACCGACTCAAGATAGTTAAAGACATTCAAATAGAATGGAAGCCGAATGAGCATGGGCGACTATTCATTCGCGGCCTTGTCGATGATCAGGATCAGGTTAACGCCGTACTCAAAGCGTCGACGGATGACCAAGTTCAGGCGTTTGACGGGGAAACCAAGATTTTTAGCGGGCTCATTGCCAACGTACAAACCAAGCATCACAACGGGATTTATAGCATAGAGATAGAAGCCGTTTCCGGCTCGAGCCGGTTGGATGCTCAGAAGAGGCGCCGATCCTTCCAAAATAAAAACATGACGTACGGCGAACTCGTTAAAAGCGTGTTGAAAGCTTATGCCGGGTACGATGTGATTCAACTCGTTGGCGAAAATGATTCTATTGGCGAACCGATCATCCAGTATGACGAGACCGACTGGGAGTTCCTCAAACGGATGGCCAGTCATTTTCAGAGTGTGGTGTTCAGTGATATTTACGAAGCCAAGCCACGGATGTACATCGGAGTGCCAACCAGGAACAGCATCCAGCTTCCAGATGATTTGCCGTATACGGCAAGTAAAGATCTACTTGCTTATCAAAATGCTAGGTCAGGATCTGCCTCGGTGCATCATACCGATTTTTTTACATACGAAATTCAAAGTGGTACACGTTATGCCATTGGTGATGAGGTTCTGTTTCGAGATAAACCGATGGTGATTAGTGAAATGAAAGCCGCCATGGATAAGGGTCAACTGATCTATAACTACCGCTTATCGAGAAGGGATGGCATACGTCAAAATCGGATACATAACCAAAAATTAATTGGCATCTCGATGAACGGTAAGGTGTTAGATGTTAAAGGTCAGCAGATCAAGCTGCATTTGGAGATCGATCAGGAGCAGTCGCCCGCATCGGCCTATTGGTTCCCTTTTGCCCCGCCTACGGGAAGTGCCATGTACTCGATGCCTCAGAAGGGAACGAATGCGAGCCTGTACTTCCCGGATGATGCAGGAAGCAAAGCCAAGGTCATCGGCTGTGTCCGGACGAACGGAGAGGATTGCAGCAAAACCGGGGATCCCAACAACCGCTACTTCGGTACGGAGCATGGCAGCGAGCTAGAAATTACGCCGACAGCGATTAATGTGGTCAGTGGTTCCAAAGAGCCGTTAATGATTAGCTTTGATGATGCGGCAGGCGTCATCCTGACAAGCCACCGGAAGCTCACGATGAACGCTGGTGAAGATATTTCGCTGTACACTCCAAAACGTGTGGTATTCCGAACACCGAACATGATCCTGGCCAAGAAGTTAAGCAAGCTGAGCGGATTTACGGTTGAAAGTGAGTACCACATACTCGGAAGCAAGGTCAAGCTGGATGGTGCCGACCGGACAAGCTATCCGAAATATAACGATGAGATTGAGACTTATACGCCGCCGCCGCCGCCGAAGGAAGAAGAGTCGGGCGGATGGGGCTTCTGGGATAAGGTTTGCGCCGCCGTTGCAGTTGTAGTGGTAGTTGCCTTGGTAGTCACCGCTACAGTAGTTACTGGCGGAGTTGCTGGAGCAGTACTCATGGGGGCTGCATTTGGAGCAGTTGGTGCAGTTGGCGCAACCTTTGCCAATGACTTGGCTCGGGGAGAATGGAGTAGCGGGGAAACCTACTTAAGAAGTGCATTAACAGGTGGAATTGTAGGAGCCGTGACGGGGGGGATATTTGGACCCGTTGGGGGTGCGGCATCTACAACATTACTTCCTGCTACGACGAGTCAGGTAGCGAGTGGTTTTACAGCAATGCTTGCTAGTGGATTTGCTAGTGGATATACTGACTATACATTGACAGAACTGATTAACGGACGTAGACCTACATTTACAGGGGCAGTAACTGTGGGTACTCAAAGCGCTATGTTCTCTGGTTTTTTAATAGGCCTTAGGCCAGTTAAGAACGCGTTGCAGGATCTTTTCACAAAGGGAATTAAGCCTAAGACGTCTACTAATAGCCCACAACCTCATATTGATGAGTTGAAGGTAAATAACAAACAAGAACCGGATGTGGAAGGTGCGCCGAAGAAGGGGCGTGAGGGGACGGATGAAGACTTTGTTACATATAGAAGGGTACAAGGTGATGGTAGTAAAGATATATTACTGATTGACGAAAAAGGAAATATACACATTAACGCTAAATGGAAAAAAAGCCAATTAAATGTTAGTACAGGGAAGGATCATGCACAGTATTTTCATAATAAAAGAGGTGAAGATTCATATATTGTTGAATTTGATGTTCCTAAATGGTTAGATGATTTTATTGCAGAGAACGCCATTCCCCAAGGAAATTACACTAAAAACCCATTAAACCAAGGAGGAGCTGCACCTAAAATTGTAGATAGAACTGTTTTCCAAAAGCATGGGTTTGAAGGGGTAGCATATGAAATACCTGCACCAATAAAAGATTGGCTTATAGAGTATGCAGTAAATGCAAAGACAGTACCATAATAGATTGAGGAGGTATATCAGTTGTTAAGTCCGTATTATGGAGAGATTATAATTGTCGGTACAGTATACAAAAAAGAATTTAATTGGTATATTACAAAAAAAGATTTATGGATTTTAGATACTACAGATGAAGGGACTTGTGAAGAAGAGAGAATAGATATTCCTATATTAAATGAAAAGACAGCAAAAATATTTTTTAATAATATATTGAAGTATAAAGTCGACACACAATTTATAAGGATGGAATTTATTAAGAATTTTGAAAAAGATGCAGAAGATTCTTTATATAATTTTAAACCAGCTTTGTATGTAAATTTTGATCAAAAACAACTGTTTTCTATGTTTCCGGAATATACATCATTTGAGGAATATGTTCCAGATGGTTGGATTGGAAAATATCATATTTTTTACGATATGATTGAAACTAAACATAAATATTGGATTATAAATAAAAATAATTATTTTGAAGGAGAAGAAAATGGAAAATAATAAAATTGTTATTTTAAACGATAAGTTTAAAAATGAAGAAAGTGGTGAATTAACAGATGGAGTTACAATTATTATAGATGGGCAAGTAAAACAAATTTTAGATATAATTATTTCTAAAGAGGAATTTGAAAACTATACAGAAGCTGTTAAAGAAATATTTTTTAAAGGAATACATAGCTTTGTTAATGGGTATAAACAAGAAAAATAAGTATAATAAACAAAAGAAGATTCATATAAGTTTTTTATTATACCCATATCTTCTTTGGGGAAGGTTTTCTCTAAACTCTTATTTGTAGGAGACAAGGAATGAAGAGTACCAAAATGCTCTGGTAAAAGTTTTATTTTAAACCGTTACTTTTTATTGCATCAAAAAAACTGGTAGTTGCTAATAAAAGCCAATTTTCGCATGTGATTTCATGTCAAAATTGGCTTTTGCATTTGACGGATTGTCAAGCTAAGTGCGACACCTCATCCATGAAAGCTTCGTGAGCCGACTTCCTGCTGAGACATTTGCGGGGGCGATTGTTAATTAGCCCTATTGCATCAGCTAGTTGTTCATCCGTAACCTCTGCAAAGTCATGGCCCTTGGGAAAGAATTCTCGGAGGAGGCCATTTCCGTTTTCATTTGAGCCCCGTTACCATGAAGTGTACGGGTCTGCAAAATAGATTTTAGCGTCGTGAATGGCTTCCAAGTCCGAATAGCAAGCAAATTCTTTTCCTCGGTCAGTTGTTGGTGTTTGGAAGACACCTTGAGGGTATTGACTGGCTACCACACCAAAAGCAACTTCCATCGAATGGGCGGTTCTGTCCGGCATCTTCACGGCCATATACAACCGTGTCTTCCGTTCAATGAAAGTAGCAGCACAAGCCGTTTGCTTTAGCGTATATGATGAACCGTATGAATATCAAATAGTTAGTTTTGAATGGGATGATACGAATAATGAATATTTTAAAGCGGTAGTATCTGACACGATTTTTATGATAATGAAGATCTATTATTACAATTTTCCCATTCTATTCTTAAGATCTATCCCATAGCAAAATATGAGTTGAGGAAGAATTGTTTTATACTCTTGAGGACATAGATAATATTTCTAATGTGCCGTACAATAATGATTGGTGCTATAAAAAATCCAAGGAAATAGCTCGAAATTAGTTGTGTTGGCTGATGATTAACCAAAATGAGATCGTTACTATTAAGAGGCTTGAGGTTTAAGATTTAAAGATTGAGTTTAAAACTCATGATCCCTAGATGGCTTAGATTTGAGGTGTAAATATGAAAGCAAATGAAGTATTTGATAACGTATGCAGTTTAATATCTGGACAGTATACAGATAGTGGATGGAAATATTCTAAGTCAGGTCATTGGATGACAAAAAAAGATAAGAATTTCATGTACAAGGTGTTTTTTTATACAAGTTGGAATAATATATCTGATAAAAATGTAGCATTTTATGGTGAATGTGCAATTACTCCATTAAAATCGAAAGATAAAATATTTCATATTAATACCCGTCAATGCAATGTTCCAAGTGGTCAATTATATTGGAACATCGCAAATGAGGAAAATTGGGATCGTGTTGTTAAAGAATTCACTAATTGGTTAGATAGTGTATTCATACCGATTGTAGAATGCTGTATGAATGATTTGGATAACTTCGTTAAACAAGTTACGGTTAGAGGATTTTATCCTCCAAATGGTTATGTGGTTGATATTAGTTTTATCTTAACATATGGTTCACGTGAATTAGCAGAAGAAGCCACTAAAAGATACTATGATAGTTTAGACGAGTCGACAAAAAAAGAATTCAAAGAAAATTATGAGAGTATGATAAATGGCAATAAGGCTGTAAGTGCATACGGTAATAATATGATGAGAAATTATACCAATTTTAGAAACATCGTAGAAAATAAAATAGTGATAATATAGTACACAAATTGTTGGACATCGCTATGCGGTAATTGGTAACCCAATTATCGCTTTTTTGTTCTCCAGTACAGCTTTATAACTTAGGGACGGGACAAGCTGCTGACATTCCACCAGCCTTCAGGCAAACAGAATTTTCCAGTTCGTACGAAGCGAGCCTTTATCAGTGTGCGAGGCGAATCCATGTGTACTCTTAAGCCTCCGCCAGACCCACAAATTCAAAAAATATTCAATGAAACTGGAATTAAAGGTATACACTATATAATGCAGTTCCTGACTTTTCACCTGTAGCAAAAGCGCAAGTGGAAATTGAATATATGTTAGTTGGTAAGAAATATAGAGATAAAAACAAATTAACATGGCATGAATTAAATGATTTTAAAACAATGCAACTTGTCCCGACAAAGATAAACAGTACATTTGGGCATCTTGGCGGCGTTGGTGAAGTAAACTCTGATGCGTTTGAACCTGGAGGATTTGCGGAGAGATAGAGAGGAGAGTTTATTATGAAAATTAATGATGCAGTGTTTGGGGAACTTGATTATGATTATATTTGGTCTAAGGATATTACTATTAATTATTTTGGAGTTGAAACGCCGATATCACTTATGGTCAAAGGGGATGATGAAGGGATATTTGATAAAGAACAGTATTTGGCATATCAAATGTTAATGGAAAATTGGGAGCAAGTGCAGATAAGTTTACTGCAACCAATTCTAAACTATTATCAGCAAAAGCGTCATGAACTAGGTTATGACATCGCTTTTAATGAAAATTATCCTTTTATTGATACAACGGAACAACTAATGCAGATGATTACTTTAGATGGTATTGTTGTCCCTTATGGAGATATTAACGAAGAACGTGATATTGGAATCCTCTTTAATTGTACATGGGATTTAGAAAATGGTTTAGGACTTCGTTTATTAGATGAAAAAGTAGTTGATGTAGGATACCAAGATGTTGCAATTTGATAATCAGGGTCAGAGTTAAATAGTAGTGTAATGGATTTAGCGAAAAAAAAGAATCAGAGAGAGATAGTATCACTGTTAATTCCAAAACAAGTCTGATAGTTTTATAAATTTAATATGAATAATTTATTCTAGCTCATTCTATTAAATTAGGATGAGTCTATTTTATATTCGCCCTACATTAAGATACAAAAAATTGTTGTAAAGAACTAACTGGGGCGCTACTTTGTTTACGTTTTTATGTCTCCATTGCAGCTAGTAGTGGCAGTGAGTTTAATGGTCGCCATGCTCGAGCCATACTAATAGGGGCGGCTTGTGGAGTGGTTGGTACAGTTGGCGTATATAGCTAAGGGGGCTCAGCGCGCTATAGGCCTGTGAAAGGGAAGTCGACAACCCCACCAGGTTAAATAAAACACATAAAAATTTACAGGATATACTTGATTTAAAGGGTTATCAGAAGCTAACTATCCGTTGGATAAATGTGGCGAGTTTAATGCCAAAAAAAGTATTCGATTCTTATAGTCACCTCAAGTAAGGGAGCGGGTTCTCATGCTGAAGTTTTGGCTGTAAACGAAGCCCTAAAGAAGAATCCCAATGCTCGAATAGAAGATATAGTAGTAAATGTAATAAGAACAGGAGTTAACAAGAAGAAGTCTGGTGGAACCATGTTTAAGTGTTGTCCACACTGCGCATATATACTTGAGGGATTTGAAATAATTTCGGAGGTGCCTAAAGTTGGAAGATAAAATATTGAATAAAGAATATGTTCTAAAAAATGGTAGTCAGTTCGAAGATACATTTGGGTATGGAGGGGACGAATATGATTCCTTTATAGTGCAATATGATCAAGAGAATAATGAACATTTATTTACTGGTATAATCTATGATTGTTATGAGAATGGTGATTTAGCAGGTTATTACGTAGTTAAAGACGGCATTAAGCATGGGGAAATGGTTCAATATTATCCGAATGGACAAGTCAAAGAAATTAAGCATCTCGACAAAAATGTACTAGAAGGTCCGCAAAAGGAGTATTATGAAAATGGTTGTACAAAGTTAGTTGAATATAGGGTTTTAGGCAGAAGATTAAGTTTTAAAAAATATGACGAGCATGGAAATCTGGTAGAAGAAAAGTCAGAAGTACTCTGATCTAATTATTTTATCATGCTTAAGCTCATATGATATACTATCAGCAAAATTCCTGAATATAGAAGCCGTTATAAGCTAGAGCAATAATTGTAAGCGTTAAATGGAGTCTTTAGGGAGATACCAGTCCGGTGAAAATACCTTTCTCCATTACGATACGCGAGACGATTGAATAAGGCCTTTTAGATGCGAAAGACTTGATGTGTTGTTATGGTTTGTTATGTAGTCTAAGATGGGCGGTTTTCGCCCGTCTTTTATTTTGTATTAGAACCCCCGGTTCAACCGGGGTTCAGGAAGGTTTATAGCTATGAGTAAAACCCCCTTGAACTTTATGATAAGATGAAGTCATCGGCTAAGCCGGTGGCTGTGACTAACTCAGGGAATGGTTGTGAAGCGACAATGTCTCTTTCACAAGCTGATCAGCTTGCCGAGTCGTTTCGGGTAGCCGATATTTCGGTGAAAGTTTGAGTATCCATTGGCAGGCAGTCGTTAAGGATACCCGATGGCCGATGGAAACAAAGATGGGATTAATATTCTTCTGCGTTCTTAATACATTCCCAATGATTTCACGATTATCGATTAATGGTGACTGAGCTCCTCTATGTTGATCGGGTTCTGTAAAATTGCCGGATAGCTTCGTTTTTCCACACCCAATGGTGGGGATATCATACAGGACCCCCAAATGGCAGGCTAATCCAAACCGTCTAGGGTGGGCGAGCCCTTGTCCGTCACATACGACTAATTGAGGATTGGTCTTTATCTTTTCAAATGCTTTTATAATCGGAGGAAGTTCTCGGAACGAAAATAAACCTGGGATATATGGGAATTGAACCGTATCTTCAATGACAACGGATTCTACAATTTTCAATGAATCTAATTCTAAAACGACAATCGCTGCAATTAGTGTATTATTGTTTTTGCTGTAAGCAACGTCTACTCCGCAACATAATGGATTGGGTCAAACCAATCCTCGGTAATAACTTTTTTAGCTAATTCCCGCTGTAATTCAATGGCTTCCATCTCACTTAAATTCCACTGATGTTGTATGACGGCTTCCAATATGAACTCCTCCAATAATTAAATGAATGATCAGCTCTATGTTACCCTATTTTAGGAAGCTTGGTCAAAAAATATTGCTGGAAGTGAGTTGGGGAAAAGATCGTACGCTCGTTTATGAGGGCAGTCCGTTTTGAAAGAGATTGCTGGAATACATTTAGTGAGAATATTACAATAAAAGTAACTTTAGCTGAGATATTGATTAACAACGGAATTAATGCACAAGAAGAAATTAGCAACATAATATATGAACTAAAGCAGTTCAACATAGAAGATGTTGGGCAACAGTTAACGGAAGAGGAAAAAGTAGATTTATCATGGAGAATGGCATTTCCCTTGCATGAAGAGTTTAAACAGGTTGCTTATGGTCAAATACCACCATGATTGATCTGTTTTTTGTTATCTTTGCTTTCCCCCACTTCAATTTTCTACCTACTATGAACCTTGGTAAGAATACTACATTGGGGACAATAATTATAATGAGTTTTTGAGTTATGTAGTACTATATAGTGAGAAATACGTAAAAGAGCATCCTGAAAGAAAAGAGTAGGGAATTATTTAATAGGAAAAAAATTGATTAGGTTTGAATACGATCACTTAAGGAATAAGGATTATAGGGCAACCCATAGCGATGCGTTAAACAGAATAAAGGTACAATTAGTATCGTACATACAGCCTGTGGTCTGCCGGTGAAGCTTGTTAAGCTGCGAAAGTTGAGAATTTTGTAAAACATGCTTTCGCTTGTTGCAACAATGCGAAGGAATCAATATAGTTAAATGTGACCGTATTTTTCCAATCCAAGGAGTAATATGAATGAAGGTAATTCTCGTAGATGATGAACCGTTGGCCTTGAAGTATTTAGAACGTCAGCTGTTAAAACTGGATACCATGTCTATAGATGTAATCGGTACATATACGAATCCCTTTGAAGGACGAGACGAAATTCTTACTAGGGACGTTGATATCGTGTTTTTGGATATCAGCTTGCCGGAATTGAACGGCATTGAGCTGGCAGAGCAGCTGCTTGAGCAGAAGCCTCATCTCTGTATTGTATTTGTGACAGGGTATCACGAATATGCAGTTACTGCCTTTGAATTGAATGCCGTAGATTATATTGTTAAACCTGTCCAGCTTGATCGAGTCGCCAAAACGATGGAGCGTTTGCGAAGCCGCATTGCGTCCAGACCGGAAGAGGTCATGGAGTCCAATCGAAACATTCGGATGACGATGTTCCGCCAGGTTATGATCGAGCAGCCGAATGAACAGGGGCAATTCGCGCTGCTTCATTGGCGGACAACCCGGGCTCAGGAGATATTCATTTATCTGCTTCAGCATAGAGGACAGCTTGTACGAAAGTCGGCATTGATCGATATGTTATGGCCGGATTTTGACATGGATAAAGCCTATCCTCAGCTGTACACGGCTATTTATCATATCCGAAAAACATTGGAGCCTTATGATACCCGCTTCCAAATCACCAACACGACAGAAGGCTATGTGCTGAATATGGAAGGCGTGCAGTTGGACATTGAGGAGTGGGAGAACTGGTTCATGTCAAATCCCTCCGTGTCGGCTGAATTGATTGAGCGACATATTGAAATGATGAAATTGTACACGGGAGACTACCTGCAGGAATATGACTATTGGTGGGCAGAAGGAGAACGTCAAAGGCTGAAGGAGTTGTGGCTTAGCGTTTCTTTATCCATGGCGGAATGGTATGTGGATCAGGAACGCATCGATGAAGCCATATTATGCTACTTCTCGATCCAACGGCAGCATCACCTGGAGGAAAAGGCTTATTTTTCATTGATGAAAATATATGCTTTGCAGGATAATCCGGCCCAGGTGCACCGTCAATTCAGTCTTCTGTGTCAGGTGTTAGAAGATGAGATGGGCGAGGCGCCAAGTCCTTACATTGTGAAATGGTACGACGAATGGAGCAATGGAATCCAACTCACCAATATGAAATAGGATGAAGTAGCCAAACATGCATTCGATATGAAAT
Organism: Paenibacillus sp. EZ-K15; assembly: GCF_002573715.1. Taxonomy (GTDB): domain Bacteria; phylum Bacillota; class Bacilli; order Paenibacillales; family Paenibacillaceae; genus Paenibacillus_AQ. The sequence continues at coordinate 499,361 of NZ_PDHM01000021.1, read as the reverse complement.
CACCGGTTGTTCGACCGGTGATTTTTTGTATCTTGATGCCCGATTTTATGGTTCTCCCGGTGTTGTTCAGAAATTGTAGAGGACGGCCTCCTATACTGTGGAGTGAACCATAACAATCGGGAGGTACATGATTCGGTTATGAAATTCATTCGGAAATTTAAGGAATCTTCGCTGCATAAGGCCATGGGATTGGAGCTTGGAACGTTTCGGGAGTTCGAGCTTGATGCTGAGAAGGACCTCCAGCATTGCAGAGGTTTCTATGTTCACTTCAACGGCAAGCGGATTGGTATCGTTGCCACTGATGAGGGTCCGGTATTTCTGTGTGGTCAGGACAAGTACTTGCTGGATGAGCGTACCGTCCATTTTTTGTTGCAAAAAAATGCCGAGGTTAACACATTTATCTTCATGTGGGATGGGGGAGTGAAACTCCAAATCCCTTATTTGCGGTCGTTGATCGAGTACAACGGAAAATGGGTGGATGATTCGATTTTCGACTTTTTTTCGTGGATTTATGAAGCATCCGGGAGAAAAAGATTCTACTCTTACTATACGGTGAAGTATGTATCCGCTACGGAATTATGTCCGTACCAGCCGCTGCAGCGCCCAGGCAAGACATTATCGTTTGTATAGCGGCCTGACCAGACCTGTATTTATTGGACATTATGGAAAAGGAACAGACAACAGCTCCGTAACGATGTAAAATAATGGACAGTTGTGCAGTGTTGTTGGTTTTTTACAATATGTTATAAGGGACTGTTATGATTGTCGACCTATTCCAACTTGAAATCGAAACCGATCTCCGGCAGAAGGCTGCTGGGGATTACTTTTCTGTTTATTGTTATCTTACTTTCCGTGCGGCTGGCGTATTTTAAAATCATCATGATCCCTGAGGAGGTTCCGTTTCAGCAAGGAGTGTTGGATCTTCGGGACTGGCAGGCGGATGACCGCAATACGGTTGCGCTGAACGGGGAATGGGCCTTTTATCCGAATCAATGGATGGGCCCGGATAGATGGTCTCAAGGGCAGCGGCAGCCTGCCGCCGATCCGCGCTGGATACAGGTTCCTGATCCATGGGAAGGTGTAAACAAGAACGGGAACCAAATGGGTTTCGGAACTTATCGTCTCAAGCTGCTCGTACCGGAGCATAACGTAACTTACGGCCTCTGGATCACCGATATCCGTACAGCCTATCGTTTGTACGTCAATGGTGAGTTATTGTACGAATCCGGACATCCCTCCGATACGCCGGAGACCCATATGGCAAGAAATGTACCCCATGTCGAACTCATCCCTCCGGCTGCCGGGGATGAGCTGGATATTATCTTGGAAGTGAGCAATTATCAATACCCTGATTCAGGTGGGATTAAGCTGCCGATCAAATTCGGGACAGCTGAAGCCGTGATGAAGGGCAAAGCGTTCTCGGAGAACATGCAGCTGCTGGTGTGCATTGTGCTAATTCTTCATGTCATGTATGTCTTCATTCTGTATCTAATCGGCTATCGGAACAAAGGCCTGTTTTATTTTGCGGCTCTTATCCTGTTTACGCTGCTGGCCACGCTGGTTGACGACGATAAGCTCCTGCTCGTTTGGCAGCCTGCTATCCGTTTCGAATGGTCAGTGAAGCTTAAGGTTGTTGCTTATGTGGCTATATCATTATGTTTGATTCTGTGTACCAAGCATTTGCTCCGGCCGAGAATCAAAGAAGGATTTTACCGGGCCTATACGATCTTTGTGGTTTCGTATGCCGTGGCCTATTTGCTGCTTCCGTTTCATCTGATGGTGCATCTCTCTACTTATTTATCACTTGTATTAATAAGTTCCGTGCTGTTCCTGCCTTCGATTGCCAGGAAGGCGGTCAGTGAGCGGACGGAAGCGGCCATATTTATCTTGCTGTCGGCGGTTGCCGTTTCCTGCAACATTATCATGAGCGGAATTTTAAGGTTCCGGTATTTTAAGGAACTGCCGTATTACCCGATTGACCTGATCATTGCGTTTCTCGGATTTGCTTCCTTCTGGTTTATCCGGTTTACCCGAAACACTGTCGTGCTGAGGGAACAGGCCGAGCAGCTCCAGCGGGCAGACAAGATGAAGGATGAATTTCTGGCAAATACGTCTCATGAGCTGCGAAATCCGCTGCACGGCATGATTAACATGGCGCAAACGCTGCTGGAACGCAAGGGGAGTTTACTTCAGCAAGAGGATCGTGGCCACCTGGAGCTGATTACCGGCATTGGCAGGCGGATGTCGCTGCTGTTGGATGACTTGCTGGATGTTTCGTTATTGAAGGAGAAGCGGATCCGGCTGAATATGCAGAGCGTCCATCTCGGTTCGGCTGCTCAAGGCGTGCTGGACATGCTCCGTCCGATGGCGGAGGGCAAGCGAATCGAGCTCGTATGCGAGATCGAGGATGACTTTCCCAAGGTATGGGCAGATGAAAGCCGCTTGGTTCAGATTGTATTCAATCTGATACACAACGCAATCAAATATACGGAGTCAGGCCGGATCGCGGTGACTGCCGACGTTGTTGAGGGAAGGGCCTGCGTCCACGTTCTTGATACGGGGATAGGGATGGACGAAGAGACATTAAGACGGATATTCCTCCCCTACGAGCAGGGAGACTCCAGCTTTGCCGCAGCGGGAGGCGGGTTGGGACTTGGACTCAGCATCTGCAAGCAGCTGGTTGAGCTGCATGGAGGGGAGCTCTCCGTGTCATCCGCTCCGGGACAGGGAAGTTCCTTTACGTTCACGCTGAAAGTGGACGATATGATGAGGCAGGAGAAGACAGATAAACAGGAGTTTATGGCCGACTCCCCGGCTTCAAATTCAGAGAAAGAGAAGGAGAGGCTATCTAACATGTCAGATAAACACGAACAGGATGAGGCCGAATCCGAGACTAAGAAGCTTTCTCGTCAAACCGATGGCAGGCTGCTCATCGTAGATGACGATCCGGTTAACCTAAAAGTTATCCATCATTTGCTTGAAAACGAAGGGTATCAGATCGTGACCGTTACCCGGGCTGAGGAAGCCCTTCAATTATTGGAGCAGGGAGAATGGGATCTCATCATATCTGATGTGATGATGCCCCAGATGTCAGGATATGAATTGTCAAGGACGATTCGGCAGAGGTATATGATATCGGAGCTTCCGATTCTTCTGCTGACCGCAAGAAACCGGCCTGAGGATATTCATATGGGCTTCATTTCCGGAGCTAACGATTATTTAATCAAACCGGTGGACCATCTGGAATTAAAAACAAGGGTACGCGCACTGCTGGAGCTGAAGCGCTCCATTAAAGAACGGCTGCATATGGAGGCAGCTTGGCTCCAGGCTCAAATTCAGCCGCATTTTCTGCACAATACCTTAAATTCGATTGCATCTCTTAGTGAGATTGACCCTTCACGGATGATTGCGCTGATTGGCGAATTCAGCCACTATCTGAGAGCCAGCTATGATATCAGCAACTTGGAGCGTTTTATCCCGCTGGAGCAGGAGCTGGGCTTGGTTCGCTCATACCTGTATATCGAAGGGGAGCGGTTTGGGGAACGGCTGCGTGTCCGTTGGCATATTTCCGAGGAAGTCGCTGTTCAGCAGTGGAAGCTTCCCCCTTTGACCATGCAGACGATTGTGGAGAATGCGGTCGTTCACGGGGTCTTGGCGCGAACCCAGGGAGGGACTGTAACCATCCGCATCGTAAGTGAAGCTGAATCCGCCAAGGTCATTATCGCGGATGATGGTGCCGGCATGGATCCCGAGAAGCTCCGCTTGATGCTAGGGAGTGGACAGCGTGCCGCCGGCAAGGGAGTCGGCCTTATGAACACGGATCGGCGCTTGAAGCAAGTCTATGGGCAGGGGCTCATGATTGACAGCACAAGGGGCAGAGGAACCACCGTGTCGTTTGTCATCAGGAAGATGGCATAATGAAAGCCTAGGCCTATTAAACCTATAGTCTTTAAATCTTGGACGAATGCTTGAGGTATGGGTTAGGATGTAGAGATAATGATATTTTACTTTGCATAAAGGTGGACCTCATGATCTCTTCTTTCTTAGCTACGATTTATAGTGTATTCCTTCCCATATCGCTGCCCGTCATCGGCGGAGCCCTGCTTAAGCGATTCAAGGGCATTGAAACCAAGGGGCTTTCGGCCTTGTCTTTATATGTGCTGAGCCCGGCTCTGATCTTCGAGACGCTGGAGAAGGCTTCAATTACCTCGAATGAGGTCACGGTAACGGTTGCGTTTTGCTTGTTGAATGTGCTCGCCCTTTGGGCGCTCAGTGCCTTCGCCGGTAAAATGCTGGGCTTGTCCCAGACAGAGAAATCGGGCCTCGCCTTGACCACGATTTTTACCAACAGCGTGAATTACGGGCTTCCTCTCGTCCTGCTTGCATTCGGGCAAGCAGGGCTGGATAAAGCATCGGTGTATGTCATCGTGCAAATTATCATTATGAATACATTAGGGGTGTACCTGGCAGCGAGATCTCATTTTTCGGCTGTGAAGGCGATCAAATCGGTGTTTACTCTCCCCTCGGTCTATGCGGCGGCACTCGCCGTCCTTTTCCGGTTGACGGATTTTCAGCTTCCGGACGGGTTGAATACCGGCGTTTCCATGCTGTCCGCGGCTTATGCGCCGCTCGCTCTTGTCATACTGGGCGCCCAGATGGTTGGGGTTCGGGAGGGCGGAGCTTCTGCCGTCTCCAAGCGTGGATTCTGGTCGGGCATGACGATGCGAATGCTGGTGGGCCCATTGGTGGCTTGGGGCTTGCTCGCGATTTTATCCATTGAGGGAACCTTGTTTGCGGTTATCCTGATTTTGTCGGCGATGCCTGCAGCCGTGAACGCGGTAATTCTTGCTGAGCAATACGATGCCGCGCCCAAGCTGGTATCCAGGTGCATTCTGTGGACTACGCTGGCTTCCTTTATCGTTCTGCCTGCCATGATCGGCTTTTTCTAAGCTTGCCATCTCCTTCCTGAAGATTGGTTCAATCCCAAGACGTGTGTGTAAAGAGTAGTAAGCGTCAAGAGATAACCGTCATCTGCAATTAAAGAATCGGATGGAGGTGGAGACTATGAGCAGGCAGCGAGACCGAGATGTGGAGATTGAGACCCGCAATATCGAGGAGCGTAACGACTCCAGCAGGGTAGCATCTACGTTAATTAAGTATGTGGCTTATCTGATTATCTTCTTTGGATTCTTGTATTTTCTTATCAAATACGTATTTCCGATGTTCTAATTGGAGCAGATGGTATTCGTTAAAAAACCTCTCTTTCGTGGTACGCGAAAGAGAGGCTTTTTATCATGGATTGGCTTTTTTTCATATCAAGCTTCACCTTCTAGTCAGGCGATTCACCTAACCTCGAGCGATCAGCTTTACTTCGTACCTGGGATCATCAAATCTTCCAGTTTGGTCTCTTCATCGGACCAGTTGGCGAGCAGTTCCTGAATATACTGGACGTCCGAATCGTCCGGATCATAAAAGTAACCGCCGCGGATCACTAAGTCTTTTCCCTTCAGCATGTAATTCTCAAACGTAGGCGGGGAGTCGTTAAAAAATAGGTTTTCGGCCAGTTTGAGAATGAATTCGGAGTTTAAGTCCAACGTAAGATTGCTGCCTCCGATACGAATCAACTCCGGGATCTTGGTTATATTTTTCAATTCAAATACCCGATCCATTAAGGAATTGAGGAATATGCGCTGGCGCATGGTGCGGTTGAAATCCGAATCTTCCCGGTACCTGACATAATTTAATGCCTCTGTTCCATCGTAAATCGGCTTGTTGGGCTCGATCCGCAATTTGATATGATTGGCGCTTTTGTTCTCGATAACTTTATCGATGGGGAGTTTAATCCCATCCAATGCATTGACGATATCCGTTAATCCGTGGAAATTGATGGCTGCATAATAATCGACAGGGTGCTGAAACAGATGCTCAACCGTATCAATGGCCATTTTCGCGCCGCCGTGGGCGTAAGCTGAGTTGATTTTGGAGGTGACTCCCCTGCCGATCACTTCCGTGTAGGTATCCCTGGGAATGGAGACAAGCAATATTTTATTAAGGTCAGGTCGGATGACAGAGTAGATGATCGTGTCGGAGCGGGCAGGCTCGTCCTCGCGTTGATCAACGCCCAGAAGCAAAACCGAGAATGGCTTTGTTGCCTCCGCAGCAGGCTTGGGCGAATCAGGATTACCAACAGGTTTGTAGGAATGGTCTAGCGTATGTTTGATATCTTTCGCGAAAAATGCCTGAAAAGCCATCCAGGACAGTTCTTTTCTGAAAATATAGCCTAGTCCGCCTAAGAGAATTAGTATAGATAAGGATATTCCTATCCATTTTTTGAGTTTGATATGGCGTTTAGGCTTTCGAGGACGTCTGATAGAATACGTTTCGTTTCGGTTTTGGCTGGGATCCATGGATTTCCTCCTTGAATGTTTTGGGATCATGCAGGGATGCTGGATTATGTTTAAATAGGGTGATTTTACCAATACATGTTGTGATCATTATAGTGAAAAGCTCAGGAAAATCAACATAAAATTACATTAAATCCCATATATATTTTTGAATTTGTATAATTAATACCTGATTTTGGCTCACATAACGGCGGCTTAACCGTTGACTTTAGGGTCTAATGTAACTATGATGGTTACATGCTAGTCATCTGAAGATTTGGTCCGTCAGGAGGGGTCACATGAACATAAGCAGCCGATTTGCAGTGGCCATTCATATTCTCTCCGTGTTGGAGATGAATAAGGCTGGCGTCAGCACATCAGATTATATCGCGGAGAGTGTGAACACGAATCCGGTGGTTATCCGGCGTATTGTCGGCATGCTGAACAAAGCGGGCCTGGTTGAGGTTAAACCTGGCGTAGCGGGATCGAAGCTGGCAAAGCATCCGTCCGAGATTACGCTGCTGGATATTTATCATGCCGTTCATGTCGTGCAGGAGGATTCCCTGTTTGGCATTCATGAGAATTCGGACACAAAATGTCCTGTTGGCAAACATATTCAAACGGCGATCGTTCCGGTTTTTTCAGCTGCTCAGAAGGCCATGGAGAACACGCTGCATGAGGTCAATCTGGAAGAAATCGTCCGGAAAATTTGTGCCTCTGCGAATGGAACATCAAGTGAATAAGTGAAAATCACACGCTCGATCCTATGCAGGATGGGCGTTTTCTTTTGGTTAAACGTTGGCGGCTTTTCGATTTACTTGTAAATTACTGGATTTGACAACAAGGATGTCCTGTAACTATAATGATTACAAGTAAGATGTAACTGATTTGATTACAAGTTTAGCCTATCGTTAGTTTGAATATATGTTATGAACAAAACCAACAACAACATTCAAGGAGTGAGAATATGACAGCTATTATACATCCATCCACAAAGCTCGGACCGGTCTCTCTGCGGATCAGTAATCTGGCACAATCCGTACGCTTTTATACGGAAGTCGTCGGTTTGAAAATGCTTCGCCAGCATGGCCGTGTTGCCGAATTGACGGCAGACGGCAAGCAGCCGCTGCTGATTATAGAGGAGGTTCAAGATCTGGTGAGACCGCAGACTCGGACGGCAGGTCTATACCATTTTGCGATCCTGGTTCCGAATCGGGAATCGCTCGGGCTTGCGCTTGCCAACCTGATCAAGCATAACATTCCTGTCGGCCAAGGCGATCATCTGGTCAGCGAAGCATTGTACATTAATGATCCGGACGGGAACGGCATCGAGATTTATGCCGACCGACCAAGGGATACCTGGAAGCGTGATGCCAAAGGGGAATATGTGATGACCACAGATCCCGTTGATGTAGAGGGACTGCTGGCTCTCTCCAAGGACAGGGAATGGTATGGACTTCCCGAAGAGACGGTTATCGGGCATGTGCATTTCCACGTGTCTAATCTGCATGATGCCCGCGTATTTTATTGCGATGTTCTTGGTTTTGAGTTGACAGCCCATTATGGCGGCGCTGCGTTGTTTATATCCGCAGGAGGATACCATCACCATATCGGGCTCAATGTTTGGGCAGGGATCGGTGTACCGAACACGCCAAGGAGCGCTGCGGGTATGGAAGATTATACGATTGAGCTTCCGAGCCATGAGGAGCTTGAGGCGGTAACCGGGCGTGTTCGTGAGGCGGGGCTGCGTCTGGAACAGCGCGAGGGCGTCTGGGCCGTTCAAGATCCCTCGGACATCTGGATCCGGTTGGTTGTTGCTTAACATAATATAAGTCGAAGAAGCCTGTCCGCTATGATAGCGGGCAGGCTTCTTTACTAGATATCACCGTTATCTTTATCTGGGGGCTATAACCGGTCTAATTCTCCCAGCGTACGAAGCATGAACTCCAAGATATTCGGGATATCTCCCATCTGTTCTTCGTTGATCCTACGAGGAAAGCGAAGCTCGATCGTATTATGCAGCGATACCGCATCATCGCTGTAGGTATACCGGATCGTTTGCAGCGGGGGAAGCTCCGGATTCCATATCTCCTTCATGATCTGGGCGATAGCCGGACACGCTATGGAAGCATCAGCGATGTTTATATGAAAGCGGAGCTTTAGCTCGCAGGCCGGCTGACCTTCCGGAATTTCCAAGATCTCGGCCGCCAAATCCCGGAGCCCGGTCTCCAAGCAAATTTCGGCTGAAGTTGTGGATGGCGTAGTCAGCTCGAACCGGAGACTAAAACTTCTGGACAACGTGGCCATATCCAGGAGATCCTTCCTGTCGGTAACACGAATGATTTCATCGAGGTTGTCGAGGTCATAGACCGCATTCTCGATGCCAACCTTTAAATTTTCGAATATCGTCGGGTCAAACATGAGGCACATCCTTTGAACATCATAATGTCGTACATACGATTGTGGATAATATATCATAATTTAGCTGTTTAAGGGGAACATGCTTGTTGTGCTATAAGCAGGGACCTCTCAGCGTGATTTCCTTCATTCTATTTAACAGTATTGCCTAATTATATCATCGTTGACTCGTACTCGGTTTCTGGTTTGCGTATAACCGTAAATCGTAGGAGCAGCATGATTGACCCACGTATAGAAGTCATGATAGGATGAAATGAACGACAGTAAAAATAATTTTACCGGTAAAATGTATGGAGGTGTTAAAATAAAAATGACAGGTGTCTATAGAATTAAAACCCATGAGCAGCTCAAAGCGATTGCCGATCCACTGCGTACCAAGATACTGATGAATCTCGTGAAGGATGCCTACACCGGACAGCAGCTAGCCGAGATACTGGACATTACGCGGAACAATATTTACTTTCATCTGAAAGAGTTGGAGAAGCACGGCATCATTCATGTGGTCCGGAAGGAAGAGAAGAACGGTATCGTGCAGAAATACTATCGCGCCGTCGCAAGCCGCTTCATACCGGAAGATCATTTGCTGCCAAGCCTGGATTTGGTAGAAACGTCCAGACAGGTATTTATGGAGACACTCGATGTTACCCGAACGAAGATTGAGAGCGCACCGGCTTCTTCTTTTGCATTGGACAGCGCGAGCGAACAACATCGAAAAAACATTGCAGGAACCTACCGCTTTCACGCAACGAAGGAGAGCTTCCATGCTTTTGTGGACGAGTTCAAGCAGCTCATGAATAAACACTTCACGATGGAGACGGCCGAAACAGACAGTGCGCCTTTGTCCGCAGAAGAGAAGAATTACTATATGTCGTTGATCGCATTTCAAGATGATCAGGAGGATATCACCATTCGATAATCCTTGATGGGGGAGTAATTACATATGGAGAATAATCAATACAACGTCGTTATCGATGATGCATGGTTTACCGTATCGCAGCTGGATGAGAGCACATTTGCGGTCAGCGAATACGGACATTGGGAGAAGGTGCATTCGTTTCTGTTGATAGGAAGCGAGCGAGCCGCATTGATCGATACGGGACTTGGCATCGACAACATGAGACGGATGACGGATCAACTGACGGATTTACCTATTATGGTGCTAACCACGCATGTTCACGCAGATCATATCGGCAGTCATGGGCAGTACGGGGAGATTTATGTACATGAGGCAGAGGAGGACTGGCTCGTTAGCGGGATTAAGAAGCTTTCTATTGAACAAATCCGCAAGGACATATCACGCGATATCACGAGACCTGTACCGTCTTCCTTCGATCCGGCAACCTATACCCCTTATCAGGGCCAGCCGGCCGGTATTCTCCGGGATACAGATGTCATCGAGCTGGGCGGGCGGAGTTTGGTCATTTACCACACACCGGGCCATTCTCCCGGACATATTGCGGTATTTGATATAAACCGAGGTTATTTGTTCACAGGGGATTTGTTGTATGATGAGACGCCGGTATATGCTTTTTATCCAACGACAAGTCCGGAAGATCTCGTAAACTCTCTGGAGCGGATAGCGAATATCGATGGTGTAAAGCGAATCTACGGTTCTCACAATACGCTTGGGCTGGATCCGGCATTGCTGTCCGTGGTAAAAGAAGCCGTGCAAGAGCTGCGGGAAAAAGACCTTGTCCGATTTGGAACGGGCATTCACCGGTTCAACGGATTTTCGGTTCAATTTTAATAGCACCGTTATAAGAAAAGCCGCCTGCAGATCAGAAGTAATCTGAATCTGGCAGCGGCTTTTTCGCAAAAACGATGCTCACAGGCGTCAGTCCTTGATCACCATATCCGGTTACTTCTCCGGCAAGCAAGCGCCAGCTTAGGAAAATGCCCTCCGAAGTGGAGGCGGATACAATGCCCCTATCCAAATACTCCAATTGAACGCGGCCGGCTTTCGTATTGGCCTTCTGCGCAGGGCCTTCTGCTTCATATAAGGGTGCGGCAAAACCTCCGCTGCTCGCGGCGATCATCATGGGAAATACAAGAGCTGCTGCCAGCAACTTGCGGATCAAGCCGATTTTACTTCCATTCTTCATGTTCAGCCACCTTTCCTATCATGGTTTGGATGCTGACACACAGTATTCCGTATGCGCTTTCATAAAAGGGTGAGGGATCCTCCTTCCTGGATGGAATTTGAAGCGATTGGAAAATCACTTTCATTGTATGGAACATTAGAGGATGACAACATACAAAAAACAGGCCATTTGATTTAAAAAACAGAGTTTATTCCGGTATCCATACATAAAAAGAGAAGATCAAAAAAAACTTGTACCCACAAGTACAAGGCCTAATAATCAGGCGTGTCATATGACATTTTGACACTGTTGCACATGACAATAAGTGCAGTAGGATACAGGAATATCAAGGTCATGAGGGCATGAAAGGAGTCTAATCTATGAGGAAATGGCTGAGGGAGTACCTGTTGAACTTTTGTTTTTTGATGCTGACGTTTGGAACCGGGGTGTTTTACTTTTGTTTCTATCTTGTAGGCCTTGTATTTGGCTTTAGCATGAGTTTCACCCTGATCGGGATACCGGTTCTTACCTTTGTTATGCGAACGTCGTGGACCTTCATGAATTATGATCGGATTCAGGCGAAGTTCTATACGGACATAACGATCGAACCTGTTATGAAAAGAACCTCATCCGGCTCCTACTGGAGTCAGGCTAAAGTGGAGCTATCGGACATCCGAAATTGGAAGGCCGTGTCGGTGCTCATGCTGAAGTTTATCATTGGCATCGTTAGTTTGTTCGGTGCTGTTATCTTTTTTATCGTTCCCATTCTATGGATATTGGCACCATGGTTCAGTTCCTTTGTGGATATCAACATGGGGCCGATTCGCATTGATACCTTGCCCAAGTCACTGCTTATGATGGTCGTCGGCGTTCTGTTTGCTTATGCAGGGTCATGGGCGGCTAAGGGAGCGGCGAGATGGACAGGCCGGTACACGCAGTGGATGTTTTCGGTTTGGAGGTAGACACACTGTGAGGGCCGTGTCATATTAGGGAGGAACCGTGAAGGAACTGTAGGGAGTGAAAGCTTTTGTTTGATATCGTGAAACAATGGAAGTGGTGCGACTGGGCTATGCTCTTTATTCGCATGATGGGCTGCATCTCTCTGATCTTTGCGTTTATAGAGTTCAGGCACCAGCTTACCGCAGAGTTATGGATGGTCATCATGTGGGAATTGGCAGCATTCTCGATCCCCTGGCTGTGTCTGCTTCTAAATCATAAAGCATATTTGATTACCGAGATCTTATTATCAGGCGGAATCGCCGTTTATTTGACTTCCTTATTCCCGGAGGCTTACTTGTCGTTTATCATTCCGGCTTTTCTGATGGCTGCGAACAGCTATGGAACTACGTACAGATGGACAGGCCCCCTTGCGGCCATCTTGGTTCCAATACTGATCAAGCTGAATGCCCCATCAACGGATTTAATACTGATGATGGAGCATGTTGCCTTTGCGTTTGCGTTAGGATTTGCCTTTCATCTGTTGATGGCCAACTATCGCCAGAATGAAAGCATTCGAACACATAATACGATATTAGAGCAGTATTTATCTCAGGTCGAACGAGTCACGCTGTTGGAAGAACGGGAACGCGTGTCCAAGGAACTGCATGATACGATGGGCCATACGTATACGGCGGTCATTATGGGCTTGGAATCGCTTCGTTCTACGGAAACAGATGCAGCTGCTCAGCGTAAGCTGTCCAATCTGCTGGAGCTGACGCGGAGAAGCCTGGATGAGGTCAGAGGGTATTTGCATGAGCTGGATTCACCGCAAGAGCAGCTTTCTTTGGTGCAGTCATTGAGACAGGTAGCGGAGGATTTCGAGCAAAACACAGGGGTAAGGGTAGGACTTAGAGTGCTTGGTGAAGAGTACCCAGTATCCCGGCAGGCCCAAATGACCTTCTATCGTTGTCTCCAGGAGTCCCTAACGAATAGTGCGCGTCATGGTAATGCGACGAGGATTGATGCTATGCTTCAATTCGAATTGCAGCAGACCCGGCTTGAAATTCTGGATAACGGTATTGGAACCGGGCAAATCCAGGAAGGTTTCGGTTTAAGCGCCATGAAGGAAAGGGCCTATCGCCTTCAAGGCCAAGTTTCGATTTATTCGACTCCTGAGGCAGGAACCGTTGTGACCTGCAGCTTGCCTAGAATTTCGGAGCCTGCAGATGAAGTCATCCGACTTTTATTGGTGGATAATGAACCTTTTATCACGGAGAGTCTCGGCATCATCCTGGAATCGGAGAAGGATCTTGAGGTGGTAGGATGTGCTGAACATGGGGAACATGCCTTGGACTTGTGTGAGAAGCTTAACCCCCAGCTGGTGCTCATGGATCTGGAGATGCCCGTGATGGATGGCATTACAGCGACGAAGTTGATCAAACAACGTTGGCCGTTAGTGAAGGTTATCATATTCACCACATTTGAGCAGAGGGGAAAAGCTGCGGAGGTTATGCGAAGCGGAGCGGACGGTTATTTGCTGAAGTCGATGGAGCCGCGTGAGCTTGCCGAGAACATACGAATCGTGTATCGTGGCGGAACTTTGATGAATCCGGCGATCTCGGCTAAGCTTTTCGATGGTGAAGTGGGTGATTTCATGAAGGAAGAGGGTGGTACTGCATCCGTCATTGAAGCCGATCCAGGGTTGTCTCCACTGCTGAAGTCCTATGATCTGACACCAAGGGAGATTGAGGTGCTGAAGTATCTCTCCCAAGGCTTGCGGTACAAGGCGATTGCAATGAAATTGTATCTGTCAGACGGGACTGTACGGAACTATTCTTCAACCTTGTATGCCAAGCTGGGCGTCCGCAACCGGGACGAAGCGATAGAAGTTGCACATCAGGCCGGGCTCCTATGAGCCCAGCCTGATTTTGATTCATTCATATTCCTTGTATAGAAGCAGCACATGTTGATGGCATCACATCGGGAGCCCGTCATCAGTAGCTGCGGTCCATGTTTTTACCGTAATAGATTTCGTCCATCTCGAGTTTGATGCGCTCGGTTATTTTCTGCTGCTCGGCATCGGATAGCTTATCCTTAGTATAACCGAACAGATAATTGTCCAGATCAAACTGCTTCAGCTTACACTTGGTGTGGAAGATGTTTTCCTTGTATACGTTGACATCAATCATATCGAACAGATCCTTGGCTTCGTCCGGAATATAGTTCTGAATGGAGCTGATCTCATGGTCGATAAACAGCTTGTGTCCGTGAATATCTCTCGTGAAGCCCCGGATTTTATAGTCGATTGTCATAATATCCGTATCAAAGGAGTGGATCAGGTAATTTAGGGCTTTAAGCGGTGAAATCTCCCCGCAGGTCGACACGTCGATATCGGCCCGGAAGGTGCTGATTCCCTCATCCGGATGGAATTCCGGATACGTATGGACGGTAATGTGGCTCTTGTCGAGCTGCAGGATGACGTTATCCGGCAGCGGACCCGGCGATTCGTCATAGGATTCCTCCGGAACCTCTACGACAGGGCCCTCAGATACAAGCACCGTTACACTGGCGCCTTGTGGGATATAATCCTGCTTGGCAATGTTCAGGACATGGGCTCCGATGATTTCGGCCACATGGCTCAATATTTTTGTGAGTCGATCTGCGTTATATTGTTCATCAATATATTCCAAGTACGCTTCCCGTTCTTCTCGAGTCTTTGTATAGCAGACATCGTACATATTAAAGCTGAGCGCTTTCGTCAAGTTGTTGAACCCGTGCAGGGTAACGCGTTCTTCTGGTGTCATATCCATATGAATTTCCCCTTGTGTAGTTAATATATCAGTTCGAGTACCTATTATTTCCGAAACCGACGATTCCTAATCTGCCCATGCTCGCCTTCTGGTTAACATTAATATGTTCTTACCCGCAACGGGTTCAACATTAACAGATGGTTCAGGAATGGTAGAGACAAGACTTGGCGGCTCAAAAACTTCAAAAAGGCCAACCAGAGTTCTCGGCTGACCTTATCATACGAGAAGGACACCTGCTGCATGCAGCGTATCCTTCGGGCATTTATATGGACTTCACTCATATTGATGATAACCATGATCCTTCCAAACGGCACGATTACTCCGTAAATTCCAGCAGTTCGATCACATTGCCAAAAGGGTCCCGAATCGCGCTGTATAGACCGGGAGGGCACGGCAGCGGGGTATCAAAGATGACCTCCACGCCCTGCGATTTGTAGTTCGCGATCGCTGCGCTTACATCAGCCGTCTCAAGTCCGATAACAACCTGGGCTTCATGCGGGTAATCGGTTCTCGTAGGACGGTCGCATTTTTGCAGAACAAGGGACATGCCCTCATGTTTCAAACTGATGATCTGATCATCATAAACCTCGGAAACTTCAAATCCCAGAATGTCGCAATAAAATCGCGTGGCTTGATCCATATCGCTGACATTGATTGATAAAACGCAAAGATTTGGCATAGTCATACACTCCTCTAGTTTATGGCTTGTCTTACTGGCAGCATAGAATGCCTTCACCGGATTCAATGCTGGATTTTAAGCTGGTCAGCATGCCTTTCCATGCATCCACATGCCATTCCCGGGCTTGCAGCGACGCTTCGGTATCCTTCCAGCCCGTATGCTCCAAGGTGATTCTTGTACAGCCGTCCTGTTCAGGCCAAAAAGACACCTTGACCACGGTCAACTCCCCCTGATTCATCGTTTCCGTAAAGGGATCAGGTCCTTTCCACTCAAACACGAGGGTACACGGCTCATCATACTGCAAAATAGTACATCCTGCGGTGCACATCGATTCACGATTGGCGGGGTTAAAATAAAGCTCGAACTTTCCGCCCGTCTTCGGTTCAATTTCCGCAGCCGGCGCAAACCACTCGGTTATCCTCGCAGACTCCGTCCATGCTCGCCAGAGGAGCTGCACATCGGCCTGAATCACGGTTTCTTGAATAATGGTCATGTTTAATCCTCCATCATATAGTGCTTATTGCTTTTTGGATAACGCTTCTTGCAGTTCCATTATAAATGGATAGGCGATTCGAAAATTCTTCTACCTTGCGCTGTTATTCCGATCCTTCTCAAACAAGAGCAGAGGCAGATTCACAACAATCGGCGGGTCATAGGGCAGAGGCTCGCGCAAGGTAATCTTCACGGCGAGATCGGTTCCTTCGTCGATATGGACAGGATCCTCCAGCTTGCCTCGCAAGGATTTGCTCAGCAGAAAATAATCCCGCGGATTGAGGCTCCAGGGGATGCCCGCGGCCAGCACATAATACGTACCGACCGGAATGCCGGTTAAGATACAGGTTCGCTTCTTATGGACAGCCGTACCGGATACGGGTTTCTGATCAGGTACGGGTCTTGGAAACAGACCGACGTAAATCATGCCGCGAAACCTCTCGGGAGCTTCGATCCGGCAATGAATCCGGGGCAGAGATTGCCTTTCTTCCTCTGTCCAGGTTAATGGCTTGTGCTCATATTGATTCACGTAACGATGAAGAGACTCCGTGGTGGTGCGGAACTTTTTCGGAGACAGGCCGACAAATTGCTTAAAGCGGGTATTGAAGGTGCCGGGACTTGCCAAACCGATGCTCATTCCGATTTTTACGAGCAGGGAAGGACTTTGAAGGAGCTCGATTTTGCCGGCTTCAACCCGGAGCGCGGACAGGTATTGCCGGAGGGATATGCCGGTGACACGTTTGAATACTCTGGAGAAATGGAAGGGACTATATCCCACTAGGCCAGCGAGCTGCTCGGTAGTCATGGGCTCGTCCAGATGCTTCTTCATATATTGAATAGTTTGATTTACGGCCTCGGTATGTGCGTCATTCATTAGGATCACCAACTTCATTTTTTGGGCTCTACATGATCGCAACCCTTTTTCCACATTTATGAAGTTCTCCTCGCCCAATGCAATTTCCTTCCCCGATTTGGTTGCCCATTCATGGAAAGGCCGTTAAACTTAAAGGATAAGGGCTTTTCGAAACGGAAAACCAAGGTGAATTAAGGAGTTTTTATCCATGAATGTGGAAACAAATGATAGAGAATCGATGAATATGGATACAGCACGGGATTATCTGCAGAAATATTACGGCTATCCTGATTTTCGGGAGGGTCAGAAAAAAATCGTCGCCAGTCTTCTAGCGGGTCAGGATACGCTCGGGATTATGCCGACGGGCGGAGGCAAATCGATCTGTTATCAGATTCCGGCGCTCCTGTGTCCGGGTCTGACGTTGGTTGTATCGCCTTTGATCTCCTTAATGAAGGATCAGGTGGATGCCCTTACGACAGCGGGTGTGGCCGCTGCCTATATCAACAGCACGCTCAGCGGCAAGGAAGTGAACGAGCGCATACGTGCGGCCAAGCGCGGAGAACTGAAGCTGTTATATGTCGCCCCGGAACGGCTTGAACTGGATTGGTTCCGGGAGGAGATGGCGGGTCTCGATATTTCGATTGTGGCTGTCGATGAAGCTCACTGCGTATCCCAGTGGGGGCATGATTTCCGGACGAGCTATCTCTCGGTGGCTCCTTTTGTTAAAGGTCTCCCGAACCGTCCGATTGTGGCGGCCTTTACGGCCACGGCCACGCCTGAAGTTATGGAGGACATGCAGCGTCTGCTTCGGCTGGAGCAGCCGCAGGTGTTCGTGACGGGCCTTGGGCGCGACAATCTGGAGATGTCGGTGCTTCGCGGTGAGAACAAGCGGGAGTTCGTGCTGGACTATGCGGCCTCGCATACCCACCAGCCGGGCATCATCTATGCCGCCACTCGTAAAGAGGTGGATGATTTATGCCAACGCCTTCAAGCCAAGGGGCTCCTTGCGGGTCGATACCATGCCGGCATGAGTGATGCGGAGCGAGCGGAGAGCCAAGAGGCCTTCCTGTATGACGATATTCGCGTTATTGTTGCAACGAACGCATTTGGCATGGGGATCGATAAATCCAACGTCCGGTATGTCATCCATTACAATATGCCGAAAAATATGGAGTCCTACGTGCAGGAAGCGGGTCGCGCCGGACGAGACGGCGAGCCCAGCCAGTGCATACTGCTGTTCAGCGCCCAGGATATTATGACGCAGAAGTTTCTGATCGAACAGAATCCCCAGGAGGGAGAGCGTAAGCAGAACGACTACCGGAAGCTGCAGCAGATGATTGATTACTGCTACACCACAAGGTGCCTGCGCAGCGCGATGCTGGATTATTTCGGGGAAGAGCACGAAGATAAGTCCTGCGGTACGTGCAGCTCCTGCACGGATGATCGGGAGCTTGTCGATATCACGGTAGATGCGCAGAAAATCTTCTCCTGCATCCACCGGATGCGCGAACGCTTTGGCGTGTCCATGGTCGCTTCCGTGCTGAAGGGCTCAAGGGCCAAAAAAGTACTGGAGTACGGCTTTGATCGCCTTCCAACCTATGGCGTGATGGCGAATCGGACCGAGAAGGAGATATCCGAGACGATCAATGTGCTCATCTCGGAAGGGTTTCTGGCGTTGACGGAAGGCCAATACCCTGTCGTGAAACTGCAAAGCGAGGCGGCCGACGTGTTAAAAGGGCAGCGCGAAGTGATGCAGCGTGTTCCGCGTCCTTCCAAAGCCGCAGGCAGCCAGCGCAGCGGCAGTCGCCGCGATTATTCGCCGTCAGCCGTCAACGAGACGGTGTTCGAGCAGCTGCGCTTGATTCGGCGTGAGCTGGCAAGCAAAGAGCATGTGCCGTCCTACATCATTTTTAATGACGCAACTTTGCGTGAGATGAGCGTGGTTTGCCCGCAGAGCGAGGATGAGATGCTGAATGTCAAAGGGGTCGGCGAAGTGAAATTCCGTAAATACGGCCGTCCGTTCCTGGAATTCTTCCTGAATGGTCAAGGCACATCGAGTGACGGTGACGACTTGTATGACTATGAATGATAACCCGGCATAGCAGGCAGAAGCCTTTTTGCCGCTTGATTGCTTAAGATAAACCAACCGGTAACAAAAACTTATATTATTTTAGAAGGAAAGTGGACCCTACCATGAAAGTCATACTATCAACCTTGAATGCCAAGTACATCCATACCTCCTTGGCCATTCGCTGCCTGAAGGCATACAGCGAGAAGGATTTCGATATCGAATTGACGGAGTACACGATTAAGGACCCCGTGATGAATATCGTCTCCGACCTGTTCCAGCGCAAGCCGGATGTGATCGGATTCTCTTGTTATATATGGAATATTGAAGAAACGATTAAAGTGATCGATATCGTGAAGAAGATTATGCCGGAGGTCACGATCATACTGGGCGGACCTGAAGTATCCTACGATACGGAATATTGGATGAAACGGCTGCACAATGTCGACTTTATCGTCATGGGTGAAGGCGAGGAGACCTTCCACCATTTGCTGCAAACGATTGAAGGGGACCGAAAGTATCATTTCGTCTATGGCGTGGCTTACCGCAAGCAGGACGAAATTATTGTGAATCCTGGAAGACCGAAGAGCATTCTGGCGGAGCTGCCTTCCCCGCATCGTTTTCCGGAGGATATCCCGCATCTCGGGAAGCGGGTTGTCTATTTTGAGACCAGCCGGGGCTGTCCCTTCAGCTGCCAGTTCTGCCTGTCGAGCATTGAGGTGGGGGTTCGCTATTACGATATTGAACGGACCAAGGCGGATATTCTGTACCTGATCGAGAACGGAGCGAAATTGATCAAGTTCGTAGACCGGACCTTTAACATTAAGCGGGATTACGCGCTTGAAATGTTCGAGTTTCTGATTGAGAACCATGGCGGCTGTGTATTCCAGTTTGAGATCACGGCAGATATCATGCGTCCCGAAGTGCTGGATTATTTGGCGAAGAATGCGCCTCCCGGCATT
This sequence comes from Paenibacillus sp. EZ-K15, assembly GCF_002573715.1. Lineage (GTDB taxonomy): Bacteria > Bacillota > Bacilli > Paenibacillales > Paenibacillaceae > Paenibacillus_AQ. The sequence goes on along the minus strand of NZ_PDHM01000021.1, from coordinate 479,676 downwards.
TTCCGGTTTGAAATTGGGGTGCAGTCGACCAACGATCCGACAAATGAGCTGGTGAAGCGTCGCCAGAATTTTACCAAGCTGTCACGCACGGTGACAATGATCAAGGACAGCCGCAAGATCGACCAACATTTGGATTTGATCGCAGGTCTTCCGGAAGAGGACTACGATACGTTCCGCAAAACGTTTAACGACGTATTTGCGCTTGGGCCGGAGGAGCTGCAGTTAGGCTTCCTGAAGATGCTGCGGGGAACCGGGCTGCGAATCGATGCGGACAAGTATAACTACACCTATATGGATCATGCTCCTTATGAGATTCTGGGTAGCGACGTGCTTCCGTTCTCGGATATCGTACGATTGAAGAGACTGGAGGATGTGCTGGAGAAGTATTGGAATGCGCACCGGATGGACCATACCCTGAATTATTTGATGAAGCATGAATTTACGTCGCCGTTTGATTTCTTCCAAGAGTTTGGCGACTACTGGGAAGGACAGGGCTGGCAAAAAATCGGCCATCAGCTTGAGGACCTGTTTACGCGTTTAACGGCTTTCCTTGAAGATCGGAAGACCCCGCATATGAACGTTGTCTCTGGTCTCATGAAGTTTGATTATTTCCTGGGCCATAAATATAAACCTCGGAAAATATGGTGGGATCATACCCAGGATAAAGCGCAGTGGACCGCCAATGTTCGCAAAATCGTTGAGGAACCTGCGGCCCTATCCGCCGGTTTTGCTGAACTGGGGATCACGGAGCGCGATCTGCAGAAACATGCGATGATCGAGGTGCTGCCATTTAACCTCAGCGATGCCATCCAGGGTGGCACCGGATTCCCGGACAACGCGGACCATGCAACGATGCTGCTGGTATTGTACCAGCAGAACGAAACAGGGCAGCCGCAGTACTACACGATGCCTGTGGAGTTAGCAAAGCAGGCATAGTAGGGAAACGATGGACAACCCCTTACTGGGACTTGATGCGAGCGTCTTGGCCATCGTTTTGCAAATACTTTTCTTCTAGGGATTGGTAGGGACTGATAGGAATGAAACTGTGATCATGCCCCCCTCGTTATCGTAACGGACGGTATCCTTGGAGTCCCGGAATAAAACCCCCTTGGTATCGGTATTCTAATCGCATCAACCGATGAGGAGGGGATGTTTATGAACGGGAAACAGAAGGGGCAAGAACACGATACGCACGACGAGCCCACCGTCGCACCGGGTATGGAAACCAATGACGATCTGCGCGAAGAGGCTACAGAGGATGAAGTGGCGCATGGCGAGTACACCGAGGTCACGCAGCTGATCATCGACCGCACGCCGAGCGAGGAAGAGTAAGGGATTGGGCTGTTCTGTCCCATAAGCAGTTTAACTTACTTGACGGAGCTCGTCAGATTAATTGGGGGCACCAGCGATTGGAAAGAATGCTTCGTACGCGCAGCGTTATAAAAAAACAGACAAAGGGGGCGTCCCAGGTCAGTTGACCTTGAGACGCCCCCTTTTTAATTCGTCCTGCATCATTCTTTTACATAACCCGTTCCGACTCTTGCGGTGTCTCTGACCCATGCGATCCCGATGTGTGCCGTTCGAGCCAGTCGAGAACATGTGCCGCTACTTCATCCCGGTTGATTTCATGCAGCATCTCGTGGCGGCCACCGGGATACAAACGGTATTCAAGATCCTGAATGCCATGTTTCCGGTACAATTCGATCAACCGCCGCACGCCTTTACCGCGGTGTCCGACCGGATCATCCTCGCCCGAGAAAATATAAATCGGCTTATCCTTTAGAAGGCATTCCATCAATTGAGGTTTATGGATCTGGGACAGCAGCTTAAAGAAATCACGGAAGAAACGAGCGCTGCATACCTTGCCGCAGTAGGGGTCGTTGATATACTTATCTACTTCCGCTTCATCCCGGGATAGCCAATCGAACGGCGTGCGAATAGGGCCGAAACCTTTGTTGTAAGGGCCGAACACCATGGCGTTCAGCATCAGACTCCGGTGTGTGTCTCCTTGCATGCGCATTTGTGCAGCTGCCAAGCTCATACCGAACGTCAGCAGTCCCTGGGGCCCATTGGTGCCTGACAGTATGAATCCGTCGAATAATTCACCGTTCGAACACATGATCTTTTGCGTCAAGAAGGATCCCATGCTGTGCCCCATCAAATAATGGGGAACACCGGCATGGCGCTTCTTGAGCTCGGAAGCAAGAAGCAGCTGGTCTTCAATCATCCCTTCGAATCCGTTTTCCCCGGGATCGCCGAGAAGCGTAAGGCCCGACGTTTGTCCATGACCCCGATGGTCGTTGCAGTACACGGCGTAGCCGTGCCCTGTCAGCAACTCGGCAAGCTCCTCGTACCGCTTGCCGGTTTCGCACATGCCATGCGCAATTTGCACGATGGCACGAAGGGGATGGTCCGGCTCCGGCAGCCATTGATATACAAAAACATGCATGCCCTGCGCATTCAGCATCGTAAACGTGTCGGTTTGCATCACAGGCTAAACACCTCCACAAAAACGAATGGTTTATCTCAATTATTTATACCCTGTTTAAGGAAGATATGAACGAAGAACCGTAGATTGCCCATCCAGTGTATATGCACCCAGGTTAGCTGGCAGCAGGAAGCATTGTCCGGACGTGTAATCAATGGAGCCGTTATCCCAGCTGAGGGTTCCTTGACCATCGCATACCACCACGATTGTGAAGCTTTCCGCGGAAGTGGACAAGGACCAGGCACCGTTAACAACGCCTTTCTCGACTACAAAATAGGGAGATTTGGCAAGCTCAAGCCATTCTCCAGGCGCGGTTCCTTCCGTGCTCATGGTGGTTGCGCCCGATCCTTCATAGGCCGTCACGTTCAAGGAGTCTTCAATATGAAGCTCACGCGGTTTACCGTCAAGGCCTGGTCGATTATAATCGAAAATCCGGTAGGTTGTATCCGAATTTTGCTGAATTTCCGCTACTACAACGCCTGCACACAGCGCATGTACGGTACCGGCAGGTATGTAGAATGTATCTCCGGCTTTTACGGACACTTCTTGCAGCTGGTCCATAACCGTGCCGTTTTCCATAGCTTCTTTCAAAGTCTCGCGGCTAACGCCTTCTTTCAGACCGTATATGATTTTGGCGTCCGGCTTCGCATCCAGTACATACCACATTTCAGTCTTGCCCAGCTCGCCTTTCGGAAGCCCCACGTAGTCATCGGTCGGATGGACCTGAACGGAGAGGTTGTCATTACAGTCAAGCAGCTTGATCAGCAGAGGGAAACGTCCGTTAACTTCGGAGAATCCTTTGCTGCCAAACCACTCCCGTCCAAATTGCTCACGAACCTGATCCAGGCCGCGGCCGGCAAGTTCACCGTTCACAATGCTGGTCGTACCGTTCGGATGGTCGGCGATCATCCAGCCTTCTCCGATATGTCCTTCCGGAATATCCAAGCCGAATTGCTCCAGGGCACGGCCACCCCACACACGTTCTTTAAATTCGGGTTGGAACAACAATGGATATGGTTTTGTCATTGTAATCATCTACCTTTCATCATGTTTGGAATATTCTATGGATGTAAGTGCGGTACCTCTCCTAGAACTTATATCATATCGGCTTCTTCCGTTCCAGTGCAATGAGATATGGCGCTTCGGAACGCTGAAGACCTCGATATAATATCGTTTGCACTTTGTGCTGGGGTAATTCCGCCGCCCAGGCCTGCACGGCGTCCGCTTCGACATCGCCGCCCTTGTGGCCAGGGTACAGCACGATGGTGATAATGCCGCCGGGGCGAAGCAGCTCGATGGCAGCCTCCAGAGCCGTTAGCGTGCTGGCGGTTTCCGTCATGATCCGTTTATCTGATGAATCTGCCGGAAGGTAACCTAGATTGAACATGATCGCACCTATACGGCCATGCTCGCGCTTAGGTACGCATTCTCCCATAAGCGCATGGCTCTGGTGGTGGAGGGTAATCTTTGCAAGGGTGCCTAGCGGTTCCTTATCCAGCCTATCACGAGTCAGCTGCAGTGCTTGTTCCTGAATATCAAAAGCGTACACCTTGCCCTTGGATCCTATGCATTTGGCTAGATACAGCGTATCGGCCCCGGTTCCGGCCGTCGCATCCAGCGCAATGTCTCCAGGCCGCAGCCTTTCGGACACGAGTTTGTGGGCAAAACTCAAAACCGAGAGGAAGCCCATCAGGATCCCCCCCACAATTTACCCTGCCATGTATCCCGGCGCTTGAGCTCGGCGTCAATGCCGTTAAGCACTTCCCATTTTTTGAGACTCCACGTCGGCCCGATCAAGAGATCCCGGGGAGCGTCTCCGGTCAGACGATGAACAATCATCTCAGGAGGCAAGAGCTCCAGACTGTCTGCGATAAGGCTGATGTATTCGTCCTGCTCTAGGAACCGCAGCAGACCAGCCTCATATTGCTTCACCATCGGCGTCTTGCGCATGAGGTGCAGCAGGTGGATCTTGATTCCCTGCACATCCATCTTGGAGACGGCCCGGCCGGTAGCGAGCATCATGTCATGGTCCTCTTGCGGAAGGCCATATATGATGTGTGTGCAGACACGGATGTTATGCTTGCGCAGTTTTTCGACCGCTTCCAGATAACATTCGGTATCATGGGCCCGGTTGATTAGTTCAGAGGTGGAATCATGGATCGTTTGCAGGCCCATTTCCACCCAGAGATAGGTTCGCTCATTCAGCTCCGCCAAGTATTCCACGACGTCGTCAGGCAGGCAATCGGGGCGAGTAGCGATCGATAAACCGACAACACCCGGCTGCTGCAGAATGACTTCATAGTATTCCCGAAGCTCTTCGACCGGAGCATACGTATTGGTATAGGCTTGGAAATAACCGATGTATTTGGCGCTCGGCCACTTCTGGTGCTGCCGGTCACGGATGGTGTTGAACTGGGTAACAAGATCATCCCGCCGTCGTCCGGCAAAATCACCGGAGCCGCGAGCGCTGCAGAAGGTGCACCCGCCCTTGGCAATCGTGCCGTCGCGATTCGGGCACGTAAAGCCCGCATCCAGCATAACCTTGAATACTTTTTCCTGGAACTCGCTGCGCATCTCGTAATTCCATGTATGAAATCGTTTGTCGCCCCATAACGTTGGGGCGGGTCTAAGTGATGTACTCATGTGTGCTCCTTTTATAGCCGCATATGATGAATAGAGACAGGTATAGCTGTGCCTCAAAGTATACATGTTTTTACTTACCTTTTACTAAAGCAGATATGTCCATTGTAACAAAAAATAAAGCTTTGCGTTATATACAGGTCTTCAAGCCTAATTAAGATGTTGTTACTTGAATGAATTGCATATAATTGGTATATTTAAAGTAGAAAAATAAAAATATGATTCAAGCAATTTTGGCATGGGTATATATCGGATAGGATTCATATTTGTGTGACGTCATGGATACAATAATACCGTGAGGTGATTACGAATGAATTCATCGACAGTAAAGAATGACAGTAAAGACAAAATCGCTGTGGAGCTTACCCCGAACGAAGCTTTAGCCCTTACCGGCGTGGAGTTTAACGCCAACCAGGATGTGAAGGCTTCGGCACGTCGCAAGATTCGGGCCGCCTTTGAGAAGACGTTTGATTTTACGTCGGAAGAAAGGTAGACTATTCACAGTTTAACTATCGCGGAACCCCAATTCCAAATATAAGAAAGAGGAACCTAAAGCCTTTGCGTTAAGCAGAGTATAGGTTCCTTTTTCTATGGGGCTCTTTACTTTTGGGATTAACTTCGTCACAATAAATGCAGTATGGGGATATCATTCTAATTTACTTGGAAAGTTTCGGAGGTATGACATGCGTTTACGCGGAAGAAAAGGTATACGGGAAAATCTGGAGCAGCAGGAAGACCTGGTCGTTTTGGACCCCGGTCAATATAGAGGGAAATGGGCTTCATTATTTGGCAATGACCTTCCGATCCATGTTGAATTCGGCATGGGCAAAGGTCAATTCATAAGCCAGATGAGTTACAAGCATCAGAATGTGAATTTTATCGGAGTGGATATGTACGACGAACTGATTCGTCGCGCTAGCGAAAAGGGGCGCAATGCTTGGGCTCAGGACGGTATCGATACGCCGCCGAATCTGAAGCTGGCGCTGTTTAATATCGAGAACGTCGAGCAGGTCTTTGAACCCGGCGAGATCGAACGTTTATATTTGAACTTTAGCGATCCGTGGCCAAAATCCAAGCATGCCCGCCGTCGGTTGACGCATCCTCGTTTTCTGGATAAGTATTCCCAGATCCTGAACGAGCGCGGGGAAATTCATTTTAAGACCGATTCGGTCACGCTGTTTGAGTTCTCCCTGAATGCATTTGCCGATTATGGCTTGCAAATGACGAATATTTCGCTGGATCTGCATCGCGACGGGCTGAACGAAGAGCACGTCATGACAGAATACGAGACGAAATTCGTTGGTCAAGGTATGCAGATTCATCGCTGCGAGGCCATTGTCGGCAAGGAAGCACTTGCTTCCTACCAAAAGAATCGCCTTGAAAAATACGGTAAATAATACCTTTACGTAGAGTTCTTCCTATGATAGCGTTTGCAACTATTATAATAGTAGGAAATCTATCAATTGCGATGACATGTTTACAGAAAACGGCGTAAAAAAAGGTGTGCTCCCTCTTTAGGAGTACACCTTTTCGTTTTCCAGCATATCGATGATGCTGCGTGCGCTTTGCATCGGATGGAATCGTTCGATGTCTCGCAAATTTTGCGCCCGTTGCTGTTGGATCACGTCATATTGATGAAGCAGTTTGTTCATCCAGTTGCCAATAACCTCCAGCGAGTGGATAGGCTCACCCAATCCTTGCGCCGTGAAGTACTGGCAGTTCTCTTCTTCCTGCCCCGGAAGAGGCTGATGGAACAGCATCGGGATTCCTTTGGCAAGGCCTTCGGTGCATGTCATGCCGCCAGGCTTCGTAACGAGCAGATCCGACACCTCCATGAGTTTGTCGATCTCGCGCGTAAAGCCCAAAATCCGGATGTTCGGATGCTGGAACCGAGGGTTGTTCTCCAGCTCGTATCGTCCCTTGTCGTTATTGCCGAGGCAAAATATAATCTGGACTTCTTCGCGCCATCTGGTTAGGAATTCATGCACAACTTCGTCATTCATGATGCCCCAGCCTCCGCCCATCACAAGCACGGTGGGCATATCGGACAGATTAAACCGTTCTCTGATTTCCTTCTTGCTCGGATGCGTCCAGAAGTCGGGATGGATTGGAATGCCGGTGACCTGAATTTTGGCTTGGGACACCCCGCGATTGAGCAGCTTTCGCTTCACTTCCGGCGTGGACACGAAATATCGGTCGACTTCGGGACTAATCCATGTATCGTGAGCATCATAATCGGTTATAACGGTACACAGAGGCACATCAATGCCCAGCCGCTTCAAACGCGAGATAACCGCACTTGGTATGAAGTGGGTACACACAATGATGTCGGGTTTGAGCTGTCTGACCACATTTTTGGTGCTTGTATAGAACATTCGGTGAAGTGCTAAAGCCGTAAAGCGGTTAAAGGACTTTTGATGGCGATACATGTACCCGACCAATCTCGGGCGAGTTGTGATCGTCTTTCTGTAGGCCGAAATGATCAGTGGAGCAATTTTAGGGTTCAAGAAGCTCCCGAGCTCGAGAACTTTGGTCTGTACGCTAGGCGATAACTGGCGCAGGCTGCTGGAGAGTGCATGAGCGGCCTGTGTATGGCCTGCACCGAACCCTTCAGATAACAGCAAGACTCTTTTTTTAGCCACTACTTTTCACCCGTTCTGCAGCGTTATTCTTTAACTTTAACATATCGACTTTGGGAAAAGAAATCAACCATTCCCCACTTGCGTTTAGGGGACTTTGGTCCCGGAAACGGAAACTTTATTCGGCAAGATTCTCGCTGGCGCCTTGCTACTTAAGGAGTTAGTCAGCGACGCGCATTTTGTAGAAAATCAGGGTCCGTGGTCTTTTGACTTGAGTAGGAGATGCCGCTACAATGATTCAAACGGACATCAAAAAGTTTATTAGAGAAAGAGCATGAAAAAAAACGAAAACTTTTTGGGTGTTTGTTGCGTTTATTTATTGGCGGACAAGTCGAAAAAGAAAAAATGGGCAGCCAAGAGAAATAAAAAGCAAGGAAACGGATGAAAATAAGAACTAAAGCCGTTTGAAACGAAGCTTGCTGGCAAACTGGATTGCAAGCTGAGCTCTTTTACGAAGTTTTTCCGTAAATTAGAGCATTCCACGGTTTTGACAAAAGATTCAAAAGTGTGGAAAATCGTGTATGACGTGCGAAGTTGCCCCGCGGCACCGAGGCTACTAGAAGGACAGACACAAGTCACAGGGTCATAGCAACAACAAAAAAAGCGAAAAACTTAGAGAGAAAAAAATAACAAACATTCTCGGGTTATAAAAAGGGGGTAACGGAGAATCATGACAGACGCCATCTTTATCGCGCTCCAACTATTCTTGGCCGCGGTGGGTGTGTACCAGTTCGTATTCTCTTTGTTTGGTCTGGTCAAAAGAAAAAAGAAACAACATTTTAAACCCAATAAATCATTTGCAGTGTTAGTTGCTGCGCACAACGAAGAACAGGTTGTCGGTGCATTAATGGAGAACCTGAAACAGCTTGATTATCCGAAACATCTGTACGACGTATTTGTCATCTGCGACAATTGTACAGATCGTACAGCAGAGATCGTCCGTGCCCACGGGATGAACGCATGCGTGCGTACGAATCAGAATCTTCGGGGCAAAGGTTATGCCATCGAATGGATGCTGAAAGAGCTCTGGGCAATGCCGCGCCAGTATGATGCGGTCGTCATGTTTGACGCGGATAATCTGGCGGATCCGAATTTCCTGAACGAAATGAACAATGATCTTTGCTCTGGAGCAAGAGTTATCCAGGGATATATCGATACCAAGAACCCTGAGGATTCCTGGATCACTGCCTCTTATGGGGTGTCTTACTGGTATATCAACCGCTTGTGGCAGCTTTCTCGCAGCAATCTGAACATGGCGAACTTTCTCGGCGGTACGGGAATGTGCTTTGAGACCAATCTCCTGAAGGAGATCGGCTGGGGCGCAACCAGTCTGGTCGAGGATTTGGAGTTCACTATGCGCAGCGTTATGCGCGGTGTGTATCCGAAGTTCAACTATGACGCGAAAGTATTTGACGAAAAGCCGCTTACGTTTAAGGCTTCAGCCAGACAACGTCTGCGCTGGATGCAGGGTCACTTTACGGTTGCCCGCCGTTATTTCTTCCCGCTGCTGTGGCGTGCCATTAAAGAACGCAGCCTCGTGAAGCTGGACTTGGCATTGTACGGGGTCAACGTTTATATTGTGCTGCTGACTTTCTTGTTGACGGCCGTCATCTGGGTTGACACCTCATTCTTCGATGGTCCGAATATCGCGAATCTGTACGGTTACTTACCGCTGTGGCTGAGCTTTACGGCGATCGCGGCGAATGTGTTCACGTTCATGATCGCGATGATTCTGGAGAAGGTGAAGTACAAGAAGGTGTACTTGTATCTGGTGCTGTTCCCGATTTACCTGCTTTCGTGGTATCCCATCACGGTATATGCGTTCTTCACGCAGAACAACAAGCAGTGGAGCCATACGGAGCATACCCGGGTTGTGCGCCTTGAAGAAGTTCAAAGCAAACAAGGGTAATCCAATTTTTATTCCATCTGTGTTGACAGAAGATAGGATGACCTGTTATACTTTCCTAGTCTGTTAAACAGAATATCTGATTGCAAGCAGAAGCGCCGCTTCTCACCTGACCGACATGTGTTGGCTGGTTTGATCACGAAATCAATGAATGGATTCAACTTCATTTGTGAGATGAGTATCAAATAGGGATGTCGGTGATTAACCCGTCATCCCTTTATTTTTTTTGCAAACAGGAACAACAAGTAATTTGGAGGTGGAGGACTATCAGTAAGGAACATATGATCAATGACGAGATTCGGGCCAAGGAAGTACGTTTGGTTGGTGCCGAAGGTGAACAAATCGGGATCAAGCCGATTCGTGAAGCACTGCAAATGGCAATTGATCTCAATCTGGATCTGGTGAACGTGGCCCCTCAGGCGAAACCGCCGGTATGCCGCATCATGGACTACGGTAAATTCCGCTATGAGCAGCAGAAGAAAGAGAAGGAAGCACGTAAGAACCAGAAAATTGTGGATATCAAAGAAGTATGGTTCCGAGCCAACATTGAGGAGCATGATTATCAAACCAAGCTTCGCAATGTCGTTAAGTTTTTGAAAGACGGCGATAAAGTGAAATGCTCCGTGCGTTTCCGTGGTCGTGAAATCACCCATGCTAGCATTGGTCAGAAGATTTTGGAGCGCGTGAAGGTGGAAGTGGCGGATCTCTGCGTCATTGAACGTCAACCGAAATTGGAAGGCCGCAGCATGATTATGATTTTGGCTCCAAAAGCCTAAGAGAAATTAGAGGAGGAAGTACTACAATGCCTAAAATGAAAACACATAGCAGCCTGAAAGGCCGCTTCAAAATTACTGGTACTGGTAAAGTTAAACGTTATAAAGCTTACAAAAACCACTTGCTTTCCCACAAATCCAAGCGTGCGAAGCGCGTATTGTCCAATAGCCCAGTTATGGCGCCTGGAGATGTTAAACGTTTGAAGCAAGGTCTGGCTAACTTGAAATAGTAAACAACAATTATTGGGAGGTCTTTTGATATGGCACGAGTTAAAGGCGGATTTGTCGTTCGTCGTCGACATAAAAAAGTATTGAAGCTTGCGAAAGGTTATTTCGGTTCCAAACACCGCATTTTTAAAACAGCTAACGAGCAGGTTATGAAATCCCTCGTTTATGCATACCGGGATCGTCGCAATACGAAACGTAATTTCCGTAAATTGTGGATCGTTCGTATCAACGCGGCTGCTCGTCAAAATGGTCTGTCTTACAGCAAATTGATGCATGGTCTGAAGCTTGCTGGCGTGGACATTAACCGTAAAATGCTGGCTGATTTGGCTGTTAATGATCTGAACGCGTTCAATTCTTTGGCTACTGTAGCTAAAGAAA
>NZ_PDHM01000021.1:415992-468562 GCF_002573715.1 Paenibacillus sp. EZ-K15 | reverse complement strand
GTGTATAAAAAAACCGCCGTAATATTACGGCGGTTTTTTTATTTTGTGCTCCTGTCCGTCATACATAAGAATCGTAAGCGCTGGATGAGGGGTATGAGAAGCTTTTTTACCTATCTTTAACCATCGTAAGGGCCATAAAACAAGCAAGGGAACTCCTTCCGGAATAGATTGAAATGTATATTACCTGAGGAGGGATCTTATGCACAAGCCTGTCAGCAAGGCAAAAGTGAAGTCATATGTGGGCAAACAGATCGTAGCGTATAAGAAAGACGGGACGAAGGTGACAGGCAAGCTGGTACGCGTCTCCGGCAACCGCCTTTTTGTAGAACCGGCAACCAGGGGGGAAAAGGTGAAAACCAAGGCGATTCTTCCGCTCGCATTGTTTGACCTTCTTGCCATTGGTACAGCACCCTATGCATATGGTGGGGGATTTGGCGGATATCCGGGAGGATACCCTGGCGGATACGGCGGATTTGGACCGGGGTATGGCGGATTCGGACCAGGCTTTGGACCAGGGTTCGGACCAGGCTTCTTCTGGGAATTAGAGGAACCAAATCTTTTCGAGCTCATAACATCGACTGGGTTCGATGATTCTTGTTACCGTGTAGCCAAGCTTTCGGTAAAAGTTAAGGCCGGTATGGTTGCCAATATCCACCATAACCTTGGCGCGTTTGCATCCGCGGGATACAGCGAAACGTTCGGCATGTTCCATCAATCGGACACCCCACCGTTTTCGCTGTGCGGTGGATGCGACGGCCAGCATATCGATATACAGCAGTTCGCCGTGCATCATAAAATGGACAAAGGCAATGATTTTATCGTTATCCTGAGGCGAAGCAACAAGGGTCACGCCGCGTCGTAATCGAGAGGGAATATCCTTGCGGATGATGTCCAGCTCTTTTTTTGTCATATGGGAAAGCGGGACGAGTTGGGACTCAATGAGTTGTAGAATCATCGGATCATCCTGCTCCGGTTTTCGATAGCGGATCATCGTGTTGTTTCCTCCCTTCACCGCTATTAAGGATAGCTCCATTTATCATATGTAGCAGGGGTTAAGAGCGTGTTTTGCATCAAGGAAGCGAAGGGATTGCCCCATTTGTGAATGAAAACCTTTCATCGGAAGTAAAATAAATGTGTTGACTTCTGGAATGAATGAATCATATAATGTTTCTAAACATTTTAACGAATATATCCAATCGGCAATGATGAGGACGAAGTTTAAAGGGCTCTTTTGCTCAGAGAGTGGATGGATCAGCTGAAACCACCACCAAAACCCCTTTTATACGAGCTCACCTCGGAGCTGTTTCCCTGAAAGATGCTACGCTATGACTTTATCGCATTAAGTCGTAACAGCGTTTATTAGGGGGAATCGTCTTAGTCCACGTTACGGACTGCAGATATTGAAGAGCTGTGTTCATTGTGTTCTTCATACCTGCTGAGGCTTTACACTGCGAAGTGTAGGGCAAACATGGGTGGTACCACGGAAGCTAAACCTTTCGTCCCTCACACGGAGATACTCCGGGTGTGGCGACGGAAGGTTTTTTTGTTGCTTGAATGAAGAGTGCCAATATTTGAGAGGAGGATGACTGATGAGCGCGCAAACTCCAGAAGTGCGGTCTACAGAACAATTACGAGAGAAATGGTTGAAGCCTGAAGTGATTACCGGATCGGAAATCTTGCTTCGGAGTCTTCTGCTCGAAGGTGTCGAATGCGTCTTCGGGTATCCGGGCGGAGCGGTCCTGTACATCTACGATGCCATGTATGGTTTTGAGGACTTTAACCATGTCTTGACCCGTCACGAACAAGGCGCCATTCATGCGGCTGACGGTTACGCTCGCGCAAGCGGCAAAGTCGGTGTGTGCATAGCGACTTCAGGACCGGGGGCAACGAACCTTGTGACCGGTATCGCAACAGCTTATATGGATTCCGTTCCGCTCGTTGTTATAACCGGTAACGTTGCAACAACCCTGATCGGTACGGACGCTTTCCAGGAAGCGGACATTACGGGTATCACGATGCCGATTACGAAACATAGCTATCTGGTAAGAGATGTAAAGGATCTGCCAAGGGTGATTCACGAAGCCTTCCATATCGCTTCAACCGGCCGCAAAGGTCCGGTACTGATCGATATTCCGAAGGATGTATCCGCGGCAACGACGCTGTTCCAGCCGGAAGAACGAATTCAACTGAGAGGATATAATCCTCGGACGGTACCAAACAAACTTCAGTTGGATAAGCTGGCCCGCGCGATTGAGGAAGCTGAGCGTCCGATGATTATTGCTGGCGGCGGGGTGATTTACTCCGGAGCTCATGAAGGGCTGTACGAATTCGTGAACAAATCGGGGATTCCGATCACGACAACGCTCCTCGGTCTGGGTGCTTTCCCGAGTGGTCATGACTTGTGGACAGGAATGCCGGGCATGCACGGAACCTACACATCGAACCATGGGATTCAGCAGTCGGACCTGCTGATCAACATCGGGGCAAGATTCGATGACAGGGTTACAGGTAAGCTCGACGGATTCGCGCCACATGCGAAGATTGTTCATATCGACATCGATCCGGCTGAGATCGGCAAGAACGTGCCAACCGATATCCCGATTGTCGGAGACGTGAAGACCGTGTTTGAGATGCTGAATCCGCTCGTTCCATACGCAGCGAAAGCAGATGCTTGGAGAGACCAGATTAAAAAATGGAAAGCTGAATACCCATACCGTTACGTCGATTCGGATACGGTGCTGAAACCGCAATGGGTTATCGAAATGCTGAACGACACCACGAAGGGTGAAGCGATTGTAACGACTGACGTTGGTCAGCACCAAATGTGGTCCGCTCAGTATTACAAGTTCAACCAGCCGCGTTCCTGGATCACCTCCGGCGGTCTCGGAACGATGGGCTTCGGATTCCCATCCGCTATTGGTGCCCAGATGGCGCATCCGGATCGCCTGGTTATTTCGATCAACGGGGATGGCGGTATGCAGATGTGTTCGCAAGAACTTGCCATCTGTGCCATCAACAACATTCCGGTAAAAATCGTTGTTATCAACAACCAGGTGCTCGGCATGGTTCGTCAATGGCAGGAGCTGATTTACGATAACCGTTACAGCCACATCGATCTGGCAGGCAGCCCTGATTTCGTCAAGCTGGCTGAAGCCTACGGTGTCAAAGGACTTCGTGCCACCACGAAAGAAGAAGCACAGCGTGCTTGGGTCGAAGCGATGGAAACACCGGGACCCGTCCTCGTTGAATTCGTTGTAGAGAAAGGCGAGAACGTGTATCCGATGGTGACGCAAGGGTCGACAATCGATCAAATGCTGATGGGGGATGCGTAAGATGAGTACAAAACATACCATTGCCGTACTAGTGAACGACCAGCCGGGTGTCCTGCAGCGCGTATCGGGGTTATTCGGACGCAGGGGCTTTAACATCGAGAGCATTACCGTGGGACAGTCGGAGGAATCCGGTTTGTCCCGGATGGTTATCGTAACCACCGGTGATGAAACGACGCTGGAACAGGTGGAGAAGCAGCTTTACAAGCTGATCGATGTCATTAAAGTCATCAACCTGAGCTCGAAACCGATGGTAGCCAGAGAGCTCGCCCTGATCAAAGTAAAAGCCGAGCCATCGTCCAGACCGGAAATTATGGGTGTTGTCGAGACTTTCCGTGCATCCGTCGTGGATATCGGCACAGCAAACCTGATGGTTCAGGTGGTTGGCGATACCGTCAAAATCGATGCCATGATCGAGCTGCTTAAGCCGTATGGCATCCAGGAGCTTTCCCGTACCGGAGTTACCGCGATGATTCGCGGTAATGCGTAATGATTTTACGTTTTTCTTTTATCCGGATGACAAAGTTATCGCAATATAAGCGTTAGACACCTGCATGGCATGAGCGGGTGTCTCAGCAGATCGGAAAAGGGATTGGTCTATTGAGATACCCGCTCATCATGAAGGGTCTTTAAAATCAAAGGAGGACTTATACAAATGGCAATTACTACTTATTATGAACAAGATGCAGAACTCAGCGTGTTGAAAGACAAAACGATCGCGGTTATCGGTTATGGAAGCCAAGGTCATGCGCAAGCGCAAAACCTGCGCGATAGCGGACTTCAGGTTGTCATTGGCCTTCGTGAAGGCAAGTCGTTCGACAAAGCGAAAAACGATGGTTTCGAAGTACTTCCTGTAGCCGAAGCTGTTAGCCGTGCAGATGTAGTACAAATCCTGATGCCGGACGAAACGCAAGCAGCGGTGTACAAGAACGATATCGAGCCAAACTTGAAAAAAGGCGCGGCACTGATGTTCTCCCACGGTTTCAACGTTCATTTTGGTCAAATCGTAGCTCCTAAAGACAACGACGTCCTTCTGGTTGCACCTAAATCCCCGGGCCACATGGTTCGTCGTACGTATGTTGAAGGCTTTGGCGTACCTGGATTGATCGCAATCGAGAAAGATGCAACTGGACAAGCTAAGGCGATCGGTCTTGCTTATGCCAAAGGTATTGGTTGTACTCGTGCAGGCGTTATCGAAACTTCCTTCCGCGAAGAAACCGAAACAGACTTGTTCGGTGAGCAAGCCGTGTTATGCGGCGGTGTATCCGCATTGGTTAAAGCCGGTTTCGAAACGTTGACTGAAGCTGGATACGCGCCGGAAATGGCATACTTCGAGTGTCTGCATGAACTGAAACTGATCGTGGACATGATCTATGAGGGTGGTCTTGCAAGCATGCGCGACTCCATCAGTAACACGGCGGAGTACGGCGATTATGTAACAGGCCCGCGTGTGGTAACCGAAGATACGAAGAAGGCAATGAAAGAAGTCCTTTCCGATATTCAACAAGGTAAATTCGCTCGCGACTTTATCCTTGAGAACCAATCGGGACGCGCGTTCCTGACCGCTACCCGCCGCAACGAGTCCGAGCATCCGATTGAAGTGGTTGGTGCCGAGCTTCGTGAAATGATGCATTGGATCAAGAAATAAGAATATATAGAATTCATAAGGAATTCTTCCGGGTATAGAGCAGTCAAGCATGAGATGGATGGTGCTGCTGCAAGGGACCCGTTAGATTAAGCAGCCGGCGGCAGGGGATTAAGTCAACCTGCCGCCGGATGTTTACGTCAAGCGATAAACTTCAAGGAGGTGCCGACATGCGAAAGATTTATGTCTTTGATACAACGCTGAGAGATGGAGAACAATCTCCTGGCGTGAATTTGAACACTCGGGAAAAGGTGGAAATTGCCCTTCAACTCGAAAAGTTGAAAATCGACCGCATGGAAGCAGGGTTTCCAGCAGCGTCACCCGGTGACCTTGCTGCTGTGAACGCAGTAGCACGCGCGGTTAAGGACGTCACGGTCATTGGATTGTCACGCTCCAGAGAGAGTGACATCGATGCGGTTCGCGAAGCGCTTCAGGGTGCACAGGATCCATGCATTCATGTGTTCCTGGCCACTTCCCCGATTCACCGCAAGTTTAAGCTGCGGATGGAGAAGCAGCAGGTGCTGGAAACGGCGCAGGCCTCGATCCGTTATGCAAAGAAATACTTTTCCAAAGTGGAGTTTTCCCTGGAGGATGCCGGCCGGACGGAGCTGGATTTCATGGCAGAGGTTGTCGGCATGGCTGTGCGCGAAGGAGCCAATGTCGTGAACATTCCGGATACCGTGGGTTATTTGAATCCTTCGGAGTACGGGGCCATCTTCAAATACTTGAAGGAAAATGTTCCGGACATCGAGAAGGTGCAGCTGAGCGCGCATTGCCATAACGATCTGGGCATGGCGACGGCGAACACCCTTGCCGCCATTCTGAACGGGGCCGATCAGATCGAAGGAACGATCAACGGAATCGGTGAACGTGCAGGTAACACCGCGATTGAGGAAATTGCGATGGCGCTGGAGACGCGTTCCGAATTTTTCGGAGCGAAGACGGGGCTGGCACTGACGGAAATCGCCCGCACGAGCCGCCTTGTGAGCAAGCTGACCGGTATGGTTGTACCGGGCAACAAAGCGATTGTCGGCGCGAACGCATTCGCTCATGAATCGGGCATTCATCAGGATGGCATGCTGAAAGAGAAGACGACCTACGAAATTATGACGCCGGAGTCCATCGGGCTCAAAGAAAGCAAGCTGGTGTTAGGCAAACACTCCGGCCGCCATGCTTTCCGGGAGAAGTTGCTGGATCTGGGGTATGAACTGAGCGAGGAACAGGTGAATGATGCATTCGCCAAATTCAAAGTGCTGGCCGACAAGAAGAAGGAAGTATCCGATGAGGATCTGCTGGCTCTGCTGGAAGAGAAACTGATCGATACGCCGGAAGTGTTCAAACTGGAAACAATCTTTGTTGCTTACGGCAATGAATCTACGCCGACGGCGCGGGTTCGCATTGCGACTGCGGAGCAGACGATTGAGGGAGAGGCCGAGGGCAATGGTTCCGTGGACGCGATCTATAACGCGATCGACAAGGTGACCGGAGAAGAGGTTACGCTTGCGGATTATTCCATCAAGTCGGTTACGCATGGCAAGGATGCTCAAGGCGAGGTGCATGTGGTGCTGTCGCAGAACGACGTGGCCGCACAAGGCCGCGGCTTGAGCACGGACATTTTGGAGGCGAGTGCACGAGCTTACGTGGATGCGGTTAACGTTCTGATCGAGAAACGCAAAACGTTTAGCCGACGCGAGCACGCTACGCTGTAATCCATACTTGGCGTGATGGGAGCTCTGATCGCAGTGTGAGCACTGAAGGAGCATACCATGAAAAAGAGGGGCCGCTGTTGAAGCGGCTCCTCTTTTAATTGTTTTATTAAACTGTTGGCCAGACGTGTAATGCTGGTATCAAGACACTTGCACCGAGCCCTTAACGCCGCATAGCAGTGCGCCGATACCGGCTTGATGCAGCTGATCCACGAGATAAGGCAGAGTTTTATTTTGGCGCCCCAAGCGGAATCCGAATCTTACCAGGCGTAGGCCTGCGGAGCAGCGCCGCCCGGACCCGGGAAGATTTCATCCAGACGCTTCATCACGGATTCATCGAGTTCAATCTCAAGCGAGCGCAGGGAGCTTTCGAATTGCTCCAGCGTGCGCGGCCCGATAATCGGTCCCGTAACCGCCGGGTTCTTAAGCACCCAGGCAAGGGCGACATTGTCCTGCGGTTCGCCCAGCTCCTGGCAGAGTGCCGCGAACTGTTCCAGCTGCGAGCGATACTTCTCCACGCGTTCCGCGTTGCCTCCGCTGCGCGTGCCTTCTATTTTCTTAAGCGCATTGCGTCCCAACAGCCCGCCGTCCAGCGGACTCCATGGAATGACGCCGAGTCCGAGCTTCTGTGAAGCGGGAAGCACTTCGAGTTCCGGTAATCGACAAGTTAGACTGTATTTATGTTGCTCGGAAACCAAGCCGAGGAAGTGCCGGCTCTGAGCTGCGGCTTGTGCAACCGCAATCTGCCAGCCCGCAAAGTTGCTGGATCCGACATATCCGATTTTTCCTTGATGAACCGCAACCTCAAAAGCTCCCCACAGCTCGTCCCATGTGACAGAAGGATCCACGTGATGCATTTGGTACAGCTCGATATGATCTGTCTGCAGACGCTTCAGCGATGCTTCCAGATGACGGCGCAGTTTATAGCTTGATAGTCCGGCTTCATTGTTGGGGCCATCCAGAGGATCACTCATGGAGCCGTAGAATTTGGTAGCCAAAACGACTTTCTCGCGGCGGCCCCCGCCTTGATTAAACCAGCGTCCGATAATGGTTTCGGTCAGCCCGGAGTTCTCGCCCCAGCCGTAGACATTGGCCGTATCGAAGAAGTTGACGCCGGCGTCAAGCGCTGCATCCATGATGCGGAAAGCTTCCTTTTCATCCGTGGCAGGACCGAAATTCATCGTCCCCAGACACAAACGACTTACTTTCATACCGGATTTACCTAGAGCAGTGTACTGCATAATCAATGATCACTCCTTGGTCGTTTAGGGTATAAGACAAATTCACCCCTATTGTAGCGTATTGGCAGAAAAATGTAACTAACGGCGTGAAGAGTTTTAGAGCAGTGATGAGGTTTATCTAGGGCTATCAAACCTCGCTCTACAACAGCAAATTCATCCAGAGCATCTTGTCGGACGAGAGCATGAAGGGCATGGAAAGTTATTACGAGCTCCGGGAAAGACTGTTCAACGATTTCCAGAAGAAGCATCCCATTCAGGTGCCAGACCTTGACGAGTTGTTCCAAAAAGCCGACTTGTAATATTCCTTCTCTCTTCCTGGAGTTGGCCAGTTAAAGGCAGAAGCGGGAGATGGATGGAGGATCGAAAGTAGCAGGAACGTGGCAACTAGTAGGAGCAAGGATCAAAGCTCAAGGATGAAGGAGTAAGAAGCTTGAGTAAGAACAAATGGTAGGAGTAAGTAGCAAGAAAAAAGAAACAAGAAACAACCAGCAAAAAGAAAGCCTAGGAGTAACCAAATCCCTCCACAAGAGGTTACCTTCAAGAGCCGCCCCATGCTTTATGCATAGGGCGGCTCTTCTACCTCCCACCACCCTTGTGGTCAGGGAGATGTGCTCTTCTCCGGAGGCCCGCCAATCCATTAACTTCGAAGCAGCGGAGAGGACAATCGATTCCGGAAAAGCGAAGCGGTCGCCTTTGGAGCCGAATTTCAACCCCTAAAATACAATCCAGAAATTCGGCGACAACAGCGATTGGAGGAACGATACGTACTCGGAGCCTCCCACATTAACTCTTCGAAGCTCTCGCAAAAACTGCTCTCGCAAAAACTGCTCTCGCATAAAGCCGCTCTCGTATAAGGCCCCACGCATTAAGCCTCACTCGTTTTAAGCCGCTCTCGACATTACCTCTTCGAAGCTTCTGTACAACTCTTCGGCGCTGCCATCTCTCTGATCACATTTCCCCTACTTATAGGCAAAATGAATTAAGTTCATAGTTTCTATATCTTGGTCAATCGAGGGGAAAGTATGTTACAACAGTAACTAGATGATTAAATACGACCAGTGTATATATAAATAAGGAGTGACGAAGAATGGCAGAAACGAAAAAAATCGCGGTAATTGCCGGAGACGGCATCGGCCCTGAAGTAGTGGCGGAAGCGGAGAAGATCATTAAACGTACCGAAGAGGTGTTCGGATATTCATTTACGACGGAACATGCGCTGTTTGGCGGCATTGCCATTGACGAGAAAGGGACGCCGCTGCCAGAAGAAACGCTGAATGTATGTAAAAGTGCTGATGCTGTATTGCTGGGTGCGGTGGGCGGACCGAAATGGGACAACAATTCGAAGGAGCTTCGTCCGGAAACCGGATTGCTTGGCATCCGTAAAGAGCTTGGCCTGTTCTCCAACCTGCGTCCGGCTGTCATTTTCGATTGCTTGAAAGATGCGTCCACATTGAAGCCTGAAGTTCTGGAAGGTACCGACTTGATGGTCGTTCGTGAGCTGACAGGAGGCATATACTTCGGCGAGAAGTTCAGACGCGAAGGTGCTGGTGGGGAAGAAGCGGTAGATACCTGTGTATACAACACGGCGGAGGTAGAGCGCATTGTTCATCAAGCCTTCGAGATTGCACAGAAGCGCCGGAAGAAGCTGGCTTCTGTCGATAAAGCGAACGTGCTGGAAACGTCCCGCTTGTGGCGCGAAACCGTAAACCGCATCGCTCCTGAATATCCGGATGTGGAGCTGGAGCATGTGCTGGTAGACAATTGCGCGATGCAGCTGCTGCGCCGTCCGTCCAGCTTTGACGTGATCGTAACCGAGAACATGTTCGGTGATATTCTAAGCGATGAAGCAGCGATGCTGACAGGTTCCATCGGCATGCTGGCATCCGCATCCATGGGTGAAGGAGCTTTCGGTCTGTACGAGCCGGTACACGGTTCGGCACCGGACATTGCCGGTCAAGGCTTGGCAAACCCAATCGCAACGATTCTTTCCGTCGCGCTGATGTACCGCCTTACGTTCGGCTACGAGGATGCGGCAGACGCAATTGAACGTGCAGTTGCCGAGGTGCTTGATGCCGGACATCGGACAGCAGACATTGCCGTGGATAAGAGCAAGGCGCTCAGCACGACAGAAATGGGCGATTTGATCGCCGCGGCTATCCGTTAATAGAAGAAGCATTCGTTCAAAGAAACTCCTTATTTATAATAATTATAATAAAATAACCTTTACAATCTTGACTTTGATTAGCCTCAATGATAACATTTCTATTAAATGTTCATAGGAACATAGCATGTAGAAAATACTCGTATTTTCTTACATATGTTAAGGAGGAATTCAATCATGGCAGAACGTTTGGTTGGTAAAGCGGCTCCTGATTTTACAATGGAAACTGTATCAGGAGACGGTAAAGATTTTGGTAAAGTAAGCCTGTCCGACTACCGCGGCAAATGGCTCGTATTCTTCTTCTATCCGCTTGATTTCACTTTTGTATGTCCAACTGAAATCACGGCTCTCAGCGATGCTTACGATCAATTCAAAGCATTGGATACTGAAATTCTGGGTGTAAGTGTTGACTCTATCCACAGCCACAAAGCTTGGATCAACACAGCTAAAGAAGCTAATGGTCTGGGAGCATTGAACTTCCCACTGGCTTCCGACATCACCAAAAATGTAGCAAGAGACTACGGTGTTCTGATCGAAGAAGAAGGCGTTGCTCTGCGCGGCTTGTACATCATCGATCCAGAAGGCGAATTGAAATATCAAGTTGTTAACCATAACGACGTAGGCCGCAGTGTAGAAGAAACGCTTCGCGTTCTTCAAGCACTTCAATCCGGCGGATTGTGCGCTATGAACTGGAAACCAGGCGACAGCAACCTGTAATTCCATTTCGTTAAAGTTAAGGCAACCCTCATTATCTGACATTATGTGCAGGTAATGGGGGTTTTTTCACCTCTGTTTTTTTTTGGATGAAATCGGGGAAGACTCTTGTTTAGAGAACCGCTCTTGCGTTGATATATAATAAATATATAGGCTTACAGACTTAACCCTAGGGAATCGTGCCTTAATTTTTAATCGAGGTTTTTTTCGTGAAGGAATTAGCGGGAGTGAAAGCGAATACAATATTTTGAAACGGTTGAGAATCCACAAAAGGAGGGTGAACGATATGAGTTTTTGCTGTGGGGCTAGTATGATGGGTACAAAGGGTACACTGAAGCATTATCGCACTCAAGTACATAATGTTCCCCTGCTGTCTTGTCCGGTCTGCCATCGCGTCGAAGTACACCATCGGGTTGAGAATGAGTATGAAATATTAGCTGAATATGCCCATGGTGACGGAGCATCCCAGGTGGATTTTCAGGATTATGTGATGGAAGATGAGGACGCGATTTTTGAGAATGTTGTCAACCGGGAGTCGGAGGATCCGCTAACGGTGGTTCAGAGTCAGATTGATATGTCGTTAGATCTCCTGGTGGTTGCCAAATGGATGGAGGATGAGAAGTGGCAGGGCGAACTGAAAAGACGACTTGCCGTGATGAGTCAGCGCAGGCTCCGGCTCCAGAAGCAACCTTAACAGGAATTAATAAAGCCTCGTGAATATTCGGGGCTTTTTTAATGTTTCAAATGGAATCAAAGGGGGTAATAATTATATTAGTTGTTTGGGAATAGGTGTTAGATACAGTACATAAACAGAAATACATAAGAACTAAGGATGGTATTTTTATGCAATTTCCCATTTTTCGACAGGATTTCTGATTGACGTTTCTTTGTCTCGATGACTATCATGGAAGGAAGCAGATTCGGGCTGCTTCTGATTCAAAGGCGGACAAGCTGATTATTGCAAGGTTTTTTGTCGGTTTGGTGAGTTCAACTTTTCAAGAAAAGGGGGAGCCATCTTGTTGAGTCAAATCCGTGAATCTGAGCTGCAGGCTATTCGTTCTTTTCATTCCAGCCAGCTTATTAGGAACAAGTATGAGAACATACTGGAGAATCTCGACAGCGGGATCATCCTCTTTGATAGTGACGGTGTGTTGGCATTTGTTAATGTACAGATGGCAAAATTATTAGGTGTATCCCGTAAATCGCTGACTGGCTGTACGCTGACCCAACTATTGCGTCATCCCCAGCTCTCCAGATTCAAGAAGAGAAAAATACTTCGCATTTTCCGGGAAACGGTATTCCATCGCAAGAGATTTCATGAACTGGTTGATGAATATGGCAGATCGTGGTTGATCACCATGACTTATGGGGACCAGATGGAAGGCGATTTTCTGATCAGCGTGAAGGATGTATCCGACTTCAAACGAATTGAGCAAACCGCTTATCAGAACGATAAGCTGGCCATGCTGGGAAAGATCTCGGCATCCATTGCCCATGAGATACGGAACCCGCTGACCTCCATCCGTGGCTTCATCCAACTGCTTCGTCCACATCTCGTAAGCTTAGGTAAGGACGAATATGCCAGAATTATCCTTACGGAGATCGATCGTGCGAATGATATTATATATGAGTTTCTAAATTCCTCCAAACCCTCTGCTCCAGAAACCAAGATTGTGTCCGTATCCTCTTTATTGAAGGAAGTCGTTCTA
This sequence comes from Paenibacillus sp. EZ-K15, assembly GCF_002573715.1. GTDB lineage: Bacteria > Bacillota > Bacilli > Paenibacillales > Paenibacillaceae > Paenibacillus_AQ. The sequence continues at coordinate 456,057 of NZ_PDHM01000021.1, read as the reverse complement.
CTAACTGAAAGTGAAGCCTTAATGAAGGGATGCCAGATTATTCTGCATACTGATAAGACCCCACCTGCGTTTATTTCCGTGGATGTGAAGCAGATCAAACAGGTGATTCTGAATATTATTAAAAATGCCCTGGATGCGATTAATGAGCATCATGATGAGAATATCACCGGAGTGATTGATATTTCCGCCCGCGATACGGGGAAACATATCAACATCTGCATTTCGGATAACGGCGGCGGCATGGATCAGAATACATTGAACCATCTGTTCAATCCATTCTTCACAACGAAAGAGAGCGGAACGGGGCTGGGATTATCCGTGAGTTACAGTATTATTAGAAATCATGGTGGCTCGATTGCCGTGGATAGTCAGGTTGGTAGCGGGACGGAGTTTGTGATCACATTTCCCAAGTTGGACGTTTCGGAAGTATAAGAATGTACGATCCATGCCTGAAATAAATACGAGAGCAGCTGTTCCGATGGAATGGCTTTTTCTTTTTTAGGAGGAGAAGAACGCATGAAGTGGACATTACAAGGCAGCTTATCATCCGGGCAGGTGCATACCGATGCCATCATCATTCCCGTAACGAAAAAACAAGCGGCGGAAGGCGGTGTTTCCGAATCCTGGGATCCACTGCTCAAACCGTTGGCCGAGAGTCGGTTATTTGACGGAACTCCCAATCGGTCATTCGTATGGCCGGAGAGCATCGAAGGCGAATCACGCCTGTTAATATGGCTGGGCCGCCCCGAAGGAATCTTGACATCCGAGCAGCTGCGGCTGCTTGCAGCACAGGCGGTGAAAGCCGCCGTGACATCGGGGGTACGCAGTGCTGCCATTCAAATTCCGAATACGATGGTCAACTTCACTGCCGAACAGACTCCCCAAGATGCTGCTCAGGCTTTAACTGAAGGTTTTATCCTCGGAAGCTATCGGAAACCTCATTATAAGCGTGATGCTGCCGAACGAACGAATTTAGAAGAAATCCTCTATTATATAGAAGAAGATATGGATGCGGAATTTGAAGCTGGGTGGACGAAGGGGATGTCATTAGGCGCAGCGATTGGAGAAGCGACCTGTCTGGCACGGGATTTAACGAACCTGCCCGGCAATATGCTGTTGCCGGAAGACTTGGCCCAGAAGGCGCTTCAGGTTGCGAAACGGAACGGTTTTGAAGCACAGGTACTGGACGAGGAAGGACTTGTCGAGAAGGGCATGGGCGGCCTTCTGGCCGTAGGTAAAGGCAGCATACATCCACCGCGCATGATTGCGCTCCGTTATCAGGGACGGGAGACGTGGGAGGATGTGATCGGTCTTGTTGGTAAGGGGGTTACGTTTGATACCGGTGGTGTATCGCTGAAGAGGGCATCCGGGATGGAGAATATGATCAGCGACATGGGCGGGGCGGCTACCGTACTGGGCGTTATGGAAGCCCTCGGACGGATTCGTCCCAAAGTAAATGTAGTGATGGTGATTCCGTCAGCGGAGAATGTAATGAGCGGTAGTGCCTTTAAACCCGGCGATATCGTCACGACGCTGAGCGGTCGCACCATCGAAGTATTGAATACGGATGCTGAGGGACGTATTGTGCTTGCGGACGGAGTAACTTATGCCAAGCAGCTCGGGGCTTCGCGTTTGATTGATGTGGCCACATTGACAGGTGCTGTCGTTTCGGCTCTTGGGGATATAGCCACTGGGGCCGTAACTAATGATGAGACCTTTTTGCAAGAGTTTATTGCCTCCTCTCGGAGGGCCGGCGAAAAAATATGGCCGCTTCCATCCTATCCGGAGTTCTGGGATAAATTGAAGAGTGAGGTGGCGGATTTACGAAATCAGACGGGCCGAGAAGGCGGGACGATAACGGGCGGTCTTTTTGTGGGGACATTTGCTGATGGGCTGCCTTGGGTGCATTTTGACATAGCAGGTACGGCTTACTTGTCCAAGGAGCGAGGCGTGGATCCCAAAGGGGCAACCGGCGTGCTCGTTCGTACCATCACCGACTGGATTCTTAAGCAGGTCCAGGTCGTCATGGATTGAAGCGCTTGTTATGAAATGAAGAGTCAGCGGCAGTCCCATATCCCTTTGAAAAACGTCCGTCCTTCGGACGTTTTTGCTTTACTTTTCAACCGGCATTCAAGTATGATGAAGAGAAAAATTGCCGAGAGGAGTTTAGCTTAGAATGATTAAGAGTAGTCAGACAAAGATTGTAGACTGTACCATTCGCGATGGCGGACTGGTCAATAATTGGGATTTTAGTGTGGAATTCGTACAAAATTTATATGCGGGCCTGAATGAGGCTGGCGTGGACTATATGGAAATCGGTTATAAAAATTCGCCTAAACTGCTGAAAGGCGCTGATCAGGCGGGCCCTTGGCGTTTTCTGGATGATGACTTCCTCAGAGAAGTGATTCCTCATAAAGGCAAGACCAAACTGTCCGCCCTTGTAGATATCGGCCGTGTGGATGAAGACGATATTTTGCCGCGCGAGGAAAGCTTGCTGGATCTAATCCGTGTCGCTTGTTACATCAAAGACGTGGATAAGGCGCTTGCGCTGGTACAGACCTTCCACGATCGTGGTTATGAGACTACGCTGAACATTATGGCTCTCTCCAACGTGATGGAGAACGAGCTGCTGGAAGCTTTTGAGCTGATCAAGGAGAGTGTCGTGGATGTGGTCTACATCGTCGATTCTTACGGAAGCCTTGATCATAAAGATATGGAATACCTTGTAAATAAGTTCAAGACGCATCTGCCGAACAAACGTCTGGGCGTTCATACCCATAACAACATGCAGCTGGCGTTCTCCAACACGCTGGTCGCTGCAGATCTTGGCGTTGAGCTTCTGGATGCATCCGTGTACGGGATGGGACGTGCGGCCGGCAACTGCCCGACCGAGCTTCTGGTTACCCATCTGAAAGGCACGAAGTATGAGTTGCGTCCGGTACTGGATATTATCGAGCGCTACATGATCCCTCTTCGCGAAAAAGAAGAGTGGGGTTATATCATGCCTTACATGATTACAGGCACCCTGGACGAACATCCACGCTCCGCCATGGCACTCCGTGCTTCGGAGGATAAAGACAAAATTGTGGATTTTTATGATAAATTGACGACACCGGAAGTGACCTTCGACAAAAAATAGGCAAGGTGCTTTTACAGCCCTGCTTCATATCAGGTCAAGGTAATGCAGCATCTTTCCCTCCCAGGAAGGATGCTGTTTGCTTTAATATACGGGCGATCTATTTTCCATAAAATACATGTTGAAATTATGTGTTCGACATGGTATATTTATTTTTGTCTTCAAAAGACGCCATCTTCATTATCGGGACGTAGCTCAGCTTGGTAGAGCACCTGGTTTGGGACCAGGGGGTCGCATGTTCAAATCGTGTCGTCCCGATTCGCTTATGAATTAGGGCCTCGCAAAAGTAATCGGAATATGCTCCGAAGCATAGCGTCACTTTTGTAGGTATATGTGCGGGTGTAGTTCAATGGTAGAACTCCAGCCTTCCAAGCTGGTAGCGTGGGTTCGATTCCCATCACCCGCTTATAGTTAGAACGGAAACCCTTGGTGACAAGGGTTTTTTGTTTGCCTTTTATTGCGAAATGCGAATGGGACCGGAATAAACATGGGGCAGCATAGGGGGCCATTTTGTATACTAGATGTGTCAATCATAGGAATTCAAATATTCCTCTAATCACCCCTTTTACAAGCGCGGAATATCTGTTATAATGGCCATAATTTCATTCCAAGAATGCGAGGTAACCTAGTCCAATGAAGTAAGACACCCTTTTCTCTAAACAACTGCATGTGGTTTTGCAGGCGTTTCTCTACGGCGGTAGAGGAGAGATTTGGTGTGTCTGAACAATGTGACTGGGGTGCCTCTTTTTGTTATGTTGAAATGGTACTCTAATGCAATACAATCACATCCATGGAACGGATTTGCAGCTTCCGCTAACGGCGAGGTTATTGAGCTTCATTTCAATAGCAGTCAAGGCTGGACTGGAATGAACAGCCGAAGTTAGTGTCGGTCGTGCGAATTCGTCCCGTTAAATCAGACCAGACCCATACCTCTCTTTATAACATCCGCCGCAGGCCATCGCTTGCGGTTTTTTAGTTTTTTCAAAGAGAGAGGATGAAGCGATATGACCATGATTCTAAAAGCGAAAGATATAAGTATGGAGCTCCAAGGAAGGCCGCTGTTTGAAGGTATTCAGCTGGAGGTGGCGGAAGGAGAACGGATTGCGCTGTACGGGCGCAACGGTACCGGCAAAACCACGCTTCTCTCGATCCTGGCCGGCGAGCTCGAACCGACCTCGGGCGTTGTGGAGACGATTCTCCCGCGAGAGCGCTGGGGCTGGCTCAGGCAGCGGGATGAGCCGGACGAAATCGATAGGAGTGCCATCGATACGGTGCGCAGCCGCAGTCATCCTTCATTATGGCAGCTGAAGCTTCAGCTTGCCGGCGTCGAGCAGCAGATGAATGGCGGCAGCCTTGCAGAAATGGAACCATTGCTTGAGCAATATGGCAATCTGCTGGAGCGTTATGAGTCCCAGAACGGTTTCCAGTGGGAGACCGAGGTGGAGAAAGCAATGACGATGCTGGGCATCGGGCCGGAGGTGTGGCCTGTGTCCTACCGCGAGCTGAGCGGAGGCCAGAAGACGAAGGTCATGCTGTCAGGGCTCCTTGTATCGGCACCGAGATTTTTACTGCTCGACGAGCCCACAAACCATCTGGACAGTGACAGCTTGGTCTGGCTGGAGCAGTGGCTGGTGTCGTCCTATAAAGGCACTGTGTTGTTTGTTTCCCATGACAGGGAATTCATCGACCGGGTAGCAACCTCTGTATGCGAGCTGACCTCGGAGGAACTCCGGCGTTACCGGGGAGGATATACGAATTACCGCCGCGAAAAAGAGCGGGAGCTGCGCGAACAGGAGACGCTTTACCGGAAGCAGGAGCTGGCCCGCAAAGCGCTGGAGGAATCGATCCGAAGATACGAGGAGTGGTTCCATAAAGCGCATAACGCGGCCGGGGACGTAAATGACGTCAAGATCACCGCCAGCTTTTACAAAGCCAAGGCCAAGAAGAACATCTCAAGATATCATGCCAAGGAAAAAGCGCTGGAACGGCTGGAAGCAGAGCGGGTGGATAAACCGCGAAACGGTCCTAAGCTGAACATGGAGCTGGAAGGGGAAGCTTTCGGCGGCCGTACCCTTGTCCAAGTGAAGGATATCTGTTTTGGTTACGAAGATCAACCGCTTTTTAATAAGCTCACCTTCTATCTGAACCGCGGCGACCGGTTGGCTGTAAGAGGCCCTAACGGGAGTGGGAAAACGACATTGCTCAAGCTGCTGCTGGGCGAAATCGAACCGCAGGAGGGCTGGATTACCCGAAATCCTTCCGTTAAGATTGGTTATTTCTCACAGGAACTTGAGGGGCTGGAACCCGAAACCACGCTGCTGGACAGCCTGCTCGTCATTCCGGGAATGACGGAGAGCCGTGCGCGTACCTTGCTGGGCTCGTTCCTCTTCAGGCGGGACGATGTGTTTAAGAAGATGGGACAGCTGAGCATGGGGGAGAAGTGCAGAACGGCTTTTCTCAAGCTGTATTTCAGCGGGGCGCATCTGCTCGTGTTGGATGAACCTTCGAATTACCTGGATGTGGATACCCGCGAGGTGATTGAACAAGTGCTTGTAAGCTTTCCGGGTGCGATAGCGCTCGTATCCCACGACCGGTATCTGGTGCGCAAAATCGCGAACCGGCTGCTCACGCTGAAGTCTGGGGAAGCTCCGGTTTGGTTTGAGGGAAGTGTGGACGAGGAGGAAGAACAGGCCTCGCGAACCGGTGTGATCAGGGGGAATACGGAGAAGGACAATCGGCGAATGGAGCTCGAATATCGGATTCAGGAATTACTGGGCTTATCAGCCGAAGATTTTGAAGCCGGGGACGAGGCGAGCTGGCTTGCCGAGATTAGGGAGCTCCGGGCTGAGCTGACCAGGCTTCAGTCGGAATAAGATCAGGGATCACGATTAAAATCAGTCAGATGGGGTTAAAATGGGGAAATGAAACTTGCCATATCCCGAAAGGTTGCATATAATAAACCCTATATATTTGCATATGTAATAAATGCGTGGATGGAGAAAAGTAGCTAGTGCCTCTTTACAGGGAAGGGATGCCGTGGATTGAGAGTGTCCCTATAGAAACAGGCTAGTGAAGTTCGCTCCGGAGCAGTTCCTTGAACACGGCACGCAGCCGGTCAGTAGGGGATAACGGGTCCGATTCGTTACGTCGGTTAAGTGAGCATGATGAGGCATACTCGGGGCCTAAGGCTTTTACCGCCTTGGTTTGGGTATGATGCATGTTAACAAGGGTGGTACCACGGTCTCTTCGTCCCTTTTCGGGAGGAGAGGCCTTTTTTGTTTTCAGTCTTTTTTGTTTTCAGTACTATGATGGAGTTTACAAAGGGGTGTGCGAATAGCCATGAAGGAAAAATTAGAAGCATTGAAGCAGGAAGCATTGGCGCAATTGCAGGATGTTACCGATCCGCAGCAGCTGAATGATTTGCGGGTGAAATACCTTGGCAAAAAAGGTGCTTTGACGGAAATCCTGCGCGGAATGGGAGCGCTGAGCGCAGAAGAGCGTCCCGTTATCGGCCAGGTGGCCAATGACGTTCGGGGCGCGATTGAGGAAGTCATCTCCGGCAAGCAGGAAGCGTTTCTGCAGCAGGAAACCGAAGAGCGCCTGCGTGCAGAGAAGGTGGACGTAACCCTTCCGGGACGCAAGCTCAGCCAAGGCGCGGTTCATCCTTTGAGCAAGGTGATCCAGGATATCGAGGATATTTTCATCGGGATGGGTTATCAGGTAGCGGAAGGCCCTGAGGTGGAAACGGACTACTTCAACTTCGAAGCGCTGAATCTGCCGAAGAATCACCCGGCACGCGACATGCAGGATTCCTTCTATTTGACGGAAGATCTGCTGATGCGTACTCAGACATCCCCGGTGCAAGCCCGGACGATGCTGTCGATGAACGGAAAAGCTCCTGTCAAAATCATCTGCCCGGGCCGTGTATTCCGCCGGGATGACGATGACGCGACGCATTCGTTCCAGTTCCATCAAATCGAGGGCTTGGTCATCGGCGAGAACATTCGCATGAGTGATCTGAAAGGGACGCTGCTGCAATTCGTGCAGGAGATGTTCGGCGATAACACGCAGATCCGTCTGCGTCCAAGCTTCTTCCCGTTCACGGAGCCGAGCGCGGAAGTGGACGTATCCTGTGTAAGATGCGGCGGCAGTGGCTGCCGTGTATGCAAGCAAACAGGCTGGCTTGAGATTTTAGGCTGCGGCATGGTTCATCCGAAGGTGCTTGAAATGGGCGGTTATGACCCTGAGAAGTACAGCGGTTTTGCTTTCGGTATGGGGGTTGAGCGGATTGCGATGCTGAAATACGGCGTGGATGACATCCGTCACTTCTTCAACAACGATACAGCATTCTTGAACCAGTTCACGCGGATCTAATTTTAACGATAAAGGGAAGTGAATAGACAATGAGAGTTTCAACCGATTGGTTGTCCGATTATATTTCGCTCGAAGGCGTAACCTCAGAGGATTTGGCAAGCCGCATTACTTCGGCTGGTATTGAAATCGATGTGATTGAGAAACGGAATCAAGGCATTAACAAAGTGGTCGTAGGCTACGTTAAGAGTAAGGAGAAGCACCCTGATGCAGACAAGCTGAATGTATGTATCGTGGATGCGGGTCAGGAGGAAGATCTCCAGATCGTGTGCGGAGCAAAAAATGTGGATGCGGGCCAGAAGGTGCCGGTGGCGCTTGTAGGCGCGAAGCTGCCTGGCGGTATGGATATCAAGAAGGCCAAGCTGCGCGGCGTGCTCTCCCAAGGCATGATCTGCTCGGCGAAGGAACTGGGCATGAATGACAAACTGCTGCCTAAAGAGCTCCAGGAAGGGATTCTGGTCCTTCCGGCTGATACGGAAATCGGCAAGCCAATTGAAGATGTGCTGGGTCTTAACGATGAAATTTTGGAGCTGGATCTGACGCCGAACCGCTCTGACTGTCTCAGCATGCTGGGAGCAGCTTACGAAGTGAGCGCCATTCTGGGGCGTGAGCTGAGTCTTCCGAACCCGGAGAAGGAAATTCTGGAGGTTCAAGATGCAGCAGCTGATCATATCTCGGTTACGATCGGGGCTGACGAGCAGTGCAGCCATTACGCGGCACGTTATATTACCGGAGTCAAGATCGGTCCTTCTCCGCTGTGGATGCAGAACCGGTTGATGGCAGCGGGCGTGCGCCCGATCAGTAATATCGTGGACATTACGAACTATGTGATGCTGGAATATGGCCAGCCGCTGCATGCTTTTGATGCAGATCAGCTGAAGGATGGCACGGTCCATGTGCGTATGGCTGAAGCTGGAGAAACGATGGTAACGCTGGACGGCGCGGAGCGTCGCCTGGAGCCGCATATGCTGGTGATTACAGCAGGGGGCAAGCCGGTAGCCTTGGCTGGCGTTATGGGCGGCCTGGACTCCGAAGTAACGGACAGCACGGTGAATATTTTCCTAGAGTCGGCTAAGTTCGATGGCGGTACCGTTCGCAAAACATCCCGTCAGCTGGGACTGCGTTCGGAGGCAAGCTCCCGCTTCGAGAAGGAAGTGGATCCCGCCGCAGTTATTCCCGCACTGAACCGTGCAGCGGCACTGATGGCGAAATATGCCGGTGGCGCTGTCCATCAGGGAATCGTCGAAGCAGGTAGTGCGGACACTGAGCCTACCGTGATTACGTTGTCGTTGGAGAAGCTCAATCGTTATCTGGGTACGGAGTTGTCTCTGCTTGAAGTGAAAACGATCTTCGCCCGATTGCATTTCCCATGCGGAGATGCGGGCCAAGGAATGGTAGATGTTCAGGTGCCGTCCCGCCGCGGCGATATCGTGCTTGACGTAGACCTCATTGAAGAGGTGGCCCGTCTGTATGGATACGACAATATCCCAACAACGGCGATTGAAGGTCCGACGACAGCGGGTTCATTGACCGCAGCACAGGCCATCCGCCGCTCGCTTCGCCGTTTACTGACGCATAGCGGATTCCAGGAGGTTCTGGGTTATTCCTTCATCCATCCGCAGCAAGCGGAAATGTTCACCTCCCTGTCGTCAGATGGTACGGCGGTTAAGCTGGCCATGCCAATGAGCGAGGACCGCAGCGTCCTTCGCACCAGCCTGCTTCCGCAGCTGCTGGATATCGCGGTGTACAACCATAACCGCAAGCAGCCGGACTTGGCCCTGTTTGAAATAGGGAACCTGTTCCATACGCATGAGAAGACGTTGACGAAGCAGCCGCTGGAACGCCCGGTTCTCGGGTTGCTGCTGACGGGACGCAAAGGCAGCAAGCAATGGAATGTCCAGCCGGCCAAAGTGGATTTCTTCGATTTGAAAGGGGCGCTTGAAACGGTGCTCGACTACCTTGGAATTCGCGCAGAAGAGATCACTTACGAGGCCAACGGACCGGTGGGCTTCCACCCGGGACGTTCTGCTTCCGTATATGCGGGTCAAGGCGAGAACAAGCAGCTGCTAGGTGTACTTGGACAAATTCATCCAAAGACGCAGCAGGAACTGGATTTGGAAGATACCTATGCCGCCGAGATTCTCCTTAAGCCGCTGTATAATCTGACTAACGCCCGCGTCGTTTACCGCGATTTGCCTAGATTCCCGGGTATGGAACGCGATCTTGCCATCGTGGTGAATGAGGAGGTTGAAGCCGGCTCCCTGATTCAAGTGATCAAGGAGAATGCAGGTGAGCTTCTGCAGCAGATTCAGGTATTTGACGTCTTCACAGGCAGCAAGCTTGGAGAGGGTAAGAAGAGTGTTGCCATCTCCATGACGTACCGTCATCAGGAACGGACGCTGACCGATGAAGAGGTTGCTAGCGTCACGGAAAAAGCGGTTGCTGCCCTTCAGCAAACTTTTGGCGCAGAATTAAGAAAATAGCAGGAATTGTGAACGCCCGCATCGAATCCATTACATCAGGGATTCGATGCGGGCTTTTTTGCTCTAAATTGAACTGGGATTTGCATCAGGACGCCCGCAGGGTACATAATTATAAGCACAAAACTGTGTTATCATATACCAAACTTCGGTCTGTTTTCTTAAGGTTCGTCTACAGATGTTATCTCATATATAATGAATGTAGAGAATAGACCATTTCAGACATCATAGAATCTACACATAATAGAAGGAGGGCACAATTTTGACTACATCGGACCGTAAAAGCGTTACCGTAGACATCTACGGAACTTCCTATAAACTCGTTGGCAGTAGCAGTGATTATACCAGACAGGTAGCGAATTATGTAGATGATCGCATGCGTACCATATCCAAGGCGCACTCTCGATTGGATACCCCGCGCATTGCCGTCCTAGCTGCAGTACATATGGCTGAAGAAGCTTTGCAGAAGCTGGAGTTCCAGAATGAGGCCAAGCAGATGACGGCCGAGCGAAATGAACTGCGTACGGAGCTTGCCAAGGTGCAAGGACTTCAAATCGAGCAGCAGGAGAGACATCGTCAGCAGCAGGAGCAGTTGGAGCGCAAGCTGGCGGAGCAGACTACGCTGGCTGAGGAATACAGGAAGTCCAAGGAGAATCTAACCGCGGAGTCAGAGCGTACGAAGGAATTGCTTCAGAAGGAATCGGACCGCGTGGCGGAACTGCTGAAGGAGAAGCAGCAGCTTGAGGCCCGTCTTAAGGAGCAGCGCGAGAAGCTGGAGAACGGTCATAAGCAGTCTATTGAAGATATGAAGCGCCGCTATGAAGGGCAGATTTCGCAGCTGACGCTCACTCATAAGCAGGTTATCGAGAAGCTGGAACAGAGTCAACGGACCTCTGCGAAGCAGGCCGAGGAGAAGCTGGCTGAGCAATTGAAGAAACAGGAGAACACCTATAAACAAGAGGCACTCCTGAAGGAGCAGCAGCACTCGAAGATCGTGCACGATATGGAGCAGAAGTATACGAAGACGGTGCAGGATCTGGAACAGAAGAATACGAAGACCGTGCAGGATATGGAGCAAAAGCATACAAGTACCGTCCAGGAGCTGGAGAAGCAGCTTGCCGAGCAGCGAACGCGCGGCGGGCAGCTCCAATCACGCTTGTCGTCCGCGGAGAAGGAACTGGGTGCTGTAAAAGCAGAATCGGACAAGCTGAAGGAAGCGCTCCAGTCGTCCAGACAGCAAGCCGAGGCCTCTTCGCAGGAATTGCGTTCCTTCCGTACGAAGGTGGAAGGGCTGACGAAGGAGCTCGAGGGCCTGAAGCAGGAATCCGCCAAGTCGGAGGAAGAGCGCCGTCGTCTGCAGAAACTTGTGGTGGATGCGAATCAGACCTCCCGCAAGCAGCAGGAAGAGCTGCAGCGTCTAAGCAGCGAGCTTCAATCCTGGCGCACGCTGGCTGATCAGCGCAAAGAGGAAACCGGTGAGCTGGAGATGAGAATTGTCGAGCTTATGGAAGCGAATGAGAGCCTGGAAGAAGGAATGAAGGGACTTCAGGATGAGATCCAGGTCATGAAGGACGAAGCTGACCGGACTATGTCTGAGCGTAGAAGTGCCCAAGAGGAATTGAAGGAACTGCAGCTTCGCCATGAAGAGCTGGAGAAGCTCACGAAGGAAGCGGGAGTCAAAGAGGAAGAGACCAGCAAACTGTACGCTATGCTGGAAGAAGAATACGATACGGTGTCGAATCAGCTGGATGAGCTTCGCAAGAAGGCGGCTGCCAGTGAAGAGCGCGCACGTGAACTCGCCGAGCAGCTGAGAGATTCAGAGGAACGCGCCGTTCAGTGGCAGGAGCAATACCAGCAAGGGATGGCGGAACGGCAACAGCTTGCCGAGGATAGCGAGAAGCTGGCCGCAGAGCGCGATGAGTGGAAACGAACCAAGCTTGCTCTCGAAGAAGAGCTCCAGTCCTGGCAGCAGGAAATTGCATCCGCACGCCAAGCCTATGAACGTCTGGAAGACGAGAAGAGTGAAGCGGCACAGCAGTATTCCGATTTAGGTGAACAGTATGAGCTGGTCATGCACCAATATCGTCTGCTTCAGGCAGAACAGGAATTGAAGGCGGAGCAATCTGCGCAGCTTGAAGAAGAACACCGTAAGCTGAAGGAAGAGTATGCGAAGCTCCAAGTTGAATATAATGAGTGGATCGAGTTGATTGAGCAGGATCAGCGTTAGGCCATGGCGAAGATGTGAACCTGAAAAAACCTCCGGATTAAGACAGAGGATACTCTGGCGATCCGGAGGTTTATTTTCGTGAGAAAGATCTACTATTCTTCGACGATAAGTTTGGATATCATTTTGCTGTGACCCGCTCCGCACATAATGGAACACGAAACTTCGAATTCTCCCGTCTCATCCGGCGTAACGACAGTTGAGTTATTTTTACGGTCGAGCTGCAGTCCGAGCGCAGGAATCATAACGCCGTGGTTGCCGTCTTCGTTCTCGAAAGTAATCTTGACGGGCACACCTTTCTTGAGACGATATTCCTCTTGGTCGAATTGGAAATTGGTGCCCTTAATCACGAGTTCAGCTTCCGGTGCTACACCAGTATCCGAGATCGCTGAATCTCCCTGGGACTCTTTCTGGTCTCCACCGCAGGCAGCCAATACAAATAGGAGCATACATGAAACAAGTAAAGCAATGCCTTTTTTCACTGAAATCTCTCCTGACTATGAAATAATTGTGAAATATAATTTCCAATCTTTATGATAGCGCAGAAAAAGAGTGGGTGCACATACGTGTTATGAAAAATTGGTGAACGTGAACGGTTTCAAACGATGATATAGATTTACTTTATAATATAGGAGAAGATGGAAAACCCCCTGTTCAGATTAACAGGGGGTTAGTGTGGGGATACTGCTGCCGTTCGGTTCGTTCAGAAAGAGGGCTTCAGAGGAATCCTCTAACAGAAGCGGGCGTTCTTCTATCTTATTCTTTGCGGGATTTGCCTGCTTCAAAAGGGGTGGAAACCGGAATGAACAGATCGATGATCCCGATGACCAGTGCAGCAAGCAAGGCGCCCAGTACGGAGACGCTAACGCCTCCAACGATGAACTGGGCAAGGTAAATCACGAGTGCGCTCACCAGGAAGCCCACGATGCCACGTCCAAACGGCGTGACTTTTTTGCCGAAGATGCCCTCGATAGCCCAACCAATCAGGGCGATAACGAGTGCAAGCAACAGGGCGCTTCCGAATCCGCCGACGGTGAATTGGGGGACAATCCATCCGACAACCATAAGAACGAGCGCGGCAACGATAAATCGAACAACATGCCCGAGAAATTGCATGGTACCTGCCTCCTTAGAATAAGACTGGAATGTTACGCAGAATTTATTTTGTTCAATAGGGCCGTCGGTTATGTGTGGAAGGTTTTTGGATTCCTTGGCGAATTCGTATTAGTTTCGATATAATATATGCATTGATTGAGAGGAGTTGTGAACTTCTTGAATGACAAGATTTTGCAAACTTTAGAATACCGAAAAATTTTAAATACATTAACACAATACACTCAAACCTCCATGGGAAGTGCGAGAGCTGAAACGTTAATGCCTGAAACCGACCTGGAGGCGGTAAAGGATCTGCTTGCGGCTACTGATCAGGCCTACACCGTGGACAGGCTCAAGGGCAATCCGTCTTTCCGCGGGATTACCGATATTAACGACGCATTGAAGCGAGCCAGAATCGGGGGGACGCTTAATCCCCATGAATTGCTGGCTGCGTCGAATACGATTCATGGATCACGCCGAATCAAGCGGTTTATTGCAGCGATCCACGAGGACGAGAAGATTGAGATCCTCTATAATCTGAGTGATCTTATTTCGGAGCAGAAGCCGCTGGAAGATGCCATTCGGCTCTGTATTGACGATGCTGCTGAGGTGCTGGACTCCGCAAGCGCGGAGCTTTCCCAGATCCGGCGGGAACTGCGGGGCGGAGAAGTTCGCATTCGCGAGAAACTGGAGTCCATGATTCGATCGCAATCCGTGGCGAAGATGCTGCAGGACCAGTTAATTACGATTCGCGGCGACCGTTTTGTCATTCCCGTAAAAGCGGAATATCGCTCGCATTTTGGCGGTATCGTGCACGATCAGTCCGGGTCAGGCGCGACGTTGTTTATTGAGCCGGAATCCATCGTAGCCATGAACAACAAGCTGCGCGAGACGCGAATGCGGGAAGAGCGGGAGATCGAAGTGATTCTGCAGAAGCTGACCGCCCAGGTCGGCGAACAGGCTGAGCTGCTATCCATTGACTTGGATCTGATCGGCCAGCTCGACTTTATTTTTGCCAAGGCTCGTTTAGCCCATGTAATGAAGGCTTCACTACCAAGAATGAATGACAGAGGTTATATTAAGCTGCGCAAAGGCCGACATCCGCTGATTCCGGCGGATCAGGTTGTGCCGCTTGATGTGGAATTAGGTAATTCCTATACATCCATCATTGTCACGGGACCGAATACCGGCGGTAAGACGGTTACGCTCAAAACGATCGGATTATTAAATCTGATGGCGATGTCCGGCCTCTTTATTCCTGCCGAAGAAGGCAGCCAGATGTGCGTGTTTGATGCGATCTACGCGGATATTGGCGATGAGCAAAGCATTGAGCAGAGCCTCAGTACCTTCTCCAGCCATATGACTAACATCATCCGCATATTAAGCCAGATGACGCCGAAGAGTCTGGTGCTGCTTGATGAGGTGGGAGCAGGGACGGACCCTGCGGAGGGTTCCGCTCTGGCGATTTCCATCCTGGAGCATATCCACCGCATGGGCTGCCGCATGATCGCGACAACGCACTATTCCGAATTGAAGGCTTATGCATACGAACGCAAAGGTGTGATCAACGCCAGCATGGAGTTCGATATCAATACCCTAAGCCCGACCTACCGCCTATTGGTAGGCGTACCTGGACGTAGTAATGCGTTTGCTATTGCAGAACGTCTGGGATTGCCGGGATCCATTCTGGAATTTGCCCGTGGCGAAGTGAAGGAAGAAGATCAACGGGTAGAGCATATGATTGCATCGCTCGAGGAGAACCGTCACACCGCGGAAGTAGAACGTGAGAAGGCGGAGCAGGTTCGGAAGGAAATGGAGGATCTGCGTCTTCGTCACCAGCACGAGCTTCAGAAGCTGGAAGAGCAGAAGGACAAGCTGGTTGATAAAGCTCGTACGGAAGCAAGGCAGATCGTGGACAAGGCCCGGAGCGAGGCCGAGGAAATCATCGCGGATCTGCGCAAGATTGCCCAGGAGGAAGGGGCCTCCGTTAAGGAGCACAAGCTGATTGCTGCCAGAAAGCGTCTGGATGACGCCGAACCGCAGCAGGGTAAGAAGACGGCTGCCCAACGTTCAGCGAAGGAGCAGCGCAGCATTGAGCCAGGAGATGAGGTTCGGGTATCCAGCCTGAATCAGAAAGGGCATGTTGTAGAAATGGCCGGGTCCAAGGAAGCCGTTGTTCAGCTTGGCATCATGAAGATGAAGGTCGCGCTGGATGATTTGGAGCTTTTGTCGAATTCGGCAGCAAGTGCCAAACAAGCGCCGAAACAGCATGCGACCATCTTGAAGCGGACTCGCGATACCAACATCCGGAATGAGCTGGATTTAAGAGGAGCGAATCTGGAAGAAGCGCTGATCGAGGTGGATCGGTTCATTGATGAGGCATTTCTGGGGAACCTGGGTCAGATCTACATCATACATGGTAAGGGAACCGGAATACTGCGAACCGGAATTCAGGATTATTTGCGCAAACACAAACATGTTAAGAGTCATCGTTTAGGCAATTACGGCGAAGGCGGCAATGGCGTTACGATTGCCGAGTTGAAATAAGGAAAGTAAGAAATCAGGAACCGTTTTCTCCTTCAATCGTATAACATATCATCATAAGGTTCAGAACGACGGGATGCGAAAGGTGCCGCATCCCGTTTATATCAGGGAGGAAAAAAGGGAATGACGGAAGCGATTGATCATTTGCTGACCCATCCACTTGGGGTGCTCGTCGGCTATTTCTCGGTTGCGATACTTGCACTTATTGTTTACTTGTATTGCTTTGAATTGGTTACCAAGTACAACTGCTGGGATGAAATACGCAAAGGAAATGTCGCTGCAGCTATGGCGACCGGCGGCAAGGTGTTTGGCATCTGTAACGTGATGCGGTATAGCATAACAGCCAATACGTCCATTTATGGCATGATTAAATGGTCATTCTTCGGGTTTATACTGCTTTTATTAGCTTATTGGTTGCTTGAGTTCTTGACGCCCGTGTTTTCGGTCGATGAAGAAATTGGCAAGGATAACCGTGCAGTTGGCTTAATCGTACTAATTATCACCGTATCTTTATCTTACATTATTGGAGCGAGCATCATTTAAGGGCTTCGGGAGGAAAAGGACGATGAAATATTTACCGCGGATATTGTTTGCGGCCGCCTTGATTTTTTTTGTGGCGGGTATTGTATACTTGATGTCGCAATAAAAATAAAGTTAATAGGGCCATTCATGGCCGTTTGAATAAAGAAAGGGATGAATGATCGATGGAACCGACGGTTTGCCCATGGTGCCAAAGTGAGATTGTATGGGATGAAGAGATAGGTCCCGAAGATACTTGTCCTCACTGTGCGAACGAGCTTAAAGGCTACCGCACATTGAATATCGCATTGGAAGACGAGGATGTACAGGACGATCCGGAGGAATATGAAGAGGCTTATGAGGCTTCCGATGAGGAAGCGGGTGATCTTCATCGTATATGGGGATCCGACCATGAAACACTCTCCTCGCTTCGAACCGTGGATAAGTACGGGGAGGATCATGACCTCTTTGCATTTGAGGAGACGGTAGAGGGGATTCTGGACCAGCAAGAGGAAGTTCCCGAGTGCTTGCATTGCAGAGAGTATATGCTTCATGCCGGAACGCAGCATGTAAGCGGGGAAGGCTTCCAGCCGGTTAACACAGCCTTTATTCAAGGCCCTATCCTTCAGCCGCCATATGATTTAAATGTATACGTGTGCCCTGGATGCTTCCATGTCCAGTACAATCTGGCAGAGAACGACCGGCTTCGGATGATCAAAAGCTTTATCCATAAAAAGGAATAGGGTTTGCGGAAAGGCGCTGTATGCCGATCCACGGCTAGTTTAAGGGAACTGCTTGCGGCGGTTTCCTTTTTTTTGTTCATGAAGTGGGGGTTAGAGGGGTAAAATACCTTGGACTTCAAGTGTGAGGGCAAGGGAGGAACTGTATATGAAGTTGACAAAGGCCCCCCAGGCTATGCTTCTGTTATCCGTTCATGGGTTGTTTATACTATCGAGTGCATTGTCGGGTACATTCCTCAACGTATACTTATGGAAAAGCCGCCAGGACTATACGATGCTCGGTTGGTTCACGATTGCTCAGCAGGTCGCATTGGGCTTGACGTTCTGGGCCGCCGGCAAATGGGTGAAGGAGCATAACAAAATGAATGCGCTTCGCCTGGGTATTGCGGTGTCTGCCCTGTTTTATCTATGCGTTCTGTGGGCAGGGCGGGGTGCCGTCCATTATATTTGGCCTCTTGGCTTGCTGTTCGGCGTGTCATTGGGATTATTCTGGTTAGCCTTTAATGTGGTTTATTTCGAGATTTCGAGTGCAGAGAATCGGGACTGGTTTAATGGCTGGATCGGACTCCTGGGCTCCATAACGGGGATTATCGGTCCGTGGATGGCGGGTTGGATCATCACGATGATGCATGGGGATCAGGGCTACAGGTTTATTTTTACCGTATCGATGGTCATCTTCGCGGCGACGGTGGTGCTGAGCTTTTTTCTGCGAAAACGACCGGTCCAGAGCGACTATCATTGGCTGGAGGGGGTCAGCCGACTCAAGGAGGGCGGGGTCTGGAAATACGCGGTATTCGGCTTGGCCGTTCAGGGAATCAGGGAAGGTGTGTTTTCCTTTCTCATTACACTCCTTGTTTTTGTGGCGACGGACCAGGAATCGAAGCTGGGGCAGTTCGCATTGATTACTTCGGCGGTTTCGCTGGTCAGCTACTGGGCCTGCGGGAAGTGGTTCAAGCCCAAATTTCGTAAAACCGGCATGCTGGTAGGTTCGATATTGATGCTGCTGGTAATCATGCCGCTGCTGTTTGCTGTCAACTATACTACGCTGTTGGTGCTGGGAATCGGGACGTCGCTGTTTATTCCGCTTTACATGATGCCGGCTATATCGGCCAGCTTTGATCTTATGGGAGTGAATCAGGAAAATGTGGAGAAGCGGGTGGAACTGGTCGTGCTGCGGGAACTCAGTCTAACCGTAGGCCGAATTACGGGTCTGCTTGTATTTATTCTCGTTCTGTCATTTAGGCAGGACACGTTAACGGTAACGCTGCTGCTGCTGTTTCTGGGGGCTTCCCCTATCGGATCGTGGCTGTTTATACGAAAGTTGTTTCCTTCCAAAGGACAAGTCACCTAAAACACCTAAAGCCTAATCGCATTCGCTCGCGTCAAAGCGTTATGCAAGTTAACGAACGGTGAGTTGATAAACAAAAGACATCGTTACGGCGCAACCCCTACAACGCAAGAAGGTATCTCCAAGGCCCCATGGCCTATAAGGAGGTACCTTCAATTATTTTATGTCATTTTCAGGTCGATTGGCCGTGTCAGGGAGAACCACTTCAGCTCTTCGGGCTCACGTCCTGCAATCGTCTCGGCCAGCAGATCCGCAGCGATCATGCTGTAAACGGTCCCGTTTCCGCCATACACCTCGATAAAGTAGCTGTGCGGATACTGCGGGTGTCTGCCGATCAACGGGATGCCGTCTCGGGTTGTGGCAAACACGCCGGCCCAACTGCAAGCGATTTTCAAATCCGTCATATGGGGGAACAGTTTCTGGATTTCATTTAGCAATCTCCGGCCTCTCGGTTCAGCGTATTCCTCTGGTTTGCCTGAAGGAGGAAGCGGTTCATCCAGCCCTCCGGCTATGATTCGCTGATCCGGCGTTGTCCGGAAATAAAGATAAGGGCGATTTGTTTCCCATATGAATGCTCGCTCATACCATGAAGACAGATCGGATACAGGCTCCGTCAGGATGGCATAGGTGTTGAGCAGCTCCGCTTGATAATCAGGCTTCCATTCTTGGGTGCTATACCCGGTGGCCCAGATCACGTTCCTGGCGAGGACGCTTCCTTGATCGGTTAAGACGGTGACATCGCTGTCGGTATACCGAGTTTCCTTCACTTCGCTATTTTCGTAAATTCGCAGCCCGTGCTCGCAGGCATCTTGGAGAAGATTATGCCCGAAACGGTAGGGATCGACTTCGGCATCGCCGCGAGTATAGATGGCAGCCTCTTTTGAGAACGGGAAGTTAGCCTTCACATGTTCGCGGTTCCAGTACTCCACATCGAAGCCCTTGCGTTTGAGCAGGTCATACTCATGGCGAAGCATGCCGACATCTCGGGGGTTACTGGCATAGTAGAGGCTGCTTCGCGGGATCAGGCCGGAATCCCTGGACAGATGATTTGCGATTTCGGTGAGCCGACGTACAGCGTTTCTGCACATCATGTAGAAGGAGGAGCCCCGTTGTTCGTTAAATTGTTGGATCAGATCAGATAGGGAGCAGTCGCTAGAGAATTGCAACAGCCCCGAATTGGCGGATGTGCTGCCTTCGCATACGCGTTTTTTCTCCAGCAGGACGGTGTCCACGCCTTGCTTGGTCAGCACATAGGCCATCAGCGCACCGCTAATACCGCCGCCGACAATTAGCACATCACAGCTGAGCTGTTCTGATAGACCGGGATATCCTTTTATTGGTTCGGTGTTCAAATATTTCCAGGGCGTTGTTCCGCCGGTCAGTAACATGGTCCCTCACCCCCTCATTGTCACATCGTTATTAGTTTGGACGTTCCTTTCGTATTTAATGACATCTCACGACATAGATTTTTATATAGGTGGCATACTAGCCCTGTGCAACCTAATTGGAAAGGGGAACAAACACAAAGATGATACCTAATCAGCAATTACAGCCTCTAACCTCAAAAGAACTGGACTATATTGCGGATTGCATTTCCAACGAGACCATGCTGGCCAAGCATTGTGCCGCGACAGCCGCAGCCAGTCAAAATCCTGCAATCCAGCAGGCGCTGCTGGGATTCGTAAGACGCCATGAGCAGCATCTCGATACATTGGTTAACTCACTGCAGATTCACAGCAATATCGCGCCGACGCAGCCTCAATAAGAGGAGATATAGACCAGGATGCAAAATTGTTAAGGAGGAACGACTTATGATAACGCCTAATGGATCTTCATACCTGCCCGAAGAGGATATGCTTAGCCCTATTCTGGGAGAGCTGAAACGGGCCGTGCGAGAGTATACGACAGCTACGACGGAAGCCTCTTGTCCTGATGTCCGTCAAATGTTTACGGATCTGACTGCGGATACACTGAAGCTGCAAGGGGAATTTTTTAATATGATGAAGCAGCAGAACATGTATACCGCGCCTCGGCATGCATTGAAATACGATGTGGACAAGCAGTATAAGCAAGCGCAGCAGTCCCAGCAAAAAACGCGGGAAACCATTAATCAAAAAACTTCCGGTATGGGCGCGTTCGCGCATCATCCGAATGTAGCGCCGCATACCACTAATGTAGCGCCTACATCTAATAATGTAACCCAATAATCCCATGGTTAACTCAAACGATAAGCCGATGACACCCGCAGCCCGTTGCTGTAGGGATGCATCGGTATTTTTTTTTGCACATCCCGTGTAAGTTATTGTAATATAAGTATTAATCTCTGTTCCGAAATATCATGCATGAAGAATGGTTATTCGGAATAAGTGCTGGAGGATACGTATATGGAAGAGCTTAGCGAATTGAAACTGAAGGTGCTTGACCTGCTGAAAGAAGACGCGAGAAGATCGCCGGCTCTACTCTCTACTCTACTCGGTGTAGATGAGGAAGAAATAAAGACCTCCATTGCGGAGCTTGAACGAGATCACGTCATTGTTAAGTATGCGACCGTTGTCAACTGGGGCAAGATGGAAGACGAGAAGGTTACGGCGCTGATCGAGGTTCAAATTACACCTGAGCGCGGAAGAGGCTTTGAAGGAATTGCGGAGCGGATTTATTTATTCCCGCAGGTGAAGTCGGTCTATCTTATGTCTGGCGCCTACGACTTGCTGGTTGAAGTGGAAGGCAGAAATTTGCGTGAGGTGGCCAACTTTGTTTCGGAGAAGCTGTCACCTATCGATTCTGTATTATCGACCAAAACGAATTTTATTTTGAAAAAATATAAACAAGACGGGATTATTTTTGAAGAACGTCAAGAAGACAATCGTCTCCTGATCTCGCCGTAAAGGAAGCGTGTGCTATGATTGTGAACGAACAGCAGCTTGCAGAAAATAACAGGAAATCGATGAGCTCTTATTTGGCGCCTAGGGTCAGGGACATTCAACCCTCTGGAATCCGGAAATTTTTTGATCTCGTCAGTGGAAATAAGGATATTATCACACTTGGTGTCGGTGAGCCTGATTTCGTAACTCCGTGGCATGTACGCGAAGCTTGCGTGTATTCATTGGAGCGCGGGTTTACAGGATATACGTCCAATGCCGGTATGCCGGAACTGCGGGAGGCGATCGCGGAATATTTGAATGACAGTTTCCACGTGACCTATAATCCTGCCAATGAAATGATTGTAACCGTAGGCGGCAGTGAAGCGATTGATCTGGCGCTGCGTGCCTTGATTGTTCCCGGAGATGAAATTCTGATTCCCGAACCGTGTTACATTTCTTACTCGCCGATTGCTTCAATCGGTGGCGGGGTACCCGTTGGTATTGAAACGACGGCAGAGCATCATTTCAAACTGACGGCCGAGGCGCTTGAAGCGCAAATCACGCCCAAATCGAAGATTCTGATCCTGTGCTACCCAAGCAATCCGACGGGAGCCATCATGACCTATGAGGATTGGCTGCCCATTGCAGAAGTGGTGGAAAAACACGATTTGATTGTGATCTCCGATGAAATCTATGCGGAGCTCACATATGAAGGCAAACATGTCAGCTTTGCCTCGATGCCAGGCATGATGGACCGCACCATACTGGTGAGCGGCTTCTCGAAGGCGTTTGCTATGACCGGCTGGCGTATGGGGTATGTGTGTGCTCATGCCGATCTGATCGGCGCCATGCTGAAAATACACCAATATACGGTCATGTGTGCACCCGCAATGGGGCAAGTCGCCGCGCTCGAAGCATTGCGCAACGGCATGGGGGAGAAGGATCGAATGGTTGAATCCTATAACCAGCGGCGCAGACTGGTGGTTCAAGGGCTGCGCGAGATCGGTTTGGATTGCCACGAACCACAGGGAGCGTTTTACGCATTTCCGAGTATCAAGCGAACGGGACTCGGCTCAGAAGAATTTGCCCAGCGCTTGCTGACTGAGGCGAAAGTGGCTGCCGTACCAGGCACCGCATTCGGTCTGGGCGGGGAAGGATTCATCCGCTGCTCTTATGCTACATCCATTGCCCAGCTGAATGAGGCCTTGGAGAGAATGGGCAATTTTGTGGAAAAAATAAAGTAGGCAAGGAATTCGTTGAACTTTTTCCTTGAATTAACAAAAAATTCACTTTCCATTGGGAAAATATATGTTATAATTTTATTTTGGGGGCAGAATTTTACTTTCCAAGGAGGGATCACCAGTGTTTTGTGATTATGAATTGTCAAACTACCGTGGTGACTATACGGCTGAAGACGATAATCACGGTAAATGGTCAATTAAATCAGCCAAATCCACTCCTCAGGAAATTACCTTGGAAGACGAAATTCACATGCTTCGCCGGAAGATGGAACAGATTTTTTTGGAAGAGCAGTCCTTTACGTCCGAAATTGTCATCGAGATCAGCAGTTTGCTGGATTTGAAGATAAACGAATATATGAAGGCTCATCCAAAAAAGAAACTATAAAATACGGTTTGTTGAATAATACAAGGCTGCTCCTGAGTGGAATGACTCAAGGATCAGCCTTGTTTGCGTTTAAATGATTTCCCCTTGACGATAGAACCTGGCCCCGGAATCATGATTTCGCCTGGGACTTATTCCGCCATAGGGGGACCGTTATCCGAAATTATGCTATAGTTGAGCATAATAAAATAAGAAATATGATGTTCGTTCAATAAGGACCGGACTTTGAAATGGAGGAAGATGGGATGAAGGTATATACGCGAACGGGAGATGCGGGGGAAACTTCAATTATTGGCGGTCGCGTGCCCAAGGATGATCCGCGCATCGAAGCGTACGGCACGATCGATGAATTGAACAGCTTTGTCGGCCAAGCCGTATGTTTGGCCAAGGAAGCCGAATTTGAGGAGCTGCATCTTCAGCTCGTTCGAATCCAGCATGAACTGTTCGATTGCGGCTCGGATCTGGCTTATGCGAGACCTCGAGAGGATAAACTCAAGGTAAGCGCCGAGCTAGTGGATAATCTGGAGGTATGGCTGGATGCATTCGAGGAGAAGAACCCTCCGCTTGAACGTTTTATCTTGCCAGGCGGAAGCGCGTTGTCTTCGTTGCTTCATGTATGTCGGACCGTATGCCGCCGCGCCGAGCGGTTGACCGTTTCGCTGCAGCGAACCACGGAAATCAATCCGGAGGTCCGCCGGTATTTGAACCGATTGTCCGACTATTTCTTTGTGACTGCTCGGGCAGCCAATGTGCACGCCGGGATTCCGGATGTCGAATATGAGCGAAGTGGAAAGGTGTTTCGGTAATTCATGAGTTTGTACTATCCGCCAATCAGCTATGTCGTGTCGCCACACGAAGACGGCATGCTGCTTAAGACTATATTGCAAAAACGAATGGGGGTATCCCGTAAGCTGCTCTCGCGCCTCAAGTTGACCGAGCAGGGTATTATGCTGAACGGGACCCGTGTATACATTAGCGTAAAAGTGAATGCGGGAGATCTGGTCGAAATCCGGATGGAGCAGGAACGTTCAGACGATATGCTGCCCCAGCCGATGAAACTTCATATTCTGTACGAGGATGAGCATCTGCTTGTTCTGAACAAGCCGGCGGGGATCATTGTGCATCCGACGCACGGTCATTATACGGACACACTGGCGAACGGCGTTGTTCACTATTGGCAAGAGAAGGGCTGGAATTACCGGTTCAGAGCGGTTCACAGGCTGGATCAGGAAACTTCCGGCGTGTTGGTGGTGGCCAAGAATCCGTATATTCACCAGCATGTTTCCGAACAAATGATTGCCGGCACGGTCGACAAGAGGTATGTAGCATTTGTTCATGGCAAGCCTGCTTTGACGGCAGGCGATATTGACGGTCCGATTGATCGGGATCCGTTAGAGCCCCACCGTCGCATCGTAACGCCGGACGGATATCCTTCATTGACACGGTATCAGGTATGCGAAACCTATCATTCCGCATCCTTGGTTGAGTTGAAGCTGGAAACGGGCCGGACCCATCAAATTCGGGTGCATATGCTTAGCATCGGTTGTCCATTGATTGGAGATCAGATGTATAGGCATCCGGTATACAGTGAGCGGGAGTTACGATCAGATGGGACGGAAGCTGCGTCCTATGGGAACGAGGGATCGGCAGAGTCGGAAGTCGCATCCATCATGAGGGTGGACCGCTATATGGGCAGGCAGGCGCTGCATGCAGCAAGCCTGACGCTGATTCACCCGATTGAGGGGAACACGATGGTATTCACAGCTCCGCTTCCTGAGGATATGAACTCTCTGAGAAATATGCTTGCACAAGAGGCGACTTAAATATTTTCAAAACAACATGAGAAGGAGAACGTATCGAATGAGCAAACTGAAAGTATATCAATATCCGAAATGCGGGACATGCCGTAACGCGGTCAAATGGCTGCAGAACGAAGGACATGAGCTGGAACTTCAAAATATTTTTGAACAACCGCCAGAGAAGGAAGAATTAGCCGACCTTATCGATAAGAGCGGCCTGGAGCTTAAGAAATTTTTCAATACGAGTGGCGAGGTCTACAAGGAAATGAACCTGAAAGACAAGCTGCCTGGACTTTCCGATGAGGAGAAAATTCAACTGTTATCGTCCAACGGAAGATTGATTAAGCGTCCAATCGTGACGGACGGAAGTAAAGTGACCGTCGGCTTCAAAGCGGAACAATATCAGGAGTCATGGCAGAAGTAGAATGGCTATTTTTGGTCGGTGGCAATGACGGCCCAATTGAGGCCGGTTGAAAGAGCTGATTGGCCCCCGATTGTTGATGGCCAACGATCCGGCATAGACACATTTTCCTGCTGATGAAGGTAGAGCATTCCAAGGTCTTTTGGCCGCCGGGATGCTCTTTCGTTTTAAGAGATAAGAAAGTATAAACATCCGAGGCTTAGCATCCTTATCTCGCAAGAAAAACTTCCTCTATATGCGGTCTGTCTACTGAGAAAGTACGTCGATAGACGTTTTTCTTATGAACAGCCAATGATAGGAAATTCAAAGAAATACCTTGTGACAAGCCCAAGTCTATATAGGGATATGGTATAATGACAAGGTATATTTAAGGTTATACCAGAGAAGTTAAAGTTAGGAGCGATCATGACTGTGATACCCAATCAACAACCATCCTTAATGCTTGTAGACGGGATGGCTTTATTATTTCGTGCTTACTATGCAACCGCGTCAAGCGGCTATATCCGTCGAACCAAAGCGGGTGTGCCGACCAACGCGATTTACGGCTTCCTGCGGTATATGTGGGATGCTATCGATAAATTTCAGCCTACCCATGTGGCGTGCTGCTGGGATATGGGTTCGAAAACATTTCGTACCGAGCAATTCGCCTCGTATAAAGGCAATCGTCCGGAAGCGCCGGATGATCTGGTTCCGCAGTTTTCGTTGGTTCGTGATGTGACGGAATGTCTGGGAATTCCGAACCTAGGCGTCGTGGGCTATGAGGCCGATGATTGCATCGGTACGCTGGCCAGACGGTACGGAGATAGCATGAATGTCATGATCCTGTCGGGGGACCACGATCTGCTTCAGCTCGTGAACGATTCCACTTCCGTCATTATCATGAAAAAGGGACACGGCAATTATATGCACTATACCCCGGAAACGCTGTATGCCGAAAAAGGACTTTCCCCAAGACAGGTTATCGATGTGAAAGGCCTGATGGGAGATACGAGCGATAATTATCCTGGCGTACGTGGGATTGGCGAGAAAACGGCGGTCAAGCTGATTCAGGAGTATGAAACCGTGGAAGGAATTCTTGCGAATCTTGAGTCACTGACCAAAGGGGTCCGCACCAAGATCGAGGCAGATCTGGAAATGCTGCATCTGTCCCGGTCTTTGGCGGAAATCCATTGCGAGGTTCCAATGGAGTGCGAACTGGAACTATGCCGCTTGAGCGTGGATCACGAACGTGCCTTGACCAAACTGGAGGAGCTTGAGATGAAGAGCCTCGGCCATCTTTTTGGGGTGGCGGTGGTTTCCTAGTCATGTGGAGACAGTTTAATTTCGGTGGAAAATCAATCTTGACCGGATTACTGCTTGGGGCCATGCTGCTTCTTATATCCGCGTGTGCCTCCAACCAGACTCCTTCAACCGATACCTCTAAGCAGCCCTCAGGGGCTGAGAAGAAGGTTGAAGTTATGGTTTCGGCAGCAGCAAGTCTCAAATCCAGCTTGGAAGAGACCGGACGACGATTTGAAGCAGAGCATCCGAATGTTACGCTGCGTTATAATTTTGGCGGTTCGGGCTCTCTAGGACAACAGCTCGAGCAAGGGGCGCCTGTAGATTTGTTTGTATCCGCGGCAACGGAGCCGATGGATCGACTGGTCGAGAAGGGGATTGTACAATCCGATGCGGTTCAGTTGATGTTTCGAAATGCGTTGGTGCTGATTGAGCCTGTTGGCAAACAGAACGTGAAGCAGTTATCCGATCTGCTCAAACCTGAAGTACGTGTTCTGGCTATCGGGCAGCCGGATACGGTACCGGCCGGGGAGTATGCGAAGGAGACTCTTCAGAATGAAGGCCTTTGGGAAGATGTCGAATCTAAGGCGGTGTATGCCAAGGACGTGACGCAAGTTCTTGCTTATGTTGAGTCGGGGAATGCGGATGCCGGTTTTGTGTACAAAACCGATCTGAAGAGTTCCGCCAAGGCAACACTTGCGCTTGAGGTTGACCCGGACAAGCACCAGCCGATCGAATATCCTGCAGCGGTTCCGGGCAATGCCAAGCATCCGCAGGAGGCTGAGGCGTTCCTCGAATTTATGCGGAAGCCCGAGATCAGGGATATCTTCACGGAGGCTGGATTTGAGGTAGCGGAGGCGTCGCCGTGACTGCGACCGAAATGTTCTGGATGCCGGTATGGCTGTCGATAAAAACATCACTGCTGTCCAGCATCATTGCATTTATACTGGGATTAGCGGCAGCGCGCTGGATGTCCAGGCGCTCGTTTGTCGGCAAGACGGCGGTTGAAACGCTGCTGATGCTTCCGCTTGTGCTTCCGCCTACGGTGGTTGGCTTTCTTCTGCTTGTCATGCTGGGCAGAAACAGCTGGATTGGCGCAGCTGCCGAATGGCTGTTTGCCAGGCCCATCATTTTCAGTTGGGGGGCCGCGGTTATTGCGGCTATTGTGGTCTCGTTTCCGCTTGTGTATCAGAGCATGCGGGTGGGCTTTGAGTCCGTGGACCCGGAGCTTGAGGATTCGGCCCGATCGGCAGGGGCCGGCGAATGGCAGGTGCTTCGCTGGATTACGCTGCCGCTTGTCCGCAGAGCGGGGATTTCGGCGTTCATTCTGGCTTTTGCCAGAGGTTTAGGTGAATTTGGGGCAACCTGGATGGTTGCAGGCAATATACCGGGCGTTACGCAAACGCTGCCCACGGCGATTTATGTTGCGGTAAGCAATGGCGAGAGCGGGCTGGCGTGGGCGTGGACGGCTGTCATTATTTTGTTCTCATGGCTGTTGCTGGCCGCGTCAGGAACGGGCAGAAGCAGAGAAAGAGGCGGGCGGACTTGACGGGAGCACAATGTTTACATATGCTTCGAATAGAGCTTGTTAACAACTATATAGAGAACAAGGCACAGCACATCGTGGAGAGGATGGAAGAAGCATGAGTTTACTTGGAGCAATTGAAGCAGGAGGAACCAAGTTCGTTTGCGGCGTGGGTATGGAGGATGGAACGGTTGTAGAGCGAGTGAGCTTCCCGACAACAACCCCTGAAGAAACCATGGCAAACGTCTTTAACTTTTTTGCTGATAAGGATATAGAGGCGATCGGAGTCGGTTCTTTCGGACCGATTGATCCGGTGAAGGGCAGCCCGACTTATGGCTGTATTACTACGACACCGAAGCCGCATTGGAGCAATTACAATATTGTCCAAGCACTGGAAGAGCGTTTTAATGTTCCGATTGGATTTGATACCGATGTAAACGGAGCCGCTCTTGGAGAATATACATGGGGCGCTGCCCAAGGACTGGATAGCTGTCTGTATATCACCATCGGAACGGGAGTAGGAGCAGGCGCCGTGGTAGCTGGTGAATTGATTCACGGCTTGTCTCATCCGGAGATGGGGCATATTTATGTGCGCCGCCATCCGGAAGACCGGTATGAAGGGACATGTCCTTATCATGCAGACTGTCTGGAGGGGCTTGCTGCCGGACCGTCTCTTGGCAAACGTTGGGGAGTTCCCGGTGTGGAATTGACGCCGGATCATCCGGCTTGGGAGATGGAAGCTTATTATCTGGCTCAAGCGCTGATGAATTATGTCCTCATTCTGTCCCCACAGCGTATCGTGATGGGCGGAGGCGTTATGAAGCAGGAGCAGCTGTTCCCGCTAATCCGCACGAAGCTTCAGGAGCTGCTGGCCGGATATGTTCAGCATCCAAGCCTTCATGACGGGATTGATCAATTTATCGTTCCGCCGATGCTCGGCGATAATGCGGGTCTCTGCGGCGCATTGGCGTTGGCCAAGCTGGCAGTAGATGAGGCCAAGAGCGTTCAAGCTTAACCCTTTTTCTTATATAGAATGAATCAAAATTGGGTTGATTTTATTACAGATTATGGTATTATGATTTCAACAGTATAACGTATGGAACGGGAAGCACCTTTCTTTGTCGCTGCGGCGGAGGAGAGGTGCTTTTTTGCGTTGTTTCATCGTTGTGCTGAATGCGTAAGCGGGAGGTATTCGAGGGATGCAAATTGTGTTCATGAATCAGATGAGCGGAGCGGATGAGTCAGGTCACATCCGTTCTGCTCAAGTATGGATCGGTGAGGAAGAGGGGGGATGGCGGCTTGGCTGGCGGAACATGGAACCAGACGGTGATGTATCCGATGATGAGTGGTATGAAGGAAATTCATGGAATGAGTTATTATGCGTGTACCGACATCAATTAGCGAAGAAGCTTGGAGAGGGCTTCCGGCCGCTAGTTGAGGGGGTATTCCATGAACCGGGAGAGACTGGAGGCAAGAATCTCGGCGCTCAGAAGCTGCAGTGCTACAGTGAGCTGTATGGCTCGGAGGAGTTGTACACGGAGCTGTGTGCCTGGCGCAGAAGAAAGGCGGCCTCCGGAAGAAAAGCGCCTTATTTCATTGCCAGCAATCGAGTGCTGCGCATGATTAGCGCCTTCATCCCCCAGAATGAGGAAGAGCTGCTGCAGCTTCCGGGAATCGGGGTCAGCAAGGCTTCGGAGCATGGGGCGGAGTGGCTGGAGATCACGACGAAAATCGAACGAACCACAACCTTTCCACTGGATTGGGTTTACGAGCAGCTGCAGGAAGAGGTGTTCTTGTCCTGGCTGTATAAACAGAAGGAGCAGCGATACAAGCAAGAGCTCGACCGCTTCCGAATCCGCCGTACGATGCTGATTGGGATAGCCGAGGGAGCTTCGCTGGCCCAGCTGGAAGAGCGTACCTCGTTATCTCGTCGGGATTTGGTTGAGGAATTGGAGGGGCTCGAGAAGGAAGGTTATGATACGGAGCAACTGCTTGAGGTTGAATTGAATACGATGACGGCTTCAGAGCAGGCAACGGTATGGAAGGCGTTTGAAGAGCTGGGCGATACGTTTCTTAAACCCGTATTACAACGGGTATATGGAGAAGGACAAGCCCGGAATGGAGAGGTAGAAGACATTGGCGGAATGGAGAAGCTGTATGAGCGGCTGCGCCTGATACGGATTCGCTTCCGGCGGGAAGAGTCTGGCAAAGCAAACGCAAGCTAATCCGCATAAACGAAAATCAGGACGGATTTCCTCGTGGCAAGGAGATCCGTCCTGATTCTGTCTGTGGTTCTGTGGTATTTCATATCCAGTCTTTTTTACGGAACAGGTAAAACATAAGAGCACCGGCAAAAACCATGATGCCTAGAACCACATAATAAGAGTATTTCCAGTGAAGCTCAGGCATATTGTCAAAGTTCATGCCGTAGATGCCCGTAATCAGCGTCAGTGGAATGAAGATGGTTGTGATAGCGGTAAACACACGCATGATTTCATTGGCCCGATTGGCGATACTGGATTGGTAAGCCTCTCGAAGGTTCCCCATGAGATCTCGATAAGTCTCGAAGGTTTCGGAAATTTTCACAGCATTTTCATAGATGTCGCTGAAATATTTTTGCAACTGGTCATCGATTAGCCGTAGATCTTTTTTGTTAAGCGTATTGATAACTTCCTTCTGCGGTCCAAGCACTTTTTTCAACCAAAGAATCTCGCTTCGCAGACCGATAATCTCGCTTAAGTGTGATTTTTTCGTATGCATGAGGATGTCTTCCTCCAGCTTTTCAATCCGCGCCTCGATGCGGTCCCCGACGGAGAAATAGTTGTCCGTGACAAGGTCGATCAAGAGGTAGAGAAAGCGGTCAGGCGTGCTCACTTCATCCTCCCAGAGAAGCGGTTTAACGCTGCGAAGCTCGTGGATTTTTTGCTTGGTCATCGTAATAATAAAGTGCCTGCCCAAGAAAACGTTCAAAGCGCGAAGGAAAATTTCTTCGTCGTCAAACCGGATGCTGTTCACGACGATAAAATAGTGGTTCTCGTATATTTCAATTTTGGGACGCTGCTCTTCTTCGCTGAGGCAATCCTCAACCGCAAGATCATGCAGGGAGAAGAGAGGTTGCAGTTCGGCTAAATCATCCTCGTCCGCATCCAGCCAGTAGAAGCCGCTGGCCGGAGGGGTCAGCGTCATTTCGATGTCATCAACAGGGGTAAATACGCCCGAATCGACCAACCGGATTTTCATCTGATATCACTCCTTTGTCAAATACAAGCTGCTTGGTTAAGCAGTAAAGGCACAGGATATCAGCCCACCGGTGTAGGGGCATGTCAAGGAAGGTTAGAATACGATAAAAGCGCATGAAAAATAACGCCGCCCTCTGCCGGTAGACTGATCTTAATCCTATGCGGTTGTGCGTCTTGATCCAGTTTCTGGCTCGGGTCACCGTCCATCTTCCATGTCACCTCTTTCATACTCGGTTTTAAACAGCACTTGTCTAGTATAACGCCGGGTGTAGGACCTTTCAAGTTGAAATCCGGTGCAATCAAGTGTCATTTGTACAGGGTATGGAAACCTTCGGTGAAGTGTGACAAACTTTATGAAAAGGTTCTTGACGAAAAATTGGGAATGATTTAAAGTAAGTATCAATTACGAACAATTTAAGACAACTGAATAAAGCGAAATCTTATCAAGAGCAGGTGGAGGGACTAGCCCTATGAAACCCGGCAACCGGCGGCAACATCGCACGGTGCTAATTCTTGCAGGAGATACGACGCTTCTTAGAAGCCGTTGTATAGTCTGACAGATGAGAGAGGCGCATTGTGATACGTATATGATGACCTTTCTCTACTTTGAGAAAGGTTTTCTTGCGTTTATACAGTCTAACGCTCTTTCTCACAGCTTTTTATGGATGTATCATTTCATATTTCGAAGGAGTGAGCCACGATGCCGATTAAAATTCCGGATGCCTTGCCGGCAAAGGAAGTTCTGGCTGGAGAAAACATTTTTGTCATGGATGAGAGTCATGCATTTCATCAGGATATCCGCCCATTGCGGATAGCTATTCTGAACTTGATGCCAACCAAGGAAACGACGGAGACCCAGCTGCTGCGATTGATCGGAAACTCCCCGCTCCAGGTGGATGTTGTCCTTCTTCACCCAAGTTCCCACGTTTCGAAGAATACGTCGGCTGAGCATTTGAAATCATTTTACAAAACCTTTGAAGAAGTGAAGAACCGTCGTTTTGACGGCATGATCATTACAGGAGCTCCAGTCGAGCAGTTGGAGTTTGAAGAAGTGAATTACTGGAATGAGCTTACTGAAATTTTTGAATGGACCAAGACGCATGTGACCTCCACGCTCCATATTTGCTGGGCATCGCAAGCCGGGCTTTATTATCATTACGGTGTGCCGAAATACAGCCTCGAGGAAAAATGCTTTGGCGTATTTCCACATACGATCAATGAAGCGTGTACCAAGCTGCTCCGCGGATTTGACGAAATGTTCTTTGTTCCGCACTCCCGTCATACGGAAGTTCGGCGCGAAGACATTACAGGCATTGACGATCTGGTCATCCTGTCCGAGTCCGAGGAAGCAGGAATTTATTTGGTTTCAAGCCGGGATGGCAAGCAGATTTTTGCCACAGGACATTCCGAGTATGATGCGGACTCTCTGAAATGGGAGTATGATCGGGACGCTGCCAAAGGAATGGATATCGCGCTGCCGCGCAACTATTACCCGAATGATGATCCAACAAGAACGCCTCCGTCCATATGGCGAGCGCATGCAAACTTATTATTTACTAATTGGCTCAATTACTATGTATATCAGGAAACGCCATACGATATTGGTCCGCAAATATAGAAGTATACGGGAGGAGAGTTTGTGATGGAGAAGAAACCTTTGAATATAGAGAGCCGGCTGGCACAGATCGGGTCGGTGCAAGAACCGGTAACCGGAGCCGTGAATTTTCCGATTTATCAGGCTACGGCATACCGCCATCCTCAATTAGGCCAGAGCACAGGGTTTGATTACACCCGTACGAAAAATCCGACCCGTTCGGTACTGGAGGACGCCTGCGCCGAGCTGGAATCCGGTGATGCCGGCTTTGCCTGCAGCTCGGGCATGGCTGCCCTCCAGACGATCTTTGCTTTGTTCGGTCAAGGGGATCATCTGATTGTATCGCTGGATTTGTATGGAGGGACCTATAGGCTTCTGGAGCGGATTATGTCCAAGTTCGGCGTAACGGCTACGTATGTGGATACGAATGACCTGGATGCGCTGGAAGGGGCAAGAAGACCCAACACGAAGGCTGTATTTATCGAAACGCCGACCAATCCGCTTATGATGATTACGGATATCGAAGCCGTCTGTACGTGGGCAAGGCGCCATCAACTGATCAGCATCGTGGATAATACGCTATTGACACCATATTTCCAAAGACCTATCGAGCTTGGGGCGGATATCGTCATACATAGCGCCACCAAGTATTTGGGAGGACATAACGATGTGCTGGCGGGTATCATCGTAACGAAGGGAAAGGAACTATCGGAAGAGATGGCTTTCCTTCATAATTCCATCGGCGCGGTGTTAAGCCCGACCGATTCCTATCAGCTGATGAGAGGAATGAAGACGCTTGCCCTGCGCATGGATCGGCACGAAGCGAATGCAACCGCAGTGGCAACATTTTTGACAACTCACCCAGCGATTGGCGAGGTGTATTATCCTGCCCTGCCGGATCATCCGGGACATGACATCCAGAATCGTCAATCCAGCGGCAACACCGGCATCTTCTCCTTCAAGGTGAAGGACGCCCGCTATGTGGAGCCCGTGCTGCGGCACATTAAACTGATTGCGTTCGCAGAAAGCCTGGGGGGCGTCGAATCTCTGATGACCTACCCTGCCGTCCAGACCCATGCGGACATCCCGCTTGAGATTCGGGAAGCGATCGGTGTGGATGGCCGCTTGCTCCGGTTCTCGGTCGGAATCGAGCATGCGGATGATCTGATCGCGGATTTGGATGCTGCACTGAGCGCAGCCATAGCTGAAGTGGAAGGGAGCACGGGAGAATGAGCATCGATAAAGGTCCATCAGGCTTGGAAACGCAAACCAAGCAGTTATCAGCAAAACGGGGACATGAAGAAGATGAACTCCGTTTCGAGACGAAACTATTGCATTTCGGCGGGGAAATCGACCGGGCA
Source organism: Paenibacillus sp. EZ-K15 (assembly GCF_002573715.1). Taxonomy (GTDB): domain Bacteria; phylum Bacillota; class Bacilli; order Paenibacillales; family Paenibacillaceae; genus Paenibacillus_AQ. Next base: position 421,899 of record NZ_PDHM01000021.1, on the reverse strand, counting down.
ACCGGCGCTTCCAGCGTTCCGATCTATCAAGCCTCGACATTTCATCATGAGGACATCTTTAACCCGCCGCTGCATGATTACAGTCGTTCCGGCAATCCGACGAGGCAGGCGCTGGAAGAATATATCGCCCTCTTGGAGGGAGGCGTACGCGGTTTCGCTTATGCTTCCGGTATGGCGGCGATCTCCAGCTCGTTCATGCTGCTCTCCGCGGGCGATCATATGATCGTGACGGAGGATGTGTACGGCGGAACCTACCGCCTGCTAACCAGCATTTTATGTCGTATGGGCATCGAGAGCACCTTCGTAGACATGACCGATCTGGATCAGGTGAAGGCTGCCCTCAAACCGAATACGAAAGCTGTCTATATGGAGACCCCTTCGAACCCGACCCTGAAAATTACCGACATTGGTGCCGTGACGGATTGGGCGAAGGAGCATGGACTGCTTACCTTGCTGGATAATACGTTCATGACGCCGTTTTACCAGCGTCCGATTGAATTCGGCGTGGATATCGTCATTCACAGCGCGACCAAATTCCTTGGCGGACACAGCGATGTGCTGGCAGGTCTGGCGGTAGCCAGAACCCAGGAGCTTGGAGACCAATTGAAACAGCTGCAAAATGGTTTGGGCACGGTGCTTGGGGTCCAGGATTCCTGGCTCCTTATGCGCGGCATGAAGACGCTCAGCACACGTATGGCCCACTCCGAGCAAAGTGCAGCCAAGCTGGCGGCCTGGCTGCAAGGAAGAAGCGATATTGAGCAAGTGTACTACCCTGGCCTCTTGAATCACCCGGGACGTGAGGTCCATGAGAAGCAATCGAGCGGTTATGGCGCGGTCATCTCCTTTGACGTCGGCTCAGGCGAGCGTGCCAAGCAGGTGCTGAACCATGTGAAGCTTCCGCTGGTAGCGGTCAGCCTGGGGGCCGTGGAGAGCATCCTGTCGTATCCGACGATGATGTCCCATGCGGCCATGGGTGAGAAGGTTCGGCATGAACGCGGAATTACGGATGGTTTGCTCCGTTTCTCGGTCGGACTCGAGGATGTGGACGATCTGATTGCTGATCTGGATCGGGCTTTTGCTGCCAGTTACTAAAGATTTGCATGAAGTTAGGAACGTCATTTGAAGATTTGCCAAATCATAGAATTCGGCATCCTGTCACGGACGGGATGTCGTTTTTAATGCCGGATTGTGGTAGGATGAGATAGAAAAAGTTTTACTGGTGTTTGTTATTTTGCTCTAAGTAGGGAGGCTGCAAGAATGAGTGCGGTAAACCGTATATTGGATAAAGCTTTACGCGGTGAGCGTTTAAACCTCGAAGATACCGTGACGCTTTTTGAAAGTGATGAGATTGAGAAAATTGGTCATGCGGCGGATGTGATGACAAAGCGTCTGCATCCGGATCCAATCACGACATTTGTTATCGGCCGGAATATCAATTACACGAACATATGTGATGTATTCTGCCGTTTCTGTGCTTTTTATCGCAGACCGGGCTCTTCCGAGGGCTATGTTCTGCCCGATGAGACGATCTTCCAGAAGATTCAGGAAACCGAGGATGTGAACGGTACTGAAATTCTGATGCAGGGCGGAGTCAACCCGGATTTGCCTTTCAATTATTATACGGATCTGCTTCGCAACATTAAGAAGCGGTTTCCAAACATTACGATGCATTCCTTCTCCCCGGCGGAAATCATGAAGATGGTGGAGATCTCCGGGCTTACGCTCGAAGAGGTGATGCGCGAGCTTCACAGCGCGGGTCTGGACTCATTGCCTGGCGGCGGTGCAGAGATTTTGGATGATCGTATCCGTAAAAAAGTCAGCCGTCTGAAAGGCACATGGCGCCAGTGGATGGATGTCATGCAAACGGCCCATAAAGTCGGCATGAACACGACGGCTACCATGGTGATCGGCCTGGGCGAAACGATGGAAGAGCGTGCGCTACATATGCTTCGCGTGCGTGATGCGCAGGATGAATGCATTCAGAACGGTTATGATTCCAAAGGCTTCCTGGCCTTCATTCCATTTACGTTCCAGCCGGACAACACGAACCTTAAGCGTGAGCGTGAAACGCCGGAGGCGTACTTGAAGACGGTAGCCATCGGTCGCTTGGCAATCGATAACGTTCCGAATCTGCAGTCGTCCTGGGTAACGATGGGCCCTGAGATCGGCAAGCTGTCACTCAGCTATGGCTGTAATGACTTTGGCAGCACGATGATGGAGGAGAACGTGGTTTCTTCCGCAGGAGCCGTGTATAAGGTCAATATTGAATCGATTATTCAATTGATCCGTGAGACCGGCAACATTCCGGCTCAACGCAACACCCGGTATGATATTCTGCGCGTGTTCGAAGATAACAGCACCGTTGAGCGCGACTTCGTCATGCAGAACTAATTCTATACTTCATGAAGATCCGCAAGGCGGGCCGAGCAACTCGGTCCGCTTTTTTTTATTATCTGAAAGTATAACCTACGAGCAGCGCGCCATTTATTAGATATTCTTTCGGACTTGCTTGTTTTTCCAAGCAGGAGTTCCGTATATCCCCGAGCGGGTCCCCATATACTGAAAAGGGAACTCGAAAGGAGTGATTCCATGGAACTGTTCAGCATTTCTGTCGGTACACGGACGGAAGACGAGAAAAAGGCGTTTCACCGTATATTGTCAGACAAGCAGAAAGAGCTACATAAACAATGCAAGCAGCTGAAATTCACATTCAGCGCTTCGGATGACCGCGTGATTTGGACGTGCTCCGGCAAGCTTCCGCTGTCCTCATGGACCGCATCGGCCGACACGCTGCGCCGGCTCACTTCCGAAGCAGTCACTGCTTATATTATGGAAGAGAAGGAGCAGGAGATTGCTGCACGGTTAATGTTCTCGGAATTTGAGTTTGATGATGAGGAAGAAGCAGGGCGGATTCTGCAGTGGTTTTTGATGCTCCTGCAAAAAGAGGAAGGCCCGTCTGGGGACTTCTGGCAGAGCCGCAGACGCAAGCTGTCTGAAGGCATATATCAGTGCCTGAACGAGGCACCTGAGCTTAACCTGGATGGATTTATGACCTTCCGGCTTCATTCCTACGAACAGGAGCTCCGCGAGATGGCGGAGTATGCAGTGGATGAATTTATGCTCGATCAGCAGTACGAGGAGTTCGTCAGCCTGCTGAAATATTTTGTTTATTTTCAGGAGCCCAAAATGCCGCTGGTTCACGTCATTCATAAGGGGGAGGAAGACTTTCTGCTGCTGGATGGCAATCTTCGCCCGATTGAACGTCCTCGAGATGAAGGACTCGTTATGGAAAGGCTGGACCAGGATATGGAGATTGAAGATATGGTGGTCAGTACGCTGATTTCGGTATCTCCGGCCCGCATGATTATCCATACGAGACAGCCTGAGCTTCCCGTCATTGTGACATTGGCCCATATCTTTGATAACCGCGCCGAAGTATGCTGCAGCTGTCCGGAATGCAGTGCGCTTCTCGGAAGCGGACGAATGATGACTTGACGCACCGAAGCGGTGAGGATTATAATTACTGATAAATTCACGTAAAAGCTCTGACAAAGACATGAATCAATCCGGATTTGACCGCTCAGAGAGAGGAAACCTCGGCTGTAATTTCCTCCGGTTCGCCATTGATTTACCCCTTTGTAGCTGTGTCGTCGAACCCGCACATCATGATGAATGCGGATGAGTAGGCTTCACCGGTTCATGACCGTTACTCAATGCTGATGAAGGATCTTAATCAATTATGTACCCGGTACATAAGCTGATGGAGAGATCGAATTAGGGTGGAACCACGGGTATAACACTCGTCCCTTCGCGGGACGGGTGTTTTTTGCATGTTCCGGTATCTTTCGTTGAAGTCCAGGCGGGCACCGAGCGGTCCATGCCTGGAGTTTGCGGGGAGACTAACGCGTCCTTCATATATGGAAGAAACGTGAAATTCTTTTTCTTGGGAGGAATACAAGGTGGCTATTAGCATTAAATTGCCTGACGGCTCCGTACGGGAGTATGAGGCGGGCAGCAGTATTGAGGATGTGGCTGCGTCAATCAGCAGCGGACTTAGAAAGAATGCGGTCGCGGGAAAAATGGACGGGATCGTCGTGGATCTTTCGACACCGCTTCAGGACGGTGCTTTGATCGAGATCGTAACCCAGGATACGTCTGAAGGGCTTGAAGTGATGCGCCACAGTACAGCGCATTTGCTGGCTCAGGCAACCAAGCGGTTGTATGGAGCGAAAGAAGTAAAGCTGGGCGTGGGTCCGGTCATTGAGGACGGCTTCTACTATGATATGGATCTTGAAGAGCCTTTGAATCCGGAGGACCTGCAGAAGATCGAGAAGGAAATGGAACGCATTATCGGCGAGAATCTTCCGATTGTCCGCAAGGAAGTGAGCCGTGCGGAAGCGCTGCGCATCTTTGGCGAGCTTGGGGATCCGTACAAGCTGGAACTGATCAACGCCCTGCCTGAGGATAGCGTTATTACGATCTATGAGCAAGGCGAGTTCTTTGATCTCTGTCGTGGACCGCACGTCCCTTCAACCGGAAAGATCAAAGTATTCAAACTCATGAATGTGGCAGGCGCATACTGGCGCGGCGACAGCAAGAACAAAATGCTTCAGCGCGTTTACGGTACGGCGTTCGTGAAAAAAGCGCAGCTCGATGAGCATCTTCACCTGCTTGAGGAAGCCAAGAAGCGGGATCATCGTAAGCTGGGCAAGGAATTGCAAATGTTTACGTTCTCGCAGCTCGTTGGACAAGGCCTGCCGATCTGGCTGCCAAACGGCGCGAAATTGCGCCGTACCTTGGAGCGTTATATCGTGGACATGGAGGAGCGCCTTGGTTACCAGCACGTGTACACGCCTGTGCTTGGAAACGTGGAGCTGTACAAAACGTCCGGTCACTGGGAGCACTATCAGGAAGATATGTTCCCGAAAATGGAGATGGACAACGAGGAACTTGTTCTTCGTCCGATGAACTGCCCTCACCATATGATGGTATATAAGAGCGATATGCACAGCTACCGGGATCTGCCGATCCGTATTGCTGAGCTTGGCATGCAGCACCGCTATGAAATGTCCGGTGCACTGACCGGCTTGCATCGCGTGCGCGCAATGACGTTGAACGACTCGCATATTTTCTGCCGTCCGGATCAGATTAAGGAAGAGTTTGCACGAGTTATTCAGCTGATCATGACCGTCTACAAGGACTTTGGCATCCATGACTATCGCTTCCGCCTTTCTTACCGGGATCCGCAGGATACCGAGAAGTACTTCCAGAACGATGAAATGTGGGAAATGTCCCAGCGTATGCTGCGCGAAGTCGTCGAGAGCCTGGACATGCCGTTCTATGAGGCCGAAGGCGAAGCTGCCTTCTACGGTCCGAAGCTCGACGTTCAGATCCGTACGGCTCTGGGCAAAGAAGAGACGCTGTCAACCGTTCAGCTCGACTTCCTGCTGCCTGAGCGCTTTGAGCTGGAATACGTCGGCGACGATGGCCAGAAGCATCGTCCGGTCGTTATCCACCGCGGTATCCTGGGTACGATGGAGCGTTTTACTGCTTTCTTGCTTGAGAATTTTGCAGGTGCGCTGCCGCTGTGGCTGTCACCGGTACAGGTTAAAGTCATTCCGGTTTCCAATGCCTTTGAAGACTATGCCAAGGAAGTGGCCGAGAAGCTTCAATTCGCCGGTATCTCCGTCGAGTCGGATCTTCGCAACGAGAAGATGGGCTACAAGATTCGGGAAGCCCAGCTCGAGAAGATTCCTTACATGTTCATCGTTGGCGAGAATGAGAAAAACGCGGGTGCGGTTTCCGTTCGCAAACGCGGCGAAGGGGACATCGGTGCCCAGCCGCTGGACGAGATCATCCTCAAGCTTCGTGAAGAAATTAACACCCACGTCGTTTAAGTTTAGCTTT
>NZ_PDHM01000021.1:0-415771 GCF_002573715.1 Paenibacillus sp. EZ-K15 | reverse complement strand
GTGTTAGATATAGAATTTATAAGTTATCAGTGGAACTGATGAAATTCTATATCGCAAGAAAACCTACCCCTGCATCGCGGTCGCTCATCCTTGAAGTGGCCTCGATAGAGGTTTTCTTATCAAAAGCGGACTTTTTGAACAACCTCTATAAAGCTTAAGTAACGATGGGACATGCAAACCTCTGCCATCACGTATATTCTATTTGGGAAGTGGGAACCCTCGCTAGTAAGGGGGAGGTACTCACATGATCCAATGGAAAAAGTGGCAGAGGTTTTTTGCTGGTTTTATTTTATCAGCCGTCTTGTTTAGTGCAGGTTCTTCAATAGTAGAAGCGCACAATCTGATTCTAAGCGAATCCTATGATTCAACAGACTTCAGAAATGTGTATGATCCGGCCGGGGGAATTCAAGGCTCCGATTACGTGGAAATGTCTCGCTTCTATGCGCTTCGTGTAGCAGGTTTTAGCGATATGAATAGATACTTGGAAGTTCCGAATACGGGGCCTAAGGCCAGCGAGCCTGGGAAGAAACGCGAATCCATGCCTGTGCTTGCGCCGAGGGAGGACCAGGTGCTGCATACGGTGAAGGTAACCGCTACAGGGTATACGGCAGGTTATGAATCGACCGGGAAGAAGCCGGGACATCCTCAATATGGAATCACCTACTCCGGGGTGAAGGTTAAGCGGGATCGAAATATGGTATCTACGATTGCCGCGGATCCGAATGTATTCCCGCTTGGCAGTATTCTCTATATACCGGGCTATGGTTATGGGATCGTAGCGGATATCGGCTCTGCGATCAAAGGGCAAAAAATCGATCTTTACTTCTCCACAACCAAACAAGTGTTTAAGGAGTGGGGGAAGAAGGACGTCGAGGTACAGGTAATTAAAACCGGAAGCGGCAAATGCACGGAAGAAATGCTGAGAACCCTGGATAACGCGATCGAAACCTATCGTTTCCTGCCTTCATCTGTTTTGGAGGAAGCCATTTAGGATGATTTTTGCGCGTAGATTGGTAGTAAACATTTAAGAATAATGCCTCCCTGTTCATCACATACTACTTTTCGGGGGCCAAACCCCTGAAGAGGATGATGGTATTGCATATGAACAGGGAGGTGAATACTGTGGCTAAAAAGAACAAGGTACAAGAAAACTTTAAAACACCGAATGAAAAGTTTAACGCTGAGTTTGCTGAAGATACCAGCATAGCCAGCAACCCAAAAGGGAATTCCAAAGTTCAAGAGAACTTCAAAAAACCGAACGAGAAGTTTGACGCTGAGTTTGGCGAACTGAACACACCAGGGGACCATTCTGCAAACCGTTAAGGCGTAGATGTCAGCGCCCGTTCGTGCCAAATAAGACCTCCGCTTTAGCGGGGGTCTTTTATTATGGTTTAATTCCCATTTTTATCCATGAACTCAGTCTCTAGACCGAGATCAACTTCATTCCACCGCCGCTAACCAGTTCATCGCAATATGTTGTACACTGTAGTTAAGAAAAAATAGAACTGGAAGGCAAGGGGATGACCATGAGTAGAAAAGGATGGAGCCAGCTTAGCAACGGTTTGCTGCTCATCGGTATTGGTGTGGTATTTCTTCTAAATCAGCTCGATATGATACATGTGGATCTTGGTTATATATTCTCGACCTTTTGGCCGGTGTTCATCATCTGGTTCGGCCTGCAAAGCTTAATTTATGCACGTGGAGGAGCACTATGGGGCTCCGTTGTGCCAATCATAATCGGATCGTACTTTCTTGGAAGAAACCTGGATTTGATTGACTTCTCATTCGGCGATCTGATCAAGTATGCGATTCCGATTATCCTGATTGGGTTTGGATTGCAGGTTATTTTTAAACCGAAACCTCATACGCCGCCGCCATCACCGCCAAGTCCGGATGACTTCAGCTCGCATCGGCGCGACGATTACAACATTCCCGATCCGCCTGAAGCGCGTCCGCTTGATTCTTCCCTGGATGACGAATTCGAACGGAGATTTGGCAAGCAAGACAAGGCTGACAAGACTGAGAATATTCTGCCTGATCCAGAATCAGAATCACCGGATTTACATGAGCCGGGCAAGGGGTACCGCTGGCAGGGACAGCATCATGAACGCCAGCGCCAGGACCGTCAGGATCGCAGCCGGTTCAGAGTTCATGTTGATTTTGACGATAACGGCAAAAGCTACAGCGACGGATCGGATTATAAGGATGAACAGCACCACCAACATCACCAACACCACCATCATCAATCTTGGCACAGCCATGATGCGGTGAACAAGTCCTCTTTTATCGGGGACGTGCATATGGGAAAAGATTATTTTCAGCTGAAGCCGACAAATATCTCGCAGTTCATCGGTGATACGGTGCTGGATCTGACTAAAGCTCAAATCCCATACGGTGAAACGAAAATCAACATCTCGGCGTTTATCGGGGACGTCAAAGTATTCGTTCCGAATGATTCGGATGTCGGCATTCATGTCACGACCAACTCCTTCATCGGCGATATGAAGGTGCTGGAGGAAAGCCGCAGCGGCTTTATGAGCAATGCCGGTCTGGAAAGCCCGCATTATAGGGAAGCAGGTAAGAAAATTCGAATCACCGTCAGCGTATTTATCGGTGATGTCAAAGTGAATAGGGTAGGATAACCGTTATGATGGGAATATTGAAAAATACCAAATGGGTGATACTGTTTTACTTTCTGTTGATTGGAGCCGGGGTTGCTGTTTTCCTGTATACAGCAAACCAATCCGGCTACATACATATTGAAGATAACCGGCTGTGGGTGTATTACACGGTCGGTGTACTTCTGTTTACGGGGATTGCGGGATACATCGCGGGACAGCGCATCCAGCGACCGCTGGACCTGCTTCATCTGAACATGCTGCAGGTTGCCAAAGGAAATCTGAACGTGCGACTGCCAGCCATGGAAGACGGCTCTTTTGCCAGAGTATACGATGAGTTTAACGGAATGACAGAAGCGCTGGAGAAGAAGATGAAGCTGCTGCAGCGCCTGGGTGAGCAGGATGTCATTGAGAAAGAGATTGCTGCGGAAGCCGCGGTGCTGGAGGAACGACGCCGGATGGCAAGGGACCTGCATGATACGGTCAGTCAGCAGTTGTTCGCGATTCATATGTCGGCATCATCCCTACCGGCAGTTCTGAAGAGAAACCCGGAGCAGGGCGATAAAGTGCTCGGTCAGTTGATCGAGATGTCTCATGTGGCACAGAAGCAGATGCGGGCGCTGATTGCACAGCTTCGGCCTGTTGAACTGGAAGGAAGAACCCTGGAGGAGGCACTCGAACGGTGGTTCCCGGATTACTGCCGTCAAAATGGCCTGAAGGGCATGAAGGATGTCGAACTCTACGGCGGGGTATCGGATGCGATTGAGCATCAGCTGTTCCTGATTATACAGGAAGCAGTGGCTAATATTGTGAAACATGCCGGTGCAAGCCTTGTCAGCATGTCGCTTCGTGAGGATCAGAAACGCGTTATTTTAAGCATTAGCGACGATGGGATTGGGTTTGACGAGGTGGCAGGCAAGCAGGGTTCATACGGGCTGTCCACGATGCGTGAGCGAGCCGAAAAGCTTGGTGGGCAGGTCGATATTATAAGTAAAAAGGGTGCGGGAACAACAGTTCGCGTGAATATTCCTCTGTTTGAGGCCGAGGGTAATCAGGGATCGGCTGCGGAAAAGAGTAAGGATCAGGAAGTGCTGGCTGAGCCAGTGGAATAGAGAGGGGACAACATCATTATGGGTACGATTCGGATATTGCTGGCGGATGATCATGATATGGTTCGTATGGGATTAAAAACGTATTTGTCACTGGACCCGGGATTTGAAGTGATCGGAGAGGCCGCAAACGGCCAAGAGGTTGTCGATATGTTAAGAAATGGGGATGAGGCAGACCGGCCTGATCTCATTCTTATGGATCTGATGATGCCGGTGATGAACGGGGCAGAGACCACACGTGCTGTCATGTCCGAGTTCCCGGACCAGAAGATCGTGATTCTGACCAGCTTTCTCGAAGACGAGCTTGTGGTTGAGTGCATTGAAGCGGGGGCTGTCAGTTATGTACTGAAGACAGTTTCGGCCGACGAGCTCATCTACGCTCTTCAGGGAGCGTTCAGGGGTATGCCGGTCATGACCAAAGACGTGTCGGAAGCACTCACCCGCGGGATCCGCCGACATATGGTGAACGGCGATGATTCCGGGCTTACCGAGCGCGAGAAGGAAGTTTTGCTGCTCATTGCCGAAGGTAAGAGCAACAAAGATATCGGTGAAGAGCTGCATATCAGCATTAAAACGGTCAAAACCCATGTCAGCAATCTGCTGATGAAGTGTGAGCTGGAAGACCGCACGCAATTGGCGATTTATGCCCACCGTAAGGGATGGGTCAAAATGTAGCGACTCCACTCGGATCAGATTCCTTTGACGCGGCCTTAGCTTTCTTTTTATCTGCCTTTTAATTGTTTTTAAGGTACTATTAAGGTTTATAGTACACAATAAGAACAGTTAATCAATTAAACCACTTGGAAGCAAGTGATTTTAAATAGGAGGTAGACCTATGGACGACCAAAGAAAGCGCTACGGGTATCCGGATGATGAGGGAATGAACAACGAGTCGAATAACAATGAAGCACCGAGACGTGAGGAAGCATCCACGAAGAATTCGTCTTATTACTATTCTTACGGACCGTTTCAGTCCATACCCAGCGAACGTGATGATCAGCAGCCAGAGCGGCCATACCAGAGCCGGGAATCGAAGGAAGTGGAAGTTACCGCTCCGCAGCCTGTCAAACCGATTCCATCCTCCGGTTTCTCGCAGTCACATTCCTCCGGAAGCCAGGGGGGCGGCGGGTCTATGGATTCGATGCAAAGAAATAAAGAATGGAACTACAGCCAGAAGCCTAAAAATTCCGTGAAGACGGTGCTGTTGTCCTTCATGGCAGGTGTCCTTGTCATTTCGAGCCTGATGTTTGCCGCTGACCGCACGAATCTGTTTACACCTGATGCGGCGTACTCATCAGAGCCAGCCCAAGAAACTTCAGCCAAAGTCGATGATAACGGCGGAGCTACTACGGCATCGACTATGATTCCTTCGGGTCAAGGAGATGTATCGGCGGTTGTAGATCAGGCGAGTCCTGCCGTTGTACTGATCGAGACGCTTGTAAACAGCAGCAATCGCCAGAGCGCGAATCCGAATATGAATGATCCGTTCTGGTACTTCTTCGGCGGCGGCCAATCGAGCCAGGAAGGAAATGGCGGAAACAGTGGAAACGGTGGAAGCAGCAACAACGGAGGTCAGGAATCCCAGCTTCAGCCTTCCGGCATCGGCTCGGGTTTCATCTTTGAGAAGTCGGGATACATTTTGACGAATGAGCATGTGATCCATGGCTCAGATGTGATCCAAGTAACGGTACAGGGTACCAAAAAGCCTTATGAAGCGAAGCTGCTCGGTTCCAGCTATGAGCTCGACTTGGCCGTGCTAAAAATCGAAGGGGCCGATTTCCCGACGGTGCAGCTGGGCGACTCCAATTCGCTGAAGGTCGGTGAATGGCTTGTTGCCATCGGTAACCCGCATGGTTTTGAGCATACGGTAACCGCAGGCGTACTTAGCTCGAAGGAACGCGAGATTGATATTCAAGGAACGAACGGCGAAGCTGAGCGGAATTATGAGCATCTTCTGCAAACCGATGCCTCGATTAATCCGGGTAACTCCGGGGGACCGCTTCTCAATCTGAAGGGTGAGGTTATCGGGATGAACGTAGCCGTCAGCGCGGAAGCGCAAGGGATCGGATTTGCAATTCCGTCCAGTACGATCAAGGAAGTTGTGGAATACCTGAAGAATAATGAGGAAGTTCCGAAAGAGCCGGTTCCGTTTATCGGGGCAAGCCTAGGAACGGTCACTCCGCAAATTGCCCAGTCTTTGGGTACCGACGTGAAGGAAGGTTCTTATGTTGACAGCGTTGTATTCCGATCGCCGGCTTATGAAGCGGACCTGCGTCAATATGATATCATTGTGGGCGTGGACGGAACAAAATATCCGACCTCGAAGGATCTGACTGAATTCATACAATCGAAGAAGGTTGGAGACAAAATCACACTGAATGTGGTTCGTAACGGTAAGAACATTGATTTGCCGCTGACGATTGGGGACCGTAATAAGTTTGATCTATCCCAACAGCAGCAACAACAGCAACCGTAACCCTGGATAGGTGTGACAACAAGCGGAAGGGACCATTCCCTTCCGCTTGTCTTGTCCTTGAGGCGACCGATATAATGGGATTGTAACGTCGAACTAAATTAAACGTTAGAAGATAGAGGAGATGTCGCTATGCGATCCCGGATATTAATTGTAGATGATGATGAGAAGATTATTTCCATGCTGCGCAGGGGACTTGCGTTTGAGGGCTATGACGTCCTGAGCGCATCCAACGGAGCGGAAGGCTTGAAGGTGATCTTGAGTGAGGACCCGGACGTTGTCGTTCTGGATGTGATGATGCCTCAAGTCGATGGATTTGAAGCGTTGCGCAGACTCCGGGAAGGCGGAAGCACGACACCGGTGCTGATGCTGACCGCGAAGGATGAAGTGGAGAATCGGGTGAAGGGACTGGATACCGGAGCGGATGATTATCTGGTCAAACCTTTCGCGCTGGAGGAGCTGCTTGCCCGCGTACGGGCTTTGCTGCGCCGTAAAACCGGGGACGATAGCTCTAACCACCGACTGACCTACGAGGATCTTGTGATGGATACCGATGCAAGGGAAGTTATTCGCAGCGGGCAGCGACTGGAACTAACCGCCAAGGAATTTGAGCTGCTGCATCTGTTTATGCAAAATCCGAAGCGGGTGCTGTCCCGCGATTTAATAATGGATAAAATATGGGGCTATGATTACAGCGGGGAGTCCAACGTGCTGGAGGTTTATATCGCCATGCTCCGGCAGAAGACCGAGGAACATGGAGGTAAACGGCTGATCCAGACGATCCGCGGAGCCGGCTATATTTTAAGAGGAGATAACTAGCATGTCCATTCGGTTAAGACTGACAGCATGGTATACCGGCATTTTATTTGTGACACTGCTGATTTTCAGCTCGGCGGTGTATGGCTTTGTCCATTTGTATACGTATGAGGAGTTAAAGCAGCGATTAGTACAGGAAGCAAATAAGATTGGTTACACATCTTCGTCTGTTGCACTTCTACCGGATCGTTCCTCCGCGCTTAATATGGAGGCAGCTGATTTATACGTTCAGCTGTATACTTTCTATAATGGGTCCATCTGGAGATCTGGGAATATGGAGTTCAGTGGTTTGCAATTTGAGAATCCGACTGTAGACAGAGCATTAAGTATGACCAAACCCGGAGAGTTTAAACGATTTTCGTTTAATGGGGCCTCCTTCATTGTATACGAATCCCCGGTCGTTGAAACGAACTCAAGGAAATTATTCGGATGGCTTCAGATCGGAGCAAGTACGCGAACCATCGAGCAAACCTTAGATCGACTCCAATCCATCCTTATCATGGGATCCGCAGCAACACTTGTCATTGCTTCAACATTAGGGTTATTCCTCGCCCGGAAATCCATGAAACCGATCGGCAAGGTAACGGAGGCAGCGGAGCAGATCCAGAAGGGGACCGACCTCAGCGTACGAATCGAATACGATGGTCCGGAAGACGAGATTGGTCAGTTGATTGGCACGTTTAACGGGATGCTTGAGAGGACGGAGGGCTTTTACAAAGAGCTTGAAGATGCCTATGCGGCGCAGCGCCGATTTGTATCGGATGCTTCCCATGAACTCCGAACGCCCCTGACCACCATCCGGGGGAATGTGGATCTCCTCCAGAAGATGTGGACGGAAGCCCCTGGCGAGAGAGCGAATATGGACGAGGAAACGATTAAGCAAATCTCGGTCGAAGCGGTGGGAGATATATCCGATGAAGCGAAGCGGATGAGCCGGCTGGTGAACGATATGCTGTCTCTGGCGCGGGCTGATACCGGCCAGACCTTTGAACTGGATCCGGTCCCTCTGCAGCCTTTGGTTGAAGAGGTCGCAAGGCGCGCTCATTTCCTCGAGAAAACCGCTGAGTGGCATGTCGGAGAGCTGTCTGTCCTAAACGGGGTTTATGTAGAAGGAAATAAGGACTACTTGCAGCAGATGCTGTTCATTTTTATCGAGAATGCGTTCAAGTATACGCCGGAGGGTGAGGTCAGCCTGGATGTCGTCCTGTACAAGGGTCAGGTCGGTCTGCGCATTTCGGATACGGGGATCGGTATGGATAAGGATGAGGTTCCGTTTATATTCGAGCGCTTCTACCGTGCGGATCAGTCGAGAGGCATCACGAGTGGCACCGGTCTTGGACTGTCTATCGCCAAATGGATTATTGATGAGCACAAGGGCTCTGTCGAGGTTGTTACCCGAAGAGGGGAAGGCAGCACCTTTATCGTCTGGCTGCCCGTCGTCTTTGCTCCTCCTCTGGAATAGGTTATAATAGACTAGATACTTTACGTATTACAACGGAAAGCAGGTGAGGATCATCGAAGTCTTGAAAATATCGCCGAGAGGTTACTGTTACGGTGTCGTTGACGCTATGGTCTTGGCACGTCAGGCGGCCCAGAATCTGGATCTTCCTCGGCCTATTTATATATTGGGCATGATCGTGCATAACAGTCATGTCACGCAATCCTTTGAGGATGAAGGCATCATTACGCTGGACGGTCCGAATCGGATGGAAATCCTGAGTCAGGTGGAGAGCGGCACCGTTATTTTTACCGCACACGGGGTCTCTCCCGAAGTACGCAAGCTTGCGAGAGATAAAGGGTTAACCACGCTCGACGCCACTTGTCCTGATGTGACGAAAACCCATGATTTGATCCGGGAAAAGGTAGCGGACGGGTATGAGATCATTTATATCGGGAAGAAGGGGCATCCCGAGCCGGAAGGCGCGATCGGGATTGCACCGGAACACGTGCATCTGATCGAGAAGGAAGAAGAAATTGAACAGCTTCAGATAAATTCGTCCCGAATCATCATTACGAACCAGACAACGATGAGTCAATGGGACATCAAGCATATCATGAAGAGTCTGCTCGATAAATTCCCGGGAGCGGAGATTCATAATGAAATTTGCCTTGCAACGCAAGTGCGGCAGGAAGCGGTAGCCGAGCAAGCGGGCCAGGCAGATTTGGTCATCGTGGTCGGGGATCCGCGCAGTAATAACTCGAACCGTCTTGCACAGGTATCCGAAGAGATAGCTGGCGTTCCGGCTCACCGCATTGGCGATGTGACGGAGCTTAAACGCGAATGGCTTGAAGGCGTAGGCAAAGTGGCTGTTACATCAGGGGCATCAACACCGACTCCAATTACCAAGGAAGTCATCGCCTATTTGGAACAATATGAACATGATCAGCCGGAAACTTGGGAGATCAAACGTACGGTGAATATGAATAAACTGCTTCCGCCGGTTCGGGTGAAGAGTAAGTCATAAGAATGGAATACTAATTTTCTTAATACAATCGTCGCGATTTTATCGTGACGGTTGTATTTTTTTGCTGATATCGGTACGTCCTTAATATTATCTTGTCATCGTCCTATTTGGCTCCTTTTCTCGAACAGGGGGATAAGCGTTTATTTTCATGATCACCTATGATATATTAGGAGTTCGAGTCCATTGACTACAGAAAATGGTTTATAGCATACCAGCAGAGGACAGCGTTCAGCTAAACATTGATGGTGTTACCGGAAATTATATCAGTTCATGAATCATTACCTAAACATAACAAGAGATCCATTTTTAATAGTTCAAATTAAGGCTGTTTTAGCATTTATCCATGATGCAATATCAGGTAATAGTGATCGTTATGGATTGTAGCTTAGTTTATAAAAACTATGAATGGTTTAGCCAAATCGTGCTAATTGATAAACTCTCCCCTTGTGGTGAATGGTGGAACAACAGTTCATTTGAAATGAACTGAACACTGTAGACCTAAGGGGATTTTCTATGTCCCGTATTAAGAACAGACGATGAATTTTGGACAACCTCGCCGGATACAGGATCATTTTTTTGGACTAGCAGTAACCCCGTAAATATCCCAAATCTGTAAGCGTTTTAATTTTCGATTGAATAATATCATTTTTCGTTGAATAGGCAAATGTTTATATTGGATAGTTTATTCTACAATGTTAGACATCAGGTAAACTTCATGGCATAGAACACACGGGGGGTTGGACATGGCGCAAATATCCGTAGAACAGGAACCTGTTCCAAAACGGAAAAAGGACAGCTTATTGATTCGCTTTGCTAAACAATGGGATATTCAGTTAATGGTGCTTCCTGCACTCGCACTCATTTTTGTGTTTAGCTATATACCGATGTACGGTATTCTAATGGCTTTCCAGGACTTTAACATTTTCAAAGGGATGGGCGAGAGCCCATGGGCTGGATTCAAGCATTTCGAAATGTTTTTTGAATCACCTGAATTTATGACGGTTATGCGAAACACGATCGTCATCAGTTTACTTAAATTTATCATTGGTTTCCCTGCACCGATTATGCTGGCGCTGATGCTGAACGAGGTTCGGCATATGTTCTTTAAGAGATTGGTGCAAACCGTCAGTTATCTACCGCACTTCCTGTCTTGGGTTATCGTTTCAGGATTTGCGATTTCTCTCTTGTCAACGGATAACGGCAGTGTGAACATTCTGCTACAAAAGCTGAATTTGATTGAAGAGCCGATCAACTTCCTGTCCATTCCTAAGTATTTCTGGACGATACTCGTAACGACAGGGGTTTGGAAAGAGATCGGGTTCTCCTCGATTGTTTACTTGGCAGCTGTTGCCGGGGTTGACCCGCACATGTACGAAGCAGCTGACATGGATGGTGCAAGCAAATTCAGGCAGATCTTTACGATTACGCTTCCATCGATTATGCCGGTCGTTGTTATCTTTATGATTCTTGCCATTGGTAACTTGCTAACTGCGGGCTTCGAAGACATCTTGCTCTTGGCTAAGAACCCGGTATTGCGAGAGGTATCCGACGTTATCGACACGTATGTCTATCGAATAGGTATTGAAAATTCCCGATTCTCATATGCAACGGCTGTAGGCTTGTTTAAAGCGGTAATCAGCGTCATGCTTCTGACGATTGCCAACTTGATTGCACGTAAATCAGGGAACAGCTTATGGTAAAAGACCACTATGATGAAGGGAGCGGGTAATTGTGGTACGTCTAGCATTTGGTGACAAAGTGATGATGGTCATCATTTATATCTTCTTGGCATTACTGGCCTTTGTAACTTTTTATCCGTTTTGGAACGGACTTGTCATTTCATTTAACTCAGGTTCAGATACAGCAATGGGGGGCGTTACCTTCTGGCCCCGGGACTTTACATTAGAGAATTATGGGATCGTCTTTCAGGATAACAGGCTGCTGAATGGTTTCAAGATTTCGGTGCTTCGTACCGTGATCGGAACCATCTCCTCCATACTTGTAACCTCTATCTTCGCTTATGGGATGACGAAGAGCGAACTGATCGGCCGTAAGTACTACATGGTTATGTGTATTATTACGATGTATTTTGGCGGTGGCTTGATCCCATCCTTTATGCTCGTTCGCGGTTTGGGTCTGATGGATTCTTTCTGGGTGTTCATTATTCCGGGCTTGGTAAGTGTGTGGAACATGATCATCTTCCGGACGTTCTTTAACGGCCTCCCGAATGGTCTTGAAGAGTCCGCCAAAATTGACGGCTGTGGCAACTGGGGTATTTTCTTTAAGATCATTCTCCCACTGTCCGGTCCGGTAATCGCAACATTGTCATTGTTCACCGCGGTTTCGCATTGGAATGAATGGTTCTTGCCGAGTATCTACATCAATAACGAGAACTTGCTGCCAATTCAGACCATGCTTCGCCAGATATTGAACTCTAATATTATGTCTGAACAGATGAGCAATCTAGATTCGGCTTCTCAGGCCGTTCTCTCCCGGATGCAGAGTGTGACCTCCAAGTCGTTGTCCATGGCAACCATGATGGTGGCAACACTTCCGATTATTATGGTGTATCCATTCGTACAGAAGCACTTCGTTAAAGGTGTTCTGGTAGGCTCCCTGAAAGAGTAAGGGCAACAATATGTGTTGTTTGAAGCATTATGCTTTAGACATAAATATCAAGTGTAAAGACGAAAGGGGAAATTAGAGAATGAGGTTGAGAAAGAAATCGCTGACCACATCGATGACGGCTTTGCTTGCGGCAGCGCTAATGCTTTCTGCATGCGGCGGCGGCGGTGGAACCAAGACTGCTAACCCTGAGCCAGCAGGCGAAAGCGGAACTAGCACGCCTCCAACGGAGGCATCTGACAAGTTTGTGCTTGGCGAAACTCCGCTTGAGTTCAGCTTCTATGGTCATTATAACGAGTACACCATGCCTCCATGGGGGCAAGACGAATCCTCGAAATGGATTAAAGAGAATAAGAAAGTAACCGTAAATGCCATTCATTCGCAAGGTAACGCACAACAAAAATTCAATACCATGATTGCTTCCACGGAGCTTCCAGATGTTATGTGGATGGATCGCGGACCGGATGTAGAGAAATTACGTCAAGCAGACATGCTTGTGCCTTATGACGAATATCTCGATAAATACCCTAACTTGAAGGAATGGATGGGTGAGGAAGGCCTGAACATGCTTCGTTCCCCTGACGGTAAACTGTATCAGTTCCCGAACTGGTATACGAACCAACCGAACGGTAACGCAGGGTATGTTGTTAATAAACAAATCTACCATGAGTTAGGTTCACCTAAACTGGAAACAACAGATGATTTGTACGAATACCTGAAAGCAGTTAAAGCCAAATATGGCGATAAAGTTGTTCCATTTGAACCGCACGTTCAAGGTCAAGGTATTGAAGTACTGTATTCCGCTTTTGCTGAAAATGCTCTAACGCGCTGGATCAGCATCCGCGGCGTGCCTAACGGTGACAAGTTGTCTTCCATCTTTACTGATCCTATCTTCCGTGAGTCGATGCAGTATTCCGCGAAGCTGTTCCGTGAGAAGTTGATTTCTCAGGATGCTATGACTCAAACTGTAGATCAGGTTAAAGAGAAAGTGAACACGGGACGAGTTGCAGTATATGCTGCTTCAAGCCCGACTGAAAATGCAATGAACGCACATGCCGATTTGGCAGCAAAAGATCCAAACGGAGGATATTTCATGATCTGGCCGATTCACAAAGAAGGCCTGGACAAGAACAAAATCTTCCCTGGTACTTACACGCAATTGGGTTGGAACGTAAGTGTAATTACGAAGTCTGCTAAAAATCCAGAAGCGATCTTCGCATTCCTGGATTGGTACACAGGTCCTGAAGGACAAAGTGTTCTGATGTGGGGTCCTCCAGGAGGATATTGGGATGGATTTGAAGACGACGGTGTGACACCTAAATTTACTGAGAAGTATGTATCTGATGCAGCCGGTCTTAACAAGCTGCAAGCGATAACAACGAACTTGCATTGGAACGGTAACACGGTATTTATTGATACAGCAAAAGCAAAATATGAAAGCACATTGCCAGAGGAGCAGCGTAACTGGTCCACTCGTTGGCAGTATGAAGTCACTTGGAAAACTCAAGCAAATGCTACGGAATACATCAACCTCGATCCGGCCCCGGACAGCGAGGAAGGAATTATCCGTCAGCGTGTAGAAGATATCTTTACAGAATCCAGAGCGAAAGCCCTGTACGCGAAGGATGATGCTGAAGTATTGGCAATCCTCGACAAGGCGGAAGCCGATGCGCAATCTGCCGGATATGATAAACTTCTTGCATTCAAAACAACGAAATGGCAAGAAAACGTTGCAAAAATGAAAGGCCAATAATAATCTTTACTTAAAACCAAGAAGGGTATGCTGCTCATGCAGTATACCCTTATCGGAATTTATGGGGGAGATGGTACCCGTGTATAAAGTGCTGCTGGCAGACGATGAAATACTGGACCTAGAGGGCATGAAGAGCTTTATTCCATGGGAAAATCTCGGAATGAAAGTGGTAGACTCGGTCAATAATGGCTTTGCTGCCTGTGAGGTTCTCGAAAGGGAGAAGATCGACATCCTCGTTACCGATGTACGCATGCCGAATATGACCGGGCTTGAGCTTGCTCAGCGGGCACTGAAATTGCAGGAGGAACTCCGGATTATCTTCGTAAGCGGTTATCAGGACTTTGGTTATGTGAAGCAGGCGATTGCCTTGAATGCATGCAGTTATGTGCTAAAGCCGATGGAGGACCAAGAGCTGATTGATGCATTAACGAAGGTGAGGGTGGAGCTGGATCGTCTCCATGAACGCAAGGAGACCGAAGAAGCTTACCAGCAGATGATCCCCATCCTCAAAAATCAGTACCTCCTGCAAATTCTTCAGAGGCCCTACGATGGAGCCATACTGGATATTATCAAGCGGGAGTACCGATTGACGGAGCTTCACTGGCCGGTTTGTGTCATTTTGCTAGAGCTTGATAATGTGAGCACCTGGCGAAGCAGCTTGCTCGATTCCGAGGAAAAGCTTAGTGTCATAGAGGAGTATTTCTCGAGACTGCATAAACTGCTCGAACAGAACGGCTTCGAATACATATGCAAGGTAACAGATCAGCGGACGGCCGTATTGCTTAACGGGGGCAGGGGCAAAGAAGAGATTCAATCCCTGCTTGAGGAATTGAAGCAGGAATATAACTATACGATGACGGTAGGAGAAGGAAGAGCTGCCTACCAACTGGAGCAGCTTCACACGTCGTATCAGGAGGCATTGGCCGCGCTGGACTACAAAATGTTCCGGGGCAAAGGTAAATGGATTCTGTACAGCGAGGTGCCTACCGAGGACCGTGAGGATGTAAAAAGTCTCGATATCCGTCTGGATGCCTTATTTACAGCCATGACAGAGTATGATATCGTTCGTATTTATGATGAACTGGAAGCGATTCAATTGCTTGCATCCAATATCAGATCCAAGTTCACCATACGCAATTTAGCGGTGTATATTATGGTGAAGCTGGAAGGCCATCTTCAGACGATGAATGAAGAGTTATACCGTATGGCAGGATTGGAGCTCAAAAATCTTGATATTCTACTTCATTTTGAAACGATGGATGATATTTTCTCATGGCTTCGCATGAAGGCAATGGAAATTTCGGAAATGCTCAAGAACCGCAAATCAACAAAGAATGGCAGGCTGGTCGAAGAGATCATAGAAAATATCCAAGCGCGTATGCATGAGAATATCACGCTGCGAGATATGGCAAACCGGTTTTCTTTTTCACCGAATTATCTTGGGGTACTCTTTAAGGAAGAAACCGGACATAACTTCAGCGACTATGTAATCAAGCTCCGCATGGAGCGCGCTAGAGATCTGCTCAAGACGACCAAGCTCAAAATATACGAAATTGCATCGCAAACAGGATATCAGTATTTGCCTTATTTCAGCAGGCAGTTTAAGGAAATGTATGGAATGACACCTCTGGAATACCGGCGCAAGCACTCGTAATTGGCAAAATTCAGATTAGATGTGGGGTCAAACAGGTGATGGCAGGGAAATTCGAACGAATACGGGTCAAGATACCTTTCGGGTACAAGTTAATGATTTCGTACTGCGTGTTCATCATTATACCGGTGCTGCTTGTCGGTCAGATTGCGAATCAGGTCTTCGTAAAGTCCACTCGGGAGCAGACGTATAACAATATTCAGGGTACGCTGCATCAGATGAGCGAGAATATATCGTATAAGATGGAGGACATGATCCGCATATCGGACATGCTTTATTTTGATACAACCTTTAACAGTCGTCTGCGTTTTACTGAAAGTGCTTGGATTAGCTATGACACAACGATTAATGTGTTGATTCCGAAGCTGGAGACCGCGGTGAGTACGGCTAACCGAAGGATCTGGTTATCGATCTACCTGCGTAATGACGACCTTAGGGAGATCTATGACAATTATTCCCATTCAGACCCGCTGGATTCCAACAAACGTCTGTTTGATATTTATCAATATGACAGGCTAGAGGACCGGTCATGGTATAAATTGTATCCAAAGGAAGAGAATTATGGCGTAACCTTGCAATGGAAACAGATTGAAGACGATGTGAGGAACGGACGCATTTCCTTGCTGCGGCGGTTGGTGGATATCAGCTCGACGATTAAACCGCAGGAGATCGGATTCATGCGGATCAACGTCAGTATGACCGACCTGTTCGAAAGCATGGATTACAACAAGATCGGTGACGGAACGGCATTATATTTATCGGATTCCCAAGGGCGGGTGGTTCTTTCCTCGGGAGGTATACAGACAACCGTCTTCAAGGAAAAAGAACTTCGCAAGAACGGCGACCTCCTCATTCGGAAGCCCATTCCCCAGCTCGGATGGGATTTGATTGCCGTCGTCCCTGCTCAAATCGTGGAGAAAGATACGGTCAAAATTCGTAATTTAACTTACCTGATCTGTCTGATTTGTATCGCTATCTTTTTTGTGGTCAGCATTTTGGTCTCCAGATACTTCAGCCGCCGGGTTTCCAAAATCGTATCGGTGCTGGACTCGTTCCAGGAAGGGGAATTCCACAAGCGGGTATCCTTTAAGGGCAATGATGAATTTACGCATATTTCCTCTGCTCTGAATGATATGGGCAGCAATATCGGCAAGCTGATCAATGAGGTGTATCTGGCCGACCTTCAGAAAAAAGAAGCGGAACTGGAATCGCTGCATGCGCAGATTAACCCGCATTTCCTATACAACACCCTATCCTCCATCAGCCGCTTGGCGCGGTTTGGGATGCTGGATAAACTGCAGCGTATGGTGATGGACTTAGCGAAGTTTTATCGCCTGTCGCTTAACGATGGCCGGAATATCATCTCCGTGAAGAATGAACTGGAACAGGCTCAGGCGTATGTAGATATTCAAAAGATTAAATACGACGAACGGATGCAGGTTACTTATGATTTCGAGCCGGAAGTGGTCCGGTATGAAACCGTGAAATTGATTTTGCAGCCGTTTATCGAGAATGTGCTGGAGCATGCCTGGACCGGGGATTATATTCATGTTCGAATTACCGCCAGAGTGCTGGAAGACGTCCTGGAATTTAAAATTATCGATAATGGAGTCGGGTTCCCGCCCGGCAGAGTTCTGGACAATACAGGCGGACAGGATCTAACCAATGCCGGATACGGTATTCGAAATGTGGATCAACGAATCAAACTTCACTATGGCAGCGAATATGGGGTCACGTTATTCAGCCGAGCAGGAATTGGGACAACGGTAAGAATTGTGATACCACTCGTGAAGCGAACCGTAGCGGAAGGACGCAGCAAAACATTGATGTAACAGGTAATCGACATCTCCCGATCGTGCAGGCTTGAAGAATGGGCTTGACGAGGGGAGATTTTTTCTGTATATTTACTTTATCAGGTAAAAGCATAAAAGCTTAAAAGCGAACAAGCGCGAAAGTGATTATCCATCGATTGAAATTGAAATTGGAATATATTCAGAAAGAAGGTTTTATTATGATCGTAATTACATCCAATCAAATATCAGAGGAACAAGTTCAGCATATCGTAAGCGAGATTGAGAAGGAAGGACTGCAGGCTCACGTATCCCAGGGGGCGGACCGTACCGTGATCGGGCTGATCGGCAGCGTGAACCCGAAGCTTGCGGAGCATCTTCGCCAAATGAAGGGCGTAGAGAATGTGGTTAAAATCTCCAAGTCCTACAAGCTTGCTAGTCGTGATTTTCATCCGGATGATACCGTCATTGATATTAAAGGCACCAAGATTGGCGGCGGCAATCTGGTCGTCATGGGTGGTCCATGCGCCGTGGAATCCGCACAGCAGATTGACGAGATCGCGCAGCTGGTTAAGGCAGCAGGCGGACAGGTGCTTAGAGGTGGCGCTTTTAAGCCTCGTACGGGCCCATACAGCTTCCAGGGCGTTGGCGTTGAAGGTTTGATTATGATGGCGGAAGCCGGGCAAAAACATGGCCTGCTGACGATTACGGAGGTTATGACGCCCGAATACGTGGATATTTGCGCGGAGTACGCCGATATTCTGCAAGTGGGTACCCGTAATATGCAAAATTTCGATTTGCTTCGGAAACTGGGTACCTGCGGTAAGCCGGTTTTGTTGAAAAGAGGTTTCAGTTCAACCTATGATGAATTCCTGAATGCAGCGGAGTACATTCTTGCCGGCGGCAATCCGAATGTCATGCTCTGTGAACGTGGAATCCGAACATTCGAAACGTACACCCGAAATACGCTGGATTTATCTGCCATCCCTGTTTTACAAGGGTTGAGCCACCTTCCGGTCATTTCTGATCCGAGCCATGGAACAGGACGACGCGAGCTTGTCGAACCGATGTCCAAGGCATCCGTGGCGGCTGGAGCAGACGGCCTTATTATTGAAATGCACACAGATCCAGATAATTCCATGACAGGCGACGGGGTTCAATCCCTGTTCCCGGATCAATTTGCCGCATTGCTTAAAGACTTGGAGCAGCTGGCCCCACTAGTAGGGAAAAGCTTTGCGACTGCCAAAGCACCTGCTTCTGAATTTGCGCGCGTATAGTAATTGATAAGCGACGTTGTACACTCGGGGATAGCGTTAAGAACATAGTTAAGGTTCGCCAATTCCTTAAATCTAATATAAAAGACATCTGCAAAAAGCTTGCAGGTGTCTTTTTTCTGGGTTTACATTAATTGGTTTCTTATGTTATATAACCTGACATTGTTTTCAAAAATACCTTACATAGGTATTGACGTCAGGTTATCTCCCGGCATATAATGACGAAAAGAAATCGAAAGATTATGAACATTGTTAAGCTGTTTAAGTCTTAATGTTCGGAAATTGGGAGGAAGAGACATGTCGGTAGAGAAAGTATTGCAAACCATTAAAGAGAACAATATTGAGTGGGTCGATTTTCGTTTTGTAGACTTGTCGGGACGGGTTCATCATATTAGCTTGCCGGCTTCAGAAGTAGATGAAGAAACATTCGTGAACGGGGTAGCGTTCGATGGATCTTCTATTCCAGGATTCCGCGGCATTGAAGAATCGGATATGGTTATGATGCCTGATCCGGATTCTTGCTATATCGATCCGTTTACAGCACATCCTACGCTTAACATTATGAGCAACATTTATACACCGGAAGGTGATTCATATGAGCGTGACCCGCGCGGTATCGCAGCTCGTGCCGAGCAATACCTTCAAGAGGCCGGTATCGGAACAGCAGCATTCTTCGCACCGGAATCCGAGTTCTTCCTGTTTGATGAAGTTCGCTATGAAAGCTCCATGAACAGCTCCAGCTATTTCGTAGACTCCGAGGAAGCACATTGGAATACGAACCGCAAGGAAGAAGGCGGCAACCTTGGTTTCAAAGTTGGCGTTAAGGGTGGATATGTTCCAGTAGCACCTGTGGATACTCAGCAGGATATCCGCAGCGAAATGTGCCGATTGCTTGATGAAGCAGGACTTCGCGTTGAGCGTCATCATCATGAAGTAGCAACTGCCGGCCAAGCGGAAATCAACTTCCGTTTCGATACATTGAAGAAAACAGCTGACAATTTGTTGATCTATAAATATATCGTCCATAACACAGCGCGCCAATATGGCAAAACGGCTACGTTCATGCCGAAGCCATTGTTCGGGGATAACGGAAGCGGCATGCACGTTCACCAGTCCATTTTCGATGGTGACACCCCATTGTTCTATGAAAAAGGCGCTTATGCTAACCTGAGCCAAACAGCGATCCACTACATCGGCGGTATTCTGTACCATGCGCCTGCATTGATCGCTTTGACGAATCCAAGCACCAACTCCTTCAAACGTCTGGTACCAGGCTATGAAGCGCCGGTTAACCTCGTATTCTCCAAGGGCAATCGTTCTGCCGCAGTGCGGATTCCGGTTGCAGCCGTAACGCCGAAGGGCTGCCGCATCGAGTTCCGTACACCGGATTCCACGGCGAACCCTTACCTTGCATTCTCCGCTATGCTGATGGCTGGCTTGGACGGTATCAAGCGTAAAATCGATCCTACCGCACTCGGTTATGGACCATTCGATAAAAATATCTATGAATTGTCCGACGCCGAGAAGAAGGAAATCCGCAGCGTACCGGGTTCCCTGGACGAAGCCTTGGATGCACTTCAAGCAGACTATGAGTTCTTGACTGAAGGCGGCGTATTTACGCAAGAATTCCTCGAGAACTTCATCGAGTTCAAGCGTGCCGAAGCCAAAGCGGTTAACATCCGTGTTCATCCGCACGAGTACTCCCTCTACTACGACCTATAATAAACAACGTCAAAAAGCCTAGGGCATCATGCCCTGGGCTTTTTTTTGCACACATATAAAGCCTAGCTAGGTTAGGCGAGGATGACCATACCTAGGGAGAACAAGGGCTATTTTCAAAGGCAGGCATGAATAGCCTTGCTCTTGGCTGAAGCAGCCCCTTACTCCCTTACCCCAGCTTTACTCTTTAAAGTATCCGTAGTGATGCGTATTGCTTCCGCAAGATTCCCGAACGATGAGTTCAGGCTCTACGACAAAGGAGCTGATGGGCGATTGTTTATGGATAAGGTCGTAGAGCATGAGCGCTGCCAGGCGACCGATTTTCTCTTTGTTTTGCCGAATCGTCGTTAGTTTGGGTGTTGTATATTTGCACGCCTCAATATCGTCACAACCGATGATCGATACATCGTCAGGGACCTTCAGGCCATGTTCCTGAAGCGCTTGGATGGCTCCAATCGCAATCTGATCGGAGGCCGCAAAGATCGCGCGAGGAAGGGAACCCGCTTGGATCAGCCGTGTCATGGCTTTGTATCCGCTTGCCTCATGAAAATCTTCACCGCTTAGGAACCATTCCGCACGGGCTGGAAGCCCGAAGCTATCCATGGCGTTACGATAACCGGCTTCACGCTTGTTGGAGATTTCAGACTCCTTGCTGCCTCCGATGAACCCCAAGTCTCTGAAGCCTTGAAGATAGAAATGCTCCACGACCTTCGAGGACATTTTATAATTATCGGACATGATATGCCCCGACATTTCGCCGAACAGTTCAATATCGACCCCGATACACGGAATATCGCTCTCATCCAGCTCTTTAATCGAGGGCTCGATTTCCTCGCCGGATATAATGACACAGCCATCCACCTGATAATGACGACATCGGCCGAGGTAGTCGGCGTCATCCCCTTGGAATTTCTCATTTGAAAAAAACAGTAGATCGTAACCGAGAACCCCCATTTGCTTCTTAAAGGAATTGAGAACTTCAACAAAAAAAGGATGAGTAAAATCGACATTCAGCTTTCCCGCAAATATGATGCCGATTAAATTCGATTTCTTGGTTGCTAATGTTTTCGCAGAATTGGAAGGGGTGTATCCCGTCTCTTTCATAATTTCCAACACGCGTGCTTTGGTCTCTTCGGATACATCACTGTAGTTGTTGATAATCTTGGAGACGGTGGATACGGATACCCCGGCCATTTTAGCGATTGTTTTGATGTTTAACGCCATGCAAAACGCCCCTTATTCTGTTTATATTATCATTTCATAATTTTCGTGAGTTTTCGTTAAGTATGATTGCTACTTGTCCGTTATTCAGTACAGAAGCGAAACTGTTTCGTAAATTAGTGTATCTGCTTTAACTAGGTAAGTCAATGAAGAGAGTAGTCAGGATGCTTGTAATAGAAAGGAATAAAGCTGAATCGCGTTCAATAACAAAATATTTTGGGAAAGAGAAAAAAAGCTTTGACAAACAAAATATTATGAGTAATAATAGGCCTTGCGAAACCGCTTTCGGTATATTTCGCTGAATTTCGAAAATTTATAATTATTGTTTCGTAACATCAAGATTGTACTGGGCGAGAAAAAGCGGAATGATGAATCCGGTTTCATAATGAATTGCACTTTAATTTCAGGGGGTAAGGAAATGATTAAGAAATTATCAGCAATACTTTTGGCGGGTGCTCTGACTTTCTCGCTAGCGGCTTGCGGAAGCAGTGATTCAGCCGATAAAGGTACACCTGCGAAAGGTGATAAAAAGGTCATCAAAATTTTACACTGGAAACAAGATAACATCAATAAAGCGGTTGAAGAGATCAACAAGAAATTTGAAGAGAAGTATCCTGAGTATACGATAGAGTATACCACTACGGGTCCGGATGACGAATACAAGCAGGCGCAGAGAGCAAGAATTACCGCTAATGACGTCGACGTTTTGGCTGATTTATCGGGAATGAGACTTTCCCCGCAGGAATGGACACCGGGTGCGAAAGTACCTGATTGGCAGCAGTGGATTGATACGGGATTGATCGCGGATTTATCCGACCAAGCCTTCATTAAGAATTATAACGCTAACGATATTGAAAAAGCCGGAACTTATAACGATAAAGTGTATGCGATTCCAACGGGCAAGGTTGCGATGTCCGGTCTGTTCTACAATAAGGAGATCTTTGAACAGAATGGATTGAGTGTTCCGAAAACGTGGTCGGAGTTCATCAAGCTCAATGATGATCTAAAAGCCAAAGGCATTACCCCGATTGTTGTTGCAGGTAAAGACGTATGGCCTTTGAAACTCCCTGTATTCGCCCTGCAAGCCAAAATTCTGGGCGGCGGAGACCAGCAGAAGTGGATTGAAGGCGTTTGGAAAGGCGAAACGGCTTATAACGATGAACAAGCAATCGAAGTATTGGAAAAAATGAAGACGCTTCAAGACAATTACATGATTGACGGATTCATGGGGATTGATTATGCAACAGCGCCTTCCTATTTTGCAACAGGAAAAGCGGCCATGCTGGCTGATGGCTCTTGGGATGCTCCAACCGTCGCAGCAGCAAATCCGGAGCTGAAATTCGGTTACTTCCCGCTTCCGGCTACGGAAGATGCAGCCAAGAATGCCTCTTTTGTCGGCAAGTATGACGTAACCTGGTATGCAACCGAGAAGGGACCGAACAAAGAAGGAGCCCTAAAATGGCTTGAATTCTTCTCCGAGCCGGAAAATTACACGACATTCGTGAAAGCTGCCGGTTTCATCCCGACACAGGATAACATTCAGACGGAAAGCGACTTTATTGACAATGAACTGACCCCATATCTCGGAGAGTTCGAATTGGCGTACGAAATCATGATGATTAACCGTCAAAATATTGGCGAGCATCTGGCTGCAGAAGGTGTTCATACAGAATTCCTGGCACCGGGCGGTCCATACAAAACAGCAAAAGAGCTGGCTGACATTCAACAAAAAGAATGGGAAGCTGCTGCTCCGAAATAAGATTCTTCTATTATAAAGAGACCTATATAGAATGAACCATACTGTAGTCGGGGTCTGTGCAGCAGGCCCCGACATTTATTGAAATGGGATTTTGCGAGGTGAGAGAGATGTATCCATTTGGAAAAGGATTTAACCGATTCATACCCTTATTGCTGCTGCTGATACCGATGGCGCTTTACATCGTGTTTTATTTTGGACCATCGATCCTGACGGTCATCTATTCCTTTACCGATGTCAAGAACCTCCCGGGCAGCACGTACCAATTTGTCGGGCTTGATAATTATAAGGAATTATTCTTCTCGGGGAACTCAGGGGAGCGGTGGCGTTCCATCGTAAACACCCTGATCTTTATGTTCGTTGTTACGATCGTGCAGAACGGGGTCGCTCTGTTTATCGCCGTCATCATTAACCAGCGCCTAAAAGGCGATTATTTCTATCGCGCGGTATTCTTCTTGCCGGTTGTACTGGGCGTAGCTGTCGTTGCTCTCATCTGGGGGATGATGTTCGATCCGTTAAACGGACCTGTCAATCGCCTCTACGACGCTCTCTTCGGCTATCAGGACATGTTCTTTGGGAGCTTCACTCACGCGTTCGGCTATATTATTTTCGTCCAAATTTGGATGTACATGGGCTATTCCATGCTGATCTTTCTGGCCGGACTCCAATCGGTCCCTAAAGATTTATACGAGGCGGGTCATATTGACGGCACCAGCAAGTGGCAATCTTTCCGTCATATTACCTTCCCCCTGATCGCACCATCCTTCACGGTGAATATGCTGTTATCCATCATTGGCGCAATGTCTACCTTTGATATCATTTTGGCGACAACAGACGGTCGCTTCAATACAAGGACGATGGCTTACGACGTGTACAAAGAGACGTTCCGGGGAAGCTTGGAAATGGGCCTTCCTTCGGCGCTGTCCGTTGTGCAGTTCCTGATTATTCTCCTCTTTGTTGTGGTGGCTGTCAGACAGACGCGTAAGAGAGAGGTGGAGTATTGATGCGAAATTCCAAAACCACGCAAATTCTTTCTTACGCCGTCATATGTTTGCTGCTGATTCTGTATGTCGTTCCGCTTCTGCTCGTATTCAACGTATCACTTAAGTCCTTCAACGAATACTTGCTCAATCCGATCGGGATCGTCCAGAACATGGAATGGGGTAATTATACGCAGGCATGGTCTGAGGGCAATTTCGCCGGTTATTTCGCGAACAGCTTAATTTATACGGTAGCTGCGACGGTACTGACCATCATCGTGTCGTTGTTTGCGGCGTTTCCGGTCGCGCGCGGATATGTGATGTGGAGCGGCTTCATATATATGTTCTTTTTGCTGTCCCAGTTTCTTCCGAATCCGATGGTTGCCCAGTATAAACTCATGCTGTCCTTCAAGGAGAGTGTTTCGTTCTTCGGGTATGATACCAAGCTTGGTTATATCTTGCTGAAAACGACGGGAACGGGCGTTGTGTTCATGATGTTTGTCGGCTACATCAAGTCGATTAGCCGCGATCTGGATGAGGCCGCCGGGATGGATGGTTCCGGTTATATCCGTTACCTGTTCCAGATCATTCTGCCGCTGATGAAGCCGGTTATCGCAACGGGCGTCATTCTGACCGCGATTGGAATCTGGAATGATTTTGTCGGTCCGATCATGTATCTCCCGAGTCCGTCCAACTATCCTATTACGTTTGGCCTAAAGGAATTCAGGGGGCAATACGGGAATAACTGGCCGCTGCTTGCATGCGGAATTACGATCGTAGCGGCGCCATTGATCATTCTGTACACGTTCATACAGAAATATCTGGTGGACGGGGCGCTGGCCGGAGCCGTCAAATCCTAAGGCATAGAAGGGAAGAGATCGCGATATGAAATCAACAGGATGGAAGTTTGAGGGAAACCATGGGGTCTTTACGTTGCGTAATCCCGAACATCATAACTATTTATATTTTCCTTTAGTGAATGAGGCCGGCATGATGTCGGCCGTCACGCCGAATCTTCACGGTGAAATGACCAGCAGTCATAATACGTTTTTCATGTCGCCCGTATCGGTGGAGGATCTACATAATTCCAAGTCCGCACGTAACTTCTGGGTGCATATTGACGGGCATGGCGCATGGTCCGTAACCGGAAATTCAGCCAAGCAGAATGCAAACCGGTTCATGAACAAAGAAGAAGAAAGCCAATTGGCAGCCGGGTTTTTATGGCATAAGCTGACACGGATGAACGGGGAAGCCGGACTGCAAGCGGAAGTAACCAGCTTCGTTCCGGTAACGGATGACAAAATCGAGTTAATGAAAGTAACGCTGACCAACGTAGGCGAGCAGACGCTAAAACTGACCCCTACCGCGGCGATCCCGCTGTATGGCCGTTCGGCAGACGACCTGCGGGACCACCGTCACGTGACATCCCTGCTTCACCGGATCTTTGTCCATCGCAAAGGGATCGAAGTCCAGCCTGCTCTCTCATTTGACGAGCGGGGTCACCGTATCAATCACGTATCCTACAGCGTCCTAGGTGCGGAAGCGGACGGTGCGGAACCGATCGGCTATTTTCCGGTGCTTGAAGAGTATATTGGGGAAGGCGGCGCTCTCGATTGGCCTGAGGCTGTCATTGCCAATAAGCAAGCGGGCGCGCAGGCAGGTGACTCCTTGGAGGGATATGAGGCCATTGGAGGTCTGCGGTTTGCGGGGGTTCAACTGCAGCCTGGCGAATCCAGGGCTTATGTTATGGCGATGGTCATTTCGGAAGATCGCGCCGAGACCGGAAGACTTGCCGAAACGTATTTATCGGAGAAGCGCTTTGATGAGCTGCTTGCTCAGAATGAAGCCTATTGGAATGACAAACTGAATACCGTATCCTTCCATACCGGCGATCAGCAGCAGGACTTGTGGATGAAATGGGTAACCTTGCAGCCGATATTGAGGCGTCTCTATGGCAACTCATTTCTTCCTTATCATGACTATGGCCGTGGAGGACGTGGATGGCGTGACCTCTGGCAGGACTGCCTGGCATTGATGATCATGGAACCATCCGAGGTCCGGTATCTGCTGCTTAATAATTATGCGGGTGTACGGATTGATGGAAGCAATGCTACAATTATTGGAACGAAGCCCGGTGAGTTTATCGCTGACCGGAACAACATACCGCGCGTATGGATGGATCACGGTGCATGGCCGTTCATGACGACGCTGCTTTATTTGGATCAGAGCGGGGATTTGGATTTCCTGAAGCAGCCGCAGACCTATTTCCGCGACGTATTTGTAAGTCGGTGCAAGGAGAAGGACAGCGGATGGCTGCCTGAGCATGGGAATCTACTCTTAACCGTGAACGGTGAGGTATACGAAGGTACGATACTGGAGCACATGCTGCTGCAGAATCTGGTTCCGTTCTTTAATGTAGGTGAGCACAATAACATCAAGCTTGAGGGAGCGGACTGGAATGATGGTCTCGATCTTGCTCCGGACAGAGGCGAGAGCGTAGCCTTTACTGCGTTCTATGCAAGCAATTTGATGCAGCTTGGCGATCTGCTGCTGGCATGGCAGGACAGAGAAGGCGTTGAGTTTCTTGAAATCGCGGAGGAAATGGCTGTGCTGTTCGATTCGGTAACGGCACCCGTCTCATATGAAGATGTGCAGGGGAAGCTGGAGCTGCTTGATCAGTATTATGAGGCTGTTAAAGTCTCCGTGACCGGAAACAAACGAGAGTTTAGCGTTACGGATGTTGTGAAGGATTTGAAACTGAAAGCGGACTGGATCATCCGGCATTTGCGCAGCAAAGAATGGATTACAAGCCAAGAAGGATACTCGTGGTTTAACGGTTATTACAATAATGACGGAGCGCGCGTGGAAGGCGATCATCCCCTTGGCGTGCGCATGACGCTCACAGGCCAGGTCTTTGCCGTTATGGGCGGAATCGCGGACGATGAACAGGTAGGACAAATTACGAAGTCGGTTGATCGGCATTTAAAAGATCCGAGCATCGGCTATCGTCTGAATTCGAACTTTGGCGAGATTCAGCAAAATCTCGGGCGGGCATTCGGTTTCGCGTTCGGACATAAAGAGAATGGAGCCATGTTCAGCCATATGAGCGTCATGTACGCTAACGCTCTCTATAAGAGAGGTTTTGTCCAAGAGGGATACGAGGTATTGCAATCGATTTACGATTTAAGCAATGACTTTGAACGCAGCCGGATGTATCCGGGTATTCCTGAGTACATCAACGAGAAGGGGAGAGGGATGTATCCCTTTCTTACCGGGTCGGCAAGCTGGCTTTTGCTCACCATGCTGACCGAGGTTTTTGGAGTGAAAGGAAATCTGGGACATCTGCTCTTGGAGCCGAAGCTTAGTCCTTCGCAATTCGGAGCCGACGGTACTGCTGCTGTGCATACGCGGTTTGCGGGTAAACAGCTTCAGATTGTATACAGCAATCCGAAGCGATTGGATTACGGAAGTTATACGATTCAATCGGTAACGCTGAACGGCGAGAAGATTCAGCTGCGCAGTCAGAAACCGGGGGCTGCCGAATTGGATCGCAGCTTGCTGTCTGCGTTATCCGAAGACGAGTGTCAACGAATTCGTGTCGAGCTTGCCTGACACACGAGCATACAACATTTGGGAAGCCCCGGCAGGCAAGTTGGCCGGGGCTTCTTCATCATGAATGGAGCGATTGTTTTGGAACATCAATTAGCAAACGGGCAATTGGAAGTCGATATAGCGGAAGTCGGTCTTTATCAAGGCACGCGTTTTGACCGGACCGGTTTCATTACCCAGGTCAAATTGACCGAGAGTGGTCACACATTCTGTGTTCATGAGTTTGCGGATGGGTTTAACCCTCAGGCCGGGTCCGGATTGTGCAACGAGTTTGGACTGCATGAGGGGATGGGTTATGCAAAGGCGGAAGTAGGTGGGTGGTTTCCCAAATTAGGAGTGGGCCTTCTCAAACGGGTCAGCGAGGACCCGTATCACTTTCAGTATACGTATCCGGTGGAACCTTTCAATGTGGATATCACTTCGGATGAC
Source organism: Paenibacillus sp. EZ-K15 (assembly GCF_002573715.1). Lineage (GTDB taxonomy): Bacteria > Bacillota > Bacilli > Paenibacillales > Paenibacillaceae > Paenibacillus_AQ. The sequence goes on along the minus strand of NZ_PDHM01000021.1, from coordinate 387,483 downwards.
GTGAGCATTTCATATACAATGCATCCTAGGAACGTCAAAGGGTATGGGGCAAAACTCGTTAAGAAAATCTCGATTCAGGACACGGCATTGACGATAGATTATGAGCTCTGCAATGAAGGAAGCCAAAGGATGGATACGGAGGAGTACATTCATAATTTCATAGGGATTAACGGAGAACTGGTAGGACCAGAGTATAAACTGAAGTTACCGGTCCCTGTCCGCTTTACGGAGGTCGAATCGGATTATACCTCGGGCCTGCTGTCTGTTCAGGATAACGAGATAGGCTGGAATGCCAGACCGGACAAGCCCTTTTATGGGAGAATGCAAGGCTTTATCGGCAGCGATTATCCTTATTCCTGGGAGCTAACGCACAGCGCCAGCAGGGCGGGAGTCAGGGAGATTAGTGATTTTCCGGTCGCGCATATGGCTCTGTGGGGGACCGGCCACGTTATATCGCCAGAAGTGTTTATTCAATTAAGCCTGGCACCCGGAGAAAAGAGATCCTGGAGTAGAAAGTTCCAATTCTTCTGTTGGTAGCCGGAGAAATCAATGTGAATAATTACACTTGAAGGTCTATGGGATTGTTGCTATGATTAGCGTTAATTAGCATTCATAGTAGAGAAAGGGTGGAGAGTCTTTTGAGCAAGAGAGCATACAATTTTAACGCAGGACCTGCTGCATTGCCGCTTGAAGTGTTGGAGCGCGCCCAGGCCGAATTCGTCAATTACGGGGATACCGGCATGTCGATCATGGAAATGTCTCATCGCGGTGCTGTATATGAAGCGGTTCATAACGAAGCGCAGGAGCGCCTGCTGTCCCTGCTGGGGAATCCATCCGGCTACAAGGTGTTGTTCATCCAAGGCGGTGCAAGCACGCAATTTGCAATGATTCCGATGAACTTCTTGGGACAAGGCCAGGTTACGAACTATGTAATGACGGGAAGCTGGTCTGACAAGGCGATTAAAGAAGCCAAGCTGATCGGCGAAACTCATGTGGCAGCCTCCTCTGAGGAGAGCAAGTACATGGCTCTGCCTAGCCTTAAGGACATCAAGCTGTCGGATCATGCAGCTTATCTCCATCTGACTTCTAATGAAACGATTGAAGGCACACAGTTTAAGGAATTCCCGGATACCGGTTCGGTACCGCTTATCTGTGATATGTCGAGCGATATCCTCAGCCGTCCGTTCGATTTGAACCAATTCGCGATGGTCTATGCGGGCGCTCAGAAGAACTTGGGGCCGTCCGGCGTTGCGGTTGTGATCGTCAGAGAGGATATGATTACAGATTCTCCTAAACATCTGCCGACTATGCTCCGTTACAATACGTATTTGAAAAATAACTCGCTGTATAATACGCCACCTTCTTTCGGCATCTATATGATCAACGAAGTGCTGAAGTGGATTGAGGAGAAGGGTGGCCTGCAAGGCGTTCAAGAGATGAATCGCAAGAAAGCCGCACTCATCTATGATGCCATCGATAACAGCGAAGGCTTCTACCGCGGCTGCGTGAATGCAGAGGTTCGTTCCGATATGAACATTACGTTCCGTCTTGCCTCCGAGGAGCTGGAGAAGGAATTCGTAAAGGCGTCGGAGCAAGCAGGCTTTGTCGGTCTGAAGGGTCATCGCAGTGTCGGCGGTTTGCGGGCTTCGGTCTATAACGCCGTCCCGTATGAGAGCGCTCAGGCGCTGGTAGAATTCATGCAGCAGTTTAAGAACAGTCACAGCTAAGATCATACAAATATGATAACCTTCCGCCGGTTCGGCGGAAGGTTATTTCTGGATATCCCGGGAAATCGGGAAGGAATCGGTTATAATAAAAATAAAACAGAAGAAAAGGTGGACTTATCAACATGGCATTACACATCGTACTAGTCGAACCGGAAATTCCAGCCAATACGGGCAATATCGCCAGAACTTGCGCCGCAACGGGCACACATCTGCACCTGGTCCGTCCGCTCGGTTTTAATACAGACGACAAGACATTAAAGCGGGCCGGGCTGGATTACTGGTATGCCGTACATATTGAATATCATGATTCCTTTGAGGAGTTAAAGGCACTTTATCCGGAAGGACGCTATTTCTACGCCACGACGAAGGCAACCAAGCGTTATATGGATATCGAATATCAAGACGGGGATTTTTTGGTGTTTGGCAAAGAAACCAAGGGATTGCCGCCGGAGCTGCTAGCCGCGAATAGCGAGCACTGTATTCGCATGCCAATGACGGATAAGGTGCGTTCACTGAATTTATCCAACTCTGCAGCGATTATGGTATATGAAGCACTGCGTCAATTGGATTTCCCGGGTATGGAATAAGTTTTTGCAAAGCTTTGAGTTTTTTTGGGGAATATCATCCAGTATACCTAGTTGATATTGAAAAAAACTAAGAAATTCTTAATTTCCAGCAGGATTCGACAACTTTTTATCGAACTATTATACTAGGCCCTTGTTATCAGTTCTGAACTGTGGTGTCAGAAATCACTTGTTGAAAATGAAAGAGGTGTACAATCGTTATGAAACCTGCTGGTGTTGTTCGTAAAGTTGATCAGCTGGGAAGAATCGTTCTGCCTAAGTCTCTACGCAAGAGATATCAAATGAACGAGGGGGATCCCGTAGAAATTCTTGTACAGGGGGACCATATTATATTGGAGCGCTATCGTCCGAAATGCGTCTTCTGTGGTTCTATGGACGGAGTTAGCGAGTTTAAAGAGCGCTATATCTGTTCACAATGCATGTCCGAAATGCAGCAGCTTCCGAAACATGCCTAGTACCTCAAATGAATTACCTTTTGCGCATCGCTAATGAGCGGTGCCTTTTTTGTTCCTCAAAAAAATAAAACTCCCCCGATATACGAGGGAGACGCCTTACAGGCCTTTGGTTTTATCATCATTGTATGCCGCGGTCCAAATGCCAACCATGTAAAGGGCGAATACGAGCATGACGATCCAAAATGTTAATGAGAACGACATTCTTGCCACCTCCTGCTAAGCTAACCTTATTATAACCACCTTGAGCCAAAAAATAAACGAGAATATGAGTGCCGATTCTATCATTTGAAAAATAAGAAGTGCGTGGGTACCGGGCGCAGATTTCCGTCCGACGGTTTGTTCACGACTCGGCCGTTTAGGATTAGGGATGCGGACCCGCCGCCATCGAGATTATAAGCGTCAATCACGCCCAAATTTTTAAGCTTGTTCTGCAGCTCTTGCAGCGTGGCTCCCGATTTGCCCTTCTCGTCATATCCTTCGGTAACCAGGATGAGCAGCTGATCGTCCTTGTAATTGCCGATGACGGTACGCGGTGCCCGGCCGGGGGTCGTTCTCCATTTCTCGGGAATTGCTGTTTTGCTGCCGTTTTGGAGCAGCACGGGTACAAAGGTAGCACCGAACATGGGATCAAGCCGGTCAAGCTCGCTCTGGCTGTAGAACTTGCCACCGATCAGCTTGCCGGATTTGCTCATGCCGACAAAGGCAAGATCCTTAAAGCTCGGTTGAAACCCCGAGACGTATTTGCCATCATAATAGGTCGTGCTCAGCGGATGTCTGCCCCCGTTCCCGTCAGCGTATCCACCGGCATTAATCCCTGCAACCGCACCATGCCGGCTTACGGCACGCATGGTGGTTTCTACGGACCCGGGTCTGCCGCTTTCGCCCCCTAGCGACATCTTCATCGCGGAAGGATCCTTCAATTTGACCTTCATCGCATATCCGTGGTAAGTACCCGGGTTGATCTTGTATAACTCAATTCGAATCCGGTCACTGTTGACCGTTTCAATAGGGGCACCCAGTTTGGTTGTGATCCGGCGATTATAGATTTGCTCCGGGCGTGAAGCTTGTGCTTCCGCTGTTTGCAGAATGGTTCCTACCGTGGCGGTCGTTTGCCGATAGAGCTTGGCCGTTTTTTCAATGGAGGATATCGTCTGTTCCGCATAGACGGCGGCTTGATCCAAATCCTGTTTGATCACGGCGGACTGTTCCGATATGCTGCCGGATGGTATGTACTCCGCGGTTTCGTGCGACAGGCGCGGCGGTTCCGTAATTAACCACATACATAGCAGCATTCCGATAAAAGGTGCAATGGCCAGCATAAATGTACGGTTTAACTGCTTGGGACGGATATACTTCAGTGTTCTCACTTCAGCAGCTCCATCTTGCGTTCCAGCTCTTTCAGCTGTTTCTCAACTTGGCTTAGCTGACTGTACAGCTTGTTGCTGTTGTCCGTTTTGCCGCTAGCCTGATCCTTGGTAAAGGTCAGCAGCTCATTAAACGACTGAACCTTGCTCTGCATCTCGTCCATTTCCTGAACCAGCTCGTTAAACCTTTGGTCGTACTCCGCTTTGAATGCCGCCATCTCCTGGCGCGTATCCTGCTGCAGCTGCACCACGACTTGCTCTTTCAAGTGATTGCTATATAGGTAGGCTGCGGTGGTACCCAGCCCGATGAGAACAATCCAAAATACCCAGAACCATTTGGTGGATGGCCCCTTTTGCTGCACTTCCTCACGGGATTTATAGGGGGTATTGTGTTCCTGCTCCAACATTGGCATTTCATCACCCCTCAAAAACTATCATTTTTTCCAAATTTCATTCTAACATGTCAGGATTACTTTCGCAAAGACGAACTAATAGCACTTGTTTTTATGAAAAATAGATTGCCTAGAAAGATAGAGTGGGATACAATCTGTATAGATTTGATTATCAAACAGGATACATATAAGACATTCGCCATGCATACCGTCAAAGGCCCTGCGCCTATAGGATTAATTAACCTTATTTCTACACGAATAACGGCTCCGAATTGCGTCTATCCATATCTGCAAACAACGGAGATTCGCAATACCGGATATGTAAGAAATTGACGGCGCTTACTTAATAGAGATACTAGAGATTCAAGTTTGCTGATACAGGAGGTCTATTAGAAAATGAATCAGGTTTGGCGGGTAGTTATCGTCGGCAGTCAACCTACAAGCATGCTGGGAACAAAATTGATTTTGGAAGAGCAGCAGGATCTGCTCGTTGAGGGAATGACATCCTCGGATTCAGAAGGGCTTCGAATGGTCGGGGATTTGCTTCCTGACTTGGTACTATTGGATTATCATTTGTCGGAACATACCTCGGAAGCCGTATTGGAGCAGATGAAGCAGCTGTCCCCTAAGACCCATGTCGTCATTATGACCGACAATGATGGCCTTCCTTTGCTGCAATCCTTGATCAGCCGCGGTGCAAGCGGCCTATTGTCCAAGCAGGCATCCACTTTTCAACTCATACATATGATTACCGGACTCCGGGAAGGCGTTGCCTCGCTTCCGCTCGACTGGGTAAGGCAAGGCATCTGGCCGTTAACGGCCTCTGCAATGAACGAAGGCGGACTCCAGCTTTCCGAGACGGAGGCTTTTATAATGGAACGGATCGTCCAGGGCATTACATACGACAAAATCGCCATGGAAATTCAGGTAAGCCGCCGCTCAATTGACAATTACCTCCGCAAAATCTATGTGAAGCTCGGGGTATCCACTCGTGCGCAGGCGATCGAGAAATATGCCCTCTACACCCGCCAAGGCCGGCAAATTTATGCCTAATGCAGGATTAAGGTTATAATATATAAATATCAGGAATACCTTTTAGAGGTTGTTAAGAGGCTCCTGAATACAAAACCGAGGTTTTGATAACGGTTAGAGGAGGGACTTCCATGCAGTTTTCCTTTGCTTCCCGTGCACAGACCCTTTTGTCATCCCCGCTGCGCGATATCAGGGAACTTGCGAAGCGGGATTCTTTTATTTCCTTGGCAGAAGAGCTGCCGGCCGAAGAGTTGTTTCCTTTGCATTCACTGGCAGAAGCGGCGACATCGGTGCTCTCCGAGGACCCGCTTGCCTTGCAGTACGGTGAGGCAGAAGGGTATGGGCCGCTGCGCGAGTGGCTGAGCGAGGACTTTTCCCGGCGTAAAGGCCTGAGTGTCCTGCCTCAGCATATTTTGCTGACAACGGGCACCCAGCAGGCCATCGATTTGCTGGTCAGGGTGTATGTGGACCCGGGCGACCCGGTACTGGTGGAGAATCCAACCTCACCAGGACTGCTCCAGGTGCTGCGCCTCCAAGGTGCGGTCATCGTGCCTGTGGAGGGAGATCAAGACGGGATGCTGCCGGAGCACCTGGAGACCATGATCCGGCAGCACAAGCCGAAGCTGCTTATGGCTGCGCCCAATTTTACCAATCCGACAGGCGTGATGTGGAGTTTGGAGCGGCGTAAGCAGGTGCTGGAGCTGTGTATCTCACACGGACTTCTTATCGTGGAGGATGATTCTTACGGTGATCTTTATTTTGTGGATCCCAAGAATCCGAAGCCCCGAATTCCTTCCATCTTCTCACTTGAGGAGCCGCAGGGAGGACATGTTCTGTATGTGGGCTCGTTCAGTAAAACCGTTGCGCCGGCGCTGCGTACGGGATGGGCTGCCGGGAACCGGCGCTTGATTGAGATGATGACGGCTGTGAAGCAGATGGCCGACTGGCAATCCAGCATGCTGAACCAGCGGATGCTGCACCATCTGCTGGAATCGAAGCATTTTAAGCTGGAAGATCATATCGGCATGCTCAATCGGGAATACGCAACGAGGCTCAAGCTGATGGTGGAGCTGCTGAAACGCAGCGCATGGAAGGATTCGAAGTATGCAGTGCCTGCCGGGGGGATGTTTCTCTGGGTACAGCTGCCTCCAGGCTTGAATGGGGATGCGCTCCTAAGAGCTACTCTATTAAAAGGAGCCGCTTTCCTGCCAGGCTCGATGTGCTCGGCAGCTGATCATACCCGTGAGTGTATCCGGCTGAATTTTACGCATCCGGGGCGGGATGAGCTGCTGCTGGGCATGAATCTCATCAGCGAGGCCGTAATGGAATTTACAGCCCGGAATTAGACATGGAAGGTTTCTTTTTACGAATCGTGTATAACATAGCAAAGCTGCTGATGGAGCCTGATTTCAGGTTCGGAAGAGAATCAGCAGCTTTTTTTTCATGGGCGAATATTTATTTGTTCGAAGGTCTGCATCCAGAATTTATGATTTCAATACGGTAGCATAGTCTGCCAGGGCCTGTACGCCGGCCGGTGTCAGCACGTAGCGTCCGCGGCTCACCCGACGGAACCAGCCGTAGTAATTGCGCTGCAGAATGTCAGCCGCTGATCCAACGCCGCTTCGATCCCGCACAGCCGCGGGAGAAATACCGGGCAGCATCGCAGGGGCAGTCCCTTCTTGAAGCTCATGCCCCTCCTGTAATTCACGCGAGCTCCGCTGCTCCACTTCCGCCGCATTCATGGCAGCAGCCACGCGCAGCGTCTTCTCGCGATAAGCGGTAACCAGCTTGGCTCTCGTTACCCCACCTGTGTTGTAATCGCCGCTGCGCTCACGAAATTCATACAACAGGCGTTCCTTGCGTCTGATGGCGGTCCTTCCCTTCTGTACCGCCATTTCCGGCTCACAGAGCACCTCGATGAAGGGCACTTTGGTTTTATAGAAGGTGACCGTAATGAGTCCCAGTCCCAATCGTCCGCAAAGCCCCGTCAGCTCCGCCCAGCGCTGATTGACCGCTCCTTTCTTCGCCCGGCTCTTCTCAACGGCTAGGTAAACGTAAGGAGTCAGCTTCAAACGCTCGATGCCTTGGAGCAGAAGGGCCAGATTGAATGTTTTTTTCAGCTCCACAATCAGCGGTTCATCGGCGCCCTCTTTCATACCGACAAGATCGCAATTGCGTACCTCGCCCTTCACTTCATATCCGTTCAATTCAAAAAAGGCCTTCAGGGGAGCGTACAGCTCGGCTTCATGCTTTATCGCCATGATGACTCTCCTTTTATTCGAAAGATGCTTTAATGTCAAGTTAATGTAATTTCAGTATAGCATGGGGACGGCTCGCGTGGCGTACCCGAGTGTAGAATGGACCGGTGGTTAGATAAAATTGCATGCGCATGACTTCGAAAATAAGGTCAACTATTCCAAGTAAGTCGCATAGGTATGTAATACACTTTTTCGAAAATGGAATGTTTTCTAATGACGCTGTGGAATGGAAGCCAATCCCCATAAACAGACTCATAGGAGGTAGCGAAATGGATATTTTCGAACGCATAGCATCATATCGGGCAGAAGGCGACCGTTTGGCGTGGAGCGGCACATTTAGGGAATACATTGAAATACTTAAGAAGGATCCCTCTCCAGCCATGACGGCACATGCCCGTGTATATGACATGATCGAATCCTACGGTTTCGAAGAGAGCGGGGGTCAGAAAAAATATAAGTTTTTTGAACAGGAAATCTTCGGTCTCGACCGAGCTGTTGAGAAACTCGTTGAGGAATATTTCCATTCCGCGGCCCGCAGACTAGATGTACGTAAACGCATACTGCTGCTTATGGGGCCCGTCAGCGGCGGGAAATCCACGCTAGTCACGCTGCTGAAGCGCGGCCTGGAGAAGCATTCCCGTACCGATCGTGGGGCCATATATGCGATATCCGGCTGCCCGATGCAGGAGGAGCCGCTGCATCTGATTCCACTGGAGTTAAGACCTGAAATCGAGAAGGAGCTTGGCGTCCGAATCGAGGGCAATTTGTGCCCGGCTTGCCAGCTCCGCCTTAAAACCGAATACGGCGGAGATATCGAACAGGTTGAAGTCGAGCGGGTATTAATCTCCGAAGATAACCGCGTCGGCATCGGCACATTCAGTCCGTCCGATCCCAAGTCGCAGGATATTGCCGATTTAACCGGCAGCATCGATTTCTCCACCATCACGGAATACGGCTCGGAGTCGGATCCGCGTGCCTATCGCTTTGATGGTGAGTTAAACAAAGCGAACCGCGGTTTGATGGAATTCCAGGAGATGCTGAAATGCGACGAGAAATTTCTGTGGAATTTGCTCTCCTTGACCCAGGAAGGGAACTTTAAAGCGGGCCGGTTCGCGCTAATAAGCGCGGATGAGCTGATCGTGGCTCATACCAACGAATCCGAGTATAAAGCATTCATTGCCAATAAGAAAAACGAGGCGCTGCAATCCCGGATGATTGTTATGCCGATTCCTTATAACCTGAGAGTCAGTGACGAGGAGAAGATCTACTCGAAGCTGATCGGCCAAAGCGATATGAAGCATATCCATATCGCGCCGCATGCGCTTCGTTCTGCCGCGATATTCTCCGTTTTGACGCGCCTGAAGGAAACGAAGAAGCAAGGGATGGATCTGATCAAGAAGATGCGCATGTACGACGGGGTGGAAGTCGAAGGATATAAAGAAGCGGACCTGAAAGAGATGCAGAATGAATATTTGGAAGAAGGCATGTCCGGGATTGATCCGCGATATGTCATTAACCGGATATCCAGTGCTTTGATTAAGCAGGACCTTCAGTGCATTAACGCGCTGGATATGCTGCGGGCGATCAAGGATGGGCTGGATCAGCATGCTTCGATTGCCAAGGAGGAGCGGGAGCGCTATCTGAATTTTATTGCCGCCGCACGCAAGGAGTATGATGATCTGGCGAAGAAGGAAGTCCAGAAGGCCTTTGTGTATTCCTTCGAGGAGTCTGCCAAGACGCTGTTCGAGAATTATTTGGATAACATCGAAGCATTCTGCAACTGGACGAAAATCCGCGATCCGTTAACGGATGAAGAGATGGATCCGGACGAAAGATTGATGCGTTCGATCGAGGAGCAGATCGGCGTCTCGGAAAACGCGAAGAAGGCTTTTCGGGAGGAGATCATGATTCGCATCTCGGCTTATTCCCGGAAGGGTAAAAAGTTCGAGTATCACAATCATGAGCGCCTGCGCGAGGCGATTGAGAAGAAGCTGTTCACCGACCTGAAGGATATCGTCAAGATTACAACCTCGACCAAAACGCCGGATGCCGTGCAGTTGAAACGGATCAACGAGGTTAGCTCCAGACTGATCGAGGAGCATGGGTACTGCCCGGTATGTGCGAACGAGCTGCTGCGTTATGTGGGCAGCCTATTGAATCGGTAATACCCGATAGAATAATGGAATGCCATGAGAAGCCACCTAAGAAGTTAGGGTGGTTTCTCATGCTTCGGGATGAAATAGCCCGGTTAGGAGGTGCAAATATACACATAATTAGGACTTTAGAATTATGTCTAGGTGGTAAATATAGTCTATAATGGACCCTAAGTACTTGAACCTGTGATATGGATCACGTTATTTAGGAGTGGATTTTTCGAAATGATTGATGTTTCCCCGAAAAGACGCCAACAGTTGGAGTATATCGGATTGGATGAACAAGGGTTGGAACTGCTGGCTAAACATCGTGACGTGTTTGCGAAGGTGGTTGAAGAGGTCGTTAACCGGTTTTACGCGCAGATCGGGACGCAGCCGCAGCTGATGCAGATTATCGAGCGTACCTCGACCGTTGAACGGCTTAAGGAGACTCAGCGGGTATATTGGATGTCACTTGCGTCAGGGAGAGTAGATGATGCTTATATTGCCGAACGGATTAAGATCGGACAAGTTCACTCCAGAATCGGCCTGAAAACAGACTATTACCTTGGTAGTTACATGGTTTATCTGGACATCGCCACAGATTTACTGAAGCAAATCGTACCGGATCAGTGGATCCAAGTGGTGCATACGCTGAGCAAGATGTTTAATTTGGACTCCCAGCTCGTCCTGGAAGCTTACGAAATGAAAGAGAAAGAGAAAATCAGCAATTTGGTATCGGATCAACAAAGGATGTTGGAAGCGATTACAAATGCAGTTCAAGAATTGACGGCCATGATCGTGGAGCTGGATCAAAGCGCGGCGTTAATGGCAGACAATGCAATCAAAACAGCAGAGGCACAGGATAAAGCGCATACACTGACTTCCGAGCTGGGCGAAGAAATTCTGCATATTGAGCAGATGGGAAGCTTGATCAGGGAAATCTCGGATCAGAGCCACCTGCTCGGTCTGAATGCGGCGATTGAGGCTGCTCATGCCGGGGAATTAGGCAGAGGCTTCGAGGTGGTTGCCGGGGAAGTCCGAAAGCTGGCCACCAACTCCAAGAAGGCGATGGATGAGATTCAGGACAAGGTTAGCGGCATTATTCGCAAGCTGGGTCTTGTGGAGCAGGAATCGAAAAAAACGTCCATGAACGCACGTAATCAGGCGGCTAGCTCACAGGAATTGGCTGCTTTTGTGAAAATGATGGAAAAGCTGGCCGATGATTTGGAATCGCTTCAACATGAATATGATGTTCAGAAGCACGATGTCCAAGAGGGAACCATATCCGAGAAGGTAAGCGTATAACAGGGACCTAAGAAGCGAATAGATTAATGATATCTGTAAACAACAGCAGCACCCGCGTTGAGGAGAATTCCCTCATGTGCGGGTGCTGTTTGTTATATGGCGCCACATTGTTCTTCAAGCATTGCGTGTGTTAAATAAATCGCCGATGGAGCTTCTTGCCGTCGTAGGAGAACAGGATCGGTTTGCCCTCGATCATGCTGTGCAGATGCACGGGTTTGCCCCAGAGCCGGTAAACATAGGGGATGGTGCGCTCCATATACTTCAGGTCAAGCTCAATACCTTCGTACAGATGCTTGATCATCAGCTCGCCGGAGCGGAGATGATCGCCATCGGTCACTACGAGAAACGGGGAGCCGCCGTTTACGCGGGAGACGACCAGCTGATCGCGGATATTTTCCCACGCCTTGTCGGTGATTTTCCACTCCGGACCTTTTTTCTCAAAGACATACAGGTCCAGATCCTCCACCAATTCCTTTGTCAAATAATTACGCAGGAAGGAGATATCGGAGTCGTATTCGCGGACATCAAACATCTTCTCCCGATCCCAGCGACGTTCGATATCCTCGAAGATTTTTAGCCCGAGATAGTAAGGGTTCAGGCTGTGGCGTGACGGCTGCACGACCGAGGCGTTAAGCTTGGCAAATTCCACCGTTTCCTCGCTGGTTAGGTCCATCTCTCGCAGAATACGCTGATGCCAGTACGAAGCCCAGCCCTCGTTCATGATTTTGGTTTCCATCTGCGGCCAGAAGTACAGCATCTCCTCCCGCAGCATGCTCATAATGTCCCGCTGCCAATCCTCCAGAATGTCGGAGTGCTCCTGAATGAACCACATGATGTCTTTCTCCGGCTCGGGCGGGAAGCGTTTGGGTGACGCCGGCGATTTGTCGGCTTTGCCTTCACCGTCTTCGTCCATATCCCATAAATCGTCGTACCGGCCCGGAGGCTTCTGCCGCTTGGCTTCCTCCTTCTGCTCCTTCATCCTCCGTGCGGTGTACCGCTGCTTATCAAGTTTATCCGGTCTTATGATATGCGGATCCACATGCTCTTGAATCGCTAGCACGGCGTCAATAAACTGCTCAACCGCCTCCGTGCCATGTTCGATCTCATAACGGGAGATGCGCTCGGCAGTAGCCGACATGCTCTCGACCATATTACGGTTGGAGACGGAGAAGCGGGCGTTGTTTTTAAAGAAATCGCAGTGTGCAAGGACATGGGCGACTATGAGTTTATTCTGAATCAGGGAGTTGCCGTCCAGGAGAAACGCATAACACGGATTGGAGTTGATCACGAGCTCGTAGATTTTGCTAAGGCCGAAGTCGTACTGCATCTTCATTTTATTGAAGGTTTTTCCGAAGCTCCAGTGGCTGAACCGGGTAGGCATGCCGTAGGCACCGAAGGTGTATATGATGTCTGCCGGGCAGATCTCATATCGCATAGGGTAAAAATCAAGGCCAAAGCCTGTAGCGATCTCGGTAATCTCCGCAATGGAACGTTCCAGTTCCGCGATCTCGTCTTGGTGCACGAGAATCCCCCCTTCGTTATTAAAAACATGGTTCTTATCATTTATATGGAATCTTGGTGCAGATATGCGGGCTGAAGAGGGAATCCGTGAACGGATGATGGCAAACGCACAGACTGGCCTTAGGTCAAAAAGTGCCTCATCTCGATCCACAGTCGTAGCCATCTGCCAGACTATGTAACGATGCCCCTTGGAAAGCTTTGCGTTATAATGGGATTAATCCAGTGGTTGGCAAACTTCTCCATTTATTAACCGATGGATAATAAAATAAGGTCAGGGAGGCAATGGAATGATCGAATTTCCTAAACCCGATGTGGAGCAATTTTTTCAAACGTATGGCATTCGTACCTTCGGAATCAGCGCAGACGAGTCACGGCTCGTGTTCAGCAGCAGCCTGAACGGAAAGTTTAATTTATGGGCCATGGAGTTAGAAGGGGAGACGTCCTATCCTTATCCGCTTACATACAATGACCAGATTGCAAGTTTTATCAAGCTGGACCCGGAAGGGCGACATATCTTAACGGCGTTTGACCGTGACGGGAATGAGAATTATCAGTTTCATGCGCTGCCTTGGAATGGTGGTGAACCGATGCCTTTGTTTGAAGAGGCTGATGCGGATGACAAACATTATTTCGTACATCTGTCAGAGGACGGCAAGCGCTTATATTACGTTACGTCGAAAGACAATCCATCCTTTCTGAACTCGCGTATATACCATCTGGATACCAAAGAGGATCAGCTGCTGCTTGAAGGCCAGGTTACGTCAACCGAAATGTGTGCTGTCAGTCCCGACGAGAAAACCATCGCGTATACCCAAATGTATGCCAACACCTACTATGTCAGTTACGTGAAGCGTGAAGGCGAAGAGCCGTTGTGCTTGACACCTTCTCCTGAACAGGTGCATATCTCGGGTGATGTGCTGTTCGCCAGCAATGACCAGGTCATTTTTGCAACGGATTACGAATCGGAATTTTCATATGTAGCCACTTACGACATTCCTCAGCAGAAGTTTGAACCGCTGTGCCGCATCGACCGGGAGAGCATCCAGCTCTTGCGCTACCATAAGGATTCACGGACTCTCTATATCGTCACGGAAAAAGGGGTGGAGGATCGACTGTATGCCTATTCGCTCGACAGCGGTGAGTTAACCGCCATTCCTCTTCCATCGGATATCGTGGAGCAGCTGAACGTGACGAAGTCCGGCAATCTGTACCTGCTGGCCCGCGGCGCCGTGAAGCCGCTTAATATTTACCGTTACGCCGGCGGTGCATGGAGCATGATCACGAAGAACGTCCTGACAGGATTAACCGACGAGGACATGGTGACACCGGAAGTTGTAACGTATCCCTCTTTTGACGGAATGGAGATTGAGGCGCTCCTGTTCCGCGCCAAAGACCATGTGGCGAATGGTTATACGGTATTTTGGCCGCATGGCGGCCCGCAAGCCTCGGAACGCAAGCAGTTCCGTTCCATGTTCCAGTATATCCTGGCCAAAGGGTATCACATCTTTTGTCCGAACTTCCGGGGAAGCACGGGTTACGGCAGCTCCTTCGTGAAATTGGTGGAGCAGGATTGGGGCGAGGGACCGCGCAAGGACTGCTTGGCAGGCATGGATTGGCTGTTTGAGCAAGGCATCTCGAGCCGCGAGAAGCTCTTCGTGATGGGCGGAAGCTACGGCGGTTATATGACTCTGCTGCTGGCAGGGCGTAATCCGGAGTATTTCAAAGCGGCCATTGATATTGTCGGGGTCAGCAACCTGTTTACCTTCTACAACTCGGTACCCGAGCACTGGAAGCCGATTATGGAACGCTGGATAGGCGATCCGGAACGGGATAAAGAACGCTTTATCAAGGATTCGCCGATTACGTACCTGGATGATATGGTGAACCCGATGCTGATCATCCAAGGGGCTAACGATCCGCGTGTCGTCAAAGAGGAGTCTGACCAAATTGTCGAAGCTTTGAGGGTGAAGGGTCGTGACGTGGAATATCTCGTGTTCGAAGACGAGGGTCATGGCATTACGAAGAAGGCCAACGAAAAAATCGCTTATGCGCGGATGGTCGAATTCCTGAAGCGCAATCAGTAAGAGTCGTATAAAAAAGAGGCATGCCCCAGGTCCAATCGGACCCTGAGGTATGCCTCTTCCTCATTGACTTGGATGATTCAGATCCTCGCTCGGATTCCAGAGCTTGATTCCATCGTCCTCCAGGATGCCCAAGGTCACGTCCGAGATGTTCGTATCCTGGGTCAGCAGGGCGTTGATTCTCATTTTGGAATGGCCGGCCTCGGCCAGGGTCATCCCTTTCTTCAGTTCAATGTAGGCCTCCACATGATAGTTGCGGCCTTCCTGCAGGATGCGAAGACGATTGATATCGCGGACATCCGGATCGCCGAGAATGATCTGGGAGATCTTCTCCTCCACTTCATTCGGAGCGGCGACTCCGATTAAGCCGACCATATTGTCATATCCGACCTTAAAGGCAACGCCTACCATCAGACAGCCGATCAGGATTGTGGCGATTCCATCCAGGATGAGGAAGTTAAAGAAATATGCGAATATAATGGCAACCAGAGCAAAGAGGGCGCCAAGCGTAGCCACGATGTCTTCATAGAACACAAGGCGTGTAGGCGGAGCAGCGCGGCCGGCATTTTTGAAAGCGGCGGGCAGCAAAGCAAGGCCGGATGCTTGAACGCGGGTTTCCTTCATAATCTCTTTCATGGCTTTAACCAATATGGAACCGTCAATGATAACGGCAATGGCCAGCACAATAAAATTAAGCCAGAAATTCGTGGCTTCTTCCGGATGTTTTAACAGCTTGAAACCTTTCAGTATCGTTTCGTAGGCCATGATGGTAACCACGATCACCGCGACCATACAGACCAGATTAATGACCCTGCCGAATCCGGTGGGGAACTTCTTGGTCGGCTTCCGCTCGGCCAGCACGCTGCCTACGAATACAAACCCTTGGTTTACGGCATCGGCCACCGAGTGCATGGCGGATGCAAACATCGTACCGCTGCCGCTAACGGACGCTGCAATCCCCTTGATTATGGCCAGTCCCGTGTTGCCCAGTGCCGCTATCGCGGATGAGGTGTTTCCTTTCTTAATGAGCTGCCATGTGTTCTTCAATCCAAACCCTCCGTCTATAATGTCAATTTCTATTAAATCTGAAGTATATATTATCATATCATGCCAAATTAAGGGTATCCCCTATGCTCCACACATGAAACATGATGACATAAATATTACTCAACATGTTTTTTGTTTCATTATCATAATTTACTCATATCTTCATTTCTTACCCAATACATTAAGAATATAGTGGAAAATAAAGGGATGTATGTTAGCGAAACGGTTGGTCTGGTCTTTAGCAGGATGTGCGAATCGAGTTACCCCCTTGATAACAAAGCGTAAACTGCCTTGCAGCAAAGTGAAAAAACATAAGGAGGAAATGTTATGAAAGCGTTAACAAGTCCGGAGGCAGCGAAAGGCAAGGCAAACGAGGAATGGGGCCTGATTATATGCTCCAGATGTGATGAAATGGTGGACACGATTCCAACCGACGGAGTGAAGATCATTTATGGATTTTGCGGTAAAGGAGAATGCAAAGGCACAGACCCTCAAGATTAAACAATTGATAATGGTTAGATGAAAAGTAAATACAAACACAAAGCATGCTTATGGGGAGGAAACTTTCCTGAAGCATGCTTTTTTAGTGGATTTATAACCTTTTTTGATGGGCATTAAAAAAATGATTGATACCTAATTATGTATTTTTGGACGAAAATATGTTGCATATATATTATATATGACGTATTATATCGGCAAGTAGAGGAAATGCACGCAGGAGGGATCACTATCGAACTGACGACAAGGCAGCAGGATATCGTCGATATCGTAAAAAAACATGCACCGATTACAGGAGATCAGATTGCGGAGATGCTGAATGTCAGCCGAGCCACCCTTCGTACCGATTTATCCAAACTGGTGGTTCTGGATTATATTGATGCTAAGCCAAAGGTAGGGTACTTCCTGGGAAAGCGGGGTACGCGCGACCGGGAGGAGAAGTTTCGCCTGCTCAAAATGAAGGTTGGCGATCTGCACGGTGTTCCGGTTATTGTGCGTGAGACCACGACGATTCATGAAGCCGTTGTATCCTTGTTTCTGGAGAACGTGGGGAATCTGATCGTTACCGATGCCGACGGCCATCTGGCCGGGATTGTGTCCCGCAAGGATTTGCTTAAGGTAACGCTTGGCAACCCAACGGCATCCTCCATGCCGGTAAGCCTGATTATGACCCGCCGGGCTAACGTGACAACCGTGCAGCCGGAAGATACGGTGCTGGATGCCGCGCGAAAAATCATCAATCATCAAATCGATAGCCTGCCGGTTGTTGTTCCATCCACCACGGGGAATCCGGGGGAACACTGGAAGGTTGTGGGTCGGATTACAAAAACGAATATTATCAAAATGCTGCTCGACATGGTGGCCGAGGAATAATGGGAGGAATCGGATGAATCAGGCAATCACTCATTTCATAGCAATCTGTTCGGACTCCATTGGGGAGACGGCTGAAGCGGTTGTGCAAGCTACGTTACGCCAGTTCGAGCTTCCGAATACAGAGATTAAACGTTATATGAACGTTCGCGACGAGGATGAATTGACCGAATTGATGGAGGAGGTGGCGCGGCGCGGAGGCTTTGTGGCTTACACGCTCGTGCAGCCGGAGCTTCGCGAGGTAATGCGGGAGGAAGCCGTAAGGCTCAACATTCGTACGGTGGATATTATGGGGCCGATGATGCAGGCATTTGCCGATACGTTCAACGATTATCCCAAACGGCTGCCGGGGCTGCTGCATCGCTTGGACGACAGCTATTTCCGGAGGGTCGACGCGATGGAATTCGCTGTCCAATATGATGATGGCAAGGACGTTAGCGCCATTTTGAAGGCGGACATCATATTGCTGGGCGTATCCCGAATCTCAAAGACGCCGTTATCGATGTTTCTCGCTCATAAAGGCTACAAAACGGTCAATTTCCCGATTGTACCGGAGATGTCGCCCCCTTCACAGCTTAGAGAAGTAACGGACGGCACGATTATCGGACTTACGATCGAACCGAAGCATCTGCTCAAAATCCGCAGCGAGCGCTTAAAGGTCATGGGATTGCCGCACCAGGTGCAGTATGCATCCCTTGAGCGGATACAAGAGGAACTGGATTATGCGTTGTCGCTGTATGCGGAGCTCGGATGTCCCGTCATTGATGTTACTGACAAGGCGATTGAGGAATCCGCAGGACTGATCATGAATTATTTGAAATAAGTTGCATCGGTATTAAAGGAGGGATTCATTCATGGAGAGTTCATTAGCATTGGAGCTTGTAAGAGTGACGGAGGAAGCGGCGCTGCAATCCGCCCGGTGGACAGGAAGAGGTGACAAGAACAGTGCTGATGAAGCCGCGACGGTTGCCATGCGCAAGCATTTTGATTCCGCAGCGATGGATGGGGTCGTTGTCATAGGTGAAGGCGAGATGGATGAAGCGCCCATGCTGTATATTGGAGAGCGCGTAGGGAACCGCAAAGGTCCGAAGATGGACGTAGCGGTGGATCCGCTCGAAGGAACGGAAACGGTGGCCAGCGGGCTGAATAACGCGTTGTCCGTGATTGCGGCAGCTCCCCGCGGAACCCTTCTGCATGCACCCGATATTTATATGCATAAGCTCGCGGTTGGACCCGAGCTTGCGGGCAAGCTGAGTTTGAATGATCCGATTGAGGTAACCCTTCGAAAAGCATCGGAGATCCTATCAATGCCGCTGTCGGAGATGACGGTATCCATTCTCGATCGTGAGCGACACAGCGCGATGATCAAGGCTTTGCGAGAGTCCGGGGTAAGGATTAAACTGTTGAGCCACGGAGATGTCATGGGAGCGATCGAGACCTGCACCGACAGTGAAGTCGATCTCTATGTGGGCTCCGGAGGGGCTCCGGAAGGCGTTCTCGCTGCCGCCGCTTTGAAATGCCTGGGCGGAGAAATCCAGGGACGGCTCATACCGGAGACACCGGAGGATTTTATCAGATGTCAGGACATGGGGTTGAAGCATCCCGAGCAGCTGCTGACGATGGAGGATATGGTAGGCCGCGAAGGCGTATTATTCGTGGCTACCGGCGTGACAGCTGGCGATTTCCTGCGCGGCGTGAAGTATATGCCAGGTCAGCGGGCCGAAACGCATTCCGTCATGATGTACTCCGGCACGAGAACCGTCCGTTATATCCGCAGCGTTCATCATCTGTTTCAAAGCAGTGAAACCTTAGCTGCCGCTGCCTCTTCTTGATGCAAACGCAGGGAATCCATAACATAAAGGCACTCCAAAGGTTAACCAACCTTCGGAGTGCCTTTATGCGTTGTTAACGGTTGAGTGCAGCGGATGCTTAACCGTGTCTCTTCCGTCCGAGCATCAGCCAAGCTCCGCCAAGCACAAGCAGCACGGCGATGACAGGCTGCACGACGGACAGGTAATTCAGCACAGGTCCGATTGAGAATACCACGAAGAACAGCAGCGACAATACGGTCAGAATGTTAATCGGGATGAGCAGCCACTTATTACGCGATCCGAACCAGTAGAACTCGAACAGCCCTGCCGCAACGGCCAGGATAAAGCCGGGCCACATGGAACCCCACGAGTCGAACAAGGAAGCGATTTGGCTGACAATACCGGCTGTGAGCAGAATGCCGCCCGGTATTAACAGTCCGATACCCTGTCGTCCAACCAGCGAGAAGTACATCCAGTGAAAAAACAGGCCTAACGGGATCACGAACAAGGTAGGCCAGAATGTGGCGAAGATGGAACCGGCGCCTACCGATCCGCCTTGGTTTAAGAGTAAGTATGCGCCGAGCAGGATGAGCAGCGGTGCCAAGATTGTACGTTTTGTCATACAAACTTCGTTCCTTTCCTTTTGTAGATTGATTAATCCAAGAATACCATGTTATGGATGGGGATGTCCTCGGTCCTTCGGGGAATGTTTCACCTAGACTTTAGTCTAGGATGGCATGTTTAGCCAATAGGCAGCCCGTTTAATAAGGTCCTAAGCGCACGGTTGGAGGCATGAGTACAGAAAAGACAGTCCTGCAGCAGAGCGTTATAATAGCAGGACTGTCTTTTTCGAATGAAGGATATTATGAAGGCTTCTTGGTATACATGAGTCCGACGGTTTGAGGACCGCAGTGGCTGCAAATGACGCAACCCGCCGTAGAAATGCTAACCTGCCGTGCGCCTGTTTTCTCCTGCAGCTGCTTCTGCAGGAAGCGGGCTTCCTCTTCGGCCATGGTATGTACAACAACAATCAGATCATTGTCCATTTTGTCCACTTGAGCCAGCGCATTTTGGATCATCTGCTCCAGTGCCTTCTCTTTTTTGCCGCGTACCTTGTAAGCGGGGATCATGCCGCCGTCCACGACTTTGATAACGGGGCGGATTTTCAGCAGGCTGCCAATGATGTTTTGCATGCCGGAACAGCGTCCGCCTTTATATAAATAATCCAGCGTATCGACAACGAATTCGCACTCCACTTCATTTACGGTATGGCTTAATAGCTCCACAATTTGCGGTATGGAAGAACCTTCATTGGCCGCGTGAACAGCCTTCATGATAAGGAGTCCGATGCCGGAGGAAAGATTGCGTGAATCAAACACGGTAACCCGGCCCTCGGGCAGCTCACCTGCTGCGATCAACGCATTTTGGTATGTGGAGGAAAGCTCTGATGAAATGCTAAGGAACAGGATATCCTCGCCTTGTTCAATGGAAGGCGTGAAGGCCGCAATGAAGTCAGACGGAGAAGGTGCCGCTGTTTTGGGCAGGCTGCCGATCTGATCGACTTTGGCGTATAGCTGTTCCGGTGTAATGTCGACTCCGTCGCGCAAAGATTGTTCTCCGAATACGACGTAGAGCGGAACGATGCCGATATTATATTCTTCTATCCATGAAGGTGGTAAGTCGCAAGTACTGTCAGCAAAAATTCTAATTTTACCAGACATGAACATCTCCCTTTATCAACTAATTGAATCTTGTACTACTAGAATACCTTGTTTGATGGGAAAAGGGAATGCTCTTGTCGTTGAAGTCGCGGAAGCATTGGATTTGCCTCAAAAAAGGGGAATTGTGCAACATTTTCGCAGGGCTCCCGTTAATCATAATGGAGGTGGTTTTATGGCTAAGCGAAGGCATTTGAGCAAAATGATCGCATTAACGACCGCTGCAATGCTGCTGATGGCGATAACGGCATGCGGAGGTGAAGACCCAACTTCTCAGCCGCCGGCTAATCCGAATCCAATAGAGGATAATTTCAAGGAACCGGTTGAACCCGTCGAAGAGCCGAAGTACGAGATTAAGCAGGGAACTGGTACCTATGTAGGTCAAATCGATAACAATTCCGTTGAAATTGAAACAGCAGATGGCCCTACCGCGTTCCGTCTGGGCGCTGGTATGGACCAAGTGATATCCAAACTTCAGGGAGATGAGTCCGTCTCGTATGAGTATTGGGAGCAGCCTATTGAGGGCGAAGAGGAATTGAAACAACTGATCCTCACCAAGCTGACGGTGGAAGAGGGAGGCGGGGGCACGGATTCAGAGAACGCGCAGCTGCCTGCAACCAAAGATTTTGAACTTGAGCTGGAGGGCATGAAAGAGACCAAAACAGCCAAACTGGCCAAGGGCGACGGTTACGCGCTGTATATATTTGATATCTTTTCCTTTGATGCAAAGACCAACAAGCTGACCATGAATGTGGATCAAGATTATTATGTCGAGATAACGAAGCTGCCTTCGGATTATAACGAGGATGAACTCAAGCGGGAAGCGGAGAAAGAGCTTGCCGAGGCAGGTAAAGTTCGTGAGGCTGGCGGCAATGAGAAGCATAAGGGCATGGAGGATGCGTCCGTGTATATGATAGGCGAAGGTGAGAGCCTGACCAAGATGTACATTGTGGATGAGATTGACGGACAGGGCTATATTTTCCGCGTCAATAACCCTCACCGTGAACCTTCCGAAGGATTTGCCACGCATGCCTTTACATCCTTGAGCTCGATCGTTAATCAATAATGCGCATAAAAACAGCCTCGGCTGTTTGGCCATAAGGCTAAGCAGCGAGGCTGTTTTTGTTATTCATATGGATGGGAGCATCTATTGTTGCTTGGACGTCTCCAAATATTGCTTAATGAAGCGCAATGCATTTGCGTCACGTTCCGTGCCTTCACGAATGCCCGCAAACATTTCTTTCTTAAGGACAGGCAGTTCTTCGCCAAGCGCGCTGCCCATAATATCCACGGCATACACATGCTCCGAACCGTCTTCCTCATTTTTTCCCTTTACCAGCATCTCCGGCTTGAGCAGCTCTTTCAGCTCGCCTTCAACCTCCGCTTCGAGCGGACGAACCATCCCTTGATTGCCAACCCAATCAAAGGCAGTCTGATCCATAATGTACAGGTCCGGGCGCTCGGTGGACAGTACAAGCAGTGCCTTTTGCAGCATGGCTGCATCCTGCGGATTGTTGGAATCCAGAGGCGGTACATAGTTAATGTTAACGGTTACGCGTTTCCAATCGGGGAATTGCGCCAGAATCGCGTCTTCGATCGGTTTGAGGTCTTGTCCTCCATCCTGATTCATATAAGATCCGAGGAACATGACTTCCAGATCAACCGGGGGCAGATTGGCCAACCGTTCTTTCTCGGCCTGATGGTTGAAAATGCTGATCACGATATAAATGAGTACGCCGACTAGAGCAATACCGCCGAGCACATGAAATTTATAATAACGGAAGAAATGATCGGTTTTCTCCGCTGTCCCGGCAAACCTTTTATATTTGCCGTACCGTTTCTGATTCATCTCTTCCAAAGCTTTACGGTTCTCTTCTTCAAGGATGAATTTATAGGCTTTGGTGATTTCGGCAAACTCGGCTTCGAACTCCTCCGCCCGGTCCGGCTCCCGCCTTTGATGTGAGCGGGTTTGGCGCATGAGCAGCGTATACCGGTCGTCGAGCTGTTCCTTGGTTGCATCCTCTGGTAGACCCATTCGCTCATAGGCTTCTTTCAATTGGTCCATTCATGTCACCTCTTCTATACTGTGAGAGTTTCCTATTTACCAGTATATAGTGTAGAGGCTGCAGGTTACAAACGTTTATGTGATGTTTCGACACTTGCCGGCTTGATAATGGGTAAACTGTCATGAACAAGCAAAAAATGGCGAATGAAAATGATCCTATATGGTAAATGATTTTCGGATTTCCTGAATGATTATGAATGTTTTTGAAAGTTTTAGATTGTTTTTCGAGATAGTTATGGTACTATATGCAATGAGGGGGGATTCATTATGCTGACGGAAGAAAGATACCGAATCATTTTAGAGCGCTTGCAAGAACGCGGCGTCGTGAAGTTGCAGGAATTGGTTGAACTCCTTGAAGCTTCGGAATCAACAGTAAGGCGTGATTTGATCGACCTTGAAGAACGTCAATTATTAAAGCGCATTCATGGCGGAGCGGCTCTGCCGAGCCCTAAGATACAGGAACCTGGAATTGAGGAAAAAACGTTCAAAAACATTCAACAAAAAAATGTCGTTGCTCGTTTAGCGGCCGCACAGGTGGAGGATGGAGAAAGCATTTACCTCGATGCGGGAACGACCACGCTGGCGATGATACCGTTCATCGATGCGAAGGACGTCACGGTTGTTACAAATGGTTTATCCCACATCGAAGCGCTGGTAAGCAAACGAATCAAAAGCTATCTACTGGGCGGCATGATGAAAATTCATACCAAAGCCGTCATCGGAAGCATTGCGCTGCAAAATATGGACAACTTCCGCTTTGACCGCTGCTTTTTGGGCACGAACGGTGTGGATGTAGAGATGGGCTACACCACGCCCGATCCGGAAGAAGCTTTGATTAAGCGGCGAGCCCATCAGCTGTCCGCCTCCAGTTATGTCCTTGCGGATTCCAGCAAAATAGGTGAGGTTTCCTTCGCTAAATTGCTGGATCTGAACGAAGCGACGCTAATTACAGAGCCCTTGCCGGAATCATGGAAGAAGGCCATCTCACAGAAAACCAAAATAATTGAGGGATCATGATGATATATACGGTTACACTGAATCCTTCCATCGATTATATCGTGGAAGTTGAGCATATCGAGCTTGGCGGATTGAACAGAATGACCCGGGACTTGAAGTTTCCGGGGGGGAAAGGAATTAATGTATCGCGGGTGCTGAACCAGCTTGGAGCTGATAATACGGCCATCGGTTTCCTGGGCGGATTCACCGGTCGTTATATAGACGAGATGCTGGGCAAGGAAGGAATCCGCACCGATTTCGTAAATATCGCGGACGATACCCGCATCAACGTCAAACTTAAGCATGGCGACGAGACCGAGATCAACGGCCTGGGTCCTATCATCCGCGAGGAAGAAACGAAAGAGCTGCTTCATAAGCTGTCACGACTTCAAGCAGGGGATATCGTTGTGTTGTCCGGCAGCGTTCCGCCTTCGCTGGGAACTGACTTCTATGGCCGTCTTATCGAAGCGTGCCGGAAGAGCGGCGCCGAATTCGTGATGGACACCACCGGCGAGGCGCTGATGAAGGCTTTGGCCTGGAAGCCGCTCCTTGTTAAGCCGAATCATCACGAACTGGCCGAGTTATTCGGCGTCGTTATCGACTCAAGCGAGAAGCTTGTGGAGTACGGCCGAAAGCTGCTCGAGGAAGGAGCGCAGCATGTCCTTATCTCCATGGCCGGCGAAGGGGCTTTGTTTATCACGACTGATCGGGTATATCATGCCAACGTACCGTCAGGTACAGTCCGTAATTCCGTCGGGGCCGGCGATTCGATGATTGCCGGATTCGTCGGTACGCTTGCGATGGGCAAGGATCCGATCGAGGCATTCCGGACAGGTGTCGCCTCGGGAAGCGCGACGGCGTTCTCGGACGATTTGGCTGTGCGGGAAACGATTGATCGACTTCTTCCGCAGGTTAGGATCACGGAATGGTAAGCCGCCTTACATCGAATCCGGCGTTATGACGCGGCTATAGCGTGGTAGTCATCACGATGATTTCAAGGGAGTGTGAACCAGCATGAAAATTACGGATTTAATGATACAAGAAACGATGATCATGGACCTAAAGGCGGTCACGAAGGAGGCAGCCATTGATGAATTGATCGCAAGCCTGGCAGCAAGCGGACGGATCAACGATCCGGTCTTGTTCAAAGAGATGATTCTGAAGCGTGAAGCCGAATCCAGTACGGGGATTGGGGGCGGCATCGCGATGCCGCACGCAAAGACGAAAGCTGTTAATGAACCGACCGTTGTGTTTGCCAAGAGCAGTCAGGGCGTGGATTTCGAAGCGTTGGACGGAGAGGCGGCGTATGTGTTCTTCATGATCGCTGCTCCGGAAGGAGCCGGGAATACCCATCTCCGGACGCTTGCTGCGCTATCGCGGCTGCTGATTGATGCGGAATTCATCGGTCAATTGATGAATACGAAGACGCCCGGGGAAGTAACAGCTTTATTCGATTCGAAACAGGAGATTGAAGAAGCTGCCAAAGCGGAGAAGGAAGCGGCCAAGAGAAGGGAAGCGGCAAAAAAGGAATCGGAGAAGCATCAGGAATCCGATATAACTTCCCAATCTGACCCTATGAAGGGTCCTGCCGGAACCTCGGAAGCTTTTGTTGTTGCCGTAACGGCGTGCCCAACCGGTATTGCCCATACATTTATGGCTGAAGATGCCCTGAAGAAGAAAGCCCAGGAAATGGGCGTCGAAATCCGGGTGGAGACCAATGGCTCGGAAGGTGCGCAAAACGTGTTGACGGAAGAGGAAATCCGCAGGGCTGCAGGCGTCATCATTGCGGCCGACAAAAACGTGGAAATGGCCCGCTTTAACGGAAAGCCCGTGCTCCAGCGACCTGTCAGCGACGGTATCCGCAAATCGGAGGAGCTGATTCGCAAGGCGATGAGCGGCGATGCGCCGATCTACCGGAGCGAAGGCGGCGGTGAGTCGCAGGCGAAAGAGAAGGGCAGTATTGGCACTAAAGTGTATAAGGACCTGATGAATGGTATTTCGCATATGCTGCCATTCGTCGTGGGAGGCGGCATTCTTCTGGCTATCTCCTTCCTGATCGAGCAGCTTGCAGGTGAACATCATCCCCTCTTTCAGCTGCTGCAGACGATTGGCGGGGGAGACGGCGCCTTCCATTTCCTGATTCCGGTTCTGGCGGGATTCATTGCGCTGAGTATAGGTGATCGTCCGGCATTGATGCCCGGCATGGTCGGAGGCCTGATGGCCCTCAATTCCAATTCGGGATTCCTAGGCGGACTTGCGGCAGGTTTCTTGGCGGGTTATGTGGTGATCCTGCTGCGCAAAGCATTTGCCGGGCTGCCAAAAGCGCTTGACGGCTTAAAGCCGATTCTGCTGTACCCGGTTGTCGGCCTCCTTGTCACCGGAACCATCATGTTCTACCTGTTTGATCCGTTCTTCAGCTGGATCAATCTCGGTCTGATTGGTATTCTGAACAATCTGGGTACCGGCAACGCGGTGATTCTCGGTCTTATTCTGGGTGGAATGATGTCAATTGATATGGGCGGTCCCTTTAATAAAGCGGCTTATGCATTTGCGATCGGCGTATTTACATCCAGCGGCAACACGAACGGCGCCATGATGGCTGCGGTTATGGCTGGCGGGATGGTTCCTCCGCTCGCCATTGCGCTGGCAACGACGTTCTTCAAGCATAAGTTTACGGAGCAGGAACGAAAGTCCGGCGTGACCAACTACGTGATGGGCCTTTCCTTTATAACGGAGGGCGCGATCCCGTTTGCCGCAGCCGATCCGCTGCGTGTGCTGACATCCTGTATCCTCGGCTCGGCGGTTGCCGGCGGGTTGACGCAGCTGTGGAGCATCAACGTCCCTGCTCCTCACGGGGGGATCTTTGTTGCCGCTCTGGCCAACCATGCGCTTCTGTTCTTGCTGGCCGTTCTTATTGGCGCGGTGATATCAGGCATGCTGCTTGGTCTATGGAAGAAGCCGCTTGAACGTAATTAGGATTCATATATATGAGACAAAACGAGTTTGGAGTGGGCATTTTTGCTTACTCCAAACTCGTTTTTTTCTTTGTCGGTTGGGCCATTTCTACAGATGACCGCATGTTATAATCTAGTCATGATAGTGAAAGGGAAGGAGAAATAATAGAGATGATGGAACAGAACAGCAAGCATCGAGGTCCCGAACAGCTTATCGAAGAAATCAACCGGACGTCCACAGCCGAAGGGATGGCAGCGGTATGGTTCCTGGGGCAGGAGAGCGTTGTCCTTAAAGGTGGGGAGGTTGTCATTTACATCGACCCTTATATGTCAGAAGATCTGGAACGCAAAGCGGGATTTAAGCGCGCATTCCCTGCACCGCTGAAGCCGGAGCATATCACGAATGCGAACATGGTACTAATCACCCATGAGCATGACGATCATATGGATCTGGGAACGATTGCGGTGATAGCCAAACAGAATCCGGAGACAGCCTTTGTTGCACCAGCTTGCTGTCATGAAGCGATGAGAGAGGCTGGTGTCGCGCCGGAGCGCTTGTTCGCGGCGGTGTGCGATCAATGGCAGCAGTTTGAGGGCTTCCGTCTGATGGCGATTCCGGCTGCCCATGAAACCCTGGATGAGCATGAACAGTTTGGACACCGATTTGTCGGATATCTGGTGGATATCCAGGGCGTGTTGATCTACCATGCAGGAGATACGGTCGTTTATCCTGGTCTGGTTGAAAGATTACAGGCGCATTCGATTGATATCGGGATGGTGCCGATCAACGGGGGAGATGCCTTCCGCCGGAATGACGGGATCGTTGGAAATATGGGCTTCCGGGAGGCCACAGAGCTTGCCGCAGCATCGAGATTCGATCTGACCATTCCGATGCACTACGATATTTTCCCTTGGAATGGAGAGAAGCCAGGGTATTTTGTGGATTATTGTTATGAGAATTATCCATATATGAAGACCAAGGTGATGGCACGGACCGAGCGTTTAATTTATGTAAAAGATTAAAAGCGAAAAGCATCCGAATCGAACCCGGTGGAATTTTTTTCAAATGCGGGACAGCAAGTTCGCAATTTTCCGAAATGACAAGCATATAAATAAGACATGCCCTTATAAATGGAGATGGGGAAATGGTGTCATTTCGAAAACACGTCATTATCGTGATCGGCAGTTTTCTGATCGCGATGGGGACCAATTTTTTTCTTGTCCCGCATAAAGTTTTGGACGGTGGAGTTATCGGCATTGCTCTGATTGCTAACTATGTGTTTGATCTACATATTGGATTCGTCATCATTTTGTGCAGCATTCCCATGTTTATCGCAGCCTGGATATTAAATCGCGAAATCTTTTACAATAGTCTGTCAGGCATGCTGATATCTTCATTTATCATCGATTTGCTTTCACCGCTGCAACCGGGTTTTTTGCGATTTTTTGCCCCGCATGTCATCCTAAGCGCGCCCCTGGGCGGGGCTTTGATCGGGGCCGGCCTTGGGTTTATGCTTAGAAACAATGCAAGCACGGGCGGAACGGACCTGTTGGCACATTTCCTGGCAAAATATTTGCCGTTAAATGTAGGCGTCATTATTTTGCTGATGGATGTCGTTATCATCGGTTTCGGAGGCATCCTGCTGTCGGGAAGCACCTTCATGTATTCCGTTTTGACAATAGTAGCAGGCGGGTTTACGACGGGAATGCTCACGCAAAAGCGTTGGTTCAAAAAGAGACGGATTAAATAAACAGACAAGCCTATCAAGTCGACTCTTGATAGGCTTGTCTGTTTATGAAAATAACAATATTCGGCGAAAACTGTGTAACAAATCAGTACATCATTTTTTATCTTTGGGCATGAGCTTCTTTAAATGCGTTGATATAAGCGCGTGCCTTTTCTGTAATCAGACTGAAGTCTCCATTCTTTAGCGCGTCCTTGGTTAGATCCGATCCGATCCCGACCGCAAACGCGCCGGCCTTGATCCATTCATGCAGATTGTCCAAATTTACGCCCCCGGTTGGCATGATGTTGGCTTGCGGGAGCGGACCCTTCAGGGATGGAATGACGGATGGGGAGTACAAATTCCCCGGGAAGAGCTTAACGACATCGACGCCAAGTTCAAGAGCGGCGACGATATCATGAACGGTTACGGCACCCGGCATCACCGGGACGCGGTAACGATTACTGAGCAAAATGGTATCGCGGTCGAAGCCGGGCGAGACCACAAATTCGGCGCCGGCAAGAATGGTGATTCTGGCTGTTTCGGCATCCAGAACCGTGCCTGCGCCGATAATGGCATAATTATCCGCTTGCGGATCTTTGGAGGAGTACATTTTGGCCAGCGTCGTAATGGCTTCGGTAGCAAACGGTACAGTCATGGTGACTTCGATAACCTTGATACCGCCTTCAATCGCACGTTTGGCAACCTCGACAACCTCTTCAGGGGAATCCCCGCGAAGGACAGCGACGACACCTGCATGATGAATTTGTTCGATCAATCTTAGTTTTTTCATGTTAACACACTCCTTCTCGTCTATGAATGGATGTTAGAAAGATGGCTCGTTGAAAGAACAGGAGTTAACGTTCGATATGAGCAGCATTCCCGCGCCGCTGCTCTACTTCTTCCCATGTCGGAAGTGCTTCCCAATCACCGGGCGCTTGGATCACCAGTGAACCGGTTAAGCCGCCCAGTGAAAGAGCTTCTTCGGGTGTCCAGCCTTTGGCAATACCAGCAAGGAAACCGGCACAGAAGCCGTCGCCTGCTCCCACGGTATCCACCACTTGATCCACCTGCTCAAAGGGAAGGGAATAGGTGTGGTTCTTGTGGACAATGACATTGCTCCCATTGAAACTTTTGATAACGGACATTGCGGGAAGCTGTCGCAGACGATCCAGGATCACCTGCTCGTCCTCTGTTTCGAACAGCAGCTTGCATTCATCATAGCCCGGAAGAAAATAATCGCAGACTTCCGCAAGCTCCAGCAATACAGGACGAGCTTCCTCGATATTCCATAGCTTGAGCCTGAGGTTAGGGTCAAAGCTGATCTGGACGCCATGCGCTTTGCATACGGAAATGACATGACGTATCGTCTCCAGGCAGCTGCTGCTTAAAGCTGCGGTGATGCCTGTAAAATGAAGGATGCGGGCATCGGCTATGTATTCGGAGTCTACATGGTCCGGCGTCATTTGGCTGGCGGCAGAGCCTTTGCGGTAGTAATAGACGGAGGATTGACCGCGAACGTTCTGTCGCAGCATAAGACCGGTCGGTGCTGCATCCGTTTGTCTGGCGGCGGAAATGTCGACACCTTCGCCTCGAAGCGTTTTCAAAATACCGGTTCCGATCGGATCGTTGCCGAGTTGACCGAACCATCCGCTGCTGCAGCCAAGCCTGGCTAATCCGATGGCGAGATTGCTTTCGGCACCACCGAAGGATTGTGCCATGCTTCCTCCTTGACCTATGCCCCGTGTGCCTTCCGGATATAATAATCCCATCGATTCACCGAACGTGATGACATCGATAGAACGCGTACCATTCTTCATAGAATCTACCCCCTTGTATTCAGTCTCCGTTATTAACACTTTACCCTGATGGGGAGGATAACTCAATAATAAATAACACAATATAAAGTACCTCCTATCAGGGGAAGATAGGAGGTATGCATGGGCTTACACGCGATGGAGCTAACAAAAAAACAAATGGTTAGAAACCTTTATACTGAGGCTCTTCCTGTTCAAGTTTCTGAACCCGCTGGGCCACTTGGTCCACGACTTGCTGTGTTTGTTGTGCTGCTGCCGTGAACAAATCCTTGGCATTTTGATCTTGCGTGGACAGTGCAAATTGCTCAAGGCTGGCCTGAGCGCTTTTTAAGGATGAGAGACATGTTTTGACATCGGAAGCTACGGTCATTGTTTTTTATCACTCCTTTCATGCGTAATAATGTACGCATTTTGCAGAAGAACATGCATGGAGCATAGCTTGGGAAATAATGGTGTGATTTCTGAAAGGATATTTGACAATAATCTATAGAGTGATTATTAAGTCGAGACATCAAATGAGGAGGCTTTATTGTGGCCCAATGGTTGGAAATCGTACTTAGAACCTTATGTGCTGTGGTTGTGTTGTTTCTGATGACGAAAGTGCTGGGAAAGCGGCAGGTTTCGCAGCTTTCTTTTTTTGAATATTTAACGGGGATTACGATCGGCAGCTTGGCCGCCTATATCTCCTTGGATCTTGAGGCGAACTGGTATTTGGGATTAGTTGGGCTGGGCGTATGGGTAGGCTGTTCATTACTTATTGAATTCCTACAAATCAAGAGCAAGAAGGCCAGGGACTTTATCGATTTCAAGGCGACCGTACTCATTAAAGATGGGAAGATATTGGAAGGCAATTTAAAGAAAGAAAGACTGTCTACCGATGAGTTAATGGAGCAGCTGCGGAAAAAAGACGTGTTTCAGGTCGCTGACGTGGAATTTGCCATCATGGAGTCAAGCGGGGAGATTAATATTCTACAGACGCGCGAGAATCTGCCTTTAACCCCCAAAGATCTTGGTATCCAGGTAGCGCCGGAAAAAGTTGCACAGGTTGTGGTCATGGATGGTAAAGTCATGGATGAACCGCTGCGCGTAGCAGGCTTCAATCAGGGATGGCTGGTGGAAGAACTGGACAAGCAGGGCGCCAAGATCAAGGACGTATTTCTTGCCCAGGTAGATGCTTATGGACAACTAACCATCGATTTATATGATGATCAGATTCAGGTTCCCCAAAATGAGGAGCGGAAACTGCTCTATGCGAATTTAAAGAAATGTCAGGCGGACTTGGAGTTATTCAGCCTCAGTACAAAGAGTAAAAAGGCAAAGAAAATGTATGAGGACTGCTCCAAAGAGATCGAGCAAATTATAGCCAAGGTAAAGCCCATCCTAAATACTTAATTCGTCACCGCCATTCGTCACCGCCGAGTCATAATTCCGTAAAAATCAGAATAGGATATTTTTGTGTATTACAAAAGGAGTCGGTTGCCGCCGACTCCTCGCACAGCAGATCATCACCTGCAAGGTGGATATTTGCTTGCAACCAGACGTAAGAAATAGATTCATCTGTACAAGGGACGGGTCTATTTCTTATTATGGAAGGCAAGGATCGAAACGACCAGAGTGGCGAACGATATCATTAAAGCCAAAGCTTCATTCACGCCCATGCCTATCACCTCCTGCTGCCACCTTTGCCAGCTGGTCTACTGTACTATATAATATGCCAATTGCTTACAATAAAAGAACCTTTTTGTAGGAAGCGCTTACATAAAATGTTGATTTTTTGACGAGATCAGAAAGAATAAACTGCAGAGGATTATTATACTTATCTCGGTACTAAAGTTGACATATAATCCGGTAACTGGGAGAGCAGCAAATGCCGCTCTCCCAGTTTCTGTTTTTCAATAGGGTATCGATTCAGTTTCAAGGTTCAAGCGGGTTTATGATTAGCTTTAGGTTTGTGTTTACTTTTGGGTTTGCGTTTGCGGAACAGGGAGGCCATCCAATAGAAGATAGGGATGAACTCCATAAGAATAAAGAACATTACCATCCCGAAAGAATTGAAGTCCTGGAGAAAGAGGATCGGATTTTGCGAATACTGATATGCAATCACGATAGCCGTTCCCCCAACGATGGCGATCAGCGGCCCATCCATTTGCTTCAGGTGAAGCAATTTGGCAAGACATCTTACACTTACATGGATGAGAAAGGCGCTGTGGAAAAACATCGAACTGCTCCATAATCCGATGATAAGCGGGTCAGCATTGCCGAGGAACCCACTGGCTGAGCGCATTATTTCAACAAGTGGATATTGCATCTCCCGCCCTAGATAAGGACCGAAATTCAGTAAAGCGGAGGCCCATTGGAGCAATATGCCTATAGTCACCAATATCCCTGCTGTCGCGAGGTTTCGAAACGATTTCCGATTAAATTGGATATAGGGAGCGAGAAAGAGAAAGACGATCCATTCCGCGAAGAATGAAAAACAGAACAGGGCATCCTTAACTGCCGACTCATAATTGTGATGCCTGACCATTGCAATCATCATATCAAAATGGGCTTCCTTGAAGAAAAACATGTTCATGGACACGATCGCAATGACAATGACGAGAAACAGACCGTCTGAAATATAAATCATCGTCTCCATGCCCCATCTGGCGGTTATCATAACAACGAAACCCACGATCAGGATCAAGAACCATTGAGGAGACTCACGCATATAATTGGTGTCGAAGAATAAGGTGAAGCTTTCGATATCCATTCCTGTGTAATTGATCGACCAGAAGAAAACCAAAGCGACGATCGGGATATGAATCCATTTGCTGACAAGTTTACTGCCGAAATCGATCCAGGGTTTCTGAGGATCCCACAGCGCTAGCTTTACCGTAAACCACAGGAAAATCAAACTCATCGCATAGCCGCCCAGAATCGCAGCCCATCCTAAATAAGCCGAGTTCCACAGTAAAGGACTGATCAGAAATCCGGTAGGTATGGCGTTAAGATAGACAAATCCGAAACGGAACAGCTGCCAGGGAGTATTGCGCATGTTGGGTTCGTACATCCTTTCCGTTATAGATTTTATTACCCTATGTTATTCAAGCCAACCGAACAGCAGCATGATCAGATGATTAGGGGTCAGCCACTCGTGAGCGTATAAGGCGATTACATTCCAGACGGAAAAGGCAAGGATCAGAATGAGCATCGTCCATTTTTCACGGGGGGACCTTACCTTTTTCTTCGCGAAGTACCATTCAGTCAAGGAGTATACGAGGAACAGAAGAGCGAGCATGGGCAAGCCTCCTTATTTCGGATTCATTCTGAGTATGGATCCGAAGTTTCGAATCTTGATATCGGTAACAACCTGGATCTCCACTTCGTTTTTATAATAATCGGGCCAGTTGGCACGAACCTTCTGCCAATGATCCGGATAGTTCCAATCCACCAGCATGCCAAGCTGCAGGATGTCTGCTCCTACCCGTTGCGACGTACGAAGAGCCTTTCTCAAATGACCGGCGATTTGATCATTGACCTCGCGTTCGATGAGCTCTTTCATCTGAAGAGTATCAAATTGCTTCTGCTTCTGATTGTATACGACATCGCCTGTCCCGTTTAGCTTCACCGTGAACACGGGATGACCTGAAACCATGCGAACCGACTTCTTGGAGCTTGATGTGATGAGAAACACGCTTGCCTTCTTACCTTCATCCCATGAAACGGTATACAGAGGACCTTTTACCTCGTTTACTGCCCAACTGACAGCAAGTGACTCCTTCATCGGGAGTGTGGCAACTAGTTTATGATGATGGAAAAGCGCCGTACCTTGAATCCCTGCCCAAGGCTCCAGCTTCTCTTGGTCGGCTACCATATGTTTCAAGCCTGCTGCCAAATAGTTCAAGGCATAGCCTTGGTTGGCTGATTCGGCATAGAGGTAATCCTTTAAGTTCGTTGTGATCATGTTGTGTTGGTTCGCAAAACGGATGAGCACCTCCGAGGGCATCTGCTCAAAGACCGGTGTCAGCTCCGCGACTTTCTTGGCGTCTCCGGGCGCAACCATTAAATAAGCACTCAGGTTGGTTGACGGTTCCCGCTGTAGCCAGTCCGTGAGCTCTTCTAATCCTGCCTCCGCGTAGCTTTTGCCCACAACGACGACCTTACTGTGACTGAAGTCAAAACGCCTGGAAAGATCCCGTTGAATCAGGTGCAGGGCATCCTGAACAGTACTAGAGGTCTTGGTTACCATGGCATAAGGGCTACCACCACCTTGCTTGCCTGCTTGGCTTCCAGATGTAAGCCGGTTGGGCAGGGGGGCACTGATCGTAACTTCTACGGTGTCGTCTTGCTGACCTTTATTCACATACATGGCAAATACAAAGGTCTGCTGATTGATCTCCACTTTGGTCATAGTGAAACCACAACCCGTCAACAGCGTCAGAGGAAGCACTATTTTGAACATGTTAAACAATTTGAGTAGAGGCATTATGGCTTTCTTCTCCTTAAATTGTTGGATGACGCATAGGTCTTAGGCCGCTTCTTCATCAGCATGGATGGTGCCCTCAGGAAGGTATCCTTCCATTCGGATATCACAAGCGGCGCAACGGGCTGCAGATAAGGCGTATTAAACGACTTCAGGGAAGCCATGTGGCCATACACAAGGAAGGCAGCGGCAAATACGCCGATAAGACCGAGTGTCCCTCCCAGAATGAGTATGGGGAAACGCAGCAAGCGGAACGCCAGCCCGAGCTCGAAGTGCGGAATGATATAAGAAGCGATTCCGGTTATGGACACCACGATGACCATCGGGTTGGATACGATACCGGCTGCTACAGCCGCCTGCCCAATGACGATGGCGCCGATGATGGATATGGTCTGCCCGACGGGTTTGGGGATCCGGGTTCCGGCTTCCCGCAATGCTTCGAAGGTAAGCTCCATGATCAGCGCTTCGGTTAAGGCGGTGAATGGGATGTTCTCACGTGATGCCGCAATGGTGATCAGCAGATCGCTGGGTATGATGGAAGGCTGAAATGTGGTGATCGCCACATATAGCGAAGGCATCAGCAATGAAATGACGGCGAACATGAATCGGATAATCCGGATCCAGCTGGAAGAGAAGAAGCTATGATAATAATCCTCGGACGACTGCAGTAGGGAAAATAGAGTGACAGGCACAATAAGAGCCGACGGCGTTCCATCCTGCATGATGCCGACCCTGCCTTCAAGCAGAGAAGCGGCTACGGAATCCGGTCGCTCCGTGTATTGAAACTGCGGAAACGGGGATTTCACGCCTTCCTTCATTTGCTCGGACAAGGTGCTGATCCCGAAGGTGCCATCAATGGATATGCTATTCAGCTGCCGGTCCACTTGAGCGACAACTTCGGGTTTGCATAAGCCATCGACATACACCATATATACGGCGGTTTTGGAATAGTCACCAATCTGATAACGTACGGTTTTGAGATCCGTATGTTTGATTTTGTGCCGGAGCAGCGATAAATTCGTACCAATGTCTTCGATAAAAGCTTCTTGCGGCCCGTTCACCACCAGCTCATTCTGAGATTCCGAAACCGCCCGTTTCTGATACAAGGCGATGTCGAATAAATAAGCCTCTGCCAATTGCTCCACAACCACTACCGCCGTGCCTTCGACAATCATATTGGCAATATACTCCGCCGAGGAAGAACGATGAAATGGAACCGATAGGATATCTCCACGATCCATACGGTCAATGAAGTCGTTAAAGTTATGCTGAATCAATGCGGCTTCCTTAATCAGCGGTTTAACGATATGCTCGTGCAGAGTGCTGATATCCACAATGGATTCAATATAGATAACGGTGCACGTCGATCCATGGATACGTAAGGATTGATAGATGACATCCTCGCAATTCGCAAGCCGCTCTTTAACAGGGGCAAGCAGTACGTGCTGCACCTTCGATTTCATTTTTGTTCTTCCCTCCTTTGCCGGTCGTAGTAAAGGCTCATCCTCTTTAGAATGCCGTACTTTTAGCAACTTATACCGAATTTTCCAGAGAAACTGGCCAGGGACTGAAGAGAAGTTGAAATAAGGCAGGGACAATGTAACTTGATTATGAATAAATAAAAAAAGCGCCTGGGAAGGGGTTCCAGGCGCTTTTCATTATGAGCTTTAATCAAGACTTCGATCTTCCTCTGCGAATGAATTCTTTGATTCTATGAAGCAAGGGTCTGCGGTAAAGGGAGAGCAAGATGCGCAGCAAAATATAGAGTATCAATGTAGATAGGATGCTGTTGATGAGGGCGCCGACAAGAAAGTTGACGCCCATATCGCCTAATCTGCCAAAATGATTTGTCTCAATTCGATAATCCGTCTCGGGGACAGGTGCCGAGAGAGCATCTTCGATTTCAAAGGTTTTGGGAAATGTGGTGAACAGATGCACAAATACCCCGATTCTATAGTTTAAATAGAACAGGATCGGCCACAAGACAGATCCAGTCGAAGCTGCAAGGAAGGCGGAGGGGATGTTCGCCCGAACCATACGAGCGAGCAGCGGAGCCAGCAGCAGATCAATGCCAAAGGTTGGATACCAGCAAGGGAAGAAACCTACGGCAAAACCGAGCGCAATTCGATGATCGCTATTTTGCATGCGGAGAGTCCGGAGAATATAGTATTTGAGTCGTCGAATGTATTTATGAAGCAAAACCGTCTCCTCCTGCACGTGCTAAATACAATAATGAAGCAATTCTAATTATTATAGGAAGAACTTTCAAGAATTATATAGTAGTGCTTGTAAACCGTCAATCGACGAAGAGAGAAATATATGTGTGAGGTATTACTTTGACATACATAGTAATATGCGTTATGTTATACCCATTCCATTCCGTTAAGGAGGTCCGGGTATTTGATAGAATCCTTATATAACAGTGATTTGATACGTGGAAATATTGATACCTTTATTTTGCGCGTGTTATCGGACGGGGATAATTACGGTTATCAGATCATTAAAGAAATCTCGATACGAAGCGGGAATCGATTTGAACTGAAGGAGCCTACATTGTATTCCAGTCTGAGAAGATTGGAGAAGCAGGGATTGATCCGTTCCTATTGGGGAGAAGAAACCCAGGGCGGAAGGCGCAAATATTACAACCTCAGCCAGGAGGGACAGGGACGCTTGCTGCAAAATCAAGAGGAATGGAAGGCTGCACGCGAGATTATCGATGTTCTGATCGGGAACGGAAAGGAGCTGACAGAGCAATGACCAACAGGCATGACCTGGAGATCTTTGTGGACCGTCTATTTGCGAATCAACGCAAAACCAAGGAAGTGGTAGAGCTGAAGAATGAGGTTCTCAGCAATTTGGAGGCGCGGGTTACGGATTATATGGAGAACGGCATGGAATATCAATCGGCCATCAGTCTGGCTATCGATAACATCGAAGATATCGAGGCCCTCATTGACGATAATCAAAAAGTTTACAGCTACCGTTTCCGTTATGACCTTGTTCAGAGCGCACTTATTTATTCCTTGCTGGCCTGGATCGTCACCATCCCGGCCCGATTTTTGCCAAGCGGTATAGGGGTGAACACCCTCCTGCTGTGCGTTGTTGTCTTCACCGGAGCGGTGTATCTTTCCATGTCACGGCATCTGAAACGGTATGAGAAGCAGACAAGAATAATCAACGCAGGTAAATTGGCCAAATGGAGTAAAGGGGCATGGTGGTTGTGGTCGATATTTATCGTAGTCGTATCCATGTACACCTTCGTGATTCAATACGGCAGTGATCTATGGTTTGGGCGAGCACTGCGGATCGATGGGCCCTATTCGTTCTACGAAACCGTCATGCGATATGCCATCCCGATGACGTCGGTCATCATTCCGCTGCTTATCCAAAAAGCTTGTAAACTAACTCTTCAACTTGAGGTGAATGAACCATGAGCAGAAAAAATTGGCTGATTGTTGCGCTGCTGCTTATCGGCGTAGTGGGTATGGCTGCACTGGAGGGATTCATTAAGCCCAGGGCAAATGAACAGGCCATTCAATATGAAGCGGAGCAGAATGATCCGTTGACGCATGATATCCGAAATTCGTTAAGCTTCGCCAGCCCGTATATGGGGAATGCCGGGAACCTGATCAATTTGAATGCTTCGCTTCCCATGCGTGACATCGAACGCACATTTCAGCTCTACCCGGAGGAATTGACGGCCGAGCTCCGGCTCCAGGCCAGGGCCGGTGATCTGCAAGAGGAGAAGCTGAAGCAGCTACTGGTTTATAATTCCACTGCGAATTTTGCCATGATTGATAATTTGGAGAAACTGATCTTCGCCTTTGAAGACCAAACCTTCACCATCCGGCGGGACGAGGTTGAGTCGTGGTATGGCAACCAGGTTACTCTTGCTTCATTACAGGATGCCGGGACATGGGAGAAGGAGGTTCAATCCCGTCTTGATGATATGAAGTACGTCGGTGATTACGTAGAGAAACTGGTTGAGCGTAAGTTTCTGTAGAGATAAACAGCTTCAGTAGAGATAAAGGGAAGGTGAGCATAGAGATGGGTGCGGAGCGACGCCAATTAAGTCTGGGCGCTTTTCTAATGAATTACGGCCATCATATTGCCGCTTGGCGGCATCCCGGTTCGGCGGGGGTCGGAGCCGTGGATTACGATTTCTATAAGCGCTGCGCTCAAGCAGCCGAACGCGGGAAATTCGATATGGTATTCCTTGCGGACAACAACTCGATTCCGTTGATCGAGGATTTGCGGACGAATGTCAGCTTTCTTCAACCTGAAGCGTTGACCATGCTCAGCAGTCTGGCTGGCGTCACGGAGTATGTTGGATTAGCCGGTACGGCATCTACTACATTCAACGAGCCCTACGCATTGGCAAGGCGCCTGTCCACGCTGGATCATATCAGCGGCGGCAGAGCCGCATGGAACGTGGTGACCTCCACGAAGGATGCGGAGGCACGCAATTTCGGCTCGGCGGAATTAACGGAGCATGGGAAGCGGTATGAACGGGCGGAGGAGTTTCTACAGGTTGTTAAGGAATGTTGGAACAGCTGGGAGGACGACGCCCTTGTGTTGGATCGGAAGAGAGCTGTCTTTGCGGATACGACCCGGATTCATCGGGTTCATCATGAAGGAGAGTTCTTCAAGGTAGAGGGCCCGTTGAACATGCCTAGATCTCCGCAAGGCAGACCCGTTATCATTGAAGCGGGAACCTCGGAAGCGGGAAGAAGGCTGGCGGCCCAAACGGCCGATGTTGTCTTTACGGCCTGCGAGAGTAAAGAAGATGCGATAAGGTATTACCGCGAGTTTAAGGACTTGCTCAAGGAGTATGGACGGGAAGGGGAAGAGGTGAAGGTTCTGCCGGGCCTACTGATCTTCCTTGGAGAGAGCGAAGCCGAGGCTTTGGCGTATCATCGGACGTTCAGCGAGCTCATCTTGCCGGAAGCAGGGGTGAAATATGTATCGCAATTGCTGAATGCTGATTTGACAGGATATCCGGTAGACGGTCCGCTGCCTGATCTGCCGAGGGAAGGGAACAGCAGCCGGGCGATCATGATTATGGATATGGCCGTGAAATCGGGCATGAGCATTCTGGAGCTAGGCCGGCATTACGCGGTATCCAGAGGTCATATGACGATGATCGGAACCCCGCAGCAGATTGCCGATCGGATCGAGGATTGGTTTCGAAGCGGGGCTTGCGACGGATTCAACATTATGGCCCCTTTGCTTCCGGGTGGTCTCGAGCAGTTTGTGGAGCGTGTAGTGCCGCTGCTTCAGCAGCGCGGCGTGTTTCGCGAGGACTATACAGGCAGAACGTTACGGGATCATCTCGGTCTCATCCGGCCGGAAACCCAACATTAAAAATAATTGACGACAAAATTAGACGATGCTATAATCCTACTTAACATATCGGAAATAATAGAATTGATGCGCATTCTACCGGACAGCCGGAGATGCATCCTTGGATCAGCTTGTGGTCCGAGGTGTGTCTTCGGCTGTTTTTTTGTATGAATCTTACGAGGAGGCAGCAATCATGAAGTATAGAGCACTGGGTAGAACCGGAATTCAAGTGTCGGAGGTGAGTCTGGGGACGATGGCTTTCGGGCGCTGGATTGATGAGAGGGCTTCGGCCGCCGTATTGGATCAGGCACTTGGGTCTGGCATCAATCTCATCGATACGGCTGACGTGTACGGCACCGGTATGGATAACGGGAACGTAAACCAGCTTGGGGAATCGGAAGAAATTCTGGGCAGGCTGCTGAAGGAGCGAAGACAAGATATTCTCCTAGCTACCAAGCTGCATAACCGGATCGGTCCCGGCATTAATGACCAAGGCCAAAGCCGCTATCATATCTACCGTGCGCTGGAGAATAGCCTTGCCCGGCTTCAAACGGATTATATCGATCTGTATCAAGTGCACCGGTTTGATGAGTTTACCCCGCTGGAAGAGACGCTTGAGGCGCTTACGGATCTTGTACGTCAGGGTAAAGTCCGCTATATCGGCTGCTCGAACTATGCGGCTTGGCAGCTGGCCAAAGCTCATGGCATCAGTGCGCTCCACGGTCTGCGCAGGTTCGAGAGCGTACAGCCGGAATACAGTCTCATTACAAGAGATATCGAACGTGAATTAATTCCCTTTGCCCAGTCCGAGCAGGTTGGGGTTATCGTGTACAGCCCGCTCGGCCGGGGCATATTGTCCGGGAAGTACCGGGCGGGCGAAGCTCCCCCATCGGACTCGCGCCTGGCTGCAGGCGAACAGAGATTGCAATTGCTGCTGAACCAGCGGCATGCACTCTCCGTTGTGGAAGCGATCCGGCCGCTGGCCGAGCACCGGGGATGGACGCTTCCGCAGTTCGCCCTGAACTGGGTGCTCAGTCGCCCAGGCATCACATCAGCCATTGTCGGGGCATCGAAGCCCGAGCATATCGCGGATTCATTGAAGCATTCGGATGAGCGGCTGACAGAGGAAGAACTGCAGGAAATCGACCGCTTATCAGAGGGAATTCGCGGATAAAGCAGATATATAGCGATAGCTATACGGCACGATGATTATCAACCATAACCATTACAGATCAGGAAGGTGACACAACTATGAGTTCAAAACGTCGTCAATTGCATCTTGGATTGTTTTTATTTGGGACGGGCTATCATCCCGCGGGCTGGAGGCTGCCCGAAGGCAAAACGGACGGTGCCTATGACCCCCAGTTCCTGAAAGAGGTTGCCCAGAAACTCGAGAAGGCCAAGTTTGATTTCTTCTTTCTGGGGGACCGATTGGCCACG
Organism: Paenibacillus sp. EZ-K15; assembly: GCF_002573715.1. Taxonomy (GTDB): domain Bacteria; phylum Bacillota; class Bacilli; order Paenibacillales; family Paenibacillaceae; genus Paenibacillus_AQ. Next base: position 345,881 of record NZ_PDHM01000021.1, on the reverse strand, counting down.
AGCGCGGATATGCAGCATTTATTCCCTTCCCAAATGACGCGGCTGGAGCCGTTTACGATGCTGTCCTATCTGGCTGCGGCAACGGATAAAATCGGTTTGATTGGCACGGTGAACACCACCTATGCGGAGCCGTACAACATCGCACGCATCACGGCATCCTTGGATCATCTAAGCCAAGGCCGGGCCTCATGGAATGTCGTGACGGGTTCCGATCCGCGGGCAGCGCTGAATTTCAGCCGGGAGAAGCATTGGGATAACGCCAAGCGGTACGACTATGCTGAGGAATTTATCGAGATCGTCAGCGGGCTGTGGGACACCTGGGAGGACGACTCCCTTCCGCGGGACAAGGCAAGCGGTGTGTTCGCCGACGGAAGCAAAGTACACGCCCTGGACCATGTCGGCGAGCATTTCTCCGTCGCAGGGCCGCTGAACATTCTGCGCCCGATGCAGGGGCAGCTGCCGCTCATCACAGCTGGAACCTCCCTGCGCAGCCAAATGCTGGCGGCTAAATATTCCGACATGGTCTTCACGGGAACGAATGTGAAGGAAGTTGCCGTCAAATTCTTCAAGGAAGTGAAAGGCCGGCTTCCGGAGTATGGACGGGAAGCTTCGGATTTGAAGGTCCTGCCTGGACTGGTTCCGATCGTGGGCCGGACGGAGGAAGAGGCGCGTGCCAAATATGCGGAGCTGAATGAACTGGTTGTGACCGATTACGATCTGGGTCCGCTGTCGGATAAGATCGGGATTGATCTAAGGGGGTATCCCCTGGAGGATCCGCTGCCGGATGTATCCGCTTCGGAAACGGCATTGCACTGGGCCGACCTGGCCAGAAAGGCCAACGGACGCGAGGATATTACGATCAGGGATCTGTTCTATTTCTTCACCGTCACGGTCCGCGGGCATCTGCTTGTTGTCGGCAGCGCGACGCAAGTGGCGGATATCATCGAGGAATGGTTCCGGGATGAAGCGGCCGATGGATTCAATGTATGCCCGCCTTATATGCCGGGTGGACTGGATCTGTTCCTGGAGCTGGTTGTACCCGAGCTTCAGCGTCGGGGCTTATTCCGTACCGAATATGAAGGCAGCACCTTCCGGGAGCACTTGGGACTAAGCCGCCCGGGGAACCGCTATGATCTGATTGCGAAGGGGTGAGCCTGATGGGAACGAGGAAAGCCAAGAAATTTCGCGGCATCTGGGTGGGACAGGCGGCTTTGCTGCTGATCATACTGGGCATCTGCGAGCTTCTGGTTCGCACGGAGACCGTCAGCAGCCTGTATCTGCCTGCGCCCTCCAAAGTATTCCAAGAGCTGTTTAAACTGTTTGGTGACGGGGAGATTTGGAAGCATCTGTACGTCACGCTGGCCGAATTCGTTGCGGGCTATGGCATTGCGGCACTTGGAGGCCTGGCCGTGGGCATGGCTCTGGTGCTGATTCCTTGGGCGGAGCAGTTCTTCAGGCCCTATCTTTCGGCGCTGATGGCGATTCCAAAGGTGACGATTGTGCCGCTGCTAGCCCTCTGGCTCGGGATCGGGATCACGCATAAAATATCGATTGTGTTCCTATTCTGTTTCTTTACGATCACGGTCAATACGATGACCGGGATTAAGCAGACGGCGGACAACCATCTGAAGGTCGCCCAAGTATTCGAGGCCACGCGGTACCAGACCATCATGAAGGTGATTTTGCCATCGGCTGCGCCGACCATTTTTGCGGGTCTGCGCCTATCGGCTGCAACCGGACTGGTCGGGGCTCTGTTTGGGGAGATGCTGGCGTCGAAGGATGGCCTTGGGAACATTCTCGTGAAGGCAACATCGCTGTACAATACTGCGCAGGCTTTTGCTATTGTAGCGCTGGTTACCGTCGTATCCGTACTTATTATTTCATTAATCGATTTGTTGGAACGCAATGTGTTTTTGAAATGGAAATCATCATAGACCATCGGAAAAAGCGTCACTTACAGGGGAGAGATCCATATGACCAGAAGAGGAATACGTTCATACATGATTGCATTTGCAGCGATATGGCTGATCGCCATGACGGCCGGCTGCGCAAGCGGCACGGATAATGGCAAGGGAGCAGCTCCGTCCACAGAGGGCGGAGAAAGCGCTGCGGGAAACAAGCTGAAGAAGATTCGATACGCACCGCTTAGCGGTGCCAGCGGATTGGCAGTGTCCTTCGGGGCGGAGAAGGGATTCTTCGAGGAAGAAGGACTCGACGTCGAGTTTATTACCACCAAGGACCCGATTGCCGGCCTGACCAGCAAAGACATCGATGTGGTCGACGTAGCTACGACGACAGCGATTGTAGCTGCGGGTAAGGGCGCACCCGTCAAAATTGTCTCCTCCATGTTCCGGACCAAAGGCCCGTTCTACCTGATTGCCTCACCGGAAATCAAGACGGTGGAAGACCTGAAGGGCAAGAAGGTAGGCATCGCCGTGTTTGGCAGCGGGCTGGAGGTGTATACGCAGGTCATCCTGAAGGAGCATGGATTGAAGCCGGAGGATGTGACCTTCATTGCTAACAGTACGCATCAGGCGGCATACGCGAGTCTGGAAACCGGACAGGTTGACGCCACCATCATCCATGAGCCGTTCGCTTCCCTCGCGGAGAAGCAGGGAAAAGGAAATATCATTGCTACAGGCTGGGATTACCTACCGACCTTCCACACCGGGGTGCTGGCGGCGCGTGAGGGGATTCTGAACGAGAAGCCGGAATTGGTAGAGAAGCTGCTGCGGGCCTATTTTAAATCGCAAGAATATGCGAAGAGTCATCCGGACGAGTATAAGGCTTACTATCTGAAGAACATCGAGATCGATCCCGAGGTGCTGGATCTGGCGCTGGAGCGTGAAGAGGTGCTGTGGGAGAACAATCCGGACGTGGACATCAACGCGCTGAATGACACCCAGCAGATCCAAAAGGAATTGGGCTTCCAGGATGAGATCTACAAGGTGGAGGACATTCTTGACCTCCGATTTATTCCAAAAAAATAAGTGTGGCAGGAGGAGTTCAAATGTCTGGCTTTACGGTGAAAAATGTCTCAAAGGTATATGACGGCGATCTTCCTACGATCACGCTTCAACATATAAACTTGCAGGTCCGGGATGGCGAATTCCTGTGCATCCTTGGGCCGAGCGGCTGCGGGAAAAGCACGCTGCTCGAACTGCTGGCGGGACTGCAGCTCCCGACGGAAGGCGAGATTTTGCTGGATGGTGCGAAGGTTCAGGGACCCACGCGGAGCTCGGGGGTCGTGTTCCAGGATGCATCCCTGTATCCATGGCGTACGATCTCGCAGAACGTCGGCCTTGGGCTGGAGATCGGCGGCATGAAAAAAGCAGAGCGGCAAGCGCTCGTAGACAAATATTTAAATATGGTCGGTCTGCAGGGATTCGGCTCGAAATATCCCCATCATCTGTCGGGAGGCATGCGGCAGCGCGCCGGGATCGCAAGGGCGCTCGTGAATAGTCCCAACATCCTCCTGATGGACGAGCCTTTCGGCGCGGTGGACCATCTTACCCGGCTCCAGCTTCAGCAGGATCTGCTCCGCATATGGCAGGAGGAGAAGAAAACGGTAATCTTTGTTACCCATGATGTATCAGAATCCGTCTTTCTCGCAGACCGAGTCGTCCTGTTATCCCCGCGTCCTGGGCGTATTCACCATATTTTCGACGTTCCCCAGGAGCGTCCGCGCAAGCGGGAGGATGCCAGTCTTCTGAAGATTCAGAACGATATCTACTCGGCGATTTATGACGTGAAGACGGAAGAGGATTTGGAATTTACGATTTAAGAACAGCCGCTGGAAATCAGAAGGGATGTGGAATTATTGTCAAATCTCGTAAGCAAGGAATGGGTGTTGGAACAGCTGGAGTCGAAACCGGGTCGGCTGGTTATCGCGGATGTCCGATTCAGCCCGGGTGATGCAGGTTACGGCTTTGAGGCTTACCAGCGTGAGCATGTGCCCGGTGCCGTATTCGTTGATTTGAAAAAGGATTTGATGGATCTGCCAAGCGAGCACGGCGGCCGGAGTCCGCTCCCGCATCCGGAGGAGCTGGCCCGGCGACTCGGCAAGCTCGGGATCGATGCCAATACGCCTGTCGTTGTCTATGACGATGACCTCCGCCCGGAAGGAGCGCGGTTATGGTGGATTTTGAAATATCTGGGCCACGGGTCGGCATATATATTGGATGGAGGGTTCGCAGGCTGGAAAGCAGTCGGATATCCGCTTACTTCAGGGGAAAGCGAAGTGACGCCGCGTTCTTTCCAGACAAATGTCCAACAGGATTGGCTGGCTGATGTGAACGAGGTGAGGGCGAAGCTTGGCGCAGCCGGCGTGACCCTGCTCGATTCAAGGGACTGGAAGCAGTTCACGGGAGAAACCGCGCCGCTGGATCCGGTGGCCGGACATATTCCGGGAGCGGTGCATGCTTTTTGGAAGGACGGGATGAATGAAGAAGGGACACTGAAGGGAGCAGAGCGGCAGCGGGAACGTTTTGCTGGAATATCTCCCGAGGATGAAGTAATAGTCTACTGCGGCTCTGGGTTGTCGGCTTGTCCGAACGCCCTGGCTTTGCAGGAAGCCGGATACCGCAAGGTGAAGCTGTACGCAGGCAGCTGGAGCGACTGGATCAGCTACAAGGACAATCCGGTAGCCACTGGGAACATGTAAAGCGGAAGAGCCAGCGTCTGACGTGGGTTCCGATAATAAAGCGGTATAGCACATATATGCCTTTGAACTCTCCTTATCTATTCTCCTGTTTTTTCTCCACTAGCGAAATCTATTCAGCGAAAATAAAACATCTTGTAGGAAACAGGAAAAAGGATTATTATATTTTTATTGACTGTATAACGTATTTGTAGTCAGTAAAAGGAGAGGGATTATGCCTAAGATTGTCACCGAACATGAAAAAGATATGGTAAGAGAAGCGATGTTTACACAAGGGATTGAACTGATTCGCAAGAAAGGCGTAAAGCGGATTACAGTAGAGGATATCACCAGTGCGACCCATATCGGCAAAGGTTCCTTTTACTCGTACTACAATTCCAAAGAAGAACTTCTCTATTCGATTATCAAAAAGAGCGAGAGCAGAATGTTTGAGAGAGTGGAGGCCGTATTATCTAAAAATACAAATTTGAATGAAAGGCTTGTAAAAGTATTAAAGGAAATTTATCTGGCAGCGGACAGTATCGTGCTCTACGTTTCCCCATCGGACATAGAGCTGCTGCTTCGTAAGCTCCCAGCTGAGGTAGCGGACCGGGAAGCGTCCAAATCAAACGACTATTTTAGCAGGACGCTGTCGCTTTGCGGCATTGACGAATCGAGATGCGAAATGGATGTGCTTGCCTATTTAATGAACGCACTCCATTTTGTTGGGTCGACAGATATGACTTTTGGTGAGCGGGGAAGAGAGAAGGCCTTGGATATACTTGTCCATGCCATTGCCGACTATATGACGGGAGGAGCCGAGCAATGAGTGAATCCCTGAAGAAATACAAACCGTTGTATGGGATTGCCCCTAATTGCTCTGCTCTGTGTAACCCAGATCCTAACGTTTACCGGAGGAAACGATGACTGTTATATGGATCGTAATAGCCGGGTTACTCTTATTCGCCGTAAGCTTCGTTCTGTTTGTCCAGTACAAGAAAAAGAAGATTGCACATCAAATTCGGATGAATCCCATGAGTAATGGTATTGATTGCAGAGAATTCGTAACCATCGGCGGCATTTCGCAATATTTGCATCATCGGGGCGAGGACATGGATAATCCAGTGATGCTGTTTTTGCACGGCGGTCCAGGAGAACCTATATTGCCGTTTGCCCAAGAGTTTCAGATCCCGTGGGAGAAGCATGTTACGATCGTACATTGGGATCAAAGAAACAGCGGCAAAACGTATTTCAACAATGATCCGAAACAAGTTGCCCCAACGGTTACGGTTGACCGTATCGTTCAGGATACATATGAAATTGTGAACTATTTGAAAGAAAAGTATCATAAAGAGAAGATTATCATTTTGGGGCATTCCTGGGGCTCGGTGTTAGGCAGCCTGTTCAGCAAACAATATCCGGAGCTTGTGCAGGCTTATATCGGCGTTGGGCAGGTTGTCAATATGATGGACAATGAACGCGTCGGCTATGAAAAAGTACTGGAAGTGGCGAAAATGGCCGGAAACGACAACGATTATCGGGATCTTCTTCGGTTGAAGCCTTACCCCCCGCCTGCATTCGATAGCGGCATGGTTAGGAACCTTATGAAGGTTCGAAAATTACAAAGAAAATATAAGTTATCGGCTGGTCCAACAACAGAGCTTATCCTCAATGCGTTAGGTTCACCATTTTATACGCTTAAGGATATGAGATATTTTTTCATCTCCGGAGCATTTGGCGAAGGACAGCGTCCTATTTGGAAATATTTATGGGAATCGTTCGATCTGTCGTCTATGGGCGCCGCATTTGAAATTCCAGTCTTTTATATCCATGGAGAGCGGGACTGGCAAACCCCCTATCCGCTGGCGGAGGAGTTTTTTTCAACAATCCAAGCGCCGCTCAAGCTGTTTTACTCCATTCCGGAAGCGGGCCATATTCCCATGCTGGAGCGGAAGGAAAAATTCAACGAGGCCTTATTTGATATTTTGGAGCGAACGAATGTTACGGCGAAGGTCAAGTGAGTCTCTGTACAGGGCTGCCGTTAATACAGGCGGATACCCAAGCCAGCTGGAGCGACTGGATCAGCTGCTGGGACAATAAGGGAGCGGGGGATAGATAAATACGGAAGGTTTGTCGACCAGATCACTGGAGGCACAGCTATGGGGCTGTGTCTTTTTGTTGTTTTTTATCTGATAAACTCAGGCGCAACAATGCCAGGATTCTACGGTAGCAGGAAACATTCTTTTTTTGTGAGGGAGGGATTTCATGTGAAGGAGATGGCCTTCGAATATGCCGAAATGAAGTACTGCATACCTTCGGAGATGGAAAGAAAGGGCGGAATTTGGATTCTCCGTACAGGCCGCAGCATGGCGAAACCCCATTATTACGTGGGCCCCAAAGTATCCGAAAACTATGCGCTGCATTTTGTTCTAAACGGAAAGATCACACTGGCTTATGGGGATGAGGAGGTCACCTTGTCGGAAGGGGATGTCTTTTGCCTGTTCCCTCATACAAGGTTCAGTTACTGGGAACCGAACCACCATTCGGAGCCGATGCTGCGTACGCAGTGGGTCGTCCTGGATGGTGAATTAACCGACAGTGCGTTGACCCGGATCGGGTTATCTCCGCGCAAGCCCTTTATGTTTGCCGGGATGAAGGGGGAGCTGCAGGCGGTGCTGAATCAAATATACGGGTGCGTGGATGACGATACCGCCCGAAACGAATTTGGACGACAAAAATGGTTATATCAGTTGTTTGAACTGCTGGCTGCCGCCACGGTCAGAAAAGGGAGCAAATCGAACTGGCTCGAGCAAAGCGTGTTTTATATGGATTCCCATTACATGGAGGGGATCACGGTTACGGATGTTGTCGAGTATGCCGGCGTACACCGGACGCATCTGTATTGTGAGTTTATTCGGGCGTATGGCATCAGTCCGAGTCATTATTTAATGAAGCTGCGGATGGAGCGGGCAGCGGTGCTGCTGACCGAAACCGACGTGTCCGTGACGGAGGCTGCTTTTTCGCTGGGATATTCCAACCTCCACACGTTCTCGAGAGCATTCGCGAAATATTACCACACGTCGCCTACCTCGTATCGGCAGCAGCACGTGCCGGTGCCAATGTAGTGAATTAGACGGGTAGGGATTTGTGAAAGCAATACGACTATTCACGCCTACTTGGCAACATATATGCTAGAATAGGATCAGATTATTTTCAGGAGGCGTTTGAGATGAAAACAACAATCGTTCACGGGCAAACTTATATGGGGATTAGCGCATAATTGCCCTTAAACTGCGTGCTTCCCCGCCTATGAAAAGGGGAACGACGATTGAAAACATGGATATTGCGGCAGTATGATTACCACGTATGGGCAAACCGGAAGGTTTGCGAGTATTTGCAGGGGCTTTCGGAAGAGGTATACCGCAAGGAGATAGTCAGTGTCTTTCCATCCATTTATGAAGCGATGGTTCATATCTATGTCATTGATTCCGGCTGGCTGTCATTTTTTAATGCGGGCGGAGTTTCGGAGGTGTCACCTTTGTACCTGGAAAATCTCAAGGATTCGATCGATCGGCTGGTTGCGGAGACGGAAGGCAAGCGAATCGAAGAACTGGAGCACCTAATGGACGATCTGGCGGTGCGCTTCAGGCTGTTCATCGAAGAGCATGAGAATCTGGAAACCGTCTATCCGTCCGGAGACTTTAAAGCCAGCTGTCTGGATTATATCCAGCATATGGTCAATCACGGGTCGTACCACCGAGGGAACGTAACCGCCATGCTCCGGCAAATCGAACATCCGGGTACGCCTACCGACTACGGCTATTACTTGTATACTTTGAGTCATTAAGCGTCCAATATTCCAATTAAAGAGTCGAAAGAAAGAGCCTGGGACTTCATGTTCCAGGCTCTTCTTTATGGGCCTCGGTTGCTGCATCCTAGTCGGTTGTTGCATTTCGTATAAAGGACATGCTGGATTCCCTGACGATGAGCCTCGGTTCGAATTGCACGCGTTCGTATTGGCCGGACTTTTGCTCGCGAAGCCGCTTGAGCAGCAATTCCGTAGCCAGCCGGGCTACTTCATCGCCCATGATAGACACCGAGCTGATCTGAGGCGTTGTGACGGTGGTCCATACATTGTTATCGATGCCGACGACGGCCACATCATCGGGAACCCGAACCTTTAGCTCTTTAAAACGGTTGACGATGCCGATAGCAACCATATCGTTTACCGCATAGATGGCGTCCGGCATATGTTTCAGGCCATAGAAATAGTCCGCTGCACGAACCCCTGTTTCAAACGAGAAATCCTCTCCGAAATAGACAAGCGACGGATCGACTTGCGTCAGCGATTGCTCATATGCCCAATACCGCTCTTCGATTTTGTCCTTGGGCGCACCGGCATAGGCGATTCGGGTCCGTCCGATTTTCAGCAGATGCTCCATAACAAGCCTGCCCTCCTGACGTGCGAGGCCTACGATATCGGCTCTATACTCATCTCCCAGCTGTTTCCCGTAATTAATGATTGAGACGGGGAGGCTCGATTTGTTGATCAGGTCGCCCAGTGTTTTGGGATAGGCCAGTGGCATAATAATCAAGCCATCTACGTGCAGCTTCTTGATATCTCTTACGATTTCAAGCTCGTTTCGTGCATTCCCAGCTGTATTGATCTGAACAACTCGATATCCGTGCTGCTTGGCGGTCTGTTCCACCGACCAGGCGATTTCCGGGATGATCGCATTTCGGATGTCAGGCACGGCCAAGGCGATTTGATTCGTCTGCCGCACCTTCAGGCTTTGAGCCGATGTATCCGGACTAAATCCGATTTCTTCGATCACCTGCAAGACCCGTGCTTTCGTTTTCGGACTGATTCCCTTGCTGTTGTTGATGGCTCGAGACACGGTTGCTATTCCAACGCCCGCTTGTTTGGCGACATCTTCAATCGTCACCTTTTTGGGATTCACCATATTCAAAAGTCCTCTCTATATAACGGAAACGTTTCCTGTTCTTGTTCTGATTTGAGATCTTAATGGAGCAATACCTATATTATACCATTAAGAATACCTTTAAATCATGGAACACCTCGGCGAAGAAAAGAAGTGCAGGAAGCGTGCTGTATACATTGCTGAAGATCACTGGAAAAGAGGGGGATCATTGATCTCAGGTTGTCCATGACTTTTCATACATTTTAGGCAATGTTGTTTGACATATTGTCGAAAATGTGACATATTTGATTTCGGAAACGTTTCCTGTTTTGTTTTTATTTTTTCGAACCCATAAGGAGATGAAGACAATGCAAGCATTGCGCTGGCATGGAGTAAAGGATCTGCGTCTGGAGACAATTTCGGAGCCGCAAGCAACGAGTGGAAAAGTGAAAATCAAGGTTGAATGGTGCGGGATTTGTGGTAGTGATCTCCACGAATACGTAGCTGGGCCTATATTTATACCTGAGAATACGCCTCACCCCCTTACTGGAGAACAGGCTCCGGTTGTAATGGGCCATGAATTTTCCGGCCAGGTGGTAGAGGTTGGCGAAGGCGTTACGAAATTCAAGGCTGGTGACCGCGTGGTTGTTGAGCCAGTATTTGCATGCGGAAAATGCGAAGCTTGCAGACAAGGCAAATACAATCTGTGCGACAAAATGGGCTTTCTCGGCCTTGCCGGCGGTGGCGGCGGATTCTCCGAATATGTAGCCGCGGATGAGCATATGGTTCATAAAATTCCGGACAGCGTCTCCTATGAACAAGGGGCTTTGGTAGAGCCTTCGGCAGTCGCCTTGTATGCCGTACGCCAAAGCCAGCTGAAAGCAGGGGATCGGGCAGTTGTATTCGGTGCGGGACCGATTGGTCTGCTCGTTATCGAAGCATTGAAGGCAGCAGGGGCATCCGAGATTTACGCAGTAGAACTGTCTGCTGAGCGTAAACAAAAGGCCGAAGAATTGGGGGCTATCGTCATTGATCCCAAGGCTTACGATGTCGTAGAAGAACTTCATCGTCGCACCGGCACCGGGGTAGATGTGGCATTCGAAGTAACGGGTGTTCCACCTGTACTGAATCAAGCCATCAACTCTACGAAGATCGGCGGACAGATTATGATTGTCAGCATCTTCGAAACCTCCGCGCCCATCGTGCCGAATGACATCGTAATGAAGGAGCGCAATATTACTGGAATCATCGGTTATCGCGACGTATTCCCGGCTGTCATTAGCCTGATGGAAAAAGGATTCTTCCCTGCGGATAAACTGGTAACCCAGCGGATCAAACTGGATGAGATTATTGACCGGGGCTTTGAGGCCTTGCTCAAAGAGAAGAACCAGGTGAAGATTCTGGTGAGCGCTCACTAAACGCCGCGCCGCAGTTGTACAAGTTTTAGCGCATGACACAAAAGAACGGCGATTACCTCCTGTACCGGGAGGTAATCGCCGTCTTTTTGTTATACTCGTTCAACTTAATCCTTGATCAGCAAATATATAAAGTAGGGCGCTCCTAGGCAGGAGACGACCAATCCAACCGGGATCTCGGAAGGGGCCATCAGGTTCTTGCCGATCATGTCGGCCACAAGCAGCACCAGAGAGCCAAGAAGCGCAGAGACAGGCAGCATGCCCTGATGACGGGGGCCCACCAGCTTACGCGCCAGATGCGGTGCAACCAGTCCCAGGAACGCGATGCCGCCGCCAACGGCCACGCAGGCGCCGGCCAGGGCAACGGAGATGAACAGCAGCGTTCTTCGCTCGCGTTCTACCGTGACCCCAAGTCCCGCTGCCGTGTGGTCCCCCAGGTTGAGCACATTCAAATGTTGCGATTTATATACCGCCCAGGGAATCAGCAGAAGGATCCACGGAAGGATTGCAACGACATATTCCCAGCTTGCTCCCCATATGCTTCCGGACAGCCAGATGGTGGCCTGCATGAAATTGTTGGGGTCCATCATGAGCTGAAACACGATAATAAGCGCCCCGAATGCCGCGTTGATGCCAATCCCCACAAGAACCAGCCGGATCGGCGTCACGCCTTGCTTCCAGGCTAGCGAATAAATGAGAAAGGCGGCAAGAAATGCACCCAATAGCGCGGCAAAAGGCATGATATAGACGGACCATATGCCGGAACTGAACGAGCTGCCTTGAAAATAAAAGATATACAGCACGACAGCCAGTCCTGCTCCGGAGTTAATGCCTAGAATGCCCGGGTCTGCCAGAGCGTTCCGTGAAACACTCTGCAGAATAGCGCCGGAGACGGCGATGCCTGCACCGATCAGGATGGCAATGACCATGCGGGGTAAACGAAAGTGCATCAGAACGGTATAATTTTGCTCGGATCCTGTCCCGTTGAATGCTTTGATGACCTCAGCCAGCGGGATTTTCATCGTTCCCATATTCAGGCTGACCAGAAACACGGCAAATATGGCCAGCAGCAGGATCATCGACACGGACATGATTTTTCTCGTTGTATTCATCGTTACAGTCCCCTCCCTTCCCGACGTGCAAGATAGAGGAAGAAGGGAACACCGATCATCGCCGTAATCGCACCGACAGGCGTCTCGAACGGAGGGTTGATCATCCGCGCCCCCACATCGGCAAACACCAGCAGAAGTGCTCCCATGACAGCGGAGCAAGGGATGATCAGTCGATAGTCGGGACCTACGATGAAGCGAACGATATGCGGGATGACAAGCCCCACGAATCCGATCGTTCCGCCCACAGCTACCGATGCGCCCGTGAGGAGCAGCACAACAAGCGTGCCCAGGAACTTCACGGTTCCTGTTTTTTGGCCAAGCCCGGTAGCGACCTCCTCACCTAGGCTCATGACGGTAATGGATCTGCTGAGTGCCAATGCAATCAGCAAACCAATGATGGCGACAGGGATCAGGAGCTGCACGTTCACCCATTGCACGCCCGATACACCTCCGGCATACCAGAAGCTGATATCCTTGGCAACATTAAAGCGGATGGCAATGGCTGAGGAAATCGAGCTCAGGAGCGCGGTTACGGCTGATCCGGCCAGCGCCAGCTTAACAGGCGTCAGGCCCCGCTTGGATAACGAGCCGATGAGAAGCACCAGCCCAGCCCCAAGGCCCGCACCGGAAAAAGATAGCAGCATGAGCACGGTGATGGACGGCGACTCCATCAAGGCAAACCCAATCGACATCATGAAAGTGGCACCTGCGGTGACTCCCATAATGGAAGGGGAAGCGAGCGCGTTCCTTGTCATGCCCTGCATGATGGCTCCGGAAACGGCCAAGGAACCGCCGATCAGCGCAGCTGCCAAGGCCCTCGGCATGCGCAGTCTCTGGATAATCTGGTGCGAGGTGGAATGGGGATCGAAGTGGACAAACGCCTCCCATATGGTGGACAATTGGATGTTCGACGCACCATAGATAATCGAGGATGCCATAGAGGCAGCGAGGAGGCTAAGCCCCAACAGAATGACGGCCGCAGCTGTCTTGGGGCGGTAGATTGATTTTGCAGTTGTTTTGTTAATAGGCTGATTTGCTTGCATAGTCACCTAAACCTTTATGTTGATAAAAAAATTAAAATAACGTATTGTAATTGAGAATGAATTTCATTATCATGGTTATTATTATATCACTTCATCACAAGATTGCTAGTGATCTATGCAGAAAAAATATACATAAAGGGGACCTATAACAATGAGTCGGTTCAAGAAAAAAATATGGATAATCGCAGGACTATTGGCAGCTTTCACGCTGCTTGCAGCTTGTGGAAATAGCAAGGACGCAGCCGGGAACGAGCCAACGGAGGCGCAAGCACCAAGCGAGCAGAACGGCGGCAACCAAGCCAAGCCGGCCGAAGGAAGCGCAGAAGCCAAGACAGAACGGACACTGACAGACGCCATGGGCCATGAGGTGAAAATTCCGGCTGAGCCGAAACGGGTGATTGCTTCTTACTTGGAGGATAACCTGGTGGCGTTGGGCATTATTCCGATCGCGCAGTGGTCGGTCAAAGGCGGAAGCGTCCAGGATTATCTACAGGACTCATTGAAGGATGTGCCTACGATTGAGCATGATCTTCCCTTTGAAGCGGTAGCGAGCTTCCAGCCGGATCTATTGATCATGGACTCGGCTTCCATGGTAGAAGGCAACAAGTACAGCCAATACGAGAAGATTGCTCCAACCTACGTCATCGGCAATGAGGTCAATAACGATTGGCGCGAAGAGCTGAAGAAAGTGGGAGAAATCTTTGGCATGGAGGAGGAAGCGCAAGCGGCTCTCGATAAATACGAGCAGAAGGCAAAGGATGCCAAGGAGAAAATCCAGCAATCGATCGGCGGTGAATCTGCTGCAGCGATTTGGCTTGTCGGCGGTAAATTGTTCGTCGTTAGCGAGACGTTGTCCAGCGGAGCCGTCATGTACGGTGACTTGGGTCTTACGGTTCCGAATGTGGTGAAGGAAATCTCGGCATCGGCTACGGGCAACTGGTCATCCATTTCCCTGGAGAAATTGGCGGAACTGGACGCGGATCATCTGTTCTTTATTAATAGTGACGGCGAAGGGGCCGAAGTGCTTCAGGATCCGCTCTGGGCGAATATTCCGGCTGTTAAGAACGGCAACATCTATGAATATGGAAAAGATACGAGCTGGTTGTATACCGGCACGATTGCTAACAGCCAGATCATTGATAACGTGCTGGAGAGTTTGGTGGAATAAACGATATCAGATTGAATGTGCAGCCGTCTTCCCGGTGTTGATCGGGGAGGCGGCTATTTTGTTTGGATACTTTAACCTGCGCTTTGCGGATTCAGGGTATTGCACATGAAATTTGAGCAGGAAAACATCAGCGCCCCCGAGAACTAATTAGCGAGGTGGTTGACTGCTATGCCAGAATATACGCTGGATTTGCCCGGTCTGCAGACCAGGCTGCACAGATATTGCCTGCATGTGACCAGGGACCTTTGGGAAGCGGAGGATCTCTTGCAGGAAACGATGATCAAAGTAATGCGGGCGGTTGAAACAGAGCCAGAAAGGCCATTATCCAATGCCTATTTATATCGTATAGCGAGTAACGCTTGGAAAGATCGAGTGAAGAGGGATAAGTCCAATCTGAGTGTTTCTTATATAGAGGATCCGGACGGCAATGTGTGGCTGATTACAGAGTGAGGACATTTTTTCAGAGCTTTGTTTGGTTTTTGCACGAAATATCGTTTCTTTTGTATTGGAACACAACCAAACTCAATATAGGGAGGAGGATGGAGATTGACCAGACCCCCATTGTACGGCGTGGGAATTTTTGTTCCGGTGAGTGATTTGAAGCGTTCAACGGCATGGTATACCGAGATGCTGGGCCTCGAGATCATTCACAAGGATGAACCCGATGCAATCGTCATGAGAATGAACGATGAGAAAGTGAGCTTTTGTCTAGTGCGGTCCTATGAGGT
Organism: Paenibacillus sp. EZ-K15; assembly: GCF_002573715.1. Taxonomy (GTDB): domain Bacteria; phylum Bacillota; class Bacilli; order Paenibacillales; family Paenibacillaceae; genus Paenibacillus_AQ. The sequence goes on along the minus strand of NZ_PDHM01000021.1, from coordinate 330,854 downwards.
GAAGCAGCCGGTTTTTCCTAAAAATGATTATGGTGTAGGACAGTACTTCAATATCCACACCACGGATGTTGGCGGGATGCATCGGCAGTTGAAAGCCAAGGGAGCAGATGTGGGCGATATTGAGGACTTTGATGGATTTCAAGGCTTCTCACTGACGGATCCGGACGGCAACCGGTATGGCGTGACGTCGTAGCGAAACCAAGTACAGCGGTATTGGAATAGACAAGATGGTGTCACTCTTATAAAAAGAGCAGGATATAGCAATAGCAAAAAACACCCGTTACATTGCCAAGCAAGGATGGGTGTTTTTGCTGTTTGATTGTTTATGGAATGCGCATCGGCGGTAACCTGCTATTCTTGATCCCGGCAGTTCTCCTCGGCGGCCGAAGTAAACTCTTCTTCGTTCTCGGAAGCAAGCTTATCTCCGTATTGGTCCAATCGCTCAGGACTGCTGGATGGCCCGTCGTTCTTAGGTTTGTTGTTTCTGCCTGCCATGCTGTATTCCTCCTTTTGTGGGGTTCTCATCGATTGCGGGCGTACGAATGATCGAACTTCGCGAACGTTTATGTTGTTCCTGATTTGGCGCGGGATTATGCACGTACCACAACTTCACTTCATGCTTTGCGGACACTTGTGCCTTCAGTCATGAGTTGTTGATGAAGTTATGGTGAAAGCGCGCGAAGCTGCTTGTTCGTTCCGGCCGTGACGTGATACCATAATAGAATTTAGAAGATTCATAGATTCAACACGCTAAAACGATATGGATACCACGGAGGTTGCGTAAATGAAGCTAGTGTCATGGAACGTCAACGGATTGCGGGCCTGTGTAACGAAGGGCTTTATGGATTATTTTCAACAGGCGGATGCCGATATATTTTGCGTGCAGGAGACGAAGCTGCAAGCCGGGCAAATTGAGCTTGAATTGGGAGCGGAGTATCAACAATATTGGAATTATGCGGAGAAGAAGGGATACTCGGGAACGGCGGTATTTACGAGAATCGCACCATTGTCCGTTCGCTATGGTCTGGAGGAGGACAGCGAGCCCGAGGGCAGAGTGATCACGCTGGAGTTAGAGGACTTCTATCTTGTGAACGTATATACGCCGAATGCGAAGCGTGACCTGAGCAGGCTGGATTACCGGCTGGAGTGGGAGGAACGGTTCCGTTCTTACTTGCTTCAGCTTGACGAACGCAAACCCGTGATCGTATGCGGTGACTTGAATGTGGCGCATCAGGAAATCGATCTGAAAAATGCCAAGTCCAATCATGGCAATTCCGGCTTCACGCTGGAAGAGCGGGGCAAAATGACCGATCTGTTGGCAGCTGGCTTTATCGATTCCTTTCGATATTTCTACCCGGATCGCACGGATGTATACAGCTGGTGGTCGTATATGGCCAAGGTAAGGGAGCGGAATATCGGCTGGCGCATCGACTATTTTCTGACGTCTGCCCGTTTAACCGAGAAGCTGAAGGATGCCGAGATCGACTGCCATGTGATGGGAAGCGATCATTGCCCGGTGAGTTTGACGTTTAGCGAGTCATTACGTTAATACAGATTTTAAAAAAGCCAACCGGAGAGCAGGGGGCTGGATAACGGTCACGACCCTACTTGTCGGTTGGCTTTTATATTTGGGAGCAGAGGCTCCGTTCATCCAATCTGATGCTTCAGCTTGTCCAAAAAGATCGATGCCGGCTTCGACAGATAGTGAGTTCCGGGCTGTACCCAACCGAATGAGGAAGCAGCATGGCCGGGGGGCATCTCCAGCTCCAGCGTTACGATGTCTCCCGAAGGGATGGGCGTGAAGCTGGAGAAGGACAAATCGACCCCCACCGTGACCGCAACATTCTCTTCGACGACCTTCTGTAGGACCCTTGTCTGGTTGGTTGAGAAGAGCAGATCCATTTCCCCGTATTGCTCCTCGAATACATCCATCAGCTTGAACAGATTGTCATCCTTGTAGAGAACCAAGGGGTATTTACGCAGTTCTTCCGGCGTGATCGATTGCCGCATGGCGAGTGGAGATTGACGGCTGACCCCCACCACGAATTTGCTCTCCAGCAGCTTGCCGAAGTGGAGGCCGCGGTGTTGATGAATGATGGAATCATCGACAAAAATCAAACCGATATCCGCATGATTTTGCTTGATATCCTCAATAATATCAAGAGTTGCTTTTTCCGTAATTTCCAGTTTAATCTGGGGAAAGTCCTTTTTGAACTGGATAATGGCATCGATGGAAAGTGTTAAGGGTACCGGCACGGTAGCAATCCGCAAAGATCCGCTCAGCAGGTTGGAATATCCTTCGGCCTCCGATTTCAGCTCCTGAAATTGTTCCAAAATGGCATAGGCTTTCTGGAGGATTCGCTGGCCCTCGGCTGTGGGTACGGCACCAAGCCGTGATCGGGTAAATAAGGAGAAACCGAACTCGGCTTCTAGGCTGGACACCGCTTGGCTGACGGCAGAAAGGGTAACATTGCAATTCTGGGCTGCTTTGGTTAACGATCCTGCCTTGGCCGTCTCCACGATATACTCCAGTTGTTCAAGATTCATATGGCCCCATCCTTAATTTAAAGTTAAGTAATATTAATTAGGTTTAAATTTACTTAAATATAACCTAGCGTTACAATGAACACAAGGACATGGACACAAAATGTTCAAATAATAACGCTATTTTACCCTAGGAGGTCATTGATAATGTCAGAACAACGTGTAGCGGTAATTACCGGTGGAGCGAGCGGAATCGGTCGTCAGGTCTCCCTTAAATTTGCAAGAAAAGGCGATCGCGTCGTCGTAGCCGATTATAATGAGGCTGCCGGTCAAGAGACGGTGGACATGATCAAAAAAGAAGGCGGCGAAGCCACTTTCGTTCAAGTCGATGTTTCCAAACAAGAAAGCGTCGAGGCGCTTGTGGATAAAGCGGTTGAGCTTTATGGCCGCATCGATGTCATGCATAACAATGCGGGGATTGGCGGCGCTGGACCGGTTCTCGAGCAAAATATGGATCTCTACCATCGCACCATTAACGTGAATCAGCACGGGGTTGCCTACGGTATTATTGCGGCAGGCCGAAAGATGAAAGAGCTTGGCATTAAAGGCGTAATCATCAATACAGCATCCGTATTCGGATTCCTGGCTTCACCCGGAACGTTTGCTTATCACGCTACAAAAGGCGCCGTCATCATGATGAGCAAATCCGCTGCACTTGAACTGGCACCATACGGTATTCGTGTCGTTGCCGTTGCTCCTGGAGCAGTTGATACACCGATTATCCAAGGCTTTAAAGATTCTGGACTGCTGGATTCCATGAGAGCCAAAGTCATGGGCGGAGAATTAACACAACCTGAAGTTGTCGCAGATACCGTGTATCTCGTGTCTCTGGATGAAGCCGCTGCGATTACAGGCAGCGTGGTCATGGCTGACCAAGGGTACGCTTCATTTAAATAATTTAACGGCCATACCATGGATTGCTAATTATCGGATAAAACTCTAAAATAACCTCTCTTTTGAATCGGTGCTGGCTGCAGCTACCATGATTCGAAAAGAGAGGTTTTCTTGGTTTTCCTGTCAAAAGATTTCCTCTCTCCACAAAAAACAGTTAAAATAGAAAGGAAATTTAAAAGACCATACATATGGTGTCAGACGACGAGTACTGGAAGAGAGGTATATAAATATGATCATTAAACCTAGAACACGCGGATTTATTTGCACAACGTCCCATCCTGTAGGCTGCGAAGCCCAGGTGCAGGAGCAGATTGATTATGTGTTAAAACAGCCTGGCATCGAGGGGCCGCGCAATGTGCTGGTCATCGGCGCTTCAACAGGCTACGGCTTGTCGGCCAGAATTGCTGCCGCATTCGGCTCCCGGGCGAATACCGTGGGCGTGTATCGTCCCAGCCAGGCAACCGAGAAGCGGACCGCTTCGGCGGGCTGGTATAATTCGGTCGCTTTCGAGAAGGCAGCGGAGGCCGCAGGCTTAAAATCGTTCAGCGTGACGGGAGATGCTTTCACGCAAGAGACCAAAGCCAAGACGGTTGAGCTTATCCGCCAAGAGCTGGGCCAGGTTGATCTTGTGGTGTACAGTGTTGCCTCGGCGCGCCGTACGCTGCCTGAGACGGGTGAAACGGTCAACTCCGTATTGAAGCCGATCGGACCGGCCTATACCAACAAGACGGTAAACTTCCATACGGGTGAAGTGACGGAGGTAACGATTGAGCCGGCCACGGAAGAGGAAGTGAAGAACACCGTAGAGGTGATGGGCGGCGACGATTGGGAATTATGGATGAATGAGTTGGCGGAAGGCGGCGTTTTGGCTCCTAATGTGACCACGATTGCGTTCTCCTACATCGGCTCCGAGATTACTAAAGCCATTTACCGTGATGGATCGATTGGACAAGCCAAGGATCATCTGGAGGCCACCGCGCTGAAATTGAACGAGAAGCTCTCTGCCGGAGGCGGACGCGCTTATGTGACGGTTAGCAAAGCGTTAGTGACCCAATCCAGCTCGGCGATCCCGGTCGTTCCGCTGTACGTATCGGCGCTGTACAAAGTCATGAAGGAGAAGGGGCTGCACGAGGGCTGCATCGAGCAGATCTATCGTCTATTCTCCGATCGTCTCTATAAAGGGCAAGAGACGCCGGTGGATGAGAAGGGCCGTATCCGTATCGACGATTGGGAACTTCGTGATGATGTGCAAGCCGAAGTGGCCGAATTGTGGAGCAAGGTTACGAGCGAAAATATTGAAGAACTGACAGACCTTGCCGGTTACCGCCGCGAGTTCTTCCAGCTGTTCGGCTTTGAAACCGACGGCGTGGATTACGATGCGGATGTGAATCCTGTGGTCGATAATCCGAAAGCCATTTAACGAGTAAAAGCGAGTCACGGATCATGATCCGGGGCTCGTTTTTTTTAGCTGGAATAAGACCTTTGCCCCTGTGTAAGGTGTGACTTACCGAAGGATTGATGACGATTCGGGAAGTCTCTTATTCAATTAAAGGGATGTAGATTTGGGCTTTAGAGGCATGTATCGAGGTTCTCAGCTCTAAGCTGTAGAGCGTCGGGTTTGGCGTAAGGCCCCGTTGTTTCAACTGCTGGATAACATAGGCATAGGATTGGTCGGTATCCTCCCGGTCGGCATGTCCTTCGTGGGTGTACATGGCATATTCCTGTGTCCGCAAGGTTAAACCCACCATCCGCTTTGGCGTATCACGAATCGTGGTTACCTCGACTCCGGCTACATAATGATAGATCTGCTGCCGGTTCAAAACAGCTGCAATATACAAGGGATTCGACGTTTTCTTGCGGATATATGGAATTTCCTCCATGCGGTCCTGGAGTTCCTGCCAGAGCTTTGGCTTGAGGGCTTGGGACATATAATAGGCCGTGAAAGGAAGCAACATTTCCAGGCCGACGATTAGGGTCTGCGGTTTGATGATCCGCTGAATGGATTCATTCGTCTGCGCGGATCGTTCTATCATTTGCCGCGATGTCAGCATGGAATAACCGCCGTTTTTCCCCTCATTAGCGTATAAAGGAACACCTAGACGAGACAGCTCGTGAAGATAGCGGAGCATCGTACGGTACGAAACCGAGAATTCTTCGGCTAACTCGCCGACGGTGAAGTTTTGCCGTTCATACACCCGCTGCATGACCTTAAGGATCCGTTCGGTTTTGGGCATGATTTCGCTCCTATGATTTTTTTATACTGTGACAGTTTCTGGCATAGTTCAAGTATATAATGAAATCAAATATAGGATAAAGGAGCATTTACGGATGACTATCGATCAACGAAACGAAGCAGCGGTTACGAGCAAGGAAGCTTTTCAGGCGATAGGATTGAAGTGGGAAGGGACATTTGCCGAAGCGGGTGCAGGCGGGATACGTGCGGTGCATCGGACGCTGCAAGAGCGGCTCGAGGAGATACCCCATGCCTTACATACCGACACGTTGCTGGGGTTATCTTATCACGCAGTTCCCGGCGGTGAGGGATTTATTCATTACGCGGTCGTGGAAGTGGAACGGATCGACGAAGTTCCGGACGGGATGGTTACGATATCCGTTCCTGCTTTAACCTATGCCACTTGTACTCATCAGAAAGAGCAGAGCATCGATCAGTCGTATAACAACATCTATGCCTGGATTAAAGAACAAGGTTACTCGGAATATAACCCGGATCATTTAACGCATTTCGAAAAATATCCGATGAGTCAGGATCCTTATTCGGATGACCCGGAATTTGTCATCATGATTCCCGTGCAGACCAAGTAGACGGATCAGGTAGGTACACCATACCCGATGACGATGGACTTTCTTCCTGCTGTACAGCGTATTACACAAAGAAGCCACCCGCTCTGATGAAGAGCGGCTTTTTCTTTTATATGAGCATATGAAGGAGTCTTCGAATGGTCCAGGATTGTAAATTGGAGCTTACTGCCCTGTTCACGGAATGGTAGAATAGTACTGAAATGATGGATTAACGCGTCTGGGTGTTATGTTGTCAGCTTATGTCCCAGCCTAAAATTCGAAGTGAGACGGAGGCGTATGATGATAAATGGAACTGAACTCGGTGTACGAGAGCCGCTGCTGCATTCGAAATTAACCGTTCCCAGAACGATGTCCACTCTAATCCCTCGGCCGCGTCTGGATGACAGGCTGATGGATGCGATGTCGGGAAATATGACCCTGGTCTGCGCTCCGGCGGGATACGGAAAAACGACGCTTGTCAGTGAATGGCTGCTGCAGCAGGAGAGACAGACTGCTTGGGTGTCACTGGATGTCGGCGATAATCAAGGCTCCCGCTTTTGGAGGTACATCACGGCGGCCATTGCTAAAGCGTTTCCGACGTATGAGGGTGAAGTCCAGCCCGTGCTGCCGCTTCTGCATACGGAAGGTTATGCTCAAGGGCTTATCGTGTACCTGAACATGCTGGATAAACTGGATCAGGAGCTGATCCTGGTTCTTGATGATTTTCATGTGATTCAGAATGAAATTTTGCTGGCGTCATTCGCTTATTTTACGGACTATTTACCCAAGTGCATCCATGTTTGCCTCATCAGCCGTACCGAACCCGCTTTCTCTGTAGCTCGCATGGAAGCCAGGCAGCTTGCCAGCAGACTCAATGCCGAAGACATGCGGTTTACCGAGAAGGAGGGTGCGCAGTTTTTTGAACGCACTGACTTGCCGCTGAACACGGAGCTCTCCTCCGTGCTCGTCAGAAAAACCGAGGGATGGATTACTGGGCTTAAGCTTGCATCCATTGCGATGCGACGGCAGGAGAATAAAGAGTCGTTTATCCATAATTTTGCAGGGGATAGCCGAGAAGTGAAGCGGTATCTGTTCGAAGAGGTATTCTCCGCTCAGGGCGATCGGATGAAGCAATTTTTGCTTACATGCTCGATCCTGAAGCGCTGGAATGTTTCCTTAAGCGTGGCTGTGTCCGGATTTGAGGATAGCCGCGAGCTAATCGAATCGATAGAACGTTCTCATCTGTTTGTCGTGGCACTGGATGATAAGGGAGAATGGTTCCGATTTCATCATTTGTTCTTGGAATTTTTGCTAAGACGCCTTGAACAGAATGAACAGGTTAATAAGAGACTGTTATATAAGGCAGCCGGCGATTGGTGTTGTAAACAGCGCCTTGAAGAGGAAGCCGTTGAGTATTACTTGCAAGGTCAATATTACGAACAGGCCGTATTGCTGTTAAGCGAGATGACTTCCCGCGTCGTGGATTGGGAATGGTCGAATCTGCAAAAATGGTTATCCGCGATTCCGAGCGACATTTTGCTTCAGCACCCGGTTCTCTTTTTCTCTTATGCCAATTCGTTGATTGCCGAGGAATCTGGGGAAATCTCTGAGGGAGAAGCACTGCTGCATCAAGCGGACGCCTGGTATGCCGAAGCCTATGAGGGATTGAGCGAGGCGCAGCGCCATGAATATTTGGCGATGTCACATTATGTACGCGGCACGTTAATGGTATTTGGGCGGAATGATCTGAAGCTGGCGAAGCAGGAGTATGAGCAGGTCGTGCGATATGCTCCGAGTGGCATCAAAATCATATTCGGCCAACCGGAGAAGCCGCTGCAGCCAATCACGGTAAAAACCTATAAAATTGGACGCGGCCATGCCTCAAGGTCGATTGCAGCGCCTTACACCATGCAGATGGCAGAGGTGTATCAGGCTGTGAATCCGATTTTTCTAGGCAAGTTATATCTTAATCATGCGGAAGTACTCTACTATTGGAATGATCTATCGGCGGCTGCCGATTATGTTTCCAGGGCGATGACGTGGATCAGTCAAAATCCTAACCGGCCTGAGCATGATCTTGTTGCGAGCTGGATCCTCCAGGCGAAGCTCAAGGCGGCCGAAGGCCATATGTTTGAAGCCCTGGAGCTGCTTGAAGGCGGGCAGCGGCGGATGAAGTGGATGGACATTCCCCGAGGGATGGAAATTTTACATCTGGAGGGCATACGTCTCCAATTGCAATACGGTGATCCGGCGCCTGCACTGGCTTGGGGTGAACAGTGCCATTTATCCAGCCGGGACAGGGTAGCTGTCTTTGAATTATTTGACTATCAGCTGTTTGCCCGCGTTCTTGTTCTACAGGGTAGATGGGAGGAGGCCGAAGAGCTGCTGGACCGGCTGCTGTACCTTGCGGAGAGTGAGATGAGGCCGATCGATGCGGCCGAAATTTTATGTATTACGGCCGTGATGCTGCAGTCCAGGGAGGAGCAGCGCAGAGCGCTGATTCAGCTTGAAGAGGCGCTCCAGGTATCGGAGGCCAATGACTTCACCCGGATATTCCTCGATGAGGGCGCTCCGGTCATGGGAATGCTTCACGAATTGATCCGCGCCAAGCAGCGGGGACAACACCGTGGGAAGGATTCCGCCTCTCTTTCATTTGTCAGATCGATTCTGGCTGCAGCGGATGGAATGGCCGAATCGGTGGATTCCCCGCTGGAGGCTCTGTTAACGTCCAGGGAGATGGATGTTTTTCAAGGACTGCTCGATCATCTGAGCGGAAGGGAAATTGCAGAGAAACTGAATGTTACCTATGAAACGGTGAAGACGCATCGGAAGCGGATCTATAGCAAACTGAATGCGGCCAATCTGAGTGAGGCAATTGCGCAGGCCGAGAAGCTAAGCGATCCCAAGAGAACGAATAAACTTCAAATTTGATGTGATGTATCCATTTCCCACCTCCTCTATCCCCCCTTAGGGGGATTTTTTGTTTTACGCGTTGTCTTACAATGAATTCGGAGCACACCAATAAAGGACAGGTCTATTTCATGAACGGGAGGTTAGAAGTTGAAGTTGATGAACGGGAGGAGATGTATGAATATTCGAAAAGGTTATAAATTCATGATGGCACTGCTATGCAGCCTTTTGCTGCTGCAGCCGAGTGCCTTTGCGGCCGTGCCAGACTATGAGAATAAATTCGAGATCACCCAGCTTGGCGGTAAGGTGACAGATTTAAAGTCGGGTGATTTCAACCATGACGGTCATTTGGATTTTGCGGCCATAACGGATGATGGGTGGGTCCATGTATTCTATGGCCAGGGGGATGGAACATTTGGTCCTTCACCACAAAGCCTGCAGGTTCTGGGGGTGCCGCATTCACTAGAAATCGATGATTACGATCAGGACGGTCATTTGGACTTGCTGATCGGAACGCAAACAGGGACGTTCATATGGTACGGGGAAGGTGACGGTTCCTTTCGTGATATGAGGCTGCTTTCATTGCTGCTTTCTCAGGATATTGTGGCTGCGGACTTTGATTTGGATGGTAGGACAGACATTATGATTATTAATTTCAATCAGGTTACCATTGTTCACGTAGCCGCAGATAGAAGTTTTACTATGGTCCCCATCACTTTGACACCAGGCGGCAATAGAGCGACAACAATCACGAATGGAGCTATTGGCACGGTGGATTTGGTTGTCGCAAGCCCGATGCTGGGTCTGCAGCGGTATAAGGGAAATGATTATACGCGGAGCGAGAGCTTTCATCTAATACCGGGAAATATCGTGGATCTCGTTTCAACGGATATTAATGGTGACGGGCACATCGATATTCTGGCGCTGAATGATATGTTGGGTGTCTTCTTTTATATGAATCAAGGGGACAATACATACAATCTTCAGCAGAACTCTCTAGTCCCGGGCAATCAAAAGGTTTATGCAGAGGATGTAAACGGGGATGGTCAAGCGGAAATAATCGTTGCGACGGGAAAAGGCGTTGAATTGTATTCCAAGGAGTATGCGTCAGCCCAGTTGAATTTGCTGTGGCAGACCGAATTGGCGGCTCAGGGAAATGGAATACACCGGGCGCTTGTCGGGGATTATGCCGAGGACGGAATGCCGGATCTCATTGTATCTTCTAATCACACCCTGTATATCTATAAGGCAATTGTTGTGCAACCCGAACCGGGCACGCTAAGGCTGGAAGCGGCTGATTATGAGGTTTCGGAAGACGGATCTGAGGTGCGGGTGAAAGTGATGCGTGAAGGAGGCAGTCATGGTGCTGTCGCTGTCACTTATCATACTGCGGACGGAAGCGCTAAGGCTAACAAGCATTATACGCCAGCTTCGGGAACGCTCGCATTTGCCGATGGAGAGCTTGAGAAATGGATTGAGATCGAAATTCTAAATGATAGTATCCATGAAGAAGACCGTGAGTTTTATTTGAATATTGCTGCAGTGCCAGGTACAGCCGTTGGTACGCCAATCCAGGCGGTTATCACGGTAACCGAGGATGACCCGCAGCCAGACACGGAAGAGCCGTTATGGCCTGCGGCTGCGGAGCTGCTTGCATCCGACATATCCATCGACTCCCTCAAGCTGTCTTGGCCTGAAGCCACGGACAATGACGAGGTTGCAGAATATCGCATTTTTAATGGGAATGATGCCACGCCGGCAGCAACCGTGACGGGTGCCACGTATTCCTACGTGATGAACGGTTTGGCGGCCGACACATCGTATACGCTTAGCGTCCGTGCCTATGATCGGGCCGGCAATGCGAGCGTTCCGCTCCAGACGACGGTTCAGACGCTGGAAGATCCGAATTCAGGCCCTGATCCGGATCAGGAAGCCCCGGTATGGCCTGATTTCGGACAACTGACGATATCTGACATTAGCACTACATCGATGAGGTTATCCTGGCCGCAAGCCTCGGATGATGAAGAGGTTACAGGATATCGGGTATACCGCGAAGATACCGCAGATACTCCGGTAGCAACGGTAACTGGCAGTACGTATTCCTACGTAGTTGGTGGGTTAACGCCGAATACATCCTATACGTTTCGAGTAAAGGCGTATGACCATGCCGGGAACGAAAGCACACCGCTCCAGGCAGCAGCCAGGACACTTCAGCTCCCTACGACGCCTCCAACTCCAAGTCCAGGAGGCGATCCTGATCCAGGACCGGCGAATCCGAACCCAACTACACCGATGATTCCTTCGGATAGCGCACAGCTTCATACATTCTCTATTGGAATTGGGGAAACCGGGGATGCTTTGAAGCTGAGTCCAGCCTTCTCGCCGAACGTGTTCGCGTATCGGGCCGAGACCGAGTCGTCAGAGATCCGATTCGATCTGACGGCCGCTCATAGCAAGGCGAGAATCACCGGACCTTGGGATAAAGATGGCCGGCTCTCCTTAAAACCTGGGGAGAATGTCATAGAGATTAAGGTAACGGCCGAGAGTGGTAAGGTGAACACGTATACCCTGACCATTGTTCGCAGCGTGCCAAATCTTGAGCCGCCGATCAAACCTGAACCTCCTCAGGCTCTGGAAGCTTTTCGTGACACGAAAGGACACTGGGCTCGGGCAGCGATTGACGAGCTGGCCAGCAAAGGGCTGGTCAAAGGCTACGCTAACAGCATATTTAAGCCGGATTCCTTGATTAGACGTGATGAATTTACGGTGATGCTGGTTAGAGCACTGGCTTTGCAGGGTGACAGCAAGTACACGTTTAAAGATGAATCAGACATCCCAGGATGGTCTAGGGAAGCGGTAGGGCTTGCGGCAGAGGCAGGGATTATCCAGGGATATAAGGATGGGCGATTCCAACCTGCAGGCGTTATCACAAGAGCGGAGTTAACCGTTATGCTCGCCAAAGCGTTAGGTTTAGAACCGCTTCAAGGACAGGATGCCAAGTTTGCAGACCTTCCGAGTTTTTCAGCCTGGGCCAAAGGCTATATCGCCGCCGCATACGCCGAAGGACTGGTTAGCGGTCGCAGCGGCGGGAAGTTCGAGCCGGATGCCCCGGCCACCCGAGCAGAGGCCGTGGTTATGCTGCGACGCATGCTGAACAAGTAACGTCAAGATCACAGCCTTGATGCACAATTTCTATATAAGAGCCGCAAACTCTGTATTGCACAGAATTTGCGGCTTCTTTTATTATGATTTTTTGGCAAAAAAGTGCACGTCTTCAGCGATGGAATCTACTGTGCCTTTCTTACGACAGGAATCCATAACTCGTTCTTATGCTCGTCCGGAGGAAGATAGCATTCGATGGCAGGAAGCGGTGCGAGATCATAAGCATGGGATGGTATCCACTCCGTATAAAGACGCTTCCACATCTCCGCAATGCCGCTCGGATCTCCTTCCAGCTCGAATACGGCCCAAGTGGCGGCGGGGAAACGCCGCTGTACCATCGGTTCCTGAGGCGTATCCTGGGATACAACGGACATGATGTAGTCAAAATGCTCATTCTTCCCGTAGTCACCGTCTGCACAAACACCCAGTATTCCCCGGATTGGATGGTCTTGCACACGATAGTTCCATAGCTTCTCGAAAATGCCCTTCTCCTGAGCCTCCATCCAGAGGCGGGGAACGTCTTCATAGGCACGCTGCGTGCTTACCTGCTCTTTGAAACCGACCACGGAAAACTCCTTCATTTCTTCGATTCTGTAATTCATTTCGGCAGCCCCTCGCATTGAGAATTGAAAGGAGATGCGGGGATAGGCCTTCAGTTTGGTACCCGTCTGACGTGCGGCCGTCGGCGTTGTGCCATGCATGTTCTGGAATGCACGCGCGAACGCCTCCGGGGAATCATAACCATATTTAAGGGCAAGGTCGATTACTTTGATTTCGCTGTTTTGCAGCTCGTAGGCGGCCAGTGTCAGCCGGCGTCTCCGTATGTATTCGGACAGCGAAACATCCGTAATGAACGGAAACATGCGTTGAAAATGGTACACGGAGCAGCATGCGATCTGTGCAGCTTCAGCGTAATCGATCTCCTCGGTTATGTGTCCTTCTATATAGCCTATGGCCTCATTCATCCGCTGGACCCAATCCATCCGGTCATCATCCTTTCTAAGATCAATATATAAGAAGCTGCGCCTAAAAGACCTAGCCGTTGCTGAACGGATATCGCTAGCCCGGTTATCTTTAGTCGGACCCTCATGCCAATGCGCGTACTTAGGCAAAAATAAAGCTTAGCGGTTTGGTCAATACGGATACGAATGTCCATACTTTACGAGCACATGCCACAGCTGTTTGAGATGCTGGAAGGTTTCATCAAATGTTCCCCAATCGCTCCACTCGCTTGGATCATGGTGCAGTTGAGCAGCGGCTTTGCCAATAATGGCTGCATCCAGCATGCCCAGCGAGCCTCCAAAACGTTGATCGATCCGTTTGGCGAGCGGCGGCATGACGGGTCCCCGGAAATCATCCGGAACATCCTGTACAGCAAGGCGGAAGCCTGGGTGCCAGAACAAGGTGAGGTTATACCGTTCACATAATGCATGGAGCAATTGGCCAATCGGGGTGTCCCGGTAGGACGGATCGGCCACTAGGGCCTCCACATCGCTGGACAAGTCGATGACACCATGGATTTGCGCTTCAATATAATCATCCAAGGAACGCCCAACGGGCCCGGAGGAGCCGGTATTCGATAAAGGCAGATGAAGAATCCGCTCCAGCATGTATGGAATGTCCACATCCCGGTAACCCAGGGCCGAGCCTGTAGACTCAACTTGATGCAAGAGTGCAGCGAGAATTGAATTCCATTGACGAATGGTACCTACAAACTCAGGACCTGCATGACTGTCTCCGAATGTAAAGGTGCAACGGTTCAATATGTTAGGGGATAGCACCAACAAACAGGAACCGAAGCGGGGAGATGCACCATCGGCATAATTCATGAGATTGAGTGCTCCGTATTTCGGCCGCTCGTCGTTACGTACATCAGGCTGCTGGTAGGCACCGCCAAACAGGAGCCGTTCCCATTGGTCGCGGTCACCGCCCGGGTAGGCGGTTCGGCTTCCATTCGTCACGCTCGTGATGAACTGGTTATGATATATGCCTTCTGCCAAGAGGGATTCGATGACAGCGTGTCCGGTGGGCATTATCCGATCCGGATGGAAATTTAACGTAACACGTGCAGACTTTCCGATATGGGTTAACAGCGAGCCGATCGTTACGGAGTCTTGTTCATGTTTCCGCAAGATTTGTTCCGTCATTTCCAAAGCGACTTTTCGTTGGGCCGCCGCTGTTGATTCGACATGAAGAATCGCTTGTTGCTGCGCTTCAGATAATCGTTCGCTCATACTTGGATTTCCTCCATTCTCTCCATACTCTCCATACTAGACAACGATCGCTATATTTCTCATCATTTCTAGCCCACGGGCAGAGATTCCTCTATTGCTGCTGCAAATTAACGTACTTTAGGCCTTAATCGGATGGATTTACTGGGGAGGGGGATCTGGGAACGATTGCGACTGACCAGCCATCATGCTTTAATGAAACTACATAGAATCTAAGGTGATGGAGGTATTACATATGCAGCCTAATTTCAGCATTCAGGATAAAATCGCAATCGTGACGGGGGCCAGCAAAGGCATCGGCTATGGACTAGCCCAAGCGCTGGCAGCAGCAGGAGCCAAGGTTGCCGTCATGGCACGAAGCAAAGACTCGCTGGATCGATTGGTCGAGGAAATCTCTCAGGCAGGAGGTCAGGCCAAGGCCTATGAGCTGGACGTCCGGAATGTGGAGCAGATCCGAACCGTGTTTGGTCAGGTAGCCAAGGATTTCGGCCGGCTCGATATCGTGGTCAATAACGCGGGTCTGGGAGAGGGGATGCTTGCGGAAGATATCACCGAGGATTATTGGGATGAGATGATGGACGTGAATTTGAAGGGCGTATTTTTCTGCTGTCAGGCCGCCGGCCGCATCATGCTGGAGCAGGGGGACGGAAAAATCATTAACGTCAGCTCCCAGGTGAGTGTCGTTGGGATTACGGAAGGGGCTGCCTATTGCGCCTCCAAAGGCGGCGTGAATCAGCTGACAAAGGTGCTGGCGCTGGAGTGGTCCAGCCGTGGCGTGAACATCAATGCCGTCGGTCCTACGTTCATCCATACGCCGGGAACAGCCGAGCGACTGGACTCCCCCGATTTTCGCGACGGCGTCCTGGCACGGATCCCGGCAGGGCGAATCGGTACCATTGGCGATGTGGCTGGAGCCGTTATTTATCTCGCCTCCCCGGCATCCGATCTTGTTACAGGCACTTTGCTGCTTGTGGATGGCGGCTGGACGGCACAATAAGGCTGTGTTCGTGGTAGCCCATGATTTTTAACTGGAGGAATACAAAAATGGAATTTCAAACGACGATACAGTTAGGCGGTAAGACGGCAACAGGGTTTCAGGTGCCGGATGAAGTTGTGGAAGGCCTTGGTTCGGGCAAAAGACCCCCAGTTGCAGTCACCATCGGCAAGCATACCTATCGCAGTACCATCGCCCCTATGGGAGGCGTATTCATGCTGCCGCTCAGCGCAGAGAACCGGCAAGCAGCGGGAGTTGCAGCGGGTGACGAAGTGACCGTTCAGATTGAGCTTGATACCGAGCCGCGCGAGATCATGGTACCCGAGGATTTTTCCGCGACTCTGGATCTGAACCCGGTGGCACGACAATACTTCGATAATTTGTCCTACAGTAATAAACGCCGCTTGGTGCTGTCGATCGAGGGGGCTAAGGCGATGGAAACCCGTCAGCGGCGAATCGATAAGACCATCTTGATGCTGAACGAGGGACGTTCACAGTAGCCGGGGTTATTTATACTACGCAGATCTATAGCATGGCAACAAGGGGACCGCATGAATAGCGGCCTCTTTTTTTATACGAAATTACTAGGTTTTATAGCTTATCTTTATATGAAAAAAGTTCGATATATATCATATCGAGTCCTAAACAAGAAAATTATATCTCGAATGTAAAATATATGATATTATTTAGAAATTACCGCCAAGAATCGACATCGTTAACGAATGGTCAATTTAGAAAGTCGGAGGTGCCTTTCCCGGCATGTTGTTTAATTCCTATCCCTTTATTTTTATATTCCTGCCGATCACGGTTATCGTATATTTTGGGTTGAATCGGTTTCGATATAGCCTGGCAGCCAAGTGCTGGCTGGCGCTTTCTTCGTTATTTTTTTACAGCTGGTGGAATATCAGCTATCTTCCTCTTCTTCTCGCTTCGATTGCCTTCAACTATTTCATCGGACGGCTGCTGCAAGCCCGTCAAGCCAACTCCAAAGACCCTTCTTCCTCCCAGCGGGGTGCCAGAGGCATATTAATTTGTGGCATCACAGGCAATGTGCTGCTGTTAATCTACTATAAATACGCCGATTTCTTTCTCGTTAATATAGGAGCTGCAACAGGGTGGGAAGTATCTCTCCTCAATCTGGTGCTGCCGCTTGGGATCAGCTTCTTTACCTTTACCCAAATCGCATATTTGGTAGATGCTTACAAAGGGAAGGCCAGTGAGTACAATATCGTCAACTATGTGCTGTTTGTGACCTTCTATCCTCATTTGATCGCGGGACCGATCCTGCATCATGGTGAGATGATGCCGCAGTTCGATCGGGTTCGGGGGAAGCTGTGGGATTGGGGAAACGCCGCTAACGGTGTTTTTATATTCTGTGTCGGCTTGTTTAAGAAGGTGGTCATTGCCGATACACTGGCGATCTATGCCAATGCGGGCTTTGACACAGCAGCGGGCTTCGTTGATTCCTGGATCGCTGCTTTGTCATACACATTTCAACTCTACTTCGACTTCAGCGGTTACACCGACATGGCCATCGGTGCGGCGCTTCTGTTCAATATTCGGCTGCCGCAGAACTTCAATTCGCCTTATAAGGCGCTGAACATACAGGATTTCTGGCGGCGCTGGCATATGACCCTAAGCCGTTTTTTGCGGGACTATATTTATATCCCGCTCGGAGGCAACCGCCGGGGTGAAGCGATCATGCTGCGGAACCTGGTGCTGACCTTCCTGATTGGCGGTTTGTGGCACGGTGCCGGCTGGACCTTTCTGTTCTGGGGCCTGCTGCACGGCGTGGGACAAGTCATTCACCGATTCTGGGGGAAGCTTGGCATTGCGATGCCGCGTCTTCTCGCTTGGACGATCACCTTTGTGTTCATTACGGTTACCTGGGTCTTTTTCCGTGCGGAAAGCTGGGCTCAGGCTATGCGTTTATTAAAGGGAATGAGCGGTTTGTCAGGCATTCATCTCTATTTGAATGATGCCATATTAGAGCCGCTGGCCATCATTGTTGTCATCGCGCCGATTGTGCTGCTCTGCCGGAATTCCTCGGAATTGTCGGTTTCCTTCCGTCCGAATTTCAAGCAAGCCGTCGTATGTGCGGTTCTGTTTGTCATCTCTCTGATGTACATCACCCGCATTAGCGAGTTTTTGTATTTTAATTTCTAGGAAAGGCGGCGTTCAACATGCCAACGACATCAACGGCCACCAAGTCGGCGTCTCCCAAGTCGAGCGCAGCCGCTGCTCCTCAATCCGTTCGTATTCATCGGAGGGCAGGGAGAAGGATGCTGATTCAGTTTGCGCTCGCTTCCCTCATTGTTGCACTGCTGGTCGGCTGCATGACATTTGTATTGGATCCCTTTCAGTTCTACCGCAAAGCGACCTGGTACGCTCCGATCTTTACCAGCGAGCAGCGATACCAGAACCCGGGACTAGCCCGCAATTACCCATATGATACCATCATCCTCGGCACATCCATGACGGAGAATTTCCTGCCGTCCGAAGTGGGAAAGGCGCTGGGAGGCCAAGCGCTAAAGTTATCCATGCGCGGATCGACAGCCGATGAGCAGTATAAAATTGCGTCTCTGGCGCTTCAGACCGGGAAGGTAAAGACCGTTTTGTGGGGATTGGACTATTTTGCGCTGAAGAATCCGGATGAAGGCGCGGACGACTATTTTCCGGAATATCTGTATGACGATATCTGGTGGAATGATTATAAGTACTGGTTCAATTATTCAGCCTATGAAAACTTTGCGAGAGGGATCGTCAAAACACTCATGGGAGGCACTCCCCAAAATATCGAAAATCTGTACAACTGGCACAACGAGGTGTCATACGGAAATGATCAAGTGATGAATGCCTATGATCGGGCTCGAAATACGGAATACTATTTCAGCGTGAATGAAGAGCCGATCGAGCAGGTTCAGCATCATTTCAATACGTATGTATTGTCCTTGGTAGAGGCTTATCCCGACGTTGAGTTTATTGTCTATTACCCGCCATACAGCATCCTGAGGCAGAAGCTGTGGCAGGATACGAACCCGGCCCGTTACAGCAATCAACTGGAGATGAAGACGTGGATGTTCCAGCAGCTGAACCGTCACGGCAACACGCAAGTATATGATTTTCAGGCGGAAGCGGACTGGACCTATGACTTCTCGCAGTTCAAGGATCTTTCTCATCATTCCCAGGACATAAACTCCCGGATTACTCAAGCGGTGAGCCTGCAGGATGCCCGCTATAAGATGACGCCCGAGAATGCCGCGACCTTCATGGAGCAGTTAACCAAACAGGTTGATACAGTGCTGATAGTCGGGAAGGAAGCCCGAAGCGTGGAGGTACGGATTACCGAAAACGGAGAACCCGTCCATTTTACAAGTCGGAAGATGCCGGATGAGACGGAATTGATGGTACCCGTGAAGGAAGCGGTTAAAGCGCTCGGGTTAACGGCGGCATATAACGCAGGAAAAATAACTTTATCGGGTAAAGGTTCTGTCGCCGAACTGACGGTAGATTCAACGAAAGCTTGGGGGTGGAGCAGCCAAGAGGATCGCAAGAAAGAAGCGGCCGCAGCCGAAATTACGCTTCGGCATGCTCCTTATATCTCGGAGGGCAAGACGATGATGCCACTCCTGCAAACGGCAGATTTATTGGGGTATCAAGTAGAGGTGAAGAAGCTGGATCATTATACGTTACAGTTTGTGCTCGAGGGTCCTGCATCTTAGAGATATTGTGATGGATAGGCTCCTTCGGTAATAGAAGAACCCGGTCTTGCTATAGGCAAGTTACCGGGTTCTTTGACGATTGTATTGGGTCAGGTTATTTTAATGGAACCTGCTTGGACAATGCTTCAAATTGCTCCAGGTGAGGAGCCACTTTGTTTTGAATGCTCTTGAAATATTGGATCGCGGCGTCATTTTGACGCTGTTCAGCCGCCGAGTTGGCAGGGAAAACCGAAGATTTTTTGTTGATGGAGCCGTTTCTGTAATGAACGCTGAACATCGTTCCGGCGGCCCAGGCTTTCTTTATGTTTTGATTGAAGCCCATGATTTCGAGCGATTCCTGGCCTTTCTTGTAGATAAAGTTGTAGTCGGGATCCGCGATGGCATGAGTGACATCGTATCCGCTTTGGAAGACGCCTGCCTGGAATGTCCCTTTCTGGATCTGATTCCATCGGACGGACCCGTCAGGCAATGTCACCTTATGCGTCAGGATGCCTTCGCCATCCATTTTGTCGTTACTCCAGCGGCCGGTGTATACCACCTTATGTGTTTCACCGTCTACTTGGTATTCGTTAATGTATTTACCGTTTCCGGTGCGCTTCCCGTTAATGAATTCGCCGGAATATTGTTTGCCATTTCCCCATTTGATCGTACCGCGTCCATTGGGCTGGCCGTTGGCTGCTTCACCGTAATAGGACGTCCTTTCGGAGATCTGTATCCATTCCTTGGCTGAGGTCGCATCGACGGAAACCGGCAGCGAAGCTAGTGAAGAGGCCATAATCGAAGCTGAAAGTGTTAAGGTTACGGATAATGCCGTTATTTTTTTCATGAACATGTAGGCTCCTTCGTTGATATGGTTCTATTATACACTTCTCTGGAAACTTCTTCATTCCCCTATACGTCCTATATAATGAAGTGGAAGAGGATGGTGATATGGGCATGAACGGTGAAGATATTCGGATACGGCGAGAATGCACATGACTCAGGAGGAGCTTGTAGATTTAAGGTCATACATACAAGAGCACGCACTTCCCTTTACAGATAGGTTTCGCATACAGCAATGGGAATACCCGGACGGCGAAGAGGGCTCCTTCTTTTTACAGCTGCCTAAAGCTGATGCACAGTCAGATCTGGAGGCATTCGGCCTGCTGCTGTTAAGACTGGAATTTCTGGAGCAGGAATTGAACTGGACCAAGACGGAAGTGGAACAAGCCGGGACACGCATTCTGACAACTGCCTTATCTTATATGATCGACAATGGGACATGCTCGCCCGTGGAATGGAAGGAACTATTAGGAAGATCCTCGGAGTTGACGAAGGGGCATCTGGACATTGAAAATGAGATCACCGGGGAGTCCCGTAATCTGGTACTGTACGATGATTGGAACCTGCTGCAATGGTTTGGCATGAATTCGAATGACTATTATATGTATCTCTCCCTAGCGAGGGGAAAAAGAAACCTGATACTAGCAGATCAAAATCCTACTCTCAACGCATCTGTAGCCTGTTTCTTGGCGGTTACAACTACAGATGACTACAACTAATGTAAGGGGAGGAAAGATGGGATTTCTGCCGGTATCGGGTTTCTTCATATATCATATAATGGGCAAGAATATAATATACCAAACATCAAGATACAAAAAAGAGACCTTATTATGATGGTTAGGTCCCTTTTTCGCACTAGTCTACAATGATCAATCTAATCGACATAGATAGCTATGTACGATATAAAAATGGAAAGCAATAGAAATGTTGGGAGGAATACATGTGACTCTGGGTGAAACAACAGCTAAGACAGACCCCGCGCTTATTATCATTCAACAGTCCTTAATATTTTCTCAACTTCTTTCAATCTTTGTTCTAACTCAATTAATTGTTTTTGTTGATCTTGTAAAATAATCTTTTGTTCATTAATTAACTTTTGGTTCGAGCGATTTTCGTGATTCCTAAACATTCTACTAAAGATTATAATGATTAGTAGAAGAATTATAATAATAAATATTAAACTGACACTCATTAATGATGATGCATTAATCATTTATCGTTCTCCTTTCATTTGTTTAATAATATTGATTATTCAATTATGGATCCTTCAATCCACACAAAGACTTCACTAGATCGTGAATAATATCTTGGATTGTCAACAGTAAATCAAACAACATTTTTAAGGGCTGACTGGCGGTATTGAATAGGCGTCATATAGCCTAAAGTTCCATGAATGCGATGTTTGTTAAACCAGTTGACGTAATCGGATAATTCCAGTTCTAACTGTCGAAGGCTCTGGAAGTTCATCTGGTTCACGAACTCTGTTTTCATGATTTTATAGGTGGCTTCGGCGACGGCGTTGTCATATGGGCAACCTTTCATGCTGAGTGAGCGGCCAATATCAAACGTCTCTAAAAGCTCATCCATCTTTTGATTTTTAAACTCACTTCCTCGATCTGTATGGAACCATTGGATCTGACGTAGATCGCCCTCAATAGTCGCAAATGCGCGGGCAATCAGAGTAGCGTCCTTGTTCGGACTTGCACTATGGCCAATGATTTCTCGATTAAATAGATCCATCAGCACACAAATGTAATGCCATCGGTTCTGGACCTTCACGTACGTCAGATCGCTGACGACGAAGCGCTTGGCTTCCTTTTGCTCAAACTTTCGATCTAGGACATTTGCCGTTGTTGCTTCGTTACATGCCGTCTTATGTGGCTTGTATTGAGCTACCGTGTACGTGGAGACCAAACCTTGCTCTTTCATGATTCGACCAATTCGACGTCTGGATACGATGAAGCCGCGCTCATGGAGCTTAACTTTGATCTTGCGTGTACCGTAGGCTTTACGATTCTTTTGGAAAATCTCCACAACAGCTTCGGTAATATCGTCTTCATTCATTTGTTCTTTGGCTTCATAGTAAAAAGTACTTCTTGCGATTTGCAGGACGTCACACATTGCTGATACTGAGTATTTATCACGGTTGTTTTGGATGATAGTTACTTTCATCCCATGATCAGCGCGGCTTGCTTTAAAATATCGTTCTCCATTTTGAGGCGCTGGTTCTCTTTTCGTAAAGCAATGAGTTCATTTTCTTCCACAGAGCGATTGTTCTTCTCTGAGAACAAGCCTGAGGTTTGAGATTGCTTAATCCAACGATCTAAAGATGAGGCTGTGAGGCCATATTCCTCCACAATCGCCGCTCTGGACTTCCCATTCTCATAGAGTTCTACCATTTGTTTCTTGAATTCTGTTGTAAATGTCCGTCGTTCTCTTGGCATTGTAGATCCGCTCCTTTATCTTATCTGCTTATTCTACAAGCCCTTATTTTTATTGTCCAACTAAGTGTAGCCGGTCCATCTTCATTTAATTTAAAATCAAATTGTTTCAAAATAGAAATATCTCATAGCCTTTCCGCTATTAGATATTTCTATTTCACTGTCTATAAGTTCTACCCCCTCTAATTTTTTCGAATGAAGATAAAACAAAGTTCGGCTTATTATTAATTGACGAGCTAGTTCACTCACATAGTACCTCCCACCATAGAGATTAGAAATGATTTTTAATCGTAAAGGATAGAAAGTGTTTCTAATACTAATAATAACTGATCATATGAGAATCCTGTTGAAACAGCAATAAGTTGTATTAAAAAATGTAGAACAAGCCTTGTAACAGCATGTTCTACATTTTGAATGTTCTTTTTAATATACCATTACATATACGAAGGGGTACTATAATGACTATTACCAACTTGAAGTTTTAGCCAGCAAGTTCCTCCGCCCCAACCGCCCCAACCACTAACAATGAAGCTTAATTTAGCCTCTGCTGGATAATTAAGATCTTCCTTATACTGTATAACATTTAAACTTACATCACTTATAGTACCACCGACTCCGTTTACATCTCCATCATAAACTCTAGTGATATAACTCATGCCTTGATTTACCGTTGTAAAATCAGCATAAAATTGAGCAAATAATACGATTTCATTTTTATATATTCTTGCGCCACGATAGTTGGTGTAACCAGAACCCGAACTTATATTACCTGGATCTAAATCATAAGGTGTAATTACATCCGATACTTCTGCCGTAGATAAGTCCATTGCTGACACAGATATTGAACCATCTTGAAATATTTCCACTTTTTCTTCAATATCATTTTTTAGAACTGTACGGGTAGATACAGGTTTAACCCCTTTCAATGAATCCCATTTTTCATTGTTTTTTAGCTTATTAATCAGATCTTCTTGTGTTTCTTCACTGACGCCGTATTCTGATAAAGACATTTTAATACTAGTAATTTCATTATTCGATAGGATCAATTCGTTGCCTTTTTCTTCGGATGCAAATGCTTGACTATTAACAGTTAGAAAAAGTGTTAAAATCGTAATAATGGATAGTATTTTTTTCATTGAAAATCCTCCTTATGTACTAGTTTATAATTTACATAAAATGGAATTGTCTACCCTCCTCTCATATCCCTAAATCTTCCAGTTTGATTGTACCACAATTATTCCGTTAAATGTTATATATTTCTAATTTATAACAAAATTTTCATCTTCGAAAATCGATTGTGATTCTGACAACTGGACTGCTATAATAGATATATATAAACTAAACAATCTCATCTCAGAAATGATATCCGTTTTTCACGTATACTTTCGTTATGATGAAGATATTTTTTCGTCTATAACTGGAATCTGATCCTGAAACAAACAGAAGCAGCCCGGCATATAGCCGGCTTATTATCTATACAATATTTATTCCTCCTGTTCAGAAACTGACCCAGAGCCCCAACATTCATCACATTTCCCTTGTTCTGTGTAACGAGCACCCTCACATTCAGGACAAACAATCAATCAGAATTATATCCAATGTGCTACTTGCTGTTATTCGGTGCAATCCACGCACCATAGCTTATATTTTGAGTCGATCCTTAAGATTCCAACCGCATCTTTATCTACCATGTCCCACGTTAAACGTTTGCTGCAACTACAGCAGTTCCCCAGGTTACCGTTAGAAACGCCACACAAGCTAAGAGCCAATTAACTTCCAATCCAGTGTCAGGATTTCGTGCATCTAATAGACTCCACAGGTTTCCTCTTATTTCTCCGATTCGCATTACTTTTTCTTTTGACATTAAGTTCCCCTCCTGTGGTATAGTATCCTCAATTACTCTGCTAACTTACCGTTCGCATCTGTCCAGGAAACTTCCCTTGTCTTGGTATGATAGCCGGTTATTAGTGGGTAAGTAACTGTCCAATTTCCAACAGCTTTTTCCTGGCAATCCCCACTTCCAGCCCCTCCACCACTACCGCCAGAAGGCGAAATTACTCTACAACCAGTAGTAGCGATATTATTAGTCCGGTCTTTATCGGGCTTTTCCTTATCTGGATCCACATGCACACTGATGTTATGGACACCCGCGCTAGTACCCCCGGCCCAAAATCACCTTTAATCTTCATCTTTTGTATAGAGAAGATGACGAGTGTAGTTGTTCAGCTCTTAGATCGATTACATATAATAATAAGAACTTCTTCTTTAGGAGGCTGATGAAAAGATGCTTAGATGTTATTGTCAAAGTATTACAAGGTAAATATTATATCCTAGCGGTTATTGCTGGAATCGACTAACGATAGTCTTCGACATCGGTATTCAACCGCTTGAATAGCGGGGGGCTTCACGAAACATTTGAATGCTTGAGCCTATTCGGATACGGTTTAATTTTGGAGGTAAACGATAACGGGAGGGAACAGGATTGACACATGAAGAAAACGCCGCAGGTTGGGACGCGATTGATGAGAAGCTGCTGAAGCTGTACGGGGAGCAGGAGCCGAAACATTACGGGGCTCTAATTCCCTATGCTCTTGGAGGACCCGATCCGCTGAATGGAATCAGCGCTTATACGTCGAATGCCCCAAGTCCGCATTGGCATATGGTTACTTATGGCTTTAGCGAGCTGTATGACAAGGAATCGGACAATCTGGAGGAGAGCGGTTACGGATTCGAATTGACGTTCAGGCTGGCTAAGGGGGAGGATGAGGAAGAGCCGCCGGCGTGGGCGTTAAATCTGCTTCAGAACATGGGGAGATATGTGTTTAACAGCGGGAATGTTTTTCGCTCGGGGGATTATTTGGATGCCAATGGGCCGATCTGTCTGGGTGCCGATACACAATTGACCGCACTCTCCTTTACCCTGGATCCCGAGCTGCCAGGGATGGATACGCCGAATGGTCGGGTAGAATTCCTGCAGATGGTTGGCATCACACGTGAAGAACTCGAGGCGATGCAGACATGGAATACGCTTGGTGTATTACAAGCTTGCGGGGAGCATATGCCGCAATACATAACGGATCTGGATCGGGATTCGCTGCTGAAGGTACCTTCGATTTCGGAAGCCGTTGACCGAGGGACAAAACAAGAGGGCTCGAACACCGGATTTCTCTACGTGAGCCAGCTGGCTTTTGAACCGGGGAAGAAGGGCTGGTTAAGTAAAACTCGGGCTACATTACAAATAGGTGCCAAGCAGGCCGAAATTATCGGGAAGCTGCTGCAGGGCCGAATTCTGAAGGATAAGAAACTGAGCCTTGTAGGTTCGGATGTTCGGGTCGTATTTGAGCCGGGAGAAGAGAGCCGCTGGACTGCGGAGGACGGAGATGTTACCCTGGTTTTGGACGATCGAACCGCGGGTGAATTCTCAAGCCGATTGCTGCCGCAGGTCAGCACCTTCGAGCTTTCTGGCTTGCAAGGAATCCGGATTGAGGTCCTGAAGACGGAAATCAAGGATCAAGAAGGAAATGTTGTACAAGTTATCGGATAGTACGGTGAAAAATAAGAATAACACAGATAGAAACAATTTCCTGTCCATATAAAATAGTTTACAATTTGAGTGATGTCTATATACTTATACTTTAAAGCGGTACATAAACATCATGCTACAGGGAAATGGTTCTGACAAAGGGAGGATTACATTGAAAGCATCTATTAAAGTAGGGATCGTAGGTTATGGAAACTTGGGCAAAGGCGTACAGAAAGCAATCGGGCAAAATCCGGATCTGGAGCTGGTAGCCATCTTCACGCGCAGAGACCCGCAGCAAATGCCGTCCAATTCCGGTGCTCGCTTCGAGCATATATCAGCGGCAGAGCAATACATCGGCAAGATTGACGTTATGATTCTGTGCGGCGGTTCGGCTACGGATTTGCCTGAGCAAACGCCACAGCTTGCCAGCATGTTCAATACGGTAGACAGCTTTGACACACACGCGAAAATCCCTGAGTTTTTCGAGGAAGTCAACAAAGCAGCGATGGGCGGAGGCCGTGTCAGCGTCATTTCGACGGGCTGGGATCCGGGCTTGTTCTCCATGAATCGTCTGCTTGCCGAAGCGATTTTGCCGGAAGGAAAAGATTATACCTTCTGGGGCAAAGGCGTGAGCCAGGGCCACTCGGATGCCATCCGTCGTGTTCCCGGGGTGAAGGCAGGCGTTCAATATACGGTTCCAGTAGAAGAGGTTATCAACCAAATCCGTGCTGGTGAAACACCGGAGCTCGCCACGCGCGAGAAGCACCGGAGAGATTGCTTCATCGTAGCGGAAGAAGGTGCGGACCAAGAGCAGATCCGTCAAACGATTGTGTCGATGCCTAACTATTTTGCCGATTACGATACAACCGTAACTTTCATTACGCAAGAAGAGCTTGAGGCTGAGCATGCAGGCATGCCTCATGGCGGATTTGTCATTCGCAGCGGCGTAACCGGAAGCGGAAATAAACAAATTGTTGAATTTGGCCTGAAGCTTGACAGCAACCCGGAATTTACGGCCAGTGTGCTGGTGTCTTATGCAAGAGCTGCCCATCGTTTGAGCAGAGAGGGACAGAAAGGCGCCAAGACGGTGTTTGATATCCCGCTGGGATACTTATCCCCAAAATCGGCCGAAGAGCTCCGTAGCGAGCTTCTATAAGCTGTAAGAAGCCCTACCGCATATGCGGTAGGGCTTCTTTTTGTTTCTTATTTATACGATACCTTGTGCGATCATGGCATCAGCGACTTTAATAAATCCTGCGATGTTGGCACCAGCCACTAGATTGCCGGCTACGCCATACTCCTCTGCAGCATCTACGGCACTGCTGTAGATGTTTTTCATGATCTGATGCAGCTTCGCATCCACTTCTTCAAAGGTCCATGACATTCTCATGCTGTTCTGGCTCATTTCCAGCGCGGATACGGCAACCCCGCCTGCATTGGCGGCTTTAGCCGGTCCGAACAGCACGCCGCTGTTGATGAACTGCTCAATCGCTTCCAGCGTGGAAGGCATATTGGCTCCCTCACCGATAGCTTTTACACCATTCATGATGAGTGTTTTCGCTGCTTCTTCATCCAGCTCATTCTGCGTGGCGCAAGGAAGTGCGATATCGCATGGAATGGTCCAGATGCCCG
Source organism: Paenibacillus sp. EZ-K15 (assembly GCF_002573715.1). Taxonomy (GTDB): domain Bacteria; phylum Bacillota; class Bacilli; order Paenibacillales; family Paenibacillaceae; genus Paenibacillus_AQ. The sequence continues at coordinate 303,180 of NZ_PDHM01000021.1, read as the reverse complement.
TGCAGCCTTCGGTATATTCGGCATGCGGGTGAATCTTGACGTATTCGCTGATCCGCAGGCGATCCCGTTCCTTCAGCAGCTTCACGGTTTCGAGGTTAATTCCGTCCGGATCGTACAGGTACCCGTTGGAATCACTGCAGGCGATGACGTGTGCACCGAGCTGCTGTGCTTTTTCAATCGCGTAGATGGAGACGTTGCCCGAGCCGGACACCACGACGCGGCTGTCTTTGAAGCTAAGGCCTTGCGAAGCCAGCATCTCCTGTACGAAGTAGACGCAGCCGTAACCGGTTGCTTCCGTACGTGCCAGGCTTCCGCCATAGATGACGCCTTTGCCTGTCAGAACGCCGGCCTCATGTCCGCCGCGGATCCGCTTGTATTGGCCGAACATATAACCGATCTCGCGAGCGCCGACACCGATATCGCCAGCAGGCACATCGGAATCAGGTCCGATATGGCGGTACAGCTCGGTCATGAAGCTCTGGGTAAAACGCATGACTTCCTGATCGGACTTGCCTTTCGGATCGAAATCCGAACCGCCCTTGCCGCCGCCGATGGGCTGGCCTGTGAGCGCATTTTTGAAGATTTGTTCAAAACCAAGGAATTTGACGATACCGGCATACACCGAAGGATGGAACCGGATGCCGCCTTTGTACGGACCCAGCGCGCTGTTAAATTGAACACGGAACCCGCGGTTTACTTGGGTTTTACCTTGATCATCCACCCATGGAATACGGAAGGTGATCATTCGTTCAGGCTCCACAAGGCGTTCCAGAATACCGTGTTCCCGATATTTCGGATGCTGGGCTAAAACAGGGACGAGGGAATCTACAAATTCACGGACGGCTTGATGAAACTCTTGCTCATGCGGATCTCGAGCCACCACTTGGTTATAGATGGATTCCACATAGTCTTTCGCGGCAGTAAGGGGTGAAGAAACGGAAATATTCGTAGTCACTTTTGCGATGCACTCCTTCAAATCGTTAAAGTAGAATTGCGTGATAAATCGTCTGTTTTGCGGGAAAGGTAGCCTGTCTCGGACAATTTGTACTAAAACATTAAAAGTTTGCACTCAGCATTTTTAAGTTAAAAAGAATTGTATAGAATCTTGCCCCGTATTACCAATAAAATGTTTTTTGCGAACTCATTAAATATTTCTATAAAGTTGTCATTTGGTGTAAGTTAATAAGTCATAACTCCGTGTTTCGTGTAGCTAAAATGCAAAAAATAATCCGAATTTGTCATGGGGAAATACAAATAAAAGGAACTTTGGCTTCAACTTTTTCGGTATGTTTAGCGTCTGAGGTTATGGAAGACTTGGAATCTTATTACAGGAGCTGAGGGCATGAAAAGGTTATCGGCAGCGATGTTTATTATGGCAATAAGTACCTTGACGGCATGTGCGGATCCGGAGATGGAGCAGGCCCCCGCCCCACCCGTTTCGGACGTGAAGCCGGCGCCTGATATAAAGGATGAGCAGCCCTTGGTGGTCCAGGATGTGGCTGCTTTACAGGAAGGGACCTTCGCTTTTGCCGACGAGACGGGGCATAGGCTGTTGGTAGACCCGGATGCGGCTATTCAGGATGAGCAAGCCTCGCTGATTGCCGTGGGACAGGGAGGCGTGGTGCTTCCGGTTCAATATGCCGGCTCGCAGCCAGCGACGGAGGAAGATAACGGCAGGCAAACCGCACCGAATTTCAGCCATCAGGCTGGACAATTGTATGAGGTGAGCGAAGGGGCCGCAGAACCGAATTCCACCTATTTTATCATCCCTAAGCGCCATCTTCCTACGGATGCCTTAATGACTATTCAACCAGCAAATCCGGAGGAGATCAATGAACAGGGGCTGCAGGACATCAAGGACAGCAAGGGGAGAGAAGTAGACAAGGCATGGCCCATTGTTCAACTTCCTGATGGGGAGTCCCTCTATCTGGTGCAATTCGTCAGACAGGGTGATGATATGCTGGCAAGCCTGGCGCTGAAACGTGAGAGCGGCTGGTTATATTATGATTATCCGGCGAAGTTTGATCCGAGCTCTACATGGAGAGTGGATGATCAAGGCGAGGTGCGGCCGGAGATGTTCTCATTTCTCTTTGCGGCAAAAACGGAGCTTGGCTTTGTGTTGGGCGTCCAATGGATGGGCTCGGAAGGAGAGAATGTTTCGCTTCTGTCCGTGTCGGATGATGCCATTACGGATCTCGGGCTGGCGTATGGAAGATATATGTCTCCCTTATAAGCCGAAGATGGAACTGAGTATAATGAAAAAAGATCGAAACCTGCCCGAACGGCTGTTTCGATCTTTTTTTGTATAAAGGATAAGTCCCCTCTTATTTTGAAATATCAATAAATCCTTCGCCAAACACGTCGCGTACGTCATGGATCGTGACAAAAGCGTTTTTGTCTTCGGCCCGGACGATTTTTTTGAGCATGGAGACTTCCTGTTTACTGATGACGATGTAGAGCACATCTTTGGTCTGACCGGTGTAATATCCATAACCCCGGAGCACAGTCACCCCGCGATCCATAATCTCCGTAACCCGAATTGCGATGCGATCATGATGGGTCGAGATGATGGTAACGGCCTTTTTGGGATTCAAGCCTTCAATAATGAACTCCATCGCCTTGGTGCCGATATAGAGGATGACCACGGTGAACATCACCTTCTCGATCCCGATTACAAAGACAGACAGTCCGGCCACGATCAGGTCAAAGAACAGCAGGGCATAACTGATATTCCAATCCCAATATTTATTAGCCAGGCGGGCCAATATCACCGTACCCGCCGTTGTGCCACCCACCCGGACGATGAGTCCAATCCCGACGCCGGCAAACAGTCCGGCAAATATGGCATTGATCACCGGCTCATCCGAAGCGATGCTCCAGTTCTCCGTCAAATGAAGGAACAGAGAGTGAAAGGCAACAACGATAATGGTATAGACCGTCGTTTTTTTATCCAGAAGCTTGTAGCCGATAATCAGCAAAATCCCGTTAATCACAATGCCGACCAGCGCCGGGGACCATTTCAGCACATAAAACAGAATGATCGAGATCCCGGTAACGCCGCCTTCGCCAAAATCGTTGGGAATGACGAATAAATTGACGGCCAGCGCAAAAATAAATGCCCCGATGAGCAGCATGATCATATCAAACGCTCTTTTTTTCATACGATATACCTCCATGACTTTCAACAAGCTCACAAAAAAAGCGACTAAAGGAAAAAATCATCCTTTAATCGCTTTATGCAAACACAGGTTGCGCAGCTCTTTTGATATTCTCATTATAATAATCATTACATGGAATGTAAATGATTTTTAATTCACTGAGCGTAGGCGGCGACGCAAATGCCTACATTCTAGCCCCCCCCGTGCAGGCGGGGCATCTTTTATGGGGTTTATCAAGAGGAAGGCGAGAATAGGAGCGCAATATTTCGAAATGGGGCCTGTGATAAAACTAAAAGTGAAAGAAAAAGAGGAGATGATGAGAACATGAATACATTGACGGGAAAAGTTGCTTTGGTTACGGGCTCCAGCCGAGGCATTGGACGTGCCATCGCGATACGATTGGCAAAGGAAGGAGCGTTGGTAGCCGTTCACTATGGCAAGAACCATGAGGCCGCGGAAGAGGTCGTGAGCGAGATAACCGAGGCCGGAGGTGAAGCTTTCTTGGTAGGGGCGGATCTTACTTCCATGGATGGAATAAGTGCCGTGTATGGGTCGCTGGATGAGACGTTAAAAGCACGAACCGGTAATACGCAATTCGATATTCTAATCAACAATGCAGGGATCGGCTTAGTGGAAACCATCGAGGAGACCACGGAGGAAAGCTTTGATGAAGTGATGCGAATGAACGTGAAGTCGCCATTCTTCATGATTCAGCAGGCTCTCCCACGCCTTCGAGACGATGGCCGCATTATCAATTTATCTTCTGCGGTAACCCGAATCTCCTTGCCCAATATTCCTGCGTATACGATGACGAAGGGGGCCATCAATTCGCTGACCCTCTCCCTGTCGAGCCAGCTAGGTTCCCGCGGAATCACGATCAATGCGATACAGCCTGGATTCGTTGCTACTGACATGAATGCCGCCATGCTTCAGGACCCGGCCTCGTTCCAATTCGGAGCCGGCTATTCGATCTTCGGAAGATGGGGTGAGCCTGGGGATATCGCAGATATTGCAGCATTTCTGGCTTCTCCGGACAGCCGCTGGATCACCGGTCAATGCATCGATGCCAGTGGAGGATCCCATCTGTAATGACTGCTCCCTCTTTCCGATATTTCCATTATAATGATTGGAGAAGATCCAAGACAGGAAGTACCAGGATGGAGGAAGGCCAAGATGTGGAATATCAATTTTGAGCACCCGTATGACAAACGTTCCGGCGCGACCGGTGAACAAATGACTCGTTTTGTTAAGGAGTGGAATACGGAGCTGTCTACGCAAGAAATGGATGAAATCAAGGGAAGACAAGTGAATCCTTTTCACAAAACGTCTCCCTTTTACGATCAATATACGCCGCTCGATCCTGCAGGCTGGAAGCTGCCCCAGAGGAATTTCCCCGCAAGCTATTTGGACTTATTGAAGTATTCCAACGGCGGGGAATTTCAACAGGGAGAACGTCTTTTTCAGTTCTTTAGCACGGATGACCTGAGGGAGATGAACCTGGCTTACGAGCTGCCGGAGTATATGCCGAAGGCTGTATCGTTTGCTATGGATGGAAGCGGAAATCATTATATGTTCGATATGAGGGAAGAGCCGGTAAACGGTGAATATCCGATTCTGTTCGCGCATTCCGGCAGCTTGGGCTATGAGGACTGCGAGCGGGTTGCGGATTCTTTGCTGACGTTATGCACGGAGACATGGGAGCTTTATTAAGCCTGACATAACATAAGAGCCCACGCGTGATGCGTGGGCTTTTGCGTGTAGCGGATGAGGAATGGCGTTGTCCCATGTAACGATGATGATTAGGCCAGAACTTCGACAGTAAACCCGCCCGGTGCCTTAATGTAAAATGTCCATCCGTGGGCTCTTTGGGGCGGCTTGACATCGAAACCATCATCCTTTAGACGCTGATAGAGTTCATTTACCTTCGCTTCGCTTTCCTGAATAAAGCCAATATGAAACGTCTTGGGGTAGTTAATCTCGGTACCCCGCATTAAAGTCAGCACCATTCCTTGATCGTCAAACAGCGCTGCAAATGACTGACCGCGCTCGCCTCCGATTTTGAGTCCGAAATAGGTTTGCAAAAATTCCTTTGCCGCAGTTACATCAGTGACAGTGAGATTAAGATGGTTCAGTATCATATCGTGCACACTTCCTCCCTGTGGAATGAGTGGTTCTGAATTCAAGCGTAGCACATTTAAGCAAGTGGAGAGCTTATGTAGGTTTAGGGCAGGAATGGTCGGCGAAACCCGTCACATAAGTCGAATGTTTTAGATAAGGCTTCGTCATGATTGCTTGGAAGGAGGAAGCTTATGAAATGGATTTAACGTAACAGATGGAGCAAAGCATCTGGTATAATAACATCACATTAATTGATAATGATTATCATAATCAAGGAGGGCGTTCCGTGTCACTACCTTCAACGAATAAACTTCCCCCTCATTTTTTTCACGTACCGACTCGTCTAATGGGATTGGATGAAGAGATTCCGAACGCCAGCGGAAATCACCAAGAGCAGAGCTATCGCATCGTGATCATCCAGGAGGGAGAGGGCCTGCTGCATGCGGATGAGCGATCCTATCCGGTTTTCAGAGGAAGCGTATTTGGTTCCGGCAGCCTAACGGAACTCAAGCTGGAGTCCATAAGATTAACGCCTTTACGGGGGCTTTATATGGAATATCGATGCTTATGTGTAGATGACAGCGCATCTTACGGACTTGAATGTAATGTTCCGATTCATGACATTCCGTCCGAGATTTTACGGCTGGCCGGAGAGCTTGAGAGCATCTGGGGAGGTGCGAATCACGGGGAGCCTTTTCAGCTGCAGCATCTGTTCATTAAACTGCTGCAAGAGATCCATGCGGAGACGATATCCAGATCATCTTCACAGCAACGATCTTGGGTGGAACAAGCCCTGCAGTATATGGAAGAGAACTACTATAAAGATCTGACAAGAGAGCAGATGGCCGCTAGGGCGGGTGTTAGTCCGGAGCATTTCTCGCGCAAGTTTCGCAAGCATACCGGACGTACTTTTAATGAATACTTGACCCTGTTTCGAATACGTAAAACGCAAGAACGACTGTTGACCGGGTCGCAAGATTTAAATACGCTGGCACAGGAAGTAGGGTATAAGGAGGGCTTGTACCTCAGCCGTAAATTCAAGGAAGCCGTAGGCATGTCTCCCACGGCTTATAAACGTAAACCGAAGCGAATCACCGCATTGAACCTAAACCATACGGCATCCTTGTTGGCGCTTGGCGTTACACCTGAGCTGGGGGTGTATACCCCTTGGCTTCAGCAGACCCCATACAGCAATCATCTGAGTGCAGACCATCGTTTCGACCCGTATGCTCTCGCATTCGATCATTATTATGAGACGATAGCTTCATCCAATCCGGATCTGATTATCAGCTACGATTCGGCAATTGAGAACAAGGCGCTACTCGCTTTGGCGCCTGTCCTGGAGCTGCCGTTCAAGACGATGAGCTGGCGCGAGCAATTCCGCTTCATCGCTTCCGCTATAGATAAAGATGCGGCAGCGGAGGAATGGCTGTCGCGTTACAACGAACGGGTCGATCACTCGAATGAGGTACTCAATGGAGTGCTTAGTAAGCGGGGAAGCGCCATCGTCTGGGAATTTTGCGCGGAGACAGCCTATTGCTTCAGCGGCAGTTTTGGCAGAGGGAGCCAGATTCTATACGACGATATTGGATTTCATCCGCCTGCCGGGCTGGTGGATGAAGGGCTCCATCGCCGCGGATATGTGGAAGCGGCAATCGGCAAGGTCGCTTCTTACGTGGCCGATCATATATTCATAACGTCATTACCTAACCATCCCTACGGTCTGGAGCGCGTCAAAGCACTGTTCAGATCACCGGATTGGCGGCATTTGGATGCGGTACGGCACAATCGAGTCTATGTTCTGAATCAACCGGAATTATTCTTCGGATATGATCCCATCTCCTCGCAAGCACAGCTGCGCGAATTAATGAAAGTGCTGACAGGACATCATAAATTTGCATGAGTAGACATCATTTTAAGGCATAGCCATTGGAGGGGACAGGAGGTAATGTTTATATGAGAATGATTATCGTTATCGATACATAAGGGGGATATAAAGTGTTTTCTTTTCGTAGTTTAAGCAGAAGGCGTGTAACTCTTGTTACCGCAGTGCTCTTTCTGGCATTTATGCTCAGTGCCTGTGGAGCAGGAGAGACAAGTAAGGGAAATAACACGGAGACCGTACCGACCGCAGCTAATGATTCATTGCAAGCGCTGGATACGAATTCGGCGGAAGAATCCAAAGTGAAAACCGTTTCTACCGTCAATGGCGATATCGAAGTTCCGGTGAGTCCGAAGCGCATCGTCGCAGAAGAATATTTGGGCAGCCTGATTGCGCTTGATGTCATTCCGGTTGGAGCGCCGGGGCTAACCATCAAAAATTATTATTTTAAAGAATCCTTAAAAGGAATCGAGGATATCGGGGATTACGGAAAACCGTCGGTCGAGAAAGTCATGGCTTTAAACCCGGATCTCATCATTACCGGCAATGGGGAATCAACCTATGAACAGCTAAGCAAAATCGCACCCACTATCGTCATTCCATATGGAGATTTAAAGAATGCCCATGAAGAGTTGACTTATTTCGGCGAGTTATTTGGTAAGGAAGAGGAAGCCAAAACCTGGCTGGAGGAGTATGATCGGCGTATTGCCGCAGCCAAAGCTAAAGTCGATGCAGCGATTCCGGCGGATGCGACCTTTAGCATTTTGGAAGACGGCGAGAAGACAACCTGGGTGTACGGTGATAATTTCGGCCGTGGCGGTCAGCCTGTCTATCAGGCATTGGGAAGAAAGCCTCCGGGCGGGGTGGCTGCGGAAATATTAGAGAAGCAATGGGCTGAGTTAACGGCTGAAATGATAGGAAAATACGCGGGCGATTACATTATTATGACGTCCAATACGCGTACGATCGAAGATTTCCGAGCGGATCCGATTTGGGGTAGTCTCCCTGCGGTCAATAAGGGGAACATGTATGTATGGCCCGAGGAGCGTTCCTGGTATTACGATCCGCTTGCCGTTCTAGCCCAGACGGAAGAATTGGCAGAATGGCTCTCCAAGAAGAATTGATAAATAAAAGGTGCTCGCATGGTCCTGTAAGTTTTCAGGGATGGCGGGTGCCTTGTTTTTTGATTGTGATGCAAGTACGAGCAATCAATTCCTCAAAAAAATAAAACCTTCTCTCATTTTTCTGTTTTTGCTGCCCCTGGCCCAAAGTGTAAGGCTTCCCGTGGGAGGGAGAATCAAGAGCTCAAGAGCGCATTTTGCCTGCAATTCTGCTATAATACTCGGTAGATATAACCCCCTTATTCAGAAAAAAAGGTGACTTTTTATGCTTTCATTTACTAGACTAACGAAATGCAAACCCCCGATCCCGTAATTTCTTTGCCAGCCAACTAGAGATTTTTTGAAATGATAAGGGGGATGTTAGCTGTGCAAAGAAAAATCTCAAATCCATCCATATGGTTATTAATTATCCTTGTGGGTTTCCCACAAATTAGTGAAACGATATATACACCTTCATTACCGGACATTGCCCATCAATTGGGAGCAAGCAACAATGCAATCCAACTAACGCTCAGCATTTACTTCTTAGGTTTTGCCTTCGGAGTGTTTTGCTGGGGAAGGCTTTCGGATTCCATCGGACGTCGTCCTGCTATGCTGTGGGGCATCCTGGTTTATGGATTAGGCAGCTTGGGCTGCTATCTATCCGGTTCGGCCGAATGGTTATTGGTGAGCCGATTCATTCAGGCTTTTGGTGCCAGCACCGGCTCGGTCGTCACCCAAACCATTTTGCGTGAGAGTATCGATGGAGCCAAGCGTCATGCGGTGTTTGCCCAGATTTCGGCAGCGCTTGCGTTTACGCCCGCTATTGGGCCGCTCATTGGCGGATGGGTGGATCAATCTCTTGGTTTCAGAGCAGTGTTCTTGACGTTGGTTTTGATGAGCGCCGCCATTTTGTTGTATACCTGGACTTCTCTGCCTGAAACCAGGGTAAAGGCGGTCTCGAAGATTAACACCCTCTCCGTGGGCAAGCGCCTGGTCTCTGACCCCAGAATATGGGGATTCGGTTTTCTCATTGGAGCCACCAACGGCATATTGTTCAGTTACTATGCGGAGGCCCCGTTTATTTTTATTGAATTTTTTCAGATGAGCCCCGGTGGCTTTGGTTTCTTCGGTATCTTTGTTGCGATGTCATCCATCTTAGGTGCGATGCTGTCGAAGAAACTGCTGACCAGGTTCCAGGCTGAGCGCATTATCGTGATCGGCACGATCATTACGATGCTGGGGGCCCTTTGCCTTACCGTTCTTGCTGTTAGCGGAATTAACGCCACTTTAATGGATATGGTGTTCATGGTAGCGTGTATTTTTATTCTGCTGCTCGGCATCGGAATGGCGATTCCGAATTGCCTTAGTCTAGCGCTGAACCAATATGGAGATGTGCTCGGAACGGCAGGAGCGATCTTCGGATTGGGTTATTACATTGTTGTCAGCCTGATTACGAGCGGCATGAGTCTTCTTCACAATGGCTCGTTAATCGTGATGCCCTTGTATTTTCTTGGCCTTGCCGTAGTCATGGTCTGCGTGAGCAAGAAGCTTGCTGGATATGCGCGGAGGTAGTTTGGCATCTTGTTTAAGTTTCATATAGGATTGAAAAGAAGCTGTCCCCTTTCTAGCAGGAGGGGCGGCTTCTTCTTGTTACACTGGATTAATAGAGCGGCGGTGGTGCGCCTATCGATAAAAGATTCCCTGCTGTAGTGGAATATTTATCCATCGTTTGGTACCATTTTAACTAGAACTATAATACTTTACTTAATTAAAGTGATTAAACTGAAGTCGGAGGTTCAAAAAATACTGTGTGAAAATTCGAGTCTAATGGTTTATTTTAACACCTGTGAGCTCTTCCCCAGTTTTAGGAATGCATCTTTCACTTGAACGACCATTTCATCCAAATTCTTGATACTTGTTGAGCAATCTTTTATGGTCATAAATCCTAGTGCCTAATTGTCATATGACATTTTGAAGTGTCTTGGCATTGTGGGTGACGAAATGACACTTGTTGATATGACAAGCCTTTTGCCATACTCGGTTCAGCCAGTTGTTATGAGGCAAATACATTTTGAGGAGAGACCATGTATGAAAAAAAAGACTCGCACCATCGCGGTTCTGCTATTATCCGCTATGGCAACGACCGCATGTATCCCAGCTAGCAGCTCGACAGCTAGCGCAACAATGGCCACACCCATTGCATCTGTAAGTTCTAGCTTGGAGGGGCCCCGCGATGCCAAGGAGCTAGAAGCATTTGCAGATAGCGTTTTTGCGGACGTGATGAAGAAGTATAACACAGTCGGTTCTAATTTTGCGGTCGTGGGCGATGGGAAAGTGTTACTAAGCAAAGGTTACGGTTATGCTGACAAAGAAAAGAAGATTCCCGTTGATAAAGACACCGTTTTCCAGATCGGCTCTGTTACCAAGACATTCACGGCCTTGGCGGCTATGCAGATGGTCGATAAGGGGAAAATCGATTTACGAGGCGACATTCAAAAGTACTTAGGAGGAGTGAAGATTCCGAATAAAACGGGGAAAAAGCTGACCATGTATGATCTGCTTACCTATGCAACCGGATTTGAATCACCCGATATCTCTTCGTATTATTCACCGGAATATGTTAACAAAAACTTTCCAATAAAGGATTTTGTCAAATCACATATGTCAGCGGTTGTGAGGCCTCCGGGAGAAGCATACGTTTATGACAATTTTGGGTTTTTGCTAGCGGGGTATGCGGTAGAGAACGTCTCGGGAATGCCCTATTCGAAGTATATGGAGAAAAACATTTTCAACCCGTTAGGCATGACCTCAACGAATGTACGGTTTACGCCCGAACTATTAGGCAGAATGGCTGCTCACTATGGACCGAAGGGTGAAAAGATCCCCATGGATGGAACTATGCCTACAGAAAAACCTGAAGGTGGTATCATCTCAACAGCAGATGACATGGCAAAGTATCTCTTAATGCATCTGAACAAAGGAAAGTATGATGGCAAAGAAATTGTGAGCCAAAAAAGCATAGAGCAAATGCACACATACCAGTTTTTTGCTGATAAAACGATTCCTCTTACAACAATCGGGTTCGAAGGCTACTTCAATGAGAAGATGAATGGTCAACATGTGATTCTAAAAGGAGGGAATGTTACAGGGCATTCATCCCTGATTGTTATTCTGCCTGAGAAAAATGTAGCCTTGTATATGTCCAACAATGACGACAACCCCTATGTGAGCATTGACGTGTATGAAGCGTTTATGAATCACTATTATCCAAGAAAGACAGAAGTTTCAAAGCCAACCTATTCGGCAATCAGTGAGCAGCAAGCCAAAGCGTATGTCGGATTATATAAAAACACGCGTATGGAGGCCTCAAGGACTATGGTTTCTTATTCGAACGGGAAATTAGTTACGGAAACAGCTTCAGGCAAGCATACGCTGAAAATGATCCACCCTTTATTGTTCGAAGATGAATCAGGTACTAAAATGACGTTTAAGAAAAACGCAGCTGGCCATATTGCATATATGTATTCTACGGGTCTACCAGACTTAGTTGCATTTTCAGAAAAAGTTAACGTTGATTCACCTTTCTCTGATGTACCTGCGAATAGTAAGTATAAATCATATATTAACAATCTCAAGGCTTTGAAAGTCATGAACGGGAAGTCTTCCCATACCTTTGATCCAAAAGGAACGATGACTCAAAGTGAATTCTCAGAAGTGCTACTTCGCGCCCATGGGTGGCATAAACAGCCTTACATGATTGAACTCAATAAGAAGCAGATGAAAGCCGGACTGCCTAATTATCAGCCTAATTCTCCGATCACTAGACAAATGGCGGCGGTGATGATCCAAAACCTGAAACAGGTAGAGCCTAGAACGAAGGTTAAACTGAGTGGCACAACGGATGCCTGGGCAGTTGAAGCCATCAAAGCGCTTATATCCCAAGGGATCATGGACCCGGATACCAAGGTTAAATCTGATGGCTCCGTGAACTTCCGTTCAAAAGAACTTTTGAAACGTCAAGAGGCTAGTGCCTTATTGGATCAAGCATTTAATTACTATACTTTACCGATTAGTCACTAATTTACCCGACTCATGAACCCCCAGTCAAATTGAAGGGTTTATACAGTAAGAATCAAGCGGCTGCCGTTATTGCCGTATCCGTTGGCATTCTACACCGAACGATCTCAAGTTATCCTGGAGCGAAATTTCATTGCAAACCAGGGGCTCCAGTATCGACACCGGACCGCTCCTGATCTCGGCTGGTCTGTTTGGAACTGGAGCAGCATGATGAGGCCTTCCAGGGAAGCGAAGAAGTATCTTGACTATTATCTGGGTCGAATCAAAGGGTAGAACGTGGATGCGGACAGCTTCATGTCGATGGCTGTCTGAAAAAGCCTGGACGGTCATTGCCGGGACGCAAACGACTGATTATATGGATATCTAAGGAGTGAACAGAATGTATGGCGAGCAGGTGCTGCGAGTTCGTGAAAAGCTGAAACAGGCGGCTGCCGCAGATCCGAACTGTCAGGTATTCGGTGCGCGTATGCACCAATACCGGTTGAATGAGCCGTTGAGTCAGGCAGAGCTTGTGCAGTTTGAGCAGCAGCATGGCGTTAAGCTTCCGGATGCGTACAGGGTTTTTCTTACTGAGATTGGAAATGGAGGAGCAGGTCCCTATTACGGCATTCATCCGCTTGGGAAGAAGCAGGTGATTGGGCTGGAACGGATTCATGGACCCTCGGTGCTCCGAGCAAGGGAGGATCAAGCGGCTGGAAAGATGACGAAACTTTGTCTCGATAATGATATAGACGATGAGGCGTACGATGAGGCTATGGCTGAGTGGTGCCAGGGCCTGCTGAATATCGGAGAACAGGGGTGCGGCTATGAGACGATGCTGATCGTTACCGGAGAATACCGCGGAAAAGTTGTGTATCTTGATCTAGATCAATACCAATCCTTTTTTACATATGAGGAGCATTTTCTGGATTGGTATGAACGCTGGCTGGATGAGACCATAGCTGGTTATGAGAGCGCCTGGTTTGGGCTGCGAAGAGGAGGGGATGACCAGGCCTTGATGAAGCTGTACCATACTGTACGGGATGAATATACCCGGTACGAGGCTTTGGAAGGCATGCTTAAACTGCCTTCCATTGCACCGGAAACCGCAGATTTTCTAGTCGATCAATATGAGAGGGGCCCGGGGAATATTCCAAACCTGGCTTTGCAAGTACTGGCCAAAATGGATTTTGACCGTGCCGATCCGCTCATCCGGAGGACGCTGCATAGTCAGGACCCCGCGGCGCGACTGCTGGGCATGCAGCTGATCAAATGGTATATGCCGCAGGGGGAGAGGCGCTTTATGGACGAACTGCTCGCTCTGCTCCCGCAGGAGCTGAATGAGGAGGCATTCCGTCTCTGCAGTCAGCTTCTGTACGAGGCCGGGGTTGAGCCGCTACCGCTGCTCATTCCTTTTTTCAGGCACCCTAACCTGGAGTTTCGTATTCAGGCAGTTTATCTGGCAGGGAAATCGGCGGATAAGGCGAACTATGTATCAGAATTCATGCGGGCACTGGAGGACGAAGAGGTACGTGTCCAGCATGCCGCACTACAGGCACTTAGGGAGGTCACCGATCCCGGTTTGCTGGAAATCTATGAGCGAATGCTGCGCCAGCATAAGACTAACAAGGACTACATCCGCTCCAATATCAAGGTGCGCCTGGAGGAATTCGCCTTTGCCTCATTAGAGGAGATCGAAAGAGAGATTCCGGCAGACTGGACGCATGTGCGGGGCATGTTGAAGAAGATAGCGGGTCTTTAATGGTGGCATGAGGCTCAAATGGACTTTTTTCTTATAGAACTTTAATTTCCTTTCAAAGAAATGGAGGCGAACGAAATGAGCGAGCCGTGGGCTGCATCGATGAGCGGGGTCCCCTGGAGCACGGACAAAATGGACAGTGCCGTTAAACAGCTGAGGAACCGTGCAACCATTGGTTTTGTTGTTGGGGCAGACAAAGCAGAAGATCTGCTGAAGCTGGATAAACAGGTGTTCTCCAAGCGTCCGGACTTGATATTGCATATCTATCATGCCGAGCCGAAAGGTCGTTATACGGAGGAATTTTTGGAGACACTTTCAGGATTGAAGTTTGTCGCTGCTTTGCACCTGGATCTCAAACAGCAACAGGATTTGAACAGGCTGGGTGGGATGGATCGAATGGAGTTTCTTAAGATACGCTCGCCCAAAACGCAAGATCTCGACTTTATCCAGAATTACAAGTTTTTAAAATACCTTGAGCTCAGTGGCAAATTTGATGATCTATCTGCGATAGCGGACTGCATTCGGCTGGATACGCTGGTCCTGAACTGCGCGATCGACCAGCTGGATTTTGCCGTGGATTTGCCGCTGATGAAGTATCTGGCCATAGACAGCTGTATTTTGAACGGTTCGCTGGAAGTGCTGGCTAACTCCAATATAAGTATGCTAAGGCTCTCTGCCGTCCGAAACCTGACGAATATCGATGCCCTGGCGGTATTGGATCATTTGGCTTTCCTTCACTTGTCGCTGCCGAAAGTCGAGCGCCTGTGCGATTTCTCGCATATGCGAAATCTCCGGCAGCTTGAGCTGGATTACATGAAATCCTTGCAGGAGATCAGGAACTTGTGGACCGCCGACCGGTTGGAGGTTCTGATGTTAAAGGAGATTCCTACAAGGATCAAAGCGGAAGCCTTGGACGGCTTGGCGGATATGGATTGCCTGCGGCAGGTAGACTTCCGGTTTATCGATTCCGGCAAAGGCCGGATTGCCGCCATCCGCAAGCGAATGGCTGAAGCGGGCAAAGAGGATCTTCTCTACGAGAATATCGCCGAGGAGAAGCGGATACAATCGATGGCTCTTGAGCATCTATCAGGGAGACTGATGTAAGAGTGCAGATGCTATAAAATCGGCAAAAAGCCCGCTATGGTAGCGGGCTTTTTGCTGATTTTAATCTTTTTACACGTCCCAATCCACCGGGTTCCCCACATAACAAATCCAATCGCTCGAGCTGCCGGCGTACAGCTATCATATGGTATAGTTAGATATTCGTATCCATTAGCGCCGGAATATTGATTTCTTTGACACAGGCTGCTTTAGACAAGCTGACCACACATTTTACTAAGGAAACTATATCCTGGAGCGGAATACGTGTCCCATTATAGGCAGAAAGGGCACGATCAACCCCTTCTTCATATGGAATTTCAGCAGCCAATTCACCAGGATTAATACATGTCACAGCAATACCATCTTCTCTCGTGTGCTCCCTAAGAGCCTCTGTAATTCCTCGAATAGCGAATTTTGAGGCAACAAAAGAAACTTGACTGCTGTTCGCATTATTCAGGCCTGCTGTCGAACCAATAAGGATAATTTTTCCTGCATTAGATTTACGAAGATGAGGCAATAACGCTTGAATACATACAATTGCAGCAGTAATATTCACTTGTATAAGATTACTGATGTCAGCAGGCTCATCGTGATCGAAGGTATAATGATTCTCAAAACCTTCTTTTTCCCAAATTCCTACATTATATATGAGAACATCCAATGTTTCGTTCTGCAGCTTATCCTTAATCAGTGTCGATGAATGGAACTCAGACAAATCCGCTGGTATCCATTCCCGTTCAATGCCATCCTCTAAATCCAAACTTTCAGGCTTGCTGCGAGCAACCACCCAAACTTTATCTCCTCGCTGAGGTACACCCCTAACAAAAGCATCTCCCAATCCCTTACTAGCACCAAACACAATATATGTTTTCATCTACATTCTCCTTATTACATCGCCCAAGGCATACAAGCTTAATGGCGATGTAATCATCATTCATATCATGTTCACGTCTTAGCTCCTATTCCTCTCCAGTCGCCACCGGATTCTCCTCGTAGCTGATCCAATCGCTCCAGCTCCCTGCGTATAGCTTCACGTTGCCGTAACCGGCTTCCTCCAGGGCAAGCACGTTCGGACAAGCGGTGACGCCGGAGCCACAGTATACGATAATCTCGGCATCTTGCGGGATATTGGTAAAATGCTCGCGAAGCGCGCCTGCATCCTTCCAATGTCCAGAGGTGTCCATGACCCCTTTCCAGAAGTAGTTCACCGCCCCCGGAATATGTCCGGCCTTGGTGTCCAAAGGCTCCTCGACTCCAGCATATCTGCGGGGCTCACGGGAATCGATAATCGTTTGGGTACCCTGCACCGACGCCTCGCGTACCTCATCTACGAGGACCAGTTTATCGGGCTTAAGCTTGATTTCATATGGTACCGGAATCACGATCGGTTGTTCATCCGTTAACGGATACGAAGCGTCCTTCCAAGCCGTAAAGCCTTCATCCATCACATAAGCCTGTTCATGCCCGATGTATTTCAGCAGCCACCATAGACGGCTGGCCATGGCTCCGCCCTGGTCGTCATAGATGACGACGCGGCTGCTCTCCTGAATACCGGACTGGCCGAGACGCTGTGCAAGCTGATCCAGGGCCGGTAGAGGATGGCGTCCGCCATGTTGGGTGATAGGGGAGGAGAGGTCCTTCTCCAAGTCAAGGTAAACGGCACGCGGAATATGCGATTCCTCGTAAGCGGCCCGGCCGCTTTCCGGCTTGCCGAGGGCAAAACGGCAGTCAACGATGACCAGATCGGGTTCATAGAGTCTCGCCAGCAGCCATTTCATTGTCACGATATTGTTCATATACCAGGACACCGCCTTCTATTAAGAAATAATGAGATTAAGTAACCGAATTATATCATATTGCTGCTTCCGATTACGTATATAACTAAAAAGTCGACCTGTCTCACAGAAGGATGAGATCAGGTCGACGATATGAGAATGAATGATGGCAAGAATCAGGATAAACGCTTTATTTCTTGATAGCTTGAAGCAGTATGGACGTGTAGGCCTCGGCACCTTCTGGCTCCAGATGGACGCCGTCAGACCGGAAGTATTCCGGATGATCCTTACTGGCTGAATACCAATCTACCAGCGTAACCTTCGGGTTCTGGGCAGCCGCTTTTGCCAGCATGCCGTTTACGTTCTGTTCCCAATCACGTGGAACCCGTGTATTGATAAGCAGAATTTGCTTAGCCGAATCCAGCGGACGCAGAAGAGAATCCAGATCCTTTTTCGAGAACGCCCCGTTGGTTCCTAGCCCGATGACGATAATGCCGCCATCTATCCGGTTCTGGGCTTTCATAACGGGAATCAGGTCATCGGCCTGACGCATTTGGCGGCCTATCACCGCATCGATGTGAATGCCAGGCAGCGATTTCTCCAGATAAGGGGAGACCCCGAGCATGACCGAATCTCCAATGGCCGTGATGGCGGACTTGGATACCGGAGGATTTTGAGGCTCATTCGTTGGCTTCGTAGGATTGCTCTTTCCGCCTGTCGTTTCGCCTGCCGAGTCCTTGGATTGAGCTGGCTTATCAGTCTTATCCTCACCAGGTTTACCAGCTTTATCTTCGTTCGGTTGATCCGGGATTGTTTTCCCGGAATCAGCCTTATCGGAGCTTCCGTTCCCTGCGTCGGTTGGCTCATCTTTATTGTCAACGTCATTTCCAACAGGATGATCCGGCTCTTCGTTCCCGCCAGCACCGTCATTGCCAGACCCTGTTGCTCCATCTGGAATCCGCAGTTGATCCGCTTCTTCATCGGAGTTTGGCTTCTTCACAACACCAGGCTGCTTCGCGTCGGTAGGCGGCGGGGTTACGTTCCCGTTCGTGTCTGCAGGAAGCGGCGATTGTCCTTGTGGTGGCTCCATCGCTCCGGGCTCTCCACCTTCAGTCTGGTCCGGTTCTTCCGGGGCAGGGTCATCGAGGTTTAGCATGGCGGCGATATCGCCCACCGTTCTCGCAGAGGATACACTGCTCATCATCCCCGAGCAAAAAACGCCGATTAGAATTAGCGAGCTTATCGACACGATCCAGCCTCTTAACGAAATCGAAGTCGAACGGCGCCGAATGGATCGGGCCTTAAACCATAATTTCTTCAGTCCGCCATGTCGTATCGGTTCTTCAACATACTTCCAGGATAGGGCCGCCAGCAGAACGCTTGCCGCAATTTGCAGTGCAACCTGAGGCAAACTCAGATCGCCTGCTCCGGATGCAGGTGAGGTCAGGATCATCACCGGGTAATGCCATAAGTAAATCCCATAGGATCGAACGCCGATCCATAACAGGGGTTTCCAGCTTAACAAGCGGCTGATCGAAGCTCCTGGGTGCGCCAACACCGCAACGAGGACGGCGGCGGCAAGAGAGAAGAGGAACATGCCTCCTTGATACAGGAACGAATCGTAACGGTCCACCTGCCACATCATGGAGAGTATGATAAGCATTGCCACGGCGCCTGTCACATTGAGTCTGCGCCGGGTAGCCCTTGAAACAGGGGTGGACAGCTTCCAACTGGGCCATACGACAGCCAGCCCAGCTCCGATGAGCAGACCAAACGCTCGGGTATCCGTTCCATAATAGACCCGGCTAGGATCATCTCCCGGCTGATAGATCATCGCCATGGCCAAAGCCGAAATCGCGGCTCCGGCAGCAATGAAAATAAACAGCTGTCCCCTGCGGGGGAATAGCTTGAGAACCGCTAACATGATCAAAGGCCACAGTATGTAGAACTGCTCTTCCACAGCAAGCGACCAGAAATGCCCCAGTGGAGAAGGTGGGCCAAATGATTCGAAATAAGATTGCTGCTGAAAAATAAACTGCCAGTTGCTTATGTATGTAACGGCGCCGAGCACCTCACTCCGGAGCGTAGCCAGTCGCGATCGGTCAAACAGCGTAACCCATACCACAAGGATGAACAGCATGAGCAGCATGGCCGGCAGGAGCCGCCGGAACCTTCGTATCCAGAAATCTTTCAGATCGATCCGGCGCTGGTGATGCCATTGCGATGCGAGAATATCTGTAATGAGATACCCGGACAGTACAAAGAATAAACTTACTCCGAGAAAACCACCGCCTGCAAAACCAAAACTCCAGTGGTATCCCATCACTCCGATCAAGGCGAGGGCTCTAAGCCCATCGAGACCGGGCATGTAGCGTGAACGTGGCTTATCTGATGCTGGCACGGGAGATCGCTCCTTTCGAAGGATCTGCGCTTATGCCGCCCTGTAACAGCCGCTGCGATAATATGTAGGACATATTCTCAAACGTCTGGGTGCTGAATAGTGAATGTGTCATTTGGAACATGGTAAACCTTCCCTTTCCTTTATAGGAGGATATTTTAAATTAAGGAGACGCATATCGAATCCTGTAATATCCTGCAACAAGATGTCATAGCTAATACTATCATTCCTGGAAAATCAGAAGGTGACAAAAAAGTGAAGCTACGGCTACATTAAGATGTCAATAATAAAACAGATTTTTCATTCGAAAGGAAAAGTCTGCAGACTCCGTTGTCCATGCTTCGGTAACGATCTGTTAGCCGTATCGCAGTAGGCCATAAGAAAGAGGAGGTCCCCGCCTCCTCAGATATCTGGATGAACATGCATCCATGATTTTCCTTTTATAAATTTTTATATGGATTAAATGGCGGCTCCTTGCCGTTTACGAAAAAAGGTTTTGAGTGCCTCGTACACTTCCCCTTTGTCTTTGATGACATGGTACATGAATTGGTCCAGCTTGATATTCTTATAGGCCGACATCAGCGTGCTGCTGCGATTGTATTGATTGACCTCACCGTAACCGAACATGTTGCTTATCTTCAGCAGCTCGCCGATGAGTTTGACGCAGCGTTCATTATCGGACGTGAGATTATCGCCGTCGGAGAAGTGGAAGGGATAAATGTTGTATTGGGAAGGGGGATAACGGTGATGGATAATATCAAGCGCCTTCTGATAAGCGGATGAACATATGGTTCCGCCGCTTTCACCTCGCGTGAAGAACTCTTCCTCGGTCACTTCTTTTGCTTCGGTATGGTGGGCGATAAACACGATTTCTACTTTCTCGTACTGTTTGCGGAGGAAACGGGTCATCCAGAAGAAAAAGCTGCGCGCGCAGTATTTCTCAAAGGAGCCCATGGACCCGGACGTATCCATCATGGCGATAATAACCGCATTGGACTCCGGAATGACGGTATCGTCCCAAGTCTTGTAGCGCAGGTCGTCCGGACTGATGCCGTGGATGCCGGGTTTGCCGTCTCTGGCATTGCGGCGCAAATTCTCCAGGATGGTGCGCTTCTTGTCAATGTTGGACATGATGCCCTTTTTGCGGATGTCGTTGAAAACGATGGATTCTGTCTCGATCTGCTCTTTATCCTTAGGCTGCAGCAGCGGGAGCTCCAGTTCCTCAAACAGCATGTTCTCCAGTTCTTCCAGGCTGACCTCGGTTTCCACGATGTCCTGCCCTGCCTGATCGCCGGCCGATTCCCCCTTACCGGGCTGGGCTGACGAAGGGTCGCGTCCAAGGACGTCCCCAACCTGACTGTCACCGTCGCCCTGACCGACATGCTTTTGCTTTTGGTAGTTATAGATGAAACGGTATTCGTCAAGGCTTCGGATCGGAACTTTAATGATCTGCTTTCCGTCGGACAGAATAATGTTTTCCTCGGTAATAAGGTCGGGCAGGTTGCGTTTGATGACTTCACGGATTTTATGCTGATGACGTACCTGATCCTGGTAGCCTTTGCGGTGCAGCGACCAGTCTTCACGGGATACGACAAACGACAGAGCGTCTTCATTTTGCATGGACAGTCACCTCCCAAGTGTAGCCTTGACTCGGTTGCCGTCTTTTCGGCTGTAGTAATTCATTATATTCGGGAGAAAGAGCGATATGTGAGTAATGAATCCGGGTTTGTCATGAAAAAGACACTTAACCTGAGATGAATCAGGCAAGTGTCTCGAAGTGGTGCTCCTTAAGCACTTAATACGAATAGGAAAAGAGCTCCGATGGTGATAATGACTACGCCATTCACGATGGTTGCGATGACGGCGACGACACGCTTGCGCGTTTTGGAGAAGCAGCCTACAATGCCAAGCACCAAGCCGACGATATTGATGACCATGACGAGGATGAACACGGCCGCCAGCGTGGTCATCGCTTCCAGCGTTTCCTGAGTCGGCTCAAGAATCGGTCCATTCTCCGTCATGTAAGGCTCAATCATCGTTGTGCCGAGTGCGCCGAGTAGAATATACCCGAGCAGCGTCACGATCGACAGTATGAATGAGGCGATGCCGAAGCGAGAGTTTTTTCTGTCCTCGGGTGGAATAAATGTGGTTTTAGGTCGTTTGGGTGAACCTTGGTCCTCGGATGGGGAGGAAGGTGATTGTTGATCCATGTGTTTAATCGCTCCTAACTTAAGAATTCATTCTCTAATAGGTACATGTGGGTCTTCAATAAAAAGACATCCTTATTAATCTTTCACAAAATGGCCCTGAAATCAAGTCCAAAGCGCTTGCATGCCGGTGGAAAAGCTTCATCGAATCCGTTAAACTTAATTTGATTACATAAGGACACGGGTGTCCACTGACAAAAGGGGTTGAAAAGGCATGAGTCGTAGATTCATTGCATGGGGTTCGATCCTGATGGCATTGTCTGTCGCTATCGGGGCATTCGGTGCCCATATGCTGAAGGATAAGATTACGCCGGACGAACTTGCCATTTATGAGACCGGAGTTCATTATCATATGATTCACGGACTTGCGGTGCTGATTGCGGGGATTGTGGCGAAGGTTCTGGGCGAATCCCGGAAGCTGTTCTGGGCAGGGGCTTTATTCATCGCGGGAACCGTCATATTTTCCGGAAGTCTCTACGTGTTAAGTATATCCGGCATCAAGTGGCTTGGGGCGATCACGCCGATCGGCGGTGTCTCCTTTATCGTGGGTTGGCTGATGCTGATGTCTTCGGCGCTCTCCCGAAAAAATGCTTGATGTTAAAAAAACGGCTTCACCGATCCCTTCTTATGGGGCGGCGAAGCCGTTTTTTTAAAATGGATTCCGTTGATGTGATACCAACTCAGCTGACGCTGAACTCGTCAATTTCATTGAGCTTGAAGGTATACACCTGTTTCTCATCGACATGATAAACGTTGACCAGGAAATTGCTTTCATCATAGTTGAGAATCCGGCAGGGCAGACTTGTCTGCTTACCGTGGCGGTTGGTTGTCAGGCGAACAAGGCGATTGTCCTTACTGTATACTTTAATCCATTCGAAAGGATCACTTCCGGTGAGTGGAGTTTGGACAGGGGGTACGCTTGCAGCGATCTTTTTTTCCGGCGAGGATGTCGCAGGTGGCACAGGTGGCGCAGGTTTCTCTTTCTGAGAAGCGGCAGAAGCCATCTTCCCGGAGGCTTTGCTAATAACGGAATCTTTCTTGGCTTGAACCAAGGTGTTGATAATTTCTCCAAGTTCCATTCCGGATTTAACCCGGAAATCGACGACTTCAGCCTTGTCGTTCAGCATTTCTAGCAAATATTGCAAAGCCAGTGCGTTGGAGGAACTCTTGACCAGAATATCAACGTTGAATAAAAAGCCGTTATCATCGGTGACAGGAATTGTGTTCATAGCTTTTATCATTCACCAGCTTTCACATGTTTTCTACTGAATCAAATATACCATAAATTTCGAATATTAATAGTCCTAATGTCATGTGTATTTCATCTTTATTCTATTGACTTACGAGTCATTCGCACCATATACGTAGGTTGGAATGCATAATATCAGAGACATTCGCACCATGTCGGTTCCAAAAGAATAAACATAATTCTAAGCCGACGTGAGGGGAGGTTTGTTGATATTGGTGACTTTACTGCCGATCGATATTGAAGGACATACTGTTATGGGCGTCGAGGTACAGCTTCCGAAAACAACGCTGCTGGCCGTATACACTTCCCGCGGCTATATTATGTGCGGTGCACTCGATGTGGGCCTCCTTAACGAAAAGCTTGCGGACCGCAAGATTATCGCAGGAAGAGCCGTAGGGGTTCGCACATTGGAGCAGCTGCTGGAGGCGCCGCTGGAATCGGTAACCCTGGAGGCGGAGAAGTGGGGCATTCATCCTGGCTTGGCTGGCAAGGATGCGATCCTGCGCATGTTATGAGTCATATATGGCTTACGTTACAAGAGTGATTCCCGTGCGGATCGCTCTTTTTTTAGAGATAAGAAAGTATCAACTTTAAATGCACTAACATGCAAACCGCAAAAAAAAACGGACAATACGGCTGGAGGGCCGTTTGTCCGTTTTATGATGCCATAAAACATTCGGATACAGCGGCTATTCGAACAAGCTTTTTAAGCTCTCATGATAAGGAGCCTGCACGACGCCTTTTTCCGTAATGATTGCTGTCACATACTCATTCGGCGTAATGTCGAAGGCAGGGTTGTACACTTTTACGCCTTGCGGCGCTGTGCGCTTGCCGAAACCTTCCGTGATCTCTTCCGCTGGCCGCTCCTCAATCGGAATATCGGCGCCTGTCTTCGTATTCAGATCAATCGTCGACAGCGGGCACGCCACGTAGAAAGGAATGCCGTGAGCTTTAGCAAGGACCGCTACTCCATACGTTCCGATCTTATTGGCGACATCGCCGTTTGCGGCAACGCGATCCGTACCGACGATCACCGCTTGTATCCAGCCTTTGGACATGACCATGGCGGCCATGTTATCCGCCAGCAGTGTCACGTCGATCCCCGCCTGCTGGAGTTCAAAAGCAGTTAAACGCGCGCCTTGCAGGACAGGTCTTGTCTCATCCGCGAACACCTTGATGTTCATCCCTTGCTCATGAGCGAGATACATCGGTGCCAGTGCGGTCCCGTACTTGGCAGTCGCCAGTCCGCCCGCGTTGCAGTGGGTAAGCACACCCATACCCTCTTTGAAGAACGGCAGCGCGTTTTCGCCGATGCGGCGGCATACATCCTCGTCCTCGGCCCGAATGGCCTCGGCTTCGGCGAGCAGCGATGCATTCAGTCCGGCCGTATCCAGTTTCGATTCTGCCAGCTTCTCAGCCGCAAGCTTGATACGGTCCAGCGCCCAGAACAGATTGACGGCCGTCGGTCTGGAAGTGGCGAGATAAGCGCAAGTTTTTACGACTTGCTGCAGCCATCCCTCGTTATCGTTGGCTTCAACCTGCATGCCGCCAAGGACCGCGCCGAATGCTGCCGCGATGCCGATAGCCGGCGCGCCGCGGACTTTCATGGAGTGAATGCCTTCCCAGACTTCCTCCGGTGTGAAGAGCTGGAGATAGACAATCTCTTCCGGGAGTAATCGCTGGTCCAGTAGGACCAGATGGTCTCCCCCCCAATAAACCGAGCTTAGCGGTTCATAGGTGCTGGCATTGCCGGTAGTCATACCGCTCATATCGATACCTCATTTCCTGTAGTTGCTTGTGTGATCAAAGTTAAAATGTCCTCAAAGGACTTGATGCTGCGATGATGACGCACGAGATTTTTGCCGATAGCAAGCGCTTTGCGCTGCGCAGCTTCTCTGGCTTTATCATCGGCTATGGTGTCAATGTCCGCAACATGGGACAATCCGACGATGCGCCGGATCATTTTGCAGCCTGCGAATCCTGCGGTGTCCTTCAAAATCTGTGATACATAATGGTCCTGATAACCTGGTGTCCGGGACATTTCGTCCAAGAGATCATCGTTCCACAGCATGCGGAAGTTGTTCTCGAAGTGGGTCCACACGTCGCTTGCCATCTCGAGGAGTTTGGCTTCCCGGGCAGTCATCGTATGCTCGTCCTGACACCAGCCCGGCTGCGCCGCATAGTTGAGCAGCAGATTGCCGATGACCGCACCGATATCGAATCCCATCGGGCCGAAATAAGCGAATTCCGGGTCGATGACCTTGGTCGATTCCGGCGTGACGAAGATGCTGCCTGTATGCAGATCCCCGTGCAGCAGGGCCTGTGCGTGAGTCAGAAACTTCTCCCGCAGCAGCGCGACTTCAAAGTGAAGCGGCAGGTCGGCACGGAGGGCTTCGGCTTCATCGGCGATGCTCTGCGCATAATTGTTATTGGTGGATTCGCGGTATGGATCTTCGAAGATTAAATCTTCGGTAATTTTGCATAAATCCGGATTGACAAAGCGGCCGGCAAGTTCCTTCTTCTTCTGTTGGTTCATCCCGAGATCCGACGTGTAGAACAGGGTTCTGGCCATGAAGCGGCCAATATGCTCTGCGAACTTCGGATAGGCATTGCCTTCGATCAGGCCTTTGCGCATGATGGTATACTCGCTCAGGTCTTCCATTACCGTGTAGGCGAGCTCATCCGAATAACCGTATACTTTGGGCACGAGGTCGGGGCAAATGGAGTACTCTGTCTCCAGCGCCAGACGTTCGATGCGGGCCCGGTCGAGAGACAGCGGCCAGGATTCGCCTACAACTTTTGCATAAGGAACAGCTTGCTTGATAATGATACTATCAGTTGTATTTTTGGCGGTGACATGAAACACCAGATTGAGATTGCCGTCGCCGATTTCGCGGCATTCGAGCTGGGCATGGTCCGGGAACCGGCCCGGTATACTTTTAGCTAATTGTATAGCTTCTTCCGCGTTCAGCGGATGATATGCAGACATGGATGGTCACCCCCAAATATAATAGAAGAAAACAAAGCCAACTTTTTTGCTTGGTATTACCTAGTATAACGTTTTTTCGCGAATTTTGTATAATTTTTTGGCAAGACGAAAGGTTTGCGAAATTGATTCGCTTTGTAGTCCTAAGGGTAAACTATAAATAGACGCCCCAGCACAGGATGTACTCATATATTAAGGAAGGAATGGCATTAGCAGATGGTACCAGTTACAATGGGTATACACCGCTCTGCCGAATGTTCCTTTGACGCAGTACAGGGTGCATTTCATATAGAAAAGGAAGGGATTAACCATGGCAAAAACTACATCTGGCAAAGCTGCAGGAAAAACGAAGAACGCAAGTCTGGAGCAATTGTTGAATCAGCAGGTTGCGAACTTCAACGTGCTCTATGTCAAACTCCACAATTATCACTGGTATGTAACCGGAGAGCAATTCTACTCCCTTCATGTTAAATTCGAAGAACTGTATGACGAAGTTACACTTAAAATGGATGAGGTTGCGGAGCGCTTGCTCTCGATTAAAGGCAAACCTGCTGCAACGATGAAAGAATATTTGGAACTTGCGACAGTCCAGGAGGCTTCGGGCAACGAGGATACCCGCGGCATGGTACAAGCTTTGATTGAGGACTTTGCAACCGTATCTGAGGAGCTGGCGGAAGGTATCGAAATGGCTGAGGAAGCCGGAGATGCGCCAACAGCGGACATGTTCACCGGGTTTAAGGCTGATCTTGAGAAGCATATGTGGATGCTGCGTTCGTTCCTTGGATAAAGCGTGAATACAACAGAATGATGCCTATTCTTCCCTTGTATTTGCAAGAGCTAAGGTTCCCGGTTACTGTGCCGTGTGCCTTATCTCGTGATGTTGACCTGAGCACCGTCTGTCAACGCGCGATAAACGCCGGTGCCGGATGCCGTAATGATTCTCAGGAGCATTAGCAAATAGGAAGGGGAACAGGGCGAACGAAACAGGCTTGGCCGGTCTATCGGTCATGCCTGTTTTTTTAATTGTTACGGTTGTCTGAATGTTGTCTGTAAAACGCTTGTCCGGTTGAAATACGTCATATTTTATTATAAAATGGCTTGAGAATCATTGATAATCAGTTTAGAATGATTATAAATAAAGAATTATTTTTTGTTTTATGAAATCAGGGCGTCCAATCCTGTTATCATATAGGACAACAATACACTACCTATTCAACGGAGGGAATCTAATATGTCAACCAAGTTTGTCATTGAAGGATTGAAAGCAACAATCGAAGGCAAGGAGATCCTTAAAGGGATCAACCTTGAGATGAAGGGCGGAGAAGTTCATGCCATCATGGGACCAAACGGTACAGGCAAAAGTACTTTGGCTTCCGCGTTGATGGGGCATCCTAAATATGAAGTTACAGAAGGTAAAGTATTCCTTAACGATGAAGACGTGCTGGAGATGGAAGTTGACGAGCGCGCCCTCGCAGGTTTGTTCCTGGCCATGCAATATCCAAGCGAAATCGCCGGCGTTACGAACTCCGATTTCCTGCGCAGTTCCATCAACGCACGCCGCGGTGAAGGCAATGAGATTTCCCTGATCAAGTTCATTCGTCAAATGGAAGGCAAAATGAAGGAGCTCGAGATGAATCCTGAGTTCGCTCACCGTTACCTGAACGAAGGTTTCTCCGGTGGTGAGAAGAAACGTAACGAAATCCTGCAAATGATGATGCTGGATCCGAAAATCGTCGTGCTTGACGAAATCGACTCCGGTCTTGATATCGATGCTTTGAGAATTGTGGCGAACGGTGTAAATGCCATGAAATCCGAAGAACGCGGTTTCTTGATTATTACCCACTATCAACGTTTGCTTAACTATATCACTCCAGATTACGTTCACGTGATGATGCAAGGACGTATCGTAAAATCCGGCGGCCCTGAACTGGCACAGCGCCTGGAGGCAGAAGGTTATGACTGGATTAAGGAAGAGCTGGGCATTACTGATGAAACTGTAGGTCAAGACGCGTAAATAGACGGGAGGAGGAAACGATATGACTACACAAACCATTCTTCCGGTCAACGCTGAGGCTCTGAAGGCATTGTCCGAAAGTAAACAGGAACCGGCCTGGCTGACAGACAGCCGTTTGGCTTCCCTGGAACTGGCTGGCCAGTTGGAACTGCCCAAGCTGGAGAAACAACGCATCGAGCGCTGGAACATCCAAAGCTATGGTGAATATAAAGAGAGCAACAAACTTGCTTCCCTTGACGAATTGCCTGAACAGGTAGCCAAACTTGTCGAAGGTTCAAGAGAAGGCGGCTTGGTTATTCAACGCAACTCGGGAACCGTATATGTAAGCTTGGCTCCGGAACTTTCCGCCAAAGGCGTAATTTTCACCGATTTGGAAACAGCGGTTAAAGAACACGCGGATTTGGTTAAACCTTATCTGCATCAAGCGCTTAAGAATGACGAGCATTCGATGGGCGCTCTGCATGCTGCCGTATGGAACGGCGGGGTGTTCCTCTATGTTCCTAAGAATGTCGAGGTCGATGTACCTCTGCAGGCGGTGATGCTGACGGATGATGCCGAAGCAACATTTGCTCCGCATGTGCTGATCGTAGCTGAAGCGAACAGTCAGATCACTTATGTAGACAACTACGTATCGGATTCTCTGGCAGCACCGGTGACCCATAACGGAGCGGTGGAAGTATTCGCCAAAAACGGCGCAAAGGTGCGTTATGCTTCCGTTCACCAATTGGCTGGGGAAGTAACCGATGTTACATTCCGTCGTGCGATGCTGGACAATGACGCTTCGATCGAGTGGATCGTTGGTGAAATGAACAATGGCGATACAGCTAGCGATACCATGAGTATCCTAAAGGGCAACGGCTCGACATCCGATGCAAAAGTCATCGCGGTAGGTTCCGGATCCCAGAAGCTCAACTACACCACGCGAGCGAAGCATTATGGCAAGAGCTCCGAATCCCAGATGATTACCCGTGCGGTTATGCGCGAAGAGGCACAAGCCATCATCAACGGAATTACCAAGATCGAGAAGGGTGCAACGAAGGCGGACGGACAACAGACCGAGCGCGTGCTGATGCTCAGCCCGAAAGCTCGCGGCGACGCGAACCCGATTCTGTTGATTGACGAGGATGATGTAACAGCTGGACACGCAGCGTCCGTAGGACAAGTGAACCAGGAGCAAATTTACTACCTGATGTCCCGTGGTATTTCGCGTACCGTGGCAGAATCCTTGATTATATACGGCTTCCTGGCTCCGGTAGTCAGCGAAATTCCGCTTGAGGGACTTCGCGACCAACTGCAGGGGCTCGTTGAAAGGAAGCTGGGACAATGATCGCCTCTGTCCGTGAGCAATTTCCCATTCTTCATCAGGAGATCAACGGACATCCGCTGGTATATCTCGACAATGCCGCGACATCGCAAAAGCCGCAGGTGGTCATAGATGCTATCAAGCGGTACTACGAGTGGGAGAACTCCAATGTACACCGCGGGGTTCATACACTCGGCAGCCGTGCTACTGATGCTTATGAAGGAGCCAGGGAGAAGGTTGCCCGTTTTATTAATGCCGAGAGTTCGGAGCAAATTATTTTCACCCGCGGTACGACGACGGCCCTGAATCTGGTAGCTTCGTCCTACGCGCGCTCTGTGTGCGGTCCTGGGGATGAAATTGTCCTGACGGAAATGGAGCATCACAGTAATCTCATACCGTGGCAGCAGGCGGCTATCGCCGTTGGCGCTACGCTGAAATATATTCCTCTGCAGCCTGACGGCACGATCCGTGTCGAAGATGTAGAGGCACTCGTTACCGAACGGACCAAGGTTGTAGCCATCGCTTACGTATCCAACGTGATGGGCGTTGTACATCCCGTGAAACAAATGGCGGAAATCGCGCACCGCCACGGTGCCATCATTGTGGTGGACGGTGCGCAAAGCACACCGCATATGAAAGTGGACGTCCAGGACCTGGATTGCGATTTCTACGCTTTGTCCGGCCATAAGATGTGTGCTCCAACAGGTATCGGCGCATTATACGGCAAGAAGGCGCTGCTGGAATCAATGGAGCCGATCGAATTCGGCGGAGAAATGATCAATGATGTTGGATTGTACGAGTCGAACTGGAAGGAGCTCCCTTGGAAGTTTGAGGGAGGGACGCCTATCATTGCAGGGGCTGTCGGTTTGGGCGCTGCCATCGATTTCCTGGAGGAAATCGGAATGGATGCCATCGAGCAGCATGAATCGCAGCTTGCGGCTTACGCCATGAACCGCCTCTCCGAGATCGAAGGCATTTCCATTTACGGTCCCCGTGAGCGTAAAGTAGGCCTCGTTACATTTAACCTTGGCGACGTTCACCCGCATGACGTGGCAACCGTGCTGGATGCACAGGGGATTGCGATTCGTGCAGGACATCATTGCTGTCAACCGCTTATGCGTTGGTTAAAAGTATCCTCTACGGCACGCGCGAGCTTTTATCTGTATAATACAGAAGAGGACGTTGATCGATTAGTTAGCGCCTTAATCCAGACAAAGGAGTATTTTGGCGATGCAACTTGACGATTTGTACAGACGTGTCATCATGGATCATTATAAGAACCCCCGCAATCGCGGCAAGTTTGAAGACGATGCGGTAACCATCGATTTGAACAATCCGACTTGCGGAGATCGCATTTCCTTGCAGCTTAAGGTAGAGAACGGCGTAGTAGCCGATGCCAAATATACAGGGGAAGGCTGCTCCATCAGCATGTCTTCCGCTTCGATGATGACGGACGCTGTAAAAGGCAGAACGCTGGATGAAGCGATCAGTCTGGCGGATCGGTTCTCCTCCCTTATGAAAGGCGAGGCTGTAGATTTTGACGAGTACGAGGATATTGAAGCCCTATCCGGTGTTAACAAGTTTCCTGCACGCATTAAATGTGCAACCCTTGCGTGGAACGCACTCCGAAAAGGAATAGACGCGAAGTAAGTGAATCAATAGATCGATAGGGAGGTAAGTTAAATGGCTAAAAAGGCACCAGAAATTGGAGAGTATAAATATGGTTTCCGTGATGAGCACAAAGCTATTTTTCAAACCGGCAAAGGTTTGACGCGTGAAGTCGTAACGGAAATTTCCAAAATCAAGAACGAGCCGGAATGGATGCTGGAATTTCGTTTGAAATCACTGGAGCAGTTCGAGAAAATGCCAATGCCTCGCTGGGGCGGCGATCTCGACGAGCTGGATTTCAACGATATCCAGTACTATGTAAGACCTTCCGACAAGCAAGGCAAGACTTGGGAGGAAGTTCCTACCGAGATCAAGGAAACCTTTGATAAATTGGGTATTCCGGAAGCAGAGCAGAAGTTCCTTGCGGGTGTATCCGCACAGTACGAATCTGAAGTTGTTTACCATAACATGCAAAAGGATCTTGAGGATCAAGGCGTTATCTTCATGGATACCGATACAGCTCTCAGAGAGCATCCTGAGATCTTGAGAGAGTACTTTGCAACAGTAGTGCCTCCAACGGATAACAAATTCGCTGCGCTGAACAGTGCCGTATGGTCTGGCGGAAGCTTCATCTATGTTCCAAAAGGCGTGAAATGTGAAATTCCGCTGCAAGCGTATTTCCGGATCAACTCCGAGAACATGGGCCAATTCGAACGTACGCTGATCATTGCGGACGAAGACAGCTTCGTGCACTACGTAGAAGGATGTACAGCGCCAATCTACAGCACGAACTCGCTTCACAGTGCGGTGGTCGAGATCATCTGTAAAAAGAATGCGCGCGTTCGTTATACAACCATTCAGAACTGGGCGCCGAACATCTACAACCTCGTGACCAAGCGTGCCGTTGCTGAAGAGAATGCAACGATGGAATGGGTGGACGGCAACATCGGTTCCAAGCTGACAATGAAGTATCCTGCCGTTATCCTGAAGGGTCGCGGTGCAAAAGGGATGGTATTGTCCATCGCTGTAGCAGGCAAAGGCCAGCATCAGGATGCAGGAGCCAAAATGATTCACTTGGCACCGGACACGACTTCTACGATCGTATCCAAGTCCATTAGTAAGCATGGCGGTAAAGTAACGTACCGTGGACTGGCTTCCTTCGGTCGCAATGCAGAAGGCGCGAAAGCCAACATCCAGTGTGATACACTCATCCTCGATAATGAATCGACGTCTGATACGATTCCTTATAACGAGATCAAGAATGACAACATTACGCTAGAGCATGAAGCGACCGTATCCAAGGTGTCCGAGGAACAATTGTTCTACCTCATGAGTCGTGGCCTTAGCGAGTCTGAAGCTACGCAAATGATCGTTATGGGCTTCATCGAGCCATTCACCAAAGAACTTCCGATGGAGTATGCCGTTGAGATGAATCGACTCATCAAGTTCGAAATGGAAGGCAGTATCGGCTAATGACATAAAACCCTTGTTGCAGCAAGGTTTTTATGGTGGTATGGAATCGTCAAAAATTAGGTTGTGCCGATTTTGTACCGACAGTTTTATCTTTTAGTGTAGGAGGCGAACTTTTTAAGTTCGTCTTCTTCAATTTTTTTAGTTATATCTAGATATGTGTACGCTGTAGTTTTTAGTTTTTATACAATAAGTTAAAAATAATCTGTTATCTGTTCTTGATTTATAATTTTTTTTATTTTGAAATTAAAAATCATCTGTACACACGTATAAATTACATTTAATATTAACAAAATTATTAATATAGTAATCGTATTTGTTTGAAAAGGCATATAGTCACCAGTTTGTATAGATAGTCCCTTTTGTATTAATTGGCTTATCCAGATACTCGGAAAAAGTGTCACGATAAATGAGAAGCACAAAATAGGTCTATAAATATTGATTAACATTTTATTAATTTGCTTTGTTTGGTATCCTAATAAATCTAATACTAATATATCTTTTATTTTTTCTTGAAAATTGAGTAATAACACCAAATAAATTAAAAGGCAGCCAATTATACATCCCAATACTTGATTAATGACCCCACTCATGCGGTTAGATACCGCATTTTTATCCAATTCTATCAATCTGTCTGTCATCGTGATGGTCTTTCCACTGTGCATAATTAAAGGCTCCGTACTCAAAACGCCTGTATGAACGTTTTTCGGAACACCTAACCACTCGGCCACTTGCTTTTTAGAGATATAAATCGAATTCGTCTCTGCATTTTCAGCTATATCTAATATGGTTGCCGATTGCCTTTGTCCAGAAATCGTAAAAGTAATTTTGTCCCCTTTGTGGAATCCATACAGTTCCTTGAGTGCCGGATTAATTAGAACTTGATTATCTGTTGGAATTGTCAATGATATCCCTTGTTCATTTTTTAGTTCAAGCAGATGGGCAGGTCCATTCATTCCAACGATCTGTTGAATAACTTCTTGTTTAGGTTCAATTTCTATGGCGATAGGTGTTCGTAAATAATAACTAACTTCATGATTACTTTCATCGTCTGTCTGATACTCGTCGTGTTTTGTGTCAAAGCTATATCTATGTCCTTCTGTTTGGGATGTATATACTTTTTTACTACTTAAATTTAAAGAAATACTTATGACAAACAAAGTTGTAACTATTCCTACAGTAATAACTGTTAATAAAATGGTTATTGGTTTTCTCATTGCTATCCTGACAGACAATTTATAACGTTTTGGCACAATATTTGCGAGTTTTTCAGCCAAGTGATTTTCTTTTTGCTTGTCTGAACCATTGAGAAGTAATGCTGTTTCTTCATTATAAAACTGGTTGCAAGCCCAAAATGTAATAATGCACAAGACAATAACTACTAATAAAACGCCCAACAGGGAACTAGAGAGATGAATACCTTTTTTCACATTTTCAACAGAATAAGCTTCAATGCTGGCAGTTAGTAATAGATCAGAACCGAACCATCCTAGTATCATTCCTAACAATGAGCCTACGAAAGAAATTAGAAAGGTAAATGAGATGAATAGAAAACATATCGTTTGATCGGTATAGCCTAAAGCCTTAAAACATCCGATTTCCTTTTTATGAAGAGTAAAATATCGTTTATAGAACATGTAGAAAATAAATCCAGTTATCAGAGTTAAAATAATTAAAAAACTACGCGCAAGAATGGTATTGGATTGTAATGCTGTAAGAAATTTTTCTTGATTATCCGTTAAAGTCTGGCCTGATTGAATCATTGATTTTAATGTACTCATATTTTCATCCACTGAGAATTGGACAAAAAAATACATAAAAGACGTCAATGTTACCAATGCAAAAAGGATGACAATATTGCTTTTCGTTTTTAATAAGCTTGTAAATGACTGTTTAAATAAATATTTCATTTAATTGATCTCCCAATCTATTTCATTTGCAGATAAAGGGGTTTCATTCCATATATCTTTATAAACAGCACCATCTTTCACCGTAATGACTCGATCTGCCGTTTCTGCAATTTTTAAATTGTGAGTAGTAAAAATAACGGTTACACCATATCTCTTTTTGAATTCATGTAAAAGGGCGACAACTATTTTACTATTTTCTTCATCAAGTGAGCCTGTAGCTTCATCGCAAAATAAAACATGAGGTTTTTTTATAATCGCTCTTGCAATGGCAACGCGCTGTTGCTGACCTCCTGATAATTGGGATGGGAATTTAGATAGAATGTCCTCAATTCCTAATATTTTTGTTGTTTCGTTATACGATAGATCTACTTTTTGAGGAGACATGCCAATTTTAATATTTTCTTCTGCGGTTAAATCTGCAAGCAATAAATAATTTTGAAAAATAATACTAAGTTCATTGCGCTTTAAATTTGATAGTTCTCTTTTGCTTAGTTTGGTGATATCAATATCATTATAAAAAACTTTGCCAGAAGTCGGATGTAATAGACCAGATAAAACATTAAGTAATGTAGACTTTCCAGAACCACTTTGACCTAAAATAACAGTGAACGAATTAGAGGAGATGGACAGGTCTATTCCTTGTAAAACCGTTTCGTTATTGTTAAATTTTTTTATTATTT
Source organism: Paenibacillus sp. EZ-K15 (assembly GCF_002573715.1). Lineage (GTDB taxonomy): Bacteria > Bacillota > Bacilli > Paenibacillales > Paenibacillaceae > Paenibacillus_AQ. Next base: position 268,403 of record NZ_PDHM01000021.1, on the reverse strand, counting down.
TTTCTGCCCTAATAATCGGCTTCATAATTGTCCTCCATTCTCAAGTTGAAACTATTCTTTTTATCATCATGTCTATCTGCTCGTCTATCAGTGTTGGTGAAACAGACATGCTCAAAGCCATAATCGTTAACCCTTCAAGTAAAATCACAATTTGCCTTGCCATTCCATCTGTATCTAGAGGCATTATTTCTTTTCGCTCAATTCCATAGGACAGTGTTTTCGAAATCATAGCAACAGCATCATTAAAGTACTGCTCTAAAATCCCCTCGAACGAATTATCTTTTTGAGATAAGAAAAACTCATAAATGGCTAACCTAATAGTGCTATCAATGTTTAATAACTCCTCTTTCTGCTGCTGCAAAAATTCAGTTAAAATGGTTACGGCATTTTTTTTATTTTTCATGCTTTCATAAAAATAAGAATTATCTGCGCTTTTCTGGGACGATAAAATCCCCTCAAAAATTTCTTTAGTGGAGCTAAAATATTTGTATAAACCTCCCCGGCTTATACCACATTCCTCAACAATGTCTTTCATGGTCACAGAGGTATAGCCCTCCCGGATAAAAACATGTATAGCCTTTGCTAAAATATAATTTCTTTTCTCAACAGCTTTTGACCCCATATAAAAATGTACCTCCTGGAATTACTAATAAGTAGCGAGTGACACGTGTGTCACTTTATTACTTAGTAGAATATACGACACGTGTGTCACTTTTTCAAGCCTTTTAAATCATTTGGTGCTTTCGCCCAAAAAAAATAATGTGTCCTTTAAGACCAAGAAAAAATGGCACCCCCCAAAATTTCAATCGGATTAACCCGGAGGTTTATCCAATGTCCATTTTAGGGAGTGCGATCGATTCCATCCCCTACGCTACTTACTTTTTATGTCAAGAACTGATTATAAGATTGAGCCGTTAAGCAGTTGGAGACCATGACTGGGCACAATAGGGCGGGCATACTGAGGAGCTTACAATACCTGGAGGAGCACGGATTAATCCAGTGGCCGGATAAGGTAGCGAGGATCTTATCCATATCTCCGGAAAAACCGCTTAATCTTGCCCAGTACATAACGGACCCTTCACTTTGCCCCTTTTTTATGTTCGGATTGTTTGCGCTATGTAGATTTCATTGTGACTTTTATGGTTGCCCGAGCCGTCTCGAAAGGACAAGCCTTTTATTTTGTCAGAAATCAAGAGTGAGGGGATGTGAGGAATGTCACAAAAGCGCGCGAAAAAACCGCCAGCATACTAGCCTGACGGTTATATGGGCTATTTATAAGGGGCCTTAGGCGAAAACGCCGGTTACAGAAGAATCTCTTGGATCTCGGTATTATATTCCTTGGAGAGGTCGATGAATCGATCCTCAGTTTTCACGAGCGGACGGAAGTAATCCGAAGGATTGTTCATGACGATATTGCCGGATTCGCCGGTCGTCAGCAGAACCTTTTTACCGATAAAGTTCGGCAGCATCTGCTGGATGAAAGCATGCGTCGGCTTGCCGTTCAGTTTACCGAAACTAAGACGATACAGCTCCCGAAGTACGGTTAACAGCTGCTGCTTGGATTGATAGACCCGGTTCGTTGTCATCGCGCTATATACATCGGCTACAGCGCAAATATGAGAGTATGGATGAATCTGGTCTGCACGGAGCGCTCGTGGATAGCCGGAAGCATCATCCCGTTCATGGTGCTGGAGTGCGACCATAGCGGTAATCTTATCTTCCATGGATTCGGAGATCATCTCGTATCCATAGATGGTATGCAGCTTCACTTCCTCATATTCTTCAGAAGTCAGCTTCCCTGGCTTGTCCAGTATATTCCTTGGAATTTTGCTTTTGCCGATATCATGGAGATAGCCCGCTTTGCCGATTTCATAAGCTTCCTTGTCGGAGTAACCCATCCAATCCGCGATATAGTACGATAACATTCCTACTTGAATGGAGTGCCTGTAGGTATAATCGTCTTTACCATTAAAAAGCAGAAGCAAGGAGACCACGTCCGTATGCTCATTCAGAGAGCCGACTAAGGGTTTGAAAACATCGTCCACAACGGACTCATTGAATTTACCGGTTTGTGACGCTTCGGTAAATAAGGTGGAGCACCCGTCAAATGCAAGATTGAAATGGGGTTTAACCTTGTTGTATGAATCTGAAATTTCAGATGATGAATCGAGGGATACGGACAGTGCGCGTGGGTTTATTTCTATGTAATCGATACCGTGCTGCAATAGCTTGGATATATCCTCTAACCGAAGGGTTGCTCCTTTTTGTAGAACATGAACGCCGTTTGTGTTGTAAGCATCATCCTGCATTTGATCACCGGGTATCAGGTCCGTGACATGTACTCTCAAATCATTGCACCTCTTGCCCTTATATAAGTAAAAAGATCAAAACTATCTTAGCAAGAAAATTATGGTTTTACAATGTGTAATCATGACTTATTGCCTAACGGTTGGGTCCCAGGGTCCGGTCTGCGGTCCTTTCCATTCCGAACCATCGTCCCAGATCTCCTTTTTCCAGATTGGAACGGATCGCTTCAATTGTTCGATGGCATAACGGCTGGCCTCATAACATGCATTCCGATGCGGGGAGGATACAGCGATAACAACACTGGTTTCTCCAATACCGACCGTACCGATACGGTGGGAAATCGCACATTGTGTGCCGGGCCATTGTCGAAAAATGTCAGCACATATTTGCTGCATCTCTTTTAGCGCCATCGGGATATATGCTTCATACTCTAGCGTAACCGTTCGCATCTGGCCGGTCATCTCTCGCGTTGTACCTACAAAGGAAAGCGTTGCTCCATGATTATCATGATGAACTTTGGCAATGGTTGCTTCTACGGACAACTGGTCGTAGGATATAGAGCACTTCCCATCTGCCGAGGACCTGGATCCGGAGTCTTGCGGGGCGGTTCCGTCACCACCGGACACAGGTGGAATCAGAGCTACCTCGTCACCGCTTTGAATAAGCTGATCCGGTAACGCATACTCTTGATTGACCGCGACGAAAGCCGTGGAAATCTGGGATTGGACATCAGGATAAGCCTCGCTAAGAAGCAGCTTCAATTCCCCGGCTGTAAGGGGAAAGCCCGGTACGTTAAATGTAAGTGAAGCTGTGCCGATTCGATCAGCTAATCCTGCAAATAATAATATAGAAATGGTTGTTGACATTCTTCATCACCTCGTAATTCTTATGGGCTACAATATACCATATTCTTCGCTAAAATGTTATGCTTGTAAGACCGGAAATTATGGAATAACGAACATGGGGAGGGGGCCGCCAGATGGGGTTAGGGAGCAACAAGCAGAAGCTGACGATATTGTATACCAACGATATTCACAGCCATTTTGAAATGATGAGTAATGTGGCGGCACTTATTTCCCGGGAAAAGGCGGTTGCCGGTGATAAGGCAATTGTGCTGGATATCGGTGATCATATGGACCGGGCATCGGTGGAAACCGAAGGCACGATGGGCCAAGCCAATGTGGATGTCATTAATTTGACAGGATACGACGCCATCACGATTGGCAATAACGAAGGGCTCACCATTTCGTATGATGTTCTGGAGAGTGTATACGCCGGACTGCAGTGTCCCGTTGTGTGCTGCAACATAAGCGAGACAAAGAGCGGTAAACCTCCTTCATGGATGAAGCCGCATGTGATCCTGGAACGAGAAGGCATTCGAATCGGGCTCACCGGCGCAACGGCTGCTTTTGCAGGATTTTATCAATTGTTAGGCTGGGAAGCCGGAGATCCGGTGCAGGCTATTGCTGAACAAGTGCGAGCGCTTCAGGGCCAGTGTGATATCATGATTGTTTTATCCCATTTAGGACTAACGATTGATAAAAGATTAGCAGAAAATGTTGAGGGGATTGATGTTATTCTAGGCGGTCATACCCATCACATCCTTGAGGAGCCTCTGATGATTGGGAAAACTGCCGTGTGCGGTGCAGGCAAGTTCGGACAATACGTAGGTCGCCTTGTCATGCAGCGCGATCATGCAGAAGATCGCTTTACCTGTATAGAGGGAAGTCTGCTGCCCGTGGATAAAAACTTGATGGAACCCATCGTAGAGCAGGCGATCATGAAACACCATGAGCTGGCAAGGGAGAAATTAACGGAGGCCGTAGCCGTTATTGACCGTAGTCTGCCCATTCACTATGAGGAGGAGTCGCCGTTTGCGAACCTGCTGGCTCAGGCAGTGCTGCAGCACACGGATGCCGATTTTGCTATCGTGAACTCGGGGCAGCTGCTCGGACCGCTGCCGGAGGGCGAGATCAGCACCGGTATGCTGCATGGCCTGTGCCCGTCCCCGATTAATCCCTGCGTCGTGAAGCTGCGCGGAGAACATATTTATCAAGCACTTGAGGAGAGCCTGCTCCAGGAGTTCAGCGGGAAGAAGATACTGGGCTTTGGCTTCCGCGGTTATATATTAGGCGGCCTGGCTGTCGATGGATTGAAGATTCACTATGACAAGAACGGAGAGCCTTATCGCAAGATCACGCATATCTCCATGAAGGGACAACCGCTAGAGCCGCAGCGAGAATACAAGGTGGGAACACTCGACATGTTCACTTTCAAAATCGGATATGAGTCGTTGTCACTTGGTAAGGATACGGTATATATGCTGCCGGAGTTTATTAGAGACTTGCTGCGAAGTGAGCTTTCGAGGCCCGGTTCGCTTGAAGAGTCCATGATTCCACGCTGGATATCCTGACAATCCCCGACTAACTTCCTTTGGCCGAGCATACATATGAGGAGGACAAAGGTAAGGAGGGGAAGGATCATGGATTTTATCACATCCATTATACTGGGGATTGTGGAAGGACTGACCGAATTCATTCCGGTGTCTTCCACAGGCCATATGATCTTGACGGCTAAGGTGCTCGGTTACGACGATCAAACTCCGATCATGAAGACGTTTGAGGTTGTTATTCAGCTTGGCGCTATTATGGCGATCGCGATTGTTTACTGGAATCGGATTTTGAACCTGCTCGGCTGGAGCCGAAGTGAACCATTGACCAAGAAGATGCCTCGAAGACGATTGAATTTGATTCATATCTTTTTGGGGATTGCGCCGGCCCTGCTGGTTGCTTTTTTTGCGAGGGATTTCATCAAGAGCCTGTTCCATGCACAGACGGTGTTGTTTGCACTCGTTGCCGGTGGTATTTTTATGATTTTTGCAGAATGGTACAATAAACATAAAGTTCAAGTGATATCGCATGATTTGGATGACTTGACATATAAACAGGCCTTTCAGATTGGCGTCTACCAGATCATATCCGTATTATGGCCGGGTTTTTCCCGTTCGGGATCCACCATCTCCGGGGGGATGCTTAGCGGTGTGAGTTATAAGGCATCGGCCGACTTCTCGTTTATTATCGCAATTCCCATTATGTGTGCTGCATCCGGATATGAATTGCTGGATTCTTATCGATATTTTACTTTAGATACGATCGGTGTATTTCTTGCCGGATTTATCGTTTCGTTTGTTGTCGCTTATTTTGTCGTCTTGGCCTTCATGAAGCTCATACAGAAGATAAGGCTTACTCATTTTGCGATCTACCGTTTTGTTCTCGCTGCCGTTTTTTGGCTGTTTATCATGCATTAAGCAGGAGGAGACACAAGGAGGAGATCCGGCTTCTTCGTATCGTGATCCACTGAAGACTAGACGCTATATCCCACACAAGTTTGAGAATAGCAGAGGAAGTGACGGATTTTGCGTCTTATACCTATCAACGCGTTGAGGCCGGGGATGGTTCTTGGTAAAAGAATATATAATAGCGATGGTTTAATTCTGCTTGCCGAAGGCGTGGAGCTGACAACAGGGCTGATCCGCCGTCTGGGCACGTTGGAACTCGGGTATGTCTATATCGAGGAACCGATGACGGAGGATATCGTGGTTCCGGAGTTGTTGACCGAGGAAACTCGACTGCACGCGATCCAGTCAATTCGGACGAGCTTCAAGACCCTGGAGAGCCAGGTTGCTCTGAAGGGAAGCTTCCTTCATTTAGGCAAAACGTTCTCTGGAATGATGGAGTCTATTATGGATGAAATATCGGATCATGACGAGGGCATGGTGCTGCTGACCGACATGAATACGAACGATTACAACTTGTATCGTCATTCTCTTAACGTATGTCTGTATTCAACGGTTCTTGGTGTGTCTTACGGCTATAATCGGCAGGATCTGAAGGTGCTGGGCTTGGGGGCATTGCTTCACGATATCGGCAAGACGAGGATATCCCAGGAGCTGCTGAATCATCCAGGACGTCTGAGCGAAGAAGAATTTCGCGAGGTTCAGAAGCATACGGAGATCGGGTTCAAAATATTGAAAGATGAACCCAACATTCCGCTGTTATCGGCGCATTGCGCCTTGTCACATCATGAGCGCCTGGATGGCAGCGGTTATCCCCGAGCCTTGAAGGGACCTGAGATCCATGAATACGCCAAATGGATTGCGATTACGGATTCTTACGACGCGATGACAACACAGCGGGTGTACAAGCCTGCCTTATTGCCGCATCAAGCGGTAGAGGTGATGTATGCAGGCTCGGGAACACTGTATGAACAGTCATTCCTGGCCATGTTTCGGGATCGGGTTGCGATATATCCTCCAGGGATCACCGTGAAATTGCATACGGGTGAGAGTGGAGTGGTATCCAAAATTCACGCACATGTGCCTCATCGCCCCGTTGTCCGCGTATTAACGGATGCCGAAGGCACCCCGCTATCTGCACCTTACGAATTGGATTTGTCGGAAACACTGGCCATTATGATCGCTGGTATCGGACGAGCACCATAGATAAAACTTGACCTAAAGGAGGTTGACTCGTGAGACGTAACGGCCATACAACATTGCTGCATACATGGGGGCGACAGATTTACCGCTACCGTAAAGCGATTGTTGTGACCTGGCTTCTTTTGTTTTGCGGGCTGCTTCCGTTTGCGTTCAAGCTGCCGTCCATTCTGCAGCACAACGGGTTTACGCCGAAGGATAGTCCGGCCCAGATCGGGATCGAGAAGCTAGAAGAGGGATTAGGATTGTCGGCAGCCTCATTGGATGTTGTCGTAGTCAGTCAGCACGATGAGAATCTGACGGCAGGCACGGCCCAGAGGCGAATATTGACGGAGCTTGCGCCTTTGCGAGCCCGTCCCTATGTCAGGGATATTTATATGAATATGGCAGCCCATAAGGCAGGCCAGGATCATATCGTATCCGTGACGGTGCTGCTGGATCTGGATTCCACGGAAGCCTTGAAGCAGTTTGAAGAGATTCGAGATTCGGTTCCGAGCATCACGGGAGCGGATACTTACATAACAGGGAACACCGCCATCTTCGCCGACATGAACCGAGCCGTCAAAAGCGATATTATCCATGCCGAGATGGTAGGCATTCCCTCAGCTTTACTCATTCTGGCCGTCGTATTCGGAACATTGACTGCCGCGATCCTGCCATTGTTAGCCGGTGTTGCCAGCGTGGTGGTCACGATGGGAATCCTGTATTTCGTCGCTTTGGCCGACGGTTCGATCAGCAATTTCCTTCCGAATGTTGTAACGATGCTGGGGCTGGCCGTGGGTATTGATTATGCTTTGCTGGTCGTAAGCCGCTTCAAAGAAGAGATGCGGGCACGGAGCGGAGATGTGGGAACTGCCCTGGCTGTCACTTGCGCAACTGCCGGCAAAGCGGTGATGTTCTCCGGTGCGGCTGTGTTGATTGGTTTCGTGGCGATGAGTTTCATAGACCTGCCGATCTTCCGTTCCTTCAGCATAGGCGGCATTACCGTCGTGCTGTTATCGGTGCTGGCCGGTAACACGCTTCTTCCCGCATTATTGGGAATATTGGGCCCGCGTATAGAAACGCTCCCTCTATTCCCTGCCGCATACCGGACGCTTCGGGCACGGCAGACCTCCGGTATGTGGAGAAAGCTCTCCAGATTTGTCATGGCGCATCCTGTAACCATCTCTATCGCAGCGATCGGTTTACTGTTGGTGGCGATTTATCCTGTTAGGCACATGAATATCGCGATCCCCGCAGCCGAAGTGCTTCCCCCCGCCTATGAATCCCGTTATGGTCACGACCTGCTCATACAGGCTTATGACGAACGTGAATTGAATTCGATCGTTGTGGCGGTGGAGCTTCCGGCCTCTTATGAGGAGTCTCTCAGCATCGAGCTAATGAAGGTATATACGGATGAAATCAGGATGATGCCGGGCGTGAAGCAGGTAGAGAGTTATCTGAGCATTGGCAGAGGATCGGTAGAGGAAGCATCGAAGTATTTATCCCGCGAAGATATCCGCCAGCAGCTGGAGCAGCATCGTTTTGTTAAGGGGAAAATGGCAGCCGTCGCCGTGATCCCGGAATATGGGGAATCCCATGAGCTTACCATGCAGCTTGTCCGAGCGTTACGGACGATGGACACGAATGAGCTGACGACCTATGTCACCGGAAGCCCCGCGTACAAACTGGATATCATTGAGGTCATCCATCAGAATATCTCCTTCGTTCTGGTCTTTGTATTTGTAGTTACCTATGTCATTCTCCTCCTGGCGTTTCGATCGGTCGTACTCCCTTTAAAAGCGAGCATAATGAATATGCTTAGCCTCGGCGCCGGACTCGGTATCGTGGTGTGGGTATTTCAAGAGGGGATAGGCGCGCAGTGGCTGGGTGTTTCCTCTACGGGATCTATCTTTGCGCTTTTGCCGATTCTGATATTCTGCGTGGTGTTTGGCATATCGATGGACTATGAAGTCATGATGCTCTCGCGTATGATGGAGAACTATGAACGGACGGGGGACAACGAATTCAGCACAGCTGAAGGTCTGGAGAGCACGGGCGGGCTGATTACAAGCGCTGCCTTAATCCTGGCCGTCGTTGTGGGTGCGTTTGTATTTACGGATAATGAAGTAATGAAAGCGATCGGTTTAGGCCTGACAGCAGCCGTTCTGCTGGATGCCACCGTAATTCGGGTGCTGCTTGTGCCTGCGTTTATGAAGATGATGGGCAAAGCGAATTGGTGGAGTCCAAGATGGATGTTTCCGGCACACAAACTTACTACCAAGGAACGCTCAGACAAACATGGGGAAGCCGAATGATTCCCGGCCGAATCAAGCAGAAGCCTTCTGTTTGGGTATGTTATAATCATATAATGGACATTATCAAAACCGTAGAGTACATAAAGCGTAAGTTGTACTGCATGAATCGGTAATTCAAAGAAATCAGGTGAGTGAACCATGAGTAATACAGCACAGCCATTTCCATCAGCCGTAAGGCCCATTTCGCCGAGTTATGATCCGTGGGATCCGATAACTTCACTGCGCGAGCATGGTCGTCATGTGCTGACCAGTGTGGAAATGACAGTGACGCATCTTTGTAATATGCGCTGTGAGCATTGCGCTGTCGGTGATATGCTTGTCATGAAGGAAGCCCCGATGCTGCCTCTCGATACGATGCTGAAGCGACTGGACGAGGTAGAGCATCTACAGACGATTAGTCTGACGGGCGGTGAACCGGCATTTTTGGGCAAGACGGTGGACAACGTGATTGTTCCCTTGCTCAAGTATGCCAAGGAAAGGGGCATCCGGACCCAGATTAACTCCAATCTGACGCTCGATCTTAGTCGGTATGAGAAAATGCTGCCTTATCTGGACGTTATGCATATCTCATTCAATTATTTGAACGGGGATGACTTCTATGAGGTCGGATTTGCAAATAGCGCACGTTCTGTCTCCAAGGAGACGGCATACAAAATGTACGATACGATGCTGGTCAATTCGGAGAAGCTGAGTGCAGCGGGTATGTACATATCCGCTGAATCGATGATTAACTATCGGACGCATACGAAACTCAGCGGCATTCACAAGCTGATCAAGGATATGGGCTGCAAAAGGCACGAGGTTCACCCGATGTATGCCTCAAACTTTGCTTCCGCTCTGCCCGTATTGTCCTTGAATGATACGAAAGCTGCCATCCACCATCTGCTCGATGTCCGGGATCGGGACATGTGGATGCTGTTCGGAACGCTGCCCTTCTATGCCTGCAGCTCCGATGATCATGACCAAGAGATCATTCGCCGTCTGCGGCAAGAACCGAACGTAACGGTCCGGAATGATCCGGATGGTCGTAATCGGGTGAATGTGAATTTATTCTCGGGTGACGTATATGTAACGGATTTTGCTGATATCCCGGCTTTTGGTAATATTAAGGAACAGAAGCTTGACGATATTTTTAACGAATGGACAACGGGACACCCGTTGAATCAAACGGTTAACTGTCACTGCGATGCAGTGAGCTGCTGTGGGCCGAACCTGTTGGTGGCGGACATGTACTACCGGGGTGTGGATTTCAAGTCAAGGCAAGCAAAGACAAACTAGAACTCTAGAAAGAAGGCGTGTCATCATGGCGGAGGAATTTGAGGTCGGGAAACTGATTTTGAATTTGCTCTTGGTTTTCCTGCTCGTTTTGTTGAACGGCGTGTTTGTAGCTGCTGAATTTTCACTGGTGAAAATGCGTCAATCCCGGTTGACCCAGCTCGTTAGCGAAGGGAACCGGCTGGCTGGCATTGCCCTGAAAGTAAATCAGAAGCTGGATGCGTATTTATCCGCAACTCAGCTTGGGATCACATTAACTTCCCTGGGTCTTGGCTGGATTGGGGAGCCTGCCATTTCAGAATTGCTGGTGGCTCCCATTATGCATAGCATTGGCTTTACGGATGAGCGATTGATTAGCACGATATCGGTTGCGGTGGGATTCTGTATTATCACTTTCCTGCATATTGTGTTAGGGGAGCTTGCACCGAAGTCTTTGGCTATTCAGCGGACGGAGGGGACGGCTCTGATTCTGTCGGCGCCGCTGCTGTGGTTTTATCGCATTTTTCTGCCGGTGATCTGGGTTCTGAATGCTTCCGCTAATCGTATTCTGAAGATGGTCGGCATCGAGCCGGCAAGTGAGGCCGAAGCAGCCCACTCCGAGGAAGAGATTCGGATTCTGATGAACGAGAGCGCAAAGAGCGGTGTCATTGACGAGAACGAGATGAAATTAATGGACAACCTGTTCGATTTTTCTGACTTGAGAGCCCGAGAAATTATGCTGCCAAGGACGGACATGGACGTTCTTTTCACCAATTATACCTTGGAAGAGAATCTTCAGATCGTCAATGAGACGAAGCATTCCCGTTACCCGGTTGCAACGGACAACAAAGATCGCATTATCGGGTTTGTCCATATTACCGATCTCTTGCTGGCGGAGCCTGATAAGCAGCGAAATCTGGCTTCCTTGATGAGACCGATTATGGACGTATCGGAATCGACGGAGATCAGCGAGGTGCTGCGGAAGATGCAGGCAAGACATGAGCAGCTTGCGCTCGTGGTTGACGAATATGGAGGGACGGCCGGTATTCTGACAGCTGAGAAGATTCTGGAAGAGATTGTAGGGGACCTGTACGATGAATTTGAAGATGAGCGGCCTGAAATTGAAGTGTATGATGAGTACTTTTCAGTGGACGGGCGGATGCTCATTGAAGAAGTGAATGATTTGACCGGCTTGATGATTGAAGAGCATAACGTGGATTCCATTGGCGGTTGGTTATTCAAGGAGCTTGAAGGGAACCCGGCGGTCGGGAAGAAATCCACCTTTGACGGGGTGGTCTTTGAGGTAGAGGAGTCTACACGGTTGCGTGTAACTCGCGTCATGATTCATCAGAAGCTCGAGAGCAGCTTCACCTAGAACTAGCAAGACTCTATTTGTTAGGAAGTGGATTATGTCGATAAAGCAGCTCATATTTATCGGTCTCGGCCTCTTGTTGCTGTACGGAATGTTTACCGTTGGAGCTCCGTTCTTGTTGGCCATCGTGATTGCTATTGCATTGGAGCCGTTAAATCGGCTCTTAATGAAAAGACTTCGGTTGAACCGCATCGCGGCCGCAACGGTGACAAGCACGTTATTCCTTCTTTTGATGCTGCTGTTGGCTTATTTGATCGGTCTGCAGGTGTTTAACCAGCTGGTCGAATATTGGAGCCGGGCTCCGCAATATTTTGACGGGGCTAACGAATTCCTTCAGCATACGATTATTCAAGCGCAAGACATGCTGAACGGCATTTCGCCGGGGCTTGCCGACAGCCTTACCGAATTCATGTCGAATATTTCTTCCTATATACGGTCGCTTGTCAATTCGGTATCATCAACATTTTTGTCCTTTGCCAAAACGCTGCCGAACCTGTTCGTCACGTTCATTGTATTCTGCGTAGCGGTGTTCTTGTTCGCTTTCAGCCTCGATACGATGCGTGAGAAAGTGTTGTCGCTATTCGATGAGACATCACAGTCGCAGGTGAATGAAGTGCTGATCAGCCTGAAAAAATCAATTTTCGGCTTTTTGCGGGCACAGCTGATTCTCAGCCTGTTTACGTACGTGATCACGCTGCTCGGCTTGCTGGTATTAGGCGTTAACTATCCGCTTGCCATCGCCCTGCTTGTGACCATTGTCGACATTCTGCCGATTCTGGGTGTAGGTTCCGTCTTGATACCATGGTCTATCTACCTGCTTGCAGTAGGCGATATTTTTACAGGGGTTGGCTTGATCTTCATGTTCATTCTGATTACGGTAATCCGCCGCGTGCTGGAACCGAAGGTCATAGGGGATGCCGTCGGAATCGGCGCACTGCCTGCCCTGGTCAGCATGTATATTGGATTTAAACTGGTGGGTGTGATCGGATTTTTTATCGGTCCCCTGGTCGTTATTATCTATTCCGCTATGCGTAAAGCTGGCTTGTTCCAAATCAAAATTAAATTTTGAGGACAACTTGATAAGAACCCTTTTCCCGGAAATATTCCAGGGAAGAGGGTTTTTTTGTCATTTTGGAGTTCATTTTCTGGGCGGAAGACATATGTTAAATACGAAGAGCCATTGATAACAACGGAAAGTAAACATAAGGAGGAATACCCTTGAAGGAAAATCCAGAGGTGCGCGTATACCCGGTATTTCATTCGCCATTCGATCCTTGCCCTCCCAAGCTCTACAGATCGTATGTGGTGCCTGTCAACCAGTATGTCGTGTTTCAACCGGCCGGACTGCCGCAGTTCAGCCCTGCCGAGGCGTTGAGACACGGAACGTTATGGCCATCCTTGTATAGCCTGTATACCTCGCGAAAATTCAAAGGAGAGTGATCGGCCGTGAATGAAGCCAGACCCCAGGTTGGAGATCTGAAGTATTACGAAATGCTGGAGCAGCTGCAGGCATTGGATTTTGTCCTGGTGGAGCTGAACCTGTATTTGGACACCCATCCGGATGACCTGAAGAGCATCGAGCAGTTCAACAAACTAACCCAGGAAAGGACTGTGCTTGCGAAGCAATTTCAAGAGCTGTATGGGCCGCTGCAAAATTTTGGCCGTGCTTTTTCCAGATATCCGTTTGAATGGGCCCAAGGTCCTTGGCCTTGGCAGGTTTGACGGTGTTGGCAAGCGGGCTGCTGCCCTCTTCACCACCTGCATGCAGCCCTCATGAAGAGGAAAAGCGAGAACAAGGAGGCGGAAGATCTCATGTGGGTATATGAAAAAAAGCTTCAGTATCCGGTACGTGTAAGTAAATGTGATCCAAGGATGGCGAAGTTCTTGATTGAGCAGTACGGTGGGGCTGATGGGGAGCTAGCGGCAGCACTCCGCTACTTGAATCAGCGGTATACCATTCCTGACAAGGTCATCGGATTGTTGAATGATATCGGGACCGAGGAATTCGCACACCTTGAAATGATTGCCACCATGGTGTTTAAATTGACGAAAGATGCCACGGTTTCGGAGATGGAGGGTGCCGGATTGGGCGCGCATTATGTCAATCACGATCATGCGCTGTATTATGAGAATGCCGGAGGGGTTCCGTTTACGGCAACCTATATTCAAGCAAAAGGCGATCCGATTGCGGATTTGTATGAGGACATTGCGGCAGAAGAGAAGGCACGTGCTACATATCAATGGCTCATCGACATGACGGATGATGTGGATTTGCAGGACAGTCTCAAGTTTTTGCGGGAACGAGAAATCATCCATTCCATCCGCTTCAGGGAAGCCGTAGAGATCATCAAGGAGGACCGGGCAACGAAAAAAATATTCTAGGGGAGAGGAGATCGTTTCGACATTCTAATGTATAACCAATGACAGACCCGGTCGATATCTGTCCGGGCCTGTCTGTTTATGTTGGATAGGAGTATGGGGCTATTATATCCCGTGCGACTGCTGATCCGAGTCATGATAGGGCAGCCGGACCGTAAATGTAGTTCCTTGCCCCTGCTGGCTCTCCACCTGAATCGTGCCACCGTGAGATACGATAAATTCCTTGGCAATCGCTAGACCCAGTCCCATACCGCCTTGATGCCGCGCACGTGCTTCATCCGCGCGGTAGAAGCGGTCAAAGAGATAGGGAAGATGCTGGGCGTCAATGCCTGGGCCTGTATCCCGAATATCAATCCGTAGCATGCCGGAAGCGGGCTCCTCTTGTAAGGTAATGTGGACAAGCCCGTCTTGGGGTGTATACCGAACCGCGTTGATGAATAGATTCAGAAACACCTGTGTGATGCGGCTTGGATCCACAGGAACGGAAGTGTGTTCCGTAGTGCTCGTCAAACGCAGGGTCAAATTCTTGGCATCGGCATCTGGCTCTATGCGCTCCTGAATCTGACCCAGCAAATCCAGCATGTCCGTAGGTTTCCGAACCAGCGGCAGCTGCTTCGCTTCGGCCAGAGATAGTTGGTGGAGGTCTCCTACGAGACGGGTTAAGCGAATCAACTCATCCTGGATGGGAAGTAATAGTTCCGGCTGGATCGGTTGCCTGCTCTGTTGAAGCAGATCCAGCTTGCCTCTGACGATCGTCAGCGGTGTTCGAAGCTCATGTGCGACATCAGCCACCAGATTGCGACGGACCATCTCGGACTGTTCGAGTCTGGAAGACATTCCGTTAAAAGCAAACGCGACCTTCCCGTATTCATCTTCCGAGGTAACGGGAGCCTGGATACCGTACTCGCCTTGACCGAGGCGTTCGATGGCCGGTACGAGTTTGCGCAGCGGCGCAGTAAGTCTCCGCGATATCCAGTAGGCGGCTCCGAGGGAGAGCAGGACGAAGAGGATAGTGCCTCCTCCCAACAGAATGATGATGGATGTGGGTGTGCCAATTCGAAGCTTGGACAGGTTTGCAATATCCGTATCATAATAATACACGTCCGCAATCGGTTTGCCTTCAAAATATAACGTCCGTTTAACCCCCAAGCGTTTGATCTGTTTTTCCACCGCGTCCCCCTCATGCAAGAGAACCGTTTGTTCCCTGGATACCAGCAGGATACTTTCCTGGTGGTCGGCTACTGGTAGACTTTCGGTTAACCATTCCTGATCCTGAATGGCACGGAAGGTGTTCCCATTCTTCACATAGTAGCTGAGCAGCCTGGCCTCAAGCTGATTCAGCTCCTCTTCACGCGAGGTTTGCAGCATGACATCCATGGAGTCGCGGATCACAATGTAAGTAAGAAGGACGAAAACGGTGCTGAATCCGATAATAAACGACGACAACACGATGAATATCTTACGTCCAACACTCATGGCTGCTGTTCAAACCGGTAGCCGAAACCATACACCGTTTTTATAAAAATGGGCTCGGCAGGGTCATCTTCTACTTTTTTACGGATCCGGCTGATATGGGCGTCCGCGGTCCGTTCATCATTGTGGATATCGTCCTCCATGGCCGCTTGAAGCAGTTGCAGACGGCTGTATACCACGCCCGGTCTGGAAGCAAGGGTAAGGAGGAACTTGAATTCGGTAGGAGTCAGCTGAATCTCCTGGCCGCGTTTCCATACCCGGCATTGGGTTTCCGAGATCGTTAATTCGCCGCGCTCAAGCAAATCTTCGGAAACCGAACCGCCTTCCATTCTGCGCAGAACAGAACGAATCCGGGCAGCCAGCTCGCGGAGTGAGAAAGGCTTGGTCATATAATCATCCGCCCCTACCTCAAGCCCGATTAGTTTATCCGTCTCCTCAATCCTTGCAGTAACCATAATGATGCCGACACGGCTTGATTTTCTGAGCTCGCGGCATACCTCAATGCCGCTTAATTCAGGCAGCATCCAATCAAGTATGACCAGGGAAGGCTTGAAAACTCTCGCTTTGGCTAAAGCCTCCGTACCTGTCGCAGCGGTAATAATCTGAAATCCTTCTTGCCGGAGGAATGACTCCATAAATTCAATGACTTTCCGTTCATCGTCTACAAGAAGCAAGGTATGTGCCATGCTGAATCCTGCCTTTCTTCTGATTCGTTAGGTTTAACCTTAAATCCCCCCCATTATATACGGTTTCCAGCCGCGAATGGAAAATTTCACGGAATCCGCAAGCCATCATCACAAGATCACAACATTCCGGTGATAGGATGGTATCCGTAACGATCATGAAACAAGAGAGGGGTATCGAGATGAATCAACAAGCTTCATCTGTAATAAAAACACCGCTCGCCGGTTGGATTTCACTAGGGCTGGCCTGGATTTTTGTTGTTTGTATTGCTATTCAGACGCTATTTGCCGGCATGGCGCTGTTTCACGATGGATCGATGTGGAGAAGCCATACTCTATTTGTTCATTTTTTTGAAATTGTGCCGCTGCTTATGCTGCTTTCGGGTTTTGCAGGCAAGCTGCCCGCCAAGTATAAATGGAGCTCGTTGGTCATGTTGTTATTGGTCCTCAGCCAGTATTTCACGGCCAATTTCCCTGGTGCGGGTGCATGGCATCCGGTCATTGCCATCGGATTGTTCTGGCTCGCGGTGGACACGGCGCGCTCCGTTCTGCCGTATTATCGACAGGGACAAAGAGGGGTAGATTGAATATGAAAGGCCTTGCGGCGCTCTTGATGGCTTTAATCGGAGGTTATGCGGGTGGGCTCATTCTGAATGAAGTGATTGCCGTTATGTCGCAAGTATTATATGGAGGAGACGAAAAGGGGTTGAAGGGTCTCAAGTATTTGCCGGTAGTTACCTCAGCATTATGCGCCGCCACATTAATGATTTGGCGTCCACGTTCGTGCTTTAAACGATAAACGCCAATCAGGTGGTACCTACCTCTACCCTATTACCCTTCAACTGCCAGCGATACCCAAACGAACAGGATATAGAACAGAATGGGGATCATCATTCCCATGGACAGCAGGAGCCATACGAGCGGCGTCCGGATCATCTCTTTAACAACTACGATCGGGCTGCGGACATACCGTTCTTTCTTAAGGCGGCTCACCATCCGCTTGAGAATGACAGCTTGTTCATGGGGATCATAGCGGCTCAGCTCAGCCAACAGCTCGGCTTCCAGCTGCCCAATTGGCGGTGCAGTATCAAACTCCTTTATTCCAGGCATGTAAATCCCCCTCATCGTAGTACGTGTTATATGTATAACAACTATAAAGCACTCCTGGTTACGCATATTTTATAGGCGGAAGATCAAAAGTAAATGAGGAGATGGGGTTTGCAGATGTGATATGGTTCCTATATGATGAGGAAAGATTAGACTAGAATCAGATTATATGGATTGAAGGGAAGGGAAGGACCAAATTGGAAAATACAGCAACGTTGATCAAGCCGGAAGCGATGATATTTGACATGGATGGAACGCTGTTTCAGACGGAGACCCTGCTGCTGCCCGCCTATCACAAATTGTTCGACATTTTACGTGAAGAGGGGCATTATGAAGGAGAAACGCCGGATGAGGAGCTCATGCTTGGATGTCTGGGAATGCTGCTCGAAGACATTTGGAAGATTGTCATGCCGAATGGAACGCCGGCAGCCCATCGCCGTGCAGACGAGCTGCTGCTGCAACTTGAACTCGAAGGCTTAAACAATGAAGCAGCCGTATTGTATCCTGAAGTGAAGGAGACGCTGGAGGAGCTTCATCGGCGCGGCGTCCGATTGTTTGTTGCCAGCAACGGCCTGGAGCATTACGTAAAAGGCATAGCCGAAGCGAGAGGGCTTATGTCGTTCTTTGAAGGAGTCTACAGTGCCGGAGAGCATGGAACGGCTTCAAAGGTGGATTTGGTACGATTACTGCTTGATCAACATGATATCCGGGATGCCTGGATGGTAGGGGACCGGTCATCGGATGTGGAGGCAGGCAAAGAGAACGGACAAACCGTCATTGGCTGCCACTATGCAGGCTTTGGCGGGGAGCAGGAGCTGAAGGGATCAGACGTCGTCATTCATTCTTTTTCACAGCTGCTGAAGCTTCATGACCAAGCCGAGTAGATCGATAGGAGTCACAAAGGCTGTTCCCAAGGGTAGCAAGCAACCCTCTTGGAAACAGCCTTTGTGTATTTCTGATTCTAAAATACGGTTTCTTATGATTTATCTTAAGCATTTTTCGCGGATTTTTTTTGACTGTATACCCACATTGCATATTCTAAAGGTTTCACCATGGATTCACGGTAGGCAGCCATATCGCCGATTTGTGAGAAGACTTCCCTTGATGGCTTAGGATTCACCTCGAGGAGAAGAACTCTTCCGGTTTTGTCCACGGCCAGATCCAGGGCTAGCTCGCACAAGCCTCCATACTGTCCGTCAAGAAATTGGGCTACATCCACGCCGAGGGAATCGGCTTCCTCGCGGATGCTGGCGCGCTTTACCGGATCTGTGATCCATTTACTTAATAATTCTTCCATCATGGTCGCGATTCCGCCGCCATGCAGGTTGGAGGTAACGCTCTTCGGCGCCCCGACGCGTCCCACGCAACCGGTCACCTGCCATTGACCGGATCCATCTTTCTGTACGAGCATGCGGTAGTCATGCACTCTTCCGTCGGTCAGCTCCAGTTGTATCCCCTCTTGAACCAGATATCGATCTTTATTGCCCCAGCCCGACAGATATTGCGCCAAATGGCCTGAAGGCATTCGTTTCGGTTTAATAATACTCCGATTGGAATTGCGTCCCCGGATTTCATACGTGCCCGCAACCCCCGGAACCTTCGTAATCCGCAGAATTCCGCGTCCGCCCGTTCCGTTGATCGGTTTAAAATAGACGGTAGGATGAACATTTAGCATCCGGTGGATGTCACCTGTTCTTGTTACGATCTGAGTATCCGGCAGATGGGGCCGGAAGCGTTTCTTGGTGGACAGTACTTGATGAATCGTCCATTTGTTGCGTAAAGGTCTGTTCAGAAATAGCAAATGCCGATAGCGGGAACGAAAGCGCAGCAGCTGTTGAAAGCGGGGGCTCTTTTGAATGCGGCAGCGATCAAAAATCATATTGGGAAACGAACGCCATCTCCGGCTCCAACTCCGGTGATCAGGATCGTATTCCATGGCGTTGATCAGGCCTTGGGTGCTGTTGACATCGGCGGGAGTGAAGACGTAAACGTCAAGCCCCATCGCTTTTCCTTCCCTGATCATATGCTCGTAGATATGCCGCTCCTCCAGCGTTTTCCGTTCATCCAAGTATAACGTCATAATTCCTAAGACGGGTTTTGACACAGAAGTTCACCTTCTTGTATAGAGTCAGCACTAGATGTTGAAGAACTTTGGAATTCGTGCAGGGGCAGGGTTCCGCTCATAACGAGCGTAGGTTTGCCTGTGGGTCCTTGCTCAAGCGCAATGGCCTGCAGCCCTGCATGAAAGCACATTTGCAAACTTGCTGAATGATCAGCAGCCACTTTGCATCGCAGCCGCCCGAATCTGGATAATTGTGAGCGGATCAGGGAAGAGCCGATATGCCGGTTGCGGTATAGAGGGTGTACAGCAATCATACAGGCACCTTCTCCATAGTCCGCCGCAAAGCAAATCCCCACCGGTATGCGGCCGATATCGCTTCGAACCGTAGCTGCCATGATAGAAGTGCCGGGCTGCAGCAGCTCGTCATAGGATAGCGAGGCCAGACGCTGGTAACCTTCGCGGGTTAGACGCTTATTGCTGTAACGCCGGAAGAATTCGCTGCACTGCTGTCTGGCATACTGCCATTCATCCGGGCTTGAGAGAGAGAGACATGAGATCTCCACATGATCCACTCCTTTCATGGTTATTCTAAATGGTGTTCTAGATCATGCAAAGGCTACCTTTGTTTGATGAGGTATTCGGAATATTGAAAAATTCGTTCCAGTGATTTTTTGCGGATCGCAGGTTCGTCAAACTTCATCGGTCTTGAGTTGGCTTCAAAGAACCAAAGGACGCCTTCGTTATCAATTCCGAGGTCCATAGACATTTCACCATGCGTTTGACCGGAGCTCTTCTCAATCTGCCGTGCTATATGCACGGCCGCTTTTCTAACTTCGCCAAGGATGGCATCGGACCGTTCCGGACCGAATACGATCGGAAGCAGCTTCTCCGGATCCTCAATCGTTCCTCCGCGGGGAACATGCGTGGTTATGCTCTTGGCGCCTGCCATGCGAGCACCGATTCCCGTGACCGCCCAGGAACCGGACTCATTCTTTTGCACAAGAATGCGGAGGTCAAAGGCGCGCCCGTGGACCTGGGCTAACTCAATCCCCTGCTGGATCAGGTACGAACTTCCTTTGGTTTCCTGATAAACCCGATTCCAAAGCCGCTCTAAAGAGGCCGCTTTGTACGTGGTGCTGTTTTTGTTGTTCTGAATCTGTATGCGGTAGGGGAGCGGCTTGTTTTTCTGGTACCGTATCCTCATAATACCTTGACCGGCTTTGCCGTCCTCGGGTTTAAGATACAGGTAGGGCATCTGCTTCATCACATCATACAAAGTGGGGTAACCTTTCAAACGCTTAGTCAAAGGAGCCCACTTTTTGGTTAAGCGTGATTTGTTCAGCCAAGCAAACAGCCGCCATTTGTTAAAGAAGTGCGGATTGTAGATATCGATATGGGGATGTTTTTGGCATTCCTTGATTTTACGGCGAACCCAGGGGAGGGCTTCATCCTCTCGGTAAGGGATCCGGTTATATATTACCTGGGGCAGAGGGCATAGCCTCTGCTCCCAGATATGGTCATTGTTCAGGATGTAGCCCTTGACAGCCCCCGTATCAAGCATCAGATCACGTACAGTCACTACATAGACCAGAAAGCCCATCTCTTTTCCCGTCTTGATGATTTCCTGAAAGTTTTGCCGGTTGCCCCTGAACATCGTATGCGTATCGTGCATGGTCAGGATGGCTACAACCGATCTTCCATCACTCTCCACTCGGTTGATCACGAATCATTCCCCCTGTGGAAGCCGCTGAGATACATACTGTGTTCAAAAATATGCTCGACCGATGCCTTTCCTTCCCCTTTAAGGGAAGGGTGGTTGAATATCGATCGGCCCGGCTTCGAATTCGCTTCAAACATCCATATTCTCTCGTTGTCATCTATTCCGATATCGAACCCGATTTCTCCTAACAGATGCGGATGATGATTCTCGATCGCTTCCGACATCGCGATGGCAGCGTCCTTGGCACGCTCCAGCACATCTTTCGCTTTGGAGCCGAAGGCCCGGCTGAGCGCGTGCTCCGGTGTCATCAAGGAGCCCCCGTTCTTGATATGCGTCGTGACACTGCCCCTTCCGGCCTTTTTCGCACCGATACCAACCACGGACCAGCGGTTTTTGCTGTTCTTATGCATGTGGAATCTGAAGTCGATGGGGCAGCTATCGATTTCAATGAGGCGGATTCCTTGCTGGATAACATAGTTTCGTAGCTTGGAGCCGTGCTTGGCCTGAAGCATCCGCATCAGACTATTAAAGCTTGGGAACTTGAGAAGGGTGTTACCCCCGTTTCCGTGATAACGCGCAAAATATCCTTTTTTGGGAAGATAGGTTAACCGGTAAATCCCGAGGCCTAAACTTCCGGCTGAGGGCTTATAATACACAAAGTTGTGACGCTCCATCATATCCTTAATCCGCTCGGGACTAGGATTATTATACGTTTCCGGCAAATATTTGCCTGCCTGCACATCGCCGTCCAGTTGCGAGTATACATCGGATTTATTGAAGAAGGCCCAGTTGAAAAATTTGATGTTGCGCTTCAGAAACCGATCTCTCAGTTGATTGGTAAAGGGGGAGAAGTCGGTTTTCCGGCTAGGCAGGCGATTATAGACGACATTAGGGAGCGGAACGGTCTTGCGGACAAAACCGCCGCCGGAACCGAGCATATAGGCATGAACGGTTTCGCGCTGCCAGTTGATATCCCGGGGGGCAAAGGCATATACGAACATTTTTTTGTTGCCCTCACGAAGGAGCTGCCGAATATACGAGGTTCGGGCTCCAAAAGGGCTGGATGGATTATGCGGTCCGTCGGACAGAACCCCAACCACAGGCCCCAGCTCGATTTCGCCCTCACGGGGGGAATGGATATAGACAGGGCCCTGTCTGGGAACGTGGATGCCATTTCGGACACCGTTGCTTAAATAGATGTGTTTCCCCGATCGCTCAATCGGTTTCACAGCAGCGGACACCGTATTGGTACCGATGCGAAGCTTAATCGATTTCCTGCTTGATAGCCCAAGGCTCTTTAGAAGCGAACCGGATAAAAAGACGACTTTTTCGGGCTGCTGCGAGAAATGAATATTTCCGAAATTCAAACTCATGTATTTACCCTCCTAAGTTGTCGAAGCAATAAATAACGGGCGTATTGAATCGGATGTTCGACGGACAGCCGGGCTGCGTGACCATCTCCCGTTAGTGTAAATGCGCGGCGGCCCGGTTTGGAGTTGACCTCTAGAATCCAGATCCGTCCCTTTGTATCCACGCCAAAATCGATTCCCAGCTCGCCAAGTCGGCCGAATCCTTCTTCGAGCAAAGATGGAAGCTGAGCGGACAGATCCCGGATGTTCTGAATGATCTTCATGGCCTGTTCTTCTCCGAAATCAGTCGTTAGATAGGGAAGGGCTGGAAATGCCGTACCTCCCCCGTGTAGGTTCGAGGTCAGCCCTTGGCTTACGCCTTGCCGTGCGGCGATTCCTGTGATGGACCATATGCCGCGGTCATTCTTTTGAACCAATGACCGAATATCAAACGGGTCTCCGTTACGGTTACAAAGCTCCAGGTAGGGTTGAATGATAAACCGGCGTCGGCCGGTAAAACGCCTCACCCATTCGTTCATCTCTTGTGCGGGAATGGTCTGCTGGAACATGCGATTGCTCCGATCCCTTCCTTGCAGTCTGACACGCTGTTGATCTGTCAGAGCGAGGTACAAAGTATGACGGCCTTGGGAGCCTCCGCTAGGCTTCATGAAAAGTCTGCTGCCAAAAGCCTGCAAAGCCCTGCTCAGTGTTTCGGCTCCCGTATAGTTTAAGGTTGCCGGCAGATAAGGTCTTAAGGCGGAGGAGCGCTTTAATACTTGATGCACTTTCTGCTTGCCGGGCAGACCTCGTGACCACAGCTTTGCGCCCTGCTGCAGCAGTTGGTCCAGACATTGGCCGGCAGCAGCCGTTTCCTCACCGTTTCGGTGCAGGCATCGGTCATAGATGACGTCAGGAGGAGGAAAGGTGCCGATGGTCCAGCCATCTCCCGGATTGAATTGATATCCTTGTATCCTGTCTATGGAGCTTTCAACACCAGAAGCAGGAGAGGCATCATCCGGACAAAAAACAAATACCTGCATGCCGAGTTCCTTGGCCTTCGAGCTTAGTTCACGGAGAAATTCCTTCTCGCTAAAGGGAGGAAAGCCCGGTTTGCGGCATACCATGACACCCAGGGTGCCTATCTTGTTTGAGGACATAGGGTTCTCCTTTTTTTAGAAACCCGTCAAATATTGACAGTACTGAACGAGTCGTACGGCTGACGGTCTTACTTTGGAGTCGGCATTCAGCGGTGCGTTTTCGCTTTTGGACGGCTTGGAGTTGACCTCCAGGAGCCAAATGCGTCCTGTCGTATCAATTGCCAAGTCAATGCCCAGCTCTCCGAAATGATAGGGAATGGCAGCCTCCAGTCCGTGAGCAATATCGAGCGCCGCTTGATTCATTCGAGCGGGAGCCGTTTGCTTGGAGTTTAACGGGATACTACTCATGGCAAGTGCATCCTTGACGGAAGAGAGTGTACCGCCTCTGGCGAGATTGGAAACAAAGTGGTTTCCGCCAGCAATGCGGGCCACGACCGAGGTCACTGCCCATTTGCCGTTTTTGTCTTTATGAACAAGCGCGCGAAAATCAACGTTTCGCCGGTTGATGCGGATTAAATCCAATCCTTGCTGAATTTGATAACGCGTTTTTTTTATTTTTCCGGTTAAGCTGCTGAACAGCTTTGGAAGCGAGGAGTAGGTATTCTTCTTACTTCCTTCAAGAGAGGTGGTCATCGTTTGATAATGGCCGTTCTCTTGGCGGGATATCCGGATGATACCTTTTCCCAGACTACCCCGCACCGGTTTCAGGAAGACCGTCCGATAAGCAGCGCACATTTTTTTGAGCGTCGGATAACCGCTGAGCAAGTAGGATTCTGGCAAATATTTCTGCAGTTTCGCATCAGGTCCGAGTGCCTCGAAGACATCGGATTTATCGAGAAATTTCTCGTTAAAGATATGGGTGCCAAATTGTGATTTTACTTCTCTCATAAAATGCTGTACGCTAGGACTATTCTCCAGTTTGCGGGTAGACAGCCGGTTATTAATGACGTCCGGAGCTGGAACGCTGAGCTTTTTCCATCCCGCGTCATAAGCAACGGCTTCAAGTGTTGCCGGGTTCGAACCGATCATGTCAGGTGTGAAAAAATATACATATGCGCCTTGTTTCTTGGCTGCGTTGACCATTTCCAAGCAGAAAGCTGAGATCGATCCAAAAGGTTTATCAGGTTCATCCGGTTGATAGCGGCTGACCATGATCCCGATAAGCGGACCGAGCTTCAGTGTTCTTTCCGTTGGATAATATTTGACATTCATGACGGTACGAGGAAGAAGTCCCGAATGGCTGAATACGGAAGGGCTTAGGGCCAGCGAGTTCGATTTTCCTCCTGAGGTAACGCTGACTTCCTGCTTGAAGGAGCCAAAGGCAAGCTGTACCTTTGAATCTGTCGGGATACGGAGCTGTCTTATGAGCCGGTCACCAAGCTTGATATCGTTATCCGAAAGCTGGGCTGAGCGGATTAATTGAGTCGATATCTTGGATTTGGTGTTGGATTTAATCTTGGATTTGCGCATGATGGATCTCCTTCCGACAACAACTGGTTACTTAAGTGAACAGACAAAAGACTTCATCTGATCATTGCATGTAATGCATCATATGAGGACATATATCCCTTGGTGATTGTACTGCTCGGGAAAAAGGAGTGCTTAAAATGCAGAACTGGCTGTTTATTTTGGTGAACGTGTGCGTTGCTGCTTTTGTTGGCGGCATAACGAACCATTTTGCGATAAAAATGCTGTTTCATCCTCGTGAAGAAAAAATCATCCTAGGTCGCCGTATACCCTTTACACCAGGGCTCATCCCCAAGCGTAAAGACGAAATAGCCGAGTCGTTGGGACGCGTGGTCTCGGATTACCTGGTAACAAGCGAGGGCTTGCAGGAGCTTATTCGTAAGCCGGTGTTTCGGGGTAAGATAGAGGACAGCCTCTATCGGAAGCTGGAGGAATGGAGCCAGTCGGAGCTGAGCTTCCGAGACTTGGCGCTAAAGGTATGGAGTTCCGAACAGTGGGAGCAATTGAAGGTCCGTGCTGAACAATCAGCCCGCCAGCTTACGGCCCGGGGTGCCGCAGCAGTATGGCATGGCTACGGGCTGGAGGCAAAACCGCTGAAGGAGCTTGTTCCCGGCTGGTCGGAGGAAACGATCCAGGGCTGGAGCGGGGCTGCCGCCGATATTGTGCTGAAGGAGCTGAAGAACACGCTGCTGTCCGCTAAGGGGCAGCTTATGCTTTCGGATGTGGCTTCTTCGCTCATCGATAAGGCAGGCGGATTTCTCGGGACCATGGCTTCGATCTTTGTAGATGAGGATAAGCTGGTCCAGAAGCTGACGCCCATGCTGATTCAGCAGCTGGAGGGAGAGAAAATCCGCAAGACCATTACGGATATCATCTCAGGAAAGCTGTCGTATTACGGTGATATGCCGCTTGGGGATCTCATCGAACATGTCGCGGATAAGCCGGGCCTAGCTTGGATCACCCGGACTTTGGATGATAAGCTTCCTTGGTCCAAGTGGATTGAGCGGATCGAGCTTCTTCGTGTTAGCGAAGTGATCGGACCGCGAATGCCGGCCATTGGGGCAGCCTTGCCTGGACTGCTCGATAAGGGACTGGGTTTCCTTGAGCGAAGCATCCCGGCTGCGATGAAGGCTGTTAACTTGCCGCAGCTCGTTCAGGAGCAGGTGGAGAAGTTTCCAATTGAGCGGCTGGAAGAGATCATTCTAAGTGTATCCGGCCGCGAATTCAGGGCTATCACATGGCTTGGGGTTCTGCTGGGCGGAGTGATTGGATTGTTCCAATCCATGCTGATTGTGCTGTGGAGATGAGATGTTTGATGGAGTAAGGCGAAAGGCGAATTAAAAACGGCATTTCGGCCGAATATATTGGAGGAATTAAAAATGAACATTTATGACAAGGCACATGATTTGGCAAAAGCGATGAGGGAAAGCAAGGAGGTAGAGGAGATCACCTCTGCTATGAAACTCGTGGATGCAGATCCGGAGAGCAGACGCATGCTGGATGATTTTCGTCAGCGCCAGATGGAGCTTCAACAGCGCATGATGTCCGGCGATATGCCGGCTCAGGACGAAATGGAGAAGATGGAGAAGCAGTTTGAGGTGCTTAGCTTGAACCTGAACATTCGTCGTTTGTTTGACGCTGAGCGGCGTTTGAGTGTCATCATCGAAGACGTGAACAAGATTATATCGGATAGCCTCCAGCATCTGTACGGACCAGCTCAACCATAAAGCAATCTATTTGTAACCATGATGCGGGTCGTTAATTTCGGATCGAATTTGAACAATTTTTAAAAACTTGTCTCATAAATTGCGCAAGCTCCTCATAGAGTAGAAATATAGATTTCAGAGAGTAGAGGAGCTGCGTTTACAATGAAAAAAAAGAAGAACAAGTTTAAACACACCGCTTATTTATTGGTTGCACTCGGCATGTTGATATACGCCTTACCCAGCATTTCTTTTTCTGGCGGGTTCTCGTGGGTTTCGCTGTTCGGTGCAGTCTGGGCAGGATTTGCCCTGCTCGTGATCGGTTCGCATCTCTATTACCTCATCGGTGTAGATGAAGCGAAACAGAAAGCGCTCGATGAGATCCGCAAGGAGAAATTGCGTCAATGGGAATTGAAATGGCCTGAGGAACAGAAGAGCCAGGAAGCTAATTAAGAGTTGGATCATAGCGAGCGTTGTGATGAACAAAAACCTCCCTTTAAGGGATACGGTTGGATCGCCCATCCGTTATCCTTTATGGGAGGTTTTTTTGTATCTGACGGGTATGGGAGTGTTATAGGACGTGATATAATAGATACAGTATGGTACAGATAGTGTTCTGGGGGTGTAACAGTTGGACGTTCGAGATGATACGATTACTAAACACGAGCAGTTGGTTCAGCATATTGAAAGTTTGAAGGTTGGAAGCAAAATATCGGTACGACGGTTAGCTAAAGAGATGGGCGTCAGCGAGGGCACCGCTTATCGGGCGGTGAAGGAAGCGGAAAGCCTGGGCATTGTGGTCACGAAGGAGCGGATCGGCACGGTTCGTGTGGAACGGAAGCCGCGGAACATATCCGAGCAGCTTATGTTTGCCGATGTTGTTGAAATAGTGGAAGGGCATGTGCTTGGCGGTGCGGAAGGGCTTAATAAAAGCCTGCATAAATACGTGATTGGCGCTATGAAGGTAGAGGCGATGATCCGATATATCGATGCCGGAAGCCTCATGATTGTCGGTAACCGTGAGGATGCCCATTTCCTGGCACTTGAGCAGGGGGCGGGCGTATTGATTACAGGCGGTTTTGGAACCAGCCGGGAAGTGAAGCAGCTGGCAGACCAGCTGCATCTGCCCATTATATCGTCCCGTCATGATACGTTTACCGTCGCCTCCATGATTAACCGCGCCATTTTTGACCGTTTAATTAAGAAGAAAATTATGCTGGTGGAGGATATCGCTCATGATAAGCCGAAAAATCACCAGTTGAAAAACTCCGTCACCGTTGAGGAATTCAAACGGATTTCACAGGCGACCGGGCAAATCCGGTATCCGGTAACAGACGAATGGAACCGGGTCATCGGCATCGTCGGGGTTCGGGATGTGGAAGGGCTCGCCGAAACTCAGCCGATCGAGAAAGCGATGACCCGCAACCCGGTAACGGCAAGCATGAAAACGTCGCTCGCATCTGCGGCGCAGATTATGATGTGGGAAGGGATCGATTTTCTGCCGATTGTGGATCGGAACCGCAAGCTGCTTGCAACGATTACTCGTAAAGAAGTGCTAGGGGCACTGCGGGATGCGCGAAATCAGCCTCAGCTCGGCGAAACGTTTGATCAGCTGATCTGGAATGGGATTGCAGAGGATCGGGATGAGGAAGGGCGTTTGTTCTTTCACGGTTTTATCACACCCCAAATGGCTTCAGAACTTGGAACGATTTCGCAAGGAGTGCTTACGACCGTAATGAGCCAAGCGGCGGTTAAAGCGGCCAAGGATATCAGCGGCTGGGATCATGTCCTCGATCATCTGTCGACGTATTTCATCCGGCCTGTGCAGATCGAGGATCCGATTGTCATTATGCCGAAATTGCTGGAGCTCAGCCGCCGTACCTGCAAGATGGAGATTGAGATTCAGCATCAGACGAACCTGATTGCCAAAGCGGTCATGACAATGCAGGCGATCGATCACGGCTAAAATAAACTCCGGACAAAATAAAGGGGCATCCTGCAGGTCTTAATAGACCTTCCGGGATGCCCTTGTTCCGTTTAATTTAATTTAGCTGGCCGTCCGCGAATCCTTCAGTCTGCTGTAATAGGTGCGGCTTCTTATGCCGGAAAATATATTAAATGCGCCAAGCACCAAGAATACGGCTTCTACAATGACAGCCGGCGTGGAGCCGCTGAACAGAAACATGCAGACTAGCGAAAGGGAAACCAGCATAATGCCCATATAGAGGTTCATCATGGACATATAGATTCCGCGATCAGCGGGATCCGCTACTCGCCGTGCGCGAATGCTATACAGCGCGGCAGCGATTACGGACAGAACGAGGATAATGTATAGGATATAGTGGATGACTGTGATCATGGAATGGAGGGCTCCTTTATATTCAGTAACATGCTTACGATATAGCAAAAAGTGCGTGTTCAATAAGTCAGGCTGACTTACTGAACAACCTCTTAAAGCGTGTTAGATTCGATCATGTACAGTACCGATATTGTATCATGATCCGGTTGACTTTGCATCCACATGATCAAAGCTAACCCAGATTTGAAGTACACCTTCCATCACAAGCATGGTCTTGATCTGGACCTTGTAATCCTTTTCGCGAACCGTATATATTTTGTCGCTAAGGAGTGAGCGCGTCAGCTTGCTATCTGCGTCGATATCAAACACATTACGGCCCCGAAGGGCTGCCAGATCCTCGCCCATAAGCCTGACGAGTTCTTTGATGATCACGGGATCCAGCGGCGCCCTGTCGTTTTGCTCGCTCCGGATCTTGATTTCTTTGATGACCGTGGATTGTTTATTGTATTTTTTTAACGACTCGATGTCTTCTTCATATTGTGCAATTTTGATCTGCTGGCCTTGATTCGTTTCCCATAGTTTATTGTAGGCTGCATGATAGACCGAGTTGTAGACGATGCTGCCGACAACCATCCCCAGCACGAAGATGGATGCGACCTGATAGAAGGGGCGGAAGCGGTGGGTTGGAGGTACGCGCATCGATTAACTCCGGCTGGAGCACACCCATTTGACCAGCTCGCTGCCCATATGTGCTCCAAGAAATGCAAAGCCGAGATATAGAATTTGTTTGATCACAGGGGATAAATTACCGCCAAGCATATTGCTCTCAATGACCCGCATCGGATCGATGGTGCCTCCGATGGCAGCCGCAAGCGCCCAAATCTTAATTCGGTCTGCGACCTCCATCATGGTGTGGGTGGGGGGCTGCAGGGACAGCACGGCGCCCACACCTCCCACCATGGCTCCCCCCAGCACGATGCCGAAGGCTATAAAAAAGTCCAGGATCGCTTTTGATAAAAAAACGCTCATGCCCTCATGTCTCCTCTCTTCTCTTGGTGGATGTCACGGCAACCGCCTGTCCACGTACTTCCTAGTTTCATTCTATGGGCGGGCCTAGCGGGATTATGATAAAATGGTATAAAGACTTTTAAAGATATCTTTGGATTGATTTTAAATATACATGTACCGGCGAAAGGAAGGCGTTACGATGAGCTCTTTCGTGCATTTGCACGTGCATAGTGAATACAGTTTGCTCGATGGAGCGGCACGTATCGGTGACCTGGTGCGGGAAGCGGCGGCGCTTGGAATGAAATCGCTGGCGCTTACGGATCATGGCGTGATGTATGGTGCCGTTCCGTTCTATAAAGCCTGCATGGCGCAAGGCATCAAACCGATTATCGGCTGCGAGGCCTATATCACGGCAGGCTCCCGCAAGGAGCGGGGAAGCCGCAAGGATCAGCCGATCTATCATTTGATTCTGCTTGCCAAGAATGAGACCGGCTATCGCAATTTGATGAAGCTGTGCTCGATTGGGCATCTGGAGGGGTACCATTACAGACCCCGAATCGATATGGAGGCACTCGCCGCCCATCATGAAGGCATCATATGTCTCAGCGCTTGCTTGGGCGGCGAGGTTCCCCAGCATCTGCTTCATGGACGTGAGGCGGAAGCGAAAGCCGCTGCGCTTCGTTACCAGGCGATTTTTGGAGAAGACTACTACTTGGAGCTGCAGGATCACGGAATTCCGGAGCAGAAGCGCGTGAATCCCCAGCTGATTCAGCTGAGCCGCGAGACCGGCATTCCGCTGGTCGCTACCAATGATGTGCATTACCTGGCTGAGAGCGATGCTGAAGTTCAGGACGTCCTGATCTGCATCGGCACGGGCAAAACGGTGGAAGATGAAGACAGGCTGCAAATCCAGACGAACCAGCTCTATTTGAAGAGCGGCAGCGAAATGGAGCGTCTGTACCCCCATGTGCCTGAAGCTATATTGAATACGGCTAAGATTGCGGACCAATGTAACCTGGAGCTGGAGTTCGGCAAGTCCATTTTGCCGGAATACAGCTCTCTTCCCGAAGGGGAAAATGCAGCCGAATACTTGCGGGATCTCTGCTTGAACGGGCTGAAAGAACGTTATGGGAATACGGAGCGGTGGCAGGATGAAGCGCTGCGCAGCGAGCTGGAGCAGCGACTGAACTATGAGCTCGGTGTCATTGAGAGCATGGGCTTCAGCGATTATTTCCTGATCGTATGGGATTTTATCGCCTACGCCCACAGGCAAGGCATCGCGGTTGGGCCGGGCAGGGGTTCATCGGCGGGCAGCTTGGTAGCTTACACGCTTCACATTACAAATGTGGATCCGATGAAATATAAATTGTTGTTTGAACGCTTCCTGAACCCGGAACGGATTACGATGCCGGATATTGATATCGACTTCAGTGACGAGCGCCGGGAAGAAGTCATTGATTATGTGGTGGATAAATACGGGAAAGAACATGTCGCCCAGATCATTACGTTCGGTACGATGGCGGCAAGGGCGGCCGTCCGTGATGTCGGACGTGCGCTGAATGTGCCGTTCGGGGATGTGGACAAGGCGGCCAAGCTGATCCCTAACCATCTGGGCATCAGCATCGCAGGAGCGATGGAGCAAAGCCCGCAGCTGAAGGAGCAGTACGAGACGAAGCCGAAGGTGCGCGAGCTGATCGATATGGCGATGAAGGTCGAGGGCATGCCCCGTCATGCTTCGACGCATGCGGCGGGCATTGTCATTTCCCGCGATCCGCTGACGGATGCGGTGCCGCTGCAGGAAGGCAGCGAGAAGACCGCGCTGACGCAGTATTCCATGGAGAATCTGGAGAGCGTGGGGCTGCTCAAGATGGATTTTTTGGGTCTGCGGACGTTGTCCATCATTGAGCGTACGCTGCGATGGATTCAAGAATTGACAGGGAGAACACTTGATTTCGAACAAGTGCCGGATGACGATCATCTGACGTATGAGATGCTGGGGCGAGGCGATACCACGGGCGTATTTCAGTTCGAATCCGCGGGCATCCGGCGGGTGCTGAAGGATCTGAAGCCTTCGGTATTTGAGGATATCGTATCCGTCAATGCCTTGTACCGCCCGGGTCCCATGGAGTTTATTCCGAAGTTCATCCAAGCCAAGCACGGCCGGATAGAGCCGGAGTATCCCCATTCGGACCTGATCCCGATATTAGGCGATACGTACGGCATTATCGTCTATCAGGAGCAGATCATGCAGATCGCTTCGACGATGGCCGGCTTCTCGCTCGGGGAAGCCGATTTGCTGCGAAGAGCGGTTTCGAAGAAGAAGCGCGAAGTGCTGGACCGGGAGCGGAGCCATTTCGTGTCGGGCAGTCTCAAGCTCGGCTATAGCGAGGATGAGGCCAACCGTGTGTACGATATGATCGTCCGGTTCGCGAATTACGGATATCCCCGTGCGCATGCCGCCGCTTACGGCGTGCTGGCCTTCCAGACGGCTTATCTTAAGGCGCACTATCCGGTTCCGTTCATAGCTTCCATGCTGACTGCGGTTATGGGCAGCCACCGGAAGGTAGCCGAATACGTGCTGGAGGCACGGCGGCTCGACATCGAGGTAATGCCGCCGGACGTCAACGAAAGCGGAACGTATTTCACGCCGGTCATGAGCGGCCCTGCTGCGGAGGGTGGCGATGATGAAGCCGGTCGTCCGGCCGGAGGCGGAATCCGATTCGGGCTTGCCGCGATTAAGAACGTTGGCACGCAAGCGGTGGAGAATATCGTCGAGATCAGGCGCGAAAAGCCGTTTGAAAGCCTGCTCGATTTTTGCCGCCGGGTGGACCTCCGCGTATGCAACAAGCGCGTGATCGAGTCGCTTATTCAGGCGGGGGCCTTCGATTCCTTGCAGGGTCACCGCTCCCAGTTGGTCGCCATGCTGGACGAAACGGTTGAAGCGGCCGTGAAGTGGAGAAAGGAACGGGATGATCTCCAGATTCAGCTCTTCGATTTCGTGGAAACGACGAATTGGGACATTGAATATCCGGACATCCCGCCATATACCGCAAGTCAGCAGCTCGAATTCGAACGTGAGCTGCTGGGCATGTATTTGTCCGGTCATCCGCTGGACGGATTCGAAGATACGCTGACGGAATCCGGAGCTGATCGGTTAATGGATCTGCATGAAGCGGAAGATGAGTCGATGGCTACGGTTGCCGGGATGGTGGTTACACTAAAGACCATTACGACGAAACAGGGGAAGGCGATGGCCTTCATGGAGTGCGAGGATCAAATCGAGCGCTGCGAGGTCGTTCTCTTTCCCGAAGTGTGGAAGCGAAGCGCGCATCTGATAGAAAAAGGCGCGCTGCTCGCGATCCGGGCGAAGGTCCAGCTGCAGGACGAAGGCTTCAAGCTGCTGGCCGAAGAAATCGCTCCGCTTGAGGAGCAAACCTTGAGCCAACTGGTTCACCGGAGCAAGGTTCGGGGAACAGCAGGCGGAGGAAGATCCGGCGGAGAGAATAACGGCCGGGGCGTAAAATCGGGTGCAGTCGGCATGCCGCCGGTTTCGGCCGGTAATCCATCGGCCGTCCCGACCCCGGAGCCGCTTGCTGCCCGTAGTGGCGATGATTCGGCCTCAATCCGAAATGAAGCATCGGGCAGCAGCTTATCGCCCGAGAAGGAATCTCGTACCGTCGTATCGAATCATAAGGCTGAGCAGCGCGTGTTTGTGAAAATAACGGCCGATGCGGAGCAATCGGAGCTGCTGGTGAAGCTGAAAGAGCTCCTGCAGCAGCATCCGGGGCATGTGCCAACGGTGCTGTTTTATGAGCGAAGCCAGAAGGTGCTTGCGCTTAGCGATGCCTATCGGATTAAGCCTTCGACAGAGCTTTTTGCCGAAATGGAGAGCATGCTGGGCAAGGACACCGTTAAAGTGAAGTGACATGAAAATTTAAGAACGTTTCCCATCCCTCCCGCATACAATTAGGACACTACAGGTAATGTTGGCCGAGTATTCGCATGAAGAAGGCTCTTCGTGATAGAACCGGATTGAAAGAGCGCGGCCAAAGACGCGGGGGGGATTTGTGATGTCAATGGACTTGGCAGAAAGCATGCTCAGCCGCAGAGGAGTCAGCGTAAGCTCCATCGCGGATATTGTGTTGAAGCTGCAGCAGCGTTATCATCCGAAGTTAACCATCGAGCAGTGTGAAGAAAGCGTCCGGGCCGTTCTCGGCAAGCGCGAAGTCCAGTATACGCTGTATACGGGCATTGCGCTGGATGAGCTGGCGGAGAAGAAACTGCTGCCGGAGCCGCTGCAATCGATTATGGAGCAAGACGAACCGCTCTACGGAGTGGATGAGACCATGGCGCTTGGTGTCACGAGCATATATGGCATGATCGGGCTGACCAGTTTCGGCTACCTGGACAAAGAAAAAATAGGTGTGATTGAGATATTAAATGAAAAGTCGGACGGGATTCATGTGTTTCTGGATGATCTCGTTGCAGGCATCGCCGCTGCCGCTTCCTCGCGCATCGCGCATAACAATCCCGATGCGGCCCATTATACCGCAGGTTCTGACTGATTTGCGCGAGCGGTGTCGAATCGCTGCATAAGGGTAAGATTTGGCTTTCAGCCCCCCTGCTCTCTTTGTTGAGGTAAAAACTGAAGTATGTTATCATTATCCATTATATCGGCTCAGGATATGCCTGTGGGACGAGATTAGGGGGATCTGAAAGGCATGTGGACGGTAATCTATATTGCGCCAACTGCAAAGGTGGCGGAAATGATCAAGACCAGGCTAACGGAAGAAGGTTTTTTGGTTCAAAGCCGTCCTGTGAATCTTTCCAAACAGCAGTTTGAGATTTTGGTACCCTCCGGAGAGCTTGAGGAAGTACAGGAAGTGTTGAATTCGATATTGCACCCCTAGTTTCATCTGGGTTACATAGCGAAGCTTAGCGTACGGATCGGCGATGTGCTATTGCGGCGGCCATTCAAATTTACGGCTGGAGAGGTGTAGTTGTGTTTAAAGACTTGTTTCAGAAAAAAAGGAAATACGCAACGATCCCATCGGAACGACTTGGGACAGCAGGGCAGCCTCAGGAAGGCGAACGCCCGAAACGGGAAATTCCGGAAGGTCTGATGAATAAGTGTGCTAAGTGCGGCACCATTCAATACAGCAAAGAGCTTGAGAAGAATCTGAAGGTGTGTCAGGAATGCGGACATCATATGCGCCTGAACGCAGTAGAACGGATTGCCATGACGCTGGATGAGACAGGCTTTGAAGAGTTTGACGCGGATATGATCTCGGTGGATCCGCTCAAATTTCCGGGATATGCGGCCAAGCTCGAGCAGCAGAAGATGAAATCCGGTCTTCATGATGCGGTTATTACCGGTCAAGGCTCGATTCTCGGCCAGCCTGTTGTGGTAGCCGTGATGAGTTTTGATTTCTTCACGGGAAGCATGGGCTCCGTCGTCGGGGAAAAAATCACCCGAGCGATCGAGTTTGCGACGGACAAGCGTTTACCGCTTATTATTTTCTCCACCTCCGGCGGTGCCCGGATGCAGGAGAGTATTCTCAGTTTGATGCAGATGGCCAAAACAAGCGCAGCCCTGTCCAGGTTTAACGAACTCGGTGGGCTCTATATTTCAGTGATAACGGATCCGACGACCGGCGGTGTATCCGCCAGCTTTGCGACGCTTGGTGATATCAATATTGCCGAGCCTGGAGCCGTATTCGGTTTTGCCGGCCGTATCGTTATTGAACAGACCATTCGCCAGAAGCTGCCGGATGATTTCCAGACAGCGGAGTTCAACTTGGCGCATGGTCAGCTTGACATGGTTATTCATCGGAAAGATATGCGTTCCATGCTTGGTAAGCTGCTGGAGATGCATACCGTGAAAGGGGGATTCTGATGTCAGGCGAACTGCCTTTTGAAATGCCACTTGCCGAAATGCGCAAGAAGATTGATGAGCTGAAACAATTCGGACAGGAAAAAGGGATCGATTTCACGGATGAAATCGCCCGCCTGGAAGAACGATATAGTCGTTTGGAGGAAGAAATTTATTCTTCGATTTCGCCTTCCCAGAAAATGCATCTGGCCCGTCATCAGCAGCGACCGACGTCGCTTGATTTGATCCAGTTGATCTTTACGGATTTTATTGAGCTGCATGGAGATCGTCTCTACGGGGACGATCTTGCCATTGTCGGCGGCTTGGCCAAACTGGACGGTGTTCCGGTCACGGTGGTCGGCCAGCAGCGCGGTAAGGATACGAAGGATAATATCGCACGTTTCTTCGGAAGTCCGCATCCGGAAGGCTTCCGTAAAGCCCTGCGACTTATGCATCAGGCGAACAAGTTCAAGCGTCCCATTATCACGTTTATTGATACAAAAGGCGCATATCCGGGTAATACAGCAGAAGAAAGAGGTCAGTCCGAGGCGATTGCCCGTAATCTACGGGAAATGTCGTCCCTTGGGGTGCCTATTGTTTGTGTGGTCATCGGCGAAGGTGGGAGCGGCGGTGCTCTTGCGATGGCTGTAGGCAATCGTGTGTTGATGCTTGAGCATGCCATTTATTCCGCCATTTCACCGAACGGCGCGGCATCCATTCTGTGGAAGGATGCATCCAAAGCGGACCAGGCTGCGGAAGCCATGAAGATCACCGCTAAGGACCTGCTTGAAATGGAAGTCATTGAGGAAATTATACCGGAGCCTAAGGGCGGTGCGCACCGCAACTATGAAGAGACGGCTGCCGCCATTCAAAGCGCACTGATCAGCCAGCTGAAAGAGCTATCCGTCATGGATGCCTGCGAGCTGAAGGAAGACCGGTACCGCAAGTTCCGCAAGATTGGCGAATTCGATTTTGCGAAGGCGGAACAGGAAGACGATTCTGTGAAAATCTGATGAGTATGTGACGATATGACAAAGTTCCTATACAAATTAGACTTTTTGTAGTAGATTTAGTTGTTGGAAAAAGAGATATAGAGAACCCTTTAATAAACGGAGGAAACCCAAATGCGCAAAACAAAAATTGTATGTACCATCGGTCCTTCCAGTGAATCGTTGGAAAACACCAAGAAGCTCATTATGGCCGGCATGAACGTGGCTCGTCTGAACTTCTCTCACGGCGACTTCGAGGAGCATGGCAACCGGATCAAGAACATCCGCCAAGCTTGCGAAGAGTTGAACAAAACGGTAGCGATCCTGCTTGACACCAAAGGACCGGAAATCCGTACAGGTAAACTTGAAGTGGAACCGATTGAGCTTGTACAAGATGAATATATCACCCTTACTACCGAGGAAATCCTTGGTGATAAGAATCGTTTGTCCATTACTTATAAAGAGTTGCCGCAAGATGTTCAAGTCGGATCCACGATCTTGATCGATGACGGTTTGATCGGTCTGACTGTGGTGGAGATTCAAGGCTCCGAAATCAGATGCCGCATCGTCAATGGCGGAACCATTAAGAGCAAAAAAGGTGTAAACGTACCGGGAGTCGCGATTTCGCTCCCAGGGATTACGGAAAAAGACGCCAACGATATCGTTTTCGGGATCGAACAGGGCATCGATTTTGTTGCCGCTTCCTTCGTTCGTAAAGCAAGTGACGTGCTTGAAATTCGCGAATTGCTGAAGAAGCATAATGGCGAGCACATCCAAATCATCTCCAAAATCGAGAACCAGCAGGGCGTTGACAACCTGGATGAAATCCTCGAAGTATCCGATGGCTTGATGGTAGCCCGCGGCGACCTCGGCGTTGAAATTCCGGCTGAGGAAGTTCCATTGGTGCAAAAACGCATGATCGAAAAATGTAACCTGGCTGGCAAACCGGTCATTACGGCTACGCAAATGCTGGATTCCATGCAGCGCAACCCACGTCCTACCCGTGCAGAAGCAAGTGACGTTGCCAATGCGATTTTTGACGGTACCGATGCCATCATGCTGTCCGGCGAAACGGCTGCAGGTAAATATCCTGTAGAATCCGTGTTGACCATGTCCCGTATCGCAGAGAAAGCGGAATCCGCACTGAACTATCGTGAAATGTTCTTGAAACAGCGTATTGCTCAAGATACCAGCGTTACCGAAGCAATCAGCCAATCCGTTGCGATCTCGGCACTCGACCTGAATGCCAAAGCAATCATATCGTCCACGGAATCTGGTCAAACGGCTCGTATGGTATCCAAATACCGTCCAGAGGCTCCTATCGTCGCTGTCACGACTCAAGACAGAACGATGAGACGTTTGGCACTGACTTGGGGCGTAACGCCGGTTAAAGGCGAACAGGCTTCTTCTACGGACGAGATGTTTGATTACGCGCTGCAAGGCGGCGTGAAGTCCGGACTCGTTAAAGAAGGCGATCTTGTTGTGATTACAGCAGGCGTGCCGCTGGGCCGTTCCGGTTCGACCAACCTGCTGAAAGTGGATCAAATTCCACAACAGAAGTAATACAACAGTCAAGAATCCGTTGGATTCTGAATATAGCAGCATATGAGCAATGGACGATGATTCTGTCGACCATTGCTTTTTGCATAGATAAGGGGGTGATGTTGATGCCTAAGCCATCCGTACCGACACTAAGCCGCTGGTTCTGGACGTCATTTCGGGTGCGTTATCAGGAAAGCGATCAAATGGGTGTCGTATACCATGCTAACTATTTAAACTGGTTCGAGATCGGGCGCACCCAAATGATCCGTGAAATGGGATTTACGTATCGCGGAATGGAAGAAGAAGGCGTCCTGCTCCCGGTGGTTGATCTTGATATCAAGTATCGCCACCCTGCGCGGTATGATGATCTCGTAACGGTATTTACCAGAATGACTGCTTTCTCCCCGCTTCGAATACACTATGAATATGAGGTCCGTTTGCTGAGCGAACAGGAGCAGGCAGATTTGGGGACGATGGATTTGTCTCCCGAATCCAGGCTTCCCGGTACCTTGTTAACGGCAGGTGCGACCCGACATGTATGGCTGAATCGAGAGTGGAAGCCGGCCCGACTGGATAAATGCTCCCCAAAGCTGTATGATGCATTGAGGGACACCCTTTGGGGGAGGAAGGAGTAGCTTCATGTTCAAATGGTTGCTGGCAGCGATTATCTTCGTGCCTGCTATTGAAATATTCGGCTTCCAGTTTGTTGCGGATCGCGTGGGTGGCATGAATACCTTGCTATTGACACTGCTGACCTCTGCGGTTGGCGTGGCCATGATGAGGTTCGAAGGTCGCAAAGCGATGGAAGATGCCAAGCAGAGAATGAACTCAGGCATGGTTCCGGGTGCTTCCATGGCTGATGGCCTATGTATATTTGCGGGTGGAGTACTACTTATTCTGCCGGGCTTTGTAACTGACATTATCGGATTTACGCTGATATTTCCGTTGACCCGCCCGCTGTATCGGATTTTGCTGTTGAAATGGATGAAGAAAAATATGAAAAACGGCAAGATTACGATCTTTCGCAGGTAATACAAACAGGATCACCCATAAGACCGGCCCCTTCGTGGGCCGGTCTATTTATGCACGGAGTAAGAGAGAGTATCAGGGAGTACCATGAAGTACTTCTATTCAGTCCTGCGATAATCGGATCACTATTGCCCCATCATGAGTCAAACCTGTTCGTCCGACGGCTACCTGAACCTGCCTCCGATAATATAATTCCTTAGGTCCTTGAATACATGGGCCCGGTGAAATGCATCCAGGATGACAAGCGACACAGGACCTACAATCAGTCCCAGAATGCCAAACAGCTTGAGCCCAACGAACATGCCCAGCAGGGCGGCGAGCGGGTCCAGTCCCACACTGCTGGCAAGCACCTTGGGCTCCATGATCTGCCTGACGATCAGGATGATGCTGTACAGGACGGTCAGTCCGATGCCGAGGGTCAGGTCGCCCGACATAAAGGCATACAGCGACCAGGGGATCAGGACGATGCCGACGCCGAGGTATGGGAGAAGATCCACCAAGCCGATCAGAAGTCCGATGGAGAAGGCGGAATCGACCCCGAGCGCATAAAGCGTGATGATGACGATGAGGGCCGTGATGGAGATGAGGATCAGTTGGGCCCTCGCGAATCCGAACAACGCTTTTTTTAGGTCCGAGAAGATATAGATCATGGGTTTGCGAATGACGTCGGGCAGGATGCGGGTAAGCGCGCGATTATGGCGCTCCCAGCTGTTGCTGAGAAAGAATGTTGACAGTAAAACAACAATCAGAATCGTGCCTAAGTTCGGCAGGTAATAAATAATTTGCAAAATTCCGTTAAAAATACTAGTAACTAAATCGGTCACAGCCGTGCCAATCGTTTGTGTCGTGCGGGTAATATTTTGATTGATGGTATCGTGATAATTCGGGTTGTTCTGATAGAACCGGCTAATCTCATTGATGATATTCTGGAAGCTATCATTCTGCATCCAGGCCGTCAGCCATTCCATCCAGGTATCAATATGGAGATTGAAGGACTGGGACAGAATAATCAGTTCCTTGACCAGTCTGGTAACAGCCGCAGTAAGAATCAGCAGAGCCGCTCCGAAATACAGCAGCAGTGACAACGTGACGGCGAGCCACCGCGGCAGCTTCAAACTCCGCTGAAGCAGGTGGACGCAAGGATTCATGGCATAGGCGATGATCCAGGCCAGAAGGAAGGGATAAAGCAGCGGCAGCAGTACATATATCAAATAGGCAATCACGAAGATGGAAGACAGCACCCACACTCCCCGGCCAAAACGCTTGAGCATCAATCGTTCCAAACAATCACACTCCTTTGCAGCACTTCAGGGACGAGCAGAATCGCTCATTCCTATACGTATGCAAGGAGTTTCAATATAAGGATAAAGAGTTGGAAAACGCTTGTCTTCATGATTCGACAATGAGAATTATCACAGGTATAATGGAATTGTAAGTGATTTCAAAAAAATGTTTATGGTGTCGATAAAACAATTTGATGCGGCGAATGTCGCTGCTCTTGTTCACATATCAGACAAAATCCAGTATGATATGAGAAGGTTTATGACTAGGACCATAGCAATTTTTTTCGCGTTTTTCTTTTTTATCCGACTTCATGAAAATGTTTTCATGAATGTCAAAATAGTTCAGTTTATCCCGATCATAAAGGAGAGATGTTGCATGACAGCTACCAAGGGTTTGGAA
Source organism: Paenibacillus sp. EZ-K15 (assembly GCF_002573715.1). Classification (GTDB taxonomy): domain Bacteria; phylum Bacillota; class Bacilli; order Paenibacillales; family Paenibacillaceae; genus Paenibacillus_AQ. The sequence continues at coordinate 227,216 of NZ_PDHM01000021.1, read as the reverse complement.
GGCATTGTAGCTACCACCTCCGCGATTAGTTCGATCGTCGATGGCGTTCTGACTTATCGTGGATATGATATTGACGATCTCGCAGAACATGCAAGTTTTGAAGAGGTAGCCTATCTGCTCTGGTTCGGAAAACTTCCGAATGCCGAAGAGCTTAAGGCCCTTCAACAAGATTTGAGCGACTATGCTGCCATTCCGGATGAGCTTATCCAGCAGATCAAATTGTATCCGAAGGATACCAATACGATGGCTGCGCTTCGCTCGGCTGTATCCGCGCTTGCTCTGTATGACGCCGAAGGCGACGATATGAGCCGTGAAGCGAACGAAAAGAAAGCGGTTAAACTTCAAGCTCAGCTTCCGACGATCATTGCTGCCATCGCCCGTGTTCGTCAGGGTAAAGAGCCGGTGGCTCCGAAAGCCGGCGTCTCCATCTCGGAGAATTTCTTGTATATGCTCAGAGGCGAAGACCCTGATCAGACTTCGATCAAGGCTCTGGACCAGGCACTGGTATTGCATGCGGATCACGAGCTTAACGCATCCACGTTTGCTGCCCGTGTAACCGTAGCCACGCTGTCTGACATATATTCCGGCGTTACTTCCGCCATTGGCGCGCTGAAAGGTCCTCTGCACGGCGGCGCGAATGAAGCCGTCATGAAGATGCTGAACGAAGTCGGTTCGATTGATCGGGCTCAGGCTTACATTCAGGAGAAGCTGGACAACCGTGAAAAAATTATGGGCTTTGGACACCGCGTATACAAAAACGGGGACCCGCGCGCGAAGCATCTGCAAAAAATGTCGCGTGAGCTTGGTGAAATGAAAGGCGACACCACGTTGTACGACATGTCGGTACTGATCGACGAAACGGTTACCAACCAAAAAGGGCTGAAGCCGAACGTTGATTTCTATTCCGCATCGGTCTATACGCAGCTCGGGATTGAGCAGGAATTGTTCACGCCGATTTTTGCCATCAGCCGTGTATCCGGATGGACTGCGCACATTCTTGAGCAGTATGAAGGCAACCGTATCATCCGCCCGCGCGCAGAGTATACAGGTATGACCGACCAAAAATATGTGCCGATAGAACTTCGCTAAGTGGCTGGCAATCATGTACAATAGGCTAGAGAACCGCTCAAACGTGAGTGAATCGCGGGTGGCGGGTTTCTCTGTGCCTATTCTGGTGGAATTTTTGGAATAGTTAGAGACAAGAACCATATTCGAAGGAGGAACTCATACTCATGAAATTGGAAAAATTCGCACTACCAACTGAAGGCGAGAAAATTACGATTGATAACGGAACTCTGCAGGTGCCTAACAACCCTGTCATTCCTTTTATTGAAGGTGACGGTACTGGCCGTGACATTTGGAAAGCTTCCAAGCGCGTTCTTGATGCAGCAGTAGAAAAAGCATACAACGGTTCCAAGAAAATTGCCTGGTATGAAGTATTTGCCGGTGAGAAGGCATACAATACATACGGTGAATGGCTCCCGAACGATACGCTTGAAGCGATTCGCGAGTATATCGTTGCGATTAAAGGACCTCTTACAACGCCAATCGGCGGCGGTATCCGTTCCTTGAACGTTGCCCTTCGCCAAGAGCTGGACCTGTACACTTGCCTGCGCCCTGTTCGTTACTTCGACGGCGTACCATCTCCGGTAAAACGCCCTGAGCTGGTTGACATGGTTATTTTCCGTGAGAACACGGAAGACATCTACGCAGGTATTGAGTATAAAGAAGGCTCCGAAGAAGTGAAGAAAGTGATCAAGTTCCTTCAAGACGAAATGGGAGCCAACAAAATCCGCTTCCCGGAAACGTCCGGTATCGGCATCAAGCCTGTATCCTCCGAAGGTTCCAAGCGTCTTGTACGTGCAGCGGTTGAATACGCAATCAAGCATGGCCGCAAATCGGTGACATTGGTTCACAAAGGCAATATCATGAAATTTACAGAAGGCGCCTTCAAAAACTGGGGTTACGAAGTGGCTGAAGCTGAATTCGGCGATAAAGTGTTCACTTGGGCTCAATACGATATCATCAAGGATAAAGACGGCGTAGATGCAGCTAATGCTGCTCAAAAAGCGGCTGAAGAAGCTGGCAAAATCATCGTTAAAGATGCGATTGCTGACATCGCGCTGCAGCAAGTTCTGACTCGTCCAACCGACTTTGATGTCATTGCGACATTGAACCTGAACGGTGACTACCTGTCTGACGCGCTGGCTGCACAAGTTGGCGGTATCGGTATCGCTCCAGGGGCTAACATCAACTATGTAACTGGACATGCGATTTTCGAAGCGACTCATGGTACAGCTCCGAAATATGCAGACAAAGACGTAGTAAACCCTGGTTCCGTTATCCTCTCCGGCGTAATGCTGCTTGAGCACCTCGGATGGCAGGAAGCGGCTGACCTTATCTACAAAGGTATGGAAACATCGATCAACAACAAAACCGTGACGTATGACTTCGCCCGCCTGATGGAAGGCGCTACCGAAGTGAAATGCTCCCAGTTCGCAGACGAAATTATTAAAAACCTGTAAGGAGGAGATTCATCGTGGCAATTACTCGTAAAAAGATTACGGTAGTAGGTGCTGGCTTTACAGGTGCGACTACCGCCCTGATGCTTGCTCAAAAAGAATTGGGTGATGTGGTGCTGCTGGATATCCCGCAGCTCGAGAACCCAACGAAAGGTAAAGCGCTGGATATGCTCGAAGCAAGTCCCGTTCAAGGATTTGACAGCAACATAGTCGGTACTTCCAACTATGAGGATGCAGCTAATTCCGATATCGTAATCATTACAGCAGGTGTAGCCCGCAAGCCGGGCATGAGCCGCGATGACCTCGTTAATACCAATGCAGGGATCGTGAAATCCGTATGTGAGAACGTGAAGAGTCACGCACCGAACGCCACGGTGATCATCTTGAGCAACCCGGTCGATGCCATGACTTATGTGGCATATAACACGCTCGGATTTCCCAAGAACCGCGTAATCGGCCAATCTGGCGTACTGGATACGGCTCGCTATTGCACTTTCATCGCGCAAGAGCTGAACGTATCGGTTGAGGATGTCCGCGGATTCGTACTTGGCGGCCATGGTGATGACATGGTTCCGCTCGTTCGCTACTCCAGTGTTGGCGGCATTCCGATCGACACGCTGATTCCGGCTGAGCGCATTGAAGCCATTGTGCAGCGTACCCGGGTTGGCGGCGGCGAAATTGTGAACCTGCTGGGTAACGGTAGTGCATACTATGCGCCGGCTGCATCCCTGGTACAAATGACGGAAGCGATTCTGAAGGACAAGAAACGGATCATTCCGATTATTGCTCTGCTGGAGGGCGAGTACGGCTATGACAATCTGTTCATGGGCGTACCGGCAATTCTCGGCGGAGACGGCATCGAGCGAATTTTCGAGCTTGAGCTGACGGCCGAAGAGAAAGCTGCGCTCGATAAGTCTGCGGAATCCGTACGTAATGTAACCGCGGTCGTGACCCTGTAATTGAATCAGGGTTCACAAAATCGTCTAATAATGCAATCCCGTCCCGTGATTCGGGGCGGGATTGCTTTTCTTTGGAGGATCTCTCCAGTATAATAAGAGACGATGAACTTGATGTAACAAAAATCACACTAACGACTTTGGAGGAATTGTTTATGTGGAACGTGACATTTTTTCTGCATATGGTCGGTACGGCGGCGCTAGGATTTTACTTGATTCTGCCGTTTGTTGTTGGCGGTATTCAGAAACTGTCCCTCGGCGCACAAGAAGGAGCCGTTAATACGATTCGTGTAGCGAACCGGTTTGCTCAGTACGGCTTGGTTATTCAGTTGTTGACTGGCGGATACATGATGTCCCAAGGCGAGTATTCGGTTCCTTGGATGATCATTGTAACGGTATTGCTGCTGGCGATGTTTGCTATTGGAGGCATCATGAGCAAGCCATTGAAGAATGCGCTTGCAGGAATCCGCGAGAAGCGTGAAGTGAAGGAAGAAACAAGCAAGTTGGGTACGCTTAGCGCACTCCTCTCCTTGCTGCTCCTGGTTATGATCTTCTTCATGGTATTCAACCATATCATCTAAGAACAGCTACATACGAAAGAGAAGCCGTCCGTTTATTGGGCGGCTTTTTTTGATATTAGAATTCATATAAATTACCGGCGTCCCCCCCGCAAAGGATCTGAATGGACTTCGGAGCAATGCCCCACGATGTGGGGTTATTTTGTTGGGCGCAATGGGCTTCAATTACGTTTGATCCCATTCAATCTGGGTAAAAACAATAGCGAAGGGCTTTTTATGAGTATAAAGAGGCGTGTCGTACGCATCCTATGAGTGGTAGTTTGAGATACTGACCCGAAAGGAGAAATGTTCATATGCCACAAGATCAACAGAAACAAACCTTGCCGCCCCAGCATCAGGATCACAGACCCGGAACGGAATCGGAGATGAGTCCAAAGCCGGAGTTTGAGAGCAGTGCTTACAAAGCAGCCGGTAAGTTGAAGGGAAAGGTTGCGCTGATTACCGGAGGTGACAGCGGTATTGGCCGTGCGGTAGCGGTCCACTATGCCAAGGAAGGTGCGGACGTATCTATTGTGTACCTGAATGAGCATAAGGATGCGGAAGAGACCAAGCGTCAGGTGGAGCAGGAAGGCCGTAAATGCTTGCTGATCGCCGGTGACGTCGGCGACGATGCGTTTTGCCGCGATGCGGTTACCGAAACCGTGGAGAAGCTCGGAAAGCTCGATATTCTCGTTAACAATGCAGCCGAACAGCATCCGCAGAAGAAGATTGAGGATATTACCAAAGAACAATTGGAGCGGACGTTCCGTACGAATATTTTCGGTATGTTCTATCTGACGCAGGCGGCAATGCCGCATCTGTCGAAAGGAAGCTCGATTATTAATACAACCTCCATCACAGCTTACCGGGGAAGTCCGCAGCTGCTGGATTACGCATCAACCAAGGGGGCCATCGTTGCCTTTACACGCTCGTTATCGATGAACGTGGTCGGGCAAGGGATCCGGGTGAATGCCGTTGCGCCGGGACCGATCTGGACGCCGCTGATTCCTTCGACGTTCCCGCCGGATCAGGTAGCCGAGTTTGGGGCGACCCAGCCGATGAAACGTCCGGGTCAACCGGAAGAGCTAGCTCCTGCCTATGTATATCTGGCCTCGACGGACTCCTCCTACGTGAGCGGTCAAGTCATTCACGTAAATGGCGGCGAAGTCATTAACGGTTAAGGTGTTTGTTTCACTTACGTTGTGAAGACATACTCAATGAATAAAATAGAGCGGACATCCGGGGCTCCAGCCCGGATGTCCGCTATTTTATCATGGATGAATTAGGAGAGATTACGGAGCTTACGGAGAATCAGATGGTTCTAAAACCGTTTGGAAGCGTACCGGTATCACGGATCGCCCGGATTTGAGCCAGCGTCAAACGACGGTTGGAGCTGATAATGGATTCCGGCTCTTCGCCACGAATAATATCATCAAGATCGGCGATGTTGGTGTTGCCCCGGAATACTCTGAATCTGCCCCTGAAATTCGTTTCCGAGAACAGGACCAGGGTTGCATTGGGGTTGGTGGAGAAGAATCTCAAGCTTTCAATGTCACCGAAAGCTCTCTCGAGATTGCGGATACCCACGTTTCCACGTACCACAAATCGCCGTCCTCTGTAAAACTCGTTTCTAAACAGGGCAAGTCTTGGAAAGACAACTTGGGAGATTGAGGCTTTCTTCATAGCTATCACCTCCTTTCCTTAACCAATATATGTGAGATTCATAGAATGGTATGGTCGATTAAACGAGTGTATCAACACATTTTCTCTACTCTTTCATTTTTTGAAGTAAACCCTTTCATGTGCGAAATGATATGATATGATAACAATATTGGCAGTTTGTAATGATTCTTATTTTGCTATCATGCCTGGGTTATGAGAGAGAGGAGTTTACCGACGTTATGAAATTATTTGAAGAGAGTATGTATCGACTGATTGTAGAAACCTCCACGAATTTGCCCGGAGATGCGCGAAGAGCAGTCAACCGCGGGCGAGCGTCTGAGGATGCGGCAACGCGAGCGGGGCTGGCACTGGCAACAATCGCTCAAAATATTGAGATGGCCGAGCAAGAAGTATCGCCGATCTGCCAGGATACCGGCATGCCAACATTCATCGTACATACACCGGTGGGTGCGAACCAAATCAAGATGAAGAAGGCGATTTACTCTGCAGTGATTCGCGCCACGAAGGATGGCAAGCTACGTCCTAACTCGGTGGATTCATTGACTGGCGCAAACAGCGGGGATAATCTCGGTCCTGGCACGCCGGTCATCCATTTCGAGCAATGGGAGCAGGATCAGGTGGATGTCCGTCTCATCCTGAAAGGGGGCGGCTGCGAGAACAAAAACATCCAGTACAGTCTTCCCGCAGAGCTTGAAGGATTGGGGAAAGCAGGCCGCGATCTGGACGGGATCCGCAAATGCATCATGCATGCCGTGTATCAAGCTCAAGGCCAGGGCTGCAGCGCTGGATTTATCGGCGTAGGCATCGGGGGCGACCGGACGACCGGTTATGAGCTTGCGAAGCATCAGCTGTTCCGTCATGTGGAAGATGTGAACCCGAACGAAGATTTGGCGAAGCTCGAAGATTACATATTGGAAAATGCAAATAAGCTGGGGATCGGCACGATGGGCTTTGGCGGAGAAGTCACGCTGCTCGGCTGCAAGATCGGTGCGATGAACCGTTTGCCGGCAAGCTTTTTTGTATCGGTTGCTTATAACTGCTGGGCATTCCGCCGTCAGGGCGTATTGATTGAGCCGGAAACCGGCGAGATCACGGACTGGCTGTATGAAGCGGGCAGCGAGGTGAAGATGAACGCAACGAATTCCGAAACGGCTGTGTCCCAAGCCGAAGACTCAAGTCCAAGTGATTCCAAGGGCCGCGAAGTGGTGCTGCAGACACCGATCAGCGAGGAGCAAATTCGTTCCCTGCGCGTTGGGGATGTGGTGGTTATCCGAGGCGAGATGCATACCGGACGGGATGCGCTTCATAAATACCTGATGGATCACGATGCTCCTATCGATCTGAACGGGTCCGTGATTTATCACTGCGGGCCGGTTATGATGCAGGATGAAGATGGATGGCATGTCAAGGCGGCAGGCCCGACAACCAGCATTCGCGAGGAACCGTACCAGGGTGATATTTTGAAAAAATTCGGCATTCGCGCGGTCATCGGAAAAGGCGGTATGGGTTCGAAGACGCTGCAAGCCCTGCAGGAGCATGGCGGCGTGTATTTGAATGCAATCGGCGGGGCCGCTCAGTATTACGCAAGATGCATTAAAAAAGTAAACGGCGTGGATTTCATGGAGTTTGGCATTCCGGAAGCGATGTGGCATCTGGAGGTTGATGGCTTTGCCGCCATCGTCACGATGGATTCACACGGAAACAGCCTGCATGCCGATGTGAGCAAGGATTCGGCAGAGAAGCTGGCCATGTTTAAAGAGCCGGTGTTCTCCTAATCCAGAGCATCTGAAGAAGCATCGATTGGCCATTATGTGCCGGTCGATGTTTTTTTGTTGAGCAGGGGTGGGGGTCCCTTATTTCGAATTTTCGTTGCGGTTTTCGCACACTCCGGTTTATGATGAAAGTCAAATACGTCAATTCAGTCATGGGAGGAAACAGGTGAGAAGTTTTGGACTAGCCTTTGCATCTTGGTTTGAAAAGTACACCTTTCTCTTGATTCCAGGCTCGCTGGTGCTAGGCTGGCTGCTCTCGGATGTGTTGCTGGACTTTGTTCACTGGATTCCTTATCTATTCGGTTATATTACACTGGTTATGGCGCTTGGCTGTGGGATCCGTCATCTGCAAGGGGTTCTAAAACGGCCCTTTGCCGTTATGTTGACGCTCTTTCTCGCCCATGCGGCCGCACCGGTACTTGCCTATGGACTGGGCTCGGCTGTGTTTGGTGCGCACTCGGATTATACGATTGGCTTGCTGCTATTCGCGATCATTCCGCTGGGGATATCCTCCGTGATGTGGGTCGGAAGCTCCGGCGGCAGCGTTCCGTTCATCTTAGCGGTGGTCGTGCTGGATACCATACTCAGTCCGCTGGTCGTCCCGGCTTTGATGGATATGTTTATCGGGGATGCTTTGATTACATGGAATGCGTCTGAGCTGATTCTCGATTTGCTGACCATGGTGGTATTGCCCACTCTGATCGGGGTGATGCTGTATGAAGGTTCCAAAGGACGGATTAAGGACTGGTCGGCTCCCGTAGCCCAGCCGATATCGAAGCTGTTTTTTATGCTCGTGGTTATGCTGAACGCAGCAGCCATCGCTCCGCATGCAGCAGGCATGAAGGAGGAGATGCTGGTGGTCGTCCCGGTTGTCTTCACGCTGATTGTGATCTGTTATTTGCTTGGTTATTTTGGCTCGTATGCGATGCTGGGACCGACACGGGAAATGCAAATTACATTTACTTACGCGTCCGGAATGCGTAATATATCACTCGGGATGGTGCTGGCTACAACTTATTTCTCACCCCAGGCTTCCATCCCGGTGGTGCTGGGCATTATGTTCCAGCAGCCGGCGGCAACTATCATTCATGCTTTATTCCACCGACGACGCACACGGGCGGTAAGTTATCCAAAATGATCACGCGGCAGAAAGAGGAGAGACCATGAGGCAGTATCGCAATCGTTTGACTCTGATTATGCTTACTTTAATTGGGTTATCTATGCTCGCGGCAGGACTGGCTATGGTGACGGTATTCAAGCAGTCCCATGTTCAGCTGCTGGAGGACAATATGGTCCGGGAGATTCGGCTTCTGCAGACCATGATGGAGTTTCCGGATGCGGACAGCGCGGATGCTATCACGTATTATACCAACAGATCCATGCAGCTTGAGGAGCTGTCCGAGTCAAGAGTGACGTTTATATTGAAGGATGGCAAGGTTATCGGGGATTCGGAAAGTGATCCGTTAACTATGGATAACCACGCTTATCGCGAAGAGATGCTTCAGGCGGTAAAAGAAGGCCGCGGGAGTACCATTCGCCGGAGCGATACGCTTGAGCAGGACATGCTGTACGTTGCTCTTCCGGTCAAGGCCGGAGAGAATTTCGACGGATTCGTCAGGTTGTCGGTTAGCCTGAAAGCAGTGGACCAGGGAGTCAGGCAAGGCTGGACCGTCATGGGGATTGGTCTGCTGGTGCTGTTCCTGATTGCTGCCCTGGTGAGTTATCGTGTCGCCAAAGGCTTGACGTCACCGCTAGAGAAAATCACGCGCGTTGCCAGACGGATATCGAGCCTTGAATATGATGCGAGGGTGAAGATTCATCGTAAGGACGAGATCGGTCAATTGGCGCAAGCCATTAACGGAATGGCCGACAGCCTACAGACCCAGCTGCGGACGATACGGGATAATGAAGATTTGCTGCAAAGCGTTCTAAACAATATGACAGGCGGCATTGTCATGGTGAACGGAGCAGGTCAGATTATTCTCGTGAACCGGGCTGCCGAGCGAATGCTCGGCATTAATGCCGAAGTGATAACAGGCAAATCGTACCGTGAGCTCAAGCAGCATTATGAATTGACCAAACTGATGGAGGAAGGTCTGGAGAGCAAGGAAGGCTTCCATGAGGAGCGCAACATTTATTATCCGGTGGAATCGATCATCCGCCTGGATGGAGTTGCGATGATGCAGGAGGAAGAGCAGGAGTCCTACCGAGGCATGCTGTTTCTGCTGCAGGATGTAAGTGATATTCGCAGACTTGAACGCATGCGGAGCGAATTCGTAGCCAACGTGTCTCACGAGCTGAAGACTCCGCTTGCTGCGGTTAAGGGGTTTGCCGAAACGCTGCTTGGCGGCGGGGTTACCGATGAGAAGACATCGCGTTCCTTCCTCCAGATTATCTATGACGAGTCCGAACGGCTGAATCGTCTAATCGGTGACATTCTGGAGCTGTCCAAGATCGAATCCAAGCGGATTCAGATGGATTACTCGCCGATTCATCTGTCGGCGTTCTTTGATACGATATCCGAAATGATGCGCACGGTCGCGGAGAAGAAGCGGATCAGCCTGGAGCTCGACATTCCGGAAGAGCTGTTTATGGAGGGGGACGAGGACAAGCTCCGCCAGATTTTTATGAATCTGCTCTCGAATTCGATCAGTTACACGCAAGAAGGCGGGCGAGTAAAATTAACAGCTCGTGAAAAGCATAGTAATGGGAACGCCGAGGATATTGTAGAATTCATTGTTAAGGATTCCGGGATTGGCATTCCGAAGAAAGATCTTCCCCGCATATTTGAACGATTCTATCGGGTGGATAAAGCGCGTTCGCGCGGATCAGGCGGAACGGGGCTTGGACTATCGATCGTGAAGCATCTGGTGGATCTTCATCACGGAACCATCAAGGTGGAGAGCGAGCTGGGAATCGGCAGCTCCTTCATCATTGAGCTTCCGATATTGCAGGAAACGCAGGAAACAGGGAGTTAACACTCCGTTAACATTCTGTTGATATACTTGCATAAGGAGTCCAATTATCAAGATAAGGGCGGGGGTAACATTGACGCAACGCATGCTGGTTATCGAAGATGAGCCGACACTTTCGCGGCTGTTGTCTTACAATCTGACGCAGGAAGGTTTTCAAGTCGAGGTAGAGGAACACGGTACCGCAGGTTACGAGAAAGCGTCGCATCATGAATATGATCTGATCCTGCTGGATGTCATGCTGCCAGGCATGAACGGCTTTCAGATTTTAGAGAAGCTTCGCAGTAACGGAATTACCACGCCGATCATCATTCTGACCGCGAAGAACGCCGAGGAGGAAGTTGTTCAAGGTTTGAAGATGGGGGCGGATGACTATATTACCAAGCCATTTGGTGTATCTGAGCTGCTGGCCCGCGTATCGGCCGTCATGCGCCGGGTTTCCGGTCACGCCGATGAAGTAAAAACGACGGACAATCAAGGGAACGTCATTTCGCTTGGACAGCTGGAAATCTATCCTGAGAAATACGAGGTCCGGCTTGGTGGTCAGAGCATTAATCTCCGGCCGAAAGAATTTGAGGTGCTGCTCTACCTGGCCAAAAAACCCGGCGTTGTGTTAACGAGGGATGATCTGATGAACGTGGTCTGGGGCTTCGATTATATCGGCGGGCAGCGAACCGTGGACGTTCATGTGAGTTCCCTGCGCAAGAAGCTTGAGCTTGATCCTGAATCTGTACACATTGACTCCATTCGCGGGGTTGGTTATAAACTTGTAGTAAATCCGAAAAAAGGCTCCCATCATTCCGTTTGAAATGATGAGGAGTCTTTTTTTTTGGGTCTTTGGTCAGATCCTGACGTGTCTAATGTCTCATATCCCCGCGATTATCCTTCCGTAGTTTACGCTCCCTTAATCATTCGAGTATATTCCCATAATACTTGTCCGGTAAGATGCGTCTAAAGGACCAGATGAAGAAGGGGTGAAGGCGCATGACACTGCTTCAAACCAAACCAAATCAGACAGAGAGAATGAAGATGGAGGTAGAGCCGGAACTTGATGGACAAGTAGCAAACGAGCCTGAAGCAGGCGCATTATATCGGCAATACATAAGAAGGGTCCCTGTTATAGGAAAGTCTGAATCCTGCCTCGATGTGCTGAATGTTTTTGCGAAGGATCCGCGTATTCCGTGTGTTATTTATTGCGATGAGGCAGATGCACCAGCAGGACTGATCATGCGGGATGTGTTTTACCAGCGAATGATGGGCAGGTTTGCCGTTGACCTGTATTATTCCAAACCAGCCTTCCAGTTTGCGGACCATCAACCGACGCGTGTGGATATATCCGAGAAGGTGGGAACACTGCTGGATTTGTCCTTGCAGCGCCCGGATTCGAAATTTTACGATTGTGTCTTAATCACGGATGCAGGACTACTGCTCGGCGTGCTTACGGTCCGGGATCTGATGAGTCTGTCCAGCGGGCTCCAAGCGGAGGCGGAAGAGAAGCGGGAACTGATCCTGCAGGAAAGCTACCGGCATACCCGGAACATTCAATCCTCTTTAACCGACGTCCGCACGGCAGCAGCGAGAACGAACTCGGAATGTATACGGATGAAGGAGTGGTCTCAAACCGGGAAGGCGAAACTGGATCATGTCCGAACCTCGTATCTTGGCCTTGTGGAGGATATGACGAAGCGTGAAGGCCAGGCCTCCGAGCTCGCTGCCGATGCCAGCCGCATATTTTCTATAACCGGCATGATTACCGAGCTTGCGAACCAAAGCAGTCTGCTGGCAATGAATGCCTCGATTGAAGCCGCGCATGCCGGCGAGCATGGGCGAGGATTTCAAGTGGTTGCGGCAGAGGTACAATCGCTGGCAAAACAAACACGCAAGCTGTCAGGGGATATATCGCAGCTGCTGGAGCAAATCCAGAGGATGGCAGCAGATACAGCCAAGGGCGCTGTGTCATCGCTGAAGGAAATCCAATCCTGCGAGGGGTATGTAACGGAAGGTGCCCAAATGTTTAATGAAATGGACAGCGCCGTTCAAGAGGTTCAGAAGTCCGGTAATCAGGTTTATCAACTGGCCGAGGAAACCGTGAAGCGTGTGGAGCGGGTTAAGGATGAGCTTGCCGGAATGAACACCGGTGAAGCTTCGATCATGGAAGAAAGATCGAAACTATAACCCTACTTTTATTAAAATATTTTACACTGCGTTTACATTTCTCAGAAACTGCTATTACATTCCGGGATTATTATCAATATTGTAAGTAGAGACAACAACCATTTTGAAGGAGTGGATTCGTTTGTTTAGAAGAAGGGGTCGTAAACCAGCAGGTATTCTCGTATTGGTGTTAATGCTGAGCACACTTTTGGCAGCATGCGGAGGAGGAACTTCCGGCGGTGCTTCAGGAGAAAATAAAGAGAATGGTTCAGCACAACAAACAGAGGAAAATACCTCAACAGCTTTGACAGGAACAATTGAAATTGATGGTTCAAGTACACTGCATCCATTAACCGAAGCGGTTGCTGAAGAGTTCGGCGCAGCTAACCCGGATGTCCGCATTCCGATCGGAACAGGCGGAACAGGCGCTGGCTTCAAACGTTTTAACAACAGCGAGATCGCAGTGTCCAATGCTTCCCGTCCGATTAAAGACAGCGAAGCTGAGGAAGCAAAAGCCAATGGCATTACCTATCATGAGGTTCTGGTAGCTTATGACGGACTGTCCGTCGTTGTTAACCCAAGCAATGAATTCGTAGATAAATTGACCGTTGATGAGCTCAAGAAAATTTACGAGCCAAACAGCACCGTAAAAACATGGGCTGACGTTCGTGAAGGATGGCCGGCAGAGGAAATTAAAATCTACTCGCCAGGTACTGACCACGGAACATTCGATTACTTCACAGAAGCGATTAACGGTGAAGCGCAAGCAAGCAGAAATGATAGCCAAATTACGTTCAGTGCCGATACAAACGCAGTCGTTCAAGGGGTAGCTGGTGACAAGAACTCCATCGGATACTTCGGATTCTCCTTCTATGAAGAGAACCAAGACAAGTTGAAGCTGGTTCCGATTGATAACGGTACGGCTACCGTAGCTCCAAGCATGGAAACGATCAAGGATAACAGTTATGCTCCATTGTCCCGTCCGCTGCTGCTCTATGTTAACGATAAAGAGCTTGAGCGACCAGAAGTGAGTGCATTCATGAACTTCTACCTTGATAATGCCGCTAGTCTTGCTGGCGAAGTCGGATTCGTACCGCTTCAAGATGAACAGTACAAAGCAGAAAAAGACAAGTTGGCAAAATAATTAAAGACTAGATGCCCGGAGGGAATCCTCCGGGCAACCCATAGAAAGGGAAGAGGAGAATGAACAAAACTTCACCCGTGGCGGTAAACACAAAAAGCATGACATTCCGTCGAAGCAAAACACGCATCTCAGACAAAATCATTCCAATCTTACTCGGCTTGTGTGCCCTGCTTTCGGTGTTTACTACCATCGGTATTGTATATACGCTTCTGCAGGAATCCGTGATCTTCTTCAAGGAAGTACCGGTATGGTCCTTTCTGACTGGAACGACATGGAGTCCGATTCTCCCTCCAAAAGAATTCGGCGTGCTGCCCCTGCTGGGCGGCACATTGCTGATTACAGGCATTGCGATCCTATTCGCAGTGCCTATCGGCTTGGCATGCGCTATTTATCTCAATGAATACGCTCCTGCCCGGGTTCGGGGGGGTGTAAAGCCAGTGCTTGAGGTATTGGCTGGTGTACCAACGATTGTTTATGGATATTTTGCGCTTGAAACGGTAACGCCATTCCTTCAAAAGATTTTTCCCAACATGGGTATATTCAATGCGCTTAGCGCGGGTATCGTGGTGGGGATCATGGTCCTGCCGATGATTTCATCTTTAAGTGAAGACGCGATGCGCGCGGTACCTAAGAGTCTTCGTCACGGTGCCTACGCGCTCGGTGCTACCCGATTTGAGGTTGCACTGAAAATTGTGCTGCCTGCCGCTCTGTCGGGGGTCGTGTCGTCCTTCGTATTGGCATTCTCGCGCGCGATTGGCGAAACGATGATCGTAACGGTGGCTGCTGGTGCTACGCCGCAGCTGACGTTGAATCCGCTGGAAAGCATCCAGACCATGACTTCTTATATCGTTCAGGTAAGTATGGGTGATGTTCCGCGCGGAACGATTGAATACGGCACGATTTTTGCGGTAGGTCTGACCTTGTTTGTCATCACCTTCTTGCTTAATATATTGGCGCAGTGGGTCGCTCGCCGCTTCAGGGAGGAATACTAGATGGAACAATTGAATCTGGGAGATAGCAAAGGAATCAACCGGAGACGCCGTAGTGACCAGACGCTGCACATTATATTCCTGGCTTGTACCAGTATCGGTATTCTTGCCTTGATGGCTTTGATTGTTACGATTGTGACGGATGGCATTTTCAGACTATCGCCAGATCTGTTCACCAACTATCCGTCACGTATCGCGGATAAAGCAGGACTGAAGTCACCGATTGTCGGCACGATTTACTTGCTTCTGCTCATGGCTCCGCTGTCCTTCATATTAGGCGTTGGCGCAGCGATCTTTCTCGAAGAGTATGCGGGCCGCAGCCGCTGGGTTCGGCTGATTCAGCTGAATATCAGTACGCTTGCAGGGGTTCCTTCTATTATATATGGTATCCTGGGGCTCGCTATTTTCGTACGTGGGATGAATCTAGGCCGCAGTCTGCTCTCCGGGGTATTAACGATGACGCTGCTGGTGCTGCCGATTATTATCGTTGCCGCCCAGGAGGCGCTTCGCGCCGTGCCTAAGAACCGGCGCGATGCTTCTTATGCGCTGGGCGCAACGAAATGGCAAACGGTATCCAGCGCCGTGCTGCCTTCAGCGATTCCAGGAATTATGACCGGGGTTATCCTGGCCTTGTCTCGTGCGATCGGCGAAACCGCACCGCTGATCATGATCGGTGCCTTAACGTACGTGGCCTTCTTGCCGGAAAATCTGCTCGATTCGTTTACTGTCATGCCGATCCAGATCTTTAACTGGATATCAAGACCAAGTGAGGCTTTCCACGAGCTGGCGGCTTCGGGTATTATTCTGTTGCTCATCATGCTGTTCATCATGAACATTATCGCCGTGTGGATCCGGAACAAGTATTCGAAGAACATCTAAGAGACGCTTAAGCAGATCTAATCGTGAAAAAGGAGACATGAATAAGATATGGAATCCATCATACAGATTAAGAAATTAAACCTTTACTATGATACGTACCATGCGCTTAAAAACGTAGATCTGGACATTCCGGAGAAAACGGTAACGGCGTTCATTGGACCGTCGGGCTGCGGTAAATCTACGCTGCTGCGTACGCTGAATCGGATGAATGACATGATTCCTTCCACCCGGATTGAAGGCAGCGTTCAAATCGGCGGGACGGAAATCTACAGCGAGGAAGTCCACGTTGAAGCCCTGCGCAAGCAGGTAGGGATGGTGTTCCAGCAGCCGAATCCGTTTCCTAAATCGATTTATGATAACATCGCCTACGGGCCGCGACTCCACGGTATCCGCAATAAAACAGAGCTTGACCAAATTGTGGAACAGAGCTTGAAGCAAGCCGTGCTGTGGGATGAAGTCAAGGATTATCTCAAGCGGTCCGCGCTGAGCTTGTCCGGGGGCCAACAGCAGCGTCTGTGCATTGCCCGGGCACTTGCCGTACAGCCGGATATCCTGCTTATGGACGAAGCTACTTCCGCGCTGGACCCGATTTCGACCCTGAAAATCGAAGAGCTAGTACAAGAGCTGAAGAGCAAATACACCATCGTTATGGTAACGCACAATATGCATCAGGCCGCCCGCGTATCCGGGCAGACGGTATTTTTCCTGAATGGCGAAGTGGTTGAATCTGCAAGCACCGATACGCTGTTCTCGACGCCGTCGGATGCACGTACCGAGGACTATATCTCGGGTCGATTTGGTTAACCCACACTAATATGATCTTTCTTAAAAGTAGATAGGAGGAACATCACACATGATCCGGAGAATTGAGTTTGATCAGCAGCTTAATGAGCTGAAAACCTTGCTGCAGGATATGGGCAAGCATATGGAGGAGGCGCTGGCGAGCAGTGTAGAGTCTCTCCAGACCTTGGATGCGGAGAAAGCGCAGGCGGTTATCAAGAACGATGTGCAGTTAAACACAATGGAAGAGCAGATCATGGAGATCGGCTCCCGCTTGATCGTAACCCAGCAGCCTGTGGCGAAGGATTTGCGCCGGATATTGGTTGCTTTCCGGATTGCCAGCGATTTGGAGCGGATGGGCGACTTGGCTCGTGATGTCGCTAAAGTCACGATCCGTCTGCAAGGCCAGAAGCTGATCAAGCCCTTAGTGGATCTTCCGCGGATGTCGGATTTGGTTCGTGCGATGGTCTCGGAATCCATCGAATCCTATCTGATGGAAAACACGGATTTGGCTTATAAAATGGCCCAGGATGACGATCAGGTCGATCATTTGTACAGCGTCATTCTGCAGGATCTGTATTCGCATCTGACCTCCGATCCGGATTCGGCCAATCAAGCGATGCTGCTGATCATGGTGGGCCGTTACATTGAACGGATCGCCGACCATGCCACAAACATTGGCGAGAGCACCGTGTACCTCGTAACAGGTCACCGTCCCGACCTCAATCAATAGCATCATGACAGTCTAACGCTGGCGAAAGCTGGCGTTTTTTTGCGAGAATTTAGAAAACTCCAGCGAAGCGGAAGCAATTCTTTAATCGCATTTATATATTTGGGCCCCCGCAAAGTATTTGGAATAAGCATCGAAGCACAGGCTCCACTTTGTGGGGTTATTTTGCGTTTCATCAAGAATTCATCGTTAATCGAACGGATTGTTCGGAATTGGCGGTAACCTATGTTATCATGTGGAAAGGAAGTAATATTGGTGCGAGGTGTTCTATGGACAAGCTGATTTTGATTGATGGAAATAATATCATTTACCGTGCATTCTTCGCGATGCCGCCGTTGACCAATGCCAGCGGTCAGCAGACGAATGCAGTTTATGGCTTTACGACCATGCTGCTTCGCTTGATTGAGGAGCATAAACCGACCCATATGATGGTGGCATTCGATGCCGGCAAGGAAACGTTCCGGCACGCGGATTATCAGGATTATAAGGGTGGTCGTCAGAAGACTCCTCCCGAGCTCTCCGGACAATTCCCGCTGCTGAAAGAGCTGCTGAAGGGTCTTGGCGTCTCCCAGTTTGAAATCGGCGGTTATGAGGCCGATGACATTATCGGGACCATTACCCGTCAAGCTGACGAAGCTGGCCGCAAGGTGATGGTCGTATCCGGGGATAAGGATATGCTGCAGCTGGCTTCGGAACATACCACGATCGCGATGGTCCGCAAGGGCGTTACCGATATTGAGTATTACGGACCGGAACAGATTAAGGAGCGATATAACCTGACACCTGATCAGATTATCGATCTTAAGGGTCTGATGGGCGATGCTTCCGATAACATTCCCGGTGTTCCAGGAGTGGGTGAGAAGACGGCTCTGAAGCTGCTTCATGAATTTGGATCCGTAGAGGCCGTTGTGTCACGTACAGATGAGCTGAAGGGCAAGATGAAAGAGAAGATCGAAGAGCATGCCGATTCCGCCATACTCAGCAAGAAGCTGGCCACGATCTTCCGCGAAGTTCCGCTGGAGCAGTCGCTGGATGACATGGCGTTTACAGGGCTGAATGAAGAGACGGCAGGACCTGCACTGGCGAAGCTGGAGTTTAAATCGCTGATTGAACGGTTAAACCTGAGCACAAGCGGAATGGGCGGAGATGCGGCTGAGTCGAAGCCCGAAGCGAAGATTGAAGTGACCCTTGTGGACACGAAGGATCTTGCGGGGCTTGCGGATAACCTGGCCCAGGTGACCGTGCTCCATGTTGAGACGCATGGGGAAAACCCTCATCATGCCGAGGTGATCGGGCTCGCACTTGCTACAGAGGAACGACAGTACTTCATTCCGTTTGAGGTTCTGAAGTCGGAAGAGGCCGAGCCTGTCCGTACTTGGCTTGCCGATAGCGGGATCCCGAAACGCGGGTATGATCTGCACCGCATTGATCTGGCTCTCCACTGGCAGGGTATCGCTTTTGCCGGCGCAGCATTCGACGTTCATCTGGCTGCATACCTGCTGGATCCGACGGAAGCGAATCAGAGCCTTAGCGGGCTGGCCTCCAAATACGGGCTTGCGTATCTTCAAGCCGATGAGGATGTGTTCGGTAAAGGGGCCAAATACAAGGTTCCCGATATGGTGAAGCTCAGCGAGCACATGGCCAGAAAATGCCTGGCTGTATCCGAACTGGTTCCCGTTCAGGAGAAGGAGCTGGCAACTAATGAAATGCTGCCGCTGTTTCATGAGCTTGAGATGCCGCTTTCCCGCATTTTGGCCGATATGGAGAAACAGGGAATTGCCGTGAATGCGGAGGATTTGAAGGAGCTGGGTCGCGAGTTTGAAGGACAGATCGCGAAGCTTGTTCATGAGATTTATGAGATCGCTGGAACGGAATTCAATCTCAATTCGCCTAAACAGCTGGGCGAGATTCTGTTTGTGAAACTGGAACTTCCGGTCATCAAGAAGACCAAAACCGGTTATTCTACCGATGCCGAGGTGCTGGAGAAGCTAGCTCCTTATCATGATATTGTCCGTCTGATCCTAAAGTATCGTACCTTGGCCAAGCTGCAATCCACTTATGTGGAAGGTCTTCTGAAGGAGATTTCGTCACAGACTGGCAAAGTGCACACCTATTATCGCCAGACGATTGCCGCAACGGGGCGTCTGAGCAGCCAATTTCCGAATCTGCAGAACATTCCGATCCGTCTGGAGGAAGGTCGCAAGCTGCGTAAGGTCTTCGTTCCGTCCGAGCCGGGCTGGAGCATTTTGGCAGCGGACTACTCCCAGATCGAGCTGCGCGTGCTTGCTCATATCTCGGATGATGAACGGCTGAAGGAAGCTTTCGTCCACGATATGGACATCCACACCAAGACCGCGATGGACGTGTTTGGAGTCGGCGTGGATGAGGTGGACTCCAATATGCGCCGGTCCGCCAAGGCGGTTAACTTCGGCATCGTGTATGGAATCAGTGATTATGGCTTGTCCCAGAACCTGAACATTACCCGGAAGGAAGCCGCGGCTTTCATTGACCAGTATTTCGAGGTGTTCCAGGGTGTGCGGCGTTATATGGACGTGATCGTCAAGCAGGCGAAGCAAGATGGCTATGTGAAAACGTTGCTTGAACGCAGACGGTATCTGCCGGAGATTAACGCCAGCAACTTTAATCTGCGGTCCTTTGCGGAGCGGACGGCGATGAATACGCCGATTCAGGGAACGGCCGCCGACATTATCAAGCTGGCCATGGTCCATATGGACAAGGCATTGTATGATCGTCAATTAAAGAGCCGCATGCTGCTTCAGGTGCATGATGAATTGGTGTTTGAGGTGCCGGAGGATGAACTGGAGATCATGAAGGAATTGGTGCCTGAAGTGATGAGTCAGGCACTGAAGCTGTCGGTACCGCTGAAGTCGGAAGTCAGCTATGGCGAGAACTGGTACGAAGCGAAGTAAAGCTGCACATTGTGTCAGTCGATAGAAGATCTTTTATAGGGATCATGGCGTGAAGAGGGGCGCAATATGCACCATACCTTTCCACAAAACCATGGTCCCGCTCTGTCCCAACTTCCGGTATAATGGGAAATGAGGTGAAGTCATTATGCCGGAATTGCCGGAAGTAGAAACCGTGAAACGAACACTTAACCAATTGATTAAAGGTAAGCATATAGATCATGTATCCGTACATCTGCCGCGGATCATTCAGCGTCCTGACGATATTGAGGCATTTGCGTTTATGCTGAAGGATCATACCGTGGAAGGTGTAGAGCGCCGCGGGAAATTTTTGCGGATATTGCTGGACGGGTTAGTGCTCGTCTCGCATCTTCGGATGGAAGGGCGTTACGGGGTGTACCCTGCCGAGGAGCCGGTGGAGAAGCATACCCATGTCATCTTTCATTTCTCGGATGGCACGGAGCTGCGCTATAAGGACGTACGCCAATTCGGAACGATGCATCTTTTTGCAACGGGGGAAGAGTTCCAGCACGCTCCTCTTGCCAAGCTGGGTTATGAGCCGCTGGATGAGACGTTCACGTTCGGAACCTTTAAGGAAGTCATCGGCAGCAAGAAAACGAAGATCAAGGCGGTGCTGCTGAATCAGGCATATGTGGTCGGTATCGGCAATATATATGTCGATGAGGCATTGTTTCGAGCCAAGATTCATCCGGAGCGCAATGCTAACAGCCTGAAGGATGCCGAGCTCAAGCGATTGTATCATGCGATTGTGGATACACTGTCCGAAGCCGTTGACGCGGGTGGCTCTTCCATTAAATCCTATGTCAATGGACAGGGTGAAATGGGGATGTTCCAGCACAGTCATCAGATTTACGGACGGAAGGACGAGCCGTGTAATACATGCGGAGGACCGATTCATAAGATCGTGGTTGGCGGACGGGGGACCCACTTCTGCCCGAAGTGTCAGCCGTTAAGGAAGTAATCCAATAGGCGTGCACCCATTCCTTTCCTCACACATATAATGTGGAACATATGTGGAGCGCATGGAGCTGCTCTTCTTCATGAATGAGCCGCTTGATGTGGAGCTTACGAGGAGGGAAAAGGGTGCTCAGTCATATTTTCTCGTCTGTGCTGCTGGCTATGGCATTAAGCCTGGACGGATTTGGGGCGGGGGTTACATACGGTCTGCGCAAAACCAGGATACCGCTGCTGTCTGTATTGATCATCTCGCTATGTTCCGGCTTGGTGCTTGGCGCCTCCATGCAGGCAGGCGCGCTGTTACAGCGGTTCTTATCCCCATCTGTGGCGTCCGTGATCGGAGCCGCCATTTTGATTCTGCTGGGCTTATGGTCTCTATGCCAGCAAGTTCGCAGAAAAAACGAGTCTGATGTGCAGCCGGTTTCCAATGAGGTTATTACAAAGTCTCTTATGGAGACGCAGGGGGCTGACCATCAAGTAAAATTACGACGTGAGGTTAACACGGCAGGTCAAGAGCATCTTCAGCGGGCGGTATTCTCTCTTGAGATTCCGAAGATCGGCGTTGTCATTCAAATTCTCCGCAGTCCCTCGAAGGCGGATCTGGACGACTCCGGCAGCATCTCTCCGTGGGAGGCAATGTGGCTCGGGATCGCGCTATCGCTCGATGCGTTCGGAGCAGGGCTTGGCGCAGCCATGCTGGGTTTCTCACCGCTAGGTACCGCAACGGTTGTTTCCTTGTTTAGCGGGATATTCCTGGTGCTGGGCATGAGGGTTGGTTTACGCTTTGCATCCAAAGGCGGCATGCGTTTTATCTCTTATTTGCCTGCTTTTTTGTTAATCGTCATGGGTATAATGAAGCTGTTATGAGGTGAAGTCATGAATATCGGTTTAACCGGAGGAATTGCAACAGGCAAGAGCACCGTGTCCTCCATGTTGACCATGAAGGGAGCACTTCTCGTCGATGCGGATCTCATCGCCCGGGAAGTGATGCTCCCGGGTCATCCGGTGCTGGGTAAAGTGACCGAACATTTTGGACAAGCGATCCTGTTTGAGGACGGTACGTTGAATCGAAAAAAACTCGGGGAGATGATATTCCATCATCCCGAGCAGAGAACGGTGTTGAATGAGATCACGCATCCGGCGATCCGGCAGGAAATCCGGGAACGGACGGAAGCGTATGAGCGGCAGTATCCGGACCGGCTCGTGGTAGCGGATATACCGCTGCTGCTTGAGGCTAAGAAGCATTATTCTTATCTTGACCAGATCGCTGTCGTTTATGTGCCGCGAGAGCTACAGTTAGAGCGTCTGATGGCGCGCGATGATCTTAACAGGGAAGCGGCAGAAGCGCGTTTAAACAGCCAGATGGATATCGAGGAGAAGAAGCGTCTGGCGGATATCCTCATCAATAACAGCGGAACATTGGCCGAAACACAGCAGCAGGTGGACAACCTGTGGGGCAGGCTGGTTCGGTTATGAGGTGGCTCCGTAAAAAAAGAGTGCTGCTTCTGCTGTTTGTCTCTTTTGTAGCGCTGCTGTTTCTGAGCTCGAACTGGATGACCTTGCTGTATCCGATTTATTATAAGGATGAAATCCGGAAGCATGCCGCTTACTATGAGGTCGATCCCTTCCTGGTGGCTTCCATCATTCGAGTGGAGACGAACTTCAAGCCAGGTAAGGAATCCAAGAAAGGGGCACTGGGCATTATGCAGCTGATGCCAGATACGGCGAATTGGGCGATGGAAATGGCCAAGCTGCCTTCGGTGAACCTGCTGAACGTGAAGAATGAAGTGGATGCGAATATCCAACTGGGCACCTGGTATATTCAGAATCTCCACAAGGAGATGGACGGTAATCCAATTGCCGCCATCGCCGCTTACAATGCAGGCCCCGGGAACGTGAAGAATTGGATCAACAAGGGCATGTGGGATGGAACCTACGAGAATGTGAAGAGTATTCCTATCGGGGAAACCCGTCACTATGTACAGCGCGTGATTTATTATTATAATCAATATACAGATGTATATAAGGACGGCTTTTAACGAAAAAAGAGCGCTGGACAGGCTCTTACATCGAGCTGTCCAACACTCCTTTTTAAGGAAGAATCAATTATTGACCGGAGAATTGACCAGCCAATTGTTGCTCGGCCAGGGTTACAAGACGCTTTGTGATGTATCCCCCGATCGAACCGTTCTCGTAGGAAGTCATGTTACCTTGGTATCCGTCTTGTGGAATGGAGATACCAAGTTCTTGAGCTACCTCGTACTTCAATTGCTCAAGAGCAGCGTTTGCGCGAGGAACAACCAGGTTGTTGGAGTTGTTGTTGCTTTGTGCCATGTTAAGTTCACCTCCTTGGGTTGGTAAAAGTATTATGTCTCGGGTTTCGCATTTTCATAACATAAAAGAACAAAGTTTTGCTGGTAAATTTTTCTCTAGCGCTATTCAAGGCGAAATACGCTGAAACGAAGGAAGTGAAGATGACTTTATGAAGTGTCCATATTGCAGTTATGCCGGAACGAAAGTGCTTGATTCCAGGCCGGCCAACGAGAATAAATCCATCCGCCGCCGCAGGGAATGCGAGCAGTGCAGCAAGAGATTCACAACCTTTGAGATGGTGGAGGAAACGCCGCTGATCGTCGTGAAAAAGGACGGAAGCCGCGAAGAATTTAGCAGGGAAAAGGTGCTCCGCGGTTTGATTCGGGCATGCGAGAAGCGTCCGGTATCCGTGGACCAGCTGGATATGATTGTATCGGATGTAGAGAAGGCACTGCGCAATACCGCAGCAGCAGAGGTGGAGAGCCGCCAGATCGGGGAGCTTCTAATGGAGCGGTTATATCCGGTCGATGAGGTAGCTTACGTCCGCTTTGCATCCGTGTATCGCCAATTCAAGGATATCAATATGTTTATGAAGGAACTGAAAAGCCTGCTGTCCAAGGGTACGGACGTTTCGGAGTTGTAAGAGCGTCAGGTTCTGCACGATCCAGGTGCTCTTCTGGGGCTCTCATAGGGCCCATTATCATCATCGCTAAGTGACATTATATAGAGAAGTAAAAGGGATACAGCACGTCATCAAAAAATGTGAAAAACATGTTGACATGCCTGCTGATTTTTTATATGATATAGAAGTCGCTTACGGGGCCTTAGCTCAGCTGGGAGAGCGCATCGCTGGCAGCGATGAGGTCAGGGGTTCGATCCCCCTAGGCTCCATAATAAGAAAACCCTTGATGGTACATCAAGGGTTTTTTGCTTTTTTAATGACTTGTTAATTCTTTTCAGAAAAGGTCTTGGGGACGAATCTTAAACATTATGTAGAAGTTGCAGAGTTAGGGTTCCCGCGCTGTTTTTAAATCCATTGAACAGACTGAGCTAGGGTTTTAAATTTCCGAATCCCCAGTCGTTTGGCCACCTCTCGATAGGACATGTTCTCCTCAATAGCCAGCCGCACGGCCTCCTTCTTAACTTCCTAGAATAACTCTTGTTTGTACGTCCTGTTTTCCCCATGAAAAAAAACCCCTCCAGCAGCCATCTTAACAGATGTCTCTTTTTCGTTGTCTACCATGAGGGGAGAATACCATATTATGGGCGGTATTTTCTTTTGTAATGTCTAGTTTTATTTGTGGTGTCTTCTCCTAATTGAATTAGAGTCTGTCTGAATTCATGTTCACGAAGGCAAAGATGTCCTAAAATAAAAATAAATCTTTGAGATAAGGGGATATGTGACTACACGTTATGAGAGCAATGACTGTTAAAAGCAAAGTAAATGTTGGACGACAAGAACATGAATACTTTGAAAGTCGCATTATATGCGGCTTTTTTGTTTTAAGTATATAAGTTCTTGCCATAACTCAGCGACAAGAACTTATATACTATGCGGAAAATTTACACTGTACCGGCTATACCACCACTGCGGTTCCGCTGACGGCCACCATCAGCATTCCCTCACGAATAACTTCATAGTCGATGTCCACTGCTATAATGGCGTTTGCCCCCAGGCGCACGGCTCGATCTTCCATCTCGACAAACGCTGCATCCCTTGCTTCCTGCAGCTTGTTTTCGTATGCCCCCGAGCGCCCGCCGACAATATCGGTAATGGAGGCCAGAAAGTCCCTCACTACATTAGCACCCATAATGACTTCGCCGGTCACAATACCGATATACCTTTGAACAGGGTAACCTTCAATAGTGGATGTCGTTGTAATAATCATGCGTTCTTCCTTCTTTCAAATAGATTTTTATAGCGGTTACATGTAAAAGCAACTTCCGAAAAAATAGTCCTTTCCAATAGAACGACCAGGTTGGTGCACCGCCCCCAGGATGATGATCGCCTTGGTGGAGAAGGTTACCTGATGACAATGACTGCATGACTAGAAGAATACGACCCATTTTTCCAGCGTGTGTGTCTTCCTTTTATTACGCTGACAGAAGAGGATTGGTTGCACGAGTGGACGTAATAAGCAGGTACAGATGGTTGTCAGCTGTCCATCGAGTATTCCAGCATCAGCACGAACTGTGCGCCGAATCCCAGCCATAGAGGTTCAGCTAGGCGGAGTGGACGGCACCTTGATCGGAACGATACCGGTGCCTCCAACGGCAGGCAGGTGGGCGACCTACATAATCGCCACCGGACAACTGACGGAGGCGCTCACAGGCGTTCACGATGTGTATTTTGTTTTGAGCGGCTCAACCGATTCCACCTATAAATATATCGGAAACTTTGACCGGGTAGAATTCACCTGGAAATAAAAAGCAAAAGTGTCCCACAAGCCTTTTCTTTAAGGCTTGCGGGACGCTTTTTTATCTTCTGTTCCAGCCAATATCTTACGGATGTTGAATGGATGGAGCAGGTTTTTCTTTCGTTGATCGGGGAAATGGCAATAGTTTGCATGGTGTATTGTACCTTGATAGCAAACATGGTGAATTAATATATCACTGATATGTAATTCTTGATTCAGGACCGCAGCATTGAGATTTAACATAGAATTTACAAGGCTTTTACAAATATATCATTGAATATGTCAGTGACATTCATTAAGTTTAAATCAGATCCCTTGCGGATTACGAGTCGACTCAACGATTAGAGGGATAATTTGATGAAAGATGTACGTTTGATTAAACAGAATCAATTATATCACCGGGTGGCGGATCAGGTAATCGAGATTATTCAAAGTCGTAGGCTGCGGCCGCATGATCCTGTTCCATCCGAAGGAGAGCTTGCCAAGCTGTTCGGCGTGAGTCGAATGACAAGCAAGCTGGCGCTTCAAAAGCTGGCAGAGCAGGGACTGGTGTACCGCCTGCCCCGAAGAGGGACCTTCCTTGCCCAGCCGCTAGAAGGATTGATGGCCGATGGAGGAACTTCTCCCCAGGTCACCGAGGCGGCGCCGAACGTGGACAGGTTGGTTGGACAGATCGCACTCATTATGCCCCATCTATCCGATTACACTTCCAGAATCATCGCCGCCGCCGAGGCTGAAGTGCGAAAGCACGGGTGCGACCTCATTTTGAAAATGACGAAGGACTGCGACGATGAGGATCTTTGTCTGGAAAGGCTGGCCGAAGGAGGGATCACCGGTATCATTCTGTTTCCTCAGGGGCGGAAGACCTGCAGCGATCAGGTGCTGCGACTAAAGTTGCGCAAACTGCCGCTGGTGATCATCGATCGTATTTTCCATGAAGTGGAGATTGATTGCGTGTATCACGACCACTATATGGGCTCTTATCAAATGACGAAGTATTTGATCGAGAAGGGGCACCGGGAAGTCGGATACACTTCGAATCCGATCGACAATATCACAAGCCGGAAGGAACGGTATCAAGGCTATATCCAAGCGCTGCTCGACCATAAAATTCCGGTGAAGATCCAGAACATTCATTTTCGAAGCGTCGCTTGCGATACCAGCCGCATTAATGAGTGCGATCCGGAACAGGAGCAGTTTATTCTGGACAACCCCCGGATGACGGCCATCATGTGCGGGGATGACCATGTCGCCATCTCGACCATTCACACCGCACTGCAAATGGGGATTTCGGTTCCTGAAAAGCTGTCCATCGTCGGGTTCTCCGATATTCAGTTAGCGGCATATATTCCGACACCGCTTACGACGGTTCGACAAGATACCGAGAAGCTTGCCCGATCGGCCGTTGATTTGCTGATGAAGCGCGTTGGCAACTCCAACGAAAATCCAATCACCATTAAAATTCAAACATCGATTGTAGAACGACAATCCGTTCAGTCTAGGACGTAAAATGGATCACTACAGTGGCAAGGAGACATGACTTTGAAAATTCACTTTCTAGGAACTGCAGCCGCAGAGGGCTTTCCTAATGCCTTTTGCCGCTGCGAGCATTGCAACAAAGCGCGGGAGCTTGGAGGAAAAAATATCCGCACGCGAACTTCCGCCATCTTGGACGATGTCATCAAGTTTGACTATTCCCCGGATTCCTATATGCAGGCGCTGCGGGACAATATCGATCTGGGAGCAATCGAGCACCTGTTGGTCACGCATTCGCATTCGGACCATTACAATGCCGTTGATTTGGAATGCCGCAGGGAAGGAATTGCGCACGGCCTTCAGCATCCGATGCACATTTATGGGAATGGTACGGTGATGCATCACACGCGTGCCGCCATCGGCCGCTTTGAAGGACAAAGGTATCAATTCCATCTGTTGCGCCCGTTTGAGACCTTCGCTATGGGCGATGCAAGGGTAACGCCATTGTTGGCGGATCATGACCGCATGGAAACCTGTCTGTTATATGTGATCGAAAAGGAAGGAAAAAAACTGCTGTACGGGCACGATTCGGGCTGGTTCCCGGATGCGACATGGGCATGGTTAAAGGGCAAAAATCTGGATTGCGCCATCCTCGACTGCACGCATGGATATACGGGGAACTCCCGCGACCGCAATCATATGTGCGTAGAGACGGTGCTGGAAGTCCAGCGCGAGTTCCAAAAAGAAAATATCCTGAAGCCTGAAGGCCAAATCGTCGTCACACATTTTAGCCATAATTCCAAGCTGCTTCATGAGGATTTTGTCCGCATCTTCAGCCCCGTCGGAATTTTGCCGGCATATGACGGGTTGATCATCAACTTTTAAACCAAATAAAATGACACGATCAAAGGAGAGTTAAGGGAATCATGAGAAAACTTTCAATGGCGCTACTTCTCATTATGTGTGTGATTGTATCGGCTTGCGGAGGCGGCAACAATGCCGGCAATGCAAACTCGGGCACTTCGGAGTCCGGGGCTCCGGCCGGGTCGGAATCGTCGTCTACGGAACCGGTCCAGAATGAAAAGCTGATCGTGTACACGAATGCGAACTCTGACGGCCGCGGCGAATGGCTGATTGAGAAAGCGAAAGGTGCGGGCTTTGACATCGAAATTGTCGGAGCGGGCGGCGCCGACTTAACGAACCGGTTGATTGCCGAGAAGAACAACCCGATCGCGGACGTCGTATACGGCTTGAACAATATGCTTTATGAAAATTTGAAAAAGGAAGACGTTCTGGCTAAGTTTGTTCCAAGCTGGGCCGGAGATGTGGAGCAGGGCTTGAACGATCCGGAAGGCTACTATCATGGCCTTGTGAAGCAAGCGATTCTGCTTGGGTATAACCCGAACGAATTCACGGCCGATACCGCGCCAAAGGACTGGACCGACCTTTATAAGAACGATGCGTACAAAGGGAAGTACGAAGCTCCTACGCTGCTTGGACAAAATACGCCTCGTCTTATTGTAGCGGGCATTCTGACCCGTTTCCAAGATCCGAATGGTGATCTCGGTATATCCGAGGAAGGCTGGAATGAAATTCAGCAATTGTATGACAACGGCGTCAGCGCAGTCGAGGGCGAAGACTTCTATGCCAATTTGGCCAGCGGCAAAACGCCGCTAGGGGCGCTCGTTTCCGGAACCCTGCAGCAGAAGGAAGAGCAATATAAAGTGAAAGCAGGCATTGTCAGTCCCGAAGTCGGCGTACCAATGGTCGTGGAACATGCAGCGCTCGTGAACGGAACGAAGAAACAGGCAACGGCGGAGCGGTTCGTAGAATGGCTCGGATCCAGCGAAATTCAAGGAGAATTTGCGGCTGAGTTCAATGCCATGCCGGCAAATACGAAAGCAGTCGAGCAAGCCAATGATTCCGTCAAGGAGCTGTTTACTTCGTTAAAACCACAAGATTTCGATTGGGCCTTTATTGCCGAAAACATGGATCTGTGGGCGGAGAAAATCGAGTTGGAGATTATGCACTAAATAACGGAATGGAGTCAAGCCGGCTGCATATTGGGAACGCCAATATGCAGCCGTTCATTCAAGTACAACAAAAAGGAAGATAATAATATGATTACATTCCAGAACGTTGACATTAAATTCGGAGAATTTCATGCGGTCAAAAACCTTAATTTGCATATTCGGGAAGGGGAATTCTTCACGTTCCTCGGTCCCTCGGGTTGCGGGAAGACGACGACTCTCCGCAGTCTGGTCGGGTTTATTATGCCTACGAGCGGACAGATCCTGCTGAAAGACACCGACATTACCCGTTTGCCGATCGAAAAAAGAGAGATCGGGATGGTATTTCAAAGCTATGCGCTGTTTCCGACGATGAATGTGTACGAGAATATCGCTTTTGGCTTGCGTGTCAAGAAGTTTTCCAAGGCGGAAGTGGACCAGAAGGTAAAGGACATTGCTCGGAAGGTTGATCTGAAAGATGATCAGCTGTTCAAGAAAGTATCGGAACTATCCGGCGGCCAGCAGCAGCGCGTTGCGATTGCCAGGGCGCTGGTTTTGAAGCCGAGCATCTTGGTACTGGACGAACCTTTATCCAACTTGGACGCCAAGCTGCGGGTACAGCTGCGCAATGAGCTGAAACAATTGCAGAAGAAATTCGGGATCACAACGATTTATGTCACGCACGACCAGGAAGAAGCGTTAACGCTGTCCGACCGGATTGGCGTATTCAATCATGGGGTCCTGGAGCAAGTGGGCACGCCCATGGAAGTTTACAATCAATCTCAAACCGAGTTTGTATGCAATTTCATAGGAGATATTAATCGGATCGATCCGCGGATGGTAGAGAACAGCCGGTTGAGGGATATTGTTCAGCCAGGGAATATCGCCTATATCCGCAATGAGAAGGTAAGCCTGCTGCCCCTGCAGGGGATCGATACGGTCCAACTGAAAGGCAAGATTGCGGACCGGGAATTTTACGGTTTATACAGCAAGTACGTATTGGAGATTGCCGGCGGCGGACGGTTAAAAATCATCGAAATAGAAAGCCCGCTCGTCCATCATGAGGTCGGTGACGATGTAGACATCTACCTCCCGGCCCGCGATATTTTGCAATATCCGATGAAGGAGGGGGAAGCATGAATGCCCGGAACCTGAGCACCCGGCTGGCTTCCATAAACCCTTTCTCGATCCTTTTATACGGGTTGATTGTCTGGTTTGTCATTGCCTTCCTGATTTATCCGAACTTGAATATTTACGGCGAAATATTCTTTAAGGACGGCAAATTTACGCTGGAAGCGGCAGAGAAGCTGCTGTCGTCCGAACGCGCGATGAGAAGTTTATACAACAGCTTTATTCTCGCTTTTTCGCTTGTCATTACGGTAAATGTGGTGGGCATTACGCTGGTTTTGATTTCGGAATATTTCGATATCAAAGGCGCGAAGATGTTGCGGTTGGGTTACTTTACGACCCTGATTTACAGCGGAGTCGTGCTGGTGTCCGGCTATAAATTCGTCTATGGCGAAGAGGGGTTTATGACCAAGCTCTTAGTTCAATTGTTCCCTTCCTTTGATACGACATGGTTTCATGGCTATTGGGCGGTTCTATTCGTCATGACGTTCGCCTGCACGTCCAATCACTTTCTGTTCCTGAGCAATGCGATTCGCAAAATCGACTTCCAAACGGTGGAAGCCGCGAGAAATATGGGGGCGTCTACGGGGTATATCCTATGGCGGGTCGTACTTCCGGTCCTGAAGCCTACGATCTACGCGCTGACGATCCTGACTTTTCTCACCGGCCTGGCTGCGACGTCCGCGCCGCTTATCCTCGGGGGCAAGGAATTCCAGACGATTACGCCGATGATTCTGACATTCTCGAGAAGCATGACGTCAAGAGACTTGGCTGCGCTGCTGGCTCTTATTCTCGGAGTGGCCACACTGGTGTTGTTGACCGTGATGATCCGGTTCGAACGTAAGGGCAACTTCATGTCGGTCTCCAAAGTCAAATCGGAGCTGGTCAAACAACAAATCCGCAGCAAATCCGGTAACATAGCTGCTCATATTCTGGCTTACGGCCTGTTTGTTCTCTACATCGTTCCGGTTGTGCTGATCATCATCTTTTCGTTCACCGATGCGGCCAGTATCTCGACCGCCACGTTGAATTTGAACAGCTTCACGTTGGATAATTACATTCAAGTGTTTTCATCCATGTCGGCATTTAAGCCTTATCTCGTAAGTATTCTATATGCCGCGGGAGCCTCGGTCATTGTCGTCGCATTGGCGCTGGCCGCGTCAAGGATCTTACATAAATATAAGAACAAGTGGGCGCTTGCCCTGGAATACGCATTGCTGATTCCGTGGATTCTGCCGTCAACGCTGATTGCAATCGGACTGATCGTAACCTTTAACACGCCAAAGCTGATGATCGGGAATACGGTGCTGGTTGGCACGGTCTGGATGCTTCTGATTGCTTATGTCATCGTCCATATTCCTTTCACCCTGCGAATGGTCAAGGCCTCCTTCTTCAGCTTGGACAGCAATCTGGAAGACGCTGCAAGGAATTTGGGTGCCAAACCGTTCTATACGTTCAGAAAAGTATTGCTGCCGATCATTCTACCGTCGACGCTAGCTGTTCTTGCCTTGAATTTCAACGGAATTTTGGCCGATTATGACGTTACCGTGTTCCTCTATCATCCTTTGTACCAGCCGTTAGGAATCGTCATCAAGAACAGTACGGATGCGCAGGCGCTCGCGGATACCAAAGCGTTGACATTGGTGTATTCGGTGATACTGATGATCATGTCCTCCGTTACTCTATATTTCGTTTATGGAAGAAACAGCAGATCTTGAGGGCAAGAGAGGATCACTTCGTCTTTTTAGTATACGTGCACAATGCTAGGCCTAGGCAAGCAATCGGCGGTGTTGTACCCGTCAGCGTCGAATAGTACAGAAATGATATGAAGAGGATGGGCTTGAAGGATTATAGATAGGGGCTGGTCCATGATCTTTCGCAAAGACAATGAACCAGTTCCTTTAGCATGTTTTGCCGCATTATGAAAGGCAATGGACTCCAGCACATCCTGGAATCCATTGCCTTTTTGGCGTTGCCTCTAACCTTGGACGGGCTTGATCGTGTCACGTATGACCAAGCTTGTAGGCAGCATGACTTTCTTATTGCCGTAAGACGAGCCTTCGGTAATTTCGAACAGCAGCTTGGCACTCTCATAGCCGAGGACATCGAAATATTGCTTCACGGTGCTCAAGGCGACCTTGGCGAATTTGGAGCTCTCGAAATCATCAAAGCCCATGAGGGATACTTGTTCGGGGATACGAATGTCAAGTGCGGTGAGTTGTTCGATTACCTCAAGGGCCCGCTTGTCGTTCGCGCAGAACAGAGCGGTCAGCTCTCCGTTGTGGATAAGGCTCGCCAGTGCAGCATAGTCGAGTTCCTTATCCAGGAACAAGAGCGAATCGGGGATCGGAATGGACGCATTCGACATGGCGTTGCAATAACCGTTATATCGGTCAACCTCCGGGCTCAGATGATAGTCGTAAGCCGCAAATCCGATTCGTCGATGTCCTTGCTGTATCAAGTATTCTACTGCTTCATAAGCACCGTCATGGTTGTTACAGGTGACAACGTTGACCGGATAGCCGGAAGGGGAACGATCAAGCATAACGAACGGAATCGATTTTTTGCGAATCTCTCCCAGATAGCCCTTAGCAGCTTCGGGATCGGAGGAATAGATGAGTAATCCTCTTAGCTCCGTTTGAATCAGCCCCAGAATGAGCTCACGTTCCTGTTCGAAGTCGTTCTCCACGAATTCGATGATCAGCTTGCAGCCATGCTGGCCTAGAAATGACTGAATGCCTCTCATGATCTGCATATACGAACTGTCGTATAGGTCGACGCCGGAGATGACGAAGGCCACCAGATTGGAGGTCTTCTCTGAGACGGCTGCTTGGCTGGCGACAAAGCTTCCCTTACCTCGGACGCGGTAGATCACGCCCTCGTTCACCAGCTCAGACAACGCTTTACGTACAGTGATGGAGCTGACATCCAGCAGCTTGGAAAATTCCGACTCGCTAGGTATCCGATCGTCCTTCGTAAATTCCTGATTCTCGATCTGGGATAAGACATAATCTTTAACCATCTGGTACTTTGGCAGAGCCAAGTCCTTCTTGCTCAAGTAGGTTCACCTCGTATCAACATTTCCTCAATTATAGCGCATTTCACTTTAAAAAGTATACGTACTTGGAGCGTAACCCGGAAAAAGATTTTGTCGAATAGGCCGGAATTTTTCGGGAATTAAGCAAGAAAGGAGCGAAATGATATAAAAGCTTTGAATTTCATGAAGGTTTGTATTACTATGAGGTCAAATAAAGTATGTGTTTTCATATATTTATTATAATAACTTTGAGGCGGACACCTTGCAAAATGAAGGGTGCTATACCAAGCCGCAACCAGATATAAAAATGAGCCGCCGGGGAATCCAGCAGCTCGATCATGGAATTACAATTATAAGGTTACAATGGCGCCTTCCTTCTCGAACGGGTAGTCGATGACGATGCGTGCCGCTTCGGTATCACCGATGCCGCTGTACAGATTGACCTTACCGTCGGTACGCATTTCGATGCCGGCGGTGAACGCGCAGTCGGTCAGATGCGCCTTCTTGGCGGGGCCATCCGGATAGCAAGGACGGGTGCCGATGATTTTCAAATCCGAAAATTGATTCGTCTGCGTGTCCAATACGAAGGCCATGTTCATGTAAGTCGACGTATCTCCTTGAGCATAGCAGATATGGCCGATCACGCCGATCTTCCCGCTTTCGAGCAAGTATGCCTGGTTGCAGCCGCCCCATTCATCCTTGCTGAATAATCCGCGGATATAAGGGGCGTTCTCGATGACTTCCGGTGACAGGTCGTCAAGGCTGTCGATGACGGTGAATCCCACCAAGGATTCGCTGCCGAATTCCTTGCGAATCCCTTCGCCGCGCGGCCTGGAGAAGACGCCGATCCTCCCGTCCTGGAGCTCTACGAGCCGAATGTCCTTCATATAATCCGGACCGGTCGTGAAGTAGAAGAGATCGTGAAGATCGCTGCCTTTGTAGAAATAGCCGTAGAACGTATCGAGCCGTCCCTGCTTGTAACGGACATGCGTGCCGCCCAATACGAGCTGTTTGTTGATCACGCTAATATAAGGGTCTTCAAGCTGATAAATCATCGTATTCGGTACGGCCGTCCACTCGTCCGGACCGCTCTGCTCGAACAAGCGAACCCAGGACCTCGCCCACTCATGTCGTTTCTCCACACGCCCGTAAATGTAGCGCTTGCCGTTCCATTGAAACGGAATCGTAGGGTTGTATACATCGAAGCCCTCGACTCCGCGGAAGACAAGCTTGGCGCTTTCATAAATGTGTTTGTTAGCTTCGAATTGCTGACGCAGTTCCAGTAAGTTCATTCGTGGCAAATCTCCTTTCAAGCTTCAATAACAACTCTATCCTAATCGAAAGTACTGCTCTCGATCTTGCTCTATTTTGGAATGCTTTATGGTGTTTTGACATCGGAGGAACTAGTCAGTATACAAAGAAGGAGGGATATCGACCATGTTGAAGCTTTATGCGGCAGACGGCATTGATTCTGAAATTCAGGCCCACTATCGGCTGATCGCTTCGGTGCGCGACACGATCGGCATGCATACGCACGACTTCTTTGAATTGTTTCTTATCCTGAAAGGAAGCGTTGTGCATGTCATTAACGGCAAAAGGCAGCTGCTGCAGGAAAATACACTCGTGTTCATACGGGACCGGGATGTTCATTATTATGAGCAGACGACGGACAGCGATTGCCAGTTCATCAATTTGTCGTTCCATCGCGAGGTCCTGGAAGACCTCATAGCTTTCTTGGGAGAAGGGTTTCCAAGCGAAAGACTGCTTGGACCGGCCATGCCGCCGTCGACCTTGCTGTCCAAAATGGAGAAGGAATATGTGCGGTACCGGCTGGACCAGCTCAGTCTGATCCCGCAGGAGAAGAAGCTGGCCGTCAGAGCAGAGGTAAGAGCCGTCATGACCGACCTGTTCTCCAGGTATATCAAGGCTGATGCGGATCCGATTGAACTTACCGGACAACCGGAATGGTTTAAGTCCTTATGCAGAGAGGCAAAAAAGAAAGAGCACTTCACGCGGGGAACGGCTGCGCTTGTCCAGCTGTCGGGCAAATCGCATGCCTACGTATGCAGAATGTTCAGGAAGCACCTTGGAATGTCCCCGACCCAGTACATTAACGAATTGAGAATGTCCTATGCCGAGAATTTGCTGCTGAACACGGATATGGAAATCGTGGACATCAGTCTTGA
The DNA here is from genome assembly GCF_002573715.1 of Paenibacillus sp. EZ-K15. Classification (GTDB taxonomy): domain Bacteria; phylum Bacillota; class Bacilli; order Paenibacillales; family Paenibacillaceae; genus Paenibacillus_AQ. Next base: position 191,607 of record NZ_PDHM01000021.1, on the reverse strand, counting down.
GATCGGACTTGACAACGTCAGCTACTTCTACGACTTATTCAAGCGGAGGCATAATTTAACGCCGTATCGGTATCGCCAATTCGGAACTATTCGGAGATAGTATGCTAATTTCCGGTCAGATTATAAACTTTTTTATGTATTGACGATAAAAATAGTATGTGTTATTTTCTACTTAGCATAACAACTTATGAGACATCATGATGATCATATCTATAGGGGACGGTAGCCGAAAGCAAATGCGTTTTCGACGAACGTTAGGATATAGTCTGGGGGTGAAAATGAATACGCTTACATATAGAACGAACCAAATGGCCAGGCTCATTCGTCCTCGAGCCATAGCACCAACAGATCGGATCACAACATGTTAACAGTCAGGAGGTGTTCCTTTGAAGACAACCAATAACAGGCTGATGGCCAGGATCGTCAAGCACCGCTATCTCTACCTTATGGTGCTTCCCGGCTTTCTGACGCTGTTAATCTTTCACTATTTTCCGATGTACGGAATATTAATCGCTTTCAAAGATTTCAACGCTTCCAAGGGGATTTGGGGAAGCGAGTGGGTAGGTATAAAATACTTCACTTCTTTTTTTAACGATCCGATGGCGTTCAGGGTATTAAAGAATACATTGCTTCTCGGTTTGTATACTTTATTTTGGTCATTTCCCGCGCCGATTATATTGGCCCTGTTGTTTAATGAATTGAAAAACAAGGGCTTTAAGAAGCTTGTACAGACGGTTTCTTATTTCCCGCATTTTATTTCGGTCGTCATTGTTGCGGGGATGCTTAAGGAATTTACGGCGAGAGACGGTTTGTTTAACCATATTGTCGGCTTCTTCGGCGGAGACCCGATCATGTTTCTTCTCGAACCTGACTATTTCCGGACCATCTTCATTTCTTCCGGCATATGGCAGGGCGTCGGGTTCGGCACGATCATCTATCTGGCTGCATTAAGCGGAATTGATCCTACGCTGTATGACGTGGCCGATGTAGACGGCGCAGGCCGGTGGAAAAAAGTTTTGCACATCACATGGCCGTCGCTCAAGCCGACCACCATTATTTTGCTGATTTTTGCCGTCGGAGGAATCCTCGGGAGCGATTTCCAGAAGATCATTCTGCTCTATTCGCCTGAGACTTACGAAGTAGCGGATGTCATCGGATCCTATGTTTATCGTCAAGGTATACTGGGCGCACAATACGAGTACACGACGGCCATCGGATTATTCATGTCGGTTATTTCCTTTACGATCCTTTACTTGACCAATTGGTTAAGCCGGAAAGTATCAGAGACGAGTTTGTTCTAGGTGGTGGGATGTTGAAAAAGGCTAGTTTAGGTTCCAGAGCATTCGATGTATTCAATATGGTTATCATGCTATTCATCCTGATTGTCGTGCTGTATCCGATTCTGAACATTATCGCGACATCGCTAAGCGGCACGCGTTACATCTCCTTGGGGAGCGTAACGATTTGGCCCAAGGGGTTTAATCTGGAAGCATACACCACGGTATTTCAGGATCCGTACATTTTTAAAGGATATCTAAACTCGATTATTTATGCGGCCGGCTCTACGGGCATCATGCTGCTGTTTACGGCACTGATGGCGTATCCGCTCACGATCCCGGGATTTGCGGGCAAGAAATTTCTGACCATTTTTCTCATGATTACGATGTTTTTCGGCGGCGGCTTAATTCCGACCTATCTGCTTATGCGCGGTTTGAACCTGTTGGATACGGTCTGGGTCATGATTCTCCCCGGTGCGATTAGTGCTTATAATGTGTTTCTGTTTCGGACCTTCTTTCTGAATATTCCTTCAGAACTGAAGGACTCCGCCTATATCGATGGAGCGAGTGATTTGGTGGTTCTTTTCAGGATCATACTGCCGTTGTCGAAAGCGCTGTTTGCAACCTTTGCTCTATTCGGTCTGGTCGGAAGCTGGAATAGTTGGTTCGAGGCTTTGATTTATCTGCGAGATCAGGACAAGTATCCCTTGCAGATGGTGCTCCGAAACTACCTGTTTACCTTGGATACGACTGCGATTCAAGGGCGGGTAGGAGGCGGCGCGGTCGCCATCAATGCTCCGGGGGAAACGCTTGATCCCAAGGCGGTACGAATGAGCGTCATCATTATTACCATGTTTCCGATCATGTGTATTTATCCGATCTTCCAGAAGCATTTCACCAAAGGGATATTCGTCGGCTCCATCAAAGGCTAGAGAAGCGGATGCGGCGGTGCAAGCAAGCTGAGTGTGCAGTCATTCATGACCAGTAACGAATAGCAGACTTGAAGAAGATGAAGCGGTTAATTGTGCAAATTAGGGGGAAATGGAATGAACAAATTGGCAAAAATGCTTGTCCTCGGATTGGCCCTACTGATGGTTTTTTCCGGATGTTCGAATAATTCCAAAAAAACCGATACCCATGAAGAGAATCAAGAAGTCATGCGCTTTTCGGTAACCCTGGCTGCGAACGGTGTGGATAATCCGAACAGTCTGGTAGGCAAGGAATGGCACAAACGCATGGAAGCTTATATGGGCAAAAAATTAGAAATTGAATATAACTATATTCCGTCTTCCGAATATGACGAGAAGGTCAAGCTTATGATCGCAAGCGACGATCTGACGGATTTCTTCGTTACGCCTTTATTCTATGATACGACCGAAATGGCCGAACAAGGCCAGCTTCTCGAGTTAGGCCAGTATAAAGATTTAATGCCGAACTATATGAACTACATTGGCAAGGTAAAGAACGGGATGAAACGGGTAACGGATGCCGAAGGCAACATGTTCACCTTTAAAGAAACCTCCACGCCTAGATTCCCCGAGGATCGCGGCATGCTCATCCAGAATACGTCTGCCTACCGCTATGACGTGTTCGAGGCCAATAACATCAAAATTCCGGAAACGCTCGATGAATTTTATGGGGCTGCCAAAAAACTTAAAGAGCTCTACCCCGACAAATATCCCGTTGCGACAAAGTGGAACAGCTTGAGATCGCTGTTCTCCGCGAACCATATCCGGGATGAAATTTTCTGGGACGGCGAGAAATACGTATACGGAGTTCTGGATGAAGGATATAAAGATGCGCTCCAATTTGCAAATAAGCTGTATGCGGAGAAGCTGTTAGATCCGGAGTATACCATTGATACAGACGATACGCTGAAAAGAAAAGCGCTGAACGGCGACAACCTCATGTGGCTGACGCAGTGGTTTACGACGCCGGCCGAGTATACGAGAACGGCCGACGACGGGAAGATTTTCGCGGTTTCGTTGTATCCCGACAATCCGAAGTACGGAAAAGCCTGGCAGGAGGTTGTGAACGGCAATACCCCTGACTTGGGCTGGGGAGTCTACGGCGTAAGCTCGAAAGTTAAAAACCCTGAAGAATTGATTAAATTCATCGATTATCAATATTCGGATGAAATGATCGAGCTCATCACTTGGGGAATCGAGGGCACGACCTATACGATCGGAGAAGATGGCGTTCCGACCTTTGTCGACTCGCTGAAAACGGCCAAGGATCCCTGGTTGGAGGGGGATAAATACGGCATGCGCGCAAGCCGAAACCATAACCCCGGTCTGCAGATGGTAAGCGACGCAAGAGCGTTCGTGGATTTTGCCGCGACAGACTATACGGTATTTAACGGCAAATATGAAGAGGTGCCGATTGAGAAGGCGGAATTTCTGACGAGTCTGCCGATGCCCGAGAACGACTATGTTCCTTCCTGGTTGAGCGAGCCGTCGATTCAACTCACGGGGAGCGAAAGCCAGCGGGTTTCGGAGATTATGAACCCGATCAAGACGTTCGTTACGGAAGAACAGGCCAAATTCGTAGCAGGCAAGAACAGCTTCGACAATTGGCAGGCATTCATCGATAAGGTCAAAAAAATGGGCAACATTGATGAAGCGCTGAAAATCTATAATGATGCTGCACAAAGAGCGCTAGGAAACGAATAGAGAGAGAGCGTCCCTCCGCTGCCTACCGCCGCGGAGGGGCGGTATGTCGCAAGGCGATAGGATCAAATCAAAGATAACGAAATCATAGGATGTGAGAAACCTTGAGTGAAAAAAAAGAGATTTTATTCCATGTGGAAAAGCTGCTAAACAAAAGAGATCAATTTATGATAACAAAGCTTTCTTCTATAGATTTTTCCGGTTTTACGACGATGGAACAACTGTTCATTCATGAGATGGATGGACAACCGTTTGAGAGCATCGCTCCGGGTCAGCGGTGGGGAGAAAATTGGGGATACGGCTGGTTCCGCTCGAACATTACCGTTCCCAAAGAGGCCGAAGGCAAACGGCTTGTGGCCATGCTTGATTTCGGATCCGAAGCGACCGTATACATAAACGGTATCGTGAGCGGCGCAAAGGACCTTAACCATCATTACGTAACTTTAACCCGTTCCGCAAAAGCCGGCGAGCCATTTGAAATCGTCGCGGAGGCGTACGCCGGCCATTCGGATTCCAGGCCGACGTTCGGAGAGTCGCAGCTCTGCGTTTTTGAAGAAGAAGTCTACCAGTTTTTCATCGATTTGGAATGCTTGTACGATCTTCGCAATCATCTGGATGCCAAATCCCTCCGCGTGGCGGAGATTGATCGTTGCCTGACTCAGGTGTTCGCGACGATCGACCTGACCCTCCGCCAGGAATCGCTCTGTGAGAACGCTAAGCTGTGTCGGAAGTTGATGGAGCCGCTCTTGGCCTGCGTGAACGGTTCGACGGCGCCGACCCTGTACCTGATGGGACAGTCCCACCTGGATGTCGCCTGGCTGTGGCCGATCGCGGAGACAAAGCGGAAGATTGCGCGGACCATGTCCAATCAGCTGGCGCTCATGGACGAATATCCGGAATACACTTACACCCAGAGCCAGCCGTATTTGTTCCAGGTGGTCAAGACGCTGTATCCGGAGCTTTATGCGCGCATCAAACAGGCGGTAAAGGAAGGGAGAATCATTCCCGAAGGCTCCATGTGGGTGGAGCCCGATACGAATCTGCCCAGCGGCGAGAGCCTGATCCGCCAGGCGCTGCACGGCAAGCGGTTCTTCAAGGACGAATTCGGCGTGGACAACGAGATGCTGTGGCTGCCTGACGTATTCGGCTATTCCGGGAACCTGCCGCAAATCATGAAGGGCTGCGGGATCCATTATTTCGCGTCTACAAAATTGTTCGGTACTTATGATAATGTAGCGGACCCGTTCCCGCATAATACGTTCCTGTGGGAAGGGATCGACGGTTCGCAAATTTTGACGCATCTGATGAACTACGGCGATTACTACCCGATTCGGATCAATCCGTCGTTCTTGATCCATCAGTGGAGCGATCGCGTCCAGCTTGAAGGAATCTCTACGCGCCTCACGCAGTTCGGACACGGCGACGGAGGCGGCGGCTCCAATCGGGATGATCTCGAGTTCATGCGCAGGCTCGGGAATTTGGAAGGCGTCCCCAAGACGAAGCATGGTTCGCCGATTGAATTTTTCGAAGATCAGATCGAAAAAGGCGTTCCTGGCGCCAAATATGTAGGAGAGCTCTATTATCCCGCTCACCGCGGGACTTACACGACGCAAGCAATCATCAAAAAGCTGAACCGGAAGGCGGAAATCGGTTTACGCGAGGTGGAGCTTTGGGGAGCTGCGGCGGAGCTGCTTAATAACCGGGCTTATCCTTACGAGGACTTGGAACGGTTGTGGAAGACCTTGCTGCTGCACCAGTTCCACGATATTCTGCCTGGCTCCTCCATCCATCGCGTCCATGAAGAGGCACAGATTGAGCTGAAGGCATTGAATAAGAACGTGTACGACTTGGCTTCGGATACAAGGGATGCGCTCACGGACGAAGATGCCTCCCGGGTTACCGTCTTTAACTCGCTGTCCTGGCCGAGAAAGGAACTGGTCGCGTTGCCTGCCGGCGTTCATGGCATTGCGGACGGGAACGGAGCGGTTCTGCCTGTGCAATTGCACGAAGGCGTTACCTATGCCGAGGTAGAGGTGCCTTCCATGGGCTGGTCGACGTACAAGGCTGAAGCGGAAGCGTCGGGTGCTCCAGCAGCGTCGGCGGTCCTTGCAACGGAATCGCGTCTGGAGAACGAATGGATTGCGCTCGAAATGAACGAACGGGGCGAGTTAACGTCTGTTTTTGACAAGGAAACCGGCACGGAATGGGCGGCGGACCACTGCAACGTCATGCGGATGTATCGGGATCAAAATTCGGATTTCGATGCTTGGGAGATCGATCGGCGCTACCGCTTGGCACCCGTCGAGCTGAATGCGAGCGCCAAGGTATCCGTTACCGCAAACGGCCCGCTTTTCGCGAATATTCGGGTTGAGCGCGAACTGAAGCAATCGACCATGATCCAGGATGTCCGGCTTTGTGCCGGCAGCCGCCGAGTGGAATTCCATACGACGATTCACTGGCGCGAGAAGAATAAGCTGCTAAAAGTCGATTTCCCTGTTCGCGTTCACACAAACGAGTCGCTGCAGGAAATTCAGTTCGGTTACGTCAAGCGGCCGAATCATGCTTCGCGTCCGCATGATGCGGATCGTTACGAAGTGGTTCAGCATAAATGGTCGGCGCTTGCGGAGGCGAACCGCGGCTTTGCGCTGCTAAACGATTGCAAATACGGGATTTCCGTCAACGACAACACGATGAGTTTAACGCTGCTTCGGGCTCCGACGTGGCCGGATGAGACGTCCGATCAAGGGACGCACCATTTTACATATGGATTTACGTTCTGGAACGGCGCGTTCCTGGATAGTCCTGTCGTGCGGGAAGCTTACGAGCTGAACTATCCTGTCAGCCTCGTGTTTGGAGGAGGCCGGGAGGCGCAGTCGTTGCTCTCCATCGATCAAGCCGATGTGATCGCGGAGACGGTCAAGCTTGCCGAAGACGGATCGGGCGATTGGATCGTGCGTCTGTACGAGAGCAAGGGAGCTTCCGTAGCTTGCGGGCTTCACTTCGGGCTGTCCGTTGCGGCGGTTTATGAGACAAATATGCTGGAAGAGAAGTTGGCGGATTTGCCTCACGAGGGCCAAGATGTATTGCTCCAGTTCCGTCCGTTCGAGGTGAAGACGATTAGGCTCCGGCCGAATGGGAGGAATAGGGGATGAAGCTGAACGAAGGGCAACGAAATTGACGGGGCATCTGCTGCTTGCGCGCGCACTGCTGGAGGCGATGGATTTCGGTCACGCATGCGAATGGGCTCCTGACGCCAACTGTCTTAGTTGTTGGAATAGTTCCTCATAAGCAGATTTATGGGTTCAAAAGACGTTTCTTCACAGAGAACAGCCGCGCAGCTTGAGCGGCTGTTACACATAAAGAATAATGTATTCGCTTACATTATAGGCTTCGAGACGGAGCTTCCTGATACCGCAAGAAAACTTCCGCTAATATGTGGTCTGGCTTCATTGAATAAGCACGTCGATAGACGTTTTTTATTGCTCGATCTCCAACATTTTTGTATTGCTCTTCATGCTGCGAAAGGAGGTGGTTAGTGAGGAGGAGTTCTTCAACGGAGAAGCGATGCCGCTCAGCGTCGCTTCGATCGCTTGGCCGCGACAGCGCAACGATTTCTTCTATTAAAACGACAAAGACCGGGAGGTAAGAGAAATGAAAATGAAACAGTGGAAACGTGCGGGGATATGGACTTGCATCCTGCTGATGGCCATGACGGCCCCGGGCGCCGCGATGGCAGCGCAGGCTGCCGGAAGCAGCGCCGAGCCGAATGTGAGCAGCGAGAAGATAAAGGTCCAGGAGCCATTCATGATCAAGGTCGTGGATGCCGAGACAGGCAGGGGCATTCCTCATGTCCAACTGAAGACGACGAACAGTGTGCTGTATTATACGGACAGTGCCGGTATTGTGGCATTCGACGAGCCAGGTCTGATGGATCAGACGGTCTTCTTCCATATGTCGAGTGACGGCTACGACATTCCTGCCGATATGTTTGGCAACCGGGGGCAGGCTGTAGAGGTTAAGCCCAAGGGCGGTGTAACGCTCGAGATGAATCGGATCAATATTGCAGAGCGGCTGTATCGGCTGACAGGCCAAGGCATTTATCGCGACAGCTTACTCGTTGGCCAGAAGCCGCCCATTAAGGAGCCGCTGATCAACGGCTTGGTCATGGGACAGGATTCCGTGCAGACGATTGAGTACAATAATAAGCTGTACTGGTTTTGGGGCGATACCGACAGGCCGGCCTATCCACTGGGGAACTTCCGCGTGACGGGTGCGACTTCCAAGCTTCCGAGTAAGGGGGGGCTGGACCCGGATGTCGGCGTGAATCTGGACTATTTTACGAATCAAGACGGTTTCGTCAAAAGTTTGGTGCCGCCACTGCCTGACGGGGCAGGCATAGCCTGGGTATTCGGTCTGATGACCGCCAAGGACAGCACCGGACAGGAGCGTCTGCTCGCCGGCTACAGCACGCACAATCCTGAACCTACCGCCTTCGGTATTCTCGTCTTTAACGACACCACGAAGGAGTTCGAGCAGGTCGTCCAGTTCCCTTCCAAAGACGATTGGCGCCATCCGGGCGGACAGGCGACCTACTACGAGGAGGGTGGTAAGGGATACTGGCTCTTTACCGAACACCGAATTCCGAATTTGCGCGTTGCTGCCAGCTATGACGCCATCATCGACTATACCGAGTACGAATCGTTTACTTGCCTGACGCCGGGAACGACATACAACGGGGCTCAAACGTCGCTGGAACGCGACGCGGACGGCAAGCTTGTATGGGGCTGGAAAAAGGACACCCAGCCGCTCAACCAAGAACAAGAGAAAGAGCTGATCCAATTAGGGCTGATCAAAGCTGACGACCCGCGTTATTATCAATTGAAGGATATCGATACTGGTGAAGACGTTCAAATCGCCCAAAGCTCCATTGAATGGAATGAATATCGGCAGCGTTACGTGATGATCGCGCAGCAGGCACTAGGCAAGACATCGGTACTTGGGGAAGTCTGGTACGCGGAAGCGCCATCGCCTCAAGGTCCTTGGACCAATGCCAAGCATATCGTTACGCATAACGACTATACTTTTTATAATGTAGCCCAGCATAAACACTTCAACAAGGACGGCGGCCGGATCATCTACTTTGAAGGAACCTATACGAATACATTCACGAATCATGTCCCAACGCCGCGGTATAACTACAATCAAGTCATGTATAAACTCGACTTGGCGAATCCGAAGCTAGGGCTGGAGCTGGTTCAAGAAACGACCGGTAAATAGCGCCAGAGCTTTTGGATAAACGAATAAGGACCTTTCCGTAAGCGCTGTGGAGCTTTACCGGAGAGGTCCTTTTCGACTTGAGCTTGTTCCTGCGGAACAAGCTTACCTAGCTGCCGCTTCTCCATGATAAGCTGGGAGGAGCGATATCTTTACCGGCGGAGTCCCCGTGGATTTCCCGATACTGCTTCGGAGTAAGATTCGTGAACTTCTTGAATGCGGAGAAAAAATGCCCTTTGGATATGAAGCCGCATTGATCTGCGATCTCCAGCACCGAGAGCTGGCTGGATATCAGTTTCTCCTTCACTCTCTCGATTCGTTCCTGAAGGATGTACTCGGACAATGATACGTTCATGATTTCCTTGAATAGCTGCCGGATATAACTGACGGAGAAGGAAAAATTGTCGGCTACCTGCTCGATCGATAATTGCGCATCCTGCAAGTGGTTGTCCGCGTACTCTTTGATCTCCAGGACGATCTCTTCCTTGCGGCTCGAAGATTTCGCAACTTCGGTCTCGGACGCGAGCATCGTGACAATGTTCTCCAGCCATGCTTGAAACTCGGACAGCGTGCTGTACCGCTCCAGCAATTGATGGATGCTGCTGATCTCGTGCAGGACGCTGGATTTGTTGAAGTTCTTGAGCAAATCGTAGGTAAAGTAGGTCAGGTTAAGCTTACAGTCGCGATAAGGAAGCTCATGGACGTGCTTCATCTGCTGACGCAGCAGAACGAGCGCGGTCTCCGGGCGGCCGCGGCGGATCGACTTGATGATCTCGGCAGTCTCCAGCGCCTCAGACGCAGAAGGATACCCTGCCATAAACTCTTCATAATCACTCTCCAGAAAAATTTGCTTCTCTCCGTTAAGAAATCGCAGCTTCGTCAATTCGTAGATATGGTCATATATGTTTCGGATATTGGCGCCGAAGTCATAGGCATTGCTAACTGCGGTGGTTGTATCCACGTTCAGGATGCGTGCTACCTGATTCTGCGTCTCCTCCAGAAGACGTTGTAGTTGAAGCCCGCCCGATGCATGGCCCCCAACGACCAGAATGATATGGTCGCCGCCCATATCCAAGCCTTCGGCCGCATAAGAACCTGAGCCAATCACTTCTTCGCTAATATTGCGTACGGCGTACTTGATCAATTTCCGGGAAGGGAAGTCGTAACGTTCGCAAAAAACCGTATAGGCTTCGATCCGAAGGACGGCCAAAAACAGAACTTCACAGGAGGCCAGTTTGGTCTTGGTCTGAATATATTCGTAGCTCTTGGTACCCGGCGTCCCGTGAAGCATCCACTGGGCGAGAAGCTCCGTTCGTACGAGCTCGGATTGGTTTCTCATGGACGCATGAAGCTGTTCCACATTGTTCAGCAGCATATCGATGCCGTCATTGATCCATTGGATATCCGGCCTGGCATCAGACGTGGCGTTTGCGAATGCAACCTTTCCCTTCAGCTTTTCCGACAAGAAGGTGATGGAGCGCAAGGAACGGCGAGAACTCCAGAAGAACAACAAGGAGAGGAGTGCCAATAGCAGCAATGTATACGTTATCAATTTTTGCTGGAATAAGGAGATATGGCGTGTCAAAATATGATACTCGTTCGAGTAGTATACCGACCAATTTTCAGTAGTCAGCTTGGCTGTATTGACGAACCATCTCTGATGCGGGAGCCGAACTTGAAAATCGCTTTCCTGCTGCTCCCGGCTCGCTTGATAAAGCTGTTCGCTCAGCGCGGGATTAGACGCGCCCAATAGAAGCTGCCCATGCTCGTCCAGAATCCGAATGTCTTGCTCCGAGGAGACCGTTTGGCCGAACAGAAGCTTCGACAGCAGCGGTTTATCAACGAGCAGCACGAGATAGAAGTCAGACGGCTTCTCGGGGGTTGCAGGCAGAATAAGGGCCAGGGAGTCCGAGCCATCCAGCGAATGATTAAAGAATCGCAAATATTGGGGGTGGAATGACTCCACACGCTCTAGCGTGCTCTGGTCGGCAAAGGATTCATTGCGGACGATTCCGGCTTTGGAATCGATGACAAGATCATGCTTCAAATTAATCAGATAGGATCGCTGGATGAGAGGTTCGGTGGACATGAAATTGGATTGGGCGACGAGTGCGGCATGGTTGATGAGCGGATCGTTTCTTGTATTGAAGAACCAGTTCTGAATATTCTGATCGGCGTACATGCTGAGCCCGTTAGCTTTCAAATTGCCGAGAATCATTTCGGCCTTCGAAGCCAGATTGTTGACTTCGTTCTGCGAATTGCTGCGAACCTCCAGCATGGTGTATTTTGCGAATTCCGCAGACAGTAAATAGACGAAAGGAATAATGGAACAGATCAGAACGGTGGTCAGTAAAAGAAAGGTTCGAAAATAGGTCTTCTGTAAAATAGGTTTGATCTTCATATAATGCCAGCACCCCTTGCTGATGGATTGACGGTTTAAGGGTATAACGTAACTGTTCGATAGAAGAAACGAACCGGGACCTCCTTACTCAATCATATCCTGACCCTTGTGTGAAGTCCTCATTTTGACAAAGTAGAAATTAAGATGATACCGGAAGCCCGATTACCGCACAATCCTTCAGTTGAGTACCCTTTGTGACACAATGAGGACTATTCCGAATTCCTCCTTCCGTACATAATAAACACTGTCAGGATATGGCCACATCGGACAGACCAGCTCGAATGGAGGGATACTATAAATTGAGAATGTTTAGGGATTTTGCAAAGAACCGGGGCTTGTATTCGATGGCGATACCGGGAATCATCTTTCTCGTTGTTTTCTCCTATATTCCTCTGTCCGGACATCTGCTAGCGTTCAAGGACTTTCAGATCAGCAAAGGCATATGGGGCAGTGATTGGGTGGGGCTGGACAACTTTCGCTTCTTTTTCTCCAATCGGGATTGGATTCAAGTTACGGTCAATACGGTTTATTTAAATGCGCTGTTCATTATTTTCGAGATGGTCTTTGCGCTTCTCATTGCTCTCTTCTTGAATGAGATTCGCTTGAAATGGTTTAAACGTACGATCCAATCCGTCGTCTTCCTTCCTTATTTCATTTCCTGGGTCGTCGTAGGGTATATGACGTTCATTCTATTCAACAACACGGACGGTCTGATTAACCGTGTGCTGAGCATGAGCGGATTTCAAGCCGTCGATTGGTACCAGACCCCGTGGGTATGGCCGATTATTCTAACCTTAACGCGAATCTGGAAGAGTGCCGGTTACTACTCGATTATTCTGCTCGCTGCCATTACCGGTTTCTCCTCCGACTATTATGAGAGCGCCCGTCTGGACGGAGCCACGAGGCTGCAGCAGATGAAATACATTACGCTGCCTTTGCTGAAGCCGCAAATCATCATTCTCGTCCTCTTGGGAGTCGGACGGATCTTCTACGGGGATTTCGGTATGATCTACGGAATTATCGGGGACAACGGGATTCTATTCCCGACGACCGATGTCATCGATACATATTCCTATCGGGCGTTAAGGCAGCTTGGCAATTTTAGCATGTCATCGGCTATCGTGTTCTATCAGTCTATTATGGGGCTTATCGCCGTCGTTTCGTTTAATGCGCTGGTTCGGAAAATCGATAAAGACTCCAGATTATTTTAATTTTGCGAAATGCAAAGGGAGGTGAATTCCATATGAATCGTCCAGTAGCTCTAATTCCGCCCCCGCGAGTCCGACGGACAAACGGGTTCTCCGATAAAGTGGCGGTGTTCTTGTTCGGACTGTTTTTGATTCTATTTGCGCTGGTTTGTTTGTTTCCTTTTTGGCTGATGGTCATCAATTCATTCTCCAGCACCCGAAGCTTGGCGGTGAACGGATACTCTATATGGCCGGATGAATTTACGCTGGAGTCGTATCGCTTCCTCCTTCAGGGCAAGCAAATGTTTACCAGCTATGGCATCACCATTGCGGTAACAGCCATCGGAACCGTAATCGGCCTCGTTGTCACCGCGTTGTTTGCTTACGTGCTGGCCCATCCGAAGAACCGATACGGCGGCTTCCTCTCGTTCATGACCTACGTGCCGATGGTCTTCGGCTCGGGGCTCGTCGGCTTCTATCTTCTGGTCGTCCAATGGCTGCATCTGAAAGATACGCTGTGGGCGCTTGTGCTCCCTTACGTCATGAATCCGTTCTTTGCGTTTATCTTAGTCTCGTTCTATCGTTCGTTGCCTTATGAGCTGAACGAATCGGCTAACATGGACGGCGCCGGAGAGTGGACGATCTTCTTCAAAATTATCCGGCCGATCTCCACGCCGGTTATTGCGACGATCAGCTTGTTCTACGCGCTGCAATATTGGAACGATTGGTGGCTGTCGCTTCTGTTTATCGATAACAGCGATATGTACCCGCTCCAGCTGCTTCTTCGGCAGCTCATGTCGCAGATGCAGCTCACGTCGCTCAATCACGGCAATGTGCTGACGCTGCCGCCGGCGGAAGGGGTCAAGTTGGCAACGGTATGCCTGACGATCGGCCCGATCATACTCGTCTATCCGATGGTTCAGAAGTATTTCGTCAAAGGTCTGACACTCGGCTCGGTGAAAGGTTAAGTGTAAGAGGTTGTTCAAAAAGTCATCTTTCCATAACGAAGATTTGAAGGGAGTCATTTACATGGCCAAATCAAAACGCAAATTCTTGGTGACGGCGCTGCTCGGACTAGCCATCGTTATGTCCGGGTGCTCCGAATCCGGCGGGGACGCCTCCGCGCCGGGTGGAGCCGGGGAAACCGGCGATCCGTCCCTTGAACCGGTCACTTTGGAGGTTGTCATTCCGGGGGCCAAGGGGGCTAACTATGACGAGGTGCTGGCCGAAGTCAACAAGCGATTAAAAGCCGAAATCAATACGCAAGTTAAATTTACATTTGTCGACTTTGCCGATCTAAATCAGAAGACCAACGTCATGCTGGCTTCGGGAGAGAGTGTGGATTTGATGTTTGATGCCCCGTGGCTGCATTTGGACACGATGGCTTCCCAGGGCTATTACGAAGAATTAAGCGAACTGCTGGACCAATACGGCCCTAATGTGAAAAAGACGAGGCCGCAACAAATGTGGGACGCGAACAAAATTAACGGTAACATCTACGGCGTTCCCTTGGGAAGCGCCTATACCCAACAGAGATCGATCTTCATCCGAAAGGACCTGAGGGAGCAGTTAAACTTGCCGCCCGTAAAGACGTATGAGGATCTAAAAGCTTATCTCTACGCCGTTCGTGACAGTAACTCCGGTATTACGCCGCTCCTCGCGGGCGCAGATGACGTCACCTACAGCTGGGTTAACTGGCTGATCCGGGACGATACCAGCGTCAACATTCGTCCAACAAATTTTGCTGGCGCCAGCTTGATGCTGTATTACAAGGGCAACGATGGTAAGGTCTACAACTTCTTTGAAACCCAGGAACCAAAGATCTGGTCCGGCATCCAGGATGTCCGCCAGCTGTTCGTTGACAAAGTCATGTCGCAGGACGTCTTGACGAATAAAAGCAGCCCGGGGGACATGCAGCTCCAGAACAAAGTCGCGGCTACGCCCCAAATGGCCTTTGGCATTCCCAAAACGTACAACGATCAGTTGAAGCAGGTCGTGCCCGATGGAGAGCTGGAAGCCGTTCGTCTATTCGATCTGACCCCTGGAAAGAACCTATCCAATTTCAAGATGGATAATTTCATCTGTATTGTAAAGACGAGCAAACATAAAGACCGTGCGATGATGTTCCTCGATTGGGCCAACCGGCAGGAGAATTATGATTTGTTGGAGCACGGCATCGAAGGCGTGAACTGGAAATCGGTCGGTGAGCATCAATACGACACGCTGAACAACGATGGCGGCATTGTCTCGTTCCAGCTCATGTTGAATCCTGCGTTAGAGCGGGAGTGGGCCGGTATCGACGAAGAAACCCGAGAGTATAATCAATTCATTACGCAAGCCGACAACTTCACGAAGGATATCATGACCGGCTTCACTTTCGATCCGACGCCGGTGAAGAACGAAGTGGCCCAGTTCGCGACCATTCAAGCCAAATATTATAGCGGATTATTTAACGGCGCGCTTGATCCGGACGAATACTTCGCCAGGTTCAAAACGGAAGGGGAAGCGGTGCTCAAGCAAATCCAGAATGAGCTGCAGAATCAGGTTGACGCCTTCTTAGCAAAATAAAAGTGTTGCTGTCCAGTGAGAACAGCGACCCGCAAAAAAAGGACCGCTTCCTATACGGAGCGGTCCTTTTCGTTATGTTCTAGTAGCTGCCGGAGAAGGGGGACAGGGAACAAACCTGACGGATCGTCGCGGCCAAGTGTTCGGCCATTTGCCGATGCTTCTTGACGGAGGGGTGTCCGCAGCCTCCCATGCCGTCTTCCGGCCGTTTAATGAGCGGGAATTCGACGAAATGAATATTGTTGTCGCCTTCTTCGTTGAGGCTTTTGACGAGAGCCTTTAAATGGGGAGCGGGCCCGAGGGTCATCGGTCCGATTGCGCAGAACAATGGGACGGACGGATATCTATCGCGAATAAAACCCGTCAATTTGCGATATTGTTCAAGGTAATCCGCAGGCTCGATGGGCGCGGACCAATCATTGGTCCCAAGATTAACGACAACCCATTCAGGATGAAACGGATCCATGGCTTCTTGATCGAGATCAGGACAGATGGTTTCCATGAAATAATCCGACATGCGGCCTTCTTGGCCACCGCCGAAATTCTGATAGCATCCCGTACCGGATGCGCCCACAATCAAAGTTTCGGCATTCAAAAGTTGACCGGTCAGCGAGCTGTAAGCAAGCGCGATATTTTCTCGTGAAGCATCGCAGTCGCAGGGAATCTGCGCTTCGTTGCCGAAGCCGCACGTGATCGAATCGCCGATGATGAGCAGACGATGGGGAAGAGGGGCTGGCGGGCTCAGAAAAGCTCCGTTCTCTGTCGTCAAATCGGTAAATTTAATGCTGCCGAATGCAGCTTCCGTACGCTTCTGCAGCGTTAAGGTATGGGGCGCGTCTTCAAGGTCATCCGCAAGCTGGTACAGCCGGTTATCCGGATCGATTCTCATCACCTTTACCGGAAGATCGTCGATATAGACGTTAAGCCAGCTTTTCCCCTCTCCGTTGACATCCTCGATCTCGGCCGTTATTTCCCGTCCTTGAAAGCGCACGGTTATCGCACTGCCAGGAAGAAAACAGGAGATGCCATCCGGCTCTTGATGAAAGAGCCCGTGTCTCAGACTGGAAGTCGAAAAGTCGAATTTCATAACGCATTCCTTCCTTTCATTGACCTATTTGAGCTGACAACGTTAGGCGTAAGGGTTCTCGCATGTAGACTCCCGGATCACCAAAGAAACACCTGACAATATTTTCGTGTTGCCTCCATGAGTATTGCCTTGAATAACTTGGTGGAGTAAATTCGCAGCGTTTCTGCCGATTTCCTCGAAATCTTGCCGGACGGTAGACAATCCGATCGATAGGTTGCTGGAATGGTCCCAATCGTCGAATCCCATAATGGAAACATCCTGCGGAATTCTAACGCCGCGGTCGGTCAGCTTCTCGATCATTTCGATGGCAAGCTTGTCATTGCAGCAAAACAAAGCGGTAACATTCCGCTTCAAAATACTGTCGGCTAGTGCGTCATAGTCCACGCGGGTCAGCAAGTTTTCGTCGGTTACCGGAAACCCTGCCTGACGCATGGCGCTGCAGTAGCCGGCGAACCGCTCCTGCTCGGAGTGGAGAAAGAAGTGATAGCTAGCAAACTTTATTTTGGTGTGCTTCAGACGGATCAGCTCCCGGGTAGCCAGGATCGCCCCGTCGTAATTGTTGCATCCGGAAAAATAGCTGGGATGATCCACATTGTACCGGTCTACCAAAAGATAGGGGATGTTGTTTTGTTCAATGAATAAGTAGTTATCCTTGCTCTGGATCGGATCGAACGGATAAATCAAGAAGCCGTCGACTTTCCGGTCTAGCATTTTCTGAATGGATGCTTGTTCGACGGTCAAATTTTCGTTGCTCCATTCCACGATTAAGGAGTAATTGAATTCAGCTGCCACTTGCTGCGCACCTTTGATGATCTTCATATACGATACATCGTAATTGTCCTCTGCCGATAAAATGAACGCGATCAAGTGACTCGAATTGTCCGCGGCTTGAGCTCCATTTACAAAAGAGCCTTTTCTTTTGATTCTGGTGATTATACCTTCGTTTGCCAGTTCCGTCATCGCTTTTCGAATCGTTATTCCGCTTACATGAAATTGTTTCATAAGCTCTTCTTCATTCGGCAGTTTATCGCCGGGTCGAAGCTTGCCGACTTGAATCTGATGCAGCAGCGCTTGTTTTACCGTCATGTACTTCGGCTCGTTCACAATCATTCTCCTCTTTTTACAGACTGATGATGAATACAGCACGTTAAATGATTATATAAAAGTATACTTTATTAATATAATGGAATCAAGCCTACAATCTAGGATTACTTTATTTGTGTATACATTATAGTAGATGAATTGCTTTTTTATTGACTGAAAGCATATGGATTGATAATATTATTATAGATTTATTGATTAAATAAAGTATACTTTATTATTCGTGAGTGCAATTTTGATAGTCTATGCAAAAGCTGAAGGGAGGAATTATTTTGGAATTTAGCTTTACCGAATTTGCCAGGCTGATGGGGAGATTTGATCTGGCCGAGAAAGAGAATCCGAAATGCGGATGGGTCAACAGCGCCGTTTTTCTTGCCTTCCGAGGTACGGCCATCTCGATGACGGCTGAGGATTCCAACGGCCAGGATTACGTTGAAATCGTATTGGATGGTGTCGCCCGTAATTGGATCAATCTGAAGAAGGGGGTTCATGAATACATAATCGAACAGGGGCTGCCGGACGGCGAACACACTTTAGAGATCCACAAGCGAACGGGTATTCTGACCGGAAGTATTGCATTTCATCATTTTTCTCTGCCTGACGGGGGAAGCTTCCTTGCCCCGCCCGAGGCAAGACCTGTTCGGCTTGAATACTTTGGGGATTCCATCACGGACGGAGCAGGGATCGGCCATCCGCATGTGCTCGCTGAAGCTCCGCATCTTGACGACGGATACATGTCCTATGTCGGGATCAGCGCCAGAATGTTGAATGCGGAATATCACACCATGGCCATTTGCGGGATTGGCGTTTGGCAGGATGCGGTAGGGAACAAGCAAGGATTGCCGGAACATTTTTTCGGGACGCTCGGCAAAGGGACGGGGCCCTGGGACTTTTCCCGGTATATTCCTGATGGAATTGTCATTAATTTGGGCCAGAACGATTATTCTACGCCAATTGATGATGAGGCATATATTGCCGCTTATATTGAATTCATCCAGGTTATTCTGGAAAAATATAACGATCCCTATGTTTTTTGCTGTGTTGGAACCATGAATAACAACTATCTTGCCAGTGTGAATAAGGTGGTGTCCTATTTCAATCAAAGCGGAAACGGGAAGGTATTCGTAGTTGATTTAGGATTGATCCATCCTGAGGTGGAAGGATGGGGCGGTCGATATCATCCCGGCTATCAGACGCATTACCGAATGGGCTGGGAACTTGCCTCTTCTATATCCGCCAAGACCGGATGGGAATTGCTTAAGCGTCCGTCGATCGCCACGGAATGCGTATTCTGAGATCATCCCGTAGTGGATCGAATGCCAAGCGAGAACATGGTAAAACGAATTCGTAGAAAGGTCGGCCTGATTGGGCCGACTTTTTTGGCATGCCGTAGAGTGATGCTGCTGCAGCTGTTCCGGGACAGCCAATGCCGATAGATTCTCATCTAAACAAAAATGCTGGCAGTCGACTCACGATCAATTAAACCAGGTATGGACGAACATCATTGGCAATAGCATCAAATTTTCAAAGGATGGCGGCGTGATTAACGTCAGCATCAATCATGATATGAAACACGTGACAGTCCGAATATCCGACACGGGCATAGGTATTTCCCTTGAGGATCAGAAGCGTATATTCGAGCGTTTCTTTAAAACTGATCGTTCCCACAGTCGTAAATATGAGTGGAGCGGTATGGGACTTGCCATTGTTAAACAGATCGTATCGCTTCATCAAGGCGATATCCGAGTGGAAAGTGAACTTGGTCAAGGAACGTCTTTCATTGTCACCTTGCCAATCATTAGGCCAACGGATTAGTCAGATTCATGGGGCATCGATCGGATCATTTTAACGTTACTGTTATGTCTCTATGCTGCGGCTCTCATGCAGAGCTTCTTTGTATGTGACGCCGCAGCATTTTTTGTCTGTTCATATTCAGTTCATATTGTCGTCAGGGGGAGTATATCTTCGTCGTTTATTAATGAGGAAAAAGAATATGAATAAGAGTCCGGATTTTTAACGTATTATGTTCTCTTTTCTTACATAAGAGAGAAAACCGGATATTTTTGGCGCTTTACAGAAAAAATAGGTGTAATTTTATTATAATGGTAGAAAATAGGCGTTAAGCTGTAGGCCGTCTTAATAATGGCAGCGGGAAGACCGAGTTATATCAAATCATGATCACTTTTATAGGAAAAAAATATAACGTGATTTTTATTGACACATTAAAGAAAACTAAACTAACATAAGAATTATTTTCATCAAGAAGGAGGCAGCTATGAGCTTTAAAGAACAGTACGAAGAAATTGCAGGTGTTGGACGAACCATATTCGATAACCCCGAACTTGGCTACAAAGAATTTAAGACCAATACAACTGTGACCGATTTTTTGAAGAAGGTAAATCCGGATATCGAGCTGCAATCATTCAGCACAACCGGGCTTAGGACAACCCTCGGCAGCGGCAAGCCGCTGAATATCGCTTTTATTGCGGAGTTGGACGCCGTATACGCTCCGACTCATTGGCGATCAGATAAGGAGACGGGAGCGGCACACAATTGCGGTCATTATACGCAGGTGGCGATCGCACTGGCTTTATACAAACATTATTTTGAATCAAAGGCGTACGAAGCCCTTGATTATAGTTTAACGTTTATTTTCATTCCCGCTGAGGAGTATTTGGATCTCGCCTATAGGGATGAGCTGCTCGCCAGCGGTAAGATCTCCTATTACGGAGGGAAACCTGAAGCGATGAAACTCGGCGTGTTCGACGATATCGACATTGGGCTATGCGTACACGCCATGGGTGGAGAGTTTGCAGAGCGCACGACAGAAATCAACTGTGACCTGGCTGGATTCCTATATAAGCATTATACGTTCACCGGAAAAGCAACCCATGCGGGTTTTGATCCTTTCTCAGCTAAAAATGCTTACAGCATGTCGACCCTGTTCAATGTGGCGTTAGGGCTCAGCAGGCAGCAAATGAAGGACAGTGAGAAGGTTCGCATGAATCCGATCGTCCTGGATTCCGACATGTCGACAAACGTCATTCCCAATCGGATTACGGTGGGCAGCGATCTGCGCACCCAGTCGGTCGATTACATGAAGGAAGCGGCCTCCAAGATGGACGATGCCGCCAGAGGTAGCGCGCTGGCACTTCAAGGCGAGGTTGAGATTAAGACACAGATGGGATATTTGCCGTTCGTTCAGGACCGGTATTTGTCCGAATTCGTACTGGAGGCATTCCAGGATAACAAGGAGATTGCCGATATTTGGAACAACAACGCCATCAGCGCGGCAGGCGACATTGGCGATCTAGCCTTCATGATGCCTTGCATTCAAATCGGCTACAGCGGCTTTACAGGAACGATCCACGGGGACGATTTCAAGGATATCGATCCCGAGTTTATCTATGAAGTGTTTCCGAGATTTTTAACCCAGGTGCTGGAGCGAATGAGCGGACGTATCGACCGATCGAAGCTGTACCGCCGTACATTCGCCGAATATGAGAAGCTCCTTGCGTCGATAGTTAGCTCCAACTAAGAACAGAAAAGAGGACACCATGGCATGAAGTTAAAACTACAGTATCTCTATTTGCTTGCATTCGTGCTCGTTGTAATAGCGGTTGCCGAATTTATCGGCATTCAGTCGATCCAGGTTGGCTCCGTGAAAATAAGCCTGCTCCCGCTCGTATTCGCCATTGTGATCACGATGGTGCTCGGCTTGTCGATATTCCGGAAAGGTTTTATGAGGAAAATTTACAGTAAGGAGAATGTCGGTTTCTCCAGCAAGTATCTGATCTTCATTATGCTGCCGCTCATGGCGAGATACGGCGCTGATGTCGCTCCCCGAATTGAAGAAATATTAAAAGTAGGCTGGGTGTTCATTATTCAGGAAATCGGCAACTTGGGTACGATACTGCTCGGTCTTCCAATCGCTATTCTGCTCGGTCTGAGAAGGGAAGCTATCGGCGCTACGCTTGGACTCGGGAGGGAAGGGGAACTCGCCTACATATCCGAGAAATATACCCTCGACTCCGACGAAGGCCGTGGGGTGCTGTCCCTCTATATTATAGGTACCTTATTCGGCACGCTGTTCTTCAGCATTCTTGCGCCAGTCATGCTTGCCGCCGGCTTCTCGATCGAAGCATTGGCCATGTCCTCTGGCGTCGGCTCCGCCAGTATGATGACAGGCTCTTCTTCCGCGCTAGTTGCGCATTCTCCTGAGATGACAGAGACCATTAATGGATACGCTGCTGCGAGCCAGCTGCTTACCAGCTTCCTCGGAACGTATACGATGGTATTTCTCGCGGTCCCGCTGCAGCGGTTTATGTACAAATTAATGGTCAGAGGTGATAAGAAATGAGCACCGGTTTGAATAAATACGCAAAATACGCCCTCGTCCTGCTGCTTAGCGTTGGTCTTATTTTATTTACGGAGCAAATGAAGTTCATTAAAAACGGCGAAGGCCATATTACGTTAGGGACGATTGCCGGCTTGGCCGTGCTGTGGCTTTTTTCATTCATTGGCGTTCTGATCTCGTTACTCATGAAAAAGACTCCGGTGAAATTCTTGCAGGACTTCCCGGTTCTCGGCTGGGTATCGATCGTTTCGCTTATTTGCTGCCTGATTTCGGATGTGTTCGTGGAAGCCATTTCCAACGTCAACTTCTTATCCATTACGACCCCGATTTTGGCGTTTGCCGGCATTTCCGTTGCCGACAGGCTGGTTGATCTTCGCAAAACATCGTGGCGTGTCGCGATCGTTGCGGTTTTCGTGTTCACGGGAACGTACGTTGGAAGTGCACTGCTATCAGAGCTCGGCCTCTATTTATCCAATAAGTAAATGAATGCTATTTCTTTAGAAACCCGCCTGTCCTTGTTGACTGGCGGGTTTCTATTTGTTTTTATATCATATTTATTCAATGTTGAAGTGCTGCAGACCAATGGGGAGATTACCCATCTATACTTAATAGTTCTTAAAAAAACTAATAAGTCACATTAAAATATAACTATCACATTTCAGTTGAGTTTTAAATTACAAGATTTAAGGAGAGTTAACAATTTCTGATTCTAGGGAATACAAGATGATTTTTGGCTGGGAAGATGAAGAATGTAATCCTTTCAACACAGTGGCACATCTTCACTTTCACATGGTTCTGATTGGGGATGTGCAAAGAAGCCCTGCAGTATTATTCTGCAGGGCTTCTTTGCATTGTGTTATCGACACCTTGTTTCCAAGTGTAACTGAAAGCATCAGACTAACCTTGAAGCTTAATTGTATGATACTGTTTATCGAGCGATGTCTTTCTCCTAGGGGCATCAATCACCACCAATTGATACAAATTTTTAACAGAACCCCCGCTATATTCGGCTAGAGGGTCTTTGTTTTCCGGTGTGTCTAAATAACAATTCGCCGTGTCAACTTTATAAAATTTTGAATAATTTGAATCATAACGTTGAAAAGGAGGGGCACTCATGGGTGAAGTTGGTTGCGAAAGAGCTTGCTTTTATTCATCCCCCACTTCCTTCCAACCTCGTTGATTTTTTTTGCGTTTACCTAATTGCTTCGCTATGGTATAGCCGATAAGATATGCAGCAGAAGAGGTGTTTCCATCGACTGTAAATGGAACTATGGACGCATCTGCAACGACCAAATCTTGAACCCCATGCACATTTCCTCTACGGTCAACGACTCCTCCTTTCGATAAAGGAGCCATACGCAGAAAGCCTTGCTGATGGTGATTGTGATCGAAATTTTCCTTAATAAATTCTTCAAGCCTGTCATCATCATCAATCACATCGAATGTTGGGGATAGGAGCTGATATGAAGAATCATTCTGTTCCAACTCTAAGGCAATATCTCTGATATACGTTCGATAAATTCTTTTTACAGCCTCCATGTCGTCTGGATTCGAGAGAAATCCTTCGTCTGCCAATACGATATTTAGCGGATCTTTGCTTTGTATGCGAATCGTCCCATTGCTCTTTGGCCGCAAGTACAAAATCGCTATTGTCAATTCTTCTTCAGATCCGATGCCAATGAGTTGAACTGCCCGTTCATCCGGATCGATACCAGATGGATCTGGCAAGAAAGCTCCTCCCGTATAAAGTGCATTTGGATCTAGGGTAGGGAGGGGACGATCTTCTGAATTGGTAGCAAATACAGCGGAATTTAGCGTATGGTTTTTTAACCTTTGCCCAACGTTTGGGTTATCGAAGATGACAGGGATTCCAGCCTTTTTCAACATTTTAGCGGATCCAATTCCAGACAACATTAACAACTGAGGGCTATTTATCCCTGCCGATATAATAACTTTTTTACGGGAATACGCACGGATGCATTTGCCATCCTTCAAATATTCAACGCCAATGGCACGTTTACCGGAGAAGAGAATACGGAGAACCGTTGTCCGAAACATTACAGTTAATTTTCGGTTATGAACTCCCCGACCTGTTGTCGTCATAATATCAGGAGACAGGAAGGCTGTGGATGAGCTTTCCCTACGACCATCAGGTTGTTGGTATAATTGCCAACGGGTGAACGGTCCCATGGGAGTATCCGGATCATTGTAGTCAAGAATAATAGGATAACCTGTTGCCCGCTCGATTGCAGTTGTCAGCTTGTGAGCCATCGGTGTCGGAGTTTCGGGTGCTTGCCTGATGTTAATTCTTCCTCGATACCCATGCGCATTGATATTTGTGGTTTCACCGTTATAATTCTCCAATGCTTTGAATCGTTGCGTGGCTTTTTCAGGTGACCATTGAGGTCCAAGCAGTCGTTCCCACTTTAGGAGCACGGCAGCTGTCGGTCGTACATACTGCTCTCCGTTGATTGAGGAACCGCCACCCGAGAGTCGCCCCGTCGTCCATTCGAATGCGCGTCCGTCAAGTTCTTCTTGGGGAATGCCTTCTCCCTGCCAGAAGTAATTCGGAAAGAAATTTTCTTCAAGCTCAAGTGCAAAGGTTGAATCTTTGATCGGTTTGTCTTTGTCATGATTTCCACCGGATTCTAATACAAGCACGGAAGTTCGCATGTCATCAGTGAGTGACTTTGCGATAACGGCTCCTGCCGGGCCTGTGCCTACCACAATGTAATCATAAGTTGATTTTCTTTTCATTAACGCACTCCTTTTAGAAATGAACTAGTTCAGAATATTAATTTGTTCTGACAAATGTGACTAATACTGTATCGGTCCGATGGTGAAGGGCTAATAGTAAATGAAATGGAGATCCAGCGTATAAAAATCCTTCTAGGAAATTAAGAAGATGACGATTCTCATGCAGGATTTTGCAGGTTTCGAGGAGGAATGAAACAGTACCATTTACGGTGAATCAGCTATGCAAATTTGACCAAGAGGATCGACATGCTGATAAGACGGCAATGCTACAAATAATGCTTGTAAAAGTCTTGGTCGCCGTTGTTTTACTTAGTCCTTTTATCAGTGCAATTATTTCTGGCTTTCAAGGTACTTGGCGAGTTGATCAATTGCCCTAAATTTCAGCATCACCAAATTGACCCGGAGGATTCGGTCTGTATGCAAGAGCATATCACTATCCTTTATACAAGGCAGCTTAGGATAACTGGGGCGAAGAACTCTCCCGATCTCGTTTTCAAGTAGAGGTCGACCTTCGAATCGGCGCGACTGGAGCAGTGGAATAAACTCACCTTTATTTAAGGCAAGAAATTTATTCATAGCTGACTTAATGTTTGTTGATATGTTTATCGGCATCAGCAACTTGGCAGACTGACGCTGTAGGGTAGGGCAGGTGCAATGAAAATTCCGCATGTAACGATGTTCTGAGCGATGATTAATGCAATAGCAGCCCCATTCCTGAAGTTTAAGATTGGCGACAGCTTGATGTAAGTTAGCTGCGGTATTGTAAGCAATAGCATTGCACATCACTATCAGGAGGTGTATGGAATGAAGCTTATCTCCGGTTTTTCAGAAGACGGATACTTATTGGGAGAGGTCAAACAATCCGATCAGGAATTTATGATCAAGGTTGATGTGTTTACAGGCTAATGGGAAGAGACCCATGACCCTTTTAAATAGAAATAATCGAATGCATCGAAGATAATGGGTTCTAATCTGGGGAGGTTCATATCAAGAGTAAGAGGGGACATATAAAACGCACGGACTGTCTCATGGGAACACTTAACTGGGATAAGATCCTGCCGTGCTGTACATGGGGTACTATGCGCCTACTTTGATTTCGTAGAGGAGGTCTTCTTTTATGAAAATAGAAAATAAATATCGGAAGGTGGGTGTTGTAGTCCTTGCTGCTCCTATCCCAGACGAAGAGCATGAATAATAGATAGACCGCGTTTCCGATGAAGCTTAGCCAGTTTCACGGTATGCCGCTGTAAAGGAAAACGTTCACTAACGTCCAAACCACTTTACAGAAGGGACATTCCGTAAAGTGGTTTTAACGTATAACACTCGAATCATCTTTCGTCTCGATTTTATCATCAGTTAGATCTAACCTCTGTCCCGATATAAGATTTGAGGCTTTCTTTCAACGTTGTTACCGGACGGCCCAATAAATTCTCCAGGTCGCCAGAAGTTGAAGCCGTATCGATTTTTCTTAAAAAGCTAAATATCCAATGCTGCACCTCGTTGGTGGGACATAGGGATATCGGTTTGCCCGTTAGCTCTGAAAGAGTGGAGACCAACTCATTGAAACTCCAAGCGGCTGGCGCAACAAGCTCATAAGTCTTATTCCAATGGCCCTCACCGGATATGCCCCCCGCTATAGCGACCGCCAGATCGTAGCGCGTAACAACGTTGAATTTCCACGATCCTGGAGGGATGCGAAGATTCCCTGTTGACATGACTGTATTCAAATCCAGTGCTTCAATAAAGTCCATGTACAAACCACTGCGAAGAAAAGTATAAGGAATTCCGGTTGTGCGAATGGCATGCTCGGTAGCCAAATGCAAATGGGTCATTGAAATGTCGCTATGTTCAGGAAAGGCGAAACCGGTGTATAAAAAATGGCCGACGTTCGCTTTTTTTGCGGCTTCAACCACATGGGCATGCTGCCGCAAACGAACGGTATCATCGGGGTGGGGGCTAGAAATGAACAACAGGCGCGAAGCGCCGGCGAATGCCTCCTTCAGGGAGGCAGGTTCGTCGTAGTCGCAGAAGCGGACCGCAATTCCCTGCTCCTCCAATGCTGCTGCAGAGTCCATCTGACGAACGCAAGCAACGATTTGATTAGGCTGAACATGGTGTAGAAGCTCTTTGATAATGAGCCGGCCGAGCCGGCCGCTCGCTCCAGTAATAATGGTAGACATCGAATGTCATCCTTTCCTTATTTAGTTAAGTGCTTAACTAGATTGGCGTAAGAACACCGTTACGCTTCCTTTAATTTTTGCAGAAGGCCCAGAAGCTGCTTTAATTCAGGTTCACTCAGCACATTCATTTTTTCGGATATCCGCTGCCTGTTTGCGGGCAGGTTGTGGATCAATAGACGCTGACCTTCGCTTGTAATGGTGATGACCGACTTTCGACCGTCCCGGGGATGGTGATCCCGGCGGATCAAGCCTTCATGTTCCAAGGGGGTAAGCAGCAGACTGATATTGGGTTTGGTTACACCGATTTTTTGTGCCAGCTTGGAAGGAAGCATCGTACCTCCCTCTTTCATAAGCTCAACTAGAATCCGTATTCTGGCTCCGTTAAGCCCTTGCGCTTTCCAGTAGCTTTCGGACACGTCGACCAGTTTTGCCGTTGTTTCCACCAGCGTGAAGAAAGCAAGGGTAGGCAGCGGCAAATCCAGCACGTATTGTTGCAGGTCATTCAAAGTGATCACGCCTTCCATATAGTTAAGTACTTAACTATATTCAATGTAATTCTAACTGGGGCAATTGTCAATCGACGAAATTCCCTAATCCGTTCGTTCCAGTATGTAACAAACACTTACGATGATCGCAAGTGCTTGTTGGCGTGCTTTAACGATTGGAAACAGCCTGTTTCCTGTACGCTCCGGGAGTCATGCCCGTCAATTTTTTGAAATTGCGATGAAAGTGCGTTTAGCGTGGCGTATCCGCAGATTTTAGCGATTTGCCCGACAGACTCCTCGATGGAGCCAGGAAGATTTTAATGAGTATATTGCAAGTGCTTGATAACGGTCGTCACGTGCTTACTTATCGATCCGTCGACAAAGCCGGCAATGAGGAAATCCCGCGAACGATCCGGTTGCATGTGGATCAAGAGGGACCCGTAATCGACTGGAAATCGGACATTCCCGAAGAAATCAGCAGTGCGGATGATTTGGAGCTAGCCTTTGAAGTTCAGGACGAATGGTCAGGCGCAGATTCCGATCGTATTGCGATAACTCTGGATGGTGAGCAAGTAAATCCTGATTCAGTCCTTCCATTATTCGGTCTACCTCTTGGCGAGCATACGCTGACGATACGGGCAGCCGACTTGGCTGGTAACGAATCCGTTCAAGAGGTGAATTTCAAAATCGTCACTAGTTTCAACAGTCTGGAAGAGCTTGTATATCGATTTGCTGAACAGGGATGGATTGACAATCATGGTATTGCGAACAGCCTTGCTACGAAGGCCGTAAAAGGGAATATCACAGCATTTATAAATCAAGTCCGCGCCCAAACGGGTAAGCATATTTCAACTGAAGCAGCAGCCTATTTGATTCGGGATGCATCGGCACTCCAGTAATAAATGAAGTTGAGTATGCCATAAGATGGCCCTGTCGGAGACAAGAACATACACCCATACAAAGTCGCGTAACCCGCGGCTTTTTTATTTTTAATCGAAGTGGACAAGAATGACTGCCCAGATGGATGAATTGACACAAGAGAGAATAGTGTATATATTATATATACACACTATGCACTTAATTAACAGCAGTGAGGTGAGCGGCATAAAAATCATATTATCCAACGCATCGAGCGATCCGATTTACATACAGATTATGAACCAGATTAGACAGAGTATTCTGAGTGGAGAAATGCGCGCAGGTGACAGTCTCCCTTCTATAAGGCAGCTTGCTAAGGATTTGCAGGTTAGTGTTATTACGACTAAGCGTGCCTATGAAGAATTGGAGAACGAAAAACTAATCGACTCGGTCGTAGGTAAGGGTTGTTTCGTATCAGGGGCAAATAAAGATTTCATCAGGGAGCAGCTGATGAAGAGATTAGAAGAGAAAATGATGAATATCATTCGAGAAAGCAAGGAATTAAACATGAGCCAACAAGATGTAATCGATCATCTGACTTTACTGTTCGAGGAGGAACAAACGCCATGAATGCAATCGAATTACGAAATTTAACAAAAACATACCCTCTTTTCAAAGTCGATCATGTATCTCTGGATGTGAAACAAGGCTACATTACTGGACTCATTGGTCCGAATGGTGTTGGTAAAAGCACCTTAATCAAGATGATGCTCGGCATGATCCGTCCCGATTCCGGCAGTGTAAAAATACTCGGCCTGGATATGCCTAAACATGAAGTCGACATTAAACAGCGCATCGGCATCGTCTCGGATGATTGCTTCTATTATGAGCATCTTACGATTCGTGATACGAAGAGAATGATCGCACCTTTTTACAGCCATTGGAATGAAAAGAAATTTAACCGCTACCTCGAACAATTCGAATTGTCTCCTAAGAAGAAGGTTGAAGATTTATCTAAGGGAATGAAGATTAAACTCTCCCTTGCCATTGCCTTATCCCATGAGGCAGAACTCCTGGTCATGGATGAGCCGACTTCTGGACTCGATCCTGTGTTCAGAAGGGAAATGCTCGATCTGCTTGCGGATATGATGCAGGACGAAAAAAATACGATTATCTTCTCGACACATATTACGACGGATTTGGACCGCATTGCTGACTACATTACTTTCGTCAATGACGGAAAACTCGTATTCAATGAAGCGAAAGATGATGTGCTTGAGAGATACGCGATCGTGAAGGGCGACTTACAACTGATTGATTCGGATATTCGAAAGGAATTTATCGGGATTCGTGAGACGGCGCTTGGTTTTGAGGGTTTAGTAGATAATAGACGCAAGGCCGAGCAGCTGTTCGGCAATAATGCTATTTTAGAAAAACCATCCTTAGAAGACATCATGTATTTCACTGCCAAGGGAGGACGAGTTCATGCTTAATTTGCTTCGTAAAGACTTCATCGCTTTAAAAAGCTCACTTTGGACGATTCTTCTTTATCTCGCTGTATTCAGTTTCGCTTTTATACCCAAAAGTGAAATGTCTATTTATTTTGTAGGAATCTATACGGCTTTCGGCTCCATTATTCTAGCTACGATGATCGATATCAAAAACCATAACCATAAATTTCTGGTCACGCTGCCGATTAGTCGCAAACATATTGTGCAAGCCAAATACATAACAGCCATCATGTATACTTTGTTTGGAGTCATTGCTTCTTACGGGATTCACCGGCTCATTAATCTTTCATTCCCACAGCTTGAAAAGCCAGACTATACGGTATTGTCCATATTGGTTTCAGTAGGAATGCTGCTTGTTCTAATTTCTATCTATATGCCTCTTTTTTACGCACTTAGTAAAAAAGGAGCCGGAATTATCAATGCAGTATTCATGGTCTCCTTAATTATCCTGGCACAACCTGCAGCGGTGCTAATGAATATGGTGAGCGAGAAAGGCGTCCTTAGCGATCAAACATTGCTTCTTATTCTAATTGGTATCGTAGTCGTATTCATCGCTTCCTATTTCTTAACGATAAGCCTATTTACTAGAAAAGACTTGTAAGAGTCTCATACAACTTATTCACTGCCATTCTTGCCATTACATTACTCCCAGTAGCGTTAATAGGTGCAGTAAAAGACCTGGTTTCTAGAAAATGAATTCAAAAGAGGAATAGCCTTTCTTTTGCCGAAAGAATGACTACGAGCTTCATATGAATTGTAAATGGAGGTGACTGAATGGATTTGAACGATGACCCAAAAGAATCAGCTTCTGCTGCCGAAGAAGATCAAAGTGAAGAAAAGGAACGACGCTCCATGTCGACCAGCAGCGGGCTTCTGGAATCGGCCATCGACAAATTTGCCAGAGAAGGCGGCTTTGACGACTCACCGTTAAAGGGAAAGCCGATTAAGATCGAAGACGGGGATGTTCTAACCGGGATCATGAAGAACGCGAATTACCAGCCAGCTTGGGTGGAGCTGAGAAAAGAAATCGCGGCCGACATCAAGCGGCTCTTGGAGCGCCCGGAGTCGACTGCGATTCCGGAGACAGAGTTCGAGGCCATTAATCAAAAGATTATAAAATACAATCGAATGGTTCCGAATCCACAGCTGCAAAAAGGACTCCTGTCCGAAGTCAATTTGCATGCAGCCTACGATAAATGGGAATAGCTGATCACCTCGAATGTGCTTCTTCCTCGTTACCGTTCAGGGGACTAAGATAACAAACGGCGAAAAAGACCTTGAAGCTATCCGCTTCAGGGTCTCTTTTGAATAGGGTCCATGTCTCGATGTGAGGGCCTAGGTGGATCTGACCGTGGGAAGCAAAAGCTGTCAATACTCACTTCATTTCACCCCGCCAAGCATCCAGCTGCTTCTGCACTTCCTGCCGTACGTCGTCCATGCCTGCTTGCTTCAGCTCCTCGTTAAACTTGGGGAGGATCGTATCCACATCGACGGAGCCTGTCATGAGGCTCGGATAATATTTATGCCAGACCATCTCGATGTTATCGGTTTGGACGGTCAGCTTGGATAGATCGGGTGTAAAGCCGAGCACGTTGGACTTGACGACGCCAGCGTTATATTTGCGGAATTGATCCCATTTGTCGAGGGGGTCCGGGTTATCGCCGCCCATGGTTTTCAGGATAAACCAATTCCCCTGCGTGTACTGTACTCCTGAATAGCGGCTTGCAGGCGCATCCGGAATCGGGTTGCCATCGCTGTCCTTGTCCGTGGTTAGAACGACTTGCTCTTGTTCATCCAGTGTATAGTGCACGCCTTCAATCCCATAGTTAAATAAGTTTCGGATTTCCGGGTCCGTATTGAGCAAATTCAGAAATTTAATGCATTCCACCGGATGCTTGGTATTGGCATTCACGGTCATGATGCCGCCCCGGACGGATTCCGTTGTGACGGTGCTTGGGGTTACGGGATTCGCTACAATCTTGTAGCCGCGATCCTTGCTCCAAGTTGTCTCCGAGAGCGGACCTCCGCCTGAGGACTTCCAGAACACCTTGGCCCCGCGTTTAAGTCCTCCAGGCTCTCGCAGCGCGGCATCCTCATTAATGAAACCTTCCTTGTAATAACGCCGCAACGTATCCAGTACCTGCCGCGCTTCCTTGGTTTCGAAGATATTCACCACCTGAGCACTCGGGTCCAGTGATTTGATCATCAAGGGCAATTTATGGTTCATAATATATTCGTATCCATGGAGAGCGAAGAAATTGTGGGAGTCCCGATCCAATTCCATAGGGATGTATGTCGGCTCTTCCCGATGAATCATCCGAAGCAGCGGTTCAAGCGACTCCAGCGTATTGTACTTGGTAATATCGATATTGTACTTACTCACGATGGAAGCGGGGTACATCCACTGATCAAGCACGGCTAACTCTTTATTGGTCGGCACACCGTAAATGCTGCCATCGTTCAAACGAACCCCTTGCCAAAAGGTGGGGTCGATCGTGTCGTACATATCCTTACCCAGGCCGGCAAGATAGTCATCCAGCTTCAGCCAGGCGCCCCGCATAGCGGTGGTTGCATAATCGGGTGCAAAAGCAATGTCAAATGGACTTCCGGCGGATATCAGCGTGTTCAGCCGATCTTCATATTCCTGCCAGCTTACCTTGACATAGGTGATCGTCACACCGATTTTACGAGCCATGATTTCATTGATTTTATCATTGACGAGCTTCAGATCCTTGTCAGGCTCTCCGATCGTATAATAGATTAGATTTACCGTGTCCCCATCATAGGTTTCGTCGTTGTATCCGGGCTGCCGGAAGCAGCCGGTTGTAGATAATGTGAGCAGCAATATGAGACTGATGATCATGAAGAGGCGTTTGGGCCTTCTTGGGTGTTTTAACATCGGTATCCTCCTTTTTCGCCGCGTTTGTTGTTAACCTTTTCCCCGCAGTTCAGAAGGAGATTTTCCGAAAAAGCTGTGAAAGTGCGTATAGAAATAGTTGAGATTGTTGTAGCCGACGGAAAATGCGATGTAGGAAATCTTCTCATCTGTCGATTGAATTCGTTCTTGTGCAAGAAGCATTCGGTAAGCCATGAGGTATTCGGAAAACTTCATGGCGGTTTCTTTAAGAAATAGTTGTCCAAGATAAGTGCTGTTCATCTGAAAACGCTCCGCTACGGATTTCAAGGTTATATTCTGAGTATACTCTGTCCTGATCATCAGCAGGATACGGTTGACCAGCTTGGATAAGCTGTCATAGCTTACACCTAATACCGGGTCCTTGTTCAGGCTTTCGCTATTCCTGTTACCTATCGAACCGCCCAGATCCTCAACGATGATCTTCTCAATCACTTGCTGCAGCTTGGTGCGTTCTATAGGCTTGAGCAGATAGTCTTTGACGCCACAGCGAATGGCTTCCTGGGCATATGTAAATTCACTATAGCCGCTCATAATGATATATTTCGTAGAAATTTGAAATTCGTTCAGCCTGCGGATCGCTTCATATCCAAGCTCCTTGCCAATGCAAACATCGAATATGGCGACATCCGGCAGCAGGTCGACCGTTTTGGACATGGCCTCCTCCGTGGATTCGCAGGTTTCGATCCGACCAAATCCGTATTGTTTCCAATCCAGGATTCGCTTCATTCCCTCCAGAATCTGAGGTTCGTCATCCACAATCATCAGTTTGTACATGTTCAATCACCTCTTTTGAAATCCGCACGGAAATGTTGACTCCAGCTTCCTCATTATTCGCAATCTCGATCGAAAAGCCGTTCCCGTAGAAAAAGTGAAGGCGCGTATATACGTTGCGCAGCCCGATACTATTGGAAGAAGGTTCATCATGATTAGACAGTGTGCTTCGAACGGTATGTAAACGCTCCGGAGGAATACCGCGTCCGTTGTCCACGAATTCCAGTACATAACAGTCTTCGGCTTCAAAGCCATTAACGACATACAAATTAAACTCATGATTCGCGTTAAAGCCATGGATGAAAAAATTCTCAGCCAAAGGCTGCATCCAGAATTTCACGGTAGGGATGAGGAGCAGCGCCGGCTCTACATTGACTTGATAATAAAAGCGCTCGGGATACTTAAACTCCATAATCTCCAAGTACTTCTGCAGCAATTCCAGCTCGCTGGCAATCGAGATGATATTTTCTTTTTTGACGATTTCACGATAGAGCGTCCCCAGCGTTGCAATGGCGTCAGCGGTGTCCCGGTCCTGATTGACAAGAGCCGTGGAGCGGATAACCTCTAACGTATTGTATAAAAAATGAGGGTTAATTTGGTGTTGAAGCGCTTTCATTTCGGTTTCCTGCTGTTTGATCTTTAACAGATATTCATTCCGGATATGCTTATCCAGCTGCTGAATCATATCGTCCAATTCCCGGGCGATCATGCCGTATTCATTCCGACGGTAGCGGGCAGGGCGGTTAGGTGTAAAATTGGCCATCTTCACACGTCCAATCGATTGAATGATGCGGCGCAGGAAGAGGGCATCATCCCGCATATTGTAGGCAATGAGTAGAAGCACACTAATCATGGCCGTCAATACGATCAGAAAGATGGTGATCAGCATCCCGGCATGCTGACGGATGAGCATGGATAAATCGATGATGCTGACGAATTTGAAATTAAACTTGGTGGATGGAAAGGAGACAAAAAAGATATGCTTCAGAACACCTTTAGAAATAATGCCGTGACTGCGTCCATTCGCCGCTGCTAGTCGGGATAGTTCTTCCAGGTCCTGGTCCTGTCCGTTACCGATCAGATATATTTCACCGGAAGGACTAACTGCAGCCGCATTACCCAATCGGAAGCTTTGAACGGATTTAAAGATTTGCTCACTGCTGACCAAGAAGCGCAGCTCACCGAATTCCTGGGGACCTGACGTGGGATCCGACAGTTTCTTGCGATATACGAATCCCTTCATCAGGGTGTCGCGAAAAGTTTCATCCGTATTCGGAAGCCCGAAGGTAAAGCTTGCAATTCCGTTATCATTAAAACGGACGACATTGCCGTACTTGTCGGTATGCGTGCTTATCTGCGTGATTTCACCCTGCGCCCAGCTGTACAGATAGGTCTTCACATCCTCCGGAAAAGAAACCAGCGGCTGTGAGAATTGGCTGTTCTGCAGCCTGCTGGTTAAGTATCCCTCAGCACTGCTGCTTAAAAAGCTGCGCGCATCATCCATCAGACCTGTATTGGAGTAAATACGCTGCATGTAAGCCTCAATGCGGTCGGCATCATACTGCAGCTCATTCTCTATACGCGAGAAGGCATTAGCCGCCTCGATCCGGGAGTTGCCAACCCATTGATTCAGCAGCATGGCACAGGTCAGCGTACCAAGCGTGATCCCGATGGCCACGACGAAGATGACATAGGCAATAAACTTGTGACGATAAATTTTGATTTGCAAAAAAGAGCCCATATGACACCTCGATTGCAGCAGGTCGTTGAAACAAGTTGCTATATCTCAATTTAACACGATTAACGCCTAGCTTCATAGATCGTAAGGAAAAAGCACCCCTTAAGAGAGCCTCATTAAGGGATGCGTTGAATGTAATCTTACTTGAAGTAATTGTTGATTTGCTCTTGGGCAGCTTGCATAATCGTATCCATGCCGGCTGACTTTAATTCAGCCGTAATCTTCGGCACCATTTTCTCCGGATCGGATGCGCCCGTGATCAGCTCATATTTGTATTTATCCCATACCGCTTGGCAATTCGCTACTTCGGTCTGAAGATCGGTGATGTCCAGCGCAAAGCCTAAGATCGTAGAAGAGGTCGCTGCATCGTTCAGCTTTTTAACCTGTTCCCATTGATCTTCAGGAGCGCCTTTGGTCACCGCCAAATTAAAGAATGTGCCTTGTGTGTAGGCAGCCAGCGGCCAAGTATCGGATGTACGCTCAATCACCTTTTCGCCATCAACATTGTTGTAGTCTACGCCTATCTCGCCGAATGCCAGCATATTGCGAAGTTTAGGATCCGTGTTCACTAATTCAAGATATTTCAAAGCTTCCTTCTGATATTTCGAATTTGCCGAAATCGCATTGAGCGAGCCTTGGATCGTACTGGTGGTATAAATAGGCCCATAATGCTGAACCATATTATACTTTTCAACGGCGTCATTGATTTGCCAGCTGACCTCGGCTCCCGGGAATGCCTGGGCTGCAAAGAACGGTCTGCCTTTGTCGTTCTCCGTTTTCGTCGGAGCATCCGGGTTGATGATGCCATCCTGATACCATTGGTGCAGGAGCTTCAGATTAGCCATGACATCAGGCTGCTCGAGAACAGAGACGACCGTGCGTGCTGCATCGTCCGCTTTTACGCCGATAGGAGGGAAGCCTAGCGTTAAATCGTCATATTCGTTAAAGAAACCGTTCAAGCCTTCACCTTGCGTCATTGGCAGCGGATAGAAGCTTTTGCCTTCGCCAGCCTTCATGTCATGGAGAGGTTTATCCAGATCCTGCAGCGTTTTGATATTATTCATGTCGATGCTGTACTTTTGCACATACTTATCATCGAATACCCAGTATTGCGTTAGCGCTGAATCCTTGTACGTCGGAACGGAATAATATTTGCCGCCGATTTTTGTGCCCTCCCATACCTTTTCGGGAATCAGTTTGTACAAGTCGGGCGTTTCGCTCTGAACCAGATCCGTAATATCGGCAAATGCGCCCATCGCTACTTGCTTGCTGTATTTACCGCTGTTCGTGAACATGATGTCGAAGGGCTCGCCGGTATTCACGATGGTGTTCATTTTGGTATCCCATTCTCCCCAGCTGGCTACCTTGATGTCGACCTTCACGCCAATCTTCTCGGCCGTGTAGGCATTCATGGCATCAACCGCTTTGCTGAAATTGTTCGGCACTTGGCCGCCGATGGTCCACCAGGTCAACGTCGGAATATCCTTGCTTGTTTCGGTGTTGTCCTTCGGCGTGTCGGTTGTCGCCTTGGATCCATCCGTTGTAGCTGGAGACTTCGAGCCGCCGCAGGCTGCTAAAGCGGTCAACATGAGTGCCAGTACGCACAGTGTAGAGATGAACTTAAGAGCTCTCTTCATTCCAAATTCCCCCTCATTGAAGTTAAATCGCTTAAGAGTTGTACAGTGTGATCTATCATAAACCAAGTTTTTTCTTGGCTTATTTCGTCATTAGCCTTTCACGGCGCCGACCGTCAATCCGGAAATAAAATACTTCTGGAAGAAAGGGTAGGCAAATGCTACAGGCAGCACGATGAGAATGGCGACAGCCATACGGGCTGATTCCTTCGGCATCGTGGCAACGAGCATGGCGTAGCTCACGCCCATACTTGCTGCATTCTTCGCGAGTGCGTCTACATTACTCATTAAGCTGTTGAGCAGCGCTTGCAGGGAATACAGGTTCTGGTTGTCGATATAGAGCATCGATTGGAACCAGTCATTCCAGTAAGCAAAGCAGAGAAACAGGCCGATGGTTGCGATGACCGGCAGCGAGATCGGCAGGATGATGGAGAAGAAGATTCGCAGCTGGCTGGCACCATCGATTTCAGCAGATTCGATCAGCCCATCGGGAATCGTGCTCTTGAAGAAGGTTTTACATATAATTACGTTGAACGATGAAACGGCTAGCGGCAGTATTAGTGCCCAGATGCTATCCTTGAGTCCTAATAAATTGGTATTAATGAAGTAGCTGGACACCAAGCCGCCATTGAATACCATGGGGATGAATACCACCCAGGTCAGAAAGCCCCTCAGCTTGTAGTTTGGGCGAGAGAGCACATAACCCATGGAGGCGGTAAGCAATACGCCGAGCACGGTACCGACCACGGTAACGAGGGCGGATACGCCGAGCGCTCGCAGAATCATCGTTCCCTGCTTGACGATATAGACGTAAGCCTCAGCCGACAGAGCAACCGGCAGCAGATGATATCCGGTCTCACGGATGGACTCCTCACTGGAGAAGGAAATGGACAGAACAACAACTACAGGTATGACGCAGAGCAGAGCCAAGATGATAAATATCAGGTTGAAGAACAGGTTGACGGCTTTGTTTGTACGGTTAAACTTCTCAAGGCCTGTCTCGTAAGTGGTTTTCGGTGTCATCGTCTTGCCTCCTTACATCATCGCGCTATCCGGATCGATTCTGCGAACAATCCAGTTAGCGATCAGAATCGTTGCGCATCCCAGAACAGACTGTACGAATGCGGCTGCGGATGCCATCCCTACGGTGGCGGTTTTCAGTTGCTTATACACCATGACATCGATGGTGGTTGCCACGTTGAACAGCGAATTGGAATCTCGCGTGACCTGATAGAACAAGCCGAAATCAGTGTAAAATATCCGCCCGACGGCCAGTATGAACATCATGACGATCACCAGCTTGAGCATGGGCAGTGTAATAAATCTCGTCTGCTGCCAAATCGAAGCGCCATCAATAACAGCTGCTTCATAATAGGTGCTGTCAATGCTCGTGATGGTTGCCAAATAAATGACCATGCCATAGCCCAGGCCCTTCCAGACATTCAAGAGAATCAAGAACAATGGCCAATATTTCGGCTCCATATACCAGTTAATCGGATCGCTGCCCATACTGACGAGCATTTGATTGACAATCCCTTTATCGAAGCTTAAGAATGCCCAGCCTACCGCAGATACGACTACCCAGGATAGGAAATAGGGGAGGAACATCATCGTCTGATAGACTTTGCTCGCTTTGCGGCTGTGGAGGAGTCCGATCATAATCGCGAATAGAACGGGCAGAACAATCCCCAGTACGATAAACACAATGTTGTATCCAATGGTGTTGCGAATAATGATCCAAGCGTCATTTGATTTGAATAAAAATTCGAAGTTTTTGAGGCCGACCCATGGACTGTTAAACACATTGCTCAAGAAGCCGCCGCTAATCTTGAAATTTTTGAAGGCGATAATGATCCCGAACATCGGTAAGAAACTAAACAGGATGTACCAAATCGTGGTCGGCAACGCCAAGAGGGTAAGTTCCGTATCCTGCTTGTGCCAGCGTATTCGTAAACGCTTTCGTTTATCTTTTGATTCGGTTGTAGAGCTCATGTCTGTCACTCCTTACGGTGATATCTCGCTTGTCGTGCACCTAGTAGTTTCATTGTATAAGAGGAAGATTCGCTGCTTCCAGATAACAAACTTGATACTATAGTCAACAAACGTTAGATTCGAATGATTTTATGGGGTATAGGCAAAAGAAAATGAGGCTGTCCCAAAAGATCTTAGATCTTGCGACAGGCTCCCCTCTTGCTGTTAGAAGAAGAGCTGCTACCATGAGCCCAGAAGCAGTAATAAGCTTTAGCCTAGGAAGATTTCCCCACGGAGCAGACCTTCGAACTCGAATTTATGACCCGATCGGGTAAATAAAGGTGAGCAACTCACTAAAAAAACCAACTTTTAGTACATATGGATGTTTATATATATGAGAACCTAGAATAAGGCTAAGGAGATGGGAAAACATGAGATCAAAATTTATAGTTAGTTTTATTGCAGTCGGCATTATAGCATCTGCTTTAAGTTATGCAAGTGCAAATAATGCATTAAAACTGCCCGAGAATCCAAAGACCGAGGCAGTTGCTGTCGTAGAAAGATATTTTAGTGATTTACAAACTGGTAATTTTGAAGATGCAATAAAAATCTCTGATAATCACATATATAAAGATGAAAAAACTGCACTGGAAAGAACAATCCTAAATAACACTCACAATCACGTAAAAGATTTCGAGATTACTTCAGTAGATGACACCGACCCTAGAAGTATTAAAGTCTCTGTGAAAGTAGAAGAAACGGCAAATGGTGAACTTCCACCTGTAACGTATAATGTTGATTTCAAAAACGGTAAATATAAATTGCAATTAAAAACAGTGATTATTGATATGAACCCCTCTTCTCCAACATATAAGAAAGTTGAATATAATAAGAATGTGAAATATGAGGATTAAAGCATCATTTCCTTATTTTTGTATAAAAGGTGTGTGATATAGAAAAGGGGAGGGGGTAAATTGAAAAAACGATCTTTATTGGTGGTTTTAGTGTTGGCAGTAACAGTTAGTTTTGCGCAGGAAATACCTACGAATAAATACTAGCCCAAAACAAAAGCGAACGAATCTTCCTTAGGAAAATCATCGTTCGCTTTTTTATCGCCAAGTAGGCGTTTTTTTATTTTAACGATGTTAAGTTCTTCTCTCGAGCTGAGGACAAGAACTCATATTCATAACCGATTAGACGATTTTCTAGTCTCAATCGACCTCGGCAGCCCATTATGCTAACGGGCAGTTATCTACAATGGTTTGTTTTACATTCCGACAAGCGTTCTTTTTCAAAATATGCTTGCGGAAGTAATATCATCAATTTTAATCCAACGCGATTCTTCTTCTGCCATGGATAGTTTGATCTCACGTCTAAACGTATGGATCAGCACGACAATCCCTGTTAATTCCGTGTCCTCATATTCATCGAACAGCCTCACGGTAATCATGCGGTGTTCATGAAATGACTCGGCGAGCGCACTCTCGATTAATTCCATTTCCTGCGAATCCAGCGTTGGCCGGTCTTTCCTGCCCTCTTCCAGTTGTCTGCGAATGATGGTTTCTTTGTGTTCCGGCAGCATCATCCGACTGGATTCCCACAGCCCGTTACCCTCAAGCTTTTTTCGTGTTGTCATTTATAGTGTCCTCCTATCTTGGCTGATCGATCCAGCGCTTGGCCTGCGTCTGTTTTGGATACGGCTCGGATCACAACCGAATTCCCGTATTTATTTTTGAGAGCATCGGTCACCCGTTCAAGTGCCATCGACCGCTCCCGTCCGGTATCAAACAATGACATTTGGTATTCCGTATCCGGGGAAAACTGTGACAAGCTAATACCGACCCGCCGAATCGGCAGGCCGTCCCAATACGTTTCAAGCAGCCGGCATGCCCAGCGGTAAACCTGATTCGTAATATTCGATGGATCCTCCATCTTCATCTGTCGGCTAAATCCCGTAGGGCGGTCAAAGTCTGCCCCCATACAACCGACCGACACAACATGCCCCATAAAACCAAGACCGCGGCATCGCTGGCAAACCAACTCGGTTAGCTCAAGCAGCACAACCTTAATTTCTTCCAGCTTGGTATAATCCCGAGGGAGGGTCATCATGTGTCCAACCGATTTAGGGTCAACCTGGTGAGTGCCGGGTCTTACCGGGCTATCATCGATTCCGTTGGCAATTCGCCAGTACATCTCGGCTGAAATATCGGAATTTTTACCGAATTTACGGCGCATCATCTGCTTCAATTTAGCAAGAGGCGT
This sequence comes from Paenibacillus sp. EZ-K15, assembly GCF_002573715.1. Lineage (GTDB taxonomy): Bacteria > Bacillota > Bacilli > Paenibacillales > Paenibacillaceae > Paenibacillus_AQ. The sequence continues at coordinate 150,605 of NZ_PDHM01000021.1, read as the reverse complement.
CTGAGCCACGCTGCCGATCGTGGGCAGCCCCATGACGTTAAAGTGGCGGGTCATCTTGCTGCCGGCCATAAACATACAGCTAACGGGCAGTTTCCAAAGGGTATCCGCAAGCGAGTCCTTGGACAACGTGTAGATGCCGGACGGATTTTTCTTGGCGTAGTTGTCACAGGCGGTTTTAGCAAGGATTTTGGTTTCACCGATGCCGAAGCGAGCGTGAACACCCGTAGCATCCAGAACATGACGCTGAATGGTTGTGGCTAACTCATCGGGCGTGCCGAATAGGTGCAGTGAACCGGTAACGTCTAAAAATTGCTCGTCGATACTGTAAGGCTCAACTAAATCGGTATAGCTCTTATATATCTCCGTGATTTGCATCGAAACGTCAATATACTTCTGCATCCTAGGTTTAATGACGACAAGATCCGGACACTTTGACAGTGCTTCCCCTAATCTCTCTGCCGTCGTTATTCCTTTTTCTTTAGCAAGTGGACAAGCAGCCAACACGATACCTGAACGTCTTTCCGGATCCCCTGCAACTACCAAAGGGCGGCCTTTATACTCTGGGTGGTCTGCTTTCTCAACAGATGCGTAAAAGGACTGGCAATCCCCTAACATGATGACTCGGTTAGATGATTTCACAACAGACTCCCCTTATCTGCAATTTGTAGCCCCAGGTAGGTGTACGATCTTTGCTCGATCTCCGCCTCAATTAGCCCCCATAGTATGGACAGCTTGTGATGATACCCTCTACAGACGAATTCAACCTCAATGCCCAGCTTTGTTTTTCGATCCTCGTAAACCTTAATGGCGTATTCACGCATGGTTCTACGAGCCTGAGCTAAATCGGATAATGCGGCTGCCTGCAAATGGTCGATGATCGCATTCGTTAGCTCGGGGGTCTTTAAATCTGCTCTGCATAGGATCGAACGATCATGCTCTAACACATCAAGTAAAAGGGGTAATAAAATATAATCCTTCACCAGTTGGGTTTCATCTGGTTTCAACCCAATACTCAACATCATTAACCACCTCATTGACGGGAACGTTTGTTTGTATTATATGCGAACATTCGTTCTTTTATCAATGTAAATTATACCCTTATGATAATGATCACAAGCGGTACCCATCATGATGAGGGATTAAAGCCCCCACCTGGAACCTTTCAATCAACGGATTGTTTTTATTAAGATTTACTTTCATTACAAAATCGGAAGGGAGCTCTTGGATGCAAAACGAAATATCCTCCTGTAAAAATTCCGGTTTTTCATTATCGTAAAATTTCTCGGCCGCTTCTGACTTTCGAATCCGTTCAATGGTTTCCTCGGCAGATATACGGTTAGTGTCTTGGAGAATCTCCGATATATATTGTGCGCAGGCCAGATCATCATCCCCTGACGGATGCGAAGCAATTACATTAATCATCATGTTGTCTTCTTTTAATAAGTTTCTCTTTATAAACTCTGCTGTTGTTCTTGCATTGGTGAACCCGGTAACGAATAGGTGCTCGGTACTCAATGCGTTTAGGGTTGCTGTAACCCCATTGGTTGTCTTCTGGATCAGAAATTTCTCCCGAAGATCCAAGTTGTGTAAACGTACAGGCGAATTGTCCAGTTCAAACCCCGGAATCGGCAGACCCTGTATCTCTCCTGCTAATAAAAAGTCAGGATCGATTTTCTTTAGACGCAAGGCGTCGTCTAGAGTTCCTGCCAGAATGATACCCTGAACCCCATGGATAAAGGCATAGTGCGCTACGGTAAAAGCCCTTATAACATCAATTACAACATTGATGTGCGATGCTTCCAATGTATGATGGTGCCCTTGAATAATCTGTATCGGCATGCAGCAAACCCCTTTCACCCGGCATACTTGGGCTATTTTAGTAACAGTATATTTGCCCAAATCCAAGGAGTGCTCAAATCCTCCAAGGATTCGGCAGCAATGAAGGAATATTAAATTTGGATGTGGTGATAATTAGGAAGCATGTACTAATAAAGAAAATGGCCAACTATACACGAACTTCAAGTCCAAGGAGCGATACCATGGAAAAGACCAAAAAGCGAAAACTGAATATCAGCTTTAATAGCGATATCGACCTGCAGACCGACTCCGCGGAGACAAAAGACAGCGAATCTGCCGGAAAATCAAAGTCTTCTAACAGCTCAAAGGGTCAATTGTGGGAATTTATCGCACTAGCGACGATCCCAATCGTACTCGTTTTCGGCAATTCCATGCTAGTTCCGGGGCTTCCTGAAATGCAAAGGGAGCTTGGTATCAGTAAATTCCAAAGCAGCTTGATCATCACAATTTTCTCCTTGGCAGCAGGTTTGTTTATTCCAATTATTGGTTATTTATCCGATCGATATGGACGCAAAATTATTATTATACCCGCCTTGATCATATATGGAGCTGCCGGGATTCTTGCAGGATTCGGCGCCGTTTGGAACTCATTTGCGGTGATTATCTCTGCGAGGGCGATTCAGGGGCTTGCAGCCGCCGGAACAGCACCGATTGCCATGGCGCTCGTTGGCGACTTATACGATGGGGGGACCGAAAGCAAGGCACTGGGCCTAATCGAAGCCTCCAATGGCGCAGGCAAAGTACTCAGCCCGATCATCGGCTCCCTGCTTATGCTGATCGTGTGGTATGCTTCCTTTTTCGCATTTCCCGTGTTCTGTGCGCTATCGTTGTTGGCCGTCATTTTTATGATCAAAGAATCGAAACAACCTTCAAAGCAAGAACTAGGGAAATACCTTGGGAAAATCAAAGGCATCTTTAAAGAAAAAGGCCGCTGGCTCATCACTGCTTTTTTTGCCGGTTCACTGGGGCTATTCATTTTGTTTGGCATACTGTTTTATTTATCCAACATTCTTGAAGACAAGCCTTATAACATTGACGGGGTCGTGAAGGGCTTGATTCTGGCCATTCCATTACTTGGGATGGTGATCACCTCCTATACAACTGGAAGTTTGATCAAGAAAAATGGCCTGCTGATCCGTTGGCTGATGAATATCGGGCTGATTGCCATGACCCTTTCTCTGGCGGCTACACTTTTCTTTATTAACAACATTTACGTGTTTATCGGATTGCTGACAGTCAGCTGCATCGGAACCGGAATGCTTCTTCCTTGCTTAAATACAATGATCACCGGCGCTGTTGAGAAAAGTGAGCGAGGAATGATTACGTCCCTTTACAATAGCTTGCGATTTTTGGGAGTTGCAGCAGGGCCTCCCTTATTCGGGTGGATGATGGATAAATCGGATCATGTTGTTTTTATAACCGTGTCTTCACTATCTTTGGTTGCTTTAGGTTTCGTGTTCTTTTTGATTAAGCCGCCTCGGCAGATCGGATGACGGACAAATCGCTTATTGTAAAAAAGATGGGCACCTGTCAATGGGCATGAGCATATTATGCCAATGTCATTGGATTAAACGACTACATCAAAAAGAATTGAGGAGATCCTAAAATGAACAGTTCCCTGCGAACAGTTTGGCCCATGGAGATATGTGATCCGAGCGGGCTGCGCGAAAATCCCGAGCACGGCAAAAAAGACCACGACACCTACGGGGTCATGGAACGCGGGATGACGATGGTTATCGATAAAGGCTTGGGTAGAAACATGTTTTCAGATGTGATCGAGACAGCCTCGGATTACATCGATTGCGTCAAATTCGGTTTTGGGACGGCTCCGCTGTATAAAACGGAAATGCTGCTATATAAAATCAATCTAGCCAAACAACATGGAATCACGGTCATGCCCGGCGGAACCTTGCTTGAGACAGCCGTGCAGCAAGATGCCGTCCCCGCATTTTTTAATACCGTATGCCGTCTTGGATTTAACGCAATAGAAGTATCTGACGGCACGATTGAGATGTCGCGAAAAAAACGAACGGAGCTCATCCGGGAAGGTAAACAACGCGGACTTCGGGTTTTTACGGAGTATGGTAAAAAGCAATCCGGTTCCCGCATCGAAGCCGAAATGCTCGCGTATACGATGGAAGCGGATTTAGACGTAGGCGCCGAGTTTATCATCGTTGAAGCGCGCGAGTCAGGACTAGGTATCGGTATTTTCGATAAGCATGGCGAGTGCCAGGAAGAAATGATAAATACTATCATCGACTATGTGTCGGATGCAAGAAAGCTGATTTGGGAGGCACCTCTTAAGGAGCAGCAAGCGGTGCTTCTCCGCAAATTGGGATCTAATGTGCATTTGGGGAATATCCAACCCACCGAAGTGCTTTCCCTTGAAACGATGCGCCGGGGACTTCGTCAAGATACGTTTGAACTCGGGGTGAGAGAGAAACATCCAGATGGATTTTGTTACGTGATTTAAACATAGACCAAACCACAAGAGAATGATAAATACTAGAAGTGCGTGTTCAAAAAGGTCGATTTTCAGCACCGAGAAGGTTGGATGAAGCTAGGGACTGAGGAGCGGAGCGTACGTTTTGGGTACGTGAGCACCGGAAGGCCCGGCTGAATTCAAGATTCGATGCCGAACTGCTTCCTGATTCGCTTCGTGATCAAAAGCGGACTTTTTGAACAACCTCTAGAAGGCTGTCTATGGATATCTCCAGACTCCAGAGTCAGCCTATACATATTTTCGTTGAAGAGACCGATCCCGGTAATCCCCTTCAGGGAACAAGCATACACTAAACAAGCAGGACTGGCTTGTTACTCTAATCTATGAAGGATGATTCCGTGTGAACTTACAGATCATGCCCGGGCGAAAGAGCCCCTTTTTCTTTCGTCATATTTCTAAGAAACTCTTCTTCATTACCGCCGGCTCCATCATTCAAGGTTTTGCCATGGCAATGTTCTTGTTTCCTCACGCCATTCCTTCGGGGGGAGGAGCAGGGATCGCGGTTCTTCTGAACCATGTGTTTGAACTCCCAATGAGTCTCGGACTGTGGCTAGCCAATTTTATTTTCCTTGCTTTTACAGTCCCTTATCTTGACGGTGTCAGTGCCTTCGGGACCATATTTGTTATAACGGTAACGTCCGTTTCCGTTAATTTCTTCGAGGTGTTCTTAGAACCCCCGTTTGGCAATGTATGGATTGATCTTCTATTCGGCTCGGTTATTCTCGGAACAGGTGTCGCCATCCTCATAAGGCAGAGGGTATCGAACGGAGGAATCGGGTATGTTGCTTTGGCCATTTACAAATATAAAAGAATTAACCCCGGTACTTCCTTGTTCTGGATGAATGGAATCATATTCGCTTTCACGGCCTATGTGATCGATTGGAAAATCATTATCCTTGCGGTTGTATGCCAGTGGGTGTCAACCCGGATCATTAACTGGATTCACCAGTTTCCTCCCCCGAAGTCAGTCTATCAACCCGCTTGGCGCAAAAAGTGATTCTATATACGGACGTAAGCTTTCAAGTGTCCGGGGAATAAGGGTTTAAACACCCTTGTTTTACTGGCGGCACAAGATTCGGGCAGGGTCATTGAATAAAAAAAGTTGACCTTACGTAACGTCAATCTATTAATCTTAGGGAAGTAGGGTTTTGGTTTTGGATGGGGGGATTTTAAAGTGGTTGATAATCGTACAGTTATGGAGTCTGGAAGATGTATTGAGTGTGGAGCTAAGGGGATAGATGGGTTTTCTTGCTATGAATTATTCGGTTTTCCCCTTGTCTGGGAACATCGTGATCCAGCGTTATATGCTTTACATTTTTGGCTTGTTTCATGTTATATGCTGCAGCATCCTTCCAATTATACAGAGGAAGGTTACCGATTGCTGGTTGATTTATTTACGGATGCTTATGATCATGATTGGGATACCGCCTATATACTTAAGAAAAATCGAGAGTTAGTAACCAAGGTTGGTAAAATAACAAACCCCCTTCCGAATAACGTAAGAAGTCGCAAATCTAAATTTTGGTCAATGACCATAGAAGATATCTACTTGGGCGGTGAAACAAACGCCATCGCAAATATAATCAAGTGGAAGGAACAAATACGATGTGAATTAAAATAAGAGAAACAACATTAAGATTTACTAAGGCAAGAAGTAAAAAAGATGACCTCCGAGATTCGGAGGTCATCTTCTGCTCGTGGGCTGTCCTCATGAATCCATGACCAACACCCTAAGGGAGGTGCGGCGGAGGATTCGCGAAGCAAGCCAGCAGCCGCTGACTGCAATAGCAAGCCCGATCAGAGCCAGCACAATGGCTAGCGGCCATTCCATGATGAGTGGCAGCTTGACAATACCGTAGGTAGAGAGCAGACCGCGCAGCACGGCTGGCAATGCGTAGACACCGCAGGCGATGCCAACAAGTGCACCAAGCGCAGCCAGTCCGGCAATGCCACTTGTCAAGGCACGACGGATATCGGTTGCTGTCAGGCCGAGCGAGGCATAGATGCCATATGTTTTCGTTTCCTTACGAATATGCAGACGGCAAGTCGTATAAACAATAAGACAAGTGACAGCCATGAACAGAAGAGCCAGCATACTCATCGGAATGAGCAAAACCGCCGCAGCTTCTTTGAATACGGAATCGAGCAGCACTTCCTGCTTCAGCGCTTGGATGGAAGGGCCGTAACGCTCGTTCAGCTGCTGTACAAGCGCATCGCTATCGGTTTTGCTCTTCAGCTGAATAAACCCGGCGTCCGGATGCAGCTGCTCCACAAGGTCCGAGGTGACCCTGGCGACGTTCGACAAATTGGAAATAGACTGAAAGGTGCCGGTAATCAGCAATTGCTGCGGTTTTCCTTCAATGTAGATCGTGAGTATGTCGCCGATATCTTTGTCCAACTTACGCGCAATATTGATTCCGATAGAAACTTCATTAGGCAGTGCAGGATTACGGCCCGCAAGCGAGGCAAATCCCATCTCGTCCATGCTGCCTTCCACGACCGTCAAAGGGAGGCTAAACGTCTGTTGATGATCGCTATCCCCTTCGACATCCGCGATGACGCCGGTGGCGGCCCCAGACCAGTTTAGACTGAGAACCCGAGGGTCGTTTTGGATATAGGCTTGCATTTCTGCCCGATCCATACCTTCCGCATGGATAACCATAATGGCGATATCCGCATCGTCATAACCCCACTGGGCCGACGTTTCACCAATGCGATAGACACTGGTTACCAGCACGGCGCCAAAGACGAGCACAGCCACCGTGATGCTCATCAACAGAAAGATCAGTGCTGCGCTTTTTTTGTTGCCGCTCACATGCTTCCAGCCGATGACCGTGGGTACGGACCATCGGTCCAGTAGTCTTATGCGGGCACCATGCCGATGGGTACGACTATGCGAGGATTCCGACATGCCGTAACGGATCGCTTGAATGGGCTCAATATGGCGTGTCTTAGCAGCATAAACAAGGACGCATAGAAGGATGATGAGCAGCAGGCCGCAGCCGGTCCAGATCGCAACATCTGCTGCTTGAACGGGAGCAGGTGCTGTATCGGATTTGAGAAAAGACAGGGAATTCTGGATGATGACATCTGAAAGGAGGCGACTTGCAATCAGTGCTGGGACCAAGGCGACAATCGCCATTAAACCGTATTGCAGCAAGTAGGTACCGATGATGCGTTCGGAAGTCATGCCGATCGATTTGAGAATGCCAATGGTGCGATAATTGGCAAGGATCGTGTCCGTGATCGTAAAGCCGATCGTAAGCAAAGCGACGAGGATCATGATCAGCCCGAGGAAACTCATGACAAAGCCGATCACCTTGTTCATGATAAAGTAAAAGGCCGACAATTCGGCAAACGAAACGCGTTCCTCCAAAAACGGCGATCCGAGCGCCTGCTCAAAGCGCTGCCAGTACTCCCCGCTTTGTTCGGGATACGCATAGCGAAGCGATAACATGTATTGCTCCGGAGTGGACAAGCTACCCATGGTTGACCGGTAGTCGGCATCGTTCATCCAGATGCGGGCAGTGGTCGAGAAAGGACCGCCATGGGATAAGTCGATGACAATGGCGCCAATCGTGAAATGTACGGGTGCAGTCCCTGAGGTGAACGTCAATTCATCACCGATGTGCATGTTGTATTTGTAGGCAAGCGAGGTGGGTATCCAGATCTCGCCGGCTTCCGGAACGGTCAGATGCTCAGGGCCTGTACCGGGAAGAGGATTGTTGACCCCATGCGGCATCGGAGGCGTATTGATCATATACAGATAAAGATTGGGCAATTCTTCTCCGTTATAGACCAGTCCCGTCCATGGCTTATAAGGGACTAAGCTGGATGCGGTTACTCCGTCTTGGCTTGACCACCAATCGGCTACCATTTGTTTGTCATGCAACCCGCGGGTCATATTGATGACTTCATGGGCACCCTGAGCAGCCGTATGGCGATCGTTGAATACATTTTCCGTATTCATCAAGACCGTAAATGCGGTGCTGACTAGTAGGGCAGATAGGGCAATAAGCAATGCGATCAGCGTGTTTTGCATTTTTCTTTTGCGCAGGTTGCCCCAGCAGAGTGTTAATATGGCTCGCATCCCAGACTACCTCCTCCCGGTGACATAAGCAAAGATCATCGCTTCCCGCTCGGAGGCTTGCTCTGGACTGTAGGGTCCCATATCCAGCGTGCCCCCGATCTTGCCATCTCGAATATAGATGAGGCGATTGCCGCGGCAGGCTGCCTTCATGTCGTGGGTGACCATGACAATCGATTGACCTTCCGCGTGCATCTGGCTCAATATATCAAGCACCGTAACGCCTTGCTCGTAGTTCAGGCTGCCGGTAGGCTCATCGGCGAAGATGATGTCCGGGTTATTGATGAGCGCCCTGGCGATTGCTGCCCGCTGCTGCTGTCCTCCGGATACTTGGGAAGGCAGCCGGTTGCTCTGTTTATCGAGGGACAGATTGACCATCAAGTCAAGTGCCCGTTGTCGCACTTGCTCCTTGTCCTGATTAGCGATATATCCAGGGAGGGCAATGTTATCGAATAGCGACAGGTCCGGTACAAGGTTGCTGTTTTGATAGATAAAGCCGATTTGATTCGCCCGAAAGCGTGCAAGCTCCTTGGCTGAAAATTGATCAAGGCGCTGTCCCTGCAGACAGACTTCTCCGGCTGTTACTTCATCAAGTCCGCTGAGCAAGTACAGCAAGGTGGACTTACCCGACCCCGAATCGCCCATAATGACGGTGAAATCTCCTTCATAAATGGACAGATCGACATTGCGGATGGCATGGTATTGCTCCTTGCCAGTGGTGTATGTTTTGCATAAATTACTAGCTTGCAGCATAACGGTGTTGCTTGAAGGCATATTGTGATCTCCTCTCTTTATCTCCCACTGCCACCAAAGTATAGAGGACGAATCTTGCACATTTGTTATCAAATTATAAATAAAGTATGACAGGAGTCAGCTAAAGGGGCAGAGTTAAGCAGAAGGTCGTTCCCTGCTGCTGTTGACTGTGAAAAGAGATCGTACCGCCATGCGCTTCCATAATATATTTGCAAATCGACAAACCCAGTCCGACCCCGTGGCGCTCGGCCAGTTGGCCGGCAGTTCGTTGTAAAACGTTACCCTGATAGTACCGTTCAAAAATAAAAGGCATATCACGCGGGGAAATCCCGCTGCCTGTATCGGAGACGATGATCTGCAGGCAGGATGTTTCCGAGTGTTCTTCAACAGCGAGGCGAATTGTATCCCCGGTTGCGGTATGCTTCAGTGCGTTCGTGACGAGATTGGCAATGACTTGTTCGATCCGTACAGCATCGATGCGGACAAGCGCGTTAGGAATCGTAGCAGGCGCTTCGCAGCGTACGCCCATCGTTCGGATATAATGGCCCATCGCGTTGAAGATAGGCTCCAGCGCTGGAGCGCTGTACTGCTCAATCGGATGTACGGCAATCTGTTCCAGATCACGCAGTGCGTGCAGCAGCAAATCGTCTACGAGCACGGCCATCTTACTCGTATTTGCGTGCACGACTTCAAGATAAGTCATCGCACTTGGCAGATCAGGGCAAATCCCTTCGCGAATGGCTTCAATATACGCTTTGATTGTCGCCAGCGGAGTTTTCAAGTCATGAGACAGATTGGATATGAGTTCTTTATGCGACTGGCTGTGTGCAGCTTGCTGGATATGTAAATTACGAATCTCTTCACGCATGAGATCAAATACGGCATAGAGCTCCCCGACCTCATTATCGCTTGTCCATTCGGCACGCTGCTCATAGTCACCTCTCAATATAGCTTCCGCATAAGGCTTGAGTCCGGCAACAGGCTGCACCAGGTCATGCTGCACCCGGCGTCCGATGGAGAAGAATAAATAAAGCAGCGTCAAAAGTGCCAGAGAAAGCATGATCCATGACACATAAATAAAGGAGTCGGAGGAGGGCATTACTGCGGCCAAGGCAGATGCCGGGACCGCAAATTGAGCGTAACCTACAAAGGCTTTGGTGCCGGCATCCAGCAGCGGAAAAGCGAGATGATAATGGGGCGGTTCGCTGTCAGAAATGCGCAGCGTATAGTCTAGTTCAAAGCGCGGATTGATTGGGCGCTTCGATGAATTTTCGCTATCATAGATCAACGTTCCATCAGGAAGCACAACCTTGAGGCCGCCCCGCGTCTCCTGACTCCAGTCGGTTAATTGCCGCCGGACCGGAGCGTCGGTGAGCAGTAATTCCGCATGCTCATTTTCCAAGGTATGGACGATCGGATTCGTCAGTACGCGAATTTGCTTCACAATAGTTGACGGAGCCAGCTGGTTTGAAGATCCAATAAGAGTAAGCCAAACGACAGATAGTATCACTGTAATGATGGATAGACCAGCTGCCCAGAGTCGTCTAGCATACCAAGTTTTCCAGTCCATAGAGGCTACTCCGTTTCATCGGGGTTGAATTTATATCCGACGCCCCATACGGTTTTAATATAGGAGGACTTGATTTCGGTTCGTTCCAATTTCTCACGGAGCCGCCGAATGTAGACCGTGATCGTATTATCCTCGACATAAGCCGAATACCCCCACACATGATCCAGCAGCTGCGATTTGGTAAACACTTGATTAGGGTTGGAGGCCAAAAAGTATAGCAAATCAAATTCTTTGGCGGATAAAGAAATTTCCAGCTGTCCGACCATGACCTTGCGGGCATTTTTATCAATCGACAGGGCGCCAAATTGCAAGCGCTGCTGTGGGGATACCGGGAGTTTCGGATCTGCCATTCTGCGCAAATGTGCCTGAACGCGAGCGACCAGTTCACTGAGCGAGAAGGGCTTGGTCATGTAATCATCGGCGCCAAAACCCAGGGCAAGCACTTTGTCCGTGTCGCTGCTGCGGGCGCTTAAAATTAGAATGGGCGCAGCCGTCAATGTACGGAGCTTGCGGCACACTTCAATCCCGTCAGCGTCAGGCAATGTCAGATCGAGAATGATAAAATCCGGCTGCCGGTGGCGGACCGCCTGCAATCCGTCGCCGGCATTTTCCGTGATGAACGTGCTGAATCCCTGAACACGCAAATAGTCATTCACAATGCGCGAGATATCCTGTTCATCTTCAATGATCAGTACTGTTTTAGGAGAATTCATTAGAAAGTCGCCCCTGTTCCGTATGCTTTAAATGGTGAGTCCATTATAGCATGGGCTAAGGAAAACAAGGGGAATATTACCAGTTAGGGTGGTGAATGGTGACGAAATATGCGGAGAAACGGACGGAATTGAAAGAAGAGGGGGATTATGAGGCTTTGGAGTATGAGGTTTAGCTGAAACTGTCTCGCCGACTCTTCCACAACAAAGCTGCACAATCGATATGCGGTTACCTGACCTGTCGAGAACTCAGCCAGGGGACGATTTTATTGGCATCTTAGGTGAACAACAGCTATCGGGATATTCCCGATAGCTGTTGTTCATAGTGTTCGGATCAGCCTGCGGCTTTTATTATTTAGTCCATGTACCGATCTTATAAGCTCCGTCCGAAAGGCGCTCCGTATTAGCAAAATCAACCCCGGGTTGGTTCGTGGATGGATTAAGAATAGCTATGGTCAGCTCATAGGTACCGTTTGGCAGCGTGTTTGTGGAGATAGAGCCTGAGACTGTATGTAAACCAGTCCTCCAGGTTCTTAAGTCCGCCGATGTGGATTGACGTGCCACGACATGGCCTCCGCTGCGCAGCTGCACTTCAACAGGCCAGTTGAACGGGAAGTGTTGAACTCCCTTATTTTCCACAGCGACGGATACATTTAACGCACTTCCGCTATTTTCTTGTGGATATGCAACTTTCTTCAATACAAAGTGATAGCCCATTCGTTTCTTCAGTGTATCCATATTGGCTTGCAACGGATTGCCTAGCGCCAAGGAAGCTGGAGAATTCGGTCCAAGCCAGCTCGGTTTGCTAAGCTCGGTCTGCCGCAGCGTCTCATTAAAGCCGCTGCCTGTCGTGAGCGCAGCATTCATACCATAGGCACCCCCGTAAAATTCGCCGCCAGAGACGCGAGTGTCCCAGAAGTTGGCATGGTTTGGCTGCTGCTGGCCGATATCATCCCAATAGCCGTTCTGTGTGCCAGTATACCATCCCCATTCGGAATCGAAGCTCGGCTGATCACCGAACACGTCATTATACATTCCTAGAATCAGACCCTTGTTATTATTCTTGGCCAATTCCACGCTCCGTCTGATCAATAGCTGCGTATGATCCTCCTGATCGGCGAAAGAATCAATATAGTGCTGAATGTATTGGTTGGATATTGGGTTCGGAGGAAACGCGCCCGTGTAGTTGCTTTCCCCGTTCGGTCCGATGTAAGGCCAGGTGTGGAATTCCGCCCAATGGCCCAGCGAACCGATTTGCACAAAAGCAATTGGGCTATCGGCCGTGTTGTAATGCTCCGCAATCGCCTCAATGGCAAGCTTGTGTCTGGCGATCAAATACTGGGAACTGTAATTCGGGGAGAAGCCCGTGTTGTTGCCGGCTCCCATACCACCGGTTTCATCTTGGTAGGCCTTACCTGGAGATTGTCCCAAACTGGCCATGTCGTTGTACAACCAGTCGGGAATATCCCGGTGAGGAACGCCGGAAGGACTGTCCAGAATAAAGCGCAGCACCACCTTGACTCCGCGGCTCTGCCAATAGTCGAAATGATTGGACGCTTCAATTGCACTGAAATCATAGTTGCCTTTGGTAGGCTCTAACTCCTTCCAGGTGACACCGGCATACACGAGACGGTGGTCCTGCGGGTAATTGGTTGATTTCGCTGAAGGAGCCCAACCCTTAAACGGGTTATTGAGCGGATCATCCAGCTCGCTTGGGTAAAATTCGATCATTTCTTTTCCGGGATTCCCTTCATTAAGCGTATAAACGGGAAGCGGCTGGTTCTGCGCTGGCAGGCGATGGATATCCGAATTGTTGTCCAGATAACCAATGCTCACGCTGCTGCCTACAGCTAGTCCAAGTGTAGCGAGAGGGAGTGCAACTTCAATCGTAGATGAGGTACGCACGTATTGAGAAGAAGGAAGGGCGGAAGACCAATCCCAATTCCAGCTGCTTCCATTTCCTGCGTAGCGGTATAACGATTGATTCTCGAGGAGCCATTCAATTCCGGTCGCCCCCCATCCGAAAGCTTGATATCCGGTCGAAGCATTCTTGTCCGTATTCAGCCAGAAGCTTCCCATGGTAGTGCTAAGGGCTGAGCCTTCCACAAGCAGATAAAGATTCCTGTCGTCGTGGGAAGCCTTTAAGATGTTAGCGGTTCCCGAATTCGTGGAAAGAGCCGGAAGCCCTTCCCAGTCACTTGGATCACCATCCACAACGATAGAAGGCGCTTCTGCAGCCGAAATAAAGAGGGGATAAGGGAACAAGGTAAGAAGAATGGCCGTCATCGTAAAAATAGCGAATCTCATTTTCAATTGTATACCCCATGCTTTCATGTCAAACCTCCTCACAGAATGATTGGTGTCATAGAGCTGCAAGTCCAAACGTCTTTTTAACACTGGATTCACTCTACCGAATCTGAGTCTATCACCTCCTTTCCCAAGTAACTTCCTAACTTCCCCCATCCACCATGAAAAAAAGAGCACCGTGTTGGGTGCTTCTTGTGCAGTGGGTCTATGGGGTAATGAGCATATTCATTTCAGTCTTCGCCGCAGTTATTAAGTGGAACTGCGTACGACCAAACGGGTAGGCAAAATCACCTTCTTGGGCAGTAGTTGATTTCCGTTCATTCTGTCGATCAGGTTGTCGACGGCAACCATGCCGATTTCTTTTGTCGGTACATCGATCGTTGATAGAGGCGGATTGGAATACTTGGACACCTCGATATTGGATAGACCCATGACAGCCACTTCAGTAGGAACGGCAATGCCGTTGTTATACAAGCCGTTGAGGGCAGCCATGGCCATTAGATCGCTGCCTGCAAAGAAGGCGGTCGGGCAATTTTTGGTCTTACATAAATGATTGATTTGTTCAATGCAGACCGCTTCATCCCACATGCAATCAATAACCCAATCGGGATTCACCGACATTCCGGCAGCATGCATGGTGGCGTAGTAGCCTCGGTAACGGCGGCTGTCTTTCAGGTTATTCGTTAATCCGCTTCCCCCGATGTAACCAATCTGGGTGTGGCCTTTTTCAATGAGGTGGTTGACGGCCATCGAAGCAACATTGTAATGATCATAGCCGACATTATCGATATCCCCGCGCTCGGTATCAATCCCCACGATATAAGGGACCTGCTTGCGTATATACTCATAGGTTTCACTGTTCAACGATTCCATAAGAATCAGACCGGTAATCGGTTCGCTGAATGTATTGAATAAGATCTTGCTATCATTCAGCTCAATTCCAGTCCGGATAAAGGAAATGTTATATCCCGCACTCAGCAGTCGCTCTTCCACACCGGATAAGATCGACATGAAATAAGGGTCGTTGTATTTATCTTTTGTTACGCTTAGTACACAACCGATTTTGATATGCGACTTGCTATCGGAATGATCCTTGGTTGAAACTTTTCGCTTGGGACTTGAAGTGATTTTATAGTTCAGCTGCGTAACCGCCTGCCAAACGCGTTCCCGGGTTTCGTCCGTAATTTTATATTTCGTATCATTGTTTAACACTCTGGATACGGTGGCAGTAGATACATTTGCTAATTTAGCAACATCCCGAATGGTACTCATAAATAAACACATTCTCCTTTTTAGTTACGAATAGTCACCATTTAAAGTTTATAGGAATGTCACATGGTAAACAATGATGGACCTGTTGGTTGATTTGTTGCGTTAATTTGTTGCGTGATTCCGTTACATTCTAAGTTTACAAGCGTTCATGATTAAAATCAATCATAACATGTTCCTATCGTGCAATGTTACTAGAATTTTTTTAAAAATTCAAAATTATTATTGCAAGGATATGCATGGATGATATAACATGAAGTCACGAAACGTTACAAGATTTTACGCTGTTTTGTTACGTAAAATTAACGTAACAAAACAGCGGCGTTTGAGCAGGCGGCGGGGGGCTGATTAGAACATGAACAAAGCTGTAACCGTTTACCCCATGATTTTAGAAGACATCCTAAACAACCCGGGCATTGGTTTTACAGCAGCACCGGGGTTAATGGGGGACCCGGATCGGATCTGCGACAACCGAGGGGAAGAGCAGAAGAAATATAAGTTCACGGAAGATAGCAGAACGTACAATCATCCCGACAGCAAAGTGTATTTCTGCAGCGTGCGCTGGCGGGACTTGGAAGTTCGCCAAGGGGAGTACAGGTGGGAAGTTCTTGAGGAGAGGCTGGACTACGCCAAATCGCTAGGCTGTACGGCCGTGGTTCGTTGTTCCCCATACGCGTTAAGCCAAGAAGATGATATACCAGCTTGGTATCGTGCGGAACATCCGGAAGAACCCGACTTTCCGTTTTGGAGAGTAGACCCTGAGACAACACCCTATGTGTTGTATTGGTCTGACTTTATCAAGGCGTTTGCCGCACGGTTTGACGGACACCCGGTCATAAGCTCGGTTGATTTGACGATTGTAGGGGCCTGGGGAGAAGGCGGCGGAACGGAGTTTTTAAAGCCGAAGGCCATTAAGCGCATTACAGATGCCTACTTGGATGGGTTTAAAATAACCCCGCTCCAAGCTCTGCTGCATGATCCCCTGTCGATCAGCATCATGAAGGAGCGCAAAGCCAAAGTGGGCTTTCGCGTCGATTGCTTGGGCGATATGGGCGGCTTTCATGGAAAACAGTGGTCTCATATGACGGATTTCTATCCTCAGAATATTCAGAATTTCAAGATGGGCGATGCTTGGGAGAAGGCTCCGATTCTATTTGAAGCATGCTGGCACATGCATGATTGGTATTTTCAGGGCTGGGATATCGATTATATCATTCACGAAACGCTGAAGTGGCATATTTCTTCCTTTAACAACAAGGGAACGGTAGTCCCCGAACCGTGGAAAGAGAAGGTCAAGGCTTGGCTGAACAAGATGGGATACCGTTTTGAATTGAGGAAGTTCACGTACGATTCGATGGTGAATGCGGGTGGTCAGCTAAATATCAGTGCGTTGTGGGCTAATGTAGGAGTGGCCCCGATCTATAATCACTATCCGCTGGTCGTGCGGCTTACCGGCCATGATCAAACCTATACGCTGCGCAGCAGAGAGGATATTAGGGAGTGGCTGCCGGACGAAGATATTGCTTGGGAAGAAAGTTTCCATTTACCCGGTAATATGTCCGAAGGCGAATATCATTTGGAGATTGGCATCGAAACCGGGGTTAAGGGAATCGGGAATATCCAGCTGGCGATTGAGGGAAACAAGGGCGGCTATTACCCGATGGGCAAGCTAATCGTTGAACGGGGGAGAAAAGGAAATGGAGAGTCTGTTGAATTTTAACGAGTGTATCGCAATCTGCAAATTTGATTACCTGCCAGAAGGGTTGGAAGCCAAATATCATCGATATAAACCGGATAGCAAGCCCCATCTCATCCCGCGGGAGTTCTTGTCTGGAATCTTTGAGCATTATCAAATTCCTGAACCTACCCGCCAATGGCTGGTTCATGGGGTTGAGGCGATAGAAAAGGACGCCGTACTATTTCGCTTTACCCAATTTTTGGTAGATGATATGTGCACATTGCGCAATCGCTGTGATGAGACTCATTATACGAATATGACACCGGGATGCATGGAGCAATACGGAGAATTATACTCCTTTCTTTTGCTGCTGGCCTGCGTTGTTCCTTCCATGAACATGCTGGAGGCGCGTTCCGTACCTAAAGCCTACTACGAGCAGATCCCTCAACAGCCCCTGAAGCTTCAATTGGAAAAATTGGTGTTGCACGGCGATGCCAAGGTTCATGATTTTCCATGGGTGATGAATTTTTATACCTGCTCCATCTTTCTGTTAGACCGGTTTTATTTTATCCCCTACCGATTCGAGGATCCTTTCACCATGTTCCGTCATGTGGACACGCAGGAGGTTATTGCCCTTCGGCACGCAGGCGAAGAATTTCGCAGGGATGGACAACGGAATGGCATCAATGATGTATATGATCTTCAAGGAAACTTCACCTCAGAATGGCACGAGAATGCCGAGTTTGTCATCGCTAATCGGATAAATCCCATGGGATTCGTTGAAAGAGAAACAACGCCGATCCTTAAGAAGGAATGGGAGCCGGTACTTCAAAAAGGGGATACGCTGTTAGCCCTTCACATTCCATCTGGCCCCGGGTACACACCGGACAGGTTGAAGAATTCCATGGAGATGGCTGCTGCATTCTATGACCGATACTTTCCCGAGTTATCCATCAAAGGCTTCTGGAGCTCAAGCTGGCTCTATGATACAAGGCTGTCGCTTATCCTGGACCCTGAAAAAAGCAATATTGTCCTCGTTCAACGACAATTCTATAATTATCCGACCATGGAAGGGGACGGCATGCTGCGTTTTGAAGCCTTTGGGGACTGGAAGGCAGATCCGGTCCGAAGCCCAGGCGAATATACAACCTCACTACAAAAAGCAGCAGCGGCGTATATGGAAACGGGAGCCCGTTTTAACACATTAAGCATGATTGTATTGAGGGAAGATATCGAAAAGATTGGCAGCCGGCCGTATATAGCCGATGCAGATATCGAGCAGTTCCATAAAACCGTTGATAGCCATTTGCAAAGGAGAGAAGAGGATGGGGAAATACTCGCTCGAAAACTACGAGAAGTATAAAACCGTAAAAATCCGACCGCAACCCTTATCGAATAGCGAGCATGATGCAAGCCAGGATCCATTCGAATACGTCTCCTTTTCCTGGAGAGCGCTTGAGCCGGTTCGAGGAGAATACAGACTTGAAGCGATCCATGAAGCATTGCATACGGCCCAAAATCCCATTCTTGTCCTGGTACCGGAATTGCCGGTCTGGGCTCCGGATTACGCACCTGATTGTTTTGCGGCTTTGGTCCGAAAAGTAGGGAGTTATATCGACTCCGACAGACGCTTAACAGCCGTTCTGATATCAACCTTAGCTGATAGTAAGGAAGAATGGAACGCTTATATGGAGTCATTTGAGACGCAGACGCTGCTAGCTGAACTGCAGAATGATAGACTGATTCAACATTTAAGAGAACACAGTCGTGGATTTGGCCTGCTGGTGAAGTGCAGTGAGGCGAATTGGATCGAATGCTGTGAGGCTTTTGCCAAACACAAACTGCAGAAGATATGGAAGCGCTACCAGGTGGTCCTTCATGTGACCGATGATGTTTGCGGTCCTCATACCAGACGCGAGGCATATCGCTGGCACGCCGGCCTCTCCAATCTGAATATAGGGCTTGGATATCATCTAACTTTACGCAGACTGACTTATCCGGAAACGGTATATAGTCGTGGGAGCTTGCCGCTGCGACTCTGGTTTGTCAACGCGGGCAGTTCCAGAATTTATCGGGAATTTCAGTTATGGGTGCAGTTAAAGCAGGAGGAGGTTTCCTATGAATATCCCCTGCACGCAGCCACGCATTCCTGGTTAACCGGGGATCTTGTCCATAACGAGATGATCCCCTTGAAGGATATGTTACCAGGAAAATATACGCTGAGTATAGCACTCTATTTCGAAGACCGCTCGTATATCCCCCTACATATACAGAATCCGCAACAGGATGGGTATTATGAGGCAGGCGCGATACAAGTCGAAATATCCGCTGAGGATCCGCTGAAAAATATTTGGGACACTTATTATCCGGAAGGATATTATCCCTTGGAAGATCCTGTGGTTCCAGAACAGGAGTAGATCGTTTAGGACAAATACGAGTTTGTTGGAGGTTATGGATTTGAAGTTAGCATTAATCGGCGCAGGACAAAGAGGCATGATCTACGCAAGGCATGCATATCAAAGCGAGGAAATTGTTGCGGTCGTTGAACCGAATGACAGCAGAAGAAAGGCGGCAGCGGATGAGTTTCAGATTCCTCTGGAGAAACAATTTAAATCCGTAGATGAATTTTATCGACTCGGTAAAATTGGCGATGCCGTTATTGTTTCTTCCATGGACCGGGACCATTATAACCAAACCATGAAGGCACTTGATCTTGGCTATGATATTTTGTTGGAAAAGCCCATTTCACCAAGTCCTGAAGAAAGCTTGAGAATACAACGAAAAGCCAATGAAACAGGCCGGAAAGTGATTGTGTGTCATGTGCTCCGCTACACCCATTTTTTTGCAGAGATTAAGAAAATCATTGATAGTCATGAGCTCGGTAAAGTGATCACCATTCAGCATAACGAGAATGTCGGTAATTTCCATATGGCACACTCCTTTGTAAGAGGTAACTGGAGGAGAAGCGACCTGGCCAGTCCGATTATCATGCAGAAGTCCTGCCATGACATGGATATTCTAGCCTGGCTGGTGGATAGTCAAGCGAAACGGATCTCTTCCTATGGCAACTTGACTTATTTTAAAGAGGAGAATGCACCTGCTGGAAGCACTGAACGATGCTTGGACTGCAAGGCCGCTGAAGATTGCCGATTCGATGCAAGAAAAGCCTATATGCCCGTCAGAGGACAATGGCCGGCTACAGCCATTTCGGTGGATCAGTCCGAAGCGGGACTTATGAAGGCGTTGGAAACAAGTCCTTATGGACGCTGCGTTTATCGGATGGACAATGATGTGTGTGATCATCAGGTAACCATTATCGAGTTTAAGAACGGGGTTACGGCAACGTTTAACTTGAGCGGATTTACCAATAAAATGTACCGCACGCTCAAAATCATGTGTGAGCATGGGGAAATTCGCGGGGATGACAGCTTGAATGTCATTGAAGTCACTCGATTTAACTCCAATATGGCTGAAGCCAGTCAGCAAACGGTCATTCGGCCAGCAGCCATGAGCGGCGGACATAATGGCGGCGACACAGGTCTTATGATCGACTTCTTGGATAATGTGGGGAACGCCGACTTCAGCAGCAGATCCTCCATCGACATGTCCGTCGAAAGTCATATCATGGCGTATGCAGCAGAAGAGGCCAGAATGACCGGAACCGTGATTGATCTGGATCAACTTAAGGAGAGACTGCAGCAGAGCATGTTAGCTTAATCGTTAATCACAATGCAAAGGTCGTGATGATGGAATGGGTTCAGTGGTTAAGGGGTTTCTAGATGAAATAAAGAAAAACAGAATACTGTATCTGATGTGCGTGCCTGCTCTGATTGTGCTGATGATGTTCTCCTATATCCCTTTTGCAGGAATATGGATGGCATTTACCGATTTTAATGTGGTTGATGGCATCTTCGGCAGTAAATTTGTGGGTCTGGACAATTTCAAATACTTTTTCTCGGAAAACAGCATGGGATGGAAGGTTACCTATAATACGCTGTACATCAACTTTTTTGGTCTCATATTAGGCATTATCATTCCTGTCAGCATTGCCATTCTGATCAACGAAATCCGGCATAAAACCTACAAAAAAGTTGCTCAAAGCATGATGTTTTTTCCCTATTTCATCTCGTGGGTCGTTGTGGGGGCGATTCTGTATGGGATCTTCTCTACAGATGTTGGGGTTGCTAATCATATTCTGGAGTTCTTCGGAGCAGAGCCGATCAGGTGGTACTCGGAGCCGAAGTATTGGAAATGGATCATCATTCTGTCGAGCGTCTGGAAATGGAGCGGGTACAGTTCCATTATCTATATGGCGGCGATGTCCAATTTTGATGGAAGCTTGTACGAAGCGGCTAAGGTGGATGGCGCCAACAAATTGCAGCGGATTTTTTACTTGACCGTGCCCATGCTGAAACCAACCATCATTGTCTTGAGCTTGCTGAGCGTCGGCAGGATCTTCTACGGGGACTTTGGCATGATTTACGGTATTGTGGGCAACAACCCGGTCTTGGCTGAAGAAGTAACGGTCATCGATACTTATGTTTATCAGTCGATGCGTACGCTGGGCTTTTCCTACTCTACGGCCATTGGGTTATTTCAGTCCTTGATGGGATTGATCCTGATTACGGCTGCAAACCAATCGGCTAAGAAAATAAATGATGGAGAGGGTCTATTTTGATGAGACAAAAGAATAGATTGCTTGGCGATCAACTGGTGATAGCCTGTGCCTATGGATTCATTGGCTTATTCGCGCTCGTGTGTCTGTATCCCCTTGTTTTAACCTTAAGCGTATCCTTTTCTTCGGAACAGGCGGTTGCGAGAAACGGCTATTCGATCTTCCCCTTGAGCCCAAGCCTGGATACCTATAAATATATCTTTGTTAATAGTGGGATGAAAATACTGAAATCCTACGGTGTGACCCTGTTTGTAACCACCGTTGGGACGGTAGGGGCCCTGCTGATTACCAGCATGATTGCATTTTCCCTATCCATCAAAAAGCTGAAATACCGCAACGTACTCGCCTTTATCAGCAATTTCACGATTATCTTCTCGGCCGGACTGATTCCTTGGTACATGGTCAGCGTCAACTTTTATGGACTGAAGAACAGCATTCTGGCCTTGATCCTGCCTTCTATATTCAGCGTATGGAATATGTTTCTGATGCGCACGTATTTTGCAAGCATCGCTCCATCTTTATATGAAGCCGCCGAGATGGACGGCGCCAATTATTTTACGATCTATGTGAAAATAGCCCTTCCGTTAAGCAAGACTGCGCTGTTGACGGTTGGTTTAATGTATGCGCTTCAATATTGGAATGATTGGTGGCATGCTCTGATTTTTATCAATGATCGCGATTTATTTCCGCTCCAATATTTCCTCTACAACATCCTGTCGAACGTCAATGCGATAAGCTCCGGACGAATTCCATCAGGGGCATCAGGCAACATCACACTGCCTGCGGAGACCGTGAAGATGGCCATTACGGTCATTACGATCGGCCCGATCATTTTCCTCTACCCTTACATTCAAAAATACTTCGTGCACGGGATTATGGCTGGGGCCGTCAAAGAATAGACACCTGCGTGGTTACTGGCCGATACCGGCTTTTAACATAGATTAACCATTTTATTAGGGAGGGTCTTTCATGAAAGCAAGGACAATGCTGATCTTGTTGGTCTTATTGATGGCGTCCGTTTCGGTTATGGCAGGATGCAGCGGTAAAAAAGAGGGGGCAGCCAAGCTCGAAACCGTTACGATCTTGTATCCGGGGGAGCGAAGCGATCGCATGAGCGAATTTCTGGGCAACGAGTTTGCCGAGAAGATGGCCGCCGATCTGGGTTTGAAGGTCGAAGTCACATTTGTGCCGTGGGCCCAGTATTGGGAACAAAAAGATATCATGCTGGCAGCCAACGAACCGATCGATTTATATTGGGACGGTCTCCCGGATCTTTCTACCATTGTCAACAAGAAACAAGCCATGGTATTGGATGATTTAATCGAGAAATATGGTCAGGATATGTTAAAAGTTCTGCCGATGGAACAGCTTCAGGGGGCAACGATCGATGGTAAGATTCATGGCATTCCATCCGCATATGCACCGTCCTCCGCCATGTACCAGCTGGTGGCCGTTCGTCAGGATATTCTCGAAGCGGTGGGGATGACCGACTTGAAGACAGCTGACGATTTAAAGGAATTCGCAACCAGGGCGAAAGAGAAATTCCCTGAAATGAAGGGGCCCGCCGATATTGTCTTTAAACCGTTGACCCGATATTTTAGCGATGAACAATATAACTGGATCGCCGTAGAAGATTTGGTCGTATTCGGGGAAGACAGCAAAAAAGCATACAGCTACTATGAAACGGAAGCGTTCCAGGAAGTCGCGAAGTTTAACCGCGGCATGTATGATGCGGGGTTATATACAGAGGATCTGACTATCAAATACAACGAGAGAGACTCCCGTATGCAGACAGGCTTATATTTATGGGTTGAAGGCTCTTTGGGCAAGGAAATGGAAATTATTGATGCCATCAAAGCCAATGCACCGGATGCCGAGGTTAAAACATACCTGTTAGCCGAGGATAAACCGCGTTATGTGACTGCTGCAGGCGGAGAGGTGCTGGGCATACCTGTGAATGCTCCTAATCCGGAAGGCGCCATGAAGTTCGTGAACTGGATTTATAAATCCCAGGAGAATTATCTGTTTGCTCTCTATGGCGTCGAAGGCAAGGATTACGAGATTGTAGATGGAAGAATCAATAAGCTCACCGCTAGCGAATTCTTCTATGAATGGATGTTTAGAAACCAAAATTATCAATTGTTCGGGCCGAATGTGGCCCAAGAGTCCATCGATAAGTATAAGAGCTGGGATGAAAAGGCTATCCGATCCGATTCATTGGGCTTCCGATTTAACAATGAGAAGGTCAAGTTAATCGAGACGGCTCTGAAAGAAATTGCGGGCAAGGATTTAGCTGCTATACGTTCCGGTTTCATCGATTTTGAGACAGAGTATCCCAAAGCCATCGAGAAGCTGAAGGCCGCGGGCATTGATGACTATGTCGCTGAAATTCAGCGTCAGTTGGATGAGTTTTTGGCGGGGAAATAAATGCGTATACCGTGTCGACCCATAGATTCGAAGGAGACTACGAATCTGCCTATGGAAACATGGCTATCCGAAACCTGTAAGAGAGCGGCAGGGTCTAATTTGACCCTGCCGCTCTAGTTTTTTAAAACGTAATCAACATGCTAAGAATGTTGCCAAAGTTCCCCCTGTTAGAATGACGACAGCGTTTCCAAAAAAGATATTGAAACGTTTCCAATTTGGTGTTATGATGATTTCCATAAAAGAGAGAATAAGTGGGGGGTTAGATGTCTAGTATTAAAGATGTTGCCAATTTAGCTGGCGTAGCTGTGGGAACTGTGTCCCGCGTCATTAACAATTCGGGCGCCGTTAAACCCGCAACGCGCAGAAAAGTCGAGCAGGCCATACAAGAGTTGAATTATATTCCTAATGAGATTGCCCGAAATTTTAAAATGCGGAAGTCCAAGATGGTAGCCTTGCTGCTCCCGAGTATCTGGCATCCCTTTTTCTCCGAACTGGCTTATTATATTGAAGATGAGTTGGATCGGGAAGGTTTCAAGCTCATGCTTTGCAATAGCGGCGGCAAACCTGAAAAGGAATTGTATTATCTTGATATGCTTCAGCAAAACAAAGTGGCAGGTATTGTCGGCATTACTTACAACGATATTGAAAATTACGTTAGCAATGACATTCCGATTGTCAGTATCGACAGGCATTTCAACAAGAAAATCACATGCGTCACTTCGGATAATTATGAAGGAGGGCGTCTGGCGTTAAGAGAACTTGTCAAAGCGGGATCCCGAAAACCTGCCTTTTTGGGGAGCATCACTTCCGTTTTCAGTGAAACCATGAATCGGAAAGAAGGCTTCATTCAGGAGGCCAGAACAATGGGAGTCGATTATGTTGTATATGAGAAGACAGACCCCGTTGTGGACGACGATGCCTATTATGGCGAGTTTCTTAATGAGTATCGGGACGTGGACGGCATTTTTGCCATTACGGATATGTTCGCCGCCAAGTATATCGAGAGAGCAGGTAGGCTGGGCATTCGCGTTCCAGAGGATGTAAAGGTCATCGGATATGACGGGATTCAGGATCATCCTTATTTCCATCCGATATTGTCAACGATCAGACAACCTGTAGAGGAGATGGCACGTACGACGATCCGGCTGCTCTACAAAAAGATCGATGGCGAAACATTGGACCGGGAAGTTTATCGTCTTCCGGTCATATTTAGACAAGGTGAAACGACTTGATTGTTCCTCAGAATAAAAAGGCTTTACCCTTTAATAAGTATTGGAAAAACATCAACTGCCACGGCTGTTTCACCGGTGGATTAACCGGGTGACGTTTTTCTCATGGAAAATTGGAAACGTTTCAATTAAATTGGAAACGTTTCAATAACATGCAATTATTTTACGAAGAAAGGGAGTATGACGGTGATTTCACGAGATTCCGGGGGAGAACAACCCTTGATCAAAGAAAATCATAAAACTTGGAGTCGAGTCAAACGCAACTATGAGCTGTATCTGTTCCTGCTGCCGATCATTCTGGTTTACCTCCTGTTCAAGTACTATCCGATGTACGGAGTACAAATTGCATTTAAGGATTTTTCACCGAGCCAGGGCATTTGGGGCAGCGAATGGGTGGGTTTCCAGCATTTTATTGATTTTTTTAATTCTTATAACTTCTGGACCATCATGAAAAATACGCTAACACTCAGTTTTCTATCGCTTGTGTTCAGCTTCCCGGCTCCGATTATTATCGCGATCATGCTGAATCAGATGCTGGGCAAGCGATACAAGAAATTTATCCAGACCGTCATTTATGCACCGCACTTTATTTCTACCGTTGTGCTCGTCGGTATGCTGCATGTTTTTTTATCGCCAAACAGTGGTCTCGTGAACCTCATCATTACCTGGTTCGGTGGAGAACCCATTCTATTCATGGCTGACGAGGGATGGTTCCGTCCATTGTACATTTTGTCAGGCATATGGCAAGAGACCGGTTTCGCCACGATTATATATCTGGCTGCGCTTGCTGGGGTTAATCCCGAACTGCATGAAGCCGCGATTATGGATGGAGCAAGTAAATGGAAGCGTGTATGGTACGTGGACATTCCGTCCATCTTGCCAACCATTGTCATTCTGTTAATTCTCGCACTCGGGAACGTCATGAGCATCGGTTTCGAGAAAGCATTTCTTATGCAAAGCGATCTGAACTATGCGACTTCGAATATTATTCCGACCTATGTATATGAATTGGGGATTCAGAAGGCGCAGTACAGCTTTTCCACGGCCGTCGGGCTGTTTAACTCCGTCATCAATATCATCCTGATTGTAACCGTCAACCGGATCGCCAAAAAATTAACGGAAACCAGTCTTTGGTAGGGGGGATTCACTTTGAACCAATTATTAAAGAGAAAAAGCAGAGGAGACGCATGGTTCGATGCCATCAACTATTTCTTCTTGACCGTAGTTATGCTGATCGTATTATTTCCGCTGTATTTTGTGCTGATTGCTTCATTCAGTGATCCCAATCTAATCTATTCGGGGGAAGTATGGTTATTTCCCAAGGGCTTCACGCTCGATGGCTATGAACGAATATTCAACGACTCCTCCATTTGGATCGGGTATGCCAACTCCCTGTTGTACGCGGGTATTGGAACCTTGATCGGAGTAGCGGTTACCGTATTTGCCGCTTATCCGTTAGCCCGTAAGGATCTGGTTGGAAGACCTGTTATCATGTGGTTTTTATTGATCACCATGTTTTTTAGCGGCGGGTTGATCCCTACGTATTTGTTAATCAAGGATCTTCACATGCTGAACACGATCTGGGCACTTGTGATCCCAGGTGCCGGCGGCATCATGAATGTCATTATCGTAAGGACTTTTTTCCAGTCCTCTATACCTGATGAAATGTGGGAAGCTGCTTCGATTGACGGTTGTTCCAACACCCGATTTTTTTGGAGCATTGTATTGCCTTTATCCAAGTCCATTTTAGCCGTCATGGTGCTGTATCATGTCGTCGGTTTCTGGAACGGTTTCTTTGATGCTTTGATCTATTTGAATGACGAAAGTAGATATCCGCTGCAACTCGTGCTTCGCAACATTCTCGTCCAGAATCAGGTGAACTCCGGCATGATGGTGGACGTGGAGTCCTACGCAGCGAAGATGCGAGTTACGGAGCTGATCAAATACGGTGTCATCATTGTATCCAGTCTGCCGCTGCTGATTTTGTATCCTTTCCTTCAAAAGTACTTTGTTAAGGGCGTAATGATCGGCTCGATCAAGGGATAATGTTGTCATGGTACTTGAAAGGGGGGATGTGCAGCAGCATCGATATATCTGAATCCAGGTAAATACAGAAGTAAGTAGGACGATGAAAGATATCCAACTTGTGGAATGATCTTGAGGGAGGTTATGTACGATGAAATCTGTATTCAAAAGAGCGGGGATTCTTATACTGGCCGGAGCGTTTGCGCTGAGTGGATGTTCAGGAGGCGGTGGAGGCTCCAAAAATCAGGCAGATAATCCTGATCAGGCTGCCAATTTTAACAAAACGGGTCTTCCGATTGTGAATGAACCGGTATCGTTAAAGATGGTATCCCCGAAAGCCGCATTGGCGCCGGAGTATTCGCAGATGGAAATTTTCAAGCGGTTGGAAGCGGAAACCAACGTTAAGATCGAGTGGGAGAACATTCCGGACACCGACTTTACAGAGAAGAAAAACTTGCTGCTGGCCAGCGGCAACCTACCGGACGCTTTTTACGGAGCCGGATTCTCTGATTACGAGCTGGTGAATTACGGTACAGACGGCACGATCCTTCCGCTGGAGGATTTAATCGATCAATATGCGCCTAATTTGAAAGCGCTCTTAGATCGCCGGCCTGACATCAAGTCCTCGATCACGGCACCGGATGGGCATATTTACGGACTGCCTTCTTGGGAAGAGAACAATCTTGGAACGAACCCTTTCTTTCACGTTATCAATAAAAAATGGCTCGACAAGCTGGGGCTGAAAATGCCGCAGACACTGGATGAATATACGGAAGCATTAGCTGCCTTTAAAACGCAGGATCCAAACGGTAACGGCAAGGCCGACGAAATTCCGTTAAGCTTTATGCACATGCAATGGTGTATGGACATCGCTGGCATATTTGGAGCTTTCGGACTTCCGGATAACATGGAACATCGGATCGTCCGCGACGGAAAGGTGATCTTTACCGCTACGCAGCCTGAATATAAGGAAGCATTGAAATATTTCCATGAAAAATGGTATAAGCAGGGCTTGATTGACCCTGAATCGTTTACTCAGGACGCCGCTCAGTATCTGGCTAAAGGGAAAACAACAATCGAAACACTCGGCTCTTATATCTGGTGGGAAGTCGATGAGGTGGTCGGACCGGAGCGAAGTGAGGATTATGCTTTGCTGTCTCCGCTCAAAGGACCGAACGGGGATCAATTGATCGGTCGCGGCAACGGTGGCGGTCCAGGACGCGGCGCTTTCGTGATTACAAAAGAGAACAAGAATCCGGAAATTACGATGCGTTGGATCGATCAGCAGTATGAGCCATACATGGCTGCTCAAATCCACTGGGGTCCGCTGGATATCGTATTCGAGAAGGACGAGAATGGGAAATTGGTGAACCTGCCGCTTTCTGAGGGGACTTCCGCAGGCGAATTCCGTCAAAAAGTGGCTCCGGGTGCAGGCGGCCCTGGCGTCATTACGATCGAAGATTTGGGAAAAGTAGTTGATCTGGAGCCTAGAGCCCAGCAGCGCGTTAAAGACTTGGAGAAATATTACGATCCCTATATGGAAAAGGAAAACTATCCGAGTATCTTCTTTGAGCCGGAGGAACTGGACAAAATCAATCGAATTGAGCCCGAATTGATTAAATATGTCAATACCCAACGAGGAAAATTCATTGTTGATGGCGGCGTAGATGAACAGTGGAACAGCTATGTGAAGACCCTGGAGAAGATGGGCTTGAACGAGTTGATGGAGATTTATCAAAATGGACTGGATCGTTATAACGCAAATCTAAATAGATAAATAATCAAACGACAGGTGGGGAGAAGCTGTGCTTGATGTAATAGCCATTGGGGAATTATTGATAGACTTTACTCCGGCAGGGCGTACAGCCGGGGGCAACGAGCAGTTAGAATGCAATCCCGGAGGGGCTCCGGCTAACGTCGCAGCCGCACTAGCCCGTTTAGGAGCCAAATCTGCTTTGATCAGCAAGGTTGGCAAGGATCACTTCGGTTCGTTGCTGCAAGGCACGTTGCTTAGCTGCGGGGTCGACGTGAGCGCGCTTTCGTTTACGGATGAAGCCAAAACAACGCTGGCATTTGTCCATTTGGGTGACAGCGGAGACCGATCGTTCAGCTTCTACCGGCAGCCGGGAGCGGATACCTTGTTGCGTTCAGAGGATGTCCCGCTCGAGTGGATTGGGAACTGCCGGGCGCTGCACTTTGGTTCATTGTCGATGACCCATGAGCCGGCACGCATGGCAACAAGAGCGGCAGTCGTTAAGGCCCAGGAGGCTGGAGTTCTGCTTTCATTCGATCCGAACATCCGGTTTGCGTTATGGGAGAGTATGGAGGAAGCGAAGCAGAATATCCTGTGGGGCATGAAGCATGCAGATATCTTGAAAATATCAGAAGAAGAGCTTTGCTTTATCACGGGTATATCCGATGTTGAAAAAGGTTCACTCATGTTACAGCAACAATTCGGCATCGCCTTCATTGTCGTTACGTTAGCTGAACAAGGCTGCTATTACCGGTCGGCTGCTCATGAAGGTTATGTCCCGGGTTTCCAAGTGAATAGCATCGATACGACGGGGGCCGGCGACGCTTTTCTCGGCTGCTTGTTATACAAAATACTGGAATGCGATATTTCTTTAAATAAACTAGAAAAACAGCAAATCATCAGCATGCTGACTTTTGCCAATGCTGGCGGTGCATTAGTGACAACACGGAAAGGGGCTCTTCAGTCAATGCCGACGATAGATGAAATCAATAAGATCATGGAGTCAAATAAAGAGATGGATGAGAGATTTAGACCGGGAATTCATTTTTCGCCTCCATCCCATTGGATGAACGATCCGAACGGATTAGTCTATTACGAGGGAGAATATCATCTGTTTTATCAACACCATCCCTTTAGTAATCAATGGGGGCCGATGCACTGGGGCCATGCCGTAAGCCATGATCTAATTCACTGGCAGCATGAGCCTATCGCTCTGTTCCCAGACGAGCACGGAGCCATTTTTTCCGGCTGCTGTGTGGTTGATTTTAATAACAGCAGTGGACTGTTCGCGGGCACCCATGGATTGATTGCGATTTTTACCCATGCGGACACATGTCCAGAGACCGGGCAGCCGCGCCAGCGGCAAAGCTTGGCTTACAGCAGTGATAAAGGCAGAACCTGGCACAAATATGAGGGGAACCCGGTTCTTGCCGAACCTGATCTGGTAGACTTCCGGGACCCGAAAGTGTTCTGGCATGCACAAAGTGAGCGGTGGGTTATGACCATTGTCGCCGGGGACCATGTTCGGTTTTATGGATCGGAAAACTTGCGTGATTGGTCGCTTACAGGGGAATTCGGCCATGAGGAAGGCTCGCATGACGGTGTTTGGGAATGCCCGGATCTCTTTGAATTGCCGATCGATGACAGTGGGCATTCCAAATGGGTGCTTGTCATCAGCATTGGGGATAATCCCTCCTGTCCGGAAGGATCACGCACACAATATTTTATCGGAGAGTTTGACGGAAATACATTCATAAACGACAATTCGGCTGATCATATCATGTGGCTGGACTATGGTCGGGACAACTATGCAGGGGTCACCTGGTCGGATATACCTGAGCAAGACGGACGGCGCGTGATCATCGGATGGATGAGCAACTGGAAATATGCCAACGAGACGCCTACCGGTGCCTGGAGAGGCGCAGCGACGCTACCGCGCGTTTTGTCATTGACCCATCGGGATGAGGGCATCGTGCTAACCCAAATGCCTGTCCGGGAAATCGAGCAGCTACGGAAAGAGTCGAGGAACTGGAATATGCTCATGGTTGCGCCTGAGTCACCTTACATGCTGAAGACGAAGGATGACTTGCTTGAAATTGAAGCGGACATCGATATTCAATCCGCGGGCGAGGTTTATATCAAAATGCAATCGTCCGGGCAGAGTGAGACGACAATCGGATATGATCCTGTGCGCCAATGGCTATTCATCGACCGTTCCAAATCAGGCATGACGGACTTTCACCCGTCGTTTGCGTGCAAGCATGGCGCCGAATTGGTTCCGGAAAATGGGAAAATCAAGCTGCATATCTGGCTGGATCGCAATGCGGTTGAAGTGTATGCGAACGAAGGCCTGGTTGTTCTCACGGATCAAATTTTCCCGGAAACCACGATTGATAAGATATCAATAAGTACGGAATCAGGGCAGGTTGTGCTGAATTCGCTCCATGTCCATGCGCTTCGGTCTATTCATGCTTCCAATTACAACATAGAACAGACATCAGGGAGGGATGAGGCATGAGCCAAACATCCGACAATCAGGGGCTGATGATGTATTGGCCCTTCGATGAAGGAACCGGAGCCAATGCTGTGGAGAGTATTTCTCAAGTACGGGATGATATTCAGTACGTATTGAATCAAGCCGAGTTTACGGAATCCTGCGATCCGCAGTGGGGACAGGGAGTCATGGGAAGCGGGCTCCTGTTCGATGGTTACTCGACATACATTGCCCATCCGTTCAAAGAGGGAGATGCGGACCGGGAGACAGAATATCGATCAGCACTGAGTATCGGAGTATGGGTAGCTCCCCGTTCCTATGAATGGGGGTTTGAAGGTAAGTTGTCAGCTATTGTGAACCGCTACAACATGGATCGTCAGCAGGGTTATCTGCTGGGCATGTTTCGTCATGGCTCCTGGTCCTTCCAAATCGGGCTGGAAGGAGGAGACTGGAAGGAACTTTGGTCGCCGGACGGTCTTGAACTGCCCAAAAACAAATGGTCTTACGTAAATGCTGTGTTTGATGGGCAGCAAGGGAAAATGAAATTGTACTTAAACGGTAGTGAAATCGCTTCGGCTGAGCTACCTCGTAATTCCCGGTTGGCCGAACCGGTAGATACGGAACTACTCATCGGCAAAAATAATCACAGCAGCCAATGGGCGGGCGTGTTTAGTCTTCACATGTTTAGCGGTATCATGGATGAACTCAAGATTTATAATCGTGCTTTGAGCTCGGAGGAGATTGCCGAATCTTATCGGCAAGTCTTGAATGATGCCTGCGGGGGAGCCCATCCGCAATTAACGTATGATGAGATCAAGTTGGATCGGACACCTTTGCTTCTGGATCGACACAGACCGCAGTATCATGCCAGCCCGCCGGCGCATTGGATGAACGAACCCCACGCGCCGATCTATTTTGATGGTCAATACCACCTATTCTATCAGCATAACCCTCTTGGGCCATTTTTTTATCACATTCATTGGGGACATTGGGTAAGCGAGGACCTGGTTTATTGGCGTGATCTTCCTGTGGCATTAGCTCCTGAAAAAGATCAGCTCGCACCGGATGGGATCTGGTCGGGAAGCGCGACCTATGATGCAGACGGCCTGCCTGTCTTGTTCTTTACGGCGGGTAATGACAGTGCTTCGCCGAATCAGAGCGTGGCGCTTGCACGAAGTACCTATTCCCGGGATGGAGATCCGGATCTGGTTCATTGGGTCAAGCATCCGGTGCCGTTGATTATACAGAAGAAGGGTGTGGGCGTATTCGGGGATTTCCGGGACCCGTTCGTGTGGAAGGACGATGACGGATGGTTTGCTTTGGTCGGGTCCGGGATCGAAGGCGAAGGTGGAGCAGCGCTGGCTTTTGCGTCTTTGGATATGCTGAATTGGACATACAAAGGGCCATTGTTTCAAGCGGATATCCAGAAGTTTCCTTATCTTGGACCCATCTGGGAGCTTCCCGTGCTTCTTCCCCTTGGCAGCGATAAGCAGGGAGTGGACAAGCATCTTTTACTGGTCAGCCCTGTGGGACAGGGAGCGGATGTCGAGGTATTCTATTGGATCGGGCAGCTTGACAAGCAAAATCTATCATTCATTCCGGATCAAGAGGAACCGCAATTGATTGATGTTGGTGATTTTCATTTTACCGGCCCGAGCGGAATGGTCGATCCGAAGACTGGCAGAAAGATCATATTTACAATAGCCCAAGGCGACCGGACCCTCGAACTGGAATATCAATCGGGTTGGGCTCATAACGCCGGTTTGCCGCTAAGCGTGTATCTGAGGGAGGATGGACGGTTGGGTATTGAGCCGATTCAGGAGCTTCAATCGCTGCGTGGCTCCAAACGGCTATCGCTCCGGGATAAATCATTGGCTGAGGCTAATGAACGGCTTCAGGATGTTCAAGGCGATATGCTTGAGATCCAATTGGAAATGGAACCGGGCAGCGCCAAACAATTCGGAATCAAGATCCGGCGTACACCGGATGGAGAAGAAGAGACCCTGCTGTTTTATGATATGAACCAATCCACGTTCTCTGTCGACCGAACCAAAACCACGCTTCACCCGGGAGAAAAGTGCGGAGGAATTCAGGGCGGCAATGTGGAGCTCTTAGGGGAGAATCTAAAGCTTCACATTTATTTGGACCGCTCCATGGTCGAAGCCTATGTTAACGGATTGAAAAGCCTGACGACCCGGGTGTATCCGAGCCGTAAGGATGCTTTGGGGCTTGAGATTTGGGGAGACGGGGAACTAGTGGTTAAATCCTTGGATATATGGGATATGCAGGCCATTTGGTAATGTGAGCGCTTAGGCGCTCCTTACCATTTGGGTAAAGGGACAGATGACCAAGAAACGTGCAGGTACAAAGGAGAGACTAACATGAATCAAACTGAGCAGGTTTATACGTATCAAGACCTCGTGAAGCGATTATATGATCTGGAAGCTCTGGCTGTACCACCGCAGGCCGATGAGAAATCGGGGTGTTTCTCAAGCTTTGACCGGAGCTCTATTTATAATGCCGAGTCAGGCTTATACGAGAATTGGGGCGCCAATGATGACGGAGGAGGCTTCATTCATAAGGAAGGAGACAGCATCGTCGCCATGGAACTGGACGGTCCCGGCGTCATCTGGAGATTCTGGTCCGCGCTTCCCGAGGATGGACATATCCGGATTTATGTTGATCATGCCGATACCCCCGTGATTGATCAGCCCTTCCGAGATTATTTTGAAAAATTCAATCAGGAAGGGCCGCCATCTAATTTTCCGAATCTGTCGCCTACTTTGTCTCGTGGAAGAAACTGCTTCATCCCCATCCCGTTTCAAAAACACTGCAAGGTGCTGCTGGATAAAGGTTGGGGTGCTTATTATCACATAACCTACACCACCTTCCCTGCTGGGGTCCAACTGCCGTCCTTTAATGGCGGCATCGACAAGGAGTCGGCTATTGCCTTGGCTGAAGCAGACCGGGTTTTACAGCAAAGAGGAACGTACTCGTTTATGAAAACTAAAGAGTCCTCTGCCGAAAGCGTTACGGTATCCGTACCAGCAGGCGGCAAAGCGTTGCTTTTGGATAAACAAGGGGCCGGCGCTATTTCCATGATCCGGATGAGGACAGACCTTGGACGAAAAAGCGAAGAACAGCAGCTCATCATGGCTAGGCAATTGGCTATCTCGATGAAATGGGACAATGAAGAAACCCCTTCCGTATGGGCTCCGTTGGGCGATTTTTTTGGCAGTGCGCCCGGGATCAAGCCGTACCGCTCTCTGCCTCTCGGTATGAATGAACATGAAATGTACAGTTATTGGTACATGCCGTTCTCGGAAGGGGCGAGGATTGAAATTGAAAATGACGGGAGGGAGGCATGCGAGATTTCGGCGGAGATCTTGTATACTCCTCTATCCAAGTCTCATGCGGACAACCTCCTGCGTTTTCATTCCAAATGGCATCGGGATGATTATCTGGATCTGGATGCGGAGCGCTTCAAGGAAGGCGGAGATCGCTGGCCGGATTGGCCTCTGCTGCTGACGAAAGGCCGGGGAAGGTTCTGCGGCGTTCATCTGCATGTGTACAATACTTGGGAGAAACCGGATGAGGAAGCCGAAACCTGGTGGTACGGGCTTTGGGATCGAAAAACGATTGACTGGTGGTGGGGAGAAGGAGACGAGAAGTTTTTCGTGGATGGCGAATCCTTTCCATCAACGTTCGGAACCGGCAGCGAGGATTATATTGGCTATGCCTGGGCGGCCGAGCCGCCTTTCCCGATGTTTGACAGTGCCTTCGCCAGCCAGCCGTACATCGAACTGGATGCGAACGGACATACCTCAGTCAACCGATTTCATATTTGCGACAATATTCCCTTCATGAACTCCTTTGAGGGATTTATTGAGAAATACAAGGGGAATCATTGGGGCGCCAATAACCAATGTGTGTATGCCGCCACCGTTTACTGGTATCAGGAGCGGGGCACAAGCGATGCGTACATGCCCGTTTCCTTGGATGAACGATTAAGCCACTTAAACCATCAGGAGGGATGAAGATGAAGGAATTTTTCTATCGACCGGAGAACGCCTGGGTAGGGGACGTTATTCCTTATTATGAAGACGGGGAGTTTAAGCTGTTCTATCTGCACGGCTGGCGGGATAACTACCGGGAGGGCCTTGATCACGGCTGGTATCTTGTTGGAACGAAGGACTTCGTCAATTATCGGGAAGAAGGACCCTGTAAGATAGAAGGCGGCACCGGTCATATTCTGAAAGTGGACGGTATCTACCATATGTTCTATTGCATATTCCCACCGGGCAAGCAGCTGGTATGTCATGCGATCAGCAGAGACTTGAAGACCTGGGAGCCCATTCCCGAGGATACCTTTGCAGCTGACGACCGCATCTATGAGCTTTCCGATTGGCGCGATCCCTTCGTGTTCTGGAATGAAGAAGAAGGCCAATATTGGATGCTGCTTTCGGCGATGGCGAAAGGGCCGACCAATCGGAAAGGGTGCACCGCGCTGCTGTCATCCAAGGATCTGAAAGCCTGGGAGTACCGCGAACCCCTGTACGCGCCGAATCTGCACGTGGGGGCTCACGAATGCCCCGATTTGTTCCGGATCGGGGATTGGTGGTATTTGATCTACTCCTCTTATACGGGAAGATTTGCAACATTTTACCGAATGAGCCGTAGTCTGAATGGCCCTTGGATTACCCCGAAAGAGGATACGTTTGACGGGCGGGCTTTCTATGCGGCCAAATCCGTGGCTGACGGACAGAATCGTTACCTGTTCGGTTGGAATCCGACAAAAAACGACGATTTATTCGGCTGGAATCCGCCCAAGTCCCTTGGCAAGGATTACGACACTTGGGATTGGGGCGGTAATCTGATCGTGCATGAAATCGTGCAGCGTCCGGATGGCACCCTCGGCGTCAAAGTGCCAGATACGGTCGATGCTGCATTTAAAGAACCGATGCCCATGCGTTTTAACCGTGTTGAGGGAGCGTGGCTCGATTCGGGTCGCTCGCTCTCCTGTCAGTTGCCGTATGGGTTTGCTGGCTGTACGACCCGGGAGGAATTGCCGGATCAATGCAAGATATCCGCGAGTGTTTCATTCTCCGAGCAAACGCAAGGTGTTGGGTTCATGCTCCGAACAGAAGACACCTTGGATGTGGCCTATTATGTCACGCTGGAACCGCAACGAAACCGCCTTACCTTCCGGGGGGCGATTATGCAGTCGGAAGAGGGCGGAAAGACATTCCCTTATGAGGTAGAGCTGGAGCGTCCGATTGAGCTTATTCCGGAACGTTCTTACGAAATCAAAGTGTTTATAGACGGCTCGATTTGTGAGATTTACGTGGATGAGAACATAGCGATGAGTGCCAGAATGTACGATATCCAGCATGGGAAGCTCGGTTTGTTTGTCAGTCAGGGCAGTGCTCAATTCAGCGATGTTAAAATCGAGACCAGAGGATAAGATAGAAAAAGTCGAGCAGGGGACCTCATCGTTCCCTGCTCGACTTTTTTGAATTAAATTGTCGGATTGCATTCCTAGAAAACAACCTAGCTGGTTCGCCGAACCATCAGTTCTGTCGGAAATACTTCTTCGACAGGTTCGATGCGCTGACCGTCAGACTCGATCGATTTGATCATCAGTTTGGCAGCGGCTTCGGCCAATTCGTTGATAGGATGCCGTATGGTCGATAAGCTTAGCAGTTCGGAGACGGTTGGCATGTCGTCGACGCCCAACACGGCGAGTTTATCCGGAATGGAAATGTTCAAATCTTTGCACGCTTTTAAGGCTCCGATGGCGGATATGTCATTTAAGCAAAACAACGCTTGCGGCAGCTGGTTGTTTTGGACCAAGTTAACTACAGTATCGTATCCGAAAGTTTCCGTCATATCCCCTGTAATAACCGTCGTTAGTTTGCCGTTCTGCTGCAAAGCCTCGCTGGCTCCGTTCAGCCGATCATCGAATCCGGGAACGTGACCGTGCGGATAAGTCAATATGACCAAATTCTGATAGCCGCGTGATAATAAGTGATTCACGCCGGTCTGACCGCTTAGGTAGTCGTCGACGCGGAGCATGTGCGCACCGTAAGATAAATTGTGGCGTCCTATTGTAATGACCGGTACGTTAAGGTTCATTAACTTGGGCATAAATTTTTCCGTATCTATGGTCGCTTTGACGATGATTCCATCAACCATCTGGATATTCATGAAGATTTCTTCAAAGTCCAGCAAGATAATTTTATATCCCAACGCTTTTAATTGATGTTTGATGACTTGGGCAAAATGCAGGAAGTATTAAAAAAGCTCTTAAGAAGCGAAAGTTCGCATCTTAAGAGCTTTTGTTCCGTTTTCTAATGCTCAGTGCACATGGCGGCTCCACTAGGACAAGCGGATTTCCCACTCTTTGTTTATGGGATAAAATGAAAGAAGTGCCAATTGGCAAGCAGCAGTGCAAAGCCGGAGGACAGCACTCCCACCCCGATCCGGATCCTTTTAATCCATTTGGACTCGGGTTGATGTTTGCCTTTAACAAAAGAGAGCACAATCAGCATACCGACGAGGATGGCCAGTACCCAGTTCAAGGCGATACCAAAGTTCATCTGGCCTACCGTCACGTTTTCGTTGATCAAGGCATTCGCCAGCAGATACAGAATGTTGACTGTCAGAATCGTCCCGCACACGATAGCGGCCGTCAGCAAACGATGGGCTGCAGGTGCGGACGTACTTCTTTTTCTTTTCCGTAACAGCCATCGCATCGACATCACAAGCGGGGCAAGCATAAAAAACAAAACAGCGATTGCGGCCAACACCAGATAACATATCAGTGCCGGGATCGAGCGACTTCCCTTGATCGGCAAAATATCCGTTGCAATCCCTTTGCTTAAGCGCACGACTTGGCCATCCGAAATTTCCGCGTATAGGATCGGCGCCAATCTTTCAAATCTTGGATCATCGGACTTGTCGAATTTATAAACATTCGGACT
Source organism: Paenibacillus sp. EZ-K15 (assembly GCF_002573715.1). Taxonomy (GTDB): domain Bacteria; phylum Bacillota; class Bacilli; order Paenibacillales; family Paenibacillaceae; genus Paenibacillus_AQ. The sequence goes on along the minus strand of NZ_PDHM01000021.1, from coordinate 112,285 downwards.
AATTTGCTTTAGAACTCCGGATAAGCCCATCACGCTCAGAGTAAGATCATGCTCGCCCTTGGCCTTCACTTTAATTAAACCCAGATAATTGATGAGCTCGTGGTAAGTGGTGTAGGTACCGCCCGATTGCACATAATAGCCGGCTAATTTGCCGGATGGCGACAAATCGGCCGCCGGGACCTTAATTTCGGGTGCTTTTGTCTTGTCCTGAACCAGCAGATTGATGACGCCGGAGGTGAGTTTCTGCTCGATCTCGGTGTTCGTCAAGACAACAATGCCGAGCTGTTCATCGGGGACGACGGCAAAATTGCCGGAAAATCCCTTCACATTCCCGCTATGTCCAACGACATGAGGCTCAGCCCGGTACTCCCAGAATCCGTGTGCATTGGACAGAATCTCCTCGTTCGGCGTATAGCTCCTTGAAAGCATACTCTGCACGGTCTCTGGCCGGGTGAACATCTGACTGTCCGGGGCATTCAGCGCCATCGCGAATCGGGCCAGATCTTCCGCGGTTCCTTCCATAGCTCCCGCAGGATATAACGGAACATAAAAGTGTGCTCTCGCTTCAAAGCCACCCTCTTCCTTCACTGCGTAACCTGTTGCCTTCGTTTCCTGTAAATCCGGGTGATCACCCAGCGTAGGATGGCCGGAACTGCGGTTCATTCCCAGCGGGCGCAGAATATGGTTCATCTCATAGTCGGAGAAAGATTCCCCGCTAACCTTCTCGACCGCCAGACCGGCCAAGGCGGTGGCAAAGTTGGAATAGGCGATGACTTTGCCAGGTTCATAGATTTGTTCCGGCTGGGAAGACAACAGCGTCTCTTCAAGTGAAGTCAGATTCTCCGCCGACGGAGTAAATGTACTGAGCGGATGCTGCTCATAACCGGCCGTATGGCTCATAATGTCCAACATCGTAATCGGCTTGTCATAACGCAGCTTCTTCGCGAACTCTTCAGGAAAATAAGCTCTGATATCTTGATCCAGCTTCATCTTGCCCGCTTCCACCAGCTGCATCACGGACGTCCAGACGAACGCTTTGTTGATAGATCCATAAGCAAACACGGTGTTGGCGGGATCGACTTCCGTTTTTTTCTCGATGTTGGCATAACCATAGCCTTTGGAGAAAATAACCTTGTCACCCTTGGTTACCACAATCGCGGCGCCTGGGGTTGATTTTCCTATATGGGAGTTTACATAGCTGTCGATCTCCTGCTCCAGCCGATCGTAAGGAATTCCCGAAGGGGTTTCCCCGATATTAGTTGTATCCGCCGCATAGGCTGGAACCGAAAAGACGATTAAGAGCAGTACACTTATCAGAAACCCAAAGACAGGGTCTCGCATTCTCGTATTCATATGGTTCTCCTTCCTGTTTTCAGTGCCGTATTAACACGAATAACGATTATTCTCTTGTCGACAAGTTGCATAATTAGGTATCCGGTACATTTCTATCCTAAAAAATAATTCTTAATTCTATCTTTAGCCAATCCTTAATTATTCCTTAATTATGTCAGGTGAGCTTGATCCACGGTCATTGGCGTCTAGACTGGCTGAATAAAAGAAGCTCTCAAGAAGCGAAAGTTCGCAACTTAAGAGCTTTTGTTCCATTTCCTTGTTTCGACTTCGAAGAATGCTGATGCCGGGCTACCGGCTGCTTGAATTTACACACAGCTTTTCATTTTGGCCTTCACTATGGCCGTGTCCCGATCACTCACTTGCAGTATAAATCAAATAAATCGATGAAATATAATTGCGGATTGTGCCCCGTGTAAAGAACAATTGAAAAAAGGTTAGGCACACTGAAGAAGATGGTTTCTGTACTGTACAGGAGTCATCTTCTTCAAGTTCCATTGATATTGATAGTGGTTGTAATACGTCATGTATTGTTTTAACCCAACCTTTTTTACAAGCTTTTGAAAGTAATGGAAACCTTGATCGGAATGAATCAGTGCATCTGATGTAAGTGTTATTGACCGGTTATTCTTAGCTTTTTAACGGTTTCTAGTGCAAAATCAAGTGTAATCTTATCCAACACCTGATAAGCCAAAATTTCATTGGTGCATGCATCTTGGATCGTAGAGAGATATGCTTTCTTTCCTTGTCCATAAAACAAATGTGTAATACACGATGTTCCTGCGTAGCCTTTGCCATTCGACGATAAGGATTTGCTTTTCGGAGTATTCCAATGTCAAAACCGCAGGACTCAAAGATTTCTCTCGGCAGTCGACCAGACTTGTATTCTGCAATAAATAAGCGCTTGAATTCATCTGTGTACGTAATGCTCTTCTGACTTACGCTTTTCACATACGGATCGGCATCTTGTTCACATCACGTTGACTAAATAACTTAATACTCATGGTTTTCTCCCCAAGTTTTATTTTATATAACAAAGTAATACGAATAATGCATTTTGCCGCGGCTCGTGAAGATCGTGTACGCGGGAATTCACCCCTGTATGCAGGATATGGTTCATTACTCAAGGTGGAGTAACATGGGAAAGCTGAAAATCTAACAATCGCCATGTCGTGGATATGGATTGTTGCTGGAGGAATGGTTTAAATTGAATAGCAATTTAAATACGTAAATCCCTGGTAGCGAAGGCTAGCAGAGATTTACGCGTTTTTGCTCCTATTATTTTTTTAAAGCTTGAAGCATGTCATTGATATGATAGTGCATCAGTTGTCTAGCCTGCTCAGGGTGCCGTTCTTCGATCGCGATGGCGATCAGAATGTGATAATTGGAAGCTTTGGTTCTCATATGCGGCAAGGTGTTCGTTTGCTTGCGACCTTCAGCCAGCAAGGGATAGATCGATTCCATCATCCGCAGCAGGACGGGATGCTGGGCCGATTCGGCAATCAAACGGTGAAAAGACAGATCCGTGTCCAGGAACGGACCGCCGTCCTCCATCTGGCGAATCATGGCATCCGCCATTTCCCGAAGTTGCCTGGCCTCGGCATGCGTGGCCCGTTCGGCGCTCAACGCGGCCAGTTCCGGCTCAATCAATAATCGGGCCTCCAGCAGTTTGACGAGCGAAATATCTCCGAGTTCTTTCAGATTAGCCGTAGGGTCTTCCAACAATAATGGATCATTTCGGACATACATGCCCCGGCCGTGTTCAATGCTCACATTTCCCTGACTTTCAAGTGCCCTCAAGGCTTCTCTGACGGTAGTAACGCTGACCTCCAATTCCTTTGAGATCTGTTGGAGAGTCGGGATCCTCGAACCGGCTGGCCACTCTCCATCCACGATTTTCTTTTTAAGCAAATCTATCGTCGTAGTGAATGTACTTTTTTTCATCGTCAGCGTCCCCTGTTAGTTCATATATAATCCTCATTTTATCATAGCCGTACCTATCGCTGCTAATATAACAAGCATATTGACATCCTTATTTAAAGATAATATGATATGAACATAAACATAGTATCTATTTTGTGTTTGTCGATCAAAAATTATACTTTTTTGCTTTATTATACGGAAAAGATCGGGTCATTCAAAGAAAAACAATCCGTTTTTCTATATAGATATGATCTATTTTGGTGGTAGTTAAGCATACCCTGATTTGCTGATACCAAGGAGGAAGTTCGGATGGAGGTTGTAACTTTCGGTGAATCGATGGTCCTGTTTAGCGGAGACCAGGAATTGCCGTTGGAGTATGTTCACCAGTTTCATAAACAGATGGCTGGAGCCGAATCGAATGTGGCGATCGGGCTGGCAAGATTAGGTCATTCTGCAGGCTGGTTCAGCAAGCTGGGCCAGGATGCCTTCGGACGATACATCTTGCAGAGCATTCGGGGCCAAGGCGTGGATACTTCGCGTTGTACATATACTGATGCAGCCCGACGGCCGTGTTCTTCAAAGAGCGCAGGTCCGGTGGAAAAACGCAGGTTTACTATTATCGTCAAGGGTCCGCGGCCAGTTTGATGACTAAAGAGGATTTGAATGAATCCTACCTTGCCCAAGCAAAGATTTTGCATGTTACCGGGATCACGCCGGCTTTGAGCGAAAGCTGTTTCGAGCTGACGATACATGCGATGGATGCCGCCAAGCGCAATCAGGTAAGCATTGTGTTCGATCCCAATATCAGGTGGAAACTGTGGGATCGCGATACGGCGAAGTCCAGACTGCTTGAACTGGCGGCAAGAGCCGATTACATCCTTCCCGGATTGGATGAAGGCGAGTTCCTGACAGGCCGGCCGAGACCGAAGGATCACGCCGAATTTTTTCTAAAGCTTGGCTCAAAGGCGGTTATCGTAAAACTGGGAAAGGACGGCGCGTATTATCAGTCATTTACGGAGAGGGGGCATGTGCCTGCCATTCCCGTTCGGGAGATCGATCCCGTGGGAGCCATCGTAGTAGGGGTTAAAGGCGACACCGAAGGCCTTCCCAATGAAGAAGAGCTTCAAGGGATGATGTCCGGGTAAACCGGTTATCAAAACGTTCAGCGTTAAGGGGTGACGAAATGAATAAAGAAGCAAAGTTAAAACTACTTAAGGAATCCGGCGTTGTTGCCGTTGTGCGCAGACCTCCTTTTGAAAAGGCAGTCCGCATAACGGACGCGCTTGTTGCGGGCGGAGTCAAAGCGCTGGAGATTACAGTGGATAGCGACAGGGCATTTGAGCTTATTGCCTTGTTAAACGAAAGATACGGGGAAGATGTCTTGGTAGGCGCAGGCACCGTTCTGGACGCCGAAACGGCCGAGAAGGCGATTGAAGCCAGAGCGCAATTTATTTTTTCGCCTGTTTTGGATGAAGAAACGATTAAAACCACGATCCGCCGTGAAGTGATTTCCATTCCGGGCGTGATGACGCCGACCGAGATCGTGAAGGGGTACCGGTTGGGTGCGGACCTGCTCAAGATTTTCCCGGGGTCTTCGCTAGGAGTGAATTATATCAAGGAACTTTCGGCGCCGCTTGGCCATATTCCGATGATGCCAACGGGCGGAGTCACACTGGATAATGTGGCACAGTTCATTCGGGCGGGCGCCGTTGCGGTCGGACTGGGCAGCTCGCTGCTCGACAAGAAAGCCATGGAAGAAGAACGGTATGACGATATCGCCAAACGTGCAGAGCAATTCATTCAAGCGATTCATCAAGCAAGAGAATAGGGAGAGATCAACCGTGAAAATTACAAAGTATAGCACTTATATCGTCCCGCCGCGTTGGTTGTTTTTGAAGATCGAAACCGATGAGGGCATCGTAGGCTGGGGAGAGCCCGTAATCGAGGGCAAGGCTCATACGGTGCAGGCTGCGGTCAACGAATTAATGGATTTCCTGATCGGCAAAGATCCGCTGCGCATCGAAGATCATTGGCAGGTCATGTATCGGAGCGGATTTTACCGCGGGGGACCGATCCTGATGAGTGCGATTGCCGGGATTGACCAGGCGTTATGGGATATCAAAGGGAAGGCGTTTAATGCGCCCGTCCATCAATTGCTTGGCGGAGCTTGCCGGGATTCCATGCGCGTTTACTCCTGGATCGGCGGGGATCGTCCGACCGATGTGGGCCTAGCAGCCTTGGAAAAACAGAACGCAGGTTTTACGGCGATCAAAATGAATGCCACGGAAGAATTGCAGTATATCGACAGCTATTCCAAAGTGGATCAGGTCGTGGAGAGGGTAGCCGCCATTCGGACGGCGACGGGACCGGATTTCGGAATCGGCGTAGATTTCCACGGACGCGTCCATAAGCCTATGGCCAAAGTATTGGCAAAAGCGCTTGAGCCTTACCGGCTCATGTTCATCGAAGAACCGGTGCTTCCGGAAAACAACGAAGCGCTTCGCGAAATCGCCAATCACACCAGCATCCCGATCGCTACCGGGGAGCGAATGTTCTCCCGTTGGGATTTTAAACCTCTATTGCAAGACGGATATGTCGATATCATTCAGCCGGATTTATCGCATGCGGGCGGGATTACGGAGTGCAAGAAAATCTTTGCCATGGCGGAAGCCTACGACGTTGCCGTCGCACCGCATTGCCCTTTGGGACCGATTGCGCTTGCTGCCTGCTTGCAGGTGGACGCGACGGCGCACAATGCGGTCATTCAGGAACAGAGCTTGGGGATTCATTACAATGCGGGCAACGACTTGCTGGATTATATCGTCGATCCCGGCGTGTTCTCCTATGATGACGGGTTCGTGAAAATTCCTCATGGACCCGGGCTGGGCATCACGGTCAATGAAGAGTATGTGATTAAAATGGCACTGGAAGCGCCTCACCGGTGGAGAAACCCGGTTTGGAGACATCAGGACGGATCGGTAGCGGAATGGTAAGAGGCATTCCGTGAATCAAACAAAATGACTCCGTAATCGGACAAGAGTCGGTTTGAGAGCCTTTTCATTTCATATACAATAAAATCATTCAAAGTACTTTCTCGGAGGGAGAACCAAGATGATCCAGATTCCAAAATATTGGGGAGATCTGAGCGTGCTAGAGAAAAACCGCGAAGCTCCCAGGGCTTACTATATTCCTTATGCAGATGCGGAATCTTCTCGCAAGCAAAAACGGGGGGGGGGGCCCGTATTATCGGACGCTGAACGGGAACTGGAAGTTCAAATACAAGGATTCCGTCCGGCAAGCGTCCGTGCTGGTGATCGCGGAGGAAGAGGAATGATGAAGATCCCGTTCTCTAGGCAGGAGAACGGGATCGTTTTTCGATAAAATACACGAATTTATTAGTTGAATTAATTCATCTGGCTTATCAAAAATATTCCTTCCGGAATTTTTCGGGATTTGTAATACCCGTTACTGCTATAATCAATTCGTTTTCTATCACTCGAAATAGTAATTGTGAGTAGGACCAGTAGGGTGGAACCTGATGGACGGTAGGAATTACCCATTTAGCTTGGCTATTGATTCAATAAACCTTCATTGACAATATGTGCCATCATTGTGTACACTTTTTTTATTCCGACTGTTCAGTATAAATAAAATCAACAAAGATACAGGTGAAGAAATCATGCCTAAATTAGGAATGGAACAAAAACGCAGGGCAGACGTCATTAATGCTACGTTAACCTGCATCAGCATGTATGGGATTGACGGCATGACCCTGGATAAGGTTGCCGATCATGCGAACTGCTCCAAGGGAGTTGTCACTTATTATTTTAAGAATAAGGATCAATTGACGATCGAAGCTTTCAAGTCGTTCTTGGCGTACTATGGACTGAAGATCGAATCAGGCATTGAGCATACCATGACATCGGGGGAAATGATGGATCTTACCCTGAAGTTTATGCTTCCCCCGTTCACCGATGACAAGGATCAAACGATTAATGTGTCGCAGTTGGATGGGGTCGACAAGATGTATATCCCGCATGCTGATCAAGGCAAGCTCTTTGTGCAGTTTTTTTCAAAAGCCATGCTGGATCGCAATTTGCAGGAAGTGGTATCGAAGAGTTACGAGGCTGATCTCCAAGGCATCACCAAGATCATGGATTACGGTAATCGGACGGGACAGATGTCCGTTGAGGATTCCCACAGCGCTGCCTATGGGCTGATGGCGATGGTTATAGGTCTGAGCTTCTTTAGAGTAGCGAACATTCCACCGGCCAACGGCGGCGATAACCGGTACATATGTGAGGATTATGTAAGAAGACTTACCCAAACAGGAGGGAACTATGAATATCGAGAAGGTTGAAACAGATAAAGGAACCATAGCGGTCGTAAGCAGCAATGAAATATTAATTGAGGATGTCCAATCCGCATTGGATCTTATGGCAACCGTGCAATATGAAACGGGCAGCCATCGTATGGTGATGAATCAGTCGATATTCAGCGAAGCCTTCTTCGATTTGAAGACGCGCCTTGCAGGCGAAATCCTTCAGAAGTATATCAATTATCACGTAAAGGTTGCGATTATCGGAGATTTTTCTGTTTATCCGAGCCAAAGCTTGCAAGACTTCATATATGAATGCAATAAGGGAAGCGATTTCTTTTTCTTGCCGAGTGAACAACAGGGAATTGAACGGTTAAGCGGGTTGAACTAAGAGACGAAAGCGGGAGGAAGACGGTTGACAGTACCAGGGTTTAATCCAAAAGAATATCCTATGGTAGACATTCCAGCAGGCGAAATTCAATTAAGGGACGACCGTGTCAAATCTTCGTGGGCGGTTGAAGTGAATGCTTTTCAGCTTGCACCGATTCCTGTTACGAAGGCGTTATATTTCTCGCTTATGTCGCAGTCGGCAGGATTCACTGACGTCATGCAGGCTCCGGTCGTCGATGTATCCTGGAATGATGCGATTCACTTCTGTAATATGCTATCTCGGCACTCAGGTCTAGACGAGTGTTATTCTTCGGTCACGGAAGATGGTGAGCGTGTGGTGTGCAACTGGGAGGCGGACGGCTACCGCCTACCGACAGAAGCGGAATGGCAATATGCGTGTAGGGCCGGGAGTGATGGATATCGTTACGGAGAGCTTGATGACATCGCTTGGTATGAAGGGAATTCCGGGGGCGCCCTGCATGAGGTAGGCAAAAAGCATCCGAATGCCTGGGGGCTTTACGATATGCTCGGAAATGTGTGGGAATGGTGTTGGGATATATACGATCCGGACGTATACGGCTCATACAGAGTATTCCGCGGCGGAAGCTGGGCGGAAGAGGCCAGGGGCTGCGGGGCAACATGCCGCCGTCGTAGCCACCCGACGTTTCGGATTGAGGATCTCGGGTTTCGTCTGGCGAGATCGATTTTACGATAATGCTGATCCTTCGGGGTCAGCTTTTTTTTGATCGTGCAGCACCTAACGAATTTCCAATAAACGCATCGAAACGCCGTCAATTTTCTTCAGAAGGTAATAGATGCTAGGCCATCAATACTTCACTATAACTAGATATGTCACATAAACTAACGCGGTAAATATACCTAAATTGCGTATAGACAAGGCTGGAAGACATCAGTAAGATTGGGTTTAACTTTTCGGGGGAGGTGTGGGGAGCTAAAGGGAGTCAAGGTTTGAATTGCCGTAGTGTTGATCAAAAACCAGGAAATTCAAGGGATGAGGGGGATAAGAAGATGCCACATGGACCAACATTCAATAATCCGATTGTGGAGCAAGCAGCCGATCCTTGGGTATGGAAGCATACGGACGGCCATTACTATTTTATGTCGACGAGACGCGATCGTCTGGAGTTGACGCAATCCGCGACTTTGACAGGCCTTGCGGAGGGCCGGAAGAAAACGATCTGGACTCCGGAAGCCGGCGGACGCTATAGTTATAACCTGTGGGCGCCGGAAATTCATCATTTGGATAACAAATGGTACATTTATTTTACGGCGAATGACGGGGGAGGCGACGAGTCCCGCCAAATATGTGTGCTGGAGAACGGGGAGCCTGATCCGATGGAAGGCGAGTGGACATGGAAAGGCGCGCTGCCGACTCCTGTCCCGGGCTTGGATGGCACGATCATGACCGCAGGAAACCAGCTTTATTTCCTGTATGCCGGGTATGGTCATTTCCCGGATTACGGGTCCGCTCTATACATCATGCGCATGACGAACCCTTGGACATTGACGGGAGATCATGTATTACTTACCGCCCCGACTCTATCCTGGGAAAAACAAGGCGGAATGGCCATTAACGAAGGTCCCGTTGTCCTTCAGCGAAACGGCCGCATCTTCCTGGTGTACTCGGCCAGCACCACCTGGTCTGAGGATTATGCGCTGGGAATGCTCACGATGGATGAAACCGCAGATCCGATGGACCCGCTTTCCTGGACTAAATCCATGGAGCCTGTATTTTGCAAAAGCGTGGAAAACGGGGTGTACGCTACCGGCCATAACAGCTTCACGCAATCACCGGATGGCAAGGAAGACTGGATTGTCTACCATGCGCTTCCAGCGCCTGGAGCAGATACGGCCTTGCGATCGACCCGCATCCAGAAGTTCGACTGGAAGCCGGATGGAACCCCGGACTTCGGTGTCCCGGCCAGTGATTCGCAGGCTATACCAATACCGTCCGGAGAATAATGTATGCGGATTCATAACGTGAACGAGTAGGTATTCCAAAAAGAGACGATGATGACGGCAAAGGAGCGGCAAATGCCGCACTGATGAGTGAACATTCATAGGATTTTATATAAACCCCCATTCATTACGGAATTTCTGTAATGAATGGGGGTTTATTACGAATAAGAGTGAAACGTGAAGGAACCGCAAATCCCTAACGAAAATCGTATTTTTAAACAGAAATCCCTTTCGTTGTAGGGGCTATAAGTTTATCGAGCGTTTCCGATATCCTAAATCAAAAGCATGAATTTGCAAAAATGACTCATTTTAGTTACGGAAATTATGTATGAAAGCGTTGACAAGATAAATTGATATGCTTATACTTCGGTTAAAGATACAGGATAATTGTATTAAATGGATGCGTAGAGGTTGGTAATACCGTCAACTTACATGTGAAAGGGGATCCATTGGAATGGTGATGAGGAAGAGCAGTATTTCAGACCGGGGGTGCTTAGACACTCCGAAGATTGAAGAATGGTAGATAGCAAACTTTCAACTGGCGCCCCTTAAAAAACTACGGAATATAGATCCTCTCGACGCAATGCTGGGGGGGCTCGTCAATTATTCATATCATGGGAGGTTAAGCATGAACAGAACGATGAAGCGTTTATTCACTCTGTTATTCATATCCATATTGATCATTTCGACGGTAACCGCTTGCAGCGGTAAAGCAAAGAATGAGCCTGATAGCACCGTAACCCAGGAGGAGGGCGTTTCCAAAGAGAAGAATGAGGTGACCTTTGAAGATATCAGCGGGGACATACGCGGCAATAAAGCACCAACACAGGAACAAATCGACGAAGTAAACAGCACGCTGAATGATACATACCTTGGCGACGTTTTCGAAGAAGTCATTCCTAGCGATTATTCTGCTTATCCCGTTAAAGGTGATGTGGTGCTGGATGTATGGATGCCTGCCAACTCCAACATCCCGGATATGAATAATCACTTGGTTCAGAAGCAGGTAGAGAAACTGACCGGCATTAAGGTGAACTTCATTACGCCGCCTGTCGGGCAGGAAGCGGATGCTTTCACCTTGATGATCTCCTCCGGCGAGCTGCCGGACATCATCATTGACCCGGGTCGTTATCCGGGAGGCTTTGAAGCGGGGGTAAACGACGGCGCTTACCTCGATCTGACCGACCTGATGGAGAAGAATGCTCCGAATTATTCGGCATGGCGCAACTCGGACGAAACGAGAAGAAAAACGACCGTGACCGACGATGGTAGGCTGCTGGGCTTCTACGGCATCGCGCCGTACTCCGAATGGACCTGGTTCGGTACGCTAATCAAGCAGGAAGCGCTGGATAAGACGGGACTTCCAGTCCCGACGACGATAGACGAATGGTATGAGTTCCTGAAGAAGAGTAAGGAAGTCGGATATAAGGCGCCGCTGAATTACGGCTCGAAGTACGGCCAAATTTTTACCGGCATCATTAATGGCGCATATGGCGTCTGGGACTGGACCTTCCTGGACGAGAACGGAAAGGTTGCATGGGGGCCGGCGCAGCCGAAGGCCAAGGAATATCTTGCGACCATGCAGCAGTGGAACAAGGAAGGCCTGTTGAATCGGGACTGGGCAACCGCCGATTTCAATCAACGGATGGCTAGCGCGATTTCCGACGATACGGCCGTCATGATGGATTCCCCGGATACGATGTGGAGCTATTGGAAAGTGCAGAACGACATTGATTTCGTGGGGGCGCTGAATCCTGTACTCAACAAAGGAGACAAATCCGCAACCACCTATAAAAATTTCAAAAGAGCGGGAACCAGTGCAGCCATCACAACTCAGAGCAAAAATGTGGAAGCCGCGATGGCGTGGCTGGATTTCAACTATTCCAAAAAGGGCTGGGAGATCATCAACTTCGGAGAGTACGGTACCGTGCACTTGGTGGATGAGCAAGGAATGCCTTATTATCCTGAAAACAGTTATATGTACAATGATCCGGAAGGTCAGCCGGTAGACGTTACACTTTGGAAATACCGCTGGCATAGTTGGCCGAATATCCGCGACGAGCACCACGCCAACCCGTTGATCTCGGCTAAAGGAAGCTATTCGGGAGATATCCGCCAGTATTGGACGGAAAACATGGATACCAGCATGGCGATGCCGCCGATCACGTTCACCAAAGAAGAAGCCTCGCGTGAAGCCGAGCTTGGAAACCAGTTGTCGACGCTGCGCGGAGAATACTTTGCGAAGATCATTATGGGCGAATTGCCGGTCGATGCTTACGATAAATTTTTGAAGGAAGCGCAGAGCATGGGGCTGGACGAATTCTTAAGTCTCCATCAAGCAGCCTTGGATCGGTATAACCAACGATAGTTTTCATAATAAGAACAGGTGGTTGATTCATGGAGATATTACAGAAAAACAAGGAAATAGGCCATGTTCGGACGCCCTCTGAGCCCAAGAATACCAAACGGTTGATTCAAAAGGATCTGAGAAAGAATTGGTTCGTCTATCTGATGGCCCTTCCCGTCGTGGCGTGGTTCATTATCTTCTGCTACGGGCCGATGTGGGGCGTTATGATCGCATTCAAAGATTTCAAGCCTTTGCTGGGCTTCGCGGATAGCGATTGGGTGGGTTTCAAGCATTTCATCGATTTTTTCTCCGGACCCTATTTTTGGAGAGTGGTCAAGAATACGCTCTTGCTGAATGTGTGGGGCATCGTGTTTGGATTTACGGCACCGATCATCTTGGCATTGCTGCTGAACGAAGTTCGCTCTTCCAAGTTTAAGCGGACCGTTCAAACCATTACGTATATGCCGCATTTTATTTCCCTGGTCGTTGTGTGCGGGATCATCCACATCTTTACGGCCAATGAAGGGGTCGTTACGCAGCTGCTTTCGTTCATAACGGGAAAAGATTACTCATCCCTTCTCGGTTATTCCAATTTGTTCCGACCGATTTATACCTTTTCCGGAATCTGGCAGAGCATCGGATGGGACAGCATCATTTACCTGGCGGCGATGAGCTCCATCGATCCTTCATTATATGAAGCGGCCGATATCGACGGGGTCGGCAGGGTGAAAAAAATGTGGTACATTACGCTGCCTCAGATCAGCCCGGTCATCATCATCCTGTTTATCTTTGCGATTGGCGGATTGATGGCCTCCGGCTACGAGAAAATTATCCTGCTCTATAATCCTTTGATCTACGATACGGCGGATGTCATCGCCTCCTATGTTTACCGAAGGGGCTTGAGGGAAGCGAGCCTGAGTTATTCCACAGCCGTCGGATTAATAAGCTCCATCGTGAACTTCGGGCTGTTATGGATGACAAATACCATCGTGAAGCGCAGATCTGAATCCAGCTTATGGTAAGAGAGAGGGAAGGCTATGGAGGATATCAAGCAATTCAAAGTGAAACGAAGAAGGAAGCATAAAAGCATAGGGGACCGCGTATTCGACTTTACCAACTACACGCTTTTGACGGCATTGACCTTGGTTTGTTTTTATCCCATATTGCATATCTTATTTGCTTCCGTCAGCGATCCCAGCGCCTTGATGGCTCATAAAGGTGTATTGTTAAAGCCGCTGGGATTCACGCTCGACGGTTACAAGCTGGTGTTTAAAGACAACAGCCTGCTGAAGGGGTACATGAATACGATCATTTATGTGGGACTGGGCACCTTGGTCAATATGGTCATGACGATATTGGGCGCATACGTGCTCTCCAGACGGGACTTGTATTTCAAAAATTTTATCATGATTTTAATTACGATCACCATGTTTTTTGGCGGAGGCCTGATTCCTTGGTTCTTATTAATGAAGGACATCGGTTTGTACAACAATCTGTGGGCCATGATTCTGCCAACCGCTTTAAGTACATGGAACATCATCATATTAAGGACCGGGTTCCAATCGATTCCGAGAGAGCTGGAAGAAGCGGCATTGATTGACGGCGCAAGCCAGGCCAATATTCTGATCACAGTGATCCTGCCGCTGTCGAAAGCCACGCTGGCCGTTATCTTCCTGTACTATCTGGTCGGCAATTGGAACTCATGGTTTAACGCCATGGTCCTGCTTAAGGATAGGGAATTGTTCCCGTTACAGCTGTTAATGAAGGAGATCCTGGTCGCCAACGATTCGACGGCCACCACGATCGGCAGCGCAGGCGGGGTTGTCATCAACAGCGCCCAGAGCTCGACCGCGTTCCGGGAGCTGGTTAAATATTGCGCAATAGTAGTTTCGACCGTGCCTATATTGCTGGTGTATCCTTTCCTGCAAAAGTATTTCGTGAAAGGCGTTTATGTGGGTTCGATCAAAGGCTAGACGTTCAAACGAGTAGATAGAGAGATTGAATAATTAGGAGTGAGTTGCATCATGTTGACAGAAGTTAGCAAGACACAAACGGTTCGCAACGAATATCCGAGACCCCAGTTTCAGCGCAACGAGTGGTTAACCCTCAATGGCGAATGGGATTTCAGTTTTGATGATGAAACCATCGGCGAGGATGAAGGGTGGTATCGGGCTGAAGCGACGGCTTCCTTTACACGGAAGATCAACGTCCCCTTTACGTTCCAAAGCAAGCTGAGCGGCATTGAAGATCCTTCTTTTCATGATGTGGTATGGTACCGCAGAACGTTTGAAATCCCGCAGAACTGGAACGGGAAACGGATCGTGCTTCATTTCGGTGCCGTGGATTATATGGCAAAAGTGTGGGTCAACGGGCATTTGGTGGCTATGCATGAAGGAGGGCATACGCCGTTTCAAGCGGACATTACGGCCGCGCTCACGGAAGGGAGCAACACGGTCGTGCTGCGGGCGGAGGACTTCAGCCGCGACGTCACCTTGCCGCGGGGCAAACAGTACTGGCTTGAGCATTCGGCAAGCATTTTCTATACCCGTACGACCGGCATCTGGCAGAGCGTGTGGTTGGAGCCGGTATCCCCGGTACATTTGGGCAAAACGGTGATGACGCCCGACATCGACCGGAACGAAATTCGCATCCGGACCTTCCTGGAGGGTTACAAGCCCGCGGAGGATCTCAACCTGCAGATCATCGTATCCTATCAAGGCGAGTGTGTTGCCGAGGATCAATATACGATCCGAAATGCGGAACAGCTCCGGACTATCGGGCTGAGCGATTTTACGGATCATGGCCTGGGACGCCTGTGGAGCCCCGAGTTTCCGAACTTGTATACCATCGAGTTTCGCCTTGTTCAGGATGGGAACGTCTTCGATCAAGTATCCAGTTATTTTGGGATGCGGAAGGTATCGATCGAGAACGGCAAGCTGTGCCTGAATAACCGCCCGTATTTCCAAAGGCTGGTGCTGGATCAGGGGTATTTCCCTGAGGGAATTCTGACGGCTCCGTCGGACGAGGCTTTGAAGCGCGATGTGGAGCTGGCGAAGGAAATGGGATTCAATGGCGTGAGAAAGCATCAGAAGACGGAGGACCCAAGGTTCCTGTACTGGTGCGACCAGCTCGGCTTGCTGTTATGGAGCGAGGCGGCCAACGCCTATGAATATTCCGAGTCGTATGTTCGCCGCTTCACGGCGGAATGGCAGGAGATCATCGAGCGGGACTATAACCATCCTTGCATCGTCACCTGGGTACCGCTCAATGAGAGCTGGGGCGTTCCCAATGTCCAGATGGATAAGCGTCAGCAGCAGCATGGGCTTGCCATGTATCATTTAACGAAGTCTTTGGACGATAGCAGGCCGGTTGTTTATAACGATGGTTGGGAGCATATGACCACCGACCTGGTTACTATTCATGACTACGAGAGCCGCCAGGAAGTGCTGGAGGAGCGGTATGCGACAGCCGCGTCCGCCGTGGAAGCCATGCCGGCGAACCGGAGAATATTCGTCGGCGGTGCTTCCTATGAAGGCCAACCCATTCTGGTATCGGAGTTTGGCGGGATTGCCTTTAAGAAGAGCGATTGGGAGGGCTGGGGGTATTCCGGCGCCGAGAACGAGGAGGACTTCCTGATCCGGCTCAAGGCCGTAGTGGACCCGATGTTCTCATCCCCGGTGATCCAGGGATATTGCTATACGCAGCTGACGGATGTTGAGCAGGAAATCAACGGTTTGCTGACGTATGACCGTAAGCCGAAGGCGCCGATTGAAACCATTCGCAACATCATGACGGGTAAATAGGAGGTGGAGAAATGGAAGGGACGAATGCCTACGAAGGCGTATACCATAACGAGCGAGCAGTTTATCTAAGAGCCGGGGGTTATGAGGCCATCATGCTTCCGGATATCGGCGGGAATTTGATATCGTTCCGGGACCTCGATAAGGGCTACCGGTTTCTGCATGAGCCAACGCCGGAGGAAATGCCGGGCTTCAAAGCAAGACCGATGATTCACGGCATTCCGGTGTTGTTTCCACCCAACCGGTATAAGGACGGTAACTTCCGGTGGAATGGCAAAGTCCATCAGCTGCCGGTTAATGAAGAGGCAACCGGTCATCATCTGCATGGATTTCTGTACAACATTCCATGGGAGGTCGATGAATACGGGCATTCCGAGCAGGAAGCTTATGTGACCGTTTCTGTCCGTGTGGATGAACGGCATCCGGTATTCCGGAGCTTCCCGTTCCGGTTCCATATTCAGCTTCGGTACGGCTTAAGTCGGCAGGGGCTATCCCAGCGGGTAACGATTACCAATACAGGTCAAGAAGCCATGCCGTGTTTGCTGGCGTTCCATACGTCCATCAACGCGCCATTTACCAATGGAGGCGACGCCCGGGATTACCGCTTAAAGCTGACCGTCGGGCAGCGGTGGGAGCTGGATGGGCGGATGCTGCCCACCGGATCCTATCAGGAGCTGTCCACTAACGAGCAGGCCATGCAAGGAGCAGGCGTTTACCCCTTCTTCGAAAGTATGGACAATCATTACACCGCCGTGGCTCAAAACGGAAGAAACCGGATGGAGCTTACCGATGGTGCGGAGAAACTGACGCTGGTTTATGACGTAGGCACCTCCTATAAACAATGGATGATCTGGAACAACGAAGCGACCGAGGGTTTCTTTTGCCCTGAGCCGCAGATCAATCTGGTCAATGCGCCGAATATGGACATGGAAGCCGAAGAGATCGGATGTTTCAGCCTTGAAGCGAATGAAATCTGGGAAGAGACCAGCAGGCTGTACGTGAAGGAAAGCCGAGGCTAAAGCCGCAGGTGACAGCCGGGCAATAGATAAATACCGACAATTAAACATAAAAAAGGAGTTAAACATGACAGAATTAACACTGCCGCGTCCGGAGTACCCCCGTCCGCAATGGGTAAGACCCGACTGGATCAATCTGAATGGTGCTTGGCAATTCGAAATCGATCATGGGAAAAGCGGGAAGGAGCGCGGATTTCATGAGCCGGGACATGATCTGTCCGGAATGATCACTGTTCCCTTCTGCCCCGAAAGCAAGCTGTCCGGCGTTGAATATAAGGATTTCATGGCAGCTGTATGGTACAAACGCGATTTTACCGTGTCTGAAGAATGGAAAGGCAGCATCCTGCTTCACTTCGGGGCTGTGGATTACGAGACGGAAGTATGGGTAAACGGTGTATCCGTAGGAATGCATCGCGGGGGATATACGCCTTTTAGCTTTGATATTACTTCGCATGTGATACCGGGCAAGAACGTGATTACCGTCTGTGCGGAAGACGATGTCCGTTCCGGACGCCAGCCGCGCGGGAAACAAAGCGGGCGGTTCCACTCGCACGGCTGTGATTACACACGTACGACGGGGATTTGGCAGACGGTATGGCTGGAGCAAGTGCCGGAGGCCTATTTGTCAGACATGAAAATAGTGGGTGATCCCGATAATGCCTGCGCGCACCTGGAAGTAAAGATCAGCGGAAATGCCGCGGGACATAAACTGAGCGCCTCTGCTCTGTATGAGGGAAAACCTGTAGGGAACGCCAGTGCCGTTGTATCCGGGCCGTCCGTCAAACTTACCATTCCATTGTCGGAGGTTCACTTGTGGGAGGTGGGTCAGGCCAGGCTGTACGATCTGGAACTATCCCTGCAAGGACAGGATCAGGTGTGCGACACCGTCCAATCCTATTTCGGGCTCCGAACCGTCATGCTGGACGGAATGGCCTTCCGCGTCAACGGCAAATCAATATTTCAACGCCTTGTGCTGGATCAAGGCTTCTATCCGGATGGGGTCTACACCGCGCCAAGCGATGAGGATCTCCGCAAAGACATCGAAATTTCGATGGGACTCGGCTTTAACGGCGCAAGGCTTCACGAGAAGATGTTTGAACCGCGCTTTCTGTATTGGGCTGACCGGTTAGGGTATCTGGTATGGGGAGAGCATGCGAATTGGGGGCTCGACATTACCACGGCCGAGGGATTGTCCCATTTCCTGCCGGAATGGCTTGAAGGGATGGAGCGCGATTTCAATCATCCGGCCCTCATCGGCTGGTGTCCCTTCAACGAGACGTGGGACCGGGACGGCTCCAAGCAAAATAACGACGTACTGCGCATTGTATACGAGGTAACGAAAAAGATGGATCCGACCCGTCCCGTAATTGATACGAGCGGTAACTTCCATGTCGTGACGGATATTTTCGATATCCATGATTACGACCAGAACCCGGAGACCTTTAAGGAACGATATGAGCCGATGAAGAACGGTGGAGAGGTGTACAATAGCTTCCCGAATCGGCAGCAGTATGAAGGCCAGCCTTATTTCATCAGCGAATATGGCGGCATATGGTGGAATCCGGACCAAAAAGACGAGAAGTCATGGGGGTATGGCGACAGGCCGACCTCCGAAGAAGCGTTTCTGGAACGTTATGCGGGCTTAACGAATGTTCTGTTGGATCATCCGAAGATGTTCGGATTTTGTTATACCCAGCTGTACGATGTGGAGCAGGAAGTGAACGGATTGTACACCTATGACAGACGTTCGAAATTCGATCCCGAGGTGATTCGCCGCATCAATTCCCGCAAGGCCGCGATTGAAGATTGAGCCGTCATCATGACCGTCAAAGAAGTAGGCAGAGTTCAATTCCTGTTTGGTGTATGAATGCATATTATCCGAAAGGAACGTGACTAAAGGATGAAGGTGAACTACCGGAACAAATTATTGCTCACGATATGCGCATTTCTTATTCTTCCTATGGGTCAGGCGACACATGCGGCTACGCTTCAAAATAACTTCTACAACGTGGTCATGCAGGAGGGCGCGGATCCATGGGTATATAAACACACCGACGGCTTTTACTACTTCACAAAAACGACCGGCGGAAATGTGACCATATGGAAGTCCGCACAGCTCACGACGATTGATGCAGCTCCGACGAGGGTCGTGGAAACGGGCTGCTGCAGCATCTGGGCTCCCGAATTGCATTACATCAATGGCGCCTGGTACATCTACTATGCCAAGGATGACGGGGATAACGTCAACCACCGCATGTATGTCATGGAGAACACGTCGGCGGACCCGACGCAGGGAACCTGGCAGTACAAAGGCCAGATTACGGACCCGACGAACAAATGGGCGATTGACGGCACGGTGCTGCAAACAGGCGGTCAGCTGTATTTTATATGGTCCGGCTGGGAAGGCGACACCAATGTCCGGCAGAATTTGTATATCGCCCGCATGAGCAATCCCTGGACGATCGATTCGAATCGCGTTGAAATCGCAAGGCCTACCCACAGCTGGGAAACGAACCATTCCCCGCACGTAAACGAAGGGCCTCAGGTGATTGTGCGAAACGGTCTCATCAATCTGGTATACTCGGCAAGCGGAAGCTGGACCAATGACTATTGCCTGGGCCTCATAACAGCCAGCACAACCAGCGATCTGCTGAATCCGGCATCATGGAGCAAACGCAGCCAGCCTATATTCAAGTCCGGTAACGGTCTGTACGGACCGGGTCATCATTCATTCACCAAGTCGCCAGACGGTACGGAGGACTGGATACTCTATCATGTCGCCAAGTACAATAATGCCGGGTGGAACCGCGAGGTTCGAATGCAGAAATTCACGTGGCATGCCGATAACACGCCAAATCTCGGCGTCCCGGTGAATCCGAATGCTCCGATAACCTTGCCTTCCGGCGAAGCGGCACATACCCGTTACGAAGGTGAGGAAGGAACATTCGGCGGTATCGCCTATGCATCTCAAAGCCCTAATGGTTCGGGGGGCATGAAGGCCGGGCATATTGATACGCCGGAGAGCTATGTGGAATTCAAGGTACATGCTGCGTCCGCAGGCGAATACATTCTGCTCGCCCGCACGGCGAATGGAACAGCTGGGGGGAATTGGTCCCATCTCATGCTCAGCGTAAATGCCGGTACGGCAAGCAAGTTCCACATCACGAATAAAGGATGGGAGAACTGGGGGCTGTCCACGGCGCGGGTTCAGTTGAAGGCCGGCGTGAATACGATACGTTTTTCAAAAGGCGAGGGATACGGAGAAATCGACTTTTTCGACATCAAGCCGGCGAATTAGGACACAGCCGATGGTATAGCGGGCCGATAAATAAAGAGTTGTTAGCTTGATCATGGATGGCTTCCGGTTCTCCCGGAGGCCATTTCTGGCTATGAAAGTCATGGTTTTCTACCTCCGACTATACGATGCCCTATGACAAGAGGCAGGAAAATGGCTGGTGTAAGCCTTTCCAGTGTGATTGTTTTTCATTTCATTAAGAAGTAAAATTATTGTAATGAATATGTTTAAAGGAGAGCAGATTTGTGCTGGAACTTGGTTTTAACGACCCGGAAAGATTGGTCACGGTAACCCATGCCTTGTCAACACGTTCTCGGGTTGATATTCTAAGGCTCTTGAATTCCAAGAACTTGAATATTATTGAAATCGCCGAGAAGCTCAAACTCCCCGTTTCGACGGTAGCGAGCAACATCAAAGTGTTGGAAGCGGCTGAGTTAATCAATACGGAATTGCTTCCGGCGTCACGTGGGGCAATGAAGGTCTGCAGCCGGAATTATGATGATATTCATATTGCGTTGAATTTGAAAAACTCGGTACCCAAAGGAGTAACGCATCTCTATGAAGTAGAGATGCCGATTGGCCATTACAGTGATTGCGAAGTATCGCCCACATGCGGAATGGCGAATGCCGACGGGTATATCATAAAGGAAGACGAGCCGGCGAGCTTTTACCATCCCAAGCATGTCAATGCCCAGATCATCTGGCTGCGCAAAGGATATTTGGAATATTTAATGCCGATGGATATTCCGGCCGGAGCTCGCATCGAATCGCTTGAATTGTCCATGGAGATGTGTTCCGAGGCGCCCAATTATGATCATAACTGGCCTTCGAACATTTCCGTGTGGGTCAATGGCGTGGAGATCGGCATGTGGACAAGCCCCGGTGATTTCGGGGATCGACGCGGCAAGCTGAATCCGAATTGGTGGTACGATTGGGCAACGCAGTACGGGTTTCTCAAAACTTGGCGGGTCGATCATGAGAAGACGACGCTGGATATGGAGAAAGTATCGGGTGTTACATTGGATGAGCTGAATCTTTCCGAGAGTCCCAAATTGCGGTTGCGTATCGGCATCAAGCCCGATGCTGTGAATCAAGGAGGACTGAATCTGTTCGGTCGCCAGTTTGGAGATCACGAACAGAATATCATCATGCAGGTAAAATATACGATGGATCAGGATGGGGAAGACCTTTAATCATGCTTTGTATAAGTGGCCGAAGGCTTAGCTGTTGACGAAGAATAGGCAAGTCCAGCGGCAGCTTGTTGGCGGAGAGGTTCCCGTTTTTTATAAAGGAAAAAGTGGCAGTGCAGAAGGTTTTTCTGTGCTGTCACTTTTTTTGTTTACCGTCAGAAGTAGTCGGAGTAAACCGCGAATCCTTATCGATTGAGGATCATTTTCATAAGAAGAGCCCAATCTTTTCCCGGTTTACATTCCGTTTAAATAGGGGTGCTACGATTCAAGCATCATCCATTAGCAAAGAGGAGGAAATCATAATGGAGCATGTATACAGAAAGAAAATAGAGCCTAACCCTGGTGACTTGGCCGTTGAGGCTTACGGGCTGGTCAAAACATTCGGCGATAATCGTGCCGTGGATGGCGTGGATTTGAACGTGCGTACCGGAACGATCTATGGCGTGCTTGGTCCGAATGGGGCAGGCAAGACGACCACCATCCGGATGCTGGCGACCTTGCTAAGGCCGGATGCCGGTACGGCCCGAATCTTCGGACACGACGTGCAGACGGAATCGCAGATCGTCCGTCAGTTGATCGGGGTAACCGGTCAATACGCGTCGGTGGACGAATCGCTCAGCGCTACGGAGAATCTGATTATATTCTCCCGTTTGCTAGGTCTGGGGCGTACGGAGGCGCGGCGCAAGGCGGGTGAGCTGCTTGAGGAATTCGGTTTGTCGGAAGCCGCGAAGCGACCGCTAAAAAATTTCTCCGGCGGCATGCGGAGAAGACTGGATCTGGCGGCAAGCCTTATTGCCCAACCGCCGCTCATCTTCCTGGATGAACCGACGACGGGGCTTGACCCGCGTACGCGTTCCCAGATGTGGGATACGATCCGCCGATTGGTGAATACCGGTTCAACGGTATTGCTGACCACGCAGTATCTCGAGGAGGCGGACCAATTGGCAAACCGCATCGCCGTTATCGATTACGGCCGGGTTGTGGCCGAGGGGACAGCGGATGAACTGAAGATGTCGGTAGGCACTTCCTCGCTGCATTTGACCGTCCAGCATTTACAGGACATGGATCGCGCCCGCCATACCGTGGAACAAGTGCTCAAAGTTCATGCTAATGTATCGCCGGAAGCCGGAAAGATAACGGCACCGATGGCTAATGCGGGTCTTGTTACAGACCTGTTGATCGAGCTGCGCACGGCAGGAATCGGCTTGTCCGAGATGAGCATGCAGAAGCCGACCCTGGATGAGGTGTTCCTGACAATCACCGGCCACGGCGTGAAGGAAGACGCTGTCCAAGGGTCTTATGAATCCAATGATAGAGAGGTGGCACGGGTATGAGCAGTACCATGATTCAGCCTGGGACGGAACGTCAGCTCAAGAACCGCACGAGTTTTGGTCAAACGGTCCGAAATTCGTTGACGATGGCCTACCGCGGGCTGCTGAAGCTCCGGCGTACGCCCGAGCAGTTGTTTGACGTCACGTTCCAGCCCATTATCTTTACGCTGATGTTCACCTATATTTTTGGCGGCGCCATCTCCGGTGACGTGGCGAGTTATTTGCCCGTTATCATTCCCGGCATCCTCGTCCAGACCGTGATTACGACCTCCGTCGTCACAGGTGTTCAGCTGCGCGAGGATATGGATAAAGGCGTATTCGACCGATTCAAATCGCTGCCGATTGCGCGAATCGCACCGCTGGCTGGTGCCCTGCTAGCAGACACGATTCGGTATACCATTGCAACGGTGCTTACCTTTACGATGGGTTATATTATGGGATATCGGCCCGAGGGCGGCTTGGGTTACGTTGCTCTTGCCGGGTTGGTCGTCATTTTGTGCTCATGGGCCATCAGCTGGATCTTTGCTTTCTGCGGCGTGATTGCAAGATCCGCCTCCGGCGTGCAGGGAATATCGATGATCGTGCTGTTTCCGCTCACGTTTCTCTCCAACGCGTTCGTGCCGGTGGATACGATGCCGGGCTGGCTGCAGTGGTTCGTCAATATGAATCCAATCTCGCATCTTGTGACAGCCGTTCGGGATCTCACCAACGCTGGCACCGTGGGCTGGGATCTCACGATATCCTTGGTCGGCGCCGCGGTCATCGTGACGATCTTTGCTCCCATTACGGTTCGTGCGTACATGCGCCGCACCTGATATCAAGGGGGCTCACCTGACGGCGGTTACCCATGCTGCCGGGGAAAGCAGGACATCCGTCCGAAACGCAGGTTGACATCGATTTATTAATTCACTATACTGTCTGTAATCTTATATGCGACATACGTTGAAAGAGCCCAGTAGCAGCTTGGTCCCTGTTCTAGAAAGCCGGGGGATGATGGAACCCGGTACACACCAAGGCGGCGAATTACACTCTGGAGTATCTCGGGTAATGCCGAGCGGAAACGGCGAACGATATCTCGTCTAATGAGCGGCATGAATGACGCGCGGCAAGCGTTGCAGATCATTCGTGCAATCTGGGTGGTAACACGGTTAATAATCGTCCCTATGTCTGTAACAGACAAGGGGCGATTTTTTGTTTTTTCAGGCGGGGTTGGACGTTTCGTTATAAGGAAATTAATGAATTGAAGGAGTGTTAACACTGTGAATATTATCGACGAACTGGACTGGCGCGATGCGATCAACCAACAGACGGATGCCGAAGGCCTTCGGGAGCTTACGAATGAAAAATCAATCTCGCTGTACTGCGGTGTGGATCCAACGGGCGACAGCATGCATATCGGTCACCTGATTCCCTTCATCATGCTCAAACGCTTCCAGCTTGCCGGCCATCGTCCGGTCATTCTGATCGGCGGCGCGACCGGCACCATCGGCGATCCAAGCGGACGCCAAACCGAGCGCTCGCTGCAGACGCTGGAGCAGGTTCAGGCTAACGTTGACGCGTTGACCGGACAAATGAAAAAGCTCTTCGTGACGGAGGGCGACAATCAGATCCGCATGGTCAACAACTACGACTGGACGCATAAGATCAACATCATCGAATTCCTGCGCGATTACGGAAAAAACTTCAGCATTAACTCGATGCTGGCGAAGGACGTGGTTGCGAGCCGTCTTGACAGCGGGATTTCGTTTACGGAATTCTCTTACCAAATTCTGCAGTCAGTCGACTACCTGCATCTGTACCAGCATGAGGACGTGCAGCTGCAAATCGGCGGATCGGACCAATGGGGCAACATTACAAGCGGCCTGGATCTGATCCGGAAGAAGGAAGGACCCGAGGCCAAAGCATTCGGCCTGACCATTCCGCTCATGCTGAAGGCTGACGGCACGAAATTCGGCAAAACGGCCGGTGGCGCGATCTGGCTCGACCCGAACAAAACGACGCCATTCGAGTTCTACCAGTTCTGGGCGAATACCGACGACCGCGACGTTGTGAAATATCTGAAGTACTTCACCTTCTTGACCAAAGAGCAAATTGACGATCTGGCCGAAAAGGTGCAGAGCGAGCCGCATAAACGCGAAGCGCAAAAAATGCTGGCTGAGGAAATGACGAGATTCGTGCACGGCGAGGAGATGCTGGAGCAGGCCAAGCGCATTACGGCGGCTTTGTTCAGCGGCGATATTAAATCCCTCACGGCTGATGAGATCGAGCAGGGCTTTAAAGAGATGCCGACATTCGAAGCCACGCCGGAAACGAAGAATATCGTGGACTGGCTTGTGGATCTGGGCATCGAGCCTTCCAAGCGGCAAGCTCGTGAGGATATCACCAAAGGCGCCATCTCGATGAACGGCGAGCGTATCAGCGACGTCGGTCACGAGGTGACAGCCGACCAAGCGATTGGCGGCCGGTTCATCATCATCCGCAAAGGCAAGAAAAACTACAGCTTGGTGAAAATGTCCTAGAAGACGGTGTAACAATCAGGGGAGAAGGGTCTCCCCGGACAAATACACCCGTAAAAAGCCGCTAAACACGATTCAAGTGCTTAGCGGCTTTTTTTAGAGATAAGAAAGTATAAACTTCAGAGGCTTCCCCTCCTGATCTCGCAAGAAAAACATCTGCTATATGCGGTCTGTCTTCAGAGAAAGTATGTCGATTGGCGTTTTTTTATTTGGAAATTTCTCTCTTTTAATAGGATAATATCTGTAGTGTTAAAGGAGGTATATTATATCATGAACATTCAACTGCAGACCGAGCTGTGCCAACGGTTCCAAATCCGCTATCCGCTCTTTCTGGCAGGAATGGCCGGGGGACCGACGACAGTTGAGCTGGTCGCCGCTGTATCCAACGCAGGCGGACTCGGCACGCTGGGTGCGGCTTATATGGAGCCTGCAGCCATTCGTCACAGCATTCAGGAAATCCGCAAGCGGACGGATCAGCCTTTTGCCGTCAACCTTTTTGCGCCCAGTGCCCCGGATCGCCATGAGCGAATCGGAGAAGTTCAACAGGAGTTAAACCGGATGCGGGATGGCCTTGGCATTCCCCATGCGGGCAAGGATCACATAACAACCCCGGATTGGTTCGAGCAGCAATTCGCGGTTCTGATTGAAGAGAAGGTACCTGTCATTAGTACGGCATTCGGGATTCTGGATGAGCCTCATATGCAGCAAGCGAAAGCGGCTAAGCTTCTGGTTGTTGCGATGGCTACCACAGTCCGCGAAGCCATGCTGGCTGAGCAGGCAGGGTGTGATGCCGTCGTCGCCCAAGGCAGCGAAGCGGGCGGACACCGTGGAACGTTTGATATTTCGGAGCACCCGATGGGCGCCCAAATCGGAACGTTTGCCTTGGTACCGCAAATCGTGGATCGCGTCAAGATCCCCGTTATTGCCGCCGGAGGCGTGATGGATGGACGCGGACTCGCAGCGTCGCTTGTTCTTGGAGCCCAAGGCGTTCAGATGGGTACGCGATTCCTGACCGCGGTTGAATCGGGTGCGCATGAGGTTTACAAGCAAGCTCTGCTTCGGAGTACGGAAGAGAGCACGGTGATCACCAAAGCGTTCTCGGGACGGCCCGCAAGGGGAATCCGCAATGCATTCATCAGGCAATGGGACGAGAGCGGCATAGAGCCGCTGCCTTTTCCTACGCAGAATACGGTGACCCGCGACATACGAAACGCCGCTAATCGCCAAAACAATCCGGAGTATATGTCATTGTGGGCGGGTCAAGGGACAAGAGGGCTGACTTCGGGACAAACCGCAGCGGATATTGTTGCCGAGACGATCCGGGAAGCGCTGTTGATCTGCCCATATCGCGAATCCGATCATTTGAAATGAGAGAGGATTACGCTACGCGCTTAGAAAAACATGAAGCAGCAGGCCACCTTAGGAAAAACCTTGAGGTGGCCTGTAAATCTTTTTGCTAGAAGCCAAAGCTTTTTACTAAAAACCGTAAGTATCTCCGCCTTCGCCGTTCCACGTCATCTCCACAAAGGAGGACGGATTGGAAGAAGTTGCTGTTTTGGAGCCGGATGCGTAGAGTCCTCCGGCAACACCGGTCATTGTATAGTCGGTATACAATTTGTTCGAAGTATAGTTCGTGTAAATCATCGCTCCCGAAATATTCGATGCGGTTACGTTCTTAAGCTCCAGATTGCTTCCGTAGGACACCCCGTCCGAGGCTGTGGTTTTGCTTGTTCTGAATGCCTGGCCCGTGGCTGCATTGTTTTTGACGGTGGTATTGATGATCTGTACGTCATTGGCCCGCATGAATATGCCGTTGTTGCCTACGGTCGATTCCGGTATCGTATTCTGAAAGTCAACCGTGCTGCCGATCACTTTGATATGATGCGTCCCCTCTTTAAAATCAAAGCCGTCGTTTTTGGTCTGTATGGCGCTGCAATTCAGGAACGTAATATAACCGCTTCGATCCGGGTTCGGCAGTGTGGTCCAGTTCTGGTCGGCATCCCCCACATAGAAGCCCTCGCCGAATTTTCCGCCTTGCCCCGCGCTTTGTGCGGTACTGTTCGAGACAAGCCAGTATTGGCTGTTTTTTCGAATCTTGAACGCTTCTCCCGTCGTATTTTTGACCGTTACGTTGGTAACGTAGCCGTGAGAGGCCTCAATCAGCAGGCCTTTGTTTGATTTGGAATTGGAGTTAATCGTCACATTCTCCAGTTTGTAATAGTTGTTCTTGATATGGAAAGCTGCATTGCCTGCCGATGCGGTGAAATGAAATGTGGCTCCGCTGCCCGTGCCGCGAATCGTGATGTAATTGCCTGACGCTCCGTTCCTTGAGGTTGCAATGGTTCCATCTGACACCGAGTAGGTCCCGGATACTTCGATAATGTCACCGGGATTCGCACTGGCTAAGTAGCTCCGCAGCGTCGCGACGTCACCGGCCGGGACCGATTTGGTTGCCGCCTTTACAATATGACCAGGGTAGAATGCAACTACAAGCATGAAGCAAAATAAGGATACTATGCCAAACTTGAATGATGGCTTGATCATCATGAAACCTCCTCGCTATTTTTGACACTATTCATCGTGCAGTCGCATTTGTTGCCTTACGTTCTTTCTGTGCGAAACACATCACCTCACTTAACCTTAACAGGGATCAGATTCATTGTTTAAGCGCTCTAATTATAATCCAATCCGAATACCACATTGCTGCTTGAAAATATCATAATTTCGTCTGCATTCGATACCGGAGAGGCGTCATGCCGTACTTTTTTTTGAACATGGCGATAAAATACGAGGGGTAGTTGAATCCGGTCTGTTTACTGACGTCTTCGATTGTCAGAGAAGGCAAGCCAAGAAGCGTTCTGGCTTCCTCCAAACGCTTGTTGTTCGTATATTCGATGATGGTCATGCCCATCTGCTCTTTGAACAGCTTGGACAAATAACTGGGGGAGAAATGAAGGTCCGCAGCTATTTCGTTAATCGTGAAGGATAGATGATAGTGCTTGCCAATCCAACTTACCATGGCGCCGACAGGTTCGAGCGAAGCAGCGGCTGTATGATACTTGAAGCCCCCGCTACGATCCGGAGGATAAATATGGCTGTTGAAGTAGGTGAAGAAATGAAATAAAAACAAGGCAACAACTTCCTGCTGAACCTTTCGCGGAACGCTGGCCAGCATCTCATGCAATTGCAGAAATTGATTTTCCAAATATAAGGAATCCTTGAATGACAGATGAAATACCTGATTGGACCACGGATGCTCCAACAATTGTGAAACAGCGGTTGTCAGCTGCGGGAGTGCGGTGAGGAAACGCTCGATGACGGAGGCTTTGATTTTCAGCAGGCTGCGAATGTAATTCGGCGGTACGATGACTTGAATTTGGTGTATTTGAAAAGGCTTAATCAACACCAAGGTGCAGGGCTTCAGCGAGTACGTTTGATTATTGACGATATATCTTCCGGCGCCTTCATGAATGTACAGGATCTCCAACCCTTCATGATAATGAAAATATTCCACCGGCTCTGTATGTACGCTTCGATAGTTGAACAGATACACATTGTCACGCCAGGGAATCGAATGGTGAATTTTCATCTGAAACCTCCTTATGCATGAATGATGGGAATGATGGGTTCAATTACAGGGCCTCAAGCATTTCGGATACATCGTATGCCTAACCCAACAAATCATGCTTCTGATATTCAACCCTAACGAATGCATTTAACGTACAAGAGGGAAATCCGGGAAGCCGTCGAACTTTTTATCATAATATATATGTTAGAAAATGCTGCAATGACGGCATAACGGGGGTAAGGATGTCCACGCCTATTTTGTCTACAAAACTGTATATACCTTCTCCTCGATCGGGGGCTGTTCTTCGCCCCCGCTTGATTGAGCGTTTGAACGAGGGGCTGCGTCTGCAGCGCAAGCTGACTACGATTTCCGCCTCTGCAGGCAGCGGTAAAACTACGCTGCTTAGCCAATGGATCATAGACTCCCCGCTGCCCGTCGCCTGGCTGTCTTTGGAGGAGGGGGATCGCGAGCCGACAAGATTTCTGGCTTATCTTGTGGCTGCCTTGGAAACCGTCGGGGTTGATATCGGAGAGGGCGTGATGAGCAAACTTCATGCGCCGTCCTCACTCCCTCTGCCGCTCGAAGCTATCGTCACGGCCATCCTTAATCACATTGCGACCATGGGGGACCGTTTCATTCTGGTTATTGATGATTACCATGTGATGGATTCCAAATCGATAGACAGCGCTCTTGGCTTTCTCATTGAGCACATGCCGCCGCAGATGCATGTGGTTATCGCCAGCCGCCAGAATCCTGATCTGCCCTTGGCCCGGCTGCGTGCCCGGGACCAGTTGACGGAAGTGCGGACATCAGATTTGCGCTTCACATCCGCTGAAACCTCTGAATTCCTGTGCCGCTCCATGGGACTGGATTTGTCAGCAGAGGATGCAGCGCTTCTCGAATCCCGCACGGAGGGCTGGATTGCCGGCCTGCAATTAGCGGCGCTGTCCTTGCAGGGCCATCAAGACGCGGCCACCTTTATCCGATCCTTCGGCGGCAAGCACCGTGACGTACTGGACTATTTGGTTGAAGAAGTGCTGCAGCAGCAGCCTGAGGGTATTCAGGATTTTTTGCTGAATACCTCCATTCTTGACCGGCTGTGTGGTCCATTGTGTGAATATATTCTTCGTAGCGAAGACCGTGATGCTCCGAAGAACGCCATCTCCGGCCAAAAAACCCTGGAGTATCTTGAGCGCGTCAACCTGTTCATCGTTCCGCTGGACAAGGAGAGGCGCTGGTACCGATATCACCACCTGTTCTCGGATGCGCTTCGGCAGCGTCTAACCCGAACGGGTGTTTCTGCGGTTGGCGGAGAGAGGGACGTGTCCGAATTGCATCGTCGTGCCAGCGAATGGCATGAACGTCATGATCTTCTGCTGGAGGCTTTTCAACATGCGATTGCCGCGCAGGATGTGGATCGGGCCGCACGTCTGATTGAAGGGGAGGGGATGCCCCTGGTTTTCCGTGGAGCGATAGGCCCTGTGCTCCATTGGCTGGATTCCTTGCCTAAGGAGGAATTGGATGCAAGGCCCGCTTTAAACGTCATGCATGCTTCTGCGATGTTAATGGTCGGCCGAATGACCGGTATCGAACCTAAACTTCAAGCCGCCGAGACTCATCTGCATGCTGCGGAGGACGATTATACCCGGGATCTTATAGGGCATATCGCCTCTATACGTGCCACCCTTGCTGTCAGTAAACATCAGCCGGATACCATCATGGCCGAATCGCGCCGGGCTTTGGAATTCTTGAATCCGCATAATCTGCCTGTCCGCACTGCCACGATATGGACGCTGGGATACGCCTACCAGCTGCAGGGGGATCGGGCCGCGGCTGGCAAGGCGTATCAGGAAGCCGTAACCATCAGTCAGAAGATTGGGCACATCATGATCAACATGATGGCGACGCTCGGACTCGGAATGATTCAGGAGGCGGAGAATCAGTTATATGCAGCGGCCGAGACGTATCGGCGCGTTCTGGATTTAGCGGGTGATCCTCCGCTGCCGGCAGCATGCGAAGCGCATCTCGGCCTAGCCCGAATATGCAGCGAGTGGAATGATCTGGATGCCGCGGAACAGCATGGGCAGCAGGCCCTCCACTTGGCAGGGCAGTTCGAGCATATCGACAGGGGCGTGGCCTGCGAGGTATTTCTCGCAAGGCTGAAGCTTTCACGGGGAGCAGTGACCGAAGCGGTTGTCATGTTGGCTAAGGCGGATCACTTCGCCCGTCAGCATCATTTCGCGCATCAGCTGCCTCATATTGCCGAGGCACAGGTGCTTGCCATGCTGCTGCAAGGGGATGTCGGTTCAGCGTTGCAGCTTGCCCAAAAGTTTGAGCTCAAGCTAAGCCTAACCAGAGTGCTGCTCGCTCAGGGGGATACGGCGGCAGCGCTGGTGATCCTCGAACGACTGCGGACCGATATGGAAGTTAAGGAATGGGTGGACGAACAGCTTAAGGTGATGGTGCTGCAGGCTTTGGCCCTGCACGCCCATGGGGAGAAACGGAGAGCGGCACAGGTTGCGGCGGATGTGCTGGGGATGGGCGAGCCGGGTGGTTTCATCCGGTTGTTTATCGATGAAGGGGAGCCGTTGCGGGAGTTGATAAGCGCAGCAGCTGTGAGCAAACCGATGCAGAAGATAGACAAACCGAAGCAGCGGCCCTTAAGAGGGGCGGTAGACAAGCCGAAGCAGAAGCTGTTAAGGGAGGCCGTAAACAAACCGAAGCAGAAGCTGTTAAGGGACGCTGTAGACAAGCCCATGCACGACTACCTGGAGCGGCTGCTGCATGCATTTGATGTTGAAGGACTGGAACGTAGAGTTACATCAAGGTTCGTTCCAGGGGTTGTTCAGCCCGCGGATTCTCTGATTGAGCCGCTAAGTCGGCGGGAATTGGAGGTTCTGCGTCTCATTGCCGAAGGGCTATCCAATCGTCAGATTAGCGAGAGGCTTTTTGTTACGCTCAGCACCGTGAAAGGGCATAACCGGATGATTTTCGATAAACTCGAGGCCACGCGCCGTACCGAAGCTGTAGCGCGTGCGCGCGAGCTGGGTTTACTGTAGGCGACGATCACAGAATCGCTATTCATCCATAGCGATCTCCCTTCAAATATCGCTGTTCATGAGAAAACCATACTGCTGTTCATAAGAAAACCATACTTAAGTATCTATGGCCCGGTACCTGACGGCAGATATACTGATTGCAAATGCGAGTTTGGAGGAAACCCATGAAAGCAATGGTATGTACCGCTTATGGAGCGCCGGATGTTTTAAAGCTGCAAGAGGTAGTGAAGCCTATCCCTAAGGATCGCGAAATTCGGATCAAGATTTACGCAACTACTGTCAATTCGGGGGATTGCCGGGTGCGGGGATTTCGCAGTCCTCTTTTGTACAGGATTCCCATGCGGCTGGTGCTGGGTCTGAGAAAGCCAAGACAACCGATACTCGGGGTGGAGCTGGCGGGGGAAGTAGAAGCAATAGGCAAGGATGTTACGCGATTCAAGGTAGGCGATCAGGTCTTGGCATTCAGGGGAATGCGATTCGGCACGTATGCCCAGTATATCTGCATGCGCGAAGACGCGTTCTTGCTGTTAAAGCCCGATCAAGTGACTTATGACGATGCCGCCGCCGTATCTTTCGGAGGAACGACGGCCCTGCATTTTCTTAGAAAAGGGAATATCCGGCAAGGGCATAAGGTTCTGATTTATGGAGCGTCCGGTGCGGTGGGGACTTTAGCTGTACAGCTTGCCAAGCAACATTATGGAGCAGAGGTTACCGGCGTTTGCAGTACCGCGAATGTGGGGCTGGTGAGGTCGCTCGGAGCCGATCGGGTCATTGATTATACAAAAGAGGATTTTACGACAAGCGGAGCGCGATACGACATCATTCTGGATGCGGTCGGTAAACTGCGGAAATCCAGATGCAAGCATTTGCTCACCCAGGGCGAGAGCTATGTAACCGTTGAAGGACAAGGTGTGGCCAAGGTGCTGATGGAGGATCTGAGATTGCTTGTGGAGCTGCTGGGAAAAGGGAAGATCAGGCCGGTCATCGACAGAAGGTATGCATTGGAGCAAATGGCCGAGGCGCATCGGTACGTGGATGAAGGACGCAAGAGGGGCAGCGTTGTCATCACGGTGGGCCATGATCATTGAGGAAAAGTCATCATTCACGGCGGAGCATGATTATGACAGCAGATGAAGCAAGGCATCATTCAAGGATATTGACAGCGATCCAAGCATGCCCCGGACCACGCACCGTGCGGGTACAGGGAGCAGTGCCACACGATGTACTCATTTACCAGCCGATCCTGCAGAGGGTCGGCTTTTCTTATCGGAATGAGGGGGAACGGTGATCAACATCCGGATGATAGCAGGAAGAAATCTCTGAGCCTTCTATGGAAGTGATATATAATGTGATCACAAGAATGAAATGAATTCCATGGGAAGGGCTGCTGCACACAATGTCTAAAGCCGATAATATGCTGGCGATGCTATGGCTGCTGAAATCGCGAAGAAGAATGACCGCTAAACAACTGTCGGAGGAGCTGGGCGTACATATTCGGACGATTTACCGGTGCATTGATGCGCTGTGTATTTCCGGCGTGCCTGTCGTATCCGAGATTGGGCGCGATGGAGGTTACTCCATCCCGGAGCATATCAAGCTGGAGCCGCTGTTTTTTGAGGCCGATGAGCAAAAGGCGCTTCTTCATGCAGCTGCATTCGCACGGGAAGCGGGCTATCCCTCCGAAGAGCCGCTCCATCGAGCCGTTTCCAAAATTAAACGATATACGAATCCGGAGCAGCTGGAGCGTTTGGAACGCCACAAAAACAGTATAGAGGCCATCCATCCTCCTACAGCTTCTTCGCTCACCAGGATACTGCATGAGATCGAGGCGGGGATCGACCGGCAATCCAGTCTCGAGATCGATTACACCACAGGCTACGACGGTATGGAACATACACGTATCCTGGATCCTTATGGACTCGTCCACTGGAAAAGTAAATGGTACGCGGTGGGATATTGCCATCTGCGCGGTGAAATTCGCTGCTTCCGTGTCGACCGTATGAGCGATATCCGGCATACCGACAACACGTTTGACCGTCCGGCGTCGTTTTCCCCGCGGGAGTACGTATTGGACAGCTTGCTATCGGGGCAAGGTTCCGAATCCAATCCTCATTTGGTTTCCGTGCATATCCAAGGAATCCCACAAGCTTTGGACGATTTATGTTCGCATTGGCTGCTCAGTCAAGCCCTCGTCGATCGTACGGCGGAGCATGCGGTGTTCAGGCTGGATGAGCATACGTTATACACGCAAGTTGCCTACTACCTTTTGTCGTTTGGCGGAAAAATTCGAATCATGGGGCCCGATGAACTGAAATCAGGCATGATCGACATTGCGGAGTCCCTATTAAAATATTATCAATCCTGAAGATAAACACTGACCTTCTCTGTCAGTGTTTGTATTATATAATGAACTTCATCAGATAGCGTCAGGGAGGAGAGAGTACGCTGATGGCAGGCTCTATTTTTAAACAAGAAGTGATGAAGGTAACGGGACGTTCTTGGGAAGAATGGATTGTGGCCCTTGGGCAGGAAGTGGGCCCGCTCTGGTCCCATGAGCAGATCCAAAACCATATCGTTGAGCAGCATCGGGTATCCGAGGAGTGGAGCGAATGGATCGCCGTTATGTATGAGCAGGTCATGGGGCGGGTGCCGGTCGGCGTTTCCAAAGATGCCGGGGTGCAGATCGGGGTCAGGAAAACGATGGCCGTGACGAAAGAGAGAGTTTGGGATTTCCTCATGTCTTCTGAGGGGCTGTCGTTATGGATCGGAGATGTCCCTTCTCTGGAGCTGCAGGTCGGGCATGAGTATGAGTCAAAGGAAGGCGTGTCCGGCAAAATTAGCGTGGTCGTACCTTACCATAAACTGCGCCTGACCTGGAAACGCAAGGAGTGGGACAACCCGTCCCGGCTGCAAATCTATGTGTTGTCCACGAATACCGGAAAAACAACCATCGCGATTCACCAGGAGATGCTGGATGATGTTTATATG
Organism: Paenibacillus sp. EZ-K15; assembly: GCF_002573715.1. Classification (GTDB taxonomy): domain Bacteria; phylum Bacillota; class Bacilli; order Paenibacillales; family Paenibacillaceae; genus Paenibacillus_AQ. The sequence continues at coordinate 77,214 of NZ_PDHM01000021.1, read as the reverse complement.
AGAGAGATCATGAGGCGTTATTGGGATGAGATGCTGACTACCTTACAAAGCCAGGTTATAGCACCAAAATGAAGAGATTCAGTCATATGGATCTGAGGGTCCGTAGGGGTAGGTATGTTGCCCGAGGAATACTAGGCCGCAGTATGAGTCTGGTGGATATCTGCAAGAACTGATGCATGCTCACGTTAGGTACTGCCATTACATGCGGATTTTAGAGATGTTATAGGTACGGTCTCGTGTTTGACTGTTGCAAGTGTTGATGTTTATTATGCACGGTCTTGTGTTTGACTATTGCTACGTTATGAGGACAGAGGTTCCGCTATTACGTCTCGGTGGGTGGATTTTGGTTAATATGAGGACACCAGATCCGCTATTACATAGGGAAGTGCGATAATTCGTGGTTTTTAAAGTGAATAGCGGATTCTGAGTCCGGAAGTAAGGGTAAAGTGGCTGTTTATTTCGGAATAACGGATCTGGTGTCCTTAGTTTGTTTAGTCGTCTATTGGATAACTGCAATACTTGCAATACTTGTAATAGCTGTAATAGCTGTAATAGCTGTAATACCTGTAATGACTGTTGTATGATCCGCCAGTATTACATCACAAGCGGAGTTTTATAGGTGCGTGTTCGCAGTTTATTACAAGCGGTGTTTATAGATACGGGCTCATTGTCGAGTGTTGCAACGATATTTATGAGGACCGTGGTTCCGCTATTTAGCTTCGATTGGTGGGTTTTGGGCGATATGAGGACACCAGATCCGCTATTGCATAGAGAATGGCGATAATTCGTGGTATTTAAAGTAAATAGCGGATTCTGAGTCCGGAAGAGCGGGTAAAGTGGCTGTTTTTTCCGAAATTACGGATCTGGTGTCCTTTAGTTTGTTTAGTTGTCTCTCGGCGACCTGAATAACTGCGAGAATTGCAATATCTGCAAGAACTGCTGGATGCTCCCGTAAGTCCTGCTGTTACAAGGAAGTTTTATAGGTACGTTTTCGCAGTTCATTACAAGCGGAGTTCATAGGTTCGGGCTCGTTGTTGACCGCTAGCTATGTCCAGAATCTGGAGCTCGACCAGTTTATGCAATAAGCGTCGGGTATGCCGGTCACTCACCCTAAGATGATTCGCGAGTTCTATGGGGGTTATCGGGCGCAGCAATCGCCGCGCAAATCGGACGGCTTCTGCCTCCAGCCAACTTAAAGGACGCAGGTACATCTGATGCCACAAATCTGCCGACGAAGGATAAGATGAGCTGCTGGCACTGTTTCGGCTCATCGACGATGGAGGGGTAGGCAATGGGAAGGAATGTCCAACCATCCAGTGCCAATAAGCAGTGACGGCGGCATAAATCCTTAAACCTTCTTACGTCCAGATCACGGGCATGCGGCCCGTATCCTTGGATTTCGATCCCTCCTCTCGCACCACCGGGCATATAGGCAAGGTCCAAATAACGATAACCATTGCTGAAATCGCGTACTTCCCATTCCGGATGCAAGTCATTGAAATTACCGATCGCCGGAAACCATACCGAGCGCAGAAACTCGACGGTGCCGTGGCCCAACCCTTTATGAAGGATTTCGAGCCTGCGGGGATTCCTTTCATTCAGGATATTCGTGTGCATCCAAAGCTCATATTGTTGATCAAACCGTGACATGGTCAATTTTCCTCCTTAGTATTAGATGCAACGCGTTGCGCTAGAACACAAAAAGCCGCCCCATACAATGCGACCCCAATCCTTCATTGGGGCACTTTGCATAGAAGCGGCGTGTTCTTCACGTCCTTATGATGGCTAGTATAACTCGTGTTTTGCGGGTTTAGCAATGGGTATTGCTTTCACATTATGCTTGACAGCGATATAGTTCGCCAATTGATTTAAAAAGCATCTGATCGCCTGATCTTCGCAAATTTAGGCAATGAACCGTTTTCTGTTACTACAGGAAGCGGTTTTTCATGTTTTCTTCACAAATATGACGTCATATATAACGAAAAATAACCAAATATTCGAATATATATTGTGTATTATTTATTTATAATGTACATTAATCACGTAAGATGATTATAAAATATGCATTATTGGAGGTGGATCGAAACCAGAGAAGTTTGAAGCGAGAAGGGGAGGTTCAGTCCTGCAATTAATCAGGAAGACGATGGCTGGGAAGTTCGAACACAAATCTGATACCAAGAGAGGATGAGTGAAGCGTGAACAATTCCATTAAAAAGGTGAATATGGGTGTCATCTTGTGCAGGCATTGCAACTCTCAAATCGATACGGTGGATACGAATCGAATCGTTACTTTTTATAGCGTGTGCGATCAGCCGGAGTGCCGGCAGCTGCACAGCCGTATGCATGTATCAGTAAGTGATGTAATAGACGAAGAGTAATGATAGGCGAAGGTTGTTCCCATAAATACGTACCACTTAATGTGGTGCGTTTTTATGTTGAACGAATCATGCGATTGCTGTGTATTCTATCGTGCTTGTCAAACTACGGTGCTTTATGCACTTGTCTAACTACAATGCTTTGTTCACGTACAGCGAGTACTCTATTCACGCTTGTCACAATGCGCCCTGTAGCGCCTGTCAAACTGCGAGAGCCCTGTACTCTTTCCACCTGTCAGCCATAATCTCTCAATCGAATGAAATGGCATGGTTGACTTGATGAAAAATGGTACTTATAGCTGTCTATCCATCATGCTAAGATGAAACTGCCATTATCCCATTTTTGATGGGGAGGTACCCAATCCACTTCATATGCAGAAGACTGGAGGTTATCATTTATGAAAATATTCGTAGCGGGCTCTACAGGAGTTATCGGACAGCGGTTGCTTCCCAAGCTGGTACAAGCTGGTCATGAGGTTACAGGCATGACCCACAATCCTCAGCGAAAAGGGTTGATCGAATCATGGGGAGCAAGGGGGATCATAGCAGATGCCTTTGATCGGGAAGGGATGATAGCCGCGATCGGGGAAGTACGGCCGGATGTCGTTATCCATCAGCTCACTTCGCTAAGCCAATGGAATCTGGAGGATAATGCGAGGATTCGAATGGAGGGTACCCGTCATCTGGTAGAAGCCGCGCAGATCCATGGCGTTAAACGAATGATTGCCCAGAGCATTGCCTGGGCTTATGAGCCCGGAGATCATCCTGCCACCGAAGACGTCCCCTTGGATGTTCAGGCGCCTGCGCCGCGCAAGTCCACGATAGATGGGATCGTCTCGCTGGAACATGCCGTTGCACAAATGCCGAATCACGTCATTTTAAGGTATGGTATGTTCTATGGCCCTGGCACGTGGTACGACGCCAACGGGGTAATGGCGGAAAAGGTACAAACTCGAGCTCTTCCGGCAACGGATGGCGTCATGTCATTTCTCCATGTCGAGGATGCGGCGAATGCCGCTCTGCAGGCATTGAACTGGCCGGCGGGTCCGGTCAATATCGTAGATGACGAGCCCGCTACTGGTACGATGTGGCTGCCGGTGTATGCCAAGGCGCTGCGAGCGCCTGTTCCAGCATATCAAGCGGGGAGCAAGCGCGGCGAACGCGGCGCTTCGAACGCCAAAGCCCGGAAGGAGTACGGCTGGCAGCCGCTGCATCCCACGTGGCGAACAGGATTCGCGCAATCGCTGAGGTGAGAGCGCTTAGCGATGCACCAATTGGTTCCACCGTTAAGAGAATATACACAAGATATATGCTATTCACAATGCACACCGTAAAGGAAGGGATAGCATATAGACATGCCCCGGACCACGCACCGTGCATACAGGGAGCAGCGTGCACGACTCCATGGAGACGCTATAGGGTTCCCAATCATCATGCTCCCTAATATGCTGAAATCTAGATACCTGCCGGTCCAGTGGTATGATTCAATTTAGCCCCTGTTGATATGGGAATGAAAAGAAAGCTATAGTTAATAGAGGAGATTCATGGCCATGAGGATGAATAGGAGCCAGGATCAAACTGAGTGGACTTGCCAAAGAATAAGAGCCAGAATCCAGCTGAGCCGAGTTTACTAACAATAGAATAAGGAGGGGCTAGCATGACAGAACGGCTGCCATGCCGAAGCGAAGGCTGTTCGGCAACGATATTGCCGGCAACCGCGGCCAAGACGGGCGGTTATTGCATGCCGTGCAAGCAGGAGATGGAGCGTAAGGAACGGCAGCGTTACATAGAGCAGAATCGGAGAGACATCGACTTATACGAAGGGATTACAGATCCAGTAGAGATCCTTAAGATCATGCATGCCCCGCTGAGGCGGGATCCATTGATTCGATATATTCCCTATCCTCTGAAAAGAGAAGAGGTATATTCAGCATTATCACCAGGTGAGGCCGAACGCATGCTGACTATTGCCCTTGATCTGCTGGAAGCAGGCGATGAGGACACCTGCCAGGAAATTGTGGTTTCCCTGGTCTGCTATCAGAACAAGTCGCTTGAATCCTGTATCCCGACATTGATGGAGCGCGGTATCTATTACCCCGGCATTTTGTTCAAAGATGCATCTGCCCATAGCCGCGACAAGCTGCTACAACAAGTAGAACAGGACAAGGATAACCGCAACCATCTGCTGCTTGCCCTGGCTTGGATTGGGGATGATCAGGTTGTGCACCAATTTCAAGAATGGCGGGCCGTACCTCCATCATGGGCGAAGGAACTATTCGTTCCGCCTGAAGCTTATGCGCATGAGGGGGGATGGGAGCTTACGGAGAAAGGGAGCAAGCGCCTATTATTCTACCATGACAGCTACGCCATAGAAAAAATAGAGCCGTCAGAAAGCACATGTGTAGCAGAACCGGAACCCGCAAAATTTTTGAAGGAGCATTCCACTCTCTGTCCATGGTGCGGAAGCAGTCTAACCACCTTGACGGATCTGGACATCAGCCATCCGAAGCTTCAATTCTTGGGGTTGTCCGGAGAGAGGCTGCGGGTGAGCACCTGCGTGAATTGCAGCTGTTACGATACGATCTATATGGATGTGGATTTTCATGGGAAATCCGAATGGAGCCAAGCCAATAGTAGACAGGGTTATGTACCGGAGCCTGATTCTGAGGAGGATGATAGAAGCTATTCGGCGGTGGGGCAGTCCTTACGGCTTGCGGACCATCCTCGCAACAGCTATTATGCGGCCTATTGGACGCTCGGTCCGGCGGTTTCGCAAATCGGCGGCTACCCGGCTTGGATTCAGGACGCCGTATATCCTTCCTGCTCCTGCTGTTGCAAAAGCATGACATTCATCGGGCAGCTGGATTGGGAACAGATCGAGGAGTATGGAGAAGGTATTTATTATATGTTCCTGTGCGCGGACTGCCAGGTGACTGCAACCTTGTTCCAGCAGACGTAGCCTGACTTAAGCAATGATTTGAGTAACTGATTCCAGCTATCAGAACGGGTAGTATACTATTTTTTCCATACCATCTTTTGATATGATATTATATACCATTATAAGGATTGAGAATGGAGGCCTCATACGTGAAGGTATTGAAACGTAGAGTAGCTTATATGTTAGTGACGATACTGCTGGCAGTCAATTGTACCGCGATGGGCGCTGCGGGAGCTGCAGAAGCTGTGCATGGAGACTCCTCGCCTAAACCGGTAAGCGTGGCTGGCGGCAGCGGGCATGGTGTAGCGGCATGGAGCGACGGCTCCGTGACCGCCTGGGGTTATAACAAGTCAGGTCAAGTAGGTGACGGGACTAGCATTCATCAATTGGTGCCAAAGCAAGTTGCGGGTCTAACTGATATTGTTCAGGTGGCAGCAGGTGACAATTCTTCATATGCCTTGGACAAAAACGGGGATGTGTGGGCCTGGGGCGATAATTACTCGCCTTATATTAACGGGGATCCTTTCCAAAAACGGGGAGGGCTGATGAAGCTGGAAGGACTTAAGGGTGTAGCCAGTTTGGTCATTTCAAACCATGGTTCTGTCGCATTACATAAGGATGGGACTGCAACGATATGGCGTCCGACGTATGATCCGAATGATCATTTAAAGATGACCGTCAAGTACTTCCCTATCAAAGGAGTCACGAATGTAAAAACAATAGTGGTCGCCGGACATGAGGCACTGATTCTCGGTAAAGACGGCAGCGTCGATATGTTAACGGTATATAACAGTTTCTACGATCGATTCCGCCTGGAACGTGAGTTTGGCGAGGTTAAACCGCTGGTTACCTCCTCCATTACCGGAATCGCAGTGGATTGGTATGACGTGTTCCTGCTGCATGAGAATGGGACGGTGCTGCGGTGGAATGTGAATACCAAGCAGCAAGCGCCGATTGCAGTAAAGGGCCTTAAAGAAATCCGAGAGATAAGAACAGGGTCCAACCGTTTATTTATGCTTAAAAACGACGGCACGGTCTGGCAGTGGAATTACAACGACCCGACGGCAAAGCCCTTTCAAGTGAAAGGTCTGACAGGTATAACGGCGTTATGGGGCACCAAGGGATATACAGGTTATGCAACCAATCAGGACGGTAAGGTGCTGGCTTGGGGAGAAGAGAAATATCAGGGCAGCGGCTCTCTTAACGAGAACGATGGGAATCCAGTCTTCGTACAGACTCCTCTGTCCTGGTCGGTAAACGGACAAAAGGTTAGCTTCTATGGATCATCCGCCATTGTGAAAGACAAGCTGTATGTACCGTATAATAGCGTATTTGAAGCGCTCGGGATCAAAGTGAAGCGCGGACAGTCCAATCCGGATCCGAAACACGGAAATCATCGATTTCCAGTTTGGTCTTTCTCTTATGGAGGGAATACCGTATCCATTAAGTCCAGTGATCCTGCAGTTGTATTGGTGAACGGGAAGGTGACGCGAGAAAATGCCAGCATTCCATTCCTGGCTGATTCGAGCATGTTTCCATTGGAGTTGATCACATCAAAGCTTGGCATTCCGTCGTTCTGGAATAAAGCGACAGGCGAAGTGATCCTGGGGAAAACACCATAAGGAAAGGTTGATGAAGGCACGCCCATGCGGCGTGCCTTTTGCAATTCTGAGGAAAAGCATCCATAACTATAAATAGAGAGTTTTCAATTTTCATTGACGTATGGGCTGGAAGGCCCTGTTCAAGGAAATTAGAGAAGACCGCTCCCCCATTTCCGAGGGAAGCGATCTTTTGAAGTTTGAATTTATTGTCATAAGGCGCCTTTAGCACCTTTGGTCATAACCCAAAATATAAGAGCAACAGCGCTGACGGAGGCTCCAAGCAAGCAAACTCCATGCCAACCATACTGTGCATAGATATGGGTCGAAGCAATGGAACCGGCGGCACTTCCGATGGAATAAAAAATCATATACCCGGCAACCATGCGACTGCGCGCCTGCGGGCGCAATACAAATATCATACTTTGATTCGTGACATGCACCGCCTGTACCGCCAAGTCCAGCAGAATAATACCAATGACTAAGGCAAACAGGGACTGTTCCGTGTAGCTGATCGGCAGCCATGACAGCAATAACAGGGACAATGCAATTCCCGTCGTTCTTTGGCCGTAACCTCGATCGGCTAGCTTACCGGCCTTTGCTGCAGCCAATGCACCCACGACGCCCACGAGACCAAACGCCCCGATGGCAGAGTGCGAAAGGGATAGTGGCGGCGCGCTAAGAGGCAGCACCAATGGCGTCCACAAAATGCTGAAAGCGGTAAAAATCAGCATAGCTAACACAGCGCGGATTCGTAATAACCGTTCTTGCAGGAACAACATCAGTACCGACTTAAGCAGTTGAGAATAGGGAAGAGTCTTTACCTTACGCTCAACACTGGGCAGCACCTTATATAACGCGTAAACCATGAGCAGCATCAACGCAGCAGAAATCAGATAAACCGAACGCCATCCTGCAAGATCCTTCAAAACTCCTGAAATGGTTCGCGCAAGAAGGATCCCAATCACAATTCCGCTGGTAACCATACCTACCGCACGCCCTCGTTCAGCAGGAGCAGCTATGGTCGCCACGAACGCCACAATAGTCTGCGTTACTACGGCAAGCAATCCGACCAAAGCCAAACCTGCAAAGAGCATCGTGCCGGACGATGCAGTTCCAACGATAACGAGAGCCGCCATGGAGATCGCCATTTGACCGATAATTAATCGACGCTGGTTCAGCAAATCCCCTAGAGGCACCAGCAGCAGCAGTCCCAATGCATAAAAGATCTGTGTGACGGTAATCAGAATTCCAATGATGGAATAGTCTATGTTGAACTCGTTCGACAGCTCATCGAGCAGCGGCTGAGCGAAGTAGATATTGGCAACTGACATACCGCAAGCAATCGCAAACAATAACGTAACGTAACGAGTCAGAGGCATACGATTACCGGATTCCGCCGTGGTCACCGTCCCCTGTGACGCATTCGCCGTTGTTTCGTCATGGACCACTTTTTTTGCTATCAACTCTTCCATTTTTGTGCACCAATCCTTTCGAAGTTTTTATGTACCGATCGGTATGTTAAATTGCCCGATAAATATATCCCACAATAACAATCTATGTCAACAGGTTTATTTCAATCGTAAGAGTAACATCTGAAACATGTGGGTATAACACTAAAATATATAGGGAATCGGTATTTGACAAAAACATCCATATATCATAAAATAAATTATACTGATTGGTAATTAAAATCCTGTTTGCTTCCCAGTGTGATCATAAAATTTCTTTAAAATCAAATGTAACGAGAGGTATTTCAATATGGGACGAGTCCGCGAATTTGATGAAGAGAAAGTATTAGATGCCGCGATGCAGTTATTCTGGGAGAAGGGATATGAGGCTACCTCATTAAGCGATTTGACCTCCAGAATGGGTATTCAGCGGCCCAGTATATACTCAGCCTTTGGAGACAAAAAAGAACTGTTCGAAACCGCTCTGCGCAAATACACGAGAGGGCATGCTTCCGAGGCGCGAACCAGGCTGCAAAACCACCGATCGGTTAGGGAGGCGTTCCGAGCCTATTTTGAGAATGTGGTGGATGAGGAATACTCCGAAAGCCGGAGCCGCGGATGTTTTTGCATCAATACGATGGTCGAGCTTGCGCCTCATGATGAGAAATTTGAAATTCTGACGAGGGAACATCAGATGTACCTGGCGGTCCTATTTCAAGAAACCATTGAGCGAGGCATGCAATCGGGGGAGCTTGCGAGCGACACAGACGCCAAAGCTTTATCGCAAGCGCTCATCGTATCGTTAATTGGTTTGACCGTCATGTTAAAATCCCGTCCGGAGCGCTCATTCGTAAACAATACGATAGAGGTGACTCTTACATTGCTTAGATAAAGGGGCCCGTCTGTAATGGAACGTTTAAAGACGCGCTATCCACCCCAATTTTTCGTGGGATGACGTTGAATTTCATGCTTACGAGTTGTTGCAGCTGTCCAAGCGTAGTAAACTGTTCTAAAAAACAATAGTAGGTGCATCGATGAATATGAACATACGGACAGGACGCATAGAGGACCTTCAGGAAATCATGGCTTTGATAACCCGCTGTGTTGCGGTCATGCAGGCCGGAGGCAGCGATCAATGGGATGATCAATATCCGAACCGGGAGGTAATCGGTGAGGATTTACAGCGGGGAACGTTGTTTGCAGCTGAGGGCAAAGGCCGTATTTTGGGGATCGTTGTTCTCGACGAATCGCAGGCAGAACAGTACCAGACCATTAGCTGGAAGCAGGAAGAGGGACCGCATCTCATGATGCATCGCCTTGCCGTTGATCCTGAAGCACACGGGCAGGGCATCGCACGAAAATTGGTAGCGTTCTCCGAAGAGTATGGTGCACGCCAAGGTTACCGAAGCCTTCGACTGGACACCTATGCCAAGAATACGGCGGCGCTCAAGCTGTATCAAGGATTAGGTTATGACCTGCGGGGAGAAGTCAACTTCCCGGGCAGAACAGCAAGCTTTCCAGTATTTGAAAAGGTACTTGGATAAACAGACCTTGAAAGTAAGTCTGCTGAGGATCAGCTCGTGTGCTGTTCCGCGGCGGACTTTTGTTGTTTTAAGATAAGTAACGATTTCTTGGTTATGGTGATAGGGCCTGTAGGGATACCCATTTTATCTTCTATTTAGATTTTTTTCAAAATAGGTATTGCCATTCGGTGCAGGGATGAGAGATAATGTATTTAGATGAAATTCTAAATAGAAGTATGGGTGATGCACATTGGGGTTTCCGGAAACATTTAAGGCGTTGTCTGATCCGGTGAGACGGGACATCCTCGTAATGCTCAAGCGCGGTAAAATGTCAGCCGGAGAGATCGGCCAGCATTTCGATATGACCGGGGCAACTATTTCGTATCATCTATCGCAGCTGAAGAAGGCCGGGCTGATATTTGAAACGAAATATAAAAATTATATTTACTATGAGATCAACGTGTCCGTTTTCGAAGAAATTATGTTGTGGTTTTCACAATTTAACGGGGGGAAACAAGATGGGGAAAAAGAATAGTTCGATGCTGGTTATAACAACGCTGATCTGTTTGTTGCCGATTATTTTATCAATGACGCTGTATAGCCAATTGCCTGAGCAGGTGGCTGTTCACTGGGACGCGGCGGGCAATCCGGATAATTATGTGTCGAAGGCGATTGCGGCGTTTGTGCTTCCGTTGTTTACGGCAGTTATTAACGTCATTATGCATGTAGCGCTTAACAACGATCCTAAGAAAATGAATGCTGCCCCGGTTTTAAGAACGATGGGTCTTTGGCTCATCCCCGCGCTGTCTCTCATTCTCATGCCGATCACGCTGTTCAAGGCCATGGGGGCCGAGCTGCCGATCCAGACGATTGCACCGGCTCTCGTGGGCATGCTTCTCGTGGTCACTGGCAATTATTTGCCGAAGAGCAAACAGAATTATACGGTGGGCATCAAGCTGCCTTGGACGCTGAACAGCCAGGATAATTGGAATAAAACACATCGTTTTGCAGGGTATCTATGGATGGCAGGTGGAGCGTTCATGATCCTGATGGCGTTTCTGAAGGTGAACCTTGCCGTCGCAGTTGTCCCTGTCATTATACTGATTGCAGCGGCTCCAGCGATATACTCATTCTCTTTGTATAAAAAGGGTGTGTAATAACGGGCGGGTTCTCAAAGCATAAACTACACGAACTGCCAACAAGCTGACTCCAGGATCGAATGGGTCAGCTTGTTTATTTTACGGCAAAGCGCGAGTCTATCCGTTCGGGAGACCTCCCCCATAGCAGCTATAGGCACTGCGCTGCATAGGGATGGAGCTCATACTTCACGACATGTTTGCCCTGGGACCCGGTTACCGGAATTAGCAGCCCCTTATCGCAAAGAGAATGAAGGAAGCGAAGGGCGGTCCGATGATTCAGACGCAGATGTGTCTTCACATCGATCGGGCGGAGGGGTCGTGCAAGCATGCATGCAAATCGGATGATTTCACGTTCTGTTACCGTGGATACACTTGTTGAATGCGGTTCTGCCAGATACCGGTTTATGACCATCCGCAGGAGCGTCATGCACAGCTCCGGGCGGTGAGCCACATCATCGCAAGCAAATGAAATCACCTGATAACCCATAGCGAATAAAAAGGTTTCCCGATTCAGCTCGTTGCAATATTTCTGCCGGTCCATCTCGGTTGTATGTGTGCTAAATGGTTTAACCTCGATGATCAGCCTCAGATGCGGAGTGATGAAGGCGAAGCTGCAATAATAGGATCGTCCGCGCCAATCCAGTACCTCGAATTGTGGATGTAATTCGCGAAAATGACCACGCAGCGGCCACCAGACATTTTGGCAAAACAAGGTTTCGGCCTCACCATGCCCTCGTTCCAGACGACCTCTTCTTTCTCCGGTTCTGTTCCTTAGATGATAATGCATAAATGTCCCATGAGCCTTCTCAAAATCCATCTTACGGTATACCTCCCCATATAAATAAAAAAAGAACGCCCCGGCCTCACTCCAAATAAGGAATGCGCTGGGACGTTCTTCGTCTCTTGCCACTTATTATAATCAAAATGTGACCGTTTAACCACAGGATTGTCATGAAAATTACGAGCTCTGCTCGAGCACCGCTTCCCGGGCTCTTTTGCTGCGCAAACGAAACATGATCCGGCGCAGCAGCTTGATAAAATAACCGACCAGAAAAGCCGAAATGACCGTGCCCTCGCGTACGCCTTCAATCGAACCGAAAGCAAACAGCGAGATGACGATGCCGATGGATACCAGGGTCCAGTCGAACATGATCTTAATGTTCCCGAATTCGGCACCGAGCTTTTCAGAGATGACTTTCACGATACCTTCACCCGGGTTCAGGATCGTATTCGCGATGATTTGAAGATAGATGCCGATCGCCAGAATCATACAGCCCGTCAGTAACGCCAAAATTTTCATGAAATACACTGTAAAGTTGAGCGAACTTACGATATACGCCCCCATATCCAGAAACAGGCCAAACAGAACACCAACAAACACTTGCAGATATTGCATCTTGGGAAACTGCTTACCGAGCAGGAGGACCTGGATCACCACAAACAGCAGGCATAACAGGATGGTCATCAGTCCCATGGAGAGGGGGAATTTTAAACTCAGCACATACGGTACGCTGGCAATAGGGGAGGTTCCAATATTGGCTTTGGTCACGAGAGCCGTGCCAAGTCCCATTAAGAATAGACCTACAATGAGGATGATATATCGTTTCATAAGCTGCCTTGTCATGGTTGCATTCCTTCTTCGTTATGATATAGATGGATCCGCCGACACTAACATCAAAAAATGATAGCAGCTTTCATTATATCACTAAACAACGACAGCGAAGCAGCTGTATAAAAAATGAAATAAAAAAAGCTGAACTCCATCATCGTGGAATTCAGCTTGATATGCCTTATTTACCGTACGGATCAATCGTCTGAATGGTACCGTCCTCATGGTAGGTCAGCTCGGTGAACTTGACGCTGCGTTTGTTGTCGGCCCCGCCGGAGAGGGAGCTGTCATGGTAAAAGAGATACCATTTATCCTGAAACTGAACGATGGAGTGATGGGTCGTCCAGCCGATAACAGGTGTTAGAATTGTGCCTTTGAACTCGAAAGGCCCCGTTGGACTTTGACTCGTGCCGTAGACGATTTTGTGTGTTGAGCCGGTAGAGTAAGAAAGATAGTAGGTGCCGTTGTATTTATGAACCCAAGGTCCTTCAAAATATCTTCGCTCTTCATCCCCCGCGACAATCGGGTTGCCCTCCTCATCGACGATGGATATTTCTCGCGGCGCCTCTTTGAAAGTAAGCATGTCATCGCTCAGCTCAGCGACCCGCGGTCCGATGGCAGGCGCGTCTGCGGCAGGTCCTTCCGCATCCGGAACATGCGATCCGGTCTGCCATTGTTCCAGTTGTCCGCCCCAGAGGCCGCCGAAGTAAATATAGGCACGGTTGTCGTCATCCACGAATACGGCAGGGTCGATGCTGTAGCTGCCCGGAATGTAATGAGGCTCTGGCTTAAAAGGGCCGGAAGGGGACGAACTTGTCGCTACGCCAAGACGGAAAATATCGTCATGATCCCTGGCAGGGAAGTATAAATAGTAAGTATCGTTCTTGAAGGCAGCATCCGGTGCCCACATTTGCTTTTTCGCCCATGGAACATCTTTTACATGAAGGGCTTCGCCATGGTCTACGCATGGAGCATTCACATCATCCATTGATAGAATATGGTAATCTTCCATGTCATACTGGTCGCCGTTATCATTGGAGGTATTCTCGTGGTCCAGATCATGGGATGGATAAATATAAATTTTACCCTCGAATACGTGGGCGGAAGGGTCCGCGGTATAGATATGGGTTACGATCGGTTCATTAGGCTGTACGGGTTTGGTCATCACGTTTCCTCCTTGAATCGTTGCATTGTAAGCGCTTGTATTTATTCTATCAGACGCTTTCCTCCCAAAAAACCTAATAAAATTAGGTTTTTCACCTAAAAATATTAGATCTTTTTAGATTGAGGCTCGGTCGGATATAATCAAGCATAGAAATGACAGGAGGTGCATGATGAGAAAATACTTGTCCATCCTCTCGGATATGGAATCCAAAATCTCGGAAGGACAATACCGTCCCGGGCAGAAGCTGCCTTCCGTACGGAGTGCCGCGCTCACGTACGGATGCAGTGTCAGCACCGTGCTGCGAGCCTACGCCGAGCTTGAGAAACGACATGCGATCTATTCCGTATCCCAGAGCGGATATTATGTGGTCGACCGTCCGAAAGAGGAAGAAGACGCGAGTGTCAGCACCATGATCGATTTCTCTTCGGCCTCTCCGGATGTGAATGTATTCCCGTATCTGGATTTTCAGCATTGCCTGAACAAGGCGATTGATACCTATAAATATGAACTGTTTACCTATGGCGATCCGCAAGGGATGGAGAAACTGCGCCATACCCTGGTCTCCCATTTGGCAGGAGCTCAAGTGTTCACTACCGCGAAGAGGATCGTGATTACGGCGGGCGCCCAGCAGGCACTTGAGATTTTGACAAAAATGCCGTTTCCCGGCGGACATTCCGCCATTCTGGTCGAACAGCCAAGCTACAATAACTACTTGCAGTTGTTGGAGAGTGAAGGAGTACCCGTTATCGGAATAACCCGCACGGCAGCGGGGATCGACCTGCAGGCTCTGGAGGGGCATTTCCGATCCGGACATATTAAATTTTTCTATACGATGTCAAGATATCATAATCCGCTGGGCACCACCTATAGTGCAGAGCAGAGGAAGGCTATTGCTAACCTGGCGGCGAAATATAATGTCTACATTGTGGAAGACGATTATATGGCTGATCTCGGCGAGGAGCGGGGATACGATCCCATCTATGCCTACAACCGAACTTCGCATGTCGTGTATTTGAAGAGCTTCTCCAAGATTATTTTCCCTGGATTGCGCCTGGGAGCCGTCGTCCTGCCGGAACATTTGCTCCAAACGTTTAATGCCCACAGTAGTTATGGGGATACGTCGCTGCTGTCCCAAGCGGCGCTCGAAATTTATATCAGCAGCGGGATGTACGAGCGGCACAAACAGAAGATTTATAGCCAGTATGAAGTCCGAATGCAATCTCTGAATGCTGCTGTGCAGCGATACGAGGGAACTGGATTGATTGAAGCCGTACCTGGCGGCGGAGGAATATATAAGCTGTTTAAGCTGCCGCATACCGTTAACCTGGAGCGATTGATCAGGCGGCTGCAAGAACGGAACATTCATGTGGTGTCCGGCAAGCTGTTTTATCTGTCCGACTACCTTATACGCGAGAAGTTTATACGTATCAGTATTTCCAGAGCACGGTTGGATCAGATCGAGGAAGGGGTTCGTGCGATAGTCGAAGAAGTAAAGCGGGAGGTTGGAAATAGTTGGTGATGTCATATCGTGGAACGAAGGAGCGAGGCTTACATGGAGCATAAAGAAAAAGTTTACAACACCGCGGTCGAAGCTACGCTGGAGGTCATTGGCGGGAAGTGGAAGCCGGTCATTCTCTTTCATCTTACCTTCGGGAAAAGACGCAATAGTGAATTTTTAAGCCTAATTCCCAAGATCACGCAAAAAATGCTGACACAGCATCTGCGGGAACTGGAAGAGGAGGGCGTTATATTACGCAAAACGTATAATCAAGTTCCGCCCAAGGTGGAGTATGAATTGACCGAGTATGGCTGGAGCTTAAAGGAAATTCTTCATCTGATGTGCAGATGGGGAGATACGCATATCGAACGGAAGTATGGCGAATCCGCCATGGTGCTGGAGAAGCCGGCATTGGAGGATCCGCATTAAAAGGTATAGTGAATGAAAGAGCCGACTTTGAATCCATAAAGTCGGCTCTTCTATCCTTATGGAATGATTTTACGCCGCCGGAGCTCGTCAAAGATGTTCATAAACATGGCCTCTGTATCGACATACTCATGAAATCCGAAGCGGCGGGCCTTCGAACCGTCTGCAAAGAAATCATAATCCCAGGAGAACACAAAATCACCGAACTTCCAGGAGGAAACCTCTTGATACGTGTGCTCCGCAAGTCCGTGCTGCTCAACCATACGATTCCAAACCGGCTCTTTATCTGCCATGACCGTTTCCAGATTCATCTGCAGGGGGGGCGCGGTTTCCATGTCAAAGTATTTCGCAATCTTCGGCCATAACTCGTTCCAACGGAACAGGTCCCCGTTCGTGATATTAAATGCTTGATTGGCGCATCGATCATCGGTTGCTGCCCATACTGTAGCCTTCGCGAGCAGATCGGCATCGGTCATCTCCAGCAGAGTGTGATAGGCCCCGGGCTTACCTGGAAAACGCAGCGGGATGCCGAGCTCTTTCGAAATCGAGGCATAGACGGCAATGACCATCGCCAGATTCATCGGGTTTCCAAGGGCGAAGCCGCTGACAACGGATGGACGCAGGGCTGACCATGTCCAAGCTTTGCCTTGCTGCCGTTCCTCAAGGAAGTTCTGCTGATCGATATTGAACTCTGGCGGCATATGGTTGGCATCTGTCTCCCGTGCTGGCGTCTTGAATGGACCGAGATGCGCGCCGTATACCTTGTAACCCTGCATCAGGCTGACATGCTGCAAATTGGCGGCAATCGGCTCGATAGCCTCCACTACATGGACGAGCATCGCCAGATTCGGTGCAACGAGCTCGGCCCACGTTGGCCGGTCCTGATAGGCAGCATAGAAGATATGCGTCACTTCCGATAAGTGACTTAATTTGGCGATCGTATCCTCGCGATCAAGCAGGTCGGCCGATATATAACGAACGCGGTTCGTTGATTCCCCGCCTCGGCGCGATACACCAATAATATCCCAATCGGGAAGCGTCGCAAGGTATTCGATGAGGTTGCGGCCGATCACCCCATTGGCTCCTACAACCAAAGCCGTCTTTTGCGAATAATGTGAATGTTGATCCGTATTCATAAATTCATCTCCTAACGACATGTTCTTGATTAATGTCATTTTGCACGTTAGGGTTCGGATTGAGAAGTACGCACTTTGAAGTGACCTAGTTACTGGTAATGTTTAAGCAATGCCAACCACATAAATCTAAGGGGATACGAAGCTAATGGGTTTCTTTGAACAGGATGACAAAAGAGTTTTGAATGATAAACAAAACTTTGAGGATCGGGCTCAGAAAAATAGTCCCTTCTTGAATTTCAAGAAGGGACTATTGCTTTTTAAACTATTAGTTTTTTCTATGAGAAGATCTGAAATTAAACGTATGGTTTTATTTCTTTTTGATAAAAGTCATATAATTGATCAACGGAAGAACTGGACAAGATATGACTGACCCGTTCAATTTTCTCGCGCTTCCAATCAAACCATCGCATTTCCTTTAACTTTTCAATTTCTTCTTCCGCAAAGCGTTTCCTTATCTCTTTAGCAGGGTTACCGCCTACGATAGTATATGGTGGGACATCTTTTGCAACTACCGAACCAGCCGCTACAATGGCGCCTTCGCCTATGGTCACACCTGGCATAATCATGGCATTCATTCCAATCCAGGCATCACTTTCGATGACTGTATCGCCTTTTGGTAGGTAAGAAGTTTCAATCTGCTCCACAAACGGATATACGGTTATCCATTCAGGATGATGATTGTGATTTCCACCCATTAAAATAACTACACCACTTGCAATGCATACGTAGTTTCCAATAATCAATTTATCTATATGCCAACCATGGTCTTCGATGGGGTTAAACAATCTTCTGGATTTTTCATCTCCCCATAGGTATCTAACGCACCCATCTTCAAAATCATGATGATCGTAATAACCAGAATAGTAAGAGTATTCCCCTACTTGAATCATGGCGTTGGTGACAATATCCTTTAAATACTTAATTTCGGACCAGTGTTCATACCGATGTTGTTTCATTCTTTTTCCTCGCTTCTAAGTAGAATAAAATCATTATTTACTCAGAAGCTTAATGCAGTAGCTACATTCTTAAACCTTTTCAAACGACGAACCATCGTCCTCATCCTTTTCCTGTTTGTTGGTGAGATTGTAACAAACGGATTGTCTTTTCGTCAAACACGCAGTTCGAATATACAGTGAATTTTTGTCCCATTCATTACGCCTGATCATTTTCTCACCTCAGCTGGCAACTTGCCAGCGAGGCTTTTTTTAATTTAAATCTAAATGATCTTGATTTTTTATTTTTCGACAGCATATTGAAACAAGCCCTCACCATATACTTTGCTATCAAGTCAATATAGATGGTTGTCTTTAAGTGTGCCGAAAGGTGGGATATGGTTTGTCGGATCCTTTTGTAGTCCGATCATTAGACGAAATACGTTTTTGGTCACGCATTATGAAAGAACATTCCTTTTTTCTTCGACTAGGATTTAGGTGTGAAGATACGCAGTTAATTAATGAGGCTAATCAATTTCATGAAACCTTCGAGGATATTGAAAGAAGATCACATTCTTTTCAAGCTGATACTGATCCCCAAACAATTCGACAGTTTAATTCAGAAGTTCACAATGCCGCTGTTCACATTTGGGCATTTAAGAGAAAGGTACTCGGGCTTATACTAAGGTGCCAACTTCCTGGGGGAAACAATTTCCCTTTGCTTGTAGATCATGTTAGCCGAGAAGCAAATTACTTTAGAAATCGGTTAGAGGAACTCAATAGCGGGAGACTTGAACCATTACCTGATGCGATTATCGATGAAAATGTCTTTTTCCTAAAAATCATGGCTGACCATGCAAAATTCATAGGCCATCTGCTTGATCCATCCGAGCGAAAATTAGTGGAACAAGCAAGGGAGTTTAGCCAGGATTTTGATACGTTGATGTATCAAGCCATTGACTTAAGTTCCATGCGTCCACAATCGCAAACCCATCCATTACTAAGTCAATTTGTTGATGAAAACCGCGTTTCAGTCAAATCATTGCGAGATTTTAAGAAGACTGCGCGCGACTTAATTGAGGAGTGTCGCATCAAAAGTATCATCCATCCCTTATTAGCAGATCACGTTTTTCGTGAAGCTGAACGATTCTTATTTATTCTTGACATGTTCGATCGGTCATTGTCTGGCATGAAGGTAAACAAGAAAGAAATCATGCATTAAAATAAGGGAGGGATATTTGATGGAAATACAAATAACGGGATTTGTTGTTCATTCCAATGACTCCGATTCGGGACATTCGCATCAACTCTTTCTTACATCTTGGGATGGAAGACCCGTTAACGTTCATGTTCATCCCTTCGAAGGAGATACATCCTTTGATGTTGGACATTTCCATCATTACGTGGGTGTAACGGAACCAGCTCCAAGTGGCGTTCCACACGTCCATAATTATCATGCCCAAACATCATTTAATGACCAACACAAGCACATGATTAGAGGAACAACTGGCCCCGCCATTCCCTTGGCAGGCGGCGGGCACTATCATTATTTTGAAGGCTATACCACAGTAGATGGTAGGATTCCACATGCTCATCGATATAGTGGAAACACGGGTAATGAACAGGCAGGTTATTGAGCCAATGGAGATTCTTGCTCTGGCAGAGCCCCAAAAAGACTTCCGGTTAGTAAGCCGGAAGTCTTTTTAACGTAAGGAATATATTTCGTAAATAGCTGCTAGATGTAAGAAAGAAACAGGGTGGCGATACCAAAGTAGATGACAAGCGATAGGATATCGTTAATGGTTGTAATTAACGGTCCCGAGGCTACTGCCGGATCAATTTTGAATTTGAATAGAATGAGCGGAATAATTGTACCTGCCATGGTTCCCACGATGAGTGTTGCAATCAACGAGCTTCCGACCACAAACCCCAGATAGAGATTGCCCTGCCAGAAGTATGCGATCAAGGATATCAGGATGCCGCATGTTACCCCAATCATCAATCCGACCTTCAGCTCTCTCGCTAACAGCCGGTACACCAGCGATTTCGTCATTTCTTTCGTGGTCAGGCCTCGCACAATAACAGCAAGCGACTGCGTGCCGGTATTGCCGGTCATTCCTGCAATCATGGGCATGAAGAAGGCTAGCGCCACAACCTGTGCCAGCGTCTCTTCAAATCTGGAAATGATCGTTCCGGAGATCAGACCGATGAATAAGAGCAAGATTAGCCATGGCAATCTTCGAAAGGCGGCAACGGTTGCTTTGGTGTTGAAGTCGATGGATTTGCCCCCGGTGGCATTCATTTTCCGAATGTCCTCGTCGGCTTCCTTGATGACGACGTCGAGAATATCGTCAACCGTAATGATGCCTACAAGTTTGTTATCCTGTTCAACGACGGGGATGGCGACGAGATCGTATTTTTGGATAATCTGGGCGACTTCCTCCTGATCGGCATCCGCAGGTACGGACAGAACCCGGCTGTGCATGATATCTACCATATATTCATCCGGCTCGGCCAAAATGAGTCCGCGGTAGGACACCACGCCCATCAGCTTTTTGTCTTGGTCAATGACGTACAGATAGTTGATCGTTTCCGAAATGGAGACGTAGGTTTTTAGCTTCTGGACTACCTCCGATACGGTGTAATGCTGGGGAATCCACACATAACGGTTCGTCATGATTCGGCCCGCAGTTTCCGGCGGGTATTTCATCAGGTTCTGGACAAATTGGGATTCCTCGTCCCGCATTCCCTTGAGGAATTCGTCTTTCTGCTCGGGTGACAGCTCATCAAGCAGAATGGCGAGGTCGTCGTTATCCATCAAGTCCAGGATGATGGCTGTTTTTTCTTTGCCCAGCTTGCCCAAAACTTCGATTTGCTGGTCGTGCTCCATTTCCTGAATCATATCAGCCAGCTGTTCCTCGTTCAGAAACTGCAGAAATCGGGTTTGGTCTGTATCGCTGAGATGGCTATGTATTCTGGCCAGGTCATAAGGAAGAAATTCATCGATCATTCGCTGAAAGTCATTTGGTGTTTTTGCTTTCAGACTCTCTATAATGTCCGGCATCCATTGCTCCAGTGTCCGAGTATTCACGCCGACAATCCTCCTTTCTGATTCCGTTCTATTATAGCAAAATGTTTACGTATTATAGGGTTCACCATAACGACTTGTTATTAAACAGTCAGGATACGGCAAGTGAATGAAAATAAGGTCTATGGACGAAAAAAAGAGTCTGCAGCAAGAGTTGCAAACGGTTGCAATTTCAAATAAGATATAGGCGCACAAATCTACGAGTAGGGGTGAGTATATGAAGTACAGACGTCTCGGGAAAACGGATCTGAAAGTATCGGTAGTCGGTGTGGGAACCTGGCAGTTTGGCGGTGATTGGGGGAAGGATTTCAATCAAAAGGAAGTCGATGCCATCTTAACGCATGCGAAGGAACTTGGCATTAATCTGCTCGATACAGCCGAATGTTATGGGCCTCATCATATGTCCGAGAAATTCATCGGCGATTTCTTGTTGCGCGATCGCCGCGAGGATTGGGTCATTGCCTCGAAGTTTGGTCATCGATGGCATGAGCAATGGGAGAACGCTTGGGATGCGAAGCAGATCCGAATTCAGCTGGAGGAATCACTTAAAGCGCTTCGTACCGATTACATCGACCTGTATCAATTCCATTCCGGCTCGGATGAAGTGTTCAACAATGATGATATGTGGACGATGCTGGACAAGCAGGTTCAGGCGGGAACCATCCGTAATCTGGGCATTTCCATTGGTAGCAACAAAAATATCTATCAAACCGACAAGGCCGCGGAGGTTAATGCTAAAGCCATTCAGGTTGTATATAACCGTCTGGACCAAGCTCCGGAGGAAGAGGTTCTTCCTTCATGCATGAAGCAGGATCTTGGCGTATTGGCGCGAGTTCCACTTGCGAGCGGGTACTTAAGCGGAAAGTATAAGCCGGGGACGGTCTTCAGCGATAATGTGCGCAAGAACCGTGACCAGGACGAGATTAATGCCAAGCTGAAGCTTGTGGAAGAGATTAAGCAGAACGAAGTGCCGGAGGGCGTGAATATGGCCGAGTGGGCGCTGGCCTGGTGTTTGAAGCATCCTGCTGTCAGCTGTGTCATTCCCGGCTGCAAGAGCGTCGAGCAGGTGGAGATGAACGCAAGAGCCGTGGAGCTGGATTTGGTCCAGGACGACCATCCGGGTGCGTGGAGGGGATAAACGCTCTGATTTCATTTATTATTTTAGCTGATCGGTCATGGGCTGCGGCTTTGAATCTAGACATAAATAATATGAAAATCGTAAAAAGCCACTTTGCTAAGTGGTTTTTTTCGTTAGATTGTAATCTTTCAGATCAAGAATTATGAACGAATTGGGAATCGTATTTAGTAATAGGTTATAAATATGATAGAGTAGTTTTATGGAATGAAGATCGTGGGAGGAACCAGATGAAACCGATTAATAAACTTAGCGTTCAAGATGATTTTGTTGGATTTTACTTGCTGAAAGAATTAAATATGAGACAGACCAACGGCACGCCGCCGAAAGATTATTTTGATATTATCCTCTCGGATGCGAGCGGCCAGATTTCGGCCAAGTACTGGGATGTGACCATTCAAGATAAAGAAACGTTCCTGCCGATGCAATTAGTCAAAATCCGGGGAACCGTGCTGAGCTACAGGGATCAGCTTCAAGTCAAAATCAGCCGAATTCGTAAAGCAACGGATGAGGACGGCGTTTCCTTGACCGATTTTGTAAGGGCTGCACCAATCCGACCCGTGGATCTATTACATACGATCAAACTTACGATGAATGAGATTACGGAGCCGCAGATACGAAGCATCGTGCAGTATTGTGTGTCGAAGGTGGAAGAGAAGTTGATGCATTATCCGGCTGCCAAAACCTATCATCATGCTTACTTTGCCGGACTTGCCTATCATATTGTCCGCATGCTGGAGATTGGCGATTTCATCTGCAAGCAGCGGCCGTTTCTGAATCCGGACTTGATCAAGGCCGGCATTATCCTTCATGATATCGCAAAGCCGGAAGAGATGATCGCCCAGATGGGCATCGTTACGGACTACAGCAATCAGGGGAAATTGATCGGACATATCGCCCTGGCATCCAACTGGATCGTGGAAGCGGCCATTCAGAACGACATCGCGCTAGAATCCGAAGTGGTACTGGGATTGCAGCATCTCGTACTTTCCCACCATAACCTGGGAGAGTGGGGGAGCCCGGTTCAGCCGCAAACGGCTGAAGCCGTTGCGCTGCACCATATCGACCTGCTGGATGCCAAGCTGCAGATGGTAGAGGATGCCCTGGATACGACCCTTGAAACGGAGCCATGGACACCGATGATCCGTGGACTCGATAATAAGGCGATTTATCGGTTGAAGGTATAACAATTGAGGCATCCCCCGATCCATTGGATCGTGAAGGATGCCTCTTTATGATGCTTGAGGAAGCTTATGATTCTTGGATCGGTAGGGTAAAGCGCACCGTTGCCCCGCAAGGCGGGGTGTTCTCGGCAGAAATATGCCCTCCATGATGCTGTATGAGAAGTTTGGCGATATACAGCCCCAGACCGGAATGCCCTTTTTGTCTGGAGGAAGGGTGATCCCCTTGATAAAACTGCTTAAATACCTGCTGCAGATCTTGCTGCTGCCCAAAGCCTGCTCCATTATCCGTCACAGCCATCATCACCTGCTGCTCGGTGATTTCGATCCGCCATAGAATCTGTCCGGCTTCAGGGGTATATCGAATGCTGTTCGAAACGAGATTATCCAGAACCTGCATGATGCGATAGGGATCCAAGATGACGGGCTTCTTGTTCATTCGATTATCGTTGATCTCTGTATGGAACGTTATGTTCATATTGCTGCATAAAGCGGCATATTCCATGGTTTTATCATCCGCTAATTCTTCAATATCCACGGGAAGCGGCTGAAGCTGAAAAGATACCTTTTCAATTTCTGCGATAGTGTTCATATCCTGAAGGAGTTTCGAAGCACGTGTCGTGTTGCGTTTGATGACTTGCAGATATTGCGATCGTTTAGCTTCATAAGACTCCCCGTTCATCTGCTCCAAGCCCTCAACATGTCCTTGAATAATCGTAAGCGGTGTCCGAAGGTCGTGAGCGAGAGCCGCAAACATGGTGCTTCTATCCTGCTCCAATCTCCATTCCCGCTCGATGGATTGCTCCAGCTCCTGACGCATGTCCTCAAAAGCATTCGTAAGACGATTAACTTCCGTTATGGACGATGTCCCTGCCATGGAAAAGTGTAAACTTCGCTCTTTAATCTGTTCGGCTCCTTGCAGAAGCTGCTGCAGCGGGGTGCTGATCTTGCGGCTGAATCGTCTTCCGAATATCAGAGTGAACAAGATGATATACAGAAAAGGCGTCAGAATAAAGGCCAGGGACCCAAAGGTTATCAAGGGATTCAGCGCCGGATTGACTGCCGTCACCTTCAGGTTATATCCAAGCAGAAGAGCCCCTGCAAGATCTCCGTCACTGGAGACAACCGGAATGTATTTAACGACTTGATTCATGCTGCTGTGCGTCTGGTTCAAGCGTGCCAGTATCTTTTGCCGGTTAAGCGATTCTTTTAGAGTAAGATCACCATATAAGGGTTCGCCGGTAAGGGACACAACGAGGTAGGACATGCCCTGCGAGGGGATCACCTTTTCCAGTTCGGCTTGTCCCTGCGTGCTCATGACAGAATCGCCCCGGTCTTCCGCGTACTCCGAAATAACAGGGATCTGAGCTTCATAATGATTTGCCGGGAGCGCGATGTCATGGTTGAACAAGTACCCAAGCAGCATGACGAGCAGTCCCCAGGTTACAAGCGTAGCCAGCAAGCTGCAGGCCAGAATCGAGGCGAAATGGCGGGCGAACGTGTTTTTGATGGAACGCTGTTTCATCATTTGGGATCCCACTTGTAGCCGATGCCCCATACGGTTTGAATATAGCTGCGGTCCTGTGCGTGGGCGGCCAGCTTGGCCCGGATTTTCTTGATATGCTCGGTAATGGTAGCGTCGTCCCCCTCAGCGTCAAATCCCCATAACTTCTCGTAAATCTGTTCTCTGGAAAAGACCTGCCCCTGATGCATCGCCAGCAGTTCTACGATCTGATACTCCTTATTCGTAAGAGCGATGTTGTGCCCGCTGCAGGTAACGGCATGCCCCTTGCAATCGATCATCAGGGATTGGAATCGCAGGAGGCCTTGTTCTTTTTGCGCGTGGATTCTCTGTTCTCGCCGCAGATGGGCATGGATTCGGGCTTTCAATTCCGCGAGGCTAAAGGGCTTGAGCAGATAATCGTCCCCGCCGGCAGCCAGCCCTCGAATCCGGTCCACTTCACTTTGGCAAGCACTCAAGAACACAATAGGACACTGCGTGCTTTCCCTAAGCTGCTCGCAGACCTCAATGCCGTTCATCTCGGGCATCATCACATCGAGGATGATCAGGGACGGCTGCTGCTCGCTCTGGATTAACGCCTCCCGTCCACTTCCAGCAGTCAGTACGTGATAGCCTTCAATCTCCAGAGCGTCTTGTATAAAAGAGATGATTTCTTCTTCATCATCCACCAATAGGATCGTTTCGTTTGCCATATTTATTACATCCTCCGAAAAATAGCTATTTCTAAATATACCTAATTAGTGTAGTGTACACGTCATTTCTAAAGAATAAATAAAGAAAGGAAAGTCTGATTACTTGAAGTTTATAGGTGCCCAACCTTCAACGGAGCAGGCGGAATCATTCTGGAGAAGCGGCAGCGGTCGCCTTTGCATCCGGATTTCAACCATTCTTAAAAGGATAGATAGAAATCTGGGGGCAACAGCGATCGGAAGAATGATCCGCATGCGCAGTGATGCTTAAGCTACTGTATTTTTAGTTCAATATGTAAATCTTTATCCTTTCTTTATGATTGTACCTTAACCTGATGGCACAATGATAAGGAGGTACGATGATGGCAACGAATTCACAGCCAAGAATACAGCTCATTGACAGCTTGAGAGGATTTGCACTATTAGGCATCTTTTTGGTTAACATTACGTTTTTTACAACATCGCTACAAACGATTTCCTTCGGGGTCGAATTATGGTCAGGCTGGTACAATGAGATCCTGATGCTGCTGCGCGGAATTGTAATTGACGGCAAATTTATTTTGATTTTCTCTTTCCTGTTTGGTTTTGGTATGGTGTTGTTACAGGAGAGCAGTCAGGCCAAAGGGCGGAGCTTTAACCGCATCTATACTCGCAGGTTGACGGCTTTGCTTCTGATCGGTCTGGTTCATGGCATCCTGATTTGGTACGGAGACATTCTGACCCACTATGCACTCATGGGTTTTCTGCTGATGCTGTTTCAGCGCTGCAAGCCGAGAACGCTGCTAATCTGGTCACTGTCCCTGCTGCTGCTCGTTCCCGTCCTGCTGACGGGAGCAAGTCTGCTGAGCTCTTCGGCCGGACAGGTTTTTGAGCCGTTGAGCCAGGCGGATGCGCATCAGATGGGAATCTATTTCCAGGAGCGGGATGCAGCCATATACGGAGAGGGGACGATGACTCAGATCATCGCTCAGCGGCTGAATGATTACATCGGCTCCATTTTGAATATGGTGGTCTTCTACCCACAAGTATTAGGGATGTTCCTGATGGGTGCCTACTTCTGCAAGCGCCGTATTTTGCACGAGGTCCAGAAGAACCGGAAGGGGATCATCAAATTGGTCGTCATTGGCGAAAGTTTGGGTCTTGTCCTTCAACTCGTGATGTCGCTAGCGGATGGACTTCCATCCTGGGGCGAGGCGGTAGCCTTATTCGTTGGGGCACCACTCTTGACCCTGGGCTATATCGGCGCGTTTGCACTTTTATACCAGAATACATCGTGGCAGAAGGTGTTGAATTTATTTTCTTATCCCGGGAAAATGGCCTTCACCAACTATTTGCTTCAATCGATCCTTTGCGGATTGATCTTTTACAGCTACGGATTGGGCTGGTACGGAACGATCGAACCGATCTGGCAGATGGTGATGGTTGTCGTCATTTTTGCTCTTCAAGCGATCTTCAGCAGAGTCTGGTTGAAGCGGCTTCCGATAGGACCATTCGAATACATCTGGCGCCTGTTTACGTATTGGGGAAATCCGGTAAAACAGGGGCAGAAGGTGAATGTTCGTCTCTGACATGAAGCCCGCTTTTATAAAACTTCACTGCATCAAAGCACCCAAGCTTTAAATAAAACTCTTGCAATTTCAATCCGGGGTGTATTACAATGCTTCTTAATTAACGAACACGATATGTTAAAACAAGCGATGATGGAAAGAGTAAGCGAAAGAACGTTCCTGACAGGAAAGGGCTGCCACCGACTGAGAGCGCCCGGGCGAAGGTTCTCCGCTGAAGTTCATTCCGGAGCTGGTATGCTGATAATCTGCATGTTACGTGCGGATGGTAGGTTTACCCGTAACCCTTGCGTTAAGAGGTTCAAGTGAGATGTGTTTGCTTTTTTTCGGCATATCTAATAAGGGTGGTACCACGACTCCTCGTCCCTTTCCGGGCGGGGGGTCTTTTTGTTTTTATAAACTAGAAAAATAGGTGAGGGAGAGATTTCAGATGAGTCAAGGACGTTTGGAACAATTAAGATCGGAGCTCGATGCCGTTAATCTTCAGCTGCTGGAGCTGTTGTCGGAGCGGGCACGAATCGCCCAGGAGATCGGTCAGGAGAAGCAAAAGCAGGGAGTGCCTGATTTTGATCCGGTACGTGAGAAAAAAATGTTGGACACTCTGGTGGAGCATAACCAAGGTCCTTTCGATAATGAAACAGTGCGTCATTTATTTAAACAGATTTTCCAGGCATCCTTGAAGCTGCAGCAAGTCGATCACAAGAAGCATTTGCTGGTGAGCCGGAAGAAGAAACAGGAGGATACGCTGATTCAGCTGGGCAGCACCATCATTGGTGGCGGCACGCCGGTAATGATCGCAGGACCATGCTCGGTTGAGAGTTATGAGCAAGTACGCCAGGTTGCGGCTGCCCTTAAGGAAGCGGGCATGACTGTCATGCGCGGCGGTGCATTCAAACCGAGAACATCGCCTTACGATTTTCAGGGCTTGGGTATTGAAGGCCTGAAAATTCTGAAGGAAGTGGCGTCCGAGTTCGGCCTGAAGACGATCAGCGAAATCGTGGACCCTGCGCATATCGAGCTTGCGTGCGAATACATTGACGTCATTCAGATTGGTGCGCGGAACATGCAGAACTTTGAGCTGTTAAAAGCGGCGGGGGATGTTCAGACGCCGGTGCTGTTGAAACGCGGTCTTGCGGCTACGATCGATGAGTTCGTGCACGCTGCGGAATACATTGTATCCCGCGGCAATACACAGGTGATGCTGATTGAACGCGGCATTCGGACGTACGAGAAGGCGACGAGAAACACCTTGGACATCTCGGCGGTGCCGATTCTGAAACAAGAAACACATCTTCCGGTACTGGTGGACGTGACCCATTCCACAGGCCGTAAGGACATCCTGGCCCCTTGTGCCAGAGCGGCTCTCGCTGCAGGAGCAGACGGCGTGATGGTAGAAGTTCATCCCGATCCGGCTACGGCGTTGTCCGATGCAGCGCAGCAGCTGAATATTCCGGAATTCCATGATTTCCTGGCGAATGTGAAGAAGTCCGGATTGCTGTAAACCATGCGTTCTTTTGCTTTTGGAAGATAAAGGGTTGACAAAACCCTCCTCTTTCCTTAAGATAGTTATCAAAATTCATATCGAAATGTTTTGATTAGAAATAGTAAAAGCGAAATGACTTTTCAGAGAGCCGTTGGCAGGTGTGAAACGGTAATGTCGTTCCCTTTGAACTCGTCTATGAACAGCTGCCTGATCATGTAGGGTTAGCCGGAGTTCCACCGTTATAGGGATAGATGGTGATGGCCATCGAAGAAGATCATTTTGCATAAAAATGAATTAGAGTGGTACCGCGGGTTCAACCCCGCCTCTATACGTAGAGGCGGGGTTTTTTGTTGGTTAAATTCCGGGTTTAACCAACCCCGCTTGATATAAATAAACGAAAATGAATGATCGATTATCGAGGAGGAATATCAAATGGAACGCAACATTATCGTATTGGACACAACCTTGCGTGACGGAGAGCAGGTTCCGGGCGCCAAACTGAACGTACAGCAAAAGATCGAGTTTGCACAGCAGCTAAAGCGGCTGAACGTCGATATTATCGAGGCGGGTTTTCCCGCGTCTTCGGCAGGGGATTTCCAAGCGGTTCAGGAAATCGCCCGATCCGTAGGCGATAGTGTCTCGATCACCGCACTTGCACGCGCGGTGAAGGGCGATATCGACGCCGTATATGAAAGCATTAAGCTTGCGCAAAATCCGCTGATTCATATCGTGCTCGGCACCTCGAACATTCATGTGGAGAAGAAATTCAACCGCTCCAAGGATGCGGTGCTTCAGATGGGTGTTGATGCGGTGAAGTACGCCAAAACGCTGCTGCCTCATGTACAGTATTCGACCGAGGACGCATCCAGGTCCGATTTTGAATATCTGTGGACAACGATCGAAGCCGTCGTGAAGGCCGGAGCAACGATGATTAACGTACCGGATACGGTCGGTTATGCCGTTCCGGATGAATTTGGCGAATTGATCCGCAAAATCAACGAGCGCCTGAAGAATCTGAACGACCAGGTTATTCTCAGCGTTCACTGCCATAACGATCTCGGGCTTGCTACGGCGAATACGCTCAGCGCAGTGAGAAACGGCGCCCAAAAAGTAGAATGCACGATCAATGGTTTAGGGGAGCGCGCAGGCAATACGTCGCTTGAAGAAGTGGTCATGGGACTCAAAGTCCGGGAGAATCACTTTAAGGCCTCCACCAATATCCGGCTCAAGGAGCTGATTAGAACCTCCAGGCTGTTGACGCATTTGACGGGCCTGGATGTGCAGGTGAATAAGGCGATTACGGGTGAGAATGCCTTCGCGCACTCTTCCGGCATCCATCAGGATGGATTGCTTAAGGATAAACAGGTTTACGAAATTATGTCGCCGGAGGAAGTTGGCGCTGACAGCATGGAGCTGATCCTGACAGCGCGATCCGGGAGACATGCGTTCAAGAATGCGGTGGAGAAGCTTGGCTTCGAGACAGGGGAAGGCGAAGATTTTGAAGCGCTGTTTGAGAAATTCCTTCAGCTTGCCGATGCTAAGAAGGAAGTATATGATCATGACGTTTTTTATCTGGTGACCCAGCATCGTACCCATGAAGAAGTCAGCAGTCATCTGTATGAGCTGGATTCGTTCCAGGTCGTGACCAATGATCTGTATCCGACGGCAACCGTGAAGCTGAAAAAAGGCAGCGAGACGTTCAGGGACAGCATGGTAGGGGATGGCCCGATCGATGCGCTGTACAGCGCCATGAAAGCGTTGGTTGGTTTGGACGTACAGTTAAAGGATTACAAAATCAACAGTCTGTCCAGAGGAAAAGAAGCCATCGGCCGGGTAAACATTCGAATCGAATATCAGGGCAAAATCTATTCCGGGCGCGCAATGGATACGGATATTATTAAGGCAAGCGCGTTGGCTTTTCTTAACGGAATTAATGCGGTATTGCTTGATACCAGCCACGATATGCAGGTGCAAGAGCCGGCGAGAGAACTATAATTAATGCCGTCATTGGGATCGTTGATGGTTGATTTGATAAGCTAAGGAAGCTCGGTACGTTCACTAATGGGCAAGTCATTAAGGCAACGTAAAGCTGTTGCGGAGCTAAATACCCCACGTCTATTTCTAATGTAGAAGCGGGGTATTTTGGCTGTCGTAAAGGACAATTCTGTGGAATGAATAACACTTATTGACCGATCGTTACAAAATATATATAATGAGCTGAAAGCCTTAGGAAAGGAGCAGCCAACACCATGAGAAGAGTATGGAGGGCACGTTGTTGCAACGACGAAATGGTACATTACGAAATGTAGTAATTTAGAGAGGCGTGTTTTTTTGAATATTTTTGTACTGAATAGTAAAGAAGTTGATTTTTATGTGAAAGTGTAATCCAGCTATAGTGCGGTTTATAGTGTGGTTGGACTTGATGCGCTTATTTTTGTACCGAAAGTTACAAAACTATTGAATAATTATGATAGGAGCTGTTCCCATTGCCTTTTTCCATTTATGTATTAGGCCTAATGATCTTCTCAATGACCACCTCCGAATTTATGGTGGCTGGCATTATGCCTTCGCTTGCAGCGGAATTCAACGTTTCGATTGCCGCCATCGGATATCTCATTACAGCATATGCGGTCGGGATGATCGTAGGAGGGCCGCTGCTGACGATAGGGCTGTTGAAAGTGAGGCCCAAACAAGCCTTCATGACCGTGTCCGTTATCTTCCTAATGGGACAGACTTTAGGCGCCATAGCCCCGAATTACGAAGTCATGTTGGCAGCGCGGATCATTACAGGGCTTTCCTCCGCTGCCGCGTTCGGTGTATCGCTCGCTATCTCCTTCAGCCTTGTTGATCCGGAGTCACGGGGACGCGCAAGCTCTATCGTTATCGGCGGATTGATGGTTGCTACCGCAATCGGAGTTCCGCTGGCGATGTGGATCGAGCAGCTGCTGGGCTGGCGTGCCAGCTTCTGGGCCGTGGTGGTCCTGCTGCTTGTTTCAGGACTGGTAGGCCTGTTTACGATTCCATCCCTGCCGAAGCCGGAGAAGGCTGGCATCCGGCAAGAGCTGGCTGCCTTTAAGAATCGCCGGCTGTGGGCTGCATATGCCACAAGCATGCTGATTATCGGAGCTACCTTTGCCGCATTCAGTTATTTCTCGCCGATCTTAACCGATCTTGCCGGCTTTGGCTCTCAGGCGGTTCCGATCCTGCTTGGCGTTTACGGCTTGGCGACGGTGCTTGGCAACATGGTCACCGGCAGGCTGGCGGATCATTATATGATGCCGATTCTCACGATAGGGCTGATTACCTTAGCCGCTGCTTTGGTGGTATTTGGACTGTTCGTTCACAGCCCGGTCATTGCCATGATCGCTGTTGCGCTTGTTGGTCTGGTGGGTGTGCCCATGAACCCGGCGATGGCTACCCGGGTTATAAGAGTCGCCGATACGGGGTCACTTGTAACGACGGTTCATGGTTCTGTTATCAGCTTGGGGGTTGTTGTCGGCTCCTCTATGGGTGGAATGACCATAGATGCCGGTTTTGGCTTGGCATCGCCTCTGTGGGTTGGAGCGCTCTTGGCTGTCGTGGGCTTGCTTTCCTTGCTGCCTGGCATTAGAGGCAAGGAGAGAAAAACGGCGATTGCCAAATCTTCCTGAACGAAAGAACCGACTCGTATTCTGGAGGAGTCGGTTCTTTTTTTGCTAAACATTCAAGCATCATCTCTTTTATAGTACATTAGGAAATAAGATCTCAGCATCAGGGAATGAATGTTAGTATTAAGAAATTGAAATGTAAGAACAACAGGGGACCTTTCGATTGATATTTGACAGGAGGTGCTTCATTGATGGTCGATTTTGAGTGGTACAGAAGCTTTTGCACGATTTATAAGCATAATTCCGTTTCCGAAGCGGCGAAGACCCGGATCATGACCCAGCCGGCGATGAGTCAGCATCTCGCTGCCTTGGAAGCCGAGGTGGGAGAAGCGCTGTTTATTCGCACGACCCGAAAAATGGTGCCAACCGAACGAGGGAAGGAGCTGTACTCGCAATTGGCTCCTCTGATCGAGTCACTTGAAGAAACGACGATGCAATTTAAATCGGCTTCCCTTCCCTCGCTTACGGTCATTAAGATCGGAGCGGCGCATGAATTTTTTAGTGAGAAAATCCTGCCCCGGCTTGAAACGTTCAGCACATGTACGCTCTCCCATTTTGGGACCGCGGATGAGCTGCTGGAGCTATTAAAGGAAGATAAGCTCGATATTGTCATTACGTCCAAGAAGTATCAAACACCGGGAATCGAGTATGTGAAGTTTATGGAAGAAGAATTTGTTATCGTTGCTCCCGGGGATTACGACGTACCTGTATTTACGGGGGTTCAGCAGAAGGAGCGGTGGCTATCCTCCCAGAGCTGGATCAGCTATGGCTTGGAATTGCCCATCATACGAAGGATTTGGCGAGAGCACTTTAAGAAGAGGCCATTAATTAGACCGAAGCATATCATTCCGAATTTACATATGATTTTGAGGGCGGTTGAGCAAAGTATGGGGTTAAGCGTTGTGGCGACCTATCTGTTAGGCGATTCGGCAGACAAGGGTAAATCGAAAGTCATATGCGAAGAATGCAAAGTGACCAATGAGTTGTTTTTTGCTTATCAAGCCAAACATAAGCATCTGCCTCAAATTCAAGAAGCCATCTCCACAATTCGGGATTATATATAATAATATTTATAAATACGCGATAATTTCATGATTTGTTTTATAGATAGGGCTGCCGTTAGAATGAGAGGGCAACCTAAAGTCTGAAAACAGGAGGAGTTCACAACATGAAAGTCTTTGTTACAGGTGCTACCGGTTATATAGGAGGCTCCGTTGCGAAAGTTCTGCTTGATGCAGGTCATACGGTGTACGGCTTGGTACGCAATCGAGATAAAATAGATGCTCTTCAGGAGCTGGGCATAACGCCCGTACTCGGGACATTGGAGGATACGGAGACGCTAACCCAATACGCGCAAATGAGCGATGCGGTTATTCACACGGCGGACTCGGATCATCGTCTGGCGGTGGAAACATTCATTGAAGCTTTACGCGGCAGCGGAAAACCATTCCTGCATACGTCGGGCTCCAGTGTCGTCGGCGATGACGCCAGGGGAGATTCCGTCAGTGAACGGATTTACGATGAAGAGACGCCATTCACGCCGATGGATATCCGGGAAGAACGCGTGGCGATCAATAACCGTGTGCGTAGAGCCGGAATCGACGACGGGGTCCGAAGCGTCGTGATCGTGCCTTCCATGATATATGGGGACGCGCTTGGTTTGCCTACAGAGAGCGATCAATTGCCGCAGATTATTCGGAAGTCGCGTGAAATGGCAGCCGGCATTCATGTGGGCAGAGGGGTCAACCGTTGGTCCAACGTCCATATCAAGGATTTGGCACGGCTGTACCTGCTGGCTCTTACGAAAGCGCCGTCCGCTTCCTATTTTTTTGCGGAGAACGGCGAGGAATCCTATGGGGATATCGCAAGATCCGTCAGCAAGGCTCTTGGTTTCGGCGGAAAAACGATGTCTTGGCCGGCTGAGGATGCGATGGCTGAGCTTGGAGACTGGGCGAGGTTCGCGATTGCCTCGAACAGCCGCGTGCGTGCCGTTCACGCCCGGAATTTACTCGGCTGGCAGCCTGCGGAAGAACCGCTGCTGAACTGGATTCATGATCATGTAAAATAAGCTTTGCAAATCAAAACGGCAGAAATGCCGTTTTTTTGTGCGTTTGACGAGGTGTGACCATGAAACGGTTATCGGCATCCCGGTCTGCTTGCGCCACCAGCATAGGAAAACACATGCGATCAGAAGAAAGTACATGTTAATATTCCGGAGTTGGATGTTATTATGAAAGCGCTTTAGGTTTTGAGGTGATACGCACAAGGGGGAAAGGGATATCCGGTTTCATAAGGAGATGGGCAGCTCGAAATCCGAGCCGTTGTGCAGAAGCGACAAAGGTAAACAATCTGTAAGAAATATGGAAGGGAGCGATATGCATGAGAAGAAAATGGAGTTTGGTTTTGATGAGCGCGCTAATCGCCTTAACGGCGGTCGGCTGTAATGGTGCCAAGGAAGCGGATGGTGGAACCTCCGGTTCATCAAGCGCTGCCGCTGATGGCAAGCTGTCCTTCACGATGTCCATGGCAACCAGCGGAAACAAACATGTCGAGCGTTCGAAGGATGTAAATGAAGAGAGATGGGTGAAGGAGCTTGAGAAGCTGACCAACACGGATATTGAACTGACGATGCTTCCACTGAAGGACTTCGATAGCAAAATGACTTTAATGTTTGCCTCTAATGATATTCCTGATGTTGTTCAGAAC
This sequence comes from Paenibacillus sp. EZ-K15, assembly GCF_002573715.1. Classification (GTDB taxonomy): domain Bacteria; phylum Bacillota; class Bacilli; order Paenibacillales; family Paenibacillaceae; genus Paenibacillus_AQ. The sequence goes on along the minus strand of NZ_PDHM01000021.1, from coordinate 42,408 downwards.
GTGGGAGGGGCTACAAGCAAGGGGATGTCCGGTTCCGTAGAAGCAGGCGTATTTATGCCGCTTGACGACTTGCTGAAGGAGCATGCTCCGAATTTGATGAAGAGCGTGCCGAAGGAAGCCTGGCAGGAGACAAGCTATGACGGCAAAATTTACGGAATACCGGCATGGCTGTCCAACCCGTCCCGGAGAGGGCTGTATATCCGGACCGATCTGCTGGAAAAGACAGAGCTCCCGGCACCAAAAACGGTGGATGAATTTCTGGACGTAATGCGTGCGATGAAGAAGGAAGGCGTTGAGTTCCCGTATCAAATGCGGGAGAACTTTAAATATGCCGACACGATTCTGGGGGCGTTCGATGTGCTGCCATCCCAGTACGAACTGCAGAACGGGGAGGTTGTTCCCAAGTTCTTTGACGTGGAAAATATGACGAAGGCACTGGAGACCTATAAGACCATGTACGATGAAGGTCTGATTCCCAAAGATTTTGCGACCCTGACCTCCAGTGACTATGGAAAAAACATTGAGAGCGGTAAATCCGGCATGTGGTCCGCCAACGCCCAGCTTCTGGCAGGCTTCCGCGGCAAGCTGAAAAATGCCGTACCAGACGCCAAGGTTGATATCATTGCATCGCCGCGCGGTCCGGAGAACACCGGAGGCCATCTTCTGTATTCAAGCATTAATACGTCTTACTATATTAATAGCAAGGTCTCAGAGGAGAAAGCCATCGGCATTATCAAGTTTTTTGACTGGATGCTGACGCCGGAGGCGGAGACATATTTCTCGTTCGGCATTGAAGGTGAAACTTACACACGGGAGAACGGCGCAATCAAGTTCACGCCTCCATCCACGCCTGAAGCCATGGATGAAGACGGTTTCCGCAGCATGTTCTGGTTCGTCCACGATATGGTGTACAACAAGGCAAAGGAAGAGTTGACCGAGGACGGGCAGGACATGATCAAGTTCATGGATACGGTGGTCTTCAAGGAAGGGCTGGGGTCGATCCGCTTCTCCCCGGCATTGGACGCGTATTCCAAATATCCGGATACCGCACCGCAAGGCGATGACGTGGGGCCGAAGCTGGTTCTCGATCATATGATCAAGATGATTTATGGCAGAGAGCCGATCTCGGATTGGCCGAAAGTGATTGAGGAATATAAGAAGAAGGGTGGCCTTGAGATTATTAAGGAAGCCACAGACCGCTACAACGAAGAGAAGGGCGTTGTCATCTCGGAAAACCGGAAATAACCGATTCATGAAGAGAAGGAGATGTTCACATGAGCTTGCATGATATGAGCGGCAAACAAGCTGTATTCTTCGAGCAAATCATGGGGCTGCCGGTCTTCGATACCCATACCCATCTTATCGGTGACCGGCTTGGCGCAAGGGACTTTTGGGAGATCGCCCATTACTTCTGGTTCTACCGAGAGCTGCAAGCCGGTGGCTACCCGGATGAAGCGGATAAATTGCCGGAGGCGGAGCGAATTGCTGCTTTTCTAAAAGCCTATCAATCAACGAGAAGCACGCTGATGAACTGGGTATTCACCTCCATTATGCGTGAATTATACGAAGTTACCATCAAAGATGAACATTCGGTGCGGGAAGCTATGGCTCGCGTACGGCAAGCGTCCGCCGAAGAGGGCTGGGCACAACAAACGGCAGACCGGATGAACATCCGCCGGTTTGTCGTGAATCATCCGGAACATGCAACGTTTCAAGGCATGCGGGATGATGCCGTATTGATCCACAGGATTGATGGCGTGCTGGGTCCCTGGGTTGACCGCATCGTGCAATCTAATGATCCGGCCAGGACTTTTCTGGATGTGGGAGGCGAGATTGACCTGCTGCTCGGCAGATTTCGCGAAGCTGGCCTCCCGGGCATCATGACAACGCTGCCGCGGTATGAATCGAGTTCGCACATCCGTAAGGAGATTGGGCCGGCAAGCGGGCGTGACGACATTCTGATGGAGCTGCTGCACGTCATATGTGGTGCTGCGGAGCGGAACGGCCTGCTCGTTCAGCTGTTTCTGGGAGTAGAGAGGTCGTGGTGCGGTACGGCGTTCCCGGCCAACGATACAGAGCGGATTCTAAAGCTGACTGCTTTGTTTGAGTCGTATCGTTGTGAATTTGAGCTTGTGCTTGCATCGGAGCTGAGCAATCTTGATGCTGTACAGGCAGCCTGGAATTTCCCGAACGTTCATGTCGGCGGCATGTGGTGGTTCAACTTCCGGGCGAGCACCTACCGGGACAGCATGCAGTACCGTCTGGAGGCACTCCCGGCAAGCAAGAGCTCGATTATCGTTTCCGATGCCCGCTGCATGGAATGGAGTTACGGCAAGATTTTGCTTGTGAAGAAGCTGGCTGCCGAGTTTCTGTGGGAACGGATCCTATCTGGCTGGATCGACGAAGAGACGGCGCTGCATACGGCACATGAATGGTTCTACGCGAGTGCTATGAGACGCTATGGCATTCGTTCGGGAGGTATTTGAGGGAAACAGGTTGACACATCGATAATTCCCGATATAATGATACGTATGAAACCAATCGAAGTTTTTAAAGCGTTGTCGAATGAATCGCGGCTTGAAATATTGCAGTGGCTCAAGGAACCGGAACAACATTTTACACCCCACGAAGGGATTGATATGAGGAAAGTCGGGGTATGCGTAAGCCAGGTGACCGAGAAACTGAATATGACGCAGTCCACCGCATCGCAATATTTATCGATTCTGCATCGGGCAGGTTTGATCAAGACGGAGCGGCTTGGAAAATTCACGTATTATAAGCGGGATGAAGAAGTTATCCAGGAAATCGGAGAGTATTTGAAGCAGGAGATATAGAGCAGGTGCTGAATGATTCCTTAAGAAATAAGGAATATTCAGTCTTGCTCCATACTATATATCTACATATTGCGATATGTATTTTTATTGGTTTAACATATCGACAATTCGTGATATATAAATACTATAGAGGGAGTGGAATTAATATCATGACAGGTGCTTGGAAGATTTATTTTTTGGCTATCGTTAGTTTTTTAGTGGGAACATCAGAGTATATTATATCGGGAGTTTTGGATAAAATTGCAGATTCGTTAGGAATTACGATAACCGCTGCTGGCCAGCTGATCACGATTTTCTCTTTGGTATATGCGATCTTGACCCCTATTCTTATGGCGCTGACCGCTAGAGTGGAGAGACGGAAGCTGTTGGTTTATTCATTGGGTATTTTTGTGATAGCGAATCTATTGTCATTTGCCCTTCCGGGGTATATTCCGTTTGTGATTGCGCGCGTTATTATGGCGATGGGCGCAGGGATGGTAGTCGTAACGGCACTCGGGATTGCCGCCAAAATCGCGCCTCCGGGTAAACAGGCGAGTTCAATCGCTACGGTTGTCATGGGCTTCACAGCTTCCCTGATCATTGGCGTCCCCCTCGGTCGTGTCGTAGCTGCTGTTTTCGGATGGAAATCCGTATTTGGTTTCATTGCCATTCTAGGGGTTGTTTCCATGATCGTGCTGCATAAGGCGATTCCGAAAACAAAAGGAGATGCTCCCGTGCCGCTGCTTCAGCAATTTGCGCTGCTCAAAAAGACAAAAGTCGCACTCGGTTTGGCGATCACGTTCTTCTGGCTGGGCGGGTACTCCATTGCCTATACGTACCTGTCTCCGTACCTTCTTCAAGTCAGCGGCCTGAACGAAGGTCTGATTAGTGCAGCACTGTTTGCCTTTGGCATTGCCAGTCTCATTGGCTCCAAGTTCGGTGGATTCAGTACGGATCGATGGGGGGTACCGCTCACATTAACCGGTGGCATGATACTGCATATTCTTGCGTTAATCGTTCTGAATTTTACCCATGCATCCGTATCTGTCATCCTCGTGTTTGCGATTCTTGTTATATGGTCCTTATCCGCCTGGTCTTCGGGTCCGACGCAGCAGTATAACCTCGTCCAGCTGGAGCCGGATTCATCCGGGGTTATGCTAGGCCTGAACCAATCCGTGATGCAGCTCTCGATGGCTGCTGGCGCAGGCATCGGAGGAGTTGCCGTGGAGCAATGGTCCTTATCGTCCATCACCTGGATCGGTGCCGGGGGCGTTGCCATAGCCATAGTAGTGTCGGTTGTACTTTTCCGATTAGGAAAGCGGGAGAGCACGGGGCGCGTGCCATTGGAAGCTTAATGTGAGTAACCGCTGGTGACAGCTATGCTGTAACGGCGCCTGATATGCAGCATCTTCAAACAATGTCGGAAAACGAAAGAATCTGTAAGACATCCCCCCTTCTCCAGAGATGAAAGGGACATCAATTTGACGCCCCAAAACGAGAAAGTTTATGCTATGATCAATGGATGGCGGAAAATTTGGTTCCAAATTTTGCGAAGGAGGAGATGCGATTGGCTAAGCTTAAAGATATCGCCGAACGAGTCGGGGTATCCATATCTACGGTTTCGCGGGCCATCAGCAATGATGCAAATCGTCCGGTCAGCGAGGATACCAAGCAGAAAATCCGGCAAGCGGCGCTTGATCTTGGATATAAACTGCCTGAGTCATCCAAAAGCGTACATGATAACGGCAAGGCCGATAAGCGGGTTGTCTGCGTCGTTCCCCAAAACCTGATGGACGACCACCCGTATTTCTCAACGGTTCTTGCCGGTTTCCATAAAAAAATGGAGGAACTCGGACAGTCCCCGGCGATCGTTCGTACATGCGAGGAAATCGGCGATGCCGACAAAATACGCCTCATGCTTAGGGAGACAGGAGCCCAGGGGATTGTAGCCGTCAGTTGGTACGACAAGGAGCTGTTTGAACTGATACAGCAGGCCGGGGTTGCCATCATGGGCGTGAGTTTGAATGATGAGCAGCTGACCGTGCCCGTTGTAGACTGTGACCGGATTTTATCAGCGAGGGCAGCCGTACGCCACCTAATTGACCAGGGGCACACGCGAATCGCCTATATCGGGGGACCTGCGTATTCCAAGCAGATGGAGAGCGAAGAACGGTATGTCGGATATAAATTCGCTATGCTGGAAGCCAACCTGGAAGTGCGCGAGGAGTGGCTGATGAATACCGGATGGAATGTGGATCGGAGCTTCAGCAAGATGTCCGATCTATTGGGGGGGCTTCCTAAAGAGCAATGGCCAACGGCTGTTTTTTGTGCCAGCGACATGCTTGCCATTCCGGCCATGCGTGCCGTTGTCGAGAATCAAGGTCGCATACCGGAAGATATCGCGATCGTGGGGATGGATAACATTGATGTAGCCCAATATACAACGCCTCCGTTAACCTCGGTTTCCGTGCCCAAATACGAGATCGGCAGGGTGGCCGCCAAATCCATCGTGGATTATTTGGACGGACATTTCAAGGTGGCAACCAAAATATTACTGCCATGCTCATTGATTGTTCGGGAGTCCTCTAGTTTCACCAGAGAACGAAACTAACTGACTCAGTATGTATGATTAGTTGACATAGGTAGACGAAAAAAGGATCATCGAACAGCTGTCGGCATGAAATCCGACAGCTGTTTTTTTACGGATTTCACCTAATTGTTGGGGTTGTTGCGCCAAAAAAATCCAAAAAAGTGTTTGACAATGCCATATTGCTATATTATTATGAGTGAAAATCAATGATGTGTTTGGAATGAATTTTCCGATTTTGGAATTCGAAATGAACCACACTTCGCATATTTCCACCTTGTTTTTGTTTGCGCTTTCATTACTTTGATATAAAGAGATTATGAAGGTAAAGAATTCCTCTTATTAATGGATCAGGCCCTACGCATGCTCAGCGTTATGCCTTTCATATACCAATATGTATCCAAATTTAATCCGGAATTAGCCAAATAAACATCCAAAATAAATCCAAGAAATGAAATAACACCTGACTTGTTCGGGTTTTATTTATAAAATAATATTGCGTTACTATATCTAACATATAGTGCGCTCCAAAAAGGTATTGGCCAACAGATAGCTTGAGGTGGTGGTAGCTTAGTCATATGACGAATTGCAGAGAAAAGGAGGAAAATCATAAACGAGTATGTTTCACACTTCATTCATGGGAAGGAACTAATTCGCTGAATGAGTGGATACCCCACGCATTGTTGGCATGTCAAGATTGCTTTGCTAGTGAAACGAGGTTAACCCAATCCCATACATACGAGGTGATGCTCATTGGCTAATACGGCCCTGCAGCCCGCAGCAAACGCGGTACCCGAAACAAAACGTAAGCGCTTACTGTGGAATCGTATCTTACGCAATTGGCAGCTTTATGCCCTGATTTCACCGGTCATCGCCTATTACATTCTGTTCCAGTATGTTCCGATGTACGGCATCCAGATCGCCTTTAAGGACTTTATAGCAACGCAAGGAATATGGGGCAGTCCATGGGTCGGCTTTGAGCACTTCGATCGCTTTTTCAACAGTTATTATTTCTGGCGCCTGATCAAGAATACGCTGGGCATCGGTTTATACAGCCTTGCGGTCGGTTTTCCGATCCCGATCATTCTGGCTTTGCTCATGAACGAGGTTCGGGCTGAACGTTTCAAGAAATTCGTGCAGACCATCACGTATGCTCCTCACTTTCTGTCTACCGTGGTCGTTGTCGGGATGATGATGATTTTCCTGTCGCCCCGTTACGGCATCATCAATCATTTTATTGAAATGTTCGGCGGTCAGCCGATCAATTTCATGACGGAGCCCTCCTGGTTCAAATCCCTGTACGTTCTGTCGGATGTATGGCAGACCATGGGCTGGAGCTCCATTATCTATTTGGCTGCCCTTGCCGGCATTGACAACCAGCTGCATGAAGCTGCGCGTGTTGATGGTGCGACCAGGCTTCAGCGCATATGGCATATTAACATCCCAGGCATTATGCCAACGATCATCATCCTCTTGATCCTGAACATGGGCAGCATTATGGGTATCGGGTTCGAGAAGGTGCTCCTGATGCAAAACAACCTGAACATGGAGAGCTCCGACATTATTGCCACCTATGTCTACCGAATGGGGATTCAGAATGCCGAGTACAGTTTCTCCGCGGCCATCGGATTGTTTAATTCCGTCATCAATTTTGTCCTGCTGGTTGTCGTGAACTTTATTTCGAAGCGCGTGAGCGAGACCAGTCTTTGGTAAAGAGGGGAGTAAAAGAAGCATGCAAATTGAAACCAGAGGGGACCGCATTTTTAATGTTATCAACTATACGATTCTGATCCTGGTCACCATCATTGTCATGTACCCGCTGGTCTTTGTGCTTAGCGCATCGTTTAGCGACCCACAGGCGGTTCTACGGGGCGAGATGCTGCTGTGGCCCAAGGGAGTCAACTTGAATTCCTATGTGAAAATATTTCAGAACAAGGATATTATTAGCGGTTTTACCAACACGCTGGTGTATACATCGCTGGGCACATTCATTAATCTCACGATGACCATCCTTGCGGCCTATCCGCTGTCCCGGAAGGATTTTGTCGGGCGAAATGCGATCATGGCGCTGCTGGTCTTCACGATGTTTTTCAGCGGAGGACTCATTCCGACGTATTTGCTGATCAAGAACCTCGGCATGCTGAACACGCTCTGGGTCATGATTATCCCGAATGCGGTATCCATCTGGAACATCATCATTATGCGCACCTTCTTTCAGCAGTCCATACCCGGTGAGCTGCAGGAGGCGGCGACGATCGATGGCTGCTCGAATATTAAAATTTTGACCCGGATTATACTGCCGCTGTCCATGCCGATTATCGCGGTGACTATTTTGTTCTATGCGGTCGGTCATTGGAATGCGTTCTTCAATGCACTTCTGTATTTATCGGATAAAGATAAATTTCCGCTGCAGCTCATCCTGCGCGAAATTCTGATTCAGGGACAAACGAACGACATGGTCAAAATGTCGACCGAATCGGCGATTAAGCAGCAAAGGGAAGTGGAAGGCATTAAATACGCGGTGCTGGTCGTGGCTAATCTTCCGGTGCTGGCGCTCTATCCGTTCCTGCAGCGGTATTTTGTCAAAGGCGTGATGATTGGGGCCATCAAAGGATAATTCCTTGCATGGATATATGGATGGAACATGAAAAGGGGAGGATTACGGATGAAGCTGAAGCAATGGGGAAGTCTTCTATTGACCTGCATGTTGTCGGTATCGCTGGCGGTGGGCTGCAGTTCAAAAGGCACGGGAGGAACGGCTGAATCGGACTCCGCGGGTGAAGGGAAATCAGCGATTAATGAGACCGGGTTTCCGATTGTCAGTGACAAGATAACGGTGACCGGTTTTGCCGGAAAGTTCTTTGCCAACGCGGACTGGAACAGCATCAAGCTGTGGCAGGAATATGAGAAAACGACGAATATCCAGGTCAAGTGGGACACGGTGCAAAAAGACAATTTGGCGGAAAAGCGGAACCTGCTACTCGCCGGCGGCGATTATCCGGAAATGTTTTACGCCTCCGCCTTCCCAAGGGCGGACTTGCTGAAATACGGCAAGCAGGGAGCTTTTATCCCGCTGAATGATCTGATCGATCAATACGCGCCGAATTTCAAGGCGTTGATGGAGAAGTACCCGGTGATCGAGAAGGGGATCACGATGCCGGATGGCAACATTTACGGGCTGCCGACGCTGTATGATCCGGAGTTTCGTTCCGTGTTGTACGGAACGCCTTGGGTGAATTCGGAGTGGCTCACAAAGCTTGGGATTGCCGAGCCGCAGACGCTGGATGAATTCTACAACATGCTGAAGGCATTCAAGGAGGAGGATCCGAACGGAAACGGCCAGAAGGATGAATACGCCTGGGGTGGCGTCAAAACGGCCGGCATCGTAAACTACTTGCGCGGTTCATTTGGCCTGAATTATAACGGGACTTCCAACATTAACTTCGATACCGATCCAGAGAGCGGAAAGGTCTGTTTTATTCCGTCTGATCCGAGGTACAAAGAACTGCTTCAGTTCGTGAACAAGCTGTATAAGGACGGCCTGCTGGAGCAGGACATCATGTCCGTTCAGAGCACGGAAGTGGACGCGAAGGGAATGGAAGGGCTCCTCGGGGTAGTAGATAACGTGGACCCGGTCGCCATTTATAACCAGAAGGGTTATGTGGGGCTTCCCGTATTGAAGGGACCGCACGGCGATCAGATGTTCAGCGCTACGGGCTCACCCCTGGGCAATATCGGGATGTTTGTCCTGACAGACAAAGCGAAGAATCCGGCCGCGCTGATCCGCTGGATGGATTACTTCTACAGCGACGAAGGCATCCGCATGTTCTTCATGGGCTGGGAAGATGAAACGTATACGGAAGATGCAGACGGCAATGTGGATTATGTGGACGATATTAAGAATAACCCGGAAGGACTTAATCTGGACCAGGCGGTAGGGCAGTACCTGATTTGGCCTGGCGGATACTACCCAGGTTTTGTAACGCAGAAGTATTTTAAAGGAGCGGAAGGCCTGCCGACTTCTGTGGAGAACGCGAAAAAAGCGGAGCCGTATGTCATCCCTCAAGACAAAGTCTGGCCGCCGTTTAATTTTACGGCCGAGGAACAGTCCGAGCTTACCGGCATTCAGACCGACATTAACACGTACGTGGATGAGATGAGGGATAAATTTATTGCCGGCAACGAGTCCTTTGATAACTGGGACGAGTATGTAGCCACCCTGCAAAAAATGGGAGTGGACCGCTATCTGGCCATTTACCAGTCCGCGGCAGATCGTTACGCCGAATAGAGAGTACCTAAACATAAAAAGGAGCGACACGATATGACACAAATGAAAGCCATATTGATCGGGGCAGGCGCGCGCGGCGCCGGAGGTTATGCCCCCTATGCCCTGGATTATCCGCATGAGCTGACCTTCGTGGCCGTGGCCGAGGCCGATCCGGCGCGGCGAATCCGTTTTGCCGAGAAGCATGGAATTCCGCCGGAACGGTGTTATGAATCCTGGGAGCCGCTGCTGGCGGAGCCCTGCCTTGCCGATATCGCCGTCATCTGTACACAGGATCGCATGCACTATGGTCCAACCATGCAAGCACTGGAGAAACAGTATCACGTGCTTCTGGAGAAACCGATGTCTCCGGAACCGAAGGAGTGTCTTGAGATGGAGCAGGCGGCCATTCGCAACAACCGGCTGCTGACCATATGCCATGTTCTGAGATATACCCCTTTTTGGAGTACCATCAAACGCGTGATTCAGGAGGGGACCATCGGTGAGGTGGCTTCGATCCAGCTGAACGAGAATGTGGGATACTGGCATATCGCGCACAGCTTTGTGCGGGGGAACTGGAATAACTCCGACAAGGCCAGCCCGATGATATTGGCCAAATCCTGCCATGATATGGATGTGCTGTCGTGGCTGATGGACCGGCCGTGTACGCAGGTTACTTCGTTTGGCTCCCTGATGCATTTCCGGGAGGAGCAGGCCCCCGAAGGTTCGGCCGACCGCTGCCTCGATTGCCAGGTAGAACCAACCTGTCCATATTCGGCACCCCGGTTTTACTTGAGCGATCAGTACAAGGGATGGGCGGGGCATTTCACCCAGGAGCTGACCAAGCCGAACATCATTCAAGGGCTTCGCGATACGGACTATGGCCGCTGCGTATATCGGAGCGATAACAATGTGGTCGATCATCAGGTCGTCAACATGGAGTTTGAGGGCGGTGCCACCGCGATGTTCAGCATGTGCGGATTCACGTATGAACAGGAGCGCAGAATTCAGATCATGGGCACCCGCGGCGAGCTTCGTGGTGAGGAAGGCAAGATTACGGTTTACGATTTCCTGACTGGACAGAAAACAGAGATTACGATTCCTTCGCAGTCCAGCGGACATGGCGGGGGCGACAGCGGAATTGTGGCCAGCTTCCTGAAGGAGGTTCGGAGCTATAACGGGCAGGAGAGCCTGACGTCGGCCAGTGCCTCCGTGCGGAGCCATCTGATTGCGTTCGCGGCAGAGAAATCGAGGCTGAATCACGGCCAATCCATCAATTTGAACGAATATGCGCGGGAATTGATGGCGGAAGAAAACGCGGTGAAATAAATGAAATCATATTAAAAATACATCATATGAAAAATTCACAATAGATACCAAGAAGAAACCGCCGATCTCGTGGATCCGCGGCTTCTTCTTTTTTATTTCACCTGATCAATGGACAGGCTGACTTTATAATTGCCGTACTTCAGAAGCTCTTCCAGAAAATCATTCAATTCTTTGGGTGAGCTGGCCCGTACTCTTAACCAATAACAGCCTTCACCACTGACGCGATGGGTTTCGGCGACCATGTCATGTGACTGAACAAAGGAGACAAAGGCGGAATGAGCCGTGTTTAACACCATAAACATGGTAATAAACGCATGAACCGTCAGACCGATTTTGTCCGGATTCCAGCGCAGCGTAAAGCCTTCAATGACTCCCAGATCCTGCAGCTTCCGAACACGGGCCCCGACGGCTTGACCTGTCAAATGTACCTGTTGTCCGATGGCTTTGTGAGACAGACTCGCATCCTCCAGCAGGTGATGTAAAATGCGAAGATCGACTTCGTCTAGTTCATGAGCGCTTGGCATGGTCATTTCCTTTCACGATGAAAGTGAGTCCCTCTAATTTCTTTCATGAAGCTGTAGGCGGGAATATTAGCGTACTCTATAATGGGTTCAGAACCATATTAAATGAAACAAAGGGGAAATAAAAGTGAAACTTCAGCTTATACGTAATGCTACGTTAAGAATACAGTATGCCCATCTTGAACTGCTGGTCGATCCGATGTTTAGCGATGCCAAGGCAAACCCGCCGGTCATTAACACTGCGAATGACAGACGGAATCCGCTTGTGCCGCTGCCGTTCTCCATGGCTGACAAGCTCCGTCCGGATGTGGTGCTGGTCACGCACCTGCACCCGGATCACTGGGATCAAGCTGCTATGGATGCACTGCCAAAGACGACGCCGATCCTGTGTCAACCAGGAGATGAGGATACCTTGGCATCGCAAGGCTTTACGTCGGTGACGGCAGTCCAGGAAACCCTGGAATATGAAGGGGTTACGATAATCCGAACTGGCGGTCATCACGGCACGGGTGAGATCGGTCAGATGATGGGGCAGGTATCCGGTTTTATTTTAAAAGCAGAAGGACAGCCGACTCTGTATATAGCAGGCGATACCATCTGGTGTGATGAAGTGAAAGAAGTTTTGGATGCCCACAAGCCTGATATGACGGTGGTCAACGCCGGCGGTGCCCGGTTTCTCACGGGAGATCCGATCATCATGGATGAGGACGATGTGATCGAACTGCTGCGTTATGCTCCCTACACAAAGGCGGTTGCGGTCCATATGGAAGCCATCAATCACTGCCTTGTGACAAGAGAGGAGCTATCCGGTCGTCTGGCAGCGGAAGGTCTGCGTGCACCAATGGAAATTCCGCAGGATGGCGAATGGGTCGAATGGAAAGCGTAATACGCAACAGCTCGACATAGCAGTGGTAAAAGCTAACCGTCAGCCGATGCTTTCAGTAGTAGTTAGACAGTTTGAACATGATATAATCTATGCAGGAAGCTCCGTAATACGGAGCTTTTTTTGTTATCCCACCTCATCTACTACTTTTCATAAAAAAATAATCCCCATTCCATCAGGAACGTTATTTAATCCTGACATACTAGATGTCAGGATTTATGATTTATCATTCGATTCAGAAGTCAAAAAGTACGAAACGCGAGGAGTGTTAACGATGAAACTCGACAGGCTGCTAGGCATTACGATGGAATTGTTGACCAAAAAAAGAGTGACAGCCACGACGCTTGCCGCCCGGTATGAAGTCTCGGTTCGTACGATCTACCGCGATGTGGACCTCATTAATCAGGCCGGCATTCCGGTTGCTTCCTATCCCGGTGCGGATGGCGGCTTTGAATTGATGAACGGGTTCTATCTGACGAGGCAGCACTTCTCCGTTGATGACTTTTTGACGATCTACAATCTTTTGAAGGGCATCGAAGGGACTGTGAAGGGGAGATACACCACCATCATGAATAAGCTTGGAACCTTGCAGCCTGCCCTGTTGAACGGAGGATGTCATGAACAAATCCTATTCGATATGAGCACGTCGGAACATGAGCGGGCGTGGGTTCAGCCCATTCTAAATGCCATTGAACGCTCGAACCTGATGACCCTTCAGTATACGAGCACATCCGGCAGCTGCTCGGAGCGGCAAGTGGAGCCGCTCCAGCTGTACTGGGAACAAGGGGTGTGGTATTTGGAGGCTTACTGCTTGTTAAAGCAGGCGAAACGAATCTTCAGAGTATCGCGCATATCCAGTCTTGAAGTATCCAACGACACGTTCCTCCCAAGAGGAAACCTGGCGCGGGAGGATCAGGAGGCGGTGCAGGGTATACAGGCTCATCTCCGTTTCGATTCTTCCGCCGGACCGCGGGTGACCGAGCAATTTCCGGAGGCCTTCATCTCCGGCGAAGGACTTCTTGATGTCCAAACTGTTTTTTACACCAAAGCTTATGCCATCTCGGTGATCTTAAGCTACGGTTCCAAGGTGGAGATTATCTCCCCGCCGGAACTGAAAGAAGATCTGCTGCAGGAGCTGGAGGAAATACGTAAACGTTATGAATGATGAACAATCCAACAATATGAATCTTAAATCAACGCTCAAGGAGGAAGTTCCATATGACGATTTTGGTAACAGGCGCTACAGGTACCGTTGGAAAGCACATCGTGCAGCAACTTGTTCAGCAAGGTATAGAAGTAAGAGCGATCTCACGCAATCCGCAGCAAGCGAAAGTGCCGGAGGGCGTCCAGGTGGTTGCCGGGAATCTCAATGACCCGGATAGCCTGATCCCCGCCATGCAAGGCGTGACGGCCCTGCATTTGATCATCTCCAGTGATGAGGCATACGGGACCCTGCAGACGGATCCGCGGATTATTGAGCTTGCCGAGAAGGCAGGCATAAAGCGGGTAACCGTATTGGTGGGCTATGAAGAAGGTCCTGTCGAAGCTGCCCTTCGAGACAGCGGAATGGAATGGACCTTGCTCAAGCCAGGCGAATTTATGGCAAATATTCTGGTCGATTGGCAGGAGTCGATCCGCACAGAGGGGGTCGTCCGCGAGCCGTTCGGTCATGCGCTGAGTGCGAGAATACATGAAGCCGATATCGCGCGCGTTGCCGTCGCCGCACTTCTTGAGGAAGGTCACCATGGCCAAGAATATTTCCTTACGGGACCGGAAGCCCACTCGCGAACAGAAGCGGTTCGGATTATAAGCGAGGTAACAGGCAAGGACATCCGCTTTGTGGAACTGACCGAGGAACAGGCGAGGGATAAATGGAGAGCGCAAGGCTATGACGAGGAGTCGATTGAATTTTTTGTGCAAATGGGAAAAAATCCGCCCGAGATTGGTTATACGGTATTGCCGACGGTAGAGCAGGTCACGGGGCGGCCGGCAGCCACGCTTGCTGATTGGGTCCGTGATCATTTGGACGATTTTTAAGAATAAGCCAGCATGGCATACTGTAGGTCGGTATTTATAGAAAGAGGAGGAGTTGTGAAACTTGCCTTACGCCATTGAAACGAAGGAGCTTCGCAAATCTTACAACGGCATGGAGGTCGTTCGAGGAATCGATCTGCGAGTGGAACAAGGAGAGCTATTTGCCTTGTTAGGTCCGAACGGAGCTGGAAAAACAACCACCATCCATATGTTATCCACTCTAGTTAAGCCGGATGGGGGTTTCGCAAGCGTGGTTGGGCTTGATATCGTGGGCAATGCCCGGAACGTTCGGAGAAAGATTAGCCTGACAGGCCAGTTTGCAGCACTGGATGAAGGACTCTCCGGTCTTCAGAATTTAAAGCTGATTTCAAGGCTTTACGGTTATTCGACGAAAATGGCTCGATCCGTAAGCGAGGAGCTGATCGAATCGTTTGGACTCGGCGAAGCGAAGGACCGCGCGGTGTTGCATTACTCTGGCGGGATGCGGAGACGGCTCGATATTGCCGCCAGTATCGTTACCGAGCCCGACGTTATTTTTCTGGATGAGCCGACAACTGGCCTCGATCCGCAAAGCCGCATTCAAGTGTGGGAAGTTGTAAGGTCTCTCTTGAAGCGGGGAACCACCGTGCTATTGACGACGCAATATCTGGAAGAAGCCGATCAGTTGGCGGACCGGATTGCCGTGATGGATAAGGGGAGTTTGATTGCGGAAGGGACGCCCCGGCAATTGAAGGCTTCCGTTGGCAACAGAACGTTAACCATCCAATTCATCGAACTGGTCGATCAGCGCAAGCTGGGTACTTTGTTAAACGAGGAACACGCGCTGAACGTATTGCAGGACGATCATCCGTTGGTACATAAGATTCCGGTGAAGGATGCAAGTGCTGCGAATCAGGCCCTTTGTACGCTGATGAAGAACGGGTTCGCCATTGAACATTTCGCCTTAAGCGAACCGAGTCTGGACGAGGTCTTTCTGTCACTGACCCACGCGAAGTCGAAGGGAGGCAGAGGTACTCCATGAGTGTGAGCCAACATACAGCGAATAAGGACGGCGTGCTGCCTGTTCGCCAAGCTGATACTGATCCTCCCAATGCCCTGACGGCAATTCGAATTTTTATGTGGAGAACCTGGCAGCATACCAAGGATAACGGATTTGGTCTGGTGATGGACGCGGTTCTGTCGCCGGTTCTGCTGCTGCTCATATTTAGTTACTTGTTCGGAGGAGCAATGGCCGGGTCAACCGGGGCTTATATTCAATTCCTATTGCCCGGCATTCTGATCCTGACAGTCGTTCCCATGACGGTGTATAGCGGAACCACGATATGCTCAGATATTACCAAAGGGGTATACAATCGTTTTCGAACGCTGCCCTTTTGGCAGCCCGCCTCCGTGCTTGGTTCCATCGTGACGGATGGTTTACGCTATACGGTCGGCGTTATCGTTGCTCTGGGTACAGGGCTTGCGCTGGGCTTCCACCCCGAGGGCAGCGTCATCCAAATTGTACTCGCCATTGCTTTCATCCTATTTTTTGCATTCAGCGTCAGCTGGATATTTGCACTGATCGGCGTCGTGGCCAAACGGCCGGAGACGGTATCGGGGTCCAGCATGATCGCGATATACCCGCTGCTGTTTGCCAGCAATATTCTGGTGGATTCGTCGACGATGCCGAAATGGACGGGCATTCTCATCGATCTGAATCCGATCAGCATGGCGGCAACCACCGTCAGGGGACTGATGAACGGCACGGCAACCATGCCTGTGATCATGATCGGAATCGGGGTCTGCGTGGTGATTATCGCTATTTTCGCCCCGATTACGCTGTATCTGTATCAGACAAAAAACGAGCGGTAAGAGGCACAAAAAAACCAGGTTTGCATGAGCATGCAGCCTGGTTTTTCATCTATGTATCGTCATTATGGTTGATGTAAATCGTATAGGTGTTTTTGGACCCACGATAAATACACAATACTACAACGGAAAGTATAAGTCTATATTTTTTTCGGGAAACCCCTATACTTAAAGCTATTCTTTAGCAAAGAGGGGGAATTTCCGAATGCTGAATCCAAGCGAAAGCGCAGAGCGGGAATATCTAGAGTTTGTATTAAAGGAGCTTCATCGAGCATCGGAGGAATTAGAGGGTAAGGTGTCCGATTCGTACAAGGATATCATTGAAGCGAAGAAATATCTGTGGGTGAACATGGCCCAATTGGATGCGGCGGAACGGGCAGCCAACCGGGTTGATATTTCCTTGTCGATTGATACAGGAGAGAAGACGGTGGCCAGGCTGCAAAAGATTCGCAAACTGCTCGCCTCGCCGTATTTTGGTAGGGTCGATTTCCGAACGAATGAAACGATTGAAGAAGGTGCTTATTATATCGGCATCCATTCTTTCACGGACGGAGGGAGTCAGGAGCATTTCATCTATGATTGGCGCTCGCCGGTAGCAAGCTTGTTCTATGATTACAATGTCGGTCCTGCGTCGTATGAAGCGCCCATGGGCAGGATGCAAGGCGAAATTACCGTCAAAAGGCAGTACAAAATCAAAGACGGTCATATGGAATATATGATTGAGAGCTCCATGAACATCAATGACGACGTGCTGCAGAAGGAGCTCAGCAGCACGTCGGACGAGAAGATGAAGAATATTGTGGCTACCATCCAGCAGGAGCAAAATGCCATCATACGAAACGAGACCGCAAATGAGCTGATCATACAGGGGGCGGCAGGCTCAGGCAAAACCTCAGTGGCTCTGCACAGGGTAGCTTTTCTGTTATACCGCCATAAGGAGACTTTGACTTCCAGCAACGTGCTCATTATATCCCCCCATAAAGTGTTCTCCGATTATATATCCAACGTTCTGCCAGAGCTTGGTGAAGAGAAAATCATGGAGGTTACGATGGAGGAGCTTGCTGCCAAAGAGCTGGGCGGATTATGTCAGTTTCAGACCTTCTTCGAACAGGTGAATGAAATCGTGAGCACCCATGAAGAGCAGGTCATTGAACGGATCCGGTATAAGGCCGGCATGCACTTCGTGCACGAGCTGGAGGCTTATATGAAATATGCCGATGAGCAGTTCTTCCTGCCTGCGGATATTCAGCTGAAGGGCGTATGTATTTTGGCTTCGGAGATCAGGGACATTTACCTTGGCATCATGACCCTACCGCTCAGGCAGCGCTTGGAGAAGACGGCCTCCATCCTGTCAGGCCGGGCTCGTACGGAGGATGGAGAGAGGCTGACAGCCGCAGAAGCCAAAAAAGTCAAAGCCGCGATCAAGAAAATGTTCAAATTTCAAAATGCGCTCAGCATGTACAAGGAATTCTTCTCATATAGGAACAAACCGGATATGTTCATCATGAACGGAAGGAACACGATCGAGTATGCGGACGTTTTTCCGCTGCTGTATCTCAAAATGTATTTGGAGGGAAGGACGGCATACGATATGGTGAAGCATCTGCTGGTCGATGAAATGCAGGATTATACACCCATTCAATATGCCGTGCTCTCCAGATGGTTTACGTGCAAAAAAACGATTCTTGGGGACAGCAACCAGTCGGTCAACGTATATACGTCCACTTCACTGCATGATATCAAGGGCGTGTTTCCATATGCCGATACGATTGAGTTGTTAAAAAGCTATCGTTCCACGCTGGAGATTATGGGACTCGCGAAGCGAATCCATCCGGGCAGCACCATGATTCCCGTGGAACGGCATGGAGAAGAACCGCAGGTGATCCGGTGTCGTGACGCCCGGGAGGAGCTGGCGTTCATTCAAGAGCTTAGCCGTCACTTTTTAGATTCCGGGCTGCAGACGATGGGGATCATATGCAAAACGTCTTCGCAGGCCCGGCAGGTGTATGAGTCTATCAGGGAGCTTGAGGGCAGCGTGAATCTGCTCGATTTTAGCAGCGACCGCTTTCAGGATGGGATTACAATCACCTTCGCCCATATGGCCAAGGGCCTGGAATTCGATCAGGTTATCGTTCCTTTTGCGGACGCCGAAAACTATCGTTCCGAGATGGATCGAAGCTTACTCTACATTGCTTGTACCCGGGCCATGCATAAGCTATCGCTGACCTATTCGGGCGAGCCGGCACCTTGGTTGGCCGTGTGAGCGTGAGCCGGAATCAGGATAGCGTCATCGATGTCATCCATAAGAACACTTTTTGATAAAGTCGCGACCGATGTTTGCGGCTTTTTTCATTAGATGATTGGAGTGAAATTACATCGATTATTGTTACTCTAGTATGTCTAAATTTGAATAAATCATATGGCCGGTTAGGAAGGAGGACTGATTTATTTCTAGAACCTATTAATATGGGAGTATCACAGCAAACGTATGGAAGGAGGAAAACGTAACGGGCTATTCAATCCAACAACGAAGACAGGAAGTGATATGGGACATTGGACTCTCATCGAATACTCGGAGATTTTTTCAGGAAGACGTGGCCGTTTTATGTATTGTCGATTTGCTGCCATTTGGTAGCCAACATCATTCACGTGAATTTCCCAAGGGTGCTGGGCCATTTTACGGATGAACTGAAGGATGGTTTATTGTCTGTCGATGGCATCGTACGCTACAGCTGGACGCTGCTGGGAATCGGCGTCGGCTTTGCCGTCATCGGCGGCATTGGCCAGTTTCTGGTGATGTACACGGGACGGTATTTCGAATTTATGAACCGGCGCCGATTGTTTGTCCACTTTACGGGGCTCAGTGAGCGATTTTATTCCAAGAATGGCGTTGGCAAGCTGCTAAGTTATTTCATGAATGACGTGACGACAGTAAGGGAAGCGATCTCAATGGGGATCAATCAGACGGCAAACTCCTCCATCCTGCTGGTCTCCACGATCGTCATGCTGCTGATCACGAACGTACCGCTGTATCTGGTGGCTGCGAGCATCGCGCCTTTGCTGCTGATTCCGGTTATTGTCGTATGGCTCGGACCGATTATCAGAAGAAGGTCGCTGCAGGTACAGGAAGCGCTGGGTGTGATGACGGAATCGGCCGAGGAGCAGTTTGGCGGGATCCGTGTCACCAAGAAGTTCGCGGTGGAAGACACGATGAAGCGGCGTTTTGGGACGACGGTGGACCGCATCCGGGACAAGCAGCTGCGGCTGGTACGCGTATCATCGCTCTTTCAATCGATCATTCCGTTCCTGGGCGCCACCTCACTCATTATCGCCCTCTTATTCGGCGGTTATCTGACCATTCTGGGACGGATTACGGTCGGAAACTTTGTCGCATTGACGCTTTACATTCGCATGCTGATGAATCCGCTGCAGCAGATCGGCAATGTCATTAATGTCGTTCAGCGCGCGAGAGCTTCGCTTGACCGATTGAACGACCTGCTTGGCAAGCAGGCCGACATTAAGGAACTGCCTGGCGCCAAGGAGCTGAATCAGGAGATGCCAGGCATTGAAGTGCGTGATTTGTCCTTTTCCTACGACGGTGTGGATGGTCAAGAGGAGGGGGCGAGACAGGTTCTGCGCGGCATTCAACTGGATGTTCCGCCTGGATCGACGCTGGGCATCATTGGCCGAACGGGAAGCGGCAAGACTACGCTGATGAAGCTGCTGCTGCGTACCTACGATCCGCCTCCAGGAAAAGTGCTGATCGGGGACGTGGATATTCGGAAGCTTACATTAAAAAGCTTGCGCGAAGGGATCGCCTATGTTCCTCAGGACGGCTTCCTGTTCAGCTCGACCATCCGCGAGAATATTGCCTTCTATAAACGGGACACGGAGTCGGCTGTCGTTGAGGAAGCAGCGCGAAAAGCACGGGTGTATGACAACATCGCGGAGTTTCCGGATAAGTTCGAAACCCGCCTCGGGGAGCGCGGCATTACGCTTTCCGGAGGACAGCGCCAGCGGACAAGCCTTGCACGGGGAATGATCAAGGATGCACCTATCCTCATTCTGGATGATAGCGTAAGCGCCGTCGACGCGGTGACGGAGACGGAAATCATGGAGACGATTCGGGATATCCGCACTGGGAAGACTACGATCATTATTGCTCACCGGATCAGCGCACTGAAACATGCCGATGAGATCATCGTCCTGGATCAGGGAGAGATTGTTCAGCAGGGTACGCATGAAGAACTGCTGTCGAAGGACGGACTGTACCGGACGCTGCATGACATTCAGGAAGAGGGGATGAAGCATCATGGCACAGGCCATTAACAATTGGCAGCTGGACCAGAAGGCGGATTTGAATGCCCCTCAGTCCAAGCCCAAGTATATATCCACATTCCGTGCTTTATCGGGTTATATGAAGGAATACCGGCTGATTTTTGCCGGGTTTATCGGCTGCACCTTGATTGCCATATCGGCAGAGCTGCTGCAGCCGTACCTGATGAAAATCGCAATCGATGATAATCTGATGGTCGGCAAGAACGATTTTCGGGGCCTGATGCTTATATGCGGTATCTATTTTTTGTTATCGCTGCTCAGCATGGTGTTCACCTATTTGCAAAATAATTTGCTGCAAAGGGCGGGGCAGAGCATTGTAGCGAGCATTCGCAAACGGCTGTTTGCCCATATATCCAAGCTGTCGATGTCTTATTTCGATAAAGTGCCGAGCGGAAGCTTGATTACGCATGTGTCCAGTGATACCGAAGCGATCAATCAGTTTTTTAACCAGGTGCTGCTCAGCCTGTTCCGCGACGGCTTCACCTTGATCTTCATTCTCGTCTTGATGTTCCAACTCGATGTCACGCTGACCTTATACTGCTTGATCCTGCTGCCGATCATTGCGGGGATCGCCATTGCGTTTCGGCGTTATATGCGCCATACCTATCAGATGGCCAGAACGCGGTTATCCCGGCTGGTGGCCTTTGTGGCCGAGAATCTCTCGGGGATGAACCTGATTCAAGTTTTCCATCAGCAGAAGGAGCAGGAGAAGCAGTTCGAGGAACGGAACGGCTCTTACTTCAAGGCCAATATTCGGGAGATCCGGACGAATGTGCTGTTTAACCGCTCCTACGAAATATTGAACAACTTGGCGATTGCGTTCGTGACATGGCTCGGCGGACAAGCCGTCCTAGGGACGACGCTGGAGTTCGGCGTGCTGTATGCCTTCATAACGTATATCCGTTTATTCTTCCAGCCGATCAACACGATCACCCAGCAGTGGAATACGCTGCAATCGGCGACGGTGGCGATTAACCGGATATGGGGTCTCTTGGCGATTCAGCCTGAGGTTACCGATCAACGCAAGCCGGTGACCATTGAGAAAGCAAAAGTTAAGGGACGCGTTGACTTTGACCGGATCACGTTCGGTTACGAAGGCGGGGCGCCGGTCATTCAGGACCTGGATCTCCATATCAACCCCGGAGAGATGATCGGGATCGTCGGTACCACCGGCGCGGGAAAAAGCTCGCTTATCAGTCTCCTGTGCCGTTTCTATGATGTGAACGAAGGAAGCATTCGGATTGATGGAATCGACATTAGGGAGCTGGCACAGCCCGATCTGCACCGGATGGTAGGCCTTGTTCAGCAGGAGCCGTATCTCTACTCCGGGACGGTGCTGGACAATGTACGGTTGTTCGACGAGACCATCTCGAGGGAACGGGTGATCGAGGCTTGCCGCTTTATCGGTGCGGATTCGATCATCATGAGGATGAAGGAAGGCTATGACACCCGATTGTCGGAGCGGGGCAGCGGCTTGTCCGCCGGCGAGCGGCAGCTGATCTCCTTCGCCCGGATCATCGTGTTCCAGCCCAAGATTCTCATTCTTGACGAAGCGACGGCCAATCTGGACTCGCACACGGAGCAGCTGATCCAGAACGCGCTGCAGCTCGTGGCCGAGGGGCGAACGACCCTTGTCATTGCCCATCGCCTATCTACCATCATGGGGACGGACCGGATTTTGGTCATGAGCAGAGGCCGGATCGTGGAGCAAGGCACGCATCAGGAACTGCTGGACTCCCATGGGTATTATGAAGAGCTGTATCTTCACTCCCAAGGACAGAAGCAGGAGCATGAGGCTGCCGGTTCATTGTATCGTACAAGGTAACAGCATTAATTTTTTGCCAGAGGACGGAGCTTTCATTAGCTCTGTCCTCTTTTTTATGAGAGGCCGATCATGGAAGAAGTATTTATAAGGCGCTTGTCAACAAGTCAATGAAGTTCAGAGCCGTTCTGGAGACGTGATGATCTTTCAGCCAGATCAAGGCTGTGGAAGCCGCAGCCGGGGTGTCCTTGATTTTGAAAGCATGAACAGATGCAGGCAAGTGCTGCTTGACCAGCGTTTCGGGAACGATCGCCACGCCAAAACCCGAAGCGACCAAACGCAGCAACAGCGAAATGTCGGAGCATTCGGCTGCGATGTTCGGCTGGAGTTTCTGTTCCGAGAAAGCCATCTGGATCGTATAATACACGCCCAACCCTTCCGTGCTTGGCAGAATGAGCGGATACTGCGCAATATGAGGGAGTGTTATCTCCTGTTCGATGGATGGCTCTGAGGTGAGCATATAAAAAGGCTCTGTCTGCAGATGGAGGATCGAGAAATCATCCAATTCGAGCGGCAGGCGGACGATCGCTAATTCGAGCGAGCGGTTTCTCACAAGCTCACAGAGCTGATACGACTCGTTCTGCTGAATTTTATATGAAACTTGGGGATATCTTGCTTTGAACTCATGCAGCCATGACGGCAGTTCAACCGAAGATAATGTATTGATGCCAAGACTCAGTGTTCCCTTATCGCCGTTCCCGACCTCTTTAACCTCGGCTTTGGCCTCTTCCATGAGCTGGGTCATCTGGAGCGCATATTTATACAGCGCTTTACCCGATTCGGTGATTTCCAGCCGCTTTCCTCTACGATATACCAAGACGGACCCGAGCTCTTCCTCCATCGCTTTCAGCTGCTGACTGAGAGGCGGCTGTGATATATGAAGCCGGTTGGCGGCAAGCGAGATCGTACCTTCCTCAACGATGGCAATAAAATACCGGAGCTGTCTGATGTCCATAGGTTGATGCAACCCTCCTTGTATATGAAAAACCTTAGTGAATTCAATTTTTTAAGTATTTTTCATATGGTTCTGTCTCATGTTAGCATACCAATATACACGATAGAAAGAGGAGGGAGCATCGAGTGCTGCGTTTATCAGCGGTTCTATTGATCCTTTTCCTGTCGGCCTGTCAACCTAATCTGGAGAAAGAAGAGGTGCAGAATATGGATCGTGAACTCATTGAATATGCGAAGCAAGGCAATACGGAGCAAGTACGCCAGCTTCTTCAATCCGGCGCAAACATCAATGCGACGGATGAGCAGGGAAGAACAGCGGTAATGGCTGCAACCTACCACAATCATGTCGGAACGGTAGAGGCTTTGATCCAGGCTGGCGCTGATATCAATATTCGAGATAAGCAACTGAATAATGTATTTTTGTATGCCGGTGCAGAAGGAATGGTGGAAATTTTGCGGTTGGCGATCGAAGCCGATGCGAATGTGACGTTGACCAATCGTTTTGGCGGGACGGCTCTCATACCGGCCTCCGACCGCGGACATGTGGAGATTGTTCAAGAGCTGCTGACCCGGACCGACATCGATGTGAACCATATTAATAACTTGAACTGGACCGCGCTGCTCGAGGCTGTCATTCTCGGTGACGGCAGTGAGAATTATCAGCGCATCGTGAAGCTGCTGCTGGAGCATGGGGCGGACGCTGGGCTTCCCGACGGGAATGGCGTAACTCCCCTGCAGCATGCCAGGGAGCGGGGATACCAAAAAATCGAACACATCTTATTGGGCGCTGTAAACGAAGAGCGAGGCAAATAGAAGGCAGGTATAAACGAGAAGGGGATGAACACTATGATTGAACAGAGTAATGCGTATTGGCTGCTGCATGTCCGTCTGGAGACGGGTTACCGCTACGAGGATGACGTCGTGATCGGAACCGAAACGGGACTTTTTCATGTGAAAATAGAGAATGGGGCTTTCTCCGAGATCCGCCCTGCGGATGCTTTGCCTGACACGTTATTGCCGACACGGGACATGAACGGTGATCTGATGCTCCCATCCTTTAGAGATATGCATATCCACCTGGACAAAACCTATTATGGTGGCCCATGGAAGGCACCGAGCCGTCCGGCTAACGGAATCTTCAGCCGAATCGAGGAGGAAGAGAGGCTGCTTCCCGAGCTTCTTCCTACCGCCAAGGAAAGAGCGGAGGGACTGCTGGATCTGTTGCTGCGTTACGGGTCTACCCATATTCGCTCCCATTGCAATGTGGATCCTGTTGTCGGCTTGAGAAATTTGGAGGCCACCTTGCAGGCGGTTGAAGGATACAGGGAAAAAGCTTTTGTTGAGATTGTAGCATTTCCTCAGCACGGCTTGCTTCGCAGCCAGTCCGTCTCTCTGGTCAGGAATGCGCTCCGGAACGGCGCAGCGCTGGTTGGGGGCTTGGATCCCACAACGGTGGATGAGAACATGGAGAAATCACTGAACACCGTGATGGAGCTGGCTGTTGAAGCCAACGCCGGCATTGACCTGCACCTGCATGAGTCGTCACATGTCGGGCTGAACACCTTTAAGCGCGTGGCTGACCTTACGGAAGAGGCGGGTTGGAATGGGAGAGTCACGCTCAGCCATGCGCTGGCCTTCGCGGACGTCTCACCAAGCGAAGTGGATGAGGTGGCGATTCGGTTGGCGGATCTGGGGATTTCGGTCACCTCTTCCGGACCGCTTGGACGAACCATTCCGATTCCGCAGCTGCACCGCCGCGGCGTAGACATCTCGCTTGGGCAAGACAGTATAATGGACCATTGGTCCCCGTTCGGCAAAGGGGATAATCTGGACAAAGCGGGCACGCTGGCCGAACGCTTCCATATGTCCGATGAGCGTTCGCTCGGACAGGCTCTCGGGTTTATTACGGGAGGAGTGACGCCGTTAGACCAGAACGGCCGCTATGCCTGGCCTAACGTCGGGGATGCGGCAGACGCGGTGATTGTAGAAGCCAGCTGCTCCGCAGAAGCCGTTGCCAGACGGTCACGCCGCCGGGCCGTGTTGTTCAAGGGAAAACCGGTTTACGAATCATGATAAAGAAACAGCCGCTGCATGCCGGACTTTTCCGGTGTGCAGCGGCTGTTGTTGGTTATGGGGTTTACAGATGCTCCGTATCATCATGAGGATAATCCTTTACGCTGCCTGAAGGTCAAGTCTCTATTGAGAAACACTTTTGACAACGAACCGGTCTCCTGCCCTGTTCGGATTGGAAGGCATGGAAGTAACGCTTAAATTCTGAAGCATAATGCCTCCGTCATCGGCTGTGAGTTTTGGACTTTTCCCATTGACGCGGCAGCAGGAGAAGGCGACAGGGGATAATCGTGCCATTGTTGCAAGTGCCCCATTGACCTGCGGCGCTTCGACGATCCATTCCGCCGAGGTCTGTGGACCATTGTACCGTTGTAGTGTTCGAAAGATCCAATTTCGTGATACGTTTCGAAGGCAGATTAACCAGTTAGAACCGCTGCGCTTGCTGATGCTGGCATGCATCCGGTCACCCGGCTGAATCGGCAGCGGAATGATCGTAGCCGAGGCGGGGAGAATCTCCCACCATGCATAATAGTAAGCCTTACCGTCTATGAATTCATGACCCGTTCCGGTCTGTATCAGATTGCTGTTGCCGAAGCCGTCTATTCCGATCCATGCAGACGAATAGGTCGCCGCACGGCTTGGACGAACAAACGGTACGTTCCATTTGGCGGAAATCCGTTTGTAAGTCCCTTTTTTTCCAGTGATGCTGTATCCGCTCCAATTGCTTGAAATCCATCCGATGTTACGTCGCGGCTTGGCTGAAGTGTCAAGTTGGCATGCGTGATTCCACTTATCTATCGTGAGAATCCCCATATCTCCACCGCCTTTACTAGATTGATAGTATATCTAATGAAGAATCGGTAGAGTTGGTATGGGTTTTCTGTTAGAAAGTTTGAACATGCAGCTCTTAAATCTCATTTTCTGGTACATCCAGCTTTAAGAGTTTCTAGTGCGGAGGAGTTAATCGCAATTGATGGAGATTCGTGAAAAAACTTCTGTTTTTGTTATGATGGAGACAGCAGCATGTGATGAAGGTACAGGTTTGAGGTAACGCCATGCTATGAACTAGACGAGGTGATCTTGTATATGAGAAGAAGGATGACATACTTAATTCTCCTGCTTGCAATAAGCGCCGTAGCTGCAGGTTGCTCATCGACCGAAGGGGATATGGACGGGTTATCGAATGGGGAAAAAGGGAATGAATCCACCGAAAATGCAAGCTTCGAAAAACGAACAACTCAAGCTCGTGTCGATACCTACTTCACCCGAGAAGAGGATCATCCGGAGGAAGCGATGATACGGCTTATCGAGGAAGCGCAGTCCACGCTCGATATCGCGATTTACAGCATCAATTACGAGCCGATCGTTGATGCCGTGATCGATGCAGCGAAACGAGGCGTGCACGTACGACTCATTACCGACGCCACCCACGCCGAAGAAAAAGGGAAGCAGGCTAAAGCATTGGAGAACATCCGCAGCGCAGGGATACCGGTGAAGGTGAATGCGCATAATGGCAAAATGCATCTGAAAATGATGATCGCCGACGGAACAAAGGTAGAAGTGGGTTCATTCAATTACCTTCAATCGGCCGTGGAAGAGAACGACGATGTTGCGGTGATCATTCAGGATGAAGCGACAGGCGCAAGTTTTGAATCGGCATTTAATAACATGTGGAACGATGGGGAGGCATTCAAGGATTATGGATTATAGCCGCCCCATTCCCGTGATCCCGTCTTAAGGGAGATGCCGTAAGGCAAAAACAAACAGGATCATCGCCCCTAAAGAAGTGATGGTTCGTACATGATTCCAGGGCACCCAGCGTCTCAGGTAGTTATTCCATACCTCGCATCCGGCACCGCTTCCTGGGTCAACAGCGGCCAGTGCGTCGTTTAGCGGGACGTTGAACGCCATCGTTACGATGAATCCCGCTAAATAAAGCAGGCTGGCGGCAAGCAAGTACAACGAGCCGGGTTCCCCCCAGCGCATGATGGATAAGACAGCAAGCACGATACTGGTTAATGCAGTACCTGTAAACAATGTGCCGAACAAAGGATTGAGAATAGTTGCATTGATGGACTGCATGGCATGAATCCCCTGTTCATTGGGAATCCGGGCTAGCGCTGTCATTATAAAAGACGAGAAAGCGAAGAACAGCCCGGCTATGAGTCCCGATCCTGTTACCGAGAATAAAGCCAACAAAAAAATCAAGCGGTCACTCATGGATGGTATACCTCCAATGTCATAGGTTATTACTGGTATGGTTCCAGTCCTGCATGTTCATTTAATTGTTTGTACATACAAATATAATTTGATTTCCAGCAAAAGTAAAGACCTAAATAGGCAGGAACTTAATATCAATCAATAGACTCAGATTTATATGATGAGAAAATGCAGAAGGAATGGCTGCTATAAGTCGCTTTCATATAGAGCGGCCTATTTGTCACGAAAAAAAGTTCAGAATATCCCCACTATTTTCAAAATAGAGTTATATATACGCTCTCGTAAGCGTATACAAAATTTGGATAATATATCAAATTGCTGCAGCCAAAAGGAGGGATTCGTATGAAGTCAGGCAAGAGGGGTTTTTGGCTAGTAACGACGGCTTTATTAAGCGTTTCTTTGTTATTCGGTTGTACCGGAGGTAAGGGAACCCCAGCCGATACCGGTGAACCAGAGCCGGGAAAGGATGGAGAGACAGCCAAGAAAATCATTACCGTGACGTTTCGGGATGACGGAATCGGCGAGAACGGAGCGTTCTATAAATGGCTCAAGGAAGTTTCGGCTAGCTACCCCGACAAAAGCGTAGAGATTAAGCCGACACCGATTCAGGCATCGGAAGGCGATTATTTTGCCAAGGTGGCCTTGGCGCTCAAGTCCAAAGATACGGCGCCGGATATTGTGACAGAGGATACCTTTATCCTGAACTCTGATGCAAGCGCAGGCTATCTGGAACCGCTTGACGATAAATTGGCGGCATGGGAAGACTGGGGTAACGGTTCATTCATTGAAGCGATGAAGAAGGGGGTCACCGCCAGCGATGGCAAGGTGTACGGCGTACTGTACAATACGGATTCCAGGGGCCTCTGGTACAACAAGGACATTTTCAAACAAGCGGGTCTTCCGGAGGATTGGCAGCCTAAGAATTGGGAGGAGGTCTTAAGCGCTGCACGAACGATCAAGGAGAAGGCACCTGACGTTGTACCAATCTGGATGAACATGGGCAAGGCTACAGGCGAAGCAACCTCCATGCAAACCTATGAAATGCTGCTCTACGGAACAGGCGAAAGACTGTATGACGATGCCAGCGGCAAATGGATTACGAAAAGCCAGGGTATTCTCGATGCGCTGACTTTTGTGGAGACGGTCAATAAAGAGAAACTCGGACCACCGCTCTCCAAAGTATTGAATGGTCAGGCAGGCAACACGGCTTCCCGCGAATACCTGCCGCAGGGCAAGCTGGCGATTTCGCTGGATGGATCCTGGATCACGGGCAACTATATGGAATCAGGCGCGGCGCCATGGCCTGAATACCAAGATGTGCTCGGCTTCGCGCCGATGCCGACCAGCCAAGGGCAGGGCCCTGGGTCGATTACGCTAGCCGGAGGGTGGGCGCTGTCGATTCCAAGCAACTCCAAGAACAAAGACGAGGCTTGGGAATTTATCAAATATGCGCTAAACAAGGATAATACGCAGAAGCTTGTCATGTCCTCAGGGAATATCACGGTACGTGCCGATGTTGCCAAGGATCCGGAATATACGAAAATGCCGTTTAACGAAATCGCGACCGAATACCTGGAGAATGCAGAGTTCAGACCGGCGCAGGAGAAGTATCCGGAAGTGTCGACACAGATTCAGACGATGGTGGAGTCCGTGGCAACGGGAACATCGCCTGCGGATGCCATGAATAAATATGCGCAGGACGTCACCCGCATTGTCGGAGCGGATCATATCTTGGAGAAATAAGCAGCTATACGCACAAAATTAGCTTGCTCAAGCGCTCCATTCATCGCGGAGACTTGGGCAAGCGGTTTTTTAGATCATCTGCATGGAAGGAGAAGACACATGAGCAGTCTGTCCGTGGACGTTTACCCGAAACGAAGAAAAACGTATACCTGGCTCTTTTTTTTGCTTCCTTCAATCGCGATTATGCTCGTGTTTTTTATATATCCGATTCTGTTAACGTTCTTCTATTCCTTCACCAATCTGGCGTTAACTGGCGAAGCGGCGAGGGAGCTTAAGTTTATCGGCCTTGACAACTATGCCCGGATGTTCCAGGACCCCACGGTTCGAATCAGTATATGGAACACTTTGGTTTTCCTCATCGGCTCGGCGGTGATCGGGCAGCAGGTGCTGGGATTTCTGATCGCCCTGCTGATGAAGCAGAGGAATAAGACTTTTCGGCGAGTGATTGGAACGATTGTGCTTGCGGGTTGGGTGACGCCCGAGATTGTATGCGCTCTTTGCTTGTACAGCTTCTTCGGGGATGAGGGCACGCTGAATGCGATTATCACTTTTTTTGGATTTTCGGAAGTGACCTGGCTGTTTACCGTCCCGATGCTGACGATCATTCTTGCGAACATTTGGCACGGTACGGCCTTCTCGATGCTGGTATTTCAAGCCGCGCTGGATGATGTGCCTAACGAAATTGAGGAAGCGGCGGTGGTAGATGGAGCCTCCAAGTGGAAAATCTTCACGCGCATCATTATTCCATACATTAAAAGCACCATTACAACCAACATGATGCTGGTTACGCTGCAGACGCTTGGGGTGTTCGGACTCATCTATGCGATGACCGGGGGCGGTCCGGGCAATTCTACGACGACCCTGCCGATCTTCATGTACAACCAGGCGTTTGTGAACTATCAATTAGGCTATGGAACCGCCATTTCGCTGCTGCTGCTGCTGATCGGGATTGTGTTAAGCCTGCTGTATATCAAGTCGATGAAAGAGTAACCAGAGGTGAGATCATATGAATGCCAAACAACGTAAATTAATCTATCGAATTCTGCCGTACGCTATTCTTACGGGGATCGGCATTTGCTTTGTGCTGCCGCTGCTCTGGGTGCTTGTAGCTTCCGTCGATCCGAATGCGATGCAATCGCTGAAGATGCCCAGCAAGGTTACCGGCGCAAACTATGTAGAGGTGATGACCAGCAGCGAGAACCAGCGCGCTTATCTGATTGGTCTGGTGATGTCGCTTGGCCAAGCCGTATTGGTTGTCCTTCTGGCGCTGCTTGCAGCGTACCCGCTATCCCGTTATCAGATGAAATATAAGAAGCCCTTTATGCTGACCATTCTGTTTATGACATCGCTCCCGATTACGGCTGTTATGGTGCCTGTGTACCAGCTGTTCCTGGGGTTGAAGCTGTATGACAATATTTTGGGTGTCATCTTGTTCTATGTCGCGTCGTCCATGCCGTACGGGATATGGATGATGAAGAATTTCATGGATTCCGTGCCTAGCGATCTGGAGGAAGCCGCCTGGGTGGACGGCGCATCGGTGTTTACGGGAATGCGCAAGGTGGTGGCACCGCTAATGGTTCCCGGTATTTGTACGGTCGCGATATTTACCTTCTCGGGCAGCTGGGGCAATTTCTTCGTTCCGTATATCCTGCTGCAATCGCCCGAGAAGTTCCCGGCTTCCTTGAAGCTCTATCAGTTCTTCGGTCAGTATGGCATGGTCGACTACGGCAGCCTGGCCGCCTTCTCGGTGCTGTATGCCATCCCGGCGATCATCATGTACATTCTATCCCAGCAGTTTATGTCCAAGGGCTTTGGGCTGCAGGGTGGAACGAAGGGATAGGGGGAGCTAACGAATCAGCTGTTGAGTAAATCTTAACAGCTTTTTTTCGCTGGGAATATTTGTTACACTTCAGTTATGTATTTTACATGATGGCGTGTATAACGTAGATGCAGTGATATCTTTAGCATGATGAATGGAGGAGAACAAGTTGGGAGTTAAACGAATTGTCGCGAATGTCGCAACGAAGGATGTCGCCGCAGCGAAGACGTTTTATCAAGATGTGTTGGGTCTGGATATCTTAATGGATCATGGCTGGATCGTCACTTATGGCTCGCAGGAGAGGATGAGTATACAGATCAGCTTTGCTTCCGAGGGAGGCAGCGGCACGCCCGTCCCGGATCTGTCGATCGAAGTGGATGAGATAGAGGCTGTGCTGGAGGAGATGAGGCGGGCAGGCTTTTCCATTGAATATGGACCCGTTGATGAGCCTTGGGGAGTAAGACGTTTTTTTGTCCGCGATCCGTTCGGGAAGCTGGTCAACATTTTGATGCATCTGTCACATGATTGAGTGTACGTTGGTCAAGTCGGTATCCTTGCACTGATGCTTATGTGCTACCCAGTACATAAGGATGAACATATATGATATACTGTTTATAATATAAACAATTATCGACGACATCAGAAGCTAGGATGCAGAAAGGATACACTGTTCATGTCAAAAGATGAGAGTATGGATCCAGATATTGGATCCAAGCTGCCCGGAGGGGCGGCTCTGAGCTGGGGATTGGTAAAGCCGCCGCAGCGGGGACCGAAACGGGAGATGAGCTTGTCGCAGATCGTGCAGACGGCCATCGACATCGCTGATAAGGAAGGGCTTCAAGCGGTATCCATGAATCGGATCGCATCCGCTTTGGGGTTTACTGCCATGTCCCTGTACCGATATATTTCCAGCAAGGATGACCTGTTGATCCTGATGCAGGACGCCGTGTGTGATATTCCGATTCCGCCTGAAGATTCGGCAGACTGGCGGGAGAATATGCGAATCTACGTCAAATCGACGATGCAGGTATTCCGGGACCACCCCTGGTTTGGCGACATACCGATTGCGGGTATCCCCCTTACGCCGAACAATCTGCGATTTATCGACTGGGGCCTGCGCTTCATGCAGGACATGCCGTTAAATGACTATGAGCGGATGTCTTTGATTCTCCTGTTAAGCAATTATTCGAGATCAAGCGGCATGATGCAGCGGGACATGGACCGCGCTCTTCAGGCAGGATCCACCCCAGAACAATTTAACGGACTCGATTACACGGCCGCGCTGAAACAGCTTGTGAAGCCGGATCGGTTTCCGTTCCTGCATCCAGTTGTGATGTCGGGGGTCTATACGGAAGAGAATCAGGAAGAGAACTCTATCGGCAACGACATTGATTTTGGGTTGGAACGCATTCTGGACGGTATTGATCATTACCTTCAGTCCAAGACACAAACCGGACAGTCGGACAAGTAATGATCCTGGTCAAGGTTACAGTTACAGGTCGGGGTTGATAAGAAAGTGCAGTAAGAAAGAGCGATAAGAGAGTGCCGCAGCTGAGCAAAAAACCGATCCTCGCATGAGGATCGGTTTTTTGCTGGTTGATTTGGCCCAAAGCGGGCGTTTTATCAAGCGTATGCATATTTAGCGTCGTCCGGCTTTTCTCTTAAACGTCCACATGCTCCATACCATGGACCCGACAAGGATGAACAGACACCATCCAATTGCCCAGCCGATGTGATCTTGGATAGAACCTCCCGTCAGCAACCCGCGAATGGACTCGATGACCGGCGTGATCGGTTGGTTACTTGCGATCCCCTGCAGCCATATCGGCATCGTCTCGGTAGGAACGAAGGCACTGGAGAGGTAGGGGAGGAAGAGCAGAGCGAATCCATAGCTGCTGGCCGCTGCCGGACTGCCTGCAACGAGGCCGATGGCGGCATAGAGCCAGGTGAAGGCAAAGATGAAGAGTGCGATCAAACCGATGGCGAGAACCCAATCCAGAAGACCGGCTGAAGGCCTGAATCCAACGAGCAGAGCCACTGCGATGACAACACCTGTCGCCAGCATGTTTCGGGCAAGGCTGGCTACCACATGTCCTGTAATGACACTCATGCTTTGAATGGGCATGGTGCGGAAACGGTCAATGATGCCATTGGTCATATCTTGAGAGACATCTACGGCCGTGCTGGATGATCCGAAGCCAGCGCATAGCAGTATGATTCCCGGCACCACGTAGTCTACATACTGTCCGCCGGGATCGAGGGCGCCGCCAAATACATAGGTGAACAGCAGCATCAACATGATCGGCAGCATCATTGCCGTTATCATCGCCTCCGCGTTCCGGATGCTGTGACGTAAGCTGCGACCGATAAAGACGCTCTGGGTGACCGCAAAGGACGTTGTTTTTGTGTTCGAAGCTGTTCCTCTCATCATACGATTTCCTCCAATTTCTTGTCGGTTAGCGACAGGAATACATCATCCATATTTGGTCTATGAAGACTTACGCGCGTCTCATTCGGTAGCAGGCGAGTGAACGCTTGGAGCGTCTGCGCGACGTCCCCGATGCTGCCGCTTGTTGGAATCCTGTGAATCACCTCGTCGTGTTCGTCGCGGAGCTCCAGCACTTCTCCTCCGACACGGGTCTTCAGCTCGGCCGGACTTCCCTCAGCAACGACTCGCCCGCCATCCAGGACCGCGATCCGGTCCGCGAGCTGATCCGCTTCCTCCAAATACTGTGTGGTCAGCAGTATGGTGATACCCTGGCTCTTCAATTGCAGAATGATATTCCACAGGGTACGGCGACTGCGTGTATCCAGTCCCGTGGTCGGTTCATCCAGGAACAGCACGGGCCGCGGCACAACAAGACTGATCGCAAGATCAAGCCTTCTCTTCATCCCGCCCGAATACATCTTCACGCGCTTGGCTGCAGCAGCTGCGAGATCGAATTGTTCGAGCAGTTCGGCGGTTCGCAGGCGTGCTTCCGCTGCGGATAGACCGGACAGCCTGCATATCATCCGCAGGTTCTCTTCCGCGGTCAATACTTCGTCGACGGCGGCAAATTGGCCAGTCAGACTGATGGACCTCTGGATATCCTGCTTGCCCTGGCTGAGATCATACCCGTTGATCCGCACACTGCCTGCATCGGGCGTCACCAAGGTCGAGAGGATGTCGATGAGGGTTGTTTTGCCGGCCCCGTTGGGACCGAGGAGGGCGAACACGTTTCCTGCCGGCACATTCAGGTTGATCCCGTCCAGGACGGTTTGATGTCCAAAGCTTTTGCGCAGTTGGCGAATCTCAACAGCATAGTTACTCATGTAAGGTTCATCTCCTTGGATATAATTGTATATATAATAAACAGTTTAATTTGTAATTAGTATATTGTATAAACAGTTAATATGCAATATGATTTTTTTAAGTTTGGATTTGCTTGATACAAAGGATCACGGTGGGTGTAAAGGGCACTAAAAAGAGCCTGACATGATGTATTAAAACATCATGTCAGGCTCTTTTAAAGAATTTAAGCCAAGGTATGGGCCAGCTTGTCGTTATGAACGCTCCGATTCGTCATGAAGCTCCAATTCAATGACGGTATTGCGTTTGTCAGGGAGCGGAAACGTGAAATGTTCAGGCCGCGCGAAATTCACAAATGCGTCTTCGGTGAATTCCGCTGCGCTCCATGGGCGGCTGAGGAACAATTCGTATCCGTCTGCGAGCAGACGGGCTTTCTTCACCTTGTCGGCCATGCCGATGAGATTGATCGGTCCGATGGACTCCTCAAAGACGTGGGCGTACAGCTTATTGCCTTTTTGGGTGTACCGACCCCAATCCGGCTTCGGATAATCGGCGGCCGCACAGCCATAGATACTGTCGCCGTTCTTGCTCATCCAGTCACCGATTTCCTCGAGCACGTCGAGGCTCTCCTTAGGAATGACACCCCTCGCGTCAGGTCCGACATTCAGCAGCATGTTGCCGTTCTTGCTAACGCATTCCACCAGTTTGCGGATGATCGTGGTTGCCGATTTGTAATTGCGGTCGGCGGCTGCATAGCCCCAATTGTTATTCAGCGTGATGCAGGCTTCCCATGGGATCGGGGCACCTGTCTGATCCACGACGCCGTGCGGCGGAATGATCTGCTCAGGCGAAGCGAAATCTCCGCTGTAAACGGAAGGATCGGTAGTATAGATGCTGCCTCCGCTCTCGCCGCTGCCTTCAAGCCGGTTATCGATGAGAATGTGCGGCTGCAGCTCGCGGATCATCTTCATCAGCTCGGTGGCGCGCCACACTTCGCCGCGCATGTTACCATAGGAGAAGTCAAACCACATAATATCCAGCTTGCCGTAGTCTGTCAGCAGCTCCCGAACCTGCCCGTGCATATAATCCAAGTATCGGTCGAAGTTTTTCGGATCGCGCTTGAAGGCTTCGTTGGCGCGCATCGGGTGAATGCGGTCCCCATACGCTGGATAGTCCTCATGGTACCAATCGATCAGCGAGAAGTAGAGGCCGACTTTAAGACCTTCTTCACGGAAAGCTTCCAGAAACTCCTGCACGAGGTCCCGGCCGGCTTTAGTATTCGTTGATTTATATTCCGTCAGCTTGCTGTCGAACAAACAGAATCCGTCATGGTGCTTGGCCGTTAGCACCGCATATTTCATGCCTGCTTTCTTGGCCGCTTTGGCCCACTCCCGAGGATTATAGTCAACGGGATCAAATTCATCGAAATAGGTCTGATAGTCTTCGATGCTCATCTGTTCCGTGCTTCGGAGCCATTCGCCTCTGGCGGGAATGGAGTAGAGCCCCCAGTGGATGAACATGCCGAAACGGTCGTTCTGGAACCATTGCACACGCTGGTTTCGATCGTGAATGACTTGATTGGTTGGAGTGGTAGTCGTTGTCATGGATTCAAACCTCCGATTCTTGGAATTGTCGAGTTTGATTTTAACAAGAATGTGTTAGTATGAATAGATAATTACTTAACTCTGACGGGTATAATAATAACTTTAGAGGATAATCGATGATGAAGAATGAACGAAATGAACATGAAGCCATTCAGCAGATGCTCCTGAATATGCAGGTTCAGATCTGGGAGGCCGAAAGAACGCAGTGCTGGCCGGAGTGGAAGGAATTCGACTACACCGTGTCTTACAACAAGCTCTATTTTATCCTGGATGGGGAAGGATGGGTGAAGATCGGTGATGAGGAGTTATATCCTGTCCCGGGGCAATTGGTTCTGATGCCGGCACGGACCAGGCAATCCTACTCTGTCATCAGCGGCCGTCCCTATCTTAAATACTGGTCGCACTTCTCGGCGACCGTAGGCGATTCCGATGTGTTTTCCTGGCTGAACGTTCCTTATTGCTATGATTTGTCGGAGAATGCGGAGATTCCGTCATTATTCCAGCAGCTGGTGGATGCGCATCGTACCGGCACCATCGCCGCGCGGTTAAAGGAAAAGTCGGTGATGCTGGACATCCTGTCCCGAGTGTTCGAGCACCAGCACCCGCAGATTCATACGGACAAAATGGAAGATATGGGCAGGCTCCACAAAGTGCAGCAGTACATTAAGAATCACCTGCATGAGGAGATTACGCTGGAGCAGATGGCGGGGACGCTGCATTTGCATCCGAATTATTTTATTAAGTACTTTAAACGGCATTTTGGGATCACGCCGCAGAAATATTTAAGCCTCAAACGAATGGAGCAGGCCAAACTCATGCTGAGAACGACCCCTCTGAGCATCAAAGAAATTGCGGACGCAACTGGCTTTGAATCGGCGAACTATTTCTCGAAGACGTTTCGTAAAGAGGTTGGTTACAGCCCCTCGGAATACCGGAACAATATATAGCAAAAAAAGAGGCTGTCCCTGAATTTCGATTCGGGGACAGCCTCTATTCTTCTGATCAGGTTTACCTAAAAACCTTTACCTCCAAGCGGCTTAAGCCTGAGCGGCTCCGCGCCGGCGATCAGCTGCCGTCCGCGCTGCAGCAGCTCGGACGTATCGGCTCCCTGCAATGAAGCGGCATGCGCGTCTTGGCTGCTCCACAACTCCGTGACCCATACGGCATTCGGATCGCTGTCCGAAACGTTGACGATATAGAGTTCACAGTCTTTGTTAGCGCGAAGCATCGCTGCTGCTTCGAGCAGGATCTCCGCAAGTTCATCCCGTTTGCCGGGATGGGCGATCAACTTTCCGTACATCGCGAATTTCTCCATCGGGTTCACCCTTCCTTTTTTGTCATGTCGCTTAACATGCGTTCGTAATGGAGCGCCATGCTTGTCGTGATTTCTGATAGTTTCAGAACAAGAGAAGCGGGCTCCAGAATGGTTAAAGATTTGCCATAAGGGAGAAGAAAATAGGGAACATAGGACGTCAGCGAAGACGTATCCAGTCGGAAATGAGCTTCTCCATCACAGCGTTTCACAAGCGTATGTCCAAACAACCAATGCTGACTTAATTCATTGAGAACATGCTCGTGGCCTTGGATGACGACATGGACCAGCGGTTCATGGCTGCCTTGATCGGGCAGCAGACTGCCAAGCAGTACATCCTTGGCCGAAAAATCAGCGGGCCGTTCAAATACATGTTCTGTCGGCTCCAGCCCAATGATCCGATCCACGCGGAAATTGCGAATCTCTTGACGCAGATGGCAGAAGCCGGCGGCATACCATTGACCCTTCCAGTGGATGATACCGTAGGGGTCGAAGTTTCGGGTAATGCTGGCGCCTTCCCTGCCCTT
This sequence comes from Paenibacillus sp. EZ-K15, assembly GCF_002573715.1. Lineage (GTDB taxonomy): Bacteria > Bacillota > Bacilli > Paenibacillales > Paenibacillaceae > Paenibacillus_AQ. The sequence continues at coordinate 4,431 of NZ_PDHM01000021.1, read as the reverse complement.
CGAATACGTCATTTTCAGGGTTTGCCCGTGCGCCGCGGCACTTTCAAGCGTCTGAAGCAGCGGCCGCAGCCCCTTATGGACAGGAGGCTGCAAAACCGAGACGCCGCCGCTGTGCCGTTCGATCTGAGAAAGCTGCTCTTCGTTCGTATAAAGCTTCAGCTTGTCGATCGCCCGCTGCAGCGCGTCTGTAAACGGATAGCCGCTTTCTTTGGCAAAGATCGAAGCATGCACCAATGCCTTCTGCTCTTCTGCATCAAACATCAGCGGGGATTCCGCAAACTGCCCGAGGATCCGAAAGCCGCCGTTCGGGCCGGAATCAGCGATGATGGGAGCGCCGCTGGCGCATAACGAATCGATGCAGCGGTACACCGTTCGAACATGGATTTCCAGTTCATCGGCGATTTGCTGTGCGGTCATCTTCTTGCCCGAGCGGAGCATCCACAGGATCGACAGCATATTATCCGCTTTGGACATCTAGATGCGCTCCTTCCAGATGGGATGATCCCGAATGTTTGCTTTTAAGTAGATTGTATCTTTTCTACACGAGCGGGTCCATTCCCTTGTCGATCCAGGAATCGTAAGTCGGACCGTAGAGCTCGGGAATCCGCAGGCCGGCTTGTCTCATCAGCACCGTCATCTGTCCGCGGTGATGGGCTTGATGAACCAGGGTAAAATGCAGGAATGCCGCATTTGGCCAAGGCTCTCCGTCGAATTCACGGGTAGCGCGAAGATCCTCCTCGCTCCACTGCGACTTCACGGCATCCAGAAAGGCATGCCGGATCCGGTGGTAACTGTCCTGAATCTCGGCGGCAGAACCCGGGATTTCCTGCTCGCGAGATGGGGCCTCAAATTGCAAACCGAGCATGGTCATGTACTGAATCGACATCACCAAATGCCAAGCCAGCTGACCGAGCGTGCGATGCTGTTCCGTCATGGCGGTTTTGAGCGAATCGTCGGTTAATGCGTCCATGACTTGTTCCGTAATCCGTGCCTCTTTTAACCATTCTGTCGTAAAATCCTCTAAGCTCATGTTCATGTGTAACCCTCGCTTTGGTTTAGGATGTGTGCTGCAAAACGAGTATATAACAGTATTCCTGACAGTTACGGTCAGTGATTATGGAGAGAAGAAGAATTTATTTATTCCAGTGTTTAGCCGGAAATTATCTGCATGGTCTATAGAACCCTCTTCATTTATAATGTATGAGATTTAAAGATCGTGCAGGATATCGAATATAGGGGGTGTGCAGCATGCAGGACGCGATTCGCGAAATCCCGGGGGCAGATAAATGGATGACCGTTCAAACGGTTGACAAGGGCTGGTCGGCAGATCGTAAATACTATGTTCAGGATACGGAAGGCCAGGAGTGGCTCCTTCGATTATCCGACATCTCTCAATATGAGCGAAAGCGGTGGGAGTTTGAAGCGGTAAAAAAGCTGGATCCTATCGAAATGCGAATGTCCCGCCCAATTGATTTTGGCGTATGCCATGATGGCAGGCAAGTATTTTCCCTGTTCACATGGGTTCCGGGAGAAGATGCAAGGGATGCGATTCCTTTGCTGGATTCTGAGGAGCAGTACCGGCTTGGCGTTCAGGCAGGGCAATATTTGAGCGAAATGCATCGCATTCCGGCTGAAAGCGGCTTTGACACATGGGCGGATTATTATAATTCCAAAATGGATAGGTACATCAAATATTATAAGAACTGTGGCATCCAGCTCGCAGGTGCTGAGAACATTATTCGTTTTATGGAGGAGCATCGGTATTTGCTTGATGAGCGGCCCCGTTCTTTTCAGCATGGGGATTATCATGTCGGCAATATGGTGGTTACTCCTGAAGGCGAGCTGGGCATCATCGATTTCAACCGGGCGGATTACGGTGACCCTTGGGAGGAGTTTAATCGGATTACGTGGGATGCCGCGATTAGCCCGTGGTTCGCTTCCGGTCGTATTCACGGATATTTTCAAGGACGTGAGGTACCGGATTCATTTTTCAGATTAATGGCACTTTATATCGCGAGCAATCAGATTTCCTCAATTCATTGGGCGATTCCATTCGGAGAGCAGGAAGTGGAGGTTATGGTGAATCAGGCTCAAGAGGTGCTGAACTGGTATGAGGGGTTCCAGACGCATATGCCCAACTGGTATAAACCGATGCTTAGGTCGTCTTAAACCAACGCTGCTAGGATAGCAATCCAGAAGAATTTTTCGGTGATGCTGCATGATACAATGACATCAAATCCCAAAAGGAGGTTTGTACTCATGTCATCAGCGGATATTCAGTTTGTCGGCGGAAACAATATTGCCCTTAAAATTCCGAAGTACAAGTATGAGGAAACCGTGCATTTTTACAAAGAGGTTTTGCGGCTGCCTTATTTGGGCTTCAAGGATGGTTCACACCTCTTTCAGCACGGCCCGAACAATTTATGGCTGGATTGCATGACTCACTATGCTCAGCAGGATGTCTGGTTAGAGGTCACTACGGATCATCCCGAGACCGCCGCTTCATATTTGAGAGAACATCAGGTGGATCGCAGGGATGAGGTGGAGGTTTACGAGAACTCGCGAGGCTACTGGATATCCGATCCGTGCGGAACGATCATCCGGGTGAATGCAACAAAAGCAATTAAATAGGCGTTCGACTCGGCGTATGTGTTTGCCGTCGACGACACGCATCCTTAAGACGTGAGGTCATGTCCCAAACGCCCAACACTCATCCGGCAAAATTTATGCTCACGCACTAAGCTCCATCAAAACAGGACATAAAAAACCAAGCACTTCCTATCCAAGCCAGATTGTGACAGGGAATGCTTGGTTTATTTATTTCGCTGCGAAATTACGCTACGGCTTCAGAACCACTTTGGTGCAGTCTTCTTCATGATCGCTAAATATCCGATAGGCATCGCTTGCTTGTTCCAGTGGAAGCCGGTGAGATACAATCTCGGTTGGATCGAATTCCCCGGCGGTGATCTTCCTGAACAGCTCCGGCATATAATGGATGACAGGGGCTTGTCCCATGGTAAGGGTAATGTTTCGTTCAAAAATATGGCCCAGCGGGAACATGTTGTACAATGAACCGTACACGCCGGTAAGGTGAACGGTGCCGAATTTGCGAACGGCATCGAAGGCAATATCCATTGCGCTTAACGTTCCGCCTTGGAGCTTCAGCTTTTGACCGATGGCTTCCATGGTTGACTTCTTCCCGTCCATACCAACGCAGTCGATCACAATATCCGTGCCGCCCTTGGTGATCTCGCGGATGTACGCGCCCATATCATCATAGTCTTCAAAATTGTAGATCTCAACGTTGTTCATCTGCTTTGCTTTTTGCAGCCGGTAGGGAAGGCGGTCCACGGCGATTACCCGTTTAGCCCCCTTCATCCAGGCGAATTTCTGGGTCATCAGACCGACCGGTCCACAGCCGAGCACCGTCACGGTATCACCTGGCTTAACGCCGGCATTTTCCACGCTCCAATAGGCAGTAGGCAGAACGTCAGACAAGAAGAGAAGCGCCTCATCCTCCAGTTCGCAAGATTCGGGGATGACAAACGGCATAAAGTTCCCGTACGGCACGCGCAGATATTCAGCCTGCCCGCCAGGGTAGTTGCCGTAGCGTTCGGTGTAACCCAAGTACCCTCCGGCATGGACATCCGGGTTGCCATTGGAATTGTCGCATTGACTCTCCATATCATGATTGCAATAGTAGCAGTGGCCGCAAGAAACATTGAACGGAAGAACGACGCGGTCGCCTTTTTTTACGCGGGTTACGTTAGCACCGATCTCTTCTACGATCCCCATGGGCTCATGGCCGATCACGAAATCTTTAGTCGTGGGCATAGTCCCGAGGTATATATGAAGATCGGAACCGCAAATGGCAGTAGAGGTGATACGGACAATAATATCATCCTGGGTCTGAATGGATGGATCCTGCACGTCTTTGACCTGAATGTCTTTTGCGCCTTGAAATGTGACTGCTCTCATATGTTCCCTCCTCATGCGATGTACATATGTTCTCTTTTTAATACCCGATATGCACTTTTATTAACATCCCCATCGCTATTTATGCATATGCGCTGCTACGCGCAAAAACATAGTTTGTTTGAAGAACAGCCAATGCTAAACATAGTAAAATCACGGTGTTACCCGGGCCCGATGGCAAGCGTGTTAAATGTATACTTTCGGGCTTACCGGACATAGGACGGTGATAACTGCTGGTTCGATAAGTGGATACTTTCGGATTCTACCGGACACAGGATACGTTATTTGATCCGAAAAGAGCTAAACTGAGATTCTAGAGGACATGAGGTACGTTATTTGCATAAAAAGTCCGTCTTTTCGTAGCGAGAAGGTTAAATAACGGACTTGGTGCACCTAGAATAAAAAGTGGACACCTCTTAAACTTGTAGTAATAATAAACCTACTAAGACAAACGAG
>NZ_PDHM01000005.1 GCF_002573715.1 Paenibacillus sp. EZ-K15 | reverse complement strand
GAAGTGACCACTTAAAAAGGGAGAAACCCTGTACTTTGAAAAAAGCACAGGGTTTCTCGACAATCTGACGAGCTTTAAGCTCGCCTTTTGTTTATTGATTATTCGATGCCGATCCGTCCTTGTTCAAGCCCCTCCCCTAACTCCGGCAATCTCGTTCGTATCCGTAATGCGTAACATCCCGAGATGAACAACACCGTGGCAGCGATAATGTACGTAGCCCGAATGCCGAATTCATCGGTTATGAACCCAAACAACAGGGTGGATAAGCCGAATACCAGCGAAACGAGCGCGCTTTGAGCTGCGTACACTTTCGGCAATAAATGAACAGATACACCCCGCTGCAGTGTAGTCTGAAGCGAGACTGCCTTAAGCTGTTCAAAAACGCCGAAGCCTGCCGAGAACACCAGGGCCAGCCAAGGCACCGAGGTCAATCCAAAACCGAACGTCATGATACTAATGCCGAAGGAAGAGCAGATGACGAACTTGCGGATATTGCGGTCGATCAGCCCCGCGTTTCTCATTCCAAACAGTCCACCCAGCATGAGTCCCAGGAAAAAGCTTGCGTTGATATATCCCCACCAAGCCTCCTCCCTGTGCAGCACATCGGCTACATACACGTAGATGGTCGCTGCGATCCAAATCACGCCCGCCATCGTCTCCAATACATAAATCACATGAATCGCCCGAAGAGAAGGCTGTTTCCAAATGAGTGTCCAGCCTTCTTGAATGGAGCTCCAATTCGAAACGCGCGCCTTCTCTTTCTGTTCCTGGGTGGATTCATGCCGATCCTCTATAAGCTTCATGAAGACAGCGGCTGCCAGGGCCAAGGCAAAGGTCAGCCATATCACGTTGCTTCCGCCCAAGGCTACGACCAGCAGTCCCCCAACAGCCCATCCTCCCAGTTGAATTAGCTGATCCACGATGGCAACAAAGCTATTCGCTTTCGTCAGCTCGGCGGCATCCACCAGACGCGGCAGCATGGCATGGCTTGCAGGTGCAGCCCAGCCATCGAGCAAAGAGATGAGGAATACGAATCCGAGAATCGCATAGACCGTCACCTCCTGCTCTCCCAGCGCATAGTAGGTCATTAACAATAGGAACAACACGGCCGTTTTCCCGATTTGCGACGAAGCAAGCAGCGACTTGAGGCTGTATTTATCCATCAACACGGGCGCAAAGCTCCCGCTTATAAACCGTGCCATCGTCGTGACAAAAGGTATCATGGCCATCATCATGGCGGATCCCGTAATCCCATAGATAATTGCCATCAGGCCGACAATGTAAAACAAATCGCCGCTATTGGCGAGCGCCTGACCTATCCAGAGATACCGAAAAGATTTCCTCTTCATCTTTCTACCCCAATTCTGTATTTAGTTGTGTTGGTTAGGGTATAAAAACCTACATGTTCTGGCCTCCGTACATTTTATATGGTTAATATAGTAACACCGTTAATGACTTCTGTTAAGTTCACGGATTAATTTTTTTAAGTGAATCAGATGGTATATCTCACCAAGTCGCAACTTTTTTATCCCCGGCTAAAACTATTTGGCCCGCTCCACGGTCTAATGATCAGTCAAGCGCACTCAAGTACTTGAGCATGATCCAACCCATTAAACCAGGAATAGATCAAAACGAATTCGTGCCATGACATAAAATACTAGCGCTAGTAGTTAGGGGTGAGTGAACTGAGAGCGAAAGAGTCGAAGCCAAAACAGTTCAGCGAAAATATTGAGAAATGCAAAAGCAAGTTATACCGGGTGGCCTATTGCTATGTCAAAAATGAGCAAGAGGCACTCGATATCGTCTCCGAGGCAACCTATAAGGGATATCTCGCTTACGAGCGGATGAACACGCCGCAGTATTTTGAGTCCTGGATGACCCGGATTGTCATTAACGCTGCCATCGACCATCTCGGTCGCAAGAAGCGGGTAACTTATATGGAGGACCAAACGCAAGACTATGCAGCCGCAGAGCATACCATACCGCTGGAAGAGAAAATGGATTTATATGAAGCGCTGGACAGACTGATGCCAGAAGAGAAAACCTATATTATTCTGAAGTTTTTTGAGGACCTGCGCTTTCGAGAAATGGCAGATGTGCTGTCATTGTCCGAAAACACGGTCAAGACCAGATTCTACCGCATTATCGGAAAATTAAAATCGTATTTAATCGAGGGAGAGGTCGATAATCTATGACAGGAAAAGAACGCTACGAACACATTGAGATCCCTGCCCAGCTAACCGACGTTATGGCCGCAGCACAGAAAAAGGCGGCTGCCCGCAAACGCTCCATGCGCTTGACGAGATATTCGTCCGTTGTTGCAGCTGCCATTGCCCTGCTATTCGTGGTCAACATCCCGACGGTGGCCAACGCCTTAGCCAAAGTCCCTGTGGTGGGCAGCATCGTTCAGGTTCTGCAGTTCGGGGGCGGAGGCGAGCGGACCGACGGCGTTACCGTGGGTACGGAAGCTTCCGAGGACGTGTTTAAGATTCAATTTGATCAGGAAGGCAAGTCCGTTTCCAGCGTCCCGGCCTACACCGTGGATCATCGGGATGCACCAAACCGTCTGATCTTCACGTTTAACGGCGTACGAAACTTTGATTATGAAACCCTCAAGAACGACATGCTGGCCCTGCCGCTGGTGAAGGATGTCTATGAAAATGTGATTTTGGACGACTCGGCCATGCGTTTTGTCGTTGAACTGAAGGATGGCGTGAAGCATACCGTATCCGAATATAAAGACCCCGGCTATATTGAGCTGAAGCTCACTTCGACCGGCGAGCCGGTAACCCCGCGCGAGGTCTTCTATATCCGCAGTGAATCCATGCCACAAGGGGAATCCCTTGCTATTCTTGAAGAGATTTATATGGAAGACGACGTGACCTTCATTAAGACCGCTGGCGGTGACTTCATCGCGGTCATCGGCGGGTTCGATACCCGTGAGGAAGCCGAGCAGAAGCTTGGTGAAATTTCGGCTCGCGACAGCTACAGCGATGATCTGCGTATCGACAGCTGGATGAGCAATGAACGCCCGAACTAACCTGGATTATGAAAAGGCACCGCTCCGACTAATGTTGGAATGGTGCCTTTTTATGATGATCAATGACGTTGTTTGGACACGATTAAACGTGCTGGACCCGAAAAGCGACTCTCCCGGTTGCAACCATGTTATGCGGTTGGATGAGGATAGATCATGACTTTTACGCTGGTGTCCTTTTGCGTGCGAGCAAGCTCTACAGCTTCCTCGATCTGTTCTAAGGAAAACTGGTGGGTGATGATATCGCGTATGCGGCTGCCCTTGTTTTGCAGCATCTGAATAGCCGCCGGGTACGTGTTTGCATAGCGGAACACGCCGTATACATCCAGCTCGGCATCAACCAAAGCGCCAATATCCACCGGGATGGCATCCTTTGTGGGCAGACCTACATACACAATCCGGCCACCGCGGTTTACATAACCGATTGAATCCGCGATGGCACCGGCGTTGCCCGACGTTTCAATAATAAGATCAATGCCTTTGCCGCCCGTAAGTTCGTTCAATCGCTGCGGAACGGATTCATCCATCGGATTGATCACACCGGAGGCTCCCATCTGCAGGGCCAGATTACGCCGGTATTCCACGACGTCGCTGCCATATACCTGTGAGGCTCCGGACATTTTGGCCGCCTCCATCGCAAGCAAGCCAATCGGCCCCAGTCCGAGCACCAGCACCCGGTCCTCTGGCCGGATACGCCCGCGGCGTACGGCATGAAGTCCTACGGACAGCGGTTCAAGCAAAGCGCCTTCCTCAAAGGACATTTCATCCGGCAGCCGGAACAGGAAGTCGCTTCGCACCGCGACGTATTCAGCCCAAGCTCCGTCAACCGGCGGGGTGGCCATAAATACAACATCCGGACAGAGGTTGTAACGTCCGCTTTTACAATAAGAGCAACGCCCGCACGTAACGCCCGGTTCCACGGCCACGCGGTCACCGACGGAGACATTTCTCACCTTCTCCCCCGTTCTTACGACAACGCCGGCAAGCTCATGTCCCAGAATCAACGGTTCCTTCACCTCATACCTGCCAATCCGTCCATGCTCATAGTAATGCACATCCGAACCGCATATGCCGATGCAATACACTTGAATCAAGGCTTCATCCGGCTTCGGCTCCGGAATGGGAACCTGCTTCACCCCAATGGATAAAGGGCGATCAAGAACGGCGGCAGACATCATGTTTGGTTGTGACAAGCTGCATTCACCTCTCATCTCAAGAAATCGCTTACCAACTTAGTTTACACGATAAACTATCGCTTCATAAGGGTGTAGAGCGAATTCGTCGAAACTTCGGTCCGAGCGCTCGTAATTCGAGAGTACCACTTCTGGATGATGCTCACGCCATTCTGCCGGGAATTGAAAATCCGGTGTTCCGCTATAGAAATTGAGTACGACCAAGTACGTCTCATTCCCCAACGATCTGGAATAAGCGAAAATTTCTGAGTGTTCCTTAAGCACGGCTTCATATTTTCCGTAGATCAGCGCCTCACTGGATTTGCGCAATCGGATCAAGGTTTTATAGTAATTCAGAATGGAATCGGGATCATCTAACTGCTGCTCCACGTTGATCTCATGATAATTCGGATTACAGCGGATCCACGGCACAACCGTGGAGAAGCCGCCATAAAGCGTGTCATCCCACTGCATCGGCGTTCTTGCATTGTCCCTTGCCCGGTACGCGATTCTGCGCATCGTCTCGGACACATCTTTCCCGTCCAACAGCCGCTCTCGGTAATAATTGTAGATCTCTACATCCCGATAATCGCTCAGCTCCGCAAACTCGACATTCGTCATTCCGATTTCCTGCCCCTGATAAATAAACGGCGTCCCCTGCATCAGCATAAAAAAAGTAGCCAGCATCTTGGCCGATTCCTTATGATAGTGAACCGGATCGCCAAAACGGGATACGGAGCGCGGCTGATCGTGATTCTCCATATAGAGAGCATTCCAGCCCATGCCTTCAAGGCCCGTCTGCCATTTATGCATGATCTGCTTCAATTCGGCCAAGTCCCAGATCGCATAATCCCAGCGTCCTTCGAGTCCGAAATCAAGATTGACATGCTCAAATTGAAAAATCATGTTCAGCGCCCCGTTCTCTTCCCCGATCCAGCGGTCTGCTTCCGCTATCGGAATGCCGCTCGCTTCGCCAACCGTCATAATGTCATAATGCGCGAACGCCTCGCGTTTGAATTGCTGAAGAAAATCATGGATGCCCGCTATATTCCGATGTCCAGGATTCGAGTCGACATATCGAAGGTGATTCGGATTCGGCATATCCGGCAAACCCGGAAGCTTCTTAATATGGGTAATCGCATCCACGCGGAAACCGTCAATCCCTTTATCCAGCCACCAACGGATCATCCTGACCAGATCATCCCTGACCGCCGGATTCTCCATATTTAAGTCAGGCTGCTTCTTGGAATAGAGGTGGAGATAGTATTGATCCGTTAACTCGTCATATTCCCAAGCGGAACCGGTGAAGACGGATTCCCAATTGTTCGGCTCGGCCCCGTCCCTCGCATCCCGCCAGATGTAGTAATCCCGCTTCGGATTAGTCCTTGAGGAACGGGATTCAATAAACCAAGGATGTTCATCCGAGGTATGATTGAGCACCAGATCCATAATAAGCCGCATGCCGCGGTTATGGATTTCGGCCAGCAGCTGATCGAAGTCGGCCATGGATCCGAACTCCGTCATAATATCCTGATAATCGCTGATATCGTAACCGTTGTCGCTATTGGACGAGCGATAGATGGGGCATACCCATATAACGTCAATCCCGAGATCCTTCAAATAATCCAGACGGGATATAACCCCTTGCAGATCCCCGATGCCGTCTTCATTCGAATCCATAAAACTGCGCGGATAGATCTCGTAAGCAACGGCTTCTTTCCACCATACCTTCTGCATTGTCGTATCCCCCATTCACAATAAAGATGCTGCTAAGTTAGGAATTCAGACCGAGTTATTACACCTACTTCATTAACCAACTTGGTCTGTCGCAGCATACAGTATTGCCGTTTAAGCGGTCTTATAAGCCTAACAACGCTAGAATGGCCATACCGCGGGGATAAGCGGCATGGCCACTATAAAGTCCACTATGAAACAACTACGGAAATGAATTCGTGCCAACTCCATGTAACATACTGCATGGGTTAGGTCAGACTCCGGTAAGGACCCGCCATTCACTCCACTTCTTTGATCTCCCGCTAACCCCGTACATACTTCCCTGTCAATGAGTGTTCCGCCATGATCAGTTCAGCAGGCGTTCCTTCGAACATGACCCTGCCTCCCCTGCTGCCTCCCTCAGGTCCGAGATCGATAATCCAATCCGCCTGACGAATTACATCCAGATTGTGCTCGATCACGATCACCGAGCTGCCGTTATCGACGAGCCGATTCATCATGTCCAGCAAATGCCCGACATCCGACATATGCAGCCCCGTTGTCGGCTCGTCCATCACGTAGATCTTTCCCTGCTTGTGCAGCTCGCTGGCCAGCTTGATGCGCTGGCTTTCGCCCCCGGACAGGGTGCTTAGCGGCTGTCCGAGTGTTAGATAGTGCAAGCCGACATCGTGCAGGGCCTCCAGCCGCCGTCTGATTTCTTTTTTCTCGAAAAAATCGAGTGCCTGCAGCACCGTCATATCCAGTACGTCGGTAATCATTTTTCCATGGAGCTTATACTGCAGCACATCATCCTTAAAGCGCCTGCCATCACAGGTGTCGCATGGAGACTTGATGCCTTCCATAAACGCCAGGTCCGTATAGATGAACCCGAGACCGTGGCAGTCGGGACAGGCTCCTTTGGAATTGAAGCTGAACAGGGATGGACTCTGATCGTTAGCTTTGGCAAACATGCTCCGGATGTCATCCATGATCCCCGTATAGGTAGCAGGGTTGGAACGGATCGAGGTGCTGACGGCGGACTGGTCGATGACGACAGCCTCGGGATGCTGGGACAGGAAGGCATGATGAATCAGCGAGCTCTTACCTGACCCCGCTACGCCCGTGACCACGGTCAACACGCCTTCCGGGATATCCACCGTTACATTTTTCAGGTTATGATGACTGGCATTAGCAATCCGCATTTGTCCTGTCGGTACCCGGAACTGTTCTTTCATCGGCATGCAACGTTTCATATACTGCCCGGTTAACGTAGCGTCTTGGCTGCACAGCTGCTCAACCGTACCCTCGAAGACAACTTCTCCACCCCGAGTACCGGCATTCGGTCCCACATCCACCACATGGTCGGCAATTTCAATCACGTCACGGTCATGCTCCACGACCAGTACCGTGTTGCCCTTATCACGAAGCTTCCTGAGCATGTCGTTTAGACGGTGAACATCCCGTGGATGCAAACCAACACTAGGCTCATCAAAAACATACATCATGTCCGTCAGACTGCTGCCCAGATGCCTAACCATCTTCACCCGCTGCGATTCACCTCCGGAGAGCGTGGTCGTCTCCCGATTCAGCGTCAGGTAATCCAGCCCCATATCCATCAAGTGCTGCAGCCGCTCGGCCAAACTGGCCACCATACTGGCAGCCACCGGCTCCTTGATATTCAGGATGACCTCTCTTAACTCCCCAATCTCCATGGCCGCACACTCGGCGATATTATACCCGTTGATTCTGCAGCTTAATGCCGCTTGACTGAGCCGTGTTCCCTCGCATAACGGGCATGTGCCATGCGTAATAAAATTTTTGACGTGATTTAAGGTCCGCTCGGATAACTCACTGCTGTCTCTCTGTATATACAGTCGGTTGAACTTCAACACGAGGCCTTCGAAGTCAGACTGTACCGGTCCACCCTTGGACGGAAACGTCACCTTTCCCTCCTTGCCGTATAGAAAGAGATCCCATTCCGCTTCCGAATAGTCGGTCAGCTTCTTATCGTTATCAAAGAAACCGGACATGGTGTAATTTTTCATATACCAGCTATCCACTGAGAAAATAGGAAATCGGACTGCTCCCTCATTCAAAGATTTGCTCGTATCCAGCAGTTTATTTAGATCCAGCTCGACCTTCCTGCCAATACCTTGACATTCCGGACACATGCCTTGCGGGTCGTTAAAAGAAAAGACGTTGGAGTATCCCACAAATGGCTGTCCCACCCTGGAAAACAACAGACGGAGTATGGCGTACAGATCCGTGATCGTGCCTAGCGTGGACCTTGAATTCCCCCCCAGACGCTTCTGGTCGATGACGATGGCCGTCGACAAATTCTCGATCGAATCGACGTCCGGCTGGCTATGCCGTGGAAGTCGGTTACGGACAAAAGCGGTAAACGTCTCATTCAGCAATCGCTGAGCTTCCGAGCTAATGGTATCGAACACGATGGACGATTTGCCCGAGCCGGATACGCCGGTAAAGACCGTGATTTTCCGTTTTGGAATTTGCAGCGAAACATTCTTCAGATTATTCTCCCTGGCTCCACGTATGTTGATATATTCTTGCGCCATGGCCGTTCCTCCCTTGTGCCCTGTAGTGTTCTTATTATAAAAGGGCAATCATGACATGTACTGTCATAATGGGTGAAGGTCTCTATTATTAAGTTATTCCCGCAACCGGTAAATATCAGGAAGGTTGTTGACCGTATTAATGCTATACTTAGTTTATAAGAGTTTGGGGAAAGAAAATGTTACATCCTCCCATTTTTAATTCCGGTTTGCCAATAAGCATCCTGTCCCTTACAATTACGGAACATCATCGTTTCCAGAATTCATGATTACAGGAGAGTAATGACGATATGAGCAAAAAAATAGTCGCCATCGATATGGATGATACCATCTGCCATCTCATACCCAAGGCCATTCACTATCACAATCTGCAGTACAAAGATCCTCAGCTGACGCTGGATCAGATTACCGATTATAACCTGCACCAAATCTGGCATCCTGAATGCTCAGAAGAGTTTTTCTTCGGAAAGCCGGGCTTATATGAAGAACTTGAACTATTTGATGAATATACGATTGACGAAGTCCACAGAATGACGCATGATTATGACGTTATTGTTGTTACCGCAGCGCGTCCCTCCTCGGTGCCCGAGAAGTGGAGATGGCTGCAGCGGCATATGCCTTTTATTCCGTTCGAGAATTTTTTCGTGGCCAAGCGCAAGGATTTAGTGGAATTCGATCTTCTGATTGACGACGGTCCCCATAATGCGATTGCCGCTAGAAAAGCCGGAAAGCAAACCATTCTGATTCCGCGTCCGTGGAACGCGCATATTCAGCATGAATTTATTCTGAAGGATTCCTGGAAGGGAATGAACGAGTTAGTTGACCGTATTTTATCTGATTCTAACCATCAAGGGGATATGAAATAAATGAATACAGACCGCAATAGTCGGTACCTATCGCAAGACATCCATTTTTTCGCGGCCGCACTGTCGGAAACGGTGGTTTCCGTATGGGAAGAGGATCCCGCAAGCGTATACGTGGAGATCGAGCGAGGTTACATTGAATGCTACACACCGGATGTCGTCCGCATCCGCAACGAAGAGACAGGTTATCTGACACACTACAGCCGTGACACCGCCATGTTTCAACGGATGTAATACGATAAAGGCCGCTTCCCTTGCCGGGAGGCGGCTCTTTTATTGCTCAAATCATCTTTTAGCTGACAGAACAAGAAACAGGGTTGCGAGCGGGCCTAACAACAGGGATAGCAGAAACCAGTTTAATCCCGTTCTGTTTTTTCCTTGAGCCAACCCCGCATTAATCAACGCCAGCGTTCCCCATCCCACGTAAAATTCATTATTCATCATATCTCCTCCGATACCGTGCTCTTTATCTGCTTATTACGTTTTGACATGCTGAATCGTTGCAGGATATACAAAAAAGAGCAAGGAAAGCTCCATGCCCCGGGAAAATTTAACGCTTATAGCAGCAGCCTCAAAAGGCTCCGGCATTATGCAACGAAGGCCCCAGTCTCACTTGAGTGGACAATCGATCCTTATGCGTGCTCCAACTCTCTTAACAGCTGAAATATCTGTCCCCGATGATGGGACTCATGCTCAATCAGATGATAGATTACCCATTCTGGTGTTACATCGTACGGTTCCAGTTGTCTGACTCGCCTCCAGTCCGAAAGGTCCATGCCTTTGAAATGGGCAAGCAATTCCTGGCGTACCCTCTGCATGCGGTCAAGGTGTTCATCCAGTGACTGATCCGGCACTTCAGAAAGACTGTTATCCTCGGTACGGTGATCCCAGGGAAAGCACGCCTTTATTTTCGGGTCCCAATCGGATTCAAGCACCTCGGCGTACAGCCAGTCCGCTTCAATGTAAGCAATATGGTACAACAGTGAACCGATCGACTGCCGACCGTCCACCTTATGGTTCAAATGATCATATCGAATCCCTTCCAGCCGTTTCAATATCGTTCGCCGCACATCCTCAAGTCCCCATATCCAGCGGCCGATCTCCGGCTCAAACCCAGGCAATGCCTCAACCGTCAACGTTTTCCTCTGCAAATCTTCACGCTCCCTTACATCATCTCATAAACCTAAGAATAACAGGCTCAAGCGGCAGACTGCCAGGTAAAGTTCGGTTTAGGCAAAAACAATCCTGAGCCATTCAGCCCTTCTTACTTCTTTCTAGTCGCAATCGCCTCTGCCGTTTGTTTAACGGCCTGATGTCCGAATACCGCAAACGCCCCTGCGAGTATGCCTTGAATGATATTTTCCACGCTCCAGCCGATCAAGCCGGTTGTGAACAGAATCGATACGACCATAACCAGATATACAATGCTCCAATTCGGAACCTTGGGGGTTTGCTTCAGCACATATCCGATTACCCAACAGGCAGCAACGACCATGAAGAGCCGCGGGTCGATCAATTGAAAAATGACGCTCCATTCCATGGTAAATTCACCCTTTCCATTCATCTTCTACATCCTATCCCTCGAGCCTATCGATTGGCTTGTATTTATATCCTTATTCTCGCAAGTAAAATAATAGAATCTGCGAAATGGAATTTTCGATAGGTTTGACGATGAGCAGACGCAGCACAAATTTCGTTATTCCCGGGTGGAGGAAATACGCAGTGAGTATCCAATATGAATGGCGGGAGACACTTAAGGCTGCTGCCTCCCCGCTTCAATAATTCCGTTGATCCAGTCGGTCAGCCGCCGATCCTTCTCTTCTTGACTGCAATCAGAGGGAAAGGCTAGGTAGTGCTGATGCTCAGGAATCCGGGGTACCCCGTTCTTAAGAGAAGCTTCTTCAGAATCCTCTTCGTACTGCAAAAAGCGAAGATCCCTTCCATCCAATGTCTGATAGGCATAACAGCTGTACTCGTGCCCATCAATAACGGTCCAGTGATGTCCTTGCACCCTCGGATTACACAACACGTGTGTGCCCTTCAGCTTGTTTAGCGAGTAAAGAAAGCCTTGCAGTTGGGCTTCTGTGACGTGGTAATCATCCAAGTAATACCGCTGCGAGACTTTGGCCACATTCGTGTCGATGATCTGATAGTTTAGAATAAACGCAGCCCCTGTGTGCAGCACCGGATCGAAGTAATCCTTCTGAATCCAGCCCTTATGGGGGGACAGGCGATCTGACACCAGGTAATCGATATTGCTATGGTCCAGGTTATAACCGAAGGTAACCAAGAATTTGCGATTCTTCATATAGATCTCCCCCTGATATATCAGAATAAATGACCCATTATTTTCCATTCATATTATACAAAAAAAAGGCAGCCTCCATACCAACGGAAGCTGCCTTGCTCGAAACCTGTTCTAACATCCCCAATTCCAAACCAAACTTGATGTTATACCTTGCTAACCTCAGCTCTATCCTCTACGGGGGCCTGAGTCTCGACAGTGGACTGCTCACCCTGCCATAACAGCTGCATCTCTTCGCTCGTGGCGAGCAGCGCAGGCAGGCTGCCCTCCGCTTCGATCCGGCCATCCTTCATGACGATGATATGATCGGCCTTCGAAAGGGCTGCCCTGCGATGCGATACCGCGATGCAAGTGACGCCCTGCTCCTTGAACAACCCATCCCATACCAGTTGCTCCGTCTCCACGTCCAGCGCGCTGGACAGATCATCAAAAATGAATAAATCCGCGCCCGTGATCAGCATGCGTGCCGTAGCCGCCCGCTGGATTTGCCCTCCCGACAGCATGACGCCCCTCGGACCGACCAACGTCTCCAGTCCCTGATCCAGATTCTCGATATCCTTCTCCATGACGGCCAGACGGATGGCCCGTTCCAGAGCTTCCTCCGTCCGCTCTTTCTTCCCTTGCACAATGTTCTCTCTCAAGGGATCACTAAACAGCCTAGGAACCTGCGGTGTATACGCCGCCCGAGGAGGCATAAGGAAGGTTGCCGGATCCACCTCTTCCCCGTTCCAGCGGATCGTCCCTTCCTGTTTCGGCAGCAGACCCAGCAATGTCCGGACAAGCGTCGATTTACCCGCTCCGATTCGTCCTGTCACCACCAGAAACTTGCCGCGCTCCAAGCGGAAATGAATATCCGATATGCCATTCTCCGAATTCGGATAATGATATGATAAATTCTTGACTTCCAGCTCCTGCAGCTTCTCCCCCGGTTCTCTGTGAATGACGGGCAGTTCCGGCGGCTCTTCGTTCAGATACGTTTCCCGCGCCTCAATAATCCGGTCTTCCTCACCAGGACGGAACAGCGAGCGCATCCGGTCAAAGGAAACCTTCAGCCGCTTGTGCTGAAACACCATATACCCGAACAAGGAAATGCTGAAGCCGATATTAGCCAGGTAAGACGTAAACAAAGCGAAATCCCCGACGGTAAAATGCCCGGCCTGCATTTCGGCAGCGCACATCAGCAGAATCAGTCCCGTACAGATGCTAAGCACATGCTGATTCAAAGATCGCATCCATTGCTTGAACAGATTATCCTTCAGCGCTGCCTGCCGGCGGTCTTCGTTCAGCTTCATGAAGCGCTCATGAACATGATCCTCGGCCTGCCCGAGCTTCAAGGCTTGAACCGCACCGAAGGTTTCGGCGATAAAGCTGGTAATGCGCCCCGTAGCTTCCCGGTTCTTTAGCCCGTAACGACGCGCGCGGTTGCCGGACAGATTGTTCAGGAGCGTGACCACTACGAGCGGCAGCACGGCCACCAGCATGATCTTCCAGTTAATGCTTGCCATAATGACTACGGATACGAGGGCAAAAACGAGGCGCCCCCAGAAATCCACCCAGGATTCCACGTATTCCACAACTTCTTCCACGTCATCGCGGAAGCGACTCATCGCCTCCCCTGGAGAAGCCGGCAAATTCCGCCCCGGCCAGCGCATGATCCCAGCCAGCATGTTCGTGCGCAGAATGGCCTGAATGTGGTAAATATACGTTACCCATTGATAAAAGGCCGCAAAGAACGTCCCCACCCGCGCAACCCTTACTACGGCAATGAAGATCAAAGGAACGGCTAGCCATACATAATCCGTCGAATTCGATGTAGCCCGGTCAAAAAACCACTGCATCCCAAGCCCGATCAATAGCGGCAAGGAATGAAATATGCACCACAACAGACCGTTGAATAAAAATAATGAAGGCTTGAAACGAAATAGGCGCCCTATAAAACCTGTGATGGTCATGCCAGTTCCTCCTCTCTGCCTGTGATCAGCAGTCTGGCATAATGCGATGCCGGATCTTGTGCAAGTGCTTCCCGTGCGCCGAATTCCAGAATTCGTCCGTCACCCAGCACCATAATTTTATCCACCTGCTCCAGCGTAGCCAGCCGGTGCGCGATGATGATGCCCGTACAGCTGCTCATCAGCTGATCCACCGCCGTCTGCAGCATCATTTCCGTTGCAGCGTCTAGGCGTGAGGACGGTTCATCCAGAATCACCAGGCTCGGCTGCGTCAAAAATACCCGGGTTAAAGCGAATAGCTGCGCTTCCCCCGCGGATAGCGATGCTCCGCCTGTTGTCAGATGCGTATCCAGACCTTCCGGCTGCGCATCGATCCATTGCCGAAGTCCCAGACGCTCCGTCGTTTCCAGAATAAATGCATCCGACACGCCGTTATCGAACAACGTCAGGTTGTCACGCAGCGAACCATCGAACAGCTGTACATCCTGCGTGACCATCCCCACCCGGCGGTAAAGCGCCGGCAGCTTCAGCTTCGTAATATCGGTCCCCCCGACGCGGATCACACCGCTGTCGATGTTATACAGTCGAAGCAGAATACGGCTGAGACTCGACTTTCCGCTGCCGGTACGTCCGATAATGCCCAGGCGTTCGCCTGGTTTGACCTCAAAGTTGATGTCTTTTAACACCGGCTTATCTTCGTTATAACTGAAGTTGACGCCCTCAAATTTCAAACCGAGCGCTCCCTCCGGAAGCTCTTCTTGTTCTCCGTCCACAATTTCGCTCTTGTTGGACAACAGCTCTCTGGAGCGCAGCATGCCGGATTTTGCTTTTTGGAACTCCTGCACCTGGTCACCCAGCATCTCGATCGGGTCATTCAGCATCTGCGTATATTGATAGATTAGGAACAGGGTCCCTAGCGTAATTTCACCGATCAAATAATAACGAACCCCTAGTAACAGGACAGCGGTAACTGCAAGGGCAAACAGAATCACCGTGGTGTTCCAAGGGACGACGCGGAGCATCCAGGCTTTTCTCCCTTTCAGGAACACGCTGCGCATCATGCGATGAAACCGATTCATTACATACGGCACATTGCCGTTCGCTTGTACATCCTCAATGCCAGCAATGCGTTCCTCAATTAAGCCGAACAGCGAAGCGCTGGCTTCCCGTTCATTCTTCGAAGAATTGACGCCCATATTCCGGATGAACACCATGAACAAAATAGACAGCAGTGTAAACACCGTCATGACGATCGCGATCGGCAGATTGACCGTGAACATAAATCCTAGTATGCCGGCAAGCAGCACAAAACTTCCGATAACCTGCACGATGAACATCGCGAAGAAGTTCGAAATATTCGTCACGTCTCCGTCAACCCGCTCGATCATCTCGCCTGGCGTTTTCACATTATGAAATCGCATATCCAGCCGTAAGCAATGCTTCAAAAGATCGCCGCGAAGCCGGTTCGTTGCGCGCCATGAAATATCGTTCCCCATATAGCTGACGGCCACGGTAATCAGCTGGTTAAAAACAGCCACGACCAGAAACAATCCCGCCAGCTGAATCAGCGTGGCTATAACGCCGCCTTCGGCTGCCGTGTCAATAAACCGTTTGACAATCTGCGGATTCAGAAGCTGCAAGCCTGTCGACGTCAGCAGCATCATGATCAGCAGTATCAGCCGTCCTTTAACCGGTTTCAAATACCGCAGCAGCCATGACATTGAAACCTTTTCTTGTTTGGGCACAGTGCCCACCCCCATATGCAAGCAAGTATGTACAGACCTCCATTCCCCATAAAGCAAGGCGTGGCGGCAGTAAATCATTACCAGTCTACATGATATCCACAGTCATTCCTAGGTAAAGAATAATTATAATATGTACTAAGAAAAAGCAAACGAACGCCTAGCTTCTGCATCTATGCAGAGCTGGCGTTCGTTTATTGTGCTAGAATATAGCGTCGGTCGTTCTCTCGGTGTTATCGTAATGTGATTTGTGCCTTGTCCTGATCTTCAAGCTTGATGACCAAGCTTTCTTTAGAATCAGCTACGCCATCGGGTACTTCTATGACAACAAATCCGGATTTCGTAGCCAAAGGCTTGATGCTGCCTGTTCCCAGATCGCCATCAATCATGGTTACCGTGTAGTTATACTCATATTCCTCTTTAAATATGGCTTTCATACTAACGCCACCAATGATTGATGTGAAATCCTTTGCCTCTTTACCATTATTGGTGACTGTATAATTTAGAATAAGGAACTTGTTGCCTTCATCAGCACTCGACGAAAACATATCTGCACTTACTTTTTGATCAAACTCAAACGAATCAAGTACAACTTCCCAATCACCTAAGGTGAATTTTTCTCCAGGTTTGTTAGAAGCCTCTTTTGGTTCCTCTTTTGGCTCCTCTTTGGCTGGCTCTGTTGTTGCTTCTTTGCTCGGCTCATCCTTAACGGTCTCCCCAACTGCATTGACACTTTCGTCTTGCTTAGCGGAGTCACTGCTCGTAGGATTATTTCCGCATGCCGAAATAACTAAAAATGCACAAATCATCAAAATCAATCCAAACTTTGTTCTCATTTACTGACCTCCGTGTAGGTAATATATACCACATTATCATACCATATATGATTTTTCTATTATTTTCTTAACTATTCGACATTTTCTTATGCAAGATTTAAACCATTCAGTCTAACGAATTTCCGTATTCTCCTCCTATATAAAACAAGCAAGTCAATACCCGCTTCAAAAAAAAGCGAATCCAATAATTCAGCATACTCGTATATGTATAATAGAGTGACGTGCAACTTTTTGGAGGTGGGCATAATGAATACTGGGATCAGTGGATTAGACGGACTGGATGAACAGAAGCTATCAGAAATTCGCGAAAATGCCGCAAGGCTCTCGGACATGAAACAAGAAGTGCCCGTGGAAGAACTGTTCTCGGAATCATTTATTCAAAGACATACCAAGTTTTCTTCAATCGGTCACTTGCTGAAAGCCGCAGGTTATGAGGGAAGCACAGATGAAGAGTTTGACGAATTCATACAAGGACATACGATTAACCCATTTATCGTTGAACATACCCCATTTCGCAGCTGGCAGGATTTTCAGGAGTTAGCCGTATCCGCTTATATCACGAAATGGCTGGGATTCTAAATATTCAATCAGAAATCCGCCTGTACGCAGGCGAGGGAAGATAACCAAAGAAGCCCCTCTAACCGATGTTAGAGGGGCTTCTGATATATTTTTTAAGGGGTGCTTTTATCATATGCTCCGAATATTAATGGAAGCTTAAATTATGATTAAAGGGACATAAATTGTTTAGTTCAGGTTTCTGATGGTATTGTAATTAGGCTGAACTAGGAAAGATGGTTTGACGATTTTTGTCCTACGACAGCTAATAAAGAAGGAAGCGAATCTACTGAATTATCCATTCTTTTGGGTTCATCTAATTGTCTGCAAATGGATCATATAATGCCATCTGGTAACCTCCATAAAAGGTACTTACTGCAGCTACAATGATTTCCTTCATGTATTATTATTCTACACTAGTATTTCCAGTCCTGTTATTTATTCTAACGAATCACTCCACTCCCTGAATTAATTCGGGAAGCTCTGTTAATGAATATCGGATACTACTAAAATATTGAGTTTTAGAAATGCATACTTGGTAAACAAAACAAAGACCCTGCCAGCGTCCAAGCCAGTAAGGTCTTAATAATTTATGGCTTTGTTGTAACTGTAGCCGTCTTGGTCTTGTTATCCCAGACCACCTTGGCGCCTAACGCCTCACCGATGGCCCGAAGCGGCACATAGGTCACGCCATTCTCAAGCTTGCCGTCCGCGATCTGCTTCCCGTTTACGATGACATGTACCTTATCCTCCACCGTAACGCCCCCCTCTTTCTTCTGAAGTCCCAAATATTTAGCAATGCCATTCATATGACCGATCGCAATAGCATCAATCACATCCTGCCGTTTAAGCTTGGCTGCATCTGCCGCCACATCGATAAACAAGTTTTCGGTTAGGACAGCAGGCATCTTAGATTCACGGACCATATGCAGGTTAGCGGCCTTCTGCCCTCGATCGATGACACCGAAGGATTTAATGGTACTCATGATTTCCGTGTGCATAACGTTCTGCAATTTTACCGAAGCCGAACTTGCCGAGGTATATCGATATGACTCAAAGCCCCCAGCACCGCCACCCGCGTTACAATGGATGCTGACTAGGATATCGGCGCCAGCAGCGTTTGCCTTATGGGTCCGTTCAGCCAATTCAAGGAACACATCTGAAGATCGGGAGAGTAGTACTTGGACATCGCCATATTCCGCTTCCAATCGTTTCTTCACAGCAAGAGACACCGCTAATACGATTTCCTTCTCCTGCAGGTCGTTTCCGGTTGCTCCAGAATCCTTCCCGCCATGCCCTGCGTCAATCCAAACCTTTTTCACGATCATTCACCGCCTTTGTAGGTTGTTGAATAGCCCGGTGATCCATTACAGCGAAGGCAACTGCAGCAATTGCTTCCAACTAATGCTTCAATGGTTATATTAGGCAAGCAACTGTAAGTCCTACTGCAAGGACAAGTATAATATATAAGATACTCCTGTTTAGTGCATTCGGTGTTTGCTTGTGCCTATATTGAACGGCCTAGATACGGTTTCTAGTCACCTTTTGAGCATAGATACAAGCCCTGCATTTTACATTTAATGGAACCCTGAATTGGGATTTTCGTATTATCTGTTAAGGGGTTGATTCTATGTTTACCATGCTCGTCGGTGCCATTAATATCTGGCTTGGTCTATTAATATTCAGAAATCCCGAAGAAATGGAAATCCGCATGAATCGGGATGAATACCACGAAATAGATGATAATGATATATTAAAAATGCAGTTTCTTGGAGTATTTGTTGTTGGTTTTGGTATTATTTTAGCTCTTGTAGGGTTATCTACTTTTTTCTAACTTGTAATATGTATTACTCGCATTTAACTTTTTCATTAAGCCATTGATGAGGGGCTGGTTATATGTCTGGCTTTACACTTATCCTGTTCGCTGTCGTTTTTCTAATACGTGGTCTATTGAGAATACGCAAACCCACATGGGGTTCGTTATATAAGGGTTGGAAAATAAAGTATGAATCCGAGCCGAGCTTGGACTACATTCAATATATCAAATCTAGTGGGCTTCCCTGGATCGTTCTAGGATCCTTTTTTCTAGTGTTAGGCATTCTCCTTATGACTCTTTGAACACTCCTTCATAGCTTAGTGGCCGGGTGCTCGCGATTCCCAAGATCCATATACTGCCGATTGGTCCACACTGGAAGCCACCGGCGGCTGACCGCCAACGGCAATTTAATCAGTACAGACCATTTTCCATACTTTACACAAATCCGTTTCTCTCCTAACATCCCGGTAATACACATTCCGTACAATGTCCCTATCACATTACATCAATGAAGGGATATGACAGAATGAAAAAGAAATTCAAGAAATTGCTCGCGCTGCTGTTGCCAGCGACGATGATTGCGGGGCTGCTGTCGGGCTTCCAAGCGTCCGCAAGTCCGGCCACTTCACCAGATAGCGACAATAGCTTCAAAATGGCCATACTGCCGGATACGCAAAAGTATGCGCGTTACAAAAACGAGCTTTGGCTGTCGCAAACGAATTGGATCGCAAAGAACGCGAAAAAAGAAAATATTGTGTTCACCGCACATTTAGGCGATTTGGTCGATCGTGCCGATGAAGAATACGAATGGCGCAACGCCGACGAGGCGATGAAAGTACTCGATAAAGCCAAGCTTCCATACGGTTTTTTGGCAGGAAACCATGATGTGCTCAATTCGCAGCAATACGACAACGAACGGGATTTGGCCAAGGAACCGTTTTTGAACTATTTTTCGACAGATCGGATGAAGAACATCCCGGGTTTTACTGGCCATTCGGAGGACGGATTTAATTCCTACTATATTTTTGAAGGGTCCGGGAAAAAGTACATGGCACTCTTTCTGGATTGGAGAGCGTCCGAAGAGACGTTGAAGTGGGCGCAAAAAGCAATCGACAAACATCCTACGTACCCAGTAATGGTGTTCACCCACCAACTGCTGAACATTTCCAACGACAAAAAATCAGCCGTCATGACAGATCACGGGCAATTTCTATGGGACAAGCTGATCGCGAAGAACGATCAAATCTTCCTCACCGTAAACGGTCATCATCATGGCTATGCTCATACGGTCAAGAAAAATAACAAAGGTCACGACGTCGTTATGATGGTCGTTGATTATCAGAGCGCCTTTCACGGCGGCAACGGAATGTTACGAACGCTTGAATTCGACATGGAGAAAAACCGCATTCATACATCCTCCTTCTCCCCATGGGTCATGGGAATGCCGGAGAAACAAAGAACCGCGTTTGATGAGGAGAAATTAGTAGACGATTTGAACGATTTTACAGTCGCGATGGATTTTGAAGAACGGTTCTCCGGATTTCAGCCCATCATTTCCGTCAATAAAGAAGTGCCAAAAGTAGAAGGTACGGTCGCTTACTGGCAAATGGACAACCGTTCGGCCGCTGAAGGGCAAGCTGTGACAGGCAAGGGAGCAGCGGTCAAAGATCTTTCCGGCAAAGGGAACGATTTGTACCGTATCGACGAAGGCGACGCCAAGCCAGGCGATCTGATCTGGTACAAAGGAAATGCGCAAAATCCGCAAAGTAATTCGGGCATTCGCTTCTTCAATAACAAGTCACAAAAGAAGGGCTCGTATTTGAAAACATCCGATCATGCGCCTATCAATGCACTGACATTCCCGAACGGATATACGATTGAAGCGGTCGTGAAGCTCGGGCCTGACTTTGACGCCGACAAGCATTCCTGGATGGGCATTCTGGGCCGGTACGGCACCGGACAAGACGTTGGCAAGAAAGAAGGCGACGCCGACGCTCCGCTAGCAACGTTGGCTGTGTCAAGCTTACGGGAAATTCAATGGGCGTCCTTCCCGCTCAATTACGGAAGCGAGCAAACGAGTTGGTCATGGGAAATGAACGACAGCTGGCATCATATCGCGCTGGTAAACAACGGGCAATCGACTAAGATGTATATCGACGGCGTGGAAGTACTGCGCAACCCCGACACGAAGCCGCAGGGCATCGCCACGACCGGCAAACCGTGGATCATCGGCGCGAGCCAATATGCCAATAAGCTGGACGGCGTGTTTAACGGATGGATCAGCGAAATTCGTATCGTCGATCATGCGCTGAACAAGAAAGATTTCTTACAATAGTTAGACATGCGCAAGCGCCGGGACGATTCCCGGCGCTTGAAGCGCTCCTGCTCGCTTTTATGATGTTTCATCTTCCAGACATTTTTGAATGGCTACTGCTGAGATGATCAATGGTTCCTGATTTGGGTAAAAGATATGGTAGAAGTTCTGGTAGAGGACTACGGCTCGCTGGCTAAAAGCCGGCGGGCAATTTTTATTAATGCTGGTACGATATTGGACTTATTAGACGAATAGACAAGAAAGTTTAACAATAATTGCTTTTTCCCTATCGATTTGCATATCCTCCTTGGCCGGAGGATATCCTGGATGACTCTTCCAATAACCAGGAAAAGCGCTCCTTCATCCCAGCGACCAGATATCTTGTTAAGAGCTGTTTTAAAGGAAAAAATATCATTTCCAAAAAACGGTCGATAATATTGTTATAAGCCATAGACTCCAGCCCATTTTTGTCTCCTCTATATAGGCTACTGCATAGGATAGAAAGAAAATAACGAAACCATGAAGAGGAGATTGAATATGTACCGTTATCCATGCCACCCTTACCAAGGGCATAATCCCACGCATAACTACTGGAATAACCAAAGTTGGAGCGATAATTTGAATTTTCGTTATTCGAGTTGGAACAATAACAATTGGCATCGTTATGATGAAAATATGAAATTAACTGATTATGGACAAAGGCCTCTTGTGTTGAATATTGATCAAGCAGCCAAACATAACAATACTTACCGAACCGCCTTATGGACAGGGAAGCACTTTCAAGTGACACTAATGAGCATTAATGTTGGAGATGACATTGGTTTAGAAGTTCATCCTACAACTGATCAATTCATACGAATTGAACAAGGTAAAGGACTTGTTCAAATGGGTGATAGTAAAGATAATTTGGATTTTCAAAAAATGGCCTATGATGACTATGCAATCATGATACCGGCTGGAAAATGGCACAATGTAACCAATATGGGGAATGTACCACTAAAAGTATACGTCATCTATGCTCCTCCTGAGCATCCATTTGGCACGGTTCAAGAAACCAAAGCAGATGCCATGTCTGCTAGGTAAAATAAAGGATAGAACCTTTTAAATTAAAACAACGGCAAACTGGGGTTTTGACATCTCAGTTAGCCGCTGTATTTATTCCCCTTTCAAAACTCCACATTATCTTGATCAAAGAACCCCATGAGCTTAAGCGTGTTGGCCATGCTCTCTTGCCCTCAGCTATCTTCCGACGAATAGTGCTGTCACTCAGACCATGCCGAAAGAACAGCATCGTCTCTTTATATGAATAACCTTACATATATCTATAGTCTACAGCTTTCCTCGAGTCGTCATCCTGAATCAAGCTGAATGCTCTCCGAAGCTGATGAGTATAAAACTGATATCTCTGATACCCAACGTTGCTTTTCGATCAGAATCGTGGCGTTAGCCGTCTTATCGGATTCGCCTGATCAATACGGCGAGCTGCTTCGCCATTATGTGGCTTTCGAGCTCGCGGCATCTACCGACATGAGGCAAAGTGAGATCCTTGCTTTAAAGACGAATTGATGTAGACCTAAACATCAGGAGCATATCTGTAAGACAGGCATATACAATTGCTGAGGTTGGACATGACTTTGATGATACAAAAAATGATAGCAGCATTCGATCAATAGCTCTATTTGCTAACACAGTACAAATGCTCCGAGACCATTTTGAAAAACAGCGGATAGTGAAAGAAACAAATAAATTCTACACAGATTCGGGTTTAGTCGTACAAACAAGCTTGGGTACCCCTCTTGGACCGCGAAACCTCCTGAGGATTACTATAGCATTCTTGACAGCATTATTAAGGAACACCCGGAATTTCCGAGGATTCGATTTCACGATCTCCGCCATACCCACGCTACACTTGTTCTAAAAGCAGGTATACACCATAAAATCGTTCAGGAACGTCTAGGCCATTCTTCTATTAATGTAACCTTAGATACGTATTCCCACGTACTACCCAACTTACAAGAAGCTGTTCTTAATACAATCGGTGACTCAATCTTAGGGAACCAAATCGAGGACGAAAAACCCACTTTACTCGACTAAAGGTTAGAAGAATGTTAGAAGTGTAGTTTAATAAACAAAAATGGCGCGATTCCAAAATCTCGGAAAACCGCGCCGTTATTGACTTTGTAAAGATGCTGGTGAAGGGAATTGAACCCCCGACCTACGCATTACGAGTGCGCTAGATAGCGCTATTTCCCTCCGATACCTGACGTTGCCTATAACGCACATTCAGACGTGTCTTATGGAAAAATGAGTTGTAATGGGAATGAATCATCTATTTCATTATTAGGAAGAGCTCAAGGAGCTAGCTAATTAGTACTACATATGATACCTTTGGATAGGTAATGATATCCATATAAGGTGGGAGAATTCATGAAAAAGGAACTAAAGATGCCTCTTTTAATCGCTACATTAGTTTCAGTAATTCTGTTCATAAGTCCATTAACTAAAATAGAGGCTGCATCCAATATTATCCCTAGTAATGCATATGCCTCTGAAGCAATTGCGATATTTTTAGATGGGCAGATAGTTGTAACAAAAGAAAAAACATACAACCTTGATGGGATCAAAAAGAGTGGGATCTATTTACCAGTAAAACTTTTAGCCAAGCTCAAGAATGTAAAAGTGAATTATGAAAAGCCTATTACGGTCAAATCTGATATTGGCACTTTTAAACTGAATAATACTAATTCATATTTGTATGATAATACGACTTATATAACTATTGAAGATTTCTATAGAATGACAGGCTTATCAGGGAAGTACTTATATGAGCCTAACTCCCTTTTTTTTATGGAGTGACACGAATGGAAAATCTAAAGCTACACAACTAATTGAACAAATGGATAAGGTTTCAGATGATCTAAAAACCTATATGGGTAAGAAAATATACATATATAAAGGAGAAAAAGTAGGTCACGTCATTGAAATAGACCCTATAACTAGTAATTCAGTTAGATTTATTATCCTTCTCAATAATGGTAAGGTAATTGAAGAAATTGTTATTGGTGAAGTACCCGATTCATTTTGTACATACTTTCACTATGAGCTCATAAGTTATCTCTATACAGGCAAGTATTTCTGGGCAAATAAAAATCTCTTACCAACCTCTAGTCCCCTGTTGAATATTGAAAAGGTGTATTTTAAATCAATTAAAATGAAGGGGAAAGAATTAATTATTCAAGCAAAGCGTGCGAGCGGCCATGATGTCACTTTTAAGCTAAGTTTTTACGATGATCCTAGTGAACCAATTAAGAATGGATTTTATTCAACCAATCCAAAGAGTGTGTATACCAACTGGTCATCTAATGTCTGGGCCAAAATAACACACCAAAAAATAAGCATAGGTATGTCTGAGGATCAAGTCTACTTGTCTTGGGGGGCACCAGATGAAATAAACTCGTACACAAGTGCTAACATGAAAATAGACCAGTGGGTTTATGGAAGAACCTATATACACTTCCATAATGGAAAGCTTAACTCGTGGACTGAATTCTAGTAAATCCTTCAGATTAATTTTAAAAGGAGACAATGATGGAGAAGTGGTTACTCCGCATGAATGCGTAAAAAATGATTGAAACTGTTCGTGGAATGCGTTAGAAATGACAGTAATAACTAACCCCAAAATAGGAATTAAGTTTTCATGAAGTTAGAGACACGCTCGATGAGTTAATGAGTCGTAGGTTACAAATTAGCTGGAGGAATTGCTTCAAGTAAAGAATTATTTAGTGTTATCCCCTTAGGCAGGGGCAGGGGCCCCACTTCAGAGTTGAAATATCTCATCTTTGTCTTACACAATTCCAGATAAATCGATTCCGTAGTATTTACGACTTGAAGACAAAAAGGGATGTTTATAAATAACTAAATTTTCAAAAGAGGAAGAGCCTCTATAATGACGGGACTGCCTCCCATCTGTGAGGATTCAACCGGCACTGTACTAGACGAACTAATCAACCCATACGTTTTGAAGAGGAAGTCCTCGTTCTGTTCGCGCCAAGTCAACAACACGTTGGATAAAGTCGGTTTTTGCCCGCGTATAACCTTCAGGATCTGAAGGATATTCTTCAGCCAACGTTCGTTTTAGTTCCCCGTACTCTATTACGAAATCGGGATGGGCCCTAAGGTAATCGCGAAATAGTAATTCATTTCTTTCGTAAAATCCTTCAAGTGGAAAGATATGCAAATGATGCGTACGTATTCCTGCGTGTTCTTTTGCGAAGAAGTGTCGCCCGGTCTTGAAGGCTCCAATATAACGATAGCCTGAATTGCTAAGCAGATTTTCATAGATTTGTTTATCAAGCAAAGTATGAACTGCAGCGGAAATATCGATAATAGGCTTTGCGCCTTGATTGGGTATTGAAGTACTGCCGGTATGTTCAATGGCAGCGATGTGTGGGGCCAATATTCCAAGCAATCGCTCTTTCTCTTTCTCAAATTCCATAGACCAGTCAGAACTGTAGGGAACTACGTTGACTAAATAATGTTGTTGGGCGGACATTCTTTCACTCTCCTTTTTTTCTATTTCAAGATAGAATGTACAAAAAATGTGATGAAGATACTACCATTTCATGTTTGTTTTGTCAATGTCGCAAATGATCGCCTTGGCGACGAAGGGACCCTAAAATTGTCCAGGAGAGACTCGGTCATAGTTCAATTAATATTACCCTAGAACATATTCAAATGTTCTCCCCAACCTTCAGGAAGCTGTCCTGAATAATATTGGCGATTCTATACTCGGCAAGGAATTTGACGCTTTGATCGAGAACAAAAGTGATCCTATCGACGGTGAAAATAACACTTCATCAGATTAAAGGGTAGAAAAATGGTAGAAGAACGGAATAAATAACAAGAATGGCCCGGTTCCCGAATGCCGGAAAACCGCGCCATTATTGACTTTATGAAGATGCTGGTGAAGGGAATTGAACCCCCGACCTACGCATTACGAGTGCGTTGCTCTACCCCTGAGCTACACCAGCAAATGTGGTTCGATGATATTCCTCACGAAACAACAAAAATTATTATAATACTTCAGCAGCAAAATGCAAGTCCTATTCTTACGGAAATATCCTCCGTAACTGGCGGCATTACCCGCCTAATTTCTCCTGCACGGACTGGATCTTCTGTTTGCTCGAGGAGACTTGATCCCTGCGGTCGTCGATCTTCACGGAAGTCGATACGCGCTTCGCACCGGACAGAAAAGGTGCTTCATGCAAAGCCTCGATCGCCCGCCAGATCATGTTAAGCTCTCCCTCGATGATGGTGCTCATCGAAGTTAGCTCATAGGATATTCCATCCTGTTGTTTCAATATACGCTGCATCTCGGCAACATAAGAACTCAAGCTCGTTGTTGCGGTTCCGATCGGAATCACCGTTACCTCCGCTATAGCCATCTTGAATACCTCCCTCGTTGCATCTCA
Organism: Paenibacillus sp. EZ-K15; assembly: GCF_002573715.1. Taxonomy (GTDB): domain Bacteria; phylum Bacillota; class Bacilli; order Paenibacillales; family Paenibacillaceae; genus Paenibacillus_AQ. The sequence goes on along the minus strand of NZ_PDHM01000005.1, from coordinate 279,937 downwards.
TTTATATGGAATGCTTCCGAATGCGTTAAACTCCCGGATACAGTTATCATATCAATGCTGACCCTCCATATCAAAGTCCGTCTGTCTGTAACTTCATACAAGATATGGTGTATCTTCCTCGTTTCGTCCGTACGAATATATCCTATTTTGTCAAAACGATAATATACGTGGTATCTGCGCAGAAAAGGTCGCATTTGGTCACAATTCAGGAAATGTTATGGCCTTTTGGCAGTTTCTTAACTGGCACAATGGCCGCTCGTTTGCTATAATTCTTTTTGCGTTCAATTTTAAGAATATAGTTTACAAACACAATATATTGGGTTAAATTAGATTAACAACAACCAAATATAGTGTATGTAGGTGCCGGATCAACCTATAAGGCAGTCCGGCTTAATAGGGAAGCATGGTGTAAATCCATCACGGTCCCGCCACTGTAAGGGCCTAAGGCTGTTTATGATCTATCAGCCATCCACATACGACATATGCCACCGAGGAACCGGATCAAGGTCTCAGGGGAGGCAATGCCGAGGGAAGTAGCTCAAGTCAGGAGACCTGCCTATATGCAGCAGACACCAACCTACGGGGTTTTAGGTAAGTGTTCGTTAAGCTTGCGTCTGTACATAACATCATGCCCATTCATGGGCTTATGGCAAACGTCATTTTCGAATCACAGCGCACGGACATTTTCAAGCCTGCCCGCGGGTTTTAGAAAATGTTTTTTTGATGTCCTTTTTCATATTTCCCCCGAAGAAAGCGAGGAATTTATTCATGCCCCAGCTCGTAGTTAAACCGAACAACCGTCAGCTCGCCTTTGATGAAATTCGTCTCTCCGTCTATGCCGACCGGACTCTAAAAGGATTGGACATGCTCGATAAAGAGCGCCTGCTTCGCGGCGTCAATGCCAAATTGCGCGGTGAGCAAGTTACCGGCGAAGAAATCAGCAACGCCTTCACGATGTCCGCCCTTGAGCTTGTAACCAAAGAGGAGCCGGATTGGAAGTTTGCAGCTGCGCGTTCGTTTCTGACCTCTTTATATAAAAAAGCGGCCACCAACCGCCGATACAAAGCATACCCGGAAGAACCATACGGTGCCTTCTACCCGCTCATTACAGAGCTTGTACAGAAAGGCATTTATCGCGAGGATCTTCTGACCAGCTACACCAAAGAACAAATCGAAGAACTCGGCGAATGCATCGATCCAAGCCGCGACCTGCTGTTTGATTACATCGGGCTGTTGACACTGGCTGAGCGTTACCTGGCAAACGACTTTGACGGTCGCGTCATGGAACTTCCGCAAGAACGGTACATGGTCATCGCGATGTTCCTCATGCACAACGAGCCAGCTGACAAGCGTCTTGACCTTGTCAAAGAAGCCTACTGGGCCATGAGTAACCTGTATATGACGGCCGCTACGCCGACCATGTCTAACGCAGGTAAAAAAGTAGCCGGCCAGCTTTCCAGCTGCTTCATCGATACCGTGGACGACTCCCTGGAAGGAATCTTCGATTCCAATACGGATATCGCCCGTCTCAGCAAAATGGGCGGCGGCATCGGGGTTTACCTCGGTAAAGTTCGTGCACGCGGCTCTGACATTCGCGGTCACAAAAACACCAGCTCCGGCGTTATCCCTTGGATTCGCCAGTTGAACAACACCGCTGTTAGCGTTGACCAATTGGGAACTCGTAAAGGCGCTATCGCGGTTTACCTGGATGTGTTCCACAAAGACATTCTGTCCTTCCTGGACCTGAAGCTGAACAACGGTGACGAGCGCATGAGAGCACATGACGTGTTCCACGGCGTATGTCTGCCTGACCTGTTCATGGAAGCTGTAGAAGCACGTGAAGAGTGGAGCCTGTTCTGTCCACATGAAGTGAAGAAAATCATGGGCTGGAAAGACGAGAACGGCCGTCCCCTGGGCCTGGAAGACTTCTATGATCAAGGACAAGGCGAAGGTGAATTCCGTCAAAAGTATGCTGAAGCCGTGGCGAGCCCGCTGCTGCCGCGTATTACGGTACAGGCCATCGACATTATGAAGCGCATCATGAAATCCCAGCTTGAAACGGGTACACCGTATATGTTCTACCGCGACACGGTCAACCGTGCGAACCCGAACTCTGCACATGGCATGATCTACTCTTCCAACCTGTGCACCGAGATCATGCAGAACCAATCTCCGACGGTCGTTGAGCAAGAGGAGCTGGTTACGAAAGACGGCCAAACCCGGATCGTAATTTCCAAAATTCCTGGCGATTTCGTTGTCTGCAACCTGAACTCCATTCACTTGGCTCGTGCTGTACCTGCTGGTGTGCTGGAGCGTCTCGTTCCGATCCAGGTTCGCATGCTGGATAACGTTATCGACATTAACAATATTGAAGTTCTGCAAGCTCAATATACCAACAGCCAATACCGTGCGGTCGGTCTCGGCACCTTCGGTCTGCACCACTTGTTGGCGCTGGAAGGCATCCGCTGGGAATCCGACGAAGCCGTTGCATATAATGACAACCTGTATGAGCACATCAACTACCTGCTCGTTAAATCCAGCATGGAGTTGGCCAAGGAAAAAGGCCACTATCCGAAATTCAAAGGCTCCGACTGGGAGAGCGGCGAGTACTTCACGTTCCGCGGTTACACCGACGGCGAGCATGAAGGCAAGTTCGTAACCACCGAACAATGGCGCGAATTGCAGCAAGAAGTACAAGAAAGCGGCGTCCGTAACGCATGGCTGTTTGCCATCGCGCCGAACGGCTCCACATCGATCATCGCGGGTTCCACGGCGAGCATCGATCCATTGTACGAACTTCTGTCTTATGAAGAAAAAACCACTTACAAAGTGGCTAACCCGGCTCCGGATCTGTCCGAAAAAACGATCTGGTACTATAAAACGGCTTTCTTGATCGACCAGCATTGGTCCATCAAAATGGCTGCCGCCCGTCAGCGTCACGTTGACCAAGCGCAAAGCTTTAACCTGTACGTCCGCCCTGATATCCGGGCTTCGGAATTCCTGGAGCTGCACCTGCATGCCTGGAAAGCCGGCATCAAGTCCACTTATTATGTACGCAGCCGTGCGCTGACGATTGAAGAGTGCGAGTCGTGCGCAAGCTAACCTTTAATTTCGAACCCACCCAAACCCTCCCTTCCAAGGGAGGGCCCCAAGGGCTCTGCCCTCTGGACACCCGCAAGGTGCTTAGGTTCTGAATGAGGCGCTTCTACGTTACTTTAGTGGTTAGGAGCGCTTTCTCCCTTCGGGAACGCTGGAATTTAGTGCGGAGGCTATTTAGTTACTTCTTGCGATTGGTGAGTTGCTGCCTGCTGGGATCGCTCGCCCTTTGGGAGTCGCTTCTCATGCGGCGCAGGGACTGTGAGTTACTTCGTGCGTTTGTTGAGTTACATCCTGCTAGGAGCGCTTTCCCTTCGGGAATCGCTGTAAGTTTGGTTCACATCGAACGGCTGCATGCGGGTGTTCCCGCTAAGTAGGAGTGAATATGCTATCTAATAAAAGACTACAAGGGTAAGGGTATCCAATCGGAAGAGTTTACGTCCGCCTTTGGGAGCCCTTTGCAACCTTAAAAATACATTCAGGCAAAGGGCGGACAACAGCGGCTGGAGAATGGATACCCGTCCCGTGAATATGCTGGGAGTTGTCCCTGTCCCTCAGCTTCGCCTCTGCACGCCCTACTATGATATACAAGGAGAGAAAATCGGCATGCAAATGCAAAAGATATTTAACACCGAAGCACCCAACCGCTCCACTCGCGTCATTGAAGGTGAATGCTCCGGGATCCTGAACTGGAACGATATTCGGATGCCTCATATGTATAAGCTGTACAAGGTTCTGCTACTGAACCACTGGATCGCGGACGAGATTCCGATGTCCAAGGATGCGCAGCAGTTCCCGCGCCTGGACCCTGAAGAGCAGCGCACCTTCAAGATCAACATCTCCCTGCTCGCTGTTCTAGATTCCATGCAGACGATGTTTGTCAGCGACGTGAAGCGTTACTTCACCGATTCGTCGCTCGAAGCCATCTCGGCCATCATCGGTCAACAAGAGGTGGTTCACAACCAATCCTATTCCTACGTGCTTTCCTCCATCGTATCGGATCAAGAGCAGAAGGAAATCTTCGAATACTGGAAGCATGACCCGGTACTTCTGGAACGCAACCAGTTCATCTCGAACATTTACCAGAACTTCCGTGACAATCCGTCGCCGCAATCCTTCTTCGAAGCGATGGTGGCCGACCTGATCCTGGAAGGCATCTTCTTCTACAGCACGTTTGCTTTCTTCTACAACTTGGCTCGTGATCAGAAGATGATGGCAACCAGCCAGATGATCTCCTATATTCAGCGTGACGAGAACCAGCACTGCTACTTCTTCGCCGAAGTGTTCAAGCAGCTGCTCAAGGATTTCCCTGAGCTGAACTCCAAAGAGAACATCGACTACCTGTACCGTACCATTGACCGTGCCGTCGAGCTCGAAACCAACTGGGCCCACTACACGCTCAGCAATGTGCGCGGCATCGATCTGAACGAATTGGGCGATTACATCAAGTACATCGCGAACCGTCGCATCACCATGATGGGTCTGGATAAAGCTTACGAAGGCGTGGACGTTAACTGCATGCCATGGATCAAGCCTTTCTCCGATGAAGCCCTTAACGCGACGAAGACCGACTTCTTCGAAGCCAAATCCCGTAACTACGGCAAAGTTGGCGACGACAACGGTTTTGACGATCTATAAGCTCCTCTCCATATACACAAACCTCCGTGATCCCTTAATAGGGATCACGGAGGTTTTTTATATCATATGATCGGCTGCAAAAAAATGTAATACAACAGTGTGTCATCATAGAATTTATGAAGGTGACATTTCTGTACCTGATCGGTTCCGTGCCGCTGAAACTGCTGGCCGCGCTGGTTGATTTTCAAATTTCAAACATTGAAGATTATTTCTGCTCCGCTATGTGAACACGCTTCATGAAAAGAGAAAAGACGAAACCTACAATCGCAACAACAATAGCAATATCAAAAACATGTTGTATACCTTCTGTCAAAGCAAGCGCGGCGTTAGCGGGGTCCGCCTGGTCTGCCGTTTGCTTCAGAAAGCTGCTCATGCCCATAGACATGATACTTACCGCAACCGCTATGCCGATCGCACCCGCCACCTGCTGGACCGTATTCATAATGGCGCTACCGTGCGGGTAAAGTGAAGGTGGCAATTGGTTCAGTCCATTCGCCTGCGAAGGCATCCAGACCATGGAGATCCCGATCATCAAAAAGGTGTGAAGCACAATGATTTGGGTTATTGTCGTCGTTGTCGTAATTCCTGAGAGAAACCAGAGAACGACGGATATCAAGGCCATGCCAGCGGGAACAACCCATCTCGGCCCAAATTTATCGAATATTCTGCCCATAATCGGTTGCGTGATCGCGTTCACAACCCCCCCGGTCAACAAAACAAGTCCGGCCGAAAAAGCATTAAGTCCGAGGCCTCTGATCAAGTACAAGGGCAACATAATCATGGCTGCCATCATCACCATTACGGCAATCATAAGCATAACAGTGCCAACCGTAAACATAGGCTGTTTGAATGCCCTCAAATCCATCATCGGCTGCTTCATTCGCAATTGCCGTACCGCAAATATCAAAATCGACAATATGCCGACAATCATCGGGATCACGACCTTGGGCGTTCCAAGTCCTCCTTCCCCTTCCCCTGCACTGCTAAAAGCAAATACAATTCCGCCGAAGCCAAGCGTGGATAAGATAAGCGAGTAGATATCTATTTTCGGCTTGGTAATCGTCGTTATATTTTGCATATATCGCATTCCAAACAGAAGAGAAAACGCCAAAACGGGAAGAGTCAATCCGAAAATCCAGTTCCAGCTAAGCTGCTCGATCAACAAACCGGAAAGGGTAGGTCCGACAGCAGGAGCAACCACAAGGACAAGTCCGATCAGCCCGTAGGTCGTCCCCCTCCTCTCAGGTGGAACAATGACCAGCACTGTGTGAAACATCAGCGGCAGGATAAGCGCTACGCCCGCAGCTTGAATAACCCGTGCAATCATGAGCAACTCAAATCCCGGGGAAACGGTCGCCACCGCTGTGCCGAGTAAAGCCAATAGAAGCGAAGCCGTGAACAATTGTCTGGTTGAAAACCATTGGAGAAACAACCCGGATACCGGAACCAATATGCCGAGGGTCAATAAGTAACCTGTCGTCAGCCATTGTGCCGTTGCGGCGGTGATATGAAACTGGTTGATTAAATCGCTGAGCACTACATTTAAAGCTGTCTCGTTAAACATCCCAATAAATCCGCTTAATAGTAAGGAAATCATGATTGGAATAACATTATATTTTTGCACCGCATTATGCTGTGCTTCTGGCGTCACTGCTTGCATATCTCCACTCTCCCAGTAATAATTCAATATTACAGACTTTAAAGGCATCAGTTGTCTTTAATTGGTTTAAAAAAAGAACACTACCTTTTGAATCGAGCATCCTGGTCCATAATCGAAACTGCAATCGAACAAGGAGACCGAGCCTTTAATTACATGAATAATGCCCCATTAAGGTAATATTTTCCTGATTTCGTTTGTCGAAAGTATCTCCATGAAATCACTAAGGTTTAGCGAGGTTCATTTTCGGCGGGATATACCCGAGTTGCCTGCCTATTTTTACAATTTGTCCTCTATGATGAAATTCGTGGGTGATGGTGTGCGTAAAAAGCCATAATTCGGTTAACTCTACGCTGTCACTCTGCCAGGATGCTGGAATGGTAGGATCCCATTTGTTTTTAAATTCATTCAGAAATTCATGAACCAGGGCATCCGTTTTCTTAAAAACTTCACGCATTTCCTGTACATTGTCAACGGATTCTGGTTTTATTTTGGGAAGTGATTGACCAAGGGCACGGCTCCCCAACCATACCCTATAACAATCGGCTACATGAGCATGCAGACTGCGAATAGAAACTCCGCCTAAGGTTTCAACTTCTTTAACATAATCTGTGGGGGACAACGTTTCGCAATAACAAAATAATGATTCCCTTGTGCGTCGGATCAATTCATACTGGCTTTCGAATACATCCATCTTCTCGCTCCCCTTTTGATAATAAGACACGTATGGGTTAAATTGTGGATTTCACCCCCGGGCAGCCCACATTCCGCTATTCCGAATCAGCTTACGCACGGATTCTACCTGGAAAGATGGAAGATGATGCCCCGGCATCAGATATACCACGCGACCAGAGCCATATGTATGTGCCCACGCAGCAGGCCACCGCTGGCCATCATGCACATATTCGGCAAGTATAACCACCGATTCATGCGGACTCAGCTCGAACCGAAACGGTTCTTCATCTATCGTAAAATCGCTTAAGTTCTCCACAATAGGGTGACTCCCTTGATTATATCGAATTGGCAGTGACGTATATTCCGGATGTCCCGTAACCCTGCCGCCGATTAGCTTTTCCAGCTCTTTGCTTTGCTGCAGCGAGATTCCGTTGTGGATAACTAGCAGCCCTCCGCCGTTTCTCACATAGGATATGAGCGCTTGTACCTGATCTTGGAGTATCTCCATATCCGAAAAATCCGCGTACGATATGAACAGATCATAGCCCTCCAGCTTATCCTCCTGAAGCACGGCGTAATCATCCGTACATTCAACGTCCATATGTTCAAATATGGTTTGTAATTCGTGATCAATATGCGTAAAAGGATGATATTTCGCTCCCTCGTATTGTCCAAGCGCAATTGCTTTCATATTCATAGTCTCCTCTCCTTCCCGTTTGCCAGGGTCACTCTTGTCCTTCATGCTGTTCGCCAAGGTACGCCTTTTGGTCCATCACAAGTTTCATGATGCGATCGGCAGACACATCCGGCGGCACGGCCGCTTCTTGATCCAAATCGCGGCTCATGTAGGACTGCAGCCACCCCGGTTAGTTATAAATCGATATTGTAGATTTTAAAGACACTTGTTGTCACTAATTGACTTAAAAAAAGAAGTGTCATATGACTATATTATGTTCCCGTACAAGATCCGACATTTTCTGATTTCTCAACTGTTCTTCCATTTTCTCTTCTGCCGATAACACCACCTTTTGAATCGGGCATCCTGGTCCGTGATCGAAACTACAATCGAACAAGGAGGCCGAGCCTTCAATCGCATGAATAATATCTAGGAACGAAATATTTTCCCAATTTCGTTTGAGTCGATAGCCGCCATTCACCCCCGTTATCGATTCAATCATGCCCGCCTTCACCAACTTGGTCAGTATTTTGGACAAATAGGTTGGAGACACACTTTGTCGCTCCGCCAACTGCTGTACACCTATTGGTTTTTGGGGCGTCGCCGCAGTAAGAAAGAGCATCGTATGGAGGGCATAATCGGTAGCCTTGGAGTACTTCATTCAACATCACCTCAATTAAGGACTTTGCAGATCTATAATAACTATTATGTTTCATTACGTCAAGCATAAAACATGGCTTTTTTTGGAATCTCACGAAGTTTCTTCAGGAGAAAAAGGAGCGGTTTAGAAACGACCACGTCATTGAAGACGCCACTCCGGATGAAATTCGCCAGGCAGAGCCGAAGGCTGCTAAAAAAGCTGTACCCGGATCGATGAGGGAAGTGCATAGTGGATCGCTTGGGTGAAGAAAGCCTACGATGCACACCTATCGATCATCGATTGTCCGAGCAATGAGTGTTTTTCAGCAAGTGTGTTCTCTTTTTTCAGTTGGGATCATCCATCGATATTCCCTTTAAAAGGAGCTTGATCGCATTGACATGCAGGGCTGCATATTCGTCCCCGCTTAATTTTGGCATCGTTAGGCAGAGCTGCGTTGCTCCAGCTAATGCGGACATCACACCAAAACTCAACGTTTCGATATCTTCATTAATAAAAACGCCTTGCTCGATCCCTTTTTGCAGCACTTGTCTAATCGCACGATAGGCTACGTCTGTGATCTCTCTCAATGTAGCCAATGCTTCGGATTCGCTTGAAAGAGTTTTAGCATACTCTTCGAGTGCTTGGATTAAGGGACTTTCACAATCTCGTCCGAATAAATCAGCCATTTCAAGCAACTGTTCGCTGGGAGACGTGGATTGCTCGGCCGAACGAAGCCACTTTTGTGACATGTCTTCGGCATGCTGGGTAAGCAATTGGAGAAAGAGTACCTCTTTATTTTTAAAATGATGATACAAATTGCCTTTACTCATCTGTGTCGATACACATAAATCGTCCATTGTAGCTCGATCATAACCTTTTTCAATAAATAATAACTTGGCATGGTTCAATATAATCGTTTTTGCTTCTTCTGCTGGCAATCGCCTTCTGGTCATAAGCTCCTCCCGGAACCTTAGAACGGTTCCTTTTATGCTTGAAAAATTGAAAAGCACCATATGAGATAACAATAGCAAAAACCATAGAAAATGCAAACGGCATATCTAGCGTGTGGCGGTATACAATATTTTGCAGCCCCATGTTTTCCAGCGTCGATGATCCATATCCCCAAATGGATGTATTAAAAATGTTCGTGGCAAAATGGATCCCGATGGGAGCAGCCAGACCATTGGTGTGGTAGGCAACGATTCCCAGAAAGAATGCCCCCAGCAGGTAATACAACGGTCCAAAAATCCCGTAGTTTAGCATTTCGGGGTTAACACCATGGATCAGGGCAAAAATTAGGGAAGTGATGAAAATGGACCAGAATACACCGCCTCTTAATGATCTAAACATACGGTACATATAACCTCGGAACAAAATCTCTTCAGCAGCACTTTGAACCAAAATCAAAGGAGCGGTAACAATGAGTACACCTAACCATGGAAGCGGGTCAAAATGAAGCGTAAAAGCTTGAGGATGCACGACGATATCGACAAGCAAATACAAAATAAGCGCCATAAAATACCACAAGAAATAAATCGCAAACTTTCGGAAATCGGGCCTTTTACCTTCAAACAAAAATGTTCTAAAACGAATTTTGAAGAAATATTTGGTGACAAGGAAGATGCCGAGAATAAGGAATAAAAAAGACAAATAGAGTGTGATTAAACTTGGTAACCCTGAGCGAGTAGCGGGAATCAAAGCATTAACAAGATTTAACCATAATAAAGTGCCGCCTTGCCAAATTATAAAAATGACGATGAACCCTGCTACAGATTTGAAGCTGAATGGTATCGGCGGTTGAAGGCCATATTTTTTTTCCATGTCATGCACCCATCTCTCATTGTAATTACCGACTAAATAGTCGGTAATTACAATATACATACCCAATATATGTCTGTCAACAATGAACAAAGATTTTGACGCTTGTTATCGCTTGGTTGACTATAAAAACCATCGCTTCTTTGCTTGATCAGCAGCTAATTTTGTTGAAACCAAGGAGCTGAAGATTCAATCTATCCTCCTGGTCGTTTTACCCCTTCGCTGCCCATACCTCGATCTCTACCTGAATGGACGGCATCGCCAGTGCCGGTATGTAGGCCATCGTCATAGCCGGCGCCTTCCCCCCGTGGAATTTCTCCCATACCTGGTGGAAGTGATCCCAGTCGACCTCCTGAGCTGCCCAAATGTTGATTTTGACAATATGATCCGCCGACATCGCTTCCGTTGCCAGTAACCTCTCAATGTTCGCCAAGGTATTTTCCACCTGCTGTTTCATATCTTCCGGCAAGTTCCCCTCCCTATCGGTTCCCACCTGACCGGAGAAGACCAACAGCTCAGCCCCTCTCGGAACCTTGGTTACATGGGTATAAGGCCCGATCGGCGGGGCGATACCTGGCGGATTGTACCGCTGAATTGGAGACGGCTGTTCCTCATCGGCTTCATTCAAAATAGCCAGCGTCTGATGGTCTTCCCATGTCCCGTTGATTTTCACGTTTTTCCGGGCAATGCCTTCTTTATGGAATCCAGCTTTCAAAAGCACTTGGATCGAGCCCAGGTTGTGCGGCATCACACCCGCCTCAATCCGGTGAAACTTCAATTCCTGAAAGGCAAACTTCACAATCAATTGAACCGCTTCGGTCATATAGCCCTTTCCGTTGTGGTCTTGGTCCAGAAAATAACCGATCCAGCAGCTCTGCAGATTCTCCCGCACCACTTCGGTCAGCATAATCTCGCCGATCATCTCTCCGGAGTCCTGTAATCCAATCACATAGACATACCCTTGGTCTGCCTTGCTGGCTTCCATGGCCTTTCGGATCCGCTCAAGTTGTCCCTGATGGGTGTAGAAGCTCTCTTCCCTTAAGCCCGTGAACCGCTGAAAAAAGTCCCGGTTATCCTTCTCGAGCTTCAGCAGTGCCTCTACGTCCGATTCCTCTACCGACTTGACATAAATCTGTTTCCCTTGCATGAACATGGTATCCTCTCCTTTGTTCGAATCAATTAGAAACGCAAAAAAACACCACAGCGCACCTGTGGTGTACATACCGATCTATGCAACCACAAGCAAGCGACCTGTGGTGTTTAATTCCACTGCATCCTCATTCGGTTACCGAATGGAAGGATCCTTGATCGCTGAATATCCGATTTTGGACACACTTCTCCCATTATCGGACGGATCAAAGAAAACAGCGGTGGAGTATCCCATGCCTTTTGCCAAAGACGCCAATGATCTTTTTTTCATGTGAATACTCCTCCCTTCTGCTTCGCGCGGTTCATCTGTTCCAAACATCTATGTTCATACAAAGTCTCTCGCTTTACAGCTCGAGTCGAACGTTAGCCTTCCATACCTTAATTAGCCATAGGATACCTGATTTCGCATGAATGGTCAAATCCGCTAAACTGGATTCACATGACCGTTCCCTTCGGATTGTCTTTGGCCGGTCCTCTGCCCTGCTTCAGATGCTTCAGCTGAGCCACAATGATGACGCTGATAACCACTAACAGAAACCACGAGCTGATTTTGCCAATATGCACAAGGCTCCATGTCCGCTCCTGACCCGGATAGGTCCAGGCCCCGAGAAACGTAGAAATATTCTCAGCGATCCAGATGAAAAAGCCAATCAGCAGAAACGACAGCACCAGGGGCATCCGCAAGGTTTTTCCGTCCACGTCAAAATACACCATGGTTCTGCCAAAAACCACAAATAATAATGCCGTGAGAAGCCAGCGTGCATCCCACACGTAGTGATGGGTAAAGAAATTGGCATAGATCGCTGCGCTGATCAGCACGGTCAGCACAGGCAGCGGCCAGCCGGTGATGCGTAAATTCATTCGGCGCCATGCCTGGCATATATAACTGGCTACGCTGGCGTACATAAAGCCGCTGTACAGCGGGACGCCGCCGATTTTGCTCCAGCCCTCCTCCGGGTAAGACCATGAGCCCATATGCACTTTATACAGCTCCAGCATCAAACCGATGATGTGAAAGACGCAGATAACCTTCAGCTCATCCCATGTCTCCAGCTTGCTCACCAGCATCCCGATTTGTGCCAGTACACATATGAGAAGGATGAGATCATACCGCGCCAAACCGGGAATTTCAATCACCTTGCTCAATCCCAGCGCGCCGAAGATAATCACCGGAAATATGCAGGACAAGGCCTGCTGATAACCGAAAATCCACAGCTTCCGTATAAATTCCATAAGCTCCTCCTACCACCTGCACATTCGTATACTTCACCCTACCACAGACCACGAATTCAATAAAAGAACAGCGTTGTCATAATTCGTCCAATCCATTGAAGGGTGCAAGGCAAAAAAAGAGAGCAGCCCTTCAGCTGCCCTCTCATCGGTTAACGTCCTATTTGACTATGACTTGAGGTTGTACATGACGCCAATGATGCAGTTCAACCACCCCCGTTCAATCGCTTGATACCTTTCGAGTTACCCTGTCTTGCGCTAAGCTTCAACAGCGCGAAGGATCCTCTTCTTCACATGGCCGATGAACGCCGGGTCAGAGCGCGACAGAGTGAACCGATTTTTTCTTTTTGACCCGTAACAAAAATGTAAGAGGTATGGCAATAACAGCCACCATCGTTCCGATCATAAACACATCATCAATACCCATCGTTGTTGCGGCACGCTGGGTCGAAGCCCCCGCTCCCATGTAATAGGATGTTCTGGATACCACCAGTGCGCTGAATATGCCGATCGATAATGAAGCAAGCCCTTGACGGGCCCAGTTCGTGATGGACGATGCGTGACCTGAATATTCGCTGGACACCGCGCTCATCGCTGCGTTTGTTAACGGCATATTGCATAATGCAATGCCGAGGCAGCGAACCAGCTGCAGCAAGGAAATGTACAGAACCGAGGTGTGGGTGCCGATTCCGCTGAAAGCGAGCGTGGCTGCCACAATGATGAGAACTCCCGTGATCACCAGCCGGAATGGACCGATCCGATCATAAAATTTACCGATAAGCGGCGACGCTGCTGCCATGACAATCGCGCCCGGCAGCATGATCAGGCCGGTATCCATCGGGGACAGCTTCAGCACGGTCTGCAAATAGAGCGGAACCAGCAAGGTTCCCGTATACAGGGATATCGTCACGATGCAGTTCAGGATCAAGCTGTAACGAAATCGAGGAAATTTGAATACTTTAAGCTGCAATAACGGGGATGAAATCCGCAGCTCCCACTTAATGAAGAACAGCAGCAGTAAGACTCCGGAGATGAGCAGGGACAGGGTCTTCCAGGATCCCCAGCCCCAGTCGTTACCATGGCTGAAGGAGAGCAGCAAAAGAGAACTGCCCGCCACCACCGTCAAGAATCCGAGGAAATCAAACGACTTCTTCCCGGTCAGTCGGTAAAAAGGAATGAATTTGCTTACGATGACAATCGAGATCAGGCCGATCGGAATATTTAGAATGAAAATCGATTTCCAGCCAAAATATTGCACCAGCCATCCGCCAAGTGTCGGCCCAATCACCGGTGCCAGCATGGAGGCCAGGCTCCATAGACCCATGGCATAGGCTTGCCGTTCCCGGGGGAATACCTGGTAGATGATCGTCATCGTAATCGGGATAATCATCCCGCCGAACACACCTTGCGTAATCCGGAACGCAATCAAGGTCTCGATATTCCAGGCTACGACGCATAATAGCGACGAGAGCGTAAAACCCATCAATGCCAGGACAAACAGCCTCTTATAACTGAGCTGGTCCCCCATGTAGCCTACGATGGGAGCCACAATTCCCGTTGCTAGCAGGTACCCGGCCATCAGCCATTGGGTGGTGCTCAGCGTGGTATCGAATTGCTTCATTACAACCGGAAAGGCCACGTTGATGGTGGTGATGCTGAGCACCGCCAGAAAGTTACCGAAAAAGATAGCGCTCATAATAAGCCAAAATGAAGATTTATCTTGTGTATTCACATGAAGCCTCCTATACAAAGTAACCCCGCCCGGATCTGATTAACAGAGCTGGAGGCGGGATTCGAAGAGTACAGTCCTAGGGTTATGGAAATAATTTTTTGCCAAGCAATCGCAGTAAAATATACAGGTTATCCGCCTCATCCTCATCCAGCTGCTTGAAGGATTCCATGACGGCATAATCCCCCTCGCTGCGCGCATCGAGTACAAGCTGCCGGCCTTCTGCCGTAAGATTGACATAGTGGCTTCGTCCATCACTGGGATTGGGCGTTCGAACCACCAATCCCCGCTGTCCCAGAGCGTCCACCAAATACGTGATCGTTGCAGCCTTAAGCTCCATATGCTCAGCCAACCGGTTGGGAAGCAGCGGACCCTGCTGCTCGATCAAACTTAGAATCTTATACTGATTCATCGTTAAATCGTTCTTTCTCAAGTGATTCAAAAAAGATACGACGCGATGCCTCGTCATTTTATCCGATAACTCACGGTACATATCCATGAGTCTCTCCACGCTTGCTTCTCTTCCGTTCTCCAGAGCATTTCACCTCGATCTTATTTTAGTTCAATGATTCTAACTTGTAAACACCATTTTCATGTTTTCATTTCCGTATTTCCCTTTTAATTCATGATTTATCACTAAACTAGTTAGATTATTCGAAGTTAATTGCAGGATCTGAGCCGCCATAATCTCTAAAGAAGACACCCTTCCAGAAAACCTCCCCATGGTATGCCCTTCATAACGATTCGTCTAGTCTAAATCCCCGCTGCTATACAAAAAAGGGGCCCGGTAAGGCCAACTAACGCCTTCGGAACCCTTCACACTTGATATATGGCTATTCTTCATCGTCTGCAAACAATTCATGAAGCATCGCTTCCCGGCGATTCACAAATTCCTTCGTAATCATATAATGATCCGTTTCCTCCAAGCTCGACTCTTCCACCCCTTCGGAAGTCAGCTTATAGATGACGGAATCGGGATAGGCCATAACAATCGGCGAATGCGTGGAAATAATAAACTGCGAATCTTCCTGGACCAGGTCATGGATGCGTCTGAGCAGCGCCATTTGGCGAAATGGGGACAACGCCGCTTCCGGCTCGTCCATAATATACAGGCCATTCCCCCAAAACCGGTTCAAAAAAGTGGCAAAAAACGATTCTCCATGCGATTGCTGGTGAAGCGATTTGCCGCCGTAGGAATCTTTGATGGGCGGGCCGAAGCTCCATTCGGCATCCAACCGGTCAATATTCGTCGCGACGTTATAATAGCTCTCCGCACGAAAGAAAAACCCGTCACGCGGTTTGCGTACGCCTCGAACGGTTCGTATATATTCATGAAGCTTGGAATGCGTCTCCTCGGTTGAGAACGAGAAGTTCATCGTTCCTCCTTCCGGATTAAACCCAAGGGCCGTGGCGATCGCCTCCAGCAGCGTGGATTTGCCCATACCATTCTCGCCTACGATATAAGTGACCTTCGGATGAAAATGGAGTCCGTCCAAAGCCGCAACCGCCGGCAAATTAAAAGGATATTCATGAAATGACGGGACACGATCCCTCATTAACACAACGCTTCGCAGATAGGCAAGCATAGCAGCGTTATCCAAGCGCTTCCCCTCCTTGATTTTGAAGCCTATAATTACTAGTCTACTATATAACATTCAAGCAATGGTTCCAATTCAGGATCATCGCTTGATATTTCCGAGCATAAGCATGGTAACTTTTCCTGAAGAATGGACACGAGCAGCACCTCTTTTTTTGCCATAACAGGAAGGCATTCCTTAGAGCTGTTGATGCCTCATTGATATCCAAAAAATGCGCCATCACAGGGCTCGCCGGCACCTGGAATGACGCACTTTTGTATACGATATCGAAAGCTGTTGTTCCGATATGCTATTCGCTTACGATAAATTGATAAAGCTCCTCGACCTTCTCTTCCGTCAGATCGCCGCTGTTATCGAATACCTTAATGGACGTCTGCGGAATATCCCAGTTCACTTCCGGAACGAAATCGACGCGCTTCTTGAAGTCGTCCCAATGATCCAGCTTCCACTGATCCCGCTCGGTCTGTCTGTCAACGATCCGTTCCTTCTGCAAATCCATGTCTTTGAGCGCGACCACAATGACCTTCACGTCAACGTCGCTCTTCGTTAACCCTGCCGATCCGATGACTTCTTCAATCCATTCGCGGCTCTTGAGCTCCGCGGTAAACGGAGAAATCATAAAGACATTTTGTCCGGCACTCAGGTTCTCGATGCAAATGTCCTTGGTCGTATCATATTCCAGATTGCGCAGGTTCTCTTTATAGAAGGAAGAGTCGCGATCGTTCGGATCCAGTCCGTTACTTTCCAGGAACTTCTCAACAAAGCGTCCCCCCACCGTATCACGGTCGAGAAATGCAGCCGGTATACGGACTGCAAGCTTCTTGGCTACGGTTGTCTTGCCTGTACCGGCCACGCCGACAAAAAACACTAGCTTTTGCAAATGGTATCCCTCCATATGATCTCTATCGCTTTCATATCCCTGCCGTTCACTCATGCATCCTTAAACACGTTCTGTCCGGTAACGGGTTTCCTCAATCAATTCCTCCATGGCAGAGGTCAAGCGTTCCTGAAGCACTTCTGCTACATCAAATCCGCCGTCCTCAGTACGTGCCACTTGGGCATCCACCGCGTACACGCCGCCTAGAATATGACGGGCTCCGATCGAAGAAAGCACGGGCTTAAGCGAATAATCAATCGCCAGCAGATGCGCGAGACTGCCGCCGATGAACATCGGGAGCACGATTTTGCCGGCCAATCCTTTTTGCGGAATCAGGTCTAAAAATGTTTTCAGAACGCCCGTAAACGAAGCTTTATAAACCGGACTTGCCACAATCACGGCATCAGCCTCGGCCACAAGACCGTTCGCTTTGACAATATGCTCACTCTCAAACTTGGTATGAATCAAATCCTCAGGCGGCAGCCCGGCCACGTCGATCCGGCTAACCTCGAAATTCGCAGCAGTCAATGCCTGCTCCGCATACTCCATAATCGCATTCAATCGGGATCCGGCTGTGGGACTCCCGTTAATAATAACAGCTTTCGCCATAATCATTCACCTCGGCTTATCTTATAGTGTCGCCATCTCATCCATTCATAAGATCGCTATGTAAGGTCCTCTCGACTTAGAGTCAGACGGCCTTAGCCAACATCTTTTAGAAAAGGAGGACTTTACAAAGAACCACAAAGTCTTCCATAAACAGTCGCTCTTAAATCCGACGTTTACCAACATAAATCAGAGCAAACTTGTCAGAATTAATATCATCGTATCAATGTGTCCGCGCTTTTGTCAATGCAGCAGCAACACCGGCAATTGAACCTTGGCATTTCGCGAACCACTACGCTCATTTCCTCCCCAAACTTCCTGGGTAATGTGATGATCCCGTTCATATACTTCATAGCGATACAGCGGAAGCGGCGCTGGAGCGCCATTCCGCGATCAATTCCTCGCCACTCTTCTTCATCCATTCCCAATAACGCCGATACGTAAAAGCACGACCTTTCACCTATTCTGTTCACAAACGGCACCCCGGACTAGGCGAATGCATAGAGATAAAGCATCGACGTTCAACGATAACAACCTAAAAGGAGGAATGAAATGAATCCCCAGCAGCCCGTTCCCTACGTAGGCTCCAAAACCGAATGCAAAGAACAGCCCATCGCTTTCCCTCCCCAGCATCAATACTGCCAGCCGGGCCTGGAGAGTCTAATGTCTCCGCGTCCGATCAGCGAAGATCCCGCGTACCGGGGCAGCGGTAAACTGGATGGCAAAATCGCCATTGTAACCGGGGGAGACAGCGGTATCGGCAAAGCGGCCGCCATTGCCTTCGCCAAGGAAGGTGCCGATCTGGTCATCCCATACTTATATGAGACTTCGGATGCGGAGGTGACGAAACAACGGATTGAATCGCTCGGCAGACGATGCCTCTTAATGAAGATTGATCTGCGGTACAAAAAAAACTGCGAAGCCGTAGTTAACGAAACGATAGCCTGCTTCGGCAAGCTGGATGTTCTCGTGAACAACCATGGCGTCCAGTATGTGCAGCGCAGCATCTTGGACATCACGGAAGAACAGCTCCATCACACCTATCAAACGAATATCTTTCCCTTCTTCTTCATGATCCAGGCCGCGCTGCCCCACATGAAATCCGGGGCGTCGATCATCAATACGGCCTCCATTACCGCCTATGACGGTTTAAAGGAGCTCATCGACTATTCCTCAACCAAAGGCGCCATTGTTTCCCTTACCCGATCCCTGGCCCTTTCGCTGGTCGATCAAGGCATCCGCGTCAATTCCGTCGCTCCCGGCTCAGTCTGGACGCCGCTCATCCCATCCAGCTTCTCCGCTGAAGAGGTCGCCGTATTCGGAACGAAATCACCGATGAAGCGGGCCGCACAGCCCTATGAGCTGGCACCCGCCTATGTTTACCTGGCGTCATCCATCTGCTCATCTTTTGTCACGGGTCAGGCTATTCACGTTAACGGAGGGCAGATGGTAACCAGCTAGCATGGATGCCGCAAGCATCCGAGGATTCTATGAATAACGAGCAGAGGATGTGTACAATGAACACCGGAATTCCCAAACGGTCTGCCCGGATGGACATGGGGTTTTATGCATTAAACAAGCTCGCCAGTGCCGGCATCGTTGTGCTGCTGCTGAGCCTGCTTGATTGGGTGTGGCCTTCCAGCGCTGATCAAGCTTCGGAATGGTTAGGCCTCTATATGCCGCAAGAGCACTGGGTATACGGTTACGCGCTGACCGCGTCTCTTGCAGCGGATGCCATTCTCTCGTTCCTGCCTTCCCTGCATAAGGGTAAACAAGCCGCCGTGTACGGAGCGGTCGGTTTTCTGTTCTTCGCCTTATTCACAGGCGGGAATCCGGAGCAGCTCTGGCTTCGCGCAGCAGCGGGAGCCTTGACACTGCTGCTCTTCTTGTGGGGGAAGCATACGTTCTCCAGCAATTCTCTGGCCACCCCGTTCTTTGCCTTGGCCGTTCCCCTCTTGTGCTGGGTGATCTGATTCAAGTGCCTATAGCTGCCTTCCATGCAAAAAGGGCCCTCCGAGGGCCCTTCCCTTGCTCTTCGCTTCAAAGTGCTTCAATGACATCCCCGGCGATGACCGAGGCGGGATGTCCCCGGTGCCGCGCGGCCCGCTCGCCGGCACGGCCGTGCAGCCACACGCCAAGTGCGGCTGCAGACGGACCGGCATATCCTTGCGCCAGCAGGCTGGCAATGATGCCGGTCAGCACGTCCCCGGTGCCTCCGGTCGCCATGCCGGAGGTGCCGGTTGGGTTGATGTAGGCTTGTCCGTCCGGCGAAGCCACGACGGTATGCGCCCCCTTGAGCACGAGGGTAACCCCGTGCTCGGTCGCGAACCCTGCGGCGGCACCGATCCGGTCCCGCTGCAGCTCGGCGGTGGGGATACCCAACAGCCGGGACATCTCCCCCGGATGCGGGGTCAGCACGGTTGCCGCATCGCGCGGCTTCCAGGTGCCGAAATCACCGGCTGCGGACAGCATATTCAGCGCATCAGCATCCACCACTAACGGCCCTTCCCATTCTTCCCACAAACGGCGGAGCCACCTGGCATCTCCGTCAAAGCGGCCAAGCCCCGGACCTACGGCCAGCACATCACGGGTTTTGGCGAGTTCCAGCACCTGTTCCGCAGAGGCCTCATTCCAGTAGCCACCACTCTCTTCGCCTGTGGCAGGTGCGAGCATCACCTCGGGTGCGGCTCCGCTCAGCGGCAGCACCAGGCTTGCAGGGAGCGCCCAGGTCACCAAGCCGCAGCCCGCGCGAAGCGCTGCCCGGGAAGCGAGCAGGCCTGCGCCGCTCATCGTGCGGCTGCCCCCTACGGTCAGGACGTGACCGTAGGTGCCCTTGTGTCCGTCCGGCGAGCGGTGGCGGGACACGTCCGCATCCAGCTCGGTCCGAAGGACATGCGGGGTGAGCAGATGCGTGCTAACGCCCTGCTCCCGGCACAGCGATGCCGGAATGCCGATGGCGCGAACCACCACGCGGCCAGCCGCCTCGGCGCCGGGGTACTGCACCAGGCCGCGCTTCAAGAAGGCGAGGCATACCGTCACCGCGGCCGAGATGCACGGCTCGTGCCTCGCGCCGGTATCGGCGTCCAGTCCGCTCGGAATATCCGCGGACACAATCGGCAGGCCGCTGTCATTCGCGGCCTGGATCAGCGCGGCGTAAGCGCCGCGGGGCGCGTCCGTCGCGCCCGTGCCGAGCAGCGCGTCCACGATGCCGGTGTACGCGCCGTAGTCCACGGCTTCACGGCCGTGGACCAGAGCCGGGATGCCGAGCGCTACCGCGGCATCCCGCTGCACCGCCGCCTCGCCGGCAAGCGCAGACGGCTCGGCGGCATAGAGCAGCGTGACGCGCATACCGGCGTCACGCAAATGCCGGGCGGCGACCACGCCGTCGCCGCCGTTATTGCCTTTGCCCACCAGAATGAGCCAGTGCTGCTGGGCCGCGAGCGCGGTGGGCAATCGAGCCTCTCCGTCGATGACAGGCGACGGGCGGCTCATCGCCAGAGCACGGTCATTCCCGGCGGAAGGAGCCTCCGCCACTTCCGAATGCTCCGGTAAAGAGAGCCGCTGTTCTTGCCACCCATCATCCCGTATGAATGACTGAGACTTTCCTGCGGTCACAGCACCTGCAGTGTAAAGGGAACAGCTCACTCTATCACGCTCTAGGCACAGCTTCAGAACTTCCTCGGCAATCGCTTTGCCCGCATTCTCCATCAGCGCAATCGCCGGAATACCGATTTGATGAATCGTATGGTTGTCCAATGCCCTCATCTGTTCAGACGTTACAACATACATCCAAGCTCTCCCCTTTGCTTCGATATATCCTACACAAACGTTCTGTCGACTCAGGATACCCCTCTATTAATAAGCAACAGTAAACCGGGACTGAATAAACTGCGGATCATCCAGCTCATCGATCACGGCTACCGCGAAATCTTCAACCGAAATTCGGCTGCTTCCACTCTCATCGGTCACCAGTCGATCCATGCCGATTCGGAACTGTCCGGTGCGTTTCCCCGGCTCGATGATCGCCGCCGGACTGACATACGTCCATTCCAGATCGCTTTCCTTATACAGGTCGTAAGCATCCGCATGCGCGCGGGCAAGGGGCCTGATCTCCTCCGGAAATTCGGGGGTATCCATAAGGGGTACGCCACTGTCGGCGATCAAGCTACCAGCGCCGCCAACGATCAACAGACGGGTTACGCCGCCGCGTCTCGTTCCCTCTACAATCGTGCGTGCGGCTGCAACGAGTTCCTCTTCCTGGCCGAACTTCGGACCAAAAGCGCTAATGACAGCATCATGCCCTTGAATCGCCTCTTCTAATGATGAAGGATCCATGACATCCGCTTTGACTTTCTTTAATCGTTCATGCTCTGAATCCAATCGATCCGGATTACGCAATACCGCCGTGACTTCGTGCCCCCGGCGCAGCGCTTCCTCCGTAATTCGTCTCCCGATCGTTCCGCTTGCTCCAATTAATGCTACCTTCATGTTCATCGCTCCTTCGCTTAGAAATTATACTATATCACCCCTGGTGATGAATGGCTCTTTACTGAATCTTAAGTAGTATTATAAACACCTAGTGCCGACTATAGCCGTTCCGGGCTGTCGCACCTCCTATTTACTTATCCCCATACAGACCTCTTCAAACTCCATTCATTCATTTTTCCTCAAAACAATAGACCTTTAGACCTATGTATCACAATATTATTTTCACCGATAGAATACATAGATGCATTTTTACGAATATATATATCTTGCATAATGACTTAATTCGCATTACTAAGGTTGTGTGTTTGCTGGAATTTGTCGTTTCCTATGATGTAATCGTAATGTAAAGGAGATTATCCATACAATGAAAATAAAATACGTCCACTTGCTGGCCCTCTGTCTCGCAAGCAGTCTGCTGCTAAGCAGCTTCTCCCTTCAGCCTGATGCGGCTGCAGCCGAATCCCGCCAGAAGGCAACCTGGTTCTGGGATACCCCGCAGATTCAAGATTCGGCTGACGACATTCTGAATTTTGCCGCCAGCCAAGGCGTCAATGTGCTCTATCTGCAGATGAACCGCGATGTTCGGCCCGAATATTATCGCAGCTTTATCCGCCAAGCAGGTGAACAGGGGGTCGAGGTTCATGTCCTTGGCGGCGCGCCTAACTGGGCGCTGGAAACGGAGCGTCATCGATTGGAGACGTTCATTCAATGGACCGCTGAATATCAGGCTTCCGCTGCTCCGAATGAGCGCTTCACCGGCATTCATGTCGATATCGAGCCACATGTGCTGGCCGAGTGGAAAACAAACCAAGCCTCCTTGGTAAAGCAATGGCAAGCGAGCGTCCGCTATCTGGTCCATGAAGCGCACACAATGAATCTACCCATCGGTTCCGACATGACATTCTGGCTGCACGGCTACCAGCTGCCGGATCAGTCGATGTCGATCAGTCGTTGGATGATCCAGCAGTTCGACCAGGTTGTCATTATGGCCTATCGTGATCAGGCAGATAACATTTACAGCGTCGCTGCTGCCGAGCTTAAGGAAGCCGATGAACTTGGCAAGGAAGCCCTGATTGCCGTAGAGACCAAATCGAGCAATGAGGGAGCTTACATTACCTTTTTTGAGGAAGGCACGTCCTATATGGAGGAGCAGTTGTCCAAAGTATGTATCAAAGCGGAGAAGCACCCTTCGTTCTCCGGATTCGCCATTCATGACTACAGGTACTGGAAGGCATTACATGACTCCGATCGATAACATCGCGATTATTTCATAATAGGAATAAAAAAGATGGCGTTTCAAGAGGGTGTTTCCTCTGGCGCCATCTTTATATTTTTAGATGAAGGAACTCATCCTCTCCACCCGGGTAAAGGCCTGATCGCTCTTAAACCGTCAACATGAGAAGCAGTACATAACCGACCGTCAATTTCGCACGTTGCAGCGGCGCTTTTTTTACCTGCACTTCCATCACCCCGGCCCCTCCCTCTCTTTCGATGCTACCGTCTTATTCATATACTATATGCGGCTCGGTCTCTTATGTTGCCTTGAGGAAAAATTGTTTGCCAAGAAAAAACCGATTAGCCGTGTAAACAGTAGAATACGATTTAAGCTTCCTGCATAGGAAGCAGAACCCGAGCTGCAATGCAGCTCATTCACGATCAGGATAGCGCTTCAAGACGTCCTGCAAATATTGTTCTGCTTCCATTACAAGCTGACGCTCTCCAGCGTTCCATTGATCCCGATTTCTATCGACTGCTAAGAAGGCAGCATGAATCTGTTCATCGCCATGTGTCACACGTTGAACCATCCGATGCCATTCTTGGGCCAAGGTCCTGGCTAAACGTGACTCGATCGGAACGTTTGAAGCCTTATAAGCTGCAGCTTGCAGCGATATTTTTCTGAACGTATTGTAAAAATCCAATGCCGCCTGCTCAGAGTTAAATACCTTTTGAAATAGCCGCCAGTCTTCCTCCGAAAATTCGTATTCTTTCCAAGCCGACATATCGACCTCATTCAACGAACGCATGAGATGGGCTAACAGCTCCCAGGGTACGTTGTAACCTTCTTTCATCATTTCCTTTGCGACATGCAATCCGTCAAGCTTGGCCTGGATACTCTCTTTCTGTGAATAGAGGACCGATGCCTGGTAATCTAGAATGTTCTCGATATCCTGCTCCTCGGTGCCCACGATCAATTGTTCTTTGATCTTTCTTAAAGAGAATCCGATGGCCCTATAGAACATAATCTGTTCAAGTACATATAGCTGTTTATCATAATATACTCTATGCCCCAGCTCATCTCGCTCCGCCTTAAGAATCCCTTCATTATCGTAATACTGAATGGTTCGCGGAGTTATTCCCGACAATTGACTGATTTCTTTTACGGAATATTTCCTTTCCATGAACCCATCCCTTCCCGTCCCTTACTCGATTTTTGCTAAAAAAGCTTCTATCGTTTCCAGTAACTCTTTAGGGTATTCCCCGTTAATTGCATGTGAGGCATCTTCAAATACGACCATCTCGCTATTAGGGTCTTTCAGGGAATCCATCCCCGTTTGATACGACTTTTCAGCATGGTGCATCGTCGATTGTCCAGCTAAAATACCGAGCACCGGTATCGTCAGCTCAGCTAATCGTTCCGGCTGGATGGCTTCCGGCATGGGCAGCTTGCTCTTGAATGTCCGCATACCGGTTTCGATTAATTTGGCGGTCGGGTCGCTGTCATCAACTTCAGCCCCGCCGGATATATAGCTGAGCATTTTCTCCCGGATCGGTTTGGGCACCATGGGCACAGACGCCGGAATGGATACCAGTATCATTTTCAGTGGAATGGGGCCAAACACATAGACAGGGTCCAGCAATATGAGCGAGTGAATCTTCTCAGGATGCTTGAGCGTCACATTCGCCGCACTCCACCCGCCGAACGACAGCCCTAATAGGTGGATCTCTGATTCCGGCAGCTGATCCAGCACTTGCCCTAACCATGCTGCTTGGTCCGCAGCAGTTTCAATCCGTCTGGTTTCTGTACTTAAACCCGGCTCTCCTATCAAATCAAGGGTATATACAGGCCGGTGTTCTAAAAAGCCGCTCAGATTGGCCTCCCACATGGGTGTAGCAGATCCTTTTCCGGGAAGCAGCAACAAGGGTGTTTTATGCGGTGTATCGCTCTCCCGGAACTTGTAGAGCTGCACCACGCCAAAATCGGTATTAACCTTAATCGATTCAACCGGTTCTGGTAAGTGATTCATCGCCTCATCATAAGCCACCGCATATTCCTTCTGCCCATCCTCTGTAACAAAACCGCTTAACGACCCGTCATCTCTGAATAGAAAGCCTATTACCGTCAGTATAGCTAGTATCGCAATGAGAATGCTACCCAAGATCACCCATCCTTTTTTTCGTTTCACTTCAATCCCCTCCTAAGGTGACTATAGGATATGACGTAACGTTATACGCAACCCCCTATGCTCTCCATAGCTGCCTGTTACCGAATCGGCTTGAAATCCCTCCCTTGTTATGCAATAGTGAAAGGTAGAATATTGAAGGAGGGGTCCGCTTGTCCCTTACGGAATGGATGGTTGATATCTTTGGCTCCTTGGACACGCTCGTGGCCGTGCTTCTTGCCACTGCAATATTTTCGGGCCTGTACATATACAGTGCATCCCGGCTATTGGGTGCACGCAAGGATTCACTCGCTCGCATTCGTCAGTCTTTAACGATTTACACCAGACTGGCTGGGCCTCTGGGAACCCTCATCAATCGACCGACCCGAACGGCTATCCCCGAAGATCTGTTGATCCGGCTTCTGCAGGAATGCAAATCCGCTGACCTGTTGACGCGGGAGCTCCACGAACAGATTGATACCTTTCTTAGTGATCGTGATGAATCCAGACTAACAACGCTTCACAAGCTGCTGGACCGCGAGATCAACAGACTTATGAAGGAGCGCGACGAACTGGTTGGGCGGCTCGAGAAACCCGGTTGGGGTATGGGGTTGTGGCTGCTCCTGAAACCTGCCGTACCTGCCCTTTCACTGGGTGCCGCGATCCTATGGACGACGATTCTCGTCCAGGAACTAAGGCAATCCTCTGCCTGGACAAACCCCGAGGTATGGTGTCTATGGCTCTCCAACATAATTGCCACGATCTCTTTTTACCGACTATTGATGGATTCCAGAAGAAGAACGCATGGTATGATCTATACCGTACTGCATCTGCTGATTGTAGCTTCAGCCCTGTTTAATCTGATCTGGAGCGAGGCCTCGCCTTATGTTTTGGCTACCCAATGCTTGCTGTATCTGGCGGGTTTCCGGGTTACAGCCACCCGCAAGCGCCGTGAACGGCCCTATGCCGGACACCCGGAGCTAATGGAACAATTCCTTCATCCTACGGGCGAGAATGACCCTCTTAGTGAGACGGGAGGTTCCAGCGACCCGGAGATCACTAACAGCCCTCTGCGATCCAGATAAGATAGCAACGACATGAATATTACGAGATACAGCCCGTGCCGAATTCAACGGCCGGGCTGTTTTTATATCTCCGCAATCCTGAATCCCTATGTTCATACAAAAAAAAGAACTCCCGCATGATTACCAAAACGCACTCCTATAGTCTACATCGGTTAACACTCCAGGGTGTTTCTCCAAAGTCTACTGGGTAAGGCGTACTTATGGCATCTAAGGAAATTCTTCTCTCGGTACTCGATAACCCTTTGGGATCATCTTGCATTCGTTCTTCGCTGTTGGCCGGATGCCCGGGACGGTCCTGACGTCTTGACCGCTCCGGAGGGCGTATTCTCAAAACGCTTGCGCTCCGTTCGTTCCATCTGAACGATTTGACCCTCATGCACTACAATTTGCAGCGAACCGAATTCCATGTCGTTCAGCAGGCTGGCTATGCGTTCGAGCCACATTTCATCCACTTTTAAAGGTTTAGCCATGGATACGCCTCCTCACCGGGCAAAGCCCAAATATATTTACTCATCCCCACAAATCGAAGTGACATTCTACCTGCACGTTTCCATTATTCATTCTTTTCCAACCTACATAGTATGAATTAACATTAGCATGGGTTGGAAACGACTGTCAATGGGCATTTTTTCGCGTAAACCAATTTTTCAGCAGCAGGGTTACGACGGCTAATAACAGCAATAATGAGGCCACCGCGAACGATGCCGAAAACTGATACTCATTGTACAAAATTTCGACATGAAGGGGCAGCGTATTGGTCTCGCCGCGGATATGGCCGGATACAACGGACACGGCCCCAAACTCGCCCATGGCTCTGGCGTTACACAGTATGATGCCGTACAATAGCCCCCACTTGATATTGGGCAGGGTGACCCTCCAGAATATTTGCCAGCCCTTGGCGCCCAGCGTTACTGCCGCCTCCTCTTCCTTCGTCCCTTGGTCTTCCATCAGCGGGATCAGTTCCTTTGCCACAAAGGGAAACGTGACAAATAATGTAGCCAGAACAATGCCGGGCACGGCAAAAATAATCTTGATATCATGGCTTTCAAGCCAAGGGCCAAACCATCCCTGCCGACCGAAGATCAGCACGAAGATTAACCCCCCGATCACCGGCGATACCGCAAACGGCAGATCCAGCAGCGTAATCAACAGATTTTTGCCTTTAAAACGAAACTTCGTTATGGTCCATGCTGCAATAACGCCGAATATCGAATTCAGCGGTACCGCAATAGCCGCCACCAGTAAAGTCAGCTGAAGCGCAGATAGAGCATCAGGATCGGATAAGGCCGCTACATAGACCTCCCAGCCCTTCTTAAGCGCCTCGGACATCACCGTAATCAGAGGCAGCACAATAAGCCACAGCAGCACAAGCCCAGCCAAGCTTATGAATGTCCATTTCACCCACGGCTTCTCCGCTGCCGCCGGAGAGGACGGCGTGTTTCGTTTCGCTGCAGGAACGGCAGGTACAGTTCCAGCCATTAGTATCCCCTCCTTAACGGGCGGTTTTCCGCGTCCAATGTTGTAGTATATTGATGCCGAGCAGCAGTGCGAAAGAGATGAGCAGCAAGATCAAGGCAACCGCCGTCGCGCCGGCATAATCAAACTGCTCCAGCTTCGTCATGATTAACAGCGGCGCAATCTCCGTCTTCATCGGCATATTCCCCGATATGAAAACCACGGAGCCATATTCACCGATGCCCCTGGCAAAAGCGAGCGCAAATCCGGTCAGCAGCGGCGGAATCAAGGTCGGCAGAATGATGGTGCAAAACGTGCGCCATCGGCCTGCCCCGAGCGTTGCAGCCGCCTCTTCCGTATCCCGCTCCGCGTCCTCCAGCACCGGCTGTACCGTCCGCACAACGAACGGTATGCCGATGAACATAAGGGCCAGCGTGATGCCTAAGGGAGAGAATGCCGCCTTGATCCCCAGCGGCTCCAGCAGCGATCCGATCCAGCCGTTAGCGGAATAGATCGCGGTTAAAGCCACCCCTGCTACTGCCGTTGGCAGGGCGAAGGGCAAATCGATAAGGGCATCCCACAATTTTTTGCCGGGGAAATCATACCGCACCAGCACCCAAGCCAGCAGCAGCCCCAGTATCGTATCCGCGAATGCGGCCAGCGCCGCTGTCGTCAGACTAACCCGGTAGGAGGCCAGCACCCTCGGATCGGTTGCAACCGACCAGAACTTCTCCCAGGTTAGTCCGGTTTGATTGAGAAGCAGCGCCGACAGCGGCACAAGCACAACCAAGCTCATATAAAGGACGGTCAGTCCCATGCCGATTCCAAAACCCGGGAGTACGCTGCGATTGTTTCTGCTTTGCTTTTGTAAGGGGAGTACTGCCATATCCACTCATCCTTTCCTGCCTTCGGCGGTTATGCCGATCAGCTGCCTGGCACGTAAATCTGATTAAAGATGCCGCCGTCATTGAAATGCTTCGTTTGTGTCTCTTCCCATGTTCCAAACACGTCCTTGAGCGTAAACAATTCGATAGCCGGGAATTTCTCCTTGTACTTGTCAGCCACGCTGGCAAGCGTTGGACGATAGTAATTCTCCGCCGCAATCGTCTGCCCCTCTTCACTGTATAGATATTGCAGGTAGGCTTCCGCTACCTCGCGGGTCCCACGCTTGTCAACGTTCTTATCCACGACGGCAACCGGAGGTTCCGCCAAAATACTGACGGACGGATTCACGATCTCGAATTTGTCCGGTCCCAGCTCGTTAATCGAGAGATAAGCTTCATTCTCCCAAGCCAGCAGCACGTCCCCGATTCCGCGTTCTACAAAAGTGGTTGTTGCACCGCGGGCTCCGCTGTCCAGCACCGGTACGTGGGTGAATAGCTCTTTCACGAATTCCTGTGCCTTCGCTTCATCGTTATTGTTTACCTTGAGTGCATAGCCCCATGCCGCCAGGTAGTTCCACCGTGCGCCGCCGGAGGTCTGCGGGTTCGGCGTGATGACCTCCACGCCCTCCTTGATCAGGTCCGGCCAATCTTTGATGCCTTTCGGGTTGCCTTTGCGGACGAGGAAAACGATGGTTGAGGTGTAAGGCGCACTGTTATGCTCAAACTTGCTCTCCCAGCCTTCATTGATCAATCCGGCCTGACGGATCGCATCGATATCGTATCCGAGGGCCAGTGTCACCACATCCGCCTCCAAACCGTCGATAACCGAACGGCTTTGCTTGCCTGAACCCCCGTGCGATTGCTTAAATGTTACCTTCTGGCCTTGTTCCTTCTCCCAATGCGCCGCGAATGCTTTATTGTATTGGTCATATAACTCTCGGGTCGGATCGTAAGAAACATTGAGCAGTTCCACGCTCGGCTTGCTTGAACCCGAAGCAGGCGCGTCTCCATTGGCGGTTGCGACTGTCTCTGTTTTCTCTGCACCGCAAGCTGCAAGTGCCGCCGTCAGCATCACTGTTAATCCGATGAGAACCCCTTGCTTCAACACCTTTTTCATATGGATCACTCCCCCTATTATTCTCTACTAAACAGGCCGTATGGCAAAAAAAGACGGAGGAAGGCTCATCAGAACAGAGTCAAGCCGGTTTGCAACCGTGCCTGCTCTTAGTCTTCGAGCGTTCCTCCGTCGATACGGTGAGAACAATATATTATAATTCCTACCTGTTTAGTATGTTATGTTGCTATTGTAATAAGTCCCTCTCCTGCTGTCAAACCTTTTTTTCAAAAAATTTCAAGTTTAGGACCACACGGACCATAGAACCATTTTTGGTGCAACGAACGCAGTCACGGCGCGGATTTCCATTTACTGATGGTTGTATGAACCCGCTTCCAACCTTATAATTCTACCCCAAAGGGAGTTGATCACCATAAGAAAGCCAAATCGAAAAATAATTTCTGCTCTTTTCCTTAGTATTCTGCTGTTCATGCCTGCATTTGCCCAAACGACGGAGGCAGCTCCGGTGTTAAAGCCTGGCAATGAAAACGGGGATGTCTGGGAGCTTCAATATCGCCTGAAAACGCTGGACTTCTACACGCAGCCGCTGGATGGCAAATATGGCGCAAACACGAAAACAGCCATTATCCGTTTCCAAAAAGAATACGGTGTGCCAGCCGATGGAGTTACCGGCGCACAAACCTGGAGACAGCTGAAAAAATATACGTTAAATCAATCCGAAATGGATGTCATGGCCAGAGTCATTTATAGCGAAGCCCGCGGTGAGCCTTACAAAGGACAAGTTGCCGTCGGGGCTGTTGTCATGAACCGCATTCAATCCAGCGAATTTCCGAATGATATTCGGGGCGTCGTCTTTCAAAAAGGGGCCTTTACAGCCGTAGATGACGGACAATACTGGTTGACTCCGAACCGGGCCGCCTATCTTGCCGCATTGGATGCCGTTCGCGGCTGGGATCCGACTTATGAATCCCTTTATTATTTCAATCCGAAAACAGCAACCAGCAAATGGATCTGGTCCAGACCGCAAGTGCTGCAGATCGGCAATCATATCTTTGCGCATTAATGATTCATCGAATGAATCTTTAAACCAATGAATTCGCAATTAACTTCGTTAAATATTTATAAAGAAGCAGCTTGAGACCAAATCCACGGCCTTAAGCTGCTTCTTCTACTGAATAGATAATAACTTCTGTGACAATGATTCAATCTATCTCTTATACCTGCCACGACTACTATCACTAGAAGGCATAAGAGTCCAGCCTTTTACCTAGATGTAAGTCAACAATTGGTTGGCGTTACGTCTCATATCCTCAAGACGCTGTCTGAATGCACTGTAGGCGATATGATCCAAGCCGATGTGAATAAGGCAGCATAGCAGACGGTCTTCCATCTGCGGGGGCCGGTCTCCGTACTTATCCCAGTGGCGTTCTAAAATTCCCTCCAGATCGATGTCCTCCCATTCCGGATACCAGGTCCACCAGTACAGAAGCCAAGCTATGTCATAGAGAGGATCGCCATAGAATGCATTGCCCCAGTCGATGACCCCGGACAACTTCCCATCACTCACCAGCACATTTCGGTTCAAAAGATCACTATGAACAATTCCCCGATACTCTTGAAGCTGCGGTAAGAGCTGACGCAATCTTTCGATGCCGGCGTCGAAGATCTTCGCCTCGTAAGGCGAAGCATCCAGTCGTTCGCGCCAGCCTGGCAGCCGGTCTCTTGGCTCAGCAACAGAGAGAAGCCAGGCCCCCCAGCTGGGCCCCGCCCCCTCAGGGTGCCAAATGCCAGCTTTCTGTGTAGCTGCGAAGTCAAACTTCTGAAATTCATGAAGAGCGTCTATCAATTGCGGCAGTACTACCCGAATCTCAGGCCCGCTCAGCTCATCGAGATGCTTTCCCGGTACCAGCCTGGATACAGCATAGTAGCCGCTCTCCGTCTCGCCAACCTCAAGAACCTTCGGGATCGGAAGCATTTCGGAGGAATAGGCACCCATCGCCCGATCCTTCTCGAAATCACCAGAATAAGCCCCGAAGCGAATAACCATATCTTCCCCATCGAGGATGAAAGAATAGGCACTTGACCAATCCCCGGAAGCGAGAGGGGTGAGATTCGCTGCGCGTTCACCAAAGCGGGCCTCCACAAAACGGCCCGCCGCCCGTATAAAGTCCTCCATGATGCTCCTCCTTATGAATGATGCCTTGAATTCGGTATACTGTTAAATCATACGCCGCTCTTCTATTAACCTTGCTAAACATGAACAAAGGGCCGCACTCGGCAGCCCTTCTGTCTAATCTAAGATTCCCCGCACCAGCACTCATTTGGGCTATAAGCTTCATTCATTCAGCCCATCTAACAGCTCTTACGCCTTTGCCTTCTCCACGGGACAGATGCATACCGGGCGCGTAACTTCTAGTGTATAACCCGTAGATACCAGGTTGCCCGTGTCCGGATCGATCCGATAACTTGCGATCAAACCATTGTCCTGATTCGCCGCCAGCAGGAAGCCATCCGGCATGATATTGAAGTGGCGCGGCGTTTTACCACCGGAAGACACCCAGTTGACGGCACGGAGCGTACCGGTCTCCTGGTCGATTACATATTGAACGATGCTGTCATGGCCCCGGTTGGAGGCGTACAGATAACGGCCGCATGGAGATACCAGCAGATGGGCCGATGTGTTGTTATCCATCACTACGTCTTCTGGCAAGGTCGATATATGCTGCAATATTTTCAAATCCCCAAATGTTCCATCGTTTGCGTAAGCCGTTACCGTACTGTTCAGCTCGTTCGTGCCATACACCCACTTGCCTGATGGATGAAAAGACACATGCCTCGGGCCCGAGCCTGGCGGCAGACTGATCTCGCGGTGGGTCACCAGCTTGCCTTCCTCCAGCCGATACAGGTTCACATCATCCATGCCCAGGTCACTGACCACGATATACTTGCTGACGGGGTCTTCAAATATCGAATGCGGATGCGCTTCGGATTGACGGTCATCGTGAAGACCGCGTCCGCTGTGCTTGATCTTGGAGGCCAGCTCTCCAACCCGGCCGTCCTCTTCTAATGCCAGCACCGATATATGTCCATCGCTGTACCCTGTCGTAAGCAGATACTTCCCGTCCGATGTACGGGATACATGACATGCACCGGACGAGCCGGTAGACTGAACGTTCAGCAGCGTTAATTTACCGGTTACCAGATTGGCCGAATAAGCCGACACATCGCTTTCGCCCTTCTCGCTCGCTGCATACAATACAGAGATCGAATCATCGAAATCCAGATAGGTAGGGTTTTCTATACCAGCCGTACCACCTAAGAGACGCAGCTCCCCAGTACCTCGATCCATCGCCCCCCAATGAATTCGATTCTCTTCCTCCGAACCATAGGTTCCTATGTAAAATATCAGTTCCTGTCCTGCTGTCATGTGATCCACTCCTTTGTCTAATGAATGATCCGGTGAACCGGTCTAATCCTTATTATGTATTACCCATCAGGGCTCCGCGCTTACCGCCTTTTTTCAATTCGATCCGGCAAGCCGTCCCGCGTTGCTCTACCAATTATTACTCATAAAGAAATGTATTGCTAGCATTGGTTTTATCATGTACGATTACCACAATTACCACTCTATTCTATCATTCGTTAAAGGAGATGACAGCCAATTGAAGAAAAAAATCAGCCTACTGACGATCGCTTTCCTGTTCCTGCTCGCTACTGCGGCGCAAGCGGCTCCGGCAAAGAATCAAGGGAATATCCGGGTCTACCTCGATAACCAGGAAATCAAATTTCAGGCAGCGCCTATTATGAAAAATGGAGTCACCTTCGTGCAATTCCGCCCTCTGTTCCAGGCCTTGGATTATAAAGTCAATTGGAACAGCACGAATAAACAGGTGACGGGTACATACCTCGATCAGAAGCTGCAGATGACCATCGGACAGAAAACCGCTTATGTCAATGGTGCAAAAACCACGCTTCAGATTGCCCCATTCACCGATGGCGGCAACACCCTGGTTCCCCTTCGTTTCGTAGCTGAAGCCACCGGACTGCCCGTGAAGTGGGATTCCAAGGCACGTACCATCAAGATCGACCGTGAGGGTGCAATTGATAAAGCCACCGATGAGGTAAAGAAGCTTTACCATACAATTGAAGAAGCTGGAAGTGCCAAGAAACTAGATGCTGTCATGAGCGCCTTCCATCCGAAATCTCCTATTTTTGCGGAAATTCAAGAAAATTATCAGAACCAATTTAAGAACGATCTGCACGTATCTGCTGACGTATGGGAAGTAACGGTAGCCGGAACGTCGATCCATGCCTACACCAGCGTGACCCTCGACCGCACCGGCGGACCTTTTGCTTGGGATGCTACACTCCATTATGAGAATCTCTTGAAGAAAGATGCTTCGGGAGCATGGAAAATCTATGATCTGGTCCATTACGAGACGGAATATCTGGTCGTAGATGAACTGCTGGAAGCTCGTCCGGAAGTGCCGGCAGCGGATCAAACAGCCATCGTGGCTACCATTGATACCCAGTCCAAGGGCTTCAATGAGGAGGATGGTCCGCTGCTTATGTCGGTTATTCATCCGGAATCGGCCTACCACGAGATATTCCAAACCAGCATTGCGGAAGGCATCTTCGATGAGGTGAATTTCAACATCAAGTCCGAGGAGATTCGGACGGTCTTTTTCCAAGGGGAAGACGCCGTTGTCTATGCCAAAGAAAGCGATGATGCAGACGGTGAAATCATCCGTTCGACCTCTCTTTACTGGCTCAAGAAAGCCGAAGGCAAATGGCTGATCTATGATGTACTGGAGCTTGAATAGATCATTGCATAACGAATGCGTACAAATGAACCGTGAATTTCCCGGCGAGGGAGTTCACGGTTTCTTTTTTTGCTGGCTATAAAACATCGGTCTTCATTAAATCTTCCTCCCTCTTGGTCTACTTCACCATAGCTGACATATATCATAGTAGTAATCCATAAGAGGAGGGGTTATATGGGTGTTAAATTAATCAAGATCGCTGCTGTATACTTCGTACTGGGGATATTGCTCGGCATGTACATGTCGATCTCCCACAGCTACGATTACGCCACAGTTCACACACACGTCAACCTTCTGGGCTGGGCATCCCTGGCTCTTGCAGGTGTTATTTATGTTCTGTTCCCCGCAGCCGGAGAATCCACCGCAGGCAAAGTGCATTTCTGGCTGCACAATATCGGTCTGCCTGTCATGATGATCGGTCTCGCACTGCTGGTAAGCGGTATGGAATCGGTAGAGCCGGTCATTGCCGTTGGAGGCGTTCTGGTAACGTTGGGCATTCTGGCTTTCCTCTATAATGTGCTAACCCATGTTAAAAGTACGCATAGAAGGAAACGCTGATTTTGGGCTCGGATCCTCAAGGAATCGCCTCTATTTGGCGGTTCCTTCTTCATGTTTCATGCGCCTCTTTCATCGGAAGATGGGTCATAGTTACCGACTAATGGGTATAAGTAGATACCTTTCTCTTCGAAGGAGGCACCATAGACATGGAAACAAACTCAGCAATTGAAGTCCAATTTCACTGCCGTCAGTGCCAAGCGGATATCGGGGTTACGTTCAAATCAGAACAGTTCACCACGGTACTCTGCCCGCAGTGCGATTACAGCTATTCACTCATGAGACCAACCATTGGGGAAGAGATCCTGCTGGATTGGGAGAAAGAAGCCGTATTCCAAAAAATCCGCGCGGATCAAACCGAGCATGACAAAATGGAGCTGATGCTCCTCGTCATTAAGGTCGTCGAGCTGCTGACCTGGCGGGATGAAGGAAATGGCCATATCCGCGCCATCGAAACGCTTCGTCAATGGCTGCTGCTTAACGGGGTGCCCAAAGCGCTAATTGAACTCCTGGATGCTAAGGGACCTGAAGGCAGCTCCACTACCGAGCATAGGGAATAGTGTAATCAAGCCCATGATTCAAGATATCATAAATGAAAAAAAGAACCGTCCTCCGGCCAACATGGCCGGGGCGGTTCCTTAATCGTGTCCTCAATTCTGGAGCATAACATTAAATGAGAATGCTCTATTATTTACATATGTTGGAACTTTGTTAATTAACCATACGTATTATCTCTAAAGAAAGGAGCTGACTAATCCATGTTCAACTTCATTTTTATTGCCTTTATGGGCATCGTACTCATCGCGATTGGTCTATACGCCATCAGAAATCCGCATTCATGGTGGTTCAGAAGAACAAGGGATGATATTGAACTCAGCGATTTGAGAATATGGTATCTAAAATTCGCTGGCAAAATGACCATCGCATTCGGCGTTGTAGTTATCCTGATGAGCTTTCAGCATCTCTAAATTTATTGAATCGGCACCTCGAATGCCTGCTCCATAACTCCGGGGTAGCTGCTAAACGTAAATGTGAGCGGCTGCGGATAATCCCCAGGTTTAAGGTGGATATACTGCGTGATAAGGCTTACGTCGGTATCCGAAGAGGATCGGGACGAGGAACTGAGCCCCCCTGCATCTTCGTTGATCCTATGCTTTTTCCCCTCTCCATCCACAAACTCCGGCTCAATCGATACACTGCCCATATGCCGGTCAGTCTGTTCTTCGTATTCAAATGTCAGGGTATGCCCCGTGTACTCTCCGAACCGAAGGTCGCCGTCCGGTGAACGGATGACCTCCTTCTTATCCGTATCCACCACGAGTTTCATCTTCGAGGGGTCCACCGCCTGGAATCCGCTTGCTTTCAGCGTGATTGATTCTGGCTTCTCCAATATATTGCTGTCGAAGAAGTAAGTCATATCCCCTCCCCCGGCACCGGGTAAGAATGCGGAATCACTGTTCAATCTGATCTTCTCGCCGTTAACCACAGCTT
The DNA here is from genome assembly GCF_002573715.1 of Paenibacillus sp. EZ-K15. GTDB lineage: Bacteria > Bacillota > Bacilli > Paenibacillales > Paenibacillaceae > Paenibacillus_AQ. The sequence continues at coordinate 243,312 of NZ_PDHM01000005.1, read as the reverse complement.
CCAAATACACATCCCATAAGCCGGTTACCTTCATCGTATTACTGGATGGGACGTTCGCTTTCAAGACGATTCCGGCAGGAGACAATACAGCTTCTTTCAAATAGAACCTCTGGCTCTCAATCTGCAGCATTTTGTTGAGCGGAACGGTGCTGGTATACTTCTGAACTGTCTCCATATCAACGGATACGTTAATATCGAGCACCTGCTCGTTCTCTGTAGCGGATTCATAAACCGTATTCGTCGAATAGGGGGCGATCCTAAAAGATAATGTCAGTTCCTCAGGTATAGGGTGATTCTCGCCCATATGAATGTCTGATCGGGAGTGGAACAGCTTGCCAGGGCCGGGCTTAATCTCGGTTCCACCCGACGACCCGATACTATAAGGCAGCGATTCGCTGGATCCCCGGCGCTTCATCTCCACCCTCTTTAAGTCTGCGGGATTCTCCGCATGGTTCTGGACCGTATAGAACACCTCCATCTGCTGGGAGCCTACAAGTATCCCGTTCACCGTTACCGTATAATCCCCCTTGGTCACCGATTGATTAACCTGCTGAATCATGCCATGTTTATTAGCCGAATTTAAAGTGATATCTTCTCCGAAATCAAACCCGGTCAATGGCGGATACGGCCCTTGAGCCGCCATTTGCTTTTGGGGATTCACCAGCCCTTCGTTCCCGCTCCATACTACGAATAGCAGCGCAGCCGCTACAGTTACAAGCACGGCAGAGACGGTAGCCATTCGTGCCCGGCCCCGCTGCGTGCGCCGTCCTCTTCGCATCCCGCTTCGCACCGCCGCGTCCAATGCTTCATCGGATACAACCGCGGAGATGATCTCCGCGTCCCTATTCATCTCCTTCAGCATTCGCTCTTCCTTCTCAAACATGGAATATGGCACCTCCTAGCTCGATTTTTTGCCGAAGCAGCTTTAATCCTTGATACAGCCGGGTTTTGACTGTACCCTCCGGAACATCGAGAATCTTGGCGATATCACTGATCGTCATGTCCTGATAATATTTCAAAATCAGCACATGGCGGTATTTGGGCTTCATCCGGCTGAGCGCACGCTCCAGATCCAGCTTGCTATCGCTGACCATCTCGGCAGCCGTTTCCCGGCTGCGAATTTCTTCAACCGGAACCATGCGCTTTTTTCGTTTCTGCTCATCCACGCAGCAGTTAATCAGGATCCGAATGAGCCAAGGAACAAATGCCTCCGGATGCTTCAGCTTCCGGCACTTCATCCACGCCCGGCATACCGTCTCCTGCAATACCTCCAGTGCGTCACTCTCGTTATGCAAATAACTGTACGCAATTCCGTATAGGCGCCTTCGGTGCTCCGTAACGAGTGCATAGAACGCTTCCTCGTCCCCTCTGCAGGCAGCAGCCGCAAGCTCTTTATCTTCCATCATCCGATTACCCTTCCCCTCCGACCTACCCCATTTGTATTCATCTCTGTATATAAGACTGCGAAGCGATTCAAACGGTTTTTTTTATTTTCCACACAAAAAAAGTCCGCCCGGGCAGGCAGACTTGAACGTATCTCTTGATTAACTTCGTTTTCTGCGTCCTTTAAAGAAGTAATGGTATCCTAGATATCCGATGCCGCATAACAGCAGCATAAGCGCAGAAAGCCAGATGACAGGAAGCAGATATGGCGTGTGCTGACTGGCTACATACAGAAGTACCGCGGAGAAGGCATACATCACCATCAGAAGTACGATGCGTTTGAAAATATCCATGTCGTCCGCCCCTCACCCTTCATCTCAATAATCTACATTTTTTTCCGTATATCTATCTTTATGGTAACTCAAAATAATGAAAATTGCACTCAAAATTTGGTAAATTTATAAAAAATTTAGGGGTTAAACGGGCCTATTCATGAAAATGTTAAAATTCAGGCTTGATAAAACTAATACCATTAGTTATTATACTAATATGATTAGTTTTGAATGAGAGGGGAACTGTATTATGTTAATAACAACGATTGAACACGTGACTCAAATTTCTTTTCTTCCTCGTCTTTTCCCGGTAAATGTCTATCTTGTAGAAGAAAACGACGGGGTTACGCTGATTGATACAGGTATGTCATTTTCCCAAAAGGGAATTCTTCAAGCGGCAGCCGCTATAGGAAAGCCCATCACCCGGATCGTGCTGACCCATGCTCACGGCGACCATGTCGGGGCGCTCGACGGGTTAAAGAAAGAGCTTCCGAATGTTTCGGTTTACATCTCGCGGCGTGATGCGCTGCTGTTAAAGGGAAATGCCGAGCTCCAGCCTGGAGAGCTGCAAACTCCGATTCGCGGAGATATTCCCAAGAACATAACCACCGTTCCGGATGTGCTTCTGGGTGACGGGGATTCCGTTGGTTCGCTCAAGGCCATCGCCACTCCCGGACATACGCCGGGGCATATGGCATTCCTTGATGAGCGCAGCGGTATCCTGGTAGCCGGCGATGCTTGGCAGACACGGGGCGGATTAGCCGTATCCGGTGTGCTCAAGCCCTGGTTTCCCTTCCCTGCCATGGCGACCTGGAGCAAGGAGCTTGCTCTGGAAAGCGCCAAAATGCTAACCGCACGGAAGCCCGCCGTTCTGGCTGTCGGCCATGGACGGATGCTAAAGAATCCGGCGGCTCCCATGCAGCAGGCCGTTGCGCATGCGGAATCTATTATGAGGAGGAATGCAAAATGAGTCCGAGACCCGGAATCGACCGGCTTCAACTGCTTCAAACCGCTGCCGAACTAGCGGATCAAGATGGGCTTCATACCGTAACCTTGGCCGCACTTGCAGGTAAGCTGGGCGTTCGGTCGCCTTCCCTGTATAACCACGTAGACGGACTGCCCGGTCTGCATGCCGCCCTGATGCTGTATGGCCTCCAGACATTGCATGATCGGCTGCTGAAGGCTGTCGCCGGCCGGTCAGGCGAAGATGCCCTGCGTTATGTATGCCTTACCTATGTTGACTTTGCCAGATCTCACCCCGGATTATACGAAGCCGCATTGCAGCCTCTCCGTCCGGAACAGCAGGAGACGCAGCAAGTAGGCAATCAGATTGTCGAGCTTCTGCTCCAAATCTTAGCTCCTTACCAGCTCAGTGAGCCGGAGGCGCTGCATGCCGTGCGGACACTTCGCAGCCTGTGCCATGGCTTCTCATCTCTGGAACGTGGGGGTCAATTCGCCATGGATCTGAATGTAGATGAAAGCTTGGATTTTATGATCCGGATTTTCATCGATGGACTCCAGCCTTAAAGACTGCCGGCGCTAACAGCACTGCTCCTCCCGAGCCTGCCTGATTTTGCCTGGCATCAGAATGTGCTATAATCAGAAGGCAGCACATTGTCATGTCATTTTATTTATGGAAAGAGGTTCTGAATTGTGGTTAATTTCGATTCCCCAATTCTTCAGATAGGCTCTACGATTGTGATGCTGGTTATGGCACTGACCGTTATTTTCATTCGAATGAAAGCGAGTCACCGACCCGTCACCGTCAAGAAGATCATCATCCCTCCGCTAGCGATGAGCACCGGGTTTCTGATGTTCGTTGAGCCGCAAGTACGCATCCCCATATGGTGGGCGGGAATTGCCTTTCTGGTAGGCTGGTTCATCTTCTCCTATCCTCTGATTCGCAGCACCAAATTCGAGAAGGTCGATGGCCAGATTTTCGTGCAGAAATCGAAAAGCTTTATTTACATTCTGCTGGGCCTGCTGGCTATCCGACTCCTGCTTCACGGATACATCGAGCAGCATATTTCCATCCCGCAGACCGCGGCGTTGTTCTTCATGCTGGCTTACGGCATGATTGTCCACTGGCGCATTTCGATGTATCGCCAGTATCAGCAATTTACGACACCAGAAGCGGCTATATAGCGGACATGTTCCATCGTTAACTATATAAGTTGAACTAAAGATCCTTAGCCTAAGCATCACTACGAATGCGGATTATTCTTCCGATCGCTGTTGCCCCCAGATTTCTTCGATACATTCATATCATGGTTAAAATCCGGGGGCAAAGGCGACCACTTCGTTTCTACATAATAATTCCGCCTTCTCCGTTGAAGTTCTTCTTTTCTTTAGTTCAATCTATATAGTCATTAAACTTAATAAGCGCAAAAAAAGAGTGCCGATGATCACGCAAGCCGGAAGGCTATGACCCTTCCGCTCGCAGAGCTCCCGTATGAGGAGGCTTGCGAAGTGCGTAGATTCGACACTCTTTTATTTTTTGTCTGTCAAAAGACTAGCTTTGCTCTTCGCTTACCTTCACCAGCTGTTTCCCGAGATTTTCCCCGGAGAAGAGCCCCAGAAACGCCTCAATGGTCTTCTCAAAACCGTCGACGATATGTTCGGCGTACTGAATTTTGCCATCCCTCAGCCATTCGGCCAGTTCATGCAATGCCTCATTGTACCGACTGGCGTAGTCGCCGACCAGGAAGCCCTTCATCAGTGCCGTATTGGTCAGTAGCAGGCTCTGGATTCTCGGACCCGTATCGGGTTTCTCCAGGTTATAGAGTGCGATTTGGCCGCAAATCGGAATCCGTGCATTTTTGTTGATAAGACGCAGCACCGCATCGGAAACCTCACCGCCGACATTGTCAAAATAGACGTCCACCCCATTCGGGCAAGCTTCCGCTAAAGCCGATGCCAGATCTTCGGTCTGGTAATTGATCGCTGCATCAAACCCCAGCTTCTCCGTCAGGTACTTGGTTTTCTCTTCAGAACCGGCCATACCGATCACCCGGGTCCCTTTGATCTTGGCAATCTGCCCGACAATCATGCCTACGGCACCTGCGGCGCCCGATATCACCACCGTCTCGCCTTCCTTCGGCTGACCGATATCCAGCAGTCCGAAATAGGCAGTCAAACCGGTCATCCCCAGCACACCCAAGGCGGTCGATACGGGTGCCAGATCCGGGTTGACCTTACGCAGCGTCCCGGTCCGCACGGCGGCAAAGCGCTGCCAGCCCCATGTTCCTGCAACAAAATCGCCTTCCCGATAGGTCGGGTCCGTCGATTCCATCACCTGCCCTACTGCGCCTCCAGCGACAACCTGTCCTACCTCGTAGGGCTTCGCGTAACTTTTGGCATCACTCATTCTCCCCCGCATATACGGATCCACCGACAAGTATACGGTCCGTACCAGGACTTCTCCAGCTTGCGGAACGGGCAAAGGCTGCTCCTCAAATGTAAAATCCGACTCATCCGGCATGCCTTGCGGCCTTTTGGCTAGTATAATTTGTTCGTTCACAGACATCTGAGTACCCTCCTTTAAAAAAACCGTCATCTTATCTTTACCCATTTTGTCCGTTTACAAATTTCCTAGCCCTTGCCAGACCCCTTAACGGCAGGTGATCCTTTCGCGTTCGGGTGCATGTTCAATTCGGAGGGTTCCGCTAAATTCAAGCGGTTCCATCATGGGTCGGATACCTGAGGGGAGCGGTTCATCCAGGCCTTCACCCTGCCTGCTATTCAAACGTTTACCTGCTCTTCACGAGCAGATTAACGGCATCCTGCACAAGCTTCTCCGTATCCTCACCGTTCGCTTCGGCCTGCCGTACACAATCCACCAGGTTGGAGCTGACAACAACGCCAATGGTCCGGTCGATCGCCGTACGCGAAGCGGATAATTGCGTGATGACCTCCCTGCAGTCCTTGTTCTCCTCCATCATCTTCAAGATGCCGCGAAGCTGTCCTTCAATCCGCTTGATCCGGTTTTTCATCTGATCGTCGTATTGCATGTGACTGTCCTCCTATAATACGTATCTGCACTGTCAGGCTTATCCTTGTCCCTATATTATACAACAAACGTCCGCTCTTTCCTTACGACCTGCCCCGCCAGCAGGATCCCGCTTAAAAATCTGCATTCTGCTGCTCGCTACTGCATAGCATTAGCAACTTCGATATAGGGCTTGTATACGCCAAGAGCGCATGGTATATTTTTAAATAACGAATGAAATCATAGTCATCCAGATCCAAACCTCATAATTTAAAGGCAATGTTATCTTACAAAGGTACAACCTCGGCTATTCATAGTCCTGGCTGTGCCTTTTTTTAATTTCACTTACTTAAGGAGGAATTATCGATGTTCTTGGAAGCCATCTATCACCGTCCGCGTAAAAACTGGTCCTACGCCTATAACGGTACGACCATCCATCTCAGAATCCGCACCAAAAAAGACGACATTACCGAAGTGTACGCCCTCGCAGGCGACAAGTACCTGTGGGATCAGACGATGGAATACATTCCGATGACCAAGCTGTCCTCGGATGAAATGTTCGATTATTGGGAGTGCGAGGCAACCCCTCCGTACCGCCGCTTGAAATACGGCTTCCTGCTCCAGCAGGGCGACGAGAAACGCTGGATGACCGAATATGACTTCCTGACGGAGCCGCCGGCCAATCCGGACCGCCTGTTCGAATACCCGTTCATCAATCCGGATGACGTTTTCCACCCGCCTGCATGGGTCAAAGACGCGATCTTCTATCAAATCTTCCCGGAACGCTTCGCGAATGGGGATACAAGCAATGACCCGGAAGGCGCCTTGCCTTGGGGCAGTGCCGAACCGACGCCGAAAAACTTCTTCGGCGGTGATCTTCAGGGGGTTATCGACCATCTCGATTATCTAAGCGAGCTCGGCGTTAACGCGATTTATTTCACGCCGCTGTTCACGGCAACAACAAACCATAAATACGATACGGAAGACTATATGGAAATCGATCCGCAGTTCGGCGACAAGGACACGCTGAAGAAACTCGTCGATCTGTGCCATGCACGCGGAATCCGCGTATTGCTGGATGCAGTCTTCAATCATTCCGGCAGAACGTTTGCGCCGTTCGTTGACGTGCAGAAGAACGGTATGAACTCCAAATATAAGGATTGGTTCTACGTTCGCTCCCTGCCGCTGGAAGTGGTGGATGGCATTCCAACTTACGATACCTTTGCATTCGAGCCGCTGATGCCGAAGCTGAACACGGAGAACCCGGAAGTTCGGGCTTACTTGCTCAAGGCTGCCGAGTACTGGATCAAGGAAACAGGCATCGACGGTTGGCGCTTGGATGTAGCCAACGAGGTAGGGCACAGCTTCTGGCGCGAATTCCGTCAAGTCGTGAAAAAGGCCAACCCGGATGCTTACATCCTTGGCGAGGTGTGGCATGAATCCTCCATCTGGCTGGAAGGCGACCAGTTTGACGCCGTCATGAACTACCCGTTCACGAATGCCGTACTGGACTTCTTCATCAATCGTACCGCCGATGCCGAGAAATTCTCTTTCATGCTTGGCAAACAGCTTGCCGGTTACCCAAGACAAGCCAGCGAAGTGATGTTCAACCTACTGGACAGCCATGACACTGCAAGACTGTTAACGCAGGCGAACGGCGACAAACGCCTGATGAAACTTGCCGCGATGTTCCAGTTCACGTATTTCGGCACGCCTTGCATCTATTACGGCGACGAAATCGGCATGGACGGCGGGCACGATCCGGGCTGCCGCAAATGCATGGAATGGGATGAGTCCAAGCATGACAAGGACCTGTTCAATTTCTATCAAACGCTGATTAAGCTCCGCAAAGAGCATTCCGCTCTCCGTACGGGAACCTTCAAATTCTTGAAGGCCGAGAAGAACGGCGGTAAAATCGCTTACCTGCGCGAGGACGACAACGAAACGATCCTCATTGCCGTCAACAACGACAAGGCGGGCAACACGATGACCGTCCCTGTGCTGGATCATCAGTGGACGAACCTGTGGAACGGCGAAAGCCTTAGTGCGAAGCAAGGCCAGCTGACTGTCAAGCTGCCGGCCTATGGCTTTGCCATCTTAAAGGCCGGTCAATAAAAATCAAACTCCCTTTGAATGCCATATGGCCCGTGTATGCGGGCTGGCAGTCGAAGGGAGTTTTTTTATCCGAGCAAAAATTGGTCAGCCAAGGTAAAGAGCAGAATCGTCAAACTAATCACCTGATTCAGGTTATAGGATGCCAGATGCATCCGCCTGCGGCTGGAAGGCTTGATGATGCGATGTTCCACGGCAAGCAGCATGACCGAGACAGCAATTCCCGTCAAGTAGAGCCAGCCCAAGCCTTGGATAAAGTAAAGGGAAACCAGCAGGATGACCATAATCCCATGCAGCATTCTGGAAATGAGCAGTCCGCCCTCTAACCCAAACGCGCGGGGAATGCTCCACAAGCCGGTGCTGCGATCGAATTCGATATCCTGTGTTGCATAAATGATATCGAAGCCCGCGATCCACAGCATCACAACGGTACCGATGATAAACGGAATGAAGGCAAATTGGCCCGTTACGGCAAACCATGCCCCGATCGGAGCCGAAGCAATCGTGAAGCCCAGGTACAGATGGCACAGCCAGGTGAAGCGCTTCGTGTACGAATACGAGCAGATCAGTATAATCGCTGCCGGTGAGAGCCACAAGCATAGCCGGTTCAGCATCCCTGCCGCGAGAATGAAGATGGCAAAGTTAACGATGACAAACACGTACACTTCGCGAGGCAGCAGAAGCTTTCTCGGCATATGGCGGTTCGCCGTTCGCGGGTTCGCGGCGTCGAACTTCAAATCGGCGATACGGTTGAAGGCATTGGCCCCATTGCGTGCAGCAACAAGCGCAATCAACGACCACAGCATGACATGCCATGACGGTACGCCGCCCGCGGCCCAGATCATGGAAATGATCGCAAAGGGCAGCGAGAACAGCGTGTGGGAGAACATCACCAGTTCTCCGAACATTTTGGTCTTATGAACGACTTTATTGATCATTTGCATCCGGATCCAACCTCATTCGTTTACGAATTGGGATAACCCAGCCAGTACCTTGTCCAAGGCGCTGAGCATGGCCTCGATATCTTCCTCCGGAATCATCATGGCCGGCTGGAACGCCAGCACGTTTCGGCCGATGCCATTTTTGCCAATAATGAATCCTTCTTCCTTCATGCGCTCCAGAATGATATCCGTCCATGCTGCGCTCTCCTCGTCGGTCGCTCCCCGGATTTCGGCCCCGGCCATAAAGCCCTTGCCTCGGACATCGGCGATCAGCTCGTATCGGCCCTGCAGCTCCCTCAAACCATCGATGAGCCGTCCGCCGACACGCAGAGAACGTTCGACCAAGCCTTCCTGCTCGATGTAATCCAATACGGCAAGCGCCGTGGCCGATGACACCGGGTTGCCGCCGAAGGTGGAGGCGGATGGTCGGTTTAGACTGGCGGCAATCTCATCCGTCGTGGAGAAAGCGCCGATGGGCACGCCATTGCCTAGCGCCTTCGCCATAGTCAGAATGTCGGGCACGATGCCGTAATGCTCGATCGCAAACATGCGTCCTGTACGCCCGCAGCCTGTCTGGATCTCATCGGCAATCAGAAGAATCCCGTGTTCCTCCAGCATCGTCTTCAGCTCATGGAAATACCAATCCGGCGGTACGATCATTCCCCCGTTGCCTTGGATCGGCTCTACGATCATCGCTGCGAAGGTGTCTCCTTTCGCAGCGAGCACACTCGCCAACGCATCCAGGGAGCGGCGAGCGGCAGCATCCTGATCCATGGCAGGGTCATAAGGACGCGGAATAAACGTAGTCACCTCCTGGTCCAGGAAATCATCGGCACGCCATATTGGAATGCCAGTCACGTTCATGGTCAGGAAGGTGCGGCCATGAAGGCCGTGTTCCAGCGCCAGAAAGTTGCGGCGTTTCGTGTGCAGACGCGCGACAAGCAGGGCGCCTTCATTCGCTTCGGAGCCGCTGTTCACGAAGAACGTTCGCTTTAGGTTGCCAGGCAAAACACCGTTTGCCAACCGCTCCGCCAGATCCGTCATCGGCTGGGTAAGGTAAATGGTTGACGTATGCTGCAGCGTCTGCAGTTGTTCGATCGTTCTTGCAGTAATGGCTTCATTGCAGTGACCACAGGCGACAACCGACACCCCCGTGAAGAAGTCCACATACGCCTTGCCATCATGGCCGTAAAGTTTATGCATCTTGCCGCTGACGATCTGAGGCGGCTCTTTGTAGAAATTAGCCGTGCAGGGGTAGCCGTACTCCCGACGCTTTGCCACGATAGCTTCGGGACCGATATACGTCTGATCTGCATGCGTCATGGATATTCACCTCTTTGAATTGATCTCATTTCTTCCATGTTCCGTGAAAATATATCAAAAATGATAGCCATATCAGGTTCATCTTCATTCTCCGTTTCGAAGCTCATCTCATACTTCTGTCAGCTCAAGCTGCAGGGTATGGCCGAATTGGAGCGAACCCAGTGTATAACCGGCATAGATCGGTGTCATGTCTGCATACAGCCTGCTGCATGAATCCAGATTCAGGGCAGCTTGGCGATATATCCGCACCAGGCCGCGAAGCTGCTCCGTCGTATATGTCTTCCCTTCAATGCGGAAATGATTTACGCCAGCTTCGAACAGTTCCTTCAAGAACGGCATGTTGCACAGCTCCTTCGCCAGTGCCAAGTGGTTACGTCCCGCGGCATCCCGGTATACAGGGTTCTCCCCTTTATCCGTAAGCAGTACGAGATGACGGTTATCCACGAACCGGTTATCCTCTTCAGCTATGGGCTCAAACTCTGCCGCATTGGTGTATAAGTCATGCTCCAGATACATCACGATGGGCGATCCGTGAACGATGATCTCGACGGGAATCTCCGGATGACGCAGCAATTTCGTTAAATCATGGAGCTGAAGCTCAAGCGACGGATTGATTCTGGATATGCCAAAATGCTTCTGATAGAACGAAGCCGCCATATGGTTGTATATATTCAGGCTGAAATCGGCAATCATCGGCAGCCCTAGGGATTGAAACTTGTGCATGGCACCGATGTTGGATACAAGCAAGCCATCAAGGCCATAATGGTTATGCTTCTTGCCTGCGCTGAGGAATTGATGATACTGCTCCATATGAAGCTCATTCATCATGCGGGGCATGCCAAGAATAATTTCGGTGTTCCCTTTATCCGCCGTCAAAGCTTCGATATCTTCACGGCCGAATGGAAGATCCGGTTGGAACACGTCACCTGTCAGGTAGATGACGTTCGCCCCTTCTTCTATTGCCGCACGGGCCTGCTCTACCGTGTTGACATGCACCGTAATTTGCGGAATCGACGTGCTCGGCTGCTCCCGCTTCGCATGATGCAGCGATTCCTTCACCTGAAGCACCCGTTCCTCCTTCATCTCGCGTTCCGCTGTAGGTGTGCTGAACACCTTCCCCGTACTGTAAAACTTGCCTGTTCCTTCATAACGGCGATTGATGAAATCCAGTCCCGGCTTGCCAAAAGCATAAGCTGTCGTGAAATCACGTTTCCGGTTTTTATGCAGCGTATCTGCCCCGTCTTCGCGGTTAAAGCCTATCGGATCCGCAATGTAACGATCGATGGCATCTCCGTAAGCATTAACGACCATCAGCAAAAATTCGGTATCTCTCATGCGTCCTTCAATTTTGAAGCTGGTAATGCCGGACTTAACCAGTTCCGGAATATGCTCGTACATATACATATCTTTTGCAGCAAGCGGGTACTCGGTAGGATAGAGGTATCCATCTTTTTTCACCCGATAATCCCAGCGGCAAGGCTTCATGCATCGTCCCCGGTTGGAGCTATTGCCAAACAGCATGGAGCTGTACAGGCAGTTCGCACCGTGAACGGTGCACATATCGCCGTGCACGAAGTACTCGAACTCCATTCCGCTCTTAGCGTGCAGCACCTCCGCCGTCTTCAGGTCCATCTCGCGGGAAGCCACGATACGGGAAACGCCCAATGCTTTGACGGCTTCAATCATCTCCAGATTGTGCACGTTCATCATGACCGAGGAGTGAACCGGAATATTCGTATAGTTCATCTCTTGAATCAGGGGAAACACGGCCAGATCCTGCGCAATAATAGCATCCGGGCCAACCTCGTTCAAAAAGGCGAAGTAACGTTTCGCTTCCTCCAGGTCTTCTTCATCCATCAGGTTGTTCACTGTAATGTAGGCGCGTTTACCGCGCTCATGGGCCAATTGAACGGCTTCTCTGACTTCCTCATAACTTAAGTTATAGCCCTTGCGCATCATGCGCATATTTAGGGATGGTCCCCCGAAATATACGGCATCGCAGTTTGCGTCAATGACGGTTTTGAATATCTCGAATGTTCCGGCAGGAGCCAACAGTTCCACTTCTTTACCGTTAAAATAACGAGCCATCGTCCGTTCCTCCTACTCCGCTAAGTTTATTTTTTCCGATTGTAACATAATTCACAATTAACATTAGTGAATTAATTCACAGCGAAATTCACAGTACGATCCCAGCTCCGAAAAGCATCTCAAGATTCGATTCGGTTTTTATATTGACCGATCGTTCATTCAATAATAAAATGAACTCATCAAGCGCTGCAAATGATTGAAAATCGATTGGAGGGTATTCTATTGGATTTGCACTACGAAGTTCATGGCAACGGTAAACCTGTCGTTCTTGTTCACAGCGGTGGAGCAGATATGCGGGATTGGAGCTATCTTATCCCTCTCTTATCCGAGAACTTTCACGTAATTGCCTTTGACGGTCGCGGAGCCGGACGCTCTCCCTCTCCCGTCCAGCCGCCAAGCTATGTTGAAGATCTGTTACCTCTGTTTGATCATCTGGATATTTCGCAAGCTGCGATTGTCGGTCATTCTATGGGCGGCCGGATTGCCACAGAGTTCGCGATCCATTATCCTGAAAGAGTATCGGAATTGATTGTCATTGCGCCAGCCCTGTCCGGTTTTCCTTATTCTGAGGAAATGCAAGCTTACATGCTCCGGGTAAGCGCTGCTGCCCCTGATATCGAGAAAATGATCGAGCTGTGCATAGAGCCGCCTTCTTATGAAATTACAAGGAACCGTTCCGAGCGGGAGCTTATGATCCACATGCTTCGCCACCATTTTGAACGTACGTTTACCTGGTCTACCTTTGACTCGGTTTGGCCGGAGCCGCCGGCAATGGATCGATTACAGGATATCTCGGCCAAAACGCTGTTTATCATAGGAGATCATGAACTGCCCGATAACCAGCAGGTAGGAGAACAATTTCGGAGGGTTCCGAGCATTCGCTTTGTCACCATCGCGGGAGCGGATCACATGGTCACATTAACGCATCCGGAGGAGTTATCCCGCTATATCACCAAATTTGTGAAGGAATGAAGATTTCATGCCACGCACACCCAGCGAGAACGAACGCATACGCCAGATAGCAAAAGACAAAATTTTAGAAGCCGCCATGGATTTATTTATCCATCAGGGCTACCATGCCACTTCCATTAGCGATGTAGCCAAGCAAGCCGGAATATCCAAAGGGCTGCTTTATAACTATTTTTCAGGCAAGGAAGGACTGCTGGCCACCATGGTCGAGGAGCGAATTGCAGGCGTGGCCGAAGTCATAGAGAATGCCGCTTCACTCCAAGCACCTGCAGATCAGCTGAAATTTATTTTGGAGCAAGCCATCGACAACGTCTATCAGCAGCCGGAAGTATTCCGGTTTTACTTGCATCTTCAAACCCAGCCCGAAGCGGATCAAGAGCTGTTTCCCTACAGCAAGCGTCTTGTCGAAGAGGCTGCACGGCAGTTTGAGATTCAATGCCGCATATTCGAAGGCCTCGGAGTTCCCGAGCCGCGCAAGCGCTCCTTGTACTTCTCTTCTACTCTGCAGGGCATCATGCTGATGATATCCACGTATCCCCAGCACTTCCCCATTGATGAAGTGAAGGAGCAGATGCTGAAGGAGTTTTGTCCGTAACAAAAAAGAGCCGAGGTTTCACCTGTGTTTCAGGACGCCTCGGCTCTTTGCAACACGAAACTTGATCTTCGCACGCGAAAGAAGATTTGATCTTTAGAAATTAGCCTAGCCTAATACCACGTACCGTCCCCCTCCAATTCAATCTCCTTATAACATCGTCTCTCTCCCTGAACGCCTTGAATTCGATTAACTTTTTCAATTTTCCTCTTCCTTCATGTCCTTAATCAGTTATGCTGTTAATAACAGGATCGACACGCGTGTGAGGAGGTAATGAATCATGGCTATTCACTGGTTGGCACCGGATATCGCCGAGTGTACCCGAAGAGGAATCGCCTACTTTACATCGGAGCTGGAAATGACAAATGGCCTGCCCTGCAAAATGTACCGGATTACCGAAAAGTTCGGGAGTTTATCCGACCATATGCACGATTATCTTCAGATCTGGTATGTCAGCAAAGGCGAATTCATCCATACGCTCTATGGTCAAAAATACCGGATGGTCCAAGGCAATATATTCGTGCTTCCTCCCTATAGCGTCCATCGCGTAGAGATGATACCGGGCAAAGAGCTGGAGGTGCTGGGGTGCGAATTCATGCCGGCCTTCATTAATGAACGACTGAATGAGACGCCGACTGAGTCGCAGCTGTTCGACCTTTCCTTCATCAAGTCTTTTGTTACGACCGAGGACAACGTCCCGCTCAAAATTACCTTGACTGGCAGCAGCGACCTGGCCGTGAAGGAGCTCCTTACCGAAATGCTGGCCGAGTACGGAAGCCGGGGTCCATTCTTTGATATTTTGCTGAAAGCCAATCTGCTGAAGCTGCTGGCGATCGTGAACCGCGAGCATGCCGAGCAGGGCAAGCATACATCGATCACCGTGGGCAGCGACCAGTACCGGGAGCCCATCCTGGAATCAGTTCAGTATATTCATGACCATTACGACCAGCCCCTATGGCTGGAGGACCTGTGTGCCCGGACGATGATGTCCCGGACTAATTTTTGCCGCCGATTCAAGGAGGTTACAGGCCGGACCTTCAGCCAATACTTGGCCAACTACCGGATACGGATGGCCATGCGGCTGCTCACGGAGCCTGAACTCACGGTAACCGATGTATGCTTCAAGGTCGGGTTTAACGAGCTTCCCTACTTCTGCCGCATTTTTAAGAAATATACGGGAACGACTCCCGCATACTATAAAAAGAATGCTTTTAAAACCGTGGACTAACACCCCGGTACGATAATCCAATAAATAAGCACGATAGTGAAATCGAAGCGAGCGTTCCCATGCTATACTCGGGGCAAGCAAGAACGAAGAATCAAGTGTCAGGCTCATGTATTCCTTTGCATCATCAATCCACGATTTTGGAGGAAAACCGATGAACAAAATTACAATTGCCGTGATTGGCTGCGGCACGATTGCGAACAGTGCCCATATTCCCGCCTATATGGCCAACGAAGACGCCGAGATCAAATACTTTTGCGATATCGTGAAGGACCGGGCCGAAACCGCCGTCGCCAAATACGAATGCGGTCAAGCCATTGAGGATTACCAACAAATTCTGAATGATCCTGAGGTCGATGCCGTATCCATCTGTACGCCGAATGACGTCCATGCCTCCATCGCCATCGATTGTTTACGCGCAGGCAAGCATGTATTATGCGAAAAGCCGGCAGCCCGGACCTACGCGGAAGCGCTGGAAATGCAGAAGGTTCAGCACGAAACGGGCAAGACGCTGAATATCGGGGTGGTCAACCGCTACAATGAAAGCGTAAACAGAATCAGAAAAATGATCCAAAACGGCGATCTTGGCGAGCTGTATCACGTATATGCCAGCTTCCGTTCCCATCGCTCGATCCCGGGACTCGGCGGCGCCTTCACGACTAAGGCCATCGCTGGCGGTGGCGCGCTGATTGATTGGGGCGTTCACTTCCTCGATGTCGTAATGTACTGTACGGGCGATCCGAAACCGAAGACCGTTTCCGGCCAGGCTTACTGCAAGCTGGGCAAGGATATGGAGAATTACACCTTCCTCAACATGTGGGCAGGTCCACCGAAATATGACGGTACGTATGACGTCGACGATTTTGTCACGGCCCTCGTCCGCACGGAAGGCCCAACCATTTCCCTGAACGGTGCATGGGCGCAAAATATCGGCGCCGAAGAAATGTTCATCGACTTCCTCGGCGACAAGGGCGGCATCCGGCTGAAGTACGGCGCGGACTTCACCTTCTATACCACGGAGGACGGCGCATTGATCGAAACCACGCCGAAATTCAATCTCGGCAGCATGTTCCAGAATGAAATCGACGGATTCATCCGCTGCATTCAAACTGGGGAGAAGCAGCCTTCGCATATCGATACGGTCATCCTCTCCTCCCAGATCATCCAGGCGATTTACGACTCATCCGACCAAGGCGCAGAAGTTTCGCTGCAGCCCGTTGCCCAGAACAGCCTTTAACCTATAGTTCGAACGCCAGGGAGGACCATTTATCATGAAAAAAATCGGATTCATCGACCTGCATCTGGACCAATTCCATGCGAATAAATATCCCGGCTGGATTGAACAGGCTACGGAAAGTGCCATGAAGGTCGTGTACGCCTACGGCAAAAGAGACAAAGAGAACGGGCTCACTAACGAAGCCTGGAGCAAGGAGAATGGAATTGAGCTGCTGCCCACGATCGAAGACGTGGTGGAGCGCAGCGATTACCTGATCGTGCTGTCCCCGGATAACCCGGAATTCCATGAGGTGCTGTCCCAGCTTCCGCTGCAATCCGGCAAACCAACCTATATTGATAAAACGTTCGCGCCTGACCGGGATACGGCTATCCGCCTGTTCGATCTGGCGGCAAAACACGGAACGCCGATGTATTCAACGTCCGCACTTCGTTTTGCCAGCGAATACACGGAGCTGGACCGGAGCGATATCCAAACCATCAGCAGCTGGGGCCCCGGTGGATTTGCCAATTACTCGATCCATCAGATCGAGCCGATCGTTAGCCTGATGGGGGCCAGCCCGAAGAGGGTGATGTTCATCGGAACGCCTGACTCCCCCGCCCTGCTGATCGATTTTGGTGATGGACGTCAAGCCACCGTGAATCATCTTGGGGAGAACTGCCCGTTTACCTTAGGGATAAAAAATGACGCCGGGAGCTTCACGCAGGTCACCGCCAATTCGAATTTCTTCGCCTTGTTCATCGAGAATCTGGTGAACTTCTTCGAATCGGGCAAGCCAGCCGTCAACTCAGCGGAAACCATTGCTGTCATCACGATTATCGAGTACGGATTAAAGGCAGCCGACACGCCATTTACGTGGCTAGAATTGCCCCAATAACGTAACCGCGGGTTCGTCACACATATGAACATACAAAAAAAGAGCTGCTCCAGCAGGCCGTAAGGGCCCGGGCAGCTCTTTTTGCATGAAAACACGGTTTTTCTCGTTCTGGATTACACTTCTTTCCGCTGAAAATAGATGAATCCCGCGAGAAAGAACAGGAGAAACCCTCCAACCACGACGGTCATGAGGCTCTCGAACGGCAGATTGAATGCACCGAAATCGGCTTGACCCGCCGGCATCATCGCAAGAAACGGCTGTGTCCACGGATAGTAAGGGGCATATGTCTGCGAGTTGGCCACCAGCATGTTCGGTATGGTAAAAACCACATTCAATGCTAGCGGAGCGGCAAAGCTGCTCCAGGCTGTGGAGACTCCAAGCTGCAGCGCAGCCAGCGGCAAACAGGCAACCCATCCGCCCAGCACGCAGCGCAGCAGCATTTCCCACGGAATCGGAGTTTCCACCTTATGGATCAAACCGGCTCCCAGGACGGCCCCCAGGAACAGCAACTGCACCACGGCAAGCAGCATGGCCACCACCGAGAATTTCGCAAAATAGACGGCGCCGCGTGAAACCGGCAGGACGAGCAGCTGCTTCCACCCCCCGCCCGTATGCTCATACCGGCACACCATGGCACTAAAAATCCCCGTCAGAATCGGGAGCAGCAGCATCGCATGCAGGATAATCATAATGCTGATCAAATGCTCCCATGGCGCCAGCTCCTCAGGCTTTCCATTTAATATGCCCACCAGCATAACCAGGATCGCGCACAGGAAAATCTGCGGCCACAATTTGGA
Organism: Paenibacillus sp. EZ-K15; assembly: GCF_002573715.1. Taxonomy (GTDB): domain Bacteria; phylum Bacillota; class Bacilli; order Paenibacillales; family Paenibacillaceae; genus Paenibacillus_AQ. Next base: position 225,451 of record NZ_PDHM01000005.1, on the reverse strand, counting down.
TTTTGACAGCTTAAGCCACTCTGCGGACACCGCTCTTATACAGGATGCCATCTTAGTCCACATCCTTTCGGTTAAAATGAATCAGGCCGGCACACGTGATCACCGCACCCAGCAGCAAACCCGCTCCGATGACCTTGACTTCTCCCGGCCCCATGTAAGCCAGCAGCGGCCACTTTAGCGGCATCCAATCGGGAAACTGCAGGGCAAACATCGATACAACGGAGGCGGTAATCCCGATTCCGACCGCGATCCCCTGGTTCTTGAGCGTCAATGATAGCCACAGCTGAAAGGCCAGCATCGGAAGCGCAGCAATTAATTGCACAAAACCGATGCGCAGCAGATCTAGATACGGCATTTGATCTGCGCCCATCCCCAGTATGATGCCGAGCACGGCGGTACTGATCGACAGAAGGAGACAGGATACGCATAGAATTAGGAAGGCCTGCACGAACTTGGCACTGAATACTGCCGTTCTGGAAATAGGCAATGCGAGCAGCTGTTTCCACGAGCTCAACTGATGCTCCACGTTGGCCATCAACGAGCAGACCAGTGTAATCCCAAGAAAAAGGGCAATCGGCACGAAAAACAGTACATTCTCCAGCAGCCCGCCCCACGGATCGGCCGCGTAGGATTTCATCAGGTAATCATATCGAAGTCCGAAGTTCAGCCCTTGCATCGCTACCAGCCCGATGGGACCGAGCGCAGCGAGAAACCAAATGCCTTTGCCCCGGATTTTCAGCCAATCGGCGGAAAGCGCACGGAACATCATACCCGGCTTCCCTCCCCTACGATCTGCATGAAGATATCCTCGAGCGACTTCCGCTGTTCTTCCACTCGGTACACCGCATGCTGATTCTCCACCAGCCGCTTCACGAGCAGCGCGATCTTGGCGTCCTGCATGCTTTCCAGCTCCAGCATCTGATTACGCAGAACTCCTTCACAGCCCAGGTCCAGCGCCAACCCGAGCGCTAACTCCGGCTCGGACACCGATAGACGGAAGCCGCTGGACGCCGTGGATACCAGGTTGCTGATCGTATCCTGGAACACCATGCGTCCCTCACGGATGATGCCGACTTTATCGGCCATCTGCTCAACCTCACCCAGCAGGTGACTGGATACCAGCACGGTTATCCCGTATTGGCGCGGCATATTCTTGATCAGCTCCCGGATTTCATGAATACCGGATGGATCCAGGCCGTTGGTCGGCTCGTCCAGAATGAGCAGCTCCGGATTGTTCAGCAGGGCGGCTGCAATGCCAAGACGCTGCTTCATCCCAAGGGAGTATCCCTTGACCGGGCGCTTGGCTTCCTTCGTCAAGGAGACAATCTCCAGCACTTCCGAGATGCGGGACTTCGGCCCGCCGGTAATCCGGCGAATGGCTTCCAGATTCTCTACGGCTGTTAGATGGCCGTAATAGGATGGGTATTCCACGAGCGATCCGGTCCGGCGTAAAATATTCATTTTTTCGCTTTTCAAATCCTTGCCGAACAAATGAATCGCACCACGCGTTGGTTGAATGAGTCCGAGCAGCATGCGGATGGTCGTTGTTTTCCCGGCACCGTTCGGTCCGAGGAAGCCATAAATATCGCCGCGTGCGATCTCCAGATTCAAATCCACAACGGCTGCGCGCTTTTTGTATATTTTATATAAACCTTTTGTTTGAATGACGAGTTCCGTCACGTTCATCACCTCAGGTATAAATCCTACATGTCCAAGGTTAAATGCCGGTCGACCTCAAGTTTAAATTTTCTTTAAAAAAGCTATGCGGCTATCGAAGTCTATTCGAAATGTCTGTTTCATCGGAGAAGTTCTACAGATCATGAAGCTAAGAGTGAATTCGTGCAGCTAAGGCGCTGCGTGGCCGGATCGTCCTTCCGATCGCTGTTAAAACCGGGAAACTGGAATTTGCCCAGCGGTGGTTTCCCGGTTTTAAAGGCGAACGCTTCGCTTCTCCAGCAACGATTCCGTCCCCTCCGCTGGTGTATCTGCATGAGTTCAAGAGGCAGCCTAGCAGCTGTAGCCTGCCTTGCTTATGAACCCGGTTCACTGACGAGTTCGTGAAACTCGAGCGAAAAGTAATGGTACACAGACGCCTGATAGGATGTCTTTTCCGTTGTGGACAGCAAAAAAAGAGGAACCGGTAAAAATGCCGGTTCCTCTTTCTATATATTCGATCTAGATGTAATCATCCGAGAGATAATGTTTGATAACCTAGCCCCTGATTCTTCACCGCTTCCAGATGCGGATCCTCGTCCCCTCATCTGAGCTTTCCACATGGCATCCAAGTCCCATTTCCCTTGTCAGGTGATCCACGATGGCCAGGCCGATACCTGTTCCTTTGTTGCCAGAGTCGCTTTCGATTCCCGGTCCGTGATCCGAAATGACAAGCACACCCTCAAGCCCTTCTCTCTCCTCGGTATGTATTCCGATGTACTGCCCGGATTTGGCGTGGCGGACGACATTTTGGAACAGATTATCAAGAAGCCTTCGGAACCACAGCACGTCCACGTTCCAGCTTAGCAGCTCGTCACGCACCTGGATATCGGGTTCGATCCCCGCCTTCTCCCATACGGGGTACCAGGCCGCAGCGCTTTCCTTGACGATTCGCAGAACGTCGGTCGGCTCCATGTTCAGCTGCACTCTGCCGCTGGTGAGCAGGTTGTAGGACAACAGGTTGTCGATCAGGCCGCCCAAATCCGCGATTTTCGATTCGATGAGTGACAACGATGCTTTCCCCTTCTCGCTCAGCGGCTCCCGCTCCATGGAGAAAATATGGCTTCGAATCACCGTCAAGGGGGTTCTCAGATCATGAGACAGATTGGCAATCAGCGACTTGCGCAGCTCCTCTTCCTCGCGCTGGCGGCGCTGACCCTCCTCTAATTGGATGACCATATCGTTATAGCCCTCCTCCAGCTGCCCAATCTCGTCATGCTTGGTTAAGGTAACCGGCTGCGGTATGCCTGTCACCGTATGAGAAGACGTCATGGCAAAGCGAAGTCGCAGCAGCCGCTTGCGGATGCGCACAAAGAACAGCCAGGAGACCAGAATGAACAGTCCGGACATCAAGGCCATGAACAGGCCGTACAGCGCCGTTTCGCTGGCAATGGGCTGCTGGACGTTAATATATTTTCTCGGCAGCTGCATGACCATAAAGCCTTCTCCCGATCCCTCTCCCCCAATAAAAGCGACGGATGTGAACGGGTCGCTATCCAGGGAGTTTTTCATAAACTGCACGGTATAAAGCGCGCTCCATACCTCGGGAATGTTAGACTGTGCAGGCAGCTGCAGCCTAGTCTCATTGCTGCCGTCCACCCAGAACATGGAGATTTCCGGATACTCCTGCCGTACCGAATTCAGCTTCTGCTCAATAACCTTCGGCGAGGCTCCGCTTAATCCGATTGCTTCCGCATGCCACATTTTCTCTAACACGGCACCGCTGGTATACTTCCCGACAGGGGCCGGCGGCCGATCCGAGAACGTATCATTCACGAACCAGTAAAAAATCGACGCTAACGGAAACATGATCGGCATGAAGATCATCGCCATTGAGATTAACAGCAGATAGCGGTTGGTCAGGGAATTGCGGAACCTGCCCTGCTTCCTTCTCCATCTCATGCTCTCACCCGATAACCAAGCCCGCGAACCGTCTCAATAATCTCCGGGTTGGCGGGATCCCGCTCCAGCTTCTCGCGCAGATACCGGATATGGACCATGAGCGTCTTGTCCCCCTCGATATAAGACTCTCCCCAAACCGATTCGTAAATTTGCTCCTTGGTCATGACACGCCCGTGGTGCTGGAGCAGGTACATAAAGATTTGATACTGCTTACCGGTCAGCAGCGTCTCCTCGCCGGTATCTTCGTTCACGATCCGATTCTCGGCTTCATATACGGATAAGTGCTTTACTCTCATGGGCTCCGCTGATTTCACGACAGACCGGCGTAGAAGCACCTCCAGACGGGCAGCCAACTCGTCCGGGTGAAAAGGCTTCGTTAAGTAATCATCGGCAAACTCAAGCCCCTGCAGCTTATCGTCAATAGAGGTGCGGGCCGACAGCATCAGGATAGGCAGTCCAGGATAGGCTTTTTTGAGGCGCTGCCCTATTGTAAAACCGTCAAGCCCCGGGAGCATGACATCCAGAACAACGACCGCACACGGAGCCGCTTCCTCTACGGCCTTCTCTCCAGTCAGCAACCACCGCACCTCATAGCCCTTATCCCTGAGAAATTCACTGACCCACCCGCCGATCTCCTGGTCGTCCTCGATATATAGAATGCATGCGCTCATGATCCATCTTCCTTTCTCGTGCCAATATTCATATCCCCTGTGAAGAGGTTCCGTAGATCTTTTAAGTCAAAAAAGACTTCCGTATCTATTTATGTATACATTGATCCATCATTTGTCATTGTATCATGGGATACCAAGCGTGCAGGCATCTAGTTCGCTAACCAACCTTGATCCTTCATCAACCTTCTCTGAATCTCACTCCAAACGCTTCACGCCACTTAATCTTACGGCCCTTAGGTGATTCGGGCACCTATGTATCCGCCACTCCGTAATGTAGGCTCAGCTGCCTTGCCTTCTCCCTCAGCATATCCACGATCTCCGGAGGTTCAATGACTTTCGCCTCCATACCCAAACGCAGGAAGACCTGAGCGACATATTCATAATCATTGCGATCTACGATGGTATCTACAATGCTCCGTTGCTCATCTTGCATGACCACCTCGTTCTCCAGCCACGCAATGCTCTCGCACTGTCTCGCCCCTTCTCTTGTCAGCTCGGCATATAGTCGAACCGGCTCCCGAATGGGATATTCCTCAAGCCATTCTTGCATGCTAACGTCCGCCTCATAGGTGCTATCGGTCAGGGCTAAGGATTCCATCCGGTCCATGCGGAACACACGCACACTCTCCTTCTCGCGCTCCACCGCGGGCATATACCATAAACCATCCTGGGCATAAACGCCAATCGGCAGCACTTCCCGGTCACTCGTGCCTGATTTGGAACGATAGCTGATCCGTATAGCCCGCTGATGAAGAGCGGCTTCAATGACGTCTTTTAGATAGGGGGAGCCTGCGGTTCTGTTTGGACTCCAGAATGTCAGCACCGATTCCAGTCGGCTGATCATCATTTTGGTATCCTCCGGAAATCCGGCCAGCAGCTTGCGGGAGGCAGAGTCGATATTCAGCTCAAACGGTAACGAGGTATAACGCTTTAAGGCTTGAAAGGCAAAAAATATAGCAAACACTTCATCTTCATCGAACAAGATCGGCGGAAGAACGCGACTCTTCAATGTACGATATCCCCCGTGCCGCCCTTGCTCCGTATATAAGGGAACGCCCATATCGCTGATTTCGGTAAGATACCGGTGCGCCGTGCGAACGGAAACGCCGAATTCGTCGGCCACTTCCTGAGCGGTAAAACTCCTTTTGGCATTGACATACATGATGACATCCATAAGCTGTTTCGCTTTTGACATAATACCCACCTCACACGCAATAACTAGACAAGAATTGTCATGTTTATAAGATATGCTATTGCTGTGTCAAGGTCAAAACGATACAAGAAAGGAGCCCTTATGATGTGCAACCACATGGAACAGGCCATCAAGGTAAACGGTGCCCGAAACAAAAACCTGCGTAACGTGAGCCTAACTATTCCCAAAAAACAAATCACGGTGTTCACTGGTGTGTCCGGTTCCGGCAAATCCGCCATGGTCTTTGATACGATTGCCGCGGAATCCCAGCGTCAGTTGAATGAGACGTATTCCAGTTTTATCCGTCATCGCCTCCCACATTACGGACAGCCGGAGGTTGATTCGGTTGAAAACCTGTCGGTGGCCATCGTCGTCAATCAGAAAAGAATCGGCGGCAATGCCCGTTCAACCGTGGGAACCATCACCGATATCCATTCCTTGCTGCGCTTGTTATTCTCCCGGATAGGCCAGCCCTTCGTCGGATATGCGGACGTCTTTTCCTTTAACAATCCTCAAGGCATGTGCCCCCACTGCGAGGGACTGGGCAAAGTGAACAGCTTTCGGATCGAGAACTTGATCGACAAGGAGAAATCGCTGAATGAAGGCCCCATCCGGTTCCCCACATTCCGTCCGGGGGAGTTCCGCTGGAAGCGTTATGTCGCCACAGGCCTGTTTGATAATGATAAGAAGCTGAAGGATTACAGCGAGGAAGAATGGGACACGCTGCTGTACAAAACCGGCTTTAAACCGCCGAACCCGATGGAGGAATGGCCGCCCACCTCGTATTATGAAGGCATTATTCCTCGATTGGAGCGAACATTCCTAAGTAAGGATTCACGGGATGTGAGGACCTACAGGGAAGCCATCGAACAAGTAGTGGCTGAGACCGCCTGCCCGTTATGCCATGGCGGGAGACTGAATCAGGAGGTGCTCTCCTGCAAAATCAACGGAACATCCATCGCCGACTGTGCACGGATGCAGGTCAATGAGCTGATCGCTTTTTTGCAGACGATCGAGAATCCGGCGGCAGCAACCATCGTGGAAACCTGCATAACTCGGTTGGAGCAGCTGCTTCTGGTCGGGATCGGTTACCTGACGATGGACCGGGAAACCGCAACCCTGTCCGGCGGCGAGTCCCAGCGCATCAAGATGGTGCGCCAGCTGGGAAGCAGCTTGACGGATTTAACGTATATTTTTGACGAGCCCAGCATTGGCCTGCATCCGCACGATGTGCACAACATGAACCGCCTGCTGCAACAGCTTCGGGATAAGGGAAACACGGTCATCATCGTGGAGCATGATCCGGACGTCATCCGGATTGCGGATCATATTGTAGATATGGGGCCGCGAGCCGGCACCGCTGGCGGTACAATCGTGTATGAGGGGGACCCGGAAGGGTTGCGGCACGCCAACACCCTGACAGGTAAATATCTCAGTCAACGCGCCCGGATAAAGTCCTCAGTCCGGGAGCCGGCCGGATGGCTGCACATTGAGGATGTCTCCCTTCACAATCTGAAGCAGGTGTCTGTGAGCATTCCAGCCGGGGTGCTGACGGTGGTAACAGGTGTTGCCGGGTCAGGCAAAAGCACGCTCATTAACCAGGTGCTGCCAAACGTTTATCCGGAGGCCATCATTATAAATCAGGACATGATTCAGGCATCCAACCGCTCCAATATCGCGACGTTTACCGGCATTTTTGATGCCATCCGCAAGCTGTTCGCCGACGAGAATCGGGTAAGCCCATCCCTGTTCAGCTTTAATGCCAAGGGGGCTTGTCCGGTGTGCAACGGCTCCGGCACGATTACGATGGATCTGGCTTTTATGGACAGCCTGGTTACCGTTTGCGAAGCCTGCCGGGGCCGCCGCTTTCATGATGACGTTCTGCGCTATCAACTTCGCGGTAAAAACATCAGTGACGTGCTCGCCATGACCACCGACGAAGCACTGGATTATTTCACGGAACAAGGGATCGTAGCCGCGCTTCAGCGCATTCAGCATGTTGGACTGGGTTACTTGACGCTCGGCCAGCCCTTAAGCACGCTATCGGGAGGGGAACGGCAGCGCGTGAAGCTGGCAGCCGAGCTTGATAAGCAAGGTGAAATTTATGTACTGGACGAACCCTCGACCGGGCTCCATCTGTCCGATTGCGAGCGGCTAATGTCCATCATCAACCGCCTTGTCCGTCAGAACGGCACGGTCATTGTGATCGAGCATAATCTGGATATCATCAGCCAGGCCGATTGGATCATCGACATGGGACCCGGTGCGGGGCAAGACGGCGGGAATATCCTGTTCTCCGGTAAACCGGCCGATCTGCTGAAGAACCGGCACTCCCTAACGGCCAGATATTTACGGCAGTTTCAATCCTAGACATCTATGCCTTCCAGGCTCATGTGGAGGCATCCTAACGGTCAAAAAGACCCCGAGCACACCTCCTTCCAAGGGGCTCGGGGTCTTTTTGTGTTCCAATGCAATAGACAAGCTGCGACCTACTCCAATATGACGGTCGTATAGGGCGGTAGCTTTAAGCTGCCACCGCTTAATGCCGCTCTATCGTCCGTTGCTTTCGACAAGGATTGGAATAGCGATTCCCCGCTCTTTGCCGCCAAATCGACCGTCTGCTCTTCGCCTGACAGGTTATGGACCACAAGGGCTTTGTTGTCTTGGGTACGGCGGATATAAGCCATCACCTGCCCATTGCCGGAAGCATAGGATTCAATCGTGCCGCTGTTCAGCGCAGGCATATCATTCCGCCAGCGAATCAGCGTGCGATAACGGGATAGCAGAGAACCCGGGTCACCCGTCTGCTGCTCCACGCCCTGCACCTGGTCGCCCCGGTTATGCTTAAGCGGCTCCCAGGTCGTCTGCCCCTTATCGCTGCCCGTATTGGACCAGATCATCGGCTCGCGGATTTGTTCATCCGGCTTCGCTCCCTTCATCCCGATCTCTTCTCCGTAATAGATAAACGGATTGCCCGGCATGGTCAGCAGAATGCCGGCGGCCATCTTGGCGTGGTTCTCATCGTTTTTCAGCTGTGACATGACACGGTTCATGTCATGATTCGTCAAGAACGCGGCATCCGTAAACTTGCCGCCTGATACCTGGCTGAACAAACCATAAGTCCGCTCCAGGGTGAAGGCCAGATTGTTATCCTTTTCGTTCATCGCGGCACCGATGATGCTCTCGCCCAGGCTAAAGTTGAACCCGGAATCAAACGCGTTATCCAGATACGGCGCAATGACCGCAGCGGAATTATCCCAAATCTCCCCGACAATATAAGCGTCCGGATTCACCTCATTCATGCTGGCGCGGAATTCCTGCCACCATGCTGTATTCTTAGCCGTTGTCGCTTCGCTTTTATCGGACATCAGATCCTCATAAATATGTTTGGCTGCATCGATCCGGAATCCATCGACACCGAGCTCCAGCCAGAACTTCCCGATATCCTTCATCTCCTCGCGGACCTTGGGATGATCGAAGTTCAGGTCGGGCATTCCGCCCCAGAACGTGCCCATGTAATGAGCTCCGTTCATCTCATGCCAAGGCGAGCCGCTGCCTGCCGCGCTGGCTCCCGAAGGGGTCTTCCCTTGATCCTCGGCCCAGATGTACCAATCGCGGGTAGCCGAAGCCTTATCTTTCGCAGCCTGCTGAAACCAGGCATGCTCCGTGCTGGTGTGATTGACTACCAAATCCATAATAATCTTGATTCCGCGCTTATCCGCTTCGGCAAGCAGCGTCTTAAAGTCATCAAGGGTTCCGTAGTCCGGGTGGATGGAACGATAGTCGGTCACATCATAGCCGTGATAGCTCGGCGAAGGATTAATCGGCATCAGCCAAATCCCCGTCACGCCAAGATCGTCAGAAGTGTCCGGATTTCCGTCATTCAGATAATCCAGCTTCTCAATGACGCCTTGTAAATCACCGATCCCATCCCCATCGGAATCATAGAATGATCGTACGAATATTTCATAATAGACATCGGAGGGCTGCTCATCCACCTCCGCTGTCTCCATTGTTGCAGGCGCTTTCGGATCCGACTGTTTCGTTTCCGGTGCCGCTGGCGGCTTAGCCTCCTCTTGCGGTGGAGCCGCGTTGCCGCTGCAGCCTGTCAGCAGACTTCCCGTAAGCGCAAAGGCGACGAGCCATAAAGGTAGGGCCCTGCGTCTTCCCCATGCAGAACGTATCACGTGTTACCTCCTGTACGCTGCAGCAGCTGATGTTCATCCAGTCACTGCACTTATGTATTCGATAGTATCTCTTGTATCTCTACAGCATTCTCAGAAAAGCGCAAACGTTTGTACTCGAATTCACCATCGTTTTCCAGTAAAACGGTTACATTTTGTAGTTCAACTTGAATTCAATCTTCTTCAGTCGATCACGTCCCGTTTTTATCCATCCATATCATAACTCACTTCTTCGTTTTGTTAAATCGTTTGCACAATGCCGTTTTAAGTTGTTTTCCGGGCTTTTCTGGTGATAATGTGGACCTTTCTCCCGTTTTCTAACCCTTGCTTCTTTTTTGATGCATTTGTGAAATAATTGCGCTGGACTGACTTGGATACGTATTTACAAGCCTATCGATTAACGTTAATATAGCAGTGTGAAACCGTTTAACATTCCGGATCAATATGGCTTTAGATCAATAGGTATCATGTATACTCAGGGCCTGACAGACCCACAATTAAATAAAGAAGAACGGTCCGCGATTAGCGGAAGTTACTCTTCTGAAATAAGAGAGAACTCCAGTAGTCGCTTTCTTATTTTCAAAAAAACGCAAACGGTTCCACTGGAGGTCCTATTATGTCTGTAACGATTAAAGATGTCGCAAAACGAGCGGGCGTATCCCCCTCCACCGTCTCACGGGTGCTTTCCAATCATCCTAGAATCAGCCGCGAAACCTCGCGTAAGGTGAAAGAGATTATGGAGGAAATGGGCTATCATCCCAATATTATGGCCAAGAGCCTTGTTTCCAAAACGACGGAAAGCATATGCGTCATTCTGCCGAAGCCTGCGGAGGAATTGTTCCTCAACTTATTCTTCATGGAACTGATCCGCGGTATCGTCACCCAAGCGAACCGGTCCGGATACGACGTCGTTCTCAGTTCGGGCGGCAACGAGAAGGAAGAAGTCGAAGCCGTATCCCGGCTGCTTAACGGTCGCCGCGTCGACGGCGCCATTTTGCTGTACTCCAGGCAGGACGATAAGGTGGTTGATTTTCTCAAGTCCAACAACTATCCGTTCGTGCTTGTCGGCCGGAGCGAGAAATACCCGGATCTGTTATCCGTCGATACCGATAATGTGCAGGCTGCCTATGATGCAACCAAGCATCTAATCTCCCTTGGACATCAACGGATTGGCTTTGTCAGTGGCCCGCCTAACCTGATCGTATCTCAGGACCGGATGAAAGGCTATGGCAAAGCGCTTGCCGATGCGGGTCTGGAGATGAGAAAAGAGTGGATTGTGGAAGGCGAGTTCCTTCAGGAGAGCGGCTATCGCGCCATGTCCTTTTTCATGAACCTGCCTGAACGTCCGACGGCGCTTGTCATTGTTGATGATATTGTATCTTTCGGCGTGCTTCGGGGACTGCACGAGCTGGGGTATAAGGTACCCGAAGATGTATCCATTATCAGTTTCAACAATATCTCTTTGACCGAACTATCGACCCCGCCGCTGAGCAGTGTGGACATCGGGATTTATAACCTGGGTTATACCGCTTCCCAAGCGCTGATCCAGACCGTTCGAAACGATGACAACACGATACTGCCGCACCGTTATATCATTCCGCACCGGTTGATGATCCGCGAATCCTCGATGTTTTCGCTGCCGAAATCTTAAGGTCCGGATCGAATCGCGGAAGATACACAATGTGTTTCCAAAATGCGGAAGATACACGAAGTATTTCAAAATAAAGAAGCATCGTGGTGCTTCCTTTATTTTTGCAGCTTGGTTCAAACGTTTGCACTTATTTGTTAAGGAGGATGTTCATGTCATCCATATCCGCTTGTTTATTTGATCTTGACGGCGTTCTGGTGGATACCGCCAAGTATCACTACATTGCCTGGAAGCGTCTTGCCGGGGAACTCGGCTTTGAATTCACGGAGCAGGACAATGAACGCCTGAAGGGAGTAAGCCGCATGGCCTCCCTCGATATTCTGCTCGAGGTTGGCGGAGTGAAGCTGGATGAAGGCGCCAAGCTGGCACTGGCCGAGAAGAAGAACGCCTGGTATGTCGAGTATATTTCCAACATGGATGAATCCGAGATTTTGCCTGGAGCCCTCGAATTTATCCAAGCGCTGAAGGACCGCGGCATCAAGGTTGCGCTTGGCTCCGCCAGCAAAAACGCCATGCTGATCCTGAACAATACCGGCCTCACGCCTTACTTCGACGCCATTATCGATGGAACGAAGACTGCCCAAGCGAAACCGGATCCAGAGGTATTTACGATGGGGGCTCATGAGCTTGGCGCCCGGCCTGACGCCTGCGTCGTATTCGAGGATGCTGAAGCCGGTATCGAAGCTGCCACGCGCGCGGGAATGCGCAGCGTCGGCATCGGTTCCCCTGAAACCTTAAGGCGGGCCAACATCGTTCTTCCCTCCCTGGAAGGATTCACAGTGGATCGTCTACAGGAGTTGTAAGCGAATGCGTACACATGCTTACGGCATCTGGTAGTTTCAACCCATATAGATCTGCAACCATTTTTCCTAAAAACAAAGGAGCCGATGATTGTGAAACAATATTTAAAGCTTGATGAATGGTCAATTATTGAGGAGGGCTTTGATCCTCACACGCATGAGATCTCGGAGAGTATCTTCAGTATCGGGAATGGATTTATGGGCCAGCGCGCCAACTTCGAGGAATCCTACAGCGGCTCCTCCCTGCAAGGCAGTTATATGGCCGGCGTGTATTACCCGGATAAAACCCGTGTAGGCTGGTGGAAGAACGGTTATCCTGAATATTTCGCCAAAGTGCTGAACAGCACCAACTGGATTGGCATCGGCATTGAAATCGACGGCGCGCCGCTTGATCTGGCTAAGAGCACGGTGAAGAATTTTGTGCGTGAGCTGAATATGAAGGAAGGCTTCCTCTCCCGCAGCTTCACCGCTGTCATGGAAGACGGCAAAGAACTCAAGGTTGAAGCTGTCCGTTTTGTCAGCATCGTACGCCATGAGATTGGTGCCATCCGTTATGCAGTTACCCCACTCAATTTCAGTGGTGAGCTTACGATTACCCCTTATCTCGATGGCGATGTGAAGAACAAGGACTCCAACTATGACGAGAAATTCTGGCTTGAAGTATTCAAGGAAGCTGCGCAAGGTTCGGCCGCATTGACTGTAAAAACCAAGAAGCTCGATTTCCATGTAACCTCCGTCATGTCTTATGCTATTTTAAAGAACGGCGAGAAGCTGGAACTTCAAGCGGAACTGGTGGAGAAAGAGAAATATGCGGGGAACCGCGTAGGCATACCCGTGTCTGAAGGTGAAGTCATCACCATCTATAAATATGTGGCTAATGTTACTTCCCGCAATCATGGATTCGGCGAATTGGTGGATGCTGCACGTGCTGTGCTGGAGCCGGCGGCCCGGACCGGATTTGAGTTGCTGCTGAAGGAGCAGGCCGATGCATGGGGCGATAAATGGAAGGAAAGTGATATCGTCATTGAAGGCGATGTAGCAGCCCAGCAAGCGATCCGTTTTAACATCTTCCAGCTGAACCAAACCTACAGCGGCGAAGACGACCGTCTGAATATCGGGCCGAAGGGCTTCACCGGGGAAAAATACGGCGGCAGTACCTACTGGGATACCGAGGCGTATTGCCTGCCGTTCTACTTGAGCACCGCGGATGCCAGCATCTCGCGCAACTTGCTGATTTATCGTTATAAGCACCTGGAAAAAGCGAAGGAAAACGCCAAGAAGCTCGGCTTTACCAAAGGCGCTCTCTATCCTATGGTGACGATGAACGGCGAAGAGTGTCATAACGAATGGGAGATTACCTTTGAGGAAATTCACCGTAACGGGGCGATTGCCTATGCCATCTACAACTATGTCAACTATACCGGCGACTTCTCTTACCTCGGCCAATACGGTCTGGAAGTGCTCGTGGAAATCTCCCGTTTCTGGGAAGAGCGCGTGAATTACGTGCCGGCGAAGGATCAGTATATGATGCTCGGCGTTACCGGTCCGAACGAGTATGAGAACAACGTGAACAACAACTGGTACACAAACCGGATTGCCAGCTGGACGATGGAATACACGCTCGACGTGCTCGAATATTTGAAAGAGAACGAGAATTCCCGCTATGCCGAGCTTACAGCGAAGCTTGCGCTGCAGGATGTCGAGACAACCAAATGGCAGGATATCATCAGCAAAATGTACTACCCGGTAGATGAGGAGCTCGGCGTATTCCTGCAGCAGGACGGATTCCTCAACAAGGAGCTTGTTCCGGTGAAGCAATTGGACCCAGCCCACCTGCCCCTGAATCAGAACTGGTCCTGGGACCGCATTCTGCGTTCGGTATACATTAAGCAGGCTGACGTGCTGCAAGGATTGTTCTTCCTTGGCGATCAGTACGACTTGGCTGCGAAAAAACGCAACTTCGACTTCTATGAACCGTTCACGGTACACGAGTCCTCCCTCTCACCATGCGTACACTCCATTCTCGCGTGCGAGCTTGGGTACCAGGAGAAGGCGTACGAGATGTACCTCCGTACAGCTCGCCTGGATCTGGACAACTACAACAACGATACCGAGGACGGCTGTCATACAACCAGTATGGCGGGAAGCTGGATGTCCGTTGTGCATGGCTTCGGCGGCTTGCGTGTGAAGGATGGCGTATTGCATTTGAATCCATTCATTCCAGGCCACTGGTCTTCCTTCTCCTTCAAGGTGATGTTCCGCGGGTCCCGCCTGAAGGTCAACGTCAAAGGCAAGGAAACCATCATCGTGAACGAAACGGATACGCCGGCTGTCCTGAACGTGAATGGCAAGGAATACAGTATCAGCGGATTTGGAGAGGTAACAGCCGCAAGATAACAAGCATGCTTGTTCAATCAATGGCTACTCCGAACTATATAAAAACAAGAGCCCTGGAGAAACACTCCAGGGCTCTTGTTCTTACAGAAAACAGGCTCCTTCAGACATCATTACTCCTTCTTGAAGGACCCGTCTTCATCCATGCCAAGCATCTGTATTGTCCGAACTCAGCCGAAGGCTGCGGCAACCAGATGCCAAAGCTCCGCATCAAGATAGCGGGGGGAATTACCGATTATGTATGCTATGAATAGATTAGTTGAGAATGAGGTCACGCGGAGGCCGTTCAGATGGCTTCCCAAACAAATACCCCTGCGAGAGCTCGATCCCGATTTCTCGGCAAAAATGAAACTCCTCCCGTCTCTCAATGCCTTCAGCCAGCACCATGGCCCCAAAATCATGAGCCATGTTGGTGATCATTTTGAGCTGCTTCTGCTGGGCGGGATTACGATCGCAATGGTCGATCAGACTCCGGTCGATTTTTACATAATCCGGCTTAAGCTTAATCATCTGCTCCAATGTGGAATATCCTGCGCCGACGTCATCCATGGCTACCGAGATTCCATGACTGCGATAAACCTCGAAAATCGATTGCAAATGCTTAACATCATCAATCCGCTCGGTTTCCACGACCTCAAATACGAAATCCCTCGGATCCAGATGGAGCCTGTCTATGGTATTAAAGGTGTGGCTTAGACACATCTGCGCATCATATATGGAGGATGGCAGGAAGTTCACGAATCGCTTCACGCCGAGAGGAAGCCACTCGGCACTGGTCTCAATGGCACTGGTTCGTGCTGCCCGGTCCAGAAATGCATGCAATCCGGTTTTACGGGCTGTCTCAAACAGCTCATACGGCTGGAACCTGGCTCCCCATTCTACCGGACGAAGGAGAAATTCATAGGCCACGATCTGCTCGGATGTATCCACGATGGGCTGCATGTAGCTCGTAAACTGCTTATGTAAAATGATACTCACCATATCGTAATGCTCCATCTGCAGTTCGAACTTCTGCATAGGGGTCCACGAATGCCGGATTTGCGGAGCTTCTCCACCGGTAACACAGAAGGACAGCTCTTGACGAATCTTCAGCGGAAGGGGCTGCAGACACTTCATCATAGAGATCAGGTCCGCACGTACCTTGTAGTTCACAGCGCAACCCTCATTGTTCTCTTGTACCGTGTAGCCGTTCACTGCCAGCAATTGAATAAGCTCACCACTTGCAGGCTTCATATGAATGGTCCCCTGGTCCTCAATCGGTTCAAAGGTGCTGCAATTGTCGCAAATCATGTTCGTCCTCCTTGGCAAGCTAGCTCTCACTATGCTTCTTATCGGCATTTTGAATATGATTTCTTTGCATTTTATGGATTTTATATCGAAGTTATGACCTATTTTAAGAGAAATGCGCAAGATTCGTGCAATGATTACGCCAAATTCTACAAAAATCGACTTATATTGCTTTTAACAACCTATTGTCGATACTGTGGTCATACATTCATCTACTCACCTTTTGATCCAAAAGCTGCAGCAGCATCGTCCGCTCTACATCAAAATGCCAGGGGGCGTTCCGTTCCTTCGCCGCATACATCGCTGCATCCGCACGACCAATCAGCTCCTGGTCATTTCTGGCATGATCTGGATAAACCGCAATACCGATACTCGGCGTGGTCCGGACCTCATGCCCTTCCAGCTCGTACGGCTCACTAAGCATCGTCCAGATCTCCTCCGCCATCCAGATCAGCTCCTGATCATCGCCTGCCGGATGGATCATGACGGTGAATTCGTCTCCACCTAAACGGGAAACCAAAACTCCCTTGGATTCGAGTGATTGAAGCCGGTCTGCAACCTTTCGTATCAACAAATCGCCGGCACGGTGGCCGTAACGATCATTGACTCGTTTGAAACGGTTCATATCCATATACAGCAAGCCTACACGGGAACCTGTGCGGTCCGCCTCCTTCAGCGAACTTGACAGCCTTGCATTAAAATAACGACGATTATACAGACCCGTAAGATCATCGCGATGTGCCAGGGATTCACTCTGCATCAGACTTTCATGCAGTCGATCAAACAAGCGGTCGTTCTCGAACTGGATCAAAATCTGCCTGAATAGGATCAGGATAACGCACAGAGATAGACCGGTAAACAGTCCATTCCACCCTCCAAAATGCTGCGCCATAAGGGCAAACATCCCGCCGAGCACGCTGTAGGGAAGCAGGTACCTTACGATCAGGTTTCCGATTGAACGCGGCTCCCGCTCGCCAACAGATGGATTACGGGTATCAGGAGCGGACTGTCCGCCTGCGAAACTAATGAAAAATACCGATAACGTATAGAGTGGATACAGGTAAGAGCGAACCTCGATATCCAAAAGATCAACGAGATAGATGTACAGAACATCTCCGGCAATAAATGTACTTCCGCCAAGACATAACAGGATGGCCGCCCATTTCCTTAACTGTCCGGTATTAAAATACAACACCAGTGTAAAAAAAATAAGTACCATTGCGCACAGTGGATACAGCATGTCCACCCAAAGGTTTCCCCATACTGCCTCATGGGCCAGACCCTGAAGCTCAGGCTTGATGAAATATTCCCATCCTACCGTCATGACCGCTATGCCAACAATCACGATATCCAGCATAAACCGCAGCCCCCGAAACGAACCCTGAACATGCCGGAATAAATAAATGAGAGAACTTGCGAACAGGATAAGTTCGAGCCCCCAGAACAAATGGGTTAGAACCGGCGGGAAAGCGCTCTCTTTTCCAAACCAAATATTGCATGCGTGGAGGGTTCGGGCCACTGCCTCCCCCATCAATCCGAGACTCACAATAAGCCAAAACCTGCGAAGATGAACCTCAAAACGCCGACGAATCCGCATTAAATAAACGGAAGCGGCTGCAGGAGAAATAATGACTAGAACACGCTGAAGCGATAAAGCATCAGGCATCCACAGAGCGATCATTATCTGAATGAATGCATATATTATGGCGAGTCGAATCCACAGATGATCTGCTGGAGTTGGACTCATAAGCATTCCTCCTCGGCCAAAAGGTAAGCTGGTTCACTTTAAGTGTGTTAGGTCTTTTGAATTAACATTTCTATTTCTCATGATACTTTTTGCCCACCCAAAAGTAAAGATGAGGAAATGAAAGAAAAATCATCTTATTAGCCTCTGCACGAACAATATAACACCCACTTGACGTATAGGAATTATATGATAATATTTCTGTCATATCTTATATGAATCGGAAGGGTGTTGAACCATGTCACAGAAACGATTAGATCATGTTGGTATCGTTGTCCGGGACCTTGAAGCTACAATCGCCTTCTATACATCCGTAGTTGGACTTGAATTGAAGGATCGCCTGACCCATACCAATGGCGTCATCCAGCTGGCGTTCCTAGGATTTAACGGCAGCAACGAGACGGAAGTCGAGCTTATTCAGGGATATAGCGACACGCTCCCTTCGGAAGGAACGGTACATCATTTTGCAGTCAGCACGGATAACATTGAAGAGGAATATGCCCGTGTGCAGAGACTTGACGTTCCTCACTTGGACGAGGAAATCGTGACGCTACCGAACGGTTTCCGTTATTTCTTCGTACATGGTCCCGAAGGGGAATGGATTGAGTTCTTCCAGCGCTAACCTCTGTGTAGAAACCGTATTCAAATACTTTATCTTGTGAAAGGTTCATAGCATCAATTAATTCTCCCATTGCATTAGTGTTCTAAACAAAGACCTGTCTCGTTCGCGCCTCTTCGAACTAGACAGGTCTGCTGTGTTAGGACTATAATAGCGGATGTAATGATCGAAACTTCATAAATACCGGGGGAGCTGGAATTTGGCCGGCTGAGAGTGTATCCGATATGATACTGACCCTTACACCTGATCTGGGTAATGCCAGCGTAGGAAGCCCATGTTTGCGGCAGCTATTTATTTGCCGTGGTATACACTTACGCCGTCATGCGTCCTGATATCATCAGGGCGTTTTTTTATGGAGTTACGAGGTAATAGAAAGAGAATTCAAAGGAGAGAAGAAACGATGAAGAAGGGAAAATGGATTCCACTGCTTCTCGCTTGCATCCTGCTGATGGTTGCGTCTGGATGCGGCACAAGCGGAGAGAACAAGAAAACAGGTGCCGAAGGCGAAGACAGTCAGACTCCCGGGAAACTCCGCGATGTACAGCTGATGCTCGATTGGTCCGCCAATACGAATCACACCGGCCTGTATGCAGCGAAGGAGCTTGGGTATTATGAGGAAGAAGGGCTTAATGTCCAGATCGTCCAGCCGGGAGCAGGCGGAACGGATACGCTGGTCGCATCCGGCAATGTGCCGTTTGGCATCAGCTATCAGGAAGGCGTAACGCTTGCCAGAACCCAAGGATTGCCGCTCGTTTCCATTGCAGCGATCATTCAGCATAATACATCCGGATTTGCCGCCCCCAAGGACAAAGGCATCGTGAAGGCAGGCGATTTTGAAGGGAAATCCTATGGCGGCTGGGGCTCGCCTGTAGAGGAAGCAGTCATGAAATCCATCATGGAGATCGATGGTGCCGATGTCAGCAAGGTGAATATGGTTAATATGGGCGATGCCGATTATTTTACGGCCGTCAAACGCGACATTGATTTTGCCTGGATCTTCTATGCTTGGACGGGTATTGAAGCCGAGCTTCGCAATGAGCCGCTTGACATGATTTATGTGAAGGACTACTCTGAGCAGCTTGATTATTATACACCGGTGATCGTAACGAACGAGAAGCTGATCCAGGAGGACCCTGAGCTTGTCAAAGCGTTCATGCGGGCAACTTCAAAAGGTTATGACTATGCGATTCAACATCCTGAAGATGCAGCAGCCCTGCTGACGAAGGCCGTTCCTGACCTGGATGCCGAACTGGTTCTCGCCAGCCAGAAATGGCTGAGCCCCCGTTATCAGGACGATGCATCCCGCTGGGGCGAACAGAAAGCCGAAGTATGGTCGGGGTACGCAGACTGGATGTTTGAGCGCAAGCTGCTTGAGAAGGAACTTGACGCAGACCGCGCATTTACCAATGAATTTTTACCGGAGAAGCCATAAGGTTATTTCTATTTAAGTGAGTGTTCAAAAAGGTCGATTTTCAGCACCGAGAAGGTTGGATGAAGCTAGGGACGTCAGGAGCGGAGCGTACGTTTTGGGTACGTGAGCACCGGAAGGCCCGGCTGAATTCAAGATTCGATGCCGAGCTGCTTCCTGATTCGCTTCGTGATCAAAAGCGGACTTTTTGAACAACCTCTATAAGAAGAGAGACGGCTTTTGCAGCAGGCCGCCTCTCTTCCATTACAACATAGCTTGCACGAAAGGATGAGTTTATATGGCGAATACTCTCTTGAGCATTCAAGTAATACCGAGAACGCCAAACGGGACCGACAGCATCCCTTATGTAGATGAAGCGATCAAAGTTATTCAGGAATCAGGCGTGAAATACGAGGTTCATGCACTCGAAACGACCATGGAAGGAGAGCTCTCCGAGCTGCTCAAGATCGTTGAGCGCATGCACGAGGCGCTGGTGAATGCAGGAAGTCCCAGCATCATATCCCAAGTCAAAATCGCGCATCATCCAAGCGGCATCAGCATGGATAAGCTGACTGAGAAATACCGTCCATGAGAAGCTGGTGGAGTTCTGTTTGGCCGCCCGTTGTGGCGGTCCTCTTCTTTTTGATGGTATGGCAGGCCGCAGTATCCGTGTTCGACATTGAACCCTTTATTTTGCCTGCACCGACGGCCATCGGGCATGAGGCCGTTACCGGAGCTTCCGGTCTCTTCCAACATACAGCGGCCACCCTGCAATTAACCCTGATCGGCTTTATGATCGGTACGGCAATCGGCCTAATCATCTCGCTGGCACTGCACATGGTGCCTTTTCTCAAAACCGCCCTTTATCCGCTTCTTATTCTTAGCCAAAATGTGCCGACAATCGCCCTAGCCCCACTTCTCATGATTTGGTTCGGCTTCGGTATGCTGCCCAAGGTTATCGTGATTATGCTGGTCTGCTTCTTCCCTGTCGCTGTTGCGGCCCTGGATGGACTCGCACGTACCGACCGCACCATGATGAATTATATGCAGATGGCAGGGGCTACCTCGTGGCAAATCTTCACTAAGCTGGAGCTGCCGCATGCCCTCCCCTCCATCTTCTCCGGGATTCGAATTGCGGCCACCTATTCGGTCATGGGGGCGGTTATCGGGGAATGGATCGGCTCGGACCGGGGAATCGGCTACTACATGATGCTGCAAAAATCCGGCTACCGCACGGATCGGGTGTTTGTTGCCATCCTGGTCATCGTCTTGCTCAGCCTGCTGATGGTGCTACTGATCACCCTGCTGGAGAAGCGGCTCATCCGCTGGAACCGAAAAGGCTGAGCCCCCTGTGAATAGACATTTCGAATCTTATATGAAAGGAGGCCATTTATCGATATGACACATCAAATATCCCTGCCGCTCCAGGACGGGGCTGACCCGTCCACTGCGTCGGTCTCATCAGCACCTGCCCTCGAGGTTCGCAGCCTTCGGAAAACCTTCCGCGACCGACGCAGCGAAGTGCATGTGCTGGATGGCCTTTCGCTTCAGGTACAACCCGGGGAATTCGTCTCCTTGATCGGTCCTTCAGGCAGCGGAAAGAGCACACTTTTCCATATCATCGGGGGATTAACCGCTCAGGATACGGGTTCGGTCCTCATGGATGGTCAGGACGTGACCGGGGAAAAAGGCCGCATCGCCTATATGCCGCAACAGCCGGCCCTGTTCCCTTGGCGTACGGTGGAGGACAATGTGCTTCTTCCCGAGGAGCTGAGAGGCACCACGAAATCCACTGCCAGGGAACATGCCCGCAGCTGGATGGAACGGGCCGGCCTCACCGGCTTCGAGAAGGCGTATCCGCACACCCTTTCAGGAGGAATGCAGCAGCGGGCGGCTTTTCTGCGCGCACTGATGAGTCCCCAGGAAGTCATGTGCCTGGACGAACCGTTCAGCGCATTGGATGCGCTGACGCGCAGCGATATGCAGCGCTGGCTGCTCGATATATGGGAGGATACGCGCCGTTCGGTGCTGATGATTACCCATCATATCGAGGAGGCGCTGCTCCTCTCGGACAGCATCTATATCCTGTCAGCACGGCCCGGAACCATTTTGAAAAGGGTAGAAGTCCCGTTCTCCCGCCCGCGCCGGGAAAACATCCTGATGGATCCGTCCTTCATCGCATTAAAAACCGAAATTTCCGCCATCATGCGGGAAGAACAGCACAAACGCTGACCGATGAAGGTCAGCGGAAATACATACATCCATGATTAGCCAAGCGCTTCGTGGAAGCTTACAAGCGAGGTTATGTAACGATGAAATCATTCACGCAAAGTGAAGCCAATTTCCCACTGTTGGATACTCATATTCATCTGGACAGCTATTCGTTATCCGATCAACAAGCGATTCTCGCGGATATCCGTCATCATGAGGTTCAATCCGTTATCTCCGTCTCCATGCATCTGGCTTCCTGCAAGGAAAACCTGGAGCTGGCCAGGCAGTACGGACCGATGGTGCGGCCGGCTTTCGGTTATCATCCGGAGCAGCCCCTCCCTTCCGCTAACGAAACCGAAGAGCTGCTGGATTGGATGGCAGAGCATGCCGATGAGATGGTTGCCGTAGGAGAGGTGGGTCTCCCCTATTACACCAGGCTGGAGGCTGAATCGGAGGGCCGACCTTGGGATAACCGCCCTTACGCCTATCTATTGGAGCAATTTATAGCATTTGCTAAAAAGCATCATAAACCGGTGATTCTGCACGCTGTATATGAAGATGCGGATATCGCATGTGATTTGCTCGAAAAATACGGCATCACTCGTGCCCATTTCCATTGGTTCAAGGGCTCCCGTGACACCTTGCAGCGGATGGCCAGTAACGGATACTATATTTCCTTCACGCCTGACATCCTCTATGAGGAAGAAATTCGTGATATGGCATGTAGGTATCCGGATCATCTCGTCATGACCGAAACCGATGGTCCTTGGCCGTTCGAAGGTCCGTTCACCGGACAGATGACCCATCCTCGGATGACGGCTGCTGTGGCTGCGGCATGGGCGGAGCTTCAGGGGCTGTCCATATCCGAGGCTCGCATGATTTTTTATGAGAACGCCGCGAGACTTTACGATCTATAAAAAGAATCTTCATTCAGCTTTAAGTCGGTTGTTTACGCAATCGGCTTGTTTTCTTTAAGAAATCGGTTATATTGATTAATCAACTCATCAAGCACGATCGATTGACCGAGGACTTTAGGATGGTTAAAATCACGATACCGCTGCTTCATCTTATGAAGCTTATGCCGTTCTTGCTCGATATTAAACTTTATGCCTTCCTTCGTTTCCATGACTTTATATCCTCCCCTCATGTAATATTTTATGCTTTAATGTAAAATTATAGGATGTTTAATATTAGACATCAGAAATATAACATAGAGAGGCTTTTCCTGTTATTCACGCCAAAAAACCACAATGCAAGTTGCAGCATTGTGGTTTTGGATTTCCTTATTTAACGTACTTCTCCTGATATGCCTTTGACATCTCGTCTGTAATTTCCTTCATCTTCGGGTCACTCTTAATCGTTTCAATCAGCTTATCGTACGATTCAACCGGTTCTTTGCCCGTAATGACCATGACCCGCATATCCTCCACCTTCTTGGAAATCTCGGGATAGTATTTGTTGTAGGCTTCCGAATACAGCTCTCCCGAAGGATTAGGAACCTTGACCGTCTTGCGCTCTGTGACAATCTCTACGTTCCGCTCATATACTTCATCCGGCATCCCTACCGCGCTGATGGCCATATCGTCGCTGACGAGGTGAATCATATTGTTCAAGTTGCCGTCACCCGTCTTATCCACGGCGGCCTGCGGCGTTGCAACCTTCTTCCCGTTCTCCACATTGTAATGGACACCTTCGATTCCGTAGGTCAGCATCTCATTGCCTTCTTGACTATAACCGTAATCGAAAAACTCGAGGATTTTCTTTACTTTCGCCTCCGGCACTTTCTTCGGAATCAGGTACACTCCATAGTACGGCGATCCTGAAGGCGTATACTTCACCCCGTTTGCATTCTCCAAGTAAGCAAGCGGCATCAGATCCGCCTTAGGGTCAACGCCTTTCACGGCTTCGCCGGTCACCCAGGCATGGTTCATGGACATGCCCCCTACCCCTGCCTTGGCGCTTCGCATCGTGTCCATCACCTGCGAGAACTTCATGATCGCGAAATCTTTGGGGAACAAGCCCTCGTCATAAGCCTGTTTGATCCACAGCATGGCCTCCCTTGACTCGTCCGACGTCATAATCGGAGTCAGGGTATTATCGGGTTGAAGCTTCCAGGACCCTTGCGTTTCATTAAATACATTATAAATATAAGCGAGAGCCCCCGGATTTGCGGCATATGGAATCTCATCCGCCTGTCCATTACCATTCGGATCCTGTTCCTTAAAAGCCTTTAACACGTTATGGAACTCATCCAGCGTTTTGGGCGTTTCCAGCTGAAGGGCATCCAGCCAGTCCTTGCGGATCATCGGGAACACTCCGCCGCCATAGCTAGGATAATAACGAGGAATGACGATGTTCTTGCCATCCACCTTGGTGATTTCCCACATTTCTTTCAGTTCTTCGCGGTTCAAATTCGGATAGTCTTTAAGAAACGGCGTCAGATCCCAGAAGACGCCCTGCTTCAGCATTTTCTGCAGCTGCGGGTTCTGCATCGTCTCCACGAAAGTAACCTCCGGAAGATCCCCGGATGCAAGCATGACATTGATCTTCTCTTCGGCCGTGGACGGCGACAGCCACGTAATATTCAGCTTGGTATTGGTGCGTTTCTCAAGCTCTTTCCATAGTACATTGTTGTTGTCTATGAATTCGGTGGCATAATTCAGGGTCTGTATCGTAATGCTGGTTGGTTCACTGCTGTCTGTTCCGCCTCCGTTATCGCTCGGTGCACTTCCGTCTCGGCTGCCGCATGCGCTAAGCAAGAGCGAGCTTGCCAAGAGCAGCACCCCCGACATTTTTAATAACGACTTGCCCGGCTTGGTTTCCTTTTTTTTCATCATTAGACCTCCCTTTTAATGTTACATCTCGTCTGACTGAGCATGATGGCAGTTAGACCGTATATCGTTTCATTCCTTGACAGAGCCTACCATCGCTCCTTTGGCGAAGTGCTTCTGCAGGAATGGATACACTAACATGATCGGAACGGTTGCAATCACGACCGCCGCCATCTTCAACGTTTCTGTTGGGACGGGACGGTTCACTTGGAAGGCGAATCCGCCGCCGCTCCCCGATCCCATCGTTGTTGGGTCCACAAGCATATTTTGCAGCAATACTTGCAGCGGCCACATCTTCTGGTCGTTAATAAACATCAGTGCGTTGAAATACGTATTCCAATAGCCGACCGCAAAGAACAATCCAAAAGCCACTAACGCTGGCAGCGACAACGGCAGAATGATTCGCCAGAATACGCCGATATCATTTGAGCCGTCGATCATCGCGGCTTCCTCCAGACTTTCCGGAATACTGTCGAAGAATCCCTTCATGAGCAGCACATACCATGCGCTGGTCAAGCTCGGCAGGATCAGCGACCAGACGCTGTCAATGAGTCCCACATTGCGGACGACCAAATACAGCGGCACCAATCCCGGCGTAAAGAGAAAGGTGATTAAGATCATAATCATGATGCCCTTGCGAAACCGAAGGCGTTTGCGGGACACCGCATAAGCCAAGCCCCCGGTAACAAGCAGGCTGAGCAGCGTGCCGACCGTAGCCAGGAACACGCTCACGGAAATCGAGGTGACAAACAATCCGTTGGACAGTAAATGCTTGTAAGCATCCAGCGTCCAAACCCGCGGCCATAATATCAAGCTTCGTTGATAATATTCCACCGGATCGGTAAACGACAAAATAACGGTATAGTAAATCGGAAATATCGTTGCCAAACCGATGATCAGCAGCAGTCCGTTATTCACAAAACCGAACAGCCTGGTTTTCCATCCTTTCTCATGCATGTTTTACTCCTCCTTGTCTCTTCGCCCATCCTTTAGTACAAGCTTTCTTGACCGTACCGTCTCGCCAACCGGTTGGCCGTGACCACCAGGATGACGCCGACAATCGATTTGAACAATCCGATGGCCGTACTGTAGCTGAACTCTCCCTGCCGAATCCCCACCCGGTATACATAGGTATCGAATACTTCGGCTACATTGGTAACAGGTGCATTCATCATCAGATAAATCTGTTCGAATCCCGTATCCAGAATCGTTCCCAGACGGAGAATCAACAGAATCAGGATCACGTTGCGCATCGCCGGCAGGGTAATATGCCACATCCGTCTCATTCGGCCCGCACCATCCATGACGGCTGCTTCATATAATTGCGGGTCCACTCCAGCGATAGCCGCGAGAAAGATGATGGTCCCCCACCCGACTTCCTTCCAGATGGATTGTCCCGTCAGCATACCCCAGAAGTAGTTCGGGTTGGAGAGAATATCGATTGTCTCCCAATCCATCGAGATGAGCCACTTATTAAACAAGCCCTCCGATTGCGAGAACATGAGGTAGGTTAGACCGTAGATCAATACCCAGGATAAAAAATGGGGGATGTACACCAGGGATTGAATCGTCCGCTTATAGAAAGAGTTTCGCACTTCATTCAGCATCAAAGATAAAATGATCGGTGCCGGGAAAAAGAAAATCAAGCTCAGAAAACTGATCGCCAGCGTATTACGCAGCAGCATCCAGAAATCATGATTGGAGAAAAACCGGGTGAAATGCTCAAACCCTACCCAGGGGCTTCCGAGCACCCCAAAGTATGGAGAATACTCCTGGAAGGCAATTACGAGATTCGTGATCGGAATATATTTGAAAATGATAAAAAAGATCAGACCCGGCAAGGCCAGCACGTACAAATACTTGTCGCGCACAACATCGGACCATATCCGCCCCCACTTCGTTTTGGATCTCACGGGAATGGGGGGACTCCCGCTTCCTTTTGCCGACTGAACGGTTTCTTGTGCTTTCATCGATACTCCCTCACTTTCAGCCTTGTCATCTCGTTCAACATACCGTTCACGGAATGTAGTTCTAATGTAAACGCTTGCAACATTCCCTGCAATTCCACTTTTTTTCCGCCGTTCCCAACCCCCCATCCATTCAATACGCAACACAAGGAAATGCTTGGTATCTACGGCATTGAGGAACCTTTCGTTTCCTCGTATTGCACTTTTTTTCCACGACGAATAAACGTCCGATTCGGTTAATCGATAACGTTGACCCAGCCTCAATTAGGAAGATATGATCTTTTCAACTCATCCACTCATTCGCTATGATAGTATGTAATCATTTACCGGCTCGCTTTGATTAAGCCTTTGATTTGTCTATGCCAACAGGGGGTTAAAGTAATGAGGCAACAGAATCATGAATCCGTTTTCAAAGGTATTATGTATTGGAGAAGCATCGCGCTGGCCGTGTTGTTAACATGCCTCCCCATCTCGGCCATTACGGCCGTTTACCTTTATGTGGGCAACCAGCATATGATTAACCAATATCAGCAGCGGAACGAAGAAGCCCTGGTTGACGCTGCGAGACAAGTCGACGAGCAATTCACCCAGTTGGTCCACTACGCCCTCAATATGGTGGTGAAGCCCCATTTCAAGCCTTCGTTGTCGGATATGGACTTTGTATCGAATGTCGAGGAGACAAACGAGCTGTTCAGTACGCTCAACCTGGTGGGGAATGCCGATCCCCTGGTGGATCAGGTCTATCTCTATATCAAAAAGCAAAATAAAATCATGGAGCCTGATCTCGGCCTGCGGACGCTGGATCAGGAACAGGATGCGTTAAACTTCAACAAGCTCATGGAAGGAGATACGGACATGTTCTGGGTCCATGATCTGGAGCGGCCTTTTAACAAGGATAAGTCCTCCCACGCGCTCGTCATGCGACTTCCCTTCAACGGTCATACGCCCTACGGCGCGATCGTCATCTATATTGATCCGTCGAAGCTGCACGTCATTCGCAATAGCGAGAATCTCTCATTCCTGCTGGACGACCATGGTCACGTCATCGGGGAGTCGGGAATGAGCCGCAACATGCCGAAGGCGATGAGCGCGATTCAGGAACAGCTGAAGCTTCCGGAGAATGCCCGAAGTGCGAATCATTTGCGGTTGAAGGTTCCGGTGGACCAGGATGTGTTGCTGGTGAATACCGTTCAATTCGAAAAAATGCAACAAAATTGGACCTATGTTTCAGGTACGCCGCAATCCAAGATCATTGCTCCAACGAAGCCGTATACCCATATCATTCTGATTTGCTTTGCTTTTGCGCTTGCGGCATCACTGGCTGTGAGCTGGTTTGCCTCTAAGAGCATGTATCGTCCTATAAGCAAGATGCTGAATATGATTGGCGGTGATCTGGCCAAACCGAGCTCGCGATACAATGAGCTTGATTATATTGAACACGAGTGGGAGCAGTACCGGTTCTCGCATGATACGCTTCAAAGCCAATGGAAGCGATCCTTGCCCGCGATCAGGGAGGCTTATATCAATCAATTTTTGAGTGGACAAGCCGCCCACCTGACGGAGCCCGAATACGTGCTCAAGCTGCAAGAGATGGATCTAGACATTACCGATAAACAGTTCTCGGCCATCGTGCTTCAGCAGCATACTCACGGGGAGGATCGGACGCCTCTGACGGAAAACGATCAGCATCTTCTCACCTATGCCGCGCTGAACGTGATCCAGGAGCTGGCAGAGGACATAAGCGCATATATGCATCCCATCAATTTCTTTGACGGCTCCTTCGGCGTCATCCTGATCGTTCCGGCTTCCCATCAAGCCGATGAACAGACGCGTTTAATGAGGCAGCTGTGCGATCAGATCATGCGGGCTTTGCGCGATACGCTCCGCATGTCGGCAACCATCGTCTTGGGAGGACCAAGCTCAACCTGGACCGATGTTCCCCATATTCTCGAACAGGCCAAGCGGGCGCTGCATTACCGGTCCTTTGATGCAGGCAGTCAACTGCTGGAAGCAGAAACCGTGCTTTCCCAGAAAAACGACTGGATCGACTTTCCGCTGGAGTTGGAGCAGGATTTCATTCACACCTTGAATCTTGGGCTTCAGGGGGATGCGCTGCGTTCCCTGAGCCGCTTCGTAACGGCGCTTCAAGCCGGGGGAGGCTCGGAGTGGCATGTCCACCATGGCCTCATGCGGTTAATCACAAGCGTTCACCGGTCCATGCTGCAGGCTGGCTTAAATCCATATCAGGTGTACAATTTCTCCAATCTGCAGGAACAGCTGTCCCTGCTTCGCGACCCGAAGGCCTGCGTGACCTGGTTCCAGAAAGAAATCATCGAACCCTACCTCGATCAGTTAACAAAAAATTTCAACAGCTCCATGAAATCGCTGGTCGAAAACGTACTGGAGCAAATCGAGCAAAACGGGATGCAAGACCTGTCCCTGGATACCATGGCCATGGAAGCCGGTGTCAGCGTATCCCAGCTGAGCAAAGCGTTTAAGCAGATGACGGGCACGAATTATATAGACTATCTGACAACCGTGCGCATGAACCGCTGCAAAGAATTGCTGCTGACCACGGATCTTCGCATTCACGAGATTGCGGAAGCCGCAGGATATCAGCCTCCCTACTTCAATCGAATGTTCAAGAAGCTTGAAGGGATCACGCCCGGACAATACCGTCAGCAGGGCATCGGCAAATAAATCGGACCGGGTTCAGCATACGGAGAAGATGGATTTGCCGACACATGTCATCCTGATCAGCAATCTCCATATAAAAGGAGACCACTGAAAAAGGGCTGTCCCTTGGTCCGTATTTCATGACCTTTTGGGACAGCCCCGTTCTGTGTTATGACTTCCGTTCAAGCGTCGTACATTGCGGCACGCTTAGCGCCGACCAGTCATCCAAGCATGCCCCGAACCACGCATCGTGCGCACAGGGAGCAGTGCGCACGATGTACAAAATAGTTGCACATTTTAGCGGACTCAGCGGACCTTATTTTGATCAAAAGCACCATTTCTCGAATGGTGGCGGACATGAGGTCCGTTATTCACCGAGTAAGGCTCTCATTTTTCGGATTATACGCTACTTAACGGAACGTGTGTCCGATAGATCCGGCAAAAACGAGCCCATAGCGAAAATAACGGATCTGAGGTCCGATACTGCTACTGCCGGGCCGTAACTCGTTCCGGCTTGCGGCTTGGAAGCTACGGTGCAAACTTACGGAGCACTGCGTCTCCGACCCCACCAATCCCACGCCAGCCGAGCTTGGTTCCGAAGCCCGCTGGCGTGGGATTGGTTCCGAGGCGGGCTTAGTTCCTAGCGCCGTGCCCTCCGGAGTATTCCCCACGAGAACAGCCGTATCCGCTCTCTGATGATGTCTAACGCCCCATAAAGCCCTTCCCTTTCAGGAAGTCCTTCATGTGCAGCCTTACCGGCTCTGCCAGGCGTTTAGCCAAAAGCGCCGACCATGGCGTGTTGTTTTTGCCATGGGTACGCTTAGACAAATATTCGGAAGAGGTTCGATCGTAGTTTTTCACTTCCTCTATAGCTGCGCGATGATAGCTGTCGCGGTGCAAAACAGCCTCCACCGGAAGCCGAGGACGAAGCCCCGGCTCCTGATCCGGGTAGCCCAGGCACATGCCAAATACCGGATAGACCAGTTCCGGCAGTTCCAAAGCCTCGGAGAACTCGGCAATGGAGTTGCGGACCCCGCCTATATACACGATGCCAAGACCGAGCGATTCCGCGGCGATCGCGGCATTCTGCGCAGCCAAAGCGGCATCCACCGTGGCCACGATGAAATTCTCGGTCGAATCTTCATACGTCTCTTGATCAACCACGTGCGCCTCTGTGCTTTTTTTCAAACGATACAGATCCGCGCACCACACAAGAAATACCGGGCATTCCACAATATACGCCTGATTTCCCGCTAAAGCGGCCAACCGCTGCTTCTTCTCTGGATCGGTAACGGCAATCACGCTGTATGCCTGGACGTTGCTTGAGGTTGATGCCATCTGACCTGCTGCCACAACTGCCCTAAGCTGCTCCTCGGACACGGGCTGATCCGAATATTTACGAATCGATCGATGGTTCATCAGAAGTGATAGGGTATCATTCATCGGGGTATCCACTCCTTAGGCTCTGAAAGAATTGTTCCATCTATTATGAAACTTCGGCTTGAGCAGTGCAAGTTCACGCGGGAGGTGATGGCAGCGCAAAAAAACCGGCTTGCTGTCGATCGCTTCAGCAGCCGGCTCCTATTTTAGCCAAAGCTCGCGGCTTTGGATTGTTCCAGGGAATCTTTCGTTAGGACACGATATCGTAGCCTTGCTCTTCAATCGCTTCTTTCAATGCTTCAAGGCTGACCTTGGTTTCGTCGTATTCGACGGCCACTGTATTGGATGCAAGATCGACTTTACCAGAAGCTCCCGCATTCTTCAGCGCGCCTTCCACCGAGTTCACGCAATGGTTGCAGGACATGCCTTCCACTGTCAATGTCACTTGTTTCATGCTGTCGTCCTCCTATCATATAATATTGTACCATTTAACTTTACTATACCCCCCATAGGTATGTAAAGTTCGATAATTTGCTCTTTTCTGCAACAGAAACACGAAAAAAGTAGGAAGATTTATCCTTTTTATCTGCTATAATATACATAAATCATGAGATTCATACAGGAAGGGACAAGCTTTTTATCCGACCCCCTAAATTTTTCATAAAATTTTATTTTTGTTGAAGGAATTACCAATTCGCTGTCGAACTATCTTAATTACAGAGATAATGAACTATGAAAGTAGGAATTCTATCATGGTATTTGACGGCATTATACTCGGGTTAATTGTCGGACTGATACGTGGCGGACTCCGTCATGGACTGCAGCAATTCAGTAAGATTCGTCTGAAGGGCGGCTTAATCTTCCCCATTCTCCTGATCGTACAGCTGCTCATATTCCGTTTTCAAGCGAATTCCGACTGGCTGGCATCCGCAAGCAGCTACATATTTATGTTCATCTACATTGCCGGCATGATCTTCCTCTGGATGAACCGGAATCAGAAAGGTTTTGGCAGCATTCTGGCCGGCGTCTTTCTCAATTTCCTCGTCATGGCGGTTAATGGCGGCAGGATGCCCGTTTCGATGAGCGCCGCTTCCGTTCTGGATCCTTATTACGTGGACATGCTTAGCAACAGCACCGTCATCACCAAACATTATCTGATGGACGCCTCTACCCGCCTGCCGTTCCTGGGAGACATTATACCGTTATCCCCGCCATACCCTAGAACACAGGTTATCAGTATCGGAGATATCATCATGAACTTCGGCATATTCCTGTATATTCTAAACCTCATGACCGTGGGGAAGAATGCCGCCAACGCGCAGACATTAAGACCCAAATCCGATACCACTGAACGTGTGGAACCTCAAAATTAATCATACATCATGCCACCTGGAAAGGAGGGAGAACTGTGAAGAAAACTGATAAAATCAAGTATTCCCGCATCGTATTGAATGCGATCATCGTTGCTTCTGTTGTTGTCGCTCTGACTTCCGGTTACAGATTCGGATAATAGACTTCCATAAAAAACAGGCTGGAAAATTCAGCCTGTTTTTTTACATCTTTTTCGTTGTTTTGCATCGCAATATACCTTAAAATGTGGAGAATACACCATTGATTTTATTGAGGAGAAATCATTTATGTCCATATTAAAGCGTCCTAGGTTCTCTCAAGGCTTTGCGGGACAGCTGTATTTTGTTTTTCTTTCTCTTCTGGGCTGTTCAACCTTCCTGCTAGTGCAACAAGGGGAATTTTTCCATTATACTCCTTCACAGTGGGTATGGGTCTATGCGATGTTAGGCGCCGCCCTCATCTTAAATTACTTCACCTTCCAGCTGCCGCCAGAGGGTAATTTACAGTCCATGGATTCCTCTGTTTACCTGGCATGCATCTTTATATATGGAGCACCGTTTGCGCTATCCGTCATCCTGTTCGTCTCCCTTGCCATGGCGCTTTACGACAGAAAAATCCCCTTCTGGAAGCATTTTGTTAATTTCTCTGTGTATACCGTGATGATCGTCGGGTCCTCCTTCATTTTCAAAATTGCAGGCGGACAAGCTGGCCCTATTCACAATGATCAATTTGGTGCGTATGTTGCAGCGTTGGTTGTTTATTTTGTTATCAACGTATTCCTTGTCGGTTTCTACTATTACCTTCTATACAAGGGATCGTTATATGATATTTTGAAAACCTTCATGAAAGATACACTGCTTGTTTACCTCAGCACGCTCATTCTTTCGCTGGTTCTCTCCATACTCATCGTACATAACGGCGTTTTCGGGCTGACCCTGTTTATAGGTCTTAGCGTCATGCTGTCCTATTCCTTCAAGCAGCTCTTCACGATGTATAAACAAGTTCAAGAGAAAGCCATCAAGGATCAACGAACCGGATTGTACAATCACAGCTACTTCGAAAACTTGCTGGAAGACGAAATCAAGAAGGCCAAAGCAAATGAAACGCCATTGTCACTGGCCATGATCGATATCGATGATTTCAAAAAATACAACGATCAATTCGGACACCTGAAAGGCGACATGCTGCTCGGATTTCTCGGCAATTACCTCAAGGTAGAATCCGAAATGGCCGAGGTGGTAGCCTCCCGTTTCGGCGGCGAGGAATTCACGATTCTCATGCCGGGTTACGATGACAACAAAGCACGCTCCTTCATTAACAGGCTCCGCAAAAAACTGAACGATACCTATTTTGACGGCGTCGAGATTTTTCCCTCCGGGTGTCTCTCCTTCTCTGCCGGTGTTGCGTCCTATCGGATTGACATCCATGACAAGTCACAGCTCGTCGAGCTTGCCGATCAGGCGCTGTACTATGCCAAGAAGCAGGGTAAGAATAATGTGCATGTATACGGGAGCGGCGCCGAAAAAGAATCCGAGATCGACTTCGCGGAAGACGTCCGCGATATCGAGCAGCAGCTGAAGCTGTTCTTGTATAAAGATGTGGATACGTTCAAACACTCCAAACGGGTATTCCGCTATGCCATGGATATCAGCGAAGTGCTCGAGCTTGATAGTGTGGAGCGACGCAATTTCGTACTCGGCGCACTCATTCACGATATCGGCAAGCTTGAGATTCCTTGGGGGATCTTGAACAAACGGGACAAGCTCACGGCCGGCGAATGGGAAACCGTCAAACGGCATGTCAGTTGGGGGAAACGCATTGCAGAAACGAACGAGAAGTTCAAGGAACTGGTTCCTTACATCGAATTGCACCATGAAAGATATGATGGCGGTGGATATCCGCACGGCTTCAAGGGCAGCCAAATCCCCAAGCTGTGCCGGATGCTGACCATTATCGATTCCTTTGACGCGATGACAACGGAACGGCCTTACCAGCAAACGAAAACCTTTGAGGAGGGAATTGAAGAATTGCTCCGCTGCTCGGGCACGCAATTCGATCCGGAGCTTGTTGAGCTGTTTATCCGTTATTTAAGACTTAAGGCAGAAGCGCAGCAGCAGCCTGCAGCCGGTTCTGAGACGTCTTAAAAGAGACCGATGCCCCTCCCCTTTATCGCCTCTTCATGTTTGATACTTCCCCAAATAAGGTATAAAGGTAGTATCACAATGATAAATGAGGTGAGAAACGGTGGCTGACAAGAAAAAGGATCTTCCGCTTCACAACGGTCCCGGCAACATGGATCACCCTGAACAATACCCGACGGAACAAGAAAGCCTGTTTGATAAGTTTGAGAGTGAACAGCATGTGGACCCGATTCCGATGGAAGACGCCAGGCTGGAGCGCCAGGAAGAGAAGCAGCGGGACGGGACGTCAAAGGATCGTTCATCCAGTAACGATAAGTATCACAGCGGCTTTTAATAGTGGGACAGACCTTGTCGCTGCAGCGTAACTTGAACTTATGGGCTCCGTTTTGGCGGAGCCTTTTTATTTCACCGTTTATTCTTTAATATATAAGAGTATAAATTCTGATTTGAACCCTAGAGATTATATACAGAGTGGAGTGGACCCTTTGTTTTCCATATGGACGTTAAACCGTGTGCAGCGAAGGATGCTGCTGGTACTGATTGCTGCCGTTCTGGTTATGTCATGTCTGCTGGTTCTTACCGGTCTTCATGAACGTTCCCCGAGCATAAGCAGCGTAATCGAAGAACGATATATCCAAAGTGCGGCCATGATCAGCCACCCCGGTGGAGACCTGGAAGAACATGCCTCCAGCGTCATGCCCGGTGTGCCGCTTATGATTGCCGGACTTACCGCCTTGTTCGGAAGCATGGATGCTGCCCTGATTGCCTACCAGCTGCTCCAATGTCTCTTCCATGCATTTTCCGTCTACTTGGTTTTTGTGCTGTCCCGCTACATGTTTAATACGCGAATCGCTTTTCTATCATGCATGATCTACGCGCTATTCTGGCCGGCTTACGGCGCCGTCCGGCTGATCCTGCCGGATACGACCATGCAGACCTTAATGCTTCTTCTGGTCTGCGCCGTCATCGGAGCGCTTGAATTGAAGCAGGCTGGCTGGTACGCGGCTGCCGGCGCGCTTACGGCGCTTATGGCTTGCTACAACCTTCAGGCGCTGCTGTACCCGGTATTGTTCATTGCCTTTTGGATCAAATACCGCAGTCCGGTCAAAATTGTAACCGGCGGGCTCATTCTTATTAGCGCGGGTTATTTGCTCATCTTGTCCCCATGGTGGCTGAACATCCCGCTTTTCAATCGTTTGATGTATATGTCCGGTCCGTGGAACCTTGCCTCGCTGTGGCTCGAATCGAGATACATCGAAGGCAACCCTTTGGTTCATCTCTTCCGGAGCATATTTGCCGGCCGCACCTCTAAATATGCGGCTGCGATCGGAAATGAGGAGGCCAGAAAGGTCGTCCAATCCGCATTGGACGCCGTCCGTCTCGTCATGCTGTTTGCCGGGACTGCCGGCGTCATCTGGTCGGTTTGGAAATACCACCTGAAACGGCAGCTCCCGGTGCTATTGACCCTGCTGTATTTTATCGCCGCCGAATGGTTGGTTCCGAGCCTCGACGGTACCGGATTTCCTTATTCCGTCTTCCTGCTCCTCTACGCTGCCTTTCTCGCGGACAAAGCGATTATCTATGCACATAAGACCCGACTGCTTCGTAAGTAAGTTTCAACGTGAAGCCTGTCATTCCCATCATCATGCAACTTCTGCGCCTGAAAGCAATTATTTCTTGTGCCTTCAGGTGTTTTTTTTTCGCATTTTTCTAGAACCTTTCAGGCAGACGAAACGTCTATAATATATCTTCGTTTTCATATATCCCTGCCAAGTGAGGTGTCAGGTATGAAAATAAACCGTAAGTATATCACCATTCTCAGCATCGCTGTGGCAAGCGTCCTGACGGTAAGCATCATACTCTTCTTTACGGATGCTTCGAATCGTTCGGGCCGGAATCATCGCATGAACGACAACATGAACGGACAGGCGCTGATTCAAGTTGGTTCCACCTACATCACGCATACCAATTTAACGACCTATAAGAATAATCTCGCGCATAGCACCGCGCCCCTTCCTGATGACTCGGTGCTTCTTAAAGAAATGGCAACAAAAGAATTGATGATTCAATTGGCCGATGAACAAGGCGTTGCGGCGAGTCTGGATGATGGAATTCAAAGGGCCAAGGAGCTTAGGAAAACGCTCCAGACCCAGCCGCAGCAGGTGCAAGAACAGCACACGCGCATTCTGGATACGATGGGCGAAGATCAGTACTGGGAAGACTACTCCCCGCCAGAATATCGGGATATGCTATCGATCGAACGATTAGTGAACAAACTAACAACGGATATCAAGACAAACCAGCCTGAGGTCATAACCAGCACGCAGCAACTGAAGGATGATCTACTACACACCGCGCTAAATGAACAGCGAATTATCGTGTTGGATCCGGATATTCAATTGAGGTAACGCTGTATTGGTATATAATGGTGTAAAAGTCCATATACCGCCATGGGAGGATATTATGAAAAAACGTTTCTCTTCTATTCCTGCTTTTGCACTCGGCGCGATCGTCGGCGTGGCACTGACAGCCGGTACGGTTGTTGGCGCTGCCGTTTATCTGAAGGCCGTACCGTCCCATTCCAAGATCCTGGTCAACGGTTCGGAGGCCAAGCTGACCGAGTCCCCCGTTGTCATTCAGAACAAGCTCTATGTCCCTGTCCGGGACTTCTCGGAAGCGCTTGGATATCAGGTCGGCTCTGTTGGTGCCGATCAGATCGGGATTATTCCCAAATCCTCGAATGGAGAGGCAATCCCGGTTGGCCCGACTACGCCTTCCGAGTCCGAAGGAGCACCTGCTCAAGAACGCCCTTTGGTGAAAAACCTTGGCAAGCTGATCGAAGTGAACGGCGAATTGAATATGCAAAAGATTTATATTGTTATCGCTGCCGGTGAAGCGAAGTTGTATTCCCAAGACGAAGCAACCGGCAACGGCCTGCTGCACTATTTGATTCTAAACGGCGATTCCTCCCTCTACGACCCGTTTGTACAGATGGACGGAAAAGCTGGTGAGCTTGATTACAACCTGCCAAATTTCGATGGTCAGACACCGCTTCATCTGGCTGTCATCCACAAGAATGACTTTTTCATCGACAAGCTGCTGAACCAGCACAAAGTGGATGCCTCCATCCAAGACGCGTCCGGAAAAACAGCGCTGGACTATGCCGAAAAAGACAGCAAGCAATACAAAACGCTGACGGCCTACATAGACAAGAATAGCAAGTGATTTCCGAATGCTGCACAACGCGTGAGTCCCACCGTTTACGGTAACCCCCATTTCTACAGCACTTCATATTCTATCGGAAGCCCGCTCACCTGGCGGGCTTTTGCTTTTGCGGTTTACGGGTTAAAGCCTCTTTTCATTTTTTCACAGCCTAACTGTAACTTTATGCCCTGGTTAAACGTGTGTTACTTAGAGGGGAGGACATGAAACTGAACAGTCTGGAATCGATTTATCAATATTACGTGAAAGACGTTTATCGTTACTTGTACTCCCTCTCCTATGATCACCATACGGCGGAAGACCTGGTACAGGAAACCTTTTACCGGGCGTATCTATATCTCGAGGATTGGAAGGAAGAACGAATCAAGCCATGGTTATTCCGGGTTGCCCATAACGCTTACGTGGATTATCAGCGCAAGGCGAGCCGCAGCATCGTCCAGGACGCGGTGTTTTTCGATCAGATAATGGATCGCAATACCCCGGAGAACACCCTGCTCCAGCAAGAAGCCCAAAGAGAAATCGGGCAAATGCTGACGGATATTCCGGAAAAGCAGCGGCAGGCGGTTATCTTGGTGGATTTCCATCAATTCTCCTACCAGGAGGCGGCGGATATTATGGGCATCACCTTATCCCATATCAAAATCACGTTATTTCGGGCCAGGCAGCGGCTGCGGGACATGAAACGAAAGGAAGGAACGTTATGAGCGAAGAATTCAAACAGCGGCTGAAGGATTATGCAGATGGCAAGCTGAGTGACGACGAAAAAATGGAAATTGAACGGGAAATGGAGAAATTGGAGGAATACCAGGCTTACGTTAACGAGATGATGGATAACACAAGTGCTGATGGCGCTATACCTAAGCGTGCTGCCAACGATCAGACCGGCCTCTCGCCCAAGAAAGAAAAGCGAATCGTGCGCAGGGGCAAATGGAAGGCCCGAATCTCGAATACGCTGACGGTTATTTCTGTGTTTCTGGTTGTATCCATCCTTAGCTCAATTGGTACAGCGTTATTCTACGGTGTCGGCGACCCGAGCCGAAACGATAAATATCGGGATGCCATTGCTTCCGCCATCTCGATCTCCAAACCTAACGTAGATGTTCCACTTAGCAGTCAGGGCAAAACCTTCTTCAGTCAGGAAATGTACGGGGATATGCTCAAACAAGTGGGGAGCGAACGGGTTACCGTCGGTAAATACACCGTAAACTTCCTGTTTGGGCTGCCGTCGGTTGAAATGGATTGGAAAGAAGGCAGCTCGGGTACATCACAGATTTTCTATCGTCCAAAAGATAAATCGGAGACTTCTTCTGCAAGCCGAGAGGAAAATAACAAGGAAAAGCTAAAGGAAGCCAAGGCGGGTTCCTCTTCCACCAAGAGCGGGGACTGGTCCAGGCTTGAAAAACTCCCCGAGGGCACCGTGGCCGAGGCTTATGTATCGTTTAACCGCTTCTTCACGACCGACGAGCTGCTGAAGCAGTTCGAGAACCGGAATATGGAGGCCGTCTGGTTTGCGGTGGATACCGGGCCTGATATGAGATTCGGCAGCGAAGACGAAGTGATCATCCATCCCGTCGGCTTTCCAGCTTCTCCCGTCTGGCATCATGACGATTTGACCGTGACCTCCTATAAGGAAGAAAAAAGAGGTTGGTTCGGCAAAGTCGTGTCCAGTGGCGGACATTATCCTTCAGTAGAAACCTATGGGGACGGGGAGCTGCGGAACGAGCAATTCAAGAAATCGCTGCGCCTTCTGCAGGAGTATAAACTGATTGCCGATCGGGTCGCTCCCTTTATAGATGTGGATGCTTCGTTAGAGTACATTGACCAGAACGGCATTCATCTCTATGGCGCAGTTGTAACCGGCCCCGTCAAGGAACTGCTAACCCTGCAAGAGGTTTCCTGGGTACGTGACCTCCGGGTCGGAGAAGTACGCCTGTGGAATTGGACCGAGTGATGGTCTTTTGGCGAATGCATATAGTACAACAGGCTTACTGACATGAATGATGGTCAACAGCCCACAGCCATCCAAGCCTATCCTGGACTACACCCCGTGCACCACAGGGAACAGTACGCACCATGTACAATATCACATAGAGGCAATAGATATCCCGGACTCCCCTCATTTCGAGCCCGGGATTTTTGTTATCCATATAAATGATTCAGGTCATGAATGATCCGTGCTGCTAGTGCCTGTCTCATGTGACCATGGCTCCATTTGCCGCTTCCTCTCCCGCTCCTCCCGTATTTGACGATCCTTCTCCATCGCCTCAGCAATATAGTCTCGCGGCTTCAGCTTGCCGTTGATGTTCAGCAAAATGCCGATCATAATAAGCTGCAGAATAGCAATAACAACCAGCATGGGATTCCTCCTTGAACATGGTCTCTTCTTCTTCACTCTTCTAAAAATATTCCTATAGAATATAACGCTACCCCCGGATGTGAAGTTGGTTCGTATCCGCGGATCTGGCAGGCTACACGAGTCGGAGCAAATCAGTGCAAATCTGGCGTGTGCCTCTGAAATTCATATCATGCCTTCATAAGTATTCGCATCCCATGGTTCTTATCCATATCCTGCGCTTTGCCAGACCTCCGAGAATCCGGTAAACTGGTAGGACGATAATCGAAATACGAAATGATTGGTGAATTTCATGACATCCATACCCTTCTATAAACGCCCGTACGGCGGAGAGCGTCAGGATATTCCGTTTGCCAAGCTGGCTTCCTTTGAGAACAGCCAGGACCTGATCAGCGATGACGCGCCGGATGCGGCTTTTTTTCGCGGCTTGGAATCCCAGGGGCTGCTGCTGAACCGCGCCCAAATCCAGGCCGTACGACATACGCAAGGACCGCTGCTTACGCTTGCCGGCGCGGGCTCCGGCAAGACCTCCGTGCTGGTCAGCCGGACAGGCTACCTCATTGCGGCCAAGAAGATCGATCCGTCTTCCATCCTGCTTGTCACCTTCTCCTCCAAGGCGGCAGCTGAGATGAAGGAACGCATCATGGCGCTTCCCGGCTTACGGGCTAGCGAAACCGCCAAAGTAACGGCAAGAACCTTCCATTCCTTCTTCTTGTACTTGCTGCGAACTCGCGGCTACAGGCAGGAAATCCTGAGCAACTCCAGGCATCAGCAATTTATTATGAAGCGTATCCTGCGGGAAATGGGCTTGCAGGATAGCTACGAAGCCGAGACGCTGCTATCGCTATGGTCTGCCCATCGAATGAGTTTGACCGGACTTGACGAGCTGCCTGTCAAAACACCTGCGGAAGTCGAGCAAAGGCAAATTTTCGCCCGTTATGAAGCGTGGAAGGAAGACCACGGCCAGATGGATTTCGATGATATTCTGGTCATGTCCTACCGTCTGCTGTCTCAGGATCCCGGATTGCTGGCCTCCCTTCAAAGGCGGTACCGTTATGTGATGGTCGACGAGTTTCAAGATACGGGGCTGCTGCCCTACGAGCTGCTGAAGAAGATTGTCGCCCCGCATCGCAACCTGATGGTTGTCGGTGACGATGACCAGACCATATATGGCTTCAACGGGGCACGCAACGAATTCATTCTGGAATTCGACCAGACGTTTCCCGGGGCCAAGGTGGTGACGCTGGATATCAATTACCGCTCCCTCTCCTCGATTGTCGGGCTGGGGAATGAAATTATCCGTGTCAATGAACGCCGCCGTCCCAAACAGCTGCGCTCTACCCGCAAGAGCAGCAGCGTGCCGCTGTATCTTCGTCCAGGCGATCCCGACCAAGAAGCGGAGCAATTGCTGACCCATATTACCGGACAGGTCC
Source organism: Paenibacillus sp. EZ-K15 (assembly GCF_002573715.1). Lineage (GTDB taxonomy): Bacteria > Bacillota > Bacilli > Paenibacillales > Paenibacillaceae > Paenibacillus_AQ. The sequence continues at coordinate 184,325 of NZ_PDHM01000005.1, read as the reverse complement.
GGGAGCATGGAAAGCAGTACCGCGATCATGCGATTCTGTACCGGACCGCGAACAACAGCCGGGCTATCTTTGAACAGCTCGTGATGCGGGAGATTCCGTTCATTCATTACGAGAATGGAGATCTGTTCTACGAGCAGTGGATTGTCAAACCGCTCATGGACCATCTGCGACTGTCGCTGGACCGGCGCAATTTCACGGCAATGGAGGGCATGCTCCATACGCTGTACATGAACCGGGACAAAGGCATGGCTTTCATCCGGCAGCAGGATGCTCCGCGTCCCAAGAAGGGGCCTCTATCGCATCTTCTATCCTTTCCCGGCCTGAAGGATTTTCAGATCGAGAATATTAGAGATCGCACAAAGCTCATTAAGGGACTAAAGGCGATGGAGCCCCTTCAGGCGGTACAGGAAATGAGGCGCCAATTCTATGACAAGTTTCTGGAGGCAGACGAGCGCCAGGAAATCACCCTCCATAAGGAATTCATACAGGAAGGTCTGGATGAGTTGGAGGCTTCAGCAAAGCGCTTTGGCGATATCGCTGAGTTCGTTGAATTTGTCGATCGGCTGATCATCATTCATAAGGAAATGGCGGCCATGAAACGGGACGAACATGCCGATGCTGTCCGCTTAATGACGATCCATAAATCCAAAGGGCTGGAGTTTCCCTCGGTATGCCTGATCGGGGCAAGCGAGGGCATTCTGCCGCATACGTCCGCTTTGGACGCCGAGCGCAGGGACGATCAGCGTCCGCTGTCGGACAAAGAGGATAAGGCGCTGGATGCACTGGAAGAGGAGCGCAGATTGGCTTATGTCGCTATCACGAGGGCTCGGGATGAATTGATTGTCAGTTCGCCTGGCTTTTATCGGGGGCGAAAAGCGGAGGTTTCCCGCTTCTTCCGCGATGTGTTCGTCACGGACGAGCAGAGCAAGCAAGGCAACAGCATACCAAGCAAGGGCGGCGGGTCAACGCCGCGCTCGACGTTTACGGCAAAGCGTACGGTCCGCATAGAGACCTCAACCTCAGCCAAGCGCTCATCCTTGCCTTCACCTGCTGGGCGGGCAACGGTAAGCACTGCCAGCCAGAGGAGCCAACGCATCGGTTCAGGATCAGGCTCCGCTCCCAGCTTACAGCATCAGACTGCACCCGCTGCGACGGAGATCGTCGATGTGTGGCTGTGCACCAGCGCCAATTGCAAAGGCTGGCAGCGAGTCAACGCGAGAATCGCCGCCGGCGCACGGGATCGGGAGAGCAAGGCCTGTCCTTTATGCCAGTCGCCTATGAAACAGGGGCGTAAAGAAGTTCCGGTGCATCATAGGCGCTAGGGACCTAGTTCCTGGAATCACCGAAAACAATTACATCGATCATTTTGCAATCATTAATCCATGTGTTTGTAAGCTGCTATCCAATATACAAATAAGGACCGACCCTTATCGTTCTTCACCGAACGTAACAGGTCGGTCCTTTTTCTCTCCATTGTTTTATTTCTCCAATTTTGCTGCGAATATATATGGAAGCGTATACAGAATAGGCTACAATAGATTTATGAACTCGCCTGATCCTTAAGCTTTGATACATACCAAGGAGGAATGCCGTCATGATTAAAGGAATCGCCCATCTGGCGTTCGATGTCGCCGATATGGAGAAGTCTCTGCATTTTTACTGTGATATTCTTGGTTTCACCCGTGCTTTTGATATTCCTAACGATCAAGGTGAACCCTGGATCGAGTACATTAAGGTGCGTGAGGGACAGTTTATCGAATTGTTTTACGGTGGGCAACAGAAACCAGAGCAAGTAGAGCGGCCCGTCGGATTCTCCCATCTCTGCCTCGAGGTGGAACATATCGAGCGCATCGCGGAGCATCTCCGCAATCAGGGCGTGAAGCTCGATATTGAACCGGTCCAAGGAAAAGACTTCAACTGGCAGTGCTGGGCCAGGGACCCGGACGGCAACCGCATCGAATTTATGCAGTTGGATCCCAAATCGCCGCAGATGAACTGTTAGGCTTAACTGGCAACAGCTAACAGTGCGCCTTGACGCGAAGGCATCCTTGCAGCCGATTCCTTATTATTGCAAGGTCATCCCGTAAGCTTTGGGTTGGCCTTGTTTTTTCTTGCCCAGAATGTAGAGACAGGCAGTGCCATTAAACATCTTGCCAACATCTGTTAATCCGGCTACAATATAACCACCGAATTATTCAAATTTGAATAATATGTACATAGTTGAATATGGAAAAGGAGTATTCTTAACATGAATGCACAACAAAGCAACATCAAATTGGTCGTGGCCGGTCTGCTGCTCGGCATCTTCATGGCCGCCATCGATAACACGATTGTAGCCACGGCTTTATCGACGATTATCCGCGATCTTCAGGGCTTCGACCAAGTCGTCTGGGTAACCTCGATCTACATGGTTGCCGTTATGGCCGGCACACCGATCTTCGGCAAGCTGTCCGATATGTACGGGCGGAAACGGTTCTTTATATTCGGGCTGGTTGTCTTCCTGGTCGGTTCCGCCCTCTGCGGGATGGCCAACAACATGACAGAGCTTATTATTTACCGGGCGATTCAAGGAATCGGCGGCGGTGCTCTAATGCCGATTGCGTTTACCATCGTGTTTGACCTGTTCCCGCCGGAGAAGCGCGGTAAAATGACGGGTTTGCTCGGTGCCGTATTCGGTACCTCCAGCATTATGGGACCGCTGCTGGGTGCTTTTATTACCGATAGCGTCGGCTGGGAATGGATATTCTATGTCAACGTTCCAATCGGGATCGTATCCTTTATTTTCATCATGACTTCCTATAAGGAGACCCGTTCCCATGCCAAGCAAAAGATTGACTGGACGGGAGCTGCAACGCTTGTAGGGGCAATCATCTGCCTGATGTTCGGTCTGGAACTGGGCGGGCAAACCTATGCATGGGACTCACCGCAAATTCTGGGTTTGTTCGGGGGATTCATTGCTCTGTTTATTGCGTTTCTGTTCGCAGAGACCCGGGCAGCCGAACCCATTATTTCGTTCCAAATGTTTCGTAAACGCCTGTTTGCTTCGAGCAATATCGTTGCCTTGTTCTATGGAGCAACCTTTATCGTGGCAACCATCTACATCCCGATCTTTGTTAGCGGAGTGTACGGTGGATCAGCAACCAATTCGGGCCTCATTCTGATGCCGATGATGCTCGGCAGCGTATTCGGCAGCCAAGGCGGCGGTATGCTGACGACCAGGACTTCGTTTAGAAACATCATGATTCTGTCCGTCTTGTGCTTTATCACAGGCATTTTCTGCCTGAGCACGATAAGCCCGGATACGCCGCGCTACCTGTTGACAATCTTCATGGTCCTGACCGGATTTGGCGTCGGGTTCTCGTTCTCCACGCTCAGCATGGCCTCCATCCATAACTTTGATGCCAGACAGCGTGGCGCGGCAACATCGACGAACTCCTTCCTTCGCTCCTTCGGCATGACGGTGGGGATTACGATCTTCGGGATCATCCAGCGCAACGGCCTGAACAGCCGACTTGCTGAAGCCGGAGGAAACGCGCCGGCCGGTGCCGAGTTAAATGCGGATGCCGTCCTTTCACCTGAAGTGATGGGGCAGCTTCCGCCGAACGTGCGTGAACAGATTACGACTTCCTTGGCGGATTCCATTGCGAATACGTTCTTGTGGGCGCTTGTGCCGGCGGTGTTGGCTCTCGTGTTCGTGCTCATGATGGGCAACGAGCGGGTGACCGTGCCTGCCAAGGCTAAGGGAGCCTAATGGCATGTCGATGAAGCTGGCCATCCTGGGCTTGCTGCTGGAAGGAGACCATCATCCGTACGAGATCCGGATCAAGATGAAGGATCGCGGCATGGATCAGTATACGAAGCTTCAGATGGGCTCTCTCTATTACGCGGTAGACCGGCTTGCCGAGGACGGATATATCGAAGCAGTGGAAACCATACAGAGCGATAGCCGCCCGGACAAAACCATCTACCGGATCACGGATGCCGGACGCAAGCTTTTTGAGCAGCTGCTGCTCAAAAAATTCAGGGACATCGAGCCCGTGCACCACCCGCTCTATATTGCGCTGCCGTTCTCGCGACACGCGGAACCGGCCGTTCTGGCCCCGATCTTGCAGTCCCGTATCCGAGAAGCAGAGCATCGGGTGAACCAGGCATATCAATTATACGTGGAACACCAACATATCGTCCCCCGCAGCACCCAGCACCTGATGATCGGGATGTATGAACATGCCAAGACCGACCTGAATTGGCTGAAAAGATTGCACGAAGACCTGGTACAGGGAAAGCTCGGTACGATTGGTGAACCTTTGTTTCCTGTGGATGGGCTCGAAGAACGATAACTGCAAGAGGCCCTCCATCCTAATAAATAACGTAAAAAAGAGCGGGCACTTCCCTCATTCCGGGTTGTGCTCGCTCTTTTTATATAGAAGCGAAATTTAGAACAGGAATTCATCCGGATTGGAGCCAAAACGTTTGTTTTGGTTCAAGCCGTCAATGGCTGCCATATCCTCCGCCGAAAGCTCGAAATCGAAAATGCCTGCATTTTCGCGAATGCGATGCTCTTTAATCGATTTCGGAATGACGATGACACCGTTCTGAATATCCCAACGCAGAATGACTTGCGCCGTGGTTTTTCCGTATTTCTCCGCGATCTGCGAGAGCACTGGTTGATCAAGATTTCCCTGCATCAACGGACTCCACGCCTCCAGGACGATATTATTCTCGCGTGCATACCCTAGCAGCTCCTTCTGAGAGAGCAGCGGATGCAATTCGACTTGGTCGACAACCGGTACGACACCCGTTTCCTCGATGATATGCTGCAGGTGGCGGATCTGGAAGTTACTGACCCCGATGGAACGCACGAGTCCTTCTTTTTGCAGATGAATCAATGCTTTCCACGTATCGAGGTATTTATCTTTTCCCGGCCAGTGCACGAGATACAAATCAACAATATCCAGCCCGAGCTTCTTGCGGCTCGTCTCAAAAGCTTGCAGCGTCTTCTCATACCCCTGGTCATCGTTCCACACCTTGGTGGTGATGAACAGCTCGTCCCGCGAAACTCCGGATTCGCGAATGGCTTGCCCTACGCCCTCTTCATTGCCGTAGATGGCAGCTGTATCGATGCTGCGGTACCCTGCAGCGATTGCTGATTTTACGGACTGAATAACCTCTTCGCCTTCTTTGGTCTTCCATACGCCAAGGCCCAGCCACGGCATTTTTACGCCATCATTTAAAGTAGGTCCATCGGTAAAAGTTTGATTGGCCATTCTGAAATCCCTCCTGTTGATGTAATGCAGCAGTTGTAAAGCCGCTTTCTCTAGTATATCAAAATCCCAGTATCCCGCTCAACGTTACACCACTTGCCAGGTTGCCTTCATTTTTTAACTACATTTAACCGGGGTTTAAACTTCGTCCGTTACAATGGAATATATCTTATACGCCATTAGCAGCTAAAACAGGAGGATTCACGAACCCATGGAAACCGCTACGCTCATCGTTGCGATCACTTCACTCGCCCTCATACTCATTCTATTCATCGGAAATATAATCAACAACGGACTCTCCGCCGTCTTCAACTTGAACATCCGTGCCAAAAAGTACGCCGTGGTGCTGTTAATCATTTACGCGGTGTCGATCAGCGGCTTTGTCCTTCTCACCCAGTGGTGACCCGTCTCAAATAGAAAAAGGGCCGTCCCTGTCAGAGGTATGTCGCCTCCGGGTTCAGCCCTTCGTTCCTATCAAGCCATATACAAAAGCATGCGCAGCGAGTCTAGTACCTGCGTCTAAAAATACCGAAGCTCAGCAGTCCGCATGACACCAAGAACAAATACGGCCCTGCCGCCGCTCCTCTTATTGTCTGGCCGAAGAAATCTACGGTTTTGGATGATACGTACATCATGGTCAAAAATATAGCGACCAGCGCAAAAACGTAGGCAATCAGCTTGTTCATCTTCTTCTCGCGAACCACTTTCAAAAATGGATAGATGAAACATACTATGAAAAACACGCCGCCCTGCAAGAAACCATTCTCTGCAGCCACGCCGATATCCAGCCATTTAAAAAAGAAAGAGGCCATCGCTAAACAGGTGGCTATAAAAATAAACTTGCTCCCCAGATCCCACTGCTTGAACCGAAATTTCATCCATGTACACTCCCCTAGTGTCAATCGCCCGGATGCCATAACACCCTTTAGACAAACTTAGGGTTCATTATACCGGATTTTTGCGGCTGAGGGTAGATCAACTACAGGTCTGCAGCACTATTCAGCCATACCGTTTTGTTCGCTGCCGGTTGACGTTTCCCCTGCTTAGGTTCCATATCCGGATAGCCGATGTACAGGAAACCCAGCATTTTGTCTTCTGGCTTCAATCCAAACGCTTGATTCATCAGCGTATGGAAACACGGCTCGCCCGTTCTCCACACCGCGCCCAGACCAAGCTCATGAATTTGCAGAAGCATATTCTGAATGGCGGCAAATACCGCTCCGTACTCTTCAAGTTCAATCACCTTGGGATCCGTGGACGGTTCAACCGCGACACCGATAACAACCGGAGCCCGGTATGCCTTCGTACGTCCTGACTCGCGTGCTGCAATTACAGCCTCTTCACTTGTATCATCACCGCCTGCCGCCTGAATGTCACCAAGTGCGTTGCCGAGCACGTCGCGGCCCTCCCCTTGCATGACAAAGAATTTCCACGGCTCCGTGAGCTTATGGTTCGGCGCCCAGGTTCCTGCTTCTACGATCTGTTCAATCCATTCCTGCGGTACGGCGTCAGGCTTGACCTTGCCAAGGCTGCGGCGCGTGCGGATAGCTTCACTTACGTTCATATCTGATTTCCTCCTGAGCTATATATAGTTGGTTTTATTTTACATACTCCTAATTGAGAGCTTGTCTCAATTATAACAAAAAGCACACCGTATCGCTTCTAAATTGACCAGTTGAAAATTAATGAGCTGTTTTCAGTTCTAGAGCTTCATTTTACAACCTAGAATTATTGTAATTTCCCCTCTATTTTACTAGCATTTGGTACGAAACGTTCACAATTCCCCTCTCACTTTTCATCTAGATTTCCATGCCATTATCTGGGATAATGATGTTTAACTCACACAAGAAGATTAGGAGGATGATTCATGACTGATAAGCGACTCATAACGCCAGAGGATTTGTACCGGATGCACTGGGTGAATGACCCTGTCGTATCTCCAGCTAGTGGAGCCATAGCCTATGTACATAAATCCGTCAGCGAAAAGTACGACGGTTACCGTTCCCATATCCGCCTGCTTCCTGCAGAAGGAGACCAGGATGTTCCCTTCACGTCCGGCGAGGCGGATGCAGCACCCGCTTGGTCCCCTGACGGGTCGGAGCTTGCTTTCTTGCGCAAAAAGGGCGATAAGCCGCAGGTATGGATCATGCCTGCCAACGGCGGGGAAGCAAGGCCGGTTACCGACATGAAGCACGGTGTCAGCACTTTTAAATGGTCCCCGGATAGCGCACGCCTGCTTGTTAGAAGCGAGGCGGAAGCAGCCGAATCTACGGAAAGCGATGAATCAGACAAAGACGACAAAAACAAGCTCCCTGAGGAAAAAATCATTAATCGCATTAAATATAAAGCCGATGGCGCAGGATTGTGGAATGAACGTCGGCATCATCTATACCTCGTAAATCCGGCAACGGAAGAATGCAAGCAAATTACGGAAGGAGATTTTGATGTATATGCCTTCGCCTGGTCGCCGGACGGCACCCGCATCGCATACAGCAACAGCCTTGCGACGGAACAATTCCCGGATCCGGATTTTCGTTTGACGGGCGATGTGTTTGTCATGGACCTCGATAGCGGATCCGTAACCGAATTGACGGATGGAACCCTCTCGATCGGCTCCATTGCATTCACCCCGGACGGGCAGTATATGCTCATGCTTGCTAGCGATCTCAGCTGCGGTTTTGCCACGCTGACCAAAATCCACCTGGTTCCGCTATCGGGCGGAGAATCCCGCGTGCTCTTCACGGACATGGATATTCAGCTGGGGCACGCCGCGGTCAGCGACATGAGAGCCGGAGCCGGAACGCCTCCTCAGTTCAGTAAGGACGGCCAATCCGTATACATCCAGCTCAGCCAGGATGGTGGCGTTCATATTGGACGTTTTGCTCTGGACGGTTCATCCTACGAGCTGGTGGTATCGGGCGAACGCGAGGTGTACCAATTCGCTCTGACACCGGAGGAAAACGTGGTGTTCGCCGCTGCCGACCCGCTGCAGCCTGGCGATCTGTTCAGCTTCTCTATCGCTAAGAACGAGGAGAAGCGTCTGACAAACTGCAACAAGGAGCTGTGGAACGAGCTTACGTTAAGCACGCCGGAGTCCTTTACGTTCCGGACGTCGGACGGCTGGCCGATTCAAGGGTGGATCATGAAGCCTGCCGGCTTCACGGAAGGCACCAAGGTCCCAGCCGTGCTTGAGATTCACGGCGGTCCGCAAGCCATGTACGGACATACGTTCATGCATGAGTTCCAGCTGCTTGCTGCAGCCGGTTATGCGGTATTCTACACCAACCCTCGGGGTGGCCACGGGTACGGTCAGGTACACGTCAATACCGTTAGAGGCGATTACGGCGGACGGGATTACCAGGATCTGATGGAAGCTGTAGATTATGTTCTGGATACCTACACCTATGTCGATGCCTCCCGCCTTGGCGTAACTGGCGGCAGCTACGGCGGCTTCATGACCAACTGGATCGTCGGTCATACCGACCGGTTCCAGGCAGCGGTAACCCAGCGCTCGATATCGAACTGGATCTCCTTCTACGGCGTCAGCGATATCGGCTACACCTTTACGCAGGATCAGATCTGGGGCAATCCGTGGGACGATCTGGAGAAGCTGTGGAAGCATTCCCCGCTCGCTTACGTGAAGGACGTCCATACGCCGCTTCTCATCCTTCACGGAGAACAGGATCTCCGCTGCCCGATCGAACAGGGAGAACAGCTGTTTATCGCTTTGAAGCGACTCGGCCGGGAAGCTCAGTTCATCCGTTTCCCTGGCGCAGATCACAACTTGTCCCGAAGCGGCCACCCGCATCTGCGGGTGAAACGCTTGAGTCATATCGTCCGTTGGTTTGTGGAGCATATCGAAAAATAAAAATATAAGAAAAACCATCCCTGTACGAGCTAAGGCAATGATCGCTCGCATAAGGATGGTTTTTTGTATTGGTTCATCAAACAGGACCGTACACCGTCTCGCCCGCCACAACAGTCTCCCGGACAGCCATACCCGATCCGTCTGAATCGCAGTCGAACAGCGTCAAGTTCGCCGGGTTCCCGATCGCCAGTTCGCCCAATTGCGGCATAGCCAGTACCACAGCCGGGCGGATGGTGACCGCGCTTACCGCTTCCGCCAGCGTCATATCCGTATAGCGGATCGCATTCGCAATGCCAACGTCCAGCGAAGAAGCGGATCCGGCCAGTATCGCCGGATTCTCTACCGTATACAGGCGCCCGTCTGCCGTCAGCTCGACCACGCCTCCGATGAGGCTGCTGTACCGTCCGGGAGCCATGCCGCCGAACATGACGGCATCGCTGACAAGCAGCGCTTTGTCCCGTTTCGCCCGCAGCATCGCTTTCAGCACAGGGGGCGCCAGATGGTGACCGTCCGGTATAAAAGTTGCCCATAACCGGTCGTCCGCCAACTGATGCCAGATATAGTTAGGGTGGCGCGGCAGAACGGTCTGTGAACCGTTCCCCAGATGAGTCGATACCGTCGCCCCTGCCTGCACCGCCCGATCGATCTGCTCCCCTGTAGCCATCGTATGCCCGATCGCCACAACCACGCCCGCCTTGACTAACTTCTCTATAAAAGGAACCGAGCCTTCGCGCTCCGGCGCGAGCGTCACCATCCGGATAAGCCCGCCAGCCGCATCCTGGAGCCGCTGAAACTCATCCCAATCCGGATTCCGGATATACTCCCTCGGATGCGCCCCTCGACTGCCGTCTTCACCGGATAGATATGGACCTTCCATATGAATACCGGCAATAGAGACACTTCCGAACTCCCTGGACTGGACATACCGGGACAACCCACTAAATGCTTGACGCATCCGGTCATAACTGCCCGTGATGACCGTCGGCAAGTATGAGGCCACCCCTCGCCGATGCAGCGCCCGCGTCACGCCTTCAATATCGCTCGGCGACGTCACGGTTCCATTCAAATCGTATCCGCCGAAGCCGTTAACCTGCACATCGATCCAGCCGCTGCTGATCCAGGGTAACGCCGCTGTCTTATCGTCCTGTCCCAACCGTCGGATAGCCGTGATCCGTCCGTCATACGCTTCTACCTCTACCGGCTCATCGGTATGCGGGAGCTTTCCGCGCCACAACATAGGCGTCCCCCTAACTACGCCCATTGATAAATCGGCGCTGCCGATGCTTTATCCAGATATAGCATCCAGCTGGGATGCGTCTTCAAGATGGTAGCTGGCACCCGGTTGTCCACCGCGCCTTGAATGGTATTCTGAATGGCAGCCGCTTTCGCCTGATGAGGCACGACCGAGACGATATGGCGGCTCTTCAAAATTTGCTTGACCGTCATCGTAATCGCCTGTTTGGGCACTTCCTCATCCGATGCAAACCAGCCTTCCCTTACCTGCTGGCTCTTGCACGTATCGCTGAGATTCACGATCGTATAAGGCAACTCATTATCAAAATCGGCCGGCGGATCATTAAAGGCAATATGCGCATTTTCCCCAATGCCGATCAGGGCCAGATCCACAGAAGCCTTGGCAATCTCTTCATTCAACCGCTTCACCGTTTCCTCAGGATCTCCTTCCCCGTCAATGAGCCATGCCTGGCCGACGTTCGCATATTTCAGGAAACGCTCCTTCAAGTACTTACGGAAGCTCGCGGGGTGAGATTCCGGCAACGCGATATATTCATCCAAATGGAACATCTCGATTCGTTCCCATTCCATATTCAGCTTCACGAAGTGCGACAAAAACTCAAACTGCGACGCGCCCGTTGACAGGACGATGCGCGCTTTTCCTTTTTCCGCGATCGTGTCGCGGAGAATCGCCTCGCAAGCGCGGGCTGCCTCCAAACCTGCTTGATCCGCATGTTCCAATATGTTCAATTGCATAATGATAATTCCTCCTTGTTGTACAGCTTTGTAAATTTAAGCCAGAACGTCGCTATTCATAAATTCCTCCAGCCTCACCATGCGTTTCTCTACGCGGGAACGCTCGGCGGCAAAGGCCATCAGATGACTCTGTATCGACGCTTGGGCAGAAGTTGAGCTGTTATGCTGCCCCTGGGATCTGACCGACTTCACAAAATCCTCAATTAAGCGCATATCCCCGCCTCCATGTCCTACATGTCCTTCCGGATCGACGAGTTGGATCATTTCCTGCTTGCCGCTGCCAAAGCGGCGGATCTCGATTTCGTTGGTTTCCATCGTGGCCCGAATCTCGCCCTCAGTCCCCATAAGCTTGATGGTACGGTTGCATTTCTCCGTGAACGCGCTCATCGTGAACACCGCCGTAATGTCATGCTCGAATTCCATGCTGACGACCTGGTGATCCACGACATCGTTATCGCAATGGTACACGCACCGGCCAAAAGGACCCTCCAACATTGCTTGGTAACGCGCTTCGTAACTCGGATCGTTGCTCGCCGCCTCGCCCTTCCAACCCGCATTCTCGATCAGATACGTATTCGGCGCATAGTACTGGCATTCATGGGATACCGGGCATCCATCCAGGCAGCGCTTCGGCGCGCCGGGCGGAGCTGATTCCGGACGAAAATGAGACAGGTGGCCATAGGAGGCAACGCTCAGGCATTGTCCTCCCGCCAGCCATTGCATAATGTCGAGGTCGTGACAGGATTTGGCCAGAATCATCGGGCTGGATGACTCGCTGTTATTGAAATATCCCCGCACGTACGAGTGTGCCTGGTGCCAGTAGCCGACGTTCTCATTGTGCTGGATCGACATCAGACGACCGATCCGCCCTTCATCAATCAAACGTTTAAGCTCTTGGAAAAAAGGCGCATAACGGAGAACATGGCAAATCGTTAATGTACGGTCGTAATCTTCTGCCTGCCGACCCATATCGATGCATTCCTGCCATTCCGGCGACATGGGCTTTTCCAACAGCACATGGTACCCGGCGGCCAGCGCCTTCATCGTCGGCTCATAATGGTCCCGATCCCTCGTGCAGATGAAGACCGCATCCGATTGACGGGGCCCGGCAAAAAGCTCATCCCAGCTCGTAAAGCATCGCTCATCCGCTATCCCGTACTTCGCTTGGCAGCGGCTTCGCCGCACCTCATCCGGATCGGCAACGGCAACAATCTGCATCTCCTCAGGTCGCTGGAGCGCATAACCGCTATATATCATGCCGCGAAGGCCGGCTCCGACCAGCGTGACCGTTAATGGTTTTGGTTTACTCATGTCCTTCCACTTCCTTTCCCTCTAGTTGCCCGCGATATACTCCCCACGATTCGTTCAGCTCGGAGGGATCAAGCACCTTCAAAATGCCGGGAAACACAATGCTCATCGCTTCTTCCTCCTCAAGCTGCCGTTCCCTGACCAGATCGGCTGCGCTGCTCAAAGGATGAATGGCCGTGATCGCACCGATTCTTCGGTCAATCTCCGCGGCAAGCTGCACGTAAAGCCCTTCCCGACCCACGGTATAGAACGGGATCGCTCCCCCCTGCCACTCATCAAAGTGGGAGACGACCTCCATGCATCGGAGGACATCGTACGTGCGCAGCGCAGCCAGACTGTCCCCGAGCCAGATCAAATCATCGGCAAGCTTATGCAGCACGCCAAAATAGGAATGCGCAGGTTTTTCGTATATCGGATAAGGCTCATGAGGACCGACCCCGGACGTATTCAGCACCAGTACGGCGCGGCCGGATTGACAGGTCTCCTGAATCCAGGCCCAGTGATCCTTCAACCGCCGGGTCCCTCCCCGCCAAACCGCAACGGTCAGCGGCTGCTTTCGTTCGGTTATATCCTCGGCCAGTCGGAATACATAACCGCTGTTCATGATGCCTTCCTGTGACCACCACAGGCGATAATCAGCCTCAAGGCCCTCCAATGCGCCCAACCGAATGATGCGCGGGTTCAATTCGCAAGGCTTGCGGGAGGCGTAGATTCTCTCCTGTAGCCACTGCCTTGCTCGATCCTGTCTTTGCTGCGTCGGCAGCAGCGACCGGGCTGCGGCCAATTGGTCGCAGCGATCGGCATTGAAGTCCCGGATCGATCTTGCACCCACCTGATCCCGGTACAGCTGACCGCTGGGGCTGCACCACAGTTGTTCCGGCGGAAGTGCCTCTATCTTCACTGCATGACTGGCGGCAACCTTCACCTCAAGATGCCGGACGAAAAAAGCCGCCGCCGCCTCGGCCAGCCGGTCCGTATAGCGGTGCGTCGAGGCATCGGTTACAAGCCGCAGGTCCCCTGGATGACCCAGCAGCTCCCAGAAGCGTCTGCAGCGATCAACGGTGCGCCGCGTGCCTTCGATCGGGAAGAAATCGTATTCCGCCGCCAGCACGATCAGCGGCTTCGGCGCAAAAGCGATGAGCAGATCCTCATGGTCGTAGCCCAGCCCAGACAGACCCGGCCATACCTGCTCGGCATCCTGTACGCCGCCGGCATGCAGATACAGCTGCCGGTTCATGATGAAGGTGGCCGGAGCCGCCGCCGCAATGCGTTCATCGCAGACCATCATCATGGCCGTCTGCGTTCCGCCGCCGGAGTTTCCCGTTACGCCGATCCGCGACGGATCGACCTCGGGCCGCTCGCATAAGTAGTCGATGGCACGCATGGCATCGTGAACGAAATAACGGGCTACGCTGTCGCCGAGCATATGGCACTGAACGCCGTATTGCTGATGCTCCTTCGTTCCCCATATGACGCTCCCTACCCGATCCTCGAAATCATGAAGGCTAAGGCGTTCGCCCTGCCCGATCGGATCGATGGCCAGCACGATCATGCCCGCCCGGACGAAGTGCTGGATTACGCGCTGATAATAGGCATCATGCTTCGCCCCCTGCTCGTGTCCGCTCAGAAACAGGACGGCCGCGGAACGTTCTTCCCGGTGGTTGGGCAGGTACAGATTCGAGGTGACCCAATACCCTGGACTAGACTCGAACACGACCTTCTCCACCTGAAAGCCGGCTCCGCTAACGACACCCGTCGTATATGCATTAAGCGGAGGCTGATGTTTGGCTTGCGCTCCATCATTACCTGTTTCTCCCACTGCGCGCCCGGAACGGAGCCTGACGAGCGACGCGCCCTCTGAAGTCCCTTCTGCCTTTGTACTGATTCGCCCTGCCGCCTTGGTCGTGTATACATTCGGCAAAGAAACACCACGCTGTACCCTCTCCCCGAAAGCCGGCCCTTCCTCCCTTTCCGGGTTCGCAAACGCATCGGGAAGACCGCCGATGGACCTCAGGAAAGCCCCCCTGATCTCCTCCTGCCGCTTTCTCGCCGCCTCGGGCGTGACGATGGCATCCCGAATGGCATCCCCGGCGGCAAAAGCGGCATCGGAACGTTCAAACACATGCGTCTTCAACTGATCCCTCGTGTCGTATAATGTGCAGATATACTGCTCCAGTTCCTGAACGCTGTTCATCTCGATGAACTCCCGTTGACGAACTTCGGCGAAACGTCCGGAAGCTTCATCGCCCGGCCTTCGGCAATGGAACGATTGGCTGTGGCACCAATCAGAAGGGATTCGGCGCCTACCGAGCTATCGGCTTGTTGACCTAGAGGATCTTCGATTCCGCCTTCGAACAGCGCCTTGCGCAGCTTTGCATCCCCGCCGCCATGACCGGCGGCCGATGTATTGACCTCGACCACCTCTTCCGTGCCATCGGTTCTGAAGATATGAATCCTGCTCGCTTCCCCTTGCTTCATATCCGCGTTGCTGTATACATTCGAGACCTCGATCCGGCCTTTGCTGCCGTTGATCGCAGCGCGCCAGCCCTCATAAGGGCTATAGGCGACGAGGGAATAGGTCAGCATCGCATTATTGTCATACCGGACATTGACCGACATCGTGTCATAAATGTCGATCCGGCTGTCAAACAGGCACCGGTCCCGGAAATATCCGTCCGCTTCTTCCGCCTGGCGATAGTATTTTTCAAGAAACGGATCCTTTTCGATATCCATATAGAACTCGCACTCGTCTTTCCGATGGCAAGTAAGGCATCGTTCTCCATGATCCTGCCGATCGTCCCCATACACCCGTCTCGTTCCAAAGGCATGGACCTCCACGGGACGGCTGTTCATCCACCAGTTCATGATGTCGAAGTGATGCGTGGACTTGTGAACCAGCAGTCCGCCGCTGTTCTTCATCTCGGCATGCCATCTGCGGAAATAATCCGCGCCATGCCGGCGGTCCAGAAACCACTCCAGATCAATATGATAGACATCCCCGATGACCCCTTGCAGCAGCAATTCCTTCACGGTCGCAAAATAAGGCGCAAACCGGAGGTTGAACGTAACCGTCACCCTCTTACCGCTATCCTGCTCCGCTTGCAAAATTTCACGGCATTTATCTTCATCAATCGTCATCGGCTTCTCGCTAATAACGTCGCAGCCGGCTCTCAAGGCTTGCACGATATAGGTATGGTGCGTGTAATCCGTACTCGCCACAATGACAACATCCGGCTTCACAGCCGCAAGCATGCCGTGGAAATCATCATATACGGGAACTCCCCCGCATTCCTCGCTAAGTAAGCGCGCCCGCACCGGATTGGCATCATACACGCCTTCAAAGGCAACGCTCCCCTTCCAATCGGTTACCATCGGTTTAGCAAACATATACAGCGCTCTTGACCCAGCGCCGACCAGTACGTACTTCTTCATGTCGTAAGTTCCTCCTTCAGCCCTTCATCCCTGTCGAAGCGATACCCTGAACAAATTGCTTCTGCGCAAACAGATAGACGATGACGACCGGAAGCGTCGTAATGACGGCCCCTGCCATCAGCAGCGCTTGGTTGACGTTCTCCGATTTCAGGTAGAGCAAGCCGAGCGGCAATGTATATAATTCCTTGTCTTGCAGATAAATCAGCGGTCCCAGCGTGTTGTTCCACGCTCCCATGAAAGTGAATACCCCTAGCGCCGCCAGCGCAGGCTTGCACAGCGGCAAATAAATTCTGAAGAATATGCCCGGCGGGCTGCAGCCATCAATCGTAGCCGATTCATACAGCTCTTTAGGCAAAGATTTGATAAACTGATGCATCAGGAAAATACCGAACGCCCCGCCCAGAAAGCTGGGCACGATCAAAGGGTAATACGAATTCAATGCACCAAATTCCTTCCAGATGAAATAGGTCGGGATCATGGTCACTTGAGACGGAATCATTAAGGTTGCCAGCATGATCATATAGATGAGCCCCCGCAGCCGGAAGGTGAACATCGCAAGTCCAAAGGCCACAAACGCGCAGGAGATCAAGGATCCAACCATCTCGATCGAGACGATGAAAAAACTGTTCAGGGTGTATCGACCGAAGTCGACTTTATTCCATATCGTCACATAGTTATCCCAATTCATCGGATTCGGGATTAACTGCGGCGGCATCTGCGAAATGGCGCCTACCGTTTTCAGCGACGTGGACAGCATCCATATGAATGGGAACACCATGAATACCGCACCGATAATCAGTAGCAAGTACATGAGCACCTTAAGTAAGGGGTGAGTAGTCTTAGTCATAATGCACCCACTTCTTCTCAAAATACTTCTGGAACAAGGTGAAGCCTAGAATAATGACAAACAGCAGCCAGGCCGTTGCGGATGCCGGTCCCATTTTGAAGAGCAGGAACGCATCCCGGTACACTAGCAGGTTCGGAACCATGTTCCGTTCCGGAATTCCCGTGGTGATGGAACCGAACAGGCCGAGGAACACATCAAATGCCTGAAACGCCGAGATGGTGGACAGAATCATGACGAGATATACCATCGGCGTTACCATCGGGAACACCACCTTCGTCAGCTGCTTCCAGCCGTTGGCGCCGTCGATTTGCGAGGCTTCCAGCACCTCTTTCGGAACATTTTGCATCCCGGCCAGGATCATGATCATGGATTGACCAACGCCCTTCCATACCTGAACGATCGCGATGCTGGAGACGACCATCAGCCAATTGCTGCTATCTATCCATTTCACAGGATCGAGGCCGATGGATTCCAACACCCAGTTGATGACGCCGTATTGGTAGTTGAACATCCACACCCAGACCACGCCGCCGGCGATCCACGGAGTAACGACAGGCAGGAAATAGAACAAGCGGAACAACCCCTTGGCCCGAATGGCCTGATTCAGCATAAAGGCGATCACAAACGCCATTATCGTCTGAATCGGCACGAAGATGAGTGCAAACATAAAGACATTTCGGATGGATACCCAGAATTCATGTTTATTCAATACGCGTACCCAGTTATCCAGCCCGATCCAGCGCGGCGCGTTAAACAAGTCCCACTCCGTGAAGGAAATATACGTGGAGAATACAATCGGAAATAAGAGGAATACCACGACATTAATGACAAACGGCAATGTGAATATATAGCCCCAGTACCCTTGTTTCTGCATGACACACCTACCTTTCGATAGCGGGAAGAGAGGTGCAACCCGATACGTCGTCAAGACTGCACCGCTCTTATCCCATGAAGCTATTTACTGGAGTCCAGTACGTCCTGAACTTTGGTATGAATATCTTTCACGCCGTCTTCAACCGAGACATTGCCTACCATGATTTCATTGACCACCTGCTGCACCAGAATGCGCCATTCGCTCCAAGTAGCATTTTCATCCAGGGTAACGCCGCCTTCGTTAATGCCGTCCGTGAAAGCCTCTTTGTTCAGCGGTTTGGTTGTGCTGTCCTTCAATTGATCCAGTGCAGACTTCTTCACGGGCAACGTGGATCCCGTCTTGACGATCATGTCCTGCACTTCATCGCCGAGGTAATATTTCAGGAACTCCCAGGCGGCATCCTTCGATTCCTGCTTCGCTCTGGAGGAGACCAGCCACGTGTTGGCTACCATCGGAACATAACGTTTGCCGTCAACGCCTTTCGGAATTTTGACAACATCCCAGTTCGTATCGGCAAAACTCTCGTTCATATTCACCTGCAAGCTGTATTGGAGGAAGTACATCGCGGCCTTGCCGCTTGCGAATACTTCGAGCTCACCGCCGTTCGCTTTTAGAAAGTCGATATCCGCAAAATATCCCTGGTCCAGCCCATCATATAGCTGCTGTAAACCGGCCGCAGTCTTGGGATCGTCAAACCGCGATTTCGTCAGGGTATTGTCCAGGGCAGAGCCGCCTGCCTGCTTGATCCAAGGGAACCAGCCGTTGGTTATAGAGAAGGATCCGATAAATCCGAATTGGCTCGTTTTGTCTCCTTCTTTGATCGTCAGCTTCTTGGAGGCCTCAATCAGGTCGTCATAGGTCCAGTCATCGGTAGGCACTGGCACGTCGGCTTTCTCAAAAACATCCTGGTTATACGCGAGTGCAATAGGGTTAATACCGTGAGGTACACCCCAAATCTTGCCTTCAGGCGTTTTGGCCGAGAACAAGCCATCGATGTATTCGTCTGCCTTCAGATCCGCTTCAATGTAAGAGGTTAAATCCTCTGCTACACCGCGCTGTCCGTAGCTAAGTATGGTGGCGTTCTCTTGGAACCAGACGTCCGGCATGGTGTTGCCTGCAATTTGCGTGGCGATCTTAGACGTAAAGTCCCCCCACGGCGCTTCTTGAATCTCAACGTTGATGTGGGGATGGGACGCAATAAAGCCATCGATAATTTCCTTGCTCGTCACCTCATAGCTGCCGGGGAGCCCAATCTTGAGCGTCACCTTCTCTTTGCTGCCTTCCGGTTCGCCGGGCGAGTTCTCCCCGTCGGTTGACCCGCCGGATGAGGAACATGCGGTGAACATCATCATAAACGCCAGCATCAGGGAGATTACCTTTACCTTTTTTGACATTGAAAACCCTCCTTTTTTTGTTTAAAAATAGGATTGCGTGTTTTCTGCTCCAGCTCATTCCAAATGTTTTGATTTTATAGTAATCGATTTCTGTAACGAGTATAGCATGTAAGCCCTTTCTTGAATAGAGTTTTCTATGCTCTAATCGATTATTTTATTATAAAAGTCTGACTTCAGGCGATACATAAGGCATTCCGAGGTTTAATAGGCATTGTTTTCCACTTGGTTGATTCAGACATGGACAAGTAATTAGTTAGTAATCGATATCTTTTAATGGAAATAAATAAAGCCCGAGCAGTTATGCCCGGGCTTTATGCCATCCTATATTCACTTCGTCTCTCGGATATCCCGGACCGATTTTCTTTCCAGCAATTTAGGCTGCAGCATGACGTCAAACATCGGACTGTCGTCGCCCAGCATCATATCCAGCAGCATTTTGCATGCCATCTTCCCCATCTCGTAATCGGGTTGCTTAATCGTTGTAAGCGGCGG
This sequence comes from Paenibacillus sp. EZ-K15, assembly GCF_002573715.1. GTDB lineage: Bacteria > Bacillota > Bacilli > Paenibacillales > Paenibacillaceae > Paenibacillus_AQ. Next base: position 164,860 of record NZ_PDHM01000005.1, on the reverse strand, counting down.
GTGAATCATCTGCCCCACGTCAATGCCGTCAAAGCCCATAACCGACATCTGCTCCGGCACTTGGATATCGCGCTGCGACAATTCGTTGATCACCCCGAAGGCCATCATGTCATTGCATGCAAAAATCGCCGTCGGCTGCGGCGAATGCTCCAGCAATTTCTGCGTCAGCTGCTTGCCCGTATCAAATTCAGTAATCGCATTATATACTTCTTCGGTCTGGGACTCGACCACCAGCGGCTTGAGACCCGCGTCCTTCATCGCCGAAACGTACCCCTGATGGATGCTTCGGCGGCTGGGACGGTCTAGTTTAGAAGTAACGTAACTAATGCGTTCATGCCCCTTTTCCTGCAGATGCTTAGTCGCCAGATAACCGGCTTTGTGGTAATCGAACTCAATCTGGTTGATGTTATCCTCATCGATCTTCTGATCGATGGCAATGACGTTCAGGCCAAGCTTCATCAACTGCGTCAATTGGCTCTTATCTTTGGAGATCGAGGAAATAATCAAGCCTTTGACCTGCTTCTCCATGATCGTCCTCAAGTATTCATCCTCCAGCGCCGGATCTTGCAGGGAATTGCATACGATAACCGTAAAGCTATTCTGCCGCGCCACCTCTTCAATCCCGAATATGACGGAAGAATAGAATGGATTCACAATAGAAGGAATGATGATTCCGATCGTATTACTGCTATTCTTCTTCAGCTGTTTGCCAAACATATTCGGAATATAATTGGACTCCTTCGCGATTTGCTGGATACGTTCTTTAAGCTCCTTGCTGACAGGATAACTGCTGTTACTCAACACGCGCGAAACCGTCGCCGAAGAAACGTTTGCCATCTTGGCTATATCATGTATCGTGGTCGGCTTCTTCATAGGATCCCTCACTTATAGTAATCGTTTACTATTGTAAATTATACAAATAGCTGACATAGAAAGCAATAAACCGATGAAATTATCCTCATCATTCGGTATACGTTACATGGAACCCTGTTAAAATTATCGACGTTTCCTACTAACGATGAACAAAAAAAAGACCGCCAGGGCAATCCTGGCGGCAATATATTGGTGGAAGGAATTTCATCGTTCAGTAGGACTAAGCAGCAGTTAAAACATGACTGAGATTACACTTCAGGCGTGCCGTAGGTTGCGAACCAACCCTTAATGGTATTGAAATCATCCGTAAAGGACAGGGAGAGCAGCAGCAGAACGCGGGCTTGCTGAGGACTCAGGTTGTCACCTGAAATAATGCCTTCACCGCCGCCGTATACGCTGCCGGAGCCTGTACGGGTCGTTGTTACGAAAACCACCCCCTTCTCGATAGCTTCCTTGCGGGCCGCGCTCATCTCTCTCGAGATGCCGCCTGCACCGGTGCCGGAAGTGACGATGCCTTTGGCTCCGTCTGCCACAAAGCCTTTAATCGCACCACCGCCGGCTTCCTGATAAGAGATGGCAATTTCAACCTTCGCCAGGTCCTCTTTCGAGATTTTGCTCAGATCAAATACTGGTTTGCCTTCGCCTTCCGCCTTCATCGCTCGAAGGGGAGCACGGTAGATCCGAATATTCTCATCATCGATATATCCGACTGCGCCCAGCATAGGCGTTTCGAACGTGTCGGTACGGTAGTCATTGGTCTTGGTTACGCCGCGCGCCAGATGAATTGTATCATTCAGCATCAGCACCGTGCCGAAGGATTCCGTGCGGCCGCTTCCAGCCAGCTTGATGGCATTGTACAGGTTCGCCTGCGCATCGGAGCCGATCACCGTCCAAGGCCGCATGGAGCCGGTAATGACTACAGGCTTGTCGCTTTGCACCGTCAGATCAAGGAAGTACGCAATCTCTTCCATCGTATCCGTCCCCGTCGTTACAACGACACTGTCGTAGACCTCAAGCGCATTGTCTACCGTCTGGGACAAATCATACAGATCCGCCATGGTGTACGCGCTTGATCCGGAATTGCCGAACTGGAGCGTGCTGATATCCGCAATCTTATCCGTATTGGGAAGTTCACCGACCATGTCCTCAATCTTCAACGTACCCGCACGGTAGGATTGGAAGCTGGTGGCATCCGTCGATTGGCCCGCCAAAGTCCCGCCTGTCGCAATGACCAGCACATTAGGCTTGGTCGATGGTTTGGAAGCTTCCGATAGAGGAGGTACCGTTGTATTCCTTCCCGGCGTTGCAGGGGTCTGTACGGGTGCAGCCGTACTAACCGTTCCTTTCACTTCCGTCACCGTGGCAGCATGTGCCGCATAGGTTCCAACAGGAGATACAGAAATAACAAAAGCGGTGAATGCAGCGGTACTCCAGACCGCTAAGGGACGTTTTGGCTTTGGTTTCATCATGGCACTCTCCTCATATGTTATAATATATAACATTTAAATATGTATTCGTTAGATTTATTCTATTTAATGTTATTTAATATGACAAATCGAACATGTAATAGAAAAAGCGTTTCCAATTAAAGATACACATCGATATCATTAGATTATAAACCATTTTTGATAAATCAAAAATAATATATTCCAGAATTAGGGAGTGTTTAATGAATCTAATAAGTATTATCCGAGTTAGATAACATTACATATAAATTGTCCACTAACTTTTTAAACCGATCTTTAATCACAAAAAAAAGGATAGCCCTTCATCATACGATTGGGCTATCCTTGTTTATATCATGAACTGAAGCTATCTACTTACTGTCAGACTCTGCATTTGTATTGGTCGTAATATGAAATTCTTTCATCATGTTATGGAAACGCACACCGAAGCCCTCGGAGGCCTCAAGGAAATACTGCTGCTTGACGACAAAGCTGCCGCCCTGCCCGTTATCGAACACATAATATCGTATCACCGGATCGTCCCACTCTTTGCCGCCGGTACCGCCTATCGCACGCACCTCCCAGCCTTGAATCGGTTCATCCACCAGATTCGCCTCGACCTTCGGATACGCTTGCAGCTCAGCTTGGATCTGCTCTGCAGCGGTCTTCGGATCGATGCCCTCCTGCGAAATTTCCATGAACACTTCCGGATAGCGGTCATCCGTCGGCTTCTCCTTCAATTCAATGCGGTCCACGCCCGATTCGTGAACCATCTTAAACCGGCTCTCGTCAATGTAAATAACGTAATCCGCACCCTCATGCAAGGAATCTACGCTCGTTTCCGGTGTACCTTCAAGCTCCTGCTCAACCGTTTTCTGGGGAGCAAACCATTCCTTCACCTGATCAATAAACGCCTGAACCGGTGCCGTCTGGAAGCTGACGGTCAGCACGATGGCTGCCGCAGCGGCGGTTCCCGCAATCCATCCTGCCGTTCTTCGTCCCGAACGGCGGCGCCCTTTCGATTCCCGCGGCGCGAAGGGAGTCTCCGATTTCGCAGGCCGCTGGGCTTGCTCGCTATGAATCCGCTCTTTAATCGCCATCCAAATCTCGTCCTTATGTCGCATCGCGTCATCCGTACCCTTTTTCAGGCCGTCTGTAATCTCTTGATCCAATGGATCACGTGCCATGCTGATTCCCTCCCCTATTCTGCAGTATCCATTCCTTCAACTTCTTTCGGGCTTTGAACAATCTGGACTTCACTGTGTTGACGTTCAGTTCCATCATGTCCGCAATATCCTTCTCGGCAAAATCATTTAAATATTTCAAGATCACGGGAATCCGGTGCTGGTCATCCAGCCGCTGTACCATCTCATATACCTCGCCATGCCGGTCAAAATCGTAGGTGTCGGTTTCCGAGGGAAGGTCCCTCTCCTCCGAAATCTCGGAAGGCACCACTCTCGCATGTTTCTTCAAATACCGATTGCATTCGTTATAGAGAATCCGGTTGAACCACGGGTCAAAGGGTTTGCTTCCATCATAGGCACCGAGGTTTCGGTAAACCCGGATGAACGTTTCCTGGACCACGTCAGCAGCGCTTGCCGGACTTCCGGTTACTGCGGTAGCCGTTCGAATCGCCCGATCCGCGTATAACCGGTAAAGTTCTTCGAAGCATTCGTCACTGTATTCCGTCTTTAGTCGTTGTATAAGGTCGTGTACCAAACCGTGCTTTCCTCCTTTCACTTAGCCAATCACTTACAATACCCCGCCATGAGGGTGAAAAGTTTTCGAATGCGTTATTTTTATAGTATGGCAAAAAAAAGGATACCCCGATGCCGCACGGCCGAAGTATCCTTTTACATATCATAACCCGCCATTATGCTTGCGCCGGTATCGGTTCCATTGACGGCCCCTGATGGCCCACCGGCTCTGCTTGTTCTGCCTTTCTCAAGTGCTTCTGCCCACGCCAGCGGAAGAAGGACAGCACACCCCGCAAATACTCATCGGCAATCATGCAGGAGTATATGCCGATGAGCCCCCACCCCATATGAATACCGAGTATATATGAGAGCACGGTGGCGACCAGCCACATCGAGCCGAGGGAAATGTACATGGTAAACCTGGTGTCTCCGACGGCGTTGAGCGAGTTGCCGAGGGCCATGTTGAGCATTTTGCCAGGCTGGAGAATCAGATTCATGCCCAGGAGCGATGCACCGATCGCAATGATGGTCTTATCGTCCGTAAACAGCCCCAGCAGCTGCTTCCCGAACACATACAGAAGGAAGGCATTGACTACAACATAAACAGCCCCGACGCCCAGCGCGCGATACGCGCTCCGATAAGCCTCCTTGATCCGGCCCGCGCCGAATAGATGCGCGATCTGAATCTGGGCAGCCATCGCAATCGAAGAGCCCAGCAAGAAGCAGAAGGATTCCAGTGTATTCATATACGTGCGCGCAGCCAGCTCGGCAGCGCCCAGCGTTGCAATAAAGGAATAGATGATCAGCTGCGTGAACACCCAGCAAGACATATTGATGCCGAGCGGCCATCCAATTTTCAGAATTTCGCCGAACAGCGGACGGTTGAACACGCGGAATTCCTTCCATTTGATCCGATATTCAAATGAACGAAGGAATATATACAGCAGTAAGAACACAGCGAGCAGCCGGCTGACCACCGTCGAGATCGCGACACCGGTAAGTCCCCACTGCGGGAACCCGAAAGCGCCGAAAATAAACCCATAGTTCATAACAACGTGAATGATATTCATTCCGATCGCGACATACATCGGTGCACGCGTATTGCCGGTATTCCGGATGACCGTGCTCATCGTAGCCATCATGGCAATCAGCACCATCCCGCCGCCGACAATGGAGATATACGTTCCGGCAAGCGGAAGCAGATGATCCGGCAGCTGGAGGACCGAAGCGATCGCCTCCGGCATCGCAAACAATATCCCGCTGCACACCAATCCGATGATTGTGGTGACACTCACCGCCATGATGCCGATCGTTCGGGCATCGCCCGTCCGATGCGAACCGATCTTCTGAGCGATGAGAATGCCGGCACCGCTGGCAACCGTCATGAACAACGTTGTCATCGCCTGAAACAGCTGATTGGAGAAACCAACCACCGCAACCGCATCATCGGAAATCCGGCTGACCATCAATGTATCCACCGCTCCCAGCAAAAACTGCAGGAACAGCTCGATGAATATGGGCCATGCGAGAACCCATAATGTAAATTTGTTTGTGTTTTTATCCAACATTCCAACCTCCACCCATGATGTAAGGGTTAAACACAATTCATGATGAAACGGTCTCTAACCTTCTCAAATTATAGATGGTATACTGGAGTTATAATATCATTTTCCGAACGAAAACTATCAAAATTCAAACCTCGGGAATCACGAAAGGGCTTTCTTATGACAATCCTGAATTTTACCGTTCCGCCGCTGCCGGAATACATCAATAGCGGGCTCACCCGCGCTCCTATTCATAGCGGACATCCCAACCGTAAAAACATCGGTATCTTTGACCTGCTCGTGGTCATGAAGGGGGAGCTCCATGTCACGGAGAATGGCATTCCTTATGAAATCGAACCCGGCATGTTCCTCATCCTGCGTCCCGATACACATCATTTCGGCACGAAGGGATGCACGGTGGAGACCGATTATTACTGGCTTCATTTCCAAACCTCCGGGGAGTGGCATGCGGACGAGGCCTGCCAAACGCCTAGAAGAGAAGAGGCTCCGGAGCTGAAGGCGATGACGCCGAACTATTTTTCCGTTAATATCCCCCAATTTGGCACCCTTCCTCAACCGGAAAAGGCCCTGGAGCTCCTGGCTACCATGTCTTCGCTCGTTCAGTACGGTCACCAGGCCAAATTTCTATGGCGGCAGCAGGTGGTGTTCCAAGAGCTCATCGAACAGCTGGCCGCCGCACTGAATACACCGGTGTCCTCCCCTTCCTCTGCTTGTGCCGAGCGGGCCGCGGCGTATCTGCGGAAGCATTACCGTGAAGAGTTCAAGGTACAGGAGCTGGGCGAACGCATTAACTTCCACCCTGTTTATATCGCACGGTGCATGCAGAAGGAATTCGGCTGTTCGCCTGTTGAATATTTGCAGCGCTACCGGATCGAGCAGGCCAAAATGCTCCTCATGCAGACGGACTTCAGCATCAGCCGGGTCGCTGAAGAGGTCGGTTTCAATCATGCAGCGTACTTTACCTCCTGTTTCTCGAAGCAGGAAGGGATCTCGCCGCGTAAATACAGGCAGCGGTTCTTTATGAATTAATTCACTTTTACGCAAAAATCTAAGAAAGTGACTTGCAACCTGTGCGGGAACTCTCTATAATGAGAATTAGCCATATGATAATGATTATCATTACCGGACAAGTGAGAATGTGTTGAGAATGGACGTTTGAGTTCCTACACGCTTCGCTTGGAGAGTTTATATATAAAGGAGAGCCGATTGACTTATGAAGACGACTTCCCGCCGCTGTTCTCTGCAAATCGATGATTATCTGGACCTGCTGAACCTCGCGATCCAGCTTGGAGATGTGAAATGGCAGAAAGAAATCACCCGAAAAATGGAAATGACGCTGTCCACATTAGAGACCGCAGCTCAATAAACAATATCATAGGGATTACATAATCCTGCATATAGGAAAGACACCCGATCGCGAATTCCAGGCATGTCCCAGGAAAGCCGATCCGGTGTCTTTTTTTTCTGTCATCCATATCGTTCTTCTCTGGATCCTTGGATTCACTAAATTACTTCTTCGTAGTAAAACCATCCAGATCCTGCTTTAACCGGTTGTTAAGCGCTACCAATTCGCCGTAATCGGAGATGTCCAGGTTGACTTCGCCCCCCTCAACCGTTTCCGAAACGTAATAGACCTTGTACATCAGAGGAATCAGTGCTTCCGAATCCCGCATAATAATCGCGTATTTCTCGATATCTTCGTCCGAGAAGCGCCCGTTCTCCACATAACTCTCCCTTATGCTGTCAGACAGAGCCAGGAACTTTGCAGCGATGGGGTTAAGCAGCTGAGAACGGACGGCTTCATCCGCTGTCTTGGAATACGCCTCGATAGCTGCCAGCTTCAGCCGTACTTCTGCAAGGCGCGCTTCATGAAGGGGCATGGACTTCAACTCCAGAATGTCGGTGTAATGACTCCATATTTGAAATAGAGATGTGCCCAATATGCTTTGCAAGGTCATTTTCGTCCCCTGTTCGATCTTCTTCTGATGTTCAATCAGAAACACGGTGCATACCAGCACCAATGCTACCATCCATACCCAGATCCATTTCGCTGAATTCGACATAACGCACCTCCGACTTTTCTATTTTACCATATTAAGGATAAAACGAGATGCGATCTATCGTCGCCAGCGCAAAAAATAAAATCGATCCCGCCAATTCAAGATATGCGGCGGGACCATGCCAAAACGTTAGCCGGACTATTCCTGCTGCAATCCCGCACCTGTTTGTACCTTGATCCGGTATTCATGCGGCGAGATCCCTTCCAGCTCTTTGAATACGCGCGAGAATTGCTTGGTGTTCTCGAAGCCGACCGCTTTGCCAATGTCAGCAAGCTTCATGGCACCGTCCTGTAGCAGGTCCTTGGCCTTCGTAATCCGCAGCTTCTTAAGATATACCACAAAGTTCTCCCCCGTATGGGCCTTGAACGCTTCACTGAAATAAGAATAATTCAAAGACACATAATTGCTGACCATCGCCATGTTCAGCGGCCTGTGATAATTCTCCTCCATGTAACTCACCGCTGCCTTGATCTCGGAATGCTCACTGTGGGCGGAACGAATCCCTTTAACATATTCATTCACGTGCAGCAGCAAATGCTCCAGATTTCTGAAATAGGTGTGAAAGTGACGGTAATTGTCCATCGTCCCTACCTTTCGGTACAGCTTCAACACTTCCACCATGGATTCCCCGTACACGCGGAACACCTCATCCAGCACCTGCTCATTGATCCGCTTGCTGACAAACTCCAAATAATCGATGGCCACATGCGGCATATCCCCGATATGAAAAATATCCAGCAGCAGCGCCTGGATTTCCCGCTCCCGCTCCGTGCCGAGCATGTTGCCCAGCTTGCGGATGCTCTCTTCCGGCACCGGATATGTTCGCAGTTCTCCCTGAATATCATCATGGCTCATCAGCTTGACGTTGGGATGGATGAATGTATAGCTCAGAGCGGTCAGCGCCTGAATGTAACAGATGCGGATATCTTCGATCCGGAAGCCTTCCCGGCTAATGCCAACGAAGAGCCCGTCCATCTCCCGCTCGGTAAACTGCCGTGCCAGCTTCTCGAATTGTCCGTCCGGACTGCCGATGAGCACGACCCTCCCCTTGCTGTCCAGAAAGCAAGCGTTGATCCGTCCTTCCACTGAAGCCCTCATGTTATCAATCAATTGCTTCAGCTCATCCTTATTCATGGAATTGCCGTCTTCGTACTTGTATTTCATCACCGCTACCCGGAATGGCTTCACGAATGATTCAAACCCGATTTCGTTCGCGGCAGACTCCATGTCCATCCCTTGGGGCAGCTCCAGCAGCTCCTTCAGCCGATGAGTCTGCAGCTGCTGAAGATATACTTCACTGGCGGCCACCTGGTTGTGCACTTCCGCTTGCCGGATCAAGGCTTCTTCTGTCTTTCGGAGAGCAGCGAACAGCTCATCCCGTCGAATTGGCTTAAGCAGGTACTCCTTCACCTGGTAGCGGATCGCCGCCTTCGCATACTCAAAATCGTCATATCCGCTCAGGATCAGAACGACGGGTTTAACCCCCAGTGTTTCTTCCACTTCAGCGAGTGCCTCAATGAGGCGTATCCCGTCCATGATCGGCATCCGGATGTCTGTAATGACGATATTGGCCGGTTCTTCGCGGAAAGAATCCAGCGCTTCCTGCCCCTGGGCAGCCAAGCGGATCTCGTACTGATCCGGGAATTCCCGTTCAATCATCGTTTTCAGTCCATACCGGATATTCTTCTCATCATCCACGATCATCAGACTTCTCATGTCCACTGCCTCCTCCTGTTAACAGAACCTTAGGGAATGTCATGGTCACCTGCGTGAACTTTCCCTCTTCACTCTTCACTTCGATTCCATATTCATTCCCGTAGAACAACCGAATTCGCTGGTGCACATTCCGAAGTCCGATTCCTCCAGCCTGCACTCCACCTCGCCCGTAATCTACGGAGGGGAGTTCCTCGTTGTCCGCCGTTCGCAGAATCTCGCTCAGCCTGCCCAGCCGATAAGGCTCCATCCCGATGCCGTTATCCGTGACGTTAATCGTGATCCGGTTTTCTTCCCAGGCAATAGCATCGATCTTGATCCTCTTCTCCTGATCCGGGAACTCGGGCCAGGCATGCTTGACGGCATTTTCCACGATGGGCTGCAGTGACATTTTCAATACCTCGAGCTCCATGAATTCGGACGGAATGTTAAGTTCAAGCCGGATCGGCTCATCAAACCGGATATTCATGACATCAATATAATTGCGAATATGGCGAATTTCATCCTTCAGTTTGACGTACTCCCCCGACCATTTGAAATTATAGCGCATCATCCCGCCAAGGGAGGTCAGCGCGTCTGAAATTGTCCGCTGCCCCTCGATTTCGGCCAGCATCTTTATATTTTCCAGCGTATTGTATAGGAAATGAGAGTCAATCTGGCTGTGCAGCGTTCGCAGCTCCGCTTCTTTGGTCACCGCTTGCTTGCGTACACCCTGGGCAATCAGTTCATTGATGGTGCGGATCAATTTGTTAAAATGATGCGCCAGCTCTCCCACCTCGCCGCCGCCCTGGATGGCAATCGTCGCGGTCACTTCACCCTTGCGGACTCTCTTCATCGTCTCCGTTAAACGGCGTAAACTCTTCAGGATAATGGAATTCAGATAATACGTAATGATCGACAGCAGAAAAATCAATACGATGTTCGCCGCGATAATCTGCCCCTGGGCTTTGGATACGTTACTTAGCGCCCCTTCCAGTGAAACGACATTCAGCACATGGGCATGAAGCCGTTCCATCGGTGTCGCAATCAGCAAGAACGAGGAACCGTTTAAACTGAACCGGGCATGTACTCTTTCCTCAAAGTCACCCGCCTGCTGCTTCAGATTGGCGAATTGGATCGCCACCTCATCTCGGAGTCCCTCGTGACTGGTCATAAACGATTGGCTTCTGTCCATGAACAGCCGTCCTTCCTGATCGACAATGGCCATCTGCGAGCTGTCATCCACGATACCGGCAAAGGTCTTCGGAGCAAAGTGCTTGAGCAGCATATCCACCTGGATCACGCCACGGTAACTCCCGCTATGGACTTGGCGAATCAAGGACACCTTCGGCAGCTCCTCGGAGGCATCTGCAGCGTAACGCTGCAGAATATCGGGATCGCTGTGGTTGAACACCCATAGCTCTCCGCCATCCAAATCCTTGACTTTAGGGAACCAGGGCTCGCTTGCGATCCGTTTCTCCTGGAAAATGATCGGCCACATTTCCGTTACGTTCGAATTATTCGTATATAACCGAAGGTGCGTGATATTCGGATTATTGGTTTGGATCCGTTGGATATCCTTGAAGGGCCCCCAAGCCAAATCGATTAACCACGCTGGCTCGGGATCTTCTTTGATCCGGAGATAATCCTTGATGCCGTCATCCGAAATTGCCAGCTGTGCGGCCATCTCAATCGCCTCAATCTGGTTCAGCATGTTCATCTTCTCAATTTCTAACAGGAACGAGTTCTGGTTGAGCGCATCGCTGATATAGGTATCGCGGATCTGCTTGAAAAAATAGTTCGATACGATAATGCTCGGAATGAGCAAAATCAAGATATACGCAGCAACCAAACGACTCTGCATCGACCTGCGGCCAAACCAATAAGTAAACGATTGAATGAGCGATCTTATTCGTGTCATCATGACTGTCACTTCCCGTTTTCTATGTATGACTGCAGCCGAGCCATAATGGTAAGGCGGCATCAGCCGATCGGATTCCCTCCTATATTAGCTCGTGATGCGACAAAAGGCACCCTATTTCGACAAAATCGATAATAGGGTACCTTGAGTCTTCATTTTGTTCATCCGCCTGAGCGGATCATCCTTACTTCAAGAATTCCTCAAGCTTCTTCACGTTCTCTTCGTATTCTTTCTGTCTGTATTCCTGCACTTTCGCAAATCCCAGCGATTCACGCTTCGCTTGGTAATCATTCCAGATTTGATCGAACTCGGCATCTGTTTTGGCAAAGATCAGCTTCGGCAGGATTTTACCCCACTCGTTCAATACCTTGTCGTTAATGATGCCTTCCTCGGAGCTTGCATCCGGATCCAGTTGATCGAATTGTGAGAAGCTCTCGGTCTTTCCACGTGTCCAGTCTTCCATCTGCTTGAACGGTTCCACGGCCGGAGGCGCCCAAGGCTGCGTAACGTTGTTATCCATCATCATCCAGAAGGTATGGGATGCTCCATACTTCTTGTCGAATGCTCCGCGGTCGCTGTTCAGCAGCTCTGCAACCTCAGGCAGGAATTGATCTTTGCCGTCAATCGTATCCCATGTTACGCCTTTCTCGCCAAGGTAGGTATCCCGCTGACCTTCTTCGGAAATCAGGTAATCCAGGAAGCGAATGGCACGCGCTTTATCTTTTACGTTTTTGGAGATCAGGGTTACCGTCCAGCCGGAGATCGAAGGACCCGACAGCGTCGGCTGATCCAGATTGGTGTTAGCCGGTCCGTCCACCGCGATGTAAACGGAATTCGGATCGTTTGCATACAGGGCGTTCTGTTGGTTCGACATATCACTGCGTTGATACAGCATCGCGAAATAACGGCCCTGGGCAATTTTTTCTTCCATCTGAGGACGTTTATCCACGAAAATATCCTTAGACATCAATCCCTTTTCATTAGCAAGACGTAACGTTTTCAACCATTTTACATATTCCGGATCTGTTGTACGGTCATTCAATTTCCCGTCTTTATCTTGTGGAATGGCAAGGAAGTTCTGCAGGTAACCCTCCAAAGAGCTGTTTCCTTTTTCATGAAAATCATGCAATCCAAACGGAATGAGCGGCTGCCCGTTCACATCCGGGAACATTTTCTTGGCGTCCTCAAGCGCTTTCAGGAAACCTTCCGGTGTGCGCATATTCGGGCTTCCCAGCGCCTCATACATGTCTTTACGTACCAAGAACGTTTGGTTCGATGTGATGTTGTCGCCAAACTTCTCATAGTCCTTCGGTGATGAGGAAGCATTCGGATAACCGTAAATGTTACCATCATCCTTGGTGTACCATGACACTTTCGCAGGGTCCGTCACCTTATAGAAGTACGGATCATATTGATCAGCCAATTCGTTCAGCGGCAGGACCAGATCGCCTTCAATCATCTTTTTGACAGCGTCTTCATACCACCCTAGCGTAATAAAATCTGGCAATGTACCAGAAGCGATCATCGTATTCATCTTCTCAGCTTCGTTTCCAGCCGGTACGATCAGGTTAAGATTAACCCCCGTCTTTTTAGTTACGTATTGGGAAGTAATGTCCTCGCCCCATTTGTTCGGGAACCAGGCAAAGTTGATGTACCAGTCAAATGTAATTGGGGAGGTGTCAACTTCCCATCCCGGCTGATCCTGAGTCAATTTCACTTCTTCTGCCGGCTTTTCTTCCTCTTTTTCTTTTTCCGACGCGCCGCTATTATCACCGCCGGACGAGCATGCTGTTGTAAAGGCCATGACCAGTGCGAACATCAACAACAGAAGGCTCTTTGGCTTAAGCATCTTGCTCATGTGTTTACCCCTTTTCTTATTTAAAAATATGATTATATAGAACTCCCGCCAAATTAGGCAAGAGAAGCTACCTGTAAGAATCTCCCCTCCCCCGTGTCCCCGAGAGAGGGAAGCTGCATGATCAGAGACCGAGAATTAACCTTTAATGGAGCCGATCATCATCCCTTTGACAAAGTACCGCTGCAGAAACGGATAGACGAAGACGATCGGCGCCGTCGTTACGACCATGGTCGCCATTTTGATCGATTGGGAGGTGACCGTCTTGGCAACCCCGCCCGGAACCTGAGCCATCATCTGATTGGAGCTGGATTGTGCGACGACTTTATACAGGTACGTCTGGATCGGCTGCAAATCCGTATTGTTGATGTAGATGACGCCGGTGAAATAGTCATTCCACTGGAACACCCCATGAAACAATGCGATTGTCGCGATAACCGGCATCGATACCGGCAGCACCACCCGTAGGAAGATCGACCAATCATTGGCCCCGTCAATCTTTGCCGCTTCCTCCAGACCGTCCGGAATTTCCCTGAAGAAGGTCATGAAGATGATGAGATCGAAGAAACTGAACATAAACGGAATAATGTATACCAGGAAGCTGTCGAGCATATTCAAATCCTTGATCAACAGATAGGTAGGAATCAGTCCACCACCGAAAAACATCGTTATCGTTCCGAGCAAAATATAGAATTTACCGCCGATCAGACCCTTCCGCGAAAATGCATAAGCGACCATGGCGGTGAAGAGGACGTGAATGAACACGCCGATCACCGTTTTGGCTATGGTAATGCCCATCGCCGTCATAATACCGGAGCTCTGGAACACCGCACTGAAGTTCTCGAGGCTGAACATCCGCGGCCACCAGTAGATTCCTCCGCGCATGGCGTCCTGCCCGTCATTGAAGGCATTCACCAGCACGTACCAGATCGGGTAGATTGTCAGAAAGCATACGATCAGCATGCCGAAATTGTTGAATATATCGAAGAAGGCTTCGCCTTTGGTTCTGCGTTTAAACATGGATTATTCGTCTCCCTTCTTGCTGGTCTCGCTAGAATAGTGATGTGTCGTTCAGTTTTTTGGTCACCTTGTTTGCGATCAGCAGCAGGATAATCGCAATGACGGACTTGAACAATGCAACGGCTTGCGCGTAGGAGTATCGTCCGTTCTGCATCCCAGTGTGGTACACGAAAATATCGATGACGTTGCTCGCGCTTTCGTTCAGCGTGTTTCGGAGCACCAAAATCTGATCGAAGTTGGAGTTCAGCACACCACCAACCGCAAGAATAAAGAGGATGGATATGGTCGATTTGATACTGGGAAGGGTGATGTACCACATCTTCTGAAACCGACCTGCGCCATCAATCGTCGACGCCTCATACATTTCAGGCGAAATGCTGGCTATGGCCGCCAGATAGATAATCGCGGACCACCCAAGCTCCTTCCATATATCCGAAGTAATAATAATTCCCCAGAAGTATTTCGGTTCGGCCAGATAGGTGATCGGCTCATCGATCATATGCAGGGCCAGCAAAATATTGTTGATAATCCCGATATCCGCAAGCCAGGTCATCAGAATGCCGCCCAGAATGACCCATGACAAGAAGTGCGGCAAATAAGAAATCGTCTGAATGGTCCTCTTGTAGCGAACGGACCGGATCTCGTTCAGAAAGAGTGCAAAAATGATCGGAAGCGGAAATCCGATAAACAGCTTCAGCAAGCTGATCCCGAGCGTGTTCCGCATCACGTTCGTAAAGTCCTCGTCTGAGAAAAACTCCTTGAAATGCTCAAGTCCAACCCATGGAGCTTCTCCGATGGACTTCACGATATTGAATTCTTTAAATGCAATGATGACACCGTACATCGGAATGTAGTTAAAGATGATCATCCACGCAACGCCGAGCAGCGCCATTATTTGGAGATGTCGTTGGCCGTAGAGCTTTCTGAGCCATCTTTTTCTGTCAAGCTTCTTCTGTACAGAAGGCTCCATTGAGGGACCGACACCGGTTTCGGAAACATCGGCATGAAGTTGATTTTGCATGGTTATGACCTCCAGGTTGATCCTATCATTTTGAAAACCTTTACATTCTCTATGTTTATATTGTAGATCGTCCTTTCTCTACACGAAAGGTTTCAGATTTCGTTTCAAGGGGCTCATTTTTCGGGTAGGCTCCGGCATTTACGAAAAAATGCATCCTAAAAACGAAATATTGTGCCCTGTGCTCATTCCAGGCACAAAAAAAGGCATGAACAGCAGCCTCCATAGCTGCCATTCATGCCTTCCCTCTTGTTAACGATTGTTCGCCACAAGCGATCCCTCGGATCGTCGCGGCGGCGTTTATCGTTTATCCTCAAGTATATCAAACGGTTCCCCAGTTATTCCCCTTTGTCTTCCTCACGTTGTTCCTGTTTGCTTTCGTGTTCCTGTTGGTATTTCTCACGCATCAGCTTTTGCATGATGAATTTCTCCTGATCGTTCAAGCCGCCTTGGTTATCCTGGCTGATCATGTTGTCAATGTTTCGCTTCAGTACCTCGGTTTGCGTGTTCAATACATTTCACTCCTTTGAATTTTGCGTCCCTTATGCTGTAAATCATTCTGAATGAGAATGAAAGGGTACACATATTACTAACCATTCTCCTTCCAATGAAACAGAAATAGACGGATTTACCATAAAATCCGAAGGTAGCTTCAAGAAGAATTTGTGTTTGCCCAGCGCTTTCTCTAGGTATTAGCTGCTATTTGCGCTCGATCTGAATCCCCTTAGCCAGAGATTTCTGTTGTTTATTGGTATTAACTAGCTGCGGCAGGCTTCTCGTTTCTTTGACCATAGGGGATTGACACAAATGGCATACTGGTTCCGTGTCGAACGCAAAATCGTCCCGCATCCACCCTTTGCAGTCTTCCTTCGTGCATGCCCATACTTCTGTTATTTCTTCAGGAATACTCTCCATCGAGTTTTTACGCGAATACATGAACGCTCCTCCTTATTCTCGTCTTAGAAAATAGAAACGCCGTATAAAAGAAAACTGCCCTTAATGTCACACATTAAGGGCAGTCTTCAATTGTAATTACAATTTAACAACGTTCTCAGCTTGTGGTCCACGGTTTCCTTCAACAATGTTGAATTCAACGCGTTGGCCTTCGTCAAGCGTTTTGAAGCCGTCGCCTTGGATCGCGCTGAAGTGAACGAATACATCGTTACCGCCTTCAACTTCGATGAAACCAAAGCCCTTTTCAGCATTAAACCATTTAACAGTTCCTGTTTGCATGGGGGAATCCTCCTTGATATATATTTACATGACCTTTTTTCTTCGCAGACGGAATAAAAAAATTCACATATTGCACAAGGTTACCAGAAATGACAACCCTCTACAATATGTGAATTCAGGTCGATTTCGATATTCATATCTTAACACATTTTACTGCCGATAGCAAATACCAATGCAAAAGATTCTGCGGAAATATTAAAGTTATTTTCTTCGGCATCATTCCGATTAGGCATGAGTAGGCATATACAACTCCCGGCATATGCCGGGAGCTAGATCTTGAGCAGGTTTTTCACGCCGTAAACGTTTACTTTCGCAATTCCTCCAGCGTTTCCTTCCAGCGCTGCAAGACTTCATCCGGGTCGTGCAGCTGAAACTTCACGGCCGATTTAATATCCGCATACTTCGCGATATCCTCGCGAACAGCCACTACCTCGGCCTCAAAACGCTGCAGCGGATGCCGGGCATCCGGCAGATCGGGAAGCCCTTGAAGACGCAGCCGAACATAATGGGCCGCTCCATCATGAATCGCCACCAACGTACCCTGTCCGGACCGAAGAAGATTGCCAGTCGTAGCCGTCCCCTGCCATAACGCAAGTCGAATCCGGTTCCGGTCTAAGGCCAAAACCTCCCCCACACTGAGCATGGCCGTATGCGGCCATCCATCTTCCGTTGCGCTCAATAGCATCATCGCTTCGTGCTGTTTCGATTCCAGATTACTTCCATCCAGCCATTGGTAAAGCCCTTCCGATATTGCGGCCTGTTCCGTCACAGTGCCATCTCCCCTTCAACTTATAAATTTAAACGCGCTTCGGTAAATTCCAGCCAATCCAGCTCGATTCGGCCCTTATTCACCATGAACACCAGATCCACAGGGCCTTCCACAATCGGCATATTCTCAGCCACCCTATGGATGCGCCACTGTCCTTCGCCAGAGTCCGACAAGGAGATAAGCTCAGGCTCCCGATCCCCGATCTGGAGCATCATATCCACCGTTCCCTCGGGAATCCGTCCCCGAATGTCCAGATGAAAAACGTCTGCGGAAGCGCAATTCGCATCATAAGCGAGCCAATCTCCCTCCCGGAGCTGCACGCATACCAGGTTATCCTCTATCCATGGCTTGCCGCCTTCCGGGGCGTAGCTTGGTTTCTCCACCTTGCCCGTCATCATCCGCATCGGAACACCGTCATGAACCCGGAACCCGATATCCTGACTGGCCTTCATCTCAATATGATAAGAGACACCCTCACCCCGATATCCGTAAAACTCTGCCGGAATCTGAATAGGTAGCCGGCGCAGCAGTGACCGGGATACGTTCGGATAAACATCGCAAGCTGCCAGTGGAAGATGATCCAGATATTCGCCCAGAATCGCTTCCGCTTCGGCTGAAGAGGGCTTCTCTCCGCCTTCCAGGTAACCCGTCAGCTTCTCCCAGCCTTCCGGCATGCGGATCGAGAACGGCGAGTTTTGAGTGTTCATCTTCTTCCAGGTCCAGAAGTTCCAGGATATGTTATGATCCTCGAACATCCGGAATGCGCCCGTATACCACTGCGGGTTGTTCTCGCCGCCTTCACCCATGAAGATCGGCACATTCCATTCTTCGCGAAGATCCAGATACTTCTGAATGCTCTCCGTGTCGGGATTATTCCAGTACTTATGGAACTGCAGCATCAGGTTATCGTCAAATTTCTCGTCGAAAATGCTCCAGTCCGTTGACCAGTGGACACCTTCCAAAATGATCATATGGCGCTTGTCCACTTCGCGTATAGCCGCAGTGATTTCCTTATACAGTGGCATCACCCGATCATGATACTCGCTGAACCAGTCAGGCAGCGGCTCGTTAAGCAGGTCGTAACCGGCCACGATCCACTCGTCTTTATAGCGTTCTGCCAGCATACGCCACAGCGCCACGGTTCGCTCCACATTCAGCCGATCTGTGAACAGCTCCGGCAAATCCCGCTCGGAATCATCGATATTCGCGCCAGTCTGTCCGCCTGGCGCGCCATGCAAATCCAGAATAACATACAGCGAATACGTCCTGCACCAATCGATCACCCGATCGATGAGCTTCAAATGGCCTTCGTGATATACAAAAGGCGGCTGCTGTCCTTCCGCCATCATAAACCTGGCATTGATCGGCACCCGGATGGAGTTAAAGCCCTCGGCAGCGATCTGCCGGATATCGGCTTCCGCGATATAACGCTCATAATAGGCTTCCCAAAAAGCCGCCGCCTTTTCCTCACCGATCAGGTCCCTAACCATGCCTTCGATGCGCCGAGGTCGGTCTCCTTGCTCCGGCATCTTCCACATGTACCCTTCCGGCAGCAGCCAGCTGCCAAGCCCGACTCCCTGCAGCAGAATTTCCTGACCATCTCCATTAACTATGCGTTTGCCGTCCGCCTTTATGAAACCGCTTACTAAGGAATCTCTGCTATCCTTCATATTGGCACTCCCTCGCTTTTCATGTCTGTAACGAATGTAATTGACCTGTACTTAGCAACGTCTTCGTACCACCCACAGACCGAGTATCAAACCAAATATAGCATGACATCCCAGATGATAAGCCTCATTCCGAAAATCAGGGAATCATTCTGAAATATCGCCACTTGGGCAAAAAGAAAAGGCGCTCTCCTCTTTGCGAAGATTGCGCCTTTTCCACTTATCGAACTTACGATGATGCCTCCGTAACCGGCTGAGCCGGAACAGGAGGATTTGGTGATCTTCCCGTCCGCAAGCTGCCCGGCAGTTTGCCGAAGAAGATCCAGGTCCAGCCCCCGAGACGGCTAATGCTGTAGACCACCACATACGAAACCGCCAGTGCGCTGACAAACCCGCCGGCATACCAAGCCAGCATCAGCCAGGAATTCTCCGTCTGCGGAGGAAAGTCCCGGTAGAAGAGCAGGACTAGCGGATGCACCAGATAAACGCCGAAGGAATACACCCCAAGCCGTCTGAATCCGTTCAACCACCATACCCTCTTATTTCCGAAAACCAGCGCGACCTGGAGCATGACCAGGGCAGTGGTTAACGTATGCACATTCCAGAAAGCATCGTAGAGCAGCGGGTGATATTCCGTCCCTAGCAGCCGCTGATTGTATCGCAGGCCGATATGCACCAGGGCGGCGCCCAGCCATATCGCCCAGAGCGCGACCCAGCCCAGCTTGCGCAGGGCCGGTCTTGCGGCATGCTGCGCTGAAGTCAGCCAATCCTTGACCCGGTCATAATAAATGCCGATCCATGCCCCGAGAAAATAATACGACAGAAACGACAGCGACCAGCTGTTCCGGTTCGTTACGTCCCACCAGGCATCATTGCCCATATAGAACACCCACTGCAGTACAATGCCGACCAGCACGCAGACCGCCGCGAAGCCGCGGAATCGCTTCAGTAGCATCAGCACGAGCGGGAACAGCAGATAGAACTGGATGTTAATGAAGATGAAATATAAATGCGTGTAGGATTTCCCCGTCGCCAGCTTGGGCCAGAAGCTCTCCAGCATTGCCGCCAGATCGGGCTCGCCCCCGCGATGATACCAAGCCACCGTAAAGAACAAAACCGAGAACAGCACATACGGCACCAGAATATACATCAGCCGGTTCTTGAAGAACCTTGCCAAGTCACGGCCTTTGAACGGGCGGTGATAATAGTTATAGAACAGCACAAAGCTGCTCAGAAATATGAAAGTTGTCGTTCCAACCTTCGAGAATATGTTCAGGAAGTTATACAAGCCAAAAAAATCGTCCCCGCGCATCTGAACTGTGGCGAACGATGTCGCATGCACCATGAGCACGCCCATCATCGCAAAGCCCCGAACCAGGTCGATTTCAGTTATTTTTGCACGTTTATCCATGTGGCCTCCTTCATATGAATACGCACCCTATTATATCTCACTCCCCACCGCTTGGATACTAAATTTTCCTAAAAGTGGCATGGAACAAGCTCCCTTTGCCATACCAGTGTAAAAAGGGCCTGGCACCAAGACAGGTCACAAGCTTACATGCATGCAAGCGTTCAATTCGAAGTGAATAGGAGGGGATTTCTACTGATTGAATTTAGCCGCGTCAACAAATTTTTCGGAACCTTCCATGTTCTGAAAGAAATCGACCTAACCATTTCCCAGGGGGAAGTGGTTGTCATCGTTGGACCTTCCGGCTCCGGTAAAAGCACGCTGCTGCGGTGTATCAATCGGCTCGAAAGCATTACGGATGGCGAGCTTGTCGTGAATGGCGTTAAGCTGCATGATCGAAAGATCGACATCAATACATTCAGGCGGGATATCGGGATGGTCTTCCAGCATTTCAACCTGTATCCGCACAAAAAGGTGATCGACAACATCATACTCGCACCCATGAAGGTGCTGGGGATGTCCAAAGCGGAAGCGACGGAAAAAGCGATGACGTACCTGCAGCGAGTAGGAATTGCGGACAAAGCGGATAGCTATCCTTCCCAACTCTCCGGTGGTCAGCAGCAGCGGGTGGCGATTGCCCGCGGATTGACCATGAACCCGAAGATCATGCTGTTTGATGAACCAACGTCCGCACTTGACCCGGAGATGATCGGCGAAGTGCTGGATGTCATGCGTTCACTCGCCCACCAAGGCATGACCATGGCCGTGGTTACCCATGAGATGGGCTTCGCCCGCGAAGCCGCGGATCGAATCGTCTTTATGGACGAAGGCCGGATTATCGAGGATACACCCGCCTCCGATTTTTTCAATCAGCCGCGGGAAGAGAGAGCACGGGCGTTCCTGAGCCGCCTGCTGCATCACTAACCCGGGCTTGGTGCGTAGGGGCGGAAAAGGAATTGCCGTTTTGCTTTTTAGAATTGTCATGGTGGCTGCTGCAAGAGACAAGAAGTTCACGCTCGGACAACGCGCCGTTAGAGCTTGCTTGTTCAGAGAATTCATATCTTTAAGGGGGATCTGGTGTATGAAGAAAAGATTTACGAGGCCTTTCAGGTGGAGTGCGGCCCTTCTGGTGTTAGTGATGATGCTGGTTGCATCAGGGTGCGGGGGTTCCGGCAATACGGACACCCTCGAGGCGATCAAAAAACGCGGCAAACTTGTAGCTGGCGTGAAATATGATACGAAGCTGTTCGGACTGCAGGACCCTGCCACCGGAAATGTGGAGGGCTTCGATATCGACATCGCCAAAGCGCTGGCCAAAAAGATTCTGGGTGACGAGACCAAGGTCGAGCTGAAGGAGGTTACTTCCAAAACCCGGATCGACATGCTGAAGAACGGGGACATCGACATCATTATCGCCACGATGACCATAACGGAGGAGCGCAAGGAGCAGGTGGACTTCAGCGATGTGTATTTTGAAGCCGGCCAATCGCTGCTGGTGAAGAAGGGAAGCCCGATCACGGGTCTGGAAAGCTTGAACAAGGATACGAAGGTGCTCACGGTAAAGGGCTCTACCTCTGCGCAAAATATTCGTGAGAAAGCGCCCGACGCCGTCATTCTCGAATTCGAGAATTATCAGGACGCCTTCACCGCACTCAAGGCGGGACAGGGGGATGCCCTGACCACCGACAATTCCATCCTCCTCGGCATGCAGCAGCAGGACCCGAGCTTTGAGCTGGTCGGCGGCAATTTTACGGATGAACCATACGGCATGGCCATCAAAAAAGGAAATCCGGAGTTTGTGAAAACCGTCAACGAGCTGTTGAAGGAGCTGAAGGATAGTGGTGAATACGACAAATTGTATGAGCAATGGATGGGCGTGAAACCGGAATAACCGCAAGCATGTAATGGTCGGGCCGGTCCTAAGACGTCATGGCTCCATTCAGGTTCCTCCCTATTGCGGGGCGGAGCTGCCTGGCTTCTTTCGACCAGCCACCCGATCATCATCCCCCATTGGAGGTGAGGCATTTTGACCTTGTGGGATTTTAACATTCTGGTAGAGCATTGGGATCAATTCATGGCTGGCCTGGGCCAGACCATTCTCGCCAGCCTGCTTGGATTGATCGGCAGCTTGGTGCTGGGCACCTTGATCGCCATCCTGCGGATTGCCCCATTCCGCATATTGAAAGCCATCGGCACCATCTATGTAGAGTTTATCCGCAACATTCCGCTCCTGGTGGTTGTCTTTTTCTTTTTCCTGGGCCTGCCCTCTCTCGGCATACCGGTTGACCCGTTTACTTCGGGTACGCTCGGGCTGATGGTGTATACGGCTGCTTTCATTGCCGAAGCCATTCGTGCGGGGATTCAGGCGGTACCCTCCGGACAGTCGGAGGCGGCCCGCTCCTCCGGGCTGAGTTATATCCAGAATATGCGCTACATCATTCTTCCGCAGGCGATCAAAATCGTACTGCCGGCCATCGGCAACCAATTGATCAATTTGGTCAAGAATTCCTCGGTCCTCGGCGTTATCGCCGGACTCGACCTGATGTATTATGCCGATCTGATTAACCTGAGCACGTTCAAAGGCATTCCCGTCTATACGTTTGTAGCCCTGTTCTACCTGCTCCTGACCATACCGCTTAGCCTGGCCGTCCATTATATGGAGCGCCGCTTTGCGAGAAGCAATTGACATTAAACGCAAGTGTGCCTAATAAACAGGAGGTGGCATGAGATGGATTTTATCGGTGCGTACTCCTGGCCGAATCTGCGATATCTCCTTCAAGGCTTTTGGATCACGGTGCAGGTTGCCGGCTTATCCATTGTGTTCAGCTTCATCATTGGAACCGTGCTCGGGACCGTGAGATATACGAAAACGCCCTTCCTGTCGAGGACAACGGCCTTTTTGGTGGATATAATCCGCAATCTGCCGCTGCTGCTGATCATTTTCTTCATCGGCATGGTTCTGCCGCAGACCGGGATTCGAATTCCCACTTTCTGGGCGGCCGTCGTCGGCCTGAGCATTTTTGAAGGAGCCATGATCGCCGAAATTGTCCGCAGCGGCCTCGTATCGGTGGATAAAGGCCAGATCGAAGCGGCCCGGGCCTCGGGTCTCTCTTATATGCAGACACTGCGGCACGTGATTCTCCCGCTAGCGCTGCGCCGGATGTCCCCGCCCATGGTGAGCCAGTTCATCTCGCTCATTAAAGACACATCGCTCGCCGTGATCATTTCGCTGCCTGAGCTGATGCGCAACGTACAAATTCTTAGCGGTTCCAGCTATGACTATGTTATTCCCGCCCTTGTTTTTGCGTCTTTGCTGTACTTCACGCTGAATTATCTTCTGTCGATTATCGCCAAACGGCTGGAAGCAAGACAGATCTAATCTGGCCTGCTGTTCCCGCTCCTATCCTGGACTACGAACCATTATCGTGAAAACAGCGACCACACCCGCGATACGAGCCCAGGTTCAATCCTGCTCCGCAGCCATTTTGGCTTGCGGGGTATTTGCACTTCTGGCAGAAACTAAGAATTCGATACTTAAGCTTCCTCGCAGCCATTTTGCATCGAATTTATTTCCGACAAACTGCAACCATGGCGAAATCCTCTCCGTCTAAATACATAATCATCCCGAAAGGAGACCCCAATATGAAAAGAGGGTTTCTCATCATGCTCAGCCTCTCCCTTTCTATCGGATTATGGCTTGGCGCAGATCACTCCACAGCATCCGCATTGTCATGCGCGGAGCCTCGAAAGGTTACCGAAGAATTAAAGACATCGGACGAGGTATTCAGGGGCACGTTGGCATCGTCCAACCCTAAAGACGACATATCCAACAGCAGCTATGTATTCCAGATTGCCGAATGGTGGAAAGGAGATTCTGATTCCCCTACCGTCACTCTTTATTCCAATGGCTGGGAATCCTTTGAAACAGGCAAGGAATATATCGTGTTCGCCGACAAAAGCGGGGAAAAGCTCAAGCCCCATCTATGCGGAAATACCGGTCCCTCCTCATCCGTTGACGTGACTTCGCTGGGGAAAGGCATCCAGCCGGAGAAGCCCGCTCCTTCAGTCGAAAGCCCATGGTCCAGCGGCATCCTGGCGGGTTTGATTAAGCTTATTTGCTGGCTGCTGGGGAAATATTAATCCGCGAAAAAAACACAACCATTCTCCTGGCCATACGTATACAACGTATAAGAACTGCGTTTAGACGACAGGAGGATGAGAATGATCAAAAGATTATTGTTGATTTCACTTGTACTGGGAGTTCTCTCCGGCTGCTCCTTGGTGGACAGCGTGAACAATTCTTTGGATTATACAAAAGAAGCCACCACGTTTATTAATGAAACATCCCAATTTGCCGAGTCTATTCCGGAGCTTGCTCAGCAAGCCGCCACGAATACTGATGCCAAGGAAACGCTGACCAAGGAACTCGAAGCGATGAAAACCCGGATCTCGGAGTTTAACGGCATTGAAGCCCCTGCTTTTGCGCAGACCATCCATGAACAGCTGGTCGGTTTAAATGACACGCTGCTGACTGACATCAACGGCTACATGGATCAAATCCAGAACGGAGTGACGGACTTCCAGAATTCCAACATCGTTCAAACCATCACTAAAATAAACGAAACGATGGATATGCTCCAAAATCTTCAGCCGTAATTCAGCCAAGCCCATTGACGATAATATAGCAGCCCTGCTCTTGAACTGTGACCCGATTTGGTCATCGTTCACTTCATGAGCGGCGCTGCTATATTTGTCTTCGCTATGTATGTATTCCATTCCTCACTTGAAAAAAGATTCCAGATTGGCGGTAAGCGTCTGCTTTACCACATATTGAATTCCGTCTTCGCTAGGCGCCATAATCCAGTATGTCCCTTGGTAGCCTGCTTCATCCTTCGGGTTCCAAGCCACAATGAATTGCCATGTGTCGCCAAAGCGTTCATTATATTCTTCTCTATAACTCCCGGCCATATTCCCCCGCGGAACCGATCCGATTGAAATATGCTGCACGCTTTCAAAAGACTTCATCCATTCCGTATATTCCACCATGTCCCGGGCGTACTGACCCGAAAAGTATCCCTCGCTCCCACCCGACATCGCATAAAAGGTTTCTGCATCCTCCGCCTGCGCTGCCTGGTACAGTAAGGAAACGGTCTGCACCGGGTTCCATACAGGCTGCTTCGCTTTTGCCGCAAGAAACGCCCTATCTTCAGCCGTATGCTGGATCTCTATCGCGATAAGTTCTTCCATTGTCGCCTCTCTTCCAAGCTCGTAGGCTCCGGGGTAGACCGTGGATTGCTCCACCACTTTAAGTCCATCCGTAAACGCCGTCACAAACCACAGGTTATGATCGCCCTGACTAAGCTCTTCCAGCACAATCTCGGCTTGGCTGCCGTACGTAAGAGCTAACATCTGACGGCTCTCCCGATCCAGCCCTTCTCTATCAAAAAGCTTGAATCGTTCCGGTCTCACTTCGCGCTTGCCAGCCTCTTCGAATAACACCTTCAGCTTGGCGGGGGACATACGAACGCTCGGAATGTCAGCATGACGGAAATATAATGTAGAATCGTTAGCCTGAAGCGCCTCATACATATTGAGAACTGCTTCAATCGGGTCATAATTGGACTCCCCCTCTGGCGACTCCGCTTCTTGCTTAACCTGGTGATGGCTTTGATCTTCCGGCTGGAATGCCGTACGCGAACTTACCGTTGCCGCTGCCGGCATTTCCGATGGATTCCCAGCTTCTCCTGCGCTCGGCGCGGCGGCAGTCGATCTATTTTGCGGTATGGATCCTGGTACCTCCTTCGTGCATGCCACCATGAACATCATTGTCATGACAGCCAGCACTATGATCTGTCCGGATCGCTGATACGCCCGCTTCCTCGTCTTCATTTCGTTCACCCCCATATATAATGAATACAATCGTATTTAGGATTGGCGCTGCACCGATCTCTTTATATTCATCATCGTCAAAACGGAGAGGAATGTTTATCATAGCGGATGAAAAAAAGCTCCCGCCAGATCTAAAGACCTGCAGCGGGAGCTCCCTCTCATATCATGCATCATTTAAAATTGATTATAGCTTACAAATTCCAATACGGGCTTGCGGTAGCCCCGGGGACGTGGCTTTCTTACATCCTCCTTGCCGATCGCGATCAGCATGGCAGGCACATAAGTATCCGGGATATCCAGTTCCTTCTGCAGAGCCACGGGATCAAAACCGATCATCGGACAGGTATCCCACCCCTTGTCCTTGGCCACCATCATCATCAACATCGCGGATAGACTGGCATTGCGAATGGCTTCATCCCTCATAAAGGATTCTCCGCCCGCTTCATAAAAGTTCGTGACGGATTCAACCGTCTTGTCATATTCGAGCTTGTCGATCACGCCCAAATTCAGAAATCCCTCGTTCATTTTCCCGATTTCCCGGTAGGCCTGCTTATTCCCCAGCACAACGACAACGGCCGATGCGGTGAGTATCTTATGCTGCTTGTTGGCAGCTTCATAAACTTTGTGCTTGATATCGGGATCCTTAACTACAACATAGTGTGTATGCTGCAAATTAAAAGCCGAAGGAGCATATTTAACTTCATTAAATATATCATTCAAATCCTTATCCGGGATTTCAATCCCTTCCATAAACAGATTAGCCGATCTCCGGCTCTTAATTAATGTTGTCAGATCACTCATATCTGCAAGCCCCCATTATCGATTAGTTAAAGATTACCGCATCCAGTGAATATGCACCTGCACCCGTGAGTGCCAGTGCAACTGCGACTGCGATCAACAGCAGATTATACTCATATCCATTCGCTGTAGACCAATACCCGTTCCGGCCATGCACCTTCACAATTGCACCCAGCATCGTTAGCGTGATCAGCGCTGCGCCAAGCACCGTGAGAAATCCGGCAGCAAACAACAGCCCGCCAACCAGCTCCATCAGACCTGACAACACCGCAATTGCGACACCAGGCTTAATGCCAACCGATTCCATCCAGCCGCCTGTCCCCTTTGGCCCGTAACCACCAAACCATCCAAACAGCTTCTGTGCACCGTGCGCCATGAACGACAACCCAACCACCAAACGAAGTAACAACAATCCAATATCTATAGCCATTTTATACGCCTCCATATTCATTTTCATTATTTATAGAAATTCATCGATACCGTTCATCGATATCTTAATTTAAAGATATATACATATAGAATGATTAATCTGCTTCATCTTCGCTAACGTTTGAACACTTTAAACTTACTCCTTTCAACCAACTAACTTTTATATAGTCGCTTAACTTAATATTAAGATATATGATATACATCCTTCTGTCAACCGTTATTTTAAACGCCAATACAAAAAGCGCGCAGACGGTAGTCTGCACGCAAAACTCATAACCCATAACTCATGATTGCATTGTGTAAAGTCATTCCGCCAGCTTCTGAATTTCGCTGTCGGTTAGCGCCTCGTTATAAATCCGCACCTCATCCAAGCTCCCGTTAAAATAAGGATCGGCCGCAAAACGGCTTTTACCTAAATAAGCTTCCGTTGCCAGTAGTTCATTCGGATTCAGCTTCATATGATCACCAGATGCAACGACTTGACCGTTCACGTACAGCTTACCGGTATTCCCTTGCAGCGTGACCGCAACGTGCGTCCATTCATGGCTCGGCAGCGGTGCCTTTGACAAGAGGCTCTGGTCTCCCTCACTGCCATGCAGCGTGAATTGAAGAACGCCCGAATGCTGGGATGGTGTCAGAAACATATGCCTGGCAAGTCCGTTCCCTACGTCCAGCACTCGCTGCCAGGGTGCTCCACCCTTCCAATATACCCAAGCCGCAAAGGTAAAGTCCTCTGTATCCGTAACCCGACTCGGCAGCTCAATGTAGCCGTCTGTCCCGCCAAAGTCCATTCCGCCTCCCTGCCGGCTCTTCTCATTCCACTGGACCCCTCCAAGGACCTTGCCGTGAAATCCATTATCCGAGCTGTCTAATACCGAGCCACCCTCATTCTCACTGAATGGATAATTCAGCAGCAACGGCCCTGCCGACTGCTGCAACACGGTCACGTCAAAGGCTTTGGAAGTCTTCACTTTACCCTTCGTTATCTGAGCGGTCAGCGTCACCTTCGCGTCCCCGGCCCCGGCAGCAGGACGATGGACCTTACCTTCGGCTGATACAACCTCGGGATGAGAGGAACCCCAGCGAATGACCGCACCGCCGGAAGCCTCTGACGGCAAATCAAGATCGTAGAACACCCCGTTCACATCCCCGAGGAACAAGTCCTCCTGCACAGCATCCACTTGTTCCCTGTCGCTCCGATCAAACTGACGAACACCCCACACGGCGGTTCCATCGGCCGCGAGGGCCGTAAAGGTCATCGCCTGCCGCTTCGCTTCCGGATCCCACTGCGGAGTTAATACGCCTTTATAACTCTTTCCATCCAGGGTAAGCTGCACATCCCGCTTTCCGCTGATCTTCCATGTGCCTTCTGCTTCACCCGTGACTTTGCCGTTCTTATGAAGCTCCATTGGCACCGATTCTTTGATGACGGACGAAATATCTTTTCCGTGTTGAATCAGCTTGTAGTCTCCAGCCGCATCATTCGGCGTGATTTTCTTGGATTCCTTGGCTTCTTCACCCGCATAGCGGTATGGAGCGGATACCGGCCAGCCGTCCTGGTTCATATACAATTCATGCACCCGGATTTCATGCTCTTCCCCCCGCTGCGGGAAGCGGCTATGAAAAATAAGGAATGTTCTTCCATTCTGTTCATCGTAATAGACGGAGTTATGGCCCGGCGATACGGCCCCCGTGCCAATTCCCGTTCCCGGATCGCCGATCAAGCGCTTAAA
The DNA here is from genome assembly GCF_002573715.1 of Paenibacillus sp. EZ-K15. Taxonomy (GTDB): domain Bacteria; phylum Bacillota; class Bacilli; order Paenibacillales; family Paenibacillaceae; genus Paenibacillus_AQ. The sequence continues at coordinate 135,788 of NZ_PDHM01000005.1, read as the reverse complement.
CAAGTAGTTCCCCATCAGCTTCACGCCATACGGCTCAATCGACCGGTCATCAAAGAGCGGAAGGGAAGGATCCGCCTTCACCTCTCTCATATCATTACCCTCCGCATCGTAGAAAGGACCGTCCGGATTTTTGGAGCGGACGACCCGCATATTGTAGCCGCCAACCGCATCCAATCCGCCATAGGACAGATACAGATAATAATAATCCGTCACCGGGTTGTAGAGCATGTACGGCCCTTCAATCCGGCTGTGGTTACCGCCGAGCAGCTTCTTGCCGTATCCCTGCCCAGGCAGCGGTTTTCCGGTCTTCGGATCCAGCTCCATGATAAAAATCCCGCCGGAATAGGAGCCGTATACCATCCACAGCTTGCCGTTCTTATCAAAGAACACATCCGGGTCCACCACATTCGGATGCTTCGTTGCATCATAGATGGTTCCATCCTCACTGATCTCGTCCCACATGCCGGATTTCAGAATAATGCCCGTATCCTTATAAGGCCCCTCAATCTGATCTGCAACCGCAATCCCCATGGCAGATCGCGGGGAATCCCCTTTACAGGCGTTATAGTACATATAGAATTTGCCGTCTGCCAGCTGAATCACATCGGCTGCCCACAAGGTATCGCTCTGTGCCCATTCCAGCGTTTCCTTCAATTCCTCCGTCACGTTCGGAATCAGCGGGTTGCCATTCGAGACCCCCGACGCCACCATGTCCCAGCTCATCAGGTCCTTCGATTTGGCGGCGGCCAGGTGGGAACCGAACACATAGTATGTATCCCCTGTCTTGATGACGGACGGATCATGAACGGATGCCTCTCGGAATATAGGCGCCTTCTCCCCCTTCTTTAGCGGCGCTGCCTCCGCGTATACCTCCGGACCGCTCGCCGAAGGTCCTTGACCTGCAGAGCCTAAACCTCCAACCAGTAAAACTGCGGCTATCCCTGCCACAGCCGTCTTACGCAGCATGCTCTTGTGCATACGATTCTCCCTTCGTTCCCGATTTCATTTTTGTAAACCCTTTCATAAAAGAAAAACCAAAATGTCAATGCCCATAGTTAAAGCCTTCAGCTGCATTTAATTCACATTAATATAAAACGTTTTATATTTAATAAGATATTAACATTGCTCGATATGAAATATCAATGCAAACTCTTATTATTTTTTACTTATTGGTAGGAAAGAACTAAAAAACCCTGATCCGTAACGGATCAGGGTTTTATTTTATAATTACTTAAACTTAAGGGGCGTGATGTTTAATATGTCCACCAGTTCCCCGACATCACGATCATCGAGAACAGCTTGATGCTTTCCTCATAATATCCCTCTGCGGATGCGTTCGCCGTGTAACTCCATACCGAATTCAACCAGCTCTGGTGGCTGGACGAAGTCATCGCACTTACGCCAAAAGGAGCATAGAACGCCCCACTATTATAAGTCACCAGCGCGGTGCCGTTCAGGTTATACCCTGCCTTGATGTTGGCAGGATTGCTGCTTGTGGCTGATTTAATGAACGTGTTCATCTTGTTCAATTGATTCAGCGCACGCGTATCGCCGGTCATCAGATAGTCGGTCGTAATCCGCCAAGGAGTCCGGGAGGAATTGTAATAGTATTTTCCATCATTCGCCCCTTCAAGGAATCCCCCTTCCGCAGGCTGATAATTGCTGCCCGACTTGACTACGAAATCCGGAAGCAAGCCAGTATTGGAGCTGTGGCCGTTATAGATGGAGTTGATGATGGTATAGGTTTTGTTAATGACGTTATCCCAACGGGCATCGCCGGTAGCCGCACGGAATGCCTTCATATGGTTCAGCATGAAATCCGATGGCCGCGTGGCGGTGTCGAAGATGCCGCTTGTTGCCCAATCGCCTAAGCGCAGCGTCCACTGGGACTGATTAACGTCATTGCTCATGATAGCATTGATAATATCCTTAGCTGACTGGAGGTAATTAATCGATCCGCTGCTTCCCCACTGCTTGTCCGCAAGCAGGAGTGCGTAAGCAATGTCCATATCGCCGTCCGTTGCCGAATTGGCTCCCCCTATATTCTGAAAGCTGCTGTTTTGCTTCCAAGCCATCAGATACGGATTGTTATTACTCGGATGCGCCTTGTAATAGCGGTAAAGTCCGTCGAAATACGACTGGGCATTACTGTCGTATCCCGCCATCAGAACGGTGAAGAGCATCCCGTAGCCATGAGCCTCGGACACCGTCTCGCCCGCCGAATTGTATTTTACGTAATATTGCCCTGTCGCTGCAGGCTTCAGGAAAGACCCTTTCCAGCTGTTCCATTTGTTCTTGATCGCATTGTCCATCGCTGACTGCGTCACATTGTTTGGTTTAATCGAACCGCTCGTATACGACGTATGCTGGGGAAACGGCTTGTTGGCCGCCAGAGACAATCCGGCTGGCAAGATCAGTAGAACAGCACAGAACAACACAGCCGACTTACGGATGATCGAATTTCGGAATACTTTCATCACGCTTCGCTCCTTTGTTCTTCGAATTGGAAAGCCATTACCGCTACAGGTAAAACGGTTTCGAATAAACCACCACCCTTCCAAAATCGATGGAAACGAGGAATGCTGCTTATATGTATAAATCCCAAGAAGATTAGATATGTAACTACCTCCATATAACATGAGATATTATTCATATCTACTATTAGTATAATAGAATTGTATATTATTGTAAATTAATAGTTTGGCGGATCGGATCCCGACGCACGCAAAAAGCCGTCTTTCTGCAGTGCCATCACTGCTCGGAAAGACAGCTATCATGATTTCTTTCTATTTACAATTCCTTTGACGCGAATCCCATTCCCAGGATTCACGCGTTGTCCGCGTAGTTAAATATCGTCCCCAGCGTCGTTGATCCGGGGCCGTACCGCTCATAAGCCTTGTCCGCTTCATCCACGGGGATCACATGCGAGATCTGCGGTTTGACCGATATTCTCCCTTCCGCCAACAGACGAATATACTCGGCGATGTTTCGGCCTTCCGTCCAGCGGACAAAGCCGATCGGGTAATCCGTATTTCGGAGTTCATAACTTGCGTCATACCGGCCCGGGCCGCCTGCTCGCGATATGAGCACCTGCGCCTCCTTGCCAAACATCCGGTCCCGCGCGTACGTCATAGACAAATCGCCGACAATGACGATTTTCCCCTTATCCCGAATCCATGTCATCGAAGAGTTAATGAGCTCTTCCCCGGGGCCGCTTGCACACAGAATGACACTGTCGGCTCCATGCCCGCCGGTCATTCGCTGAATCTGCTCCTCAAGCTGCCCCTGGTTATCGTAGGCATAGGCAATATGCCGCTTCATTCCCTGTACCCGCTCCGGGTTCAAGTCAAATCCCGCAACCGGGCAAGCTGCCGCGTGCGCGATCTGGGCAATGATCTGCCCCAGAATGCCCAGCCCGACCACCACGGCCGATTCGCCAAAACGAAGATCCGCTACCCGCAGGGCATGGATCGCTATCGCTCCGAGTCCCGCAAATGCCGCTTCCTGCGGATCCACCCCATCCGGAACGATCGCTGTTAGGTTGGAAGGCACCGTAAGCCACTGGGCATGACGCACGTAAGGAGCCCCATAACAGGCCACCCGTTGACCAACGGTTAGCCCTTGCACGCCTTCCCCCATGTCTTCGACAATTCCAACAGCGCTGTAACCCATAATGACTTTTTGATCCGATGCTCTTCGAATAAAGATCATCTCCGTACCCGGGCTGACCGCCGAGTATTCGGTACGAATCTGCACATGACCTGCCGGTAATTCAGCCGGCTTCTCGATTTGATCAACGATCACTTTTCCATGAATCGTGGTAACAGCTTTCAATATGAACCCTCCTGCTCCACCTTATTTTCCTGATGCTTTCCGATATTCGCTCGGCGATACGCCGCTATACTTCTTAAACGTTGTCGTAAATGTGGAAGAGTTCGAATACCCTGTTTTCTCTCCGATTTCGGCAATGCTGAGATCCGTGTTCCGGAGATATTCACGTGCGTGCGATAGTCGGACCTTGTTCAAATACTCCACATAATTCACGCCGAATGTCTTCTTGAAATAATTCGAGAAATATTTCGAGCTGGTATCCAGCACTTCGGCCATATGGTCCAAATACAGATTCTCCATATAATGAAGTTCGATGTATTGCGAGATGAAAGCGGGATTCAGCTTGCTCCGCGGATCATGGTTTCGCGTATTGGCCACCACGCGCATCACTTCCATTAGCGCCTTCTGGATCTCTTCATAGGTAAAGGCTTGATCGACCTTGCGGATGAAATCACTCTCCAGCTGAAACAGCTCATTGCGATCAACGGACGGCGAATCCGCCTGCTTCATGACAAGAAAGAACATGCTCTTCGCGATGTGCACCATCTGATGATGATGGATATGAAGGTCCGCATTCTGCTGAAAAATGTCACTCACGATCTGCAGTCCTTCATCCACCTTGCCGCTCAGCATGCAGTTGCTCAGCTTCTCAATCTTCTGAAGCGGATAATAAATATCCGGGACGTAACGGATTTGCTCCGTATCAACCATATCCGTGTTCGCATTCACATTCCGGTATAATCGGCCATCCTTAATGTTCCGGTATGCCTCGCAGCAGTTGCTGATCTTAGATTCATACGTCTGGCTAACGCAGCCCCACACCATGAACGTATCCGTATACTCCTGGTTGCACAGGCGGATATATTCTTCGAATTTCCGTACCAGTTGCTTGCGGTCCGACGGCTGATCCAAACCGATGAGCGCGAGGAATCTCAGCTCTTCGATATGATAAACCACCACATGTTCATAGCGTTCCTGCAGGCCGCTTCGGATCTGGGCCGTCAACTCTTCCAGGACAAAATCCGCCGTGGCTGCTCCCTTGCCGGCAGGTTGCAAATACACGGCCGCCATCATGAAATGCCGGCACTGGAAAAAATGCGTGTAATGCTTCTGCATCTGCATTTCCTGCTCGCGTGAATGGTGATGGCCGTCCAGCGTTTGTAGAAACACGCCGCGGCGAATATCTTCATCCACCAGGTCCATCTGCTTCTTCAGGGATTCATTCTCCCGCTGGACCTTGATAATGCCGCTCTGGATTTTTACAAAATCATTCCCTTTCAGCGAACTGCCTCCGAGCAGCTGCACGATGTTCTTCACCGGCCGATACAGATAAATGCTGAGCAGAACCGACAGAAAAACGTTTAACGCAATCGCGCCGTACATGATCCACGTATTGGCATTAGTGACGGAATCGATATTTTGAAACTTGTACGGCAGCTTGTTGATATAAATAAAACCGTTATAATCCGATTTGTAAAAATTGTACTCAAAATCATTGTGTGTGAGGGAGGCTTCCTGCGACGGGTTAAAGTATACGTCGTTAAGAATGCCTACCAAATCCAGTTCCTTCTCGGTGCTCAAGATGACGTTCCGGTTCGCATCCAGCACGATGAGCGAGGCGCCAGGAATCATCGAGTTCAAATCGATCCCTTTAAGCAGCCGGTTCACGTTGATCAGGACCATGAGGTTTTTGTTCGACATCCTGACCTTGTTGCCGTCCACGGCAATCATCAAATTCCGGCCATACCCGCTGCTCTGATCCGCATAAACCTCTGCTGGAAAGATCGTAAGCTCGTGCTCCGATCGGGTAAACGTCTTCCAGAACATCGAGTTGAACTTCTGGGATTTGTACCGTCTGTCAAACAGAGCGTCCAGATTGCTGGTCCCGCGTGTCGTAATGGCCAAATCATGATTGTCGAAAGAGACGACCACATCTTCCACGATGTCCACATTGGACACTATGCTGGTGACGCTATCCTGCAGGGAAATGACCTTCTCCATGTCCAGCATGCCGTTATCCAATTGCATCCGGTCTGAAGAAAGCGCATGAATGTTAAAAATTAAATTGTTCACGGAGGAGAAACTGGTATCAAACGACTGAATAATGTTTCTGATCACCATCCGGTTGTTCTCGCTCACCTTGTCGTAAATTCCCGTAATGGAATTCTTGTACACGATGTAATTGAATATGAACATGATGCCGACGACCAGTTGCAGAGCGAAGAAAATCTGGAGCAATCCTCTGTTGGCGATCAATCGATTCATACGGATTCACCTCTCTTGGATGTCATCCCTTCATATTCAACATGAAAGCCCCCGGCACCTTCCCGTTATCCCTTTTCGGAACCGAGCATAACTCCTTTGGCAAAATACTTCTGAGCAAACGGATAGATCAGCAGCACCGGAATCATGGACAACACGATCGTTGCATTCTTCATGGCTTGCGGAGCCAGCGCCGACGCGTCCACCAGGCTCGGGTTGCTTCCGTTCTCGCTGAAAATCAGCATATCCCTAAGCACGACCTGGAGTGGATACATATTCGCATCGTTCAGATAAATCAGCGGGATAAAGAAGCTGTTCCAATGGCCCATGAAGTAAAACAATCCGATCGAGGCCAGCGCCGGCTTGGACAGCGGAAGCACGATCTGGAACAGGATACGGTACTCGGAAGCACCGTCAACTACGGCTGCCTCGCGCAGGGATTCCGACATGTTCTCGTAGAAGCTTTTGAGGATTAACAGTTCAAAGGTCCAAATCGCATTCGGAAGCACTAGTGCCCATACGCTGTCGAGCAGGCCAAGCTCCGATACGATCAGGTAGTTCGGAATGATCCCCGGATTCAGGAACATGGTCATGATGATCGCCAACAGGAAAAACTTCCGCCCGAAGAAGTTTTTGCGTGCGAGCGGATATGCCGCTACTGCCGTAAGCAGCAGGTTAATGGCCGTACCGAGCGCGGTATAAAAAATCGTGTTCAGGTAGGCGCGCGGCACCCGGTCATCGTTCAGCACCTGGGCATAGGCGTCCAGATTAAACCCCTTGGGAAACAAGGTGATATTCCCTTGCACCACTTCGGAAGTCGCACTGAGGGAAACGGCGGTGATATAGACGACGGGGTACACGGTAATTATGGCAAGGCACGTCAGAATCAGCGTGTTGATGATACCGAATAACGAGATGTTCCGAAGGCTGAATCGTTTGTTGTTTACCATAGTCCGCTACCTCCCAGTCTCTTGCTGAAGTAGTTAGAGGACAGCAGCAATATCATGGCGACAACGGCTTCAAACAAGCCCACGGCTGCACCATAGCTGTAGTTGCTCTCCAGTAGCCCTTTCCGGTAGACATAAGTCGAGAATACGTCCGCTACCTCATAGGTCATCGGATTGTAAAGCAGCAGTACCTTCTCGTATCCGATCCGGAGCATCGATCCCGTCTTCAAGACAAACATGATAATGATCGTAGGCAGAATGACGGGAATCGTGATTCTGAAGATCATATGGCGCCTCTTGGCACCATCCACCTTGGCCGCTTCGTAAAGCGATGGGCTGATCCCTGCGATCGCAGCCATATAGATGATAGCCTCATAACCGACGGTTGCCCAGATGTCCGATGAAACATAGATGGTTCGGAACCAGCTCGGTTCAATGAGAAAATATGTCTTCTCAAAGCCTAACGCAGCGATGAGCTGGTTAATGATTCCCTGATTGGGCGACAGGAAGTCGATAATCATGCTGCTGATAATGACGACCGACAGGAACGAAGGGAGATAGCTGAGCGTTTGAACCGACTTTTTAAACCATCTGACTCTGACCTCGTTTAAGAGAATCGCCAGAATGATGGGAAAAGGAAAACCGAAAATCAGATTATATACGCCGAGAAGCAGCGTATTCTTGAACAACAGCCAGAAATCCGGACTGCTGAAGAATTTCTCGAAATGCTTGAGCCCCACCCAGTCGCTCTCCATGATGCCGGTGAATACGCTGTAGTCCTTGAAGGCAATGATTAAGCCGTACAGGGGCCCGTAACGGAAAATAACGTAAAACAACAGGCACGGGATAAACAGAATCAACAGCTGTCTGTCCCGCTTCATATGCTGAAAGGCCGAAGCCATTCTTCTCCCAAGCCCGCCGCGGGGGTTGGCCAGTTTTGTCTCTGTCCCTGCACTTGACATGGTGTTCCCTCCTTAAGATAATGAGCAGCACCCGAGCGTTGTACCCGGATGCCGCCATCACTCCTATTTCTTCCGCGGATTAATTCGTGGCTTCATCCAATCTCTTCTGGGCTGCGTTGAAAATATCGACGAGCTGCTTGGCTCCCTGCTTCTCAGCCTGAGCCTGCCATTGCTGCCACTGCGCATCGCCGTAGTTTTTGTTGAGAATGTATTTCGCGTTAAACTCATCCGCCAATTTCTTCAGCGAGGTTTGAATCTCCGCAATCGTTGCGGTTTCGTCGTCCGTAAAGTTCAAGACCGGATCCAGCGGCTCGAATTTATTGCCGTTCAGCAGCTTATCCTGAGCCTCCTGTTCCTTCTCCGTGTAGTTGAAGTACACGCTGCGCTTATCGGAATTGACATACAGACCTTGCAGCCACAGACCATAACGGTCCTCCAGCACGCTGATATCCACCAACGGCACGTCGGTCAGCTCCGGATAAACGGCTTTATCGCCTTCCATCTTGAACGTCTCGCCTTCCACGCCCATCGTTACCAGCGTTGCGCCGGACGGGCTCGTCAGGTAATCAAGCAGCTTCAGGGAAGCTTCCTTGTTGTCATTGTTTGCTACTGCGATGCTGAAGCCGTTCGTGATGCTCTCGATCGTCTTGCCGTTACCGGTCGGTCCAACCGGATTGCCGTATCGCAGATCATAGTTCGGATTTTGGTCCTTGACCTGGTTGTAGAACAGGTCCAAACGTCCGATCCAGTCATAGGTCACAAAGGATTTATTGCCTGACGTCATTTTCGCCGTCCAGGAATCGTCGGTATCCGTCATGAATTCCGGATCAAGGAGTCCCTCGTTGTACAGCTTCTTCATGAAATCGAGCATTTCTTTATGCTCGGGCTGTATGGTAGCGTACTTCCACACCTTGGCCGTCTCGTCGTAATACGTCGGATAGTTGGCTCCGCCGATTCCCCAGCCGAAGGCCCAATCGCGGAAAATGTGCTCCTTCGTCTTGGAGGCATAAGGATAGGAGTCCGGATACGCTTCCTTCAACTTCTTCAGAGCCTGATAAAACTCATCGGTATTCGTCCATTCCTTGATGCCCAGCTCATCGAAAATATCTTTGCGGTACAGGAAGCCGTGGTTCACATCACGGTTGATGTTCGTAACGGGCCAGGTATAGATGTTACCGGATTCGTCTCCGAAGGAGGGAATGACCCACGGGTTCTCATCCACATACATTCTTTTGAAGTTCGGCAGCATGTCGAGATATTCGTTAATGGCAACGACCGCTTTCTGCTTACCGATCTTCTTCAGCTCCGGAGGCGTCAGCCCATGGATAATGTCCGGGAGCTTGCCGGAAGCAACGGTTACTTTCAGTTTGTCTTGAAACGTAGCCGAAGAATAAGCTTGGAAATTCACTTTGATTCCTGTTCGCTTCTCAATTTCCTTGGCAAGCAAGGAATCGTTCAGGTTGGTTTTCTCGCTGACGACCATCCAATTGATCGTTGTTGGTTTATCGACCAATGGAAGCTTAAGGCCTCCTGTATCTCCATATTGATCGGGATCGACAGGTGCCGATGGAGGTGGCGCTGTGTCTCCGCCCGTTTCCGGAGCTGCCCCTTTACCCCCTCCGCTGCATGCGGCCAGGATCGAAACTATCAGTGTGAATACGAGAGCCATACGAAACCACTTTTTTGTCATTTGCGTTCCTCCTCTAAATCCATCATTTGAATGTGGCTGACTGAATCTGTGTGATCGCTATTCTACCCCCGTCATTTCTTCTCATCTGTGCGTGTTAACTTATTCATCTGGATTACGTTTCAAATGGCAAGATGCCCCCTATCACTCCTCCTTGTTAGCGAAGATCCCTAGCTGAGCGCAGGGAATATTCTAAAATCACTCGGCAGCCGATACCGATCCTCCGGCACGGATTTTTCTACCCATCCACATCATAAAAACGCTTTCACGTTTCGTAAAGAAGCGTATTTCGGCGAGATGCCGTTTTTTCTCACCCAAGCCATTAAAATGCCAAAAAACCGCGTAGTATCAAGATTTTCGGGCATGTGGAAAATGCTAAAGCGGTAGAAATAGATAAAAAAAAATGAGGGATTTCATAACGAAATCCCTCACGTAGCATGTTAAATTCCTTCTCTTCCTCATCGTACATTTAAGCAGCCGGACGCCTTGGGCTTAGATGAAAATGAGTGTGAATTCATTCACTCGTTTCGTCTTTCTTTGCTTTGACACCCTTTTCCCGCAATTTCTTGCCTTCCTTACCGTACAAGTCCTTCAGGATTTTCTTGCCGGTCGGCGTCTGCGCAAGGCCGCCCTTCGCCGTTTCCCTGTGCTTGGACGGCATAGCCGTGCCGACTTCCAGCATCACGTCAATTACTTCATCGGATGGAATGACACTGCGTACGCCGGCAAGAGCCATATCCGATGCCGCCAGTGCTGTCACGGCCCCGAAGCCGTTGCGCACGATGCAGGGGATCTCGACCAGTCCGCCAACCGGATCGCAGATGAGCCCCAAAGAGTTTTTCAGTGCAAGTCCAACAGCATGAACTGCCTGCTCCGGCGTGCCGCCTCGAAGTTCAGTCAAAGCGCCTGCCGCCATACCGATGGCTGAGCCAACTTCGGCTTGACAGCCGCCCTCCGCACCGGAGATAAACGAGTTGTTGGCGATAACATAACCGATCGCGCCTGCGCTGAACAGCCCCATCACCAAATGATCGTCTTCCCAGCCGAAGCGTTCCTGAGTGCTGACGAACACCCCGGGGATAATGCCGCAGGAGCCTGCCGTCGGCGTTGCCACGATGCGCCCCATGGAGGCATTCACTTCAGACACGGACAGGGCGTAGGCCAGTGCCGTGCAAGCGTCCGTACCGAGCGCGGGTACCCCGCTGCTCATATATTGATGGACGCGCACGGCATCGCCGCCGGTCAGGCCGCTTTTGGAAGGGACGGGTTCATGGATCCCCCGGTGCACCGCTTCCTTCATGATGCCGTAGTAATCGGCCATTTGCTTGAACGTCTCGTCCCGGCTTTTCCCCGTTTCCTTGATCTGTTCATTCAGCATCAGTTGGCCAATCGTAACCTGATCCTCCCGGCAGCATGCGATGATCTGCTCCAGCGTAGAAAACTTCATGACTGCGCCTCCTCTACTGTCAAATCCGCAACGACAACGCGGTGCACGCTCGGCAACCCTTCGATATGCTTCATCAACTCAGCCGGAACCGCTTCATCTGACTCCACCACCGTCATGGCATCACCACCTCTTCCCTTGCGGTCGACATCCATATAGGCAATGTTGACGCCGCCGGCCTCTAGGAGCCGGGTGATATGCGCGACCATGCCCGGCGTATCGTCATGAAAGACCAGCAGCACCGGATAATTCATCGTAAACTTGACGTCGAAACCGTTCACGCGCAGCATTTCCACGCTGCCTCCGCCAATGGAAGCGCCTGCAATGACATCGGTATGATCGCCGTCCGTCAGCCTCAGCTCCACGGTATTCGGGTGAAAGGCCACATTCTGTGCCGTCTTAAATTTAAGTTCAATGCCTGCCGCTTCGGCAAGCTCGATCGAATTCCGGATACGCATATCATCCGTGGCAAAATCGAGCAATCCGCCCACGACAGCCAGATCGGTGCCGTGGCCGCGGTAGGTTTCAGCAAAAGAACCGTAGAACACAATTTCCGCTTGATCGGGGAATGCTCCAAATATGCGCCGCGCAGCCCTTCCGATCCGCACGGCCCCAGCGGTATGAGAGCTCGACGGCCCCACCATACTGGGCCCAATAATAGAAAACACATCTTTAAACCGCATGCGCGATTCCCCACTTTCAACTATTCTGCCCTCATTGTATCAGTCCGCCAGCCATCTTTCCAAGTGCTCTTGAATAAAATCGTCATCGTTCAAATGCGGATAATCCCGGTAGACTCTGTCAATCTCTTCGGATTGGCCGGGGGACAGCGTCTCATGCGGATTCAGGCACCATATGCCTTGCAGCAGTCCCTGCCTGCGGAGCACCTCATGGATACCTGGAATACAGCCTGCAAACTGATGTGCAGGATCGAAGAAGGCCGCATTGGAGTCGGTAATCTCCACGTTGCGTGTCAGCCATTCCTTCGCGAATCGATCCTGCTTGCGTGCCTCCTTGATCTCTTCCAGCAGCTCCACCGCTTTCTTCGTCCAGACTGCCCAATGACCGAGCAGACCGCCGACGATAGGCTTGGTGACTAGCATCCCGTCCACCTGGAATTGATACGTCGTCAGCAAATCATTGACGATGTTATCGTCGTTCCCCGTGTACAGCGCAATATCATCTCTACGGCTCGAATAACAGACGGCACGAACGACGTCCATCGTCTGGTAGCGGTTGAAGGGAGCCATCTTGATCGCAACGATATTCGGAATTTCGGCGAAGGCCCGCCAGAAATCGAAGGAGAAGATATTACCGCCAACCGACGGCTGAAGATAAAAACCGATCACCGGCATCCTCTGCGCAATCTCCTCCGTGCGCTTTAGAATGTCTTCTTCGCTCCATCCTCTTAAACCGCCCATGCTGAGAAGGACGGCGTCATAACCAAGCTTGCGGGCAATCTCTGTTTCCTCCACAGCCTGCTCCGTGGGGCCGCAGACACCGGCCACCATCATGAACGGCCGATCGAGCTCCGCCCTGCGAACCTCTTCTGCCGCAAGTCGCAGCACGGGTTCATACAAGTCGATGCCCTTGTCGCGGATCTCGAATTGAGTCGAATGAACGCCGACCGCAACACCGCCTGCACCGGATGCCGCATAATAACGCGTTAATGCCCGCTGGCGTCGTTCGTCCAGCTTCCGATTCTCATCCAATGCCAGCGGGTGAGCCGGTATAACGAGCCCTTCATGCAGAGCTTTAAGCTTCTCGGGGGCCAAACGTTGAGTTATAGGAACCTGTCCGCTCATTAGAATTTCCCCTTTCTCTCTTGGAAGTGAGTCGGCTTATTCCAGCTCTCGCCGCCGGATTGCACCCATGCTGCGGTCCAGTCGAGCATCTGCAGCAGAGACACCTTCGGATAACCGAACAGCTGGTGGGATTTCGCAGCATTGTTCAGGAGTGCAGTCTCGGATTCCGTACCCGTAAAGGTCACTTCCTTGCCCATCCGTACCGCCAATTCCTGTGCCGCCCAGCGGATCGACATCGTCTCCGGTCCGGTAATGTTGATGATTTCCGGAGGCGAGCTGCAGTACAGGAGCGAACGGAGCGCCATTTCGTTGGCATCCCCTTGCCATATGATATTCGCATGCCCCATCGCCAGGTGAATCGGCCGGTCCTCATGGATCGATCTGGCCAGCTCATGCAGAACGCCGTACCGCATGTCGATGGCATAATTCAGGCGGTAGATCGCCATCGGCGTACCATTCTGGTGGGAGAAATATTCAAAGACGCGCTCTCTGCCGAGACAGGACTGCGCATACTCTCCGACCGGCTCCGGCGCTACCGATTCATTGACTCCGCCGCTGCCCACCGGTGAGAACGGATACACATTTCCTGACGAGAACACCACCATGCGAGATTGCTTGAATTTCTCGGCCACCCGGCCCGGCAAATACGAATTCATCGCCCAAGTAAAATATTCACGACCGGTCGTGCCGAATTTATTGCCCGCCATATAGATCACATTAGGAGTCTCAGGCAGCTGCTGCAGCTCCCCATCGTTCAGCAGGTCGCACGAAATCGTCTGGACGCCCGCCTCTTCCAGCTCGCGTCTGGCCTCTTGGTTCGAGAACCGGGATACGCCGATGATCCGTTTGCCGCCACCGCCTTCGCGTACGGCGTTCGCTGCCAGCCTTGCAAGACTGGGACCCATCTTCCCGCCGACACCCAGCACAAGGATATCCCCCTCCAAAGACGCCAGATCGGCAACAAGCTGTGCTGAAGGCTCAGCCAGCTTCGCTTCTAATTCTGCAACGGTTAACATGAACAATCTCCTCCTCCGATTGATGATTCATCCTCATCATACGGCCTCGCTTGATATAAAGACAAATCTTTAAATCGTCTTTAAATAGGCGGCGATGTGCCATCATACTCGGCAGACTTGCTTCCCGGGAAACGGCGACTTTCAGCCCCTGGCGGTCGAGCTGCAACCATCTTCATGACAGCATAAGAAAAACGTCTATCGACGTACTTTCTCAGTAGACAGACCGCGTTTAGAGGAAGTTTTTCTTGCGACATAAGGATGCTAAGCCTCGGATGTTTATACTTCTTATCTCTTAAAAAAAGCCCCCTGATCTCAGGGAGCAAACGAAACGTTCAGCACGATGTGTCGAAGCACGAGGAAGGCAATGAAAAAGGAGGCTGCCAGCCCCAGCATCGTGAAGATGACGATTTTCTCAACGCGAGTAAACTTGACCTTCGTTTTATTCATCACGATCACCTCGTCTTCCATTATAGTACAAATATGATATCCTATTCCAGAAACGTAAATCTGGGATTTGCCTTGGCCTTCCTCTGGATTTTATGTGCGTTTTTTGATGCATTCGGGTCTGCTCCTGCCATTATTCGTCTTTCATTCGTTTTTCCTCGTCCTTTTGGTCTTCCGGATGCCCTTGCTCAGATGTCGGGCCGTTATTGAGCAGCTTTCGTTTACGGGCTACCTCTTCCCGTTTCCGTTGCCCCGATCTTCGCGCCAGCCATAGGATGAGCAGAACGAAGGCCGCGATGACCAATACGGGAAGCGAGCCGGAAAGGATGACGATAATCCATTGGACGATGATGGTGATCACGTCGATGCTGCCCTGAAAAGCTTGGGAAATCCGCTGCCCGAGCGGTGCCTGAATGGCGGACGTTTTGGGATCATCCTTTTTTTGGGGCGTCTCGTAAAGCCTGATTTCTACCGTGGAATAAGACACGTTTTGGTCAATGTAACGCATTCGGCCTTTCATCTGCTCGATTTCCGATTGGATGCGCTCCAGCTCGTTGGCAAAAGCGACAAGGTCGGTCGTTTTGGTCGCTTTTTTCATGAAGGCGACGTACTGCTCCTCCATGATTTGCTTGGCCTTGAGCCTGGATTCCAAATCGACGTATTCCTCAGTCACGTCCTGCCCTTCGATGCTTCGCTGCAGGTTTTCATGCGCAATGTTCTCCAAACGGTTTAAAAAGGAGGAGAAATCGTTTGCAGGAACTTTCACAATAAACGTGCCGCCTTTTTCGCTGCTGGACTGGGTTTCGCTGAAATTAACAATATAACCGCCGGAAAGCGTCACTGTGTTCCGGACTTCCGACTGCGCTTTTCCATAGTCCTGAATCTCCATCACGATATTCGCTTTGTACATCAGCTTTTTGTTGAGCCCGCCTGATAAATCCTGGGAATTAAACCCTGCGCCGGAAGCCTGGGCAGGCGATGGCATATTCGGAAGCTCGGCATCCGCCGATGCCGGCTCCTCGACGCTCTTCTTGCTCGTCACCGCCATTTCGTTTTTGGCTTCCGCCTCACCTCCATCTGTTTTGATTGAGGCTTGATCCGCCGTTGTTTCTTGCGATTCTACGGCCGCGGCACCTCCAGCGCTTTTGTCTTGAGAACCCGAAGAGCAGCCGCCGACCAGCAATACGATAAGCATCAAAGCAGCAATCCATGAACCCCGCTTCCTCATACTTCAACCCCCTGAAGATAAATATTTTCCATTTTATCTACTAACGGTTCCATCATCTGGAAGGTTGCAAGCACTAAAGAAATTTATCAAGGCGGGGCCTTTTGCTCCGAGAAACCTTTGCCCTCTCCATGTATCGCTTCGCCGCACACGGTAAGTACGAACGTCATTGTCAATGCACACCGGCAGGTTCAATCTGGCCTGCAGTTTTTCCGGAACTCTCCCGGCAGATAGCCTGTCATTTCGCGGAATACCTAAAAAAAATACTTCTCGTTCGGATAACCGGACTGAACGGAAATAGGCCTGCCGTGCCGCTTTCCTTAATAAAGGCGCGTGGTCCCCGTCACTTTATATCCCCGCATTGATGGTACCTGACCGTATTCGCCATGTCGATATGGCACCACCGCGCCTTTTTCGTTCAAAACAGCGCAGGAAAAGCGCCTCCTTTCGTCGCGAAACGAAAGGGGCGCTCGTTCCAAAGCAATTTCACAGCGCTACTCCAAAAACGTAAATCTAAAAATCTGCCTTGGTCTCCCCCTCGGGACCTTCTCGATTCCGGCAATCTCGACCAAGTCGTTGTCGGTCCACAACTGGAGCAGCCGATGTGCACTGCGGACGGTAATGTCCAGCAGGTGAGCGAGCTCATGGACCTTGTATTCATATTTACCCGAACGGGCACGCTGGTTCAGCAGCTTGCTCAAATAGGCACTCGTCATACCCGCATCCTCTGCCCGCTTGATCAGCTCTGCATCTGTAAAGGACAGCACCTCCTGCACAGGGTCGGCCATCTCCAGCGGTCCTATCAGCGTTCCATCCTCCCGGACTATAAAGCAGGCGTTGCCGCCAACCTCCTTGGATTTCCGCATCGCGATGCGCGCATTGGTTCCCGCCATGCTGGCCGACTGGCCGAATCCCATGCCGATGCTGAGCGAAATACCATAAGTTTTGTTCACGTCTTTAGCCAAGGGAATCGTTTTGTAACCGCCGGTTTCCCGTTCAAAGATGCCCCGCGTCGTGAAGAACAGATACTCGTCCCCACCCAGATGGGTCAGATAACCGTCCAACGATTCCACATAATCGAGCACCATCCGGTGAATATCCAGCTTCAGCTTCTGCACCTCATGCTCATTATTCCGTCTTAATGCCTGCGCGCCAAAATCGTCTATATTAATCATCCCGACCACGATCTGTCCTTCCCTGCTGCGGCGGGATGCCGTGGACAGCAAAGCCCGCTCCAGCGATACCACGATATCCTGATCGGAAGGCAGCATCCACACATTCGGGACCCCTAGCTTCGTCAGCTCATGGGCCACCGATTCCACGCCCGTGAACGCAACAGAGCACCCGCCGGATTCATATTGAAGACGGTGAAAATCAATCAGATTCCCCTTCGGGGCATAAGCAGGTCCATCGTAAATAACAGCTTGTACAGCCGGGATACCCAGATCCTTTATCGTCCGGACCACCATCGTCTCGGTTAAGGTATCCACCGATATGCCACCAGCCAGTCTTCCCCGCTGCCCGGCATGGAACAGCGCTTTATATAAACCCGCGTCCGTGACGGGGACATAATGCACAGGGATTGAGACCTGTCCGAGCTCCTTCACCTTGCGCTGGGACAGCGGATCCGAGAGGAACAACACCTCAACCTCGCCCCCGATCCGCTCAGCCAGTGCCGGCGCTTCATCATCATCCTGAAAAACAAGCGGCATGGGGTCAAAGGAAGGAAAGGTTTCAATAACCTTCATGATTTTATCAACGATCGTCTGGGTTCCGATAATACCGATACGAATTTGCTGGACAGGGAGTTGCCTCCGCTCCGTCATGTTTCCTTCACTCCCATCTTTCCCATTGCCGAGAAGCCGCTTATCGGCAAGCCGGCATGGATACCTAAATCATACCCGCTATCGAATATTTGGCAAGTGAAATTGGCCAGCGGGATTCATTACTTTTCAATTCCATCCATGCTGCCTACCTCTATAAATCCCCGCAAAAAAAGAGCCATTACGGCTCTTTAATAGGCTTTCTTTAATATATAACGAATCCATAAATCATGCGCACGGTGCGCGGTCCGGGCATGCTTGGATGCGATCGGCCATATGCCGATTATTCACCATGAGACTACCAGCCCAGATCCAGGGTCTCCCCCGTCTCCGCATAGGTCTTCAGAATGCTCATGACCATCCACCAGCTGTCCGCTGCCTTGGCGCGGGACGGATGATCCGGCGTGTATTGATCATTGACGAGCGTCAGCTTGGTACAATTCCCTACCGGCTCGAGGGTGAACGTAATCCGAGACTCCAACTCCTCATGATTCGCGTAATACGACGGACCCGGATGTTCGGACAGACTCAATCTCTTCTGCGGCTCATAAGCCAGAACCTTCCCATAGACATGAACAATCTCCTCTCCGTCATTCCCCGGACCCACATAAGCGTAAGGCTCCCCTACTTGAAAAGAAGACCTCAGCTCACTCCCGAAAAAGGTGGCCCGAGTTCCCTCCGGCAAAGTCAAGACATCCCACACCTTCTCCGGCGAAGCACCGATATAAAACTCATAATGTAACGGCTCCATTATAGTTACCTCCTACCATCCATGTAATGCACAGTAAGACCGGCTTGTCCTCCTGTGATATGATGATGTTATCAAGCAGCTGCGATCCAAGTATTGTAAAAATGCGACAGGCTGCAACCTGTAGAATCACTTCAAGCACAAGTCCCGTGTGAGGGCCAGTGGTCCATCGATCCTGGCCTGTTACGGATTATCGGAGGTGTTTATGTATCCATGATTCAGCATCCTCATCCGTCCAGCCTCGGCATTTTGAACATGAACAGAGCCGGAGAGAAGTTCCAGCTCCTGCGAGTTCCCCCATCCAGGGACCTTTCCTATTTCATCAAGCATTACTGGATCATTCATTGGGATTTAACCGATCAGGAGCCTCATCTGCAGGATGTTGTTCCTAATCCTTGCGCCAACTTGGTGGTTCAGCCCCATCGAACCGCTTTTTATGGCGTATCCAGCACCAGGCATTCCCACCATCTGGAGGGCATTGGACAAGTATTCGGAATCAAGTTCAGACCCGGCGGATTCTATCCGTTCGTGAACACGTCCATGGACCGTCTGACGGATTCCTCCATAGGGACCATGGAGATTCTCCAAATCGAGCCCCATACGCTGGAGCAGCAGCTATTGACCGCAGAGGAACCGGAGCATAAGGTTAGGTACATGGAGGAGCTTATTCGCCGCGTTCTCCCCGAAGAAGACGAACAGATCGAACGGATTCATACCATCATTGATCGGATTCATCACAACCGGGACATCATTCGGGTCGAGCAGGTTTGCGAATGGTTCCAGATGAGCCCGAGAGCACTTCAGCGCCTATTCAAGCAATACGTCGGGGTAAGCCCTAAATGGGTGATTCGCCTGTACCGGCTGCAGAATGTCGCCGAGATGCTTGAAGGCCTTGATCATCAGGATGTGCTGGAGCTGGCCATGGACATGGGTTATTATGACCAGTCGCATTTTATCCGGGATTTTAAAGCGGTGATCGGTAAAACACCAGAAGTTTATATAAAGGAACGATAATCCTGAAGGAGGTACAGCATGTATACGATACAGGCGATCGGAACGATCCATAACGAAAGAAAGGCGATTCAGGATGATTACTGGGGGGATGTTATCTCGGAGATCAAGCTGGGCGAAGAATGGGATGAATGCTCCCTGGATGGGATTGAAACGTTCAGCCACCTTGAAATCATCTATGTATTCCATCTCGTCCAGGACGACAGCATCCAGTACGCGGCGAGACATCCGCGAAATAATCCGAGCTTTCCCAAGGTCGGTATCTTCGCCCAGCGGGGCAAGAACCGCCCCAACAAGCTTGGAGCCACCATGGTGGAGTTGGTAAGCAGGGAGGGCAGGTCCGTTTTCGTTAAAGGGCTCGATGCCATAAACGGGACTCCCGTCGTTGATATCAAGCCTGTCATGGAGGAATTTTTACCGAAGACAAAGACCAAGCAGCCCGAATGGGCTACGGACATCATGTCCCGTTACTGGGAATAATCGCAGAACGCTTCATTTAAGCAAAAAACAGCGTTGCCGCGCCCGGTCCATATAGGTTCAAGGACCGGCATGGTCAAGCGCTGTTTCTGTTGATCCGCATAATTCTGCATAACCTTAATAGTTCATCAGCTTAACTAGACCGGGCTCTGACTCGAGATCGGCAGACTTATTTCGACCGATGTTCCCCGCTCTTCCTCGCTCCGGATGACAATCCGGCCATTGTGGCTCTCCATGATCCGGTGGACGATCATAATGCCAAGGCCATTGCCGTCCGGCTTGGTCGTATGAAAAGGCTCCCCAATCCGCTGAAGCACGTCATCCGTCATGCCGGAGCCGTTATCCGTAAAAATCACGCGTTGATATCCTTCCTGCACATCCAGATGAATGTGAATGTTCCCGCCATGCGGCAAGGCTTCCATCGCATTCTTCAGAATATTAAGAAATACCTGCTTAATCTGGTTCCGATCACATAGAATCGTTGCATGCTGCCCGATGCATTGGGTCATGTCGATCCCGCTAAGCTTCGCCTGAATGGCAAACAAGTGGAGCACCTCTGCCAGAATCTCACCGCAATCCTCTAGCTTAAAGACCGCAGCCTGGGGCTTGCCCAGAATCATAAATTCCCCTACCATCAGATTAGCCCGCTCCAGCTCGGACATAATCAGGTCATAGTGCCGAAGGCAGGCGTCCTTATTCGCTAACTGGAGCATTCCCTTCACCGTGGTGAGAGGATTGCGCACTTCATGAGCGATGCTTACGGCAACCTGACCGGCAAATACCAGCTTTTCCGTATTCCGCAGCACTTCCTCCGTCCGCTTCAGCTCTGTAATATCACGAAGAAAACCTACCACCCGCATGAGCTGTCCCTCACGGTCATAAGCAGGCTGAACATCAAGTATATAGTGATTCATGTTTCCAGAAATCTCAAGCGAAAGCTCTTCTCCGATGCAGATTTGCTGCCGGTGTATCACCCGCTCATAATACTCGCCAATCGGCTTGATTCCGAATACCGATCGACCCACATATTGGGTTCGGTTTCGGTCGCTGCCGCCTTTGCACAGCAGGCTTAAGCTGGTTTCGTTCATCTCCAGAATCTGACCCTTTGCATCGGTAATGATTACGCCATAATGATTCGTTCCGAGGAGCACCTGATTCAAGGTTTGCAGCT
The DNA here is from genome assembly GCF_002573715.1 of Paenibacillus sp. EZ-K15. Lineage (GTDB taxonomy): Bacteria > Bacillota > Bacilli > Paenibacillales > Paenibacillaceae > Paenibacillus_AQ. Next base: position 114,935 of record NZ_PDHM01000005.1, on the reverse strand, counting down.
GCGTGTTCTGTTTGCGGGTAACCATCTCCCGTTCCAGGGAATCGGCCATCGTGCACAGCAAGGCATGCAAATGCGGGTGAACAAACTCCCTGTGCGTCATTAAAGAGATCGTTCCTATGATCTCCTTCCCATCCCCGCCATGAAAGGGAGCCGAATAACATGCCATGCGGTGAAGAATGTGATGAAAATGGTCCTCTCCTACCAACGTAAACGGCCGCTCGTACCGGAGACACAGATCAATTGAGCTTGGACCGTCTTCTTGGGAATAGCCGTTGCCCTCGGCAATACCCAAATACCGGGCTGTTTCTATAATGGTCGGGTCCCCTTCCATATCAAGAATGAATCCCTCGTTATCCGTAATTGTAATCACGACAGGGTTTCCTGATCCGGAGGAAAGGAACTTATTTACGAAAACTTGTATTACTTCAATGTACTCTTTATATTTTGCACGCCTTGCGGCCAATACCTCATCATTCAATCGATTCGTATGTGTTGGAACAAGCTCCGGGTCCATCCCCTTGTCTATACACTGCTGCTTAGTTTGCTGAATGATCTCCTGATCAGTTATTTCACCACATTGATTATCCAAAATCACATACCCCTTTTTATTATACTGCCACTTTAATGTACCCTAACGTTTATTCTATCACTTTTATCGGCAGATGGAGCCTGCCGGTAAACTTAATAGAATGTGAACATGGCAGCGTTCATCTTAGCATTTATGAATATATACGGGATAAGCAGAACTTTGGAAACATATTCTTTTATTCTTCTCCTGTTTATGTAACTCTTTACAGGAAATATCCGTTTAGGATGTAAAGGAGATGAGAATCCATGTTCAAACCCAATATGACTTACCTGTTCCTCATGGCCGTTCTATTTCTTGTAACAGCCTGCTCGAGCAATCAAGCTGAAGCGCCGACTTCATCATCCGAACCTGCGACAACTGCAGTGATTGACTACAACAGTACGGCGGAGAACATTTTTTCATTATATAAAGAGGAGGACATGAGTACCGAGGATAAAGTCACGAACATGCTTGCTCAATTGGAAGGCATAGACTGGACAGAATATAACCGCCTGAGTAATGGCCAAACATTGGCGACTCTTGAGCTGCTGTATACCCACCGCTCCCTTATCAAACCCGAGCATTACAGAAGCCTGTTCCTGGCAACAACAAATCTCGACGGCGCCTCTGCCGAGCAATATGCCGCCATCGCAGGAGAATTGTTTACCCAAGACACGGAAGGCGTGGTTCAAGCACTTGCTGATTTGAGTGACGATGCTAACAGGCAAAGCGTCATTTCCAGTATTGCTTACCATCTTGGTTACCAGGATGTTTCACAGGTGAGGCAAGAGCTCGAACAATGGCAAACGAATAAGGGGCTGGGGGATCCCGAGAAGAACGTCATCACCTCCCTCATAGCCGCACTTAACAATCCATAATACCATTAACACCCTTGCCCTGCTGGTCATATCTTGCGACCGGACTCAAACGGTTTCACAAGCCTTATCTATGTCATCAACTCGAGATAACCGACAACGCCAAAAAAAGCCGACCAAGATCTACATCTTGGTCGGCTCTTTGTATCGATAAAACAAGGGTACACCTTATTGGTTTAGCAGGAACTCTTCTCCGGCAATGCCTGGGGATGTCATATGGTAAGGGTCCAGGATGACCTGGATTTGTTCCTCTGTCAAAAGACCTTGCTCCAGAATAATCTCCTTGATGCTTTGGCCTGTCTTCTGGGCTTCCTTCACCAGTCTGGAAGCTACGTCATAACCCAGATGCGGGTTCAATGCCGTAATAATGCCGTAGCTGTTATCCACGAAGTACTTGCAGCGTTCCTTATTCGCTGTAAGATCGACCATCAGATTCTTGTAGAACACATCCATGCCGTTCTTCAGGATTTTGAGGGAATGCATCAAGTTGTTCGCTGCAACCGGAACCATGACGTTAAGCTCGAATTGCCCGGCTTCGCATGCCAAACTGATCGTATGGTCATTGCCGATAACTTGAAACGACACCTGGTTCATGACCTCGGCCATAACCGGATTGACCTTGCCCGGCATAATCGACGAACCCGGTTGTCTCGCCGGCACGTTCAATTCGTTCAAGCCCGCTCTCGGGCCGGAAGCCATCAAGCGGATATCGTTGCACATTTTCGAGAAGTTCACGGCACACACTTTGAGCGCAGCCGATAATTCCATATACGCATCGGTGTTCTGGGTAGCATCGACCAAATCTTCAGCTTGCTTCAAGGAGAAGCCTGTCTGCTCAATCAAATGTTGAACGACGCTGTGCATATAGTCAGGCGTTGCATTAAGTCCCGTACCTACGGCCGTCGCTCCCATATTAACGACTAACAAACCTTGCGCCGCCCGCTCGATGCGATTGATGTCACGCGTCAGAACATTGGCATAAGCCCCGAACTCTTGTCCGAGTCGAATCGGTACCGCATCCTGCAGATGCGTGCGCCCCATCTTGATGACATCGTCAAATTCCTTGGCCTTCGCCTGAATGCCGGCAACCAAGGTTCGGAACACCTCAAGCAGATCCTGTGTCAGACGGTAAGACGCAATGCGGATCGCCGTCGGAATGGCATCGTTCGTGGATTGCGACATATTGACATGATTATTAGGATTGCAGTAGAAATACTCAGCCTTCTGTTTTCCCAAAATTTCCAGCGCCCGGTTCGCCAAGACCTCATTCATATTCATATTGATCGAAGTGCCTGCTCCGCCCTGGATGGAATCGACAATGAATTCGGAACGGAGATTGCCCGCGATGACCTCGTCTGCCGCATCTATAATGGCACTGCCTATCTTTTTCGGCAGCAGGCCAAGCTCCATGTTCGCCAGTGCCGCGGCTTTCTTAACCTCGCCCAATGCAGAAATCAATTCTGCATGAATGGGTACCCCGCTGATCGGAAAGTTCTCTACCGCCCTAACCGTATTAATGCCGTAATAGGCTTCCACAGGAAGCTGTTTTTCCCCCAGAAAATCTTTTTCAATTCGATACTGCATATCCATGGACAACATCACCATCGCCTTTTGATTATTTTGTATCATGCTTGTCACCTGTTATCATCCAGCTTGCCCGGATATATACAGAATTCTGCCTTCCAACTTGAAATCCTCTATAGCTTACGCGTTTTGTTAGTGAATATTGAATGATATGTGTGAATGCGCAAAAAAAGAGACTTTCTTTAAGTATAAATACCCAGAAAAAGTCCCTCTTACCCAACCAGGGTGATTTCGTCTATGGACACCGATTGGGGCAAACATGAACTAGACCATGGTTGTCTTCCTATACGGAGGAAAACCTAACGAGATGACGGCGCCTCCCTCTTTGCGATTCCCCGCCGTGATCAAACCTCCGCAGCGTTCCACAATTGCGCGGGCAATGGCCAGACCCAGGCCGGACTCCCCGTTCTTGCCCTTCACAAACCGGTGAAACAGGTACGGAAGCAGTTCCTCGGATATGCCTTCGCCATCATCGGAAACGGTGAGCAATACCCGGCCATTTTGGATACCGGCTTGAATGTATATATGCTTGCTCGCGTGCCTCGCCCCATTCGAAACGATGTTCAGCAGCGCTTGCAGCAGCTTATCTCGGTCGGCATACACCATTAATGATTCGTTATCGCCATAGGAAGGATGCACGAACAGTCCTTTTTTCACCAAGACCGGATTGACTCTTTCAATCGTTTCCTCCACGAGCTCCTTCAAATTAACCGCCGTGGCTTTAAATATATCATCCTCGCTGTCCAGCTTCGCGAGCAGCGTCATCTCGGTCACGATATTTTTCATGCGGCTGCTCTCACTCATAATGATATCCAGCCCTTTGCGGATATCCTCCCCTTCGAATATGCCGTCCCGAATTCCCTCCGCATACCCGGAGATGGACATTAGTGGCGACTTCAGTTCGTGGGATGCGTTCTGGAAGAATTGCTTCTGCACATGATTGTACCGCTCCAATTCCCCCGCCATTTCGTACACAGACTCTGCCACTATGCCGATCTCTCCGCTTGCCGACACCCGCTGAACTTCGGAGAACTGGCGCTCTTTCACCTTCTTCAATTCCTCCCGCAGCAGCATGAGGGGCTTAATCAATCTCTTGGTGATGAACAAGCTTAAGATAACCATAATTACGCCCCCCACAGCAAATACGAGCATCAAACGCCCCATCAGCGCCTGCTCAATAGCCTTGATTTTGCTGACTGGCGTAATCAGCGTTACCGTTCCTTGGGGAACAGCCGTGACCTCTGTGAGATACGTATCATTCTTGATGGCGGATTGGAAGGATGTCGGGTCATCCTGCGTGAAGCGAGCTATCTCCGTATACGGATAAGCAGGAGCAACGGCCATTGGAGCCACCACATTTCCCTGAGCATCCTGAATAATGACTTCCACATCCGCAATCCGAGAAGCGGCATAGCCGCTGACGGCGATCGGCGTGCTATCGATCGGAATGCTCTGGGCAGCAGCCGTCTCGAGCGTTGCCGAAAGTTCGGCGCCAATGGACTGCATATCCTTTCTCTGCGTACCGATAAAATGGTCCAGCAGCACGTAATGAATCACGACCGCCGTCACGGACAGCACAAGTATGAGTGATAAAGCAAAGGCAAGATTGATCTGATGCACCAGCTTCATATCGACGTTTCCTCCCCATCCGTTCTCATTCGGTATCCATGTCCCCATATGGCCTCGATCGGCAGATGCTCTACTTTCTTTCGAAGCCGTTTAATGAGATGGTCAACCGCCCGGTCACTTCCAAAATAGTCGTCCCCCCATACGGAGGTCAGCAATTCGTCCCTTGTAAATGCACGGTTCGGATGCTCGGCAAACACTTTCAGCATCTCGAATTCTTTGTTGGTCATATCTACTTCTTCCCCGTTCCAGAACACGCGTCTCTCCTCCAGCATTAACTGAAGTCGCCCATTGCTTAGCTCCGGGGAGGCTGCCGTAAGCCGCGGAACACTCTCTACATGATTGAATTTATACCACCGGTTTAGCTGTCGTTTGATTCGGGCAATCAGCTCACGGGGGCTGAACGGTTTGACCATATAGTCATCGCTGCCCAGCTCAAGCCCCAGTATTTTATCCACTTCGCTATCCTTGGCAGAGATCATAATGATGGGTACCTCGGCTTCCGCACGTATCCGCCGGCACAATTCGAAACCGTCCATGCCGGGCAGCATAATATCCAGCACCCACATATCCGGCGGATTCGTTCTCCACATCTCCCAGCCTTCCTCTGCTGTTCCAAGCCCTACGGTCCGGTAACCTTCCTTGCGCAAATAAGCTTCCACCAAATTCCGTATATGCTGATCATCGTCGACCACGGCGATGAGATAATTTTGGTTCATATATATCGTACCTCCGAGTTAATCTCCTCCCAGTATACCAAGCGTCGTGCGGCGAATGGGGAATGCCATTATTTTTCCACAAATACACCAATGTTCTGCCAATGCTGACTCGTACACTGGGTACTGTAAGACAAACCAACCCGATAAGGAGTGTTACACAATGAAACACAGATTATTTGGAAAACTCGCCCTAACCGCCGCCCTGCTTGGAACAGCAGCCCTTCCAGTCCATGCCTCAGGTACTGACACACCAAGCGACGCACCAAGTCAAACAGGTAAAAGCGCGCCTCTTAAATCTGCTGCAACCATCTCCATTCTGCCAAATCCGCTGGAATTGGCAGAGAAATACGCGCCGGAAACGGTTCAGGATTGGAAGGAGACTCTGGAGAAATACGGCAAGCTTGCCGGAGCTGAGGGAACATTCTTTTTCTCGGAGGCAGCAACCACCGTTGAGGTTAATGGGGACGTGAAGCCTGATGACGTAAAGGGTGCCCTCGAATTTTCAATCGCTGTGAAGGCTACGCCGGCTAAAGATATCCAGGAATTAATCGACAGCGGAGAAATTAAGGAATTCAATACAACCATGATCAAAGAAAGTGTCACGCCTCTTGAGGATGTAACAGTATTTGAAACAGGAGAAGCTGTGAAAACGGATTCCGTTGAGGTTCCATCCAGCTTGATTCAAGCTGATGAAGCGAGTGTTAAGGCAGTGAAAATCAGCGATGAGGATCTGGCTTTCATTCATGCAAGAATAGATCTCTTCAAATCAGTGGATTCCAAGGATTCTGCAGCCATTAAAGATGCGCTGGCGAAACTGCTGGACCAGTACAAGGAACAGATCACCAAGCTGGAAGCTGCAGCGAAATAAAGTTAAATACAGTTACGTACTGTTAAATACAGTTGTAACTCACAACGCGCTGCGCACGCCCGATCATACTTAACAAAACACCCCTTGCCGGTGCCGCGGCAAGGGGTGTTCGTGCTGCAGGTTCTTTCACGATTTTTTCGCCATAACCTTCATCAGCTTAACAGCCGAGCGCACGCGGGGCCGCTTCAAGTGCTCCTCCACATAGCGGTAATCCGTCAGGATCACTTTGGCATCCCGTAGTCCGTAAGCAAAATCGTCATCGAACAGCAGCCGATACTCCCATACCCGCTTTTCCCAATTCGGAATATTCGCCAGCATCCATTCATCTTCCGCTCCGGGATGGACATAGGTTTCGCTGACTCCTTCAGGGAGTCTGTACAGCTTATCGATGAGCGATTGCTTGAAGCTCTCGTAGGTCTCTCCCTCGACAACAGGAAACGGATGCGAGAGCAGATAATCCGGGATTGGCACGCCAAACGTATCAGCAAGGCCTGAGGCGAGCGCAACCGGACGCTCGATATTCGGCAGCGAGCTGAGCAGCGGATCCTCCGGGTAGATATAGCGGAACAGTCGTGCGGGGAGGCGCCAACGCGAAGTCTTCCACAGCATCTGCGGAATGAGGCTTCGCCCCGTTTCCATCCCGTACAGGCTGCCCATATGATTATCCACATGACTGATGCGAATGCCGGCCTTGCTCGCCAGACGGTACTGTGCCTCCAGCTCTTTTAACACAGCACCTGTCACTGCTCCCCGTTCAAACTCCGGAACGGTCCGGTATTGATGACCGCTAGCGTCATGAAGGGAAGAGTGCCCCGTTAAGCTGCGCCATCGCAGAGCCTCGAATTCGCTCGTCAAGGTCAGATGCAGCCCCACGTTCGGTTGACGTCGGCGTGCCACCCAGGAGGCCGCTTCTTCAAAGCCGGGAGCCACGGTCATGATGGTTGCCGAGGAGACTTTGTTCTCCTCCAGCAGATGGCGGATCGCCTCATTCATGGCCTTGCTTTGCCCGAAATCGTCACAGTTGATGATCAGTCTTCGCTCCATGGTCGTGTCCCCCTCCTATGGTTTTTGAAAATTCGATTTTGGTTGCAAACGATAACAGAAAGGAAATAGCCAGCAAGCACAATGGAACGACACTGATCAAATACCTGAAGGTCGATTCCGGATCGCTCCCCGGATTATCACCGCTTTCATACCCGAATATCATGCCTACAACAAAAAATGCCAAAGCAGAGATCAATCCGCTGGAACGCGTAATAAAGCCGCTGACAGCCGTATAGATGCCCTCTCTGCGCAGCCCCGTCCGTTCCGCATCCTCATCGATGATGTTGCCGCTAACCATGGCCGGCGTTACCAGAAATCCCGCCAGACCGAACCCAACGCCAATGCCCGCCAGAATCCCGCTCATCAGATCGTAACCAAACCAGAGCGGAATGACCGAAAGTCCATACACGCCGAGCGACAACCGCCATGCTCTCACACCATCCATTCTTCGGATCATCCAATACCAGACGAATACTAGCGGAATGACCGATACAAACACGGCAGCCAGCAGAATGGATACTTGATTGTCAGGGATGCTGAGCACGTATTTTGCATAAAATGGGATCGTCGAGCTTATCAGTCCATTTACCGTCTGGGCAAATGAATTGGAGATGTTAAACACCCAAAACTTCTTATTGCGCAAGGTTTCGCGGAACGCTTGGAAAAGCTTGAGCGGCTCGCTTGCGGTGTACACCTCCTGCTCTTGGACGCTCATCATGCAGAGGAACATGAACACGCCGAACAGCAGCGCGTACAGAATCGCCATATTCGAAAACCCCATGGCGTCATAAATAATCGGGGTCAACGCGGTACCGATCAATAGTGCCACGACCTGGTAGCCCTGTTGGATGGCCGAGGCTTTTGCCCGGATGCGGTCTCCGCGGAACAGCTCGGGGAACAGCGCTCCATAATTGACCCATAGTACGGTTGCTACCGCTTCATACAGGATAAGGGCAACCAAGAACCACACGAACAGTCCGTTCTCAGACAATCCTTCCGGCGGCGAGAACACCAGCACGAAGGTCAGCATGAACAGCGGAATGGCGCCGAACACCCACGGCCTGCGCCGTCCCAGCCGGGTCTTGGTTCGATCAGACCAATACCCCATGAGCGGATTGTTAACCGCATCCCAGATCAGAAATACGGTTCGTGCCAGGGATGCGAGCCCAATGCCTAGACCCAATGTATCCACGTAGAAAAAGATGTAAAAGGAGCTGAAAGCCTGGCTTGGGACCATCATGGCAAACATGCCAAGCGAAAATGAATACGGCGAATTCACCCAACTGCGCTTCATCCGTTTCCCTCCATCCGTCATGGACGATTTTGTTGTACAGTATTCTGCGGATGGCACGAATATACCTGCTCCTGCCGGAGGGTAAAGAGTTCTCACTAATAAAGCTCATACAAAGGCCATTATGCGACCATAAGATTAGATGATCTTCCGAAAGGGTCAATGCCATGGAATCCCTCAAAAGCCGTGAGAAGCAGTTGGATTATGAGCGGGACATCCAGTAAGATCAGGGCTCTTCACTTAGAGCAGATATTTTGAATATCACCATCTGCGATAAGGAAATCCCAATTCCCCGCTGTACATTAACGAGTAAAGAAGCCTGGCGTTATCCGCCAGGCTTCTTGTTTGCATCCCTTATTGAAGAACGATTTTGATCGCATTGCCGATCGGCGGCAGGCTCTTGGTGAGCATCGGACTGTAGTAACCGATAATCTCCGCATCGTCGGTCAATTCGGTAGCTTTCAAGGTTTTACCGTCTTTATTCACGAGAACCGTCTCGGGTGTCAGATTCAGGATCACTTCGCTCGGCGATTGTTCCGTTAGTCCTTTTCCCTTGATCGTAACACGTAGGTTACCGCCATCGGCATTGATATCCGTGATGGCACCAGCTGTAGCGAGCTGGTCCGTCTCTTCCTTGTCCGACTTAACTCTGATTTCAAATGCATAGGTCTGAGGAGGCAGGCTCATGGTCATCGCCATGCTGTGAACCGCTTCAATCTTCATGTCTTTTGCAAGATCCTTAAGCTCGATCTTCTTGCCTTCCGCATCGCGGATGACGGTGTTCTCATCCACGTTCAGTACGATCCCTTCGGTACCCGTGCCGTTCATGTGAACGGCTTTGCGATCCTCATGATTGATAACTTCCGTGATGGTTCCCACGACGGTTTCTTTCTTAACCTCTTCTTCGGACGTGATGTTTACTTTCGTTCCATCAACCGATACGTTAGCCTGGAGCACTTCGCTGAAGAAGTTAGCCGGAACATAAAGCGCGCCCTTCACATTCACCGGCGCAGCGCCGAGGGACTTGTACATTTTGTTAACCGTATACTGGTCCTTACCCGTTTGCACGAGGGTCCAGATCGGGGATCCCGGTTTGGTCAGCTCCGCAGAGCGGTCCTGTTGATTCCAGTCCAGTTCAAATCCGAGCGCCTCGGATACGCTCCGCAGCGGGATCATGACCTGCTTCGCATCGGCGTTCATATAAGCGGCGCCGGCCACTTCCTTACCGTTAACCAGAACTCCATAATCCATTACAGCCGATATCACGACCGGTTGTTGTTCCTGGTTGCCTCCAGCCTGGGGTGCTGCATAAGCCGCTGCGCCACCAGAGACAGCGATGGCCGCAACCATCAATGTCGCCGCTTGCTTCTTCCATTGTTTGTTCATGCTCATCATCCTTTCTAGGTGCCTTAAATTATCATGTACTACTATACTGACGGGCGTATTTGCCAAATGTTGCAATGAAATGATAAGCGAATGTGGAAGATAGTACGCAGAAAGGCCGTTCCGGGATAGACTTATCAAGTCTTCCGAAACGGCCTTTATCTGACTTAGCGATGGATAAATAGCGGGTCAACAAAGCTTCTGCAATATTCCTCCGCAATCTGCTCCGCGCTGTATCCCATATCACGCATGTATAGAATGATATCCGCGCGCGGCAGAGATGCGAGCATCACAGAGGTGAACTGAGGGTCAAGCGGCATCAGTACTCCCTGCTCCGCCGCACGCTCCAGCAGGCGCTTGATCTGAAACCGTAAAAACGTGAAGGGAGGGTTCTCGCACATAATGTTCTTGGTTTCCTCCAACCGGTCAGAGGTCAGCATCACCCTGAGCCACTCCAAGTCTTCATTGAAATGCAGAATGACCTTTGTCATCACCGTCCGCAGCCGATAAGCCACCGGTTCACCCTCACTGCTCTGAAGGTAAACGTCCAGCCCCTCCATAACCGATCGATCTTGGCTTCCATCAGCGTGAAGCAAATCTTGCTCTTGCTGGGGTAACGGCGGTACAAGGTGCCTTGCCCGATCCCGGCCGTTTTTGCCACTTGATGCATGGAGACGTCCTCGACTCCGTATTTATTAAATAAAGCCTGAGCCGTATCCAAAATCTTTTGACCCAACTCGTCATTCTCTTTCGGCAATGCACGCATCCCTTTCTAATTTGAACACACGGGAACCTTATGCAGCAGACTGTTCTTCTTCAACGGGTGAAGTTGTACGTTTAACAAATAAGCCCAGTACTAAAGCGATGATTGCAAGAACGAGTCCGATTACAAAAGCATTATGAAGACCGGCAACCATGCTCTCTACCGGATTGAGATCCCCGGTTGTTTCAACGTAATTTTTAGCACCTGCTGTCATGATGCTGATAAAGAGCGCCATACCTACGGCTCCTGCTACCTGCTGCAGTGTATTCATGATGGCTGTTCCATGCGGATACAGCAAGCGCGGCAGCTGATTCAAGGCTGTAGTCTGGGCCGGCATCATAACCATCGAAATCCCTATCATCATCATAACATGAAGGAAGATGACATAACCACCGGTCCATGAAGAGTCGATGCGCGAGAACAGGAAGATGGCGACGCTCAAGAGAGCAAGACCTGGGATAATCAGAACTCTCGGTCCGAATTTATCGAATAGCTTTCCTGTAATCGGCGCCATCAATCCGTTGATGATACCGCCCGGCATCATGACCAAGCCTGCTGCAAGCGCAGTTAAGCCCAGTGCGTTCTGCAGGAACAATGGCAGCATGATCATGGTGGAGAACATGCTCATCATCAGCACCAGCATCAGCACGGTCACGAGCGAGAACATCGGAAATTTGAAGGTACGCAGATCCAGCATCGGTTCCTTCATCTTCAGTTGGCGCCATACGAAGAGCAGCAAGCTGATAGCCCCTGCCGTAATGCACCATACTACCTTCGGATCAGACCAAGTGCCTTCTCCGGCACTGCTGAATCCATATACGATACCCCCAAAACCGATAGTAGACAGTATAATCGAGATATAATCGACCTTCGGCTTGGTCAGTATCGATACGTTCTTCAGGAAAACCGCTGCAAATGCAATGGAGAACGCAGCAAGCGGAATGACCAGATAGAACAACCAGCGCCAGTTCAGCGCGTCCACGATCAAGCCGGACAGCGTCGGTCCGATCGCCGGGGCAGTCATGATGACAAGACCGATCATCCCCATAGCGGCTCCGCGATTCTGAGGCGGATAAATACTAAGTATCGTGTTCATCAGAACCGGCAGCATAAGCCCCGTTCCGACCGCTTGCAGGATACGCCCTACCAGCAGCACCCCAAATACCGGTGAAAAGCCGCAAATAATCGTACCTATAAGAAATAGCGTCATGGCGCCTATAAACATCTGTCTTGTCGTGAACCACAGCTGCAGCAGCGCCGTGACTGGCACCAGAATACCGACAACCAGCATATAGGATGTTGAAAGCCACTGCACCGTAGACTCTCCAATACCAAACTGCTCCATCAAGCTTGGGAAAGCGATGTTCAGCAGTGTCTCATTCAAGATGGAAACGAACGCGCCAATAATCAGTGCGGCAACAATCGGCCCTCTCTTTATTTTGCTTAAATCAATCTTGGCCGAACTTGGCCCCACTCCCATATCCAAGAGCTTATCCTCCCTTATCTCTGTATACACGGACAATTGTCCGGTAATGCGTTTTTTATTGTAACGGACAATTGTCCGCAGGTCAACTGAAAATTTTCATTGAATTTTCAATAAAAGAAAAATGGATGCCGTCCATGGTACGAATCCGCCGAATCATGCTGTGGAGACACAAGGGCAGTTATGTTCTTCACAAAAAAAGGATCCGCCCTACGCCGCAACTTAGGACAGATCCTTCGATTCTAGTATTCACGCACGTCGGCTCCGTGAGCCGTTACGCGTTCAGCGCAATCTTCTCCTTGTATACTCTGGCCCAGCCCTCCAGATTGTTCGTAACGATCAAGAGCTCAGGGTATTGGGCAAGAGATGCCAGTACAGCCTCATCATCTGGCGTCCAAACAATAAGCTGTACCCCCCGCTTGCGCGCTTCCTCCATAAATGAAGGGGTCACGTACACGTATTTGACGGACACATAACGAGCGCCGATCTCCTCCAGGTAAGGGAACACCGATGGCGTAGCTCCATATATCACCAGGCCCAGCTCGATGTCAGGATCCAGTGAACGTGCTCGTTCAATGGAATAATGATCGAAGGAGGTGAGGAATACCTGCTTCTCCATGCCCGTATCCTTAATCACGTTAATGACCTTCTGTTCCAGGCCGGGGTAGGTATCCCCCATCTGCTTCAGCTCAATGTCAACGATCATCCGATCCTTGGCAAAGCGCAGAGCTTCCTCCAGCGTGGGAATGACTTCTCCTGAACCTGCATCCAGCTTGCGTATTTCCTCCAGCGTGAAGGCATTGATTGCCCCTGTTCCGTTAGTCGTCCGGTTAACCGTTGGATCATGGATCACAACGGGCACGCCATCCTTCGTCAGCTGGACATCCAGCTCCAGGTGCGAGAAGCCAAGCTCCAACGCTTTCCGAAAGCCCAGCATCGTGTTCTCCGGGTATTTCAGCGGATACCCTCTATGAGCCAATCCCCGTACTTCCATGTGCCTTTCCCTCCAAACTTAAGTCGATTGATGGCCTCGATCACGGCCAATACCGTACGTTAACGGACTGAGTTACGTAATCGGGATGCCATTTGAAGCTCTATAGGACTGTTCGCCATGAACCTTCCGATCCCTGCTGTCTGCAGTAGATCATAACCTTCGGTAGAAAACAGAGAGACGGCATGACGGTGTATGCTTACCCACCGTATCCATACCGTCTAGAATACCTACATCATCCGGTTATGCGGTTATTTAAACGTCGAATTCGCCATCGCGGCCACAATATGCCTCTGCATGACCGTAAAGACCAGCACGATCGGGATAATCGCCATAACGCTGGACGCCATAATAACATTGAAGAACATGGCTTCATTTCCGGCAATGGAATCCCTCAGCATCGCAATCCCTACCGTTAGCACGCGCATGTCGTTGTCATTAGTCATGATCAGCGGCCAGAAATACGAGTTCCAAGACGAGATGAAGATCAACACGCCCATGGTAACGATCGTTGGCATCGCCATCGGGAACAACAGCTTGTACAGTATGGAGAAACGACCGGCTCCATCCACGCGCGCTGCTTCCAGCACGTCGTTGTTAATCGATTTGAACGCCTGCCTGAGCAGGAATATCGCGTAGGCGGAAGCCCCGTGGGGCACGATGAGCGCCCAGAACGTATTCAGCCAATCCAGCTTGGACATCATGACGTATACCGGAACGAAAATAACCTGCTCCGGCACGATCAATGCGGCGAGAACGAGCAAGAATAAAGCGTCCCGTCCCCAGAACTTTCCCTTCGCAAATGCATACGCCGCCATAAGCGCCACGTTTAGCTGCAGAATAATCGTTCCGACCGCCATAAGCAGCGTATTGCCGAAAAATCGTGCATATGGGATAACCCGGAAGGCTTCGGCAAAGTTCTGCCAGGCAAAGGTTTCCGGCCAGAATGTAGGTACGGCCATCCGCATCTCAGACTGCGTCTTGAGCGCGCTGATCAGCAGCCAATATACCGGAAAGAACATGACGAGCGTCACGATCACGGCTCCGATGATACGGAGTGCCATCATGGTCTTTCGGTATTTGGCGGATCCAGCCATATAATTATCCTTCATAGTGCACCTTCTTCCTGCTGACCACCCATTGTACCAATGTTAACAGCAATATGATTACAAACAGAATCATGACAAGCGCCGAGGCTCTTCCTGTTTTGAATTCTTCAAAGGCCATCGTATAGATCCAGTACACAATCGCGTTTGTTGCCTTGAGCGGACCGCCGTCCGTCATAACATCGATCGACTGGAACACCTGCATGGAGGAGATAAAGCTCGTGATGACAAGAAACAGTGTCATAGGCGACAAGAGCGGCAGCGTAATGTTGCGGAACTGCCGTAACTTGCTGGCTCCATCAATCGAAGCCGCCTCATAATACTCGGCCGGAATCCCACGCATGCCCGCGATAAAGAGGATCATCGCAAAACCGACGCCCTTCCAGACCGAAACGGCAACCAGCGCCGGCAATGCCGTCGAAGGGTTGGTCAGCCATTCGACCGGTTCCATGCCGAACCAGGAAACAATGGAATTCAGCAGCCCATATTGCCCGTTGTAAATCCAGGTAAATACCATGGCGGCGACAACCATCGAGACATAATACGGCATGAAGATAACGCCGCGCATGAAACCGAACAACCGTGAGGATGACACGTTGAGCAGCAGCGCCAGCAGCAGCCCGATGACAAGCGTGAACACTACGTCCATCACGGTGTACAAGAACGTGACCTTCAAGGAGTGATAGAAATCCGGGTTTGACAGCAAGCGCGTATAGTTATCGACACCCACGAACTTCTTCAGGGGTCGCGTCATATTCCAGTTCGTAAAGCTGATGTACACGGAATAACCCAGAGGATAATACAGGAACACGCCCATGAATAACAACGCCGGGAGCGCGAACGAAAAGTCCTTCCACTTCTCGATCAACGTATGGGAGATCCGTTTAGAGACCGAAGCGGTCGCCCGATTGGACGCCGCCTTTGTCATTGGTTTATTGGTCTCCATAGGCATCACTCATAGTCAGCCAGAATATCGTTGATCTTCTTGGCTGCATCCTGCATAAGTGGTGTCGGATCTTTTTTGTTCAGCACCATTTCCCCTACAACTTCTTTGTAAACTTCGCTGAATTCAGGGTAAGCCGGGTGCTGCATGCGCGGTGTCACTTCGTCAAAGTGCTCGTATACCGCTCTGTATTGCGGCCATCTTTCGAAATATTGATCGCCTTCCTCAGACTCAATGGCGGATTTTCTTGTCGGCAGGTATCCAACGGATTCAGCCCACTTAATGTTTTGCTCCGCCGAAGTCATGAACTCGATGAATTTCCAAGCCGCTTCCTTCTCCAGATCCTCGGCACCGTCCATCATGACGATCCCTGCGCCGCCGATGTTGGAGGTCCGTACTTTATCACCAGGGATGAAGGATACGCCAACCTCGAAGTTCGCATTCTCGCGGTACATTTTCAGCATCGCGGAAGTATGCTGTACCATCGCGATTTCACCGTTCAGGAACATTTGACGCATATTATCGGAGGCCCCTTTACCGAAGCCCATATGCATGCTGCCGTCATTTTGCCACTTGTAGAAATTCTGGAGGTAACGGAGAGAATCCTCATTCTCGACGGCCGAGGCACTCAGGTCCTCCGTCAGAATTTGTCCGCCACCGTTAATGTTCCATGGGTCATAGTACCATGTGTCCCATCCTGGAACGGAGAAAGCATAACGCGTCGTTTTGTTGCCTTCCTTTTTCGTTACCTTCGCATTGAAATCCTCGATCTCATCCCATTTCGCAGGAGGCTCTACACCCAGCTCGTCCAGCATCGTTTTGTTGTAGACGAATACGCTGGTGCTGACGATCAGTGGGAATCCGAATTGTTTCCCGTTGTATGCATAAGCGTTCAGCATACCTTGAGCGAAATCATCCATCTTCACTTCGTCCCGCTTAATCCACGGACCCAGATCAGCAAAAACGCCGCTGTCCGCAAAGTTAGCGAGTGAAGATACCTCAACATTAGTAACGGCTGGCACATCGTTCGCTGCTACTGCAGCCGATAGTTTTTTGTGAAGATCAGGATAGCCGCCTTGGAACACCGGCTCTACCGTAATATGTGGGTACTTCTTCTGGAACTCTGCAATCATGTAGTTCAAGCCTTCCAGTTGAGCATCCGCATGGGCATGCCAGTACTGGATTTTGACAGGTGTTGTATCATTCTTCATATCCATCGAAGCAGCTTCCACATCGTCGAGCGAAACCTCTCCTCCGGCACTTTCACTTCCACCGCCGCCTCCGCAAGCCGTGGTAATAACCATAAATATGGTCAATAACATTAACAACCATGATTTCTTTTTCATAGATGATCTGTTGTCCCCTCTCGAATCTATTCATCATTCATCTTCATCACTGCTGTCTATCCACTTCATCAAATAGCCGGTTCAACGGCACGTGGATCCTAAAATGGGGGGGATTCCCCCATCCAATCAACCCGTCTACCCCTTAAAAAGCGCACAAAAATAGAGACGTCAAAAGAGCGCAACCTAAGAGCCACCACCTCCTATAAAAGCTAAAGTAGCTGCTACTCGGGTTATCTCATCGTCTCCACCCCTAGCAAATATGTAATTATAGTTAATCCATCAACCGTACAGGGAACCTTACGTCCAAAAACGCGTATCTCCTGTAGATACGAGGTCTGCACCATTTGCCAGCGCCTCATCGATTTCTTCCTCGCTTCGTAAAAAACCTCCCACAATAAGCGGACAGTGAATTTCCTTCTTCAGGTCGCGGATCACGCGGGGTATGAGTCCCGGCATTAATTCCACCTCATCCGGACGGGCTTGTCCGATCATTTTCACTGCGGTTCTTAAAGCTGTCGTATCAATGGCAAACACTCGCTGTATCGAGCTAATGCCCGCTTGGCGCGAAGCCAATACCGTATTCGTCTTCGTCGTAATAATCCCGTCGATCTTGTACGAATCCGCCAAATACTGCACAGCCGAATTATCCCGGCCAATGCCGCTTACCATCTCCAGATGAACAAACACTTTTTTGCCTGAGGAGTGAAGTCGATTAACGATATCCCTGAGTTTTATGATATCGCCTGTCATCAGGTTCACACGCTCCACCGTGCTGTTCACAGCTGCATCGATCTGTTCCAGCTTGGTAATCGAAGCGATTACGGGAAGACGCCGTGTCCTTTGATCTGCCATAAGTGCGTGTCCCCCTTTTACCGAACACTCTTATGATAAAGACATAAGATCATGACAGTATTAACGATATGTAAAATCTGTGTTAACGGCACTCGCCAAGGCTTCGATATATCATGTATACGCTTACTATTTAGTTAACAACAGATTCTGCTATATCCTGGTTTGGTGGATTCCCCCTAGACTTAGGATCATTCGGTTCAGCGAAGAGGATAGCGCTTTCAGAATGGCTTGCCAAGCTATTTAATATCTATCATAGAGGAATGATTTAGCCATAGTCTATAGCGAAATTTGTATTATTTTGTCGAATTTGAAAGAATATCAACTCAATGTAACAAATATCATGGCGCGAACGACGAATGCATGATACTGCATCACCTTAAAGACCGTGCTAACACCGTCTTACTCGATACATTCCCGGAGCGGAGGGAACTCCCAAGGTTCCCAGGGTCATTTGCAGCAAAAAAATGAAAAATTGCGCAAAAAGTTGTTGAATAATTTTCCAATGTAGAATAAGATTGCGACAAAGGGAAAGGTAAGCGCTTTCCTAAATTTCAATAGACAGGTGTTATGCCGAAATGAAAATAACTTTAAAAGACATTGCCGACCATGCAAATGTATCTATTTCTTCTGTATCGAGGGCTTTAAACAACGCAAACTCAACAGCACTTGTAAACGACCAAACGCGTCTGCGCATTATTCAAGTTGCCAAGGACCTGGGTTACCATAAGTTTAACAATTCACTGCAAAAAAATGAAAATTTTTCAGTGAATAAAAAAGTTCCAAAGAGAGTGGGACTCGCTTTATATGATGTAAAAGCTAAATACCAAGATCCGTATTTTTCAGAGATCATTTACGGGATCGAAAGTGAATTGCTTGATCAAGAATGTATATTGGACTTTACATTTGAGGTGCAAGATATTTTCAATTTCAATTTATTCGGGGATATGAACGAGAGTGACTTAGGAGTTATTTGTATCGGACCGCTTAAGCATGATTTTATAAATGAGCTTAATAAGCGGGTTCCATTTGTCATATCGGTGGGCGGAATACCTAAGCTGGACATTGATTATGTTACGGTGGATTTTCGTAATGCGGCAATGCAAGCAGTTCAATATTTGGTAGATCTTGGTCATCGCAAAATTGCTTATATTGGCGGAAGCTCTCAAGTTGGAATGCCGATTGATCAAGAAGAACGTTTCTATGGTTATAAAGAAGCGATGGAGTTTAACCATCTTGACATTATTCCGGAGTGGGTTCAAGACGGCTGCTTTGATCTGACCAAGAGTTATGAAGCCATGAAAAAAATTTTAAACACGCAGAGTCCGCCCTCGGCCGTATTTACAGCTAGCGACAAAATGGCATTTGGGGCGTACAAGGCAATTGGTGAATATGGGCTATCGATTCCAAATGATATATCTGTTGTTTCTTTTGATAATGTCGAAATGTCAGAATTCATTAACCCTCCGTTAACAACGGTACAGGTCCACAAGGAGGAAATGGGGAGAATCGCAGTCAAATTACTGCTTCAGCGCATGGAAGGGGGGATACCTTTGCCATTGATCAGCTATTTGCCGACAAAACTAATGGTCCGCAGTAGCTGTACCGAGAAAAGCGAAGTGAAAACTATATGAACGTTTGAGGAGGGTATAATAATGAAAAAAGTAATGGCTTGTCTCGGTTTAGCCGCTTGTATGCTTATCCCCTTAGGTGCTCCAGTGCACGCGCAATCAGCCCAAGGGGACATAAATGCAAATGAAAAAAAACCAAAAGCAACCTTTCAAGTGATCAGTGACCTGCATATTAGGGATACATCGTTCTCTCATAACAAGCTTTCGAAAGCGCTTCACGACCTGCATTCCATTGACCCGCTGGCAGATGCTATGGTCATCAACGGAGATATAACGAATAACGGTTTTCCCGAAGAATATGCAAAGGCTCGCGAGCTTCTTGATCAATCGCCTAAACCGATGAATCTGTATATGACCATTGGGAATCATGAGTTTTTTAATGGAGCTGGAAATGAAGTGAACACCAGTCGGTTCGCAGACTTTATCGAAGAGGAGCATGTGTATTACGAGAAAATGGTGAACGGCTATCCTTTTATATTCCTTGGCTCTGAAAGCTGGGGGCCTGTCGATTCTCCCGCCAAAGACGATGCCTATCTGAGCGACGAGCAGTTGAATTGGCTGGAAGATACTTTGGAGAAACGCAGCAAGAGCGAGAAGCCTATGTTTGTTTTTCTTCATCAGCCCCTTTCCGCCGTATATGAAGCAGCAGAAAAGCGTCTAACCGATCTCTTCTCGAAGTATCCGCAAGTTATTTTATTCTCTGGCCATACCCATCGGGATATGCGACTTCCAAATATTAACCTAACACAGAATGAATTTACGAGCATCAATACAGCCTCTGTCTATTATACAACCTTCGCACCGACAGTAAACTGGGACGAAAGCCAAGGATTGTATGTGCAAATTTACGATGACAGGGTCGTAGTCCAAGGACGTGACTTTTACCGTAAGCAATGGATTCCCGAAGCGCATTACACGATTGATGTCCAATCGGCAACCACATTTTCTTATCGTAATAACTACGTTATTCCGGGTGAAACCGCCCTATTAACCACGAAATTTACAAATTATGGACAAAACACAGTCAAGGATATCCAATTGGACTTAACGGCCCCTGATGGTTGGAGTGTAGAGGCAGTAACCGATCCTCTGGTCACCCATCTTTCGCCTGGAAGTTCGATTGAAACAGATTGGCGTGTGACGCCCCCTGATACTGTTGAGCCTGGATTCGCAAAATTAGATGCAGCCGTCTCATTTAAATATGGAGAAAATAATAAGCAAACAGAATGGAGTGCCGACTCTATAGTCTGGATACCAGAACGGCTCCCAGCTGCCGATTCTTATGTAAGTGATGTGGAATGGATTCATTCCGCAAATCATTGGGGGCCCGTAGAACGGGATCAAAGCAACGGTGAAAAAGCAAAAGACGACGGAAAAACCATAACTATTGGCGGCGTAGAATATACGAAAGGCTTAGGTGTGCATGCGAATGCTGAGATTGCTTATTATATAGGCGGCAACTTCTCGACATTTACCGCAGATATCGGAATCGATGATGAAGTGGGAAATAGAGGATCGGTCGTCTTTCAAATTTGGGCGGACGGCGAGAAGGTATATGACAGCGGGCTTGTTACCGGATCTGATTCCGCCAAAAAAGTTCATGCTGATATCTCCGGCGCACACGTACTGAAACTGGTCGTCATTGATGGCGGAGACGGCACTGGCTACGACCATGCGGATTGGGCAAATGCCCATATTGCCAGATCCGATGTAAACAGCTAGAAAGGCTAATAAAAAGGGTTAAAAGGCACCCCATTTCCGGTCATTTCCGGATTTGGGGTGCCTTTTGCATACCTTGAATTACATACGAATCCCACATGTTTCGTTGCGTGGCCCCTCCTTTAGTTCTTCTGCGGGCAAAGGCTATTCGAATAACGGTACCTTCGGATCCTTCCCGTTACAGTGAACCAGCATCGCATGCAGCTGTCCTCTATGGTGATACACATGCGCCACGATTTCGAGCAGCCATTCATATCTCGAATAGGTGACGCCCCAGTAGGAAGTCATCTCTTGATGGAGTTCTTCTTCCGTCATCTCTCTAAATGCCTGCTCCAGATAAGAATAGCTGCTTAATAATTCAGCCTGTAAATCTTTCAGGTTATTTAACGACACACCCTCGTAATAAGCGTCCATCTCCTCTTGCGTGGCGCCGCCCGATATGTAAAAATCAGCCCGGCAGATCACTGCGATATGCTTGAGCAGCTCTCCAACGGAATGTTTGCCCTCCGTCGGCTTAACGAGCAGGTCCGCTTCATCCAGCCTGTCGATAATCGCAACAATAGAAATGACAGCAACCTCGATTTGATGCAATGCATATGTGCAATAGGAATTCATATGTTCTCTCCAATCCAATATGTATACACTAATATGTTGTTCGAACTCGCTTCATTATTATAGAACATACGTTCTTAATATTTCAACAAAAAAACAACCGCCCCTTAAATGCTAAGAGGCAGGTTGTTCCGCTATATATCTTATGACCGATCAGCCAACGAGATGAAATCCAGTTGTATTCTTAAGCACTTCCACATGAAACGTGCTGCCGTCAGCCCCGCGCACGACGCTAACCGACAGGTGCCCGCTTCCGATTGCAATCTGCTCAACCTTCAGTTCATTCATCCCTTCCGGAAGGAACGGGGACAATGCGATTTCCTTGGTCACCGCATTCGGATACAATCCGAGCATCGCCTGCAGGAAGACGATCGAGGTTCCGGCCGCCCATGCCTGCGGCGAGCAGGTAGTCGGGTACGGAACCGGATGGCCCAGCTTCGCATCATGTCCGCAGAACAGCTCCGGCAGACGCTGGTATTCAAAATGTGCGGAAGCCTGCAGCAGGCCGGAGATCACCTTGCCTGCCTCAGCTTTGAATCCTTGCTTGCCGAGACCCAGTAGGATCATGGCATTGTCATGCGGCCATACGCTGCCATTGTGATAGCTCACCGGATAATATCCGGTGGAGTCTGTGCTCATCGTACGGATGCCGTATCCGTTAAACATATCGTTTCGGAGCATCCGCTCGGACTGGGCTTTCGCCCTGCTCTCTTCCGGCAGTCCGCTCATGAGCAGATGCCCCGGGTTCGAGGAGACGCTTCGGACCTGACGCAGGTCCTTATCCAAAGCGATGGCATAACACTGCTCATCCTCCATCCAGAAGGCCGCTTCGAAACGGACGCGAAGCTCCTCGGCTTCCATCTCCAGCTTGCGAGACAATTCAAGCTCGCCCAGCTCCGCGAAGACGGGTGCCAGCGATTTCTTCGCTTGATACACATACCCCTGAACCTCCGACAATGCAATCGGGGATTCCGCGTATTCCCCATTCTCATGGATGATCGAGTTGGCGGAGTCCTTCCAGCCCTGATTCGGGAAGCCCTTCTCGGCTTCCTGCTTGTAGGCCATGAAGCCGGAGCCAGCTTCAAGTGCGGCATCGATGTAATCCAATGCCCGCAGCATGTTTGGCTTAAGCTCCTCCGCCAAGGAAAGATCGCCCGTCCAGCGGTAATACTCGCCGATCAGCGCCAGAAACAGCGGCGTGGAATCGATGGTGCCGTAGTACGGCGAGAACGGGGATTGATTCGTCGTAACCAGCTCTCCATAGCGAATCTCATGCATGATTTTGCCCGGCTGCTCATCCCGCCAAGGATCGTTCTTCTCTCCTTGATAAGCTGCGAGCGTTCTCAGGGTCCCCTTGGCATGGAGCGGATTCACCGGAAGCATGAACAGGGCCGTGATCAAGCTGTCTCTGCCGAATGGAACCGCGAACCACGGCAGCCCCGCGACCGTTGTATCGCCGAAGCCTACATCGGTCGTCAGCATGCGCAGATCCTGCAGTCCTCTCTGGTACAAGCCGCAGAACAGCGCGGAATCCGACTGGACCTGCGAGCTGTTCGCGTACCAAGCTTCATAGGAGGCTTCGAGCTTCTTCAGCCCCTCTTCGTAGGTCAACGGCTCCGCTGCGAAATGCTGCTCCGTCATCGGCGAAACAAAGAACGTAATAACCTTCTGCTCTTTGGCTTTCAGGGACAAAGGGAACGAAACATTCCCGGATTCATCCGCTTGTCCGCCATCCGCATCCCAAGTAATGCGTGTCTGCCTTCTCAGGTTGTCGGCGCCGACATAGGCCAGCGTCATATCTTGATCGCCTGTCCGTATACCCTCCATCTTGCCAACTTCCCCGGTACGATATTTACGCACCAGGAACATATCCTGAAAATCGGCATCAAAGGAAACCGTGAACTCGATATTCGAATCCGTCACAAAATAATTAGTCAAGGTGCAGCGCTCGTACAGGATGCCATTATAGATGAAACGCTCCCGAAGGATTTCGATCGCCCCTACATCCTTAGTATCCTTCATCAGGCGGAAGGTTGCCACATAACTCTTGTCGCCCGTAGAGGACAAGAGCGAAGGCTTCTCGCCGTCGATGAACAGCTCCATGCGGCTCAGGAAACGCGTATCCTTCGTATACAACCCATGGCCTTGATCATCCCCGAGGACGATATCTCCATTAAGCCCGGTCAGAAAAAATACGTCTCCTTCTTTAATTACGCGGTAGTCCATGCATAAATCCCCCTTTGATTCCGGTTTATTCAACAACCACAAGCTCAGCCTGCAGTCCTTCTTCCGAATGCGGTCCGACCCAGACATGGAACTTCCCGGGCTCGACCGTAAACGCAAGCCTCTCATCCAGGAGCCCTAGCTCTTCACGCCCCAGCGTAAAATGCACCGTCCGGCCCTCGCCCGGCTGCAGCTGCACCTTGCGGAATCCCTTCAACTCTTTGACCGGCCGGGTAGAGCTTGCTACCAAGTCGCGGACATACAGCTGCGCGGTTTCCTCGCCGGCTCTGGATCCGGTATTCGTTATGCTCACGGATACATGTACGGTCTCGTCCCGGCCAATTTGATGCCGGTCCAGCTGCAAATCCGTATATTCGAACGTTGTATAACTGAGGCCATACCCGAACGGATACAGCGGAGAATCATCGCAATCGATATAATCTTCGTACAAATGAGGACGTCCGGTATTCTTCCGGTTGTAATACATCGGAATTTGGCCCGTCGCACGCGGAACGGTAACCGGTAGGCGACCACTCGGATTGTAAGCGCCGGTAAGCACATCCACAAGCGCATGACCTGTGGTTGTTCCCAAATGCCACGCTTCAACCACAGCATCCGTATGTTCATGCAGCCATGAAGTGGCGAGCGGACGTCCGTTCATCAGGACGACGACGATCGGCGTGTCGGTCTGACGTTTCAGCTCCTGAATCAGGCGCTCCTGACAGGGTGGAAGCGTAATGGAGGTTACGTTGTAATGCTCGCCCGTCATCGCTTCGGATTCGCCCACAACGACCACGGCGGCATCACACTGTCTGGCGAGCTCCACAGCCCGTTCCACTCCCCCATCCAGTTCCTCCAAAATGCCGCTGCCCTGCTCATAGAACACCTCGGCTTTAGGTTCGATTTCCGATTGAAAAGCGTCCCATACCGTGACAACGTCCTCATCGCGGCCTTTCCAAGCCCAGCAGCCCATCGAGTTGTGGCGGTCATCCGCCAGCGGCCCAATTAACGCCAGCCTCTTGTGCTTACCAGTATCCAGCGGCAAAATCCCGCCGTTATTCTGCAACAGCACGATCGATCTCCGGGCGCTGTCCCTGGCCTGAGCCAGATGATCCGCTGGAATGGCTTGCCCTTTCAGCGGATCTCCGGCTCTTTCAGCGTCTTCGCTCACATACGGATTCTCGAACAATCCAAGGCGAATTTTCACCTGTAATATGCGGAAAACCGCATCGTCCAATAGTTTAAGCAGCTCAGGGTTTTCCTGGACCAGCGTTTCCAGATGATCAAGATAGACTCCGGCGTGCATGTCCATGTCGACGCCGGCGTTCAATCCCTTCAACGCGGAATCCTTCCGGTCTTCCGCATAGCCATGGTAGATCAGCTCTTCAATCGACTCCCAATCGCTGACCACCATGCCGTCAAAGCCCCATTCCTGCTTCAATATATCCCGCAGCAGATACCGGCTTCCGGAAGCCGGAACGCCGTTCAGTTCGCTGAAGGCACTCATCACGGACAGAGCCCCTGCCCGAATCCCGTGCTCAAACGGCGGCAGCACGGTTTCCCGCAAGGTCCGCTCCGACATGTCTGTCGTGTCATAGTCCCGGCCGCCTTCGATCCAGCCATAACCGGCAAAATGCTTCACGCATGCCGCTACCGTCGGGTAGCCATCCTCATTCGCGCTTTGAAATCCTCGGACCTTCGCGGCAGCAGCCAAGGAAGACAGATAGGCGTCCTCCCCCGTACTTTCCGCGATGCGGCCCCAACGAGGATCACGCGTGATGTCGACCATCGGGGCAAAGGTCCAGCGAATACCTTCCGCGGCCGCCTCTACCGCCGCAATGCGGGCGTTCTTCTCCATCCCTTCCAGATCCCAGCTAGCGGCTTCGCCGAGCGGAATCGGAAAGATGGTACGAAAACCGTGAATGACATCATCCCCGATGAGAAGAGGAATCCCCAGCCTCGTTTCCTCCACGGCCAGCCGCTGTAGCTCATTGATCTTTTTCGGACCATGTACATTCAGCAGCGACCCGATCTTGCCTTCGGCCACCATCTTCAGTTCCTGATCCTCGCACCGGCCGTACTGCACCGTCTGGCCGACCTTCTCGGTCAAGGTCATCTGCGCGAGCAGGTCCTTCGCGCGCTGTTCCACGTTATCCATGTCTAATCCCTCCGATGCTTCTATATCAACCTTTGACGCCAGCGTTCGAAATTCCCTCGATATATTGGCGCTGGAACAGGAAGAAGAACAAGATGATCGGCAGCGTGGACAGCACGACCCCGGCCATAATCATCGGCGTGTTCTCAAAGAACATATCCTTCACGCTGTTCAGACCCACAACCAGCACATACATTTCCGGCGTATTCGCAAGCGTGCTCGGAACAAGATAACTGTTCCAGGTTCCGGCAAAAGCAAGAATCGACATCGTAATCAGTGATGAACGGGCCAGCGGATACACGATCCGCCAGAAAGCACCCATCTTCGTCAGGCCATCCATCCGCGCAGCCTCCAGGAACTCGTTCGGCACCGAGATGAAGAACTGGCGGAGCATGAAGATGTACAAGCCCTGATACAGGAACGGCACCGTTAGCCCCCAGAACGTGTTCAGCCATCCGAGCTGCGCCACGTTCACGTACACCGGGATCAAGATCATATGGTACGGCACCATCATAGTAGCCACGACAATCCAGTAAATCAGGCCTTTACCTTTGAAATTCAGCTTGGCTAGCGCAAAGCCGGCCATCGGGTTAATTATCAGGTTCCCGATCACAACAACGCCGGTCATGATAATGGTGTTCAGAAACCATCTCGGCACATTGTACGCATCGTTCGTGAAGAAGATTTTGAAGTTCTCGAGCGTCCAGTTGGCCGGCGACGTCAACGTATTGACGTGGCGCATCGGAATGATGGACGTATAGATGGTATAGAGAAAAGGAAGGGCGAATAAGAGCCCAAGGATGATCGTGCCGATATACAGAAACAACCGACCGTTATTCGTACGGGTCTTCATTGCCCTCACTCCTTCTCATCCAAGAATTTTTTTTGCAGATACGTAATCAGCATGATGATCAAAAAGAACAGCACCACCGCCGCGCTTCCATATCCAATGTTCATGTAACGAATCCCGTGCTGGTAGAAATACGTAACCACCGTACTGGTAGCGCCCGCTGGCGAACCGAGCGCGCCATACCGGGAAATCGCCGCAATCTGGTCGTAGATCTGGAAGCCGGCGATCGTCGATACCGACACGATGAAGAACGTGATCGGCTTCAGGAACGGCACCGTGATGTAGCGGAATTTGTTCCATTTGGATGCGCCGTCAATCTCGCCCGCTTCATACAGATCCTTCGGAATTTCCTGCAGACCCGACAAGTACACAATCATGGTGAAGCCGGCTTGCTGGAAGATAAACAGAATACATACGAATAAGAGCGCATAGTTGGTATCCGCAAACCATGTTACATTCCCGAAGCCTAAAGCCCCGAAAAATTCCGTCAGGAAGGTGCCCTGCTTAAACAGCATCATGAACACGGTAGTGATCGCGATTTGCGAGGTGATATACGGGATGAAGAATACCGTCCGGAATATCCCTTTACCCTTCAGCTTCTGATTGACCAGGATGGCCAAGAGCAAACCGAGGACGGTCTGAATCGGAATCGAGATGACCACGATTTCCAGGGAATGAAGCAGCGCCTGGAAGAATTCTTTATCTTGAAGAATAGTTACATAGTTTTCCAGGCCGATGAATTTCGCCTGGTCCAAGGCAGCGAAATTCGCATCCTGAAAACTCCTTACGAAAGACTGGATGAATGGATAGAGAAACCACCACGCCCACAATATCAAAAAGGGCAGCGTAAACAACCAGCCCAGTGTCTTGTCGGAGTCTGCCAACGAACGGAACCAGGATTGCCTAATCTTGTTTCCTTTCAAATCAGCGTGCTTGCTGCTGTAATCGGACATAAGTTATCCCCCGCTTCCATGGCTTAAATTGAATGGATCATTTAACAAAGGCTCCCGCTCCCCTGAGAACAAGGAGCGGGAGCGGGTGTTGCCTTTTTCTTATTTGAATTGGCCTTGAATATCGTCGAGAATTTGCTGAGCCGTTTTACCGGAGCCGCCAAGAATCAAGCCTTCCAATTCTTTAACGAGTTCATCCGTGAAACGCTTGGTATCTGTCGGATAACCATAGTCTGTGCTGTACTCCAGCGCAGGCTGCAGCGCCTTGAATTCAGGGTTTTTCTCGAAATACTGCTGGGACAATGAGGCTACCGCCGGATTAAAGCCAAGCTCCATGAATGCGGTTTGCGTATCGTCATTGGTCATGTAATAAGCAGCTTTGAGCGCAGCTTCTTTGTTCTTCGCGTCTTTCAATACCATGTAAGCGTCAGAGCTCATGGTGCTTCCGTTGGTTGTTCCTTTTGGTACTGGAATAGCTACCATTTTGAGGTCCGGATTGGCATCCTTCAGGTAACCTTTGTACCAGTAACCACCTGTACTCATAGCGCCCTGCTCGTTGCTGAATACTTCGCCGTCCCAGCCAAAGCCGAGTGATTTAGGAGTTACAGCAAGTCCCTGGTCATACATATCGATGATCATTTCCAGCGCTTTGACGTTCTCTGGAGAGTTGATGGTCTCACCGTTACCCCAGCCACCGCCAAAGCTCTTCACGTAGTTCGTGATATGGAAGGCATCCAGATTCACGATAATGCCCTTTACATTGCCTTTGTTCAACACTTTCGCCGCTTTGATCACTTCATCCCAAGTGGTTGGGTACTCGCCGAGGCCAGCATCTTTCCACATTTGCTCGTTGATGAAGAACATCGCCGGCATATCACTGTTAGGCACACCGTATTGCTTACCGTCCACATTCCAGATGTTCTTCGATGTATCCGGGAAACGGTTCATGTCAACGCCCGTTGCTTGAACCAGGTCATCGATTGGTGAGAACAATCCCTTATTGATGTACTCGTAAGCACCTTCGTTGGACATCTTAATGAAATCAGGTGCAACGCCGGCCGCAATTTCACCCGGAAGCGTGTTCCAGAATTGCTCACTGCTTGGATATTGTTTGATTTTGAGTTCAAGCTCTGGATATTGCTCGGAGATGGTATCCGCTGCTTTCTGATAAATCTCCAAATCCTGTGCCGTACCCCAGAATCCGAAATTCACTGTTACTTTTTCCGCATCTGCGGCTCCATTATCTTTATTGTCAGCGCTTTTATTGCCGCCGCAAGCGGTTAAACCAACAACAAGAGCCAGGCACAACACCAGCATGGCCGAAAACTTCTTGTTCAATTTACCCATGATGCTACCCCCCACGTTTCTTTTCGTTTTACCTTACACCTACATCATAAAGAGCCGAGACAATAAAAAAAATTAATCAAATGATGATTAATTTTTTAAAATTGACTATTTTTTTATAAATAGATTGCACGTCAAGAGCGTTTTTATGAAAAATCACACTTTCTTTTCGAATATCACACTTCTTCTTTCCTATATTGCTTAGGAGAAAAGCCTGTGTATTTTTGGAATACAATGGCAAAATGGGCCTGATTATTAAACCCCACCATCTCGGCAACGTCATAAATTTTGTAGCGGTAGTCCTTGAGGAGCACCTTCGCCTTCTCGATCCGAAGCTCGTTGATATAATCAAACAGTCCTTGACCGACCTCTTGCTTAAACAGCCGACTGACATAATTCGGACTGACATGAAACAGCTCCCCGAACAATTTTAACGAGAGGCTCTCCGGGTAGTGCTCTTCCGTATACTCCATAATATTGCGCGTGAGCTGGCTGTATCCCTTCATCTCCAGATGGTTGCGGTTCTTAAACCGCTCCTCGAATCTGGCCCGGTACGCAGCCGACAGCTGCTGGAAATGATGGATCTCTTCAAAAGCCGTTACATCCTCTTGAACGGTTCCGCCGGGCGTACCCTCGCTCTCCCCGATCATAAACAGCAGACCTTCGTAAACCTTACGGACATCCTTCTCTTCCATGCATTCTTCCTGCTCCAGAAACGTCTCCCACTTGGACAGCAGCTCCATAAACCGATCGTTTGCTTCTTCCCTGAGCGCAGACTTCATCTGGCTTAAATAGGCATCCGCCTGTTTATATACATGCTCACTCTTCTGCTTCAGATGCTGATAATAGAATATCGACGTATCCGGGTTATAAAATTGATGCGCTAACGCGGTTCCTGCCTGCTCGTAGCCCTTCTGAATGCCGTCGAAATCAGCAAACCAGTCGCTGATACCCAGCACGATGTCGATGTTCACAAAGCGCTTGAGCGCGGAACTGATCATCTGCACCATTTTATTAACACGCGTCAACGAAGCCAGCAGGCTTTTCAGCTCGCTGTTGCTGATGAATACGACGCTGCACTGCTCATCCAGCTGAAGATATTCAACTTCCTTCTCCGTGGACAGAATCTCGCTGACCACGTTCTGAACCGTATTCGGCAGGATGGATTCGGTTTCTTTGGTATACCTTTGGATGACCGTATGATAATTCTTGATTTTGAAAAGAACGACGTATATGTTGCCCTCTTTAAGTCCCGTTTCGTGCAGGCCATGAACATGGCCATGGAGTGCGTCATATAGCATCTTCTCCTTCCGGTTGCCCGCTGCACCCGACTCCGCCTGAGCCGGAGTCCCACGGCTTCCAAACTGTTCCCGGACGCTCTTCAGCATCGCGGTCAGCTCGCGTTCATTCATGTCGGGTTTGTGAAAATAATCGAACGCCCCCAGCTTCAAAGCTTCCTTCACATATGTAATATCATCGAAGCTGCTCAGCACAATAGTCTGCACAGGAAGCTGCCGCTCCTTAATCGCCCGGAGTACCTCGATTCCGTCCATCTTCGGCATTTTGATATCCAGCAGCACCACGTCAGGTGCGGTTTCCATTATCATGCGCAGCGCCTCTTCGCCGTCGCCAGCCTCACCCACGATAGCCACACCCTGGGCCTCCCAATCAATTGCCGATTTGATCCCGATCCGAACGAGCGGCTCGTCATCTACTATAAGTATTCGCACTTGCTTATCACCCTGTTTCTTCTGTGATGATCGGAACCCGAAGCCATGCCACAGTTCCGCCATGCTCTCCCCTCTTGATCCACAGGCCGTATTCCGGTCCAAAATGAAGGGATATCCGGTTCCGTATATTGTTAAGTCCAATCGAGTTGAAGGTATCCTGCGGACCTCCCTGCTCCACCTTTGCTTGTCCACCCTCGGGAAAACCGCGTCCGTTATCACTTACTTTCATGATGAGCGCGTCCCGTTCCTCATAAATCGATATCACAAGGTTACCCTTGTAATCGATACCTTCAAAGCCGTGGAACACCGCGTTCTCCACAAGGGGCTGAAGCAGAAATTTCAGGGTCCTATGATTCATTACGGCCGGATCGACTTCATACGTGACATCAAATTTATTAAAATAGCGGAAATCGAGAATTTTCGTATAGTTTTCCATGAATTGGACTTCCTCCGCAATGGTCACGTAGTCGCCTTCCTTCTTCACCGTAAACTTGATGACCGAAGAGAAAGCCTGAAGCGCTTCTTCAATGCCGGTTGCTCCCTGGATCTTGGCCATCCACTTGATGACGTTCAGCGTGTTATATATAAAATGCGGACGAATCTGCGACTGCAGCGCATTCATCTCCAGATTCCGCTTCTCCTCTTCCTCCACATAGATCCGCTCGATTAACTCGCGAATTTCCTGCAGCATCTGGTCTACGGTATGGCTGATCACGCCAATTTCGCCGTGCTGTCTCGTATCAAAGCTTACGTCAAGCTGACCTTGGGAGACAAGCTTCATTTTGCTGTTCAGCACCGCCAGCGGTTTCATGATCGTGGTCGCGATGCGTGCCGAGATCAGGATGGACAGCACGAGCAGCAGAATCAATGCGGCGATTAAGATGGCAACCATAAGATAGACAATCGAGAACAAATCCTTCTTCGGAATGACCGTAACCGCCTTCCAATTAGCCAAAGAAGAGGAAGAAGAAATCATGTAGGTATCCCGATTGATCTTCGTGTTCACTTCGCCGTCTGCGTTATATTGAAAATCATTCCCCAATACTTCGGATGCCGACAGCCCGATTTCCTCGGGGTGGACGCTATGCACGATATGATCGGCTTCATCGATCAGATAGAAATTCGTATTCTCGGAAAATGCCGTATCGCTCCACAGCGTCTTGAGTTTATCCACCGAAATGTTAAAGAGGATAAACCCAAGATCCTCCTTCGTGTACGGATCCATGATGGCCCGGCCAACCGACACGACCGGAATTCCCTTGGCTGACAGCAGCCGCTCCTGACGAATCCCTACAGGGACAAGGCGACCATGGGCTCCTCTGATCTTCCGGATAAAAGGCTCACGGGTAAACTGCTCCTTGAAATAAGCGAAGTTCATATATTCCCTGTTGCTTCGGCCAATAATCGACTGACTGTTCTCGTGATAGATGACAACGGAGTCAATCAAATCCGAATACAGCATGATCCCGCTCTGGATCAAGCCGTTCACTTTATCGAAATCCTGCCCCCGTTCAAGCAATGGATACGTCACCTTGCCGTAATCCTTGCGCATAATGGCATACACCGTGGAATCCTGAATCGGAAACATCGACAGTCGCAGCAGCGGCTGCAGGGAGGTGTCGATATTTTTAATAATTTGTTTGTTGTTCTCCACGGCGGCATCAATCATCGTACTCCGGTTATTCTCCACGTATACCCAGGATACGATGCCGCCGATCAGCAGGAGGGGAACGATGATAAAGGCGGAGAACGCCACGATCAGTTTCTTCTCCAGACTTAAGTGAAGCATCTTCTGCTTTAGTTTCTTCATGAGCCGTATCTCTCTCTTCTCGTTGTTCGTTATGATCGTCCTTTATCGCGCCGTCCCGCTTATCCGAAATTTTCTCGGCGTCATCCCCGTAAAATTCTTGAACAATTGCGTATAATAACTCTGGCTGCAAAACTTGAACGTAAACGCGATTTCGGATATTGACTGGTTCGTATTAGCCAGCAAATGTTTGGACTCCTCAATCTTCCGCCGATTAATAAAAGTTGTAATGGATACGCCCGTCTCCCGTTTAAAGCGATCGGACAGATAGCTCGGGTGGACTTTCAAATATTCCGCAACCCTCTGCAAGGTCAGCTCCTCAAAAATATGCTCCCTAATGTAATAGATCGCCAGGTTCACAATGTGAGAGAAGGACACATCCTCTTTCTCGGAGCGAATCATCGAAACAAACTGCACCAGCATTTCATACTCAAAATGAACCAGCCGCTCCACATCGGTCATTTTCTCGATCTCAAGGATCAGCGTATCGCTTAAGTGAAAGGCAATCTCAGGATCCACGCCGCCCCGGATGATCGCGCGGGTAAATAAGGTACAGGAAGCAATCAAGGCATTCTTCTTCGACCGAAGCGGATACGTCGCCAGCACAGCTGCTTCCAGCTCGTTAATCTTACGCAGCATATCCATGGCTCTATTCTCATCGCCGAAGCGGATCGCTTCCAGCAGCTCGTGCTCATAATCAAATGGGGGATGGATAAAATTCTCGCGCAAATAATGCATACGGGAAGACAGATAAAACGGACGGTTTCCCGAGCGTGAAGGCTCTTTCATTATTTCCACACCACCTAAAAATATTGATAAAAACCTTGATATTTTAGTATAACATAACCCCGATTGGCTCTAAAATTCAAGCATAACCATGCTAGGAAGGATGTGTAGACCATGACCTGGAATATATCAAATCCTGATTTGTCACAGCAAGCGTTGCTGAATATGGAAAGTATTTTTGCACTCGGAAACGGTTACTTGGGTGTGCGTGGCAACTTCGAAGAAGGCTACGGAGAGAGTTTGTCCACCATTCGCGGTACCTATCTGAACGCTTTCCACGACGTGATTGACATCCCTTACGGCGAGAAGCTCTTCGCCTTTCCCGATACACAGCAAAAACTCGTTAACAATATTGATGCCCAAACGGTCCTGATCTATTTAGGTGACGAAAAAGAACCTTTCCGCCTCGATCACGGCACGATCACTGCGCATGAACGCCACTTGCATATGAACAAGGGGTATTCGGAACGAATTGTGCAATGGAAATCGCCTGAAGGCAAAGAGATCAAGCTGACCTTCCGCCGCCTGGTGTCCTTTACGCACCGGGAATTGTTCGCCATCCATGTACGGATGGAGCCGGTCAATTTCAACGGCCAAGTTCGCATCGTCTCCACCGTGAACGGCAAAGTGAAGAACTACACCAATGCCAATGATCCCCGCGTCGGAGCAGGGCATGCGGAACGGATGACCGTCATCGATGCCGGCGTCAAGGGCAGCGATGCCTATGTCGTTGACGAGACGATGGCGTCCAAGCTGCGTGCGGCTTGCGTGACCCGTCACCAGTTGGATGCCGATGCCGACATTCAGCTCGAAGCCGGAGCCGGAGAGGTTACATTCACGGCTACTCTTCCATTGACCGGACCAATCCACTTTACGAAATACAATCTGTATACCGACAGTCTTCGTCACGGGCAGGAGATGATCGAACGTGGAATCCAGCTGCAGGAGGAGTTGAAGGATACCTCGTTTGAGGACTTGCTTGCCGAGCAGGCCGAGTATCTAAACGCCTACTGGAAATCGGCCGACGTCGTGATTCAGAACGATGACCAGCTGCAGGAAGGCATCCGCTTCAACCTGTTTCAGCTGCTGCAATCCGCCGGTCGGGACAAGCACAGCAACATCTCTGCCAAAGGACTGAGCGGCGAAGGTTATGAAGGCCATTATTTCTGGGACACGGAAATTTACATGTTCCCGGTATTTCTGATGACGCAGCCGGACATTGCTCGCCAGCTGCTGCTGTATCGCTATTCCACACTGGATCAAGCGAGAGACAGAGCTCGGGAAATGGGACACCGTCAAGGCGCTCTGTTCCCGTGGCGCACGATCTCGGGAACGGAATGCTCCTCCTTCTTCCCATCCGGAACGGCGCAATACCATATCAGCGCAGACATCGCCTACAGTTACATTCAGTATTATCTCGCCGAACAGGATCGGGATTTCCTCATGTCCTATGGGGCGGAGGTGTTGATCGAAACCGCTCGCTTGTGGGCCGACATCGGCCACTATTATAACGGCGCCTTTCATATTGATGAGGTTACGGGGCCGGATGAATATACCTGCTGCGTGAATAACAACTATTACACCAACGTTATGGCGAAGCATAACCTGAAATGGGCTACCCAGAGCTGCACCATTCTGAAATCCTACGATGCTCAAGGCTTCAAGTCCCTCTGTGACCGGCTCGGCGTCACGGAAGACGAGATCATGGAATGGGCGAAAGCGGCGGACGCTATGCTGCTGCCGTACGACGAGGCACTCGGCATTAACCCGCAGGATGATACATTCCTCCGCAAGGCGGTATGGGACTTCGACAACACGCCGGAGGACAAATATCCGCTGCTGCTAAACTACCATCCGCTGACCATTTACCGTTACCAAGTGTGTAAACAGGCGGATACGGTGCTTGCTCACTTCCTGCTGGAAGACGAGCAAAGCTTGGAAACGATCCAGCGTTCGTATGACTACTATGAAGGCATCACGACGCATGATTCGTCCCTGTCCTCCTGCATCTTCAGCATTATGGCTTCGAAGATCGGCAGCATGGACAAGGCGTATGAGTATTTCATCGAGACGGCACGCCTGGATCTGGACAATACACACGGCAACACGAAGGACGGCCTGCACATGGCTAACATGGGCGGTACCTGGATGTCCATCGTCTACGGCTTTGCCGGCATGCGCCTGAAGGAAAGCGGACTTTCCCTCTCCCCGGCCATTCCGCAGGACTGGGAGAAGTATGCCTTCCGCCTGAACTTCCGCGGCCGCCTCATCGGCGTATCCATCGAGAAGGACGGCGTGACCTTGGAGATCGTGGAAGGAGATTCCATCGAGATCAAGCTGTACGACAAGGCCGTAACGCTTGAAGAAGGGAAATCTGTGAAACATGCGCTTCAGAGCAAGTAATTAGGTTTAGGCCGTGGGGTGATTGCCCTACCTATACGTATGACATCACTCCCGGTTTACGAAGAAAACGATCTATCGACATATATTCCATGAAGACAGACTGCGATAAGCCGTCATTTTTCCTGCGTTATCAGAGAGGTCCCATGCATCGAGTTTATCCTTTCTGATATCTCAAAAAGGAGCTATAAAAACATGAACGAAACACGTAAGTTGAAAGCTGTCATCTTTGACTTGGACGGCGTCATTACCGATACGGCGGAGTATCATTATCAGGCATGGAAAGCCACGGCAACCGAGCTGGGCATTCCCTTCACGCGAGAGTTCAACGAGAATCTCAAAGGGGTATCCCGCATGGACTCCTTAAAGCTACTGTTAAGTCAAGCGGAGAAGCCTGTAAGCTATTCGGATGAAGAGCTGGTACAGCTGGCCGACCGCAAAAATAAGCTGTATGTCGAGCTGATCGAAACGATTACGCCAGCCGACCTGCTGCCCGGCATTACGGAATTTGTGGCAGACATCCGGTCGGCCGGCCTGAAGACCGGCATCGCGTCCGCCAGCAAAAACGCCATTGCCGTATTGACCCGGCTTGGCGTCATGGACGAGTTCGACGTCATCGTCGACGTGACCAAGCTGAAGAACAACAAGCCGGACCCTGAGATCTTCCTCACCGCTGCCGCGCAGCTTGGCGTAGAGCCTGCCGACTGCATCGGGGTGGAGGATGCCGTATCCGGCGTTGATGCCATCAAGGGCGCCGGCATGTTCGCCGTGGCAATCGGCAATGCAGCGCATTTCCCGCACGCGGATGTCGTGCTGTCCAGCACGGCGGAGCTGGACTTTCGTAAACTGGCGCAGACGTTTGAAGACTGATCATAGATTGAAGGGGTGCTCTCTAGGGGGCGCCCTTTTTTCATGTGCCCACCCATTTTTGCAACCGCTCACCATCTTCGGTAGACTTGTAGTTGGTAGTGAATACCTGTAACTTATCCGGTATGTCAGTCAGACAAGCATATCGAGAATACGATAAAGGGGACTTTCCATGGAACAGGCTGTTTTGGATCAAGGTGCCGAGCGATTCGGACAAGGTTCTTATTCACTGAAGTTACTTGGGGGATTCGATCAGAATGTATTTGAATACAACGGTGAAGCCGGACGTCACTTCATTATTAAATTCTTGGACGCATCCAAATACCGCAAGGCCTCGATCATTCGCGAGCTCACGTGGATGGCCTATCTCGCCGAGCATGGGCTGAACATGGTGGAGTCGATTCGATCCGCTCAGGATCTTCTTATTGAAGAGATAACTCATGAGTCGAAGCGATATTATGTCATTGCTTTTACAAAGGCTCCGGGCAGCCCGTTAACTGATTTGGCATCGGATTTCGCCATGATCAAGCAGTGGGGGCGCGGGATGGGCCGTATGCATAAACTCGGCAAAAAAGACTCCACCGCAGCTTCGCTCGTTCACCAAATGGCCTTTCCCCAGTGGAATGATCATGTAATATTCACCAATGCGTTCCCGGAGGCTGCAGGTGAAAGAGTCCATGCACAGTGGAAGCAGTATCTTAAGGAACTTGAGGCCCTCCCGCAAGACCAGGAAGGCTACGGCATCGTTCACAATGATCTCCACCATAACAATTTTCACGTACATAACGGGGAGATTATTTTTTTCGACTTCGGGGATGTCTCCTGTCATTGGTTTGCCTACGATATCGCCATAGCCATCTATCATGCGGTTCAGACCGTGCCTGAAAGCGGAAAAGCCGAATTTGTCGCCAGATTCTTCGACTCGTTCTTATCCGGCTACCTTCAAGAGAATACGCTGAGTGAGGATTGGATCGAGCGAATTCCATTTTTCATCGACTTCCGCAATATCTACTCCTTTGTCTACTTTTCCAAATTCGTAAACTGGAAAGAGATGAACGAGCGCACCCGGAATTATCTCTTAGGGATGAAAGCTGATATTGAGGCAGGCAAATCGGTTGTGAAGCTGTCCATTTAATATAGAGAAGGAAGATTGCTCTACCATGAAACCAAAATCAAAACCTCTCCGCCGGCTCGGCTATTTGGGCCTGGGGTTACTCCTCTCGGCCTTCATTCTATACCTGTTGTTCCTACGGCCCACGCCAATCAAGGTGGGTGGATTTACATCCTTTACGGATGAAAACACCATGATCTTCGAGGTGATCAATGAAGGATTCGCCGATGTGGAGCTGCTGGACGTGCGGGTAAACGATGGCCGGAAGCCGGCCAAAGCCGAGCTGGGCGTCAGTTATTCCCTTCATCTTGTGGGTGGCAGCGACCTCGATGAAGATCCTAATATTGAATTCGTGGATATTCGGGAGTTGCCGCTAAAGCCCGATCTCATGCCCGAAAAGAAGAGAGCTGCGCTCGATCAAGGTTCTCGCATTCCGCTTAATTACGGCATCCGTCTATATAATGATGAGCCCATCACCCAGATTGAAGTGAAATATAAGTATGGAGGGATTACCTTTACGAGGGAGATGCCGATGGGACGATTTTTCAATAACGGCTAAGTCGTCCTGTCCGGCCTAATCCCCATTGGTTAAACATGAATTGTTTCGAGGTGGTAGCAATGAATCCGGTTCCGTCCTCATAGATACCCCTATAATTGGATTTAGTTAAAACTATATCCAATTATTTGCGTCTCTAGTTATATACGATAATTACGTGGAGGGATCAGGATGAAGAAAAGGTTGTTTTTATCATTATTGGCAGTAGTCATTGCTTTAACTACCGCCGTTGGTATGGCTTTTGCAAGGGGAACCATCAAAATCGTAGTTAACGGCGAACCCATTAAAACGGATGCTGTACCGCAGATAAGTAACGATCGAGTCATGGTCCCGATCAGCTTCATTTCAAAAGCCTTAGGTACCCATGTAAGTTGGGACCAGAAAAATCAAACGGTTTCAATAACGAGTAAGTCAGACGTTCAGGAAGATGTCTGGAATCAAAATCTTAATTTGACTGGTAGCAGCTGGTCACAAGTCAAAAATCTGATCGCGCTTTATATCGCGGGTTTTGATACGCGTGACGATAAGTTAATCCGCTCCATAGCAGTTGAAGGATTCGACATGATTCCAATCGGTGGTATGTACCCATCCATAATTGATTATGATATTGTGGATGCTCAGTCATCAAAGGGATTGATTAAGGTGAGAGTAAAAGTAATCTTTTATGAAGAAAAGCTCTTTGGAGAAGACTGGGACATTGAAATCGCTCAAGGCAAAATTAAATCGATGCAGAAATCCAAGCTCTTTGATGTCGATAATTATACTGTGTTCCCAGGACTCTCTTTTGAAAATAAATAAGTAAACCAAAGCCTCTATCCGTGTTGGATAGAGGCTAATGTGATAAAAACCAATTCCACAGTTCTCTGTAACTGATAGATTTCCTACGATACAATCTCCGCCCAGCGGGATAACGTCTCCTCAACACCTGCTTCTCCCTTGATCATCCGCTCAATATCCTGATTGATCTGCTGCCTGGACAGGTTCCAGACCTGATTGGAGAGATAAGCATTCTTATCGATTCGCTCCATGGCATACAAAGCCGGACCCCACCAAGGGTTATCGATACGTCCAAGCTCCTTAGCCAATGTTCTTGTGATGGGCACGCCCCAATAAGCACGCCTCGCTTCCTCTGAAGAAGGCAGTGCTAATTCTTTCAGCAATTCCCATGCCAGCTCCGAATACTTGGACGTGACAGGAATGCCGTAGCCTGTCGAGTACATCGTATAAATATCCCTGCCACCCTGTGCATGAGGCAATCCTACCACGCCA
The DNA here is from genome assembly GCF_002573715.1 of Paenibacillus sp. EZ-K15. Lineage (GTDB taxonomy): Bacteria > Bacillota > Bacilli > Paenibacillales > Paenibacillaceae > Paenibacillus_AQ. Next base: position 75,486 of record NZ_PDHM01000005.1, on the reverse strand, counting down.
TAGGTTTCACTTAACTCGGGATCGTAGGCAATCCCGTTATGCCAGCTAAAGTCATAGATCATGGCAAACCGATTCGAACGGAATATGTTGTCCACTTGGACGCCCGGCATAGGAGCCACTCGATGCTTGCGGTAAAGATCTACAATCCATTGATACGTCGCATGCGCAATCTCGCTATCCGCATAGCCCTTACCGACAGTTCCATCCTCCGACAAATGCCGCCCTCCCCTGCGCATAAGAAACGGTTCCAAAAATTCCACATCCGGATAAATGTAAAAACCATACCGTGATTCATCCCGGTTCTCTCCGTGCCGCGTCAAGCGGATCGCAACATCAAGAAATTGATCCTCTGTCCATTCATTCGTAGGAAAGGGTACATTCGCTTCGGCAAACCATTTTTTGTTATAAAAAATTTGGGGGACTGCGACATCCACAACCGGCAGCGCAGCTAGCTGGCCCTCCCACATCGGATGCGTCAATGCTCCCTGATAAAAATCATCCATCTCCAGCACCGGATCATTCTTCAGATAAGGCAGCAAATCTTGAACAACACCTTTGCGTAACTGAGTAGAATAACCACCCTCACGGATATGCAGCAGATCAGCCCCTTCGTGATGGAATTGTTCCATCACACCATAGCTGTCCTCCGCCTTTACCAGCACCACTTTGACGTCTGGCCTGAAAATTTCGAATGATTGAATCACCGTTTGCACATATTTTAGATCATGTCCGTTCGCTTCTGTGATGAGGCGAAGTTCAGTCGGTGTTGTCATTTTAATGATCCCTCCGTGTATGGTTAATCACGACTTGCAAATGCTTCATAGCTTCCCTCTCCTGTTCATGAGCCCAATTTAAATGACCGATCGCCGCTATGATCGATTCCGGGTCTGAACGGTCAGTGCCGCAAGGAAACGGGAAGAGCGCTTCCAATTCCGTCCACATCCTTGCGGATTCTTCATAACATGTTATGAGATGATCATAGACTTCATTTATCTGATACACAGGCGATGTCGGCGAATCATGGACTATTCCGCTATCAGCCGTTACATGGCAGTCCCTTTCTTTGTGCGCACTCCATTGATCCTTCAGATCACGCAGATACGCCACGGCATACCGCCGGGCATCCCCATACACACGAATCAAATAGCTCATCCCATGCAGATTGATATGCGCTTCACCCCGCTCCAGGTGATCCCTCCAGGCATCATAAGCCGTCAAACCCTGCACATAATAAGGAAATGGGGTACGCGGCGAATAACCGTCACCCTCTACAGCGACTCTGGCGATACGGCTTAGCTGCTCCGCCATAGAAGACGCTGCAATCTGCCCTGTGTCATTTACCTGTTCGGGTCTCTTTTTAATTCCGCACAAAAAACGCAAGCTGCTCGTTGTCAGCTCTTCGTACGTTATGATTTTCGTGTAAGGAGCCGACGGGTCCGTCACATAAAGCTCATGCCGACCGTCATCGTAACCGTAAATCAAGCTCCATTCAAACGTGAAGGGCTTCTGAACATAGGTATCAAAAAACATCACCGGCGTTCCCGCAATCAGATATTCCCTGATAAAGTTCATGACCTCAGGACTCCTTGATTTGGCAAAAGGAAAGGAGGAGGCTACGGGGACCAGCGGAACGATACCTTCATCCGGAAGCTGACCACTCACGAATGAAGTCTCATATCCCATCCCATCAAACAGCTGCCTTAATACCTCCTGCCAATCGAACACAAACGCACCGTCAGCATAGGTGGACAATCCGGAAATCCGCAAACGGAAAGCATAACCGGAGCGTCCCATCAGCTCGCTCACACTATATGTATGATTCGTCATGTCCAGCATCATGGAGACGGTATCGATGAGTGAAGACGCCGTTTTACTCGTTCTTGATTTAGGCAATGGCAATTTTATCACCTGGCCGTTTCCTCCATTCTCCTCCTGATCCAGTTTCCCTGGAGATGCAGGGATCAGCATGCGGGAATGTTCCTCGCGCACCTTGCGTTTGGCCCTATAGATGTAGGTATAGACCGACTGGGTTGTCGTCTGGAATAACGCGGCGATCTCATCAGGAGACCATTGTTTAAAAAAATAGGCTTCAAATATCCCGCGTTCCTTGCGGTTTAAGCAGTGCAGAAAGGATTGGATCATATCAATCGTTTCCTTGCGTAGGTACAATGTCTCCGGATTCAACTGGTTCTGTTTGTGCGTTAGCTGCATAGACAGAAATTGCAAAATATGTTCCACATCGCCCCAATCGATGTTGGCGGAATCCATCGCTTGGGATAGCTTTAGGCTGGTGAATGGCTGTTCGATTCGATAAGGACCGCCGCGTCGCAGCTTCATCTGGGCCTGCCTGCGAACAATGGCCTGCAGCCAGCCCATGAATCTGGATGAATCGATCAGCTGTCCGACGTGAAGGAACGCCTTGATTAACGAATCCTGCACGATATCCTCTGCCATATGGGTATCCCGGGTCATGGAACGCGCCCAGGAACGAGCCGAGGCACGATGGCGGCGAACAAGCTCCCCGAAGGCTTCCGTATCTCCTGCCTTCGCCCGCTCTGTTAAGATGCGGTCCTCCATCGTCTCGATGGTGGTCCCATCTGCCGTGGTTTCCAGCATAAGTTCCCTCTCCTCCTCTCTTTGAACGGTTATTTATAGGACCTATGAAGAAGATGCCTGCGGCACATATCATTTGAACAAAAACTACGAAATTTTTTAAAGCACAGTGGAAAAAACCAAGGTCTCCAATTCCAAGCAAGCAAGGAAAGGATCTCTTGGTTATCTGCATATCATCATTCACCCACTTCCTTATATTTACTGACATTGATCCCATGTGAGGTGTTTCCAGTAACTATATGGATGCTGTAGGCAGTTATAATAATTTTTCAAGAAGGCATCATCACTTCCACTGCCAGCCCAGAATACTCCACCTACCGTGCTGGACAGCGCATATTCTTTAAAACTTCTAAAATGTGTCTTGGCAAGAGAAGCCGTTTGTTCCAACCAGATCAGCATTTCTTCTTCGTCTATGTATCCTAAATATGCACACAATCGGCACAGACTCGTACCATTTGCAATATCGAAACCTCTAATGCCACAAGAGAGCAACGTCTTGTCGTATTGAGCCACAACCGAATATCGTATGTATTTTTCTTGTTCCTGTTGGGTACTTTTTAGCAGCTTAGCTCTTTCCTGCAAGGGCATAACAAGAAGTGAGCCCCTTATTGAATCAAATAAAGCATTCAGTTCGCTACCCTGAAGCAGCTCCTCCATCTTCACTTTAAATGTCTTGTGACTTGAAACACCAAAACGGTCTAGAAACTGACTGATTTCTTCCTTTCTTATCGCTCTCTCTAGCCCTTGTGATTCAGGAACGCCGAAAATGATTTCGGAATCGAGCCTAACCTCGTTATTCTTGATGTTCTCCCAAAAATCCTGCTTCGTAGACATGATCTCTAAATCATACTTTGCTCCAAATGCAGAAGTCATACTTAAAGAGAGATTCCATAACTTTTGATGAATCATCGAATAACTTACCTCTCTAATTGATTTACTAGTAATACTACTTTTATTACTCCAATAATCAAGACAACGATCAAGATCATGGACAGCAACACTTCTCCCATTTCAAAAATCATAGAGTATACCATAGTTATTAGAAACAGTAACATGCCACTAAACACGATGATCTGAAAAAGGAGAGGAAGGTTCCTCCTTATAAAGGTTAAATAATTCTCCTTCTCAGGAAGATCCGGAAAAAAGAACATACTTTCACTGCATTTGGAATAGTCCAACTCCAGATCCATTGCATAAAGATGGTCAAAACACTTGTCTTCCACCGTTTGGTTGCGAGCCTTTATTTCCTTAAGAATCAGGCCCAGGCCTCTCCGTGCCTCCATGTTATCCTGATCCCTGGATAAAACTTGATTAAAATCCTGCTTCGCTTTTTCATAATCGCCGTTTTGATAATATGCATAACCCCGATATACAAGGGCATCTACATCATTGGGAATGAACTTTAATACCCTGGAAAAAGTAATTTCAACGCGATCATAATCACCCACAACATAGTAAGATACGCCTAACAACTTATACAATACCGGGTCTCTATTGTATATTTCCATAGCCTGCATAGCATAATCTATGCCCTCTACGTATTTCCTATCACGGATAGCCAAAAAAGCTTGAAATCTTAAATCAGCATACTTCTCGTAATCAACAGCAAGATTAGGATCCAAGTATTGAAAAGTGAGCCCCAGGTCATATTGAATCATATCCTTCCAAGGGAACCATGAACGTTTGCTGAGAGACAATTCGCTGTCCAGGTATAACCATATGTCATGCGGCAGGTGAGGGTTGTCTATAACAAATTGTATGGCAATTTCGGATAATCGCTCGCTATCCACCAAGGATTGATGTAAAAAAAGTGATCTCCAGCTATTTATATCCCTACGTTTAAAAATATCCTCATAGATGGCACGCATCTCTTCATAAAAGCCGCTTGCCTCGACTTCATCTGTAATGATAAGTGGTGGCTCAGCTTCTCTGGATTCATCCGTAATAACAATTGGTTCTTCTTCCTCGGCTTCATCCATAATAACCGTTTGTTCTTCTTTCGTTATGAAGTTAGCTTCAGAACCAAAGAGCGCTGAATGAGTATTATTAGAAGGGGCTTTATCAAGCTGTTCGGCCCACTTCATAGCCTGTTCATATGCGGCCCGAAGCCTCATGAACCCGTCCGGGTTATCTTCCGGATGATATTTTTTTAATAATCTGGTGTAGGCACGTCGAATATCTTTTTTATTTTTTGTGGGCTCGATCTCCAAAGTACTCCACAATTCATTCAAATGGCCACTCCTCCACGCTTCTTAAAAATCGTTCGAGTCGCTGTGCCGCCCTATTAATTTCTTGAGGGTTTTGTTGATCTAAAATTTTCTCGAAATTCTCTAGTTCACGGGCAATGGTAATTCTTATATCCGATAAATTTTCCTCATATAACCTTTCCCCAAGCGCTAACAAATATTGATTTTTACTGTTCTCGCGAGGGTGGATTTTTAATTCTTCAAGTTCACGCAGTCGCTGATTTATTTCTTCCTCGGTCATGGTTATAGAACTATTGATAATAACCTTAGACTTCTTTTCCCGAGTTACGTGGGAATAAGCTTCGACCTCCAATAAACCATTGATATCATAGGTGAATCTAACATCAATGGCCGAGTGTCCTGCAGGAGCCGGCGGTATATCCAATTCAAGATCCCCAAGTTTCAAATTGTTCTCGCTATTGCGGCTTTCTCCTTGATAAATGCTTATTTTGATATGAGTCTGATGGTCATAAGCATTGCAGAACTCATCTACTTTACTGTAAGGAATAACTGTATTCCTCTCAATTAATGGAGCAAACCGACCGCCTGCAAGTCCAATACCTAAGGTATACGGACAAACATCGGTAAGTACCGTCTCGCGGAGATTCTGATGACGTTCTTTCATCGCTGCATAAATTCCGGCTCCAATACCTACAACCTCATCGGGATTTAAATGGACAAGAGGGAATTTACCGAATAATTTAGATACAAATGCGCGAATAACAGGCATCTTCGTCGAACCGCCCACTAAAATGACATGGTCCAATTCGTCTGGATGAACCGAGGAATCCAATAATGCCTGCTGTAGGGGTTTCCTGAATTTTACAAGTAAATCCGTTACCATCTTTTCAAATTCATTACTTGTAATCTCCGATATATAATTCACTCCGTTGATCATACATGACATCTGGGCAACATCTGATTGTGAGAGAGCCTTTTTACAATACTCTGCTTGTTTGCGGAGCATGGAGTAAGTCTTGCGAGCGGTCCTGTCTAACTTCATGTTGTGCTGCTCCAAGAAATACCGGATCAGACAATCGTCAAAGTCTTCACCGCCCAACAAATTATCCCCTGCAACAGCCCTTACTTCCATGACATCCTCCAACATATCTAAAACCGAAACGTCAAACGTTCCTCCACCCAAGTCAAAAATAAGCACTTGCTTTTCTTCTTTCAATTCATTTAAACCATAAGCTACAGCCGCCGCCGTAGGCTCATTAATCAATCGTTCGACCTTCAACCCCGCCAAAATCCCCGCTTCCTTCGTAGCCCTTCTTTGATGATCATTAAAATAGGCTGGGACGCTGATCACTGCCTCCGTAACTTCCGTTCCCAAATAGTTCTCTGCATCGGCTTTAAGTGATTTAAGTACAAAAGAAGAAAGCTCCGTTGGTGAAAATTGATAACTGCCCAGATCATACCTTTTTCCTGTACCGATATGACGCTTAAAAACAGCAGCGCTCATATGTGGATGAGTTATTAACCGCTCCTTGGCTGCACTGCCAATTATGATTTCACCTGTCTCAAGTACACTCACCACAGACGGGGTCAGTTTTTCTCCCATCGAATTGGGAATGATTACACACTCATTTTCTATAAAACAAGTAACTAAACTGTTCGAAGTCCCTAAATCAATGCCAATAATAGCCACTTCCATCACTCCATCTTTATTACAAATTTTCCAGAAAAATAATTCTTTTATATTTATATCGGCATTCCAAACTTTTTTTTGATTTTTTGGTAACAAAAAAACCGGGCTGTAGCAGCCCGGTTCATGAGCAATATTATAATGACACTATATCATGATTCAAAAAAATAAAATCCCTCAGAGCAGCCTCCATATCAGGCTCCCCACCGTCTTCGATCCACGGATCCTGAATAACAAGATAACGGCAGGCGCTGCTCTGCAAATAGCTGTAGATGATTTGTGCAGCATCGATATCTTCCCGGGTAACCTCGGTCGCATCGCAGTCCATATCCCTCGTGAAATAGCTGATAATCAAGGCTTTGACCCTCTGCCTCAGCGATTCAATGTCCACCGTGGTAGCCACAGAGCATCGCTCGCTGTGCAGCACAACGTTCCCCTTAATCAGGAATAACTTGATCGTATCTTCGTCTAGATACTCGTAGACAACGATGCTGTGATTCTCTTCGGCGAACTCGATCACATGCCGTTTACTTAAGAGAAAGTTCACCGCCTCCATGCCGTCCCTGTATTTTGCAGCCTGCTCAAAATCGAAACGCTCTGCGGCGCCCAGCATGGTTCGCTCCATTTCATCATATAAACTTCGGTCGTCCCCCTGAAGCAGAGCAATGAATCGATCCATGATTTCATCAAATTGCCGCGCGGTTTCGCCGCCAAGACACTTGCCAAGACAGAGGCCAATCGAATAATTCAAGCAGGGAGTATTTGCCGAAGAAGCGGCAGGTGTATGATTACAGGCGATTTTACGGCATTCCTTAACCTTTTGCACTGCATGTTCTAGACTATGTCTACTGGCTGTATAGGGGCCGAAAAAACGAGACCAGTCGCGACCGCCTTCATCCAGTGTATCTGTAATTTCCAGCCATCGCCAATCTCGCTTTTGCCGCAATACGATATAACTGTAACCTAGCGGATTTTTCATCTTGCGGTTATACATCGGCTTTAAGTCCTGAATGAGCCTGCATTCCAGCATGAACGCCTCAAACTCCGTGTCGGTGACGATATGCTCCAGGTCTTTGACATGCTGAACCAGCTTCTTCACTTTTGGGGAGTGCGATTTATTGTTGTAAAAATACGATTGTACTCGCTTTTTGAGACTTTTGGATTTGCCAACGTAAATGACCGTTCCCCGCGAATCTCTCATGAGATATACGCCCGGCGACAGCGGCAACTCTTGTATTTTTGTTTTCATTCGACTGTCGATCCTCTCAACGAATCTATCAAACATGGCGTTTTCCGTTCAATTCCAAGATACCATATGCACACCAAAAAGCACCACCGTCACGGGCTGATCCAACTCGATGAATGTGGTGCCTCTATTACCTCGACGGCACGCGCTGCGAAGATGGATAGATGACCAACTCAAATGCCCTCGTATGCCTTCACAACCTGCTCCGCATATTCCTTCACCCGTTCGGCCACTTCTCCATGTAAGACGAACCCTGATTCTTTTGTTCATCTAGAAATTCAAGGTGGAAGAACGGTAGGATGTAGCTTTCAGTTTCATTCAACTCATAATGACCCGATACTGCTGCCTGTAGGCTCTCGGCGACATCTGGGCCGCCCGCTTAAACATCTTCCCAAAGTGAGAGAAGTTGTTGAATCCCGAACGCATGGCGATATCCGTGATGGAATCATCGCTTTCCCGCAGCAAGCGCTGCGCTTCTTTAACCCGAAGCAGGTTCAGATAATCGCTAAAGGTAAAACCCGTGGTCTGCTTGAACAGCCGGCTGAGATAATGCGGGCTGATTCGGAATGCCGCTGCAACCTCGGGCAGCGTTAAGGCCTTCCGGTAGTTGTCGTTAAGATACCGGACGACCGCCTGGGTCTTCGGATGAAGAACCGGCTCGGTATCGGCGGAACAAACCTTTCCCAGATGTCGGTTACGGTAGGCGAAGAGCAGCAATTCAACCGTCCGGTGCCGCAGCAGCCAGCTGCTCCCCGCCTGGGGACGGACCATCTCCTCCACCATTTCACCGACCATTCGCTCCATGACTTCACATCCCGGTGAAGGAAGCCTTAGAATCGGAACATTCCAGCCGAACGGCTCCTTCAGTCCTTCGGCCAGGTCGGGTGATACGGTCAATTCCGCAAACAACTCCGGACTTATATAAAGGACAACCCGGTCATGATCGGGCCGGCCGCTGTCCAGCGTCTTATGAACGGCATTCCGGTCCACGAAAACGAGATCCCCAGCTCTGATCCGGTAGGAACGGTCCTTAATGAAGTATATGCGCTCACCCGATAAGAGGTAGTACAACTCGTAATGATCATGAAGATGGTCAACCGTCATAGAGAAGTATCCAATGCGGCGGTCATATTCAATGTCCAAATATCCGCTAGGATCGTGGTAATCCGCTCGAAACGGCTTCGTCATGTCGCTGCCCCCTTTGCTTGGATTATAGCAAAATAAGCGGTGTTCGAAAGCGATTGCGCATAAAATGCGGCGAAAGAAGTACTTCTTTGTTATAGGCTATAGCTATATTCAAGGAGGCGATAGAGATGAGTGACAAGAAACGCTATGTATTGGTCGGAACCGGCGGCCGAGCCGAATTTTTTTATGGCGCCCTGGCCCAGAATTTCCGTGACAGATCCGAGCTTGCTGCCTTTTGCGATATCAACCAGACTCGCATGAATTACGCGAATCAGCTGCTGCGGGAAAAATATAAATACACCGAGGTACCTACATACACCGCGGACCAATTCGACCAGATGATCGAGAACGAGAAGCCCGACTTCGTCATTGTCACGAGCATCGACCGGACCCATCACAAGTACATTATCCGCGCGATGGAGCTTGGATGCGATGTCGTGACCGAGAAGCCAATGACGATCGACGAGGAGAAATGCCAAGCCATCTTGGATGCCGCCAAGCGGACCGGACAAAATATCAGGGTCACCTTTAACTACCGTTACGCTCCCCATCATACCAAGGTACGGGAGTTAATCATGAATGATACCATCGGCCAGGTGACCTCAGTTCACTTCGAATGGCTGCTGAATACCCGCCACGGAGCGGATTACTTCCGGCGTTGGCACCGGGACAAGCGGAACAGCGGCGGACTGCTCGTCCATAAATCCACCCATCACTTCGACTTAGTCAATTTCTGGATCGGCTCGCATCCTGAAACCGTTTTCGCATTTGGAGATCTCATGTACTATGGTAGAGAGAATGCCGAAGCACGGGGCGTAACGCAATTTTACAATCGTGCCACCGGCAACAAGGTTGCGAAAGAGGATCCTTTCGCGCTCCATCTGGATTCCGATGCGCATCTCAAAGCCATGTATCTGGATGCTGAGCCGGAAGATGGCTATCATCGGGACCAGAGCGTTTTCGGCGACGGCATTAATATTGAGGATACGATGGGCGTTCTCGTACGATATCAGAACAAAGCCATTTTAACGTATTCGCTGGTGGCCTATCAGCCGTGGGAAGGCTATCGCATCGCCATTAACGGCACCAAAGGCCGGATCGAGATGAACATTGTTGAACAATCCTACGTGAATTCGCTGGGCGACAAGAATCAGGAAGGCGCGTTAATCGGAAAAACGCTGCGGGTGCTTCCAATGTTCGATGCCCCTTATGAGGTTCAAGTCGAAGAGAAAAAAGGCGGGCATGGTGGAGGTGACCCGGTTCTTCTGAATGATTTGTTCGGAGAGCCCGTGGAAGATCCGTACGCCCGTGCGGCCAACCATATCGATGGAGCGAGATCCATACTGACAGGAATTGCGGCCAACCGTGCCATCGCAACCGGCATGCCTGTCCGAATCAACAATCTGGTTCGTTTTTAAGCCGTACAAGGGTGCTCCACACACAACAGAAAAAGAGCCGTCCGCAGACGGCTCTCCTCTGTATATCTATTACAGCTTCACAATTTTACCCGTCTCTTGGGATTCGAATGCACCCAGGATCACGTTTAAGGAACGCAGTCCTTCCTCACCGGAAATGCTAGGAGGCGTGTTCGTAAGAATGGATTCGACAAAAGCGTCGATGACGCCGCTCGGAACCTGCTTCTCATTGGTTGCCATGACGCCAACCTTGTAGGTTTCCACCGTACCGTCGGTCAGCTCAACAACCACCTCATCGCCGTTAACAGTACCGATCTTCATGGCGCCGTTCTCGCACCACAATACCGTTCCGTTATCGCCGGATCTGTAATGCGTCCAGCTCGCCATCAGCGTGCCCACGGCTCCGCTCTTCATGCGAACGATGCAAGTCGCATTGTCGTCTACATCGGTTCCGTCTTTATGAACCGTTCCGATGAAACCCGCCACTTCCACGATTTCATCGTTCAGCAAATAACGGATAAAGTCGGATTTATGCACGCCGAGGTCACCCATAGCGCCCATAATCGCTTCTTCTTTGCGGAAGAACCAGCTGTCGCGACCATCGAGGCTCCAGCTCTCCGGACCGCCGTGGCCGAAGGAAGTACGGAAGGTAAGCACCTTGCCGAGCTTGCCGGAATCCAGGATTTCCTTCGCTTTCACGTGCGGAGGCATGAGACGCTGGTTGTGGCCTACCATCAGGTAAACCCCATTTTTGCGGGCTGCCTCGATCATTTGCTCTCCTTCTTCAGCCGTTGTTGCCATCGGCTTCTCCACCAGCACATGAAGACCGGCATTCGCAGCCGCGATGCTCATTGGAGCATGCAGATAGTTCGGCGTACATACGCTAACGGCATCGAGCTTCTCGTTCTTCAGCAGTTCTTGATAGTCTGTATAAGCTTTACCGCCATACTGGGCTGCCATCTCTTCGGCGCGTTCCTTTACCGGATCGGCAAAAGCAACCAGCTCCACGTTAGCATTGTTCGCGTATTCAGGAATATGTCTGCGCTGGGCGATTGCGCCGCAGCCAAACACAGCCACTTTAATTTTACTCATTGAAAGTCTCCTTTGTGCAAATAGATTAAAATTGGTTCAGGTAGTTCTGCTTCAGCCAGTTCATGCTGTTCTCGACGCTTTGCAGCGGCGGATTCTGACATACGTCCTGCTCGACGATCAACCATTCCGTGCCTGCATCGGATGCAGCCTGAATGACGCCCGGCAGGTTAACCGAGCCTTGGCTCAGCTCCAGTGTTTTCATGTTGCCTTCTGTATCCTTGCTGAAATCCTTCAGGTGAAGCAGCGGAAGACGGCCTGCATATTTTGGAATGTAAGCAAGCGGATCTTGTCCGGCAAATTGTACCCAGCATACGTCCATTTCCACTTGCACGGCTTCCGGCGTCGTTGCGGAATACATCGCATCAAATACGAACTGGCCATCGACCTCGGCTTCGAATTCGAATGCATGGTTATGGTAACCAAAGATCAGTCCCTGCTTGCGTGCTTCAGCCCCTACTTCCTCCAGGAAGGAGAAGAGGTTCTTCCAATCGTCGGCATCTTTACGATCTTCTTCGGCCACATATGGACACATCATATATTTAGCGCCAATGGTTTTCAGGTAATCAATTTCCTTCTGCAGATCTGCACGAAGAAGGTGCAGGCCTACATGACTGCCGATCGCTTTCAGGCCAAGTTCTTGAAGAAGCGTTTTCATTTCCTCGGCTGGAATGTCTCCATACCCTGCGAATTCCACGCCTTCATAACCTAATTCAGCCACTTTGCGAAGCGTACCGCGGAAATCCTGTGCTGTCTCATCGCGCAGCGTATACATTTGCAAACCAATGTTCATTCTTCTCATTATAGCGCACCTCGATTCCAAAAATGAGTTACTGCTCTATCTGCTACTATCATACATGCAAATAGGCTAAAATGAACATAAACAATATTGCTGCAACATGAACTATCTGCTTACATTTTTACTGGGGGTTGTTACCATGATGGAAGCAAGGCTGCTCATCTGCGACTATTCCTATCACTTTCAGCAGTTCAGCAACAGCCATCGGGGCGGCTTGACGACCTATCTGTTCCGTCTCCAAACCGAAGGCTCCTGCGAAATCTACTGCAACGGCATTGAGCACCACGTGCAGGCAGGCGACCTGCTGCTGCTGAAGCCCGGCGATGAATACGAGCTGCGGGTGAAGGAAGACAGCGAGGATGGCCGCGTGTCCAGCGGGGATTATTTTATATTTTGCGACGGCTCCTGGATTGATGATTGGTGGAACCGCATCCCCCGCCCTGTCGTCAGCCATGTCGGGCTCGACGATCATTTGCTGGGCCTGTGGAGACAGATGCTGCTGGAGAAGCGGCGCGGACTTGAGGGGGAAATCGGGGAGCTGACCGATTACCTGCTGCGGAGTCTCTGCCTGTGCCTAGATCGGGCCATTACCGAGATCAAGCCGACCGATCGTCTTGCCTTCACTGCCCTGCGGCTGAAGCGATTCGTGGAAGAACATGCCACCATCACCTTCAAGCTGGAGGAAGCTGCTTCCCATGTCGGGCTCAGCTTATCCCGGGCGGTTAAACTGTTTAAGGAGTATTACGGAAAAACCATGATCCAGTACGCCCTGGAGATCAGGCTGAATGCAGCCGTCGAGCGCATCAAATACAGCACCATGACGCTGGAGGAAATCGCGGAAACCTGCGGTTTTGCAAGCTATTCCTATTTTCACCGGGTATTCCGGGCCAACTACGGCGTGTCTCCGGTCAAGTTCCGGGCAACGGCAACGGTACCGGCCAGGCCGGAACAAGCGAAAGGCCCCCGCTGAATTTTTTCTACTATATAATGAAGTATTAAAAAAGCAGCCCATGCTCATCCATAAAGGCAGGAGCTTGGCTGCTTGCACATTAATAACTCGATATATTCTCCAGAATGCTTTTTCCGGCCACATCCATTCATATCATCGCGGCCCCGGCAGCAGCAAAGACTAGGGCGAAATAGACGCCTACACATACCAGATGATTGCGATTCCACTCCCGCGGCTTGATCTCAACTATGTACGGGAGCAGCCACAGGAAGCTGGCGACAAACCATACAGCGGAGGCCAATCCGATAAACAGCAGCTTCTGTCCTTGCTCGTATTGGAAGGCAGGGTCCATCCCGTTAAAACGGATCAGGGAGCCGCTGGTCAAGGTACAGGCATAGGCCAACGCCATGAACACGGCCATGACCAAGAGCGTGCCGATGACCTTGATCCCATCCGGGGTCAGGTAATTCGGCCGTCTCCCCTTCTTTCCGGTAAAGCCGATTAGAAAGAATACAAACCCGACCAGAATAGCCACGCCCGCCCCGGAGGCGACAACGCCCCCGGAAACGGCTGCTGCCAAGGCTAGAATCGAAACCATCATGTCGTCTTTCCCTCTCTTTCGTACCTGAACGATCGATCTAATGATTCACATCCGTCGTATCATCCATCTGGGCAGCCCGCATCGGTGAGAATACGAACCAAACTCCGACTACAGCCAGTCCGGTGATAACAGCGCCTAAGGCAGTCCGAAATCCAAATACATCAGCGATTAAACCACCCAGAGGCGCACCAATAACGATCATACTGCGGTTGATAGACCTCATGGTGGCATTCATACGCCCATGCAAGTGTGCAGGTGTGATCGTCTGCCGATAACCCATCTCAATCGGACCCTCAATACCTAATGCAAAACCATAGAGCAGTTGCCCAAATCCGATCAAGAGGAAGGTCAGAATCGACAGATTACCGTCATCAGTGGAAGGTGCCAGAACCATGAACAGGACCGCAGGTGCATACAAAAGCCTGGCAAACGCGATGCTGCGTCCAATTCCAAATCGCTTGCTGACCCGGGTAGATAACGTCGTGCCTATAACAGCGCCAATCCCGGCTGATGTCATGACCAGTCCCAGGGTTGACGCATTAAATCCCAATTCGGTGAGAGCGTAAGTTACCAGCACCGTACCCAGCATACTGTTAAATAGAAACCACACATGGGTATTGAGTGCCAGCGTACTAAGAAAAGGATGCCGGTAGACCCAGCGCAATCCTCCCTTTATCAATTCAACCATGCGTTCATTCGAGGCTTTTTCCTGTACGGGCTGATGTTTAATGAAAGCCATAACCAGCCCTGAAAACAGATACGAAGCTGCGCTAACCAAGACTGCAAACGGAGCCGTAACGATGGAGACTAATAAACCGGCAGCTGCGGGGCCGCTGGTTCCCGCAACGGCTGCGCTTTGCTCCAGCCGTGCATAAGCGGTCATTAAAAACCTTCTCGGCACGAGCTGGGGCACAATGGATTGAGATGCAGCATCATTGAATAACGACATCGCCCCGAATAGCATCATGATAATCATCAGAATGCCCACATTGATTCCATCGAACAATGCCAGTAGGCAAATCGCTACGAGCAAGATCCCCCGTCCCAAATCGGTCAGTACCAGGATGTTCCGACGACTGACGCGATCAATAATCACTCCCGCCACCAATCCCAGCAGCACATAGGGTAGCCACCTCGAGGAATTGATCCAGCCCACATCAACGGTACTGCCTTCCAGGTTAACCACCACCAGCACTTGGAGAGCAAGTGTGGTTATATACGTGCCAAAATATGAAATGGTGGAGGCTAACCAGAAAAATACGTAACTCTTATTGTTGGTGAGATTCATCTCTAACCTCCATCTGAGCGCCGTATTTTTCGGGTTAATTGTATATCAGTCACTGCTGAATGAAGTCACGAGCGCTATAACTAGTTAGATTGTAGCATATCTGTAACAGATAGAGTCGTACTCATTCCAATCGTTCCACGATCAAACCAGGGGGCGACTTATCGACAGAATGAATGTGTATG
Organism: Paenibacillus sp. EZ-K15; assembly: GCF_002573715.1. Lineage (GTDB taxonomy): Bacteria > Bacillota > Bacilli > Paenibacillales > Paenibacillaceae > Paenibacillus_AQ. The sequence continues at coordinate 60,225 of NZ_PDHM01000005.1, read as the reverse complement.
TTTCTAACGATCTACTCCAAGGAATTCGTTATAACGCTTCCCTTAAAAATATCATATCCGAGTTCCTGAAGAACCTTCACGGCATCTTCAACAGGCAGCTTGGGAAGATGAAACTCCTGATCGATGACCTCTCGCAACTCGCTGAGATCGGATAAAATACGCTTTTCCACCTTCCCGTTTGCATGCCGGATACTCAGCACATTGTCGACCAGGGACAGCGAGCGCTGCTGATCCAATTGCCACAGCTGACAGCGTAATGAAGAGGTGAAGAGATCATTCGGTTTAAAATAGGTTGCAATGGCCGGTTGGAAATCATCGAATTGATACGTTTCCCTCGTATCGAATGACCAAACCAATTCTGTCAGCAGCCGACCATCCGCATACCGATAGTACGTATACGTTCCGGGTTCATCCCCTGGGCGCAATCTGACTTCAATCCCAGCATATCGGGAAACATGATCGGGATCGGTCTCCAAACGAACGGGTTCGAAAAAAGGTGCGGAGTTTCCACAATCCACGTACACTTCTTCGTTTTCGTTGGGCAGACGAACAAGCAATCCAACATGCCCTCCGCCCAGCAACGTATAACGGGTTTGGAAACCAAGCCGGTTCAACAGCTGATGAAGACTACTGTTGATCATATAACAAGTACCTCCCGCATTCAGCTGCCAAAGCTGATTTACAAACCTCTGCTCATCCTGCTCCAGCCTGCCTTTTTGATGATACTCTTGATACTGCAGCAACGTGGTCATGTTCTCGAAAGGAATCCGCTGATGATGCGCGGTGCAAATTTCAGTCAAATATTCCAATGAAGGTTCCTTTACTGGAACTTGAATATATTGCAAATAATCGGTGGCCCATTCAGGTAATCGCTCTTGCTCCGTCACGAGGTTCACACTCCCTTATCAGATGTTAATATATTCTCTATTTTAAAGATTTGGCATCTGAATACCTCGTACGAACGACGGTTTGATCTATACAAAAATGGTCTTACCTATAGGTAAGACCGTCTTTTACGACTAAAGTCTAACATTCATGTATTCTTGCGGTACTCATGGATTTCTCGTGATTTAAGAGCCACTGCTTGCGCGACAATCCTCCGCCGTATCCGCCCAATTCGCCGCTCGTATTGATCACCCGATGGCATGGAATGACAATCGCGAGCTGGTTGGCGCCATTCGCTTGGGCAACGGCACGATAAGCGGTGGGCCTTCCCATTGTTGTCGCGATCTCGCCATACGAAGACGTTTGTCCGGGTGGAATCTGCAGTAACTTGTCCCATACTTCTTTTTGAAATGGCGATCCTAATAGAAACAAAGGCGTCTTAAATTCCGTTAGTTCCCCATCAAAATACGCGCCGAGCTCAAGCTCGATCGAACGAATCGGAGCTGTGTAACCCGGAACGATTGCCGACTTGGTTCTCTGCCGAAGACGCTCAACCTCACGCTCCAAGCCCCGACGGTCTACAAATTCGAGTAAATACAGCGCCTCCTCATCTGCGATGGCCATCATCGGTCCGAGACGCGTGTCGAGCCACGATGCTTTTAAGATCTTGTTATGCCCCGATCGGCTAGGCGCAGCGCCCATAATCCGCGAAAAGGCGTCCCTGAATCCGCTGCTGGACTCGTAGCCGGTCGACAGCTGCGCATCAATGACGGCATGCCCATCCCGGATTTGCTTCAGGGCAAGTCCCATCCGCCGTGCCCGTGCATATTCGACGAAGGTCATCCCAAACCGCTTTTTGAATTGGCGTCTCGCCGTCGAAGCATCCACGGACAGCTTCTGAAAATCCTGGTTGGTCCACCTTTTCTCCGGATTTTCTTCCACCGCCTCGACGAGCAGCCGGACCAGGTTGGACACCTGATTGGGGTGTGATAGCGGACGGCATCGTTTACAGGGCCTGAAGGAAGCAAGCAGCGCTTCTTGAGCCGTCTCGTAAAATTCGCAATTTTCCATCTTCGGTTTTCGGGCCGGACATGTCGGGCGGCAGAACACCCCCGTGGTCTTCACGCCCACATAAAACACGCCCTCGTACTCCGATTTCTTTTCCAGCAATGCCTGGTAATACTCCTGTTGATTCGCAGCCGATATCACTTGGGGTTCCTCCCTCGAACTAATGTACTTACTCTGTTGCTATCGCTTGCAAGCCATCCTATCATGCTCTCTTTGTCCTGGTGTTCCTATTATATTGGATATGCCGGCAAGACGTAGCCGAAAATCGTGCATGAATATTTTCGAGGGAGACGCGCCAACCCGATGATCCTGGTTGACCTAATCATACGAAAAACCCCTTCCGCGGACCGGAAGAGGCCTTTCTTTTAAGAATATTGAAATTCCTTAAGACTAAAGATTTAACCTTTGATGGACCCTGCCACCATACCCTTCATGATCTGCTCCTGCAAGATCAGGTAGGCCACGATCGTTGGAATGACTGCGATCGCCATCGCTCCCATCGTCAAGCTGTAATCCGTGCCGAAGCCGTCCGAGAACAAGGACAGACTGAGCGGCAGCGTCTTCAGCGCTTGCGTATTGATAAATACGAGTGCGAAGGAGAAGTCATTCCAGAATCGGAGGAATGCCAGAATCGATATCGTTGCTACGATGGGCGTACAGAGCGGAAGAATCATTCTGGCGAAGATTCCCCACCAGCCGCTGCCGTCAATCATGGCCGCTTCTTCAATCTCTCTTGGAATGGATGACATGTAGGCCATCGCCAAGAATATCGCGATCGGCAGCTCAAATGCCGTATAAGGAAGAATGAGCGCACCGTACGTGTCGAGCAGGCCGATATTTTTCATCATAATAAATAGGGGCACCAGCGTACTATGAATCGGAATCAGCAGCCCGGTCGTAAACAACACGACCACCAGCTTTTTGAACCGAAACTGGAATCTGGACAATACATATGCCGCAAGTACACTGAGCAGGATGGTCAGAACGACAGCTGTAATCGTCACAACCGTTGAATTCAGCATCGCTCTGCCCATATTTCCAAGCTCCCATGCCCGGAATAAATTCTCGGTCATCCACTCCTTCGGCAAGCCGTAAGGGTTGGTGAAGAAATCCTGATTCGATTTAAACGCGCTCGTAAAAAGCCAGTACAAGGGATAGAGCGTAAGAATCGCATACACAATCAGCAGCAATTTTACGAACCCGGTTAACCCCTTCGTGATGACGCGTTTCCCTGAGGCACTTCCGGTCCCGGTCGTCTGTAAATTCACATCGCTCCCTCCTTCATGTTAGCTTGACTTTCTGCGCGTTGCGAAATAGTTAAGCGCGATAAGAATGGCGCTGACGATCATAATCATCGTGGAGACGGCGGAGCCGTAACCGTAACGGTACACACTGAACGTGCTGTTGTACATATAAGTGGCAAGCAGCTCGGTCGATTGCGCAGGTCCGCCACCCGTCATGACGATGACATGGTCAAAAGCTTTCAGGCTTCCCGAGATGCAGAGCACAATGGTTACGACAACCGTGCTCCAGATCATCGGCAGCGTGATTTGCATCAGCTTGTTCCAGCCGGTGGACCCATCGATTTTGGCCGCATCATGGATCTCCGGTGAAATATTTTGCAGTGCTGCGATAAAGATGACCAGATAAGGGCCGACGTTCGCCCAGTTAATCGGGATCGATATCGCCAGCATGTTCACTTTTGGATCGGACAGCCAGGGACGGGTCCATGAGTCCAGACCGAGCATCTCCAGCACATAGTTGGCGATCCCGAACTGAGGATGGTAAATGTAACCCCAGATGAGACCGACAACAACCGTGGAGAGAACCATCGGCATGAATACGGCAGACCGAATGAACCTGGAGAAGAACGAATTCTTGAACAATACAATAGCCAGAATCAACGCGATTGGAACCTGACCGATAATGGATGATACGACCAGAATCAGGTTGTTTCGAAGCGCCCGCCAGAAGATCGGATCCTTGAACATCTCTTTATAATTATCAAGGCCGATAAAGGTGGCGTCTCCGAACCCTTTCCAACTGAAAAATCCGTAGTAAGCTGACCAGAAGACCGGAATAATGACAAATATTAGAAACAACAGAAGCGCTGGAAGAAGAGCTATGGCTATAAATCCTTTGCTTCTCATCGCTGTAGGCATGGCAGCCTCCTCCCTCCTAATCCTTATGCAGTGATGAATGGTTTCTTATGGAGTAGCGGATCTGGCTTGCGCATCCTGTAGCTTCTGGGCCACACCTTCGACGGGACCGCCCATCATAATTTCCTGCAGACCGTTGTTGATGACTTCAGCCGCCTCAGCAGACAGATAAGCATCGTATACCGGCGTAATGCTTGTGGATTTCACCAGGTTAAAGGCTTTGTAGTACAAGGAAGTAACTTTGGCCTGATCGATTTCGGTATCGTACATTACCATAGAGTTGCTCTCGGCAATCGCTTTTTGCGCTTCCGGTCCGCTGACCGCATAAATCAGTTCCAGCGCCAATTCTTTCGCTTTCCCTTCCGTTCTGCTGCTAAGGGCCAGACCGCCGCCAGCTCCGCCGGAGATCGTGTTAGCCTCACCTTTACCGCCCGGGATCGAAGGCAATGTCGTGACTTCAATATCCTTCATTTGCTCCTCCGAAGAAGAAGCCGCCAGGTTCGTGAGTGTCCATGCACCGCTGATCATCATCGCTGCATTTCCTTGGATGAAATACTGCTCGGCTTGCGTGTTGTCGATGCTGTTCGCGCCTTCCTGGAAGGCTTTGTTATCTACCAGCTCTTTGAAATATCCAAGCGCTTCGATAAACTCAGGATCGGTAAATTTCGCGCCATCCTGTGCTGCCGCTTTCTTGAACCATTCGGTGCCTGTCACACGGTCGGCAATCGATCCGATAATGGTGGATTGCGCAACCCATGGCGCTTTGTTTCCGAGCGCGATCGGCGTAATGCCGTTATCGTTGAACGTTTTAACCGCCGCCATCATTTCTTCCCAAGTCGTTGGAACTTTTACGTTATGTTTGTCAAACAATGCTTTGTTGTAGTAGAGAATCGAAGTTGCGGACATGCCTAGTGGAGCGGAGTAGATCTGGCCGTCTTCGAACTCGTACGGATCAAACGCTCCCGGTAGGAATTTATCCTTCCAATCCGAATGCGCATCGAGCACCTCTGTAATCGGCTGAAGCAGTTTCGCCTGATGAAGCTCGGCCGACTGGCTTCCTGCATATACGAAGAATACATCCGGCATTTCATTCGCAGCCGCAACCGTACTCAGACGTTGACGGTAACCGTCCGGCGGAATCGCTTGTGCATCGAGCGTAACTTCAGGATGGTCCTGAGCAAACTGATCGATAAAGCTTCGAACTGATTTTGCACGCAGGTCATCACCGGCAAAGTTATGCCAGATTGTCAGCTTGACCTTCTCTTGGTTGCCCTCATTTCCTCCCGCCTGCTCTTTGCTCTGCCCGCCTCCGCAAGCTGCAAGGACCAGTGACATCATCAGCAGTACAAGACCTATTTTACGTTTTGGTCTCATGGTCAATCCCCCTTTTTAATATACGAAAATGATGAAACGTCTTAGATGATTAGTCCAAGTATATAAAAGGATATAACGCTTACATAGGGGATATAATTCAGTCGATAGAGGGACAAAATTCAGGATTTGCCCGATACTCCGACGGGGTTTGTCCCGTCCATTTCTTGAACAGGCGGTTAAAATACTTAATATCCTCATAGCCGATTTCATTCGCGATTTCACTGATTTTGGCTGGCGTTTCCCTTAGCAGGTGCATCGCCTTTCGCAGTTTCGCCTGGGTCACGAATTCGATATAATTCTGCCCGGTTTCCTTCTTAAACATCTCGCTGAAATAGTTGGGGTTCATATGAACATGCTTGGCCACTTGTTGGAGAGACAAGCTCTGTCCCAGATGCTCATGAATAAAGGAGATCGCTCGCTGGACGGGACTTGTCGTCGACACCATATCACGGTACTCCTTCATGATGAGCCCGAGCGAATCGACCAGCACCTTCTCCGGATTCTTGGTCAACTCGCGGATATCGTACGTCTCTTCCACTTTCACCGGACTGGTATAGCCGATAGACGTCGCAGCCCGTATAAGCCAGCGCTGTGCCGAGACGATCAGGGAATGCAGGTAAGCCTGAACCGAGCCGGGCGTTGCCTGGCCCTGACTTTGGATGCGCCGCAGCAAATCCGTCACCCATGCCTGCAAGTCGGCGGATTCTCCCGAACGCAGCAGGGATGACAGCTTGGTTTCTTCTTCCATCGAACAGACCGTGCGGATGCCTGTACGTCCTTCGATATCTTCATAGCGGATATGCCGTTCCGATTGCAGCAGCCACTCGTAGGAGCTGGCCTCTACCGCGGTAGCCAGCGCAATGTGCAGCTCCCTGGCGTTTGCGACCCGTCGGCCGCTGGCAGCCGTGATGCGGCAGGCGTGCGTGGATTCCATCTTCCGCAGAGCGGAATCCACCCGCCCCCAGCCATTATTCGGCTCTGCCCGCACCAACAGAAGCAGGGAGCCGTTCCACTCCAGCCACGCACATTGCAGCACTTCGGCCAACTCCGTGCCGATTAATCGATGCAGCTCGCTAACGTTCGCTTGTTCCTCTTCTTCTGGATGCAGCGGATATACCGACAGCATCCAGATCTGCAGCACCGAGCCATTCGATTCCAAACGCAGCTCCGGGTATCGCTCACACAATTCGGCCTCGGCATGCTCGTCCAGCGGAGTGCCGGAAGCAAGCAGCCTTCTCAGGAAACCCCGGCTGACTACCAACTCCTGCGCCCTTCCCTTCGCTTGTGTAAGCCTGCGCTGCAACAGCCGTTCCCTGGCTTGGACAGCAGCCTCGATAATTTCCCCGGGCCTGCTCGTCTTCAGCAAATAGTCACTTACGCCTTCCCGCATCGCCTGCTGCGCATATGAAAATTCATCATATCCCGATATAACAATGATTTCGATCTCGGGATACTGCTGCTTGACTTCATGTGCCATATCCAGTCCGCTCAAGCCTGTCATGCGAATATCGGTAAAAATAATTTCGGGCATTTCAACAGGAATACGCTGAAGGGCTTCCTCCGCTGAAGCCGCGGGCGTCAGCACCGTAAAGCCGTTATCGGCCCAATTGATCACTGTACTCAGACCATTTCGAATGATCACTTCATCATCAACGATCAGTACCTTCAATGTCGCCATCCCCTTTGCTGGATAATTCAGATTGTTGAATTTCAGGTAAATCAGGTATCGTAAACATCACCCGTGTTCCGACTCCTTCCGTACTCTCCACACGCAAGCCCGCATCCTTGCCGTAATGAAGGAGCAGACGTTTATGGACATTTCGCAGCCCGAAACTTCCGCGCGGGGTCTGCCCCTTCTCGTACTGCAGCGGATTCTCAACCAGCTGATCCTGAAGCCACTTCAGGCGCTCCGTCGTCATTCCGATGCCATCATCCTCCACCACGAAGTGGATTCCTTCATGTTCACGGTGTCCGCGAATTGTAATCGTCCCCATCCCGTCACGGCTCAAAATACCATGCAGCATGGAGTTTTCAACCAACGGCTGCAGCAGCAGCTTTAACATGGTGTGCTGATACAGCTCTTCCTCCACATGAACCTCAAAGTTGAACTTTTCCGGATAGCGGATGGTTTGGATATTCACGTAATGACGGACATGCATAATTTCCTGCTGAATCGTACAATATTCCTGCCCGTTATTGAGGCTGAACCTCAGGAAATCGCTGAGCGATCCCACCATCTCGGCGATTTTCACATCCTGGTTCATCAGTGCCAGCCAATGGATGGATGACAGCGTATTGTAGAGGAAATGCGGATTAATCTGCACCTGCAGTGCATGCATATCCGCCTCCTTCTTCAGCGACTCATTCAATTTCACTTCATCGGTAAGCTTCACAATTCGGGAGCTGAGCCGGTTGTAACTGATAATGAGCTGCCCGACCTCATCGACCGTCTTAACCGGGAGCGCAGGCAGCGGCTCCTCCGGGCTTGAGTTCTTGAGAAACCTCGTTAGGACGGACAGCGGATTCGTAATTTTCTGGATCAGGAAAAGAACCAGTATTATGGCAAGCAGAATGGCCACGGTGACGGCAACCGCCGTCAATTTGATGAAATACTGGTTCTGGGAACGGTATTCCTGTGAGGGAATGATGCCGACCAGTTTCCAGTTCACGCTGGACATTTTCTTATAGAGAATGGTCTTCTTGTTGCTCCCCTCGCCATAGTCTATATTTCCGCTGAGCCCCTCAAACTCTCCAATCGAAGGATAATAGTCTGCAAGCGTGAGATTGGTCTCCATATCCGGCGGACCGGCGATAATCCGATTATTCTCGTCAAGAAGAAGGACAAACCCGGTCTTCTCCAGGACGGCCTGCCGGAATTGATTGGCAATGACGCCCTGGTCCAGGTTGATCTGCAGATTCCCGATCGGCTTATATTTATCCGTGCTCCGGATCGGCCTGGCCAACGTAATGACTTTCCTAACGCCTTCAAAGGTCCACTGGCGATGAACAAAGGACCACCATTTGGGATGTTGCTCGTAATAGTCGGGGACCACTTCGGTAATATTCCGGAACTCGGAGCGTACCAAGGATTTGTGCGAGATCGCATCTTTGCTGCCGAGCGGTTCGACAATGATGTTGGCAATATAATCTTTGGAAAAGGCCAGATTCGTCAAAAAATTAATAACCGTTGTCTGCTGGACATAGTTGCTCTGCTCGGTCTTCAGATAGGCTTGAACACCGATATGCCCGATGAGAAAAAGCGAGATATTCTCCACGTCTTTGACCATCGTATCCAAGTAAGCTTCCAGTTGCCGAAGCGTATTCATTCCTGTAATCTTGGCCTTCTCCTCCGTCAGACTCTTGGCTATGTTAAAAGAGAAAATTCCGAGAAACAGCAGCGGCACCAGCGTAGCGATAATAATAAGTAACGACAATTTATGCTTTAGCGATTTCCCAAGCCATTGCTGCATAAAAACACCTCGTTCAAAGCCCCCATGGTATGGACTTGTTATATTACTTGACATTGAATGCGTTTACTTCGAAACAACTCTCTTTCCCTAGCAAAAATGTGTCAGGTTTATTAACTATCTTAGAGGAATCTTAAGACTCAAGTAAATGGTAATAAAGACCTATGAAAGAGGATGAAATCTTCTTTCATAGGTTCTATATGCGCCATTCTCTCTGGTTCCTTTTTGGAAGTATGGAGGGAATAAATGGGATGGGCTGGATATTAAAAAGCACAAAAAGGGCGCCGTAGCACCCTTTTGATAAGCGAAGCACATCATTCTATCAAGATTTATGCTTCTGGTCCATGTTCATAACGTCTTATCAGATATGCGTTTATATGTAGATCTAAAGTTTCACATCAATAAACCGTTACTTCCCCCATTCTTCCAGACTACGATATTCAATGCCATCCACCACCAACCGGTTCAACTCTTCTTGAAATCGGTATGTTATTTGGAGATCGCCAGCGAAACCGGCAGGGCTGATGCTTCCTGCAGCTTCCGTAACAAGCTCGCCTTCCGCTAGTTTGTGTCTGACGACGGCCCCGAAGCCAACCTCATCATATAGGTAGCTTTTATCCTTGGAATCATCCTCGATCCTTTCGACATACTCCTTCCCGTCGATCAAAAGCTTGATCACAAAGTGGTCTGCATACTTCTCAATGTTGGATTGCACATGGCTCAATACCGCCTGTTCCAATGATTCGATAGGAATTTCCTTCAGAGTCTCGGCGTCGACTACATGCATCTCCCCCATGTAAAGACCCGTGCCGGTCCCGTTCACATAGAACACCACAACTTCCGGCTTGCCATCGCCTGTAACATCCTGATATTGAATGACGGGTTTGCGCATACCATCTCCGCCGTTCCAGTCCTTAAAGACCTGTTTCCTGCCTTTGACCTCGACCACCATACCTTCATATCTGCCGTATTTCGTTGCGCTTACCGGATACAGCTTCACATCCCGGTTCTCCTCAGCCGTCGACACGTCAACCTCCGGTGTATAGATGTAGACCATCCCGGCCTTCGTATCCAAGCTTACCTGTGCACCATACAGCTCCGCCATCCATCGAGCGGGAACCATGACGCGCCCATCCTTTAGCTGAGCGGGAACAGACAAGGTGTAGATCTTCCCCTTTCCCTTGGCTTCCTTGCTCCCCATTTTTAGGGTGACTTGATCGGTGCCTGTGTTGACGGTTAGTGTTTTGTTCCTGTTATTCCAGCGGAGGTGCATAGGCTTCAAATATTCCCTCACCGTGTTCAAAGGGACGAGCGCCGTACCATTCACGATGACAGGTTTAACGTCCGTCGTGACAACATAATGATTAACATTTAATCCCAATTCCTTCTTGTGCCCAGCCTCAGCCTGAGCCTGTACCATCGAGCTTAACAGCATTGTGGCCGCTATAGCGCCGCTTGCCGCCAGTTTTGTCCATTTCTGGGTTGTCATGTTCTTTAAATCTCCTTAGCTGAAAATATGAATCCTTATAAACTTTAACGCATCGTGACCGGGATTGGTTAGTCCATATCAACAAATAATGAAAATACTTTATCTGGCGTCCCCTTCCCGCCGAGCCTCCAAGCATTCGCCCCATTCTATGTCAAAAAATCATGAGCCCGATCCTTCTGATATGTTAGAATCAGATATGATTGTTATATTATGGGAAACAATTTGTTCGAAACGATTATGATGCCCGTGCCAGGACGGTCATGTACGGAAAATGTTGAAGGGAGGTGGGCTGCATGAGTATGGGGAGTTCCATGTTTAGTTTATGGCCGATGTTGATATTAATCATAAACGGACTTTTTAAGCTGCTTGGTTTGTATGCATTGTATCTGCTTATTAAATTTTTGATTCGCGCCATAACAGCTGTCGAGCTTTACATCGATGAGAAAAGAAACCGGCGGTTGTGAAGGTAAACTTCAGATCATTTAGGATTGAAACTACTGAATCTCCTGTGGTAAAGTCTAGGCAACCAGAAATGAAAGGGTGAACCAAAAGCCAATGATCTACTAATCCTGTCCCAAACATTGGAAAAATACTTCGATATGAGGTTTTTCGGGATAGGATTCGTGCGGCTTTTTTTATATGTGACGGGTAGATGCTTGAAGCTTCTTTATTCATGAAGCCGGTATCTTCTTTTGTCCGTATTCAGCCTCCTATTCCGAAATCTCGGAGTGGGAGGCTTTTTATGCAGCATTCGTAAACGCTATGATCCTGGCATGATCAGGAGCTGGTGGAGATCCGTTGGTGGGACGCTGATATCGAGTTAATCAACTGACTTATGGGTGCGATCGTGAGCGGTGACTTGGATACGCTTAGACAAATGAAGAATCCGTCTTAAAGCATTCCTAACAACTTTCTATACAGGGAGGCATGTTTGCATGCAGATCATAACGCAGGAGTACAAGACAGCTAATCGGGAGTCGGGACCTTATGGTATTACGACAGGACAAGATGGGACCATATGGTTCACGGAACAAAAAGGAAACCGGATCGGACGGCTCACCAAGAATGGGGATATGCGCACGTTCGAAGTGCCGACTCCGGATGCCGGGGTCATGTCCATCCTATCTACCCATACCGGTGACCTCTGGTTCACGGAGTACAAAGCGAATAAAATCGGAAGAATGACAGTGGAAGGAACATTTACGGAATTCGAAATACCTGAAGCCAACTCGTCTCCTTACGGCCTGACGGAAGGTCCGGATGGAGGCATATGGTTCACCGAGCTAACCGGCAACCGAATCGGAAATATAACGCCGGCAGGCGTTATCGCGGAATATGACTTACCATGCGAAGGGGCGTACCCTTCCTATATTACAGCCGGTCCGGACGGCGCGTTGTGGTTTACGGAAAACCAGAACAACTGCATCGGACGGATTACGGTGGACGGAGAGATTACCGAGTTCCGCATTCCAACAGAGCAATCCGGCCCGGTCGGCATCACGGCAGGTGCCGATAGCGCCCTATGGTTTGTTCAAATCAACGGCAATCAAATCGGTCGGATCACAACGGCCGGGGAATTCACCGAATTTAAGATCCCGTCCGGGAATGCCAGACCCCATGCCATCACGGCGGGGGTTTGCGAAGATCTATGGTTTACCGAATGGGGAGCCAATCAAATCGGACGAATTACCTGTAACGGGGACATTACCGAGTACCCGATCCCTACCCCCTCCGCAGAACCACATGGCATTACCGTGGATTCCGGCGGCGAGGTCTGGTTCGCCGAGGAATGCGATCAGATCGGCCGGTTTACGATTCAATATTAGGCTTAGGATGCCAACATATTGCTCCACCCATAAAAAAGCCCGTTCAGCAGCCTGTTGCCGGGCTTTTCCAATGCAAAGCTGCCCCGGCTTGTTTCTTCATCTATGCGAATATGATAGATTAAATGGATACTTAGAATTATTTCTCTTAGGAGAGTCCAATAATGAACCCAAACCAAACGTTAGATGATATACAGTGGCAGACGCTCATTCAACAAACCGCCGGTTACTTCAGCGATTTGACTATTAAACGGGGGTTTCAATATTACAAGCAAGGTCGTGTTCACACAAGCGAGTTGACAGAGGCTGCCGGGATAATTGAGGCTGCCGTTGATGGAACGGAAACTTACCGTATCCAGCTCCATCTTCATTCGCTGAGTGACAGCACATGCAGTTGTCCCGTTAATGAAGGCTGCAAGCATATGGTGGCTGTTCTGCTTGACTATGCCCAGCTTCAGGGTCGTTCCATTCACGCCCTAGTTAATGCCCATTCCACCACGTATGCTCCCACCTCTACGTATGACCGAAAGGAGTCCGACTTCAGCCCAGCGCAAGAACGGCCGTCTGCCGGAGCATCAAAATGGAGAGTCAAGGCGGACCATTTGCCCGAGCTGCCGATCTCCGCATGGCATGAGCTGTTCGAAGTTTGCACGGCTTCGCTGGGAGCTAATACGCAGAACTCGTTTTACGCCAAAAATGCACTGGCCTCCCTCCATCACATCAAACCGCCGATGCCGCCGGAAATGGGATCATTGTACGAGCTTCATGCTCATCTCTTTATTCTCGAGAAGCTGGTCAAGCAGCCCGCTAGTGCCTGGAATTCCTCCGGATCCTACATCGGCTATCATACGCAGGTAGCAGCGGATCATATCCTGGCCAGAATCGAGCGCATCTTCCATGAAGGGCTTGAGAGCAGCGAACATGGAGAGGCATTCAAGCAGCGACTGACCGAGACCATTTCGCATGTCCGGCGAATCATGCTGAGCGAGCCGCGGAACCGCAAATTTTACGCCCAGGTCTATATGCAGCTCTGGATGTACTGGATCTATCCGTTTGCCAAAAAGGACAACAGCTTAATCCAGGCGGAGTTAGAGCAGTTACAGGCAGCCGAAGCCGAATTCGGCAGCACCCTCTCGCGTGCCTCGTGGTATATGGCGCAGGGCTTAATGTCCTTCTACCTCGGACAAGACGAAACGTCTTGGAGCCTGATCAGGGAAGCAGACAAGGTGAGCAGTCTGTCTCCGGCTTTCGTCCTGGGCTTCTTCGACATGCTGCATTCCGGGCAACAATGGGAACGCTTAGCTCACTGGCTCCCAGAGATCGGCCCGCTGCTTGGCAGTCACCGCAACGAGCATCTCAGCAGCTATCAGTTCTATTGGGATGCCGTCATAGAGCACCTGCCCGAGGAGGCTGAACAGATGTGGAGCAGTCTTGCCGACATGCTTCCTTATGCGAAGGACATCTATCAGAATGCCTTGATCACGCACGGCAGATGGCGGGAATGGATCGACTACCAATTAAGCACAGGCCGGGAGCCGCTGGAGCTCCGGGTCAGCGAGCTCGCGCCGATTGAGAAGAATGCGCCCGAGCTGCTGCTGCCTTTTTACCATCAGGCCGTCGAGCGGTACATCCTTCATAAGAACCGAGCCGGCTATAAAGCAGCAGTCAAGCTGCTCAAACGGTTGGCCAAGCTATATAAAAAGCTCAAGCAGCAGGAGCGCTGGGATCTGTTCATTATCTCGTTGTCCGTACGAAACAGCCGGCTTCGCGCATTCCAGGAAGAGCTGCGGAGAGGAAAGCTGATATCATGAGCAGACACACAGAAACCATCACGGTCCACATGGCATTAAGCGAATACGGAGATGCCGTCATATACGGCTCTACCGTCATGCGGGGTTACGTGTCCGGACAATACCTGAAGCACCGTTTATTCGCGTGGCACGAAGCTTCCTTCTACGGAACAGAGCTTACCGTTCAATCCGTCCAGGATATGGAAGTGATCATCCTGCCTTCCGAGCAGGTCATACCGTTTTTTGCGGATGGACGACTGCTCGAGCATATTGAATGGGTATGGGACGAGGATTGTCTTCCCTTCATTGAAATTGCTCCTTCGCTGGCAGCTTGCATTCAGGACAAGCAATACGCACCCAGCTTGAGTGCCTTCAAATCGGGCAAGCTGCAATGGATTTGGGATCCGGAGGCATTCACAGCGGAAGAGTTGTCCCGTCTTTCCCTGCTGAATGCAGACGAGATATGGAATGAGGGCTTACGGGCGGCGTTCTCTGCCGCCGTTCAAGATCAGTGTTACGGCAGCGAAGAGGCGGCGGCTGACCTGCGCAGAGAATACCCTCTTCTCTTCTCGCCGAACCGCACGGCAGCCGAAGGCATGGACGACAAGTCATGGCTGATCGCCATCGGATGGCGGCCGGATACCGCTCCATTCCGACCGCTGCTGCAATTGTTGGAGCCTGACGAAGAAGAAGCCGCATGGCGCCTTCGGCTTGTATTGCAAGACAAGCAAGACGCTGGATCGCTTGCAGCCGTTCGTCTGGCTGAAGACGGGCAGGCATACGGATCATGGCCGGAGACATGGACACCCCATATCAAGGAGCGGTCCCCCGGGTGGCTCCAAGGCTTGCAGGCAGCACTGCCGGCAAGGGTGCTTCACGCTCCAACTGAAGATGCGCTCGGTACGCCTCTATCCGACGAGGCTGCATGGCAGTTCCTGACCGTTGACAGCCAGCGGCTGCTCCAGTCAGGTTGGCTGGTCCTGCTGCCCGCTTGGTGGGAAGCCGCCAGCAAGAAGAAACCCAAACTGCGGGCGAAGGTACGCTCGGGCGAGGGCGAGAACGCCGAGCGAAGCAGCGGCGGTTCCCTGTTCGGTCTGGATGCGCTGGTCAATTTCGATTGGCGGATCGCCATCGGCGAAGCTACTCTTTCCGAGGCGGAATTCGCGGAGCTTGTTGCCCGGAACGAACGGCTGGTACGGTTCCGGGGCCAGTGGATTCCGTTGGATCCCGCTCTGGTCGCCCAAATCCGCCAGATGATGGCGGGCGTAGATCGTGAGGAAGGCCTATCGTTCCAGGATATTCTGCACCTGCATCTGCTCGGGAACAACGATGAGTCGGAGCAGACTCAGCAGGATGCTGAGGAAGCGCGGGACCCGGAACGGATCAAGCTTGAGGTGGAGCTGAACGAGCACCTCGTGAAGCTTATCGGCCAGCTTGGCCGACAAAGCGAATGGCCGAACCTTCCTGTCCCGGCTGGGCTGAAGGCCGAGCTGCGGACTTATCAGCATGACGGCTTTGCCTGGCTTGCCTTTTTGCGGCGTTACGGGCTTGGGGCATGCCTTGCCGATGACATGGGTCTTGGCAAAACCGTGCAGTTTATCGCCTACCTGCTGCACGTGAAGGAGACGGCGATGCAGCGGGAAGAGCGGCGCCTCCCTTCCCTGCTGATCTGTCCCACCTCGGTGCTGGGCAATTGGCAGAAGGAGCTTGAACGGTTTGCCCCGTCGCTTCAGGTCATGCTTCACTACGGCGGCAAACGAAGCAGCAGCGAGGATTTCTATAAAGAGGCTTACCAAGCCGATATTATCCTTACTTCCTATGCGACGGCCACGCTCGATCAAGAAATGTTAAGAGACATGAAGTGGGAAGCGATCGGCATCGACGAGGCCCAAAATATCAAAAATGCCGACACCAAGCAATCCGCCGCCGTGCGAAGTTTCCCGGCAAGGCATCGCGTTGCCTTAACCGGCACACCGATTGAGAACCGGCTGTCCGAACTGTGGTCCATCTATGACTTCATCAATCCAGGATATCTTGGAAGCCTGCGCGCGTTCAATCTCCGGTTCATCCAAGCCATCGAGAAAGACAGGAGCGAACAGCGCACGGCTGATCTGCAGAAGCTGATCAAGCCCTTCATGCTCCGGCGCAAGAAGAAGGATCCTGCAATTCAGCTCGACCTGCCGGACAAAAACGAGATGAAGACCTATATCCATCTCACAGCTGAGCAAGGTGCGCTTTACGATCAGACCGTGAACAGCCTGCTGGAACGCATGCAAAAGCTCGAGGGCATCGAGCGCAAAGGGGCCATCCTGGCAGCTCTTACACAGTTCAAGCAGCTCTGCGATCATCCGGCTCTGCTTACGAAGGAGCCGCTTCCGGAATTGCCGGGAGGCGGCGGCTTGCTCGACACCGAAGCTGTCGTCAACCGTTCAGCCAAGCTGGAGCGGCTGCTGTCCATGGTGAAAGAGCTGCGGGAAGAGGGCGAGCGCTGCCTGATCTTCACCCAGTATATCGGCATGGGTGAGATGATGCGACAGGTGCTGCATCAAGAGCTTGGGGAGCCCGTGCTATACTTGAACGGCAGCACGCCCAAGCGGACGCGCGACCGCATGATCGAACAATTCCAATCCCAGACGCTGCCGCCCGAAGAGCAGCCGAATGTCATGATCCTCTCGATCAAGGCCGGCGGCGTTGGTCTGAATCTGACCGCGGCGAATCATGTGTTCCACTTCGACCGCTGGTGGAACCCCGCGGTGGAGAATCAGGCAACCGACCGCGCTTATCGGATGGGACAGACCAAGGATGTCCAGGTGTACAAGTTCATCTCCATGGGGACGCTCGAAGAGCGGATCGATGAGATGCTGGAGAGCAAGCAGCAGCTGAGCGATCAGGTCATCGCAAGCAGCGAGGGCTGGATTACCGAGCTGTCCACCGATGAGCTGAAGGATCTCTTCACGCTGCGGCGCGACTGGGCGTAAGCGTCGGATCAAGAAGTACACGGATAGGCGACATTCGACGGATCTGCGGCAATTCTTCCTCATAGATCAGGACCTCGATCTGGACATACGGCCCCAACAGGTGGAGCACAGCGGAATGCCTGTGGAACTCCTAAGCGGCCACCAGGTGTCGCTCTATAACCATATGTTGAATAATAGAATGCCCCGTGTGCGACACGGGGCTTTTGTTGTTTAGAGGAGTTTAATGATTAGAATACTTTCGCTTTGGTTTACGCGCATGAAGCTTATATGACTAAGGATTCTAAGGTTCGAACCAGTTGAAGTACTTTGTCTTGGGTAATCAGGCTCAACTTAAGATACTCTTGCTTAGAAGATAATCCGCCTCACTTGCGCGAGTTGGGCAGCACCCTTACGTCGGGCCTGGTAGCAGGGTAATAGGTGGCGATGCTATCCATAAACGGACACAGAATACGTTATTCAGGAAAAAATCCACCATTTTTGAACTCGAACGGACCCTAGTTCCGTTATTTGCTCCAAAAAACGATGAAAAGGCCGAAAACGAGCCCAATAGCGGATCTAGTGTCCGCTAAGTTTGAAATTATGGCATGATCTCATAATATAACGGATCTGGAGTCCGATAGGTCGGGAGCAACAAGTAGTAGATGACTTCAAGACCAGTAAGTACCGGCACGGAATCCGCTATTTCTGGTGTAGTAAGTGCAAACGCCACTGGAGCCCTCAACTCCAGGCGCAACGAGTGCAATCAGCAACGGAATCCCTACTCTTGGTGCGCAAGTGCACACATCACTGGAGTCCTCTACCTCAGTTCCACCAAGTGCAATCAGCAACCTGTTCCCTACACCAGCCACACCTAGTACAATCGGTAACCAGGCCGCTACTTCAGCCGCACCAACAGCAAACAGTAACCAAGCTCCTTACACCAGGAGCAACAAGAGCAGCCAGCCCCACTCCCTCCGCTTACTTCTCCTCCATCAGCTGCCGCAGCTTTGCTTCTGTTGTCGTATCGGGAGCTGGCGTATAGATGCTGCACCGCAGGTCATCATTCCCGTACACTTTGAGCGACGTGAGCTCGTATACCATTTTTCCGGCCTTGGCATGCCGGAACTCCAGATGTACTTCCGGGGCGTAGCTGACCTGGCTGTGCTCCCACATCCGATTGAAATCCGGATGCCCCTGCTTCATCTCTTCCAGAAAACGGTCATACCACTCATCCTCGACATATTGACCGTAATACGACCGGAACATCGACAGGAAGCCGCTGGCGAACTGCTCCCAGTTCACCGCCAGGCGTTGAAACTCCCTGCGGGTGAAGAGCAGCCGGATCATATTCCGCTCCTCGGGCGGAATGCGGTCAAAATCAAGGAACACGTATGCAGCTGCACGGTTCCACCCCACGATGTTGCACATCCGATCCGATATCATGACGGGGCAATATTTTAGCTCGGTGATGATTTTTTGCAGGGACGGACTGATCTGCACCGCCTCTTGTTTGACCGTATACGGCTCCGCTCCGCTCTCCAGCGCCAGCGAATACAGATATCTACGCTCATCCGCATTCAGCTGAAGCGCATTGGCGACACAGTCCAGCACGGATGACGACACCTGGATGTCGCGTCCCTGCTCGAGCCAGGTGTACCAAGTGGTGCTGACACCCGCCAGTTGGGCGACCTCCTCCCTGCGCAAGCCTGGTGTTCTCCGTCTAGTCCCGGGCGGAAGTCCGACGGACTCGGGCAAGATTTTGGCACGCTGACCTTTCAAGAATGCCGACAACGCTTGCAGCCTAACCTGGGAATTCATTGTACAAGCCCCCTTCATTCATTAAGGATAGCAGTATTTATACTAGGATAAACGGTATCTTGTAATAGGATACTACACGTGACATTATAACCTTAAGATTGACAAGTTATAAAGTCTTAAGGAGGCTGTTGATCCATGGAAAGAGTTGTTATCACCGGTATGGGCGTCATATCACCGCTGGGCCATGATGTTGAGACGTTCTGGTCCCGGCTTGTACGGGGAGAGTCCGGTATTACACATATAGAAACAATGGATACATCAAGACAAAAAGTAAAAATAGCGGGTGCCGTGAAGGAGTTTGACGCAAACGCGCTGTTTGGCGTTAAGGAAGCTCGGCGTTTGGACCGCTTCTGCCAGTTTGCCCTGGCTGCGGCGGATCAAGCCATAAGTCAGTCGGGACTCGATCTTGATCAGATCGATCATGAGCGGATGGGGGTATACGTTGGCTCCGGCATCGGCGGTATTCAAACCTTAATGAATCAGAGCGACACGCTGTCTTCGCGAGGACCAGAGCGGGTGAGCCCCACCCTGGTTCCCATGATGATTCCCAATATGGCGGCAGCGCTCATTAGCATTAAATACAAGGCGCTGGGCTCTACGCTTGCGCCAGTTACGGCATGTTCGATCGGCAATACGGCGATCGGCGAGGCTTTCTTTAACATCCAGGCAGGCCGATCCGACGTGATTATTGCAGGAGGCTCCGAAGCAGCATTGACCGACATCTCGCTGGCCAGCTTCGCGAATGCAACCGCCCTTTCCTCCCGTAACGACGAACCGGGCCGGGCCAGCCGGCCGTTTGATACAGACCGGGATGGATTCGTCATGGCGGAGGGTGCCGGCATCCTCGTTCTGGAATCCCTCTCCCATGCCTTGAGCAGAGGCGCTGAAATTCTGGGCGAGGTCATTGGATACGGCGCCAGCTCGGATGCCTATCATATGGTCGCCACGCCGGAAGACGGCAACGGCGCGGCACGGGCGATGAAGCTGGCCCTGACCGAGGCGAACCTCTCCCCAGCCGACGTGGATGTCATCAGCGCCCATGCCACAAGCACGGTCATCGGTGACCGTTCGGAGACAGCGGCCATTAAGCAGGTGTTTGGCAAGGAGGCGTATCGCATTCCGGTAACGGCCAACAAGTCGATGACCGGACATATGCTGGGCGCATCCGGCGGCGTGGAGGCCATTGCACTCGTGAAATCTCTGCAAGAAGGCATCATACCGCCGACGATCAATCTGGAGCATCCCGATCCGGCATGCGATTTGGATTATGTACCGAACCAGG
The DNA here is from genome assembly GCF_002573715.1 of Paenibacillus sp. EZ-K15. Classification (GTDB taxonomy): domain Bacteria; phylum Bacillota; class Bacilli; order Paenibacillales; family Paenibacillaceae; genus Paenibacillus_AQ. Next base: position 40,113 of record NZ_PDHM01000005.1, on the reverse strand, counting down.
CGAGAAACGCCGAGCTCCGGATTGGCATGTCGAATTCCTTCGGCTTCGGCGGACATAATTCGGCGATTGTTATCCAGAAATATGAGCACGAATAACCATGAGTTCCAGACCCCAGTGAAAACTGGGGTCTTTTTCTTGTTGCGATTCTGGAAGAATGGGCTGAATAATGAGACAGAAACACTTTTTAAATTTTTTTTCGCAGAATCAAACTTTTTGCAAGACTCGCACGTCTTGCTTCCGTAAGGCAATTGCAATTGATGGTTACCCGCGCGGGCCCAAAGGAGTGTCATATTTACATGAGTGGCGGCCGGAAGCTTGAGAAGCTTCTTATTCAATGTATAACCGAAAATCAGGACAGCGCCTACCGGCTGGCATACAGCTACGTTAGAAATAAAGAGGATGCCCTCGATATCGTTCAGGACGCGATCCACAAAGCATTTTTATCCATGGAAAAGCTGAAGCAGACGGGTTCAATAAAAAGCTGGTTTTTCCGAATTATTGTTACAACCTCCCTGGATTTCATTAGAAAACAGAAAAAAGTCCATGTCATGGACGACGAGAACCTGGAGGTTATATTACCCGGGAGCCATGATCACTATCCGAATCTGGATCTGGCCCAATCTTTGGAGGAATTACCCGATAAGTATCGGGTCATCATCATACTCCGGTTTTTTGAAGATATGAAGATTGACGAAATTGCCGAAGTGCTCCACGAGAACGTCAGCACGGTGAAAACGAGATTATACCAAGGACTACAGAGACTGCGGGTGAACTTAAGCGAGGAAGATCAAGAGGAGGCACAACGATAATGCATGACAAGCTGAATAGGATGAAAGAGCAGTACGAGAGCACTCCTATTCCTGACGAACTAAGCTCGATTGTCAACAAGACCATAGCAACCAGACGAAAAAAAAATAGAGCGCTGCCCTGGCTCGCTAGTAGCGCAGCTGCATGCATCCTACTGTTCGCCGGAGTGAATACCAGCCCTGCCTTCGCCCGGGCCATGTCCGATGTGCCGGTTCTGGGCCATATCATCAAGGTGATCACCATCCGTGAATATGCCGAGCAAGACGATAACACGGAAGTGCATATTGAAACACCCGGCATTGCCAACTTAGGAAATACAGAGCTTGAGCAAACCCTGAATAACAAATATCTGGAAGAAAATAGAAAGCTGTATGAGAACTTCAAAGACGAAGTCGCCCTGCTAAATAAAGAAGGCGGCGCGCATCTGAGTCTTGCTAGCGGTTATGAAGTAATCACCGACACTGAACAGCTGCTGACGCTTTCGCGCTATATTGTCGAATCTGCTGGAAGCTCCGCCGAATCAAGAAAATACGATACGATCGACAAGAAGAACCAGATGGTGATCACGCTGCCAAGTCTGTTCAAGGATGATCGTTATATCCAAGTCATCAGTGACAATATCAAGGAGCAGATGCGCCAGCAGATGCAGGATAATCCGGACAACATCTACTGGGTGGAGCAGCCCGGTGTGGAGTCCGATGTACCGGAGGATCTGTTCCAAACGATCGCCAAGGACCAAAACTTCTACATCAACCAAAACGGCAAACTGGTCATCAGCTTTAATGAATACGATGTTGCACCCGGCTATATGGGTGTCGTGGAATTTACGATCCCAACGGAAGTGATCGCAGACCAGCTCGTCAGCAGCGAATACATCCGATAGATTGACCGTTCATCACTACGAATACAGATCACAAATTGTAGATACCAAACCATAAACCTGGAGGTAATATATAATGAAAAAAACAATGAAAACAACAACCCCAATAACCAAAACCCTGGCGGCTGCCGGATTAGCGGGCATCCTGATGATATCCGCTTCGGGTCTGCCATCCGCTCATGTCCATGCCGAAACCAAAGCTGCAGCGAGCACGAATCGGGTGACCGCTCCAACCGTTGCCCCGCAACGGGTAACATCCAAAGCACTGCAATCCAAGGATAAATGGCTGGAAACCCATATTAAGATCCCTGTATTCCAAGGTCTAACTGACACCAAATATCAAGACCAGTTGAATGACATTATTGAATCCCATGCTTCCAAGGATATGGACAAATGGGAGAAAGAAGCGGCGGAAGCTGCTGCAAATGCACAAAAGAACGGCTATACCATGCACCCTTATCAGCTGACCATCACTTATGAGCTCACATCGGATGGTAAAGACGACAGCTTGATCTCCCTTAAGGTTATCACTGAAGGCATCGGAATGAACAATGGCGATCCCCGCGTGGATACGTACAACTTCACGAACGAAGCCGAAGCCCAGCGCGTGACGCTCGAAGATCTGTTCGGTAAAGATTACAAATCCATCGTGGATAAGGCGGTCAAAACGGCGATTGCCGCGGATCAGGACAATTACTTCACGAACGAAGACGGATTTCAAGGCATAGATGCAGAGCAATCCTTCTATGTCGCGGACGGAAAAGCCTATATCGTATTCGAAAAATACAGCATCGCCCCCGGATCCACAGGTACACCGGAATTTGCCGTAAAGCTGCCGGGTAAAGTTTCCAACCAAAAGCCTGCTGCAGCCGTAGTGAAATCAGGCGCTTATTACAAAGATAACAACGGCAAGATCATGGTTCAGGTATCCGTGCTGCGCCAGCTGCAATTCAATATCAAGTGGAACGGCAAGAGCAAAACCACAGAAATCTCCAAGGGAGCTGTCTGGAGCGCGGTGAAGCTGAACAAGGATGCTTACACTTTGGGTAAAATGACCCCACGTTCGCTGGGCTCGGCTCCTGTAATGAAAAAAGGCCACATCTATGTTCCGCTTGCTTTCCTGACAGACGTTCTGAACCTGAATGCAGATCACAGCAAGGATGGCCAGATTACGGTGACAGCTGCAAAATAATAGATCCACTCCATTCAAAGCCTGCGCCTCCTGCACACCATCTTTTAAAGCAGGGACAGCACGGCATGCGGTAAAAAAGAGGCCCTCTCCAACACGGAGACGGCCTCTTCTTATTTCATGTTAAGCTAAGGACGTACCTTAACGAGGCCTTCCGTACCCTCGTTACAGTGCAGCATGCCGTCAACAATACCCCTCCGACAAATCTTCTCCTGCCTTGCCGCCCCATTCATCATCCATCAGATACCGGGCATGAACCCTTTCTCCCTCATCCACAAATGTGAAACGATAATACACTTCTTCATCCTCGCAAATCTCAAAATACAGTGCATATCGCCCTGCTTGCAGCGGAAGCTCAATAACGGCGTCCGACATGACGGACAACAACTCCAGCTTCTCGGGATCGAGAACGTCAAACGGCACGACCATCCGCCGCTGCGCGTTCGGATCTTCGATGAACGCCTCTTTCAAGGCCAGTTTCACCCAGGCGCCGAAAGCATCCTCAGGGATGGGATCAAAGGTGAGATAACCGGGATGAATGACAACGCCCTGCTTGATATTGGTTTCTCCCCATTGGCACAAATCCTCATCAAAGTCCCGTGAGCGGACTTGTATCTGATGGTGCGATATAGTGAGATCGACCTCTTGAGTCATTTTCGTATGCTGCATATGTATAAGCACCTCGCTTTTTGGATATCTGCATTCTATTTAAGCCGCTCCATATGGATCGTGGCCAGCCTGCGTTCCTTATCCACCTGAACCCGCATGCTAATGCCCAGCTTCTCCTCGAACAATCGGGTGACATTCAGATACTTATCCTCTACGACTCCCGATCCTCCTCGGCCGTTGGAACGCGTCATGCCTGCGGTGATAATCTCTTTCACCATATCCCCATCCGCTTTGGCGTCCGGATCATATGTAAATATAGGCTCTTTACGGTCATTATAAAAGATCATGTCCTGCCGGTAATCCTTTGCGTTCACATACTCTTTTCGCGTCTCGATATAGTCGCTCTCCAGATGGTCATACTGAACCCGCCCTGCCAAGAACGGATTGTCCTCCGAAACCTCCACCTCGAACTGCCCGTATGCCAATTGATACAGCATGTTGAGGTCCGACCCTTCCAACCTGTAGTACAACGGACGAAGTTCCCCTTGCTTGTCGGTTGCGGCGAAGCCGGCCAGCAGCGGCCAAGCATCCACTTGTTCACCATCCACATCAACGGCCAGCTGGTACTTGGTCAGGACCACCTCATTCTGAAAAAGCCCATACGTGCGCGCAATAAAATAGCCGGGTATCAACAGCGTGGCTGCCACCAGTATGATCACTCCCCAGAGGACCCGCCTGCCTTTCATGCTGTCACCTCCCCTCGCTAGTTCTTCTTCTGATTATCACGCACAACGACATCTTATGTAAGCATCAAGAGCGCTTCCTGCTAATCCATCAGTAGTCCACCTCTTCAATGTCGGTGCGCAGATTGCGATTGGACGCCTGAAGCAGCTCCGTGAAGGAAGGCGCGATATAATACACAAAATCAGGATCATGCACGTACATGATGATCTGCCCGGACGTTCCCGGCTCAGCCGGATCGAAATCCAGCATCAGATACAGCGACCCGCCTGCCATCGTGGCAAACGGATACCACGCCTTGTGAAACAGGTACGGTTTAATCTCCGGATCCAGCTGCTGTATTTCCTCCGAACTATAATACGCATCCAGTGGTTCATCCCGCTCGCAAAAATAAGATTTGACTTCCTTCATCTCATCCAGGCTCATCAGATAAAACGGCGTGTATTCCCCATCCCCCTCATTACCGGGATAGAGCACGTGAAACCCGTATCCGCTGCCGTTCTTCTTACTGTAAAACGAACGAAAGTCCTGCGGCAACTTGATCCCGAACTCCGCTTCGAAAAGCTGCAACTGGTCAGGAGCAGCCCCCTCCAATTGTTTATATTCCTCCAGCAGATCCCGAAGATCTTCGGCGACCTTCTCCTCCAACTGCTGCTCCAGCTCGAGCATCAGTCCATCAATGACAGCATTCATACAATAACCTCCGTTTATTACATGTCCACTTACTCCAAGCGGGGTGCTTCCCTTTACTAAAAGTATATAGAACGCTGCAATGAAAACAACATGTCCTGCGGCATGCAAAAAAAGGGACAAAATCCCTGTTGAGATGTTGGTTTTGGTTCTTTTATGAAAACACCCCAGGATATTTATGGCTGCTGAAGCGAAGCTATTTCATGCCGGAATCAGTTAATTCCATCCCAGGGATAAGCGGGACAGAGATAGCCCGCTCTCCTGCCGGAGAGTTAGCACCATTTTCGCATAAGCAGCTCCATGGGACCTCGCTTCACTCGCTTTCTCCATACCCAAGAGAAGATGACAGCCATCACAAAGTAACCGCAGCCGTAAGCAACCGCAAAGCCCAGATTGCCATGGTTCAAATACCCGATCGCTTCCAGCAGCCCCAATCCAATGAAGATATGACCGAGATAATGGGAGAGCGAGAGCTGCCCGGTCCATATAAGCCACCTTGTCAGACGGTTCTTCTCCAAACGCTCAACGATATAAAAACAGATCGTAATCACGGCAACAGCCAGACAAGCGGCAGAACATACATAGAGCAGCGTGGGTGGCATCGGCTTGGTGGTAAACAGATAACTCGCCGAATCGGCATCAAGCCACGGGGACGTCCAGCGAATGAGGAAATACGATAACAGCTCGAATATAACCGCTCCGGACAATGAATAAATCATGAGCTTCCGTCTGTGGTTGCCACCCCACCAGCCTTTTCTTCCAAGCCACATGCCGATGAGGAAAAAGCTGCTCCATGGAAAAAGAGGATGATATCCGTTGAACATCAAATTACGGATGAATCCTTCCCCGGTCCAAAAGCCCGTATATCGATGAAAACCGGAGTCCCAGCCCTTGCTGTAGTCCATCAGGATCAACATGAATGACGATAGAATCAGAACGAGTCCGGCCAGGATTAGGAGCGTTCTGTCCGATACCGTTATAAGTACCGCGGCCAGAAGTAAAAATACCGCATAATAGTGCAATATATCGGCGCTCCATCCGGTCAGCAGCAGAAGTGTCCCGGCTATGAACAAGAATACGGCTCTCCTCACCAATGTCTTCCGATTCTCTCGAATCATGTGTGGGTCACGGGAAACACTAGCCTTCGCAGTCATTAAGGATACACCAATGCCTGCCAGCACCACGAACAATGCAGAAGCTCTTCCTTCAAACAGACCGGCGATGGTTTGCAGCCAAATGGCTCCATGATCCCCCACCTCCATGGCAAGTTTATAATTGACAATAATCATGCCGAAGATGGCCCAGGCCCGAGCATAATCGAGTGCGGTTAAACGCGTTGTCTTAGAGCTCATTTCCCGCCAGCTCCTGACATCACCTGGTTGACCGCTTGCGTCCAGATCACCTCATAATCGTACTCAAGACCGTAACTCATGAAGTTATCCATGCTGTCAATGATCATCGTCAGCATCTGTGCCTGAACTCTCATATTGCCCTCCGGAAGAGCTCCCATGGAAACACCATGCTGTAGCAGCTCCGTTAAGCCGGAAGTGAACCCTTCCAGAATGCCGATTAGCTGCCGTGCATATTTAGGATCGCGGTAACCCAAGGCCTGATACTGATTCATAATTCGAGTGTAGTGTTCATCTTCCTGTTGCGTATGAATCATGTTCAATCCGTCAGAAGTAAGCCTCGCGCCGAAATTCTCCACCGTATATTGCTCCAGTTGAAAATAAACATGAAAACCGATGCTGCGGCAAATCTCTTCAAAAAGCTTGTCAATAAGAGCTTCCTTCGAAGAAAAGTGATAATAAAGCGCAGGCTTGGATACATCCAATTCCTTGGCGATCATCGCCATGCTCGTTTTCTCAAAACCTTGTTCCGCAAACAAGCGATAGCTTGTATCTAAAATAACCTCGTACGTTGATGGATTACTCATCTTGATCTAAACAGCTCCTCATAATTCTACTTACCGGTCGGTAAGTGAATGATAATACAGGATGATCTTATTTGCAACATGATTCTCTTTGCAAACACAAGAATGCCGCACAGCGGATATGAAAATCCACCGATGCGGCATTCCGGTTACATTGATATGCTAGATGACATCGACAAACTCCAGCTTCCCAAAACGCGAAGGAATATGGTAGTTCACCTCACCGGTCGGGCTCCATGCCTGATACTCCCGGTTTCCTTGGGTGTCCTCGTCAATGCGGTAAAAATTCACGTTCCAGCTTCGTCCCGCTTGCGGTGGATTCTTGAAGTTCGCAGCGGGAATGCGAATTTCATAAATCAAATTCCCCTTGCCGTCATCCTCTACCGAAGTCTGAAGACCGGCAAAATCCCACTTTATATCGCTGCTTGCGATCGACTTATGTCCGTCGCTTTGGATCAGGGCGTCAAATATAATATTGTTCGGGCTAACCTCAAGCTCGATATATTCCATTCCCGTTCCTGCTTCGTCGATAAACAGTTCCACGACATCCTGATCATACAGCGGATCATCCCGATGCTGATACTCTGATACGATATGAGAATCCTGACAAACAAACCGTACATAGAAGTATTCGGAGCTCCAGCAGGCGCGAACCTCGGTCGCTTCCTTCGTAGCAAGCCCGGTCACGGTATCACTTAAGGCCACCGCTTCATAACGGTCCCAATCGACGCTCCCCTGATGCTCTCCCTGCTGAATGTATATAACGGGCTTGCACGGGTAAATTGCCGTATACTGCATGATTATCCCTCCGAAAAAATTCAATAGTTAAATCTATCCTCTATGATAAGACATACAGATTCGGTTAGCTATTCCATGGTAAGAATAAAGAAAGTACGGGAAATCCCATCTTTTGCTCTATGTCCCCATAGTGAAAATAAGCGCATGCTGTGCTACAATAATAAAATTGCAAACTCTAGGGAGGGTTATGGATTCGCCATGCTCATAATTGGTATCGCCGGCGGCACCGGATCGGGCAAAACGACGGTTGCCCGCTCTGTCATTGACCGTCTTGGTTCAGATAAAGTGACTTTCATTTCGCAGGATAACTATTACAAGGATCATAAGGAACTCAGTTTCGAGGAACGCGAAGCGATTAACTATGATCATCCGTTCGCCTTTGACAACGAGCTGCTCGTCGAACATCTCGGCATTTTGAAAAGCGGACAACCCGCATTCGCACCAGTGTATGATTTTACTGCCCATGCCCGCTTCACGGATCAGACCCTCGAACTGAAGCCGAACAACATCGTCATCATTGAAGGCCTTCACGTGCTGTCCGATGAGAATCTGCGCAAGCTGCTTCACATTAAAGTGTTTGTGGATACCGATCCCGATGTACGCCTGCTTCGCCGGGTCGTACGCGATATCGAAGACCGCGGCCGGACCATCCAGTCGATTCACAATCAGTATCTGACAACCGTTAAGCCAATGCATGAGGCGTTCATTGAACCCTCCAAGAAATACGCCGACCTGATCATTCCTGAAGGCGGAGAGAATGAAGTTGGCATTCGCCTGCTCTCCATCTTAACCGAGAAATATTTGACCGGCGACCGCACATTGTCAGGTGAACAATAGGACAAGCCTGCGTATCAGCCCTTTGGCAGTTTGGCAGCAAGGAAAAAAGCCCGCGGATCTGTAATTACAGGTCTGTGGGCTTTTTGGTGTTATCCGTGTCCTTGCGCTAGTATTGCTAATCCGCAACCACGAGCACATCCATATGCCTTGCACATCGCAGCAGGCTCCGGATCATTTTCCGCTGGGCGTACAGCTTCCATCCGGCCATCTGCGGCTGTCCGATAATCAGCTGGGTAGCTTTCGCCTCATCGGCTGCGGCGACCAATTGAGAAGAAATGGCGCGTGCTGGCCCCTTTTTTAAGGGCAGCAAGGTGAACGTTCCTCCGAGGCGGTCCGTTAACGTCTCAAGAGCCGTCAAGCGCTGGCGGTCGTCATGGAATAGATGAAGTTGACACGCCCTTGGGAATGGAAATGCCACATACCAGGCAGCCTTCAGCCGATGGGCGATCCGGAAGCCGCGGCGAATGAGCCGCTCAGCCTGTGGGCCGCTGCCAACTATGACATAAATAACCTCCTCGCGCCGCCACGGTCCTCGAAGCGAGCTGCTGCGCTGCCATGACTCCAGCCTCTCGTCCACATCATCCGCGATTTCTCTTAAGGCAAGCTCTCTTAAAGCAATGAGGTTTCCCGTCTTAAAAAAATGGCCGAGCGCCTGCGGGATTTTCTCCGGCGCATAGATTTTCCCGTCCTTCATCCGCTGCCGCAGCGACTCCGGCGTCACGTCGATGAGCTGAACCTCATCGGCCAATTGCAGAATATGGTCCGGCACCGTCTCGCGGACACGAACACCGGTCATTTGCTCAACGGCATCATTCAAGCTCTCCAGATGCTGCACATTCACGGTTGTAATGACAGAGATGCCGGCCGAGAGAATACCCTGCACGTCTTCATACCGTTTCTTGTGCTTGCTTCCGGGAACATTCGTATGCGCCAGTTCATCCACAAGAACCACGTCCGGCCTGCGACGAATGATTTCATCGGTATCCATCTCCTCAAGGCGTGATCCCTGGTATGCCATCACTTTTCGCGGAAGAACCTCGAGATCACCTACCTGGGACAGCGTATCCATCCGGCCGTGCGTCTCCAGCAATCCGGCCAGAACCGTCAATTCCTTCTTTAGCAAATCATTGCCTTCGCGCAGCATCGCATACGTCTTGCCCACACCCGGAGCAGCCCCGATATAGACTTTAAACCGCCCCCGCTTGACCTGCTCCATCTTCCGGTCCAACTCTTGTTCATTCAAGCGATGGAACGATTCGGAAGGGAGCCGCTGCGGATGGAGCCGAGCCGGGATAATCCGCTCTCCGTCATGTGCCGCCCGATCCGCCACCATAAAAATATCCATCCCGCGCGTCTTCTTCAGCAGATCCTGAAGGATCGAGCCCTGCCACAGCTCTTGCATGCGCGTCTGCTTCGAATGGCCAAGAACAATGCGTGTAACATGGTGCTCCAGCGCATACTGAACAAGCGCGTCAGCCAGCTTCCTCCGGGAACGGAGGGGCAGTTCCTCCAGATTGGCACCAATCCGCACCGCGAGCTTAACCATGGAACGCTTAAAGGCGGCCTGTTCTTTGGTAAGCTCTAATCCCGGTTTCACAAACGTGATGGCCAGAAGCTCGCCGTTCAATCTCTTCGCGATCTGCTGCCCGCGCCGCATATAGATAGATCCGTTCCAATGATACTGGGTAGATACCAGTATTCGCTCATGGGCTCCCGATGGGCCGACGAGTCCCTGTTCTTTGCGGTACCGCTCCAGCGAGTGGCTCACTCCCTCGGCAACGAGGCGGAGCGTCAACTCCCGGAGCACGGCCAGATTGCCCTGCTTCCATACGCTGCCGCCTCCAAGCAGGCCATCCTGTGCCCGTTCCAGCATCGTTTCGGGCGTTACGTCAATGAGCACCACCTCATCGGCACTCTCCAGCGTATCAGCCGGCACCGTATGGCTGGCCTTAATGCCCGTCAGCTTGGCGGCAATGCCTTGGACGTCCTCCAGCTCATACACATTGACCGTTGTGATGACGCTGATCCCCCGGCTTAACAGGAATCGGATGTCATCCAGCCGCGTGGCATGCCGCGCTCCCTTCCGGTTCCGATGGGCAAGCCCATCAACAAGCACCACCTCCGGGTTGCGCTGCACCAGCAGATCCAGATCAAGATCCTTCTTCTCTACGCCGTCCTCCACCCAATGAATGCTGGGCACCCGCTCCAGATTCCGGACCTGCTCCACCGTTTCCGGACGCTGCATCGTGGATACGGCACATATGACGACATCGATGCCTTGCAGCCTCAGAGTCTGTCCTTCGCGAAGCATATGATAGGTTTTTCCCGAACCACTCACAGCCCCGATATATACCTTGAGCCTTCCATGATGAAGCTTCGCAATCGACCTTAAGATTTCCTCCGGCGATTTTCTCCGAAATGGGTCCATAATCAATCAAGAAGCTCGGCAAGAGCCAGGTTCAGCTTCAACACATTGACGCGCGGTTCACCGAACACGCCCAAATCCCGTCCCTCCGTATGCTCCTCTACCAACTGCTTAAGCTCCGCTTCCGTGATTCCGGTCAGCTTGCTGATCCGCGGAATCTGAATATCCGCTGCCTGAGGCGAGATGTGAGGATCCAATCCGGAGCCGGAATTCGTTACCAGATCCATCGGCACCTCGCTCACCGGAACGTCCGGATTGTTCTCCTTCCATGCTTCAATCGAAGCCTTCGTTCGTTCGATCAAATCCGGATTGGAAGGTGCGTAGTTATTGCTGCCTGAGCCGGCTCCGTTGTATTCAATGCTGGACACCCTACCGTGAAAATATTGAGGTTTCGTAAAGTTCTGGCCGATCAATTCCGAGCCAACCACCTTTCCGCCCCGATCCGTGACCAAGCTGCCGCCGGCTTGCTTCGGCATGAGCAGCTGCGCCGCTCCCGTCGTAACCAGCGGATAGAGAACTCCGCATAACACGATAAATACAAGACTCGTTCTTAGGGCAATGCCCAGGGAGATACGGGCGGCACCTGCCTTGGCATGAGGCGCCGTTGATGATTGTTGCAATGGATTATTCATGGTTCCTCGATCCTTTCCTTCATATCTTCCACGTAAAGTAATCTTCGAGTTATCTCTTTATGCCTGTTACGATTATCATATCTAGATCCATAGATGGACGATCATGTCGATCAGCTTAATCCCGATGAACGGTACGATCACGCCACCTAAGCCATAGACCAGCACATTGCGCTGCAGCAGCTTCGACGAGCTCATCGGCTTATAGGCTACGCCCTTCATCGCAAGCGGTATCAGCAGCGGGATAATGATGGCATTAAAGATCAGCGCCGACAGAATCGCCGACATGGGGGAACCCAGTCCCATGACGTTGAGAACATTCATGCTTGGTATGGCGGCTGCAAACATCGCCGGTATGATGGCAAAATATTTGGCGACATCGTTCGCGACGCTGAACGTGGTCAGCGCGCCCCGCGTCATCAGCAGCTGCTTGCCGATGGCAACCACCTCGATAATCTTCGATGGATCCGAATCCAGATCCACCATATTGGCCGCTTCCTTGGCTGCGGTGGTACCGCTGTTCATCGCCAGCCCCACATCGGCCTGCGCCAGCGCCGGGGCGTCGTTCGTACCGTCACCGGTCATCGCTACTAACTTCCCTTCGGCTTGTTCTCGGTGGATGACGGCAATCTTATCCTCGGGCTTGCTCTCGGCGATATAATCATCGACACCTGCTTCACGGGCAATCGTCGCCGCGGTGAGCGGATTGTCGCCCGTGCACATAATCGTCTTGATGCCCATCCGGCGCAGCTGCTCAAACCGTTCCTTCATGCCCGGCTTCACGGTATCCTTCAGGTAGATCAGACCATAGATGCGGTTATCCACGGCGACAGCGAGCGGAGTTCCGCCCTCTGTTGCGATGGCGTCACTGTTTGGCGTCAAATCCGAAGGGATGGAGCCTCCTTGCGACAGCACCCACGCCTTGACGGCATCCACCGCGCCCTTGCGGACTTTCCGTCCATCCTTCAGATCCATACCGCTCACCCGGGTCTCAGCCTTAAATTCGATGAATTCCGCCCGAGCCGCCATGCTTTCATCCACTTCGAGTCCTTCCTTCTTCAGCAGCTCCAATACCGAGCGTCCTTCCGGCGTCTCGTCTTGCAGCGAGCTCACGGCTGCCCACTGGGAAACCGAGGCAAGCGATTCACCGCCAACGGGAATCAACTGGCTGGCCATCCGGTTCCCAAACGTAATCGTACCCGTCTTATCCAGAATCATCGTATTGATGTCACCGGCGGCCTCCACCGCCTTGCCCGACATCGCCAGCACATTGAACTGCGTCACCCGGTCCATGCCGGCAATCCCGATCGCCGACAGCAAGCCCCCGATCGTGGTCGGGATGAGACATACCAGCAGCGAGATCAGCACCGGAACGGACAGCTCGATGCCAAGATACTTCGCAATCGGTGCGAGCGTAACGACAACGATCAGGAAAATCAGCGTTAAGACGATCAACAACGTGTTCAGCGCAATTTCATTCGGCGTCTTCTGGCGGGAGGCTCCTTCAACAAGCGAAATCATCCGGTCGATAAACGATTCCCCCGGATCGCTCGTAATCCGGATTTTGATCGTATCGCTGACAACCCGAGTGCCCCCGGTGACCGAGCTGAAATCGCCGCCGGCTTCTTTAATGACGGGTGCGGACTCGCCGGTAATCGCCGATTCGTCAACGGACGCAAGGCCCGCAATGACTTCCCCGTCCCCGGGAATCATCTCGCCCTGCGTAACGATCACGATATCTCCTTTGCGAAGATCCGTGGACGGCACGGATTGTACCCCTCCGTTCTCCATCACTTTATGGGCCGTCATTTCCTGCTTGGATTGCTTAAGGGAATCGGCCTGCGCCTTCCCGCGTCCTTCGGCAAGCGCCTCTGCGAAGTTAGCGAACAGCAGCGTCAACAGCAAAATCACAAACACCGTCAGATTAAATCCGATACTGCCCTCTGTCCCGAAATAGGACGGAAATAACGTCATCAGCAAAACAACCAGGGTGCCGGCCTCCACCACAAACATGACCGGATTTCTCATCATTAGGACGGGATTCAGCTTCGTGAAGCTCTCCTTGAGCGCCTGACGAACCATCTCTTTGGACATCACTTTTTTTCTCGTATTATTCATGGTAATAGGCCACCTTTTCTATTAACGGATCGTCAGATGCTCAGCAATCGGACCAAGCACAAGTACAGGCAGGAAGGTCAATGCACCGATAATCAGAACCACCGCAATGAGAATGCCGGCAAACAGCTTATTATCTGTCCGGAACGTCCCAAGCGTCTCGGGAACCCATTGCTTCCGCATCAGCGAGCCGCCTACCGCCAACAGGGCAATCATCGAGATGTAACGGCCGAAGAGCATGACCAGTCCGGTCGTAATGTTCCAGAACGGCGTGTTATCTGACAGACCCTCAAATCCGGAACCGTTATTGGCTGCGGAAGACGTGTATTCGTACAATACCTGCGAGATGCCATGAAAGCCCGCATTGGTAATGCCTGCCTGCCCTGCATCCGTCATCAGCGCAAGTGCGGTCGGAGCCAGGATGATAAATGGATGCACCAGGATAACAATTGCAATCAGCTTCATCTCCCGCGCCTCGATTTTTCTGCCTAGAAATTCGGGGGTTCGACCAACCATAAGACCGGCCAGGAACACCGCCAATATCGCGTACATGAGCATATTCATCAGCCCAACGCCCTTTCCGCCAAAAACAGAGTTCAGCATCATCAGGGACAGCGGCGTAATCCCGCCAAGCGGCGTGAGCGTATCATGCATGTTGTTGACCGACCCGGTCGTGGCCGCGGTCGTCACCGTGGTGAACAGAGAAGATTGGGCAACCCCGAACCGGACCTCCTTGCCCTCCATGCTGCCTTGCGAGGCATCGATGCCCAAGCGGTTCAGCGCCGGATTGCCATTGGTTTCAGCGGCATAGTTCAGCGACAGGAAAGCTATAAACAAGGTCATCATCACCGAGAAAATAATCCAGCCCTGTTTGCGGCTCTTGGCGAATAAACCGAACGTATACGGAAGCGCCGCCCCGAGACTCCACATGGACAGGATTTCGATGACATTGGTCAGCGGGGACGGGTTCTCGAACGGATGTGCCGAGTTCACTCCCATATGCCCGCCGCCGTTGGTGCCCAGATGCTTGATCGATTCAAGCGCAGCTACGGGCCCTACAGCAATTTGCTGCTCACTACCTTCCAGCGTGGTGACGCTGAGCGTAGGCTTCAAGGTCTGCGGCACCTGCAGCGCAACCAGTATCATTGCAATGATGAACGCAGCCGGGATGAACACCCGGGTGTGGGCTTTGACGAAGTCCTCAAAAAAGTTACCGACGGTTGTACCCTTACTGGTCACCGACCGGATAAAAGCAATCGCCACGCAGAGCCCGGTTGCCGCGGACGTGAACATCATCATCGTAATGACAGCCATCTGGGCCATATAGGATAACCCCGACTCCCCGCTGTAATGCTGAAGATTCGTATTGGTCATAAAGCTGATGATCGTAGAGAACGACAAGGTCGATTCCATATTATCGATGCCATTCGGGTTGAAGGGCAGTACTCTCTGCAACCGCAGAATCAAATACCCCGCCGCGACCAGCACGATATTCGTCATCACAAAGCTGATGGCATACCCTTTCCACGTCATTCCCTTGCGTTCTTTCAAGCCAATCAGTGCGAAGATCGGTTTCTCCGCCCAGGAGAACCATCTGTCCGTTCCATTGCTTTCATTGCGAAACACCTGATATAGATAAGTTCCAAGCGGCTTTACCAGCAGCACCAGAACGAGTATAACGATGGCAATTTGTAAAATGCCCATGGCGAATGCCTTCCTCCTTCAGCTGTCTCCCTAGAATTTTTCAGGGTGAATCAGCGCATAAATCAAGTACAGAAAAATAAAGAGCGTGCATACCAAAATGATTATCATGGTTAATCCGCCTCCGGTTCCGAAACCACGCGCCCGCACCAGGACATAAACAGCATGAACAGTCCGTAGGTTCCTCCCAATATGAGCACCATATATAAATCCTGCATGAATATAACCTCCTAAAACCTCGTTGTGATATCCGCCAAAACCTTAGCTGACAATGGATGAAATCAGGAAGGATACCTGGTGATGATTCGTATGAAGCACCACATCGGCACCCAGCCCTTTGTATATCAATCGCGGATTGCTGGAGTGGGTAATCACATAAATCGACTCCGTGGTCCAAGTCCGGAAAATCCGTAAATAGCGGCAGCATAGATTCAAGCTGCTCTCGAACAGAAACACCTTGCTGACGGGAAACTCGGGAATGATCCAGGTTTGCTCGTCCCTTGTATCGATTAGTATCATGTTGGTGCAGCCCAGTTCATGCAGCCTCTCCTGTTCAACCCGGTTGTTGGCTATGGCCACAAACGAAATGCGCTTAAAGATCAGCTGGCGGATAAATTCTTCCCCGGCCTTGTTCGGTGCGGATACCAGGATAAACTCCTGCGATTTCTCCATCTTTTGTTCTCCTCCTAAGTTCGGAAAGAGAAGACAACAACAAAGAAGCCTGTGGAAAGAGAAGAACTCTTCCCGCAGGCTCCTTAATAGGACACGGTGAAATACACCGTGGCCCAAGTCCACGACAATCGTTGCCTCTCTCGATACGCTTACGAGGTTAGCTGACGGATTCGGGCGTGAGAGTCGCCCTACCCATAGACCGTTATCTTGTCCATAGGATTCACCCCTGAGAGATAGGTTCATCTCCCGACTGGTTCCCCCGTTCCTTTTCCATTCAAGGACTCAGCGAAAATTGAAAACGAGTAGCATGTTATTCTATTAGCCATTGACTAAACATCCAGGTCCGGCAAAACAACACAGCATCAGGTTCGAGCGGTGAGAGTCGCATCATCCTGCAAGCTCAGCGAAGGCCCATGGTGCCTTCGCCCGAGATTCGATCCATAAAAGAGCCTGACGCAGCTCTCACACTGTCTGTAGGCCTTCATGGAACGGCTGCCCGTATGCCTGTCGCTGATGTCCGTCAATTCATAGTTCGTATCATACGTCTGGCCCTGCAGGAAGTAAATGTGAGCAAAAACACATGTGGCGTTATGTCGAACAGGAACTGACCAATATCACTTAATTATCTCCTGAATACTGCTCTATACTATGTATTTCTCTTGTTTTCTTGTATTTATCGCAATCTATCGAGATACCGAGATTTTGCCATGATAATCGATGACACGACTGAATGTACACGTTTTCTTATACGGTTTTCATCGATTTTCGGAATGTATCCGTCCCATATGGTCATTTACTTTTAGATTCCTCCGGCGTATGATTCATCCATCTATTCGAAACATTCGTTATACGCTGAGCTCCCGACAGATGGGGAGACGGGGGAACCAAAAGCCAGTCTTCGATTGGTGAATGGGGTGAATCCGCTGTGCCTAGGATCAAATGGACCGGCGGTAGGGTGCTCTCAGCCCGAATCCGTCAGCTAACCTCGTAGGCGCGTTTTTGAGAGAGAACACCATCCAAGCTTTGGCATAGCGGCCGCCGGAATTGGGCCTCTAACCATAAATAGGCCTGGAGAGCGGGGTATCTCTGCTCACCAGGCCTTTTTGCCGTGCATATAACATTCTTATAAAGGAGCGTAGATCATATCATGACGAAACTCATCGAGGCAGCACGTACACCCGTCATCGAAACCGCAGTGCCTGCATTAGGTGAAGAGACCATTCGCCATATGGAGATATTTCGTTTCGACCAGGGCTCGGCTGAACGCTTTATCCCCTGGAGCAACCGAGATTGGAACTGCGGTTTGTTCAAAATCAGCTGCAAAGACGCGGCCGGGTATGCCGAATATGCGCTGCCAAGCAACAGGCAATTCACGGATCTAGTCCGCTGGGCATCCGTCTTTACGAGGCTGAGAGGCATGTCCGTAACCGAGGCCGTTCGCTATGCCCAGAAGCAGCACCAGTGGGGATCCGCCCGGATGCAGCTCGCCGTATCGGCCCTCGCCGATCTGGAGACCAATCTGCAACAGCACATCACCCGTAAGCGGTTAGGCAGCTTGCCGCTGGAGCGTTCCTTCCTGATGGACTGCTCGGAGGCGTATTATTTCTTCTAGGACAGTAGCTAGAGAGCTACCGTCCTCGCTTCCCTTTCAATTGGTTGTTTCCCCCGCTCACTTGAACATATTTTTGAGCACCATCATCAGGTTGGCCGGCTTCTCCGCCAGCCGCCGGGTAAAATACGGGTACCACATCGTTCCGTAGGGCATATAACACCGGATGCGATAACCGTCCTGTGCAAGCGCTGCCTGATCGTTCATCCGCAGCCCGTACAGCATTTGAAACTCAAATTCCTGTTTGTCTATGTGGCTCTGCTCGGCAAACACCTTCACCCAGTCGATGATGTTGTCATCGTGCGAAGCAATCGCGACGTAGGTACCCTGATCAAAATGCATTTTGATCAATTTCTTATAGTTGTCAATGACCTCCCGCTTCTGCTGAAAAGCGATGGTTCCCGGCTCTTTGTACGCCCCCTTCACCAACCGCAGATTAACACCGGCATTGATTAAATTCTTGACGTCCTCCTCCGTACGGAACAAGTAGGCCTGCATCACGGTCCCCACATTGGTCAGCCCCTCCTTATGGAGCCGCAGCGTTATGTCTATCGTCGCCTGGGTATACGGCGAATCCTCCATATCCAAACGAACGAAGTTGCGGTGCTCTTTCGCCTTTTTCGCCACCAGCTTAATATTCTCGTAAGCCTTCTCGGGGTCCAGTGCCATGCCCATCTGCGTCGGCTTCAGCGATACATTCGATTTCACTCCCCGCTTGGCAATCCCTTCTACAAGCTTCAAATACTCCTCCCGGTACCCGGCCGCTTCGTCCAGCGTCGTGATACCCTCCCCCAAATGATCGAGCGTGACGAGAATGCCCTTCTCGTTCAGCCTCTCAATTTCATCCAGCGCCTCGTCCAAGGTATCGCCGGCTATGAATCTGCCCGCCAGTTTTCGGCCGTACTTGATCGACAACCACTTCACGAATTTATTACCGGACACCGTCAGGATCACTTTACGGTAAAGTTCGGTTCCGTCCATGCGAGCTCCCCCTTTGCAAAAGGCAAACCAAAATGCACTCTATCTTAACTCATATGCAAAAATCATGACGGCATGCAGAAAGACATACATATCTAACATCGAGCTTTTCACCAAGAGATTCTAAACACCCCACCATGACGCATTCAGCAGCTGGACCATAAACCTAAAGCTCCGAATCATATCATGTTAAGGAGGGGCCTTCCATGCGAGTACCTTTTCGGAATGAACCATTTCTGGACTTCAAGAACGAGTTGAACAACAAGTTATACGATGCTGCGCTATCCGCGGTCGAAGCCGAACTCGGCAAGACGTACCCTCTGGTTATCGGCGGTGCCCAAATCCATACGGAGCGTACCCTAAAGTCGGTCAATCCGTCCCGTAAACGTCAGGTCATCGGCATTGTATCCCAAGCCGATACCGAACTTGCGGAACAAGCCATTCAGACAGCCGCACGGACTTTTGAGACGTGGAAACACACCGCGCCGAGCGAACGGGCACGATATTTGTACAAGGCTGCAGCAATCATGCGGCGACGCAAGTTTGAATTCTCCGCACTGATGACGCTGGAAGCCGGCAAAACGCGTGCCGAAGCGGATGCGGATACGGCCGAAGCGATCGATTTCATGGAATTCTATGCACGCGAAATGCAGCGCCTGAGCGCGCCCCAGCCGCTAACGGTTCATGAGGAGGAAGAAAATCATCTCTATTACATTCCACTCGGCGTCGGCATCGTCATTCCGCCGTGGAACTTTCCGCTCGCGATTATGGCAGGCATGACCACGGCGGCCATCGTCTCGGGCAACACCGTTGTGCTGAAACCGGCGAGCACCACGCCGGTCATTGCCGCCAAATTCGTGGAGCTACTGGAAGAAGTCAGCCTGCCTCCGGGTGTTGTTAACTTCCTGCCGGGACCGGGCCAGGAAGTAGGCGACTATCTGGTAGATCATCCGCTGACCAGGTTCATCAGCTTTACGGGATCCCGCGACGTTGGACTGCGGATTCAGGAACGCGCGGCCAAGACACAGCCGGGGCAACAATGGATCAAACGCGTCATCGCCGAAATGGGCGGAAAAGACGCCATTATCGTAGACAGTGAGGCCGATCTGGACCTCGCGGCAGACGCGATCACCGCCTCCGCATTCGGTTTCTCCGGCCAGAAATGCTCCGCCTGCTCCAGGGCCATCGTGCATGAGGACGTCTATGATACCGTGCTGCAGAAGGTTATCGACCGCTCCAAGAAGCTGGTTATCGGCAGTCCGTTACACGCCGCGGTGCAGGTAGGGCCTGTCATCGACGAAAAGGCCTACCGTAAAATTCTGGACTATATCGAAATCGGAAAAGGCGAAGGCACGCTGGTACTCGGCGGATTTCCGGGCGATCCGGAGGGGTATTTCATCCAGCCGACGATCTTCGCGGACGTGGCCAGCACCGCCCGTATTTCCCAAGAGGAGATCTTCGGCCCGGTGGTGGCCTTCACGAAGGCCGCCTCCTTCGACGAAGCGATCCAATTCGCCAACAACACCGACTACGGGCTGACCGGCGCGGTGATCTCGAACAACCGCGCCCACCTGGAGCAGGCGCGGCGTGATTTCCATGTTGGCAACCTGTATTTGAACCGGAAATGCACCGGTGCCTTAGTGGGTACCCACCCATTCGGCGGCTTCAATATGTCCGGGACCGATTCCAAAGCCGGCGGGCGCGATTACCTGCTCCTGTTCACACAGGCGAAGGCGGTGTCAGAGCGATTCTGATTACGGCATGCAAAAAAACCTCTCCATGACGATGGAGAGGTTTTTTATGTACCGTTGCTTATTTTACTGGCTCTATGCCTTAACCTTGCCCTTAATCTCCCGGACCACCTTGCCCTCGAACGATTGATTCATCCAGTATGCAAGATGAATGCTTTCCTCACCGAAGGTGCATTCCGTAGTTAAGTAGAATGGCGTCTCTGTCAGTCGGATGGTCAACTTCAACGTCCGGTCATCCTTCCAGGTCATGGAGGCAGCATATTCGTTATCCGCCGTCATCATTAGCTTCGTGGTTCCCGACTTCCACTCGTTACGACCACAGACAACCAAATTGATGCCGTGTTCCCCCTCAAGCTCCATGACCGCGCCATCTTCTTCAAATCGAACGGAGAATGAACGCAGCTTCTCCTCATTCTCCTCGAGATCATAGACGATCCCGGAGACGTCCTTCTCAATTGGGGATACCGCCTCTTCGATTGGCGGATCCAGCTTAAGCTCTTGCAGCATTCTAGTAAGTGAAGCCTCCGCTCCGGTATCGACCGGCAGCGCATCCAATCCCATCGCTGGCTGCAGATGCTCCCATATCTCATTCAGCACGGCCTGCATGTCTCCAAGGCCGGAGGTAATCGCAATCACCGCATCCTGTTCCGGGAACACGACGCAGAATTGTCCAAAGGCACCGTCGCCGCGGTAGGCCCCGTGGCGGCACATCCAGAATTGATAGCCGTACCCTTCGGTCCAATCCGAAGAGGAATCCGCAGGTCCGTTTGATATCTGCTTGGAGGTTGCCTCTTCAATCCACGCTTCCGGGATCAGACGCTGGCCTTCCCATACCCCCTTCTGAAGATAAAGCTGACCGAATTTGGCAATGTCCTCAGTCTTCAGCTTAAGTCCCCATCCGCCGGTGTTGATCCCCTGCGGACAACTTTCCCAGGTGGCTCCATGGATGCCGAGCGGCTCAAACAGACGGGGCTGCAAATAATCCAGCAGCGTGATGCCAGTGACCTTCTGCAGAATGGCCGAGAGCATGTAAGTCGCTGCGCTGTTATATACAAAGTGGGTCCCGGGTTCATGTTCAACCGCTTGTTTAAGAAAATCGGCCACCCAAATATCGGACTGCATGGCAGGCTCCTCGGCGTGCCCCGTTCCCATAATCAACAAATCGCGAATCGTCATCGCGGACAGATTCGGCGAGGGATCTTCAGGAGCGTATTCCGGAAAGAAGTCGATCACCCGATCCTCCAGCGTAATCCGGCCTTCCTGGACCAGAAGTCCAATCGCAGTAGAGGTAAAGCTCTTGCTTAGCGAGAACAGCATATGCGGTTTGTCCGCATCATACGGCTTCCACCAGCTTTCCGCTACGACATGTCCATGCTGTACCAGCATGAAGCTGTGGAGTTCCAGCTCCTTTTCCTGAATCGATCGGATAAAGCGTTCGATAGACTGCGATGAGATTCCTTGATTTTCGGGGGTGCTTCTTGGCAATAATTGAACCATTTTCATGTTCATCTTCCTTTCGCCTCTCCCTGTATCCATAAGGTAAATTCATTACGGCCCTTCCATTATACACCAGGTAATGGTACCGCTTCATCATAACGAATAGCGCGGAAACCCAGTCGCTCACTAATCTCATTTAAGTCCTTCCGTGCAAGAAAAGAAGCCTCCTGATCGCGTCCGCGCGCCAGCTCTTCCCCATCCACTTGAGCATTGCCGCACTGCACCATTTCCTTCGAATATAGGGCTGGATGGGACAGGAAGAAGTACTGGTCTTCCGTCAGGCCGCCAAGCACCCTTTCAAACGACTCGACCCCGTCCGGAACGCCACCCGGGAAAAAGTTGTAGTAATGGCGATGGTTGATTAGCCCCTTCGCTTCAATCCAGCGGTCCAGCTCTTCCTGCAGCCCGGGTATGAAGCGCTCCGGCAGCATATGAGAATCGACATAAGAAATGCTGAAGCCTGCTGCGGTCAGTTTATCAAGCTGTGCTTCGCACTCTACAAGGATCTCCTGCAGCGAAGGCGGATGATCCTGAAACAGGAACGGATCCTGATAGAAATATCCGGCCTCATCGACAAGCGAAGGAACCTGTTCCTTCGCGGCAACAGGTCCCCAGCGTACGTCATCCCATTCCGCGTTCAGCGTCATATGGAAACCGAAGCAGATGTCCTTGCGATGCGCCAACAGCTGCGCGGCCTCGGTAAGATAAGAGCCGGGCGCCATGATGGACACATTTTTGATGAACCCGGCCTCTACCGTCCGGGTAATCGCTAGATTGGCGGAACGGCTGGAAGCATAATCGTCGGCTCTCGTAATGATTCGCCTCATTTTACCGCACCTGCCGCAATCCCCTTGATGATGTATTTCTGAGCGAAAATATAGAAAATGACAACCGGGATGATCGTCAGCGTCAGACCGGCCATCGCCTGGTTCCACACAATCGTGAACTCCCCGAAGAAATAGAAGGTCGAGAGCGGAATCGTCCGCAGCCCTTTATCCGACAGCGTCAGCGATGGGAGCAGGTAGTCGTTCCACAACGCAATGACGTTCAGAATCGCGATGGTCACACTGATGTTCTTCAGCAGCGGGAATACGATTCTCCAGAACACGCCCAGCTTGGAGCAGCCATCTAGCGTTGCCGCCTCCTCCAGCGCAACCGGCACGGATTTGATGAACCCGTGGTACAGGAAAACCGCCATACTTGATGTAAAGCCGACGTTCATATAGATCAAGCCCTCATGGGTATTGAGCATCGGAATGTGCAGATTGCTTCGAATCCAGTCCATCACCTGCATCAGCGGCATCATGAGCGTCTGGAATGGAATCAGCATGGTCGCTACAAACGTGAAGAAAATGATTTTGCTCAGCTTATTATCCGTCCGCACCAGCATCCATGCCGTCATGGAGGCGAGAACGATGACAATGATCACCGAGATGACGGTGACATAGAGCGAGTTACCCAGAGCGGTGAAGAAATTCATCTTCTCCATCGCCAATTTATAATACTCAAAGCTGAAGGAAGAAGGCAGCGCGAGCGCATTCTCATATAGCTCCGCACGATCCTTGAACGAGTTAATCAGCATGATGAAGACCGGAGACAAGAAGACCAGTGCAACGAGGAACAGCAGGATATCGAGCAGCCATTTCCCTGATTTCTTCATTACATCTGCACCTCTCTTCTCTTCGTGATGATAACTTGCGTCAGCGTAAGTCCGGCAACAATCAGGAAGAAGATGATCGCTTTTGCCTGACCTAAACCATAATTACCGTAAGCAAAAATCTCGTTGAAAATATTCATCGCAAACATCTCCGTCGCATTGCTCGGTCCACCCTTGGTCAACGACAGGTTCACGTCATAGATTTTGAACGCCCCGGACAGTGTCAGGAACAGACAGATCGTGAACGAAGGCATTAACAGCGGGAACACAATGCTCTTCAGTCGCTGCCATATGTTGGCGCCATCGACCTTGGCCGCTTCCATCAATTCATCCGGAATCCCCTGGATGCCCGCGATGTAGATGATCATCGTATAACCCGCCAGCTGCCAGGTGAATACCGCAACGATCGCGTACAGTGCAAACTGCGGATGCAGCAGCCAGTTAAAGAACACGCTGTCAAATCCGGTCTTCTCGCCCAGGAAACTGAAAGCATCCGTAAAAATAAACTGCCAGATGTAACCCAGAATCAGGCCGCCGATCAGGTTCGGCATGAAAAACATCGTCCGCGCCGCATTTCTCGAGCGAAGCTTTGTCGTAACGAGCAGCGCAAACCCTAGACCCAGAATATTGACGCACACCAGCGCGAGCAGCGTGAATTGAACCGTATGCCAAGCCGAGGTCAGGAATCGGTCGTCCTGAAACAGCTGAACGTAATTGTCGAACCCAACGAATACTTTAGGATTCGCCGGAATGCCGTCCCAATTGACGAAGGAGTACACGATCCCGATAATGAACGGGATGATGACCACGGTCGTGAAAATAAACAGAAGCGGCACCGTAAACAGGGCAAACCAGGCTTTATCCTTTCTTTTGCTCATAATCCATACCTTCTTTCCGGTCCGGATGATTCCCGCAAGGCGGCATCAAACCTTGAATTCGTGTTAGAAAAAACAAAAGCCTAACGCTCATCATTAGAACGTCTGAGGCTAGGCTTTCGTTTTCATGGAATTGTTATTTCAGGTGGTTTTCGTTTCGCCTCGATTATTTCGATGCTTTCGCCCATACTTCATCCAGCTTCTGCAGGAACTGCTCTCCTGTCATGCCTGGATTCATGAAGTACTCCTGCGTCGCCGGAGCCAGGTCATTGGTGATGATTCCCGATGGGAAGTAGTTCAACGCCCAAGTGATCGTCTCACCCTTCGTTGTTGCTTCGTGCACCGCTTGCGACAAAGGATCCAGATCGCCCGCTTCAATATTCGTTAAAGCCGGGATGAATTTGAAATCGTCCACGATGGCTTTCTTGCCGCTGTCGCTAGTAAAGAGCCAGTTCAGGAAAGCGTTCGCAGCTTTGACTTCCTCAGCATCCGCCTGATTGTTTACGACCCAGTAGCTGGCCACGCCGACGGCGATTTTGTCATTGCCGGCGAGCGGGAATGGCATCATGCCGACTTTGGAGCCGAAATCACCGAAGTCCGCAAGCATGGAATAACTCCAGTTGCCTTGATGCACCATAGCCGTTTTTTCCGTTGCAAAGTCACCCATCTGGCTATCATATTTCACTTCTAGCGGATTCTTGGAATTCGCCTTGATCACGTCCATGAATTTCGCCCACTCTTGGAACTCCTTCGTATCCGCCATCTTCACTTCGCCTTTGTTCAGCTGCTCGATAAAGGCCAGCGGATCGGATTGAAGGGCAAACGGCGTGTTGATGATGTGTCCGATCAAGAAGTAAGCCTCCTGGGACAAACTCAAACCGTTCTTGCCGTCGGCTTTCAGCTGCTCCAGCGTTTTGGTGAAGGAATCCAGATCTTTCATGTTAGCCGGATCTACCATATCCTTGTTATACACAAGACCGAAACCTTCTACGCCGTATGGAACGCCGACCGTTTTATCTTCGACCTTCAATTCCATGTCAGGCGCAATGTTCTTAACATACTCTTCACCGCTCAAATCGGAGAAATAGGATTTCAGCTTCTCGGACTCGGGCCCTGGAGCCACGCTGAATATGGTCGGTCCCTGGTTGCTGCTGAGCTTCGCTACCAGCTGCTGCGAATAAGCGTCACCTGCGGCACCCCATACTTCAACCTCATTGCCGGTTTCTTCTTTATAGGTTTTAACCAAAGCTTCAAGAGGTTCTGTAATTTCAACTTTCGATTGGAAGAGCGTAATTTTCTTCAGCTTATCTCCCCCGGATGCTGCTCCAGAATCTTTGTCAGATGTACCACCACAGGCTGCAAGTGTCGCAACCAAAGCCGTTGCTGTTAGTATGCTTAATACCTTTTTTACTTTTTTCAAGTGACACGCCTCCCCCTTAAGGACTCTATAAAGTAAAACGTTTACAAACCCATCATAGGGCGGTTTACCTAGAATGTCAATAAAAATTGTACGCGTTTTCATAAAAATACTAAGTAAAAAAACTAGTAAAATTATTGATATTTTACTAGTTGTAATCATAAAGTTTATTTCACCGTTTTTCTCCACTGAATGGTGGCATTCAGCTTAAAGGGCTCCCTGCCCGTTGTGCCCTTGATCATCTCGAGCAGCTCCTTCGCCGCCAAATAACCGCTTTCATAACGCGGGATTGCAATCGTGGTCAAACCGGCCATCGCCGCCGCATCCGAATTATCGAATCCGGTGATCGAGATATCCTCCGGGACCCGTATTCCGTTCTCTTCCAAAGCTTTGATTGCGCCGAGAGCCATATTGTCATTCGCACAGACCAGCACTTCCGGCAAGGCGTTGCTCAGGATCAGAATTTTGGCCGCCTGATATCCGCTTTCCTCACTGTAATCGCCATGGAAGTAATTGCGGCGGTCAAACACGATACCATTCTTCGCAAGCGTATCCATAAATCCAACGAACCGCTCCTTGTGATCCAGGGTAAACTCCAAGCCGCCAATGTATCCAAAGTTCGTAAACTGTTTATCCACCAAGGCCTGGACCATTTCACACATCACGGGGTAGTTGTCCACGATCACGCTTTTGGTGTTGGCGAACTCATTATCAATAATCCGATCCATGAGAACGACAGGGAACTGCGGCGTGGCCACCGAGACTAAATATTCGTCCGTCATGTTCCGATCCAGACTTATGGTACCGCTTGCAAATTTACTGCGCATAAAATTGGTGCTGGATTTATTCGTACAGATGATAAGATCGTATCCATTCTCCGTCAGGCAATGGCTGATCCCCTTGATGATCTTTAAATAATAATCGCGATCAAAGTCGCTGAAGACAAATATAATCGTGTTGCTTTTATCGGATTTGGTTGACTTATGCGGAAAATAGCCGTGCTCCGAGCATAATCTCAGCACCCGCTCCCTCGTCTCCCGCCCCACGTTCTTACGCCCGTTCAGCACGTTGGACACTGTAGACACCGAGACATCCGCGAGCTTTGCAATTTCCTTCAAACCACTCATGAATCCTATCCCCTCTCCAAAGGCGTTAGTAAATTTAATATAACATGGATTTATTTTTAATAAAATTTACTTATTTTGCTTGGACGAGATTTTCCTTGGAACATCATCCTTGTCATTGCTTCTCATGATACCTGCTCAGACGAGAAAACCTTTGTTCGCCATAGCAAAAAAGCAGGCCACGCGAATCCATTCGCTGTGACCTGCTAAATCCGAATTTATTAGATTTCTTGCCCTTTATACGGTACCGCACCGCTCCCTCATCGTGAATGGATCTTTTGTTTTGTCTACTCGTCTAGGCCGATTCACTAGATAAATGCCAAGCCCGATACACACTGTGCCGGCCAAGGTGTACCAATGCAGCTGCTCGCCTAGTATAAGCCATCCGGATAATACACCGAACACGGGAATGAGGAACAGATACACGTTGGCTTTATTGGGATCGCTATTGCGCAGCACGTAATACCAGGTGACGAACTGGGCAATCGAGCTCATCAGAATCATCCAGCCCAGAACAAAGAGTTCCTTGACGATCTGGGACGAATCCCATACAAAATGCGGCTGTTCCAGCAGCGGACTTGCGATGAGCAGAAGGATGCCGCCGATCAGCATCTGATAGGCAGCCATCACCCAAGCGTCAAACTCCTTACCCCAACGGGAACTTAGCAGCGTCGCCATGCCCCAGGCCATCCCTGCGCCCAGCGCAAACCAGAATCCGCTCTGCATCTGCATCTCCAAGCCTTGCGTAATGAACACGCCGATAAAACCGATGATCACGCCCGCCCACTGAAGAAGACGGTACCTTATACCGAAGATCAGGAAGCTGAACACGATGAACCAGATCGGGTTGCTGGAGGACAGAACCGATGAGCTGCCGGAGGAAATCGTCTGCATGCTCAGGTAGATGCCACTCATCACGAGTGCCGATTGAAACAGACCGATCGTTGTCAGCTTCAGCCAGGCAGTGCCGCTCCTGGGATGGGGCCGTCTTACAATGAAGGGCAGCATCAGAAGGCCCGCTCCCACGAACCGGATCGCCAGCAGCACGAATGGGGAACCGAAGGACAGCGCAATTTTGCCGATCGGGAAGTTAAGTCCCGCGACCAGCATCGTAAATATCGTCAGAAACAGCATACGCGGTTTGCTCATGCCATAAATTACCCTCTCCTTAACCAAGTGTATCCTCAGTTTATTCCGACCTTCATATCATGTAAAATAATTAAATAAGATTCAATCCATCACTGTGAATGATGGATATAAGGAGGCTCCTAAGGTGGAGAGTGGGGATCTGAAGATATTCCAGGCTGTTGCCCGTGAAGGAAATATAACCAAGGCTGCCGCCAGCCTAGGTTACGTGCAATCGAACGTGACCGCTAGAATCCGGCAGCTTGAATCCGAGCTGAACACGCCTCTGTTCTATCGGCTCAGCCGCGGCGTTGCCTTAACTTCGGCCGGCTGCAATCTGCTCAAGTATGCCGATCAGATTACGCGTTTGCTTGACGAAGCCGTGAAATCGACGCAATTCTCGGAAGAACCGTCGGGTCCGCTGCGAATCGGCTCATCGGAAACTACAGCCGCGGTACATCTACCCGGCATCATGCTGGATTATCATAGACGGTATCCTGACGTGAAATTGTCATTAATTACAGGCCATAGAGCTGACTTGATTCGAGCCCTGAACGAGTATGAACTGGACGGGGCGTTTATCAGCGGGCCTCTGGATTACCCGGACTTTGACGAAATCCGGGCCTTTGACGAGGAGCTTGTTCTCATCTCGGAACCGACGGAGTCTGCGCTTCGCGATTTACTCACCAAACCGCTGCTGTTCTTTGGCAAGGGCTGCTACCATCGTGAACGGTTGGAGCAATGGCTTCATGAAGAGAACGTGGGACCCATGAACATTATGGAGTTTGGCACATTGGAAGCCATCATGGGCGGCGTGGCCGCCGGGCTGGGTATCTCGCTGCTAACGCGGTCTTCCGTTAAGGACTGGGTGGATGCCGGGAGATTGCAAGCTTTCCAAATCCCCGAGCGTTATCGCAGCTCCAAGGTCCATTTTGTATTCCGGCGCGACCTGTTTCGCACCAGCGCCTTTAATCATTTTATTGAGCCGTTTAAGAAGACCGAATAAATACTTCGAACGGAACGGGAAACAAAGAAACCGTGACCCTAAGGGCCACGGTTTCTTGATGAGCAAGGCACACTTACCTCGGTATTTGATCTGCCGAAGATGAGCCAAGCACACTTAACTCGGTATTTGGTCTGCCGAAGGCTGCAGAAAACCCGACACCTCGGGAGCCAGCACTTCCGGCGCCATCACGACGGCAGAATGGTCCTGACCAGGCAGCATCAGGTGCTCGCACTGAGGGAGCAAGTCGACCAATGCGCTAGCGGCCCCATGGAACATGGACCCGCTGTTCTCGCCCGTCATCACCATGACCGGGACATCGACATCCCAGCGATCCGTTGGCAGCGGTTGACCAGATTGCGTGCTCCCCATAATCATGCCGTCATAGGCCAATGTATGCGCCATGCCCTCCATGACCTGCCAAGAAGGATCTGCCTTCATGAATTCTATATATTCCGCGGGGATCCCCAGCGCTGCTGTCATGAAATATTCTACGGCTTCGCTGCGTCGATTCCCGGCCATCAGTGCATTCAAATGCTGCACGTATTCTGTCGGTACGGGTTCACGGCTATCGTCAATGATAAACGGCGGCTCATATAGAAACAGTTTTCTAACTTTGCTGCTTCCAAGTCTGCTCGCCGCATCCAGAGCCAGAACAGCGCCCGAAGAACTTCCGAATACATACGCGCTCCCGCCCGCCTCCTGAATAAGGGCATCGATATCTTCGACCTCACGTTCAACGGCATACGGAGCCGTATCCGTACTACTGCCCCGCCCCCGCCGGTCATAATTGTAGACGGTGAATTGTTCAGACAGAAACTCCCCAAGACGCGTTGTATCGTTGTGATCCGAAGCTGCGGCAGCTACAAGAATAATAGCTGGACCAGTCCCTTTCTTTTCATAAAAAATTCGGGTACCGTCATTCGACATTGCATAACTCATGGTCATCTCTCCTTTTATTATCCTGTTATGTACAAGCTAATTTCATTCTCAAACCGTTCCAGCGTATCCGTGTATCCTTCTACCATTCCCATGCCTTCCGCAGCTTCCAGTTCCTCTGCACTCGCAAAATGGGTAATGATGCATAGCCTGGTCCCTTCCCCGGCCTCTTCAAACGTAACCGAAGTCAACATGTCGCTGCCTGCTACGGGGTTCCAGTTCGGATCCGTGAATGTGTCCGTAAATACGAGCCTTGATAACTCCGTCACTTCGGAGTAGGTCGCCTTGCAAAAGGCTTCTTCCCCTTCTCCTGCCTTATCAGGAGCCAGCCTGTAGCGCCATACGCCACCCGGTCTGACATCCATCTCATATATCGTGGCATTCCAGTTCCTTGGCCCCCACCAGCGTTCAATGTGTTCCGGCTTAGTCCATCCCTGCCAGGACAGCTTCAGAGGTATGGATACGACACGTTCCACGGTCAGCCTTCGCTGCTCCCGGTCTTTTGTAATGGTGGTTTTCCTGCTCAAACAAACCCCTCCTCTCTGTGAAACCGGCTCTGCGTGCAGAGCCGTATCTTCCTGTGGATCTAATAAAAAAATGGGATTAACTCTCCTTTCCGTTGAAGTCGCTCATATAGTCCTCGAACTTGTCGAGTCGCTCTTCCCACAATCGACTGAACGAATCGAACCAGACGTCCAGCTCCTGAAACGGCTGGGCTTCGAGACTATAAATGCGCTGCTGTGCGTTCTTACGGACTTTCACCAATCCGGCCTCGCTCAGTATCCGCAGATGGCGGGATACTTGGGGCTGGCCGATTCCCAGAATCTCTACGATGTCGCTGACCGATCTCGACCCTTGCTTTAAGAGTTCAATGATGTTGAAGCGGTTCGGCTCCGAGATCGTGAACAGGGTTAATTGCATAGCTGAAGTATTCATGGTTTTAATATACATAAATTCGTATATACATGTCAACGTATATAAAGTTCTGTTTTTTTCATCATTCTTTTGACGCGAAAAATGTGACATCACATCAATTCCACCCCCTCGGACATGCTGCATAATCGATTCAGATGCACAACGAACACAGCTTATTAATCTATTGGGCGTCCTATTCACCTGTCCCCGCACTCTAACAACATCACAAAAGAGGCCCCAACATAGGGCCTCTTGCTATAAACTATGCTATAAATTAAGGTCATTCAAAGCTATAAAGCTTTCAGACTTCCTTATGGCTGAATGGACACTTGATGCAGCTGCATGATGCCGTTCGGATGCCGCCAGAAGCCCTCGACCTTGCTGCTGACTCCGTTTAAATACTCCTGATGATGGATATACAGCATCGGCGCTAACTCAACCAGCTTCTCTTGAGCCTGTTTATAGATAAGCTTGCGTTGTTCCGGATCGTTCTCTTTACGCCCGGCATCCAGCAGTTTATCCAGTTCCGGATCCTTCGTGAAGGTACGGTTGCCCGGCTCCCCTACATTCTTGGAATGGAATAACTCATACATGCCATAGTCGGCATCAGCCGTTACCGTGGACCAGCCGAGGATAAACATATCATGCTTGCCTTCTGCTGTTTGAGCCAGGTATGCGCCCCATTCGACCACTTCGATTTTGACTTCAACATTCAATTCCTTCAGCTTGGATTGTACGTACTCGGCGACCTTAATCCGTTCCGGATTATCATTGGTCCAGATGGTCGTTGAGAAGCCACCCTCGTATCCAGCCTCCTTCAACAGCTCTTTTGCTTTGTCGATGTTATGTTCGATTGGCTTTACGGTAGCATCATAACCGTTCACGTCCGGTGCCAAAGGCCCGACGGCAGGAATGCCCGTGCCCTCATAAACGCCCGAGATGATTTCATCCTTGTTGATAGCCATCGACAAGGCCTGCCGTACCCGTACATCGTTAAACGGCTTTTTGTCGTTGTTAAACCCGATATAAGACAGGCTCAGCGAGGCCTGACGGTTCAAAGACATGCCGTCCGTGCTCTCAATGCGGCTGATGCTGCTCGGCGACACCGGATCGATAATATGCGCATAGCCGGTTTCAAGCTCCGCGATCCGCGTTCCCTCTTCGCTTACGACCTTGAACGTGACCCGTTCAACCTTCGCTTTATCTCCCCAATAATCGGCATTCGCAACCAGCTTCACTTCCTGTCCGGGGTTCCAGCTCTCTAATTTGAATACGCCTGTGCCTACAGGGTTCTGCGCCAGATATGCGCCTCCCTTCTCGCCTGCCTTCACCTTCTCGTAATCCAGCTTGATGGCTTCGGCACTAATCATCCCCACCGCAGAATGGGCCAGATGGGCAAGCAGCGGCGAGAAAGCATACTCGGTCACGAGCTGCACCGTGTATTCGTCAACGACTTTAACCTCTTTAATCATGCCGACAAGCGAAGCGCGCGGAGAAGCAACCTCCGGATCCTGCATACGATCAATGTTGGCTTTGACCACCTCTGCATTGAATGGAGAGCCGTCCGTAAACTTCACGCCTTGTCTCAGCTTGAACTCCCAGGTCAATTCATCGATCGCTTTCCAGCTCTCGGCGAGCCCCGGCTGAATATTCAGATCCTTATCATGAATCACTAATGTGTCATAAATATGTGTTGTCATTACGCTCGTTTGCTGGTCCGTCGACATATGAGGGTCCATGGATGGCGGATCAGAAAGCCAGGCAATCACAAGCTCATTTGCACCGGTATCGTCCGTTCCTTCGGGAGGATCTTTAGCCCCCGGCTCAGGAGCTGGCGTATTGGTGCCGCTTGGCGGCGTTTCGGGGTTACTGCTCTTGCTTGGACTACCACACGCCGAGATCATTACGGTAAGCATGACCAGGATGCAGACAAGCCACTTTAATCTTCTATTACCTGTCATGTGAAACAAACTCCCCCTTCTCAATCAAAATAGGAAAATATTTTATACACAGTTAACATATATTTTACTATTTGATATTTATACCAGTAGAAGCCAGATTTACCTCACGTTTCTACGACACCAATGCTGACATCCAAACTTGGAGAAAGGATGATTTCACGTGCCTAACATGACCGCTGATGCCAGAACACAAGAACCGCTCCCTAGTGGTACCCGTCTCGTTCAATGGAAATCTTTCTACCACCGTCTGAAGAAGAATAAAGCGGCCTTATTCGGGGGCTATTTTCTCCTGCTGATGATTCTTGTCGCGATTTTCGGCCCCCTGCTCACCCAGTATGATCCGACCAAAGTGGATTATTCTACGAAACTGTTGAAACCGTCCGCTGACCATTGGTTTGGTACGGACCACAACGGGCGAGATATTTTCACCAGAATTATCCATGGCATGCGTCTTACGCTCTCGGTCGGTTTTATCTCGGTCATCATCGGGGCAGCCTTTGGTGTCGTACTCGGAATCATATCCGGTTATTACGGAGGTAAATGGGATGCACTCATTATGAGAATTACCGATGTCATGCTGGCGTTTCCCGGCATTTTGCTGGCATTGGCGGTTGTCAGCGTTCTTGGAAAAAATCTGTTCAACGTGATTATCGCCGTTAGCATCTTCTCGATCCCCACCTTTGCCAGAGTCGTGCGCGGCTCGACGCTGGCCGTCCGCAAGCTCGAATATATTGATGCCATGCGTTCGCTGGGCGCGAGCGATGGACGAATCATCTTCGGGCATATTTTGCCGAATATCACATCCCCTATCATCGTGCAGGCTACGCTGCGGATCGCTGTTGCTATCCTGACCGCCAGCGGCTTGTCCTTCCTCGGTCTTGGCGCACAGCCGCCGACGCCGGAGTGGGGAGCCATGCTGAATGATGGGCGCAACTATATTATGGATCACCCCCATGTTGCCCTGTTCCCCGGCTTGTCGATCGTGTTCGTGGTCATCGCATTTAATTTGCTGGGTGACGGCTTGCGGGATGTCCTTGACCCGAAAATGAAAAAATAATGAAGGGAGCTGCCGGGCCATGCTCATCTATTCCATTCGAAGGCTAATTCAGACCATACCTGTTGTCATTGGTGTAACCATTGTCGTCTTCCTGCTGATGCACCTCATTCCGGGAGATGCGGCGCAGGTCATTATCGGGGAAGGGGCGCCCAAGGAGCAGGTGGAGAAGATCCGCGAGAACCTGGGATTGAACGATCCGCTGCCGCTTCAGTATTGGAACTACGTCAGCGGCTTGCTGCAGGGAGATTTGGGAGATTCGATCCGCAGCAGCCGCCCCATCGCCGATGAAATATTCAAAAGCCGGTTCTGGATCACCGTCGAGCTTGCCGTATACTCTACGATCCTGGCTGTATTTCTCGGCATTCTGGCCGGCATCATCTCCGCCGTCAAAAAAAGCTCGCCCGCCGATATCGGCGTCATGTTCATTGCCCTGTTCGGACTATCGATGCCGAATTTCTGGCTGGGGCTTATGCTGATCCAATATTTTGCCGTGGATCTGGGCTGGTTCCGTCCCTCCGGCTGGGGCACGTGGTCGCAAACCATTCTGCCCGTGATCACGCTCGGGACAGGCGGCGCCGCTATCATCGCCAGAATGACCCGTTCCAGCATGCTGGAGGTCATCGGCCAGGATTACATCCGTACCGCTCAAGCCAAGGGCGTCCGGGAGCGCGTCATTATCTACCGACATGCCCTGAAAAATGCCATGATTCCCGTCATAACCGTCATCGGTCTGGAATTCGGCGGCCTGCTGGGCGGGGCGGTGCTGACCGAGTCCGTATTCGCCGTGAACGGCATGGGGCGATACGTCATCGACTCGATCAGAGCAAGGGATTTCCCGGTCGTACAGGCAACCGTGCTTGTGCTCTCGATCATGTTCGTGCTCGTGAACCTGCTCGTGGACATCTCCTACCGGTACTTCAACAAGCGCATTGATTTCGATTGATTGGTGAGTTTTAGCTGTGGTGTGGGCTGTGGGATTAGTGTGTGGTTATTTGTGTGATCTACAGTTTGTGGTCTATCGCGTGTGGTCATTAGGGGGATCTATAGTTTGTGGTCTATCGCGTGTGGTCATTAGGGGGATCTATAGTTTGTAGGATTAATGTTTGGTCATTAGTGTGGTCAATAGGGAGATCTACAGCGGGATCTATAGCGGAATATGTGTAGTCTTTAGTACGGCCATTAGTGTGTTGTTTATCGCATGTGGTCAATAGTGTGAACTCTACATTGTGTGGCAAACGTGTGGATTAGTGTGATCTCTAGTGTGGTTCATACGGACACACAATCCGCTATTTACCGAAAATCGAGCTATTTTCGAGCCCGTGCGGACACACGATCCGTTAATGCACCCAAAATCACGAATTTAGCAACCTATTTCTCGCAATAGCGGATCTCATGTCCTCATACCCTCAGTAATGAGCAGAAAATAAGGTAATAGCGGAACTACAGTCCTCATACATCGCCAATCCAGAGCAATCGAGCTGTTTTGGGGTCCGTGCGGACATGGGATTCACTGTTTGCAGCAATACGAGCTATTTGGGAGTCATGCGGACACACGATCCGCTATTTACCGAAAATCGAGCGATTTGGGAGTCCATCCGGACACTGGATCCGTTAATCTACCTAAAATCACAAATTTAGCCTGCAATATCTTGCAATAGCGGATCTCATGTCCTCATACCTCCACTAATGAGTAGAAAATGAACAAATAGCGGAACTACTGTCCTCAAATATCACCAATCCAGACCAATCGAGCTGATTTTGAGTCCATGTGGACATACGATCCGCTATTTGCTGCAAACCAGTCCTTTTTGAAGTCCACGCGGACACAGATCTGCTACTTTGCTGCAAAACTGGCTAATGGGGAGCCACGCGGACACACGATCCGCTATTCACCGAAAATCGAGCTATTTTTGAGCCCGTGAGGACACAGGATCCGTTAATCTACCTAAAATCACAAATTTAGCCTGCAATATCTCGCAATAGCGGATCTCATGTCCTCGTACTTCCACTAACATGCAGAAAATAAAGTAATAGCGGAACTCATACATCGCTAATCCAGACCAACTGAGCTATTTTGAGTCCATGTGGACATACGATCCACTATTTGCTGCAAATCAGTCCTTTTTGAAGTCCACGCGGACACAGATCTGCTACTTACCGAAAACCGAGCTATTTGGGGGCCCATCCGGACACACGATCCGCTATTTACCGAAAATCGATCCATTTTGGAGTCCATACGGACGCATGATTCCAAGACCAATTGAAAGCGAAGGGAGCTTAGACAAGATGGAACAGCACGCATCAAGTTTGCTTACGATCAAGAACCTGCGAACCTCTTTTTTCACCGAACTGGGCGAAGTGAAAGCTGTGGATGATATCAGCCTTACCGTACGCAAGGGGAAGACGCTCGGCATCGTGGGCGAATCCGGTTCAGGCAAAAGCATACTGTCCCTCTCCATCCTGCGGCTGATCTTTCATCCGGGACGAATCGTCGGTGGCCAAATCCTATATAACGGTGTGAATCTGCTCGAACAATCGGACCGGCAGATGCGCAAAATAAGGGGCAATCAGATCTCGATGATCTTCCAGGAGCCGATGACATCGCTCAATCCGGTCTTCACCGTTGGCGATCAGATCGCGGAGGCCTACCAAATCCATGAGAATCTGAGCAAAAAACAAGCGATGGACAAAGCCGTCGAGATGTTGAAACTGGTCGGCATCCCTTCCCCGGAAAAAAGAGTCCGACAGTACCCCTTCCAACTGTCCGGCGGTATGCGCCAACGTGTCATGATTGCCATGGCACTGGCATGCAATCCGGATCTGCTCATTGCAGACGAGCCGACCACGGCGCTTGACGTGACCATTCAGGCTCAAATTTTGGAGCTGATGAAGGAGTTGCAGCGGAAGCTGCAGATGTCGATTATTTTTATCACCCATGATCTGGGCATCGTTGCGGAAACCTGCGATGACGTAGCGGTCATGTACTGCGGAAAAGTGGTGGAATATACCGATGTGCGCACCCTCTTCAAGCATCCGAAGCACCCTTACACCATCGGCCTGATGAACTCGCTGCCGCGGCATGATATCGATAAGGAAACGCTGGAGCCGATTAAGGGCTCGGTTCCAAGCCCCTATGATCCGCAAGAAGGCTGCCGATTCGCCCCCCGCTGTCCCCATGCAGCCAAGCTGTGCTATGACAAACTGCCGGAGCTTCATGCGCTGGATGATAACCAACAAGTCAGGTGCTGGAAATACACCGATCAATGGGAGCCGGAAAGCGAGGTGAACGTTCTGTCATGAGCAAAGAGCTGTTAACCGTCAAAAACCTTAAGCAGTATTTTCCGATCAAGGGCGGTATCCTGGGCCGTGCCGTCAACGTCGTAAAAGCTGTGGATGATATTTCATTCTCCGTACATGAGGGAGAAACTGTCAGTATCGTGGGCGAATCCGGCTGCGGCAAATCAACCACGGGCCGGGCCATCCTGAGGCTGGACGAACCAACCGCTGGCGAGGTGGTGTTCGAAGGCACCGATCTGCTTTCCCTAAATAAAGCGCAGATGAACCGAAGGCGTAAAGACCTGCAGATGATTTTTCAGGACCCCTATGCTTCGCTGAATCCCAGAAAAACAGCGCTGCAAGTCCTGGAAGAAGCGATGGACATTCAAAACGTTGTTCCCAAAAAAGACCGGCGGGGGCGGGCCATCGAGCTTCTGGAAACGGTCGGCCTGGCCGCCTATCAAGCCAATCGGTACCCGCATGAATTCAGCGGCGGGCAGCGGCAGCGGATCGGAATTGCTCGCGCCTTGTCCGTGAATCCCAAGCTGATCATCAGTGATGAAGCGGTCTCTGCGCTTGACGTGTCCATCCAGGCACAAGTGCTCAATCTGATGAAATCACTGCAAACCGAATTCAAACTGACCTATCTCTTCATCTCCCATGATCTCGGGGTCGTCCGGCATATTTCCGATCGGATTA
This sequence comes from Paenibacillus sp. EZ-K15, assembly GCF_002573715.1. Taxonomy (GTDB): domain Bacteria; phylum Bacillota; class Bacilli; order Paenibacillales; family Paenibacillaceae; genus Paenibacillus_AQ. The sequence goes on along the minus strand of NZ_PDHM01000005.1, from coordinate 2,204 downwards.
TCGTGATGTATCTGGGGACGATCGTGGAAATCGCGGATAAGCACTCCCTCTTCCGGCACCCACAGCATCCTTACACTCGCGCTCTGCTGTCGGCCATCCCGACACTAGATCCCGAGCGCAAGAAGGAACGGATCATTCTCAAGGGGGATGTTCCGTCCCCGATCAATCCGCCTTCCGGCTGCCGGTTTCATACCCGCTGCATGTACGCCAAGGATCACTGCAGATCCGAAGCCCCGGTGCTGCGGGACGTGGATGAGCAGCGCGGAGGCCATCAGGCGGCCTGCCACTATATTGAGGAAATCGCATCCGGTGCGCTGGAGAAGGTGTAACTTATACGCCACCGAACGGATAACGATACCTCTCTATAAACGAGAAAGAAAAGCGAGAATCAAGCTCTCGCTTTTTCTTTTTCAAAACTTTATCCTGCTAACCGGAATTGAAAGATGATCTTCAGCCTCAACTAAGCCACTTTCATAGGAGCCGCCTCCCCCACCTCGCTTGGGATCATGTTTTTGCGTCTGTAGATGGAGAGGAGCAGGCCGACTGCTGCCATGTCCAGGATTTGGTTCATCCCGCTGTAAGAGAAGAAGGGTGGATCCAATGTAACCCTTGGAAGAATACCGAGCCCCATGAGTAGCGGCCATAGCAGCCGAAATCCAAAGACAACGATGAGTAATGCAGCGATATACTTCGCATAAGGATCCCTGTGGACCGTAGAAATATTCCATATTCTAACGAGAAACAGAAGAATCAGTACGCCAACTACGATCCCGAACAACCAGCCGAAGCAATAGATGAGGTATGGAAACACGTTATCATAAAGGACATATGGGATCTTCGGTGTAGCTTGACCAAAACCTTGCCCAAACCAGCCTGCTGCTTGGATGGCATCTGCGTTATTCCCTATATACCACATTTCTTTGGCTGAAGGGTTCATAAATTCTCTCCACCGAAACAGTAAATGATCCGTCCGGGTGCAGAGGAAAATAGCTAATCCTGCAAATGGCAGCGTGGAAATCATAACAAATTGTTTCAAGCTTTTACTTGTTCTCCATGTCAAAACCAGGAACCCGATCACATAGATATACGTGTAGATAATAGAGCCGCTTATACTATATAGGACTACAGGCAGTCCCCCTCGATAGAGGATGTTCAATACCGTCTCCCACCGTCCCCATTGGCTGGCAGGCTTCATCCCTGCCAAAGCGAGCAGAAGCGGTATCAAGGAGAAAGTGATCATATTGACTCCAATTGGACCTATGTTGATATAGGCAGTTCTTCTATCGTGCAGTTGTCCATATACCAATGAAATGACCATTAGAATAACAATAAAGAAAAACACAGGGGCCGCGTATTTCTTCAGCTTCCGATAATCCAGAAAATAAAAACCTATCAGGAATAATACTCCGATTCCGAAGTAAAACAACTTCCTCTCGACTAGGCTAACGGAATACCTTTCATCCGCGTAATAAACACTCACCATGCCAACCAGTCCAATGATTAAGAACAGGGCCAGCATAACGAGCAGCTTCCAATCCAACTGAGGCCGATGAGCCATATGCAGACTTTTGCCGATATCCCCCGGATCCCCCATTTGTTTCACCGCTTCCTGTACAGCGAACTCTTCAGGATGTCCCTCCAGCATCAACAGTTCGGCCCGATCCTCAATATGACCCAGCAGTTCCTCTCGAATCTCGGGATGCATTTGCCTCGTGCGCACTTGCTTGCACACACGGTCCAGAAATTGCCGGACAACCATATACTCCTCCATTTGCCGCATGTGGTTCCTCCTTGACAAGGATATAAATTATCGTTTGAATTTCATGAATTTGATGGCATAGCCTCGAATATAGATAGGGGTTATTAGTTAAAAGATGAATCTTTTTACAGTCAATTATGATAAAAAAAGATAACTCCCCTCAAGATGGATGCTGGTGCTCAATCATACCTCGGATGAACATCCGTGATTTATTGAATCCCGTTCCACCCGAGCCAATCCGAAGAGAGTTATCTGGTCATCTATGAGAGTTAAAAACAGCAGGTGTTGTACGATAAGTCTGTTCGATAAAAATATAAGCTGCCTAGGTCGGCCATTCCGCTAAGCCACCTTCATAGGAGCCGCATTCCCCACCTCGCTTGGGATCATGTTTTTGCGTCTGTAGATGGAGAGGAGTAGGCCGACGATGGCAAAATCCAGCATGTTG
>NZ_PDHM01000002.1 GCF_002573715.1 Paenibacillus sp. EZ-K15 | reverse complement strand
GATCAAACTCTCCAATAAAGTGTTTGACTTGCTCATTTCTTAACTGACGAGAATTTGTTCAATTCTCTTTATGCTCGATCACCCAACAAACCAAGGCTTGTACATGATGATTTCGCAATGGATTTCACTAGTGAAATCCTTACTCACTCGTTGTTCAGTTTTCAAAGATCAATCATTTTTTTGTTTGTCATCCGCATCTCAGCGGCGACTTTTATAATATATCATACTAGCTTGCTGTTGGTCAAGAAGTTTTTTTGATTATTTTTTCAACCAATTGTCTACCTGACCGGTGAATCTCTATCACCCAGAATCAAACGGGCGAACATTAATGTATCATAAAATATAAGCCTGCGTCAACTACCTAATATCGTTATTTTTAATCCAACAAGAAGGGCCACGCCCGGCAAGCCCAGAACCATGACGGTTCCTATGGTCATCGGATTCAGAGGAATATACGTTTCGGCCGCCAATCCCGAGAAATTCACAACATAGATAGCCACTGCCGAGAGAGCAAGATGGGCACCGAATACGGTTAACCATCCCAGCCCAAGCTTTTTTCTAAACACAACATAGATAAGCAATAAGAGCGATATGCAAAGCGTGCCCAGTACAATCAATTTCATAGTTACCCCTCCTTTAAGTCATTACGAATCCTCTCATCTCTCATTTAGCCGTTCTCTCTTTTTTGCTCGATATATTGCATCCTCGCTCCATCCAGATTGAGCTGTTTGGCTTGCTTGAGATTCATCTGGTATTTGCGCTCCGCTGCCTCCAGCATATAGATTGCATAATCAATCTGATCCTGTCCCGTAGCCTCTTGAAACAGCAAGTGCGCCCGCTCCCACTCCATCTGGGACCTCTGGACATCCAGGAATACATGCCACATCCGTTCCTGATCCTCTGCCGTGATATACGTTTCCTCCTCTTGCTTCTTCGACTGCTTCCACCATATCTTCATCACGTTCACTCCCTATGAATATGAATGTAGACACTGCCCTTAATAAGACCGTCTGTAACATTCATATCGAGAGAGGGACAAACTTAGAACCAAAAGAACTCTTCCACCCTCTACTTTTGCACGATGTAATAAATAAAAAAACGAGCCATCAGAATCTCTTCCGATGCTCGTTCTCGTATATATGCTTTCAAATCTCAAACAGATGTTGCAGGAATTACAAAATATCAGTTCAGCTCTCTTCGGCCCTCAAGCGCCTTGGATAAAGTCACTTCATCTGCATACTCCAAGTCACCGCCAACAGGCAGTCCATGGGCAATTCGGGTCACCTTAATGTCAAAAGGACGGACCAGGCGCGATATGTACATCGCCGTTGCCTCTCCTTCGATATTGGCATTCGTGGCCAGAATCAGCTCTTTCACTCTCTCATCGCTAAGACGCGTCAGCAGCTCCTTCAGACGGATTTCATCCGGTCCGATCCCTTCCATCGGAGATATGGCTCCGTGGAGGACATGATAGTAGCCATCGAATTCCTTCGTACGCTCCATCGCCACAAGATCCTTGGCATCCTGTACAACGCAGATGGTCGAAGCATCCCGGGTCTTGTCCTGACATACCCGGCATGGATCCGTATCGGTGATGTTGCAGCAGACGGAGCAGTAGTGCAGATTCCTTTTGACACTGACTAGCGCTTTGGCAAAATCAATAACGTCATCTTCCTTCATGTTCAGAACATGAAAAGCCAGGCGGGCGGCCGTCTTCGGCCCCACACCCGGCAGTCGCGTAAAGGCGTCGATGAGCTTCGCGATCGGTTCAGGATAGTACAAATGTAACTACTCCTTCTAGGTTAGATTAGAACAAGCCCGGAATTTTCATGCCGCCTGTGAATTTGCCCATATCAGCATTTGCGATTTCTTCAGCCTTGGCAAGTGCATCGTTAACCGCAGTCAGTACCAGATCCTGCAGCATTTCCACATCATCCGGGTCAACCGCCTCAGGCTTGATGTTGATGGACAAAATTTGTTTATGTCCATTCGCTTCCACGGTAACCACGCCACCGCCGGAAGTTCCTTCAACGGTTTTCGTAGCGAGCTCTTCCTGAGCCTTCAGCATTTGCTCCTGCATCTTTTTCACTTGCTTCATCATTTGGTTCATATTATTCATGATTCATCTCTCCTTATAATAGGGTGCACGTAGGGACGTGCTAGTCTTTTATGACAACGAGGTCTTCTCCAAACAACTGGATCGCCTCATCAATCCATGGTTTCTCCCCACCGGCCTCCGCTTCTTCATGCTCAAGCTTAAGCTCCTCTGCCTGAGGCTTGCCCACTCCTTCTACCGCGTCACTCCAATCACGAAGCATCATGGTAACCAGATGATACGGCTTGCCAAGCGTGGACTCAAGAACCCCTTCAATCACCTGTTTGTTGGCAGGTTTCTCCGTGGTTTCGCGGTGGATGTTGTTTTTAAAAGCGACAAGAACCTTGTCTTCCCATACGGACACAGGTTCTCCATCCATCAACCAAGCGTGGACCGTCACCTTCTCCTCTTTCACATTCTGCAAAATTTGGGCCCACTGCCGATGAACAGAAGTATAATCCTCCCCCGTTCGGCAAGATATATACTGATCCATATGCTGCGGGATCTTGGCTGATGAAGCTGCTTTCGGTGCCGGTGTACGGGTAGACTTGGCCGGTTCACGTTGACCAGATGCAGGAACACCGTTTTGTATCAGTCGCTCCAGCTTTTTCTCAAGTGAGGCTACATGCTGCTTCAGCTGAGCGAGCTCCCCCGCATCGGCTGTATTCTGAGCTCTGGCCCCACCCGCTGATTGAGTTATACCGGAAAGCTTGAGCAATGCCACCTCAAACAGAGTCTGCGGCTGCGAGGCGTATTTCATCTCACTCTGATACCGGTTCAGCGTATCAATCATTTGAAATAGTTCGTCTCGGCTAAAGGCATTCGCCATCTCCTGAAACTCTGCCGGATTCAAAACCCGGTCGGTCAGCTTATCGGCGCTAGGAACCATCTTGATCATCAGCAAATCGCGGAAATAATACAGGAGATTCTCCATGCATTTATCTGCACTTTTTCCCTCCTGCATGAATTGCTCCACGATCTGCAGCACAAGTCCGGCATCCCCCTGTTTCACGGCACTGGCCAGACGGCCAAACTGCTCCGAGGCAATCCCGCCCGTCATGTCCATGACCTGCTGGTAAGATACCGTGCCTCCTGTGAAGGAGGCAATCTGATCCAAAATGCTCAGTGCATCCCGCATACCGCCATCCGATAGACGTGCGATATACTGCAGTGCTTCAGGCTCTGCCGTAATGCCTTCTTCTCCGCAAATCTGCTCCAGACGCCCGGTCTGTTCGTCCAAGGAAACCCTCCGGAAGTCAAACCGTTGACAGCGTGAGATGATCGTTGCCGGAAGCCTGTGCGGCTCTGTTGTCGCTAGTATAAACATCACGTGTGCCGGCGGTTCCTCCAGCGTTTTTAATAATGCATTGAACGCTTCCGTCGTCAGCATGTGTACTTCATCGATAATATAAACCTTACGCCGCACCTCGGTCGGTGCGTATTTGACTTTCTCCCGCAAATCACGGATTTCTTCGACACCGCGGTTGGATGCAGCATCGATCTCCTGAACATCCATGACGGCTCCGGACGTTATACGCCGGCAGGCCTCGCATTCATTGCAGGGTTCCTCAGCCGGACCATGCTCGCAGTTCACGGCTTTGGCCAAAATTTTAGCGGCACTGGTCTTGCCCGTACCCCGTGGACCGCTGAACAGGTAGGCATGGGAAACCCGCTGCTCGCGAATGGCATTCTGCAGGGTCTGGATAATATGCTGCTGGCCCACCATGTCGCCGAACGACTGTGGTCGCCAAGCACGATATAACGCGATATGTTCCACTGTGCTTTACCCTCTTTCAACTTCCACTTCACGAGATCGAGAAAACCTTAAGTTTATACTAAACTCGATCCTCGCGTGCTTTACTGTTGCATTCATGGTCATTCCCAGCCAAAAAGGCGTGAGTTTAACGGTTATATTATACTACATTCTATACTACTTTCCCCTGCCTTAGCAAAACGTTTACTTGGAAAACTTTATCCAAAGTGCACATGAAGGATCAGCTTGAATGGATAGCCGTTTCGACAAAAAACACCCTTGCCAATATGGCAAAGGTGTTATGTGCAGATATGTATACCGTGCACCTGTTATTGATAATTGCGATCCGAGCGGCAATCCTGAGCAACAACTCGGGCTAGGCACCCCTCCGGCACAAAAGCGATCTTGCTTATGGCTGCTTCCTTCCGGACCTGACCAGGTTCACAAGTGCTCATTGCGGAGGACCCAACCGTCAACGTTGAGCGCAGGGACCAGCCTCACATCGACAATACCTCTAACAGGAATTCAACCTCGCTACAGCGGATTGCGAGTTACAGGGCACCGCTACCTCCCCGTCTAGCACGGCGAACTTTAGTATATCGCATGGCTATCAAAAAAGCAACCAACGGAAGAAGTTGCATACTCCTCCAGCCCTGTAAACAGACAAAAACCCTTCGACCACAAGGGCGAAGGGTTTGTTTATTAGATACCGTATTTCTTCTTGAATCTATCAACACGACCGCCAGCATCCAGGAATTTCTGTTTACCTGTGAAGAACGGATGACAGTTCGAGCAAATCTCTACACGAAGATCTGGTTTTACAGAACCTGTTTCAAACGTATTACCGCAAGCACAAGTAACTGTAGTAACGTGATATTTCGGTTGAATATCTTGTTTCATTGTAGCTTTCACCTCTTTCCGCCCTGAGCCTCATGCGGACCCAGAGTTATATGGACACATAAATGGAGTATATCACGAGCAAAATGAATGCGCAATAGCTCATACACAAATCATCAGACAAGTCCACAATTGGAATTTCAACCTGTTTTTAACACATCCGATATTCAGTACGGTTCTGTTAAATAATCGAGGATCTCTTCTTCGGTCTTGCCTGTCCTGCAGGCGGCACATGCGTATAGGAGCCAATCACCACATCTGGCAATTCCTCCTGCATAATCTCAATAGCCTGCTTCATCCCCAGAATCTCGCCTTGTGCAGGCGGAATAAGCTCGAGATAGCTCTCAGGGTCAATGTTGAGATTGCGGAGTTGAATCAATTTGAGACCGGTGCGGCGGGCAAACTCAATCATGGCTTCCAGCTCTTCCTCGCGATCAGTTACGCCCGGGAAGATCAGATAGTTGATGGAGGTATACACACCTTGATCGGTTGCATAACGAAGAGATTTCTCCACATTGGCCAGCGTATAGCCCCTTGGCTTGTAGTATGCGTTATAATGATCATCCAATGCACTGATCGTGCTGACCCGCATCAGATCAAGACCCGCATCCACGATACCACGGATAAAATCGGTCAGTCCCGCATTGGTATTAATATTGATGTATCCCATATCAGTCTGTGCCCGAACTTCTCTCATGGCTTCTATAATGATCTTCGCCTGCGTGGAGGGTTCTCCCTCACAACCTTGGCCAAAGCTGATGATCGACTCCGGTGTCTTCAGATGCTCCAGCATGACCTGCACCAACTCATCCACTCTCGGACGGAAGTTCATACGGGTCTGTGGCGAGACAAAGCCGCTGTCATCCGGCTGTTCCGAAATACAACCGAAGCAACCGGCATTGCAAGAGTATGATACGGGAACAGCGCCTTCCCAGCGATTCAGGAAGGTATTGGATGCCGTCAGGCATTCATATCCTAATGCACAGTTAGACAGATGCTCATAGAGCCGATTCTCCGGATATTTCTCCTTCAGCGTCTTAACCCCGAGCTCAAGATCGTTCAGATCGCAGTTCACCGGGTTCCACTTCTCCGGGTCATCGGATAAACGCGCTGTTGTATAGAAAGCGCCATCCTTCCATACCACCGCCGAGTAACCAAATAGCGGCAGCTTATATTCCTTGTCCGACTTCACGTATCCTGGCAAGCACAACCGGGTATAGCCTTGCGGCAACAGCGCTCCGACAGCAGTGTACCCGTCCTCAAGCGGCATCATATCACCGGTCTCTGGATCCATTCCGATCGCTCGGGTGCTCGGTAGTCCGACCAATGTAGCCCCCTCTGGCAAAGGGATTAATTCATCATCCAATATCTCAACGATCATATCTCCGCTGCGGGCAAGCCCGAACAGATCGGAATGATCATATACATTCCCTTGCTCATCTGCATAAACCAAATACATGTTGATCTCCTATTCTCCGGTTGATTCAGGACTAGCTCTGAGGGGCCGTCGCAGCCGATGCGCGCGATGGGCGTCTAGCTGTCTGGCCCTGAGTCCCGGTTCCGCTCCCGTTATTGGCATTCACATCAAATGATGCCAAGAACTCTGCGTTATTCTTGCTGTCACGCATTTTTTTGAGGAATCCTTCCACAAAGTCAGCAGAGTCGTTCATATTTTTACGGATCGCCCAAATGGTATCCAATTCATCCTTGTTCAGCAGCACCTCTTCACGCCGGGTACCGGAGCGACGAATGTCGATCGCCGGAAAAATACGGCGTTCCGCAAAGCGACGGTCTAGGTGCAGCTCCATGTTGCCTGTACCTTTAAATTCCTCATAAATAATGTCATCCATCCGCGATCCGGTTTCAACCAAGGCTGTAGCCAGAATCGTCAAACTTCCGCCTTCCTCCACGTTACGCGCCGAACCGAAGAAACGTTTCGGACGATGGAATGCCGCAGGATCAATACCGCCGCTCAGCGTTCTGCCGGACGGAGGAATGACCAGGTTGTACGCACGGGCAAGACGGGTGATGCTGTCCAGCAATATAACAACGTCCTTCTTATGCTCCACCAACCGCAAGGCACGGGACAATACCAGTTCCGCCACTTTAATATGGTTCTCCGGAAGCTCGTCAAAAGTAGAAGCAACCACCTCGCCCTTAACGGAACGCTGCATATCCGTCACTTCTTCAGGCCGTTCATCGATGAGTAAAACAAACAGTTCAATCTCTGGATTGTTGGTTGAGATGCTGTTGGCGATTTCTTTTAAGAGGAGCGTTTTCCCTGCTTTTGGCGGTGCTACGATCAAACCGCGTTGTCCTAAACCTACAGGTGCAAGCAGATCCATAATTCGGGTTGACAACTGATTAGGGGATGTTTCAAGAACAAGCTTTTCTTGCGGATATAGAGGAGTCAAGGCTGGGAAGTGCAATCGTTCCGCTGCGACGGCAGGATTCTCACCATTCACGGCGTTGACCTGCAGCAGCCCGAAGTAACGTTCGTTCTCTTTAGGTGTCCGGCATTTGCCCGAAACCAAATCTCCGGTCCTTAAATCAAATTTACGAATCTGGGAGGCCGAAATGTAGATGTCCTCCGTGCTCGGTAAATAGTTGATCGGTCTAAGAAAACCGTAACCTTCCGGCAAAATCTCAAGTACACCCTCCATGAACATCAAGCCGCTCTGTTCAGCCTGCGCCCGGAGAATGGCAAATATCAATTCTTTTTTCTTCAACTGGCCATAATAAGGGATCTGATACTTTTTGGCTAGCTTATACAGATCCGTCAGCTTCATGCCTTCCAAATCGGCTATTTGTAAATCCATTCAATAACCACCTATTCAATTATTTGTTTCTGTCACAGCAAGTCCCTGCTGCATGTAGTCTATTATTCTATGAGAGCTTTACTAGGAGCATTACCCAAATCAGAGGGAGATATGCAGTTTTAACCACATATTTCCCTCATTTTGGTAAAAAAATCATTCTTCCTCAGTCTCACGCCATACGTCGGCACCCAGCATACGCAGATTGGATACCAGATGGTCATAGCCGCGGTCAATGAATTCTACGCCACTTACCTCCGTTACCCCTTCGGGTACGGTTAGTCCAGCAATGACAAGAGCCGCGCCTGCGCGCAGGTCGGTCGCTTTGACTTTGGCTGCGTTCAGCGGACCGCCTTCTATAATAGCAGAACGTCCCTCCACGCGGATTTTGGCACCCATGCGAACTAACTCCGGAACATGTTTAAATCGGTTACTATATACAAAATCACTAAGGACACTAACGCCTTCCGCTTGCGTAAGCAGGCTGGTCATCGGTGATTGCAAATCCGTTGCAAATCCAGGATATATAAGCGCCTTAACGTCCACATGCTGGTATCGATCCTTACCGATCACGCGAATGCTTTCGTCCAACTCCTCAATACCAACACCCATCTCGATCAGCTTGGCCGTAAGGGCTTCAAGATGTTTCGGGATGACATTGTCAATCAGAACATCGCCGCGTGTAGCTGCGGCAGCAATCATATATGTACCGGCCTGAATCCGGTCTGGAATAATGGAATGTCGGCAGCCATGCATCTCAGTTACGCCTTCAATCCGGATCGTTTCCGTTCCAGCGCCCTTAATGACAGCTCCCATGGAGTTTAAAAGTGTTGCAACATCTATAATTTCAGGCTCTTTCGCCGCATTTTCAATAATTGTGGAGCCTTTGGCCTTAGCAGCCGCCAGCATAATATTAATGGTTGCACCAACACTGCTCACATCCAGATAGATCTTCGCGCCCCGCAGCTCTTTGGCATGCAGATGAATCGAACCGTGTTCATTGGTGACGGTTGCGCCAAGCGCTTCAAAACCCTTGATGTGCTGATCGATGGGACGAGGTTCAAAATTACAGCCGCCCGGCAGGCCGATCACGGCTTCTTTAAATCTTCCAAGCATGGCGCCCATCATATAGTAGGACGCGCGCAGTTTCTTAACGGGTCCGTTAGGCATCGGAATAGATTTGATATCAGAAGGGTCAATTCTCATCTGATTGCCTTCCCATGAAACTTGCCCGCCCAATTCTTCCAAAATCTCAGCATAAACAGCCACATCGCTGAGAAGCGGCAAATTATCAAGTACGACTTCCGATTCCGCCAGGATTGCGGCGGGAATTAACGCAATAGCACTGTTTTTGGCACCACTGATTGTTACAGTACCTCGCAGTGGGCGTCCACCGCTGATCATCAATTTTTCCATAAGCTTTCGGGTCCCCCTACATCACTTCGCAGCCGGAAATGGTTCTGATGGCCGTCATACAAGAAAAACGTCTTATCGACGTTCCTAAAGGATGACAGACCGCATTTTGCGTTCTTTTTTGTTCTCGATTATCCGGTTGTGAAGCTCACAACCCGCTTGTACTTTTGATACTTAATAAATGAAATGGAAAAACACCGGCTATGCGGTGTGCTTTCCATTTCATTGTATACAGCATAAGACAGCCTAAATATCTTAGGTGATTCCAATCATCATGTTGTGGCCATTAGGACTACAAACGACTTTATTAAGCTTGATTGTTGGAACCAAACTCACGGATTTTGCCAACCACAGTTTCCTTGATTGCCTCACGGCCTGGTTTCAGGAATGTGCGTGGATCGTAAGCTTCTGGTTTAGCAGCAAGCACTTCACGAACAACTTTAGAGAACGAAATTTGGTTCTCGGTGTTCACGTTGATTTTGGAAGTACCCAAGGAGATAGCTTTCTTAATGTCATGCGTCGGGATGCCTGTACCACCATGAAGCACCAACGGAAGTTTCACAGCATTGCGAATCTCTTCCATCTCTTTGAAACCAAGGTTTGGTTCGCCTTTGTAAGGACCATGAACAGAACCAAGCGCAGGTGCCAATGTGTCGATGCCTGTTTCGTTCACGATGCGAACGCAATCGTCAAGCTTCGCGTACATTACATCACCGATGACGTCATCTTCTTGTCCGCCGACCATGCCGACTTCAGCTTCAACGGAAACGCCTTTGGCATGAGCATACTCAACGACTTGTTTCGTTGTTGCAATATTCGTCTCAATCGGGCTGTGGGAATCATCGATCATAACCGAAGTGAATCCTGCATCGATTGCTTCTTTACATTTCTCAACACTTGAACCGTGGTCAAGGTGAATGGCAACAGGAACTGTAACTTTCAGGTCCTCCATCAAACCTTTTACCATGTGTACGACGGTGCTGAATCCACCCATATAACGAGCTGCGCCTTCGGAAACACCAAGAATTACCGGTGATTTCTCTTGCTCAGCCGCTTCAAGAATCGCATATGTCCACTCCAGGTTATTGATGTTGTATTGACCAACAGCATATTTACCTTCGAGTGCTTTGTTCAGCATGTCTGTCATTGATACTAATGGCATGGTTTCATCCTCCTATAGATGCTTAGTTTGTCTATGGTTTTTAGCCGATATAACACACGGACTTATTATACCACATCGCGTCATAAATACTAAACAAGCATTTCCTAAAATGCTGCGAAGGACCTCACATTCTGGCAAAAAAAAGAATTCCGCCCTTTGAGCAGAATTCATCATTCAACCGATATTATTGGCGGTCCCTTTCAGCTGCATATTGACGGCTTGCCGCATCTCATCAATATCAAAGGGTTTGGTAAAATGCATCAACGCACCAAGATCGGTTGCTTCCTTGATCATGTCAAGCTCTCCATAGGCAGTCATCATGATCACCTTAATGTCCGGATTCATCTGTTTAATATGCTTCAAAATCTCAAGCCCGTCCATTCCAGGAATTTTCATATCCAGCAGCACCAAATCCGGGGCATGCATCTTCACAATTTCAAGTGCAGCCTTGCCATTCGCCGCTTGAAACGTCTCATATCCTTCACTGCTGAACACTTCTACAAGCAGGATGCGGATACCATTCTGGTCATCCACAATCAGCACTTTGTGTTTGCTTTCTTTGCTCATCCCTTCAACCTCCCCGATACTTAAATCGTACAATGAGTATATGCAAACTCGAAAGTTCCTAACTTTCCCATAAACCGACCATTATTTGTATTCGCCTGTAGATGTCGAATTCCTTCCTGTCCTAAAAAAAGTAAGAAAAAAAGATGTATGAATTTGTTGTATCCGAAAGCGACAGCTCCGGACATCCGATCTGAACATTCGGCTTACCCTGTCCACAATTATGACAACGGCTTTATACGCAAAAAAGAGCCTCTTCAAAAGAGGCTCTTCCCATTATGCCTGATGCTGGATCGAGGCTTTTACAAATTCACGGAACAGCGGCTGCGGACGGTTCGGACGGGAAGTGAATTCCGGATGGAATTGCACAGCAAGGAACCAAGGGTGTCCTGGCAGCTCTACAATTTCAACCAGACGTCCATCCGGAGAAGTACCGGATATACGCAGGCCTGCTTTTTCAATATCTTCGCGGTATTGATTGTTGAACTCATACCGGTGGCGATGTCTTTCATAAACCAGCTCGTCCTGGTAGCAAGACTCTGCAAGTGATCCTGGAACCAGCTTACATGGATACAGACCCAGGCGCATCGTTCCGCCAAGATCCTCGATATCCTTCTGCTCCGGCAGTAGGTCGATGACTGGATATTCGGTAGCCGGATCAATTTCCGAGCTATTCGCGCCGTTCAGGCCGACAATCGAACGGGCATATTCAATAACGGACACCTGCATCCCAAGACAAATGCCGAAGAATGGAATATTGCGTTCGCGAGCATAACGGATCGCGCTGATCTTGCCTTCGATACCCCGATCTCCAAATCCACCCGGTACAAGGATACCGCCAATGCCACTCAACGCCTCTTCCACGTTGTCTGCCGTAATTTCTTCGGCATTCACCCAGCGGATCTTCACGTCGGCATTAGCATCAAAGCCTGCATGAGACAGGGATTCAACAACACTGAGGTAGGCATCGTGCAGTGCGACATACTTACCGACAATCGCAATCTCAACGGTCTTCTCCAGCTTGGATACACGCTCCACCAGATCCTCCCACTCGCTCATATCCGGCGCAGGGGTGGTCAATTTCAAATGATTGACAACAATTTCATCAAGGCCTTCTTCACGCAGATTCAGCGGTACCTCATACAGCGAGGAGGCATCGCGACATTCTACAACCGCGTTAGGGTCAATGTCGCAGAAGAGCGCGATTTTTGCTTTCATCTCGGTTGAAAGCTCATGCTCCGTACGGCACACGATAACATTCGGCTGAATGCCGATACTGCGGAGTTCTTTTACACTGTGCTGGGTCGGCTTGGTTTTCACTTCACCGGCTGCCTTAATATATGGAATGAGGGTTACATGAATATACATCACGTTCTCACGGCCAACGTCACTCTTAATCTGACGAATAGCCTCAAGGAAAGGAAGGCTTTCGATATCGCCAACCGTACCGCCGATTTCGGTAATAACCACATCCGAACCTGCTTCACGGCCTGCACGGAACACGCGCTCCTTGATTTCGTTCGTAATATGAGGGATTACCTGCACGGTACCGCCCAAATATTCTCCCCGACGTTCCTTGCTGATAACAGAAGAGTATACTTTCCCTGTTGTCACATTGCTGTTCTTCGACAGGTTAATATCGATGAAGCGCTCATAGTGTCCCAGGTCCAGGTCGGTTTCCGCACCGTCGTCCGTAACGAATACTTCGCCATGCTGGTAAGGACTCATGGTGCCCGGATCTATATTAATGTACGGATCGAATTTCTGAATCGTTACCTTGAGCCCTCTGTTCTTAAGCAATCTACCGAGCGAAGCGGCGGTAATTCCCTTACCAAGAGATGACACGACCCCGCCTGTTACAAAAATATACTTTGTCACTGTTAAAAACCCTCCTATATAATCTCCATAACTTCAGGCGACATATGATGTTTATCCTAACCCGTTTTCCCCTGATTCATCAGAGGGACCAACAAAAAGCATCGCTCGCTTCCAAAAATGGTGAGCGAGCTGACCTCCGACCTATTACAAACCGCATATATTGAAGCTTAAATGATCCTCATATCGAGCCGCTTAACCCGGCATACGTTATGAGGCTTCAAGACGAGCGGTTCCCATACCTCATCTTAAACAACTTGGAATATTCACTGCAAGAAACCATGAAAGTCCAGTCCACACAAGAAGGATGCTTCCACAGCCCGAAGAAAAAATGTCCATCGACAAACTTCCAGAAGACAGACTGCTTTTGATAAGGTAGTTTCTCTAGCGTTATTAGGTTCAGAAGCTAGCGTCGTTTCCACTTTCTGAGCCTTAAAAACAAAAAAAGTGACCCCGAATAAATAACGGGGCACTTTTATATTAAACATATTTAATCCACAATCATAAGCCCAAGCAATAGTTTACTCTGTGCCTTGTCTGCTTGTCAAGAGAAGAAGCAACCTCAAAATTGCCCAATTGGCTGACACTGTAAAACACAGTCATTATCAGCGCAGACAAGTCCTAAAGACCCTGCTGTATGACGGATTAATCCTTATCGTCTTCCTCAAAGGCTTCCTCTTCCAGATCATCTTCCTCTTCGGATTCCGAATCCTCGTCATCCAATTCGTCATCATCCAGAACAACCTCTTCGTCTACATCGTCCTCGGCATCGTCATCATCCGGGAAGAGATCATCGTGATCATCATCTTCGTCATCGATGCTGTCGAAATCCTCCTCGGCATCGTCACCGCTGTAAGTCTCCTCTTCATCGGTGAAGTCATCGTCATCATCATCTTCATCGTTGATGATCCGCGGACGCTTGGCGTTCGCAATCGGATCTTCGGACTTCTCCAGCGGATACCAGCGCTTTAGTCCCCACAGATTCGTTCCTACACATGCGAAACGTCCGTCTATATTGATCTCGGTATATAACTGGGCAATCGTTTCGTTAATTTCCTTTTCCGTAAAGCCACGAAGCTTGGCCACCTCATTCATAAGGTCACGGTAATAATACGGCGTATTTGCCGCCTTCAGAACCATAAAAGCCAGGTCAACCATTGGGATTTCCTGAATCTTCTCCGGATCGATCTTTAAATTGAGCGGATTACTCACTAACGCACACTTCCTCTCACACAATCTTCACGTTATACCCTCAACATATCCATTATCAAAACTAAGTAAAACCTATTTGGAAATAAAAATCAAGTTTTTATGCACCATTACCCATCAGATACCAAAAAGGAAAAAGACGGAGACAATTGTCCCCGTCTTCTGACTGTACCCGCCCCAAGGATCGACTCCTTACGGGATTAGATAAGAGAACCTTGATGTTCTCTTCATGTATCTTATGTTAGCCCTGCTGCTTTGACACGGTAAACAGGGCCTATTTCCCGGAAAAAGGGCAACATCCCATTCGGGCACTCTCCCCGGTTCATACAATACTGAAGCAACGGTTCATCGAGAAGGGAGATTGCCACATATGGATTACACCCGGATCATGCAATCACTACTTACAGAGACGAACCCTATGCGGAACGTCCGGGAAATGAACCGGCGGCTCCTTACGTTTCATGACCCTCAGCTGTACCAAGAATGTATCCGCGAATGGAATCGACTTGTCGGGGAAAGGCGTTTCCGGAGTTTAGTCAGCTGTTCGCCGCTTACCCAAACCATCATCGCTCCAGCTCCCCAAACCGCGAAGTTTGAAGCGGAGTTTCGGAATGAACTGATGGTTGAAGAGGATGACCAGGTTCATATCCAAGCCACACAAGGGACAATTGGAACGCTAACCGGAATCCCATGGGGTATCAAGCAAATTAAAGCCCCTCAAGCCTGGTCTATCTCGACAGGACACCGCGTGAAGATTGCCGTTATCGACACGGGGGTGGATTTTGCTCACCCCGATCTGAAGTATTCGCTGACTCGAGGGGTTAACCTCGTCCACCGAAACCTACCGCCATATGATGACAATGGGCACGGAACACATATTTCGGGTACCATCGCTGCTGCGAACAGCACGCAGGGAATGATTGGCGTTGCTCCAAGATCTGTAGTGTATCCAGTCAAAGCCTTTGATCATAACGGATCCGCCTTTGTGTCGGATATCATTCTGGCCATCGACTGGTGCGTACGAGCCGAGATCGATATCATTAATATGAGTTTCGGTATGCAGACCCGAAGCCGTACGCTGCTGGATATTGTAGGCAAGGCCAACCAAGCAGGCGTCATTATTGTTGCCTCCTCCGGCAATGACGGTAAACGCCGTACCGCGGACTATCCTGCCCGTTATCCTCAAACCATATCCGTCGGAGCTACCGACCGCAGTCGGAAGATCCCTTCCTTTAGCAATCGTGGACAATTTGTCGATATTTATGCACCTGGAGATAAAATCGTGTCCGCGTGGCTGCAAGGAAAATACCACGAGATGAGTGGCACCTCCATGGCGACTTCACACGTCAGCGGAGCGATTGCCCTGCTGCTTGCGCAAAAGCCTGACCTGAAAAAAACGGCTACCCTTAAGGCCCTGCTGCGACGCACCTCCTCTCCCCTAAAGCTCAAAAAAGGACACAGCGTCTCCGATGGAGAGGTAAATGCCTTGAAATTTTTGCGCGAGGGCATGAAATTATAAACTGATTCTTCAACAACTATAAAAGAACGTCCGTTTATAAATTAAAAACAGCCGCCTTTCCTCGGAAAGACGGCTGTTGTCACATATTAAAGCAAATTCCATTACATCCGTTCCGGCGCCGATACGCCCATCAGGCGAAGCACGTTAGCGATGACCGTACGAACAGCTCGAAGCAAAGCCAGGCGAGCCTGAGTTTGATCCGCATCCTCCGTAATCACGCGCTCGGCTCGATAGTAGCTGTGGAACAAGGAAGCCAGCTCATATACATACCGAATGAGTCGGTGCGGAGCATAGTTCTCAGCAGCAAGCGACACTTCCTGCGGGAGCTCTCCTATTTTGCGCAAAATGTCGTACTCATGCTCGGTTGTAAGAACGCTCAGGTTCACATCGGAAAGCGGCAGGAGGTTAACGCCTTGCTCCTCCGCTTGGCGGAATACGCTGCAAATACGTGCGTGGGCATACTGCACATAGAAGACCGGATTCTCATTGGACGTAGACACCGCCAGATCCATATCGAAATCCAGGTGCGAGTCCATGCTGCGCATGGTGAAGAAATAGCGGATTGCGTCCACGCCGACTTCATCCATCAGATCTTCCATCGTGACCGCTTTACCGGTACGCTTGGACATCTTCACTTTCTCGCCATCCTGGAACAGACTGACCATCTGGGCGATCAATACAATCAGTTTGTCCGGATCATTGCCGAGTGCCTCCATAGCAGCCCTCATCCGTGGAATATAACCATGGTGATCGGCTCCCCAAATATTAAGAATCTTGTCATAGCCGCGCTCGTATTTATTGCGGTGGTATGCAATATCCGGCGTCAGGTAAGTATAGGTTCCGTCATTCTTCACGAGGACGCGGTCTTTGTCGTCCCCATAGTCGGTTGTACGAAGCCAGGTTGCCCCATCCTTCTCATAAGCTTCGCCCTTCGATTTCAGCTCTTCCAGGGATTTCTCCACGAGTCCATTCTCATACAGGGATGTCTCACTAAACCATTCGTCAAAATGAACGCGGAATCGATTCAAATCGCGTTTGATTTTCTCCAGTTCCTTCTCAAGTCCGAACTGACGAAGGAATGCCGTTCTCTCGCCTGGATCCATGGACAGCAAAGATTCGCCCTTCTCAGCTACAAGCTCTTTGGCAAACCCTTTGATATCTTCGCCGTGGTATCCATCTTCCGGCATTTCGGCATTCTGACCGAGCTCCTGCAAATAACGGGCTTCGAGGGATTTGATCAGGTTCACCACTTGATTGCCAGCATCATTTATATAGTATTCGCGCGTAACTTCGTATCCTGCAAAATCAAGCACATTGCAGAGGGCATCGCCTACCGCCGCTCCGCGGGCATGCCCCAGGTGCAGACTTCCGGTGGGATTAGCGCTAACAAACTCCATCTGAACCTTTTGCCCCTCGCCCGTAGCAATCCGTCCGTAGTTGTCACCCTGTTCTTCTACCAATGCAACGATCGGATAGAGGTACCCCTTGTCCAAGGTAAAATTAATGAATCCTGGTCCGGCTATTTCTGCTTTTTCAATCGAAGCTTTCGCCATGTCCAAATGTTCCAAGATAGACTCCGCAATTTGCCGCGGGTTCTTCTTGGCGATTCGTGTCAACTGCATCGCTACGTTCGTAGCCAGGTCGCCATGCGACTTATCCTTGGGAACTTCCAGGGTTATGCCCGGCAATTCCTCACGGGAAACCAGTCCTGCAGCAACGGCAGCGTCAGCCACCGCTTCTGCAACCAGCCCGTTAATGTGATCTAATGGATTCATTGTCATGATTCATGTGCCTCCTGAATAGTCAAACTAATAGAAAAGTGTCCCGATAACTCGCCCGACACATATAAATCGTACGCCCAAGCTGCTCGTCCGGACACGCCTTCAAGCGCTAGCTCCAGACGCTGCGTGTACGTAGAGAGATTAAATGAAGTGAACGGGGAGCGATAATACCCCGGCAATCGTTGGCCTAATCGAAACGACTGCTCGGACTCCACCTCGCCGTGACGGATTAACTTCAGCTCGTCCTCCGTCAGCTTAAGCATCGCCCGGGTCTCCCCTTGATGCGGTCCAAGCGCTGGTTCTGTATAGCGAACATACAAGACATTCCCTTTAATAAACGCCTCTGCCGGAAGCTCCTGTATCGTATTCTCCCCTTCGTGAAGGCTTTGAAGACGGATGCTCACTTGTTTTCGGTCGTTCATGTACGTTCCTCTTTTCCTTACCTATTGTATTACTATATCCAGTATAGCCTTGCAATTCAAATGAGGATTTTAGCAAAATGAGAAGAAAAAACACCGAACAACGCATACTCACTAAGACAAACCGTGTGCAAAGGGTTTCTTCCCGCGTTTATCGAACGTTTCAGCCTGGCCCGGCCTAGCTAATCTACTATATAGAATACCAAAACATTACACACTATGTGCATAAGAACAATGGAATAGCCTGATTCTGGAACGAATCAGGCATTCACGTAACTACTTAGGTTACAACGGCAGCAGGGATACCATCTTCCGTGCCTCCAGCTGGGTCATCATATCGACCCAAGCTTGAGGTTTCTCCGGCAGCACCGAATAGTAGCGTTTCAGGAAGTTCACAATCAACTCGGCTGGAAGTTCAGCAGCAGCATCGTCCCCCGGCATGAAACAGAGATCCAGGCCGCTTACCGCTTCGCCACCCTGGCTCCACGAAGGATGAACATAATCAATATCCGTGCGTTTGTAGCCAAGATGCGACAATACCTCGCGACGGACGAAAGGGTCCATCGGCTTTACCCCGCCAAATTCATAATCCTGCACCCGGTACGGATCGTAAATCTCAGCAAACATGCCTAGCAGCTCTTTGCCGTTTGCTGCCGCCAATTGATTTAGATCCTTCAAGCGATGCTGTGCCAGGAATCGTCCGATCCCGAGCCCTTCACGCCCGATAATGGTAAAATCGGTCATCGCTACATTCCAGTCCTCGTAATACCGATATTCCGTCGTACCGACCACCTCGCCCTCATGCAAGGCAACAAATACCCGAATGCCCGGATCTTCAAGCGGCTCCTTCCATAGACTGAACTCCAGCACCTCTTCCGGAGGGAACACTTCCTTCATCAGATTGTGCATGCTGCGGAACAAAGGATCATCAATGCTCGTAATGCGAATATATTCCATTAAATGAAACCTCCTCATTAGTAAAGTAATTTAATCTGTATACTTGGCGGAATAACTTCGATCTTAATATACCTTGAATTATGATATCTCAATGTCCCACTTTATGAGATTGAACATCCATGATCTGCAAAGCACCAAACACGAGAAAAAATATTGTCATGATAATAAGCGAAATGCCGATCCACATAAACCATCTCTTATCCTTTTTATCTTTCTTTGATTTAACAATAAAAAGGATTCCTATTACCAGAAATAATAACGCAATGATAATTACCAATGAAACAACCTCCTCTTTGGTTGAAGCCGTGTTCAAATATCCGGTGTAAAATGAAACGATTATCCTCTAAATGGACTCTTCCATTCCATTAAGGCCCCGTAATTGCAGGACTCCTCATCCTCCAAATACTCTGCCGCTACCCCAACGGGCGTCCGGCCGCAACGAAGCAGGAAGGTAATCACCGGATCCTTGAGATCACCCCGGACAACAGCGTCCAGATACTCCGCAGCCGACATTTCATGGGCATGCCGATGATAGCCGGGCATCCGTCCGCCGCCAAGCAGTCGGTCCAGTCCCCGATTCACCGTCACATGATACAGCGACTGAATCAGCCATTTGCCGAGTCCAAGCTTACGGAAGCGCGGCCTGACACAAATGTCGGCAATGTATAGCGTATTCCCGTCCGGCTTATGGGTCCGGATATACCCGTTATCCGTGGTCTCCGCCCAGGAGTGCGCAGGCTCCCGTGGATCGTAATCCACAATGAGCGAGGTGATCGACCCGGCGAGCATCCCGCCCACTTCAACGCACAGAGCGCCCTCAGGGAACAAGGTGACATGCTGATTCAGCTGCTCCTTGTTCCACCACTGCTCCGGCGGATATGGGGGCGGGAACGTCTCGGATTGAATGAAGATCAGCTCGTCAAAATCCGCTTCCGTGTAGCTTCGAATGACAACCGGCACCGGCCGGGCGGCGTCAAATACGTAAAACTGTTGATGAAACCGGGCCATTTCCTCTGCACCGCCTTTGTCCTATTTTCCTCAAGTGATGATAAACGGGCTTATTCCCAATCCGGATACAAATCCGTGCGGCGATCGCGCCATGTCGTGACGGAACCCTTCTCACGCACTTGATACAATAAATCCAGATCAAGATCGGCGGTAATGATCATGTCGTTGTTCAGCTCTCCCTCGGCCAGCAGGCCCTGCGGAGGAAACGGGATATCGTTCGGGGTAATGATGGCCGCCTGTCCGAAGTTGGCACGCATCAGATCCACGGTTGGCAGCGAGCCAACGGTACCGGTCAGCACCACATAGATTTGATTCTCAATGGCGCGGGCATGGCTGGTGTAACGCACGCGGTGGAACCCGTGACGATCATCTGTACAGGATGGACAGAAAATGACGTCAGCCCCTTTAGCCTTGGCCATGCGCACAATCTCAGGGAATTCGATGTCATAGCAGGTCAGCATCGCAATGGTGCCTTTTTCCGTTTCGAACACTTCGAGTCCTTCACCCGCTCCCATATTCCATCCGCTAATCTCCGAAGGCGTGATATGGATCTTGGCTTGCTCCGCAATGCGGCCGTCCGGATAGAACAGATGCGCTACATTGTACAGCTTCCCTTCCCGCCGAATGACGTGCGTCCCGCCAATGATATGCATGTTATATTGCTTCGCAAAGCCTTGAAACAGCTCGCGGTAACGGTCTGTGAAATCCGGAAGGTCATTGATCGTCAATGCCTTGCCCTGATCATCCCCGATGGACATCAGTTGGGTTGTAAAAAATTCCGGAAACAGCACAAAATCGACTTCAAATTCCTCCGCCGTCCGGATATAATGCTCCGACTGACGGGCAAAATCGTCAAAGGATTGAATGGTGTGCAGATGATATTGCACGGCAGAAACGCGGAATTTCATGCTTCTCCTCCTTAGGCATGGTTAGATGCTTTCATTATATCGGATTCCGGGCTTCGAGAACATGGGGACATGAAGTCATCATCCCTTGGAAACCATAACCTTACGGAGCGTGCTACCAACACACTTAAACGGTTATCATCAAATCCACTTGCGACAAAGAAAGTTCAATTTATGAAAAAATACATGTCATTCATACCCACGCTTAACAATTCTCCTGTATACTGTCGTATGTAAGCCTCTTGTCTACACTATGAATCTCGGCCCTTACAAGCATATATTGCAGCCTATTTAACTTTGGGCTGACTGCTTACAAAATTATAATGAGAGGTGTTCTGTTCACAATGATTACTCGTTCGATGGATTGGCTTCAGCAACATGACCACCTTATCTTCCGCTGGTTAAACCGCAAGATCAGCAACAAAACGGTGGATTCGATGCTCGCGCTGGTCACCCATATGGGGGGTGCTATCTTTACCATTGTGCTGACACTTTCGATAGCGTTTTTTGCACCTGAGCCATGGAATACGATGGGGTGGCAGAGTTTTATTGCACTTTCCCTCAGCTTCCTGATTACGGCCCTCATCAAAAAGAAGATGCGGCGCATCCGGCCCTATCTGGCACTTGAAAAGGTGCGGTTCGAAAAAAAACCGATGAAGGACCACTCGTTTCCTTCCGGACACTCGACGGCCATCTTTTCCATTATCACGCCGTTTCTGTTCATAACGCCTTGGCTGTCATTGCTCTTGATCCTGCTGGCCCTTACGGTCAGCCTGTCACGCATTTATCTTGGCTTCCACTATCCTTCGGATTGTTTGGCCGGCTGTTTCGTCGGAACCACCTCGGCGCTGCTTATCGTGCTCAGTTAAAAAAACAGGTGTCCCCACATGGCTTTACGGCTATGGATGGGATGCCTGTTTTTTTATTCCTCCCCGCACTCTGTAAATTTTCCGAAAAAAGATTGAACCATTTGGGCTGGTAAATCGTACTAATTAAGTACATTCATAATAAGGAGGAATTTATTCATTGAAGAAAAGACTATCACGGATGCTCGTAACCCTTCTCGCAGTCACACTGGTTCTTCCTGCTGGGGTAATGGCAGCAGATAACAGCCAAGTTGCCGCTGGAGGAGGCCTTCAGAAAACCGCCGCAGAGAAAGCCAAGCTGCTCACCGAGACTTATGGTACGACAAGCGTTCAATATGCCCTTATCGACAACGGAGTGATTACCGTGTCCGGGCAAGCGGGCGTCAATGATATCGAAGGAAAGAAACCGCTGACCAAGGATACGATGTATGGCATCGGCTCCACGAGTAAAGTGTTCACCGCCGCTGCGGTCATGAAATTGGTGGATGAGGGGAAAATCAACCTGGATACGCCTCTGGTTCAGTACATACCCGAATTCACGATGAAAGACGAACGCCACAAAAAAATTACGCCGCGCATGCTGATCAACCATTCCTCCGGACTGCAGGGTTCCAGCCTGAACAATGCATTTTTGTTCGAAGATAATGACCCTCATGCACATGACACGCTGCTCAAGCAGTTGTCCACCCAAAACCTAAAAGCGGACCCGGGTGCGTTCTCCGTTTATTGTAATGATGGATTCACGCTGGCCGAGATACTGGTAGAGAAAGTGAGCGGCAAGGATTTTACCGCATTCATTCATCAATATTTTACCGAGCCGTTAGATTTGGACCACACGAAGACATCCCAAGATACGTTGGAGTTAAGCCAAATGGCGGGTCTGTATTATCCTACTCACCAAGGGCAACTTCCTAACGAGACGGTCAATGTGATCGGAACCGGCGGCATCTATTCTACGGCTGAAGACTTGGTGCAGTTTGCGCAGATCTTCACCGGGGAAGCCGAAGGCATTCTTTCCGACAAATCCGTCAAAGCCATGGAGCAGGAAGAATATAAAAAGGGTCTGTGGCCCGAAGATGCTGATAACTCGTTCGATTATGGGCTTGGCTGGGACAGCGTAAGACTATTCCCGTTCAATCAATATGACATGAAGGCCGTAACCAAAGGCGGAGACACTATCTTGTATCACGCTTCGCTCGTAGTTCTTCCAGAGCAAAATATGGCTGCCGCTGTTTTATCTTCCGGGGGTTCCAGCTCAACCAACCAATTGTTGGCTAATGAGATTTTGCTGCATGCTCTTAAGGAGAAAGGCACGATCAAGGAATTCAAGCCGGAAAAATCCTTCGGCAAACCGGTAAAGGCTGATATGCCAAGCGACATCACCAAATATGCCGGTTATTATGGCGTGACGAATCAGCAAATGAAAGTCGACCTCAAGGACGGCGAACTGTCCATTACCGTTCCCATGATTCCGGATTATCCTGCGGAGAAATATGTATACACCGCGGATGGAACATTTGTCAGCGCGGATGGCAGCACGAAGGTCAGCTTTGTCAAAGAAAAGAATGACCGTATCTACTTATGGGTAAGACAATATGTTTCGATTCCTGGACTGGGACAGATGGCTTTATCGCAATATTTGGCCGAAAAAATGGAAGCGAACTCGCTGTCCAAGGAGACTGCTGCCGCATGGGCCAAGCGCGAAGGTGAAACGTTCTATCCATTGAACGAGAAATTCACATCGCTGATGTACTTCATCACGAAACCGACGGTAGAGATTAACAGCAAGAGCGGTCTGGAAGGATATCTGATCGACAAGAAGATCATCGACTCGGATACCGCGGTAAGCCAGCATCAGGTTCCGGCAATCGGCAGCCGGGATACGTCCGAATTCCGCTTCTATAAGGAAAAAGGCGTAGAGTATCTCGAAGGGGCAGGAGCCCTGTTTGTGAGCGGTAAGGACGTTAAGCCGCTTTATAAAGGAAAAAAATCAACCGTCACCCTGCAAGCCGATGGCTACGCCAAATGGTACACCGTCCCTAAACAAGCTGCAGGCAAAACGATGACCGTCACCCTGCCAGCACAAGGTGCATTCGCCGTGTATGACGAAAAAGGTACCGTTGTGAACTACAGCATCGTCAGCGGCAGTAATGAAGTGAAGCTCCCAGCCAATGGAGCTGTCGTATTTGCCGGTGCCCCAAGCTCAGCATTCGGTATCACCCTGAAATAACACGAAAGCAAGCAACCCGATTAGCCGCTAGGCTTAAGTAGGGTTGCTTGCTTTTTTTACTGTTAAAGGGACGTTGTGAGGCGCGCAGCCTGTCCGCTATCATTCAGTAAAGACCGCGAGATTCTCAAGCGTAGAATCCAAGCCCTCTTCGTGATCTTCCTGCCGTATGCCCTCAGGAACGTCCTCGCAAACAATCGTCACATCCGTGCCTTCCGCAAGTGCTGTCAACGTCCAAGTCATGGTCATCAAGCCCCCGTAAGCGGGATCTTCCGACTCAAATTCAACACATTGCACGATTTTCTTGTTTGGCACCAACTTCAGGAATTTACCTTGGACGATATCCGTGCCTTCCGATGATTTACCTAGGTTGGCGTGGTCCGTTCCATTATAGGTGAGTACCATTCGATAAGTCCCGCCTTCACGGGCATCAAAGGTGTCGATCTGACCTGACATCCCCTCTGGCGGAAGCCACGACACCCAAGCCTTGGGGTCAGTAAATGCCTGATATATGGTTTGTGGCGATGCCTTAATCAATCTAGAAGCAGAGTCAATTCTCTTCTTACTGGACGAATCTGCCATTGATGTTAACCTCCTTATTGGCGTCATCAAAATCCGGGTCAAGCTTTCTTAAGTTTATAACATATGACCACCCATAATTTCTTCTCAATTGCTCAGTTGAAAAAGCAAGCCGACCCCGATAGCCGCAGGCTTAGATAGGGAAGGCTTGCTTTTTCTTCAACAGCCGAGGGGCGAAGCCTCGGCTGCTCATGCACGCAATGCATGCCCTCGAGCCGCCCCGCCAGGGAAGCTGTCGAGAGGGCCGCGCCCACGCGAAAAAGCAAGCAACCCCGATAGCCGTAGGCTTAGATAGGGGAAGCTTGCCTTTTTCTTCAACAGCCGAGGGGCGAATAGCTCGGCTACTCATGCACGCAGTGCAGGCCCTCGAGCGACCCGCCAGGGAAGCTGTCGAGAGGGCCGCGCCCACGCGAAAAAGCAAGCCGACCCCGATAGCCGTAGGCTTAGATAGGGGAAGCTTGCTTTTTCTTCAACAGCCGAGGGGCGAATAGCTCGGCTGAAATATGGACGCTATAGAGGCCACGAGGACGTCCCCGCCAGGGGAGTCCGAGCGGTGGCCGGGCACAAGCACCAGCCCGCTCAGATCCTCATACCAACTCCGAGCACCAAAGTTCCGGGTGTCCAGAGGGCAGCGCCCTTGGGGCCCTCCCTGGCAGGGAGGGTTTGGGTGGGTGGACTACTTAACGAATCCCAACAACATCTCACGAATCAACTTCGCAGCTACGATCTGGGTCTGCTCCGAAGGATCATAGATCGGCGCCACTTCCACGAGATCGCAGCCGACCACGTTCACGTCGGAGCCAGCAATGAGGTGCACGGCTTCCAGCAGCTCCTTCGATGTGATGCCGCCTGCTTCTGCAGTACCGGTGCCCGGTGCGGCAGATGGGTCAAGCACATCGATGTCGATGGTCACGTAGACCGGACGGTTGCCCATGGAAGGCAAGGCTTCCTTAAGAGGGGCCGCGACTTCGAACGGATAAAAGTTAATGTTCTCCCGTCCATATTGGAACTCCTCGCGGGAGCCGGAACGGATACCGAATTGATAAATATTCTTGCCGCCCATAATGCCCGCCGCCTTGCGGACCGGTGTGGAGTGGGACAACGGCTCTCCCTCATAATGCTCGCGCAGGTCAGCATGGGCATCGATATGGATCAGAATAAGATCCGGATACTTCTCATACACCTTCTGAATGATCGGCCAGGATACGAGGTGCTCGCCGCCAAGTCCGATCGGGAATTTCCCGTCATCCAGCAGTTTGCCTACATAATCGCCAATCACTTCGAGACTGCGGCCCGCATTGCCGAAAGGCAGCATGAGGTCGCCTGCATCGAAATACGTCATGTCTTCAATGCTTTTATCTAAGTACGGGCTGTACTCCTCCAAGCCTACGGAAGCCTGGCGAATACGAGCTGGGCCAAAACGGGAACCCGGACGGTAGCTAACCGTGAAATCCATCGGCATACCGTAAATGACAGCCTTGGACCCCTCATAATCCTCAGAACTCAAAATAAACACGTTGCCGGAGTAACCTTGATCCAGTTTCATCAGTTTATCGCTCCTCCTTATTTCACCAGGTCTTCAACAAATTTAGGCAGCACGAATGCGGCTTTGTGCAGGCGGGGCGAATAGTACTTCGTATCCATCTCATCAATCGTGGACTCGTCCACTTCAAGCGGATCATACGTTTTGCTGCCCATGGTGAAGGTCCACAGACCACTTGGGTAGGTTGGAATGTTCGCTCCATACACACGGACGATCGGGAAGATTTCCTTCACGTCTTTGTTGACCTGCTGAATCAGGTCCGCTTTAAACCACGGGTTGTCCGTTTGCGCCACGAAAATACCATCTTCCTTCAGCGCTTCGTAGATCCCTTGGTAGAATCCGCGCTCAAACAATGGAGCGGCCGGGCCCACAGGCTCGGTGGAGTCTACCATAATGACGTCGTATTCGTTCTTATTCTCAATGATGTGCATATATCCATCGTTAACCAGTACTTCGACCTTCGGATCATCCAGCTTGCCGGCGATCTCAGGCAAATACTGCTTCGAATATTCAATAACTTTTCCATCAATTTCAACGAGTACTGCTTTCTCTACGCCCGGATGCTTGATCACTTCGCGAATGACGCCACCGTCTCCTCCGCCGACAACAAGAACCTTCTTCGGATTTGGATGCGTGTTCAGCGCGGGGTGAGCGACCATCTCATGATAGACGAATTCATCCTTAATTGTAGTCATAACCATACCGTCCAGAACGAGCATGCGCCCGAATTCCTCAGTATCGATCATATCCAGTTGTTGAAACTCCGTCTTCTCATGTACAAAAGTCTCCCGGATTTTAGCCGTGATGCCAAAAGTCGGGGTTTGCTTCTCTGTGTACCATAATTCCATCGTCGTCACTACCTTCTTTCCGCTAGAATAATGTTCAGCCGTCCAGATCCAAGCCGCAAAACTTTATTCGGGGCAGATGCCTTTAGCTTACAGTTTCACACTTTTCCTATTGTACCAAACAAATTAGATTATATTAAATCAAGCCCAAATTGCAACCAAAACTTCCGGCACAGATGAATGGAAGCAAAAACATCATCGCTTTCGATGAATATCCTTCCCTCAGCAGCCCCATACTATATAGAAAAAGAAGGCAACCAAGGAGAATTTGAGTATATCTCCATTGTTGGCAGCGTAAAAGCCTCGACTCTACAAAAAGGACTGGAAGGAGAACCACTGATGCCGGGACAAAAAAAATCACCCAAGCGCAAACGTCGTTTCGTCCGGCTTGCTACATTTCTGTTTGTACTCCTTGGCATTTCTATCATCGCCGGCGGCATTCTGCTCGCCTATTTATTTATAACGCCACTGCCCGTCGCGGAAACATCCCGCTACTCCCGTCTGCTTGACAGCCAAGGAGATTTAATCGCCACCTTCTCGACCACGGGGCATACATCCGAGCAAGTGAGCTTGAACGATATATCTCCTCATCTGATCCAGGCTACCTTGGCGGTGGAGGACCGGAAATTCTATGATCATCCGGGGTTTGATATGAAGGGCATGGCCCGAGCCATATTGGTCAACCTGCAGCATATGGATCGCAAACAGGGCGCCAGCACATTAACCCAGCAGCTTGCACGAAACTTATACCTATCTCATGAAAAAACATGGACACGCAAACTCAAGGAGGCCAAATTCACCGCCCAGCTTGAGATGAAATATACGAAAGATCAAATCCTTGAAATGTACCTCAACGAAATTTATTACGGCCACGGAGCTTACGGTATCGAATCGGCGTCCCTGCTCTACTTCGGCAAGTCGGCAAAAAAACTGACTTTGGCCGAAAGCGCGATGCTGGCCGGCATTCCAAAGGGTCCGACGTATTACTCGCCCTACAATCATATGGACAACGCGCTCAAAAGACAGCAGATTGTCCTGAATGCCATGGCGGAGACCGGATTCATTACCGAGACCGAGGCCGATAAAGCCGCCTCGGCCAAGCTCGCCCTGCTCCCTCAGGATCGTCAGGAGAATAAAGTGATTGCCTCCTATTTCCGGGACTATGTCCGGAGCCTCGTCACCAAACAGCTGAACATTACGGATCAGCAGCTCGAGCAGGGCGGCCTCAACATCTATACGACCCTGGATCCGCGGGCCCAAAAGGCAGCCGAAGAGGCTGTATCCGAAGGTATGGACAACAAGAGCGAGCTGGAAACGGCTCTCGTGTCCGTCGACCCGCGTAACGGGCACATCAAAGCCATGGTTGGCGGTAAGAACTACCGGGAGAATCAGTACAACCACGCGTTGGCCAAAACAAGGCAGCCCGGGTCGTCATTTAAGCCGATTATGTACTTAACAGCCATTGCATCCAAGGAAATGACGAGCACCAGCGTGTTCAACAGCCAGCCCACTCTGTTTCATTACGATAACAACCGCAAAACGTATCAGCCCAGCAACTTCGGCGATAAATATTTAGGAGAAATTCCCATGCGGGAAGCCATCGCCGCTTCGGATAATATTTATGCCGTGAATACCATCATGAAGATCGGCCCGGAAAAAGTAGCCGACATGGCGAAAAAGATGGGCATCACAAGTCCGCTTGCGCCTGTACCCTCGCTGGCCCTGGGAACCTCACCCGTCAGCCCGCTGGAGATGGCCTCCGCTTACGCGGTTATGGCTAACAACGGCAAACGGGTCTCGCCTGTCGCCGTGCTGAACATCACCGATGCCGCCGGCCGCAGCTTGTATACAGCGCCGGAAGAGTCGGGTGAACAAGTGGTTGAACCTGCTGCGGCTTACGTGATGACACGCATGATGGAGGGGGTATTCGAGACAGGTGGCACGGGCAACCGCGTCTCTACCCTAATGAAACGACCGGTTGCCGGGAAGACAGGCACCACCGACTCCGACGCTTGGCTCGTGGGCTATACACCGGAGCTGTCGACGGCGGTTTGGGTTGGATATGATAAAGGGCGGGAAATCAGCAAAGTCGACGGGCGGCGGGCAGCGCCGATTTTCGCGCAGTATACGGAGAAAGCGCTGGAGAATGTACCGCCGAAGATTTTTCCGATCCCGGATGAAGTCATCAGCGCTTATGTGGATCCCAAGACCGGGAAGCTCGCAGGCACCGACTGTCCTGGCAAAATTCTGGAGGTCTTCGTTAAGGGTACGGAGCCTACCGAATATTGTGATGAACACGGAAACGGAGAGCCTGCGAAGAAGGCGGACCCTGCAGATGCGGCCGAGAAACAGGAAGAACGTTCCTGGTGGAAGGATTTCAAACGATGGTGGGTTGAGTAACTCGGATCGAACCGTCACATCAAAAAAACAGCAAGCTCCTATTACGGGACTTTCCCGCAAGAGGGCTAGCTGTTTTTCTCTTTTTCACGATAAGTTATGTAGGTGACTTCATTATAAAACGGTTATATATTCGATCATGGAACTGCCCAGAATCACGATTACGAGCATTAGTGCAACGTAGACCAGCAGGATCGCATACAGCGGATCCAGGCCGCCAACCATTCTTCTCTTGTAGCTGGTCATGACGAATAAAGGCACGGTCATCACGGTGCTGATGAACGACAGAAGGATGATAACCTTCGATATATCACCATTCAGGAACAGGAACAGAAAACTAACCACATACAATACGAGGAATATGGGCAGCAAAGCGCCGAATCTTGCCATCACTTCTTTTAGCTTGGCAGTCGGGTTGAAGGACAGCTTGACCGCAGCGAAGGTAAAGACGTTCAGCAAGAATAAGAAAATCGCAGTCCATATGATAGGCTTTAGGACCAGATCTGCAAATGCCCCCTCAGGCAGCCCTTGCAGTTCATGATGAAGCGCTGCATACAGCGCGAGTGGAAAAAGAACAACATAGAGCATCATGGACACGATCGCATTGAAGAACTGACCGCTCTCCGTTCCGGCAGCTGCGCCAAAGGGATGTCTGAGTCCCTTCAGAAAATAATCCCCGTAGAGCTGCCCGTACAATTTTAAGCTGGTCCAATAAGGATTAGGCTCCTCTTCTTCTTCGGCATGCTGCCGGCCTGCCGCTCGGAACGGAATATCCGGCGGGGTATACACCGGCAGAGCCGATTCGATCTGGCGTGCATGAGGTATCTCCCCTTTACTGCTGGCACTTCGTCTATTCACACTATAGACCTCCGACGTTGCTGCTTGCTCTTTCATGGAGGCAAATACGGGTGAATCCTCGATAATCAGTCTTGCCCCGCATTTCTTGCAATACTTCCCATCTCCCGTTTCATATCGACATATTGGACAAGTCATACTCTGGCCTCCCCTATTCATACACATCCGCAAATCGAAGGATAGGTATTAGATAATGTACACATACGAATCGAAACGTTTGGCCCGTGCAAAGATGTTATGCAGCGCATGAGGTGTCCTGGACCCAGGTATGCTTCCTATGCGAATTTACATCTTTTTGCTAATAGTATAAGTTGGCGTGATATGAAATGGAAGGATTTTCTGAGGAGCGACGCTGCACCTAACCGTTGGTATTGGTTAATACTATAAGACTTGTCGATTCATTCTTGGACTGTGAAATGCTTGTGAACAATCAAATATCCGTTTGAATATTCTGTGTAAATCGGGTATATTATGACTAACAATCAAATCAACGTTTGAATATAAAGAATAAAGAGCACTTATTGCTCCTAATCCAAGGAGGTTGTTCCTATGAATGCCCGGACGATGAACGAAGAAGTCTCCCTTGAGCTGTGTGAAACGGAATGTCCTTCAACCGAAAGGGTTGCTTTGTTAAAAGAAACGATCTCCGATGATGATATGATCGGCATGGCAGAAATCTTCAAGGCTTTGGCCGATCCGACGCGGGTCAAGGTAGCCTATATGCTGGACCGTGGCGGCGAGCTATGTGTTTGTGATGTAGCCGAAGTACTCGGAAGTTCAACGGCAACAGCCTCCCATCATCTGCGTACGCTGAAGAACAAAGATATCGCCAAATCGCGGAAAGCCGGAAAGAATGTATACTACTCGCTCAAAGATGACCATATCCGGACACTGCTTCACATGACGCTGGAGCACCAGAAGGAGAAGATGTAGATGAGCACAGACAACCATCAACGTTCCAAATCATCTCCGGAGGTAAGCGGAGAACTTATTGAATACCGGGTACAGGGCCTCTCATGCCCTAACTGTACACGCGAAATGCAGGAAGAGATCCAGAAGCTGGATCATGGGAACAATGCCCGACTGAGTTACAACAGCGGGAAGCTGACCCTCTCTCCCCATGTGAATCTAAGCCGGGTAGAGACCATTCTGAAAAGTGACGGTGCGCGCATCGTTCATGCTCCGCAGACAGCCTTATCGGCCGCCGGCGCTGAAGCACAGCCTGCCCATTCATCGCATTCTCACGGATCGGCACAAGGTCATGATCACGAACATAGCCATGGTCATGCTCATGAACACAGTCATGGCGGCGAAGGGAACATGAAATGGCTGCTGTCGATCTCCGCTGTTTTCTATCTCTTAACCTTTCTATTAGAAGGAAAAGTCCCTGAACCGATTGTGATCGCATTATATGCAGGGGCTATGATTTTGAGCGGATATACGACATTTTTGCGCGGACTGCGCAATCTGACCCGCTTCAAATTCAATATGGATACTCTGATGACCGTTGCGCTCGTGGGCGCCGTCATCATCGGGGAGTGGCGGGAAGCCACGCTGGTTGCCATTCTATTTGGTCTTAACGAGCTGCTGGAAGGCTACGGCATGAATCGGGCCCGACAATCGATGGAAGCCCTGCTGGCTGCAGCACCGAAAGAAGCTGATCTATGGAAAGATGGTCAAACCCAGCGCGTACCGATCGAGAGCCTCTCTCCCGGAGACGTTGTCCGGGTAAGACCCGGGGAGAAGATTCCTTCGGATGGGGCCATAACCCAAGGAACCGGGGCGGTGAACGAAGCCGCCATTACCGGGGAATCGGTACCTGTT
Source organism: Paenibacillus sp. EZ-K15 (assembly GCF_002573715.1). GTDB lineage: Bacteria > Bacillota > Bacilli > Paenibacillales > Paenibacillaceae > Paenibacillus_AQ. The sequence goes on along the minus strand of NZ_PDHM01000002.1, from coordinate 24,960 downwards.
ACGAAACGGGAGGGCGATGCTGTATTTGGCGGCAGTGTAAGTACCGATGGCGTTCTCTATATCGTCATATCGAAGGCCTATGAGGATTCCTCCCTTGCCAAGATCATGCATCTTGTACAGGAAGCACAGGACAGCAAGACGCCAACAGAGCTCTTCATCGATAAGTTTGCTAAATACTATACTCCGGCGATTATGATCATCGCGCTGGCGGTTACGCTAATTCCTCCACTGCTGCTGAATCAGCCCTGGATGACCTGGATCTATCAAGGGCTGTCCATCCTCATTGTCGGGTGCCCTTGCTCGCTTGTGCTTTCTTCTCCGATTGCACTGGTCAGCGGGATGACCCGCGCGGCACGCAACGGGATTCTGATCAAAGGCGGGGTCCATCTGGAGCAGCTTGGCCGACTGGAAGCCATCGCTTTTGACAAGACAGGAACCTTGACCAAAGGCGAGCCTGCCGTCTATGCGGAGACGGTATATGATGAAACCAAATTTTATGCCGTTGTAGGCGCACTGGAGCAATCCTCTCTTCATCCGTTGGCTAAAGCGGTCATGAAGCATCTGGAGATCAAGAATCCGCAGTGCATGTTTAATGAACCTCAACAGATAACGGTACTGCCAGGTGAAGGCATTCGAGCTGAAATTGGTGGGAAACTGTTCTGGGTCGGAAGCGAGGAAGTGTTGAAGCATGTGAACGGCCCGCAAGATCATATTAGCGCCGTAGAGGAAGACATTCGGCGTATGAAGGCCCAAGGCTATACGATCGTTGCCGCCGTGAGCGAGGATCGCGTATTAGGCCAGTTCGGCCTTGCCGACGAGATCAGACCGGAGACCGAAGCCGTTGTCCGTAAGCTCCATGAGGCCGGTATCACGGATACGGTCATGCTGACAGGCGACCACGAGCAGTCCGCACAGGCGATCGCGAAGCAATCCGGTGTATCTCGGGTATTCGCAAGCCTCCTGCCGGAACAGAAGGTTGCCAAGATCAAGGAGCTTTCTTCCCGCAAAAAAACCGGCATGGTAGGTGATGGCATTAACGATGCCCCTGCATTGGCCGCTGCCGATCTGGGTATCGCGATGGGGAAAGGAACTGACAGTGCCATCGAAACGGCCGACGTCGTATTAATGCAGGATCACCTTGGCAAGCTGCCGGGGGCCATCCAAACCGCAAGACGGGTCAATCAGATTATTAAGTGGAATATCGGGCTTTCCTTGTCGCTGAAGGCCGTTGCTTTACTGCTTACGATCCCGGGATGGTTGACCCTGTGGATCGCCATCATTTCGGACATGGGCGCAACCATTATCGTTACCTTGTTAGGTCTCACCATTCTGCTTGGCAAGGATCAGGAGCTGAAATCAGGATATTGATATCACCGGAGCTTCGCCCCATTAGGGCAGCTCCGGTTTTTTAGTTCGCCCTTTTGCGCGCCAGCTCTAATCCTTCGCCAACGCGTATATCATTTTTTACATGATTTTGCGATTGGGGTGAAACATTTTCCATTATTTAGCCGTTTATATAGGCGGGAGTGAAAACCAGAAGGAGGAAATGATATGAAATCCGTGCAAATCATCAAATTAGCAGGTACCGCATCCATAGCCATGTCTTTATTGCTTACGTCCTCATCGCTCACAACGATTCCTGCCCATGCGGCAGCAGCCTCCACATCACAGAGCAAGGTAACATGGAGCACGCTGGATGTGAAACATAAACCTTATACGAATAAAGGCGTCGTGTTCGTTCCACTAAAGGAAGTTTCCGAACAGCTGCAGCTGCAGTTGACGACCCCGGGAAAAAACGAGCTGTACATTAACAGCCCGACACAGTCTGTTCGCATTACCATCGGACAGTCGCGCGCAGTCAATGCCAAAGGGACCGCTCTGAAGCTCGAGGCCGCTCCGGTTGTGAAGAAAGGCGTGACTTATGTTCCAGCCAGTCTGATTACCAGGGCCTTTGGCATCCCTCTGAAGTATGACAGCAAATCCGGACTTAGAACGACCTTTGATGCTTGGTCAAAATACGCCTATGCTTTCAAAGCCAATATGCTATTCTGGGTAAATCGCGAGAATGGGATGCTGTCCATGGGTAAAGCTGGATCCATGCCAGCCCAAGTTGGCAAAATCCCCGTTGAGGAGATCGATCAAGTCAGCTTAAGCGCACACCGTATCAACAGCAATACCTATGTCGTTGACTTGTCCAATTATTACGGCGAACCTCATATTCATGAGGGAAGATACCGGGTGCTCATTCAGGACAACAAAATCCTGAAGCTATCCAAAACCAATCATTCCAATTTTGCCGGAATAAACTACAAACCGGACCAACTCAGCTTCAAAGGCAATATTGCCATGATGAACGGCAGTACGCTTGCGCTGGTTCACCCGACAGGCAAAACGGTCAAATCTTATGACCTGGCCGCGCTCACGGGAGTAAAGGATAGTTTTATCGTAGAAGCAATCGAACAAGACTTCCTGCTCGTCCGACCCTACACAAAGGCGACCCTGTATATCGTTCATCCGACAGGCAAGACAGCTGAGCTTATCTATCCTGAACTTCTGGACGAGGAAACCATCAAGGTCATTGAGGAAATGCCGCCGAACGAGGTGGGCTTCATTGGTGACGGTTTAACGTATATCGGATATGCCGGCGGCAAGCTGACGTTCCAATACAATAATCCGTTTCTCGGTCAAAAAGAAAAACGGACCTACACCCTTCCATTCTAACCATACGCAATGACAAAAAGACCGGCTGGATTCGTTCATGAATCCAACCGGTCTTTCCACTTTAGCATCTAGAATAATCACTTTTATTTATGGTATCATGCCTCGGTTCGAAGGGCTTCCTTGAATTCCTCTGGTGATGCATCCCACCATTCCTCGTTACGTGAAATCAGCAGCTCACGCAGTGCATTCTTCTCGACGTCGCCAAGTCCATCCAGAATGATCTTGCGCTTCATCGCCGCATCCATTTTATTCACATGATCGGCGAGGATCTTCCAGCCGCGGCGGGCCTCCTGGTCGATCCACATTTCACAGGCGGTCATGCCTGCATAATGCTGTCCTTCGGCGGTACGGTCTACAGCTACCCACACGATCCATACCTGGCGTCCATTCGGCACTTCATCCCGGTTCATGCTGAAACGGATACCCTTCTCCACCTTACTCTTCGCATGCATGGCTCCAATATCCACTCGGGCCTCGCCATTGTCGATAATGACGGGCGACAGACTGTTCAGATCGATGGAGCCTGATCCAAACCCTTTATGCTTACTCTTACTATTAATAATATTCAAAGCAATCGGTTTCTTCGCACCCTGCTTCTGCTCTTCATTCTCCACTGCTGCCGACCTCCTATATCAGAGCCGATTCTTAAGTATCAGCTGCTAAATTGATAACCTTTGTCCCAATAATTTTATTTTAACTAATAATCCCCCAAAAGCAAACATATACATGCACTAGATGCTTGTCAACGGGAGGTTGTTCGATATGGTCCCACCACGTGCCAAAGTCTTTCTATCATCCCTGCTTGCCATAGGTTTGCTTGCAGGATCGATGCCGATATTTCTGAATCCAGGGTCCTCAGCGTCTGCTCTTGCCCCAAATGCGGGCAAGCCCTCCGTCTCTGCTGTGGAGAAGGCCCCTCTCTCACCGCCTAAGGTGCAGCCTAATATTCCCGCTCCGGCCTTAAGCGACCGACTAGTGGAATATCATATGGATGTTCGGTACGAGCCTGAGGAGAACAAGCTTAAGGGCAAACAGACGCTCACTTGGACTCATCCAGGCAAAAAAAGCGTAAACGAGCTGTACTTTCATCTGTATCCCAATGCATTTGCTTCCAATGATACGACTTTTATGAAGGAATCGGGTGGCCGGCTTCGTTCCGATCCCATGCCAGACGACGGATACGGCTCCATGACGATTACCAGCGTGAAAACAACCGAAGGTCTGGCCCTGACCCATCGCCTTCAATTTGTCCAACCCGACGACGGTAACATCAAGGATCACAGCCTTGTTAAGCTCCGATTGCCTAAACCCATCAAGAGCGGGGAGAGTGTCACCATTCACTTGGAGTTTGAGGTCGAGCTCCCCAAAATATTTGCTCGCATGGGTACCACCGAGAATTTTATTATGGCGGGGCAATGGTTTCCTAAAATTTCGGTCTATGAACCGGCTGGTCTTCGCGGAAGAACAGAGGAAGGCTGGAATCTTCATCAATACCATGGCAATTCCGAATTCTATTCTAACTTCGGCATTTACAGCGTTCGCATCAGAGTGCCCGAAAATTACATTGTAGCCGCGACCGGATTCCCTACCAAGCCTGCCCAAAAAATTAACGGGGAAAAAATTTATCAGTTCTATGCGGATGATGTGCATGATTTTGCCTGGTCGGCATCGCCGAACTTTGTCACGGCAGAAGAAGCATTCTCCGCACCAGGCGTACCGGGCGTCCGCATCAAGCTGTATCTCGATCCAGCCCATAAAGACTTAAAGGAGCGTTACTTTGATGCTGCCAAGTCGGCCCTTGCTTCGTTTGGAAAATGGTACGGAACCTATCCATATTCCACGTTGTCCATTGTCGTTCCGCCGGAATCGGGCAACGGTGCAGGCGGCATGGAATACCCGACGCTGGTCACGGCCTTCGGGGCCAAAAACGATTCGCCGGGATATGAGCTGGAGCGGACCGTCATTCATGAAATTGCCCATCAATATTTTTACGGAATGATCGCAAGTAACGAATTTGAGGAAGCATGGCTGGACGAGGCCTTTGCAACCTATGCAGAAGAACGAGTGATGGAAAAAGAATACGGGATTACCTCCAATACGGCGGCTCAGGGAGCATCCATCACTTCCCCTGCACCGCTGAAGATGGAATCCTGGAAATACAGCTCGCACGAAAACTACGCACTGAATGTTTACACGAGGGGCAAGCTGGTGCTGCAAGGCATCGAACGACAGGTCGGTCCGCGGATGATGGAGAAGATTCTTCATACGTACGCCCAGAAATACCGCTTCAAGCACCCGACCACGTCCGACTTCCAGAAAGTTGTAGAGCAAGTAAGCAAAACGTCCTGGCAGCCGTATTTTGACCAATATGTATATGGAAGCCAGATGGCGGACGTTGCCATCGACGTGATCAAAACCAAAAATAAAGGCACGGCGGAACATCCTCGGTATGAATCTACCATCAAGATAACGAGCAAGGACGGGGATATAACCGATGTGCCAATCGTGTTCGCCTTTGAGGACGGCAAAACGGTGGAGCGAACCTGGAGCGGCAAAGACGGCAAAGTTACTTACACCCTGGAGTACAGCACTCCGCTCGCCTGGGCCATGGTTGATCCGAAATACTCCATCGTCCTGGAGAATAAACACATCAATAACTATATGAAGACAGGAATGGATCCGAAGGTGGTTACACGCTGGAATCTCAGTATTACCAAGCTTGTGGAGACGCTGTTCGGCAGCCTGTCATGGTGAGGGGGGAGCACATGAAAAGTTACGCAGGCCAAGGGTGGATCAGTGTTAAAGACCAGCTATACGTCTCGATTCTGCTCTTCTTGTACCGTTTGCTGTGGGGATACTGCCTGTACCGACTTGTAAAATCGGCAGTCGTTCCCCTTCTGATGCGATATCCGGATTCTGCCCCTAACGAGCTCAGCCGTCTTTTATTCTTCTACGAGGGCGAGATGAGCCTATCCCTTAGCAGCACGGTCCACATCTACGGATGGCTTCTGGCCGGTTTGCTCTTGATCCGGATGATCCTCACCCCGCTCATTCGGGCCGGCATCTTCTACAACCTTCACCAGGAAGCTAAGGGCGAGCGCGGTTTATTCTTCTTCATTGGCATGCGGAAACTGTGGAAACCCGTAACGCTATTCTATCTGATTGAGCTCATTCTCACATTTTCGCCCGGTTACTGGATTCTGCCCAAAATCCTTCCGATTCTGCTGAATGGGATTCAAGAGCCTGTTCTGCTGCTTCATGCACTGCCCTATGCAGCTGGGTGGTTCTTGTACGCCTATCTGATCCGCCTGTTATTGCTCTATATGCAATTCGGGCGCACTGGGGGTTTCGGTATGATCAGCTCTATTCTGGCACTCTTCCGCCGCTTGGGCACGGCAGTGCTGTTGTCCATCACCATCGGCGGATCAGCCTGTGTCATTCTGTTGCTCCTGAGCTCGGCTTCGCTCTTCTGGGCCGGGTTGATCGGCTTAATTATTCAGCAGGCCTCTTATTTCCTGAATGGACTATTCCAAATTTGGGTAATTTCCACCCAATATCATTTGTGGAGAGATTCCTCCTCACAGCATTCCTAATCGTTACAATTCGTTACCCTGAAATGGTGAATCATGCTCGCGAATAAGCTGTAATCCGAAGTGACACGTTTCTATCCCGAGCTTGATTTTACAAAGAATAAGCATTCATTTATCCTCTATATTACAAATTTCTGAGCGCCAAATTACAAAAAAACCTGTTTCCCCAAGATGGGGACAGGTTTTTTTGTTTAAAAATGATCTTTCCTCGTTTGCCAAATTGTTAATACTCTGCTAAAATAACGAATATGTTAGTAACAACTTTGTCATCTTTACTGTAACTTTTTTATTGGAACGATGTAAATTCGTTAACTATGTTGGAACGTCAGACGTCAATGAATGGGTTCATCAACATTTTAAGGAGCCGAATTCCCATAACGATATGGGAAGCGGGGGATCCGTTTTGGGTGAATTGATCTCGCAAGAGAGGGATCATAGGGACCTTTCAACCGAACCCTTAAGCTAACCTCGCAGGCAATGGAAGGAGCTTTTTGTTTTGAAAAAGAAGTTAACGGCTGTTTCTCTCGGCCTCGCACTCGCACTCACGTTAGGGACCGGAAGCGCTTTCGCCGATTCCAAATTAAATACAGCAATCAAACCAGCCATTGGTGTCTCTTATAAAACGGGTGGAACCACAACGAATGGTTTTGACTGCTCCGGATTCACCAGCTATGTTTACAAGAAGCTTGGCCTTAGCCTGCCGCGTACGTCTGCAGCTCAATACAAAGTAGGAACGGCAGTATCCAAGAGCAGCCTGAAAGCTGGCGATCTCGTGTTCTTCAACACATCCGGTAGAGGTATATCTCATGTGGGTATTTATGTTGGGAGCGGCAAATTTGCTCATTCCTCATCTTCGCGTGGTGTCATGATCAGTCCGCTAAGCCAGAGCTATTACGCCAACCGATATGTAGGCGCTAAAAGAATTATGAGTCAGAATACGTACAAATCTGTAGCTGTGAACTACAATTAATGTTAGAACTTTATTGATTTACTCTTATAAGAAGCCCTGGGTTTATGAGATTGTGCCGATCTCATCCAGCGGCTTTTTTCTTTTGTTGATTGTGTGTATACCTTTATAACGTTTAAGACAACGAAAAAGTTTCCACTTTTCAAAAAAAAATGAATGAAGATATTGAAATGACTTCGTTTGGTTATTCCATCCCCAATCTCCTCTTATTCTTTATATACCCTTCTCTCCCTTCATTAAACACCGTTTTGGAAAAATATTGATTTTATTTGACGCTTCGACAGCTAATCCGATTGAAAAATAGCAAAATCCATCAAGAAATAATTGCCAATCCCGCTTGCTGTCTGATAGAATGGACGCAGTAACAACTTTGTCATTAATGTAAGTGCTTTAATACATAGATTGCTATGCCTCGCGGCAGCGAAAAGGAGCTTTCCATGCTGAAGAAAACATTATCAACAGCAGCCCTTAGTATAACACTGCTGTTCACTTTGGGCGTTGGCAGCGTGTTTGCTGATAGTGCGCTGGATCAGGAAATCGATAAGGTGCTAGGTACACGATACAGCTACGGCGGTACGACCACGAGCGGATTTGACTGTTCCGGCTTCACCATGTATGTATATGCCAAACTCGGTTTGAAGCTCCCGCATCAATCCGGCTCTCAATTCGACATGGGGACAAGCGTGTCCCGTAAGGATCTGCGCGCTGGCGATTTGGTGTTCTTCAACACATCGGGCCAGGGCATCTCCCACGTCGGCATTTATATCGGCGATGACAAATTTGCCCATGCCTCGACCAACCGCGGCGTGGTTATCAACCGCCTTGCAGAGGACTACTACGATCAGCGCTACGTGGGTGCAAAGCGTATCATGAGTGATGATACGTATGAAGAATCGGCTGGTGAATCATCCTAAGCTTTAGAGGCTAATCATCCCTATACATACTGCTTGCCCGTTAAAGGAGCCCTTACCTCTCTTTGACGGGCTTTTTTGATGCGACTTGGATGTTCGGAAAAGGGTTATCATTCATATATACGATAGGAGGACTTCACCAATGGATGCAACACCGATTTCATTTCACACCGTAGTCATGCGTGAAGAGCACGCGAAGGAAATATGCGCCTGGACCTATCCTCCTCCCTATAATATCTATGGCTTTCTTCCCTGGGAGCAGATGAAAGGGCTTGAGGTCGAGTTTGGCGATCCGGACATTCGCCAGAGGCAGTACATCTCGATTCTGGATGAACGGGAGGCCCTGTGGGGATTTGCCCAGCTGTTTCCGATGCACGAGGTGACACGAATCGGACTTGGCATGCGGCCTGATTGGTGCGGGCGCGGAATGGGTAAACGGTTTATGGGGGCGATTGTTGGGGAAGCCAGGCGGAGGCGGCCTGCCGACGAAATCGACCTTGAGGTAATGACCTGGAATGAGCGCGCGATCCGCGCTTATCAAAGGGCAGGCTTTCACATTACCGATACGTATGAGCGGCTTACGCCAACGGGAAATGCCCTTTTCCACTGTATGGTGTATGAGCCCCCGGCAAATGAGGAATAGTAATCTTTGTCTATATGAAAAAGCACAATTTTGTGTACTTTTTATGAAGCTACGCCGTATAGTTGCTTTTTTTGTCACAACTGGCTATGCTGTCTATGGATGTTGGTTTATAATGGAGACAAGTGCAAAAGTGCAGTATACATAGAAGGGACGATATGACGATGCAAAAATGGATCATGAGCGGATTGTTCTTCGTCGCATGTGCGTTGGCTATCGCGCTGATGTTTACGCTCCCAGGTAAGGAACAGGTAGCTCAGGAAGAGAAGCCGACCATGCCGGAAGTGACTCTCGATGCTGCCGCAGCGGAAGCCACACTGAAAGCAAGCTGCATTAGCTGTCACGGCGACCAACTTCAAGGCGGCGCTGGGCCGGCTTTGAATCAAGTAGGCGGGCACATGGATGCGGACGCGATCTTCAACGTTGTAACCAAAGGTCGTAAGGGAATGCCTTCCTTTAAAGATCAACTTAAGCCTGAAGAAATCGCAAACATCGCGCTGTACCTTGCTGAGAAAAAATAAATCAGCTTATACGCAAAACACGCTTGCACCTGGAGTTCTTCCCGGCGCAAGCGTGTTTTTACATATTCGGGACCTCTGAGGGGACTAACCGTCTCCTACTGTGCCGCCTTGCCATCCTTCGAACGACTCTTCTCATAGGCTTCGTTAAACTGCTGCGCTTCCTTAATATCCACAGCCGTAATGCCACCGTCGTCCCAAGAGGTGAGACGAAGTGTAACGACTTTATAATCTATGGTGATGTAGGGGTGATGTCCGAAAGCTTCTGAAATAGCTGCCACTTCATCAACAAAAGCGATTCCCTTCATGAAGGAGGAGAAGGTATACTTCCGTACAATCCATCTCCCTTGTTCAAATTCCCAACCCTCAAGCTTTTCCAGATGAGCCTCTACTTCTTGCTGCGTATAAAGCATCTTTTATCTTCCTCCCCGAAAAAAACCTATCTTAAAGCCGACTTACACGTAATATGGTCTTTCTGTCATCTATTCTATTCTGCCCTGTATCTGTTGATAACTGGAGTGATTACACAAGAGCCACAAAGGCCAACTCTTCTTCACCAATCAAAATATGTATTCGATGGTTCGTTTGATCATGCATGACCACGCCGCTGCCAACGTTAATCACCGGCTCTGTGCCTAGCGCATAGAACAAATCCTCAGCCAGCGCTTCATGAACCTCATTTCTCTCGGCTTCACCCAGATTGCCCCAATCCTCAGCTTCCATTTCAAAGAAGACATAGCTGTCGGTAATTCGTCCGACCGCCTCGGTCAGTTCTACCAGAATTTCGCCGTAATCTCTTCCGTGTTTAACGCCCATCTCCATCACTCCTTTCCTTGCCGTACTTAGCTTCGTTTCCCTTCCTTCCATTATACCGGAAATTACAACTAAAAAAAAAAGCCCGACCTGACGATAAATAGGATAACGCCCCACATAAGGGGCCCGGTTCTCCATGAGAGCCGTTCTGACGAATGGATTCGTTATTTTATTTCTCACGGATGAGGTGTGGTATGGAAATTTCAACAATTATAGGCTTAATACTCGGTATCGTCGCGGTACTGGTGGGCATGGTTCTGAAAGGTGCCTCCCTTCTCGCTTTGTATAATCCGGCAGCCTATCTAATCATTCTTGGCGGTACGGCAGCAACTTTATTCATCGGGTTCCCGCTAGTCGAGCTGAAAAAGATTCCGAAGCTGGTCAAGATGACCTTTGTGAAACAGAATCTGATGGACAAAACGGAAATGATCAAGCTGTTTATGGAATGGGCTTCGATCACACGCCGTGAAGGTCTGCTGGCTCTGGAAACCAAAGTCGATGAGATCGATGACACCTTCCTGCGTAATGGGATGCGCATGATCATCGATGGCAACGATCAGGAATTCGTACGTGATGTATTAATGGAAGATATTAATGCCACCGAAGAGCGCCATCGTTCCGGTTCATTGATCTTCTCGCAGGCCGGTATGTATGCACCTTCCCTCGGGGTACTCGGAGCCGTTATCGGTTTGATCGCTGCACTATCCCACATGGAAGATATGAGCGAACTCGCTCAAGCCATCGGGGCCGCGTTTATTGCTACCCTGCTCGGTATCTTCACCGGTTATGTGCTCTGTCACCCGATTGCGAATAAACTCAAGCGTCTATCCAAACGTGAGGTTGAAATCCGCCTGATGATGGTAGAAGGCCTGCTGTCCATTCAATCCGGTGTATCCACCATTGCAATCAATCAGAAGCTCTCCGTGTTCCTGACACCGTCCGAACGGGCAGAGCTCAGCGAGAGGGAGGCTGGTGCTAGTGAGCAAAAAGACTAGACACGAGCCGCATGAGGAGCATGCCGACGAATCCTGGCTTCTTCCTTACGCAGACCTACTGACCTTGCTTCTGGCCTTGTTCCTGGTGCTATACGCCATGAGTGCGACGGATGCACGTAAATTTCAAGAAATGAGCGAAGCCTTCAGTGTTGCTCTCACCGGCGGAACCGGTGTCCTGGATTATAGCAAAACGGAATCCAGCGATGATCCGCCCAATATTAAGGATCATAAGGCGACATCCCCTTCCGTTCCCGCAACAACACCTGACCAACGGCGTGCAGAGCTGATGCGTCAGGAACAACAGGATCTGGAGAAGCTGAAGAAGCAGCTCGATAATTATATTAAAAATAACGGTTTAACCTCGGAGCTCAGCACCAAGTTGAACCACTCCCAGCTTGTCATTACGATACGGGATAACGCCTTATTCCCTTCCGGCGAAGCCGTTGTGAAGCCAGAAGCCCGTAAACTGGCCAAGGCCATCTCGCAAATGCTTCACAAGTTCCCGGACTATGAAATCATTGTATCCGGCCATACGGATAATGTGCCAATCTCTAACAGCCGATATCCGTCGAACTGGGATTTAAGCTCGGATCGAGCCTTGCAGTTCATGAAGATTCTGCTTGCCAACTCGGAGCTGGATCCTAAACGGTTCATGCCGATCGGTTATGGTGAATACCATCCGATTGCTGATAACAACACCGCTGCTGGGCGAGCGAAGAACCGCAGAGTCGAGGTATCCATTATACGTAAATACCAGGATAGCGCCACCTTTACAAGCGTGAATGAATAACCCAAATGGGAACGGGTCCCTACAGACTATAACACACAATAAACAACCGATGCATCTGGTCTTACAGATCCCATCGGTTGTTTTTGTTTAAGATTATAGAAGTATTTCAGCCAGCTACTCGAGCCTGTAGTTCAGCAGCTGACCAAGCTCTTCCTTCTCCTTCTCGTTAAGATCACGCCATGAACCGATGCGTTGACTGCCAAGACGGATATTCATAATCCGGATTCGCTGCAGCTTTCGGACCTCATAACCAAAAGCGCTGCACATTCTGCGGATTTGGCGGTTTTTACCCTCGGTCAGTATGATTCGGAATACGCGCTCGGACATTCGAGTGACCTCACAAGGTAACGTCATCTCACCCAAAATCTTTACGCCGCTGGACATCCCGCTAAGGAAGGATTCCGTTACCGGGCGATCCACCGTCACAATGTATTCTTTCTCATGTTTCCCCTCAGAGCGAAGGATCTTATTGACGATATCTCCATCATTCGTCAGCAAAATCAGTCCCTCAGAGTCCTTATCCAATCGTCCGATAGGAAAAATACGCTCGTTGTGGCCTACAAAGTCTACAATATTGCCCTTAATATGCGGTTCGGTGGTGCTTGTAATCCCGACCGGCTTATTAAGAGCAATATATACATGTTTCTTCTTATCCTGAAGCGGCTTTCCCTGAACTCGGACATCGTCGCCTTCCTCTGCCTGGCTTCCCAGGACAGCAACCACGCCATTAATGGTGACCTTCCCGCTCTCCACCAGCTTATCTGCTTCACGACGGGAACAATATCCCGTTTCACTGATAAATTTATTGATTCTCAAGATGCCATCCCCTTATCTGTAACTACTTCTTGCTTAATTCTCAATAGCATTCGGCTGAACTACAGGCAGAACTATACTCACCTTCGTGCCCACACCTACTTCACTCTCGATTTCCATCATACCCCGGTGACCCTGAATAATACGCTGGCTTACCATCAATCCTAGCCCTGTGCCCGTCTCCTTATTCGTAATAAACGGTTCGCCAAGATGCGGCATCAGATCTTCCGGAATGCCCTGCCCTTCATCCCGAATATCGATCTGTACCCATTCGCCCTTCGGCCTTGAAAGCTCAATCCAGATACTGCCGCCATCGGGCATCGCTTCAATCGCATTCTTGAGCAAATTGATAAACACCTGCTTGAGCTGGTTCTCCTCACAGTGTACGTAGGTAAGTTCATCAGTAAATTTCAATTTGAACTCGATGCCGTACAAATGGGCTTGGCTGTCGAGGAATGAAATGACATCTCCCATGATGAGTCGTACATCCCTCTCTTGGAAATGAATCGCCTGCGGCTTCGCTAATATCAGAAATTCACTGACAATGAGGTTAATTCGATCCAGCTCCGACAGCATCAGATCAATATGGTCCGGATTAACCTTGTGGGTCTGCTGTTGAAGCTGCAGAAATCCACGGAGGGTCGTAAGCGGATTCCGGATCTCATGAGCAACGCCAGCAGCCAACTGGCCAACGGTATTGAGTTTCTCCGAACGACGCAGCAGCTCCTCGATCCGATTGCGTTCCGTCACATCCCGAGACACGCTAATCATGGAGGTGACCTCACCGTTCTCATCATGCACCAGCGAGGTGCTAATACTGACCTCGATCGTGCTTCCATCTTTGTGAAGACGGATCGTCTCCACCGGAGGAAGCCGTTCCCCGGCCCGCAGGCGACGGATGCGCTCCTTTTCTTCTTCCTCTTTGGCCGGAGGCACAAGTGCAGGCTTCCGTCCAACCACTTCGTTCGCTTTCCAACCATACAATTGCTCAAACGCTTTATTCACACTAATAACCCGTTCATAGGTATCGGTTGTATGAATGGCATCGGCTGTCTGATTAATGACCGACTCCAGATATTCCTTAACGGACTGATTCTCATCGACCATTTGCTTCAACTGGCTCGTATAGTTGCCCAGATTACGTGTCATCGCATTGATTCGACCCGCAAGCTGCCCCAGCTCGTCCCGGCTGCTTACCTCCAGCCTTCGATCAAAGTGACCATCCGACACATCGTTTACCGTCCCCAGGATGGCCTGAATCGGCTTGGTAAAATACCCCGCAACAATATAACTGCCGAATATCACGATTTCCAATAAAACCAATGAGATGGCCACAAGACTGATCATCTGCTCCCTCATCACGGAAGAGATGGCTTCATAATCCATGACGACACTGATGACACTGGTCGGTTTATTTTCGGTTACGATGGGGATGAAGCTTTTTAGCACCTTCTTGTTATTGATAGTACTGACAAACACCACATTATCGCCGGTAGAAACGGCCTTCTGCACAGCTTCCGCATCTTGGTCCAGGCTCCCATAGTCGTAGGTGCCGAATGTAATTGGTCGATTGCGAAGCTTGTGGTGAACATCATCCGTTCCATCTTCTCTCATATATTCATTGCCAAACGTTTCAGGGTTGATTCCTGTTACTTCCAATATTCGCGGATTCGACTTCAAGGTCTCCTTCACAACCGTATCCGGACTTGTAATCTTCACAAAGTCCTTGATATTCGAATTCCTTATGTAGGGATCAATAATATAATTGCGCTTGCTATCGTAATAGTATCCCCATTTATCAATGAATTCCGGATTGGATGTGGAGAACTCAAACGGTCCTGACCAAAAATGATCGGCGCGCTGACCCTCGGTAACGGAGACGACTTTACCATACTGGAACAATTCCAGAAAAGCCGTATGCCAGTACCCCCAGTTCTTTGTTGAAAGGCCGATTTCATCTGGAGTGGAGGATCGGGCAACAACGACATCATCATTCGTCCGGACCAATAGTGATATGTGGGTGACGCCGATCTCTTTACTCAATTCCACCAATTGCTGATTGGTTATATTGTTAATATCCGGATCCAAAGCTTTTGCCGCATTGACCGCGGCTACCTTCAGCATATCACCGAATATATTATCCACATATGCAGAACTAAAGCCGGTTTGCTGGACCGTGATGGCGATCTGAGTAGCGGCCATCACCATTTTGGTTTCACTATCCTGCTGCAAATTTTCCTGGGTGGTGTAATAGTTCAGCGTAATGTTGAGCAGAAGAATAAATAATACCGATATGGACATGATCATCGATAATTTCGTCTTAATCGACAAGTGGCATCTTCACCTTTCTGCTGTCACATAGACGACTTGCGAATCTAATACCCTCATGATACCTTGATCACGAACGTTTGAAAAGACAAGCGGCTTTACGGCTATATGGTTTTTTTCCACAATCGCATTGCTATTGAAATAGGGAATCCTTACAATATAAGAGGCCATTCCCGGTAAAACAAACAACGTATCCACAGATTGCGCACAAATACACAACTTATCTGTGGATAATGTGCATAACTTTGTGCATAATATTTTAGTTATACACAATTCTGTCCACAACATGTTAACAAACGAATAAATGTTCGTTGAACATTGGGTATAAATACAGGGTTTTAACGGGCTGTGAAAGGAGACTTTAGTTTGATATCAAATTCAATAGACCCACTGACTGTGGATAACGATAATCATGAACGCTGGATGAGAGAAGCCATCGCAGAAGCACGGAAAGCCGAAGAACTCGGCGAAGTTCCTATCGGCGCTGTCATCGTGCGGGGTGATGAGGTTATTGGCCGTGGATACAATTTGCGTGAAACGACTTATGATGGGACGGCCCATGCCGAGATGGTGGCTATCCGTGAGGCAAGCAAACATCTTGGAGCATGGCGGCTGCTCGACTGCCGATTGTACGTGACGCTGGAGCCCTGTCCTATGTGTGCGGGTGCTATCGTCCAATCCCGGGTCCCACAGCTGATCTATGGCACTAGCGATCCCAAAGCCGGCTGTGCCGGCACACTGATGAATTTGCTTCAAGAACCACGTTTTAATCACCGTACTAACGTGGTTGAAGGCGTGCTGCAGGAAGAATGCGCATCACTACTCACTCAGTTCTTCCGACGTTTGCGCGGGAAAATATAATCTTTGTAGAGTAATATGTATAGAAACGTAAAAACCCGGCCATGATGGCCGGGTTCTGTTGTCTGCGATGAATAATATTAATAAGTGCCCATTTGGCTCATGGATTCCTCAAATTGCTCCATCGTGATGACATCAGCATCTTTTGGAATACCGATTTTGAACTCTTGTTTAGCGTTGATGTTGTTGTATTGGGTGCTACCCTTCACAGCCAACTTCACGTTCTCATTCGTTTCTGGATCATTGAAATCAACGTTCAACACAACATCCTGATATGCAGGGAAATCCTTTTTATCGATAGCCGTGTTGATGTTGAAAGTGTTGATCTTCAGATACTTCTGCATCTCTTCCAAGCCCGCTTTGAATTCGTCTTGGTTAACGTTGGATACTTCAGCTTTAGCAGCGTCGATATCTTCTTGGGTCAGACCGAGCAATTCGCGGTACTCGTCTTTAGCTGCAATGTCAACAACCTTAGGTGCAACCTTGTTTACCATAATATCCAATGCTTCATTCAGGTTATCATTGGTTACAAAGAATTGAACAACTTGTTTGGCATCCACGCCTTCTGGAAGGCCAGCATCTTTAACATTGATCTCTTTGAAGTATTTCGCTTGGTCATATTCACTCAGCAAAGCTTCAAGGATTTCGTTTACGAATTTTTGGGATTTCTCGGTATCCAGGCTTTCCGGATTAAATGTTTCACCGGATTGCTCAGCAAGCTCTTTCATATCCATAACGAGGAACTTACCAACAACGTCCTCTGGGAATGGCAGCATTGGAATGCTTGGAATCTTAACGTAGATTTTCTCTTTCGTCATCACCATATCAATATTGAAGGACATTGCCATGTCACCCTTCAGATTGATACCCATGTTCATCTCGGTTTGCATTGGATCCGCTTGGTAGATACCGTCCAGCGTAACCTCTGCATTCTTCAGCATCGTCATTGCCTGTGTTACGCTTGGATCGCCTTCAACTGCAGGTATGTTAACTTGAAGGTCTTCAATGACAAATTTACTCTTCATTTCGTAGGATGTCATCTTCATCGCGTTCGTAGCAGCATTCGTCATCGCTGCCTTAGGCTCTTCTTTTTTGGCGCAGCCGGAAAGTACAACTGTCACTGTGAGCAGCAGTGTCAGCATGATAGCTGCAAACTTCTTGTTCATTAAAATTTCTCTCCCCTCTAACAGTCAAAAAAATAACAGACCTTCTAATCATAAACCATTTAACCAAAATGAGAAACACTTTCTGGAATATTTACTGAAATTTTATTTCCTTTCTTTTTCCATCCATCTTAAATTCAAACTTCTTAACATGCGAATAAGGTGGGGCCCCAAAATATTATACTTGAACACTAATACGGAAGTTGGACGCAAAAGGTTTCAGAACGAAAAAAAGAACTTCCTGTCGAAATACAGGAAGTTCCCTCGATTCTTGCTTTCTAGCCTCTCCGTATTTGGCTCCTACAGGCTTCTAGCCCTCCGGATTGAAATGTCCATCCTGTTTACGGATCTTCGCTCTGTGCGAGCCTGACAGCGGCTCCTGGCCGCCACGGTCATGATCCTTGCGCTGCTTCGGCTGCTCCTGTGCTTCCGGTACCGGAATCGCCTTTGGTTTGCTCATCTGATAGCCCTCCATTTCATGGATCACAACGATGTCCTACGCCTATCCTACCTTTGATGTCCATATCATGAAGGACAGTATGGAAACTGTCTCACTCATTCATGGACTAGTGATGCGTGATTTGCTGCAGCGTTTGGGCACACTCATGAATATGGCGCGTATAATCGCCCACCATGCCCTGAATGTTCTCATTACGCTCATCCGTCGTCGCACCCTCACGCTCTACATCGACCAGATCGACCTTCACTTCCCGCGAATCCACATACGTGCATTGAAAATCAAACGAATAATCCTGGCGACCTGCTGCATCAATGTGAATGCGGATGGCGTTCGGATCCCCTTCGTCTGCTGCCACTTCTGCGCGATCCCCCGGCTTTAATATGGTGGACAGCCTTTCCTGCCAGGCATTGACCAGCGTCGACTGATCTACATTCAGTTCTGAGTTCATGTTCACACCTCCCCTTCTCTATAAATTGCGATAACAGGGGATGTTTTATACAGCCGCCTCCATAAAGCAGAAACCTACTGAAGAACAGTACACTCCATGCATTCCTCTAGTAAAAAAGGCAATAAAAAAACCGATTCCTTAAAGGAAACGGTTTGCGTTTGAATATGTATGGCGGAGAGGATGGGATTCGAACCCATGTGGGCTTGCACCCTAACGGTTTTCAAGACCGCCCCGTTATGACCGCTTCGGTACCTCTCCACGTGGTAATGATTCATGCAAATGAATCACGTGCAAAAATCATTATACCACAAGGCAACCTATTTTATCAACTCATTTTTTCTGTTCGATGATACTAACATTCCCCATGTACGGGCGAAGTACTTCGGGAATAACTATGGATCCGTCAGCCTGTTGATAGTTCTCCAGAATCGCAGCGACGGTACGGCCTACTGCGAGCCCGGAACCATTCAAAGTGTGGACAAATTCCGGCTTGCTCTTCGGTTCCGGACGGAATCGAATGTTGGCACGGCGAGCCTGGAAGTCCCCGATATTCGAACATGAGGAGATTTCACGATATACGCCGCTCTCTGGAAGCCAAACTTCCAGATCGTATGTCTTCATGGATCCAAAGCCCATATCCCCGGTACAGAGAGCCATGACGCGATAAGGAAGATTCAGCAGCTGAAGCACACGCTCCGCATCGGCCGTCATCTTCTCAAGCTCTTCAAAAGATGTTTCCGGATGTACAATCTTCACCATCTCAACCTTGTTGAACTGATGCTGACGAATGAGCCCCCGTGTGTCACGCCCTGCCGCGCCGGCTTCCGAACGGAAACATGAGCTGTACGCCACGTAATATTTAGGCAGATCCTCACTATTTAAGATTTCCTCGCGATGGTAGTTCGTCACAGGAACCTCAGCGGTTGGGATCAGATAGTAGTCGGTATCGCTAATTTTGAATAAATCCTCTTCGAATTTAGGCAGCTGTCCTGTTCCGTACAAGCTGTCCCGGTTGACGATATATGGAGGCAGCATTTCCTCATAGCCGTGTTTGTCGCTGTGCAGATCCATCATAAAACTGATCAAGGCCCGCTCAAGACGAGCACCCAAACCTTTGTAGAACGTAAACCGTGAACCCGTTACCTTCGCACCTGCTTCAAAATCCAAAATACTCAGATTCTGAGCAAGCTCCCAGTGGGCCTTAGGCTCGAAATCGAAAGCTTTTGGCTCCGACCAGCGGCGGATTTCCACGTTCTCCTCCTCCGAAGCGCCAACCGGCACACTCTCGTGAGGGATATTCGGAATCGCCAAAGTAAGCTCGGATATGCTGGCTTCCAGCTCACGAACTTCCTCATCCATCGCTTTAATCTGGTCTGACACTTGTCGCATTTCCAGAATCAGATCATCGGCATTCTCACGATTCTTCTTCAGCTTGGCTACTTCAGCCGACACGGTGTTGCGGCGATTCTTCAAACTTTCGCTTTCCTGCAGCAATTCCCGGCGCCGGGCGTCAAGCTTAGGAAAATCCGCAATCAGATCGAGCGATTTGCCTCGATTCTTCAGCGCTTCTTCTACACGACTGTACTCGCTGCGCAATATTTTTACGTCTAACACGGGAAACCCTCCTAAAGTAAAACATCCATCAAGTATATCGAAGCAGCTGCCCTATATGTTGATAAAAAGCCTTGGGACAAGGCTGCATTTTACGTTATTTCATACGATACATCTTATTGTATTTCAGCGAAAAAGACAACTTGACTCCCACATACTGCCAAAGAGTCAAGATGTCTTCTACTGTAACTATTACGTCTGTGGTGCCGTAGACTGGGATCGAACCATCTCCACAAAATATTGATGAAGTCGATAATCGTCCGTCAGCTCCGGATGATAGGAAGCTGCGAGCAGATGCCCCTGTCTGGCTGTGACGATCTCATCCTTATAAGTGGACAGGACCTCAACGCCCGCACCCACTTCCAGAATGAGCGGCGCACGGATGAAGACAGCCCGTACCGGTTCCTCGATTCCTTTTACAGGCAAATCGGTCTCGAAGCTTTCACGCTGACGTCCAAATGCATTCCGCGCCACCGTGATATCCATCAGCTTCAGGTGAGCCTCTTCGTCCCCTTGAATTCGCTCAGCCAGCACGATCAGTCCGGCGCATGTTCCGAATATCGGTTTACCCTGGGCTGAGAACTGACGAATCGGATCCATAAAATCATACTTGCGCATCAGCTTGCCGATGGTGGTGCTCTCGCCGCCAGGGATGATCAAGCCGTCAATGCCGTCCAACTGCTCGACCTTCTTAATCAGCACCCCCTCGGCACCAGCAAGCGTAATGCTCCGTATATGCTCTGCAACGGCACCCTGAAGTGCCAGTACGCCGACCTTCATGTTACCCCTTCTCTCTTACCAGCCGCGATCCTGCATGCGCTCAGCTGGACTAAGCTTGGATATCTCGATGCCTTTCATCGGAGTACCCAGGTTCTTGGATACTTCAGCAATCAATTTATAATCATCATAATGCGTAGTCGCCTCAACAATCGCACGAGCGAACTTCTCAGGGCTGTCCGATTTGAAAATACCGGATCCAACAAAGACCCCGTCAGCGCCTAAATGCATCATCAATGCGGCATCTGCAGGTGTTGCCACACCGCCAGCTGCAAAGTTAACGACAGGCAGCTTGCCTGTCTCATGAATGCCCTTCAGGAGGTCATAGGAAACACCGAGGTTCTTCGCTTCCGCATACAGCTCGTCCTTCGACATGTTACGAACTTTACGGATTTGACTGTTGATGAGGCGCATATGGCGAACGGCTTCCACGATATTACCTGTTCCCGGCTCGCCTTTCGTACGGAGCATGGATGCACCTTCACCAATACGACGAAGCGCTTCACCGAGGTCCTTCGCACCGCATACGAACGGTACCGTGAAATCCCATTTATCGATATGGAACACTTCATCCGCCGGAGTCAGCACTTCACTCTCGTCGAGATAATCCACGCCAAGAGATTCAAGCACTTTCGCCTCGACATAATGACCGATACGAGCTTTGGCCATAACTGGAATGGATACAACTTTCATGACTTCCTCAACGATGGTTGGGTCAGCCATCCGTGCTACTCCCCCAGCAGCGCGAATATCGGAAGGAACGCGCTCCAGCGCCATAACTGCCGTTGCACCGGCAGCTTCAGCGATCTTCGCTTGTTCCGCATTCATGACGTCCATAATGACGCCGCCTTTTTGCATTTCCGCCATACCTCTTTTTACAGTTGATGTTCCTGTTTCCATGTCCCCTAGCCTCCCGATTATATGTTGTATCTCATCGCCATTACAGCATTCCCTGGCGATCTAGTCTGTACCTGTATAGGTGCATGCTTGCAATGAATCTAACTTGATATTTTACCGCATCAAAATCAAATACACAACCCATTTACTCGGAATTTATCGGCGGTTAGAAAAGATTTTTGATGGAATCAAATAAATCGGCGAAAAAGTCTCCAATCGCCCGCAGGAACAAACTGAACCAGCCTGCCTTCTCAACTTCCTCCGCGGTGATTAGATTCACCGTTTCGGTCTGGGTGTCCTTCATACCTTCTATTTTATATGTGTAGGTCACCGTACCAACCTTCGTATCCTTAGCAACAGGAGCTGTCAAGCTGGAGGAGTCCTGCTTGGCTTCAAAGGTAATGTTCTTGCCTGTCGAGCCTTTAGGTACAACAAAAGTGACTGCTTTATCGGTTACGAGTGCAGCTTCCTTGCCTTTACCCTTCTTTACTTCGACGTTTTCAAAGCCTTGCACGGTTGCACCGGCAGTTTGAACTTCCTTCACTTCGAAGTTGTCAAAGCCGTAATCAAGGACTTTTTTGGACTCTACAAAACGGGCTCCTTCGGATTTCGTACCCATGACCACACTAATCAGTCGCATGCCATCACGCTCAGCGGTGCCCGCGAAGCAATACTTAGCCGCATTGGTATGACCTGTTTTTAAACCATCCAATCCTTCATAAGCATATTTCTTGAAGTTGGTAATATCTTTATTGGCTTCAAGCATCCAGTTATAGTTGATGATCGGATTCGTATCCCGATCCCGGAATTTGTGGGATTGTATAGCTGTAAATCTTGCAAAATCAGGGTGATCCTCGACGATAAATTTGGCAAGCAAAGCTGTATCCATTGCCGACATAACCGTTTCCTTATCCTCTTCAGGACGATATTTCTCGGGCATATCCGCACGGCTGAGGCCTGTAGAATTGATGAAAAAAGCCGTTTTCAAGCCCATCTTTTTCGCCGTATCGTTCATCATGGCAACAAACTCTTCTTCGGAACCAGCCACATGTTCAGCCAATGCTACCGTAGCATCGTTCGCTGAACCAACAGCCATAGCTATGTAGAGCTCTTCCACTGTATGTTGGTCACCCTCAGCCAAGAATATCCGTGAGCCTACCGTTTTAGCTGCATTTTCTTTTACAGTAACCTCGTCATCCCAAGCTAATTCGCCTTGCTTTACTTTTTCTGCCACGATATATTCCGTCATCATCTTCGTCATGCTCGCCGGTGGTAATGCCTCATCAGCATTAACGGATAGTAGGACCTGTCCTGTTGATGGCTCTATCAGTACGGCAGAGCTTACTTCCAGTCCAAGCTGATCAATCGATGGCACTTTATCCGGCTTCGCATTATTTGTTGTCGCCTTCTCGGTTGTCGCTTTGTCCTCTGTGGCGTTCGTTGTATCCGCTGTTGCCAGCATATTAGGTGCCGCGAGTGAAACCGCAGGTGCAGCAGAGAAACAAAGTATATTAAACAGCATCAAGGATGCCAACGTTCTTTGAATGCGTTGCCGCTTATTCTTCTTTACAGACGTGTCTATCAATGGAACTACTCCCCTCTAATTCTCAATAAGTCATTAACTTGTTCTATTCTATCATAGGGGGGGTATCAAAAAAAGACAAGCTAGATGAATTTCATCCAGCCTGTCCAGGAAATAAATGACATATATTGTTTATCCTTGTTCTTTCGAATGAATTACAAGGAATAGTTAGGTGCTTCTTTGGTAATTTGGATATCATGCGGATGGCTCTCGCGAAGTCCTGCGCCAGAGATACGGATAAACTGGGTGTCCGTCCGTAGTTCCTCCAGGTTTTGCGTACCACAATAACCCATGCCGGAGCGCAATCCACCGATCAGCTGATGGATGGTATCTGCCAAAGGCCCTTTGTAAGCAACACGACCCTCGATACCTTCCGGGACCAATTTCTTGTCGTCATCTTGGAAATAACGATCTTTACTGCCTTGTTTCATGGCAGCAAGGGAACCCATACCGCGGTAAGCCTTGAAACGGCGTCCTTGATAGATCTCAGCTTCGCCTGGGCTCTCCTCCGTACCAGCAAACATGCTGCCCAGCATAACGGCATTTGCACCGGCTGCGATCGCCTTCGTAATTTCGCCTGAGTATTTGATACCGCCATCTGCGATAATCGGGACTCCGTACTCCTTAGCAACCGTTGCACAGTCATAAATTGCTGTGATTTGCGGTACGCCAATCCCGGCAATGACACGGGTCGTACAGATCGATCCAGGCCCAATTCCGACTTTAACGACGGATGCACCGGCTTCGATAAGCTCTCTTGTGCCCTCACCTGTAGCCACGTTACCAGCGATAATCGTCAAATCCGGATACACTTCGCGCAGTTTGCGAACGGAGTCAATGATATTGATGTGATGACCATGGGCAGAGTCAACGGTAATGACGTCTACGCCAGCTTTCACAAGCGCCTCTGCTCTTTCGAAGGTATCCTTGGAGATTCCGATCGCTGCACCTACAAGCAGGCGACCCTGGGCGTCCTTCGCTGCTCTAGGGAACTGAATCGCTTTCTCAATGTCTTTAATGGTGATAAGTCCTTTAAGAACATTATCATCGTCTACCAAAGGCAACTTCTCAATCTTATGCTTCTGCAGAATCATTTCGGCATCTTGAAGAGTCGTTCCGACCGGAGCTGTCACCAGATTCTCGCTGGTCATCACTTCACTGATTACCGTATTGTAGTCATGAACAAAACGAAGATCACGATTCGTCAAAATCCCGATCAGCTTATTGTTCTCATCTACGATCGGTACACCGGAAATCCGGAACTTACCCATGAGCTCCTCTGCATCGGATACAAGATGATTAGCATGGAGGGAGAAAGGATTCGTAATAACACCACTTTCCGAGCGTTTAACCCGATCTACCTCTTCTGCCTGTTGCTCAACGGTCATATTTTTATGAATAATGCCGATTCCGCCTTCTCTAGCAATGGCAATTGCCAAAGGAGCTTCCGTTACGGTGTCCATCCCAGCACTGATGAGCGGGATGTTTAATTTCACATGCTCGCTCAATTTGGTGCTAACATCCACTTCTTTTGGAAGTACCTCGGATTTTCTAGGAACCAACAATACATCGTCAAAAGTGAAGCCTTCCTTGCTAAACTTATCTTCCCACACCTGGGTTATTCCTCCTTTTTGTCGTCTTCCTGCGGACTACAACTACTGTCAGAGCTGGACCGGACGGCATTTTCAAGTATTTTCAGAAATATATTATTGCCATCTTAGCAAAGGGCCCATAGGCTGTCAAGGATTGAAATTCGCCCTTTGCCTGAAGTTCGCAAGTATCCATCCAGCGCGTTATCCTGTCCCTTAGGAATGGACAAACGGACTGAGTTTCTTCTATTAAATGGAGAATCACCCACGTTTAAGCCTCGTCTGCCAATATGCCAATCCCTTAAGGCATTTCCTAGAGGTTCAATGAATAGCTGTCGTTTAGTATCACCCAACCTGGTACGAGATAGTCTCGATTCCATAAATACATGTTATTGAATATAGGAAAAGACCGTCATCGATCACTCGATAACGGTCTTTATGGTTGTTCGCTTGGCGACGTCCTACTCTCCCGGGACCCTTCGGTCCAAG
>NZ_PDHM01000035.1 GCF_002573715.1 Paenibacillus sp. EZ-K15 | reverse complement strand
TTATAAGAAATCGGTGAAAATGATAAGGAGCAGAAAACATGAAATGCCCTCACTGTAACAACGAATTAAATGAACTTCCTTTATGTTACGGAATTGAAGCACCATATTATTTTTACACTGTACCAGAGGAGAAAAGAACAGAATTAATTAGAGATTTTTGTGTAATTGATGAACAACATTTTTTTATTAGAGGACATATTGAAATACCAATAATTGATAATAAAGAGAGATTTATATGGAGTGTTTGGGTTACTCTTAGTGAGGAAAACTTTTTGAAATCTAATGAATTATTGCACGTTGAAGGAAGAGAGAATGAAAAACCTTATTTTGGATGGCTATCGACTGAACTTTCAATATATCCATTAACTACATTATCGTTAAAGACAATGGTACATACGCAAGAAGTTGGTGCTGTTCCGTTAATAGAATTAGAACAAACGAATCATCCACTTGCGGTTGAACAAAGAGAAGGAATTACAATGGAAAGAGTTAAAGAAATTGCTCATTTAATAAATCATAGTCAGTAATAAGAAGAATTTGAAAGTATAGTCGAAGAAGCCACCAACATCTTATAACAAAGTATTCACGCTGTGGTCGCTCCACTCCCTTGGTCTGCCCGAGGCATTTCGAGGAGAGGGTCAGGTAGACAATCTCTGCGAACCTAACCGCGTCGCGGCCGGGACTCTGTCCCTTAAGGTTCTCGGCTTCGTGAATACAAGAACGTTAT
>NZ_PDHM01000014.1 GCF_002573715.1 Paenibacillus sp. EZ-K15 | reverse complement strand
TAATTCGTTGTTACAGTGAGGGCATTTCATGTTTTCTGCTCCTTATCATTTTCACCGATTTCTTATAATGTTGTTGTATCTACGAACCCGAGAGGCTTAAGGGAGCGCACGCGACCGGGTCCGATGGACTTAGCCTCGCAGGGTTGTGAGCCGAATCCACTTCTCTGCCTACCTCTTCATGCGAACCAAGGGCAAAGCCCGCAGCGTAGATACGTTGTTATCTGATTGGCACGCCTTCTCTGAATAAACTGATCTATCCCTTATTTAATATATAATTCTGAAAATATTGTATTGGACTTGAGGTATTATTAGATAAGTTGCTTGTAAATACGGTAACTAATCGTCTTTCTTGATTAACAAATATATATTGCCCTTTCATGCCCCCCATGCCCATAGCATAGTATGTCTTATCTTCTTCACAGTCTAAAGCCTTACTATTCATTATCCACCAATGATATCCATACGAAGATTCTGCTACAGAATTACTATTTGTTGATTTTTTAATCCATTTAGTAGGAATCATCTGCTTCGAATTCCATTCTCCGTTTTGTAAATATAGGACCCCAAATTTCAACATATCCTCTATCTTCATTGTCAAACCAAATCCACCTATTGCAATGCCCTTAGCATCTTGATACCAATTGAAATCATGAATACCTAAAGGCAAAAATAAATTCTTTTTAGCAAAATCCACTGTGTTCATTTTAGTTGCCTTCTGTAATATAGCGCTAAGTAAATGCGAATTACCACAACTATACTTCATTTGCTTTCCAGGTTCTGTTTCAACAGGTTGTTCAAGAATGAACTTAACCCAATTCTTTGTTGGAATCATAGCTTCATTTCCAGGCCATCTCAAACCCGAGGACATCGTTAATAGATGTTTAATTGTAATCTCTTTTTTTGTATCATCGATTTCACTGAAATAACTAGAAATCGGAACATCCTCATTATCAATATACCCCTGTTGAATTGCAATTCCATACAATGCAGACATAACACTCTTTGTAACTGAATTTATTTTGTGTTGTTTATCTTTCATTTTCCGATTTCTATAATACTCAAATAAAGTTGCGCCGCCTTCATAAACAACACAGCTTTCAATTTTATCTTTCTTTATCGTTTTTTCGAGTTCATGTAAGTTAATAATGATAATTACTCCTTTAATTTTGTCAATTGCGTGCCTTTCAGATAACGTTTCTGTATTCACGAACCCCAAAGGGGTTGTCTGCTGAAATGCCTCATCGGAATCCTTCCAGCAGACCAAGGCTCCAACGGAGCCGCAGCTTGAATATTTTGTTATACGACGGAATCTCTTCTCGAAGCGGCTGTCATTATTTATTTTCTTTTGGTACATATTCGATCAAATCAGACAACTTACAATTAAACGTATCACACAACTTGAAAAGTGTTTCTAATTTTGTTGTTTCTATATTCGTCTCCCTATATAACTTGTTGATTGAGTTACGACTTAAACCTGATCTCACCATCAATTCGGTTATATCATCTATTCGATGTTCTGCCATGAGTTCTCGTATATTACACTTGATTACGTTCATCGTTTTCCCTCCATAGCTCTATCTTATCTTCCACATTAATAATCATCAACAAAAAGCGAAGTTTTAACTCTATAAAGTCAAATATTCACCTTGCAATTAACTTTATAAGGTTATACAATAACTCTATAGAGTTAATCACAAGGAGGAATATGATATGGTTAATACATTAGAATCGCTAACAGAACCACTTATAAGAATACGTCTAGAATTACTCTATACTGGGCTTTTGGAATGTCATGCGGAATACAATCAGCTTTCTGCGGAGGCAGATCAATACTTTAAAACACTTCGTGATGCTTTGCCCGATCAACTTCAACATACGGTTTTTCTATACGAAGACGCTCAAATTTCTCTCCAATCCATCTTAGAAAGAAGTATCTACATACAAGGTTTCAAAGACGCTCTACAACTCTTTAGTGAATTGCAAAACTCTAGCATTTAGAGGATCATATGATCCTCTTTCTTTTCTATTGTTTATGATTCTGTCGTATAACGTTCCTGTATTCACGACGCCCGGGTGTGTCCGGCTGCATCTACTTCCTAGAAACTCATCTGCCGGACCGAGACTTGTCCGAAGTGTGAATGTACTGTTATATGTCGGTGCCTTGAGTTACTTGTATTAGACTTCTCTGTTTAAAAATAACTCCATCATCTCTACTTCTTTAAGAAAACGAGCTTCTATATTCTCCTCATGCTTTTCATACTCATCTAGATAGTCTAGCACACCTTCAAGCATTCCAATTCTCATTAGAACAGACATATCACTAAACGAATCCTCTTCTTCTAATAAAGTTCTTCTTAGCTTCTCCAGTTCCATTTTCCTTTCAATTAGCTCTCGAAATCCTTTTAAGGATTTATCTTTATTATGTGTAAATTTTCTTCGTAGATTTATGTTTTCCAATTGCTCTTTATACTCACTGATTCTTTCAATCCTCATCTTTACAGCATGATCATATCTTAATTGATCAGGACCAAAACGAAATTGGGTTCTCCAAGCGACAAATGTTTTTTCAGGCACGTCTAATATTTTAGCTCCGTCCCATTTATCTAATCTTCTATCCACACA
This sequence comes from Paenibacillus sp. EZ-K15, assembly GCF_002573715.1. Classification (GTDB taxonomy): domain Bacteria; phylum Bacillota; class Bacilli; order Paenibacillales; family Paenibacillaceae; genus Paenibacillus_AQ. The sequence goes on along the minus strand of NZ_PDHM01000014.1, from coordinate 6,390 downwards.
CAATTCATACATTACTTCTTTTAAGGACTTACCATACTTAGCTTCTACTAGCTCTTTGTATTCTTTATTTGTCATCACGAGTTCCCTCCTTTAAATTCTATAATCGCATTGTCATATAACGTTTCAATATTCACGACTCAGCCCATGCTGAGTGTCCGGCTGAATGTCGGACCAAGGGCGTATGCCCGCAGCGTGAATATTATGTTATACGGAGTCATCTTCTTCTCGAGAAACATGCACTAATGTCCATGCATTTCTTGAAAAAGCATTATCGATAGCTATGATATTTATTAAGTTATATATCTCCATCGGGGCAGAATATAATTGCATGAATTTATTAACTTTGACAGGCAAGAAATTCTTGGTCGAGGCGTGCCATGACCACATATTTCTATCTTTAAATTCTTTCATAATATTCAATTTAGTTTCGTAGATAAATCTATACGAGTTTCCTCTCCATTCTTCTGGGAGATGAGTTAATACTTCATTCAATCCAGCAGCAATCCAAATCAGAGCTTGTTTTTCATTATTTTCTTTGTTTTCCCATAACATCTCAGCAGTTCGGTTAAAACCTACTACCGTATCCCAATCAGCACCTAGGATACCTCTATCATTTAACTTTTTTGTTCTATATTCAATTTCATTAGTCGGCCACCAATCTATTATTCCAGTTCCAATGTTAAGATTAGGATTCGATTGTGCTTGTATTTGAACTTGTTTGAAGATCGGGTCTTTAATAGATTTATAGCTATAATTTTCAACAAAATATTTCCAAGACGAGTAGACTTCTGTCCATGAAAAATTTTCAGAATTCATTTTTGATCTCCCTTTGGTAAAATGCTTTTCTATGAGATGATTTCGTATAACGTTTTGTATTGACGACGTCCTGGCCTCTTAGAGTCGCTGCTTATAGTTGTGAGGCTTGCCGAACACCTAATGCAGTGACGTCCCGACGGGCTTAGGGGGCTGGATGTGGTCACTCGTTTCTCAGAGTGACCCGGAGCGTCAATATGGTGTTAGCCGAATGAATTTCTGGAAGCAGCCATTGTATTTAAGGCGTTCTCAAAATAGCTATATACTTCATCTGCAATTCCCAGAAACTCTTCAACAAGTACACTACTATCCAAGTAACAAGCATACAGATAATCAACTAAAGCGGAGTCAATCTCGCAATAGTTTAATATGGCATTCTTCATCTTAATAATGTCATCTTGCCATACACCTGTATCTTCTAAAACCAAAGAGTATAATGCACGAATTAATCTCTTAGAATAACCTTTAATATATCTAGTTTTCATTGTGTTATCACTAGCTTTAGAAAGTAAACTATGTATACAATCTACTTCCTCCTTGGTCTCTGTATTTAAGTCTAAAATGAACTCTGGAGAAATAATTATCGGTGGTACTTTTTCACCAATGTCATGACCATATAGGCAAACACAAATTATCTTAACCCAAAAACCCCACTCATTCGGTTTACTTAATACATCGTCAATCGAGCAAATTATCGTATCAATCTTAGTTACTACTGGATATTCTTTCAAAAGCCTGTCTTTAATATTTGACAATCTTTCGTAATCAATATCTTTGGGATTTACACATACAATAGTAAAGTCCGCATCTGACTTAAAAGGTTTAGCGGTTCCTTTTGGAATCGAGCCACACATATAAATGCTATGAATCTTACCTTTAAATTCGGTAAGGATATGATCTATATACTTTTCAACAAAATCCTTATATTCACTTTGTATTACAATTCTATTTATAACTTTTTCTAGTATCATATAGACTCCTCCTAAACTAAGAACTTCTTTCGGCTAACGTTTCTGTATTCACGTCCCAGCGTATGCTGGGTGTCCGACGAATGTCGGACCAAGGGCGTATGCCCGCAGCGTGAATATTATGTTATACGATGGAACTTGCTACCTGAATGCTCATCCAAATCTAATCAATTCTTCTATGTCATGCCCAAGTCTTGAAGGGTGTCTTGGATGGCCAGTCTTAGCCATTTTCAAACAAAATAGTTCAACTTCTTCCTTTCTCAATAATTCTATTACTTGTTTATCGCGTTTATTGAAGAAGTGTTTTTCTCCCCATGCTACGATCACTCGATCAGCTCTTAACGCGGCTTCTCTGATGTGTTTGTCCGTCTCAGAACCTACAGGATCTATTAACGATTTTTTTAGCCCTTTTGGATCAGTTGATATTAAACTATAAAGATTGACTATTTCGAGTGAACCGTATTGAAATTTATTTGCAAAATATAGGCATTGTTTTGAAGTCCGATCCTCTGAAACTTCATTTGCAATACTTGGGTTTAACATTATGTACAATAACTTTGGTAGATTTGTATCCCATTCTCTAGTCAATAAATATCTATACTTTCTTTCTGAATCAAATATAGCGTCTTGGTTCATTACATTCACCTTCTTCTCAATTTTAAAAATGCTTTCTCAAAGTTCTGTCGTATAACGTTCTCGTGTTCACGACGTCCGACGTATGTCGGATGTGTCCCGGCATTCACTTCCCCGACTGTTCCTCCCGGACCGAGCGGGGCTTGCCCCCGATGCGTGAACATATTGTTATATGATGCCGATGTCTCCTAGAACTACTTCCAATAATCTTCTTCTATTTTTTCATTTTTAGTTCTTAAATCAATGTACTGTTTAATGTCAAATATTTTTAACGCTCCGGAGTCAAAAAACCTTAAAAGTCTCTTTCCTTCTTCAATAAATTCCGCTCGATTATTCAGTAAAAAATCAGCTTTTGCAACAGGGTCATGTAATTGAAAATCATAATCATAAACTATGTATTTAAGAGCCATTAATCTGAAAAAGTTATATCCATTACAATACTCATGATAAATACTCCTACATATATTTATAAACTCATCGTCATCATTTGTTTGCATAAGTCGAATCAAAAGATCTCTGATAATAAAATCTTCAACTGAGTCAAAACCCAATATCTTAACTAATATAGGTTCAAGCTCATCTATTACAAATTTTGATTTATAGTTAAGATCAAGTAATTTGAAACACATATCTCTACCTAAAGATTCCTCCAGCTTTTCAACATGCTCATACAGCCACATCTCTAGGGCCTTAATTTCCATCTGATTTCTAAGAACTGAAAGAAATCGATCTTCATAATCTAAATTCATTGATACACCTACCTATTTCTTTACATCGGTTTCATATAACGTTGATGTATCTACGAACCCGAGTGGCTTAAGGGAGCCCACGCGACCGGGTCCGATGGACTTAGCCTCACAGGGTTGTGAACTGGATTCACTCCTCTGCTTATTACTTCTAGTGAACCAAGGGCAAAGCCCGCAGCGTAGATACAATGTTATCTGAAGGAATTGCCTTCTCCGAGTTTTCTTACAACTTCTTATTCCATTCTTTATATATTTTTACTTATCTCAAATATCAGAATCATTTCAGTTGACTCACCAAAAAATCCCTGGTATCATTTAATCAATATATAGTACGAACAAAATGAGAACAGACATAAATAACAACTATATATAGAATTAATAAAGGAAGGAGGTAGTCAAAATGGTTAAAAAAAGTTCCAACAAAATTACTTCACCTAAAGTTGCTTCTACTGCTTCAAAAATCCTTCAAGATGGACGATTTGGTGCAAGTTCTAAGTCTGTTGCTGGTTCTGCATTGTCTCAAGCAAAATCTAAGAAGAAGTAATTACAAACTCTTCTTAAATAGAAAGTCATATAGATTTTTTACATTTTTTCAGGGTTCAAGACATCTTGAACCTTTTCTAATTTCTCAAGCGCTTCTCTGAGTAGTCATGTACTATCAGCAATTCTTTCATGTAACGGTTTGCATTCACGACGTTCAAGGGGCTTAAGGACCGTAGTCCAGGTGGCTCCGCCACTTAGCCGGTTGAATGTGTCCGGTGAGTCTGCTTCTACGAAATTCCTCTTCCGGACGAAGGGTCGAGCCTGCTCGGCCCGAAGCGTTGAATGCGGTGTTATGTGATGTTCAGCGCTTCCTTGAATTACAAAAATCATTAGCTCAGATTAAAATCACACATGACCTTACTAATACCCACATTTAAAGCATTCTCAATGTATAGATTACTCTTTTCAAGTTTTCCATACTGCCCAAAATCTATAAACATTATCCTTTCGCTTGTTATATCCCAATATATATGTTCAAGCTTTAAATCAAAATCTTGCCATCCTCTATTTAAAACTTGCAAATATGCGTTTTTATATGAAGATATAATTTGATTATGATCAACTTCAATTTTGTATTCTACAATATCTATTAAGCTGATTCCTTTTGCCTTTTCCATCACAAGAAAAGACTTTTCCCTGTAACAGTAAATTCTTGGAATACAGTTCAAATTCTGAAGACTATTCAATGCAATAATATCGCTATCATATTTACCTTTATCATTGAACTTTTTAATAACTAAATCATGTCCAACAATTTCACTAATGAATCCACGATTAACATCTCTTAAAGGAATCAAATTAGTGACGTTTATTCTACTTAAAACACTTAAGAATTCTTCTTCGTTTGAAATGTCATTTGAGTAAATTTTGGAGCAGTAATATTTAATATCTTCATCAAGGCTATTGAAATGATCTGTGGTTACTAATTGTGACACCTTGGTCCCCCTAACAACTATTTACTTAATTACTTTTTTAGATGAAATCATTTTCGTAATGTTTTATAGTAGGTTTGTATTTTTTGCTGAATTTCACATAACGTTCCCGTATTCACGAACCCGAGAGGCTTAAGGCGACAACGTCGCCGGCTGCGCTTGCGCAGTTAGCCTCGCAGGGTTGTCCGCCTGATCCATCCTCCTCGAAATGCCTCGGGCGGACCAAGGGACGACGTCAGTCGGCCCGCAGCGTGAATATTATGTTAGCTGAAGTTACTGACTTCTTTGAAATACTATAATAGCTTTTGCAGTTTAACTTTCTTTATTATTATAGGTTTCTCAATATTTATTTCATCAATTTCATTTATTCTATACTCTTTTAATAGTTCTAGAAATATTCTTCGAATCAATTCGCAATCCCCTATTGCACTATGACGCCTAATGTCCGAATCCTCAATAGTATAATGTTTAATCAGAAAGTTAGTTGAAACAATGTCATTTATCTCAGGATGTAAATACGTAAATAATGCTTTAGTATCGAGCAATTGATTGGTCAACATAGGGAGAGCATTTCTTCTGCATTCATTTACTAAGAGGGGCCAATCATATTCGTAACCCGCTTGAGTAACCAGTATTGCATCTTGACAAAAGTGACTAAAATCCTCATAAATTCCTGATAACATCGGGGCTTTTTCTATATCCCTATTGCTAATCCCTGTTAAGCGTTCAATTATTTCAGGTATAGGTTTTAAAGGTCTTATTAACGTATCAAACGTCTTTTCAATTCTTCCTGAACTATCTATTAAAATAGCTCCAATTTGAGTTATATTATCCTCATTTTCATTGGGTCCAGTTGCTTCTAAATCGAACACGCAATACTTCTGTCTATGTATGTCCTTGATATTAATATCAGTTAAACTATACTCATTTTCTGAGATATTTACTATCTTCATTGAAATAACATCCTTTAAGCCAGTAATTTCAGCTAACGTTCCCGCATTCACGAACCCCCACCACTTTAAGCCCCAAAGGCGGCCGCGACGCGGTTAGGTGGTGCGGGGTTGTCGCCTGAATTCGCCTACCGTCTCGTCTCAAACTTCTGGCGACCAAGGGATGGCTGAGCCAGCCCGCAGCGTGAATGCATGGTTATAGGATGTCAGTGCCTTCTTCGGAATACTTGTACAATTCAAATATCATCGTTTATTAACAGCATAAAGATGCTTATAATAATTCTTTTAGTCGTTTACAAACTACGTCAATATCGTTACGCGTAGTGTCAATAATAATATCCGAGCCTTTTTCCAATAATGGTAATACATTTTCAAAACTATCTATTACCTTTGCCCTTTGTTTTGGACTCTTACCATAATTATTTGAGGTTCTATTAGTTATCCTATCAAGCATTACGTTCAGTTCAGCCTTCAGAAGAACGACATAGTCAAAGTGTTTATAAAATTTCCCTTGATTTGAATAAGTGCCTGAAATAAATAAGTGTGATTGCTTACTCTTCTCCAACAATTGAATTATTTTTTCTTCATCCCAAATAATTTCTTCGATTTCCTCATTCTTTATTTCCTTAATGTAGCCGTAGTCAGTATCAACTACGTTGTACCCTTCTTTCTTTAATTGTTCTATTACACTTGATTTACCTACACCTGATAAGCCCGTAACAAATATAATTGCCATAATGCACCTAGAATAAAAAGTGGACACCTCTTAAACTTGTAGTAATAATAAACCTACTAAGACAAACGA
>NZ_PDHM01000013.1 GCF_002573715.1 Paenibacillus sp. EZ-K15 | reverse complement strand
AACAGCTCTACTACGAGAATGCAGCTTAACTTCTAAAGGTGTCCACTTTCTTGACAGAAGAGCAATATGAACATATGATGCCTATAAATGGTCCTCTATGTTAAGAAATCAATACTCTTCTATTATAAACACGCTTATACTGCGTGAAATCACATCGTCAGGCAAGCCTACAAATATGAAGCGAGAAATAGGGACATATATAAGGAAAGAGTTTCTCGTAGTGTCAACCCATTACCAGACCGGTAAAGACAACACCTCACCTGCCTGTATATCCGGACCCTTCAATCCATTCATTCTTCGGATGCTATCCAGGTATACTCGCGTATCCATATCTGTCGGTTTATGAAGGGAAGCAATCCGCCACAAACTATCGCCATATTGAACAATAACCTGCTTCTCCCCAGTGGGTTTATCCACCCCCCCGGCAAAAACGGAATATGCACCTGTCCAGCAGGATGCTACGATTAACATAACGAATAAAAGCTTTATAAAAGGAATGGATGCCATTCTGGACTTCAATTGATCGATCCAAGTCTCCGAGGACTTCGTTTGCACTGGAACGTTCTCATAAATGCTACGGTATGTACTGTATTTCAACATGGAATCATCATCTCCCAAACAAGTGTTCTCTTATGGATTTATATTAACACGAACACTTGTTTGATTCAATACCAAAAAGAACGTTTGTTCTATTTTTATTTAGAACTTATGTTTGTACGAACGGAAGTTCTATGTTATAATTTTCCCAAACGTTACTAAATGGGGTTGATACGGCATGTCGAAAATATCCAGCCGCCAGCTGGCGATCTTAGAGTTTATCCGCAACGAAGTTCGTAGCAAGGGTTACCCGCCTTCTGTCCGGGAAATCGGCGAGGCTGTCGGACTAGCTTCCAGTTCAACGGTCCATGGACATCTTGACCGCTTGGAGAAGAAAGGCCTCATACGCCGTGACCCTACGAAACCAAGAGCAATCGAACTGCTTGGCCAAGAAGAGTCCGAAAGCGCAAGCCTGTTTACTCACACCATTGCCAGAGTGCCTGTTGTCGGAAAAGTCACTGCAGGTGTTCCTATTACAGCCATGGAGAACATTGAGGATTACTTCCCACTCCCGCAGCATTATGTAGGCGACGATAAGGTATTCATGTTGTCGGTTATTGGTGACAGTATGATCGAAGCCGGCATTCACAGCGGCGACTATGTCATTGTTCGCCAGCAGCAAACTGCAGACAATGGCGACATTGTCGTAGCGATGACAGAGGAAGACGAAGCAACTGTGAAGACCTTCTATAAGGAGAAGGATCATGTACGATTGCAACCGGAGAATCCTACCTACGAGCCACTGCGCCTGAACCATGTTACGATTCTCGGTAAAGTAATCGGACTCTTCCGGGATGTCCACTAATTTCATATATCTATCTATGAAGAATAGGTTACCTCCCTTAATTGGATGGTAACCTCTTTGCTTTTTCTATATAGATCACGAAGCTGGATCATAGCTAGTTTGCCTGCTCCATAATGCCTTGTTTAAGATCTAGTCGATACATCCGTTTGGGTTTATAATCCGGCGAACCTTCCCCGCCCGGACCCTCCGTGGACTCTAGAACAAGCTTATTATCTTTTACCATGGGAGTAGTACCTGGTCTATAATATGAAAAGTAGGATACCAAGGATTCATCCTGAAATCGGAGCTGGACGGCTTTACCCGTTTCATGCTCCACTGCGAACGCATAGATTTGTATACCATGACAGTCCCTATATTGCGGTGCGAGTATAAATACATCGGCAGCTTGAAACGGCAGGCGAATCATATCAACCGGAGCAGATGTTGGTTGAATAAAAGTAAGATCCCCCAGCGTAGTTACTTCATTTGTAACTTGGTTAGTACTATACTGTACGCTGTAGTTTCCGGTAAACGACATATCCGTTTCGATACCGAAGCAGCTCGGTGCTCCCAATGTCGTTATTTTTTCCTGTCCAACTGCAATAACCCTTAACCTTCCTTCATCCGTTACGCCTTGTGCCCGGATTGTCTCTTCCGTACCAGGAGGTAAAGTCCCTGCTCTCTGTTGTTCCTCTCTGCCAAAAGGTAATTGAAAGGCAATTAAAATAATCAGAAGCATTAACCCTCCAGCAAATCCAACTTGTAAGTGCTTTCGACGTTTAGGCTTGCTGTCGGTGAAAATCACGGACCTATGCACGTTTTTTTTCATTTCAGATGTGAACTTTTCATCTGAAAAGGGAGCTTTTTTAGCCCGGGAATACCAGTCTGGTTTATCCTCATTCATCGCCATTCTCCTTCAACAGGTTCTGTACTTTTTTCCTTGCCCGATACAGTCTTGATTTTACGGTACCCGCCGCTAGGTTAAGGAACTCCGCAATCTGATTTATTGACATCTCATAGTAAATATCCAGGATCAACACCTCCCTGAACTTCCTGGGTAAGGTCATAATCATTGCCCATATTTCATCCGTGAACTGCCCGTCCAGATATTCCAATTCCGCGGACCAACTTGACGCATCTGTGTGCAGTCTGTCCTTAAGGGTCACATTCCGAAAGAAAAAAGCCTGTTTGTACCGGAACGCGGTATGTCGTGTGATCTTTTCATACCTTTGCATTCTTTATTTAAATTTCGGGACAATCCAGGGGACATTTTGGGGGCAACATCTTTTTACATTTTTGAATTCAATATAGTTTATACTGTTTTTCAGGCTGTCGAGATAGTCTCGACAGCCTGAAGATACTCATTACTCCGTATCCTTTTCGTATTCAATCAGATCGGTTATATCTTCAATGCCTAGCACTTCCATAACCTTCTCCAGATTCTCAGGAGGCCAGTGTTTTGCTTTGTTTTTTTCATATCATCTATGGTATACCATATTATCCCTGTAACATACAAAAACTAACTTCCTTTGACAAATACATCTATAAATCAACAAGATGAAATATCCATCATTGCGCATATTATCCTAAAATAATCCAAAATTACTATATACTCGGAAGTTATATGTGTGTTACGGTTAAATCAAGGTTGGCCAACCGGTCTCTGATATTCTTTTACATCTTGATATTTCACACACGCTAACATCCATATCAAATTCTGTTATAATTGGGAGGCTTGAAATATGAAAAGATTAAAGAAATTATCAGCATCAATCGCATTGACTGCTTGTTTAATGGCCTTTGGATCAAGTTCTGCGTTTGCGCAATACGGTTATGGAGATACAATGAGAACAGCTGAAGTCATGCACCAGAATGGTACCGGGGATTACTTTCAATCGTGGGTACCATTAGAGAGTTTAACTGACGAAGATTGGTATGTTATTGATAATTCATTTGGATCATGGGACAGAAATTACTATGTATTGTTGTCTCCTCCGTTTGGGTTGGATCTGCAACTCCAATATGTAAGAACTGATTATTCTGACAATATCATTTCGATCCAATATTTAAACCAAAACGGAGCTGGATTACAAGAATATCATAGTGGATCTGTTAGGGCTGGAGAAAAGGTTTATTACAGAGTAATGCCTGTTGGGCCAAACGATTATAATCCAAATGAAAGATATAAATTTGAGTATCGAACAACAATTTAAAGTTTGTAATAATAAAAAGACCCTACATCATTTTTTTTGGTAGGGTCTTCTTGTATTTTATTTACCAGTGTGAGCTGGCTAATACAGTTATGATAAAGCAAAAAAAACCTACCAGCATATAAGCCGATAGGCTCTCTGCGTGTTACTTTGCTATTGTAGCCGTTTTTTTATTGTCCCATAAAATCTTATCCCCTGATGCCTATTGCTCTTAGGGGCACATAGACCGTACCATCGATCAGCAGCCCATCTTTGATCTTATTCCCATAGGCAATTACATGGACCTTGTCCACCTTTTCTTTTTCATCCTTCACGTTATCGTATTGATACAGGTTATACGTGCCCATAATCGAAATTAATTTATCTGCGTATTTTGGATCGGTGGCATACCCCGCCTTTTGGATTTCACGGGCCCCTGTTTTACTATCTACACCGATAACCCTTTTGTATAGATTCTTGTTCCAGCTCACCCCAACAAGGATCAACTTGGTATGATCCGCGATGGATTCACCCCAATTATTATAAGCGCAAAATGCAGCATCTACCTTAATTGGCTTACCTTTGATGTACTCGGTTGTCTGCATAGTGCAGCTACCGGGTGGCCCCTTGCCTTTGATCCCGAAGAGGTTGTTGCCTTTCTTCGTAAGCCCGGATGTACCCAACACGCTCTCAAGTGCTGCTTAGGTAATGGTCACGGATGCAGATATGTAGTTTTGGGCATATCTGCATCCGCATATGAAACGATTTTATAAATAAACTCAGTTTTAGTCATCCTTCTTTACGCCTCCTTTGCCTTTAAAGACTTCAACCTCTTGCTGGATAGCTGGTGGAATAGGAGCACCAAGTTACCCGCCGTTTTCAATTATTGATAACAGTTCATTAGCAAAATAGAAATAAGCGACGGTATTCCTGAACAAATGACTATCACCTGCACACCATCCACTAAGTGGGCTCCCGCGACCATCGCAAAGATAAATACTTTTCGGGCGATACCGACCAATCTATAACAACGAACACCAGCTACAAAGCCAGCACCCCGGACCATCCATTATAAAAGAAGGTTGCTGCGCTCGTACAAACACTTTTAATTCGATACGAACAATACGAATGAGCAAATCGTTAGTAAACGATTTGAAGTACCACTTGAATTATCAAAATCAAAATAAACTAACACTAAAGAATGTTTCCAGACACGATCTCAACCTGGTTCTGTGTAAAGATGATGGAAATTTTATACCTAAGTCATCGCTCTTTAATTCATTCTCAAGAATTCTAAAGCGATCTGGTTTACCGAGCATGCCAATACACGGTCTTAGACATACGCACGCTGTGCTCATGCTTGAATCTGGAGTTGATATGAAATATGTCCATGAACGTTTAGGTCACGGTAGTATCCAAATAACCTCTGATATTTACGCTCATATCTCCAAAAAAATCGAAACAGATAACATGGAGAAATACGAGAAGAATAATAATTTTGGGGGCATTTCGGGGGTGACACAAGAATAGCTATCATTCCACATCATCTGCCCCCAAAAACAAAAACCCCTCACGCCTTACGGCGCAAGGGATTCCTCTATTAATACATTGTGATGTACTGATCGCGTTCCCATTGGTGAACTTGCGTGCGGTACATGTCCCATTCGATTTCTTTCAGCTCGTAGAAGTGAGCCAGCGCATGATCCCCGAGCGCGTCGGAAATGACTTCGCTGCGAATCAACTCGTTAATGGCTTCTTTCAGGTTTGCTGGCAAGCTAGGGATGCCTTCCTCAATACGCTCTTCTTCCGTCATCACATAGATGTTGCGGTCGATTGGAGCCGGGAGCGACAGCTCTCGCTTCACGCCATCCAAACCTGCTTTCAGCATGACAGCCAGAGCCAGATACGGGTTAGCCGCCGGATCCGGGTTACGCACTTCAATACGCGTGCTAAGGCCACGGGATGCAGGAATTCGAATCATTGGGCTGCGGTTACTTGCAGACCATGCTACGTAGCAAGGTGCTTCGTAACCAGGCACGAGACGCTTGTACGAGTTCACCGTTGGGTTCGTGATCGCAGCAAACGCGCGTGCATGCTTAAGAATACCCGCCATATAGTTACGAGCCGTTACGCTCAAGCCAAGCTCATCACTCTCGTCGACAAACGCGTTCTCGCTTCCTTTGAAGAGCGATTGGTTACAATGCATACCAGAGCCGTTCACGCCGAATAGCGGTTTTGGCATAAATGTTGCAATCAGTCCATGCTGACGAGCAATCGTCTTAACTACCAATTTAAATGTTTGAATCTGGTCAGCTGCTTTGATCGCATCGGCATACTTGAAATCGATTTCGTGCTGGCCAGGAGCAACTTCATGGTGAGAAGCTTCGATTTCAAAGCCCATCTCTTCCAGTGTCAGTACGATATCGCGGCGGCAGTTCTCGCCGAGATCCGTAGGCGCAAGGTCAAAGTATCCGCCTTGGTCATTAAGCTCCAGGGTAGGGTTGCCTTTTTCATCGGTTTTGAACAGGAAGAATTCTGGCTCCGGACCGACATTCATAGAAGTGAAGCCCATCTCTTCAGCTTCTTTCAGCGCTCTCTTCAGAATGCCGCGCGGATCTCCTGCGAACTGAGTGCCGTCAGGCATGTAGACATCGCAGATCAAGCGTGCAACACGATCCTCGGATACCCATGGAAAGATCATGAAGGTATCCAGATCCGGGTACAGATACATATCGGATTCTTCGATACGTACATAACCTTCGATGGACGAACCGTCGAACATCATTTTATTATCAAGCGCTTTAGGCAGCTGGCTTACAGGAATCTCAACATTTTTAATCGTTCCAAGCAAATCTGTAAATTGCAAGCGGATAAATCGAACATTTTCTTCTTTGGCAATACGTAGAATGTCCTCTCTGGTATAACTCACTTTATCCTCTCCTTTTTAAATAAAAAACTAGAATTAATGAAGAATTACAGCATGGCAATCCTTATTTATTAAAAAACCGGGATAATTCCCCTTGAATCAATGAAACCTGACCCGGTCTTCTAGCGGTAATCAATTCCTGCTTCAGCAAACGTCGCAACTGGGACTCCGACATCTCACGGCGTCTGTTCTCGGTATCAGGAGTAATGACCGTAGCCTCTTCAGACTCTTTCGTGACAGGGTTCATTACCTGCTTAATGCCGGCGATATTAACACCTTTTTCAATCAAAGCCTTAATCTCTAGCAGTCGCTCCACATCATTGAAGGAAAACAGGCGTTGGTTGCCCGACGTACGGGCTGGGACAATTAAGTTATGCTGCTCATAATAGCGAATTTGTCTGGCAGATAAATCCGTAAGCTTCATAACAATGCCTATCGGAAATAATGCCATATTCCTCCGAATCTCATCACCCATATCTCATCAACCTTCCAAGTGGTCTATTCTGATCCTATTGTACATTTCCTGATCAACCACGTCAACCGCATGTAAGGATAACTTACAACAAATTACGATCTTTCATGCTTTGGAGGGCCATAAGCACACCATATTTAACATGAGAGTAGGTTAAGCCACCTTGCATATACCCGATATAAGGTGATCGGATCGGCGCATCCGCAGATAATTCGAGGCTTCCTCCTTGGATGAACGTACCTGCCGCCATGATTACAGGATGTTCATATCCAGGCATATCCCAAGGCTCAGGCACCACATGACTGTCGACTGCCGCAGCCCGCTGAATCCCCTGTACAAAAGCGATCAGATGATCCGCTCCGGTGAACGATACGGCCTGAATCAAATCGGTCCGCTCATCCTGCCAGCCCGGCTTGGTTGTGAACCCCACTGCCTCAAACATCGCGGCGGCATAAATGCTGCCCTTGACCGCTTGTCCAACCGTGGATGGTGCCAGGAATAATCCCTGATAAATGCCTCTGGTCGTTCCCAGCATAGCCCCTACTTCACGTCCGATGCCGGGAGCAGTCAGCCGATAGGCTGCCTTATCCACATAGGCCGCTTTACCGCATATGTAGCCGCCGGTTTCGGCAATGCCGCCGCCAGGGTTTTTGATAAGCGACCCCGCCATCAGATCAACGCCAACCTCCGTCGGTTCCAATCGCTCCGTAAACTCGCCGTAACAGTTATCAACGAAAATGATCAAATCCGGGCGAATGGACCGAATCCGGTTTACCATGTCACCAATCTGGGATACCGTGAACGAAGAACGCCAATCATATCCACGGGAACGCTGGATACCAATAACCTTGGTTGAAGACGTGATTGCCTTCTCTACCCGCTCCCAATCGATTTCCCCTTGTTCTGTTAGCGCAACCTCCTGATAACCAATTCCAAAATCTCGAAGGGATCCGCTGCCGTCCCCGGGTTCGCCAATCACTTTATGGAGGGTGTCATAGGGACGACCCGAAATATACAACAGCTCATCTCCCGGTCTTAACACACCAAAAAGTGCGGTTGAGATCGTATGGGTACCGGAAGCAAAATGCGGCCTGACCAGGGCAGATTCGGCTCCAAATACGTCTGCGTAGACTTCATCCAGCACTTCACGGCCGCGATCATTGTATGCATACCCGGTGGAAGCCGCAAAATGAAAATCACTCACCTGAAACTTCTGGAAAGCATCGATCACCTTCCACTGATTAAAATCAACGATATTATCGATCTCCCGTAGACGCTGCCCGATTTTGGACTCAATCTCACTGCTCAATTCAAGTATATCTTGCGAAAATCTTGCCATGACCAACTGCTCTCTCCTCTTTTACACATGATGTCTCACATCTTAACACATATTTTTATTTCATAGAACTCGCAATGCTTGAGCACTCTGAACACGCAATATAAGCCCCGTACAGGGGCTTACACTACGATTCCTATTGGTACCTAAGATCCGTTCTGAACGTAATCATGGAGCAAATAACCCATTTTCTCATAATCCGCTTTATTGATTCGCACCTCGTAGAGGATATCATTCTCATCAAAAGACTGCTCCAGCACGTCTCCGACACGGTATACAACCGAGTTCAGATCGCCGCGGTCTGCCGGAATCCGGAACGTCACGTTCCCTCCTGACAGCTGGTCCTGAATCGCTTCACGAACCATTTCCAAATCCTGATCTTGATACGCACTAATCTTTAATTGACCATCCCCGGTAGGCAGCATCTCCAGCTGATCCGGTTCACATGCGTCCTTCTTGTTAAACAGAACGATCTGCGGTTTATCCGCCGCCCCCAAATCCTGAAGTATGGATTGAACGACAGCCATCTGTTCGTCCCGCATCGGGGAAGAAGCATCTACGACATGAAGAATCAGATCGGCTTCGTTGGCTTCTTCCAGCGTCGCACGGAACGCCGCTACCAGATCATGAGGAAGGTTCTGTATAAATCCAACGGTATCCGTTAGCACAACTTCCTTGCCGCTAGGCAGCTCCAACACGCGCGAAGTGGGATCCAGCGTAGCAAATAATTGATCTTCGATATAAACATCTGCGGCCGTTAACCGGTTCAACAATGTCGACTTGCCGGCATTGGTATAACCGACTAGAGCAACCTGTACGGCACCGCTCTTCTTCCGCCGCTCCCGATGGAGCGTACGATGCCGAGTGACTTCATCCAGCTGCCGCTTCAGGTCGCTGATTCTGTCACGAATATGCCTGCGGTCGGTTTCGAGCTTGCTTTCCCCCGGTCCACGTGTCCCGATCCCCGCCCCGAGCCTGGACAGATTCTTTCCATGTCCCGACAACCGCGGGAGCAAATAAGTAAGCTGTGCTAACTCTACCTGGATAATCCCCTCACGGGTCTTCGCTCGTTGAGCGAAAATATCCAGTATCAATTGAGTACGGTCGATAATTTTCACATCGAGTGATTCTTCCAGATTTCGAACTTGCGCGCCGGATAATTCCTGATCAAATATGGCTGTTGACGCACCCAACCCATCAATCGCCATGCGCAGCTCTTCGACCTTCCCTTTACCGATAAACCACTTGGAATCCGGAACTTCGCGATTCTGTGTAATGACATCCAGCACCTCCACTCCAGCGGTTTCAGCTAGCTGAACCAGCTCCTGCAGCGAGTGTTCCGGATTAATTCCTGTACGTTTAACTGCATCCGTGACCAAACTGACCAAAACGGCTTTATCTTCGATCTCTGTCCGGGTATCATGCGTTATATTTGTCATATAGCCAACTCCTTCTAACATTACGTCTCCTAATTTAACTAACCGCTGCTGCCTGCAATAAACATTATGATCCAAAGAAAGCAGCGTTACCCCTTCATTATGTTCGAAGACAAGCTTAAAATCATTGTATTTTTCCGTTTAACTTAAAGTCCTCCGGCCGCAGGGTCATAAGCTCAAGCTTGCCGGGGTTTCCGGTTACGTACTGATTTAGCAGCCGAACCGATTGATTCCTTATCGATTTCTCGATGACATTCCGTACATAACGTGCATTACTGAAGGCGTGCAGTCCGTGATCCTTCTCCATCTGCAGGTGTTCCTTGAGCTTGCTCAGCGACTGCGGCATCAAGATATAATCCCTCTCCTTTGCCATCAGCTCCGAAATCTGGATCAATTGATCCAGATTATAATCCGGGAAGTCCATCTGGATCGGAAAACGGGAATACAGGCCGGGATTCGAATCCATAAAAAAATCAATCTCATCGCTATAGCCTGCCAGAATAAGAATGAACTGGTTTTTATGATCCTCCATCGCCTTAACCAGCGTATCGATCGCTTCCTTGCCAAAATCCTTCTCGCCGCCGCGCGCCAAACTGTAAGCCTCATCGATGAACAGAATTCCTCCAAGCGCTTTTTTGACCAATTCTCTGGTCTTTTGTGCCGTGTGACCGATATATTCACCTACGAGATCGGCCCGTTCCACTTCGACCAGATGACCCTTATTAAGCACGCCCATCTTCTGAAACAGCTTTGCCACGATACGGGCGACTGTGGTTTTCCCAGTTCCGGGGTTTCCTTTAAAAATCATATGGTACACATGACCGCCACTTAATAAGCCTGCTTCCAAACGCATCTGGGCCACTTGAAGCAATGCATAGATTTCAAATACCAGGTCTTTGATTTGTTCGAGACCTACCAGTTGATCCAGCTCTTTCTGTATTTCCTGGAATAGACTGTGCTGGGAAACAGGGTTTGGGGAAGGGGCCGGTTCGCGTTCCGGAACCGCACTGCTGATGAGTGGAGGTTCCGCGCTGCGGAGCACGACATTAATCTGCCTGGATGGCCGTCCTTCAGATCGGCCGTTAGCGGCCGTTACACGCCCGTTCATTGCTCCTCACCTCTTTACCAAAGGGCTGACTATCTATTCCAATGTATTCTATTTACAGCCTGCTTATTAGAAGTTTCGTCCTCATAGGACACCCATGGCGATCAACAGCCGATCGGCCGTCCATTTCGTATAAGCCAGCACTTCTCTAGACTTGTGTTTAGCCATCGGCAAAACGGTAGATTCCGTCAGCGACATAGAAGGATGATCGTAACCAAGGGTTGTTGCAACCTCCATCGCTCTCGTCCCGTGATAGTCATGGGTTATTATAATGGCGGTATTCCACCCATGCTCCTCCATAATCGCTTGGCTGAAGAGCAAATTCTCGTAAGTGCTCGTAGCTTCGTTCTCCAGGAAGATCCGTTCCACCGGTACGCCCGCGTCAACCAAGAAATTTCGCATTCCTTCGGCTTCGGTATATGGATACCCCGGCTTATCGAGACCGCCAGAAACAATGAAGGTATCAAAACGGCCTGCATGGTATTCAACCAGCGCATGCTCAAGCCGCTCGCGAAGCCCCGGACTTGGCTGATCTCCCCACATGGAAGCGCCCAAGATAATGCCGACATCCGCTTTCTCCGACGGATTGCTGACGGCACTTTCGATTTTCCAATATGCATAACCTGACCATAGCACTCCAAGAACAACGAGAGAGAGCAGGGTAATCATCCCTCGCCGATACCATGCTCTCTTCTTCGTGCCTGCTTGTGACAGACTCTTATGTATTTCCTGACGCATTATTTCTTCCTCCTGAACTCTCCATTATGAAATAACTGGTCGCGGTGCTTCAGAGACATCATAAAGTAAGGGAATTCATGCGCGTCGATGGCCCGAAGCAGATTCCGTGCGGTTACCTTGGCCAGCCTGTAGTCATCCCGGGTAATGTCATTCCGCCCTAGGGCATCCTCAAGCTCATCTTCATCCAGCAAGAACACTTCACCATTCTTGACGACCACAACGTCCAAATACAGATCGTCAAACCAAGGAACACCCTGATCTGTTACCCCCTGTTTCTTGCAAATATCGATGTACCATTGAACAATATTTCGTTTGTCATCAAACATGGCGGTCACGATAAAATGGCTGTCCTTCGGATAATACTGCAGCCATGAATAGCCTTTGTCCGCGATTCGGTAAGTATGACGGCCATACGTCTTCCATAACGGTTCTTTCAGGCCATATATGGTATATAACGTGAGATACCCTGTAAACTGCTCACATTCCACATACCGGGAAGTGAAGTGCCGGCGGGTGATACGGCGCCAATTCGCCCGATCTCCGAATTTACGTTTCATGGAACTTTTCCTCCCCATTCGTATTCCCAGCTTACCACATTTGGGTTTCACACTCAAAACAAAGAAGCCCCCGCAATCATGCGGAGGCTCTCAAGTTCATTATGGACTATCTTGGAACTCGTCAGAACCATCAACCGGATCCGACGGATCCACAATCGTTCCCGGTACCGTAGTAATATTGCCCGTATCGGTGTCGGTTCCTCCAGTGCCTGTGTCACCATGGTTAGATCCATCTCCTGAGCCATCAGATCCATTGCCAGGATTTTGACCATCTTGGCCATTCCCGGCTCCGTTTCCATTGTCAGGAGGGTTCGTTCCATTACCGTTACCATTACCATTTCCGTTGCCATTCCCTGGGCCTTCACCATTCCCATTGCCTGGCTCGCCATTACCGTTGCCATTTCCGTTCCCGTTGCCATTCTCATTCCCAGGAGGGAACTCATTGCCTGCTCCGTTGTCACCTTCATCAACCGGAGGCGGTTCCTCGATGTCCCCCGGATCGGGCTCGAGATCCTCAGGCGGCAATTCCTCGGAAACGGCCACAATTTGCAAGATGTTCGAAGGTGCCGACTCTTGGCTCGTTGACGGGTCTATAGCAGTCACATAATAATCATAGGTCAATCCCTCCATTGCGCTCAAATCCTCAATGGATGTACCGTTCAAGGCATCGAGAATCGGGGTGTATTCCGATTCCGACGTTTCCTTACGATACACGCGGTATTGCACGTTGCCCTGAACCGGATTCCAGCTCAGTGATACGGTCTGAGTCTCCCCATTATAGGAGCCCGTCAAACCGCTGACTGCGGTTAACGTCGTTTCTTCAACAGGTGGCTTTACCGGCTCGGTACTCGGGAAGCTCTTCGCTTCATAGCCTTGAACCGCCTTCTCCATCACTTTGCCCCATAAGGAAGCTGAGATCGAACTGCTTCGTTTCAGCAGATGCTGCCGGTCTGGGTTATCATAACCCATCCACACAGCTGCGGTTAACTCCGGCGTATATCCGACAAACCATACGTCGCGGTTTGAGCTGACGCCCTTATAGCCGCTCTGCGTGGTTCCGGTCTTACCGGCTACCGGACGACTAATCCGGGCATTTCTACCCGTTCCGTCCTCTACGACGCGCTTCATCATGTCTGTCATTTGCGAAGCCGTCGAAGCGCTCATCACGCGCTTCCCTTTGCTGCCTTTGTTCTCATGCACAACCTTGCCTTTGTTATCTTTAATCTGCTTGATTGCAAAAGCCTCTTTGAATTCTCCGCCATTAGCAAAGGCGCTGAAAGCTTGTGCCATCTCGAATGTGTTCGTACCGGTATTCATTCCGCCGAGGGCCAGGGATAAGTTCGCGTCGCCTTCGGTCATCTTGATGCCGAGACTCTGAGCGAACTCGAATCCGGTTTTTACGCCGATTTGGTTTAACAGCCATACGGCCGGAATGTTCTCGGAACGCTGAATCGCTTCCGGCATACCAATGGTCTCCGAATATCCGTGCAGATTTCTTGGGCAATAGTTGGTGCCAAAACATTGCTGTTTATTACTCAATCTGGAGTCCTTCGTAAACTTCCCGGATTCCAGCGCCGGTGCATACGATACAATCGGCTTCAAGGCGGAGCCCGGCTGACGACGGCTGTCGGTAGCCCGGCTGAACCCGCCGCGCGTATATTCCCGTCCACCGGACATCGCTACGATCCCGCCGGTCTCCTGGTTAATGATGACCATGGAGCCCTCAACGGGTACGTCATCAGGACCTTTTTCAAAGTTTTCCGGGTTCTTGAACTCTTCTTCCATTGCCGTCTGGGCATTCACGTCCATCGTTGTGTAAATCTGATAACCGCCAATATTAACATCGTCCTCGGTGAGGCCCCATTTTTCTTCGGCTTCTTCCATTACATAGTCGATAAACGCTGTATATTTCTGCTGTCTTTCAGGCGGTGTATACGCATAGTCCACTTTCTTGGCTTTCGCCGCCTCTTCGGCCGTGATATAACCCTGCTGTTCCATCAAAGTCAATACCACCGCGCGACGCTCTTTGGAGAGCTCAGGGTTCTTGAGCGGATTATATCGGGACGGCCCCTTCGGCATTGCCGCCAGTGTTGCTATTTCCCATATCTCCAGTTTTTTCAGATCCGATTTGCCGAAATAACGCTCGGACGCGGCTTTGATGCCGTAATAAGGCCCCCCGAAGTTAATCCGGTTCAAGTACATCTCAATAATTTCCTGTTTACTGTGCTTACGCTCAAGCGCCAGCGCGATCGACATTTCAGTCGCCTTCCGGAAGAATGTTTTATCCCTTGTCAGGAATATGTTCTTCGCCAGCTGCTGCGTGATCGTACTTCCGCCTTCGACCATGGAACGGGCCATGACATCCTTTACCGCTGCGCGGCCGATCGACCACATGTCTACGCCGTTATGCTCCATGAACCGTTTATCTTCTGTTGCAATAAATGCTTGTACCAATAGCTCCGGAATATCCTCGTACTTCACAGGATCACTCTTCTGAAGGGACAGTTCGCCCATCAGCGTGCCATTACGGTCATATACCTTGGAAGTTCCGTAAGCGGTCAGCTTATCCTGATTCTGCTCCAGCAGCTTTTCACCGCTGATCAAGATGAACAAATAACCTGCAAGTGCACAGAAGATCGCAATGACAGCCGTAAAAAACAATGCCCATGCAATTCGCTTTCCTTTGCCTTTTTTCTTCTTCGCATTCGGTTTCGTGGTTTTGGATGTCTTCGGGTTGTCTTTGTTTTTGTTCAACCGTGACATCTGATTATCTTTTCCAGCCATTTGTCCCCCTCCTTACTCCCTTGCGGGATCAAGCCTTCTGACTCAAGTCATGCCTCGGAAAGAAAAGAACAACCTTCTCAGGTTGCTCTCTGCACTCCTTATAAGCTAAACGAAATATAAGCCAAAAAGTTTCAAATTAATCATTTACGGTATGATTCTGCTCTTTATGAATCCATTCTAAAATCTATTGTTCGCTGCTGTTATCCTGCATCAGGGACACATTACGCTGCGGCATGAACGTGGAGATAGCATGCTTGTACACCATTTGCTGACGGCCGTCGCTGTCAATCACGATGGTAAAATTGTCAAAAGCTTTGATCGTTCCACGGATCTGAAAGCCGTTTGTAAGGTATACCGTGGCCGGAATGTTCTCTTTGCGCAGTTGGTTCAAGAACGTGTCTTGGATGTTAATGGACTTGTTCATTAGCCGTACCCCCAATGGTTCATTTAGATTGTTTTGAAAATATATTCAAGATTTCAGTGAAACTTTCCTGCTATTATAGCACGGATTTTTTGATAGTTTGCAGAAAAATTTCCCGAGTCGGTGACGTCTACCCACTCGATGTCCTTCATGTGGCGAAACCAAGATAGCTGCCGCTTAGCGAAACGGCGTGTATCGCGCTTAAGCAGCACGACGGCCTCCTCGTAGCTGAACTCCCCGCTAAGGTACGAAACGATTTCCTTGTAACCCAGCCCTTGCATGGATACAAGCCCCGGAGCGAACCCTTTGTTCATGAGCGCCGCCACCTCATCAACAAGTCCCTGGCTCAGCATAAGATCAATTCGCTCTTCAATACGGTTATATAGCATTTGCCTGTCCATTGTCAAACCGACCAAGCATAAGTCATAGGGAGATTGCTTGGTTTGAGGTGCCAGTTGGGTCGAAAGTGGGACGCCGGTCACATGAAATACTTCTAAAGCACGAACGACCCGACGTAGGTCATTAGGGTGAAGCCGCTCGGCCGTTTCAGGATCAACCTCTGCCAATTTTTGATGCAGAGCCTCGGCTCCATGCTCGTTGGCATAGCGGAACTGCTCTTCCCGAAAAACTTCATCCGCTCCCGTCTCGCTAAACTGATAGCCGTAACACACCGACTCCACGTAAAGCCCGGTTCCGCCAACAATAAAAGGAAGTTTCCCCCGCTGCGTAATCTCCGTAATGAGCCTCTGGCTCTGCTCCTGAAATTCGGCTACCGAATAGGGGTGATCGGGCTCGTGAATATCAATGAGATGGTGAGGAACGCCTTCCATTTCCTCCACGGAAATTTTGGCCGTTCCGATATCCATGCCCCGGTATACCTGCATCGAATCGCCGGAGATAATCTCGCATCCGAATTCCTTCGCGATCTCAATGCTCATTTTGGTTTTACCTACAGCTGTTGGTCCGATGAGAACGAGCAGTTTCGGTTTGGTTTCATCTGTCAATGGAAATCACTCCGTACGTTATTTTCGATTTTCCCCGTTCAGGCAATGTAAAGCCAAGCCGCTCAAACTCTCCGCTGGATCGCGCTTCCTTCATCACGACGGTTTTGCGCGCGACCCTAACCGCTTCTCTCACACTTTCCATTTCCAGCGGCTCCCCATTTGCATAATTCCTTAGAGGATGGATCGAAGCCGATTCGGCGATCGGTTCACGGAACATCGGATCAAAATAAACAATGTCTACGCTCCGGTCCGGCAGCGACTTCAAATAATCCAGGTGATGGCTGTTCCTGACCTCGATTCGCCTCATCGCCTGATCACTGGCCTCCAGATGGCTTTCATAGGTCCGCAGCCCTTCTTTCAGCAGCGCATACAAGGGCAGTGAGCTCTCCAGGGCAGTGATCTGACTGCTCGCCCCGCCCCTGCCCGAGAATACCAGGGAATCGGCTCCAAGCCCGGCCGTACAATCCAGTACGGAATCCCCTTCCTCCATTCCGGAAGCCTCCAGCATGGGATCGGGTTTTCCGCTCAGCACGCGTTTCAATCGGACAAACCCCATACTCGGATGAAATTCCATGACCGCCCCATCCGGTCCGCTTAGACGTACATGTCCGTTCAGTACGACCAGCACGTCATCGTCTCCGAACCTGCGGGCTAATTTTCGCAATGAATGACCGCCGCGCTGGACATAACGGCAGCCGATTTCTTGGGCTAAACTTCTCGCGCGCTCCACAATGTCCGGCGCTTCCGCTTCTCCAGTTGTTATAATCATGAAGGTCCTCCTTGCTGTTACATCACGCGTTTAAACATTTTCTCCAAATCATAAGCTGAGAACGAAACCACGATCGGTCGTCCATGCGGACATGTGTATGGCTGCCGACAGGCGCCCAAACGCTGAATCAACGTCATCGCCTCCTGCTCCGTCAGCTTCTGATTGGCTTTGATGGAAGCCTTGCAGGAACACATGATCGACGAGGTTTCTCTCAGCTTGGCGATATCAATATTGCGTTCGCTCAGCACCCATTCAGCCATCTCTTCGATAATGGCCTTCTCGTCGCCCTTAGGGAACCAGAACGGATGGGAACGAACCAGGAAGGTATGGCCGCCAAAAAACTCCATATAAACGCCAACCTTCTCAAACCAATGCAGCCGTTCCTTCACCTTCTCCGATTCCGAGGGCGTGAATTCCAACGTAATCGGCAGCAGCAGCTCCTGGGATGCGTCTGCCGGGTTGCCAAACTGTTCATAGTAATACTCGTAGTTAATCCGCTCATGTGCGGCATGCTGATCAATCAGGTACAGCCCGGTATCATTCTGTGCTATAAGATAGGTGCCGTGATGCTGGCCGATAAGCGTAAGTTCCGGAAATGGCGGAATCTCGGGAGCCGGTCCTGAGGCCGCCTGCAGCCACTCCTTCGTTATGGCAGGAATTCCGGCATTCCCCCTGGTCTCATTGCGGTAATCATTGCGGTAAGAAGAAGCTGCTGCCGTTTCCCGCATTTGCGAGGTGGCAGCTGTTCCTGCTGTTCCGGCCCCATAAGTCTGCTTGATATTGGACTCAGACTGGGTGAATACCTGACCCTCCGGCCGTGTCGACGCAGGCGGCGCATGGAGAGGCATGTTTCCACCAGTGGAAAGCTCGCCGCTTCCTGGGATCGCGATATCCCGTTCATTACCGCTGCCGATCGCAGAGGCACGACCTTGCGCAGAAGAAAATTGCAGCTGTTCCTGGATATAGGCGTTGTCGCTTTTGCCAATATTTTGTTTGGCCGGACGTGGAATAAGGATTTCCTGCTGCAGCACCTTGCGAATCTCTTCCTCCACAAAAGCGAACAGCTCCTGCTCTTTGCTGAACCGCACCTCCAGCTTGGATGGATGCACATTCACATCGATCAACGAGGGGTGCATGGACAGCTGAATGACAACGAGCGGAAACCGGTTGATCGGCAGCAGCGTATGATAACCTCTCAAAATCGCCTGCATTAAGCCGTAATTCCGAATATACCGCCCGTTAATGATGAGCGACATGCCGTTACGGTTTGCCCGCGTATAATCCGGGCGGCTAATATATCCGCTTAACGTATAATCCATATTCTCCGCTTCAAACGGCAGCATCGCTTTGGCCGATTGGGTACCGTATATGGCCGCAATGACCTGAAGGGCATCGCCATTGCCCAGCGTCTGCAGCAGCGAGTTTCCATTGTGCCTGAGCGTAAAGGCAATATCCGGCCGGGAGAGGGCCAGGCGATACAAATAGTCGGATATGTGCCCCAGCTCCGTTTGGATTGTTTTCATATATTTCAGCCTTGCCGGCGTATTAAAGAACAATTCCTTCACGAGGAAATCCGTTCCTCTGGGTGCGGCCGTCTCTTCGTTCACGCGCAGATGACCGCCTTCGATCTCGATCACACGCCCGCGCCCATCCTGAGCATTGGAGGTAACCAGACGTACCTTGGATACAGCCGCAATGGATGGCAGGGCTTCGCCCCTGAATCCAAGGCTGGTGATTTGGAACAAATCGCGGCCTTCAGCGATTTTGCTCGTTGCATGACGATAAAAAGCCGTCTCGCAATCCTCCGGATCAATGCCGGCACCGTTATCCGTTACGCGAATGCTGTCCAGTCCACCTTCTTCAACCGTTACGTCAATCTTGGTGCTCCCGGCATCAATGGCGTTCTCGACTAGCTCCTTCACAACGGAGGCAGGTCGCTCCACCACCTCACCGGCAGCAATCTGGTTTGCAATATGCTCGTCCAAAATCCGAATAATCCCCATCGTTCCTACCTCCGTTTCATTTCATTCCTATGCTAAATCACATATCCTTCGCTTGAAGCTTCAGGTCATTCAGGAACTGCATGGCCTGAAGCGGCGTCATATTCATCACGTCCGCTCCCTTAACGGCATCAATGAGGCTCTTAACGGCAGGATCTTGAGATGCTTCCTGCGGCATCGATTGCTGATCCTTACCAGGCTTAGCACTCGATTCAGGCACTTCCTCCTCGCCAAAAATGGAGAGCTGCACCACGCCGCCCTTCTGGTCAGCACCGCCCAAGCCTTCAGCATACAGCGTTGTATCTTCTCGATGCTCATACACAGCTTCCGGTCCGCTTCGTCTTTCATCGGACTGAGGTGCGGCAGCTGGCTGCTCGCGCTGCATCACAGCCCCTTGCTCCGATGCCACCGCGGCCAGCGAGGCCATCTCCAGGCCCTGCAGCAGCCCATAGGCGCGATCAATGATACTGCCGGGCAAGCCGGCCAATCTCGCACAGTAAATGCCGTAGCTGCTGTCGGCTGCGCCAGGGATCAGCTTGCGGAGGAAATGCACTTTGTCTCCGCTTTCCTGAACCGCCATGGAATAATTTTTAAGACCGCCAAGGCTTTCCTGTAAATGGGCAAGCTCATGGAAATGCGTTGATACCAATGCCTTGCAGCCGATATGGTCATGCACATACTCAATCACGGCTTGTGCGATTGCCATGCCTTCACTCGTCGACGTACCGCGTCCAAGCTCATCAATGATGATCAGGCTGCGGGGCGTCGCTTTTTCCGTCATGACCTGGATATCCGCCATCTCCACCATGAAGGTGCTCTGGCCGCCGATCAGATCGTCAGCCGCCCCGATGCGGGTAAAGATCCGGTCGACCAGCGGGACAACCGCACGCTCTGCCGGGACAAAACAGCCCATCTGGGCCAGAATCGATAATAAGGCAACCTGGCGCATGTACGTGCTTTTTCCAGCCATATTCGGACCGGTAATAAGCAGGATCGAGGAGCCGTCCTTGCGCAAATCCGTTCCGTTCGCGATAAACGATGAATCCTTCATGACGGCTTCCACGACAGGATGACGACCGCCTTCAACGATATAATCATAACCTTCGCTCAGTTCCGGCTTCACGAACCGGTATTCCGCACTGACCGCAGCCAACGATTGGTAGACGTCAATCTCGGCAATTCGCTCAGCGAGCTTCTGCAGCCGGCTCACTTGGGTATTTAGCTTGTCCCTGAGCTCGGTAAAGAGGGCGTACTCCAGATCCACCATCTTCTCCTGCGCCTCCAGGATCAGACCTTCCTTCTCCTTCAGCTCGGGCGTGACGTAACGCTCCGCGTTCGCCAGCGTCTGCTTGCGTTCGTAGCGGCCTTCCGGCAGAGACGACAGATTGGACTTGGTCACCTCGATATAATAGCCAAACACCTTGTTGTAGCCGATCTTCAGCGACTTGATCCCCGTAGCCGCGCGTTCCTTCGCTTCCAGCTCCGCGATCCAGCGTTTGCCGCTGGTGCTCGCTTCACGAAATTCATCCAGCCGCTCGTGATAGCCCGGCTTGATGATGCCTCCGTCACGCACGGACACCGGCGGTTCATCAACAATCGCATTCTCGATCAGTTCACACAAATCGTCACAAATATCCGTATCCGCTGCCACCCGGCGGAGCGTCTCGGAAGCCGACTGGGCACACAGCTCTTTCAGGGAAGGAATTTGTCTTAATGACAGCTTGAGCGCGTTCAAATCCCGTCCGTTCGCGCTGCCGAACGCAATCCGGCCAACCAACCGTTCCAGATCGTATATCTCTTTAAGCGCCATCCGCAGATCTTCACGCAGTATGTACTGGTTATATAAATGCTCAACAGCCTCCAGCCGCTCTTCAATCCGGCTTCGGGACAGCAGCGGTTTATCGATTCTCCGCCGCAGGAGTCTGGCTCCCATCGAGGTTTCCGTGCGATCCAGAAGCCACAGGAGCGAACCTTTCTTTGAACGCTCACGAACTGTCTCAACCAGCTCCAGGTTGCGTCTGGTGAATGGATCCAGAACCATGTATTGTCCCGGTTCATAGGAAGCAATCTGCGTCAGCTGTCCCAGTGACCGCTTCTGCGTCTCGCTTAAATACGAGATCAGCAGCGATATGCAGGCTCTTCGCTCCTCTTCCAGGCGGGCCCAGGCCGGTTCTCCGAATTGGGTGCGAACCAATGCGTCCTCCCTACGATCCCATGCCGTATAAACGATGTTGCGGCTGCCTGGAAGCGCCTGAGATGAAATGATATCAAGAAGCGCTGCGTCCCCAATGATCTCGGAAGGCTCATAGAGACCAATCTCATCCCGAAGCCATTCCTCCGAAGATGGCACTGACGTCACATAAAGCTCACCGGTGGACAGATCGCATGCCGATAAAGACATCAAGCCGCCCGCTTCCGTTACGCACACCATGTAATTGTTCGATTTGTCGTGCACGACCTTGCCGTCCATGATGGTCCCCGGCGTGACGACCCGAACGATTTCTCGTCGCACCATTCCTTTGGTGACCGAAGCATCCTCCATCTGCTCGCAGATGGCGACTTTGTACCCTTTCTCAATCAACCGCTGGATGTAACCCTCCGCGGAATGATAAGGCACTCCGCACATCGGTATTTTCTCTGCACCGCCGCCTTCGCGGCCGGTCAGCGTAATCTCCAATTCCTTCGACGCGAGGATCGCATCATCAAAAAACATTTCGTAAAAATCGCCTAAGCGGAAAAAAAGAAACGCATCGCGCGCTTGTTCTTTGACCTTCAAATATTGTTCAATCATCGGCGTATATTTAGCCATGACGTACCTCCATTACCTTCTAGCTTGACCTCCATTATAACAGAAATTGATCGCAAGGCATCACGGTTTAACGTGCGCGTTCAAAAAGGTCGGTTTTCAGCACCGAGAAGGTTGGATGAAGCTAGGGAGTGAGGAGCGGAGCGTACGTAGTTTGTACGTGAGCACCGGAAGGCCCGGATGAATTCAAGATTCGATGCCGAGTTGCTTCTTGATTCACTTCGTGATCAAAATCGGACTTTTTGAACAACCTCTTAAACGGGAATATTCCACAGCGGCCTGATATCTCTGCTCTCATCCCAAACGCGCCCCGCCTCCATGTGCGCAAGAGCCAGTTCGATTTCACGAGCAAAGTCCGAATATTCCGGCAGTGCCGACAAATCCCTGTGCCAGCCTGCAATACATTCTTGAAGCACGGACTTGTCGCCTTCATAATAGGCGCGATGGTAACGTTCCGTATTGAATGGCCTCGCTAGCAAGCGGTCGCTGTACCGAGCTGCCAGATAGGCAACATAGAGTGACACCTTCGCGACAAGCGGCGAAACGAGAAAGCTGGGAAGCGTACGGTATTCAAACCCGCCATACGGCTGCCTCCGAAAATCGCCCAGGAAACCATAACGGGGTCTGCGAAGACGCCCCTTGGGGTCTTCGAGCAGCGCCAGCGGCAGAGCCAGATAATTATCCAGGGTCTGAAGAAGGGACAGGGAGAGCGGTACTCCGCTGAAATGAATATGGCCGCCTAGCGGGAAATCACCATAAGGCAGAGCTCCTGCCCTCCATGTCAGTGAATGATCGGTAATCAGGCTCTGGGCTTGACGCAGAGCTTTTTGCATTTCTATCATTAACTCCTTCGGCTTCGCTCTGGGTAACGGCCTGAGCTCGGCAATGGGGTAAATGACCTCACCCCGAAAACGAACAGCATCACTGCCGACCGATCCGCCACGCTCCATAAATTCGGATGCATACACAATGTCTCCGTTATCCTTCATCAGCACAAACTCGGGATCCATCCCCATGAGCAGCGGCGGAGTCAAAGGAAACTCACTGTCTTCGTTATGCGCGTGAAAACCTGCCGCCTGTTGGCCTTTGGCACTCATGACGGTTTTATTCCGGCCCGCTTTCATGCGGACATCCTCGACTACGTATTTTCGCCCGGGCCTGGCCGTGATGATGACCTCTCCTTCATCCACACCCAGCGTATACAGCGACCGCAGGGCCGCTTTCTCCAATCTCCGATGCAGGCCATCTTCATACCTCCCGTTCTCGGGATCGGGCTCAAATATCACTTCGCTGCCGCCAAGCTGATAAGAGCGGATCGAAACTGCGGACAACTGCTCGACATGAACCGCGTACCTGGCCGTGAAATGCTTCTCCTCAACTGTACTCAAGCCCAGAGAGCACGGTATCCCGGATCTGATCAGACGTGCTTGCGCGAGGAGCACAGCAGCTCCCTTTAATGGTACATATTCTTTTACAGCAGCTGGTTTTACTTTAAATGGAGCCATCTCCTAGTCCCCCTGTAAAAAAAAATAAAAAAGAGGGCATCCGCCCTCCGCAAAGCTGCCCTCACTGCATATGCTAAGATTAGAATCATTCCTACAGGAGGGTTATCTTACAGTTCATCCTCCAGACCTTCGTAATCAAGGTCTTCGTAATCATCGACTTCGTCTCCCAGGACGTAATCGAATTCTTTGTCCTCGTAGTCGCCGTGAGGTTGGCTGCATACTTTGACGACGACCTTGGTTTCGGCAATCAGCTCCACCGCGTACTCTCTCTCCACCCGCAGAATAACACTCGTGCCATTCGAGGATACGCTGGCCTCAACGCAGCTCGGCTCCTGTGTCGCTTCAGCCGACACTTCCACCGTGGATGCACGATGCTTCGGATCCAGATAAGAAAGAGGCACGCGTTCTACATACGATACCGTTTCTTTCGCCACATCGGTCTGTGAATTTTTGTCATAGGAATACCAGATGTTAACATCGTAAGTACCAATAACTTCAATTCCGTCTCCGGCGGCAACCGCCTCGTATTGATGGTTTATAATCCAAGCCCCCAAAATACTGGTCGGATTATTAGGCGGAGTCACGGTATGTGTTACGGTAGAGAATTTACGACCCTTGCCGCAGATCGCCTTCGTGATGATTTCTCTACATTGGTGTTTATGACTCAATGACATCTTCGAACCTCCTCCATACAATCATTCCATACATGTGTATGCAAGACATGGGCGAATGTTGAATGAAGTGGTCCAAATAAATTCATATGATGCTAAAAATATCAGATTTTTTTTTGCAAATCCCTGAGCTATACGGCCGAATCCGCGCGCTTCTGCGGTTTTTTCGCCGTGGGTGCCTTATACTTCTTCGAAATATTCAAATAGTATTCCAACTCATGGCATAACTGCAAGATGGCGGACCGGACCTCGAATTCTTCGCGGGTCGTCGGCAGTTCCATCTCCTTGAACCTGTCCTCCAGCTCAATCAGCAGTCCTTCGGACTTGCCCGTATATCCTTCGGCAACGACATCCTTGCTTAACTGATCGAATATTTCCGCCGTCAGCACGCCGTGAGGAAGCCGCTCGTAAACCTGGGATATCTGATGCATCATGCTCTGGATATTCTCCATCTGTTCCTTCCGCATATAAAAATAGATGTTCCAGGAGCCGTCCGGATGAATCATCTGATTCTCCGATGCCCGCTTCGCTTCTTCAATTCCTTTTTCAATCTGCCGGTTAGCCTCAATCAGCTCTTTACCGTCCCATATATGTTCGGGATCTCGAAGCGTAAGCGAGAAATGATGGAATATGACGGAGAAGAGCCCGTCCACCTTCCGGCGAATCTCCATCATCGCTCCCTCGCTGTTCGGCATATAAACCAAGTTCACAAGCATGGCCGATCCGAGACCGATAATTAACAGTTCTACTTGGGTGAGTAAAATGTCCACACCGATCTCTTCCCCCTGAAACACCCGAAACACCACGACCGAGCTGGTTACAATGCCTTCCTTGAAGTTCGCCTTCGAAATCGCGGGAAATGCAAGCAATATGTATAAAGCCAATACCCAATAATGAAAACCGAGAAAATAAAAAAGAATACACGCCAGCACCAGGCCCAGCAATGAAGCGAACAATCTGGACGATATGGAGCGCACACTCCGTTTTCGCGTGACGTCAACGCCGAGTATAGCAAGAAGACCGGCGGACGTAGCCCCCGGTATGTTCAAGGCATCTGTAATTAAGATGGCAAGCAGGCTTGCCGCAGCCGTTTTGATGACACGAAATCCCATGTGATGAAGAGCCTCCAGGCGAGTTGATGATGACTATATATGTTACCTTTCATGTGACTACATATTATAAGGTATCTTCATCCTAGCTTATTTTTATGCCATAAACAACCATGCCTAGGGGCCACGACCATTAGATTTTCCATGCCCGTGATATAGAAGTCGTTGGTCCAATAAAACACAATGTCTTTAGATTGAGATAAATCACGATACCATTTTAAAAGTGCCAGACTTAAACGGTGAAGTTCAAAATTTTCTTTCAACTCCGTTTCGTTACTTCCGATGTTCCCACATATCTAATCTTACTGCTGTTTTCTGATTGGATAGTAGACAGAGTTAACCGAAGCATAATGATATGCCACACCAATCAATAATGTGACCTTTTTGATTGTTGAGTATTCCAAGTTGCTGTTACCATAGTTCAACGTAGCGAGTTTATTCGAATTCACGAAATGGTAGAGGAGTTATTCATGATGAAAAGAATCGTAACACTAAGCACACGCAAACTGATGGACACTGCAAAACACGGCGGATGCGGCGCATGCCAGACATCTTGCCAATCTGCTTGCAAGACTTCCTGCGGCGTAGCTAATCAGCGTTGTGAGAACGCAATGAACAAATAACAAATGGGCAAAGAAACTCACCGCCGTCCTTACAAGGACGGCGGTGAGTTTCTGCTGAATAGCCGCCTGCAATTTGTAGTAAAAAGGAGCTTGATTCACAGTATGATTCATCAATATCAACTGAACGGATACAACATCGTAATCGACACCTATAGTGGCTCTGTACATGTTGTTGATGACCTGGCATATGAAGTTATTGCGCTTTATGAACATGAGACACCCGAACAAATCCTGGCGTTCATGATGGAAAAACAATATTCAGAAGAAAGCATTCAGGAGACAATCTCAGCGGTCGAGGAACTTATTAAGAATGAGCAGCTTTTTACAGAGGATGCCTATGAAGACCTTTCTATTCATTTAAAAACACGTAAAACGTATGTAAAGGCGCTCTGTCTCAATGTCGCACATACCTGCAATCTGTCGTGCGAGTATTGCTTCGCCAGCCAAGGGAAATACAATGGTGATCGAGCAATTATGAGCGTAGAGGTTGGGCAAAGAGCTATCGATTATCTACTCGAAAATTCTGGCCATCACCGAAACCTTGATATCGACTTCTTCGGCGGGGAACCGCTTATGGCTTGGAAAGTCGTCAAAGAGATTGTAAAATACGCACGAAGCAAAGAGAAGGAATGGAAGAAAAAATTCCGCTTCACCTTCACCACGAACGGCATGCTGCTCAACGATGAAGTTACCGAGTTTTTAAATCAGGAAATGTACAATGTCGTCTTGAGCTTGGATGGAAGAAAAGAGGTACATGATCGGCTGCGCACAACCGTTACCGGCAAGGGCAGCTATGATTCTATCGTGCCGAGGTTCAAGGAATTCATCCAGAAGCGCGGAGATCAAGAATACTATGTACGGGGAACGTATACGCGGAACAATGTCGACTTCACCAACGACATCTTCCATATCGCAGATCTGGGTTTTGACAAAATCTCGATGGAGCCGGTCATCTGTGATCCACGGGAACCTTATGCGCTTACCGAGAAGGATCTCCCGGAGATATACAATCAGTACGAAATTCTCGCCAAGGAAATGATTGAGCGCAGCAAACATGGCAAAGGGTTTACCTTCTATCATTACATGCTTGATCTCTCAGAGGGACCGTGCATTCAGAAGCGGATCACGGGCTGTGGATCAGGCACAGAATATCTCGCTGTCACACCATGGGGCGAACTGTTCCCTTGCCACCAGTTTGTCGGGGATGAAGCGTACAGCATGGGCAACATCTGGGATGGCATCACGCGGCCTGAGCTGCAATGCCAATTCCAAGAGAGCAACTGTTACACGAAGCCGGAGTGTAAGGGGTGCTGGGCTAAACTCTACTGCAGTGGCGGCTGCCCTGCCAATGCTTTGCATGCGACGGGTTCCATCAACGGAATTTACGAGTTTAGTTGTGACGTGTTCCGCAAACGGATCGAATGCTCGATGATGGCCAAGGTCGCCGAGTCAATCCGAGCGATGGAAGAGAGTGAAGTGTAGACAAATGAAAGAGGGGCCTCGCCCCTCTTTGCTATTTCAAATTTAGTACATCCTTCTAGTCGACTGCTATAAGCATTTTCCGCATCTTTAGATGCTATGAATAAATTCTCGCTAGACATAACAAGTGTCCAATGAATATGAAAAGCCGGATTCCTTAGAGAGGAAAACCGGCTTTTTGGATAACTATTAAATAGTACTTAGTGTCTACTTCCGTTAAAATGTTGGGGAACCCCTTATAAGAGATCCAGGATATTGTCAAAGACCTGCTTTTCCGTAACCCTATTATGCCCTGACACACAAAGTTCCATATGCATTTCTTTATACTTTAAAAGAGTCTTGATATAGTCGTCTTTTTCACCATAGAGGCTTGGAACAAGCTCCTCCATCGAGTCACCGATATTATCGCCTACATGAATGACCTTTTCCAATTCATCCATAACGCTGATGGAGTCCGCGGTATGCCCGGGTGTATACATGATTCTTATTTGGTCATCGGGAAAGTAGATCTCTTGTTCGAAAGTTAGATCGGGAAGAAGTTTTTCGGCTTCACCGTCAACAAAATGCCCGTATTTCTGCATCATCTCTTCCCAATGTATCTCGATCATGTCCCTGCAGCTCGTGTGAGATAAAATCGTGCAGTTTCGAAACGAGCTGTTTCCCCAGATGTGATCCCAATGGTAATGGGTGTTGATGACGATGATGGGCTTGGTATCATGCTTTATGTATTCTTTGACAGGCTCCATGCTCAAAGAGCCCAAGCCTGTATCGATGATGTAATTGTACCGATTGCCGAGAATAAGCTGAACATTTAAATCCCAACCAGCAGGCTGCCGATACGTAAACAGAATATTTCTATTCCTGATTTTTTGTATTTCCATTTCTGTTTCCTCTTTCTCCAATTGTTGATGTTTACAGCTTATGCACCATCTTGTAATTCCCGGGCTCCGCCCGGAAACCGATAAGATCACGGTTAATTCGAAGCATCGGGACGTTCATGGAATCGTTATGCGTTCTCAAATAAGGGACTCCGCATGCACGTGCTGTTTGAATGCCGAGCAGCTTTAAGGCAAGCGCGATGCGGCGGCCCCGGTACTCCGGCAGAACGCCGGTATATTCATGATACATCGCCTGCGTCTGCTCGTTCTGTTGCAATGTGACGACACCGATGTAGCGGTCGCCGTCCTTGGCGATATGGATCCATTCCGGGCGCACTCTGCTTTGTCCAATGCTCCATTTCTTCCATTCTTCAAACCAAGGGAAATCGCCGGAATAACCCGGTATATCCGGCTGCGTGACCTTGTACAGCTCATAGAGCTTTCTTTCCCCGTCTTCTCCCGGCTCATCGGCTAATGTAATGAACTGAATTCCGGCCCGTTCTGCCTCTTCAATCGCAACAAACAGGTTGTCGTCGTCAAACGATGCCAGATCCAAAACGGATTCGAAGATATGGCGCTCCTGTATGTAACCGCGACGTTCGGCAAAAGCTGCCGACGAAGCGTCCGTTTCTCTCAAAATAACGGTCAGATGAGAGGCTTTAACCTCTGCCGCCCATTGGTGAAGCGTATCGTACATCGCCTTGCCTACCCCGTTCCCGCGGCTTTCCGGGTGTACGACAAGGGTGAGGAATAATTCACCCGGCTCCGTCCAAGGTGCCCTCCAAGCGATAGCGTAAGCTACAACTTGCCCCGACTCATCTTCTGCTACCCATTTGGGACGATCCCATCCTGTCAGTTCGCCCTTCTCATTGTAATCCAGCTTTCCCGGAGGGATTTGGTCCTCCTCTTCCTTCAAAAGTTCTGCCGTTATCGGTTCCGGCCAAACCGTATTGAGCAGCAACGCAACCGCAGCATAATCGTCGGGCTCTCTCATCTTTCGAATTATAAATTTCATCGCTATCATTTCCTCCAAGTTTTCCTAACCCATCCCAAAGACATTATCCCATACCCGGAGGCTTCTTTCAGGGTAAAATATGGATTTATTGAAAAATTCACAGCCGATTTCTTAGCCAAATAAGTTAAGAAGTTCTTCAATTAGCACAGATAAATTCTTCTCCGTATAAATCTGGTGGGTAAGGGGAGTACATATGCATACCGGGCTTACATAAAAAAAGAACGAATCCCTATGGCGTGGGATTCGTTCTATCATGCTTATATTTTATTTAACTTCAACGGGTTGCAAAACCTCGCTTGGTCCTTTTTTTAGAGTCAACATGACGATAAGGGAAATGCAGTATAAGGCGGCTAAGTAGATCATGACGACCGTCATATCATAACTTTGAAGAATATAGCCGACAAAGATTGGCGAAAACCCTCCAATGGCCCTACCGAAGTTAAAAATCGTATTTGTCGCCGTACTTCGAATTTGCACAGGATAGAAGCTGCTAATTAAAGCTCCATACCCGGCAAACATGCCATTCGAGAAGAAGCCGACAATCGCGCCTCCGATTAAAATGGCAACACTTCCAGCCGCATAGGAGTATAAAAACACAGCACATGCAGAGGCAAGCAAGAAGATGCCAAAAGCACGCTTTGCACCAAAACGGTCCATAAACAAGCCGAATACTAGCATCCCAACAATCATGCCAACCGCTGTACTAATGGTCCAAAGAGCAGAACTTGAAACGGATAAACCTTGAGATTTCTGCAGCATGGATGGCAGCCATATCATCAAACCATTGTAACCGGCAATTTGCACCGTTGCCATAATAATCAATGAAATTGTTGTCAGCGATGTTCTAGACGTTTCAAATAGTTGAGCCAGCTTGCCTTTTTCATGTTGTTTGTTGGTTTCTTTATTTTTTTGGGCAGCCAGCCACTCTGGAGATTCCTCCAGGTTCTTTCGCACAATAACGGCGAAAATGACAGGTACCACTCCAACAAAGAATAAAGCTCTCCATCCCAAGAACGGAAGAATGACAGCACTTAGCAACGCTGCTAAAATAACGCCGTACTGTGCACCTACACTCACATATGAAGAAGCTCGTCCTTGTTTGTTTTTCGGCCAAGCCTCGGCAACGAGAGCCATACCAATTCCATATTCGCCTCCTGCGCCAAGACCTGCGATAAATCTGAAAATATATACTTGTTCAATATTCGCTGCTAATCCCGTTAAAGCCGTTCCAATTGCAAACAACAAGACGGTATTCGTAAACACCTTTACCCGCCCAAACTTATCAGCTAAAATCCCAAAAATAATACCGCCTAGCAGCATGCCGATATTCGTTATGGAAGAAATCAGTCCACCCGTTGCGAAATCAATGTTAAATTCTGAAATAATCATTGTCATCGCAAAGGAAACAAACATAATGTCCATTCCTTCCAACGTTAAACCAGCTACTGAAGCTACTACTGTCTTCTTACGATAATCCATTCTAGCGTTCCTCCAAATTCTTGATGATAAAACTCTCTTTTAGCGTGTTTGAGGGAATGGATTACACAAGACTTTTCCATTCTCTTTTGAAGCCTCACAGGACTCCCTTTAAAAGAGGTACTTAAGCAAAATAAAAAGCCCTTCTTGCACAGAGGGCAAAAGGGCATGCGAAGACATAGATATTATCAGCCTAAAAATATCACGTAGCCCTTTTCAGCCTCTCTGGACTGTATTAAAGGAAAATTTATTTCGTGATACATACTAGCAAAATAGTGCAGATTATGTCAACCTCAAACTTTCCAATAGTACACAATAACTCTTAAACAGTATCCCCAACCAAGACCATTAACGCCGCTTTTTTGCATTTCCCTTTCTCATGGTGGGCAAGATAAAGGAGTGCTTCCACATGACTCAATCGCGTAATATCGTCTTCTCTCTTCTTCCCTTTTTCCGGCAACGTTGCCAACACCTCTTCCAACTATAAGCGCCTCCTTCTGTATCGCTCTCAACTCAACAACACTACCATAATTCCCCATTAAAACAAAGAACCCTTCCGCTGGTCGGAAGGGTTCTCTACTCTATTAAAATCACTATTTTTACCTATGAGAAATTCTGCAAGATTCTCAGCTTGTTGAATACCCAGTTCAGTTAGCCTCGCATCAGAATCCTTTCTATATATACCACCATTTGATACATAGCTGTAGCCACAACGGCGATAATGAGCAGACTCGACAGCACAAGCGTGAAATTGAATACCTGAAAGCCGTACATAATCAAGTAACCGAGACCCGATTTGGCGACCAGAAATTCGCCGACGATGACGCCGACCCATGCCATGCCCACGTTGACCTTGAGCGTTGATACGATCGTCGGATAGGAAGCCGGCAAAATAACTCGCTGAAACACCTGGCGCTTGGTTCCGCCAAAGGTCCGGACGACCTTGATCAGATTGGAATCCACCTCATGAAAACTGTTGTAAACAACAAGCGTGGTCACGATGACCGTGATGGATAACGTAGTGACAACAATTGCGGTAAAACCCGCGCCAAACATCACGATAAATATGGGACCCAGCGCCACTTTCGGCATACTGTTGAACACAACCATGTAGGGATCCAGTACCTTGTTAAGAAACGGTGACCACCAGATGAATACGGCCAGCAGCGTGCCTACCAGCGTGCCGAGCAGGAATCCGACAACCGTCTCTCCTACCGTGATCCCCAAGTGCCCCCATAACTCGCCGCTGATCATATTCCCCCATATGTTGGCAAAAATTTTGGTCGGATAGCTGAAGAGCAGCACGTCTATCCATTTGAATCTGCCTGCCGCTTCCCACCAGATAAAGAATAGCAGCAGCAAGCTAAGCTGGACGGTCAGCACGCGTGTGCGCATGCTTTTCTTTCGCTTCATATGCTGAACATAAATATCCTGGAGCCAGCCCTTCGAAGAAGAAGCGGAAGGCTCATCCCTTGTTGTCATAAGCTGCACTCCTTCCCGATCGTTTGCATTTCGCCCCAGATCTCATGAAACAATTCGTTGAACCCGGGCTCCTTACGAGCATAAAAAGGCTGCACCCGGCGTATGTTCTCGGGAATATTGAACATGCGGTGTACCCTCCCCGGGTTGCGGTTCAGGAGAATAACACGATCACTCATCGCAATCGCTTCAGACAAATCATGGGTGACCAGAATGGCGGTTTTCCCCCGCTCCTTCAAGGTCTCCACGATCAGATCCTCAAGCTGCAGCTTCGTCTGATAATCCAGTGCGGAGAAAGGTTCATCCAGCAGCAGCAGGCCCGGGTCTGTCGCCAAGGTCCTTACGAGTGCAACCCGTTGTCTCATTCCGCCTGACAGCTGGGCCGGATAGAGATTGCCGCTCTCCCCAA
The DNA here is from genome assembly GCF_002573715.1 of Paenibacillus sp. EZ-K15. Classification (GTDB taxonomy): domain Bacteria; phylum Bacillota; class Bacilli; order Paenibacillales; family Paenibacillaceae; genus Paenibacillus_AQ. Next base: position 118,369 of record NZ_PDHM01000013.1, on the reverse strand, counting down.
GGCCCATCTCCTTGAGCAAACTCTGTACGATACCTCGACTTTCCGGATTCAATCTCTCCGTCAGTTCCAAGCCGATCAAGGCGTTATCCATAATGGTGCGCCAAGGAAATAAATAGTCCTGCTGCAGCATGTACCCGACCGCCGGCGACGGTCCGTTTACCGGTTTGCCGTTCACGTAGGCGGCTCCTTTGGATGGCTGCAGCAAACCGGCAATGACAGACAAGATGGTGGTCTTGCCGCAGCCGCTAGGCCCAACCAGGCTGATGAACTCCCCCGGTTCCACCTTCAATTGAATTCCTTCCACAGCCAGAGAGGCTTCCCGATCCGTGACATATGCATGAGCGATATCGTTCAATTCAACTACCGGTACCATTGGTGCTCTCTCCTTTCGTTCTATGGATTAGGAGTACTTCATTATTTAGCTTGTTTCGCTTTCTCGGCAAAGCTGTTGTTAACGATTGTGTCAGGCGCAACCCGTTCTTTCAGTTCCCCGGCTTGCTCCATCACGTCCAGCAGATTGTTCCATTCTGCGTCGTCCACGATCGGATCGGTCGCATAGCTGCCTTGCTCCTTGTAGCGTTTAACGGAGGACACCACGATGTCGCGGTCGCTATCTTTAAAATAAGGCATGATCGCATCCGCGATATCTTCCGGACTGCTTGCATCCACCCATTGCTGTGCCTTGTAAAGGGCATTCGTAAACTTCTGCACCGTTGCATCGTTTTTGTCGATATAGCTCTGCCTTGTCATGAATACGGTATATGGCAAACGTCCGCTTTCTACGCCAAAGGACGCGACCACCTTGCCCCGGCCTTCTGTTTCAAATATGGAGGCCTGCGGCTCAAAGAGCTGAACAAATTCACCTGTACCGGAAGCATAGGCAGAGGCGATATTCGCAAAATCGATATTTTGAATCAGCTCCAGGTCTGCGTGCGGATCGATTCCTTTTTTATTCAAGGTAAACTCGCCTGCCATCTGCGGCATTCCGCCTTTACGCTGACCGAGGAATACTTTACCCTTCAGGTTGTTCCAGTCAAAAGCACCCGATCCGTCTCTTGCCATCAGAAATGTCCCGTCCGTCTGCGTCACCTGTCCGAAGTTAATGACCGGATCTTCAGAACCCTGTTGATACACATAAATCGAAGTTTCCGAGCCGACAAGTGCCACATCGATGGCTCCCGACAGCAGGGCCGTCATCGTTTTGTCTCCGCCAGGGGTCGTCTGCAGCTCGACATCAAGCCCCTCTTCCTTAAAAAATCCCTTTTCCAATGCGACATACTGCGGCGCATAGAAGATCGAGCGCGTCACTTCGCCAATCTTGACCTTCGTAGCCGATCCGCCGCCACCGCACCCGGCAAGCGCCACTCCGCAAACAAGCAGCATGGTTAACGCCAGCCCCCACCATTTTTGACGCTTCATCGTAACCCTCCATTCCCCATTAACCCAATGTTTCTTTTCAGCATATGCAAGCGCCTGCCCAAAGGTTAAACGCCTGATAGAGTATGCTGGCGGATGTTGAGTGGCATTATGGACAGTCCTACCTACAAAAAAACGCAGCCACTTGGGCTGCGTTTGTCGTTTATCGTTTATAGTGATAGTTAAAGTTTGTAAATCTCTTTATACTTCTCTTCGAGATAATCGGCCAGATAGTCCGGATTCAGTTCTTCTCCGGTGACGCGTACGATAATCTCGGACGGCTTCTCGCTCTTTCCGTACTTGTAAACCTTGTCTGTCAGCCATTCCTTGATCGGAGCCAGGTTCCCCTCTTCGATGAGCTGATCGAGGCTCGGCAGTTCTTTGCGCATCGTATGAAGCATCTGAGCCGCATACATGTTGCCAAGGGAATACGAAGCAAAATATCCGAAATCGCCGCCGGACCAGTGAACATCCTGCAGAACGCCCATTCCGTCGTTCGGCGGCATAATGCCGAGGTATTCCTTATACTTCGCGTTCCAGGTCTCCGGAAGATCCTTCACCGCCAACCCTTCGTTAAAGAGCATTTTCTCAATCTCATAACGAATGATGATGTGCAGGTTATAAGTAAGCTCATCCGCCTCAATTCGAATCAGAGAGTTCTCTACCTTGTTCGCGGCCAAATAGAAATCCTCGATGTCCACGTCCTGCAATTGTTCAGGGAAATGCTGCTGCAGATCCGCGAAATAACGGCGCCAGAACGGACGGCTGCGGCCAATCATATTTTCCCACAGACGGGATTGAGATTCATGAATGCCCATCGAGGTACCACCGGAGAGCGGCGTACCTGCAAGCTCCTTATCGATATTTTGCTCGTAAAGGGCATGCCCTCCCTCATGCAAAGAGCTGAATACCGCACTTAGCACATCATCCGGTAGATACATGGTCGTGATGCGTACGTCACCCGGGTTCAGGCCCGTCGCAAACGGGTGCACGCTCTCGTCCAAACGTCCCGCTTCAAAGTCGTAGCCCATTTGCTCCAGCAAGAACAAGCTAAATTTCTCCTGCTGTTCTTTCGGGAACAGCTGTTTCAAGAAGTCCGTTTTCGGCTTGAAGGGCGATTCCTGAATCGCGTGAACTAGCGGTACCAGACGTGCTTTCAGGCGATCGAAGATGGCATCCACCTTTTCCACCGTTAAATCCGGCTCGTACATGTCAAGGAGTGTGTCGTATCTGGTGTTTTTCACGCCCCAATATTCAATAAACTCTTGCTTGAACGCAACAATCTTCGTTAAGTAAGGTTCGAAGCCTTCAAAATCGCTGTTCTTCTTCGCTTCCTCCCACTTCGTTTCCGATTGGGCGGCGAGAATGGAATACTCCTGGAAGCGTTCAGGCGGGATGGATTTGCTCTGATCGTACACCTTGCGGGCTTCCGCAATCATGCGGCGTTTGCGATCATCCAGCTGTTCTGCCTGTTTCGGCTCTGCAAAAAATGATAACAGCTGTCCCATCTCTTCCGATATTTGCAGCTTAAATGCCTCTGTGGATAGAACCCCGATCGTTTCCGAACGGATTTCGGTTCCCTTGCGTGGAGCACCCGTCCGTAAATCCCAGTGAAGTAGGCCAATAGCTTCGTAATAACTCATGATTTTGCGAACCAATCGATCAAATTGTTCCCATTGTGGTAAATGTTGTACTGCCATTCCGGCACACCTTCTTTTTTTAATAATAGGATTTTTCTATACTCTATTGATGATACTTTTTACAAGGTATATAATCAACTTCCAGAAAGAATAAATAACAATATACATATAAAGGAGTGTCAGGATGCCGTGAATATTCAACTCACCCCGCAAGCAGAGCTGAAGCTGAAGGACAAACTTGGGGACAAGCCGGGCGCAATCAGGCTGATCTATGACACGGAGGGATGCGGATGTGCCGTTAACGGCGTCCCAGGCCTGCGTATTGTAGATGAGCCGACGATGGAAGATATCGCTGTCGAAACAGGCAGCCCGGTGCCGTTTATCGTGAACCGCAAGCAGGCCGTTTTTTTCGAAGAGAAGATGAGGCTGGGTGCCGATCCAGCCACCTACTCCTTTCGCCTGGACAGCAGCGGACAGAACTACGGTACCAACATTCAAGTATTAGATGCCAGAGCATAAGAACAACAAATAAACAATAGATACAAAGGAGAGAAAATCGATGGAAAAACACCTTAACAGCATTCTGGAACACAATCGCAGCTTTGTAGAGAATAAAGAGTACGAATCCTACCTGACAGGGCGTTTTCCTGAGAAGAAACTCGTCATTATCACTTGTATGGATACACGATTGGTTGAACTGCTCCCTAAAGCGATGAATTTCAAGAATGGCGATGTCAAAATCATTAAAAACGCCGGCGCGATCATTTCACAGCCCTTCGGAAGTGTTATGCGAAGTGTCATGGTTGCACTGTACGAGCTGCACGCCGAAGAAGTCATCGTAGTGGGTCACTACGAATGCGGCATGGCTTCCTTGAACGCCGATGAGATGATCCAGCATATGAGAGACCGCGGCATATCCGATGAAGTGTTATCCACGCTCGAAAACTCCGGCATCCGGTTATCCAGATGGCTTCGCGGTTTCGATAACATTACGGACGGCGTAAAAAATACGGTGAGCCTGATCAAAAACCACCCTCTTCTTCCTCCAAACGTACCCGTTCATGGTATGGTTATCGACCCTAACACCGGCGCGCTGGATCTGGTCGTAGAAGGTTACGAGAACGAATAAATCAATCAAAGTCAAATGGAAGCACAAACGCTTATGCGTTTGTGCTTTTTTAGTCACAATTTTGCCAAAAGCAGAGAGAAAGCCCCCTCCCCCGGTTGTCAAACCATACAGTTTCAGTGTACACTTTTTAACAACCGGACCGATAGGCGAATGACCATCCACGCTTTAGTGTCCACGATATGCGTTTCAAAGGGAGTTATGTCCATGAATACGTTGTCATACGGCTTGTTAGGATTACTAGCAAGAAAAGAATCATCAGGATATGATTTGATGCTTCGAATACAGCCCTTTTGGCAAGCCAAACACAGTCAAATCTATCCCTTGCTGTCCAGCATGGAGGAGAAGCAGCTATTGTCCTCGCACTGGGTCCAGCAAAGTGATAAACCGGACAAGAAAATCTATGCGATTACAGAAAAAGGCATGCAGAAGCTGCGTGAATGGATGTACCAACCTATCGCGCCTGCAGTCACCAAGGATGAGCTTTCTCTTCGGACCTTTTGCCTGTGGCTGACGGAGATCGGCATCGCCGTCGATATTTTCGAGGACCGCAGAATTGGGTATTTGGAGAAAAAACGTTATTATGAGCAGATTTTAGAGGGAATTCCGGAGGATACCCGCGAGATTGGAAGCAAGGCTTTCAGCAATTATGTACTCGCTACCAAAGGGTTGATGATGGCTGAAACCGAGCTGAAATGGTGTGATTGGGTACTGGAATTACTGAGACAGCAGCAGCACACAACAGCCTCAAAACATGGTCGTACAAATTTTGAAACCTTATCGTGACTCGTCCGTATTACTCTTTATTACTCTAAATTTACTGGGAGGTTCGACAGAACACGATGAAAAAAGTATTGACTATTCTTGTAGCGATTACACTGTTCTTTGTAGCACTGACACCTGATTCCGCAGATGCCCGAAGAGGTGGCGGAGGTTTCAAATCCGGGAACAAGACATACAACAGCACTCCGAAAAAGAATAATAACAATAATGTTCAACAATCGAACAACCGTTCCAATACGACAGGGGCGGCTGGCAGCACAGGAAAACGCGGATTCTTCAGCGGCGGCAGCTTGATGAAAGGACTTATGATCGGTGGTCTGGCTGGTTTGCTCTTCGGCAGCATGTTTGCCGGCATGGGCTTCATGGGCGAAATCATGGGACTCCTCATTAACCTGATCGCTATCTGGGCTTTGATTATGATCGTTATGGCTGTTGTACGTTCCGTGAAGAATCGTCGTAAACAAAACGAACCTCGCGACAACAACAATAACAACAATCGGTACTAATCCATGATTTTGAGCATGGACGAAATCGTCAATGCGGTCTGCCTTCATCAGGCGGAACGCAGAGGCGTCAAACCAACAGATGTATCGCTTGAGCTCAGCTGGGACGAAGATACCGGATATACAGCTGAAGTATGGGTCAGCGGAAGAACACAATATTTGATTGAGGCTAACCTCATCGAAGCCATTCTCCGCTACCTGTACTCCGAGTACAATATCCGCGCTTACAGCGAACAAGTACGACTTGAGCTGGAAGACGAAATTATCGCCATCGTTCAGCAATAACCTGATGAATCGATAAAGCAGCCGCTTCGCAAATATGCGAAGCGGCTGCTTTTTTGATGACTACATTAAGATCAGTTCATAAACCGCATAAAGGTTCCGTCCATGAAAAGTGCTTCAACCATATCGGCGCCTCTCTCCTATTCATCATACGAGCAATACGCACGCATCATTAGCTTCGCTCAGTGCCTTTGCCTGCGTTTCTGCCCGAATGAGGAGACTCCAGCTCTTTCCGCTTGCCCGCCTTATGCCATTCCTCATACTGTCCGCCGATCTGAAGGAAGGATTCACGGATCATGCCCGTCATTTCTTGAATTTCGTCCTTGGTATACTTCAAATGGGTGGTTACATTATCCACCTTGTATTTTTGCAGAAGCTTGATATGGGCTATGGTATGAATGGTATCCTCCAGAATCCAGAAGATCACTTCATCGGCATCCTTCGTCCTCTTGCTGAGCATCTGCACGCCTCTTTCATACATTGCGAGCTCATAGTCCTGCTCTCCAACCCGAACAACCGGACTCAAATCACCGATATACCCCTCTTCAAAAGGTAGGGTTGCCACTCTCTCGTATTCAGGAGCATATATGGACGTCTTATGAAGCAGATGAAGGATTCGATCAATCATTTCTTGTTTTGTAAGCATAATGGACATCTCTTCCCCCTTTAGGAGCAACGTAAATGACGCAGGATTGTTTACGATCTTACCAAGACAAGGGCTCTCGGTTCTTCCAGAATACCCAGCGGTTGGTTTCACAAATCGGGGCTGTGCCAATACTGTACTCATCCCGGACGCCGCTTGCCAGGTTAATCCGGTGCAGCATACCGCCATAGGTGCCGACCAGCAGGAAATTCTCATCCGGCGTCGCGACCAGCCCGGAAATTGTACTTCCCACAAAGTAACGCCATATTTCTTTACCCTCATAATTGATATAACGGAGGTATCCATAGGCATCGCCAAGAATGCCTCCCTCCTTCAGCGCGACACCGGCGTACACGCGCATTTCTTCATTTATCGGCAGTCCTTCTGCAAAAGCTCCCGTTTCTACAGCATGCATCGGTACGGATATCGTATCCCCGTTGTAAAAATGGCAAGCATTAAACCATACGGAACGACCATCCTGCGTGAACAGGCTATAATGCGGATAACTGGAATGCGGCTCTATTCTGTACAACTGCTTCCCTTCCAGGTCCATCAGCAGATGCTCGCTGGACTGGCTGCCATATGCCATCCACCTGCCATCCCGCGAGACAGCGCCGTGCGCCATATCGATTCTCGTATCTTCAAGCTCATCTTCTCGAAGCTCCCTGGCGTCCGGATGCATTAATTGCGCGCTCGAGTCACTCAGCAGGTAAATACCATACTCGCTAACGAGTAGAACCTGCCGCCCATCGTCGAACGGAATGATACAATCGAGAATGTCATAAGGTCTCTCTTCATCAGCCAGTGATTCAAGATTTTTGAGATCGGCCTTCAGGCGGCTGCAAATATCCTGCCATGTAAACTTTGCAACCTCTTGCCCGTTCAAGGAAGTATCCGGTGAAAATATCGTCCGTACCCCATTCTCATCGGCTACTGCCAAATACTGTCCATCTGCGGAACTTCCTGCACAGCCGATTCCCGTTAACTCGGTTATGCTATCACTACCAACGACATAGGCAAGCCGTCGCTCCCATGAAGCTCCCGTTTGCAGCAGCACATAGCCGTCTTCCCATGCATATAGGGGCTTCACCGCCTGTGTTTCCTCCTTGAACTCTCCTGTCAAAGGCCAGGACGCGGGTGGCAGCTCTTCTCGAAGCATAGCCGTTTCACCGGCTTCATTAGCGAGAGCAATCATCTTAACCACTTCTTGGGCCATGGCTGGGCGCCGATCCTCTTCGATCGCAGGCGGTTCCTCCTCCCAATGGGTCTCCATCCCTATGCGCACATATTCATTAACATCGGCGGCATAACGTTTGCCTTCCGCGCGCCACTCTTCCGCTGTTTTCCGGTCCAACCAACTCACTCGCAGTCCCCCCTGTATGTATTTATGTATATCGGTTTGTAATGGAAAGCTTCTTCAACGATTTCCTCTGGGGTCAGATCTTTTGCCGGCCAAAAAATCAAATTGCTGATGTCGGGGTGGGGAACATTCCGCTGCAGCAATTCGATCCATTCCCCCACTTCTTCCTCGCTGCCTTCTCCATTATACAGTCTTGTCACCAGATCAACGATTTGCGCTTTCGTTAATTCGTTCATGTACGGCTCCTTTCTTCTCCATCTAAGATTTCTTTACTCCTCATATCATTTATTCATAAATTTTATGCGAAAAACGCATAAATATCAATATGCGATTTTCGCATAAACTAAACTTTTCATGGGTGATATATAATGTATAAACGAATTCGAGGACTACGTGAAGACAGAGATCTGACACAACAGCAGATGGCAGATTATTTGCACATTTCTCAAACCACATACTCTAGATACGAAAGTGGAAATTTGGATGTACCTAGCTCAGTATTGATCAAACTAGCGGATTTCCATGACGTAAGCATTGATTACATACTTGGCCAGACTGACATTGCAAAGCGTAATCACAGCAAGAAAGAAAAGTAACACCAAGATCATGGATGGGGGCTATTTCTCATTATAAACATATCGACGCTGTTCGTGGTACGACTTTGCTTATTCCAACAAAGATGAGCATCATATCGAATGCTCGGATTATCCCCCCCGTTGCAGGGGAATTTCAAGTGTAGTTAGAAACAGAAAAAGCCGAGTCTAGTAGACCGGCCTTTCTTTCGTTTTGCATTCATTCAAATGCTAATAATTGTTCAATTTTTTGCCTACAGCTTTGGTTTCAATAGGCACGGTTATTTCTAATTCCTTAATATATTCCTTCTTAAACCCGTTTTTTGTGTTGCTGATATAAGGCTTTATGGTTATTGCCTTCGGGATGTGTGTAAACGGCTCATACATTGTTTTTGAATAGATGCCGTATTTCTCCGGGTCCTTGGAGCTGCCTCTGGCACCGATTGGTTTCATGGAAACACCTTGATCATCCACCAGTTCATATTCCATATTCAGAAAACCTGTAGTCAAATATTTTTCAGGAACAAGATTTAGGTCAGCCTTAACATTGATAACTACTTCAGTCGTAATGGGAGTAAGTCCAATTTTTTCGATCGTTAACTTCAGGTTGTCATGGGTTTTGGATAAACTCGGGTCCTCGACATAAAAGGTATTCGATGTGTTCTTAACGACAGGCACGTTGAAATTGAAAGGTTCTTTGATTCCTTTAATTATCAATGTTACAGACAAATGGAACGTATCGGGGAATGGGGCGTTTTCCTCGGCGTAACTCGAATCATCCGTAAAGATCAGTACAGAATCTTTTTCTCCCGTAGCGCTCATTCCAGCGGGTAGATTCTCTCCTTGATATTCCATGTAATAATGTTCAATCCCCCGAGATGAATAAAAATGACCCTCAGGCCTTATGGGTTCATACAAAGGCTCTTCGAAGTTCTTGCTCGATTCACGGGTGGCCACCATTGCTACCCGAATTCCGTCATATATGACATTCGTAATTTTTATGGAAACGCCATCATGCGTATCCTGGATGTCGACCGGCGTAACGAAACCCTGACTTTCAGCAGTCTGCAAGCCGGCATCCTGATTTTGAAATATACTGCCGATCAAGGGGATTTGCCGGAGAGATTGGGCAAGGGCTGGTGAAATGAGCCCGGTTGCGATGACGGACGAACCCAGAACGGCAACGGTCAGAACGGATAACAAAGCGATTTTAACTCCCCGGCCTCTTTCTCTCCTTATATAGCGGCGTCTTGCAGGCATCTCCATATTGACGATGGTATGGTACGTCTCGTCGATCCGGTTTCGAACCATTTCGGGCATTTGACTTTGTTCCTTCCGTTTCAAGGTTTCCATTTCGACTTCAAAACGCTCCATAATTCAACTTCCTTTCCCGAGATTGATCTAACGATGCAAGAAGGATATTACGAGCCCGATACAGGCGATTTTTTACGGCGTTTACCGATATGTCGAGGATGTGGGCGACATCCTTAATGGGAATATCCTGTAGATAGTGCAGTACGACGACAATTCGAAGGGATTCATCCAGCTGATCAACTGCTTCGCGCAAATCGATTTTTTCATACTCTTTGACATCGGAAGATAGGACATGAATGTCTGCCATCGTTTGGGTACGAGCTCTCTGTCGTAGTATCTCGTTGCATTGGTTGATCAGTATGCGACATATCCACGTTTTGAAATAAGCAGGTTTTTTCAAGCCATATATGGCTTTGTAGGCTTTCAGCATCGTTTCCTGAATCGCATCCGCACAGTCCTCGTCTTGCCTGAGCATTGAGCGGGCAATGGAATAGAGGGTTGATTCTACTCCTTGCAAGAGTCGAATAAACGCTTCACGGTCACCCGCTTGGGCCGATACGACCTCTTGCTCCATTTCTGATAACAATTGAACCTCGCCTCTTTCTTCTATGATTTTTTCAGTTTGCTTATATTTATTAGATCGCGAATCTAGACCAAAGGTTAGATTCTAATTACACAGGTTTTCATGTTGCGAAGGGATTGCAGGAATACATGACATTACAGTAGTAAATTAAGTAAATCATACCTTGGCATGTGGCCCGTTTTGATATAATTTAAATTTTGTTAGCTTGGGGCCGCCTATGGATGTGACCTTATCCCGGGAGGAACTGAGCTGCTATACAACAGAGAGCGCGACAAGAACAATGATTGTTAGCTGGTCAAACAAAATAAATTAAGAACTCGATTGAAATGATGAGATCGCCTTGTCCTTTGCTTCACACTCTGGGACAGGTTGATTTTTATGATATGTCCATTCGTCCCGTCTATATTAGGTATCATTGACCTGTGCTGTGAGATTGTCGATAATAGTAGATAGTAGAATAAGTTCACTAACTTCAAGGGATTGGAGCTATGTAATGAAATATCATAATCTGGAAGAATGCATCATAGATCTGGAGAAACATGGCCATTTGGTTCGTATACATGAAGAGGTTGATCCTCATTTGGAAATGGCAGCCATACATATGAAGGTTTATGCCGCAGGCGGCCCGGCGCTGTTATTTGAAAATGTTAAAGGTTCAAGGTTCCGCGCAGTATCCAACCTGTTCGGTACGATTGAGCGCAGCAAATTCATTTTTCGGGAGACCTTCGAATCCACGCAAGACGTGATCGCGCTGCGCAACGACCCGATGAAGGCGCTCAAAAATCCATTCAAATATATTGGAACGGGATTGGCAGCTAAAACCGCGTTACCTATCAAAAAAACGGGGGCTCTGCCACCCGGATTCCAGGAAATCCAAATTTCCGATATGCCGTTAATTAAGCACTGGAAGGATGATGGCGGTGCTTTTGTCACGCTACCTCAAGTCTATTCGGAAGATCCGGAGAAGCCGGGCGTCATGAATTCCAATCTGGGCATGTACCGGGTGCAGCTCACAGGCAACGAATATGAAATAAACAAGGAAGTTGGCATCCATTACCAGATCCACCGGGGCATCGGCATCCATCAAGCGAAGGCCAATAAATTGGGGCAGCCGCTCAAAGTAAGCTGTTTCATCGGGGGTCCCCCTGCATATACGATTTCAGCGGTTATGCCGCTGCCGGAAGGCATGAGCGAGCTAACCTTTGCCGGCTTACTGTCCGGACGCCATTTCCGGTACAGCTATGTTGATGGCTACTGCATTAGCCACGATGCGGATTTCGTCATTACAGGGGAAATCTATCCAGGTGAAACCAAGCCGGAAGGTCCTTTTGGTGATCATCTGGGCTATTACAGCCTGGTCCATCCGTTTCCCGTCATGCGAGTGCACAAGGTCTACGCCAAACAACAGGCGATCTATCCGTTTACGGTCGTTGGAAGACCTCCACAGGAAGATACGTCCTTCGGCGAACTGATTCATGAGCTGACTGGCGGGGCCATCCGGCAAGAAATCCCGGGTGTCAAAGAGGTTCATGCGGTGGACGCTGCTGGGGTACACCCCTTGCTCTTTGCCATCGGCAGCGAACGATATACTCCTTATCAACAAGTGAAACAGCCGGCTGAGCTTCTCACCATCTCCAACCGGATACTGGGCACAGGCCAATTAAGCTTGGCCAAGTATTTGTTCATTGCGGCTGAAGAGAAACAACCTTTAAGCACACATCGCATCGAGGACTTCTTGACCTATATATTGGAACGCATCGATCTGCACCGGGATATCCATTTTCAGACCAATACCACGATCGATACACTCGATTATTCCGGGACCGGGCTTAACACCGGGAGCAAGGTCGTATTCGCGGCGGTCGGGGATAAAAAAAGGGATTTGTGCCAAGAGGTGCCTGAAGCCTTGACGGATCTGCCCGGATACTCGCCAGCCAAATGGATCATGCCCGGCATTGTCGCGATCCAGGGAGCCCCTTTTACGAGTTATGCCGAAGTGCGGCAGGAAATGGAGCGTCTAAACGAGGCGATCCGTGCGAGAGGTTCCATCTCCTCCTGTCCGATGATCATTCTGTGCGATGACAGTGAATTCATGAGTGCGACAGTGAGTAATTTCCTGTGGGCAACCTTTACGCGCAGCAATCCTTCCCATGACATTCACGGCGTGAACAGCCGCTATGAGCATAAGCATTGGGGCTGTGATACGGTCATTATCGATGCCCGTACAAAACCGCATCAGGCTCCGCCATTAATACCGGATGAAGAGGTTGAACGCAGCATCAAGCGTTTATTTGCGGACGGAGGCAGTTTAAGTCGGATTCAGTTACGTTAAACCCAAACGGGCTTTTAGAGTTCTAGCAACCGCCTATAGGATGAAATAAAAAAGGGCTGGTCCTTAGTCATATTGACTTTGGGATCAGCCTTTGTTTTTCTTATACGGGACGTTATATGGATAATAGTTGGTTCATCATGTGCAATCTATTAAAAGCGTCCTATGTCAGCACCCTCAGCACATCCTCAATCTTTTTCCCATGAGAGATCACCCCATAATTCATCCAGGTTAGAAAATCAACCTCATACACGCAGCCGCTCCTAACTGCCGGAAGTGATCGCCATTCTGGGGCATCGAGCAAACAACGTTCCTCGCCTTCCCAGGAAGAATGACGCTTGTCGAACGTAATAAACAGATGATCGACATCCAGCAGCTTCAGACATTTCCTGGACAGGATCGCATTCCGGGCATCCCTGGACAACTGCTGAACAAGTGGATGCGGGGTCAGACCCAGATCCCCGTACAGGATTGGCCCCGTATACCCGTGATACGGACCCGAATATAAACTGATTCCAAGAGCCGATATACGAAGACAGGCCACGGTTTGGGCATGGACAGAGCGCTTAAGGAGTCTCCTGGCTTCACTAGCTTTATATTCGTATTGTGAGATGACATCCTGCACTCGGTCCTTCCTACCCAGCAGGTCCGCCGATTTACGCAGTGTCATGCGCCAATCCTCACTCGCATGCGGGAACTCATACGTTGGAGCTAGCCGTCCCAAGCCGTCGTCAGACATCCAGCGCCTGAACCCCCTATCCATCATAATTAAGTCCGGCTTGTGACGAGCAAGTTCATCGATATCCTCCTGCTCAATATCAATTACAGGGACATCATGCAGACCAAGGTAATCCTGTCTCCCCCATCTGTAGTGAGCGCATTGCACGACCGGTGTTATGCCGAGGGCTACCAGAAAATCTTCAAGGAATGGCGCAAATACCCGCATCTTCTCCTGATGACGTTGACGGCGATATTGTCCGGGAGAAATCCCCACGGTTTGTTTGAATCGACGATTAAAATAATATTCGTTGTTAAAACCAACAAATTGTGCAATATCCAGCAGCCGATCATCTGTCGCCAGCAGCAACTGTTTTGCCCGGTCAATCCGGACCCCGTTCAGATAATCAAGGGGGTACTTGGTCGTGATCTTTTTAAAAATCCGAGTATATTGCCAGCGTGCAACGTTCGCCAGCTCTGCCAACTGCTCCACAGTCCAATTATTTCGATAGTGCTCTTGTAGATGTTGAATCGATTTCTCAACAGCCTGGCGCATATTCGTATGGTGAGCAGCGTTCTGATTCTGCCGATATAAAAACAGCATGAACGCCTGAAAACGCACATGAATGTCGAAGGATTCCAACTCGCTATAGGTATCGCGCTGCCGATAAATGCCCTCCAGGTATTCAATACATTGAGAGAACGGGAGACATGACCATTCGGCGTGATGCTGGTACGGAGCAAATTGAGGGGTTCGTACAGGCAGTGCCTGTCCAGAGGGAGTTCCCTCCATCCTCCAAAGTTCATAGGTTAACAGATAGAAACCCATGCCGTCCGTTTCAGAATGAATACGTGCTGTTGAGCCGGGGGTTATGTGATAACTTCGACCTTGCCGCATGTGAAACTCCGTTTCCTCCAAGTGCAGTCGCCCCGTGCCGGCCGTCAAAATCAGCAGTGTGTGCTCGTTGTCAACCAGAATTTCTTGCTGCCAACCCATAGATTGCGTATGAAGCTGAATATCCTTCAATACATAAAATAAAGAAGTTCGGTTAATCGAGCTGGTTTCCGCCTTCATTTCATCTACCCCTACCCGAGAATCTATTCATACATAGTGCAAAGAAACAGAAAGCTCGTCAACGCCGTTGACAGCTTCCTGTTTCTATTCCAATACGGAGATCATCTCCTTATTGGACAAACCACTTCAAGAGATCGTCGGCTTTCATCATATTGGCTGTGACGGCACCCGATTGCCAATGAGTTCTGTCCGCCCTGTATACATGTCCATTTTTAACAGCGGGAACCGACTTCCAAAGCGGGCTGCCGAATACTTGCATCGCTTCTTGATTCTCCTCCGAGTCCCAATTGCCGTTGGATGGAAAAATAATGATATGATCAGCATCCAGCTCAGGGATTTTCTCTTCGGATAGTATGGCATGAAATTCCGTCATATCTCTCGCAAACGGATGCGGAGTCAAGCCCATTTCTTTGTAGATATTGCCGGTATACCGGTTATCAATGCCAAAAAGGGCAAGCGTTTTATCCCCAACATTTAACCGGAGCACGGCTACTGTCTCATCACCCACAGCCTGTTCCAGTTTTTCCTTGGTATCAGCCATCTTCTTGGTGTATTCGTTATGTACATGCTTGGCCTCTTCAGGAATGCCAAGAACATCACCAATCGTCTCAAGAATTTCTGCTGGGCTCTGCAGGATGGACTCTGGCAGCCGATACGTAGGAGCTATTTTGGAATAAAGCTCATATTTTGCCGAATCTGCTGCTCCGTCGACAATGATCAAATCCGGACTTGCCTCCAGCAGCGATTCTATACTTCCCGTTATATCAAAGGTCGGGACTTCCAGCCCCAAGTAATCCTGTTTCCCCCAGCTTGGATGATACCACTGTACAACAGGTGTAACTCCTAGAGCCAGCAGATAGTCCTCCAGATAGATCCCTACTACCCTCTTCGGATTTACTGGTATTTCGACCTCACCGAACTCATCCTTCATCATTTTGGTATCAGCTGCCCCTTGTTTTGTATCGTCCTGAGCGACCTGCTCCCCCACCTTTTCCGTGAATTGCTCGGAAGGTGCTGCACCCTCCTTGTCCTGCGGTGTTCCGCATCCAGCCAGAGCAATCACCAGTACAAGTAATGCTATCATCCATCGGGTACTCTTAGGATATGACCTTGCCATAAATCGTTTCTCCCCTTGCCTGTTGTTAAAAGGTACGAAAGAGATTTTTTATCTATACTGATTATGATAATCATTCTCATTTCGTTCAGGAACATTGTATCTCACTCCATGTGATCAAACAATACATTTTCTCAAATCATTTCTTATACAAACGCGAAATAAGAGCTCCCTGTCAGGAGCCCATCTTCTCTTCCTAAATAAATCTCAATATAATGATTACTATATCTACCTGGGAGGAAGAACATGTTTCCAATACTAAAGACTAAACGTTTAACGCTGCGGGAAATCCAACATCAGGACGCTGAGGCTATCTATAGCTGCTTCTCGAATGATGAGGTCACTCGATATTACGGACAAGACACGTTGACTACCCTCGAGCAGGCTCTTCAAATCGTTGAGCTCTTCGCAAACAACTACAAGGAGAAACGCGGGATTCGATGGGGTATCGAAAGGAAAGACGCGCAAGGTCTCATTGGCACGATTGGGTATAACGTATGGTCTCCGCGGCATAAGAGGGCCGAAATCGGATATGAATTACATCCTGAATTCTGGGGGCAAGGTTATGCAAGCGAAGCTGCTTCCGCCGTCATCGCATATGGTTTTCAGGAGCTTGGCCTGACGCGCATCGGTGCCGTTGTTTTTATCGAGAACCAGGCGTCCCACGCGCTGCTGACCAAACTCGGTTTTGAAGCGGAAGGTATCCTACGCCAATATATATATCAAAATGGCGTCGCACACGATACGCGGGTGTACTCATTATTAAAAAACTAACCCCATTCGCGTTTGGGGTTCTGCATAAACCTCTCTAGTTTCATTCATCCGCGGATTCCTTGGCATCTAGAAACGGTTTGTTCACAAAATAATACATAAAGCCCATCAAGAGCACGCCGCCAACCAAATTTCCAATCGTTACCGGGATCAGGTTATGCAGTACGCCCTCCAGTGAAATCGTACCAGGATGATTCAGCACAAGCGCAATGGCAAAGGTGCACATATTCGCAACACTGTGCTCATAACCGGAAATGAAGAAGCAGAACACAAACAGCATCATGGCAAACATTTTGGCCCCGTCGCCCTTCAATGACATCGGGATAAAAAAAGCAAGGCATACGAGCCAGTTGCACAGAATTGCCCTGAAAAACAGCTGCACCGTCGGGGTGGTCATTTTGTGCTCAACCACATCGAGCAGGAATCCGTTCACGGATGAATCCATGAATAGTCCCGTTAAGAAAATCAGCAGCGCAAACGTGCACGCCCCCAAGATATTCCCTGCGTAGCTGAAGACCCACAGCTTGACGACCTCCAGCCACCTTAATTTCTTGCGCAGAGCGGCATACGTGTAGTAGAACGTGTTTCCCGTAAACAAGTCCCCTCCCCCATACGCAATTAGAATGATTGCCGCGCCAAACGTAATGGCGGCCATCGGGTAAGTCAGAGGGGAATGCTCCAAATAAAAGAAGTTGCCTGTCTTAAAAGCAACAATGACGCCAAAGCCGATAAACATGCTGGCGAGCATGGAGCGGGCGATGTAACGAAGATGGCTTTGTTTGAAGATTTTGTGTTTTTTGAGAGCAAGCTGCTCTACCTTGAGTAATGATTCGGTTTCCATAATTCCTCCTGAAAAAGTCGGTTCTATATAGATTACACGATTTTTCCAATAATTCATATCACCTCATGCATCATTACCCCATTTTCCCCGACGAAACATTCATGGAGGGCTGAAATCGATTTCGCGTCCCGGTATCAAATCTGATATTTCATCTTCACAGAATCGTAACCCAATGCCGCTTAGCTTCCACTATCATGGGAAGATAAGTCTGGCACACTTGTTTGATGCACAGCGCATGTGGTAATTAGTTGTTACAAAGGAGAGGATACAACATGAACTTGAAACAACCAGCAAAAAAAGCAATCATCACCTTGACTATGGCAGGAGTCCTCGGCGTAAGTGCTATCGGCGTAAATCATGCTGTTTTTCCGCTGCAGCAAGCAGAAGCTGCCACGGCAGCAAATGCCGGCGATTATGCTGCAGAGCACGCGCTCAAGACACTCAACAGCTTCTATAAACCTGCATTAAAGGGACAATTCCCTGGTGCCGTCAGCGGTTTAACGATCGGTAAAAGCACAAAGCAGGACGTTTATAAAGCAATTGGCGAGCCTTCCGTGGCAGGCAAGGATGCCGATGCCTTCGATGAATACGGGGCCAACATGGGGAATCCAGGCTACGCCTTTTCCTATAAACTGAACAAAATCCGCGAGATGCGATACTTTGGCACGAACGTGGAACGACAGACGAACATCGGCGGCATCACTATGAAAATGCTGAAACAGAACTGGTTTGCACCGAATGCCACAACCACTTTCAAAACCGGAAAAATCAAGCAAACCAAGCTCACTTACAACCGGGGAGATTACAAATTGGAGTTCATCTTTAACAGCAGCACAGAGCTGGACCATATTAATCTGCTGAAAAAATAACCGTGATTAGAAACTCTTACTTCCCCAAATTACGGTTAATATGTTCAGAAAACATCAGAAAAAGCCCGGTCTCTTAGAGAGCCGGGCTTTTCTGATTCATGTGCCAATACCTTACAACAAATACTGAAACAACACATCACCCAGCCACTCCTGGCTGTATTCCATCCGCTTAAATCCGCCAGCCAGCATATCCAGCTGTTCCTTTAACACATGAGACTCATCGGTCCCTTCCCGATAGCGGCTCAAAAAATGCAAAAATACATCCACCATACGCAAGCGCATGAGAACCGGAATCGCGCCAACCTCCTCGGCGCTCAGCCGTACGCGACTGGCAAATCCTTCGCAAAACTGCCTGATGGCCTGCCTCTCATCCACCCTTCCCAAAAATCCCGAGATGACAACCGCAGGCTCCATCGCTCGTATATCCCTCGTGCAAAATTCAAAATCAAGCAAAGCGGTGACCGTGTGGGGGTACTCTGCGTCTACCAGCAGGTTCGAAAGGTTCAGATCGCCATGAACCAGCTGCTTCGGCAGATTTTTTAGAGATTCTAGCCTGCTGCAAATATCAGCGTATGCTTCTTTTAGTATATAAAGCGCATCTCCTTGATCCTTGAACTCCAATGGCGGCTGCTTGCAAAAATCTAGAATGAACGCTTCGCTGCATGTAGGATAAGACTGAAGCAGCTCATAATACGGCGGATACACTGGCCTCATTCCGATTGAACAAGCCGCAAGAGCATTTATCAGTTCCCCCGTCTTCTCCCCGAAGGAATACGCTGCTTGAGTACTGCCTTCTTCCGGACGTTCTCCTTCGATATATTCAAATAGGCAAGCATAACGATCGCTCCCATCCTGAACCCGAACCATTCTATCGCCAGACACGGAAGGAAGAGGAGCGGGAATCTTAAAGCTCAGCGGCACCCGCCGCAGCGATTCCAGAACGGCAAACTCGAATTCGATTCTTGCCTTGTCTCGATGCGTATTGTAAATGCGCATGACTGAGCGGCGCTGCTCGTTATGAATAAAATGGGTCGTATTGTTCCAGCCCGTAGGACCATCAACCAGGTCACCGTTCCACTCTGGCCAGTGCGCTTGCAGAAGAAGCTGAATCATGTTTCTACCTCTCTTACCTTTTCAATCTATAAAGTTATATCGAATGGTTCATCATTTTGGTGCAGCTTCTTCTGCTTTCGCCACAATGACCTTTACGCCAAGCTCCTGGATCCGATCCATAACCTGCTGATCTGCCTTCTGATCGGTAATTAACACATCCAGATCTTCGACGGCGCCAGCTCTGGCAAAGCCATCCTGTCCGAGAATCCGATGCGTTGCCATGCCAATTCTGCGGCGGGATACGGCAGAGACCGCGCGTCCAAAAGCGGCAACTTCAGGAGTAGCCATGTATATTCCCTCATCGGAAATACCGCCTCCACTAACGAAACTGATATCAAATTTAAATTGACGAATAAATTCGTTAGCAAGCACGTCTGTGATATTTCCGGAAGGTTTCACCCGTCCACCAATCAAATAGGTGTCAATCCACTCGCGTGCGCGCAGAGCTTCTGCTACACGCATGCAGTTGGTCACAATTGTCAAGGGCATTTGCTCCGGAAGATGCTTCAGCAGTAAATAGGTAAGCGAGCTGCTGCCAATGAATAACGTATCTTTTTCTCGGACGTATGAAACGGCTAATTGAGCAATGGCATTCCCTTCCGGTGAGCCTTCACCATACCGCTGTTCCGGAGCCACGGGCGGCTGCCTGACTTTCATGAAGGGAATTGCGCCTCCGTGCGTTTTTTGGAGTAAACCTTGCTCCTCCATCATCGTCAAATCCCGACGAATCGAATCAATCGATATTTCAAATCGCTCGGCCAAGTCCTTGGCAATCACCCGTTTATCTTGATGCAGCAAAGCAAGAATTTTCTGACGACGTTCCTCGGCAAACATTCCTGATTGATCTTGCACCATACATTTCCCTCCTGAACATTCATTATTTTTCCACTTAACACCTCGATTATATTCGTTTTCATTCCGTTTTACAATCTTTTTTGCAACTTTATTCATTTATATGCGTTTTATAGCGCGTACTTTCCGTGTAATACTCCATAATTACAGTACAATCGATGGCATATTCTACGTCCTGTCCCTCACAACACGGAAACCGCAATTCCCCGTCGAGCTGTCCGGAGTATTCCCGCTGCGTGCCGCGACTCGGTACCGGTTGCAATAGGATCTGTGGCACAGGTACGACCCGCCGCGCATCGACCTTCTGTCGGTAGACTCACCAAAGAACGGATGGATGGCCGAGGTCACTTGATGATAGGACGGGCTGAACCAATCGCCGCACCATTCCCATACGTTGCCGGACATGTTATATAGTCCGTAACCATTCGGTTTAAAGGCATCCACCGGCGCGGTACCGATGTATCCGTCGCTTGCGTTATTTTTAACTGGAAATTTACCCTGCCATATGTTGCATTGATGTTCTCCGTCCTGTTTCAGCAGATCTCCCCATGGATAGGTCCTACCTTCCAAACCGCCGCGCGCCGCATACTCCCATTCCGCTTCTGTGGGAAGCCGCACGCCGGCCCAATGGCAGTAAACAACCGCATCGTTCCAGGATATATGTACAACCGGATGGTCCATTCGGTCTTCGATGCTCGAATCCGCTCCCTCGGGTGCAGCCCAGTATGCACCCTCGACCACCAGCCACCAAGGCACTTCTTGCGGGACTTGTGCAACTCTTGCCTTGGTTTCCTCCGAAGCCAGCAGTTCAAATACAAACGACCAGCCGAACCGTTCCGCTTCCGTTACATAACCGGTGGCTTCCACAAAACGTTGAAATTCCCCATTCGTTACGGCATGGGGCGAGATCTCAAATCCGGAGACGGTTACGCTGCGAGCCGGGCCCTCGCCGTCACGCGGGAACCCTTCATGTGAATTCGTGCCCATCGTAAACGTTCCTCCAGGGATCATAACCATGTTGGAATGAAGCTCAGGATGAGACTCGTCATGATTTTGGCCTTCTCTTAGACTGCCTTGATGATCCTTCGGACCGGCTTCTCCCAACTGCACTTTCGCTCTCACGCCAGCGCAACAAGAATGTTGTTCTCCCATGCTCGGTTCCTCCTATGCTTGATACAGAGAACAGGACAACCACTACCGGAGCGGTTATCCTGCTTCACTTTACTATCATATTATACGAATTCCTGCGGGTGGCGGCGCATCAATTCCGGAACGGCTTCCCCGCGGCCTGTGTTCTTCAAACGTTCGATATACCGGGGCAGATGACCTTTGGCATGGTAAGGTCCTCCCTCCTTCATGACCGTCCACAACGGGTCCACGTCATACGGCATCGTGGACATCATCAGATCATGCCATTCATTCAGAAGGTATACGGCCTCCCTGCAAAGATCCGGTCTTTGAGCTGCCCGATTGTCCTGCTCGTGGACATCCTCGGTGATATGGAACAGCATTTCTTTGTCAAACAGATGATAGCCGTCATGATATGTTCGAATGTAGAGCCATTCTCCAAACCGCACGCTTCGCTGACAGACATGGGCGCATTGAGAGACCACCAAATACTCCCTGCCGCTGCCTTTTCCGCTTCGCAGGCTCTCCGCATAACTGATGCCATCCCAGCTTCGTACCGGTGCAACGTTCAAATATTCCGCCATCGTAGGCAGAAGATCCAGATGATAGTGGAGCTCGCGATCCGCTACCCCCTTCATGATCTCAGGCCCTCGAATAATCATCGGAATGCGGCAAGTGCCCTGATCCGCTGTTCCGTGTTCTCCATAAATCCCAAGCTCCCCCATGTTCTCGCCATGATCAGCGGTAATGATGACGATAAGATCATCCATTACTCCCTTGTTCTCCAGCAACTCAAAAATGGTGCCGATGTGCTCGTCCATATGCCGAATGCCGCAATCATAGCCATCCACCATCGTCCGCAAATCCTCCATCGTCCTGATCTCTCCGGGATGACGCGGAAAATCAGGGGAAACTTCACTATTATACATGTTAATTTCGTTCACCCCATGCGGGCCAACCTTCTTCTGATGCTCCTGAAGCACCTCTTCGGTAATCCAATCGGGAAGCGGCTCATGCTCGAAAGGATTTCCCAGCGACTGGGGTGCGCGATACGGTGTGTGCGGATCCCAGAAGTTCACATAGAGCATCCAGTTATCTTCATCGGCATTACGATCCAGCCAATCCAGCACGACTGGAGATACTTCTTCCGCCGACTCCAAGCCGCCCTTACCTGTATTATACATTTCATTGAAGCCCGCATAGAAGGTCCAGGCGGAATGACGTTCTCCAAACGGACTGATCAAGGCGGTTTTCATGCCGGCCCGGCGGAATATAGCGGGAAAACTCTCCGACCCCAGCTTGTCACGGAAATCCCTGGTCATGCCTTCATGCCGGACATCGGCAGCCGTTCCTCCATGACCCACAACACCGTTATGAATGCCGAACTTACCCGTCATTAATGCGGTTCTTGAAGGAAAACATGGAGCATCCGAGGTATAGTAATTGTCAAAGCGCACGCCTTCCGCCGCGATTCGGTCAATATTCGGCGACGTATTCCGATGATAGCCATAACAGCCTAAATGATCCGGCCTGGTCGAATCCAAATCCAGTAATAATACTCTCATATCGTCATCGTTTCCTTCCTCTTGTCAAATTCACTTACCCTTCCTTAGGACTCATGTCAGCGTTTACAATAATCCTGCAATTGTCTGAAATTATAGGCTACTCATCTATGCGTGGTCGATGTACATTTCATAAATAAGTTGTACGATTCTACTCCATTTTCAATTAGGAAGATTATTAAAAGCTATGAACAGCTACTCATCAGAAGTATTATTGTGCTAGGCTATAGGTATAAAATCACTACGGGGTGTTGTCCTATGATCCAATTGATGAGCGTAAATTTTGATGATTACATTCCGAATTGGCGGACACAGCTGGAGACGATTGAGTACAATGTCCTGGTTGTGGTTAGAGAAGGCAAAGTGAAATATGAGATCAACGGGGAAGAAATCATTGCCGAAAAAGAAGACGTGCTGTTTATTCCCCGATCGACGCGCCGCAGCGGCAGCAACTGGAATGGCAGTCCCCATCAGAAACATACCATTCTCTTTACATTGGATCATCAAGGTTCCACAGGCATTCCATTTTTGGATGCGGGCCGATGCATGAAATTCAATCTACCCCATATCCAGTATGCCTACCATCGTTGTGAGCGTTTGTACGAGGAAATGCGGGGAGGCAAAAACTACCGCACCATG
The DNA here is from genome assembly GCF_002573715.1 of Paenibacillus sp. EZ-K15. Classification (GTDB taxonomy): domain Bacteria; phylum Bacillota; class Bacilli; order Paenibacillales; family Paenibacillaceae; genus Paenibacillus_AQ. Next base: position 95,137 of record NZ_PDHM01000013.1, on the reverse strand, counting down.
ATCTGTCAGGGCATCATGCAGGAGCTCATCGGCACGTTGGCCCGCGAACTCGAGAAGACCGAGCTGGCGCCCAGCAAACGAAACTACGCGGATACCATCAAATCGTTTCTGTTGGAGCATTACCGCGAACCTATCGAAATCGATCGCTTAGCGAAGCTAATCCATCGCTCTCCGAGTTATGCTGCAGCCCTCTTCAAAGAGGTGTACGGTCTTTCACCGATTCGGTATATGCACCAGCTGCGCGTACTGGAAGCGTGCAGCCTGCTGCTTCATTCGGACATGACCATCGCTCATATCGCCCACTATTTGGGTTATTATGACACGTCCTATTTTTATCGGATGTTTAAAAAATACACCGGCCTGTCGCCCTCCGACTATGTGCATCAAGGCGATCAGTCCGACGGTTCCATGCTGTTCACCTAAACCTCGCTGACTATTAGTCCGTTGTTGGCGGCTTCTGGCCTGCAAACTGAATGACATGGGACAAGCCTTGATGCCCCTGGCCCTCATGCCGAACGACCTCTCCCATAAAAAAGTGGACAATCCGCCAATCCGCAAAGGACTCGAGGAAATCCTCAGGTGCGTATAAAAATTGCTGATCTTGCGGCCCCCCGCTGCGATAAGGAATCTGGTACGGTGAATACACTTCGGTGAGGAAATATCCTCCCGGCTTCACCGCTCTCTTCACGCCTTCTAAAGTCCTCGTTCTCAATGCCTTGGGAAAATGTCCAAACACGCAAATAATCTCATCCCATTGATCCTGCTTCCACTGCGCTTCGTGCAGATCCACAAGCTCTGTGCGAATCTGCACATTGCAGGCTTCCGCCAGTTGATTGGCTTTGTTCAGGCCGGATTCCGCGTAATCCCATACGGTTACGTTCATGCCTTCCCGGGCCAGGAACACCGCATTCCGTCCTTCTCCCTCTGCGATAGCCAGTGCGTCGCCCGTTAAACCTAATTTCTTATGCATGTCCGCTATAAATACATTCGGGTCTGTTCCAAATACGTAATCGATCCCCTGAAACCGTTCATTCCATGGATTCATCGTTTGAGCACCTCATTTTTTGACATCATTATGGTTCTGTACGGGCTAAAGCCCAACTCCACAACACCATATTACCATTCCTATCAGATAAATGCAGTGTAACTCCTCAAGCCCCGTATTTCTTCTTGTAATGACTCAGGGTCAGGAGCGGCCAAATGTACCGGTAGCTGTGATAAAGCGTATAGAAGTTGCCCGGAAGCCCTGCGCCTGTTGGGTATGTAGTCGCCCAACCATCTTGTTGCAGCAATTCAATCATCTTGTTTATTCCTTTATCCACGGCAGGAGACGGTTCCGGCAGAACCGCGATGAGTGCATCGAGTGCCCAGGCGGTTTGGGAGGGCGTGCTTTCCGCTAAGGGCGTGTAGTGCATCACTCGGTCGCTGGTACAGGATTCTCCCCATCCCCCGTCCGGATTCTGAATCCGTGTGAGCCATTCCGCTCCTTTTTGGAGCGCCTCATGGGCTGCCGGAAGGCGCACAGCCTTTAGACCCGTCAGCGCTGCCCAGGTACCGTAAATGTAACAAATCCCCCATCTCCCATACCATGACCCGTCTTTTTCCTGATGAGAAATAAGCCAGTCAGCGCCCCGTTTGAAAAAAATCGTGTTTCATGTCGAATCCACAGAACTTCCCGAGATATTCGAGTGTGCGGCCGGTCAGGTCGGCTCCCGAGGGATCAATGGCGGCGGATTGGGCACCGTCTATGGCAAGCCATGTGAGCATTTCCTTGTCGGTGTTCTTCTCGAACGCGGGCCAGCCGCCATCCTTGTTTTGCATGGAAAGGATCCAGTTTAGTCCTCGGTCCGATGAATCCTGATAAACAGGATCGGTCCGGGATAGGCTGTGAATCGCTCTTAAAGCCGCCGTTGTGTCATCTACATCGGGATTCAGGGTGTTGGTCTCGGAGAATCCCCAACCGCCGGGAAACGTATCCCGGTTATGAACACTCCAATCGGCCGCTTTGTCCTGCTGCCTGGATACAAGATATGCGGCCGCCCGCTGTACTGACTTATGATCACCGGGAACACCGGCCTCCTGCAGTGCATGGGAAATCAAGGCCGTATCCCAGATCGTGGAAGGTGAATTCTGAATCGTTGCTTTACCTTCATAGCGGTACTGCATCGCCGTCAACCCTTGAACGGCGTTCATGATGAGCGGATTGCGTTTATCATAACCCAGAGCAAGAAAGGCAAATAACATGAGGATCGTGCTGCTTGCGTAAGTGTATAGCGTGCCATCCGATTCAATCCGATTGAGCATGAACTGCTCTGCCTTGTGTAGAGCAGCTTCATGGATATAACGGGGAGTCCCGAGCAGTCTGCTGAGACCCATTCGTATACTTTCCACGATCTCCCGGTTTTCCTGGGGGGACGGCTCATCGTGATCATGGCGGGAATCGATCAAATCGGATATATCCGGCGCTTTATCGGTTGATATGGAGAAATTACGGTCAGCCATGATCAGCATAGGAATAAGGTGGACGCGGGAATAACCCGAGAACTCAAAGAGATTAATTGGCAGATACGTTGGGAAGAGGATGATTTCCATCGGTATGACCGAGATCGATGCCGGCCATTTGCGCTGTCCCGTCGAAGCAAGAATCGCCTTCGTCAAAATGCTGTTGGATTTTCCTAGTCCACCTTGCGATTGAATGTAACGCCTGGCCCGCATCAGCGGCTCGTCCGTTGGTACACTGTACCCTGAATAGAGCAATGCATAATAAGCATCGATGGAAGCGGATAAGTTACCTTTTTCTTCGTCCCGATACCATCGCCAGCAGCCCTCAGGCTGCTGCTCGGAAAGGATGCGACCATGCAAACGTCTAATAAGCCCTTCATCCTGAATATCCAATATTCGAAAGAGGATGATCGTATAAGCATCCATCGTGATCCCGTTCTCAAAGCAAAAATGCCATGATCCGTCTTGATGCTGCCGCTGCATGAAGAAGTCAGTCAGCTGCATTATTTCCACATCTACCGTGCTCCGTACATTGCCCATTCCTATCGTACCTCCATCAAACGCCATGATGAACATTATATGAACAGCGGGAGGAGGAAATGATGTGCTACGAGTCATCACGTGCGTCTTTTCCTTAAATACACCAAAAAGGCCCCCGAATGGTTCGGGAATAGCCTCTTTGTATGTGATATATAGTGGATCTATCAGGGGCAGTCAGGATGCACCTGGAGTCGGCGATCATAGGATGTCCAGCCAAATTTTGATAGCCGTTGCCAGGATCAGCACAGCCAAAATGATCTGCAGGATCTTCGTGTTCATCTTCTTACCTGCGGTTGCTCCAAGAGGAGAAGCGATCAGACTGGCAACAACCATTATGAGCGCCGGGATATAATCCACCTGTCCCGTGGTCAGCTTGCCCACCGTTGAGCCAATGGATGAGATGAAGGTGATCGCAAGCGAGGTTGCAATGGTCATCCGGGTCGGTATTTTCAATACAACCAGCAGAATCGGGACGAGCAGAAAAGCACCGGCCGCTCCGACAATACCGGCTCCGATTCCGACCGCAAGAGCCAGCGCAGCGGCGAGCCACTTGTTGAACTTGACCTGGTCCAGCGGAATATCGTCCACGCTTTTGTTAGGAATGAACATCATAACGGCTGCAATAAGTGCGAGTATTCCGTAAATGAGATTGATACCGCCTTCACTCATCATCTTGGAGCCGAAGCCGCCGATAAAGCTGCCCAGCAATATGGCTGACCCCATATAGATAATGAGCGTCTTGTTCAGATATCCGCCCTTACGGTACGCCCACACGCCGCCGATCGTGGCAAAGAATACCTGTACGGCGCTTATGCCCGACACTTCATGTGCCGTAAATGCCGCAAGACCGAACAGCGGCGGGATGTACAGCAGCATCGGGTATTTGATAATCGAGCCGCCAATGCCAACCATTCCGGAAATATATGAGCCAATGAATCCGATTAAAAATATCGTGATGATGAAGGTTAGATTCAGTTCCACCCTGTTGCCCCCTTACTTCTTTAGAAAAGGGAACCCATACTGGTTCCCCTTCTCTTTTTAATCTGTATTGTTCCAGGCTCCATCTTCTTCTGACCTATGAACAGAGCATCCTTCATGCATACATTGTTCATCCATGTGGAAAGAACGGATGATCTGGTCAGAACTAACGCACCGCACACCGGTTCGGTCCAATCTCCATCTCGCGCTGCTGGTCCGTGTCAGGATTCAATTTCCCCATGTTCGTTTGCCGAATTTCCTGATAGCTATTAGGCTGTGGCGGCAGATTCTCCGTTACTATCGTTCGGAATTCTGCTTCATCGGTTATATTGAGACCATGGTTCTCCCGGTAAAGTTCCCCCAGTTTCTTCGCAACCGTTCCGTCCTCATTCAGTTCTTCCATGATCATAAAATGGGCTGGCAGCACAATCAGATCATCCGATAATTCGGTATAACGGGCATAAAGCGTCTCCCGCAAATCGCTAACCCAATCCTCTGCAAGACCTGCCAGGTCCGGGCGACCAATGGAATCGATAAACAGAATATCGCCTGTCAGCAGGTACTGATCATCGATAACAAACGAAGTGGAGCCGATGGTATGACCCGGGGAATGGAGCGCTTCAATACGGATTCTGGTGCTGCCAATCATCACCTCGTCACCATCCTCCAGCGGTTCGTACTCATACACGACCTCGCCGGCATCCTTCGGCGGAAGCCAGTAAACTGCCCCCGTCTGCTCGGCAATCATTCGACCACCGGAAATATGGTCCGCATGCAGATGGGTATCAAACACATGCTTGATTTCTGCATCAATGCTCTTAGCAAATTCAAGATAAACCTCCGTCATGCGGGTTGCGTCAAACAATGCCGCTTCCCCGTTCGATACCGCCATATAAGACAAGCAGCCTTTTCCTATTCGAACGAACTGATAGAGCGCGCCACCGTCTGCCAAGTTGCCGACTTTCAATGGTACAAGATGTTCACTCCAGGCTTTCATTCCGCCTTTCAAGTACGCGACATTCCGGCCGTGCTCGGCCAACATCTCAGCCACCATCACCGACGAGCCTTCCTTGGCGCATACTACGAGTACTTCTTGATCGGACGGAACCCGATCCAAAATATCTTCCACTCCGTCAATCAAATCGAAGTAAGGGATATTCAAATGCTGGATTCCTTCGCCTTCAATCTTCCAATCCTCGAAATCCGCAGGGTTACGTACGTCCAGTATGAACAGGCTCTCTTTGCGAATCGCCTTCATGGCGACCTCTTGCGCTTGCATTTCTCTTACTGTCATGTTGTAATTCCTCCTCGTAAGTTCAGTAATCATCTATAAATGCTTCAACCTGCGTTTTAAAGCTCGGAATCACGCAGCATGCTTTAACAGGCGGGCTTCTTAACCATTTGATCAATCGTTCAAGCTCTTCGTTTGTCCACCCCAACCGCTCATGCCCGGCACTACGTTCACAATGCCTGTAAAGCCGTTAGCTGCAAGCTTTTGAGCTGCCATGTCACTGCGGGTTCCGGTACGACAGATGACGTAGATCTCATCCTGTTCGTTCAGCTCATCCATACGTTTATCCAGTTCACCAAGCGGCATGGATACCGCATTCGGAATATGCTCAAAGGCAAATTCCGCCGCTTCCCTCACATCCAGAACAACGATTGGTGCGCCGGACTGCAGTTTCTCCTCCAGCTGTGCATGATCCGCTACATGCGGATAGGTTCGTTCTGCCGTTTCTTCTCCGGAAGCTTTGCGCAAAAAGTGCTTCAGAACTTCCCCCTCTTCAATCGTTCCGAGATATTGATGTCCTGTGCTTTCAGCCCATGCCTTCATGTCGGCCTTGGACCCTTTGTCGGTTGCCTCAACCTCCAGCACTTGACCCGCTTCCAGATCCTTCATCACCTTTTTCGTGCGGACGATAGGCATCGGGCATGCCAGCCCTTTTGCGTCAAGCTTTACATTGGATTCAATTACTGTCATATAACATCGAACCTCCATCGTAATATTGTTTATATACCACCAGGGGTATATTTTATTTCAAAAAAAAGGTGCATCAAACACACCTATCCTTTCTCAACGTGAACACAGCTACTCTGTTTTGCCTTCCCATGCAAGCATGCCGCCTGTCATATTGACGACTTGATAGCCTTGACCCTCCAAGTATTCCGTTGCCCGGCCGCTGCGGCCACCGGATCGGCAAACCATGACATATTCTTTTGATGGATCAAGATCCTGCTTGCGGAATTCAATCAAACCCAGCGGAATGTTGATGGCGCCCGGAATTTTCCCTTCTGCGACTTCTTCCGTTTCTCGCACATCGATAATATTCATAGTAACCCCATCATTCAGCTTCTGCTCAACTGCTTTTGGAGAAATCTCTTTCATGCTGATAAACAACTCCCTATTACAAATTTAGGACCAGGCACTCATGCCGCCTTTGACATTGGTCACCTTCTCAAAACCTGACTTCCTCAATGATTTGCTGGCTTTATTGCTTCGCATACCACTCTGGCAGATCAATACAACTTCCTGATCCTTGGAAAGCGAATCGCTGCTCTTCAGAAGCTGATCCAGCGGAATATTTCGAAAACCCCGAATGTGATTTCCCTTGAATTCACTCAGTGTACGGACATCAATGAACTGTTTGTTTGTGTCCTTCAGCTCATGCTTCAGCTGTGACGCGGTAATCTGTCTGACTCCCTTGGTCGGGAGAATTCTCCATACGAAAAACAGGACAATTAGTGCAATGAACATGATATTGAGTATATCCATCTTGAATTCCTCTCTTTATGAGGCAAAATCGCCTCTATTCCATTAGATAAACAAGTTCACATTACCATCCTGGGCATCACCCAAATATGCCGCAACACCCGCGTACTCAATGCCGTCAAGCAATTCTTCCTTTTGCAAACCTAACAGATCCATCGTCATGGTGCATGCGACCAGCTTTACGTCTTGCTCTTGTGCCATCTCAATCAATTGCGGCAGCGGAACGGCATTGTGCTTCTTAATCACACCCTTAATCATTTTGGGACCCATTCCGGCAAAATTCATTTTGGAGAGTCCCATTTTATCGGACCCGCGCGGCATCATTTTCCCGAACATTTTCTCCATAAAACTCTTTTTCTTAGGCAGCAGCACATCCTCTTCCTTACGCAGTGCGTTCAACCCCCAGAAGGTGTGGAATATCGTTACCTCATGGTCATACGCGGCAGCGCCGTTTGCGATGATATAGGCAGCCATGGCTTTATCATAATCGCCGCTAAATAATACGATCGTTGTCTTTTTTGGTTCTGTCACGTTATGATCTCCCCCTGTGAAATGATTAATGAAATTCGGACATCCACTTTACCCTTACCCCCATGGGTATGATGGAACTTAAAAAAATTTAGCCCTTTTTAATCCAAAATTTTAACACACCGCCGTCCTCTTGATGATCCAGCAATTCATTGCCTGTCGACTTGGCCCATGCGGCCAGATCGCTCTTCGCGCCTTGATCGGTCGTATGAATCTCAAGCACTTGACCTGGTTCCATATCCTTCATCTCTTTCTTCGTTTTCACGATTGGCATAGGACATGCCAAGCCTTTTGCATCCAATACTTTATCCGCGTTCATTATAATTCCTCCTTAGAAGTGATGAAAAAATATATTATTAAATTAAATACCCATAGGGGTATACTAAATGATATTGAATGTCGTGTCAATCATGTTTTAGTTTCCATCTTGATATGGATCAAAGCGCAAGTCCTTCGCTTATCTGCTTCTTACGAGCAGATTTACCGCTTCTACCACAAGCTTCTCTGTGTCCTGCCCGCTCTCTTCGGCTTTCTGTACGCACTCGACAAGGTTTGAGCTGACTACGACGCCTATCGTGCGATCTATTGCCGTGCGTGTTGCCGAGAGCTGGGTGATCACGTCCTTGCAATCCTTGTTCTCCTCCATCATCTTCAGGATGCCGCGCAGCTGACCTTCGATGCGTTTCACCCGATTCTTCATCTGATCATTGTAATTCATCTCGAATCCCTCCTGTCCATATACTGTTATTATATTTAACGTAGAATTCATATTGTTTTACATGATATTAATGTATACCCCTGAGGGTATATTGTCAAGTGCAAGATGCCATATATCCATAACGACTTGTCTGTTCACCGCTTGTTTTATCCTGTTTGATATTTGTCACACACAGCATGGCTGCTATATGTTATGATACCCCATAGGGTATATAGATTCAATTCATAATATACGCCAATTTAGGGAGGAATATACCATGAGCAAAAAAATCGTCATTGTCGGCGGCGTGGCTGGAGGGGCCTCGGCAGCAGCCAGACTACGGAGATTGGATGAGAGCTCTACCATTATTATAGTGGAACGCGGTGAATATATTTCGTTTGCCAACTGCGGTCTCCCCTACTATATAGGTGAAACGATACAAGATCGCAATAAGCTGCTAGTGCAGACCGTGCCCGGTCTCAGCAGCCGCTATCAGCTGGATATACGGAATCGAAGTGAAGTTACATCCATTCAACGTGATGAGAAGATGGTTACGATTAAAAACCTTAAAACCGGAGAATCCTACACGGAGAGCTATGATCACCTAATCCTGTCACCCGGCGCAAAGCCCGTGGTGCCGGATATTCCCGGCTTGTCCGAAGCCCGTAACGTATTCACGTTGCGGAATATCCCGGACACGGACCGAATCAAACATTTTATAGACCATAATAAGCCGAAAGAAGCCGTTGTTGTTGGCGGCGGGTTTATCGGACTTGAGATGGCGGAGAATCTGGCCGATCGCGGCATTCAGGTGACTGTCATTGAAATGGCTAACCAGGTTATGGCTCCTCTCGACTACGAGATGGCAGCTATCGTCCATTCGCATCTTAAGGAAAAAGGAGTCCGTTTAATTCTTGAGGATGGTGTTCGGGCATTCCATGAAGGCGGACATCGAATTGAACTTTCCAGCGGCAAACAAGTCACAACCGATATGATTTTGCTTTCTATTGGTGTTCGTCCCGAGAATGTACTGGCGGTAGATGCCGCTCTTCCTGTCAATGATCGCGGGGGTATCCAAGTGAACGAGTATTTGCAGACCGCTGATCCGAACATCTATGCCATCGGTGATGCGATCGAGGTCAGGGATTTCATTCTTCAGAGCCCCGCGATCATTCCGCTCGCGGGACCTGCCAACCGGCAGGGACGCCTTGTTGCAGATCATATTTATGGAAAAAACAACCGTTACAAAGGCACACTCGGTTCCTCAATCGCCAAAATCTTTGATCTAACGGTTGCTGCGACGGGTGCCAATGAAAAACGCCTCAAGCAGATGAATGCTCCTTACCAGGCTATCCACATTCATCCCTCGTCACATGCCGGATACTACCCCGGGGCGTATTCGATATCATTAAAGCTGTTATTCCATCCGGAAACAGGACGAATCTATGGCGCACAGGCCGTAGGAGCAGATGGCGTGGATAAACGAATCGATGTGATTGCTGCAGCGATCAAGGGGAATCTCACCGTATGGGACTTGACGGAACTGGAGCTCTCCTACGCGCCCCCTTATTCCTCAGCCAAAGACCCGGTAAACTATGCCGGATATGTTGCCACCAACATCTTGGATGGCTTGGTTGACACGGTACAATGGCAGGAAATCAACGACCTGGTTGAAAACGGTGCAACCTTGATCGACGTCCGTGAGCCTAGGGAAAGGGAAGCGGGTTATATCCCAGGTTCCATCAACATTCCGTTGAACGACCTCCGGAGCCGGCTGAAGGAATTGCCGGAGAATGAAACCCTGTACGTTACCTGCCAGGTTGGACTGCGTGGATATTTGGCCGCCCGCATTTTGACCGAGCATGGATTCCGGGTGAAGAACCTGGACGGCGGCTGGAAAACATACGCGGCGGTTTATAAGCCATCATAATCGCTCCTAATTAAATCTGTCTGGAATCGATGGACATACTGCTTGCAATAAAAAACAACATGCAAAAAGCCCCGGAAACCCGGGGCTTTTCTGCTTTATATGAAATAGATAATAGCTTATATCAGCTTGTGCGCATACCATTTCTTACCGCGGAAGCGCCATAGGAAGACCGCTCCCCGCACGCCCCATTCACAGTTCATGGCCAGCCATACGCCAAGAATGCTCCAGCCCAGAACAATCCCCATAATATAACCGAGAATCACCCGGAACAGCCACATGGTCAGCATCGAAGTGATCGAGGTAAAACGCGAGTCGCCTGCCGCACGCAGCGCCGAAGGCAGAATAAAGCTTATCGACCATAGCGGAACCTGTACAAGGGTGTTAATCAACAGCACCACGAACAGATCGTTCACGATTTCCGGAGGCGGGTTGAACAACCCGACCAGCGGCCGGTAGAGCGGCATCAAAATCAAACCCATCAAGGCCAGCGAGATTGCGCCCAGCCATAGAAAAGATTTAATAAACTTCCGTGCATCCGCTATATTACCGCGGCCGATGCATTGACCTACGACGGTTACAATCGTTAAGGACAACGCACTGGCTGGAATTTGGAAGACGGCCGCAAGCGAAGACCCGATCGCGTTCGTTGCAATGGCGTACGTACCCAAGCTGACGATAAACACTTGAGTCAAAAGCTTTCCCCCGTTAAAAAACATCTGCTCGGCTGCAAACGGAAGCCCGATAAACATAATTTTGCGCAGCATGGATATCGGAAAATGAAACAGATCCCGCAGACGGATATGCAGCGTGGCATCCACTCTGAACAGATAGTAGAGTGCGCAGGCCGCTCCGGCAAAACGGGCGATGTTAACCGCCAGCGTCATGCCCATAACACCCATATTCAGCAGGGTGATGAATACGATGTTCAGCAGCACGTAGAGCAGGTTCATGATTAACGACAACGCCAGTGAAGCCCGGGTCTTGCCGATCCCCCGCAGCGCGCCGCAAACGGCCTGCACGATTGCAATTCCGATAAAGGAAGTACTGCTTCCGATCAGATACACTCGCGCACTCTCCAGCACCTCGGGTGACGCTGAGCCGAACAGCAGATTCAGCACCGGCTGGTGAAGCCCAATGATCAGCAGCGCGATCGCTAAAGCGATCATCGCCACCGATGTTACGGTGGCCGCAGAAGCCCGGGATACCATCAAGGCATTGCCGCTTCCCTTATACTGCGCGACAACGACGGTGCCCCCGGTTGCCACCGCCACGAACACATTGATCAGGAAAATATTCAGGGAGTCCACCATGTTCACGGCGCTGACTGCCGATACGCCCGACGAACTGATCATGGCCGTATTGACCAGGTTCAAACCGATGATGAATGCCTGGTCGATCAATATCGGGAAAAATAAAGCGAAAATCTGCCGGTAGTCCATCGACTCCCCGGATAAATGCTGTTGAAGCAAGCCGTTCATTTGGGTTCGTAATCGAACCAACATCTGTCATCACATTCTTTTCGTTGTAATATAAAAGAAAAAAACTCTTCAAACGAAGAGCTTAAAGGCTTACGGTATTTAGAAATGGCTGCCGTAACCGTTCCGCTTGGGAGAGCTCACTCCCTCGCCAAGGGGACAAATACGGATTGATTCATTTGATCCGGATAAACCCCGTCTTTGATTGGAGGATACCACCAGACCCGTGTTCTGTCAACGAATGTACGCCACAGGAAAAGACCGTAAACCGCTGATAAATGGAGCAACATGCAAGTCTGGACTTACCGAAGACGTTTCGACAGCCACCAAGAAGCTAAGAGGCAAAAAGCACACAAAGTTCGTGCTTTTTGCCTCCTCCTCCAATCATTTGGATGTAGTGCTGAATAGCTTCTGTCATTGCACTCACACTTTTTCTTGATTATTCCGACTTGTTCCACCGGTCATAGGCATCCTGATAAATCTTCAGCATTTCATCCAGACCCATCTTGTTAATCATCTTCACATAATCGTCCCACTTCGTGAGCGGCTCCTGACCAACGACAAACTTCGCTTCCATTTGATCGACATAGGTTTTAATGTCCGTCTTAATGATATTCAGCCTTTTTTGCTCATCACTGCTGAAATACACATCGGGGTATGGCTGCACCGCATGAGGGTTCAACTTCTCGTCCACCATTTTGTTATAATCCGGCCCTTTGCCGTTATCACGCATAGCGTCAAATTTTCTTTCCTTGATCAATGGCAGCTGTCCGCCACAGTCCGGGGTTAACTTCGCCCGATATTCCTCACTGTTCATTCCTTCAGGAAAATCGAACTCCCACTTCGTTTTGGCGTCATCCAGCCATTTGATGCTGTTTCCGTAAATCCCGAGCTTGCTGCCTTCGGAGGAGTACAAATAATCGACCCACCGCATCGTCGCCTCAGGATACTTATTCTGACTCGTAATCGCGAATGTACCGCGGCGGATTTTCGATGATTTCATCGCCAGCTTCTCGCTGTTGACCGGACTGGTCAGCGTCCCAAGCATGGGGTGCTTTAAATTGTCTTCCGGTTTATCAACCTTCAGGACGAGATCTGGAGATGAATGTGGGAAAGCACCGATTTGGTTCGAATTGCCTTTGGCCGTCATTTGCTGGGACGTCTGTACAAAGGTTTCCTCATCCATCAGCTTCTCTGTGAACAGTTTATTCAAGTAAGCGAGATATTCCTTGTACTGATCCTGCACCGGATTGAAGCGGACCTTCCCGTCCTTTACCTCCACTTCACGTCCAAGCAAGCCGAATGCTGGGAGCAGCACGCTCTGGAAGCCTCCCAGTTTCTCACTGGATATCGGAATTTCGTCATTTTTGCCGTTCTTGTTGGGGTCTTCGTTCTTGAACCGCTTCAGCAGCTCATACAGTTCATCCGTAGTCGTTGGCTCCGTCGTAATCCCCAAACTCTCCATCCAGTCCCCGTTCAGCCACAGTCTGCTCGGAACGAACGCACGAGGCTCATCGATAATGAGCGGAAGGGAGTAGATATGCCCGTCCACGGTGGTGATCGACTTTTTGATATCCGGATTATCCTTCATGAGTTTATTGAAATTCGGAGCGTACTCCTCGATCAATCCTTCCAGCGGAACCAGATAACCTTGGCCGCCGTATGTAACTTCATCGTCAGGTGTAAGACCAGCATTGAAAAACACATCCGGCAATTGCTGGCTTGCGAACGCCAAATTCTTAGCCTCTTGATAGTTAGCTGCTGGAGGCGTATTGAAATTAAAATGGATATTTGTCATTTCTTCCATTTCCTTGAATAGTACCATGTCCTCCCAAGGCCCGTGAATGGCCGCTTTCGCTCCCATCATCGTCAAAGTGATTTTTTCACCTACAATCGGGTAGCCGCTGGTATTGAAATTTTTCGGTTCTCCCCCACTTTCATTCCCAGCATGATTCGTTTTATTGCCCGTGCTGCAGCCGGCTAACAGAATTGCGCTGCTTATAATGATACAGAAACTGCCTTTTAACCATTTTTTCATTTCTTTATTTCCCCTCTCCATGAGCTTATATTGTTCATCATTGTGAAATTCCAGATGTCCCAGTTAACCCTTGACGGAGCCAATCAGCACACCTTTCATGAAAAAGCGCTGCATAAACGGATAGATGACGATAATCGGCAAGCTGGACACGATCATGACGGCATACTTGATGATGTCGGCAATCCGTGCCTGTTTGGCCATCGCTTCCATGTCGTCTCCGGTCATCAGCATCGTATCGTTCATCTGATTCTGTACAAGTATTTCACGCAATATTAATTGAAGCGGATACAAGTTGCGGTCCTTCAAGTAAATGATGGCACTAAAGTAACTGTTCCAGTGAGTCACCCCATAATAAAGGGCCATTACCGCGATGATCGGAGCAGAGAGCGGAAGCACGATTTTCAGAAACAGAACGGTATTGGAGCAGCCATCGATTTCGGCGGATTCCTGGAGCTCTTTCGGAATATTGGTTTGAAAAAATGTGCGGCAAATAATCAAGTTATAGACTGCAACTGCATTAGGAATCAGCAGCGCCCACACGGTGTTCAGCATTCCAAGCCAGCTGACGAGCAGGAAGGATGGAATCAGCCCGCCTCCGAAAAACATCGTGAACACGATCAAGCCCATCATGATCCCGCGGCCTTTCAAATCTTTGCGGGAGAGCGCATAGGCCCCTGGAACCGTAAACAGCAGGTTGATGGCTGTTCCTGCAACCGTATACAAAATCGTGTTTCTGTAACCGGACCAAATCTCCGGATTTTGAAACACCCGCTGATACCCTTCAAACGTAATGCCTCTGGGATAAAGCCACATCGTCCCCTGATTCACATAGACAGGATCACTGATAGAAGCACTGATAACGTATACGAGCGGGTATAAGACGATGATCAGGATGAAGAATAGAAATATGAAATTGATGATTTCGAACACTCTGTCCGATCTAAGTTTCCTTTTCATGGTTGTTATCCACCTTCCTCTACCATAGACTTGTCTCGTTTACTCTCTTGGCGATCCGGTTAACGGTAAGCAGCAGTATGAAATTAATGACCGAGTTAAACAAGCCAATCGCAGCCGAGAAGCTGAACTGGCCTTGCACAAGCCCGCTTCGGTATACGTATGTGGAGATAACGTCTGAGGACTCCAAATTCAGTGGATTTTGCAGCAGGAATACTTTTTCAAACCCGACGGACATAAAGCTCCCTACGTTCAGAATGAGCAAGATCACCATCGTAGGCAGGATGCTCGGAAGATTGATATGCCATATGCGCTTCATCCGGGTGGCACCGTCGATCATCGCCGCTTCATGCTGCTGGGGATCGACACCAGCCAGCGCCGCCAGGTAAATAATCGTCCCCCAGCCCATACTTTGCCATACACCGGAGAGTACAAACACAGACTTGAACCAGCCCGGTTCGCCCAGAAATTGCACAGGTTCTCCACCCAAAGCCTTGATGGCCAAATTGACTATACCGGTTCCCGGAGACAGAAAGGCGATAATCATGCCGCTCATAACGACGACGGATATAAAGTGAGGCGCATACGTTACGGTCTGCACCCACTTCTTGAACGCCCCGTTCTTCAGCTCATTAAGCGCTAACGCGATAATAATCGGGATCGGAAACCCAACGATCATTTCATACAAGCTGATGCCAACCGTATTCCCGATCAGATCCCAAAAATAATAAGAATCGAAAAAACGCCTTAAATGCTCAAGACCGACCCAAGGGCTGTTCCATATCCCCGAACTGGGGGCATAATCCCTGAAGGCAATCTGCAGGCCATACAGCGGGAAATAATGAAACACAATAAAATAGGCCATCGTGGGCAGAACGAATATATACAACTCCCAATTTTTGAGAACCGACTTCCATCTGCTTTTCCTGAGCCCGCGTCCCGCACTTTTGGCAGCAAGCAGTGTCTTGGCTGTCATGAACCAACCAACCCCTTTCTAAAATTGAAATTGTGAACCACAGTTAATAAATCTCATGCTATCTGTTCGAAGATGTAATCGTAAATCTGTAGATATTGTTCTGGGGTTGTTACTTTTTACATTACCTGCCACGACAAGGCGGATTCGTGTAAATTTGTTATTCTTGCTGCGGCTTGTCGATTCTTTACAATTCTGTATCAGCCCTCCTTATTAAGGATTACCTCTTCCCCGACCTCAAGCTAATGGACAAAAAAAGCGCGTTCTCTCGAATCAAAGATTTCGAGTAGAAACACGCGTTTTATCGAAAGATTATACGAAGATTTACAGCTTTGTACTTACGAATACAGTTTCCGGTATTGCCCAAGCGTTATACCTTCTGTATTTTTAAATTTGCGCATAAAATTGGAGACGTCCGAATAGCCAACGCTGGCAACAATATCTTTAATCGCCAGATCGCTGTGCTTTAACAGCCGTTTGACCTCCTCCATGCGAAGATGGGTAACATATTCGGTGAACGTATAACCCGTCTGGTCCTTCATGTAACGGCTGAAATAGGAAATGGACATCTGGAAGTGATCGGCGATTTTCTCCAAATTCAGGTCATATTCTTGGTAGTGCTGCTCAATATATTGGAAAATCTCGGCCCCCATGGCGGTGTTCTTGCTTTCTTTATTGGCCTGCACATAATCGCATATGAGGTCAATGAGTCCGGTCATCCCCGCATCCAGTTGTTTCAAGGTCGTAAATTCCGCCAAATGGCTCCGATACTCTTGAGGAATACTCAGTTTCAGTTCATTCATCGTTCTAAGGAACGTGTTGATCAGATCAAAACTCATACAGCGGAAGTAAAACAAAGATACTTCTTTTCCTTCTAAATCGTGCATGATGTTAACCAGCGCGGTTTTGGCTGCTGCATTGTTTCCCTGCTTCATGCTTTGCACAAGGCGGATTTGCTCTTCGATCGGGTACCATTCACTGCCTTCCTGCCATTCGGACATATCAGCGAAATATACGATCTCCCCTTTGCGAATCCGACCACTTTGCTCCATAGCAGCTGAAGCTTCAATGTAAGACCGATTCGCATGAATCAGCCCGGATACCGGGCTGCCCACGCCGACCGTTGGCCGAAACCCGCAGCAATGCTCGAACAGCCGAGCAATTTCGCCTGCAATTTCCTCTTGGACATGGCGCAGACATGATTCGTTGCAGCCCGTGCTAATCAGGATGGCGAGGGACTGATCTGGTATGAGTTCCACTCCATACCCAACTGCATCCGTCATGGATATCTCGGACAGCAGCCGCAGCAGCTCTTCCCGGTTCTGCGTGGATATGTACTCACTCCCGTCCATCGGGATAACGGTCACAAAGCAGTTCTCTTCGGGAAGCGACAAATTTTCCCGAGATAAAAAAGCTATCGTCTCCTCCTCATCCTTGATCAAACCTAATATCAGTCGGACGAAAAACTGCTCACGCACAATCGGACGCTGTTCATCGATTCTCTTCATCAGGTCGCGCGTCGCCTGAACGGAATCGCGGATCAAGTCGAGCTCATTATGGCGACGGTCATCGTTTCCATGCGTCCATACCTGTAAAGTCCGTACATAGTCTGCGATGTTCCGGATTGGACGGTATTGTCTAGTCGAGAGCAGTACGGCGATCAGAATCCCGAAGGCGACAACTGCACCACAAATGAGCAATACAAAGGTCCGCATTTCCAGTACCCTTCCCAAAAACTGGTCGGTTGGCATAACGATGACATAAGACCAACCCGTCCATTTTGATTTAGCCTGCATTAGAGAATAATGTTCGCCGCCTAGCTTGGCATCATGAATGCCATCCTGGGTCTTGGAAACAAGTAACTGTTTAGCATCCTGTTCTGTCAGGTCGTTCTCGTGGCTTCTTGAAGCCAGAATGCTGTCCTTGGAATCCAAAATGTAAACGCTGCCATTAAAATCCCCTAAAATAGGACCAACCAGGTCGGTCAGCATCGATTCACGAATGAAGAAGCTAACCGTGCCGTAAGGCGATTGGCTATTGCGTGGAATCGGGAACATATACATCAGCACGTTTTGCTGTTGGCTTGCGCCCGTGACCGTAGTCTGGATACGACGGATTTCAGGGATCTTAAGTCGGCTCATGTCCTCGTCCAGGCGAATCCCGTCCAGGTCACTAAATCCGTATACACGCTTTGCAAATGTATCGAATGAGTTGATTCCGGACGAAGTATACAGCCGCTCATCCCCATGAAAATAAAGCGCGACTTCATCGACTATCGTATTATTTGCCTTATATTTGCCCAGCTCATCTACCGCTTCAATTTCCTTGTATTTCCCGCTCTTCACTACGAATGGGGTCAATTCGGAGTCAATCGAAATCCTTGAGGCCGTGTTGTCCAGACCGCGTGCCAATAAGTCGAACGTATTCTTAACCTGGTTCAGCTTGTATACATTGGATGCCTCAATTTCACTTTTGAACCGTACGACCGCATTATAATACACGACACTGCTAAGGATGATGAACGGTATGGCAAAAATCAGTACATGCGACAGTAGAAATTGATAGAACAAGCGAGAATTGGTTCGTTTACGCCTCATTGCTCTCCCCCAATATTTAGTTCTGGCAGCAAATTAGACTGGAATGCAGTTTTTCTTTAAATAATACAACTCCTTCCATTTATTATTCGTACAATATAGGCGTTATCCGTGAGTTAGTCAATACAGAAGTGGCAGCTAACCATGACGTATAAAAGGCTTGTTACCCAAAAATCCCGCTCTCTCCGTTGTTACAAGAGAGAGCGGGATTTGGATCACATATGTGCTTCTAGGCGTTAGATTCGGCTGCTTCTTTTTCCGATAAAAGCCAATGTATAGATCATACTTCCAACTACGATAACCAACGAAAACAGAAGTAGCAAGTTGCTGTACAAGTCTGCCTCAGCATTCCATAACATCGGAAGAAGCGGGAAATCCAGCCATCGTCTGGAAAGCAAACCTCCTACAATTGCGACTCCGATCCCTTCCGATAAGAAGCAGGCAAAATTAAGCATTCCCATCCCTGCTCCCGCTTCTTTCTCTTCAAGAGAATCGGAAACGACGGTTGAAATCACCGTCTTCACAAATGAAAGGCCTCCAAATACAAAAATCAGCATAGCTGTTACAATCCAAGGTGATTGATCCGCCAGCATAGCCATGGTTAAAAAACCACCGATAATCATCATGGCTCCTATATAGAACACAAAATGATGACCTTTCTTATCGACGAGTAACCCCCCTAACATGCCAAACAGCATGACGCTCATGGCACCAGGAAATATAATACCCGCGCCAATCATGTCCGTTGACAAATGATGGACGCTTCTCATCAGATAAGGTACCATGGACAGAAATCCGGCTACTATGCCCAAAATGACGCAGCCCGTGATCGTTCCGGCGATGAACTTCTTCCTTACGAATAAATAAGGTTCGATAAATGGATTTGTGGCCCGCTTGATACGTGCGGTGAATAATACGAGCGCTGCTAAACAGCCAGCCAAATACATCCAATGTTCATTGGTTGTAAACAAGGTAAATAGCACTACGCCAACGGAGAGCAGAGCTGCTCCCGTAACATCAATGTTCCCTTTCTGTTCGGTTTCATCCGGCAGCACTTTTAAAAAGAACGGAATCGTTGCTAGCGTCATAAGAGGAAATACAAACAACACGGACCAGTGCACATAATGGGCAACAACGCCTCCGATGACAGGCCCGATTCCTTCGCCCGTTGCAACCAGTGATCCTATAAGACCAAAAGCTCTTCCGCGAGATTTTACATCGAAATAACGCACAATCATGACCATGACCAGCGCAGGAATGGCAGAGGCTCCCGCCCCCTGAATAAATCTTGCCGCAATCACAGCAGGTAAATAGGCATGTGCCGCTAATCCCAGCATAGACCCACTGCCGTACGTTACGATGCCTATAATGAGCATTTTTTTGATCCCGTACAGATCCGATATTTTTCCATACACAAACGAACCTATGGCAAACGACAGCATAAAGCCTGTATTGACCCAATTGGCTGTCGATGGCTCCACATGAAATTGCCTAGCGATATCCGGAAGTGCCACATTAAACACCGTTTCATTCAAAACGCTAAAAAACACCAAAAAACCCAGCCAGGCAAACGCGCCTTTCAAATTTGTGATCCGTAATTTCTGACTTGGTTGAGTAATCTCTTCCACTTGGTAGTTGCCCCCATAAATTTAGGGGAATACGCAGTTTATAGGGTCAATGATGCGATTTCCCTCAAATTTTGTACCCAAATCCATCTTTTTTGCCGCATGCAATAATCCTCCTTTGAATATTCTGATTTTAATATAACATACGGATGAGGAAATTTTGTATATTATTGTTGATTAGAAATAGTCCCGATATCTATTAACGAAACAGCCATACCTTCCCCGATACGACGGCTTGCTAGTACTCACATAGGAGCTTAGGATGTAGATTAGCGGAGGCGCCACAATCAGCAGGTAAAGTGACGAGAATAGGTAGACGAAAAATACAAATATATAGAAGCAGAAGAGGCTTCACATCTTATCAGTGCCTTTAGAAGGTGGCCTAAATAATCCCCTTCACCCCATCCCGCCATACCTCAATGCTTGCCTCTTTCTCCAGCCATCCCTTTATACTCGACAACTCAAACCATTGTTCAATATGAAACACCCCGCCCGGCAAATCTCCACTATACACAGCAACCGTCGCCGCTACCTTGGCCGTTAATCTGGACTGATCCCGCCCGACCAGCAAGCATTCATGTTCAGTGACATTATAGTTATGAAGTGAAGAACCTTGATTTATCAAGGTTTTTTCTTTTTCTAGAAAAAAGAAAGAAACATTAAAGTTGTGAAGTTTCTTTAGCCTCGCCATTTTCTCACCTTTCTTGCGCATCGCAATCGAGTAGCTAAGATCACCGACCATAAAGCTTCAAAAACGTTAGACCTTAAATCGATACCCGAACCTATTTACGAGTTCAGGATACTCATTATAATATCTAATGATTTTTCCTCTAAAGTGTTTCAACTCACTCTTACTTAGACTTACCCTTGATAATACCGTCAAAGCCAGCCTTGCCCTTTCTTGCCCCAAATCCAGTGCAGTTCCCATAGCAACCTTTAAGGAGCTGTAGTTAACTTTTCCCTTCTCCGCAGCATACTCAACGGAAAAAACCTTCCATTTGTGAAACCCATCTCGATTCATTAGATTTGCTGTTTCGGACACCCATGTTGCACACACCTCAAATGATTTCTTGTCTATTAATCTTGTGATATACAACTTACGATCATCCTCTTGGATTTCCCAATCAACAAACTCATTTAAAAAGTCGATTTTGGGGTTTACACCTGCCGGTTGGTTGAAGAAAAGGCTGCCAATTATGCCGGCATCCTTTTCCTCGTATTTATTAAGCCATAGTTACCCGTTAGTGTAAGTGTACTTATTCACAATGTTACATTTCCATTGTAGAATGACAACAATCTCATTTATTATCAGACCTTAAAAATGTATATAACCCCATCCTAATAATAGGACAGGGTTATTTGATAAAAAAACTCTTCACTGAGCGTAAAACTACCAATAAAGTCGTTTAGAACTGGCCATGAAGTTACTTCTGCGCAATCTGAATAAGGTTGCCGCATGTATCGTCGAAGACAGCTATGGTGAGTTCGCCCATTTTTGTCGGCTCCATAGTAAACTTCACGCCGTTTTCCAATAATCGTTTATACTCTTTATTAATATCTGCAACGCCAAACATTGTTGCTGGGATGCCATCGGCAAATATCTTCTCTTGATACTCTTTGGCGGTAGGATGGTCATTCGGTTCGAGTAAAAGCTCGGTACCGTCCTGCTCATCGGGAGAAACAAGCGTTATCCACGTATTTGAACCTTATAATTCAGAGACTTTCACAAATTCATAGCCTTCTTTTTTCAAATATTTCAAAATAGGTTCTACGGCTTCTGCGGTCGTTGCATGAATATCGTGCATTAGAATAATTGAACCATCTCTCACATTTTCTAGAACGATATTTAATATAGCAGCCGGATTACGCGATTTCCAGTCCAAGGTATCAATGGTCCAAAATACAGTGGGACTGCTGATCGCACTCTGAACCTGCTTATTAACGGCACCATAAGGTGGGCGGAACGCCGTTGATTCTCTTCCTGCGGCGCTCTTGATGGCCTGGTTTGTTCGTTCCACTTCCTTGATCCCTTCTACTTTGCTTAGGGTCGTTAGATCCTTGTGGTTCCAGGTGTGGTTACCTAGTTCATGTCCTTCATCAGCAACTTCCTTCACAATCTCCGGATAGAAATCCACCCGGTTACCCAGCATAAAGAATGTCGCTTTCGCATCATACTTTTCCAGCAAGTCAAGAATCTTCAACGTGTTTTTAGGATGCGGCCCATCGTCAAAAGTAAGAGCTACTCGTTTACCGCCCTTTGTAGAATCATCATCTTTAACCGGTTTATCTTGGGGTTTGTCCTTATCCTTTGTATTGTTTTTTGAATCGTCTTTTTCGTCTTTTTTATCATTCTCAATCTGCAACTTCTCTTTCCACTCATCGGTTAGTAGATTTTGCATCTCATCCAGTGGAATCGAAATTTTAGGCATACCGGCCGCTCCGGCAGTCACCTCATATTTATCAAATTGATAAATAGCTGACTTATCCGTAAAATACATGCCTTTAAATTTATTGTTCGGATCTTCTGCCCATCTCTTTAACTCACCTTCAAATAGTAAAGGGCTGTATTCTTTCGACTCCTTGAATGCTGTATTTAAAAGAGAGTATAACTGTTCCCGATTTTGTTTCGTATCCTTGAAAATTTCTGTTGTCTGAATAAAATCTCCCTTTTTAGTATCTACTAAATAAACCTTTGCTTTTTGCTGTGCGTTTGCACCTACGACATAACTTTCCTCAGAGAATACAATGGAATACATATTCTCCACCACGGGATGGATTTCCATCGCTAAAGATAACACGGCCGCGCGGTCTTTTATATATTCCTTATTCTCCTCGACATTTGCCAGAAAATCCTCTTTGACCGATGATGCATATCCTTCTATTTCTGTATTGAGCTTATCGCTTTTAAATTTCGGATAGTGGATGGCAATGTTGTATTTCTTTTTCTCTGTTATTTCTGTAACTAAATCTACTCCTGGATATTTGGAAACTTCTATTTTTTTTTCATCTTTGTCAGCTTCACTGGCATAATCGTCATTAGTCTGCAACATAAAATTAACAAAATATCCCACCACAAAAAATCCTAGGATCAACAAGATACTAAATGTTATTTTTGCTTTTGCTGATTTCAAGATTCCACACTCCTGTTGTCTTATTCCTTAGTAAGTGAAATTTCTATCAAACCAAACGAGTTTCATTTTAACACAAAATAAATATAAAATAATTTAAAGAAACGTCGTATGGCGCGATCAGCAATCACGTGTTTACCTGTCAAGATCATGTCTTGAAGCATTTCATATCCCGTTACACTATCATGCCTATTTCCTGGGGAAAGCTCGATGCGCAGAGGGCATCCTAAGGCATCCACTATCGCATGAACTTTGGTGGTTATGCCTCCTCAGGATCGTCCTATGGCTTGATTGGCTGGCCCCCTTTTGCGCCAGCTCATGCTGGTGTACTTGGACGATAGAGGCATCGATCATGACACTTTCCATGTCCGGTTCTGATGCCAGATGCTCAAGAACTTGATCAAATACACCGGCTTGCTGCAACCGATGAAATCGGGTAAATACTGATTTCCAGGATCCATAATGATCCGCCATGGCGCCCCGCTTCGGGCAATCCAAAGCATCGTATTGATCACGGTTCGGTTATCTTTGGCTGGCCGTCCACCCTGAGCTTTTCGCTCGGCTGGCAGTAGATCTTTAATCCGTTCCCACTGGTCGTCACGTAATTCGTATCGTCATCTCTTTCCCTTGTTTTACCAAAATCATTCTATTCCTGCAGTTTGAAGACACGCCCTAGTAGTATTTCACACAAGTTGACCTCGAGTTCTTTGTTAAGGCTTGATTGCATCTGCCACCAGTGAAGCATAAGCCTTCGCGCCTTCTTCGCCAAGATGTACGCCGTCCCTTGAGAAATATGAATCTTTGTCGGAACTAGCCATGTGCCAGTCAACAAGCGTCACGTTGGAGAACTGTTTCGCTGTCTCCGCCAAGGTCAAGTTAACGTCGCGTTCCCACGGACGCGGTACGCGAATGTTTACAAGCAGAATTTGCTGAACGTTTTCTAACGAATCCAGCAGCGTAAAGAGTGTCTTCTCCGAGAACGTACCATTCGTGCCGAGTACGATGATGACAACGTCACCTAACTCACCATTCGACTTATGCTGATCAATAGCGCCCTTTGCCTGGGACATCTGGCGGCCCACTTTGCCGTCGATCGTAATGCCGGGGAGATGCTCTTGTAGATAAGGGGCAATATCGAGCAAGACCGAGTCGCCAATCGCGGTCACTTTCCGTCCCGCATCCGGCTTTAGAATTCCAGATGGCTGTTTCGAGCCGTTTGGTTTCGGTATGCTCCCTGGAGGTATTGTCCCTGTTTGAAGATCGTTGCGTTCGTACGAAACCGAGTCTGGTTTCGTATCGGATGTAAAGCCAGTCATACCGATAACGCATATCGTCAGTACGAGCATCATGCATACGGAAGCCATTCTACCAAGGATCGGCATTGATCCCCACCTACGGACCTGCCTCCATGCATACTTGAACCCGCTTTTTCGAATGGGCTCCTCAATAAACCGCCACGATAACGCGGCGAGTACAATACTTATTCCTACCTGTAATATGCTTCGTACAATACTGGTCCCCCCAGTGTTGACTTCAGGACGAGTTAGTACAATAACCGGATAATGCCATAGATAAATGCCGTAAGAACGAACGCCAAGCCACCGCAGCGGTTTACAACCCATTACTTTGCCCAACCGGCTTACGGGATGCGCGAGAACCGCTACGACTATAGCCGTGGCGACGGATAAAAGCACGAATCCGCCCCGGTAAAGAAAGCTATCGTACTGATCGGTAAGCCCGATCATGACCACAATCGTCATCAGAGCCACTCCCCCGATGCAATCAAGGATCAGGCGTGCTCGTTGCGCAGCCTTTACAGTGAACTGGCGGCTCGGCCAAACCATGGCGAGCGCCGCGCCAATGAGCAAGGCAAACGCTCTCGTATCCGTACCGTAATAAACTCGGCTCGGATCGCTGCCCGGCTCGTAAATTAGCGCCATCGCGAGCGCCGACAAAAGCGCGAGCGCGAGAGTCAACCCGAGAAGCCATCTCCGCCGCGTTACGAAACGAAGTCCGATAACGAGAAGCAGCGGCCAGAGCAAGTAGAACTGCTCCTCCACCGCGAGCGACCAGAAGTGGCCGAACGGGGAGGGCGGACCGAAGCTCGAAAAATACGATACCTCATGATAAATACGCCACCAGTTATTGACATACAAAAGCGCCGACAGCACATCTCCACGCAGCGACGCCAGTTGGGAATGATCGAATAACGTGATCCACGCCGCGACGACTGCAATCATGACGAACAACGCTGGCATCAACCGCCTTATCCGTCTTAACCAGAAGTCTTTCCAGTCCAGCCGTCCATATCTTTTCCATTGGGCAATGAGAATGTCGGTGATAAGGTACCCGGACAAAACGAAAAACACGCCGACACCAAGCAACCCGCCGGGTGCCCATCTGGAATCAAGATGATAGACGATGACGGCTAACACGGCGAGCGCCCGCAGTCCGTCGAGCCCGGGCATATAGCGCCCGTTGCCTTTAAGCGGCTTAGGCATATCGGCCGCCTTCCCTATCTATATCAGCTTTCATTGTAAATGGCGGGATTCGTTCGTTTGTCATGCGGTTCGCCGTCGTGATCTGTCTGCAACTGTTCTCCTTTATTCGTTTTATGCTATACATCTGTATTCTGCCCTTTCAATCTCGATAAGTTAGATTTTCAACATAGCCCGGCGATTGACTCATTGAAAAACTTGTACGACGAATACCGAAACATGTACGTCGGACCGAAAGTAAATATAGTAATCATACGATACCGTCGGCCCGTTTTTCGTACGCCTACTACTCGATTTCGAATTTTATTTTATATATTCATTACTAACTAGTGCATCTGCAATCACATCGGTCGGTATAACAAATTCCACCACACCCATATACCCCGGAGCGACTTCGTATTTATCAAAGGAGATGACAAGTTTTCCTTCATTGTTTATATAGAAGGACTGATCTTTGGCAATGCTCTTAAAACTTTCAAAATCTACTTTACCGTCTACCCAATACGTTTTGTCCCGATCCGACCTCATTTGCTGTCTCATTTGTTCTTGAATATTTTCACTGATCAGGCTGATATAGCTATCATTTTTAAATAAACTTGGCAATGTAATCAAAAGTTGATTTTTCTTGTCAACCGTGTCGTATTTAAAGGTTGTCGAGGATGAACCTACCGTATTAACAACATATCTGCCCACAACAAGGATCTGTTCATTATCGGTTTTGATTACATAATCGCTTTTAACGCCTACGTGCCCTCCGCCATTTTTCTTTAATTCCTCCATTTCTTCTTTAAAACCGTTATACAGCTTTTTATTTTCCTCAAGGTATTTGTCATTTAGGGTGGCTTCCAGCGTTTTATTTTCCATGTTCGTAATGGCAGGAACTTTGATATCGGCCTTGGCAGTTCCGTCATCTACTTTAAATTCAGTAAAAGTGAGTACCTTGACAAGCGAGCCAACCACGGGAACTTCTGTTAAAGCTTTTGCAAAGGCAGGACTAGTATTAATCCCTGTTATAAACAGAATAGCGGCTACCCCGACTGCAGCGAGGCTTTTCATTATGTTCGCATGTTTTTTCTTTTTCTGCTTGAGAGCTTTCTTCACGACAAAATCCAATTCATTAGGGATGGGCACATTTTTATATTTTTGTTTCAATTGTTCCAACTGTTCATGCATTTTACTTGACCTCCTCCAACGTTTCGTTGTTCATTCGAATTCGAAGTTTACGAAGGGCCTTATACAATCTTGATTTTACGGTACTGATGTTTTCGTTAAGCACTTCCGCAATTTCCTCAATCTTCATGTCTTCAAAATATCTAAGTATCACTACGGTCCGAAAGGCACAGGGTAATTCGTCCAAAGCCTTCTCCAGGTCAATGTCATGGTAGACATCTTCATTTGATGGGATGTGCGACTCAAGCGTCTGATCGTCTACAAGTTGAATTCTCTTATGTTTTCTTAGGAAATCGAGAGATGTATTCATCACAATCCTATAAAACCAGCTTTTCATCGAACCTTCGGATTTTAAGGTTTCTGAAGATAACAAAGCCTTATGAATGGAATCCTGGACAATATCCAACGCGTCTTCAGCATTCTTTACATAACTGAATGCAAAAAGATACATATCCTCCTTGTTTTCCGTAATAAAACGAGTAAGTTTTTTGTCTAACTTGTTATTCATAGAAACTCTCCTTTGATACGCGCGCATCATTCTCATGCCTCTCATATATAAGACGTGCGAGGTACCCAAAAAGTCTATTTACGTTAAAGGAAAAGCTTGGCAGCTACGGAATTGCTGAGTTTTTTGCTTAGACTCTTTCAATCCTATGGGCCATCTGCTCAAAACAAAAAAACTCGATGCCCCTATTTAGGTAAATCGAGTTTTTTGGCGTTAAAATTATAATTTACGAAATTTGAGACGGACAAATACTTTTTTATTATTTTACAGTGTCCTGATTGTCCGCAAAAACAACCTTAAGTTTATTTTCTTGCCAAGATAAAACAAGATGATCTACGAATCCCCCATTCCCTCCTTGAGGAGCCGTAACAATGATATCATCCACTTTGTCACCCGTATAGTCGCCAATAATTAAGTTTGGCTCCCTCCCAAGTTCCCCGTACAAAGTACCATCTGTTCCTTTGTTTAACCAATCATATTTTAAATATTTTTGTTTTTTTCCATCTTGCACGATGATCGATAAATCGCTGGCATACGCATCCAATTTTCCATCAATCTTTTCTTTTGTGCCTACCAGTATTACTTGGTCAGCAACAGAATCGCCATTAACATCTGAAATTTTGTAATCTAGTACATACGTATTTTCCTTTAATTTAAGTTCGGGTACGTTAAATTTTTGCCCAATTTCCAACTTGGGTGACGTTTTCTCAGTGTGCTTCGTTACCGCTTGCGGAACTGAGGTTGCTTGTTTTGCCAGCGAAACTTGAGGTGTGAGGATTGCCGCTGCACAAATGACACCTGCTGCCAAAAGAGTAATTTTCTTCACATTTTGTTTCTTCATTTTATAAACCTCCAATTGTATTATGCTTGCCTTATATATGTAAGACGTACGAGGTACCCTAAAAAGTCTATTTTTATTTCATTAAGATATAATCTCAAGTTTCGCAAGTACATGAAGTTACTCTGGTTATCATTAAATTGTCCATGGAACGTCCGCCGGTGGATCGGGTCTAGCAGCCCAAAAGATAAGGCCTGATCAATGGTTTACGGTTGTAACTTCATCACTCCATTCACTATAACCAGCAAAGTTTTTAGCCCTTACCTTTACAGTATGGCTGGAGCGCGGTGCGAGACCAGTTTGTGAGAAATCACTAGCAGCATTACTTATAACGCTGCCATCGAACATCAGGTCGTATTGCAGTGCTCCTGGAGAATCATCCCATTTCATATTTAGAATGGATTCATTCTCACCCACAACCGTCAAATTTTCCGGAACGGGAGGGATTTGAGGAAATTCTCCGGAACCAAACATAAACCAATTAAGTTTGCACATATTTTGACTCGCGCCATGAAACACAAGGTATACCTTTTGTTTCCCAGAAACTTTTTTTGTAAGGTCACTCTTAGCATTTACATATTTATTTATATCGCCTGTATTTGAAATATGAAGTGTGCTTATTAAATCGCCATCAATGCGATCAAGCCTTACCTCAATCGTACCTCCGGTTAATGAACTTGCTACTCGTGCATTAAACCATGCTGCATCACCAGCACCAAAATCCACTTGATCATATTGCAACCAATCTCCGTCTTTTAGATTAGATATACTTAGATCATATCCACTGTTTACATCATCGTTTGTCCATTCTGTTATTGAGTTGATTTGCAGCTCCTTATCTGAAACAAACTTTTGATCGTCGTAACGCTCAGCATCAATTTTTCTATTTATGCCAAAGAGGTTACCTTGATTTTCAGTCGTTGTTAATTCAAAGGAATCTACATCTACATATCCGCCAAGATTCGTTGTTGCATAGTTGAAAATACCGAACCTCATTCCTACATAGGTTCCATAGTGCATATCGTATCTTCCGCCAAGTCGTGTAAAATGGATACCGTCTAAACTATATGAAAACTCCATTCTATACTCATGTCTTGGAATCTCAGCCCTTAACCATACGTCCTTCATGCCTGCAGATATATTCACGCATACATGTTCAGTCGCATTATCATTGATAAGTATAGATTTATGACCCTCTTCATTTTTGATCCCAATGAAAGTAAAGTTTTTTTGCATTAAACATAGACCTGCGAAATCACCATCGGCCATATGACCCACATCTAACTTAACCATCCCTATACAATCTGGTCCAACGACCCGCTGTGTAAGCGTATTCCTTGCATAGGTTAAGTTATCCGTTACGCTTGAAGTATGAAGTCTCATAAACCCTGGTCTTTCTTCAAGACTCCATTTCCTGTTATCCGGATTGTGATTCCATTGCCACTGCAACCCTAACGTATTCGTGCTAAAGTCATCCGAAGTTGGAGGCCCCTTGGGTTCAACATACTCCAAATTGGAGATATTAGGCTTTCTATGTGTAGCAACAGCTTTTTCGCCATCGACCTGCCCCATGTACGGCCAGCCATTCTTCCATGTCACGGGCTGAAGGGTAGGTACTCTACCAAGCTTCGATCGATCTTGGAATATAATCGCCCACCATTCTGAAGAACCATCTTCCTGAGGAACATCGACAATCCCCCCTTGATGGATGCCGTTACCCCAGAAATTCATAAAGCTTGCCATAATATCCTCAACTTCATAAGGTCCGTTTGCTAAATCCTTTGTTCTAATGGCAACTTCTTTTTTTGAACCATGCTTCCAAATCGGCGTAGTTAGAATATAGTAGCGGCCATCTATTTTATATACATGAGCGCCTTCATTATACCCATGGTAAGGATGACCGGAACACGGATAAGCATATATCTTCTTACCGTTTCTTTTGGCACCTGGTTCTCTCTTTGATATGATAGATAGTCGGCCAGTTGCTTCATCCATGATCGCAAGCTCACTAAGATAGAGTTCTCCTTGTCCATGTACGACATAGATTTTCCCATCATCGTCAAACAATAATCCTGGATCATAAAGTTCGTCTTCCAGTTTATACAATGTCCAAGGTCCCTTTGCCCGATCTGCAATACTTACATATGCAGCATCTCCATTGATATTAAACATAAGGTGAAATTTACTGTTATGATATCTTAAACTCGTTGCCCATGGACCTTCATCATAAACATCGCCATGGATAAGATCGTATGGGTCACCTTCCATTCGATCAACAGCATAACTTTCATATTCCCAATTGACTAAATCTTTTGAACTCATAATTGGACACCCTGGAAATAAATGCATACTTGTTGAAGACATATAGTATGTGTCACCAACTCTTATAATATCATTATCCGGATAGTCACCCCACATAATCGGATTGGTATAGGTACCATTTCCATTGTCAGCAATCCATCCATTTGTAGGAATAATTATGGGAGTTGTAGGATCTGTAACTTCTCTTCTCATCGTTAATAGTACCTCCAATTTTTTGATAGCTAAGTTAATCTAGTGCCGATAGGTACGATTACCTTAGAACCCCGCAGCTAAAATGCAGGTGGTGGGTAGTTCACCTTGTAACTGATAACTCCCGATATAACGGAATGACGATACGAACCGTCGTTCCTAAACCCAATTCGCTCTCCATCGTGACGCCGAACGATTCTCCGAATTGCAGCTTGATCCGCTCATTTACATTTCGGATCCCGTAACCAACGCTTTGATCCTTGTACCCCAATATTTTACTTATCGTTTCCTCACTCATACCGACTCCGTTATCGATAACTTTCATCACGATGGTCCCTTCTTCCTGATAAGCGACGATCCGGATGTGAAGGGGCTCTTCAGACATGGCATGTTCCAGGGCGTTTTCAACAAACGGCTGCAAAATCAGCTTCACCGTATCGTATTCCAAGACAGAGTATTGAATGTCAAAGCTTACATCAAGCCTGTCGACATGCTTAATCTTTTGAATGCCGATGTACGATCGGACCTGCTGGATTTCCTCGCGAATCGGAATGATCGTTCTTCCCTGGTTCAAGGTCAGACGGTAGAACGTTGCCAGCTCGCTAACCATTTGGTGCAGCTTCTCCGTTTCGCCTAAACGCGCAAGCCTACTGATCGATGATAACGTATTGTACAAAAAATGCGGTTTAATTTGAGCCTGAAGCGCATCCAGCTCGGCTTCTTTTTTCTGCAAGTTGCTGATGTAGACCTCCTGAATCAGGTCTTCTATATTCTCCGCCATCTCATTGAATGCAGTGGCAATTTGCGCAAACTCATCGGAGCCGGAGTATTGGATCCGCTTCGCAAAATTCCCTTCCTGAAATGCTCGGAGGGAACGGGAAATCCTGTGGATTTGCTTCGAAAATGTATCGGAAACCATCGCGCCGATCGCCACGAGTACCAAAAAACTCGCAACGCAGATGAGCAGCGTCACATTTTTTACTTTCTGTGCAGCTTGTTCCAGCTCCTGAAGCGGAACAAGCGCCATAATCCGCCAGTTTATGCCTTCGATAGGCTCATGAATTTGCATATAAGCTTCCGCCTCAGCTTGCCAATCCTCAGGGAGCGGATTGCTCCTGTTCTCGTATACCGTTTCGTTCTGCTCGTTGATCACGGCGAAATATCCAGGGATGCCGTCCCCGCTATTACTGTAATTCAGGTTTCCGAATAAATCGTCCATTTTGACGGTAATCCGCATAATACCAATCGCCTTGATGGTTTGAAAATCCATCATCTTTCTAAGCCAAGAAACATTACCGAACTTCGAATCCGAATCAACCTGCATCCACAAGGATTCCACAGCCATTTCATCAAACCTTTTCACCCAATCCAGATGCTCGGCTCGTTGATAATGAGTAAGATTATACCGTTTGCCTTGCAAGAGCGGGTCCTCGCCGGTTTCTGTATCATAGATTTCCGGCAAGGCTTCGTTATGCAAAAACAAATCAATCACGACGTTGTTCGATGACAAATTCAATGCTGATTCCAGCTTTGGAATGATGTTTTGAGTGACGGTCCGATAGCTTTCCAAGGGCTCGAGCCGTTTACTTAATGCCCGCTGCAGCGACTGATCGAGATAAAGCTGATTATCGACCTGCTCCACCGTTTTCATTCTTCCCTCGATGTTATCGCTAGCCTGCTTTAACGTGCCTTTCACATTTTGGATCGTCTGTTCTTTCACATATTGTACGGAAGTATAATAAGCATAATAACCAATTGAAATGACGGGCACGATAACCAGCAGCATATAAGAGGCCATTAGTTTGAACCTGAAGGAGAACCGTTTCATTTATGACCACTGCCTTGCTTACGATAATCGACTGGCGGAAGACCGAAACTCTGCTTGAAATGCCTGCTGAACATGGTCAGATTCTGATAACCTACCCGGTGTGCCGCCTCAAATATTTTCAACTTCGGGTCCTGGAGCAACTCCCGCGCTTTCTCCATCCGTTTCTTCGTTACGAAATCACTGAAATGTTCATCGGTCACCTCTTTAAACAAATAACCCAAATAGTTGGGCGAAAAGCCGAACAGCTTGGCTACATTCCGCAGCTGCAGCGATGTCTCCAGATTCGCTTCAACGTATCGTTCAATTTCGTCAATCAGCTTCCGGTTCGGATTTTTCTTTTTGTTATGCAGATGCTCGGAAACCTCAAACAATTGCTTGCGCAGCCACGACTTAATGTCGGCAATCGTCTCAAAATCGTAAAGCAAGTTCAAATTTTTTAGCTCTATGCTTAATAGGTCATACAGACTGACGTTCAGCGACTGCAGGAAAAAATCCGTTTTCGAAACCACATATAACGCAAAATTGTAAACAGACAACTTGTCCTTCAGGCTCTGCACCAATTCGAAGAGCTGTTCCAAGCTGTCGTGAATGCGCACAAGGTCGTAATTCGCGGTGGCCGCAAACATTCGTTCCATGATTTGCTCCAGATCCAACGATGTTTGAACGATCTCGCCCGCCGTTTGCTCCAGCGTAATTACCCGGCATTTGCCGATAAACATTTTCGTTGCAAGCGCCTCGCGGGCTTGCAGGTAGGATTCAGGGGCGTCTTGAAGGGAGTCAACCTCCGAGCCCAGTCCAACCGTAATCGTCAAGTTGGAATGGCTGCGGACATGTTCAACCAAGGACTGCATCGACTCCGCAGCATTGAGCCCTGCAGCGTTGATGACGATGACAACCTTGTCATCTCCCGTTTTGCAATATATTCCCAGCTTCCGGTCTTGAAGATAATCGCTGATCAACCGAAATCCATGATCGATGGCGAATTTCCGCTGATCATCTGAAAACGCCTTCAATTTCCAGGCCATGTCATCCATTTCGATAATGGCAACGCAGCATTGTCCGCCATGCCAGAAAATTCCGGCACTCTCATATAGTCTATAGAGGGTGTTATATTCAATCGTTCCCCGGAGCCATTGATACATCATTTCATTCTGGAGGAGCGGAATCGATGAGTCCATTTGCTCTTCCTTCTTCATTTGTTCCCGTTCGTACTTCAATTGCTCTCTGACAAGCTGCAGCGTGTTCAGAAGCTCTTGATCATCCACAGGCTTAAGAATATAAGAGCTGGCGTTCATCGAAATCGCTCTTTTGGCATATTGGAAATCCTCATGACCGCTTATAAAAATTATTTTTAAATGGGGCAACAAGCTTCTGGCCTGCTCGGCAAGCTCCAACCCGGACATAATCGGCATTTGGATGTCGGTGATCAGGATATCCACGTGCTGTTCCCGCAACAGGTTCAAGGCGGCCCCTCCCCCGTGCACAGCTCCAACAATCGTCATATCAAGCTGTTCCCAAGGCATAAATCGCTGCAATACTTCCAAATCCAACTGTTCATCATCCACTAGCAATACGTTATACATGGCAATCAGTCCTTGTAAAAAGATATAGAGTATACTCTAAAAAGTATACTCTTACATCCGGCAATCATACTCTTACATCCGGCAAACCTGAAGTTATTTGTCGTTCATTTTATTTTGATTATCCTGCCACTTCTTCTGGACATATTCGAGTACTTTAGGGAAACCAAGATTTTGCATGTCTTCATTCGTCTTCGTCAGTATAGACTCAACTTCCTCGTCACTCTTGGCATAAAT
This sequence comes from Paenibacillus sp. EZ-K15, assembly GCF_002573715.1. Classification (GTDB taxonomy): domain Bacteria; phylum Bacillota; class Bacilli; order Paenibacillales; family Paenibacillaceae; genus Paenibacillus_AQ. The sequence goes on along the minus strand of NZ_PDHM01000013.1, from coordinate 61,238 downwards.
CATGGTGGAGAACGCTTGATCAAACATATCCGTCACCGACTGCAGAATAATGCCTTCTTCAGAATCCCCTTGCGGGTCTGTATTCGCAAAGGCTGTAATATCCATAGACGTCTTCCAAGCGACGTTTACCTGCTGCGTCGTTTGGAAATCCCGCTGCTCCTCAGGAAGAAGGCTTTCTCTGGCTACTTTGGCCAGATCGACCCAGGTTGCATTTCCAGCCATCATATTGTCGGATATGTGCAGCTTATCCAGTTCAGCTTTGTCCATCGTTTTGTATTTCTCGTTAGGGATTGGAATCCCGTTCTCGTCTTTTTCATCCCACAGGAATCCCGGAGGTCCAAACCAGAGAATCGCCTGTCCCTCGTTGCTAGTAGCCCAATCCAGATATTCGAAAATACGTTCAGGATCTTTCGCATTATTCGTAATGACGATTTTGCCGCCGCCTTCTCTGCCGGTGTAGTTAGGATAAATTTTGTTCTTGTCTAAATCCTCTTTGTGAATTGGCCAAATAAATTCGTATCCTGCCTCAGGATCTTGGGCGCGGAGAGTAGAGTTCGGAACGCGCGCTCTGCCCGATAAGTTCGAATTGATGGAAACAGCCACTTTCCCTTGGCTCAGCTTCTCTATCATTTGATCGGCCTTTTGAGTGAATACATCCTGAGTCATCAGCTTGTCGCGATACATTCGACTGGCAAACAGCATAAACTCTTTGAAAGCAGGGTCTTCCGTAATTGGTTTTAACGTGTTGCCTTCTGGATAGAACATTCTGTCCACAAAATACGGCGTGCCGTTTTCTTTAAACGCGGAATACATCATCTTGATATCGTATGGACCGCCGACTTCAAGCGGGATTACATTCGGATATTTTTCTTTCACCGCACGCAGATAGCTCTCTAATTCAGTTAACGTCTCCAGCTTCGGGGAGCCCATTTCTTTATAGATTTTCCGGTTAATCGCCCAACCGCCGTTCCCGTTCATATGATCGCCACCAACATACCATTCCGGAAAGACATACAGCTTGCCGTCTTCCGAACGGTTAATATTGATAATCTGGTCGCCAGCAGACTTCTTCAGGTTCGGATATTTGTCGAGATACGGATCAAGCTCCACCAATTGGCCTTCACTGATCAATCGATCCAGCTCGGGCCCTGGTCCAAGCGCAATCACGTCTGGCAGCTCACCGCTGGCATACATAGCGTTGAACCTTTGTTTGGCGTTACCATTCGTTGGAAGATAATTGATGGATACCTTCTTGTTTTCCTGAATCCACTTCGTGGTAACCGTCTCTCCCCAAGGAGCAGGCTGCCATCCGTCATCAAAGTTGTACATCGTAAACTCTAGCGGTTGGTCTTTTGCAGATTCCCCGGCATTTCCATTGCCTACTGTGGTTTTGTTTTCGTCTTCCCCACTTCCGCAGCCAGCGATCAATGTACTGACAGATAGAACCGCGACCATCAAACCGGTCAGCCATTTTTTCTTGTTCATTGCATCGATTACCCCTCTCGTACAATCTTTTTTTATGTTATCACCTATCAGCGTATAACATCTCCCTATTCTTTCAATGACCCGACAAGTACTCCTTTAACAAAATACTTCTGCACAAAAGGATATACCATCACAATCGGAATGGTTGCTACCATCGTGGTCGCCATCACGACAGATTTATGCGTGACACTCTGCGCGTTCTGCAGAAATTCCTGTTTGGTCGCACTGATCTGCGTTGAGGCTTCAAATGACAAAATCGATTGTATGGTCTGGTTGAGAACAACTTGCAATGGCAGTAGGTCTTGATTCGAAATATAGATTGATGCGTCAAACCACGAATTCCAATGGCCTACCGCGGTGAACAGCGATAGTGTAGCGATGACCGGTCCTGACACCGGCAACACAATCCTGAAAAAAGTATTAATGTGATTGCACCCGTCGATTCTGGCCGATTCCTCCAGTCCGTCCGGGAGTCCCATAAAAAAGGTTCGGAAGATGATCATATTCCAGACGCTGATGATACCGGGTATAATCATAACCCAGAAGGTATTCATCAAATGCAGGTCCTTAATTAACAGATAACTCGGAATGAGACCGCCGCTAAAGTACATCGTAATAACGCACAGGATCATATAGAACTTTTTGCCGATCAATCCGCGTCGGGACATTGCATAGGCAAACATGGAGGTAAAAAGAATCGACAGGAAGGTTCCCGTAACCGTTCTTGCAACCGTGATCCAGAAAGCGTTGATTAATCGGTCGTCCTTGAACACATATTTGTAGTTTTCCAATGTAAAATCTCTCGGCCAAATGGTAATGCCCCCAGCCGCCGTATCGTTTCCGGTATTCAAGGAAATAACCAAAGTATTCCAGAATGGATACAAAGTGACTACGGCAAGCAACAACAAGCATGTGTATACCACAATATCGATAGTATGATCTTCGAGTGAGCGTTTCACAAGCTGCCTCCTTTCTTGAAGCCGTTTACCATAAGCTGGAGTCCCCCAGTTTTCTGGCAATCCAGTTAGCGATCACAAGCAGTCCGACACTGATCAAGCCCTTGAACAAACCAGCCGCCGTCGCATAGGAGAAACGGTAGTTCTCGATCCCAACTCGATAGACATACGTATCGATCGTTTCCGACACCGGCCTTAATACGACGTTCTGCCCCTGATTGGTAAGCAGCAATATCTCTTCAAACCCCGCATTCAATATTTGTCCAACCTGCAAAATGAGGAAAATAATAATCACTGGCGCTATGGACGGAATAGTGATGGATACCAGCTTCCGCATCCGGCCGGCGCCATCAATCGAAGCCGCTTCGTACATGCTGGGATCGACTCCCGCAATGGCCGCCAAATAGACGATCGCGCCGAAACCAATATCTTTCCAGATCCCTGACGTGATCAGAATGCCCCAGAAATACTCGGGAATCGATAACCAATGAACAGGCTCATCGATGAGGTTAAGCTTCTGCAGCAGGATGTTCATACTGCCGTTATCAACCGACAATAAGGAGATGACAAATCCCGATACGATAACCCACGAAATGAAATGGGGCAAATAACTGACCGTCTGCACGAACCTCTTGAATGCTGCGTTTTTCACCTCATTTAGCATCAATGCCAGAATGATTGGCGCAGGAAACGCAATGAACAGCTTCAAAAAACTGATTACAATCGTGTTCCGCATGATCTGCCAAAATTCCGGAGCGTTAAAAAACATCCTGAAATGCTTAAACCCTACCCATTCGCTTCCCAAAAAACCTTTCGCCGGACTATAGTCCTGAAACGCAGTAAGGACTCCCCACATGGGGATATATGAAAATATAATAATCATGATGATCGCTGGGATTACCATAATTTGCAGGTCCCACTGCCGAAAGAAACGTTTAGCCAAGCGCCTCACCTCCTGCTTTCCTGTAAGGTTACTCTCTTATTAAAATTGAATTTCCTAAACGATTGTGAATCGGGTGACAGCAGAGTTTAACCCTTTGGCATGGGAAGTCACAATCACTTCTCCAGGTACCGGACGCGATTGCAGCAATACCGTCGCAATGCCCGCTTCTGCCTGAACCGGATTCTCACCAACGATGACAGCGGAACCTTCCACTTCAAAAGTCACTTCGTGGTTCGCTGAGGTTACGATAGTCCCGTTGGCATCCTGGATCTCGGCATAGGCAAAGACAAAATCGGAACCGTCTGCAGCAAGTGCTTTGCCGCCCATATCTATCCGAATGGAAAGCCTTTCTGGTTCAAGCGGGGTACGCACGACAAACGAAGCCTTATCCATTCCACCGATTCGTCCGATGGCCTTTAGCTCCCCGGGCTCATAGGCCACGCCTTCAAACGTAAACGGCGCCCTCTCCAGATTGCGGCAATTTCCTCCGTCATGCTGATTGACCCGCAGGTTACCAGTATCATCGTCTGACTCTGTTGTCCCATCTTTTCCCTTATGCTGCTCCTCGTCGGTCAGCCAATAATCTACTTCATAGCCTGTCACGCGTTCACCGTATTCCGTGTCGGGTCCTTGGTCAGGCTTTTGTGTCCTCACCGATTTCCCGTTAACAAACAGTTCTACTTCATCACAATTGGAATAAACGACTATCTTGGTCGGCGAGACGCGTTCTGTCCATTCATTCGCAATGAATACCATCGGTCCGCTATCCATATGTTCGTGTATAACATCCGGACTTCTCTGACTCTGATAGAAGTAATACACGTATTTGGGCAAGCGGAATGTATCCAGGGCTCCGCATTCCGACAGCCGCGGGTAGCACCCTCGGTTATGATCAATGCCAACCCACGAAGCGTCACCAAGCGACCATCTGTTGCCGCGGTTCCGGTTCAGTGACCATTGATAATTCCACGCTTGCATCAGCAGCTTTTGTTCTCCTGCGCCGCGCGGTATACGGCTTGTACTTTCATGACCGCCAAATTCATAATCCCCGTACTCCCTGTCAAAGCCTCCTTTGTCAGGCAGAGCCTCCTCGAGCGGTCGGGACAAATTACTATCTTCCCACATCGTATACGGTACATCATAATTTACGTAGGCAGGGTTTTCCCTTCCGATCGTATCTCCCGATGTATTCATTTGATCTCCGGGATATTCTTCATGTGCAATCAGATGGCATTCGCGGAAAAATTCGTCCGTCGCGCCTTGCCGCTTGTTGTACGTTTCATTCAAACTGACCTCCCACATAATCATGCACGGATGATTCCGGTCGCGGCGGATCATATCCCGGATATTTTGCTTGGCGATTTCCAAGAATTCTCCTGTCTCGCAATACTGCCAGCCGGGAACCGGCTCAACCGTCATTAGTCCGAGCTCATCACAAGCATCCAGGAAAGCCGGAGCCTGCGGGTAATGGCCAAGTCGTACGAAGTTGAATCCGCCTTCTTTTAACTTCAACGCATCGCGGTATTGGGCATTGTTCGAAGCCGCATTTCCGATATAAGGATATTGCTGGTGGCGGTTCGTCCCGCGGATGACCAGTCGTTCCCCGTTGATCATAAACCCGTTCGACTTGCTGAACGAAATCGTGCGGATTCCGATTCGTGTGAGAAGTTCATCTGCCATTCGACCGTCACCATCGATAATTTCCGTCAACAACGTGTACAAATATGGAGTATCCGGGTGCCAAAGCCGAGGATTTGTAAGCGTAATCATTTGTGCAAATGTGTGATCCCCGCCAGCTGTAACAGTCTCGATCAAGCTTTCTGCCGATCCAACGCATCTGCCTTGTTTGTCCAGGATCGATGTCACGACTGTGACATCCTTGGCATGATCGTGCTCATTTCGCACGTGGGTCTGAACTTCGACCGTGGCAGCTGCTTTCGAGACGTTGAAATATTTGACAAAGACCCCGCCTCCCGCCTGTTTCCCCGCAAATACCGCATCCGTAACGTGAAGTTTCTCTGTAATATGGAGCTTCACGTTACGATACAATCCGCCGAAATATGAAAAATCCAGACTCTCCAGCGGCTTGCCGGGCGGTATTGCTCCGTTGTTACGGTTATCAAGCCGGACGGCAATCACATTCTCCACACCAAATTCAACGTCCTCAGTGATGTCGATCATTAACGGCAAATAACCGCCTTTATGAATCCGCTTGAATGTTCCGTTGATCCAAACATGAGCTTCCTGCATGGCCGCTTCGAATTCAATGAACAGCTTCATTCCTTTCCATGCTTCGTCTGCGGTAAAGCGCTTACGATACCAACAAAAACCTTGATAGTGCAGATCAACATGAAGGGATTCAATTTTGGGCGTGTGCGGCAAATAAACGCATTCCCATTCATCATCCGTCATGTTCCTCAGCTCGGCTCCCGATGTATCCCCAAGAACGAACTTCCAGTCCTTGTTAAAATTCAATGTGTTTCTACCGAGATTTGTACATTCCATCGATACTAACCTCCTGACTAACCTTATTTTATGGTTATTCAGTATGCAAAACTACGTCGCTCAGCAACGATTTCTGCATTCTATCAACGAACTCGATATGTCTTAGGACCGATTCTATGGTATGATCAAGCATCGAAACATGTTTGGAGCCAAATTGGTTAAGAGGAATGGTGGATGCAACGATCGAATTAGGATACCGGATTAATGAACCGGCGTCCTCTTTAGTCCAATAATCATGCATTTTAGATACCTCCAAATGAATCCAAAACACAACGTTTGACAATCCAAATACAACTATACTATATTAAAAAAACGCAATGAATTTGGATCCAAAAAAATCGTAATGCTATCTCTCTTCTGAAACCAAAACTGATTTTCAGTAAAATGATAGCGTTTTCATTGCAAAGGATTCAATCAAGAATCATTTGGAAAGGACGGAAGCTTATATGAAAAAAATGTCTGCTGTTTTAATAGGTGCGGGAGACCGAGGAGCGCGTGCCTATGCCCCTTTCGCGATTGAAAATCCGCACGAACTTGAAATTGTTGCTGTTGCGGATCCAAATACGGAAAGACGACAAAAGGTCATGATGCAGCATCATATTTTGGAGGACAGCGGTTTCGAGTCTTGGGAAGAGCTGCTGGATGGTACACAAAGAGCCGATATCGCCATCATTTGTACATTGGATCGAATGCATTTGGAGCCGACGATTGCCGCATTAAAGGCAGGTTACCATGTTCTGCTTGAAAAGCCGATGTCGCCGGACCCACTGGAATGCATTGAAATGGAAAAGACGGCTCGGGAACAGAATAGGCTGCTGACCATTTGCCACGTATTGCGGTACACCGAATTTTGGTCCAACGTTAAAAAGATGATTCAAGATGGACAAATCGGAGAAGTCGTTTCGGTTCAATTGAATGAAAATGTTGAAGTCATGCACATGTCGCACAGTTTTGTCCGCGGAAATTGGAAAAACAAAGAAGAATCGAGCCCGATGATCCTGCAAAAATCCTGCCATGATATGGATATTCTATCCTGGATTATTGGTAAACCCTGTATGCGAGTAAGCTCTTACGGTTCGTTAATGCATTTTAAAGAGAGCAACGCTCCACAAGGCGCGCCTGAGAGCTGTCTTGATGGATGTCCAGCGGAGAACGACTGCCCGTTCCATGCCGGAAAATACTATCTTGGCGCAGGCAAAGGCTGGGCGAAGAAGTTTACCGAAGACTATACCCATGAGGGGATTATTTCCGCGCTACAAACTACCGATTACGGGAAATGCGTCTACAGATCGGATAATAACGTGGTCGATCATCAAGTCGTAAATATGGAGTTTGAAGGCGGGGTTACGGCCACATTCAGCATGTGCGGTTTTACAAGGGAACAGACAAGAATCGTTCAGATTATGGGGACGAAGGGAGAGATTCGCGGAAATATGGAAGACAACAACATCTCCCTGTATAACTTCCTTACGAAGCATGAAACCATTGTTCGTCTTCCTGAGCCTGTTGGCGGACATGGCGGAGGGGATACGAAGATTGTCAGAAACTTTCTGGATGAAGTCAGACGTTACGACGAGGGCGGTTCAAGTCTGTCTTCCGCAAGCGTATCTTTACGCAGCCACTTAATGGCCTTTGCTGCGGAAGAGTCTCGCCTGCAAAAAGGCAAGTCGATCGAACTGGACGAATTTTACCGAGAGATCGCTTTTTCAAGCGTGAAATAAATAAAAGAGGAGACGTTGAACATGAGCAGCTTTGACTTTTCGATTCGTGGCAATCAATTCATTCTGAATGGGGAGCCCATTCAATTGATATCCGGAGCCATACATTATTTTAGGGTGGTACCTGAATATTGGGAGGACCGGCTCCGCAAATTGAAAGAATGCGGATTTAATACCGTCGAAACGTACATGCCTTGGAATCTCCACGAGCCTGCTGAAGGTGAGTTTTGTTTTGAAGGAATCGCCGATATTGAACAATTCATCGCTCTTGCCCAAAAGGTCGGCTTATTCGTCATCATTCGCCCAAGCCCGTATATTTGCGCGGAATGGGAGTTTGGCGGCCTTCCTTCCTGGTTGTTGAAAGACAGGAATATTAGATTGCGCTGCTATGACCCTGATTTCCTTCAAAAAGTGGATGCCTATTATGATAAACTGATCCCTAAACTCGTTCCTCACTTATGTACCAACCGTGGTCCGATCATCGCCATGCAAATTGAAAATGAATATGGAAGCTATGGGAACGATCAAAAATATTTGCAGTACTTAAGAGATGGCCTCACAAGCAGAGGTGTCGATTGTTTACTGTTTACTTCCGACGGACCCACAGATTACATGCTTCAAGGGGGAATGACGGAAGGCGTATTTGCAACGGTTAACTTTGGTTCGGGTGTAGAGAAGTATTTCGACAAACTAGAAGAATACCAGCCGAATCAGCCCCTCATGTGTATGGAGTTCTGGAACGGGTGGTTCGATCATTGGGGAGAAGAACATCACACCAGAGACGCTGAGGATGTTGCCGATACGCTGGATCAAATGCTGCAGCGCAATGCATCCGTCAATTTTTATATGTTCCATGGCGGCACGAATTTCGGTTTTTACAACGGGGCCAATCATGGCGATAAATATGATCCTACCATAACGAGTTATGATTACGACGTTTTGTTATCAGAGCATGGCGTACCGACGGACAAGTATTTTGCCGTAAGAAAGGTCCTTGAAAAGCATTTACCGCTGCAGCCGTTAGCCTTGCCGGCCCCCCTTCCCGTAAAAGTGTTTGGGGAAATCCGATTCACGGAATGCGCCGCTCTCTTGGATTCGTTAAAAGCGCTTGTCTCCCCGCTAGAACGGACTTGTCCGGAACCGATGGAGGCTGTGGGGCAGGATTACGGATTTATTTATTACGAGACAACGGTCAGCGGGCCAAGAATGGACTGCAAACTCGTTCTGCAAGATGTACATGACCGTGCATTGATTTTCTTGGATGACCAATATATTGGAACCGTTGAAAGATGGAATCCGCAAGACCTGTCCATCGATATTCCGAAGCAGGGTGCCAGACTGGGAATTCTGGTCGAAAATATGGGAAGAGTCAATTATGGCCCGTTGTTAAAAGATTATAAAGGGATTACAGAGGGCGTACGGTTAAATGGACAGTTTTTATTCCACTGGACGATCTATCCGCTTCCATTAAAGGATTTATCCCCATTGAATTTTAAAGGGTTGGAAAAAGCAAGTGAAACGCCTGCATTTTACAAAGCCGTATTCCATATTGATCAGCCTGCAGATACTTTTTTACAATTTGACGGATGGAAGAAAGGCGTCGCCTACGTGAACGGAAACAACATCGGAAGGTACTGGGAGGTAGGGCCTCAAGAAACGTTATATATCCCTGCTCCTTTCCTGCATGCCGGCGAGAATGAAATCATCATGTTTGAGCTTCATGGTACCAGCCAAACGAGCGTGTATTTATCTGATACGCCTATATTGGACAAGAAGAGCAGCCGCTAGCGAAAAACAGGCTTCGAAAACACGGGCAATCATCAAATCAAAGCTTGAAATGCTCCTGAGACCAGTGAACGCTAAAATAGAAGATCGCCCTATCCGGCTGAAACTTGGCCAGGTGGTTGGCGGTCTTTTTGACGTTCTGGAAGATAACAGTTGTCAACTAGTCATAATTGAATTGATGGTCAACTAACCGATGATCCAACTCCTATGACATAGAGAAGGACCTGCGGTGAGAAACCGAGGTCCTATATGGGATGCATTTAAAAAAACGATCTGAATTCCAGCTGAAAACGATACTTCATATTCTCCTCAAACCACATTCGTATATAGTTCTATTTGTTTGCATAACTTCAATGGCTTTATTTATTAGGATATAGCCATGGATGAGGCTTTGGTGCCAACTCGCCCATGGTCCAGCTTGTCCCTTTACTAAGGCTTGCCCTACTGTGATGATCGCATCATAAAAATCCAGCGGATCTCCCATTCCCAGCGTTTTAAAGGCGGATATGATCTCAGGTATAGCCTTATTGTATAATCTCAAATTGCTGATTCTTCTTTGTTTAGAATCGTATTATTCTACTCAAGCACTATTTTTACCGTGCCTATCTGATAAGGCTGGATGACCATCTTTAGTATTGTATCTTCTACTCTTAGCTCTTCCTCACATGCTGTCTTTTGTTCATTGCTATCTGTCCAATAGGCATACTTGATTTGTTCGGGGCAGATCAATGTGATTGTGTCTATTTTCCCTTCTATCTCGTAAATACGCACGATGAAACTTCTGTCTCCTTCTTCTGCTCCTTTTATACAAGAAACTACAGATGTCTGAGACTCAAATGCTACAAAGGTATGTCTTGGATTAAGCTTTCCCTGTTGTCTTAACCCTGTTACTACTGTCATAGGGTGGTTATATTTTTGGATATAGTCATTTAGCACTTTAGGATTGTTCGATTGCATAACACCTAATCCAAATTCTAGATGATTGATTCCATACTCTGGATATGGATCTGGATCGTAAGAGCCTCTTAGTAAGGTAAGGGTAAGACTATTATCTGCTCCTCTAAATCCATAGCCTACTTTGGACATGAGCATGACACCTGCTGATCCGTCCTTACCTTCTCCATAGATATAGTTATTCCCTGGAAGATCTATGTCTAGCGCTTGTCGCGTAACCCTACCAAATGGAACATCATAATGATACATTGCACATGAATCATGAAGCGGTATATAAAATTGCAGTTGAGGTACTCCTTTCCCCAGACGTCCCACCTCTTGCCAATCACATTCTACTTTAAAGTCTAGATGACTGCTGCCTTTATCTAACAAAATCATCACTTTAAGCTTTGAATTTCTAAAACCTAACTCATAAGCGATATGGCTTCTTAATCCACCTGTGGCACTTGTGATTTCGAGATTTTGATGAATCCATTGGATATTTTTGTAGCGTCCAACAAACCAGGAAGACATGCCTGTCCCCTCATCTGTAATCTCTTTATGATCGGCCTCATCTACTAATCTAAATATCCCTGATTTTCTCGCAGCGTCTATCATTTCTTTCCCGGTTGCTTTATCAATCATGGAGTCAATCGATCCGTCTAAGCTATTAAACATAACTTTAATCTTCTCATTTTGAAGCGTATAGCATGGTTCATTTTGAATACGTTTTTCATGCCAATAACTTACTTTAACCTGTTCAATTGCTTGTTCAGTTAAAATGTATGTTGCATAGCCGCATGCAGGAACATCCACTTCTAATGCCACTTTTAAATAATGATGTCCCCAATAGTGATTAAAGTCTTTTTCCAATACCTGATGTGTAACGACTTCACCTTTTTCATTGGTAAACAACATACGCTCGTGATCATACTGCCATTCCCAAATCATCAATTCAATCACTTCTTGGCGGGCCTGCATCGTTGGATTAAACACATGATAAATTCGGGTTTTTCCTGTACCATTCTCGTACTGTGCAGACCCTGCACCGGCACCGTAAGCCAAGCATTGCTCATCATCTCCCTCACTGACTACAAGATCAGATGTATGAATCTGCTGAGCCAGCTTTTGAAGGGCTATTTTCTTATTGGCGTTTACTGTTGCTGCAACCTCTTGATAAAGGCCTAGGGCATAATCTCTTGTGGCATCTACCCCTGAACCTGTTAAGATATCATGGAACTGATTAAATAATACGGCTCGCCAAGCTTTTTCAAATCTTTGCTTTGGATAATGGGCCCCTTGTGTTAAAGCCGCCCATGTACTAAAGAGCTCTGCTTCGTACAACCCATTTTCAGAAGCTTTATTGCCCTTTTTAATTCGGCTTTGAGAGCTGTAGCATCCATCACATATGAAATTCTGTTCTTGATATTCAATAGGCAGTTGCTCTTTATACTTTTCAACCATTTCAAAATACTCTCTATAGGTAGAAAATTTCACTTTGGGATAGATTGGCCACTTGGAAACATCTTTGATCCTTTCAATATCTCTTCTTGTTGGTCCACCCCCATGATCTCCTACCCCATAAACTTTTAATACATAAGGAATATTTGTTCGTTCCACCATTTCTGGTACATACAGACACATGTCTGATTGAATAAACGCATTATAAAATTGGGGTTCCCAGTTGACGATGATTTCAGCTCCTGAAGGACTTCTCCATCTATAAAGTGTTGGTCCCTCTTTTCGCCCTCTACAATGATAGTAATACTTTACGCCAGCTTTGGTGAGAATTTCCGGTGTATGGATACTATGCCCAAATGTATCTGGTTCAAAATCAATATTGTATGAATCTAATGGCTGATTAAACAGTTGAGATAAGTATTTTTTGGTATATAACAATTGTCTCGTTTGACTCTCTCCACTCGGCATGTTCTTATCTGCTTCAACCCATGTAGATGCTGTAATCTCCCATTTGCCTTCGACCACTCTTTGTTTAATCTCTTCCAACATTTCCGGATCATAGGATTCTACAATCTTATACAACGAACCTTGAGATTGTGAAAAGGTAAAGTCATCATACTCTCTCATGATTTGCAACATCGTTCGAAATGTATCTAAAGTAACATTTACTGTTTCATCAAAGCCCCACTGCCAATTCATATCAATATGTGCATGAGCCACACATAACATTTCAAACTGCTTGGCTTCTTCTTGAAGTGGCATGAGTTTTTGCTCCATCTCTCGTACTAGCTCATTGGTGATAGCCCCTTGTGCGTCATACCCCTCTACCAAATCCTTCTCCACTTCTTCTATAAGATCATCAAATGCCCCCTCTTTTCTTGCTGACAAAAGGGTTGCATACTTCATTTGTGTCATTGCACGGTCTTCTTGATAGGTTAGATGTTTATTTTTTAATCTATTGGTTAATTTCTCTAGCATAGCTCGTTCCTCCTATATTTTATCTGGATTTCGACGCACCGCCTTGATCTTATGAGCTTTCAAATTTTAGAGTTATCATAGAATTTAGTGTACAATAATCTTGATATAGGAGTCTTTAAGTCTCTGGGACATTAGATTGAGAAATAACGACATGGGGAGGGTCTATTATGGCTAAAATCATTAGTTATCTAACTTCTAAAAATTTCACCATTAGCCTTAGTGGACTACAGATAAAAGTTCTAGATGCTGCCGTATTAGATGCTGGACCAGATTGGAAAAAAGAAGATCACTTTCATACATACTTTGAATTTCATATGATTAAATCCGGGAAAGGCATTGTGTCGATCGAGGGCTCAACACTTTCTTTTAAAGAAGGAGACTTTTATATCACGGCACCTTACGTAACACACCAGCAAGTGTCAAATCCTATAGATCCAATGGTTGAATACTGTTTGCAATGTGAAATTAGTTTATCGGATACACCGGATTCCACCTACTTTAATTCATCTGAAGATACGGAATTTTTCATAAATGTCCTATCTACTACCTACCCTCGCACCTTCCAAGACAACTATGGCGCCATTGGGTTATTTGATTCCATTATCAAAGAAACATCCCTTAAACACCCGGGATTTTCCTTGCAAATTCAACCGCTTTTATTCCTTTTAGTGATAAGCTTGTTTCGTTCAGTAATCAACACACTCGATCAAACGCATTTGCCTTATCCGCAGAGCGATGTCCGTGTGTCCCGTATTATGAATTTTATCGAAAACAACTATCACCTTTCCCCTACGATCGATGATTTGTCCAAGCTGATTTTTCTTAGCCCTAAGCAGATCAATCGAATCATGAAAAAATATATTGGCTGTACCTTTAATGAAAAACTTTTACTTTACAAGGTCTCACAAGCTAAACAATTGCTGAATCATTCTACTCTGAGCACTGAAGCTATTGCCGATGCTTGCGGTTTTTCTAGCCACTACTATATGTATCAAGTCTTTAAACGCTTTAATCTCCCTCCCCCAGCTCGTTTTAGAATAAAATCCAAGTAACTAGACAAAACAGCCATGGATCACTTTTGATCCATGGCTGTTTATAATGAGAAGATAAGATCGTGAACCATACTCGCTTCCGATGGACATTTCTTTGCCGAGTCCCTTGGACTGATAGCTTGGTAGTACACATACTTCACATCCAATTCCAGTAATCACACCATCCGAATTTGGCAAAATCAGCTCGTGGTTCCTGCTCGTCATCATCAGCGTCATTATCGTGGCGCAGTTGAAGTACGTAAAATCTGCTAAAAGCAAGACATAGAAATAAAGTAACATCGCTGCATAATTCAGCGTCCTCGATGCGTTCTTGTTCAAAATACATGTGCCGGCCAGATGTCCAACTAACTCAATATACAAAGGAGTACCTTGTTTGAAGTGGCGGTGAAGTAACCTGCGATTCAAACACGGGGAGGTACTCCTTCTTTTGTGTCCAAATTCGATGATGATTGCCGGAATTCAGATGCGGTCCGTCCTTTTAATTGCTTGATCAATCTGGCGAAATGATTCGATGTCTTAAAGCCGCAACGATGAGCGATTTCTGAGACGGTCAATCCGGTATTCGTAAGTAGTTCCACTGCACGGTTGACTCGATAATTCCATAAATAGTGCATTGGAGTTGTTTGCTCATGCTGTTTGAATAACCGCACCAAGTGCTCGGACGAAAGACCTGCACGGTTAGCCAAATCCCGAAGTGTGATTTCTTCCGCAAAATGCTCATGAATCCATGTCAGCACCGCATATAGTGCGGGGTGTTTCTCCCGCCGAAGGAGAATCCTCTTCGTTTCGGTTGGAAAAAGATGCAACGCTGCAAGTCCGAGACTGCGAATCGTTGCGTCATCGCGAGGGACATTGCGCAGCATGTTCAGCATCAAATCGGTCAGCAAGTTCATCTCTCCCGAGAGAGGCAGGAATTCTGGAAGTTCGTATAGCGTATGGATCGCTGCTTCCGGTAACGGAGAGACTTTCACGGAGATCCAGCGGTGCCAGGTCTCTTCGGTCTTGGAGAATATGAACGTTTCCTCGTGACCCGGCTTTAACAGCACAGCATGGCCAGGCTGCACATGCAGCAGACGGCCGTCAATCGTTACATTCATCTCGCCCGTGTACAATAAGACGAGTTGAATGTCCTGTTGAATTCGGGGGCCATAGCGGCCGCCAGGCGGATATACGATGGATCCTGCATGGGCATATCGAACATTATCAAACGGAAAAGACAAAACTCCTTGCATGCTGCCTAAGCACCTCCATCCCCAGTTTATGATAATAAATAGGGCGTATCAATACCAGATACAAACTTGCAACTTACAGTCATTGTTGAACTACCGAGTATAAGTTATGTTGAATCATAAGCAGAATCCTATTTTAATAAAGGGGAGTTTGAAATGGAATTAGTAAAATCGCCGCTGCTGAAACCACTCAGTGAGGAACAAATCGATTTCTTCAGAGAAAACGGGTACATCTTGCTCAAGAAATGCTGCTCCGGAGATTTAATTGACGCCTTTAACGGACACATTTATGATATTCGCAACCAATCACCCATGCTGGATTGGGCGAGGTGCGAGGAGAGCAAAAAATTTTCCGTACGGCTATTCAATCCGCATAAGCACGACAGTTTCTCCCGCCAATTGATGAAACTGCCGGTCATTCGCGGTGCGCTGGCCCAATTAATGGGCAGAGAGGCCGTATGTGTCCAAAGCATGTATTTCTATAAAGAACCGGGGTCTCCCGGTCAAGCATCGCATCAGGATTATTACTATATCAAGAACGATCCCATGACGATGATCGCAGCATGGACCGCCATGGAGGACTCGGTCGACGAGGAGAATGGATGCTTATGGGTGATGCCAGGGACCCACAAGCTGGGCTTGCTGCCACACGGTGCGGTCAAAAACTTGGAAGAGCATGAATCCTGGACAGAGGAAACGGAGGGCGTGGATACAACTCGTCAAATTCCGGTGATCATGGAAAAAGGGGACATTCTCTTCTTCAGCGAACTGCTGATCCATTCCTCGAACAAAAACCGAAGCAAGGACCGCTGGCGACGATCCTATGTTTGCCATTATATCCGAGAGGATTCCAATGTACTTCACCGAGAGGATCTTCGTCAGAAATATTCGCTTTACTAATAGGATAATGAAACGTTAGGGTGATGATCACTCCGCATCGCTTGAAGATCAAGTCCAATTCGCTGCTTCATTTCAGCCGCTCCTCATCAACGCGCTCAGCGCGAATTCTGGGCGTATGCGGCAAATTAACGCATTCCCCATCCATCGTCGGACAATTTCCTAGCTCGGCTCCCGATTCATCATCAAGAATGAATCTCCAGTCCTTGTTATAATTCAATGTGATTCTACCAAGATTGGAAAATTGCATTGTCATTTGCTTCCCCTCTTGAACCATATTTTATAGTTTTGCAACATGTAAAACTACTTCCTTCATCAACGATTTCTGTATTCAAAAAAAGATGACAATTCGATTTCCTTGTATTGAACCAGGAGAAATCGAATTGTCGTCTTTTACTAAATAGCATAGGATTGCTAGCAAGCAATTGTTATTAATCCAATGGTGCTGGATGCAGCAGGCAGGGATGCGTCGCCGATCGTGATATTTGCTACCATGATGGTCGTCCCCAGGAATAATAAAATAACTTTAAATGAATTTCCCCATATAAAAACCTCTAAAACCAAAGGTCTTAGAGGCTAAAGTCACTATACTAAAACAAACAAAATTTTAAATTATGCAAACAATCGCTTGATCTCTTTTGCAATTTCATTCATTAAATCTTCCGCTTGCGGGTACAGTCCAATTTTATCTATAAAAGCATGATCTGTACCATTGTACTGAATAAGTTTCGTAGGAACGCCACAGCGTGCAAGCTTCGCTGCATAAGCTTCACATTCTACTGCTAAATAATCATACTGAGCAATTGCAATCAGCGTCTCCGGCATGCCGTTTAACTTATCCGATAAAAGAGGAGAAACATGAGGATCTGTGATTTCCACCTTATTTTGCAGATAAAGCTGGAATATTGAGCTACCATTTTCACTGAGCGCTGTAAGCATTGGAGTGATTAGCTCAGCGTGGTTACGAATTTCATAGTGGTCAAGGCTCCAATTGAAATCCTCGGTTTGGACACCGGACATGTTCACTGTTGGATAAATAAGCGCCTGAAACTTAATCATCCCTGTTCCCTTCTCGCGATCCATTAGCGCACACACCGTAGACAAATTACCACCTGCACTGTCTCCAGATACGGCAATTTGCTCTCTATTCACACGAATTTGATCAGCATGCTCATAAACCCATGTTATGGCATCGAAACAATCTGTCAGCCCTGTTGGGAACGGATGCTCTGGAGCTAAGCGGTAATCAACGGAAACAACAACGGCACCAGCCTTTTCCGCCAATGCTTTACACGGATTTTCTACGACATCAACACTTCCGGCTATGAACCCCCCGCCGTGAATGAAGACAACCGCTGGCAGAACCCCTTCACTAGAAGGAGTATAGATTCGCAGAGGAATCGGTCCATTCGTTCCCTCAATTGTTATATGTGTGGTTTCAACTTTGCTTTTCGTCACATCCTCATTGTTCCAGCCAAACATCGCCCGCATTGCCTGTACCAAAGCCGTCGTATCCGAAGTATCGAATGGCTGGTCTGCCACTGCAGCCATTTTTTCTGCCGTTTGTAACGTCACTTGGAGAACTCGAGGATCCAACTCACCAATCGCATCCGAATCAGGGATCGGTTTAGCGATAAAATCGAAGCCTTTCTTTTTTACAGCAGGGATCTCCTCGCTCAGTTTTGATACCAGATTTTCGTAGGAAGATGTAATGTTCATCATTTTCGTCTCCTTTTGGATTATTTAAGCAAAATCCTATGGTTGAATATCGAATTGATTCTACACAAGACGAATGCCGCAGAATCGACCACATAAAATAGAAAGCAACTACAATATTACAGCGTCAAACCACCGTCTACGACAATGATTGAACCTGTCATATAGCTGGATTTGTTGGAAGCCAAGAAAACCACCATCTCTGCTATTTCTGAGGGATCAGCAAACCGATTCATTCGCATGTTCGGGATCTCCTCCGGTACATAGCCAGTCTCCTGCATCATCAAAGGAACGGCTTGCGTCAATGTCGTATCGACGCCACCTGGACAAATCGCATTGATGCGTATACCTTTTTTCACGTATTCCAAAGCCGCCGCCTTCGTCAATCCTATCACAGCATGTTTGCTCGCGGAGTATGCTGCTAGGCTATGTTCGGGGCGAATGCCCGCCGTAGAGGCGGTATTGATGATCGAACCGTATCCTTGTTTCTCCATAACTTTGAGAACATGCTTCAAGCCGAGAAAGACACCCTTCACGTTGACGTCCATGATACGGTCGTATTCGGCTTCGTTGATGTCCGACAGCATCGAAAACTTTTGCAGAATGCCGGCGTTGTTGGAAAATGCGTCAATGCGTCCGTATGTTTCGACGGCGAGATGAACATACCGTTCGACGTCTTCGTTCTTCGATACGTCGGCTTGCACGAAGATGCCTTCGCCACCATGTTCTTGTATTAGTGCAAGCGTCTCTTCCCCGGTTGTTTGATTGAAATCGACCGCAACGACTTTCGCTCCGTTCTGCGCCAGCTTTATACAACTTGCGCGTCCGATTCCGCTGCCGGCTCCAGTAACTACTACGATTGGGTTTTCATTTTGCATTTTTTCATACCTCCGCTTCACATCATTAATAAATTGCTACCAACATGTCCAGCATGTTTTCTCATCGATCCACTTGTAAAGGAAGCAGGACGTTAAGATGCAGGGAGCATATCCTTGCCATCATCGTATCCTGCAAACGAAGCTTGAATCCCCCTTGTGAACTTGAAAGAATGATAGTTCATATTATTCCATTCAATCGTTTTCTTCTATAGTATAATTCTTAGAAAAATTGTATATAGCAAAGTTGTTATTGATGATTCAATCGGTGAATAATCTCGTTCAGCATTTCTTCCGTGAACATCCCCTGACTCATCATCGACAGCGTGCGTAGCGGCATATAATTCATCATCTCAGCGAACATTTCACCCGTGCCTTCCCCCAGGCTTTCCGAGGCTTCAAGGCCCTCCAACATAGTTCCCATGCCCTCTTGCATCTTCTGAAGCAATCCTTGCACGATTGGCGCTCTTTGCGGATCGTTTAACAGGTCGATAATCAATGTGTTTCGGTCGACTTTGAATTTCAAAGTGACTGTCGACTCGACATGTAACTTATCACTCAAAACGATATCTTCACACGAGCGTCCAATTAAAATTTCAAAATCACCGGACTCCACATGCCAATCCTTAAGATCTACGTTGTAGTAAGCGAAGGAGCGCTTATCCAGCGTCATCGTAACGGTCTTCTTCTCTCCCGGCTGAAGCTCTACTTTAGCAAAGCCCTTCAATTCTTTGACGGGGCGGATAAGCGTACTCTGCACATCGCGGACATAGAGTTGAGCAATTTCTTTGCCGGCACGTGATCCCGTATTTTGTATCGTTACCTGTACGTTTACGGATTCCGTATCATTGATTGCTTTGTGATCGATGACAAGATTCGAATATTCAAATGTGGTGTAGCTCAGACCGTGTCCGAACGGGAACAGCGGCTTCACTTCTTTGGCATCATAATAGCGGTAACCGACAAAAATGCCTTCGCGGTATTCGGCTCGATTGCCTTCGCCCGGGAAGAACAGGAACGATGGGTTGTCGCTTTTCTTCATCGGGAATGTCTCGGCAAGCTTACCGCTCGGATTCACTTCGCCGAACAATAAATCAGCGATCGCGCCTCCTGATGCCTGACCGCCCAAATAAGCTTCAAGAATCGATTTCACTTGGCCGACCCAAGGCATTTCAATCGGAGAACCGTTCATGAGTACGATGACCACGTTGCTCTGCACAGCGGCGATCGCTTCGATCAGCTGATTCTGGTTCGAAGGCATATTTAGATGCTTGCGGTCATAGCCTTCGGATTCATAACGATCGGGAAGACCTGCAAAAATGACTGCCGCATCCGCTTCTCCGGCTGCTTGTTTCGCTTCCTCTATCAAAGTGGCGTCCAGTTCGTCTCTGTCCAAATGGAAGCCTTGCGCGTACACAACCGAGGCAGAACCGCCCGCAAGCTTTTTGATTTCATCCATCGGTACGTCGATCTGGGTCGGATTGATATGCGAGCTGCCTCCGCCTTGGTATCTCGGTTTTTGCGCGAATGGACCGATGACCGCCAACTTCTTGCCTTTTGCTAGCGGGAGCAGGTTCTCTTCGTTCTTCAGCAGCACCATCGTTTCGCCGGCAACGGTGCGCGCCAGACGATGATGCTCGTCCCGATCGTACGTGGCGTTTGGTTTTTTGTTGTCCACGCTCATGAAAATGATGCGCAAAATCCGTTCAACAGCACGATTAAGCGTCCCTTCGGACAACTTGCCGCTCTGGACCGCCTCCACGATTTTACGGTCGCCCACGCCGCCGCTTGAAGGCATCTCCAGCTCTTGCCCGGCAGCCAGCCCGTCTACCCGGTCATTGTTGGCGCCCCAATCGGTCACGACAAATCCTTCATGCCCCCATTCTTCCTTCAACATATCGGTAAGCAAGAACTTGTTCTCGGAAGCAAACGTTCCGTTAACTTTGTTGTAAGCACTCATGACCGTCCATGGCTGGGCATTTCTCACCGGACCTTCGAAGCTCGCCAAATAGATTTCCCTCAGCGTGCGTTCATCAACAACGGCATTAACGCCCATGCGTCGATGCTCCTGGTTGTTAACCGCGAAATGCTTCAGAGATGTGCCAACTCCTTGGCTTTGCACACCTTGAATATGGCTGGTCGCCATTTCGGAAGAAAGGTAAGGGTCCTCCGAGAAATATTCGAAGTTGCGCCCGCATAGCGGAGAGCGCTTGATATTGGCGCCTGGTCCAAGCAGGACAGCAACGTTTTCCGCTTGGCACTCTTCACCCAGTGCTACACCCACCTTGCCGATCAGCTCCCGGTCCCACGAACTGGCCATGCTGGCTGCCGACGGGAAACAAACTGCGGATACGCTTTTGAATACGCCCAAATGGTCGGTGTCTCCCTGCTGCTTGCGCAGTCCGTGCGGGCCGTCGGTGACCATAATGCTAGGAACGCCAAGGCGCTCCACGCCTTTTAACAGCCAAAAATCTAAACCGGAGCACATGCCAGCTTTTTCTTCCAATGTCATCTCAGCAATTAGAGCTTGAATATCACGTTTCATAAGATATAACCTCCTTGAATGCAAAAAATCTGTACAGCTCCATTATTTCATGCAATCGCTTTCATTTATGGTATAATACTTAGAAAAATTGTACGCAAGAGGGGGATTCCATAGTGGTCAATGTTCCCAATCAACCTGATGTAGCCTATTCATGTAAGTTGCTATATGAAAGCATCCAGCTTCCGATCTTTTATACCGAGGATGGACATGCCGTGGAAACGATTTGGGGGAGCGGAGATCAGCATAGGCCTTTTTATATGGAATTCGAAAAGCTATTCCGTCCATTTATAGAGAAAGAGATGGAACACCCGGTGATTCTAACAGCGAATTCCTGGGAAGAGTTTATCATAGTGCCTGTTAAACGTAGTGGAGAGCGACATGGATTCGTTGTAATCGGTCCTTCAATCCAGCAAGTACCTACGGATGAGCATATCCATGGCCTTATGAATGATAATCAAATGTCCTATCGCGATCTGCCGCACTGGAAAGCATATTGGGACAGCCTTCCCGTCATGAGCCGTCTTCGTCTGCTTCATATCAGCGTACTTGCGCATTGGATGATCAATCAAGAGGCTTTGGAGATTACGGATGTGCTGCAATATAGTTATCAATATGTGCTGCCCACCATGTTTCAGAATAATATAGAAATTGAAATTCTAACCAAACGGGAATTATCGGTGTCTAATCACAGCTCGAAAATTGAGAAACGGTTGCTAGAATTGATTCGAACCGGCAATACAGGTGAATTAATGAAACAGTGGATCGCCTTTCCTAACGAGGGCGTGGGGATCTTATCTAAGCGGAGCCAACTCCGCAATATGAAAAATTTAGCCATTTGCTGTGTTGCGATTGCGATGAGGGCTGCTGTAGATGGAGGAATATATGAAGAACTGGCCTTTACTCTCAGTGATCTGCATATTCAGCAAATCGAGGAACTGAATGATATCAAGGCAGTTGAGGCCGCGTTAGTACGTGCATTATTGGACTTTACGGAACGGGTTGAACAGAGCCGGAAAGAAAGTATGTCCAAACCGATCAGAATTTGCTGCGAGTACATTTTCAACCGTTTATATCAAGAAATTACATTCGACAAGCTTGCGGAGTTGACTGGACTGAACAGCAACTACTTGATGAATTTATTCAAAGAACAGACAGGCATGACGCTGATGAATTATATACAGAAACAGCGGATTGAAGAGGCCAAGAAACTGCTTAATATGACCAATGACAAGATTTCTTCTATCGGATTGCGGTTGAACTTTTATGATCAATCTCATTTTATTAAAGTTTTCAAGAAGTATACGGGCATGACGCCGAAGAAGTACCGATCCACATTGAAAACGGAAGGTTAATAAAACGGAATAGAGACATCCTTCGGGAAAACCTTTAAACACTCAGAATCCCATGTGTGTAAAGGCTTTTTCTTTATGATCCTAGGGACGAATAAAATCAGATGGGCTGTCCCAAAAGGTCCAAAGACCCTAAGGATACCCTCTTTTTGAAACAGAATAGTCGGATGGCTAATAAAATTAATGAAAAACTTGATCAGGCAGAGGAATTGGCAAAGAACGGCTTGCAGATACGCAACAAAAAATACCAAAATTATGAATTGATCAGGGTTCTTAGTTGAAGTTATGGAATAATGAGATCAATCTACCGTACAAAAAGGACAGATAGAACAAAATATATCTGTCCTTTTCTGTTACCATCTATGACCCGGCTATTTTTCCTCCCCTTGGCTGGCTGCTGTTGGCGTTCGGTTCTAAGGTGATGCCGATTTGATCAAAAGTCTGCCCTTCGGCGAGCTGGTAAGTCAGTATTCCGGATCCGTTTTCGTCTGGCTTGAATATGCCACCATTTTCCCTCGTGCCATTTTTCAGCAGCCAAACCTGGTAAACCTGTGAACCTTCGACGCCGGGCAATTCGTGAACCTGCACCACCAAATTTTTCTCTGATCCCTGCTGGACAATATAGGCGATGCCGTTTGTTTCTGATTGACTTTGATTGGCTGCTTTTAAGGGGATGGCCGTTAAAATTTCAATGGGTATATTTTCGGCATGGCGATTTTTTTCCTGTACTTCCACTATTCCAAGGCCAATAATCGCGAGCAACAAGACGGCGACGATACTGGCTGAAACAGGAGTGAACTGGCTTTTGAGCATCATGGCAATCTTGCTCATCTTAGCCATGAATGTTTCCGTACCGCTTTTTCTTTTGTGATCAAAAACAAACCCCAGCACCTCGCCTTTTAGCGATTCAGGCACCTCGATTTCGGTATAATCAAACGGCAAAGCATGCCAGGCCTGTGACAATTCCTGATATTCTTTCTTACAATCCGTACAATTCTTTAAATGTTCAACAAAGGCCATGTGTTCGCTCTCCTTGAGCTCATTTGCTATATATGGAATTAAATGATCACAATCTCTTCTCACTTTATATCCTCCAGTTCCAGATGCTTCCTCAATCCTTTAAGAGCCTGGTGAAGCCTGCTTTTAATCGTGCCGAGCGGCTCTTGTTCCAGCTTGGCGATCTCTGAAAGAGAATACCCTTTCCAATAAAGCAAATCGATTAATTTTCTTTGCGCCGTCGGCAATTTGTTTTTCGCCATCGCAATATTATTCGTATTTACTCGTTGCTCGATTTCATTGGCAGGGTCGGCGATCTCTTCATGATCCTCTTGATGGTGTTGTGTATGCCTTTTCTCTTTGCGGAGGTAGTCAATGCAAATATTTCGTGTAATCGTGAGGAGCCAATTGACAAAGCTGCCTTGAGCGGGATCATAATGGCTGTTTGTTGTCCATAGCCTCAAAAAGACCAACTGAATAATCTCTTTCGTCTTATCCTCATTCCCATTGCAAAACTTCATAACGAAGCTGTAAACAAGCTTTATATATCGATCATAAAGCTCCTCTAATGCGTGACGGTGTTTTTCGTTTACCAATCTCATTAATTCCGCATCGTGTTTTTCTTTCATATGGCACTCCCTGCTATTGGATAAAAATATATCTATTTTAAAAATAAGGATGGGAACGACCGCGACTGATCGTTCCCTGGGCAGGCTTATTCAAATTCTGTTTCGCTGTTTACGACAAACCATACATCTTTTACTCCTTGTCCGTTTACATCCCCTTCTTGCTGGTCTTTTGCAAAATAATAGAGAGGAAAACCTTTGTACGTGACCTGCTTCTCCCCGTTGTCTTCTCTTGTGATCGTATCGAAATCCTTTTTGTCAAAACCTTCCGGGACGGCGAAATCCTCCTGGGTAAATGCCGGCCAGTTTGCTAGGCAGTCTCCGCTGCAATTGCTTTTTCCTGCTTCGTCCTTTTTAAAGTAATACAGGGCCCTTCCTTGTGGATCCGCCAGGTACTCTCCAGCTGTCTCATTCTCCAAAAGCTGGAGGCTGTCAGCCGGGGCTTGTTCCGATTTCGTTTGTTCCGTTTGGGCTTGATTGGGTTGATCCGTCTCTGCTTTTTCCTCAGTGCTTTTTCCGCAGGCAGCCAAAGCAAAAATAATCGATAGTATCGCGAGGGTGAAAATTCCTTTTTTCATGTATATTCCTCCCAGTTTTTTAGATTCAAGGCGCGTCCTTACTTCCAGCCCCATTTTTGAAAGATTTGGTGAGTTTCTTTCGTTCTTAAATAATCAATAAATTGCTGTGCCTCTTTTTTCTGATCGGTGATTTTTGTCAGGGCGATCGGCGTTCCACGATAGAGCTTTTCTTCTTCGGGCAGTTCGACCAGGTCGGTCACATCCTGGAGCCGGTAATGCCACGATTCATAGGTAATCCAGGCGTCCAGGCCGGAATTCGATTTCCATTGTTCAATGGCTTCGGCACTCGACTTTACAGAAAGGTTAATATTTTGGGAAATGCCTTCGATCAGCCCTTTTCTGCCTGCCAGGTCTTCCCACAGGCCAAGCTGGCCAGCCCCATTCACATCGATTATTTTCACTCCTTTTTTCGTTAAATCCTCCAGGCTTTCAATCTTCTTAGGATTTCCTTTCCTCACCAATATTCCTGCAGCACGCGGGTAAAGCTCCGTTCGTGATTTAGTGTCGATCATTTCGGGGTGGTTGAAGATGAAGTCCTGCAGCATATACTCGGAGCCACCGAAAATAATATCTGCATCTTGCTTTGCCTGGCCGATCCAATTGCCCTCTGGTCCGGCTGTTACTTCCACCTCGATTCCCGTTTCAGCTGAAAAATGCTTAGCAGCTTCCTTGATCGGTCCAAGTGGTCCGCCTGGTCCATACACTCGGATGACATGATCAGTTTGGCTTGAATTTGGTGTCGACTGGGACGCCGGCTTACGGTCCATTTCTGCATAGGCTGACATTCCGGCAGCCGTAATGACAAAGAGCAGTAGAGCTGATAGGAACACGGTCTTCTTCATGATTCTTCCTCCATTTCATAAATGATTTTTACCGGTACTATTAAAAGGAAACGAAGGGAGGCTCTAAACGGTTTGATTATAATTGAAATATAGTTAGAAAGTTTCATAAATCTATTGGGGGTCGCGTCAGGAAAATGCGGATTTACAACGTTAAGGAAATCTCTTAATTCCCGAAAATATGAATATATGAAAAACGAAGCGCTATCCATATTCGTGCTTTGTTTTTCATGTGCGGCACCCTCCTCACAAAGTATCACTCCCTTCTACCGTTAGCCTTAAACGGTGGCTATCATCTGCTCTCCCACATCTTTCCTTGGTCACTACTCCATACCAACTCTATCAATTTGCATATGATATCTAATGATAGATTCAAGGAGGTTTGGTAGCATGACAACCCCTATGGAGTTTGGTGCCATTTTCAGTCTGAGTCACAACTGTCAGGTTGCCGCCCAGCTAAGAAGAAACAAGCTGCGTCATGCAGCAGGTCCGTGGGACTGGTTCAACTTCGCTTCGACCCGTGAATTTTGCAAAGTCATTAAACATCAAATCAGCGATTTCATGCTCCGGGATAACCTGGACATATATGGTAAATCCGTGAACTGTTATTATGTACGCGACAAACGGTCCTCCTGTTTATCCTTCCATGATTTCAAGAACAACCCGGAAGAGCAGCCGCTATATGACTACCCCGCTTTTCGCGAACGGCTGGATCGAAGAATCGAGCGCTTTAACCGCTGTTTGAATTCTGAAAAAAAGACGCTGCTCGTGCGGATCATCCCGCATAAAAAAGATGCTGAGACGATTGATCAGGTTATTCGCGAAACTTACTCCAATCCGAACGTAACCCTGTTATTTGTTATGCTTAGCAGCAGTCCGGGTATTGTTACGCTTCCTTCTTTCTCGGATCAGGTGCTCATCAAGCAAATACCGAAAGGGCCCACATGGGAGGGAGATTTGGAGGCTTGGAAGACCATTCTTGGAGGATTTTCGCTCATTTCAGGGGAATAAGCGTTTGACAAAACCAAAATTTACCTGTAAAATTTACAAAAAGTGAATCGGAGCTCTTACGAAGGAAGCACCCGTAAGTCTGGCGTTGAATGCGCCTTTCTAACGGGTGCTTTTTGTCGTGGATCCGGCCATCCTGTCATGATGCGACTGCCGCTCATGATGATTATTCGTTAAGGAGCGATGTTTATGTTTAGAAGATTACTGACCTCATCCCTTGTTATGGCACTATTTCTCACTTTAATCCCCATGCCTTTCGCGAATGCAGCTGCGATCGAGTTCACCGATGCGGTCCAAGCCCAATTGAATGCTACGGCGGACCGGGCCGGTGGAACCGTACGTACCAAACTCATCAATCAGTACGATAATTTTAAATCGGAACGAAAGCAAGCGATGGATTGGGATGATCGAATCTCTTCCCTTCGTTATGCCAATGAAGCCAAAGCTTCGGAAACCCGCAAAAGAATCAGTGACATCGATAAGGACAAAATCCGCAAGCTGGAGGATCAGCTCCAAGCAGCCAAAACCAAGTACCAGCCGCTGTTTAATACCTATACCGCTCTCAATAAGCAAATCGCCGTTGCTAAGAAACTCAAAGACAAAACGCTCTCCAAGATGCTGCAGTCACAGGCCGGTGGCATGAAGATCCTGGTTACCCTTGGACGTGAGGATATCCGAAGTAAGCAGGCGGCACTTACGGCAGCCAAGAAAGAGAAAACTTCCAAAGCGGCTAAGGTCCGCTCTATCCTGTCCGAGATTGAATCCTACAAAAGCAAGATCAAGGGCGATAAAAGTGCAATCTCTACGCCGAATAAACTGATGACAACCGAGTGGAAAAATTTCAAAGCCGCAGTAAAGGCGAATGAATCGGCCAGAACCAGCGATACCCTTTCCAGGCTGCTGACGCTCTCCGGTCAGATCCTGACGAAAAAGAAAAGCATTTACAGTCACGAACAAAAAATCGAGTCTATCATTGCACGCGCAAATGCGCAATTAAAATAACGATTTCAAGAATCCCACCGTACAAAAATAACTTCTGCCGAGGGCAGAAGTTATGGTTCGATATGCAATAAATCAACTCAATAGTAACTCAACTTGAAGCCGTTTGTAACGGGTATTGGAATCCAGCCAACCTGGATTGGTCAAGCAATGGATAGTCATATAACATGCCTTCATAAATAACTTCGAATGCCGGATGCTGAAAGAAATCATTCGGAGTTACTGCGGAGGAAGGGCGATTCCATAGATGGATTCTGCTTTGCTTCATCGCTTCCGCTACGAATTGTGAACAGAAGTAGGATCTTTCTCTCATAATATCAAGTCCCATCAGCACGCCAAACATACCGATGAGATTGTACCCGTACGCATCCTCTTCATCCTTATAATTTTGAATCACGCTTCTTGCCGCCTCAAATTGCTCTCTAGTGACCTCGAGTCGGAGCAGAGCGCAGCGCGTACCTGGAAAGTGACGGAAGGTTCCTTCGTATACATCTTCCTCAACAAATCCCCCAACCCAGGGATTGTTGGCGCATTTGCGGCCAAAGCTGAACACTTCATTCAAGTTCTCGTCCAGCGCCAGCGAAGCATGATTATAGGGCGCGGCAGTAATTCGTTTAATCAGCCTGGTAAACATCGTACCCGTATCGGTCAGTAGAACATATATATTTTGGTTATCGGACATTTGGCTTTCCCCCACATACATTGATTACATATTTCATTGAATCCGGATTTCGTCAAATCCTTCGTTAATTCCATTGTAGTAGAGGCAAGCCGTTTCCAAAACCGACTATAGGTGTGAATAGGACCTGGACCTAAGTCGAGTTCTCACCTGACCTGGCGACGTGATATCCATAACTATACCCCAAATAAGCGACGATAGGAAGATGGCGTCATACCTTCATGCTCCATAAATCGCTTGTTAAAGTAACTGACGCTCGGATAGCCCGCTTCCACTGCAATTTGTCCGATGGTTTTTTCTTTATGGTCGAGCAGCCACTGCTTTGCCATCTGAAGACGGCAGCGCGTCACAAAATCCATCGGGGTCATCTCCATGACATTGCGGAATAATTTGCAGAAATAGTAGGTGGTGACGCCAAGTCTGTCCGCCCACTCTTCCAAAATAAACGGTTGTGCCGCTTCCTGCTGCATGATCGGCAGCAGTTCAAGAATCCGGTTGGCCGAGTTGTTCGATTTATTGTCCGATAATGCGGACGCCTGCTCCACGAATACGGCTAACAAGGAATACGTTAGCGTGGACAGCTGCGCTGGCTTGAGCATCCGGTGGGTCTCCGCCTCACATAACAGCGCTTCGTGCGCTTCCTCAAAGGCTGACGGCTGCCGAATGCTCCACAGCTGGCTTTTATGAAATCCACGTTCGATGAAATAGTTCTGCAGACCGCTGCCATAAAAGTGGAACCACCGCACATCCCACGGATCGTCCTCGCTGGTGTAATAACGCTGAGCCTGCATAGGAAAATATAGCACGGCTTCACCTGGGCCAAGCGTATGAACTACATTTTCGATTTCAACATACCCTTTACCGGAAGCCACATAATGAATATTGAAATTGTTCAGAGACCCGGCTGCCCGCGTAACGGTATGGTCCAGTTCATCCCGGTATATTCCTACTGATTCGGGCAGGCAGAAGAATGGCATTTGCGGAAGGGTTAACAGATGACTTTGTCGTTTCATCATAATACTCCTCAAATGACAATATTGTTGTATTGAACTACAAAATAATATTATATCAATTTTAATTCTTGTCTTTTATAATCGCAATATAATCTTAATAAGTTGTATAGGAGCTGATGAACATGACTCAAAAACTTCGTTGGGGAATCCTTGGCTGCGCCAGCATTGCCAAACGCTCGGTCATACCTGGTTTACAGCAATCCCGTCTCAATGATGTCGTTGCCATTGCGAGCCGCGATCAGGCAAAGGCAGCGGAAACGGCAAAGGAACTGAATATTCCAACTGCATACGGCAGTTACGAGTCCTTGCTCGAGGATTCTTCGATAGATGCTATCTATATTCCGCTCCCTAACCATCTACATAAAGAATGGAGCATCCGTGCGGCGGAAGCCGGTAAACACATTCTATGCGAAAAACCGCTTGCGTTGACGGAAGCAGAAGCAGCTGAAATGGTTGAAGCAGCAGCTAAAGCTGGGGTAGTGCTGGCCGAAGCCTTTATGTATCGCTATCACCCGCGGTATGACTTGATGAAGGAAATGATCGACGCCGGTGCCATCGGGGACATTCGGGGCATACGCAGCGCGTTTACCTTCAACAGCTCCGCCAATCACGGGAATGTCCGTTTCCGCAAGGATTGGGGCGGCGGCTCGATTTATGATGTCGGCTGTTATCCAATCAATGCCGCGCGCATCCTGCTGGATAAAGAGCCGGAAGCTGTTACCGTTCAAGCCTTCTTCTCCCCTGAGCATGACCATGTCGACATGATGGCATCCGGATTAGTCGAATTTGGAGGCAATGTAGCCCTGACATTTGATTGCGGAATGTGGGCGGCTTATCGCAACCCTCTTGAAATTGTGGGTACGGATGGCCTGATTGAAGTCCCTTACGCCTATAGCCTGCCTGAGGACGGAGCGAACTTCTTCTTAACGACCGGCGAAGGACGTAAAGAAATCGAGGTTCCTCGTGCAAACGCATACAGCGAACAAGGCGACCACATGGCTGAAGCTATTTTGAACAACAAGCCTCTCCGCTACTCCGCAGAGGACGCCATTCACAACATGAAAGTCATTGACGCCTGCCTGCAATCTGCCCATGAACGGAAGCGAATTGTATTGTAAATACACCCAAGGAGGATATGAATATGAAATATATATCAATCAAGGGATTAAACAAACCCGTCTCTGCGCTAATGAAAGGAACAGACTATTTCTATCATGATTCGTATGAGAAAGCAGCCGCGAATATGGATGCATACCTGGCTATTGGCGGCAATTCCGTTGATACCGCCCACATCTACTGTGGAGGTCAAAGCGAAGAAGTCATCGGCAGATACATGCTGGAAAGAGGAAACCGGGATCAGATCGTCATACTGACCAAGGGTGCCCATCATGACCAGAACGGCCCGCGCGTCAATAAAAAAGACATCAAGAGTGACATCACAATGAGCTTTGAAAGACTGCAAACGAATTTCATCGATCTGTACGCGCTTCACCGTGACGACCCTGAGGTTCCGGCAGGTGAAGTTATCGAGGCTCTGAACGAATACATTGCCGATGGCAGCGTTGGCGCCATTGGGGTATCCAACTGGACATGGGAGCGCATCCGGGATGCCAATGCCTATGCCGAGGCGAATGGATTGGTCGGTTTCTCCTTTAGCAGCCCGAATCTCAGTCTGGCCAAACCAAACGAGCCGTTCTGGAAAGGCTGCGTGTCTGCCGATGCAGAGACAATTGCGTGGCATGAATCCGAGCAGTTCCCGCTGCTCTCCTGGTCTTCCCAAGCGAGAGGATTCTTCACCGGCCGATTCACGCCTGAAATTCGGGATAATGCGGATCTTGTGCGGGTGTTCTACAGCGATGAGAACTGGGAGCGATTAGAGCGTGCAAAGCAGCTGGCGGCATCTAAACATGTGACAGCCATTCAGATTGCGCTAGCTTACGTGCTGAACCAGCCCTTCCCGACCTGTGCGTTGATCGGTGCGCAATCAGCCGAAGAATTAAAATCCTGTGATGAGGGTTCAACCATCCAGCTGACAAGGGAAGAATTAGACTGGTTAGACCTAACGGTTGATCAGCTGTCTTCAATCTAAATGTTAAAAGCGCCTTGTCCCAGGATATTTCCATCCTGCTCAAGGCGCTTTTTTATAGGCTAATGAACCATCAGAAATCTTATACTAGGATGAAGACATCTCCTTGATGGGCAGAAAAATCCGCGCTGCATCCGCTGCATCGTTATTTCCTACTCCTGCAAACTCCGAAGATATGCTTCATATTCAACCGTAAATTCGAGTGCTTCCTTAAAATTCGGCGACTTGAGCGAAAGAGCTGCGACGACTTCCTCTTTTTCTGTCTCCTGCAAAGCTATGATGCGAGGCTGCCTGGGGACGCGAAACTGTGTATGATCGTGATATACGACGGTGACGATGGTGCCTAGTCGCTCCTGCTCTGGCGAATAAACCGTGCTCCACATCCAGCGCTGTTGGTCCGTCCCTTCCTGGCTTCCCCATTCTCTTGAGATGTCAAACTCACCGGGGAATTTCGGTTCAGGTCGTATTCCTAATTCCTTTAATTGTCTATGAATGGGCAAGAATAAAAGGTTCAAAAACGTCCCATACGCTGCATCTCCA
The DNA here is from genome assembly GCF_002573715.1 of Paenibacillus sp. EZ-K15. GTDB lineage: Bacteria > Bacillota > Bacilli > Paenibacillales > Paenibacillaceae > Paenibacillus_AQ. Next base: position 29,447 of record NZ_PDHM01000013.1, on the reverse strand, counting down.
CCCTCGTTGTATGCCCTCATCAGTTTTTCCTGATTTACGGTAAGTACGGTTTGCCAGTTATGTTCAATGTACTCGGAAATATAGCTTCCGATGGCTTCGATTGGATGATCTTGATGCTCTTCCAAAAATTCCTTCAACGGTTTCATTGGTTTCATGGTTAACCCCTTTCCCATTTCATGGATTTATTGCTGTACCTCTCCAGCTTACAACATTCGTGCAAATTGTAAGGTTTGTTGGAAATCCGGTCCATAGTAGGGGTAAACCTTATCATATACTTTAGTCTCTTACTCGAAACCCTTGTAACATGCCGGCAATCACATCCATCGTTTCCTCGATGCCTTTATTGGTTGCAGGCATTTGAGCGACCCAAAGCGAGCATTCATTTAATGCTCCAGACAAGGCATGGGTCATCGCATCAACAGGGATTTTCTTCATCATTCCCTGCTCCTGCATCAAAGTTAACTGCTCCCGCAAATGACTCATCGAATGCAACTCGTCCATCTCGCGCCAAGCCTCCCAACCTACAACACTAGGACCGTCAATGAGCATAATCCGCTTATTCTGCGGCTCTACCACGGCAGCAATGAAAGCCCGGCAGCCAAACAGGAGCTGCTCCCAGGGATCCTCGGAGCTACCCGCTTCCGTTTCGACGCGCTGTGCAATTTCCGATTGTGCTAATTCAAGCACGGCCAGGAACAAACCTAGTTTATTCTTAAAGTGATGATACAGAGCGCCGCGGGTAACGTTAGCTTCGTCGGCAATTTCCTCTAGTGCCGCATTGGCATAGCCTTTTTCCGTAAAATGTGTTCTGGCTACCTTCAGCAGCAGCTGTATTGTCTCGTGGGTTTCGCTTTTGCTTCTTCTCATAATTAGCGTTGTTCTCCCCTATGCATCATTCTCTGGAGTCAACTTCGTTAGGTGACCACACTTCTTCATTATACTGCTCCAGAAAGGTCTGGGAAGGCTGAATGACCTTGATCATGTCAATCAGTACCCCATTCGGGTCACTGGTAATAAAATGCCGCTGACCAAATTCCTCGTCCCGCATCTCCTGATGAAGCTGCAGCTTTTCGTGGATGATCAGCCTTTGGTACTCGGCATCCACATCCTCCACCTCAAAATTAAGAATCAATCCCTGTGCAGGTTTCTGAAAAGCGGACGGTACCGTGGGATGGTCTTTGGACAAAATGGCCATTTCATAAGCGCCTTGTTCCTGGTCTCCCTTCTTCAGGCTTACATACCAATCCGCTTCAAAAACAATCTCAAATCCAAACAACCGTGTGTAAAACTCTGCGCTTTCGGCGATCTTCTCTGTCATGATCACAGGATAAAATCCTTGCAGCTTCATATGGAAAACCTCTCCTCTATTTGGGATGAATCCAATTTAACATACATACAGTATGTACGTAAATGTAATTTTAAAAAATTTTCACAAAAAAAAAGAACCTGCAGACCAGACTGCAGGTTCTTCGTTTGCTACCACAACAAGCTGACAGCCAAAAGATTAAACAATGCTAGCGGCAATATTACATTAGGATTAGGCCCGTATGGCGCAAAGGGCGGATATCCGGGAAAGAATCCTCTGTTGCCTTGTTCTACAAGAATGTACACATTTTTTGCGTCTACGTTTATGACGACGCCTTCGATGGCTTCATCATCCATCGTATGCACTCTTACCTTGCGATTCACCACATTTTTCATAGCAGCATGGGCGCTTTCTCTATGCTTCTTCATGGAATGTACCAGATGGTGATCGCATTGAAACAGCATTTGCGGTTGCGATGAATAATTGTTCATGATGCTCCTCCTTCGTTCTCTTCTATCCGCATTGTATGCAAATGTCCCGTCAAGGGTGTTCGCCTATGTGAAATCCGTTTAATGCATCGTAGATACGGGTATAGTACAACCAGATGAAGGAGGGTTAAACACCATGGACAAACAAAATATACAGTCAAAACCGGGCAGCTTTTTCATGAAAGATGACGGAAAAACGGTAGCCGAAATCACCTACTCGCCTCAGGGTAACGGAGTGATCAGTATCGATCACACCTATATCTCACCCAGCCTGCGCGGGCAAGGAATCGCCGACGAACTCGTTCGAAAAGTAATAGGGTACGCTCGGGAAGAAGATTTGAAAATCATCCCCGCTTGCTCGTATGCCGGGCATTATTTTGACAAAAACGTCGATGATCGTGTCCTGCTGCACAAATAAAAAAACGAGGATAAAACAACATCGGTAATCGGATGCACTCGTACGGTTACACTCGCTCGCCAGCCATAAGAATGCTCCTCTTATCGGTTGGCTTTTACGCGCCTTAATTCCAAGTTCAAATTATACTTAGGTATTTACGATTGCGATAGAGTGATCTTATCCTCTATGTTCGAATGGTATAGCTTAAGTTAGGGAGGCAACTATAATCATGAGGCAAACAGCGGAACATTGGGTCTGGGAACAAATGTTTGATAAATTGCCTATTGGGGCAATCCTGATTTCTGCGATTGACGAGCCTGTGGCGATGGTTAATGATCGTTTTTGCGAACTTACCGAGACGAAACGTTCAGACCTGCTTCAGCTCAAACCTTCCGAAATCCAAGTTCTATCCAACCTACCGATTCAACAAACATTGCAATCATTAACATATAACCAAACGACCACGCTCAAAAGAGACTCTTATTTTATCCGCCGTGACGGAAATCAAGTCCATGTCTCAGTGACTATTTCCCTGTTGAAACATCCTGCCCCTGGAGAGACTCCATGGATATTATGCTGTATTGAACCCCGAACCATACAGGAGGAATTATCTTTGCCGCGGACCATTAAGAATGATGAGCTGCTTGCACTCATCTCCAAAAGCGGACAAGATCTTATATCCATCAGCAACGCTGACGGCATCATCGAGTACATCTCACCTCCTGTGACCGAAATACTCGGATACACCCAAGAGGAAATGACGGGCCAATGCCGGATCGATTACTATCATCAAGTCGATTCCGAGCAAATGAAAGAACCGGGCAAACTATTTTCAGAGGAAAATAGCTTCGTTCGACGCATTCGCCATAAGGACGGGCATTATTTATGGTTCGAAACGTATTTCCAGCTGATTCGGGGGGCTCAGGGTGAGATTAACAAGGTTCTGGCCATTGGACGAAATATTACCAAACGCAAAACGGATGAGGATACGCTGGCCCATGCGCAGCGGATTGCCAAGATCGGTTCCTGGCGTTGGGACCTGATCACGCATACGCTAACCTACAGTGATGAGATGAGGCGAATTTACGGATATCAGATCAGTGCCACCGAGCCAAACCATAACACGCTGCTGTCATTGGTCGTTCCGGAGGACCGCGAGCGGTTGGAGGCGGCGGTGAACAGAGCCATTCAAGGGAAGGCGAATGAAATCATCTACCGGATCCAGCTTCAGGACAAGAAAATCCGAACCATTCGAGCTCAATGGGAAGTCTCCGTTACGAATGGAGGCAGACCCATGGAGATGGTTGGCATGGCCCAGGATATCACCGAGCAGGTGCTGATTGAACAGCAGTCGCTGGAGAATGAGAACAAGTACAAGCTCATTACCGAAAATTCACTTGATTTTATATCGAGTAGCACCATAGACTGTTCAACGTTTCTATATTGTTCACCTTCCTGTTATTCACTGCTTGGATATCGTCCGGATGAGATGGTTGGCACCAGTATATTCGATTATGTGTACGCTGAGGATGTCATACCGCTTCAGGCGTATTTTAAGAATTGCCTGGACCGCCAAATGCTCACACCGATCACCTTCCGTTATATACATAAGGATGGCAGGCACATCTGGTTTGAAGTCAATTGCAAGTACATTAGCACGCAGGACGGCCAAAAGAACGAAATCATTTCGATTGCCCGCGACATTTCCGAACGAAAGCTGATGGAATTTAAGTTAAAGGAAAGCGAACAGCGATATCGTTCTCTATTTGAATATAATCCGTCGGCTGTATACTCCATGAATTTGGAAGGCGACTACTTAACGGCCAACCAGAATTTGCAGGACCTGACGGGATATACGCTGGACGAGCTGATCGGGATGTATTTCGGACCGATTGTAGCGGAAAAAGACATGGCTCGCACGTTGTTTCATTTTAACCAGGCAACAGAAGGCATACCTCAAAGCTATGATCTGACGATTATTCATAAGGATGGACATCCCATCGATATCAATACGATCAACATTCCGATTTTCGTGGATGACGAAGTGGTCGGCGTCTACGGCATTACCCGGGATATCACCGAGCGCATGCGAACCATGGAGGAGATCAAGAAGCTTAGCCGGGAGCTCACTCTTTTGCTGAATACGGTATCCGAAGGCATTATCGGACTGGACATTCACGGACATGTCGCATTTATCAATCCGGCAGGCGCAGCGATGCTGGATTATGCACCAGCCACCACCATCGGAAGACCTTGCGACCAGATTATCAAAGAAATTCGCCATGACGGCACTTTTTATCGGGGGGATGATTCCCCACTTGTTCGGGCCGTCAAACAAGGCGTACCGCTGTCCAGAGCTGAGATCGTGCTTTGGCGAGGCGACGGAACCAGCTTTCTGGCAGATTATCAGGTCAATCCAATCTGGGATCAAGGAGAGCGCAAAGGCGCTGTCATGGTATTCCGCGATATCACCGATGAGAAAGAAATCATTCGGGCGAAGGAGAATGCCGAACGGGCAGATCAAGCGAAAACGGAGTTTCTGACCATGATGAGCCATGAACTCCGCACGCCGATGAACGGCATCATCGGGATGATTGAGCTGTTAAGAACGACCGAGCTTGACGAGGACCAACAGAATTATACCAATATTCTGATGGAGAGCAGCAGCTCGCTGCTGCACATCCTAAACGAGATCCTTGATTTCAGCAAAATCGAAACCGGCAATATGACACTCGTTCATGAACCGATCGATTTACGTTCCTTGCTTGAAGTCGTTGTTGATTTATTCTCGGCTAAAGCCAAAGAAAAAGGGTTATCGTTATCCTGCAGCATCAACAGCTCCACGGTACCCGATGTGATCATCGGTGATGCCCTGCGGCTGCGGCAAGTGCTTGTTAATCTCATCAGCAATGCCATCAAATTCACACATGAGGGCAGCATCATGATGAGTGTCGAGGGCCTGCGCAGGACGGGCACCCAGGAATTCACGCTTGCTTTTCAAGTAAGGGATACGGGAATTGGCATCCCTGCTGAACAGCAGCATCAGCTATTCACCTCTTTCTCGCAGCTTCACCCCTCCTTGAATCGCAAATATGGCGGTACGGGACTGGGGCTGGCAATCAGTAAAAAACTCGTCGAGCTGATGGGAGGGGTCATCGGTGTCGAGAGTCGTGAACATGTCGGTTCCTCCTTCTACTTTACGATCCCGACCCATACGCTGCAGGACGATATCACGGACAAATAAACTTCAGAGTGTCTCCAATATCCTCCACAAACAAAAGGGTGATCTTCAGCAAATGAGCTGTTGACCACCCTTTTCTCATATATTCAAATGATACTATTCCTCGTACAGGGACTCCAATTCGTCAATTAATGAGCCAACATAAGCTACCGCTTTGGAGATTGGTTCGGAAGTGGACATATCGACTCCCGCCATAGCCATTAATTCCAGCGGACTCTTGCTGCCTCCGGCTTTAAGGACTTGGAGCCAGCGGTCTACAGCCGGTTGTCCTTCCTCGCGAATCAATTGTGCTGCAGCTGTTGATGCGGTCAGTCCTGCGGCATAAGTATATGGATAAAGACCCATATAATAATGCGGTTGCCGCATCCAGGTAAGCTTCGCTCCTTCATCGAGCTCGACCGCGTCACCCCAGAAATCGGATAGCACGGCACCTTTTAGCTCAGATAGCTTATCTGCGGTAATCGGCTCGTCAGCCATGGCATGGCGGTATACCCGTCGCTGCATTTCCGCTTCCAGAAGGTGAGTCACGTAGTTATGGTAATACGTGCTCAGAAGCTGAAGAATAACAGAGCGCCGCATCCGCTTATCCTCGGATTGACTAAGCAAGTGATCCGCCAGCAGCAGCTCGTTCATCGTTGAAGGCGCTTCGATAAAATACAAGGAAGGACGCGCATTGGTGATACGCTGATGGTTAGCAGCCAGCATCAAATGACCGGCATGCCCGACTTCATGCGCTAACGTGAAGGCATTGCGCATATTGTCCGCCCATGCCATCAGGATATAAGAATGTACTCCGTATACGGAGGAACAGAACGCTCCTGTAGATTTGCCAATATTATCGGCATAATCCACCCAGCGCTTGGAGAACGTGGATTTAACGATCTCGCCGTATTCAGGACCCAGAATCGACAAAGCACTGGAAATTGTGGAGCAAGCTTCTTCATAAGTGACGCTTGGATTGAAATCCGTATCCATCGGCGCTTTCAAATCGCAGAACAGCATTTGATCCAGCCCAAGCACACGCTTCTTCAGCTTCATAAGTCTCCGCATATGCGGAGCTAACTCCGTCAGAATTGTATCATGGATATTGTTGTACATCTCCATCGTCACTTGCTGCGGCTTCAGCAGCATGTCCGTTACGGAATCATACCCGCGTAGCCGAGACATCACCACTTGCTTCTTCACTTCGGTAGCGTAAGCCTCTGCAAAGGTATGGCGCGATCCCTGCAGTGACTTCGTGAAGGAAGCATAGGCTTCGCGTCGAAGCTGCGTATCCTCGGACATTTCGTAAGAATTCTCGTACAGACGGAACGAGACCGGTTTGGTTACGTCATTTACTTGAATATCGTCAAAGGTCATATCCGACAGCTTGCTGCGCAAGTAGATGCGGTAAGGGGACCCGAGCACCTCTCCTAGCGATGCTAGCACGCTCTCCGTCTCAGGGCTCAAGCGGTGAGGCTTGGTTTCCAGCAACAATTTCAAGCTTCGGGCATAAGGAACAAGCCCTTCTTCCTTCGTTATGTAATGTTCGATGGCTCCATCTTCGAGATCCAGCAGCTCCGATACAATAAACGTCAGAGAGGATTGGATGCGTGAGAGAACATCGCCCGTTTTGGCCGAATTCGCCAAGTTAGCCGGGTTGGTTCCGTCCTCCGATTGCCGTAATCTGGCATACGCTCCAACTTTGCTGATGCTTTCCATCAAAGCTTCCTGTTCATTCAAGCATTCCAGAAGAACAGATGCACCCTCTCCCAGCCTACCTTTGAATCGTGTCAATTGAGCAGCTTGCGATTCAAGCGCTTTTAACCCCGCTTCGAATTCTTCTTGCGAGACAAACAAATCATCCAGATTCCAGGTTGCCTCGATTGGAACCTCACTTCGTGTCAGCAACTTCCCCATGGATACAACTCCTCTCGTGTCTTTTACTCTCGTGATTGACGACAGCATTTACTAATGAATAGCAACTGCATAACAATTCCATCATATCACAGTTTTTCAAGGGACCGTATCCGCTTTTCGGCCTTGACTTGGGACCATATTTATGGATATAGTTGTTCTATACTCTTATCAAAAGGAGAGATTTTGATGTCGGTGGTCGTTCTTAACTAACCAAATTTCATATGGATCGAAATGTAAAATTTTGGGCATTCCCTGTGTTGGGATATGTTTATTTTTTGATGGATTTTCATTTCATCCGTTGAATTAGTTAAGAACTGCGGATATCAATTGAAGCCCCTTTAGGGTTTATTCAGATATGATATGGTCATCCGTGCTGAGTTCAGCACGGATTTTTTGGGTCTCCCCTCTTTTATGCAAAAGGGTTATTTGGAGCTGTCCCATAACGCCATGCCATCGGAATAACGGTCTATGGGCGGAAAGCGAACCTTAGTAGTTCGCTTTCCGCCCTTTTTTGCATTGTATGCCATCCATTTTATAGTCAAAAGGAGAATGAAGCCCATGAAACCATTCGCATTAAACAAATTGGAGTACGAGAGAATACGTACCGAGCTTGAACGCTTTGCCGTATCGTATCTGGGAGTCGAGCATATTCGGAAGATGGCCCCCCTCACCCAGATGAAAGCCATCCGCAATAAACTGAATGAAACGGAAGAAGCCAAAACCCTGCTCCATACCGGAGCTAGCGTCCCTATTCCTTCACTGGAGGGAATTGAAATGATCCTGGATTTGCTCGGCACCGGCTATGTGCTATCTGAGCGTGATTTCGGGAATATGGTCCAATATCTGAGAAGCTGCCGCCAGCTCATTCAATACATGAATGCCAAGAACGACATTGCTCCATTGATCAGTTCCTACGCCTCTTCCATGCATGAACTGCGTCCGCTTCTGTCCGAAATCGAACGGAGCATTCACGGCGGTCGTGTTGTGGACAGCGCCAGCAAAGATCTGGCCAAAATCCGCAAAAAAATCATCGTAACCGAGGAACGGATCAAGCGTAAGCTTGACAGTCTGATGAGCCGTTACAAAGGAATCATGCAAGAGCATGTCATCAGCAAGCGCGGAGGACGTTACGTGCTGCCCATCAAGAAGGAGCACCGTAAATCCGTGAATGGCTCGATTCTGGATGAATCGGCCAGCGGACAGACGGTATTCATCGAGCCTTCCGACATGCAGGGACTTCAGATGGAATTAACTCTCCTGCACGCCGATGAAGTTCGTGAAGAAACAAAGGTGTTGAGTGATTTGACCGAACTTGCCGAGCAATATCAATTCGAGCTGAGAACCAATGCCGACATTGTTGGAATCTACGATTACATCATAGCCAGAGGCAAATACGCCATATCCATCGGCGGGCGCAATGTGAGCCTGAACCAGGAAGGGTTCATCCATCTAAAATCCGCGGTGCATCCTTTAATCGGCTCCACAATGGTACCGCTGGACTTCACCATCGGGAAGCGGTACAAAACTTTGATCATTACAGGACCTAACACCGGCGGCAAAACTTCAGCGCTCAAGACGGTTGGACTCATTACGGTTATGGTTCAATCCGGTCTGCTGGTTCCTGTAGCGGATGGCAGCCATTGCGCCATCTTTGACGAGGTTTCCGTCGATATCGGAGACGGACAGAGCTTGGAGCATGCCCTCAGCACGTTCTCTGCACATATACGCAACATCCGCGACATTTTGCAGACGGCTAGCCGGTCCACGCTGGTACTGCTCGATGAGATGGCGTCCGGAACGGACCCTGGTGAAGGCGTAGGATTGTCGATCGCCATTTTGGAGGAATTGAGTCAACGTCAAGCAACGGTTGTGGTCACCACCCATTTTACCGAAATCAAAAATTTTGCCGAGCGCACAGCCGGCTTTGAGAATGCCCGCATGGAATTTGACGCCGACACACTTGAGCCGCTCTATCGTCTGCGGATCGGTGAAGCCGGCCACAGTTATGCCTTTGTCATTGCCGCGAAGCTGGGTATTCCGGAGTCGATTATAACCAGATCGCGTGAAATCACGGAAGCGGGGGCTGCAAGAGGCGACATGGTCCTTAGACATGATGTTCGCACAGAGCCCGAAGCATGGACAGAAGAAGCGAGTCCGGTAGAACACGTTACCTTACCGACAAGCGAACAGGATGAGCTAATGAATGTTCAAGATCATGTAGATGAAGATCAAGATTCTCCCTCTTCCCTCTATCAACTTGGCGATCGTGTCTATGTGCCTTATTTGAAACGAAGCGGAACCGTGTATGAAACCATGGACGGTAGAGGAAATATCGGTGTTATGATTCAGAAGGACCGACTGAGGATTAACCATAAACGGCTGAAGCCTTATATTGCCGCCATGGATCTTTACCCGGAGGATTATAATCTTGATATCGTTTTTGAGAGCAAAGAGAACCTGAAGAAGCGTAAACTGATGAACCGCAAGCACGTTGAAGGACTGCAGATTGAAACGAAGCCGGAGTAACGAAGCTCTTGGGATGAGTCGCAGGATATCTATAAAGAATACACAGGATTTGCGAGGAGAGATCACGATGAACATACGTACAGAAACCATAAACTATCATGAGAAGGTCCAGGACCTTCTCACTCAGGCTTTTCCCGGAAAGGAAGAAGCGCTTCTAGTACAACGGCTGCGGGAAGACAAAGCCTTTCAACGGGAATTGTCAATCGTTGCAGAAGAAGATGGGATCATCAAGGGACATATTATGTTCAGCCAGGCCAGCCTTGTTGACGGCATTCATAGCCATTACGTGGCTGCGCTTGGGCCACTGGCCGTGCTTCCGGATTATCAACGTCAAGGGATCGGCGGAATTTTGATTGAAGAAGGCAAACGGCGGTGCCTCTCGCATGGCTATCCCCTTGTTTTTCTATTCGGCCATCCGGCGTATTATCCCCGTTACGGCTTTGTGCAGGCCAGAACCTATGGCATCGACATAACTCAATTCACGGTTTCCGATGAAGTGTTCATGGTTGCCGAGCTTCAGCCAGGCGCACTCGACCACCTGCATGGCGAATTCCGTTTCCACACCGCATTCGAAGATTTGGGGTAAGCCGAGCTTCAAAGTCCATATCATCCGAATAGGTTTAGTCAAGCCGGGCAATCCTTGGTGGCATTCAGCTTCTGATATGTTGTACAATAAAGTCTAAATGACTATTTGAAGGATGGTTTTCAACATGTATGTAGCTCAGGATTGGCAAGATTACGAGGTCATCGATACCGGAGGCGGGGAGAAGCTAGAACGCTGGGGCGACGTGATTCTCAGACGTCCGGATCCGCAGATCATATGGCCGATTGAACGTGAAGATGGACAATGGCGCAGTGTTCACGGACACTATCACCGCAGTTCGTCCGGCGGCGGGCAATGGGACATGAAAAAGCAGCTTCCGGACCGGTGGACCATCTCATACGACCAATTAAAATTTCATATTCGACCAACCAATTTTAAACATACCGGTTTGTTTCCGGAGCAGGCAGCCAACTGGCGCTGGATGATGGATAAGATCGCCTCAGCCGGACGTCCGGTCAGCGTGCTTAACCTGTTCGCCTATACTGGAGGAGCAACCGTCGCGGCCGCCTCGGCCGGAGCTCAGGTTGTCCATGTGGACGCTGCCAAGGGGATGGTTCAATGGGCCAAGGAAAATGCGGCATTGTCCGGCCTCGCCGACCGTCCTATCCGTTATATCACGGATGATGTATTTAAATTCGTACAACGAGAGCAGCGTCGGGGGAACAAATACGACGCGATCATTATGGACCCTCCATCTTATGGCCGCGGACCAAGTGGAGAAACGTGGAAGCTTGAACAAAGCTTGTACCCATTTCTCGAAAGCTGCATGAGCATCGTATCGGATAATCCGCTGTTTATGCTGATTAACTCCTATACAACCGGCATCTCCCCTACCGTTCTGAATAACATGCTGACCATGACCATGAAGCCGAAATACGGCGGTATCATCAGTGCGGGTGAAATCGGATTGCCGATTACCCGCTCCGGTATGAACCTGCCATGCGGCATCCTGGGTCGCTGGGAGTCCTGATTCGATGAGCAAGCGGGAACCAGCAGCATATCCGGTAGTGCCGATACTTTTCGAGGATAATCATGTGTTAGGTGTAACCAAGCCAGTAAACATCCCCTCCCAGGAGGATGCTACCGGCGATCCCGACATGCTGACCATTCTGAAACAGGATATCAAGGAGCGCTATAATAAACCGGGCAATGTATTTTTGGGGTTGGTGCACCGTCTGGACCGTCCGGTTGGCGGAGCTATGGTCTTTGCCAAGACCTCCAAAGCCGCATCCCGATTATCGGAAGCCGTCCGCAATCGCAGCTTCCGCAAGCAGTATGTAGCGGTCGTTCACGGGATTCCTTCGAAAACCTCAGGTCGGCTCGTAAATATGCTGTATAAAGATGTGAAAACCAACACCGTCCATGTCACCTCTAAAGGTACCGACGGGGCCAAGGAGGCCATTCTGGATTACACCGTGCTCCAAACGGCGGAAGGCTTCAGCCTCGTCCTGATCGAGCTGCACACGGGCAGGCCGCACCAAATCCGTGTACAGCTGAGCCATGCGGGACATCCGCTGTTCGGAGATCAGAAGTATGGAAGCAAGGTGAACAAAGCCGGGCAGCAGATTGCCTTATGGTCCGTATTGGTCGGATTTCCGCACCCCGTTACCAAAGAGGAAATCGCCATCCGTTCCATGCCGGCATCCGTCTATCCCTGGAGTCTCTTCTCCATGGACAAGCTGGAGGCCACATAACGGTTCTATACAATAGTACTCAAAAAAAACGAAATCCATCCTTGGATTTCGTTTTTTTATGCCTCTGTTTCACTGTGGCAAATATTGTAATATATTATCCCTTTACTTTTATCAAAGAAAAAAGGCTGGGATTCCAGCAAACCCCTCGCCGTATGGGAAATCGCCGATACAGGCAACGCCTTCTATAACGTTATCGATGTCAACCTGAATAATGGCAGCGGAAATCAGGATACGCAAGCTCCAACCATACCAGGTAATTTGAGAACTACTGGCGTAACGAGCAGCAGTATTTCGCTCTCTTGGAACGCTTCCACGGATAATGTGGGGGTAACCGGTTATGAAATCTATCAGGGCTCCAATCTAGTAACTACCGTATCGGGCTCGACCTTGAGCTACACCGTAAACGGTCTGCAAGCAGGAATATCCTATAACTTTACGGTAAAAGCACGCGATGCAGCTGGCAATGTTTCACCGGCGAGCAGTCCGATCACAGCGAGCACATCAAATCCTGTTCCGGACACGGAAGCTCCGACGGCCCCTGCCAACTTGCGATCTGTCAGTTTTACTTCAACCAGTGTATCACTAGCCTGGAACAATGCCACGGATAACGTCGGGGTAAGCGACTATGAAGTTTATCGTGGGACAACGCTGGTGACCACGGTATCCGGCAGCACGCTTTCCTACACGGTCAGCGGGTTAACGCCAAACACAGCCTATAACTTCACCGTTAAAGCTCGTGATGCGGCTGGCAACGTCTCCCCTGCAAGCAATGAGCTGCAGGTCACCACGGCGGACGGCTCCACACCGGAAACTCCGGCCTGGGCACCTAACACTTCATACCAGCAGGGAGCTTTAGTCACATTTGGAGGCAATACCGATGAGTGCCGCCAAGCCCACACATCCCTACCTGGTTGGGAACCCTCCAACGTCGCGGCTTTGTGGTTGCTTAAGTAATCCCATTACGTCTTGTGAACATTCGAAATCGTGGTGTGACCATGATCTTGATGTTCAATAGAATGAAGATATGTAATAGCCCCCAAGGTAGCTGCCGTATGCAGTCCCCCAGGGGGCTTCTCTACGTTTGCAACGTCAACGTTAGCTTCAAGAACTTACGCCTCAACCAGAACTTCCTTTGGAGCTGTATTAATCTTTCCTAATAGATAGATAAGCAGCTGTTGATTATGCGAGGATATACGATTCAGAATTTGGGAAAGGTACTCATCCCTAACCTGTAATCCGCGCGTATATTCCTCTCGCCCTTTATAGGATATCGTCACCCAGACGATCCGTCTGTCATTTTCGTCCCGTTCCCGTTTGATCAATCCATTCTTCTCCATCCGGTCCAATAGCATCGTCACGGCTGCCGGACTTGTAGCCAGGTAAGGAATGAAATCGGAAGGTTTCATTCGCTTCTGCTCAGCAAGCACCTCCAGCACCATCAATTGCGATTCCGTCAATGTTGGTGCTAATCCAGCTTCCATATGGAGCTTATAATCCTTTGCCAGCTTGGACCACACCTTGGCGAATTCGGCAGTATGCATGTTTATCCCGTCCCTTCAATTATGTCTGTCATGATCAAACATCGGATACCATCCGTGGATGTTGCACTGTACTACGATGAATGGATTTCGTTTGAACCCAAGTCATGATTCCATAATAGTTTATAGGATTAACTTTTCGCGGGGGACCTCCTAATATCCTTCTTTTTTCGTTAAAAAATATAATTTCCAACCAAGCGACAAAACCCGCCAGCCCTTATATGACGGCGTTTTTCAAGGTTCACCTTACTTCGACATGGACGGGCATATGTCAAATAGTATAAATAACTGTTCAAATATTACGCAAACGCAAAATATAGCAAAAGCACCTCGACAAATATCATCGAAGGTGCTTTTCATCCATCTATCTTACCCAAACTTGAAACTACCTAAACGAAGGATGTTCATTCATTCTCGTTTAACTTTCTTTGCCTAACTCCGCATGCGGAAGACTTACCACATCGACAATCTGTCCTTGCTTGCCAACATCGGCAAGCAGCTTGCCTATCGATTTACGTTCCGCGATCGGAACTTTCTCCGTCTGAATCAGATAAGCTTGCCCGTCTTCGCTATACGCCATAATCTGCAGCGGTTCACGGCAATAGAAAGCACCAACTATGGCGCTGCCGTTAGGCTTCACCCGCTTGCCTTCCTTAAACTCGAACGTAGCCATTCCTTTTCCGCCGCGGCTTTGCGTCTGGTAATCCAACACCAAGCTGCGCTTACCATAGCCACGATCCGTGATGGTTAAAATTTCACCCTCATCGTTCTCCACCCATAACGCTGCAACGACTTCATCCCCGTCACGGAGTGTGATTCCCCGGACCCCGCCGGATACGCGTCCCATGGCGTTGACTTCCTGCTCATTAAACCGGATGCTCATCCCTTCTTTCGAGATCAGCACAATATCTTTACTGCTATCACTTACGACGACCTGGATAATGCTGTCTTCCGCAGCAACCTTGGCTGCCGCAACAGCGCCAGCCCGCTTGGTGACATACTCCTTGAGTTCTGTGCGCTTCACCTGACCTTTGCGGCTGACGAACACAAGGGATTTGCCCTCTTCTTCAAAGTTCGAAACCGGAATGACCGATACGATGTGATCCTCTTTCGGCACCTGAATCACGTTCACGATGGCCGTACCGGCATCTTTCCATTTGTATTCCGGAATCTGGTGAACCGGTAATAAGAAATACTGTCCACGGCTCGTGAATATGAGCAGATTCTCCAGAGTATTGACTTCAAACAGTCGGGTGATGTAATCCCCTTCCTTAACGCCTGAGCTTTCCAGCTCACCGCCGCTTCGGGTGAAGGATAACATGCTGGTACGCTTAATATAGCCTTCATTAGACAGAGTTACGAGCACGTCCTCGGCGTTAACCAGCACTTCCAGATTAACCTTGATCTCTTCCACTTCTTCCTGAATGACCGAACGCCGGTCGATGCCGTACTTCTCGCGAATTTCAAGCAGCTCTTTGCGAATGACGGCAATCAGTTTCTTATCGCTGTCCAGTATCGCACGCAAGCCCTCGATTTTCTTCGTCAACTCATCCAGCTCTTTTTGCAGCGAATGAATTTCAAGGTTCGTAAGGCGGTATAATTGCAAAGTCAATATGGAATCGGCTTGTCGCTCCGTGAAACCAAACATCCATTGCAGATTGTTCTGGGCATCCTGGCGATTCTTGGACGCTTTGATCGCCGCAATGACCTCATCCAGGATATTTAAAGCCTTCACCAGGCCTTCCAATACATGCGCCCGATCCTCTGCTTTCTCCAGTTCGTACTGCGTCCGGTGCGTGACGACTTCACGCTGATGCTCTATATAGGCGGATAACATGTCTTTAAGCCCCAGCTGTTGAGGGGTTTTATTCACGATCGCAACCATATTGAAGTTGTACGTAACTTGCAGATCGGTCTTCTTGAACAAATAAGCAAGAATCCCGTTTGCGTCGGCATCCTTCTTCAGCTCAACGACGATGCGAAGTCCTTCCCGTCCACTCTCATCGCGAACCTCGGCGATGCCCTCGACCTTTTTCTCCAGTCGTATGTTCTCCATAGCGGTAACAAGCCGGGACTTAACAACCTGGTAAGGAATTTCCGTGATGACAATCTGCTGCTTGCCGCCGCGAAGCGATTCAATATCCGTCTTCGACCGCAGATAAACGCGGCCTTTGCCTGTCCGATAGGCATCCAAAATGCCTTCGCCGCCCATAATGATTCCACTGGTCGGGAAGTCCGGACCTTTGATAAAGGTCATAATCTCGGCCAGCTCAATCTCCGGCTTCTGCATGACAGCAATACAAGCATCGATCACTTCCCGCAGATTGTGAGGCGGGATTTCAGTAGCGAAGCCTGCGGAAATCCCGCTAGCTCCGTTCACTAGCAGGTTTGGGTACCGTGAAGGCAGCACAACCGGTTCCTTAGCCGTGTTATCAAAATTATCCTTAAACAGCACGGTCCGCTTCTCGATATCCCGAAGCAGCTCCATGGCAATCCGCGACAATCTGGCCTCGGTATAACGCATCGCTGCTGCAGGATCATCGTCCTGGGAACCCCAGTTTCCGTGACCGTCTACAAGCACATGCCCCATCTTCCAAGGCTGAGCCATCCGAACCATACCTTCATAAATCGAAGAATCCCCGTGCGGATGGTAATTACCCATGACATCCCCGACCGTTTTCGCCGATTTACGATATGGTTTATCCGGTGTGTTACCCGAATCGTACATGGCATAAAGAATACGACGCTGAACGGGCTTCAGGCCGTCACGGACGTCCGGGATTGCCCGGTCCTGAATAATATACTTGGAATACCGGCCAAATCGGTCACCTACGACCTCTTCCAGATAAGCCGGTAAAAATTGCTCCGATAAACTCATTCCTTCACCTTCTATTCCTCAAACTCCGCGAAGTTGACATTTTCTACAATCCACCGCTTGCGAGGGTCTACTTTATCCCCCATCAGCGTAGACACACGACGCTCCGCTTTGGCAGCATCATCGATTTGTACCTGCAGCAATGTCCGTGTTTCCGGGTTCATCGTCGTTTCCCATAATTGCTCCGGGTTCATCTCGCCCAATCCTTTGTAACGCTGAAGCTCATAGTTCTTGAATTCCTTCAAGTAATTAGCCAGCTGCCCTTCTGTCCAAGCATACCGTACCGTCTCCAGCTTTCCGGACTTGCTTGCGATTTTATATAGTGGAGGCTGCGCAAGATAGACGCGGCCTTCATCAATCAGCGGTTTCATGTACCTGTAGAAGAACGTAAGCAGCAGCACCTGAATGTGAGCGCCATCCGTATCCGCATCGGTCATGATGATAATTTTCGAATAATTGCTGTCCCCGGCGGTGAACTCCGTACCGATTCCTGCGCCGATCGCCGCTACAATTGCACGGTATTCATCATTCTTCAGGATGTCAGCCAGCTTCGATTTTTCCGGATTCATCGGTTTCCCTTTAAGAGGCAGTATAGCCTGGATTTTCGAATCCCGTCCCTGCTTCGCAGAGCCGCCAGCGGAATCCCCTTCAACAATAAACAATTCGGTTCTCGTAAAATCCTTGGACTGCGCCGGCGTCAGCTTGCCGCCCAGATTGGAGCTTTCGCTGCGCTTCTTGCCGGTGCGCATCTCATCTCTTGCTTTACGGGCCGCTTCACGCGCTTTGGAAGCCTGAATGGCCTTCTTTAACAGCGTTTGTGCGATCTGCGGATTCTCCTCGAGGAAGATTTGCATCTTCTCCGTGACAATGCTGTCAACCGCGCTGCGCGCAGAGGCGCTTCCCAGCTGGTCCTTGGTCTGGCCGACAAATTCGACCTCAGCCATCTTAACGCTGATGACGGTCATCATGCCTTCCCGAAGATCATTCCCCTCCAGGTTCTTGTCTTTTTCTTTCAAAAGATTGTTCTTGCGGGCATAATCATTCATGACACGGGTATAAGCTGTCTTAAAACCCGTCTCATGCGTGCCGCCCCCGCGCGTCGGGATGGAGTTAACGAATGAGGCCAGCGTTTCGGTATAGCCTGCATTATACTGAAGGGCAATTTCAACTTCGATATCATCCTTCTCCGCGTAAAAATGGATCACATCATGCAGCACATCCTTGCCTTCATTCAAGAACTGGACGAACTGGCTTGCGCCACCTTCATAGAAAAACTCTTCCCCATTACCGCTGCGCTCGTCTTTCAATACAATCCGAAGCCCGGAGTTCAGGAAGGCAATTTCCTGTAAGCGCTCTGCAAGCGTGTCGTAGTTCAGGTGCGTTCCCGTGGTAAACACGCGTGCATCCGGTTTAAACGTAATCTTCGTCCCGGTTTTATTCGTATTACCAAGCACTTCAAGGCCCGTTACCGGTTCCCCGACATGCTCTTTTCCTTTTTTGTCCTGCCAGTATTCAAACCGTTGGCGGTGAATTTTACCGTCACGATAAATTTCCACCTCCAGCCACTCCGACAGCGCATTGGTCACAGATGCGCCAACGCCGTGAAGACCTCCGGACTTCTTATATCCGGAACCACCGAATTTACCGCCGGCATGCAAAATCGTAAAAACAACCTGCGGGGTGGGGATGCCTGTCTTGTGCATTCCGGTTGGAATACCGCGTCCGTTATCGTATACCGTCGCGGACCCGTCTTTATGCAATGTAATTTCAATTCTCGAGCAGTACTTGGCCAAATGCTCGTCTACGGCGTTGTCCACAATTTCCCATACCAGATGATGCAAGCCTGACGAGCTTGTGCTCCCTATGTACATGCCTGGCCGTTTGCGCACCGCAACGAGGCCTTCGAGCACTTGAATGTCGTCAGCATCGTATCCTGAACGGTTGTTACCGCCGTTCTTCGATGACTCTGCAAACATATCGATCTGTTCGACCATTCATGCTCCTCCTTCAATTTCACGTATCTAGTGTATTTCTATTTCTACATTTCAATATTTTAGAAGAACGCTGTTCTCTAAAAAATGCAAACAAATGTTTCATGCTTTGTCCATTTTAATTCAAGATATCCCTTCTCGTAAAGACACTGAATGAAACAATAACCGCACAAATTGCCCAGAGGGCCAATACGGCAAGGGAAAAATTCAAAGTCATCCCCTCAATTGGCGGCAAATTGCCGGCTAAATAATTGGTCAAATTCAGGTTTACCATGAACAAATATTTCGCGCTGCTCCATGCCGATGCCATATTCGTCAGAATATTTCCGGCAATTAATGCGGCCATCATAATCACAATGCTCGCCGCTGTACTTCGAACCAGCACGGACACCATAAAGGCCAGCATACCGACACATACGCCGACAAACCACACCAATCCGCCCTGCATCAGCAAATACTTCCACTGAGGAACAGCATGAACGCCGGACATATCCACATCAGACCCAACAATTTGGAATCCCGTGAATACCGGTATATCAAACCCCTTGTATCCGAAGGCAAGACCGGAGATCAGATAGGCTATGACAAAGGTGGAAACGACAATAAGAGACGTAAACATGATCAAGGCGATCAGTTTACTCAGCAGCACCTTCCATCGCTTGACTGGCCTTGTCAGCAGCATCTTGATGGTACCGGTCGTCCGTTCGCCGGAGACAATATCCGAAGCGATGGCCATAATGAGCAGCGGGATAAACAAGGATATCGCATTATTCAAAAATTCCCGAGTGAACGTAACCCCGTTTGGTTGATTAGGATTCACATCATGCTGCAAATAATACTGCATTTGCTGAATAAAGATTTGCCTGTATCGTTTCCATTCATCCGGTACCCTGTCACTGCTAAGTGAATTCTCATTATCCGTGATTCGCTGCTGAAGCTCAAGCCGCCAGTCACTGTTGAACTTCTCCCGGCTCCGTTCAGCCGACTTCATCTGGGCATAGGTAAACATGGGAACCAGAACAAGAAGAACGAGCAGGACAACATAGAACCGCTTTCGTTTGATAATTTTGATACACTCGTTCTTGATCAGGGGCAACAGGTTACTCAATGCTCTCACCCTCCGTCATCTGCAGGAACAGCTGCTCCAGCGTAGGATTGATCCGATGAACCTCCCGGACCTGTACTCCAGCGGCAACCAGCCGTTCCACAGCTCTAGACGTGTATGTAGTGCTCATACGAGTCACAATAGCGTCCGAAGACATGCCTGCAAGCAAATTATCGTCGAGCACCTCCTCGGGGCGGTCGACAATTTGGCAATAATCCAGCTTTTGCAATATTCGTTTCCCTTGCACGGCAGGATTCAGATCCCAGATGACATGATCACTGCTGCTAGCAATCAATTCATCGACCTCGCCAACCGCAAGCACTCTTCCGCTGCTGATAATCGCCACGCGATTGCATAGCAGCTGGATTTCGCTCAGCAGATGGCTGGAGACAAAAACAGCCAGTCCTTCTTCGGCTAATTGGTGTATGAACTGCCGCATCTCTTTGATCCCTTTCGGATCAAGACCATTCGTCGGCTCGTCCAAAATGAGCAGCCTCGGTCTGCCGAGCAGGGCCTGGGCTATCCCGAGCCGCTGCCGCATTCCCAGTGAATACGTGCTCACCTTGTCATGAATTCTTCGATCCAATCTCACCGTATCCACAACTTCCTGTATTCGCTGCTGGTCAATGCCGGGCTGCATTCGTGCAAAATGCTCAAGATTTTCCCATCCCGTCATATACGAATACATTTCCGGATTCTCCACGATGGACCCAATATAACGCAGCGCCTGCTCCTGCTGGCGGTTCACATCATAACCGCAGACCTCGATCCTGCCGGAGGACGGTTTAATCAGGTCCACAAGCATGCGGATTGTGGTCGTCTTTCCTGCCCCATTCGGCCCCAGGAACCCGAATATTTCGCCTGCGCGCACGTCGAACGACACATCATGTATAATCCATTTTCGACCGATTTTCTTTTTTACATGCTGGACAGATAGTACGATTTCTTGAGCTTGTTCATTCATCGAGTTCCAACTCCCCATATGACATCCTCATCATGCCTACAGCATACCCTCTACAATTCGATCCGCTATCGCCTGATATCCTGCCCCGTTCGGATGAAAATGGTCCGAGGACAGATACTCACCCAGCTTATGCTGAAACAGATCGAACGTTGGGACCAATGTCATATTGGGATCCCGGTTCACGATCTCCATGACCGCATGATTCCATGCAGAGACCACAATATTGCCGGGTATCAACAAGTCTTCCAAATCAGAAAAAGGATGATACAGACCGATATAAACGATTCGCGCATCCGGATTAATGAGGCGAATTTTCTCCAGAATCGCCTGCAGGCGTTCAGATGCCTGCGGCAATGCAGCCATCAGCTTAGCAGGTTCGAGCTCCAACTCATCGGAATCCGCCGCCCCTTCCATCAGCCCGCTGCCTTGAAAGATATCATTGCCTCCAATCGAAAGCATAATGACATTGGCTTGCTTCAAGGCATACTGTATTCCCTTGTCGTCCAGCTTGGGAAGGAGTCCTTCGGTAGTCATTCCGTTTATGGCCAGATTCGCCAGCAGGCTCGCTGTTCGTCCATCGCCATTTAATTGATCCACGCTTCGGCGGACAAAACCGCTCCCGGTATTGTCCCCCGTTCCCTTGGCCAGTGAATCTCCAATCGCAGCTACCTTTAAATCATTCGGCAAAACCGCTTGTAACGGAGCGCTCTCCGGCTTCTCCGGCGCTGTCTTTTCTTCGGAAGCCTCGGATCCCCCACCAGTCAGCAAGGGCTGTCCTTGCGGATCATTAATATCCTTAAACGCATACACAAAACCGAGAATAAGCACAATCGTTACAATAACCGACACGGAGGCAGTGATTCGCCATATCCATGCAGATGATTTCATGACATTCCCCCTACAAAATTCCTCATGTACATTACCTTAAGACTTCTATTAAAAATTTGCAAATCAAAACACGCAAAGAAGACTGCCCCGGACGCAGTCTTTCGATGCGTGACCGGGGCAGCCCTTTAGATGAAACAAGATAATTGCTTATTCACTGATGAATTCTTGAACCCAATATCCGTTGTAATATCCAACACCGATCTTGGTGAAGTTCGGAGACAGGATATTTTCACGGTGACCTTGGCTATTCATCCAGGAGTTCATGACTTCCTGTGGTGTACGTTGCCCTTTAGCAATATTCTCACCAGCATAGCCGTAAGAAATACCATAAGCTTTCATCATATCAAATGGAGAACCATGCGTCGGGGAAGTGTGGCTGAAATAATTGTTATTACTCATATCCTTCGCTTTATCCAGCGCCACGGTTGTCAGCTTAGCATGGACCGTTAGCGGCTTCAGACCTGCATTCGCACGTTCTTTGTTCACCAATGTGACAACTTCGGAAGCAAAATTCGATTTCTCCGTTGTACCCGCAGATTCGGAAGGTTGGGACGGTGTTGTAGATGGAGTACTGGTCTCAGGCTTACTGGTTTCCGGTTGAGTCGTTTCTGGTTTTGTGATTTCTGGTTTAGTCGTTTCTGGCTTACTGGTTTGCGGAGTCTCAACAGGTTTGTTTGCCTGAGGTTTTTCGGTTTGCGGCTGCTGAACCACCCATTTAAACTGTGATTCTAAGCCTTGGCTCTCCAGGAATTTCTGGATCTTTTGCTGCCAGTTTACATATTCATTGCTCTCAGCAGGTGCAGCAGACGCCGTCGTTGGCAGCATGATACCGACAGCTAGTACAGCAGCGATGCTGCCGCCTGCGATTTTCTTTATCCAATGGTTGTTCATGAATGCTCATCTCCTATGCTCATAGTTGTGAGTTTGCTTGACCGTCCGTTCTAAGATGAATTTCTAGGGTGCTGGACGATCAAACAATAGTTACATTTTTGTAATCTCGTACGAACACATTGTAACATACTTGATACCTCCGGCAATCCTACAATTGTTGGAAAAGCGTCCTTGAATTCCTACCTACCTAATATAAAAGAGCGCCAGTCGGCTCTAGTCCCAGACCATATGTGATGATAGATACCTTATTAAAAGCGATGAATCGTTTCCTATTAACGGTGGTCCTCTAATCGAGTTTCAGGCCAAACAAGAAAAAACCCATCCCAAAAAAATGGGATGGGTTAATGAAAAGACCAAGACTACAGCTTTTTACTAAACTGGTATCCAGCCTTTTCAAATCCAATATGCTCATAAAATGCATGTGCGGGAGCAAGTTCTTCCCGGTTGCCGCTTGTGAGAAACAAGAGGTGGCTACCATGCTGTCTTCCCCATGTCTCTGCACCGCGAATCAATCTTTTGCCAATCCCTTGGCCGCGGCAGCTTGAGGTTACAATAACCGAAGTAATTTGAGTGACCGGTTCGGTCATAGTGAAGGATTTGACTTGACGAAGCATAATCATACCAACAACAACACCATCAACCTCAGCAATCAAATTGCCGTATAATGGATTGTCGTTCATGGCTTCCATCCGTTCCCGCATGACATTCAGCGTGGTCGGATAATTCAGTTCGCGCATCAAGGATGTGACAGCTTCCAAATCATTCTTCTCAAAGTTTCGAATCAGCAGTGCAGGCGCAGATAATACGCTTTCGATGCTCATTATACCCTCATGCTTCCCTTCTTCTATGAATTCTGAGTAAACTCTACTTCTATTTTGTAAGTTTATGAAGAAGATTGCAAGTATCAAGCGACATTTTTTTTACATTTGTGTCGGTTTTGTTAAACCTTTGTTAAGCCGTTTTTACAAAAATCGGTATTGCGCTTCAATTAGCCCATGGTACGTACCCTGCTTCTGCATAAGCTGGCTGTGATTTCCTTCTTCGATGATCTTGCCATGATCCAACACAACGATATGATCGGCATGGCGGATCGTTGACAAACGATGGGCCACGATGAAGGAGGTTCGGCCCTGAAGCAGCACTTTAAGAGCTTCCTGAATTTTCAACTCCGTCTCGGTATCGATACTCGCCGTTGCTTCATCCAGAATCAGAATCCGCGGATCGGCAAGGAGCGCTCTGGCAAAGGACAACAGCTGCCGCTGGCCCATGGACAGCATATTCCCGCGTTCTTCAACCTCCGTATCGTAACCGCCCGGCATCTGGACAATAAATTCATGTGCGCCGACCGCCTTGGCTACATCCTCAATCTCCTCATTGGTCGCATCCAGACGGCCAAACCGGATATTATCCCGAATCGTGCCCGAGAATATGAAGGTATCCTGCAGCACGATCCCAATCTGATTTCGAAGACTTTCAACCGTTACCGATTGGATATCGTATCCGTCGATGGTTAATTTACCTTCGGTAATATCATAGAATCGGCTGAGCAGATTAATGATGGTACTCTTGCCTGATCCGGTATGACCGACCAGCGCAATCGACTGACCTGCCTTCACGTCCAGATTGATGCCTTTGAGAGCCTGGCGTCCTTTTTCATATTCAAACACCACATTCTCCAGCTTGATGTCCCCTTTAATCGTCGGCAATTTCTTCGCCCCAGGCTGATCATCAATGCTCGGCTTCTCGTCAATAAACTCAAAAATACGTTCTGAGGAAGCCATGGCGACAAGCAATTGGTTATACATTTGGCCAAGCCGATTGATCGGCTCCCAGAAGTTCCCTACATATTGGGTGAAGGCAATTAACAGACCGATAGTAAGCTCGCCTTGTTGAATCAGCACGGCACCAAGCCAGAACAAGATCAGTGAACCAAAACCACCGGTAATTTCGATAAGAGGCCCAAACCCTTGGTTCATGGCAGACGCCTTATCCCAGGACTTTTTGCTGTCCAAATTCATGTTGTCAAAGAACTTCATATTCTCTTCTTCTTGGGTGTAAGCTTGGGTCACGCGGATCCCCTGAATCGATTCATTCAAGTGGGAGTTAATCCGCGAGTTCCGAATCCGTACATCCTGCCATGCACGCCGGATGCGTACACGGAGTTTGGTCGAGATGAAGAACATAATCGGTACCGTGACAATAACAGCAAGACCGAGCTTCCAGTTTATTAATAGAAGAATGACCACAATACCTACTAACTGCACGCAGTCGATGATCAGGTTGACAACCCCGTTAGTAAACAAATCCTGCAGGGAGTTAACATCATTCGTAACCCGGACCAGCACAGATCCAGCCGGACGCTTGTCGAAGAAATTAAAGGACAGGCGCTGAATGTGCTGGAACAGATCCGCTCGCAGGTCATAAATGACTCGCTGACCGATGATATTCGTAAACTTGATACGGAATATCCCGGCAACCCATTGAATGATATACATCGCCAGAACCGCTATTGTAATCTGATACAACAAGGTCAGACTTGGATTCCCACTCTTCGGTTCGATGGCCTGGTCAATGGCCAAACTGG
The DNA here is from genome assembly GCF_002573715.1 of Paenibacillus sp. EZ-K15. Taxonomy (GTDB): domain Bacteria; phylum Bacillota; class Bacilli; order Paenibacillales; family Paenibacillaceae; genus Paenibacillus_AQ. The sequence continues at coordinate 4,456 of NZ_PDHM01000013.1, read as the reverse complement.
TCAAGAACGGAATGGCCAGCTTCGTAATGGTACCGATGACCATCATAAGCCCGATCAAAGGGAGAATCTGTTTCGCGTATGGTTTCATATACGAGATCAGACGTGTCAGCTGCATCCAGTTAAACGGTTTCTCAATTGCATCGTCGTCCTTGTATACAAAACGTTCGTTGGTTTCTTCCGAGGGCTTCCGCGGCCTCGGAATCTTTTGCTTCTTATGCGGTTCAGTATTTACATTGGCGTTCATGCTTGCACCTGCCCTTGCGTACCTCCTGCTTGAGCTTGCTTCGCAATAAGGTCCGCATATTGTATTTTGTATACATCCTGGTAAGGCCCCGGCACAGCAATCAAATCGTTATGCTTGCCGCGCTGCACGACTTTTCCTTCATCCAGAACGAGAATTTCATCCGCATGACGCAAGGAAGAGATACGGTGAGCGATAATAAAAGTCGTTCTGCCGTTCATGACTTCCTGGAAGCCGGACTGAATTTCATGCTCGGTTTCCATATCCACTGCACTGGTGGCATCATCCAGGATCAGGATTTTCGGATCTTTCAGAAGGGCACGTGCAATCGCAATCCTCTGCTTCTGTCCGCCAGAGAGTCCCATCCCCCGTTCACCGACAATGGTATCGTAACCATCCTTCATTTCCATAATAAAGTCATGGGCTTTGGCCAGCTTGGCAACACGGATAATTTCTTCCATGCTAACGTCCTTCATGCCGTAAGAAATATTGTTGCGGATACTGGACGAGAACAAGAAGGTCTCCTGGAAGACCGTGGCAATCTGACTGCGCAAACTCCGGATCTTAATATCATTAATGTTCATGCCGTCTAGTTTGATGCTGCCCTGATTCACATTATAGGCATGCATCAAGAGTTGAATAATGGTCGACTTACCGGACCCCGTTCCCCCAAGCAAACCAATCACGGAGCCAGGACGAGCATCGAGATTAATATCTTTCACTGCTGCCATCTTGTTACCGTAAGCAAAGGTGACATTATCAAATACGACATGGCCCTTCACCTCGTTTGGCACCAAATCTACCGCACGCTCACGGTCTTCGACATCAATCGGCTGATTCAGCAGCTCCAGCACCCGTTCACCCGATGCCTTGGACTGCGTGTAGTTATTAATGTGAAACCCAATCCCCCAAAGCGGGCCGATTATGTACCAGATCAAAGTAAAGAAAGCTGCCAGTTCCCCTACCGTCATGGAGCCTTGGATAACCATCCCTCCGCCGATGGCAAGCAAAATGACGACACTGATATTCGCAAAGAGCTCCATCATCGGGAAGTACCGTGCCCATAGTGAAGAGGCAAAAATCTGGTTAGTTTTGTAACGCTCATTCCGTTCAGAGAATTTCTCCACTTCGTGCGGCTCGCGAGCAAAAGACTTAACGGTACGAACACCCGTAATATTCTCCTGAACCGCGGTCGTCAGCGAACTTAGTGCCAGACGCATTTCCTGGAATGCCGGGTGGATCTTGGATTCGAACTTTAGAGCTGCCACAACCAAAAATGGCATCGCTACCAAAGTTACCAGCGTCAATTGCCAGCTGATGGTAAACATCATGATGGAACCGAAAGTCACCATCAATACCAGATTGAGCAGCTGAGCAAAACCGAAGCCGATAAACATTCGGATCGCTTCCAAATCGCCTGTCAGCCTTGACATCAAATCCCCGGTCCGAGCGGTGTCATAGTAACGGAACGATAGAAATTGCAATTTTTCATAGCAGGCGTTTCGCAATGCGTAAGCCAGGTAGTTACCCAGCCTCCCCCCAAAAAATCCGTGCAAAAACTGCATGAAAGCTTTAAGGATGACCACACCCAGCACAGTGAGCGCCAGCTGCGGTACGATGCCGTAATTCTCCAGCTTGATTGCATCGTCAATCAGCACCTTCAACAGCTGCGGATAGACAAGTCCTAAAGCGGTTGCAATCGCCAGACACAGCATGGAAAGAAAAAGATAACTTCGTTTCTCCCAAAAGAAGCCCTGCAGTTGCCTGAGAACATTCATGTTTATCCTCCTTTGGATTATTTTCGTTCAGGTTATGTAGCATTTATGAAGTTTATCATCGAGCTGAACCCGCGGCAAAGAGGGAAAACCGTCATAAATGAGCCAAAAGGACCTAAAGGGGGCAAATAGTAGAACTTATCTTTGTTTCATAATGAAATCATCGGGAATTCTCATTAATACTAGGGGATATAATCACATTGTCAGTCCCTTCAACCATCAGGCTTCATCCACTCTTTTCGACTTTTTTGAACATGCTTACAAAAGGGTAATATCCTAAGCTGATTTCATCCTAGTCACGAACGTTGTAGCGGATTAAAATACGTCATACCATCCTCTTGACCTTCATCAGCCCGGATAAGCATAGGAAAAAAGGCGCCCCGCCATGATGGCATAGGGAACGCCTTTGGATTGAGGAGTATATGATTGGAGTTCACCTGCATAAAATCGTTATGCGTCTAGGAGCTCCAAACTTCAACATCTATACTATTCGTTATGCATACATGCTCTTGACGGCATAAAATCCGCCATTACTGAGCTGCCTGAATCATAACATCCAGCTCATCTGCCAGCTTACTCCACATCAACGGAGATTGACCGTCCTGCAGCGAACCGAGGATGGCAGCCATGGATTCCTTCAGCTGTTCCTCCAACACCGATCCATGATGCTGCAATGAACGCTCACTCATCCGAACATAGTGGTCCGTCAGCTGCTCTTCCCGAATGCTCACCACACTCGCCACAGCTTCCTTCACCTTCGGCTCTGCCGCTTCACGAAGCTTGGAGCTTCCGCTACCCTCAAAGAAATGTTTCGGGTTCTTAAAGGTCGACCAGAAGGACAACCAATCCCCCTGTATTTGCAATTCCGTTTCTTCCAGCTCCGGCGGTGACCAGTCCTTATCCCGCCGGATAGCAAGAGACAAGCCTTCGCCCATACCGTTGATATCCGCTGCTGCTTTAAGCGCTGCTTCTTCGGTTAATCTGCGACCGGCCATCTCTAATCGAAGCGTTGTTGCCCATAGCTCCTGATCCAGCTCCAAGGATATCGTCCGCATCAAATCACGTCCGCAAGCCGCAAAGGCCGATTTCAGGTGACCTGCATCCTCCCGGAGCACGGAAGGATTAAACGACTCCTGAAAGAAACGGTTCATGGCATAATCCAGCCGCTGCCGTACATGAAACAACAGTTCGCTGCTTTCCTGCGCGATATCGCGGGACATGTTAATCTCCCTCAAAGCCGCAAGGCGGGATAAGGCTTGTTGATGAACCTCTTCCATCTCCACGATTTTACGCTCACGCGTGGTCTCATCCTGGGCTGCCATATCGGCCCATGCCCTGATTCGATCCCTCACCGAAGCCAGTTCATCATAACCCGCGCGCTGGGAAAGCCTTGGCAGCTCTTCAACCGCAAATCGACTAAGCGCTCCTTCGAATACAGGGAACCCCGATTCCTTCAATTTTGCTTCATCCCCATAGAGCTTACTATCCAGCGCTGCCAGACTGGAAACAGGGAAGATATGCGGGCTGCCTACCCCACTGGATGTCAGGTTGGTACGAACATGCTTCACCACCTCATCCAGCTCCTCTTCGGATTGTGCAAGGTCTGCGGCATTGACGATAAAAAACATTTTATCCAGCGCAAAACTGTCTTTAACCCTGCCTAGCTGGGACAGGAATTGCCGATCCGCTTTGGAGAAGGCATGGTTGTAATACGTTACGTATACGATGGCATCCGCATTCTTAATATAATTAAACGTTACGCCCGTATGCCGGGCATGCAGGGAATCGGCTCCAGGCGTATCCACCAGCACGATCCCTTGCTCTGTCATCGGACAGCTGTAATACAGATCAATCCCGTCAACAAAACAGGATTTGGTTTCGTCCGCCACATAACCTCGATATTCCACCAATTCTACTGTTTCTGTCGTACCCAGTTTGGACTCCATCACATTAAAGCCGGCGGCGGCGGCCTTCAGAAACCCGTAATGCGGCAAGCCTGCCGGGTGAATACCGGCCGGATTCAATTCTTCAGCCACGCTTCGCCAATTCCCCAGATTCGGTTCTTGGAGACCCAGCACGCTGAAGGAGTACTTCAGATCGTCCCACCACATATCGAGGCTCTTCATGCGCACGGCTGCGGTACCATGGGATTTCCCTTCAGCCGGTGCCAGAATCCGGTTCACCGCCGCCGTTGTCGGGTGCGGTGACACCGGCAGGACCGACTCGCCAAGCAGTGCATTGGCGAAGGAGGACTTCCCGGCGCTAAACGCGCCGAACAGCGCCAACGTGAACGAGCCGCCCGCAAGCGCATCCGCGCGGGCGGTCAGATCCCGCGCGGCCGAGACAAGCGCGGGATGCGGCGCCAGCAGCGCCGCCGCTGCGCGCAGCTCGGCTGCCGCGGCATCCAGCCGCTGGCGCCGCTGCGGTGCCGCCGCCTGCG
>NZ_PDHM01000034.1 GCF_002573715.1 Paenibacillus sp. EZ-K15 | reverse complement strand
ACCTAACCGCGTCGCGGCCGGGACTCTGTCCCTTAAGGTTCTCGGCTTCGTGAATACAAGAACGTTATCTGAAAGAATCGGTAAGTAAATTAAAAAACGGAGGAAATACATGTCTCAAACCAATGTAGCCCTAATACCAATTAGCAAAGAAAACGAAATAGAATGTATTAGTCTTAAACCACGAGAAGACCAATTAAGCTTAGTAGCATCTAATGCAGATTCACTAATACATGCAACCAAAGAAATTACTTCAAAGCCATATGGAATCTATGCAGAAGACACAATGGTAGGTTTTATATTGTTTGATAATGAAATATATTCTGATGGATATTACTGGATACTTAGATTTATGATTGATGAGAAATACCAAGGAAAAGGATATGCTAAATTAGCCATTAAGGAAGTCATTAACAAACTAAAAAATAGAATAGATTGTAAACAGATAAGGGTATCACATGTGCCGCACAATATTGTGGCAAACAATTTATATAAAAAATCCGGATTTCAGGACACTGGGGAAGTGGAAGAAAATGGAGATGTAATATTAAGTTACTATATGTAAATAAAGAATCTTGAGGAATAAAATTAAGAGATTCGAGGGTTATTTCAAAGATGCCGATTCCATCAGATAACACCGTGTTTCAGCTTCGCGGCTGTGACCGCTCGGTCTGCCAGAGGAGTTTCAATGAAGCAGATACAGGCAGACACATCGATCCCCCTAAGATAAGAGCTATCTAAGGGGAATCGACGTCAGGAACACGACAACGTTAAGTGAAATCTCCCGTAAGACACTAGGAACCAAAAATAACTCTTTAGGTTATAATGAAAGCA
>NZ_PDHM01000026.1 GCF_002573715.1 Paenibacillus sp. EZ-K15 | reverse complement strand
CTTGGACCGAAGGGTCCCGGGAGAGTAGGACGTCGCCAAGCGAACAACCATAAAGACCGTTATCGAGTAATCGATAGCGGTCTTTTCCTATATGCAGATAATTTGAACTACTTCATTACTTACTGCAATTCATGACTTATGTTTCAACCACGACCCGCTGTCCATAAGGCAGCACCGTAAGCGTAGCGCTGCTGGGTTCGCCATGTCGGACGAACTCGATGACAACCTCCTCGCCAGGCTGCATCGATGTGACCTTATCCTCAAGCTCATCATAGCTCCGAATGACCTGGCCAGCCGCTCTTGAAATGATATCGCCTTCCTCAACGACACCGTCTGCTGGTGTATGGGGAAACACCTCAATGACTTTGACGCCCTCTATACCGTCACGGCGGTATGTATAATGGTTCATGCCGATCCAGCTGGACCAGAAAATGGACCGAATATCTTGGTCCGTCTCCAGCACGCTCTTCATATTCCGCATGAATCGGCATGTACTAAAGGCCATGTTATCCATCATCATATACTCTCGCTCATTGGACCATGATCCCGTGTACTCGATGCGGACCAAGGTTCCCTCGGTATGTGGTTCAATGGTCCAAATAGTAAGTTCCTGGTCCTCTCCCATGAGCGTGAGTTTTCTGTAAGGGATAAGTTCCTCAATCGTACCAACATAGGATACGCCCCAGCCGTAATCAAGAGCGACTTGACCGCCGACCTTCAGGTCGATCTCACAATGGCGAGTCTCCCATTGATTGCGTTCTTGCGGATCGGTCAATGCTTTCCATACACGATCGGGTGTTGTATGGATGAGAATCTCCCGCTGAACATGGTTAAAAATAGAGTCCATACCTATGATTCCTCCTCAAGATATTGTTTAAGTCTGCTTAACTTATTCTCCAGAATAGAGCCAAGCTCTTGTTGAAGTTCCACATACCCGCGCTGAAAAGTCGGGGTATTCAATCGGTAGTAGCAATACTTGCCTTCTCTTCGCTCTAGTAACAGCTCCTCTTCCAGCAAGATAGCAAGATGCTTTTTTACAGCCGGCTGTGAGATATGGAATGACTTCACGATCTCCAACTGAGGGAGCTCTCGATGAGCGACCATATTTAGGATTTTTCTTCGGATGGGATCTGAAACGGCGCGGTACATATCACTCATGATTGGAGTCCCCCCATCTCTTTTAAATATAACCTTTTGGTTATATGAATTAATTAAGCATAATTATCCAACGGTTGGATGTCAATACGAAATATTAAACAAAAAAATTGGGCTTTACAGAACCGAGACACTAGTGTACTATTTAACTATGACACCGATACAAGAAGGAGTGAATGAAAAACCATGAATAGGAACGCATCAAATGAGGCAACAACCAATATAGAGAATGCCGTAACAGATTTAAAGAACGGAGTACACGCTTCAGCCTCCACAGAGAGGAAGAATGCCAAGCAAGGTCCAGTCGTTCTGACCGTTGAACAAGTCACCAAAACGATTGGAAAGAAGAACATCGTCGATGGACTTTCCTTTGACATTCATCGCGGCGAAATCGTTGGTTTGCTTGGGCCGAACGGCGCAGGCAAAACAACAACCATTCGGATGATTGTAGGGTTGATTGAGATGACACATGGCGATGTACAGGTGAAAGGACACAGTATCAAGAAAGACTTCGTTCAAGCCGTTCGCCATATCGGGGGCATTATCGAGAACCCGGAATTTTACCCTTATATGAGCGGTTATGACAACCTGAGACAGTACCAGCGAATGTCCGAGGGTGTGACTATCACGAGAATCATGGAGGTTGTCAAGCTGGTTGGGCTTCAGGATGCCATACACAAGAAGGTGCGTGCTTATTCCCTGGGGATGCGCCAACGGCTTGGAATAGCGCAGGCCTTGCTGCATAATCCATCCATCCTCATTCTTGACGAGCCGACAAACGGCCTGGATCCAGCCGGTATCCGCGAGATGCGGGATTACTTGAAGCAAATCGCCAAAGACGAGGGAATTGCCATTCTTGTATCCAGTCACCTGCTGTCGGAAATGGAACTGATGTGCAGCCGTGTGGTCGTTATCCAGGAAGGTAAACTCGTAACCGAGCGTTCGATCGGGGGTCCAGTCGTTAATGAAGAGTTAACCACGGTAAGCTTCCGCGTGAATGACGTGGCTATGGCCGAGCAAACGATTAGACACTTGCAAAACATCACATTGCTCAACACTCAAATGGAGGAAGGAACCATTACCCTTCAACTTCATGAAGAAGATATTCCTGGGTTGATCCAGTCACTGTGTGATGCACGGGTACGGATTTACCGGGTGGAAGAGATCAAATCGTCACTTGAAGAAGAATTCTTAAAATGGACAGGAGGCAACCGCATTGCGTAGCTTTGGAAATCTCGTCTGGAATGAATGGCTCAAAATGTTTAAGAAACGCAGCTTCTTTCTGCCATATGCGCTTTTAGCCGGGATGGTGATCTTCATGGCATTCTTGCTCTATAAGTTTTCCGGTGGGGGCAGTACCGGTTATGAATTTGCCGAGATAGCTGTAACAACCAAGGGAATGGGGCAAGTGCTGACCCTGCTTGCCATTGTCGTGACGGCAGGAGCCGTAGCGAAGGAGCACAGCATGGGAACGATCAAATTGCTGCTCATACGTGCACAGAGCCGCACCAAGATTTTGGCATCGAAATATGTTGCCGTATTGATTTACACCTTTACACTGGTGGCCTTCATGTTTGCTGTAGCCGTGCTGGCTGGTCAAATTACGTTCGGCATGGATGTCGGCTCCGTTACGCTTGGCGATGTGCTCATTGGAGCAGTGAACAACCTGGTGTATACGATCGTTTATGTAACGCTAACCTTTATGGTAGGCATTCTAACGAAATCCACCGGTCCTGCAATCGGCATCGGCATGTTCATGGTCATTATGGAAAGTATGGTGGTACAGCTGCTTGCGCGTTACTCCTGGTCCAAATATCTGCTGTTTCTGAACGTGGATCTTTCCATGTACAACGGAGGCGCAAGCTCCCCGATTCCGGGCATGAGTTTAACATTCTCAATGATTGTGCTCGCTGTATATCTCCTCTTGTTTCTTGCGATAGGCTTTGTTACGTTTAAAAAACGGGATGTCGCATAAGGGACCTGAGTTCGAGGTAGAGCGGCGGAAAGGAGCAACCCGACAGTGAGTATAGAATTCGACAATAATCTGCCGATCTATTTACAGATCATGACGTATTTAAAGAAAGAAATCATCATCGGTAAACTGCAGCCCGGTGATAAAATCCCATCGGTTCGAGAATTAGCGAGTGAGCTTCAAATAAATCCAAACACGGTGCAGCGAACTTTTCAGGAATTGGAGCGTGAGGGTATTGTGGAGACACGGAGAGGATTGGGCCGATACGTGACAAGCGAGGAATCCAAAATTATGGAAATCAAAAAAGAAATGGCCGGCGATCTGCTGGAACGCTTTATTCGCGGTATGCAGGAGCTTGGCTTTAAAGATCAGGACATCATATCGATCGTGGAAGATGCTGTGAAGCAGCCATGATCCATAGTGGAGGTGAAATCACGGTGGAGAATCTGTTACAGGTAAGGAACGTGACCAAAACATATGCCGGTGGCCGCAGAGCGTTACAGGATGTCAATCTGGATATCAGCGGTGGAAAAATCATTGGTTTGCTGGGCACCAACGGCAGCGGAAAGAGTACGCTCATGAAGATTGCGGCTGGGTTGATCCAGCCGACAAAGGGCGGCGCTTACGTGAAGGGCAAGCCGGTCGGTCTGGAAACCAAAGCCATCGTTTCCTTTATGCCGGACCGGCCCGTGACGGAATCCTGGATGAAGGTATCGGATGCGGTGGCATATTTTAAAGATTTTTATGAGGACTTTAATGTGGAGAAAGCCCGCAACATGCTGGAATTCATGAATTTAAAGACCCAAGACCGCATCAGTTCCTTGTCCAAAGGAATGAATGAGCGCCTGCAGTTAACACTGGCCTTGTCCCGTGAAGCCCAACTGTATATGCTGGATGAGCCGATTGGCGGAGTGGATCCGGTAGCCCGGGGCAAAATTTTGGATGCGATTGTTGAATTCTACAATGAGGATAGCAGCATTATCATTTCAACCCATTTGGTCCGGGATATTGAGCGGATATTTGATGAAGTGATCTTTATTCAGGGCGGCGAAGTTGTCATGCATGACGAAGTTGAGAACATCCGCCTAAAACACGGAAAAAGCGTGGATGAGATGTTTAAAGAGGTGTATGCGGAATGATGAAACTGTTCAAATACGACTGGAAGAGAAATTCGACTACGCTGCTCGGCGCCTTCGCGATCCTTCTCATCGTTCAGATAGCGATCACCGTAACGGGCTCTATAAAAGATTGGGAGCTTGGAGTAAAGTTGGCTTTAAGCATGCTGGCTTATGGCTCTGTGAGTGTTCTGCTTCTTGTAGTCACTGGCAAGAACTTCGGCTATAACATAAAGGCATATCACCGGCGTTTACTCCCCGTACGTTCCGTGTGGAATGTGGTTTCATCACTTTTACTTGCATGTGTAAGCTTGCTGGCACTTGGCATATTGATGGCTCTGCATTTATGGTACTACTGGAGCTCAGCCGGCATTTGGGAAAATATCAATTTCGCTGATATTCCCGTTTCGTATTATGTCGGGTTTGCCCTGCTGATGGTATGGAAATTCATCTATTTGATGATTGCGATATTTTTTGCAATTACCGTGTCCAGGAGCATCACGAAGAAGGGCAGTACATGGATCGGCATTCTGGTGTTCTTCGTATTGCAATACGTTCTTGGCTGGCTTAGCCAAGTACTTTTCGGAGATGAGGCAGCGTGGGTCGGCCCTATGGCTAACATTTCATTTTTTGAGAAAGAAGCAGACATTACGGTGTCGACAATGCAATATACATTAGCATGGGGGGGACTTGCTTTTGAAGTGATCATGGCCGCCTTGATCTTGTATGCAACGGTTTACCTCATTGACCGGAAGGTTGAGGTTTAACCAAAAAGAGTACTTGGAAATCCGGAAGATGAATGAAGAAGGTCTAGACTATAGAACGAACAAAGAGACTGCCTATCGAGGGCAGTTTTTTTGCATATGGAAGGAGATAACACGGGGAAAACAGAACTAGAACCATACCCATACCCGTACTGAGCAAGAGCGCAGCGCTTCATTGCATCATTCTAAGATAGTAATAAATATAGAAACAGGATTTAAACATTATAACGTTATATTCACGTAACGCATGTTCTGTGCTATGCTATAATCACGACACTCAACTTATACAATGTAAACCGACGGGATAAGAGGATCTAAGGCTGGTCCGGCAAGGCTGAAGGAGTGAAGCTATGAAGATATTGGAACAGCGTTTTATTATACGCAATGTAAAGACGGTGCATGAGGATAAACCTTTTGACATTGTCATGGAGAACGGGTTCATAACCGAAATAACGGATGCGAACACGGCACACGGTGCCAACAGTTTTGATGGTACGGGACTATATGTGTCCAGCGGCTGGATCGATATGCATGTCCATGCGGTCGCTAAGTTGGAGCCTTACGGAGATGCCATCGACGAGATAGGCGTAAAGCAAGGGGTTGCCACCATTATCGACGCAGGGAGCTGTGGTGCGGATACAATTGGAGAACTGGCAGCCGAGGTTGCAAGGTCCAAGACGAATGTGTTTGCTTTTTTGAATATTTCCCATATCGGTCTGCAGCGGGTCGACGAGTTGTCTAGTCTGGAATGGATCGATGCCGAGAAGGCAACAAAGGCGGTTTGCACGTATCCAGATCTGATCATTGGACTCAAGGCCAGAATCAGCAAAAGCGTAGTCAAGGACAATGGGGTAGAGCCGCTTCGTCTTGCAAGAAAAATATCAGGAAAAACGTCGCTGCCGCTGATGGTACATATCGGGTCAGGGCCACCGCCGATTGAGGAAGTATTGGAACTGCTTCAGAAGGACGACATTATCACTCATTATTTAAATGGGAAGGCCAACAATTTATTTGATTCGGACGGAAAGCCGATTCCTGCCCTGGTGGAAGCGATAGCTCGCGGCGTTCATCTGGATGTGGGCCATGGAACGGCGAGCTTCTCGTTCTTGGTGGCAGAGTATGCCAAAACCCAAGGGATTAAACCTGACACGATCAGCACCGATATCTATCGCGGGAATCGCATCAATGGCCCGGTGTACAGCCTGGCTAATGTCCTGACGAAGTTCCTTTATTTGGGATACAGCTTGCAGGAGGTGATCTCAGCGGTAACGGACCATGCAGCAGGATGGCTGCGCCGTCCGGAGCTTGGCCGAATCCAAGTCGGCGATGCTGCTCACCTGACACTGTTTGCGATACAGCAGGGGGCTATGAGTTTAACGGATTCCGAAGGGGAGACCCGGATCGCTGATCGATATATCGAAGCCAGAGGAGTGGTAGTCAATGGATCATTCATTACATGCTAAATATGGGTTGAAGCGCGTAGTTAATGCAAGCGGGCGCATGAGTATTCTTGGCGTATCGGCACCGACGGATACCGTCATGGAATCGATGCGGATCGGTGGGCAGAGTTACGTGGAAATCGCGGATCTGGTTGATAAAGCAGGCGATTACATGGCGCGAATTCTCGGTTCCGAGGCAGCGGTCGTTGTCAATTCCGCTTCCAGCGGTATCGCTCTTTCCGTGGCTGGAATCGTCACCGAAGGCAATCGCAGGCGCAGTGACCGATTACACCAGGAGCCAATCGCGAAGAACGAGATTATCATGTTTAAGGGACATAACGTGCAATATGGGGCACCTGTTGAAACGATGGTTTATCTCGGAGGTGGCAAGGTCGTTGAAGTCGGGTATGCCAACGAAGGGCGTAAGGAGCATATCGCGGAAGCGATAAATGAGCGTACTGCCGCCATTTTGTACGTGAAATCTCATCACTGCGTGCAGAAAAATATGATCTCGGTGGAAGAAGCGGCAGAAGTGGCTCAGGCGCATGGACTTCCGCTAATCATTGATGCTGCAGCTGAAGAGGATATCCAGAAATATGTGAAATACGGGGACCTGGCCATATACAGCGGATCCAAGGCAATTGAAGGTCCGACCTCCGGTATTGTCGGCGGCAAACGTCAATATGTGGAGTGGGTGAAAGCACAGCTTCATGGTATTGGGCGCAGTATGAAGGTCGGCAAGGAAACAACGTTTGGATTGCTTCAGGCGCTGGACGAGTATATGGTGAAGGAAGATAAGAGTGAGCAGGAGAAAGCGGCGCTGGAGGAAATGAAGTCCTTATCGAAATTGCCAGGCATTGAGGTAACCATTGTTCAGGACGAAGCGGGAAGGGCGATCTTCCGGGGTCGCGTGAAAGTCGATGAACATGCGGCCGGGGTTAGTGCGAAGTCCATGAACGATCAGCTTCGCGAAGGCGATATTGCCGTTTACATCAGGGATTACGGCGTTCGCCAGGGATACTTTGATATCGATCCTCGCTCGCTTTCCGGGGATGATTTGCAAGTCATTATAACGAGAATACAACAGATTGCAGGGGGGAACTAAGATGGCAAATATGGAGAAACGTCTTTACAGAAATCGCGCGGCACTGAACGTACTTGCAGGCAGCATTCAGAATGCGAAGGAAATTTTTGAAGCTGCGGAAGGGCATGTGGTGGTCGGCGTATTGTCCAAAAATTATCCAAACGCGCAAGAGGCCGTTATTGCGATGAAGGAGTACGGCGCCGTTATCGAAGATGCGGTATCGATCGGATTGGGTGCCGGCGATAATCGTCAAGCTGCAGTGGTAGCCGAGATTGTGAAGAGCTACCCAGGCACGCATATCAATCAGGTGTTCCCAGCAGTTGGTGCTACACGTGCCAATCTGGATGGCAAAGAAAGCTGGATTAACAGCCTTGTGTCTCCTTCAGGACAAGTGGGCTACGTGAATATCTCAACTGGACCGGTGAGCGCCGCAGGATCACACAAAGCCATCGTACCTGTAAAAGCGGCCATCGCGCTTGTGCGCGACATGGGTGGAAACGCACTGAAGTACTTCCCGATGCAAGGCCTGGAGCTGGAGGATGAGTACCGGGCGGTAGCGAAGGCATGTGCGGAGGAAGGATTCGCGCTTGAACCTACAGGCGGGATTGATAAAGAGAATTTTGAAGCGATCGTGCGCATCGCATTCGAAGCGGGAGTGCAGCAGGTCATCCCGCACGTGTACTCTTCGATTATCGACTCGGCCAGCGGAGATACGATCATTAGCGATGTTCAAGAGCTGCACCGCAAGCTAAAAGCGCTGGTTGATCAATATGCCTAAGTCGATTGCCGCATATGGCGAAGTGATGATGCGTCTTCAAGTACCGGGATATGCTTCCTTGGCTCAAGAGAGCCATCTGAATTACTCCTTTTCCGGCACGGGTGTAAACATCGCCTCGGCTGTGGCAAGGTTCGGTCATAACGGATATCTGGTCAGTACGCTGCCGGATAACCCGCTTGGCGAAGCGGCGATTTCCTACCTGCGCAAGCTTGGCATCGACACTTCGCTCATTAGCCGCGGAGGCAAATATGTCGGCATGTACTTTTTGGAGAATGGCTTTGGTGTAAGGCCCGGACGTGTAACTTATACGGACCGACTGGGCAGCAGCTTTAATACGGCGGAGGATGCCATGTACGATTTCGGTGCAATTGCCGAAAAGATTGACATGGTCCATTTTTGCGGTATTACCCTTTCCATGAACGATACGGTACGGGGCCAAATGAAGACACTGGCTCGTGAAGTTAAGAAAAACGGCGGAACCGTTGTGTTCGATTGCAATTATCGTCCCTCTTTATGGGGGGCGGACCGCTACGAGTTTGCCAAGCCGCACTATGAGGAAATGCTGTCTTTAGCGGATATCGTCTTTATGAATGAGAAAGATGCCATCTATATCCTTGGCATGGAGACAACTCGGGTGGATCAGAACGAACAGCTGCAGGAGTTGATCCCGCAGGTGGCAGCGAAGTATAATATTACGGTTGCGTCGGGTACCCACCGCAAGATCAACGGGGATAACACTCATTCCCTGCAGGGCTATCTCTACACGGATGGAACGTTTCATTTTTCCAAAACCTTGACGTTTTCCGTCCATGACCGTATCGGCGCGGGTGATGCCTACGCCAGCGGGGTGATTCACGGGATCTCGGAGGGATACGAACCGAATCGGACGGTTGATTTCGCCGCAGCTGCGGCGATGCTTGCCCATACCGTAACAGGGGATACGCCGACGGCGAACGAACGCGAAGTGCTTCAGGCAATGAGTCATCATATGTCTGACGTGGAAAGGTAGGAGGAAGCATGTCGATCACGCGGAAGAACGGTCCGTTATACTTGCAAATCAAGAAGATCATAAAAGATCGGATTCTGCATGGGGAATATCCACTTGGCTCCCATATTCCTTCCGAGCCGCAGCTGGAACAGGAATTTAACGTTAGCAAAATGACGGTCCGCAATGCGATCCAGGAGTTGTATCAGGAAGGGTATGTAGAGAAGCGGAGCGGGGTAGGAACGATTGTGACCCGGAACACTTCCTTCTCCAAGCTTTCCAAAGGCAAGCTGTTCACCGAGATTCTGGTCGAAGAAGGACACCAAATTCGGAAACGCCATCTGAAGACGGAATGGGTGCTCAATGAGCCGGATAGTGAATTGTTCTTAAAATTCGGGGAGCGGTGCCTGCTTATTGAACGTTTGTATTTACTGGACGGGAGCCCTTTCATTTACTACACCCACTATGTGTCATCCCAAGTGGATATGGGTGAAGAGTTCGGTTCCACCGAACTGCCGTCTCTGTATGACCGCATCGAGGAGAGTCAAATTACGCTGGAGAATTTCCGCGACCGATTCCTGGCGACCGTGGCAAATGAGGAGATTGCCTCCTTGCTTGATGTAAGTATAGGCACGCCGTTACTGAAGCGGCTCAGATCCTCTTATGACGGGACAGGCAGCATCATTGAATACAGCATCGGCTATTACAATACGGAATTACAGCACTATTTGATAAGTTATGACGCTTAAAGATGTAGACGATACAGGAGCACGATATGGAGAAGTGGCCTTGAGACCGGTTTTGACCCGGCATGAAGGCTGCTTCTTTTTTTGCCCTTGTATGAATTGTTCTTGGGAAAGAGGCTATAAGCGGTCAAAGAACTGGGTACAATAAGAATAACTGCAAAGCGCGATAAATTGAGAAGTACCCTCTTGGCAAAATGAAAAAATGTGCTATAATGAGATCAAAGTCAAAGAAAGTCAAAGTCAACGAGAGGGTTCGCTGATTTTGATTATGGTTAAAATTAACGTATAAGCAAGGCTCTGTGCGGACGTGTAAGATCACTATCCGTCTTAACGTTTCAAACAGTGGAGGATGAACAGACCAATGCGTAATATCTCTGATATTATCGAACAATACCTGAAGAGCATACTGCAGGAAAGTCCGGAGGGTACCGTTGAAATTCAACGCAACGATCTGGCGGAGCAATTTTCTTGTGTTCCTTCCCAGATCAACTACGTGATCAGCACACGGTTCACGCTGGAGAAGGGCTTTCTTGTCGAGAGCAAGCGCGGCGGGGGCGGGTACATACGCATCCAGCGTATCGAGCTTCCCCAGCATACTGCACTCCAGCAGCATCTTCATCATACCATCGGCAGCATGATTGATCAGACGGTGGCTGAAGGATTGATTTACCAGCTGGAGGAATCCCGGTTTTTAACGAGGCGGGAGGCCAGCCTGATGCGGGCCGCCATTTCGAGGGAGTGCCTGAATGTAAAGCTTCCTTATCGGGATGAGCTGCGCGCAAGGATTATGAAGGCGATGCTTATTTCTTTATTAGGTAAGTGAGTCTGTGTAAGGAGGCATCGGATTATGTTATGCCAAGAATGCGGTAAACGGCCGGCGACACTTCATTTCACCAAAATTGTGAACGGGGAGAAAACGGAGTTTCATTTTTGTGAAACCTGTGCCCGTGAAAAAGGGGAATTGATCCCCGGCACGTCGAATGGTTTTTCTATACACAGTTTGCTGTCAGGTCTTCTGGATCTGGATCCTTCAGGCAAGGGCCAGAGCCCCGGTGCAAAAATGGCTCAGACGCTGCAATGCGAAGAATGCGGCATGACGTATTCCCAGTTCAGCAAGCTTGGCCGGTTCGGCTGCAGCTCGTGTTATAAATATTTCTCGGATCGCTTGGATCCATTGTTTAAGCGAGTCCATGGGGGGACCTCCCATGTCGGCAAAGTGCCGAAGCGTACGGGTGGTCGGATTCAGATCAAACGCCAAATCGATGAGCTTAAGAAGGAGCTTCAAATTCGGATCGTGCAGGAGGAGTTTGAAACGGCTGCCGAGATCCGGGACCAAATCCGTGAGCTAGAGCGAAATATGGCTCAGGGATAAGATTGTAAGATTTTGCACTTTAGTAGGAGGAATGCGTGATGTCTAATCTCCGGTTTACCGATTCGGCGCTGAGCGAGTGGATGCGCGGGAACGGTCAGGATTCCGACATTGTCATCAGCACCCGTGTCAGGGTGGCGCGCAATCTGCAGCATCTTCCTTTCCCGCTGCTGGCAACGGATCAGCAGTCAGGAGAAGTGCTAGAGCGCCTGACGGATGTATTGAAGAATAAGAACGATTTGCAGGATTTCGGGGATTTGCATGTAATTAAATTAAGTGAGATTGATGAGCTGGATAAGAAGGTTCTTGTTGAGAAGCATCTAATCAGTCCCAATCTGGCGAATGAATCCCGAAACGGTGCAGTCATCCTTACTGAAGATGAATCCGTCAGCATTATGATCAATGAAGAGGATCACCTGCGCATCCAGTGTTTATATCCCGGATTTCAGGTTCGCGAGGCATGGGCACGTGCGACGGCGCTGGATGATGTTTTTGAATCCGAGATCGATTATGCGTTTGATGACAAGCGAGGTTATCTTACAAGCTGTCCGACCAATGTCGGCACTGGCCTTCGCGCATCGGTCATGATGCATTTGCCCGCTCTTGTTATGACACAACAGATTAACCGGATCCTCTCGGCTGTATCGCAGGTAGGCTTGACGGTAAGAGGGATTTACGGTGAAGGCAGCGAAGCGTTAGGCAACCTGTTTCAAATCTCGAATCAGATTACGCTCGGTCAAACCGAGTCGGAGATCATTGAGAATCTTCACAGCGTTGCCCTGCAAATCATCGAGCATGAGAAGAATGCCAGAGCCCGGCTCTTGGGTGAATCCAAGCTTCGGATTACGGATCGGGTTATGCGCTCCTATGGCATACTGTCTTATGCGGCAGTGATGGATTCCAAGGAAGCAGCCCAGCGTTTATCCGATGTTCGGCTTGGTGTGGATCTCGGCCTCCTGGAAGGCCCGGAAATCCGGTCATGAATGAACTGAATGTGAAGACACAGCCGGGCTTTCTGCAGAAGACCTATGGAGAGGGTATGACTCCTTCCGAACGCGACATGTACAGGGCTAAGCTAATCAGAGAAACATTGGGTAACCATTAAGGATCTATACTCGTTTTACAGTTGGATGACGGTGTAAGCGTCCTGTAGTTGACGATACACCGAAATCCGCGAGGTTCAATATATTAATTGAAACGTGGAGGTGCAATACTATGATGTTTGGCAGATTTACGGAACGTGCACAAAAGGTGCTTGCATTGGCTCAGGAAGAAGCGGTACGTCTGGGTCACAACAATATCGGCACAGAACATATCCTGCTAGGACTTATTCGTGAAGGAGACGGCATTGCAGCCAAAGCGCTGATCGGACTTGGACTTGGTCTTGAGAAAATTCAGGATGAAGTCGAAACATTAATCGGACGCGGACAGGAGCAGCCTACCAACATTGCTTATACGCCTAGAGCGAAAAAGGTAATTGAGCTCTCCATGGACGAAGCTCGTAAGCTTGGTCATACCTATGTAGGTACTGAGCATATTCTGCTGGGGCTGATTCGCGAAGGCGAAGGGGTTGCAGCTCGTGTGCTAAACAACCTGGGCATTAGCTTGAATAAGGCTCGCCAGCAAGTACTGCAGCTGCTTGGCAGCAGTGAAGCGGTATCGAGCCATCATGGCACGCCGCAAAACGTAAGCACGCCTACACTCGACAGTCTCGCTCGCGATCTGACCGCCATTGCCAAAGAAGGCAACCTGGATCCGGTCATCGGACGCAGCAAAGAAATCGAGCGTGTGATTCAGGTGCTGAGCCGCCGTACGAAGAACAACCCGGTGTTGATTGGTGAACCAGGGGTGGGTAAGACGGCGATTGCCGAAGGCCTGGCACAACGCATCATTAACAATGAAATTCCGGAGACACTGCGCGACAAACGCGTCATGACGCTGGATATGGGCTCGGTTGTTGCTGGAACCAAATACCGCGGCGAGTTTGAGGATCGCCTGAAAAAAATTATGGATGAGATTCGTCAAGCAGGCAACATTGTTCTGTTCATCGATGAGCTCCATACCTTGATCGGTGCAGGCGGTGCAGAAGGAGCGATTGACGCTTCCAACATTCTTAAGCCATCATTGGCACGCGGAGAGCTTCAGTGCATCGGGGCAACCACACTGGACGAATACCGTAAATATATTGAAAAAGATGCGGCTCTCGAGCGCCGTTTCCAACCGATTACGGTGGATCAACCGTCGCCGGAGGAAGCCATTCAGATTCTGTATGGACTGCGTGACCGTTACGAAGCGCATCACCGCGTGAAAATTACGGATGAAGCGATCGAGCAGGCCGTGAAATTGTCCGATCGCTACATTACGGACCGTTTCCTGCCGGATAAAGCGATTGACCTGATTGACGAGGCCGGTTCGAAAGTTCGCCTTCATACGTATACCATACCGCCAAATCTAAAAGATCAGGAAGCGCATCTGGAGGACATCCGCAAAGAGAAGGATGCAGCTGTCCAAAGCCAGGAATTCGAGAAAGCTGCAGCGCTGCGCGATACGGAACAGAAACTGCGTGAAGAGCTTGAAGTTACGAAGAATCAATGGAAAGAAAAACAAGGACGTACCGATTCCGAGGTAACGCCGGAGGATATCGCCGACGTTGTTGCCAACTGGACCGGTATTCCTGTAAATAAACTGAAAGAAGAAGAGACCGAGCGTCTTCTGAATCTGGAAGAAATCCTCCACAGCCGCGTGATCGGTCAAGAGGAAGCGGTCAAAGCGGTCAGCCGTGCGGTTCGCCGGGCACGTGCAGGACTGAAAGATCCGAAGCGTCCAATGGGCTCCTTCATCTTCTTGGGTCCTACCGGGGTAGGTAAAACCGAGCTGGCACGCGCCCTTGCGGAAGCGATGTTCGGAGACGAGAATGCGGTTGTGCGGATCGATATGTCCGAGTACATGGAGAAGCATTCCACATCACGTCTCGTCGGAGCGCCTCCGGGATATGTCGGCTACGAAGAAGGCGGTCAGCTGACCGAGAAGGTACGCCGCAAACCATATTCCGTTGTGCTCCTCGATGAGATCGAGAAGGCACACCCTGAGGTATTCAACATCTTGCTTCAAGTGCTGGAAGACGGACGCTTGACCGACTCCAAGGGCCGCGTGGTGGACTTCCGCAACACCCTGATCATTCTGACCTCCAACGTGGGAGCGGAAGCGATCAAGAAGAACTCTACGCTTGGCTTTACTGCAGTGACGGATGCAGGTCGCGATTATAACAATATGAAAGGCAAAGTGATGGATGAGCTCAAGAAGAGCTTCCGTCCGGAGTTCTTGAACCGGATTGACGAGATCATCGTATTCCACTCTCTGGAAGAGAAACACATTGCCGAAATCGTGACATTGATGTCCGACGAGCTGCGTAAACGTCTGAAGGAATTCGAGGTGCATTTCGAGCTCACAGACAAAGCGAAGGCTTTCATTGCGAAGGAAGGATACGATCCGGCCTTTGGTGCCCGCCCGCTGCGCCGGGCTATCCAGAAGCACATCGAGGATCGTCTCTCCGAGGAGCTGCTGAGAGGTACTGTGGCCAAGGGTGATTCGCTCACCATTGATGAGGCAAACGGCGAGCTGGTTGTACACAAGAACGAGAGCGTCACTGCCGCATCAGCTGAAACGGAATAAGCTCGAACAACGTTACCCCGCTGGATTTAAATCCGGCGGGGTTTTTGTTTTTAATTAGAAGGGAAGATGAAGGTTTATGGGCAGAAACATGGATGCTCAGAAGTTATGTGAATGAAATGACCGAGGCTGTTTATATCGATAAATAATTAGGCATATGGATGAATGGCGAATTAAGAAAACAGACCCTCATGTATCAACCGTAGCGAAGCGGACGGAATCGTTCTGAAGAAGCGACAGCGTTCGCCTTTAAAACCGGGAAACCACCATGATTCCAATTCCAGTTTCCTGGTTTTAACAGCGATCGTAAGAACGATCCGGCAGCGAAGCGGACATGTGTGGTTTACATGTACTTATGTTTGATAAATTGCAGCAAAAATAATGTCATTCTGCCCCGGACCCTTCAAATTTGAAACAAATCCTTCTCATCTCCGCGTAAAGTTTCCAATTAACCTTTACGTTGAATTATAAGAAATGGTAAACTTTGAGTAATGCCTGATTTTGCAGGGTTTTACGAAATCCGACAAATGATGTGCGACATAAAGGAGACTCACATGGCAAAAACTAAAACGAAATTTTTCTGTACCGAGTGCGGCTATGAAGCGCCCAAATGGTTCGGAAAATGTCCGGGCTGCCAATCATGGAATTCCATGGTAGAAGAGACCGAGACGGTAATCAAGACGCAGGGGATGAATTCCCCTCTTTTTCATAGTAAAGAAAAACCCCTTTCGATCATAAATATAGAAAGCGGTAAAGAACCCAGAATCCAGACGGGCATTGCGGAATTGAACCGTGTGCTCGGCGGCGGGCTTGTTCCGGGCTCGCTGGTGTTAGTCGGCGGTGACCCCGGCATCGGCAAATCCACGCTGCTGCTGCAAGCCTCCAATCGATTGGCCCAGAACGGTATTCGCGTTCTGTACATTTCCGGTGAGGAATCCGTACGCCAGACCAAACTGCGTGCAGATCGGCTCGGGGCACTGTCTCCGGAGCTGTTTGTCCTGTGTGAAACCAATCTGGAATCGATTGAGGAAGCCATTGAGAACGTAAAGCCTGGCTTTGTTGTCATTGACTCCATTCAGACGGTGTATTTGCCGGAGGTAACCAGTGCGCCGGGCAGCGTTTCCCAGGTGCGGGAGTGTACGGCACGCTTCATGCGATTGGCGAAGGTGAAGGGCATAGCGACTGTCCTGGTCGGTCATGTGACCAAGGAAGGCGCTATTGCAGGCCCAAGGATGCTGGAGCACATGGTGGACTGTGTGCTTTATTTTGAAGGAGAGCGTCACCATACTTACCGTTTGCTTCGTGCGGTAAAGAACCGTTTCGGTTCGACGAATGAGATTGGCATTTTTGAGATGGGGGAGGATGGACTTCGGGAAGTCGGGAATCCATCGGAACTGTTTTTATCTGAACGGCCCTTAGGGGTAGCGGGTTCGACCGTTGTTGCAAGCATGGAGGGAACTCGTCCGGTTCTGGTCGAGCTGCAGGCGCTCATCTCCACAACCCACTTCCCGTCCCCGCGCCGGATGGGCACAGGGGTGGACCATCACCGCATGAATCTAATCATCGCCGTGCTGGAGAAACGGATGGGCATGTACCTGCAAACGCAAGACGCCTATCTGAATGTTGCCGGCGGCGTGAAGCTTGATGAACCAGCAGTGGATTTGGCCATAGCGGTTAGCATTGCATCCAGCTTCCGCGACATTCCGACCAAGCCGTATGATGTCATTTTTGGCGAGGTTGGTCTGACCGGCGAGGTTCGTGCCGTTTCCAGAGCGGAACAAAGGGTAAGGGAAGCCGAGAAGCTGGGCTTTAAACGCGTACTCATGCCGGAGAAGAGTTTAAAGGGATGGAAGCATCCGAAAGGAATACAAATTATAGGAGTAAACACCGTTGCAGATGCATTAGCGGTTGCGTTAGATTAGGGGGCATACGAAGGTGAAAGAAACGAGCCAACTGGACAAAATGAATGATTTGCTAAAGCTGGTAGCACCGGGAACGCCGTTTCGCGACGGACTGGAGAACGTGCTGCGGGCAAAGACGGGCGCCCTGATCGTTGTGGGCTACAGCCCGGAAGTAATGGAAGTTGTCGACGGCGGCTTCTCCATTAATTGCGATTTTTCGCCAAACTATTTATACGAGCTGGCCAAGATGGACGGCGCCATCATCCTGAGTGAAGACTTGAAACGTATCTTATATGCGAATACACAGCTGATTCCGGATTCTTCGATCTCTTCCATCGAGACGGGGATACGGCACAGAACAGCGGAGCGGGTAGCGAAACAGACAGGCAAGCTGGTTGTGTCCATCTCGCAGCGCCGAAACATTATTACGCTGTATCAAGGATCGTTGCGGTATGCATTGAAGGAAATCGGCGTAATCTTAACCAAGGCGAATCAGGCTATACAGACCTTGGAGCGATACCGAGTGGTGCTTAATCAATCGCTCACCAACCTCTCGGCATCTGAATTTGAAGAATTGGTCACCATTCCGGAAGTCGTGAATGTGATTCAGCGCGTCGAGATGGTGCTCCGCATCAAGAAGGAGATCAAGCGCTATATCAACGAGCTCGGCAACGAAGGTCGTCTGATCAGCATGCAGATGGATGAGCTTGTAAGCAATATAGAGGAAGAGGCATGGCTGCTGTATGCGGACTATGCCCGGGAATACAGCGAGGAGAAGATCCGCGAGATCATTCTTGCGCTGAAGCGTTCAACGGATGAGGAACTGCTGGACATTCACCATATTGTAAGGCTTCTTGGCTATCCAGCTTCTGCCGCTGCTTCGGAGGAAGAAATACTGCCGCGTGGTTACCGGATTTTGAACAAAATCCCGCGCCTTCCGAATGTGATCGTTCGTAATCTGGTCGACCAGTTCCATGATTTATCCAGCATTATGATCGCTTCCATCCATGAACTTGATGAAGTGGACGGGATTGGCGAAGTTCGTGCACGCACCATTAAAGAAGGCCTGAAACGATTGCAAGAACAAGTATTTATTGACAGACAAATCTAAAAGACCTACAATCGATGTTCGTACGTAACATTAATGAGGTGAATAAAAAAATGACGAAATCAATTCCGAACATGTTTACTTTAGGTAATCTGTTTCTCGGAATGATTGGTATCATCTTGGCGACGGAAGGTCGAACGAGTATGGCCGCCATTATGATTATCATTGCCATGCTCCTTGATGGACTGGACGGTCGGGTAGCTCGGGCATTGAATGCCCAAAGCGAGCTCGGCAAGGAACTTGACTCATTATCCGATGTAATATCATTTGGCGTAGCACCGGCACTCATTATGTATACCGTAGCGTTTACGGATATTAATACAGCACTGGCTTGGACAGTGACCGCCATATTTCCGATGTGCGGCGCATTGCGTCTTGCAAGATTTAATGTTCGTCCGGGCATACCGGGATATTTTATCGGCCTGCCGATCCCCGCTGCGGGAGGCGTGCTGGCAACCTTGGCGTTATTCCATGAAGAGATTACAGCAACTTATATGATTATTGCCGTACTTCTACTTTCTTATCTCATGGTTAGCGCAGTCAAGTACCCGAACTTCAAGAAGATTGGCATTCCGAAAACAGCGATTAAATTTACCCCGCTTGTCATCATTGGCGCAGTCATGGTTGCCGTGTTCTTACCAGAGCAGACCTCCAAGCTGATATTCTTGCCATTGGTCCTGTACGCAGGTTATGGCTTACAGCAGAATTTCCGCCGACTGACCCGCAAAAAACGTCGTAAAAAGGATGATCCCAAATCAGATGAGGCCTATCAATCCTCTGACCGATAGAACGGATTTGTGTGACATATATCCAAATAAAAAGCATTTATTTCCCTGCTAGCGCAGCGAGATAAATGCTTTTTTTGTATGCATGGAGTACCTTGCCGTTACGAACCGTCTTCATGTTAGCGGTTTACGACAGGTTAAAAATACCCAATGTGGAGCATTTCTGCGACTCCTTGTCAACTACCTCATCCAGTTGAATGTCCAGAAGATTCGCAAGAGCAGACATATAAAATAGGTTGCGGCCAAGCTCGGTGCTTACCGCTTCACGGCAATTCTCGCACAGATGGCCTTCGACGTGCGTGCCAGCTAATTCCCGGGCTGATTCGAGATCAGAGCCCATATCGAAGGATTGCTTCGTGGCGTGGAGCTCGATGCATCCGCATTCTGTGATGGCCTTGGTTACGGCCCGGTTGACTGAAGCATTGCTTTGACCATTTTTAGACAGAACATCCAAGAGACTGCGGTGACGGAGCAACAATTCGGAAACTTGGTCCTGAAAAGCCTGTAAACTAGGAGCGCTCATTTATACATCCACCTCGATATTATGAATTGAGTTCATTATATTCCACTACTTCAGGCGATTTCAACCAATTTCAGGTGTCTGAAGGCGGTCAATTCCATTTGTGAGGTTGATGTCAGTACACGTCAAAGCCTGATGGGGGTAGGCGAAACGGGTAGGATATGGGGATATGGAAATATGATAAAAAAAACGTCAACAGGCGTACTTTTACAGAAGATAGACTGCATATTTGAGGATGTTTTTCTTGCGATTATCCAATTCATTTGGTTTCACTGAAAACTTTTATCTTAAAAAAGATGGGTCGGCACGATTACGACTTTATAAATTGGACCATACTGGAAAATAGAAGCAAAGATATTCATGTATAAAAAGGAGGTGTGCGGAAGCTCATGGTAAAAAAAGCCATTTTAGCATTTACAGTATTATGCGGAGCATGGGGCGGGTATACGTTATATCATACAATGGAACGGTCTTTCTCAGGGCTCTCGCCTATTTTTGGACAAGGTTTATTTGCAGCGGGAAGCGGAGCCTTCGCGGTGCTTGGAGGATTATTGTTTGGCATGATCGGCGTGCTGTCAGCGGATCGGGTAACGAGATGGCTGCATAGCCTGATCTCTTCGTTCTCCCGGATTCCGATGAATGAGCTGGCTGCGGGTACCGCCGGACTGTTGAGCGGCCTGCTGCTGTCTGTATTGCTGTCACCAGGGTTGTCCTTGCTCGGACAAGCAGGGCAGCTGCTGCAGGTTGGCATTACGCTCCTTGGCGGTTACATCGGGTTTCGCATTGGACTAGAGAAGAAGGATGAACTGGCTTCTCTATGGATGTCGGGCAAGTGGAGTCAAGCTGCTGAGCCTGAGGGCCGGCGCATAGAGGAACATAAAATTTTGGATACGAGTGTCATCATTGACGGGAGAATTGCAGATATTTGCAAGACCGGATTTATCGAAGGAACGATTGTCATTCCTGAGTTTGTTCTGGAGGAGCTTCAGCATATTGCGGATTCCTCAGACCTTCTTAAGCGAAATCGCGGCCGGCGGGGTCTTGATATTTTGAACAAAATCCAGAAAGAGCTGGACGTCAAGGTACTCATTTATGAAGGGGACTTTGAGGAAATATCCGAAGTCGACAGCAAGCTGGTGAAACTGGCCAAAGTGCTTCAAGGCAAAGTGGTCACGAATGATTTCAACTTGAATAAGGTATGTGAGCTGCAGGGTGTGTCGGTACTGAACATTAATGATCTCGCCAACGCGGTGAAGCCGGTAGTTCTGCCAGGGGAGGAAATTCTGGTACAGATTATCAAGGACGGCAAGGAGCATGGTCAAGGCGTCGCTTATTTGGATGACGGCACGATGATCGTCGTGGAAGGCGGTCGCGAGTACATCGGCACGATGATGGAGGTTCTCGTTACCAGCGTACTGCAAACCTCGGCGGGCCGGATGATCTTCGCGAAACCAAAACTGTTGGAAAAAGCCCAGTAAAGGGGTATGATGGGGATATACATATCCGCTATTCGTCCGTTTGGGACGTGTTGGGTGAGACAGGAGTTTGGTGCTTGATGAGTAACTTCGGCGCTGTCATTGTAGCGGCGGGAAAAGGAACGAGGATGGGCACCCGGGAGAGCAAGCAGTACTTGGCTCTGAACGGAAAGCCCATTATCGTTCATACGCTTGAAGTATTCAGCCGGATACCATGGCTGCAGGAAATTGTGCTTGTGACTGGGATGGAGGATGTCCCTCGCTGCGAATCCTGGATTCAGGAATACAGTTTGAACAAGGTGTCCGCTGTAATCCCCGGGGGAAGCGAGAGGCAGCAGTCCGTATACCAAGGCATCAAGCAAATTTCTTCAGAGTGGGTAATGATACATGACGGCGTAAGGCCGTTTGTAACGCAAGAGGAAATTGAAGTCTGCCGCGATGCGGCAATCCGTGAGGGCGCCTCGGTACTTGGGGTTCCCGTGAAGGATACGATTAAACAGGTGAACGGTAAGGGGCTGATTACAGGTACCCCGGACCGTCAAAGTCTGTGGGCCGTCCAGACCCCACAGGCTTTTCGTCTTTCCGACCTGCTGTCTGCACATGAGGCTGCAGCGAAGGATGGGTTTACAGGCACTGACGATGCCATGCTGATGGAGCGAGCAGGGCATCCGGTAACCGTGGT
Organism: Paenibacillus sp. EZ-K15; assembly: GCF_002573715.1. Classification (GTDB taxonomy): domain Bacteria; phylum Bacillota; class Bacilli; order Paenibacillales; family Paenibacillaceae; genus Paenibacillus_AQ. The sequence goes on along the minus strand of NZ_PDHM01000026.1, from coordinate 53,566 downwards.
GGAGGGGAAATACAGCAATATTAAGATCACCACACCGGAGGATCTGGAATATGCAGCTTTTTTACAGAAACGTAAGGGAGAGGACATGGGATGATTCGAGTAGGACAGGGGTTTGACGTACATCAGCTCGTAGAAGGAAGGCCGTGCATCATCGGAGGCGTCACGATTCCTTATGACAAGGGGCTTCTCGGGCACTCCGACGCCGACGTGCTGCTGCATGCCGTAACGGACGCGATTTTGGGAGCGCTTGGGCTTGGCGACATTGGTCGTCATTTTCCCGATAACGATCCTGCCTTTAAAGACGCCGACAGCCTGAAGCTTTTGGAGCAGGTATGGGTCATGGCGAAGGAACGCGGGTATAGACTTGGTAATATCGATTCTACAATTATTGCGCAGAAGCCGAAGATGGCGCCATATATTCCGCAAATGGCGGAAGTGATCGCCAAAGCGCTGGATGCCGAGGTGGATCAGGTTAACGTGAAGGCGACCACCACCGAGCAGCTCGGGTTTACTGGCAGGGGCGAAGGTATCGCCGCGCAATCGGTTGTCTGCCTCGTAAAAGGTATGCTATCATCTTGAAGTATGTGTTCAATAAGGGAGTTTTTTGAGCTAGGAATCTTGAAAGAATAGGGAAGCGGAGGGGTTACAATGACCGGAGAAGTCCGCGTGCGCTATGCACCGAGTCCAACGGGACATTTACATATCGGCAATGCCAGAACGGCATTATTCAATTATTTATTTGCCCGCAAGAACAACGGGAAATTCATTATCCGCATCGAGGATACGGATGTGAAACGCAACGTAGAAGGCGGAGAGCAAAGCCAGCTGAAATACTTGAAGTGGTTGGGCATGGACTGGGATGAGAGCGTGGATGTCGGAGGCGAGTACGGACCTTATCGCCAGACCGAGCGTCTTGATATTTATAAAGAATATTGGCAGGACCTTCTGGATCGCGGGCTTGCTTACCGCTGCTATTGCACGGAGGAAGAGCTGGAGCAGGAGCGGGAAGAGCAGATGGCTCGCGGCGAAACGCCGCGCTATTCCGGGAAGCATCGGGATTTGACGGAAGAGCAGCGTCAGGCACTTGAGGCTGAAGGCCGTGTGGCCAGCATCCGCTTCCGCGTTCCGGAAGATCGTATCTACACGTTCGATGACATGGTGAAGGGCACGATTTCGTTTAACAGCAAAGAGACCGGCGACTTCGTCATTGTTAAAAAAGACGGCATTCCTACCTACAATTTCGCTGTAGCTTTGGACGATCATTTGATGAAGATCAGCCATGTGCTCCGCGGGGAGGATCATATCTCCAATACGCCGCGTCAGCTGATGATCTATGAAGCCTTTGGCTGGGAGCCGCCTCAGTTCGGACATATGACCCTGATCGTGGGCGAGGATCACAAGAAGCTGAGCAAGCGTAATGAATCGATCATTCAGTTCATTGAGCAGTATGACCAGCTTGGCTATTTGCCTGAAGCGCTGTTCAACTTCATCTCGCTGCTTGGCTGGTCTCCGGAAGGGGAAGAGGAAGTGTTCTCCCAAGAGCAGCTGATCTCGATCTTTGATGAGCATCGACTATCCAAGAGCCCTGCGGTATTCGATACGAACAAGCTGGCTCATCTGAACAACACGTATATCAAGAATGCGGATCCGGATCGGATTGCCGATCTAGCCATTCCGCATTTGCAGAAAGCCAGCCGCTTGCCGTCCGAGCTTACGGCCGAGCAAGAGGAATGGGCACGCGCGCTCGTGGCGCTCTACCAGGAGCAGATGACTGCTGCTGCGGATATCGTGGATCTGTCGGAAGTGTTCTTCCGCACACATCTGGAGCTGGATGCCGAAGGGATTGAAGTGATGGGCGGCGAGCAGGTGCCTGCCGTATTGTCGGCATTCCTTGCGAAGATCGAGCAGTCGGATGAGTTTAACGCTCCGAAGATTGCGACACTGATCAAGGAAGTCCAGAAGGAGACCGGATTTAAGGGCAAACAGCTCTTTATGCCGATCCGCGTAGCCTTGACGGGACAAACCCATGGCCGGGACCTGAACCAGACGATTTGGCTGCTTGGCAGGGATCGCGTGCTTGACCGTTTGCGTTCTCAGATCAAAGGCGCATAATTCGGGCGGCTTCTTCGAATAAACGTTCCTTGTCAGCCCGTATATCATCAGTTATAATTACACCAAACTATAAGTGAAATATTCTTTGATCTAGCCGAGCATTATATTGGGACATTTACTCATACAGGGAAGTAGCGGAGAGGACGGAATCGTGCTGAAGAAGCAAAGCGTTCGCCTTTGTTTTCGGATTTCAACCTTAATTTGGGTAGTTCAGGAAATCCGAAAACAACAGCGATCGGAAGCATGATCCGTTAGCGCAGCGTCTCTAGTGAACAATGTGGACATTTATGGCCTAGATCAACAAATATAAACGTATAAAAGCTACGATCAGGAGAAGTACGCGTAAAACAGGCACGTTCCAGAGAGGACAATCGGCAGAAGACAAGGACCACTTGAATTTGCCGGCTGAGAGTTGTCCCGTCGCCTGCAGCGGAAATGCACCTGTGAGCTGCATGGTTGAAGCGAACACAATCGTTAGATCATGCCGGTCGTCTGCCGTTAATGACATGAAGAGAATCGGTAGAATCCGTCCCTGACGAAGGGAGGAGGCTTGTGCCGGTTCTAAGCAGAGTGGAACCGCGGTCTAGCGCCTCTGCAGCGATAAGCTGCAGGGGCGTTTTTTATTTACAGGAATAACGATGGATGGCAAGTTGCATGCGCGATTGGAAGAGGGGAAAGAGGGAGCGTTCATGTTTAAACAGATGAAATCGGATATTCGGACAGTGTTCGAGAATGACCCGGCTGCCCGGGGACTTTTTGAAGTGGTATTCACCTACTCGGGGCTTCACGCACTGTGGGCGCACCGGGTAGCTCATGCATTATTTAAGCGGCGATGGTATACGCTGGCACGGTTGATCTCCCAGTTCAGCCGGTTTATGACAGGGATTGAGATTCATCCGGGAGCCCGTATCGGGCATCGGCTGTTCATAGACCATGGGATGGGGGTTGTCATTGGAGAGACCTGTGAGATTGGGGATGACGTGGTGATCTACCAAGGGGTTACGCTTGGTGGAACCGGTAAGGAGAAAGGCAAGCGGCACCCGACCATCGGCAACAACGTGGTCATCGGATCGGGGGCGAAAGTGCTAGGTTCCTTTACGATTGGGGATAACTGTAACATTGGTTCCAATGCAGTCGTACTAAGACCAGTCCCCCAAAACAGCACCGTTGTCGGCAATCCGGGAAAAATCGTCAAACAGAACGGGGAGCGGGTGCGCGACCGGCTGGATCACACGAATCTGCCCGATCCGATTGTGGATATGCTGCGTTCAATGCAGAAGGAGATCGATCAGCTCCGGGCGGAGCTTCATGAGAGCAAACGAAACCAGCCTAAAGGCATGGTATCCGAGGTCGTTGTGTCTTCGGCCAAAGAAGAGTAAACCCGTAAGCCGTGAAGGAACAATAAGCGATGGAATGAAAGGATTGAGATGATACCCTATGGCACTTCAAATCTATAACACGTTAACCCGTATGAAAGAAACGTTTGTTGCTCAGGAACCTGGAAAGGTAAAGATCTACGTGTGCGGTCCTACCGTGTACGATTATATCCATATCGGGAATGCCCGTCCGATGATCTTTTTCGACGTGGTTCGAGCTTATTTTGAGAATCAGGGTAATGATGTGAACTATGTGGTGAACTTTACGGATGTAGATGACAAAATGATCCGGAAAGCAGAGCAAACCGGTACTACCGTTCCGGAGGTCGCGGATAAGTTTATTAACGCCTATTACGAGGATCTGGACGGTCTCGGTATACCAAGAGCGACATTAAATCCGCGGGTAACGGACAATATGGAGAGCATTATTGAATTTATCCAGGAGCTCATTGACCGCGACTTTGCTTATGAGAACGGGGGAGATGTTTTCTACCGGACCCGCAAATTTGACGATTACGGCAAGCTGTCCCAGCAAAATCTCGATGAGCTGCAATTTGGTATCCGAATTGAAGTGGATAAGCGGAAAGAAAACCCGGAGGACTTCGTGCTATGGAAAGCTGCGAAGCCCGGAGAGATCTACTGGAGCAGTCCTTGGGGCGACGGCCGGCCGGGCTGGCATATTGAGTGCTCCGCCATGGCCCGTCGTTATCTTGGGGATACGCTGGATATCCATGGCGGCGGTCAAGACCTGCAGTTTCCGCACCATGAATGCGAAGTGGCGCAGTCCGAGGCGCTGACAGGCAAACCGCTGGCGAACTATTGGATGCACAATGGTTATATCCGCATCAATAACGAGAAAATGTCGAAATCGCTAGGTAATGGTGTATTGGTTAAGGAACTTCGTGAACAATATACAAAAGAAGCTGTCCGCTATTTCATGTTGTCCACCCACTACCGCAACCCGCTGAATTATAGCGATGAGGTGATGGAGCAGGCACAGAACAGCGTGGAACGTCTGGCGAATGCGGCGGCTAATGTCGAGCATCGATTGAGTACCGCGATCGGCTCGAAGGACGATAACGTAAGCCAGGAAGTTGCGGATAAAATATCGGCCGTCCTTGTCGAATTTCACCAGAAAATGCAGGACGATTTCAACACGCCGGACGCCATCACCGCTATGTTCCAATGGGCCAGCGAGGCGAATCAGCTGCTGAAGGAAGCCTCGATTCCTGCGGCGGACCTGCATGAAGTGCTGCGTGCTTTCAACGAAATGAACGGCGTGCTGCGCATCGTAAATACAGGCACGGATGAATTGCTGGATGAGGAGATTGAAGCTCTGATTGCCGAACGTATCGAAGCCCGGAAGAATAAAAACTGGGCGCGAGCGGATGAAATCCGCGACAAGCTGGCGGACGAAGGCATCGTGCTTGAGGATACGGCGCAAGGTATGCGCTGGCGGCGTAAATGAGCGGGCCTGAGCATCATGATCCCGCAGTAGGCTGGTTCGATTTTCCGCCGTCGAAGCCGGCCCGGTTAATCCCGCCCATCGTGCTTGCCTATATCGGAGATGCTATTTATGAGGTGGCAGTGCGGCAGTTTTTGATATCAAGAGCTAATCTCCGACCCCATCACTTGCACCGGACAGCAACAGGATTTGTGTCGGCGAAGGCACAGAGCCGAATATTGGCTTATCTGGATCCGGAGCTGACGGAAGAAGAACGCGATGTTGTGCGTCAAGGACGCAATGCCAAATCAGGCAGCATCCCCAAAAATGCCGACGTGCTCGAATATCGGCATGCAACGGCATTTGAGACGCTCGTTGGGTATTTATATTATACGGGGGAGCAGGATCGTCTCCGTGAGCTCATTGGGAAGAGCATCGAGTATATTGAGGGGTCTGTTAAATAGACCGTCAGGCAATAGAGCATCAACATTGAAACGATACAGCCGGTGTTTCTCAAGGGGGACGCCGGCTGATATGCAGGAGGAGACCTACATGTTGCAAGAAGAGGAAGTAGTAGCTGGTAAGCACTCCGTAACGGAAGCGCTCAAATCAGGACGTACGATCAATAAAATATGGATTGCCGAAAATGCGCAAAAACATCTGACCCTGCCGATCATCGCGGAAGCGAAGAAACTGGGCATTGTCATTCAGCATGTGGACAAACGCAAGCTGGATCAGATGGTTCCAGGGGTACAGCATCAAGGCGTGGTTGCCCAAGCGGCACCGTATGCCTACGTGGAAGTGGAAGATTTGCTGAAGGTTGCGGAGGAAAAAGGCGAACCGCCTTTCTTGCTGCTGCTTGACGAGATCGAGGATCCGCACAATCTGGGCTCGATTCTCCGTACGGCAGACTGCACGGGTGCTCATGGCGTCATACTGCCTAAGCGCAGATCCGCACAAGTAACGGCAACGGTATCCAAAACATCTGCTGGCGCCGTAGAGTATGTGCCCGTAGCCAGAGTGACCAATCTGGGCCAAACCATCGATCAGCTGAAGGAAATGGGCGTGTGGGTTGTCGGAACCGTTGTTGATGCCGTTCAGGAATTGTATGACACTGAGGTTTTTGACGGGCCGGTTGCTATCGTTATCGGTAATGAGAGTAAAGGAATGGGGCGTCTGATCCGTGAAAAATGCGATGTGCTTGTGAAACTGCCGATGGCCGGAAAAATTAACTCGCTTAACGCCTCGGTTGCCGCAGGTGTCGTTATGTACGAAGTGATTCGCCGTCGCCGCCTTCAAGGTTAGCAATGATGGCCGATTGGCGGGATGTGCTGCTGGTCGACGGTTATAATATGATCGGCGGCTGGCCATATCTTGCGAAGCTCGCCAATAGCAGCATGCATGATGCGCGAGACCTGCTGCTGGAGAAATTAGCGGATTACCAGGCGTATTCCGGCCTCAGAGTCGTGGTGATTTTTGACGCATACCGGGTCCCTGGACTGGGGAAATCCTACACGCAAGGCAAGGTTCAGGTGTTTTTTACGAAGGAGAAAGAAACCGCCGATGAGTGCATTGAACGGCTAGTCGGAGAGTTCAGCCACCGCCGGCGAAAAATTTATGTGGCGACCAGCGATTTAATTGAGCAGCATGTGATTTTTGCTCGGGGAGCACTCAGGTTGTCCGCCCGGGAATTGCTAAACGAAGTGGAACAGAGCGAGCGCGAAGTGAAGCAGAAAATAACGAAAGAGCAGACCAAGAGCCGGAATACACTTGACGGGAAGCTGCCGCCAGATGTGAGACAGATGTTCGAGCGCTGGCGAAGGGAATAGAACTGTTTTACACAATAGGGACGAAAGGTCGGCTCATTTGGAGAATGAAAACGGTATATGAATCTACGAAAAAGTTTACATTAAATGTTATTATCGGTCTATTTTAGGTAGAACGTGGTTGACGGTCTAGTAGACATCATATATACTTGTCATATATTTCAAGCGAGTGACGGGCTACCGTGCGTTCCGGGCCGGAGGGATTCTATTGAGTGTGGACCTCAAGGAAGTCATGTTGTCAGGGTATGATGTGATAAGCGATGAAGACATTGTCGAGGCGGTCCGCGAGGGTGACAGCGGGGCGCTGGAGTATTTGATCAATAAATACCGGAATTTTGTACGTGCTAAAGCCCGTTCCTATTTTCTGATTGGCGCTGACCGGGAAGATATTGTCCAGGAAGGCATGATCGGGCTGTACAAGGCAATTCGTGATTTTAAAGGGGATAAGCTGTCTTCGTTCAAGGCCTTTGCCGAGCTCTGCATTACTAGACAGATCATTACGGCAATTAAGACCGCTACGAGACAGAAGCATATTCCGCTCAATTCGTATGTCTCATTGGACAAGCCGATTTATGATGAGGATTCGGACCGCACGCTGTTGGATGTCATTTGTGGCACTGCGGTAAGCGATCCGGAGGAACTGATTATTAATCAAGAGGAATTTGTCGGCCTGGAAGACAAGATGTCAGAAATTTTAAGCGATCTGGAACGGAAAGTCCTGATGCTCTATTTGGACGGTCGATCCTATCAAGAGATTGCGGTAGATTTAAGGCGTCATGTAAAATCGATTGACAATGCACTCCAGCGGGTAAAGCGAAAGCTTGAACGTTATCTGGAAGTCAGGGATAATTAATAGCAAGTGTCGGATAAGAAGCAGAAGGCTCAATCAGAGCCTTTTTTTAATTGCCTGATCGTTTTTTTAAATCAGGATGGCCGGCGAATGATCTCCGTATACTTTGTGGCCATTATTTTTAGTTGGCAGACAGGATAGGACGATAATCAAGGATGTCCATTTTCGCAAAACGCAAAATGTGTAATATTTGGTGTTTCATCTGTTGGAAGATTGAACATACTGGATATAGACTAAATGCTATGCAGGATGGACAAAGACTGTGAAACGCCACAGTTTTTTACAGCGAGGTGTTTACAATATTCCGGGGACGAATTCCCTGGTTTAGCTGGCAATGGCATTTATTGCAGCCCACAATCAGAGAGAAAAAGGCTTGAAATGGCGCTACCCTTGTGATAAAGTGTTTTAGGTAGGCCTAAATTCGCGTGTTTTATGAATGGATCGTTGTTACAGTTTTTGGAACAACGGTTTTATTCATCTCGCAGAAATAACCGGGTTTCGATGAGAACAAGGTTGTTTCTACTAGGATCAATATCGATTCTTCTGACAAAGAAGGACGTCTTCGGGAGGTGCACATCATGCGGGTAATTATCACTTTGGCTTGTACAAGCTGCAAACAAAGAAACTACACAACCACCAAAAACAAGCGAAATCACCCCGACCGCATGGAGATGAAGAAATTTTGCAAGTTCTGTAACGAGCAAACTCCTCATCGCGAAACCAGATAGTTTTCTTTTGGAGGTGTAGTCGGCGTGAAACGTGGTTTCAAGTCTCTGTTTTCCTTTTTCTCTGAAAGCTGGGCGGAACTTAAAAAAGTTCGCTGGCCCAATCGTAAAGAACTGACGAACTATACTTTAATTGTTCTCGGCACCATAGTGTTTGTCACGATTTATTTTTGGGTTGTAGACATCGGTATTTCCGCTGTGATCGAAGCGATAATTTAGAAGGGTCCCAGGTGGCTTGATATGGAAAAAAGATGGTACGTAGTTCATACCTACTCTGGGTATGAGAATAAAGTCAAAGCCAATTTGGAAAAACGTGTCGAGTCCATGGGCATGGAGGACAAAATATTCCGCGTTCTTGTTCCAATGGAAGAAGAAATCGTAAACAAAGACGGTAAGAAAAAAACCGTCATGCGTAAAGTTTACCCGGGATATGTCTTGGTCGAAATGATTCAGACCGATGATTCTTGGTATGTTGTCCGCAATACACCAGGAGTGACCGGTTTTGTTGGTTCGACAGGGTCCGGTTCTAAACCGACGCCTTTGCTTCCAGAAGAAGTAGAACAGATTCTGAAGCATATGGGCATGGAAGAGCCGAAACCGAAGATCGAATTCGACATCAAGGAATCCGTTCGTATCAAGGTTGGTCCTTTTGCGAATTTTGTGGGCTCCGTGGAAGAGATTTTGGCTGAAAAGAGCAAGTTGAAAGTTCACGTCAACATGTTTGGACGGGAAACCCCGCTGGAGTTGGATTATACTCAAGTGGAGAAGATTTAATTCTTCAGGTTTCTTGTGGGAGGGCGTGTCAAAGCGTCCGCTACCACTATTGATGCAAGGAGGTGTCAACCATGGCTAAGAAAGTTATCAAGATTGTGAAACTGCAGATTCCTGCAGGTAAAGCGAATCCGGCTCCTCCAGTAGGTCCTGCATTGGGTCAAGCAGGTGTCAACATCATGGCATTCTGTAAAGAATTCAACGCACGTACTGCTGATCAAGCTGGTCTGATCATTCCGGTTGAAATTTCGGTGTTTGAAGATCGTTCCTTTACATTCATCACTAAAACTCCACCGGCTGCTGTTCTGCTTCGTGTGGCTGCTAAGATCGAAAAAGGATCCGGCGAGCCTAACAAGAAGAAAGTGGCTACTGTTAAGCGTGACGCTGTTCGTCAAATCGCTGAAACAAAAATGCCTGACCTGAACGCTGCATCTGTTGAAGCTGCAATGAAGATGGTAGAAGGTACTGCCCGTAGTATGGGTATCACAATCGAAGACTAATTGTCTCTCGATTGAAACCGGACGAGGTTCGGATTATGTGGGAGGAAATTCCGCTAACACCACAAAGGAGGAAAACAAACATGGCTAAACACGGTAAGAAATACGTTGAAGCTGCGAAGCTGATTGACAGCGAAGCAACTTATGAGCCTTTGGAAGCTGTAGAGCTTGTGAAGAAGGCTGCAACTGCCAAATTCGACGAAACTGTTGAAGCGGCTGTACGTTTGGGTGTAGACCCACGTAAACAAGACCAGGCTGTTCGTGGTGTTGTTGTCTTGCCTCACGGCACAGGTAAAACACAACGCGTTCTGGTATTTGCAAAAGGTGAAAAAGCGAAAGAGGCAGAAGCAGCTGGCGCTGATTTTGTTGGCGATCAAGACATGATCAACAAAATTCAACAAGGCTGGTTCGAGTTTGATGTCTGCGTAGCTACACCTGATATGATGAGTGAAGTCGGTAAACTTGGCCGTCTGCTCGGTGGTAAAGGCCTGATGCCTAACCCTAAAGCTGGTACGGTTACATTCGATGTTGCTAAGGCTGTTCAAGAAATCAAAGCCGGTAAAATCGAGTACCGTCTGGACAAAGCAGGTCAAATTCACGCGCCGATCGGTAAAGTGTCTTTCGATGCAGCTCAATTGAATGAGAACCTCAAAGCTCTCATCGATGCATTGAATCGTGCGAAACCAGCTGCTGCTAAAGGTGTTTACCTGAAAGGTATCGCTGTTTCCTCGACTATGGGACCAAGCGCTCGCGTGAACACAACCGTTTACAGATAATATTACCATTGACTTTGGTCAATGAAGTTTGATATTATGTAACAGTTGTGAGTCTTCGAGACTGACCCTTAAAGTTGAATATGCTTACCGTAGACAGTAGGTGCCCTAAGCAGGCTTAATTTCCTACCGAGGTGTTATGATAGAACGTCAACAATTTGTCCGGTTACACCGGCCAAATGATGATTCATCAGGCCTTCGTGATTCTACGGAGGCTTTTTTAGTGCCCGTAGGAAGAGCGGAGAGCTTGATGCTCTTACGCTACTAATACAACCAGGAGGTGTAATCATTGGCAAACGCAAAAGTGATTCAAGCGAAACAAGAAGCGGTTGATGTCGTTGCTGCTAAGCTGCGCGAAAGCGTATCGACAGTAGTTGCTGACTATCGCGGACTGAACGTTGCGCAAGTAACTGAACTTCGTAAACAGCTTCGTGAAGCTGGCGTCGAGTTCCAAGTACTGAAAAACACACTGCTTCGCCGTGCAACTGCGGCAGCAGAGCTGACTGATCTGGACGAAGTCCTGACTGGTCCAACAGCTGTTGCATTTGGTACCAATGACGCTGTCGCTCCAGCAAAAATCCTTAACGATTTTGCTAAGAAAAACGACGCGTTGAAATTGAAAGGCGGCGTAGTAGAAGGCCGTGTAATCGGAGAGAGCGAAATCAAAGCTCTGGCAGAACTTCCGTCCCGCGAAGGTCTCCTCTCCATGCTCCTCAGCGTGCTTCAAGCTCCAGTGCGCAACTTCGCGCTTGCAGTTAAGGCTGTTGCTGAGAAGGAAGAACAAGGCGCGTAAGCTTTGTCTTGCTGAAGCTGTGTAACAACAACTATAAAATCTTAATAATAAATGGAGGTTCAACCCAATGAGCAAAGAGCAAATCTTGGAAGCAATTAAAGGTATGTCCGTTCTGGAACTGAACGATCTTGTAAAAGCAATCGAAGAAGAATTTGGTGTAACTGCTGCAGCTCCAGTAGCTGTTGTAGGTGGCGCTGGTGCAGCTGAAGCTGCTGAGCAATCCGAATTTGACGTAATCCTGACTAGCGCAGGCGCGTCCAAAATCAACGTAATCAAAGTGGTTCGCGAAATCACAGGTCTTGGCTTGAAAGAAGCAAAAGAACTGGTTGACAACGCTCCAAAACCATTGAAAGAAAAAGTAGCTAAAGAAGAAGCAGAAGCTGTTAAAGCTAAATTGGAAGAAGCAGGCGCATCCGTAGAAGTTAAGTAATTAGCTTCTTGAGATTCATGTCAGCAAGAATCAAACCCCTTGAATATTTGTTCAAGGGGTTTGTTATTGTGGCGGGGAGATCACAAGGTACTGATTCTCCGCAACTAAGGTTATACTGGAATAAGAGCGCTTAAGAGTGAAATATCATAGGCGGGTAGACTTTGATTCAAGACGGAGGAAATGATGCCGAATCAACATTATTACTCGAATCAGCCGGAAATTGCTCATGACCGTAAGGAGTTAAAGACGGAGCTTCGGGGGCAGACTTTCAACTTTATCAGTGACGCGGGCGTATTCTCTAAGAGTGGCGTGGATTATGGCAGCAAGGTATTAATAGAGGCTATGGACTTTAACCAGCATGCCCAAGTGTTGGATGTAGGCTGTGGATATGGTCCGATCGGTCTGTCGGCGGCAAGAATGGCTGCGCAAGGACATGTGACGATGATCGACATCAATAGCCGCGCTGTCGAATTAGCCAAGGAGAATGCGAAACGTAATGGTATATCCAATGTGACCATCTTGGAGAGCGATTTGTTTGCCGCGGTGCAGGATCAGCAATTTGACGTGGTTCTAACCAATCCGCCGATTCGTGCCGGGAAAGAGACGGTACATGCTATATTTGAAGAATCGTGGAAGCATTTGCGTGAGAATGGGCAACTGTGGGTTGTGATTCAGAAGAAGCAAGGCGCACCTTCAGCGAAAGCGAAACTGGAGAGTTTATTTCATCAGGTTGAGGAAGTAACGAAGGATAAAGGATACCGGATATTCAGAGCGACTAAATCTTCTTAAAATAGTTCGACTAGGCTGTTGACTTGGGTATGCTGGTATGGTATTATTATAAAATGTCAGTATTAGGATGGTCTCTTTGTCTTTAGTTGGCTGAAATGTCAAGACTTAATGTGTGGAAAGATGCATAAAGTCGATCATATTGACGTATAATATGTACATTTTGGGCAAATCTACAGGATATGAGATGATTATCATAACCATGGATAAGCTGCTCTTTTTTCGAAAAGGTATTCGATAAGGGCTTTTCTCTATTTATGGGAGTGTCCTCTGTATGTTCCATTATAGTGTTACAAACAGAGGTTCGCAATGAAATTTTTAAAGTGAGTAGACATGAGGGGTGAGTTTAAGTTGGCAGGACATCTTGTTCAATATGGTCGACGCACTCGGCGGAGTTATGCTCGTATTAACGAGGTACTCGAAGTTCCGAACCTGATTGAAATCCAACAAAAATCTTATGAATGGTTTTTGGAGGAAGGACTCCGCGAAATGTTCCAGGACATCTCGCCGATTCAGGATTTCACAGGTAATTTGGTACTAGAGTTCATTGACTACAGCCTTGGAGAACCGAAATACACCGTCGATGACGCGAAAGAACGCGACGTTACTTATGCGGCGCCGCTCCGCGTGAAAGTCCGGCTCATTAACAAGGAGACCGGAGAGGTCAAGGAGCAGGAAGTGTTCATGGGAGACTTCCCGTTAATGACGGAAACCGGAACATTCATTATCAATGGTGCCGAACGGGTTATTGTCAGCCAGTTGGTTCGCTCTCCCAGCGTCTATTTCAGCACAAAAGTGGATAAAAACGGTAAAACGACGTACACTGCAACAGTTATCCCTAACCGCGGCGCTTGGCTTGAACTGGAGATGGACGCGAAGGACATTATCTATGTCCGGATCGACCGTACCCGTAAAATCCCTGTAACGGTACTTTTACGTGCACTTGGTTTTGGGACAGATGCCGAGATTTTGGATCTTCTGGGCAATGATGAATATATTCAGAATACGCTGGATAAAGACAACACCGACTCCACGGAAAAAGCGCTCATTGAAATCTATGAACGTCTTCGTCCGGGCGAGCCGCCAACACTAGAGAATGCGAAGAGCCTTCTCGTTGCCCGTTTCTTCGATCCGAAGCGTTATGATTTGGCTAACGTTGGTCGTTACAAGATCAACAAGAAGCTTCATATCAAGAACCGTCTCTTTAATCAACGTTTGGCAGAGAGTTTGATAGACATCGATACGGGTGAGATCATTGCAGAAGCTGGTCAAACCGTAGACCGCCGTCTTTTGGACGAGATCATGCCTTACCTTGAGAAGAGCGTAGGCTTTAAGAATTATCATGTCACCGGCGGTGTGATGGACAGCGAGGATATCCCGCTGCAAACGATCGATGTATTCTCTCCAACTGAGGATGCAAAAGTCGTGAAGGTCATCGCGAACGCAAACATTGATAAATCCGTGAAGCACATTACGCAGGCGGATATCATTTCTTCCATCAGCTACTTCATCAACTTGCTGCATGGAATCGGCAATACGGATGATATCGACCACCTGGGTAACCGTCGTCTGCGTTCTGTAGGCGAATTGCTTCAAAATCAGTTCCGTATCGGTTTGTCCCGGATGGAACGTGTCGTTCGTGAAAGAATGTCGATTCAGGATGCGAACGTGATTACGCCGCAGGCGCTCATCAACATACGTCCGGTTATCGCATCGATTAAAGAGTTCTTCGGCAGCTCCCAGCTGTCCCAGTTCATGGATCAGACCAACCCGCTTGCGGAACTGACGCATAAACGTCGTCTGTCTGCTCTTGGACCCGGTGGTTTGACTCGTGAGCGTGCGGGCTTTGAAGTGCGGGACGTTCACCACAGTCACTATGGCCGTATGTGTCCGATCGAGACGCCGGAGGGACCGAACATCGGTCTGATCAACTCCTTGTCGACGTTTGCGCGCATCAACGAATATGGCTTCATTGAAGCTCCGTATCGTTGGGTGGATCCGAAGACCGGTAAAGTAACGGACCAAATCGATTACCTGACTGCAGACGAAGAGGATAACTATATCGTTGCCCAGGCGAACGCCGAGCTTAATGAAGATGGTACCTTCACTGACGAAATGGTTATCGTCCGTTATAACAAGCAATCCGATAACATCCTTCCTATGCCAAGCGACCGTGTAGACTACATGGACGTTTCGCCGAAGCAGGTAGTGTCGGTAGCGACGGCGCTCATTCCGTTCCTTGAGAACGATGACTCCAACCGCGCGCTGATGGGATCCAACATGCAGCGGCAGGCTGTTCCACTTCTTATTCCTAAAGCTCCGCTGGTCGGAACCGGAATGGAACACAAGTCTGCGAAAGACTCCGGTGTATGTATTGTGTCCAAACATGACGGGATTATTGAACGTTCATCCGCTAATGAAATCTGGGTCCGCCGTGTGGAAAATGTCGACGGACAAGAAGTCAAAGGCGATCTTATTAAACATAAATTACACAAATTTATGCGTTCGAACCAAGGGACATGCATCAATCAGCGTCCAATCGTTAAACGCGGCGATGTCATCAAAAAAGGTGATATTCTCGCAGACGGTCCATCCACGGAGATGGGCGAATTGGCACTGGGCCGCAACGTTGTTGTGGCGTTCATGACTTGGGAAGGTTACAACTACGAGGATGCGATTCTTCTCTCCGAGAAACTGGTCAAAGAGGACGTGTACACTTCGATTCATATCGAGGAGTACGAATCCGAAGCTCGTGACACGAAGCTCGGACCGGAAGAAATTACGCGTGATATTCCTAACGTAGGGGAAGAAGCGCTGAAGAACCTTGACGAGCGCGGAATTATCCGCATCGGTGCCGAAATCAGCGCTGGAGACATCCTCGTGGGTAAGGTAACACCTAAGGGTGTAACCGAACTGACGGCGGAAGAGCGTCTCCTGCATGCGATCTTTGGTGAGAAGGCTCGCGAAGTGCGCGATACCTCGCTGCGCGTTCCTCACGGTAGTGACGGGATCATCGTGGACGTGAAGGTATTTACACGTGAGAACGGTGACGAATTGCCGCCGGGCGTTAACCAACTGGTTCGTGTTTACATCGCACAGAAACGTAAAATCTCCGAAGGTGACAAAATGGCCGGACGTCACGGTAACAAAGGTGTCGTTGCCCGTATTTTGCCTGAAGAAGATATGCCGTTCCTGCCAGATGGCACGCCGGTTCAAGTTGTGTTGAACCCTCTAGGGGTTCCATCACGGATGAACATCGGTCAGGTGCTCGAGGTTCACTTGGGTATGGCTGCCCTCCAGCTCGGCATTCACGTGGCTTCACCGGTATTTGACGGAGCCAGCGAGTATGATGTGTTTGATACGATGGAAGAAGCAGGCATGCAGCGCAATGGTAAGACCGTATTGTACGACGGACGGACGGGTGAACGTTTTGAACGTGAAGTTACCGTCGGCGTCATGCATATGATCAAACTCGCGCACATGGTTGATGATAAAATTCACGCCCGTTCTACGGGACCATATTCACTCGTTACGCAGCAGCCGCTGGGTGGTAAAGCTCAGTTCGGTGGACAGCGCTTCGGTGAGATGGAAGTGTGGGCACTTGAAGCTTACGGTGCTGCCTATACGCTGCAAGAAATTCTTACCGTCAAGTCGGATGACGTGGTCGGCCGGGTGAAAACCTACGAATCCATCGTCAAGGGCGAGAACGTTCCGGAACCGGGTGTTCCTGAATCGTTCAAGGTATTGATTAAAGAGCTTCAGTCTCTCGGTATGGACGTCAAAATCCTGAGCGAGAATGAAGAGGAAATCGAGATGAAAGAACTCGATGACGAAGACGATGCTCAAGGTGATAAACTGAGCCTTAACTTGGAAGGCACTGAAGTCGGAGTGGAATAACGGTCAATCATTCACCCCCGTCGGCTTATAGGTCGGCGGTGGTGTTATGGTCGTATAGCACATAAATAGGACTAGGTTGAGGAGGGTTGCTCCTTGTTGGACGTTAACAATTTTGAGTACATGAAAATCGGTCTTGCTTCACCGGAAAAAATTCGCTCTTGGTCTCGCGGAGAGGTGAAGAAGCCGGAAACGATTAACTACCGTACATTGAAGCCGGAGAAAGAAGGCCTGTTCTGTGAGCGGATTTTCGGTCCGCAGAAGGACTGGGAATGTCATTGCGGTAAGTATAAGCGTGTCCGTTATAAAGGAGTAGTCTGCGATCGCTGTGGCGTTGAAGTAACACGCGCTAAAGTCCGTCGTGAACGGATGGGCCATATCGAGCTTGCGGCTCCTGTATCGCATATTTGGTATTTCAAAGGGATTCCAAGCCGTATGGGTCTGGCTCTGGATATGTCCCCAAGATCTCTTGAGGAGATCATTTACTTCGCATCTTATGTTGTAACCGATCCAGGAGATACACCGCTGGAGAAGAAGCAGCTGTTGTCCGAGAAGGAATACCGCAGCTACCGTGAAAAGTACGGCTACGGATTCCAAGCAGGCATGGGTGCTGAAGCGGTTAAGAAGCTTCTTCAAGACATCGATGTTGACAAAGAGCTTGAGTTCCTTAAAGAAGAACTGCGCACTGCACAGGGTCAACGCCGCAACCGGGCCATCAAACGCTTGGAAGTGATTGAGGCGTTCCGTAACTCCGGCAACAATCCGGAGTGGATGATCATGGATGTGCTGCCAGTCATTCCACCGGAGCTTCGTCCGATGGTTCAACTTGATGGTGGACGCTTTGCGACCTCCGACTTGAACGATCTGTACCGTCGCGTTATTAACCGGAACAACCGTCTGAAAAGACTGCTGGATCTCGGTGCGCCGGATATTATCGTACAGAACGAGAAGCGCATGCTGCAGGAAGCTGTCGATGCACTGATCGATAACGGCCGTCGCGGTCGTCCGGTCACAGGTCCTGGTAACCGTCCGCTTAAATCCCTCAGCCACATGCTGAAAGGTAAGCAAGGACGTTTCCGTCAGAACTTGCTCGGTAAACGGGTTGACTATTCCGGTCGTTCCGTTATCGTTGTAGGTCCTTACCTGAAAATGTACCAATGCGGTCTGCCTAAGAAAATGGCGCTTGAGCTCTTCAAGCCGTTCGTTATGAAAGAATTGGTCAACAAAGGCCTTGCACATAATATCAAGAGTGCGAAGCGCAAAGTAGAACGTGTAAGTCCAGAAGTATGGGATGTGCTCGAAGAGGTTATTAAAGAGCATCCGGTTCTTCTGAACCGTGCACCGACGCTCCACAGACTCGGTATCCAAGCATTTGAACCGATTCTGGTTGAGGGCCACGCGATCCGTCTTCATCCGCTCGTATGTACAGCATATAACGCTGACTTTGACGGTGACCAAATGGCGGTTCACGTTCCTTTGTCTGCTGAAGCTCAAGCTGAAGCTCGTCTTTTGATGCTGGCATCGGGTAACATTCTGAACCCGAAAGACGGTAAGCCGGTTGTTACGCCTTCTCAGGATATGGTACTGGGTTCCTTCTATCTCACGATGGATAACAAGGAAGAGAAAGGTACCGGCATGATTCTGGGCAGCGTGAACGAAGCGGTTTCCGCTTATCAGCGTGAAGCAGCTGGTCTGCATGCACGCGTAGCGATTCCGGTTAAAGCCCTGGGCAAAACATGCTTTACGGAAAAACAGCAGAATGCGATGTTGGTTACGACGATCGGCCGGATTATCTTTAACGAGATTTTCCCTGCCAGCTTCCCTTATATCAATGAAGCGACTCGTACGAACCTGCTGCAAGGTACGCCTGAGAAGTATTTCGTATATGAGAAGGGTGCAGATATTCAAAAAGTGATTCAAGAACTGCCAATCAGCGGTGCTGTTGGTAAGGAATATCTGGGTTCCATTATTGCACGATGCTTCGAAACGTATCATACAACCGAAACCTCTGTGATTTTGGATAAAATCAAGCAGATCGGTTTCACATACTCTACTCGTGCAGGCGTAACCGTTGCGGTATCCGACGTTATCGTACCTGACGAGAAGAATGAAATTCTGAAAGAGTCCGACGAGAAGGTTAAAGTGGTAACGAACCAATATCGCCGCGGCTTGATTACGAATGAAGAACGTTATGACCGTGTTATCGATATCTGGTCCAAGACCAAAGACGATATTACGGAAGTACTCATGAAATCGATGGACCGCTTTAACTCCATCATGCTCATGGTGGATTCCAAAGCGCGGGGTAACAAATCGCAGATCACTCAGCTCGGTGGTATGCGGGGTCTGATGGCGAACCCGTCGGGTCGTATCATCGAACTCCCAATCAAATCGAACTTCCGTGAAGGACTGACGGTACTCGAGTACTTCCTGTCCACGCACGGTGCGCGTAAAGGTCTTGCCGATACAGCGCTTCGTACCGCTGACTCCGGTTACTTGACTCGTCGACTTGTTGACGTGGCCCAGGATGTTATCGTTCGCGAAGATGAGTGCAGCACGGATAAAGGCTTTACCGTTAGCCGTATTCAGGACGGTAAAGAAGTTATCGAGGATCTCTATGACCGTATCGAAGGACGTTATGCATTTGAAACCGTTCGTCATCCGGAAACGAAAGAGATCATCGTGAATCGTAACGAATTGATTGACTCCGACAAAGCTGAGGAAATTGTAGCAGCTGGTGTTGAGAAGCTTCAAATTCGTTCCATCTTGAGCTGCCGTGCACGTTATGGCGTCTGCAAAAAATGTTACGGCCGTAACCTGGCTACTGGTAAGCATGTTGAGATTGGTGAAGCGGTTGGTATTATCGCAGCTCAATCCATCGGCGAACCGGGAACACAGCTCACGATGCGTACGTTCCACACAGGCGGCGTTGCCGGTGATGATATTACACAAGGTCTTCCGCGTATCCAGGAGCTCTTTGAAGCCCGTAATCCTAAAGGTCAAGCGACCATTAGTGAGATTGATGGTGTGGTTAAAGAAATCCGCGAAACGAAGGACCGTCGTGAAATCGAAATTCAAGGTGAAGCTGAAACAAAAGTTTACGCAGTTACCTACGGCTCCCGTCTGCGCGTAAGCGAAGGCAAGCACATTGAAGCCGGGGATGAACTGACCGATGGTTCCATTGATCCGAAGGAAATGCTTCGCATCAAAGGTATCCGTGGTGTGCAGAACTACATCCTTCAGGAAGTACAACGCGTATACCGTAACCAGGGCGTAGAAATTAACGATAAGCACGTTGAAGTTATGATCAGACAGATGCTGCGTAAATTCCGTATCGTTGATGCGGGAGATACAAATCTGCTGCCAGGCTCCTTCGTGGATATGCATGAATACGAGACAGCCAATAAAGACGCTATTCTTTCCGGGAAAGAACCAGCGGTTGCCAAACCGGTTCTCCTCGGGATTACAAAAGCATCTCTCGAAACCGATTCGTTCTTGTCAGCAGCCTCCTTCCAGGAGACAACTCGCGTGTTGACTGACGCTGCCATTAAAGGTAAAGTCGATCAGCTGCTTGGTCTGAAAGAGAATGTTATCATTGGTAAACTGATCCCTGCTGGAACGGGTATGAACCGTTATCGCAGCGTGAAGTTCGCGGGACAAAACGATGTGAATGACGAAAGTCAGGAACTCGAAACAGCATCTATAGATTAAGAGACAGTCAGGTGACGGGGAGATTTTCGCGTCGTAAGACGCTGAATTTCTCCGTCCCAATGTTTCTTTTTCCTGATTTAATAGCTTGACATCGCTTAGGGCAGATGCTAATATAGCAAAGGTGCGTGAATAGTTTCTTTGTTCCCTGTTCTTTTGGAGGAATGACTTGTGTCTAATGATAAAGGATTACAGGATGCACACATCAAGATTGGCACCAAACAAACGATGAAGGCCGTTGAATCCGGTTTGGCTGCAGAGGTTTATGTGGCTGAAGATTGCGACCAACGTTTGATTTCAAAAGTCGTATCCGAGTGTGATAAGAATGGCGTGCATATCAACTATGTACCCACGATGATAGAGCTTGGAGAAGCATGCGGTATTGAAGTTGGTGCAGCTATGGTAGCTGTCTTGAAATCATGATTTGAGAAATCGTTTTTGTTGGAGAAGGCGTTACTTCTCTCGGCAAAAACTTTTCATTTGTCCTTTTATGAACCGCCTGGGTCTGTGGACTTAAACGGGGTTGTAATTAGGATGATAAATACGGGAAGGGGGTGGCTAGCATGCCAACAATTAACCAACTGGTTCGCAAGGGCCGTCAAGCTAAAGTTTACAAATCGAAATCTCCAGCTCTTCAAAAAGGTTTTAACGCTTTGAAACGTGAGGAGACCGACTTGAGCGCTCCGCAAAAACGCGGTGTATGCACTCGTGTAGGCACAATGACGCCGAAAAAACCGAACTCCGCACTTCGTAAATATGCTCGTGTTCGCTTGACGAACCGCATTGAGGTGACGGCTTACATTCCGGGTATCGGACATAACTTGCAAGAGCACAGTGTTGTATTGGTTCGCGGTGGACGGGTAAAAGACCTTCCGGGTGTACGTTACCATATCGTTCGCGGCGCACTTGATACCGCTGGTGTAAACAACCGGATGCAAGCTCGTTCCAAATACGGCACGAAGCGTCCTAAAGCAAAAAGCTAATTGATGCTCATGTTTTCGTAACATGACTCATGACTGAAGAAAGGGGGATATCCATGCCACGCAAAGGTCCAGTAACTAAAAGAGACGTGCTGCCAGATCCAGTGTATAACAGCAAGCTGGTAACTCGTCTGATCAACCGCATCATGTTGGATGGTAAAAGAGGTGTTGCTCAAAGCATCCTTTACAATTCGTTCAACATCATCAAGGAACGTACTGGTAATGATCCGATGGAAGTGTTTGAAGCAGCTATCAAGAACATCATGCCAGTATTGGAAGTTAAAGCTCGTCGTGTCGGCGGTGCTAACTACCAGGTTCCAATCGAAGTTAAACCAGAGAGACGTACATCCCTTGGATTACGTTGGCTCGTAAACTACTCCCGCAACCGCGGCGAGAAAACCATGGAAGAGCGTTTGGCGGCTGAGATCATCGATGCTTCCAACAACACAGGCGCTTCCGTTAAGAAACGCGAAGATACACACAAAATGGCTGAAGCGAACAAAGCGTTTGCTCACTACCGTTGGTAGGATTCGGCAACTAATTTTACACTTTAATTTTGAAGGGAGACTATTCGCATGGCGACAAGAGAGTTCTCCTTGAAAAATACACGTAATATCGGGATCATGGCGCATATTGATGCTGGTAAAACGACCACAACAGAGCGGATTTTGTTCTACACAGGCCGTACTCATAAAATCGGTGAAACCCATGAGGGTTCCGCTACTATGGACTGGATGGAGCAAGAGCAGGAGCGCGGAATTACCATTACTTCCGCCGCGACTACCGCTTCTTGGAAGGGTCACCGCGTTAATATTATCGACACCCCGGGGCACGTTGACTTCACAGTAGAAGTTGAACGTTCCCTTCGTGTATTGGATGGGGCAGTAGGTGTATTCAGTGCGAAAGAGGGCGTAGAACCTCAGTCGGAGACGGTTTGGAGACAAGCAGACCGTTACGGTGTACCGCGGATCGCATACGTAAACAAAATGGATATTATCGGTGCCGACTACTTGAACGTAGTTAAAGATATGAGAGAGCGTCTGCAAGCGAACGCGGTAGCGATTCAGCTTCCGATCGGTGCAGAGAATGATTTCATTGGCATCATCGATGTTATCGAGGAAAAAGCCTTTATGTATAAGGATGACCTTGGTCAAAACATCGAAGAAACCGAAATTCCAGCAGAATTCAAGGATCAAGTGGAAGAGCTTCGCAACGAGCTTGTTGAGAAGGTAGCAGAACTTGACGAAGACTTGACAATGAAATATCTTGAAGGTGAAGAAATCACCATAGCTGAGTTGAAAGCTGCTCTGCGTAAAGGTGTTGTCGAAGTTAAGATCTTCCCAGTTATCTGTGGATCTTCTTACCGTAACAAAGGCGTTCAGTTGATGCTTGATGCCGTAATCGATTATTTGCCGGCTCCAACTGATGTTCCAGACATCAAGGGTACCCATGAAGATGGAACTGAAGCTATCCGGCATTCTTCCGATGAAGAGCCGTTCTCGGCTTTGGCATTCAAAATCGCTACGGACCCTTATGTTGGTAAGCTGACTTTCTTCCGCGTATATTCGGGTGTACTGCAATCCGGCTCTTACGTACTGAATGCAACTAAAGGCAAACGTGAGCGCATTGGTCGTATCCTTCAAATGCATGCGAACAGCCGTCAAGAAATTTCCGAAGTATTCGCCGGAGATATCGCAGCTGCCGTAGGTTTGAAAGATACGGGTACAGGTGATACACTATGTGATGAGAAAGACCCGGTTATCTTGGAGTCCATGAACTTCCCTGATCCGGTTATCGAAATCGCAGTTGAGCCTAAAACAAAAGCTGACCAAGATAAATTGGGTGTAGCTCTCGGTAAGTTGACTGAAGAGGATCCAACTCTTCGTGCACATACTGATGAAGAAACCGGCCAAACGATCTTGGCAGGTATGGGTGAGCTTCACTTGGACATCATCATCGACCGTATGCGTCGTGAGTTCAAAGTAGAAACCAACGTGGGTAAACCACAGGTAGCTTACCGCGAAACATTCCGTCAACCAGCTCGCGTTGAAGGTAAATTCGTTCGTCAGTCCGGTGGTCGTGGTCAATACGGTCACGTATGGGTTGAGTTCGAACCTCTGGAAGCAGGTAGCGGTAATCAATTCGAGAGCAAGGTTGTCGGTGGTTCCGTACCAAGAGAATACATTGGTCCAGCACAACAAGGTATTGAAGAGCAAATGAAGAACGGTGTACTCGCCGGCTTCCCGCTTGTTGACGTTAAAGCAACAATCGTCGACGGTTCATACCATGATGTTGACTCCAATGAAATGGCGTTTAAAATCGCCGGTTCCATGGCTTTGAAAGCAGCTAAAGACAAGTGTAAGCCTGTCCTGCTCGAGCCTATTATGAAAGTTGAAGTTACCGTGCCTGAGGAATACATGGGCGACGTAATGGGTATGCTGAACTCCCGCCGTGGACGTATCGAAGGTATGGACTCCCGTGGTGGTACTCAAATTATCCGTGCGAAAGTACCTCTTTCCGAAATGTTCGGTTACTCCACTACCCTTCGCTCCGGTACACAAGGACGCGGTGTGTTCTCCATGGAACTCTCCCACTACGAAGAAGTTCCTAAGAATATCTCCGATGAAATTGTGTCCAAGATCAAAGGCGGAGAGTAATAACGTTTTACCTGCTGGATAGGAGGCGGGACCAACATCCCGTTCACTCCGCTTCCGGCCCAACATATATATCCCCTTAAGGAGGAATTGTTCAAATGGCAAAGGCTAAATACGAACGTACGAAACCCCATGTTAACATCGGCACTATCGGTCACGTTGACCATGGTAAAACAACTTTGACAGCTGCAATCACATCTGTATTGTCCAAAACTTACGGTGGTGCTGCAATGTCTTTCGATCAAATCGACAAAGCTCCAGAAGAGCGCGAACGCGGTATCACAATCTCTACTTCCCACGTAGAGTATGAAACTGACGCTCGTCACTATGCGCACGTTGACTGCCCAGGTCACGCTGACTATGTTAAAAACATGATCACTGGTGCAGCTCAAATGGACGGAGCAATCCTGGTTGTATCCGCAGCTGACGGCCCAATGCCGCAAACTCGCGAGCACATCCTGTTGTCCCGCCAAGTAGGCGTTCCTTACATCGTTGTATTCTTGAACAAATGCGACATGGTTGAAGACGAAGAGCTCTTGGAATTGGTCGAGATGGAAGTTCGCGATCTGCTGAACGAGTATGACTTCCCAGGCGACGACACTCCGATCACTCGTGGTTCCGCTCGTGAAGCTCTGCAAAACCCAGATGGCGAATGGGCACAAAAAATCGTTGAAATGTTCAAAACAATCGACGAGTACATCCCATTGCCTGAGCGCGACACTGACAAGCCTTTCTTGATGCCTGTCGAGGACGTATTCTCCATCACTGGTCGTGGTACCGTTGCTACAGGTCGTGTAGAGCGTGGTACGATCAAAGTTGGTGACGAGATCGAAATCGTTGGTATCGCTGAAGAAACTAAGAAATCCGTTGTTACGGGCGTTGAGATGTTCCGTAAATTGCTGGATTCCGCACAAGCTGGTGACAACATCGGTGCATTGCTTCGTGGTGTTGAGCGTACTCAAATTGAGCGCGGTCAAGTACTTGCTAAGCCTGCTTCCGTTAAACCACACACAGAGTTCACAGCTCAAGTATACGTACTGAGCAAAGAAGAAGGCGGACGTCATAAGCCTTTCTTCACTGGCTACCGTCCACAGTTCTACTTCCGTACTACGGACGTAACTGGTGTGATCAACTTGCCAGAGGGTTCTGAAATGGTTATGCCTGGTGATAACATCACTGTAACGGTTAACCTGATCAACCCAATCGCGATTGAAGAAGGAACTAAATTCTCCATTCGTGAAGGCGGCCGTACCGTAGGTGCTGGTTCCGTTGCTTCCATCATTAAATAATTAAGGCTTACGAATAGCCTTGAATATAGAAACAGTGTATTGTAACGAGCAACAATGTGATGTCCTGATAAAAGAGTCTGATCCTTTTGGATCAGGCTCTTTTACTTTAGGGATCAGCCCCAATAATCTAATTACATTCTCTGATGGATATCAGTTATTTAATTCGAAACTTTCTATTATATATAATAGAAAGATCGTTACATTATGATATGCAAAAACCGATGAAATCTATTAGCCAAGTTCTGCAACTTTCGGTTAAAGATGCAAATACATATTAATTATGAATTAGTGCTTGCAATACGCCTATCTTTTATATATAATAGTGAATGTTGTTCTGCGACGTTGCGATGATGTGAGAGGTTACCGACACACCCGGCCCCTTTGCCATGAGGTGGGTGGTTGGAAAATTTTCGCGGAGTATGTCCGATACCAAATTGGGCGATAGAAGGAGGGAATAAAATGGCAAAGCAAAAAATTCGTATTCGCTTGAAAGCATACGACCACAGAGTTCTTGATCAATCCGCTGAGAAAATTGTTGAGACAGCAAAACGTTCGGGTGCTGGTGTATCCGGTCCGATCCCGCTTCCAACTGAGAAACAAATAATTACCATTCTCCGTGCGGTGCACAAGTATAAGGATTCTCGGGAACAGTTCGAAATGCGTACACATAAACGCTTGATCGACATCGTGAACCCGACTCCACAAACTGTGGATGCCTTGATGCGCTTGGACCTGCCGTCCGGTGTAGATATCGAAATCAAACTGTAAGCATTGCATAATGAATTAGAGAAGAGAAAAGAGGTGTCAACATGAAAGGTATCTTAGGTAGAAAGCTCGGAATGACTCAAGTGTTTACCCCTGAGGGTGTTGTAATTCCTGTAACGGTTATCGAAGCAGGTCCTTGTGTTGTTCTTCAAAAGAAAGATCTGGAAAACGACGGATACGAAGCGATTCAAGTCGGTTTCTCTGATAAGAAAGAGAACAGATCTAACAAACCAGAAGCAGGCCATGCGAAAAAAGCAAACACTGCGCCTAAGCGCTACGTTCGCGAAATTCGCGGTGTTGACCTCGCGAGTGTCGAGGTTGGACAAGAGCTGAAGGCTGATGTCTTCGCAGAAGGCGAATTTGTTGACGTAACGGGTATCTCCAAAGGTAAAGGTTTCCAAGGTGTAATCAAACGTTGGGGCCAAAGCCGCGGACCAATGTCTCACGGTTCCCGTTATCACCGTAGACCAGGTTCCATGGGTTCGATCCAGGCAAACCGTGTTCCTAAAGGAAAACGCCTGCCAGGTCACATGGGCAATGAGACAGTTACGATTCAAAAGCTCGAGGTTGTCAAAGTCGACACAGAGCGTAACGTAATCCTTGTTAAAGGCTCCATTCCTGGACCTAAAAAAGGTTTCGTTCAAATCAAAGAAACGGTGAAGAAATAATCGCCTAAAGAAAGGAGGAACAAAGAATGCCTAAAGTAGCACTTTATAATGTCAGCGGTAGCCAAGTTGGCGAAGTAGAATTGAATGAAGCTGTGTTTGGCATCGAGCCGAACGTACACGTATTGCACAGTGCAGTATTGTTGCAGCGCGCTTCCCTTCGTCGTGGTACCCACAAAGTAAAAGGACGTTCTGAAGTACGCGGCGGCGGACGTAAGCCTTGGAAACAAAAAGGTACTGGCCGTGCTCGTCAAGGTTCGATCCGTTCTCCACAATGGAAAGGCGGCGGTGTGGTATTTGGACCAACTCCGCGCAGCTACACGTTTAAACTTCCTAAGAAAGTTCGTCGTTTGGCTATCAAATCCGCATTGTCTTCCAAAGTGATTGACAACGCAATTATCGTATTGGATCAATTGACGCTGAATACGCCGAAAACGAAAGAGTTTGCTAACATCCTTAGCAACCTGAAAGTAGGCCGTAAAGCTCTGATCGTTGCTCCAAGCTATGATGATAATGTAGCCCTTTCCGCACGTAATATTCCTGGTGTGAAATTCGTAGCGGCTGACGGCATTAATGTTCTTGACGTAATGTCGTACGATCAACTGATCATAACGAAGGAAGCAGTTCAGAAGGTAGAGGAGGTGCTCGCGTAATGAAAGACCCACGCGATATAATCAAGCGCCCGGTGATCACGGAACGTACGGCTGACTACATGGCAGAGCTGAAATATGCTTTTGAAGTGGATATCCGCGCTAACAAGACCGAGATCAAGCAAGCTGTCGAATCTATTTTTAAAGTTAAAGTGTCGAATGTGAATACGATGCGTGTCCCTGCTAAACCAAAGCGTTATGGCCGTTATTCCGGTTACACAACCGAATGGAAAAAGGCGATCGTGACTTTGGCTCCAGACAGCAAACCGCTCGAGTTCTTTGAATCGGTTGAATAAGAATTTCTTAAGTAAGGAGGGAAAATTCAGTGCCTATTAAAAAGTATAAACCGACATCCCCGGCTCGACGCAACATGTCCGTGTCGACTTTCGAAGAAATCACCACGAATCAGCCGGAGAAATCGTTGCTGGCTCCGCTGAGCAAAACAGCTGGCCGTAACAACCAAGGTAAAATTACGGTTCGTCACCATGGCGGCGGACACAAGCGTAAATACCGTATCATCGACTTCAAACGGAATAAAGACGGCATTCCAGGTCGCGTTGCTACAATCGAATACGACCCGAACCGTACTTCCAACATCGCTCTGATTCACTATGTAGATGGTGAAAAGCGTTATATCATCGCTCCTAAAGGTCTGAAAGTTGGAGACCAAGTAGTATCTGGAGTAGGTGCTGACATCAAGATTGGTAACTCACTTCCACTGGAGAACATTCCGGTAGGTACCGTTATCCACAACATCGAATTGAAACCAGGTAAAGGCGGACAATTGGTTCGTGCTGCTGGTACAGAAGCTCAACTTCTCGGTAAAGAAGATAAGTACGTAACTGTTCGTCTTTCTTCCGGTGAAGTTCGCCGCATCCTAAAAGTTTGCCGTGCAACCATCGGTTCTGTGGGTAACCAAGACCATGAGTTGATCAAAATCGGTAAAGCTGGTCGTAGCCGCTGGCTTGGACAACGTCCTGAAGTACGTGGTGTGGTAATGAACCCTAACGATCACCCTCACGGTGGTGGTGAAGGCCGCGCTCCAATCGGACGTAAATCGCCTATGTCTCCATGGGGTAAACCAACCCTTGGTTACAAAACACGTAAAAAAGGTAAAGCTTCTGACAAATATATCGTTCGCCGCCGCACGAAGTAATGCGCGATTGTGCATAGCTTCGTGACAGGCTCGAAGGTAACGAGACAATTTGGTGAAGGGAGGATTTCAATATGAGCCGTAGTTTGAAAAAAGGACCTTTTATTGACGGATATCTGCTCAAAAAAGTGGAGGACATGAACAGCGCAAGCAAAAAGGCTGTGATCAAAACCTGGTCCCGCCGCTCCACTATTTTCCCGCAATTTATCGGTCACACGTTCGGAGTATACGATGGTCGTAAACATGTACCTGTATATGTAACAGAGGACATGGTAGGACACAAGTTGGGTGAGTTCGCTCCAACTCGTACTTACAAAGGTCATGAAGATGATAAGAAAACAAGAAGATAATTAATGAAGCTCTTTGTTTGAGAGGAGGTTAAACATATGGAAGCAAAAGCACATGCTAGATCGATTCGTATTGCTCCTCGTAAAGCTCAACTCGTTGTTGACTTGATCCGTGGTAAGCAAGTGGGCGAAGCGATCGCAATTCTTCGTCACACTCCGAAAGCTGCATCTCCGGTTGTTGAGAAGCTTTTGAACTCGGCTATCGCAAACGCTGAGCATAACTACTCTTTGGATGTAACTAAATTGGTTGTGACGCAAGCTTATGTCAACCAGGGACCGACTATGAAACGTTTCCGCCCGCGTGCGATGGGACGTGCAAGCCGGATCAATAAACGCACCAGCCACATTACTTTGGTGGTAGCTGAAAAATAAGGAGGGAAAACGTGTGGGCCAAAAGGTAAATCCAGTAGGACTCCGTATCGGTATTATCCGTGATTGGGAATCCAAATGGTATGCAGGCAAAGACTTCGGTGATCTTTTGCTGGAAGACGTGAAAATCCGTGAATACCTGAAAAATAAATTGAAAGACTCCGCTGTATCTCGTATCGAAATCGAGAGAGCGGCTAATCGTGTGAACGTGACGATCCACACTGCGAAGCCTGGTATGGTTATCGGTAAAGGTGGGTCCGAAGTAGAAGTACTGCGCGGACAAGTGACTAAAATTGCCGGCGGTAAAAAAGTTCACATCAACATTTCTGAAATTAAAAACCCTGAACTGGACGCTATTCTTGTTGCTGAAAGCATTGCACAACAGTTGGAACGTCGTGTGTCTTTCCGTCGTGCACTGAAACAAGCAATTCAAAGAACTATGCGCTCTGGAGCAAAAGGGATTAAAACATCGGTCAGCGGACGTCTTGGCGGAGCCGAGATTGCTCGTACGGAAGGCTACAGTGAAGGAACTGTTCCACTTCATACGCTTCGTGCAGACATCGACTATGGTACAGCAGAAGCGCATACGACTTACGGCCGTATCGGCGTGAAAGTATGGATCTATCGTGGAGAGGTTCTTCCTACGGCTAAGAAACAAGCTGCTCAGGAAGGAGGCAACTAATCATGTTGGTACCAAAACGTGTAAAACACCGCAAACAACAGCGCGGCCATATGAGAGGTCAAGCTAAAGGCGGTACTGAACTGAACTTCGGCGAATTCGGTCTGCAAGCTACAGAACCAGGCTGGATCACGAACCGTCAGATCGAAGCTGCTCGTATCGCAATGACTCGTTACATTCGTCGTGGCGGTAAAGTATGGATCAAGATTTTCCCGGATAAGCCGATTACTCAAAAGCCTCTCGAAGTGCGGATGGGTAGCGGTAAAGGTAACGTAGAGAAATGGGTTGCCGTTGTAAAACCAGGCAAGATCATGTTTGAACTTGGAGGCGTGTCCGAGGAAATCGCCCGCGAAGCGATGCGTCTCGCCGCTCACAAGCTGCCTGTTAAAACGAAGTTTGTGAAACGAGAAGAAGTGGGTGGTGAAGCAAATGAAAGCTAATGAACTGCGCAACTTAACCACTGCAGAAATCGAGCAAAAAATCGCCGGATTTAAAGAGGAACTCTTTAACCTCCGTTTTCAATTGGCCACAGGCCAGCTTGACAACCCTACTCGGATCCGTGACGTTCGCAAAGAAATAGCTCGTGCTAAAACCGTTATCCGTCAAAGAGAACTTGGGATTAGTTAATGATACGGAACTCACTGTTCTGAATTCAGGAAGGAGGCTAACAAATGAGCGAAGAACGCAATGCTCGTAAAGTGCAAGTAGGTAAAGTTGTCAGCGATAAAATGGATAAAACCATTGTTGTAGCTGTTGAAACTTATAAGAAGCATGACTTGTATCACAAACGCATTAAATACACGAAAAAATTTAAAGCGCATGATGAGAACAATCAAGCTCAAATCGGAGATACCGTTAAAATCATGGAAACTCGTCCTCTCTCCAAAGACAAGCGCTGGAGATTGGTAGAAGTGGTTGAAAAAGCGGTTATCATCTAAGATATGATCAGTTTTTGATGGAAGGAGGAAATTTAAATGATTCAACCATTTACACGTTTAGCTGTTGCTGACAACTCCGGTGCGAAGGAACTGATGTGTATCCGCGTATTGGGTGGTACTGGTCGTCGTACAGCTCAAATCGGTGATTTGATCGTATGTTCCGTCAAACAAGCAACACCAGGCGGCGTTGTCAAAAAGGGTGATGTAGTAAGAGCGGTAGTCGTTCGTACGAAACGTTCTGTACGTCGTAAAGACGGATCCTACATCTCATTTGACGAGAATGCAGCTGTTGTTGTTAAAGACGACAGAAGCCCACGCGGAACTCGTATTTTCGGACCAGTTGCTCGCGAACTTCGCGAAAGAGACTACATGAAAATCGTTTCCTTGGCTCCGGAAGTAATCTAAATAACACCCCAAAAAGTGACGTAACTTTTCGGGAACCCGATAAATAGTTGAACTGGCTAGTCATAGGAGGTGTAACGAATGCCTAAAGTGAAAAAAGTTCTGGAATCCCATAGCAACAAACTGCACGTGAAAAAGGATGATACTGTTATCGTCATCAGCGGCAAAGACAAAGGCAAAAAAGGCCGTGTCATCGCAGCGTACCCTCGTGAAAATCGTGTTTTGGTTGAAGGTGTGAACATGATCAAGAAGCACCAGAAGCCAAACCAAATGAACCCACAAGGCGGTATCATCGAGAAGGAAGCTCCGATCCATGTATCGAACGTTATGCACGTTGATCCGAAGAGCGGAAAAGTAACCCGTATCGGTTACAAAGTACTGGACAACGGTAAAAAAGTTCGCGTAGCAAAAAGATCCGGAGAAGTTATCGATAAATAAGACGGTTTAGAAAGGAGGTCCTTGAATCATGGCAGCAAGAATGAAAGAACGTTTTTTGAACGAAGTAACTCCTGCTCTGATGCAGAAGTTTAGCTATAAGACAGTAATGCAAGTACCAAAAATCGAGAAGGTTGTCGTCAACATGGGTGTAGGTGACGCTGTAGCTAACTCGAAGGTGCTTGATTCCGCTGTGAACGACATGCAGCTGATTGCTGGTCAAAAACCGGTTATCACCCGTGCGAAGAAATCCATCGCGGGATTCAAACTGCGTGAGAACATGCCTATCGGTGTGAAGGTAACACTGCGCGGTGAGCGTATGTACTACTTCCTCGACAAGCTGTTCAACGTTACGCTTCCACGTGTACGTGACTTTCAAGGCGTGTCCACCAAAGCATTTGACGGACGCGGTAACTATACGCTCGGTCTGAAAGAGCAACTCATTTTCCCTGAAATTGAGTATGACAAAGTGGATAAAGTTCGCGGTATGGACATCGTTATCGTAACGACTGCTAAAACCGACGAAGAATCCCGTGAACTGCTTGCTCAACTGGGCATGCCTTTCGCGAAATAAGACGGTTGTCCTTTTCTCCGAAACTATTTAGGAGGTGTCAGGCTAAGTGGCAAAAACTTCGATGAAAGTTAAACAACAACGTACACCGAAATATAAAGTACGGGCATATACCCGTTGTGAACGTTGTGGTCGCCCACATTCGGTACTGCAGAAGTTTAAAATTTGCAGAATTTGTTTCCGTGAATTAGCTTATAAAGGCCAGATTCCTGGCGTGAAAAAAGCAAGCTGGTAAGAAGTTTATAAACGGGAAGGAGGTTTATCCTACATGACTATGTCCGATCCAATTGCAGATATGCTAACTCGTATTCGTAACGCGAACACGGTTCGCCACGAAACAGTAGAAATGCCTGCTTCGACGATTAAAAAACAAATCGCTGACATTTTGAAGCGTGAAGGCTTCATCCGTGATGCAGAGTTTGTGGAAGACAATAAACAAGGGATCATTCGTGTATTCCTGAAATATGGTTCCAACAACGAACGTGTAATCACAGGTCTGAAAAGAATCAGCAAACCAGGTCTTCGCGTTTACACGAAGAGCAACGAAGTACCTCGCGTACTTGGTGGTTTGGGTATTGCGATCATCTCCACGTCTAAGGGAGTTATGACCGACAAAGAAGCTCGTCAATCCAAAGCTGGCGGAGAAGTTCTCTGCTACGTATGGTAATCAACGTCACAAGATAGGAGGTGTAATGAATGTCCCGTATTGGTCGTAAACCAATTGCTATTCCTAACGGTGTGGAAGTCACACTGGATAACACTGTAATCACTGTAAAAGGACCTAAAGGTACCTTGACTCGTGAACTGCATAAAGACATGCAAATTACAGTAGAAAACAACGAGATCAATGTTGTTCGTCCTTCCGACAACAAAACACATCGCTCTCTTCACGGCACGACCCGCAGCGTTGTCTCAAATATGGTCAACGGTGTAACTGAAGGATTCTCGAAAAACCTTGAGTTGGTAGGTGTCGGGTACCGTGCAAGCAAAACCGGAGATAAAATCGTTCTGAACGTGGGTTACTCCCACCCAGTTGAAATTACACCGGAAGCTGGTATCGAATTTGAAGTACCAACAAACACAAAAATCACCGTTCGCGGTATCGATAAAGAGCGCGTAGGTGCATACGCAGCTAAGATCCGTTCCGTACGTGAGCCTGAGCCATACAAAGGTAAAGGTATTAAATACGAAGGTGAACGCATTATCCGTAAGGAAGGTAAAGCTGGTAAGAAGAAATAAGTTAGCTAACCGGGGTCTCACCTGGTGGATAACTTACTTCTTCTCCCATACTTACCCGATGCGTCTAAAAGCGAAGCTCTTAAGGCAAAACTGAAGGGAGGAAATGGAAACATGATCACGAAACAAGACAAGAACAAAGCTCGTCTGAAAAGACACCTGCGTGTCCGTAAGAAAATCCAAGGCACAGCAGAACGTCCACGTCTGAACGTGTTCCGTTCTTCGAAACACATCTATGCTCAATTGATCGACGATGTGGCTGGCGTGACTTTGGCATCAGCTTCTACGTTGGATAAAGAATTGGCTACTGATATCAAGAACGGCGGAAGCGTTGAATCCGCTCGTAAAGTCGGCGAACTCGTTGCAAAACGTGCTGCAGACAAAGGTTACAAAGTGATCGTATTCGATCGCGGTGGATACTTGTATCATGGACGTATTCAAGCACTTGCAGAGGCAGCTCGCGAGGCAGGCCTTGAATTCTAAGATATTTTCAAAAGGAGGTAAACGACTTGCGTGTAGATCCTAACACTTTAGAACTGACTGAAAGAGTAGTAAACATTAACCGCGTTGCTAAAGTTGTAAAAGGCGGACGTCGCTTTAGCTTTAGCGCACTGGTAGTTGTCGGTGATGGCAAAGGTTGGGTAGGAGCAGGTATCGGTAAAGCAGGCGAAGTACCGGATGCAATCCGCAAAGGTATTGAAGATGCTAAGAAAAACCTGATTCACATTCCACTTGTTGGAACAACTATTCCTCACCTCGTAACAGGTCACTTCGGAGCAGGCCGAGTATTGTTGAAGCCGGCATCTGAAGGTACTGGAGTTATCGCTGGCGGACCGGTTCGTGCAGTACTTGAACTGGCTGGCGTAGGCGACATTTTGACAAAATCTCTAGGTTCTTCGAACTCCATGAACATGGTCAATGCGACTTTGGAGGGATTGTCCCGCCTGAAGCGTGTTGAAGATGTTGCCAAGCTTCGCGGCAAATCCGTCGAAGAGCTGTTGGGTTAAGGAGGGAATCTCATGGCTAAACTTGAAATCACCCTCGTACGCAGCGTGATTGGTCGTCCAGAGGATCAGCGTGCAACCGTGAAAACACTCGGACTTCGTAAACTCAACCATTCCGTGGTTCAAAGCGACAATGCTGCAATTCGCGGAATGATCAAGAAAGTAAATCACCTGGTTTCTGTTAAAGAAATCGAAGGTTAATCCCGGGCAACGTATTCCCGGACATATTAAGGAGGTGCAACGAACGATGAAGTTACATGAGCTGAGCCCAGCACCTGGATCCCGCAAAGAACGCAAGCGCGTTGGACGCGGTACTAGTAGTGGTACGGGTAAAACATCGGGTCGCGGTCACAAAGGACAAAACTCTCGTTCCGGCGGTGGTGTACGTCCAGGCTTCGAAGGTGGACAGAACCCATTGTACCGTCGTCTTCCGAAGCGCGGTTTCGTAAACCCAACTCGGAAAGAGTACGCGATTGTGAACATCGAAGAACTTAACAGCTTTGCAGCAGGTACTGAAGTGACTCCAGAAGTTTTGGTTGAGAGCGGTATTGTTAACAATACAAAGAGCGGAATCAAAATTCTTGGCAACGGTGAAGTTACCGTTTCTTTGACTGTAAAAGCTAATAAGTTTTCTCAATCTGCGGTAGAGAAGATCGAGGCTGCCGGCGGTAAAACCGAGGTGATCTAATGTTTAAGACCCTGAAAAATATATGGCGTGTGGATGACCTTCGCAAGCGTATTTTGTTCACCTTATTCGTTCTGATCATCTTCCGTATTGGATCATTTGTTCCGGTTCCCGGCGTTAACAAAGATGTTTTTACCCAGACGAATCAGGCAGGCAATGAGTTGTTCGGTCTTCTTAACACGTTCTCGGGGGGCGCACTATCGCAGTTTTCGATCTTCGCCCTTTCGATATTTCCATATATTACTTCGTCCATTATCGTGCAGTTGTTGTCGATGGACGTCATTCCAAAGTTTGCGGAATGGAACAAACAAGGGGAACACGGGAAGAAGCAGTTGGCTCAAATTACTCGTTATGGTACGGTAATATTGGGATTGATTCAGGCGTTCGGTATGTCTGTCGGGTTTAACCGCCTGTATGGCATGGATATGGTGCCTGGAGCAACCACTATCGACTTTGTCGTGATCGCAATTGTGCTTACCGCAGGTACATCATTCTTGATGTGGCTCGGCGAACAGATTACGGAACGCGGAATCGGTAACGGTATTTCGATCATTATCTTTGGTGGTATCGCTGCTGGTATCCCAATGCACATTCGGACAACGATTGAATCGAATTTCATTCAGGATGGTCAAGTGTTTATGAACATTCTGAAGGGTGTTATCATCC
Source organism: Paenibacillus sp. EZ-K15 (assembly GCF_002573715.1). Taxonomy (GTDB): domain Bacteria; phylum Bacillota; class Bacilli; order Paenibacillales; family Paenibacillaceae; genus Paenibacillus_AQ. The sequence goes on along the minus strand of NZ_PDHM01000026.1, from coordinate 18,093 downwards.
TTTTGATTTTGATTCTGATCATTACCGGTGTTGTATTCATTCAGCAAGGTATCCGTAAAATTCCGGTTCAATACGCGAAGCGTGTTGTAGGAAACAAAATGTACGGCGGACAGAATACACACATTCCACTCAAGATTAACGGTGCAGGCGTTATCCCGGTAATCTTTGCGATGTCATTGCTGCAATTCCCGGTTATCCTGGCCAGCTTCTGGGCACACATGAATTGGGCGAAGTGGATTACGGCGAACCTGGCTTATGACAGCCCGCTTGGAATGGTACTGTATGTACTCATGATCATTGGTTTCACGTTCTTCTACACCTTCGTGCAGATGAATCCGAACCAAATGGCTGATAATATGAAGAAGAACGGCGGCTATGTTCCAGGCATTCGTCCTGGTAAAGCTACCGAGAAGTATCTGACTCGGGTTATGACCCGTCTGACCATGACAGGAGCGTTGTTCCTGGCCGTGATCTCTGTGCTTCCGGTGTTCTTTGGATCACTTGCAGGTCTTCCGCGTACGGTTCAGATCGGTGGTACTTCACTCTTGATCGTCGTCGGTGTTGCACTGGATACGATGAAGCAGATCGAAAGCCAATTGATCAAACGTCACTACAAAGGTTTTATCAATAAATAGGCGATAGGTTCCGGCGAGTGGTCTGTATCGCTTCCCGGCGCCTATTGTGTTGTTCTTGCTAGTCAATCAAGGGGAGGGAGTGACGTAAGGTGAACATCTTATTCATGGGTCCTCCTGGGGCAGGAAAAGGGACGCAAGCAGAAAACATCGTGAATGAATTCGGTATTCCTCACATTTCAACGGGCGATGCATTTCGTCTCGCGATCAAACAAGGAACTCCCATCGGGATTAAAGCGAAGGAATTCATGGATCAAGGTCTGCTGGTACCGGATGACGTAACGATTGGTATTGTGGAAGAGCGTCTGCAGCAGTCCGATTGCGAAAAAGGTTTTTTATTGGACGGTTTTCCAAGAACCCTTTCGCAAGCGGAAGCGCTGGATGACATTCTCGCCCGCTTGAATACTGGTCTCGATCACGTCATCAACCTGAAAGTTGATCGGGAAAAGCTTCTGGCTCGCCTTACTGGTCGCCGGATTTGCAAAAACTGTGGTTCGACTTATCATGTGATCTTTAATCCTCCTAAACAGGAAGGCATTTGTGATAAATGCGGCGGCGAATTGTACCAGCGCTCTGATGATAACGAAGAGAGCGTCGGCATTCGTTTAGACGAATATATCAACAAAACAGCACCACTCCTCACGTTTTATGAGAACAAAGGTCTTTTGCGTCAAATCGATGGTGATCAGGAAATCGACGCGGTTTCATCACAAATTGCGTCTATACTGAGAGGTTAAGTATAATGATCATTTGTAAATCCGAAACGGAACTGAGCTTGATGAGAGAAGCAGGAAGGATCGTGGCAGAATGCCACAAACTCCTTGCCGCTCATGTAGAACCGGGCATTACGACCGGGGAACTTGACCTTATGGCCGACAAGTTCATTCGAAGCCAAGGCGCTGTGCCATCTTTTAAAGGCTACAACGGATTTCCTTCCAGCATTTGCGCATCAGTCAACGAAGAATTGGTGCATGGATTTCCAGGCAAACGCAAATTAATCGAGGGTGATATCGTTACGTTTGATATCGGTGCACAGTACCAGGGTTACCATGGTGACTCGGCATGGACCTACGCTGTAGGAGAGATTTCCGAAGAGGCCCAGCGTCTGCTGGACGTAACGGAAGGATCGCTCTATGCTGGACTTGCGCTAATCAAACCCGATGTCCGCTTGTTTACAATCTCTCATGCCATACAGCGTCATATCGAGGATGCAGGTTTCTCTGTCGTCCGGGAGTACGTTGGTCATGGTGTGGGTACCGAACTGCATGAGGATCCGCAAATTCCGAACTATGGCATCCCTGACCGTGGACCAAGACTCAAACCGGGCATGGTGCTCGCGATCGAGCCGATGGTCAACTCGGGTAAGCGGAATGTCAAGACGCTGGAAGACAACTGGACGGTTGTAACGGTAGACGGCTCACTATGTGCTCACTTCGAGCATACGGTAGCAGTCACGCCGGATGGCATGGAAATTTTGACGAAGCTGCCGGAATAGGGTGATGAAATTGAATAATGAATTCACGATTCAACCCGGTCAGATTGTTAAGATACTGAAAGGCAGAGATGCCGGACAGTATGCCGTTATCGTTTCGATTGAGGACAGCAGGTTCGTGTGGATTGCGGATGGGGACAAACGCAAGTTTGACGGGGCCAAGAAGAAGAATGTTCTTCATCTTGAACCTCAATCCTACATTAGCAGTGAAGTGGTAAACAGTTTGCAAGAAAGCGGTCGGGTTACAAACGGTAAACTGCGTTTTGCACTGGACCGGTTTGTATCCGATAAATCCAAGGCAGATCAGAAAGGAGACTAACTGTGGCTAAAGAAGATGTCATTGAAGTCGAAGGAACGGTCATTGAGCCGTTGCCGAATGCTACCTTTAAAGTCGAGCTGGAGAATGGTCATCAGATTCTCGCTCATGTTTCCGGAAAGTTGCGGATGCACTTTATCCGTATCCTTACAGGAGACAAAGTGGTTGTACAACTCTCGCCGTATGATTTAACCAAAGGTCGTATCACGTACCGTAAATAGATTTAAGGTTCCCCTGGGGAATCAAGGAAAGCTGCGAAGCGGTTTTACTGACGTAAAACTCAGCAGCGGTAACAAACTACTTTAGTTTCGAAGCTGGTTTTACAACGTAAAACTTGGAGGAGGTAATTAGCATGAAGGTAAGACCTTCTGTAAAGCCTATTTGCGAAAAATGCAAAGTCATTCGCCGCAAAGGGAACGTAATGGTTATCTGTGAAAATCCGAAACACAAACAAAAACAAGGTTAAAGAAGGGGGTGTAGCGTAAAATGGCTCGTATAGCTGGTGTGGATTTACCACGTGACAAACGCGTTGAGATCGCCTTGACTTACATTTTCGGAATCGGTAAAACGACTTCCCAGAAAGTGTTGAAAGAAACTGGAATCAATGCAGACACTCGTGTCCGTGATTTGACAGAAGATGAAGTCAGCAAATTGCGCGAAACGATCGACGGTATGGTTAAGGTAGAAGGTGACCTGCGTCGTGAAATTTCCTTAAATATTAAACGTCTCACGGAGATCGGCTGCTACCGCGGTATTCGTCACCGTCGTGGATTGCCTGTTCGTGGTCAACGTACTAAAACGAATGCTCGTACACGTAAAGGTCCTCGTCGTACCGTAGCGAACAAGAAGAAATAAGAAAGGGGGATAATAGACAATGGCTAAACCAAAAAAAGTCGTACGTACTAAACGTCGTGACCGCAAAAATATTGAAAGTGGCGTGGCTCATATCCGCTCCACATTCAACAATACAATCGTAACGATTACGGATCCTCACGGAAACGCGATTTCTTGGGCAAGCTCCGGCGGCCTTGGATTTAAAGGTTCCCGTAAGTCGACCCCGTTCGCTGCGCAAATGGCTGCTGAATCAGCTGCCAAAGCGGCTATGGAACACGGTATGAAAGCGGTGGAAGTAATGGTTAAAGGTCCTGGTGCTGGTCGTGAAGCAGCAATTCGTTCTCTGCAAGCAGCAGGTCTCGAAGTAAACCTGATCAAAGACGTTACACCAATTCCACATAACGGATGCCGCCCACCAAAACGTCGTCGCGTATAATGAAGTCATCCTGTTAATGTGGTATAAATCCGTTGCAATCTGCTAATAATGGTTGTTTAGGCATACTACTACATGGATTACTGGATAAGATGACAGTTTCATATAGGAGCGACGTTTGAAGGAGGGGTACTTGCGTGATTGAAATCGAAAAGCCGAAAATTGAGACCGTTGATGTCAATGAAGATGGAACCTATGGGAAATTCGTAGTTGAGCCTCTGGAGAGAGGGTATGGCACGACGCTGGGGAACTCGCTTCGCCGCATCTTGTTATCCTCACTACCGGGCGCAGCAGTCACATCGATTCAAATCGATGGCGTACTGCATGAATTTTCCACGATTCCGGGTGTCATGGAAGACGTGACCGAGGTCATCCTGAACCTGAAAGCTTTGTCTCTGAAAATTCATTCCGATGAAGAGAAAGTGTTCGAGATTGATGCGGAGGGTGAAGGGGTTGTTACTGCTGGTGACATCCGTGCGGATAGTGATGTGGAGATTCTGAATCCAGATCTTCATATTGCAACGCTCGGCCCTGGTGCAAGACTTCATATGCGTATTTTTGCCAGTCGCGGTCGTGGCTATGTCCAGGCGGATCGGAACAAACGCGATGACCAGCCTATCGGCGTCATTCCCGTCGATTCGATCTATACTCCGATTAGCCGTGTTAACTACGGCGTGGAAAATACGCGTGTTGGTCAAGTAACCAACTACGATAAACTGACGCTTGAAATTTGGACGGATGGCAGCATCCGCCCGGAAGAAGCTGTTAGTCTCGGCGCGAAAATCTTGACTGAGCATCTGTTCCTCTTCGTAGGTCTGACCGACGAAGCGAAGGATGCAGAGATCATGGTTGAGAAAGAAGAAGACAAGAAAGAAAAAGTACTTGAAATGACGATCGAAGAGCTGGATCTTTCCGTTCGTTCCTACAACTGCTTGAAACGTGCCGGCATTAATACGGTACAAGAGCTGACCACGAAAACCGAAGAGGATATGATGAAAGTTCGGAACCTCGGACGCAAATCCTTGGAGGAAGTTCAAGAGAAGCTTGAAGAGTTGGGCCTGGGACTTCGTACGGAAGAATAGCATAGATTCGGCTTAGCTTAGCAAAGGAGGGAAAAACACATGGCATACCAAAAGTTGGGCCGCGATTCCAGTGCGCGTAAAGCGTTGTTCCGTGACCTGGTAACCGACCTTTTCTTATATGAGCGCATTCAAACGACTGAAGCCAAAGCGAAAGAAGTTCGTTCGATCGCTGAGAAGTTGATCACAAAAGCAAAAAAAGGTGATCTTCACGCTCGTCGTCAAGTAGCTGCATTCGTGCGTCGTGAAACAGTAGACGGTGAACAAGATGCAATCCAAAAATTGTTCTCCGAAATCGCTCCTCGTTACTCCGAGCGTCCAGGCGGATACACTCGTATCCTGAAACTGGGTCCTCGTCGTGGTGACGCAGCTCCAATGGTTTACTTGGAACTGGTAGATCGCGCGTAAATTAGCTTTGTTCCATTGAAGTGACTGTAGTTATGTATGCCCGGCTCTGTAGATGTTTATTCTTGGAGCCATGAACGGGAAGTGGTGCGAGATAAAGTCGATCATCTGGTTCGACTCGTCTCGACTACTCCATGGGCAATAATAACGGGGACCTTCTAGTCATGTGGCTGACTCGAAGGGTTCGGCTTAACATGATGAAAAGGAGCTCCTATGGGGCTCTTTTTTGATAGATATAGAATTATAAGTTATCAGTAAAATCCCCGATAGAGGTTTTCTTAAGATATCAGAAAGTATAAACTTCGAAGCTTGTGACTTCCTGATATCGCAAGAAAAACTGCCGCTAAATGCGGTCTGTCATCTGTGAAAGTACGTCGATAGAAGTTTTTTTATAATGTGTACAGGCTTTCGTTGGCGCAGTGTTTTTCGATGAAAGCACTCAGGAGGTCAGCAATGCGTAATCTTCTGATGAAGGTCAGTTACGACGGTACCGATTATAACGGCTTTCAGACCCAGCCCGGTGGCCACACGATTCAGGATTATTTGGAGGAAGCGATCCGCCGTTTGTCTGGTGAACAGCTCAAGATTACGGCTTCTGGCCGGACAGATGCTGGGGTGCATGCTCGTGCCCAAGTATTCAATTTCTACACAGCTTCTCCAATTCCCGTAGAGCGTTGGTGTATGGCATTAAACACCTGGCTGCCGGAAGATATCGTGGTTTCGGATGCGATGGAGGTACCCATGGAATTCCATTCCCGCCACGCAGCGAAACGCAAAACCTATCGTTTTACCATCAATGCAAACCAATATCCGGATCTATTCAACCGGCGGTACCAGATCCACCATCATGGGAAACTGGATATCGCAGCGATGGAGCAGGGACTTTCTCATCTGATCGGAACGCATGACTATACAACGTTTGCGTCACGGAAGTCGACGAAGCCGTCTCACGTTCGTACTATTTTTGATGCTTGGATCGAAAAGGATACGTCCATGTGCCGTCCGGGTACGAGAGATCAAGGAGTCATTCATACGTACGTATCCGGGAACGGGTTTCTGCAGCATATGGTTCGGATCATTATGGGGACGTTGATTGAGGTAGGGGAAGGCAAGCGCCATCCGGATGACATGTTGGTCATACTGGAAGCCAAAAACCGAGCAGCAGCTGGCCCAACAGCCATGGGCAAGGGCCTGATGTTATGGGAAGTGGAGTATGATATCACCGGAAAGGATTAACCTCAATGACCGTTGATATCAGATCACGGAAAGGGCTATCACAACAAGAAGAAGAAGTTCCTTGTGGCCGTGATAGGCGACTTGTTTGAATAACACGCATGGTGTAAGGTGGAAAACCAAAAAACACTTGCGGATGTGGGCGTAATCCTGTATTATATAAGTTGTGTTTTCTTAACGGCTCTCCCACAGCCCCGGTTAAGAAAATGCCGAATGAAAGACTGCAATAACATGACAATGCTTTGAACATGAACGAAGATAAATAATGAAAATTAATGATGATTTTCGGACGAATACAAGGAGGAACTATACATGCGTACCACCTATATGGCGAAGCCAAATGAAGTTGAGCGCAAATGGTACATCGTTGATGCCGAAGGCAAGACGCTTGGCCGTTTGGCAAGTGAAGTTGCGGCTCTGATCCGCGGCAAACATAAGCCTCAATTCACTCCACATGTTGACACAGGGGATTTCGTGGTTGTTATCAACTCCGAGAAAATCCACCTCACTGGCAAAAAGATGGAGAACAAAAAATACTATCGTCACTCCATGCATCCAGGTGGATTGAAAGTAACTACAGCTCAAGACCTGATTGCGAAATTCCCAGAGCGTGTAATCGAAAGCGCGGTTCACGGCATGCTTCCTAAAACTCGCATGGGCGAGAAAATGAAGCTGAGACTGAAAGCATATGCAGGCACAGCACATCCACATGAAGCACAAAAACCAGAAGTTTACGAACTTCGCGGTTAATTAAAAAGGAGGACAGTTTCATGGCACAAGTACAATACTATGGGACAGGTCGTCGTAAACACTCGGTAGCACGTGTACGCCTCGTACCGGGTGAAGGACGCATTGTCATCAATAAACGTGATATTAATGAATATTTCGGTTTGGAAACACTCAAACTGATCGTTAAACAACCTTTGAATCTGACAGAAACACTGGGCAAATATGACGTGCTTGTCATCGCTCACGGTGGCGGTATCTCCGGTCAAGCTGGAGCAATCCGTCACGGTATCTCCCGTGCTCTTCTGAAAGCAGATCCAGAATTCCGTCCTTCTCTGAAAAGAGCTGGATTCCTGACTCGTGACCCACGTATGAAAGAACGTAAAAAATACGGTCTTAAAGCGGCTCGTCGCGCTCCTCAGTTCTCCAAACGTTAATATTTACGATTTACCAAGCCCTTGGCCATTATGGTCAAGGGCTTTTTTATGCTATCCGAACGTAGTTTGTCCACAAAGATATGCACATCATTGACAATACATGTGGAATTCGGTCGCCACAATTGACAGGTTGTGCACACGGTGTGCACAACCTGCGGATAGAAGGATGAACATATGGATGAACCTACATCGTTAACCACTTGACTTCATATGTAAATAGAGATATATTATTAATTGCGAATTAATTAAGCACTTAAATAATTAATATTTAATCATTAATTAAATAGGTATTTTTCGGAGCACAGAAGCAGAGAAGGGGGGATATGGTTGGATCGCAATGAAGAGATTTTCAAGGTGTCGTCGATGTTCCGGGCACTGCTGAAGAACATTTCTCAAGAGTGGAACAAGTCGAGTGCCGGGAAGTACAATTTAAGCTTTCCTCAATTTCAGGTGCTGTATGTATTAAAGCTGAGGGGGCCTCTGAAGGTATCGGAGCTTGCCGAGGCTTTGTCTTTGACACCGCCGGCTATAACCGGTCTAACGGACAAATTGGTTGCGGAAGGATACTTACAGAAAGAGCGTGCTGAGGATGACCGGAGAGTTGTCAACATTACACTCTTGGAGCCGGGTCTGGATGTAATTAGGAAAGTGAAGAAGGATCAGAAGGAAATGATTCAGGGATTTTTTAATATCCTCGCTGAGGAAGACATTCAGCATTTGAGAAGAATCTTCTCCTTGATGCTGTCAAACCTAGATAAAGACAATCACAACAAAGGGTAGAGGTGGAGCATAGAGCATGGAGCATTTAACGCTTAAACGTAAAGTTTCAATTATGATAGCAATCATGGCTGCGATGTTCTTCGCAGCCATTAACCAGACGATAACGAGCACCGCAATGCCGCGGATTATCGCCATTCTGGATGGCATGGATTATTACACATGGACCATCAATATTTATTTGTTAACATCAACGATCGCAACCATACTGGTAGGTAAGCTGTCCGACATGTTCGGACGTAAGCCGTTTATTTTGATAGGTATATTATTTTTCATGTTAGGGGCTTTCCTAACGGGTACATCAACAGACGTGTACCAATTCATTTTTTATCGTGGTATTCAAGGTATAGGTGCCGGTATTATTCAGTCAACGGCATTTATGTCGGTCGGTGACTTATTCCCACCGCGGGAACGTGGCAAGTGGATGGGGCTGATGACAGCGGTATTCGGTTTCTCCAGTGTCCTTGGTCCTACGCTGGGCGGATACCTGGTCGATAACATCGAATGGCGTTGGTTATTCTGGATCTTCCTGCCGCTGGGTGTAGTAGCCTTTATCATGATCTGGACGTTATTTCCCAAGGTCGAGCGCAAACCTGGTCAGTCCATTGACTATCTGGGTTCCCTGTTCCTTACAACGTCGATCGTTCCTTTACTGCTTGCCTTCTCTTGGGCAGGTACGGAATATCCTTGGGGATCACCGGAAATTATCGGCCTCATAGCGGCTTCGGTCGTATCAGCCATCATCTTTATCCTTGTTGAGATGAAAGCGAAGGAGCCGGTACTGCCGCTTAGTTTGTTCAAAAATAGTGTTGTTACGGTTTCCAATCTGATTGGATTTTTTATGAACTTCGGTCTGATGGGCGCCATGATTTATATTTCCTTCTACGTTCAAGGTGTACTTGGTATTTCACCAACCTATGCGGGATATGTAACCATACCGATGTCGGTTTTCATGATGGGTACGAGTGCCATAGCAGGTCAGCTTATTGCTAAGAGTGGTAAGTATAAACGTTACGCCCTTCTTGGAGTTCCAATTATGATGGTCGGCATGGGAATTATGGTGTTCATGGACAACATCTGGCTCACTGTGGTTAGTACTATTATTTTCGGTATTGGTCTTGGTTTGGGTATGCCGGTATTCTCGCTGGCTACGCAAAATGCGGTATCCCACAAAGATCTTGGTGTAGCAACGGCATCATCTCAATTGTTCCGTAATCTTGGCGGTACCATCGGGATCGCGGTTATGGGTACGGTTATGTCGAATAACCTGACGAAGAACCTGAAGGATGCTCTTCAGTCGGCTAATGCACCGGATTTTAGCGCTGTGGATCCGCAACTAGCCCAGCAGATGCTCTCCTTCGCCAATCCACAGACACTGATGAATAAACCGCTGATTGAGCAGACGCAGGCAAGTCTTCCTGCTGATGTACAGCCTTTATTCATGCAAATGATCGACAGTATTCGCGATGCACTTGGAGATACATTATCGATGGTGTTTCTCACAGGCACGTTAGTTCTCGTCGTTGCATTGCTGCTCGTATTCTTCTTGAAAGAAATTCCGCTGCGGACGTCGAATCAGACGCCTGCTCCCAAACCCGAGGACTCGGAAGGGAAAAGTGCCGGAGCTGCTACTAAAGCTAAAGAGGTATCGGTGGCAACAACAGACTAGGATTGGTATTTGTCAAAATGTTTGGACATCGAAGAGAAAGAAGACCCTTTCTGCTTATGCAGGAAGGGTTTTTTCGTTTTTCATGGTATCGATTTGATGGTTGACATTTATTAGGAATGTTTTATACTGTATTTAATTCATATTATTTCAGTAGGATTATCGGGATTAATATCGGGGGAGGCATCCAATCATGAATTTGCTGGAGAAAGAGGATTTGATCCGAGTGCAAGCAGAAGAGCTTGAGCATGCATCAGCTGAGGAAGTCATCGCATTTGCGATCAAGACATTTCCCAATATAACGTTTGCTTGCAGCTTTGGAGCAGAAGATGTGGTATTGGTGGATATGATTCAAAAGATTAGCCCGTCGACGGATATTTTTTATCTGGATACCGATTTTCATTTCAAAGAAACATACGAAACGCGGGATCGTATGGCCGAACGTTATGGCCTGGAATTCGTGCGGGTCTCTCCGCTCCTTACGCCGGAAGAGCAAGCGGCTCAGCATGGTGAAGCATTATGGAGCGTCAATCCGACTGAGTGCTGCAACATCCGAAAGGTAGAACCATTGACTCGGATTCTGTCTCAATATGAGGCTTGGATTACAGGGATACGAAGAGATCAAGCGCCTACCCGAGCTAATTCGAAGAAGATTGAGTACGATACCAAGTTCGGGTTGGTGAAGTTCAATCCGATCGCAGGCTGGACTAGCGAGGATGTGTGGAACTACATTCGAGCTAACGATATCATCTACAACCCGCTGCATGATCAGAATTATCCGAGTATTGGCTGCGAATATTGCACGCGACAGGTGATGCCAGGAGAAGATCCACGTGCTGGACGCTGGTCAGGCCATGAGAAGACGGAATGCGGACTTCATAAATAAACCAATCATGATTGACTTAGGATCGTACAGTTACAGCATAAGAAGGAGGAATTATTCATGACAGCCATACTCCCTCATGGCGGTACGCTGGTACAGCGGGTAGCCCAAGGAGCAGAGCGTGAAGATCTATTGAAACAGGTCGACACTCTTCATAAGATCCCTGTAAACGCTTGGAGCATCTCGGACCTGGATTTGATCGGGGTCGGGGCATTTTCGCCATTGCAAGGATTTCTGAACGAGCAGGATTACAAGTCTGTGGTTTCCTCTATGCGTTTATCGGACGGTACGGTCTGGAGCATACCGGTCACACTGGCTGTTGATGAGTTTACAGCGGCTAAACTTGTCGTCGGCGAGAAGGCGGCACTTGTAGGCGAAGAAGATGGTGTCGTCTATGGCGTTATCGATGTAGAGAGCGTCTACCAGGTGGATCAGCAAGTCGAGGCTGTTCAAGTATTTAAGACGGATGATCCGGAGCATCCAGGCGTGAAGAAGCTTTTTGAACGTCCTTCGACCTATGTAGGCGGGCCGATCCAAGTACTGAATCGTCCACAGCCGGAACGGTTTGGCGAGTTTTATTTTGATCCGGCAGAGACTCGTGAACAGTTCAAAGCCAAGGACTGGAATACGGTTGTCGGCTTTCAGACACGTAATCCGGTTCACCGTGCACATGAATATATTCAGAAGAGTGCAATGGAAATCGTAGATGCACTATTCCTCAATCCGCTTGTAGGAGAGACCAAATCGGATGACGTTCCTGCCAATGTGCGAATGAAGAGCTATCTGACCTTGCTGGAGAACTACTATCCCGCCGATCGCGCCTTCTTGGGCGTATTTCCGGCTGCCATGCGTTATGCGGGTCCTAGGGAAGCCATATTCCATGCCATGGTTCGTAAAAACTATGGATGCACCCATTTTATCGTGGGCCGGGATCACGCAGGAGTCGGTGACTACTACGGCACCTATGAGGCACAGGAAATTTTCAAAAATTTCACTGCAGAAGAGTTGGGTATTACCCCGCTGTTCTTCGAGCACAGCTTCTTCTGCACCACTTGCGGAAACATGGCCTCAAGCAAAACATGCCCGCATCCTAAGGAAGATCATCTGACTTTATCCGGTACGAAGGTCCGTGGCTTGCTTCGCGAAGGGCAGTGCCCGCCACCGGAATTTACGCGCCCGGAAGTCGCGCAAGTACTGATCGAAGGGATGAAAGAGCAGATTACGGTATAACCAAGGCATAATTAGCCACCTTGTCCCATATGATGGAGTAGAACAACTCATGGGACGAGGTGGTTTTGTTATGTCCAGGCGGAGAACGGACAAGGTTACGGTGTGGATATCGTTGAAGAGAATCAAGCAGACCCTGATTGGAGTTGTGCTTCTGGCACTGCTCATTATCGTTGTGACATACGAAATCCCCTCTGCCAAAACGTCGAATACCTGGAGTTTGCCGCTTGCCGGTAAAGTCATTGCCCTTGATGCAGGACATGGCGGGCCAGATGGCGGGGCGGTAAGCCGACAAGGTGTTATAGAGAAGGATGTAAACCTGGCCATCACCTTGTATTTGCGTGATTATTTGCAGCAGGCAGGTGCGCTCGTGATTATGACAAGAGAAGGAGACTACGACCTGGCTGCAGAAAGCACAAAGGGGTATTCCAAGCGTAAAACGGAAGACCTCAAACAACGTGTGCGGATGATCGAGGATAGTAAAGCGGATCTGTTTATCAGCATGCATCTGAACAGTATTCCATCTAATCGGTGGAGAGGGGCGCAGACCTTTTTTCCTCCGAATAACGGGGAGAGTAAAAAACTCGCCGAATTGATTCAGGCTGAAATCAGACATAACCTGGAGAATACGCAGCGTCTGGCCAAAACGGATGACAAAATATTTTTGCTTCAAGCCCTACGCATGCCATCTGCACTGGTAGAGGTCGGTTTCTTGTCCCATCCCGAGGAATCCGAATTGCTGCGTGATGAGAAGTATCAAAGAAAGGTCGCAGCTTCCGTATATAATGGCATTTTGCGGTATACCTCCGGAGAGTCCGCCAGCGAGTCGTCACAAGCTGCAGAGTAATGGTATAATGGACAGGAAATATCGAAACATTGTCTATTCCATTACATAGAGCAGAGGTGCTTATATGCTGACTAGAGAAACGGTCCAGGAGATACTCCAGCCTTTACGCGATCCCGAAACCGGGAAGAGCCTGATGGAGCTCCAGCGTATTCGAGATATTGTTGTAAAGGAACGCACGGTCCGATTATCCGTGACTTACAGTAGTGAAGATGTACGCGCTTCCCTGGAAGCGCAGATCAGAGAAATTCTTGAAGCTATGGGGGCGGAGGATATCCATATCCGCATGCGTCCTCTAGACAATGCCGTTAGCGGAGCAGCCCAGGAGGAAGCTAACGATCGCGAGAAGCTGACAAAAGGGCATGCTGCCGGCATGGAGCAGAATACGCTTCTTAGCGAGCAGTCCGGCGTTCATTTCATTGCGATTGCAAGCGGCAAAGGCGGCGTCGGTAAATCCACTGTTACAGTGAATCTAGCTGCAGCTTTGGCACGCCAAGGCAAGAAGGTCGGTTTGATTGACGCGGATATTTACGGCTTCAGCGTACCGGACATGATGGGCATTGAAGAGGGGCCATCCGTAACCGAAGAGGGCGTCATCCATCCGGTTGAGCGTTTTGGTGTCAAGGTAATGTCCATGGGCTTCTTCATCCGTGAGAATAGTCCGGTGATTTGGCGCGGACCTATGCTTGGCAAAATGCTGCGTCAATTCTTCACGGATGTCGCTTGGGGGGATCTGGACTACATGCTGCTGGACCTGCCGCCAGGAACAGGGGACGTAGCTCTTGACGTGCATCAGATGATTCCCCAGAGCAAAGAGATCATTGTAACCACCCCGCATGCTACGGCGGCTTTTGTTGCTGCCAGAGCGGGTGCGATGGCCTTGCAGACCGATCATGAAATCTTGGGCGTCGTAGAGAATATGTCCTACTATGTCTGCTCCCATGGCGGGGAGAAGGATTATGTATTTGGTCGTGGAGGCGGAGGGGAGCTTGCCGAGACGCTTCATACCGAGCTCCTTGCGCAGCTTCCATTAGGAGCGCCGGATAACCACCCTTCGGAGCCGGATTTCTCCCCATCTGTGTATAAGGCAGGTACCGAGAGCGCAGGGATCTACGATGAGATAGCTGCAAGAATTGCAGCCAAGCTTGAGGAATCCGTTTAGACGAGGTCTATATATCCATATTATGAAACAAGCTCCCTGTGTAGGGAGCTTGTTTTGTTTATGAAAAATGGCCTAACTGCCACTGCCTTCTTCATTACCGCCACCGCCGTCGCCACCGCCGCCACCGTCACCACCACCGCCTTGCTCTTCTTGCCCTCCGTCTTGTTTTTTCTTCTCCACTTTAGGCTGAAGTTCGTCTTTCACAACCGTTTTGAGCAGTTCCATTACCTCCATGCGGAATAGCGGATTCTGCATAGCTTCCTGCATCACGGTCATGGACTGTTTGCGATAGTCCGGGGTATTGGTCAATTCAAGAAACGATTTCATTACATCGGGAGACTTTAACATATCCTGAATCGATTTTTGATACGTCGGGTCCTTGATGAGCTGCATATGCAGCTGCTTGCTCTCGGAATTGATGGCTTTGGCAAAATCACCAGCGAATTTCGGATCGGTCATAATCTTTTCAATTTCTTTTTTATACTCCTCCGACACCAGTGTATCCTTTACAGCCATCCGAATTTGATCCCCCGATTGGGCGGACATCATCCGCATCCCCATCGAGCCGCCCCCGCCGGAGGAACCGGATCCGCTGCTAAGCGCTTCCTCTACCGCTTTTTTACCTTCGTCGGTTTTCAGAATGTCGACCACCATGGATTTGATTTCTTTATATCCGAGCTGCGGGGACGAACTTTGTTCTGTACCACAAGCGGTAAGCACCACGGCAGCAACGAAGACGATAATACATAAACGAAATAACGGCCATTTCATTACCGTTGTCCTCCTTTTTTCAAAATCATTGAATTTATAAGTTTTCAGCGAAGCCGAACAAATTCGATAATCGTAAGAAAAACATCCTCTGCATGCGGGTTTGTCTTCTGTGAAAGTACGCCGATAGATGTTTTTCTTACGGTTCTTCGCATAGTATGTGATGGATTTGCAGAAATATGTCGGATTCAGAATGGTTTTTTATTGTGAACGTTGGTAAAATAATGATCTGTGGGGGTGGAAGTTAGTTGAGCTTACGAAAGTGGTCTAAATTGTTTTTGAAAACGCTGCTCGTTGGGGCAGTGGCGGCATTAATCGTAGGTCTGATCCTACAGTTGTTTAATGGCGCGATCGAATTCACGGGATTGGCCGATTTATTAATATACCCGCTGATTTTGTTGGGCTCTGGGGCACTGGTGAGCGTATATTCCCAGATGGGCTTTTTTGCATACCTGACTTTGAATTATATGGGGATAGGCATATTCCGCAGGAAGACTTGGCAATACATTCAGATTGTGTTGGCTGTTCTTGCCTTGCTGGAGCTGATGTTCTTCCGTACCTTTGTGGGCGGATCCACTAGCTTGCAGCAAGATTTGATTTTGGGTATTTCCATTTTGGTGATTGCCGTTGTTGTTGCTTATCTCAAAGTGAAGAGTACAAATGCTAATGCATGGATTCCGACCCTCTTCTTTATGATGGCTATTTCCATTGTGGAGATTATCGGTGTACTGCAAATTGGAGTCAGCAATGCCACGATCTTTATGGTGGTACCATTGCTGATCTGTAATGCATACCAAATTCTGACGCTTCATAAAGTTACACAAGACGAAAAAAAGAGCTAACACCTTAGCTCTTTTTTTGTTAAGCATTATTCAATTACAGGGCCTTTCTCCCGGGAGTCTATAGTCCGCCTGCATCCTCGATGCTCTTCTGCAATGATGCGTGATCACGAACCTCGGTGCCTTGGGTGCTGCCCTGTTGAAGCAGGTCGGTTACCGTAACGAACTCATATCCTTTATTACGAAGTTCCTTGATGATGAGAGGGAGTGCTTCATGGGTTTGTTTCACAGAGTCACTGGCGTGCATCAGCACGATGTCTCCCGGATGCGCTTTGGAGACGACGCGGTCCACAATTTTGTCGACGCCGATATTCTTCCAATCCCTGGAGTCGGTATCCCACTGGATCACCGTGTAGTTAAGGCTTTGGGCTATACCGAGCACTCTTTTGTCAAAATCCCCGTTAGGCATTCGTATTAATTTGGGTTCTTGTCCGGTCATTGCGGTTAAAATAGTATGTGCCGAAGAAATCTGCTTGCGTATTTCCTCATCGGTGAGTGTGCTGTAATTATCGTGCTTGAAGCCATGGCTCCCGATTTCATACCCGTTTTCTTTAATGGCATTCACAATATCGGGATGCGTTTTGCTCCATGGGGCAGATAGAAAGAAGGTTGCTTTTTGAACTCCATTGTCTTTTAAGGCCTGTAAAATAGGCTCTGCGCGTTTTTCGCCCCAGCTGATGTCAAACGTTAACGCGATTTGTTTCTTGTCCGTAGACACGCTGTAAATCGCTGACGGGTTGTTCTCGGAGAAGACCGAGATGTTGTCACTCTCCACATAAATAACGCCGATTGCAAAGATCGCCGCGGCAAGGACAAAGAAAAACCGCTTAATCTTTCTGCCGTTGAATACATAAAAAGAATTCATAATACGTGCGCCCCTCTCCCTTCATTGTGCAATAGCTTGTTTACTTTCAACATATGCTCGTACTTGTGAGTTATACCAATTTAGGAGGTTACGAATGTTACGTTTTAGCATTTTTCTCAGAGATTTAAGATCCATCCGGAAGGCATTGCTCTTGGCAACGGTTTTATTTATAGCCGGAATTGTGGCGGGAGCAAGCTCAGAGGGGTTCGAGCAATTCCTTCTAGGCCAGCTTCAAGGATTAGGGGAGATTAGCCAGCAGCTCGGTTCCTCCGATCATCCGGAATGGAGCTTCTTTGTCTTTATCTTTCTTAACAACAGCATTAAGAGTGTGTTGGTCATGTTCTCAGGTTTGCTGCTTGGTGTGATACCGTTCTTCTTCTTGATCATCAATGGTATGGTGATTGGTTTCTTAGTGAAAGTCGTGGGGGAGAGCGGAGAAAGTCTGTTTGATCTGATTGTGAAAGGGCTGCTGCCTCATGGGATCATCGAGATCCCGGTCATAGTGATTGCTTGCGGATATGGTCTTGCTTTTGGCGGGCTGGTATTAAGAAGTGTCACGGCGTCGGGCGAGCGCAGAAGCGGGATAGGCGCGGAGTGGCGCGGATTTTGGCGCAAGCTGGGTACTGCTTCCGTATGGGTTGTCGTGCTGCTGCTCGTCGCCGCAATGATCGAAAGTACAATTACGTTGTGGCTGATGTCATAATTTTCCCTGAAAATGTGCATACCTAATAAAGCAGCTTAGCAGAGTAAAGAGAGAGCTGCGTGGACAGGGCGTTCATCATAATGTGCAGACAGCATACATTCGGTTTAGAGATCCCGCCAATACGGTTAATCACCTTTACATAGGCAAGAGCAGCTTTAATCCGATTGAAGTGACGTTACATGTTCGCTTAACTATATAAGGAGGTCCTATCATGCTGGGAATGCTATTCAATGAAAAAGAGTGCAAAGAGCTTGATTATGTACTGCGAAAAGAACTGGATGAGATGCTGCTGGATTTGAGCGACCAACGATTGGACCAAAACATCAGGCAGGCTATAGCTAACCGATATAAAACGGTGTTTCGCATGTATGCCCGGTTTGCCCCGCAGAAAGAACTCTCCAAATATGCGCGTAACGGGAAGTTTCCGCAAATCAAACATTAATTTCGCGAAAAAGTGTTGACTAACTGGCTGAGTATATGGTAAATTAATTTTCGCTTCCTTTTCGAAGGTGATGCCGCCAACCGGCGGCCATCAAACTTCAAAACAAACTTCAAAAAACTTTTTTAAAAAAAGTACTTGCAAAGTTGATAGGGAGTATGATATATTATAAAAGTCGCCGCTGAGATGCGGACGACGAACAAGAAACACAGATTGATCTTTGAAAACTGAACAACGAGTGAGTAAAACGGACCACTTCGGTGGGACGTTGAAATAGAGAATTGAACAATTCTCGTCAGTTAAGAAATGAGCAAGTCAAACACTTTATTGGAG
>NZ_PDHM01000006.1 GCF_002573715.1 Paenibacillus sp. EZ-K15 | reverse complement strand
AGTGTGTCTGGAGCCACCTCATCACGAAGTTTCTTAATCTCCGGAATCAGTTCCCAATGAGCGTCGACTTTACTCATCTCATCTCTTGTCCGCAGATGAATGGACAGATTCACAATGTCTTGTTTCAGAATATGGGTTAACCAGTCGCGCCATTCGTCTACGCTACTAAAACCGAGCCTTGTTTTTACACTGACGGGCAGTCCCCCGGCTTTGGCGGCCTGGATAAGTTCCGCTGCAATGTCGGGACGGCAGATCAGCCCGCTTCCCTTCCCGTTCTCTGCTACATTCGCTACAGGACAACCCATATTAATATCGATGCCTTTAAACCCTTCTTTCGCCATGCCGATACTCATTTGACGAAAGTATTCCGGCTTATCTCCCCAGATATGGGCTACCATGGGCTGTTCATCCTCTGTAAAAGTCAAACGTCCGCGCACACTGTGGTTCCCCTCCGGGTGACAATAGCTCTCTGTATTCGCAAACTCCGTAAAAAACACATCCGGTCTGGCTGCTTCACTTACAACATGACGAAACACAACATCCGTCACATCTTCCATGGGCGCCAGTATAAAAAAAGGCCGCGGTAAATCACGCCAAAAATTATCTGTCATATCCAATACCCCTCTATACATACCAGGACAAATCTTTAT
>NZ_PDHM01000009.1:22949-248747 GCF_002573715.1 Paenibacillus sp. EZ-K15 | reverse complement strand
TTGAACAGCTCTACTACGAGAATGCAGCTTAACTTCTAAAGGTGTCCACTTTCTTGACAGAAGAGCATTTCACAGGTTAATAGGTTTCATAAACGAGATCAGCGTTCATTTCCAGCCGTTTATTAAACAACGCGAATATGTAAAGTTGTCCGGCCGAGTATCGCCTGCATCGCACCGCAATCGAAACATTCCGTCAGAATCCCGCTTGCCTCGCCAATTAAAACTAACGAATGGTTTAACATCTTACATACTTGCGTTTGAAACCAAGCTTCCCTCTCTCAACTTCTTTTCTAATATTTTCGGAAGCGTTCAGGAACTTGCTTTTATCGCCCCGCTTCATCTCTACCGGTCCTACGGCCTTTGCGGTCTCAACCGCCTTATCATGGAGCGGCAAATAAGATGCGGCTACAGTGTACATGAAGTTATTCATCGCGGATTTCGTTCGGTCCGGAGACTCGTGAATGGTCTTTTCCACCAGTTCGAGCATGGCCGAGATTTTACTTTTCGGGAACTCACGATCGGGTCTGCTTCCGAGCAGCCAGCAGTAACAGCTCCACCCCGCCGACATTCTAAGCTCTTCACCGCTTGCGATCCATTGATCAGCAACGTCTTGCGCGATATCCGC
Source organism: Paenibacillus sp. EZ-K15 (assembly GCF_002573715.1). Classification (GTDB taxonomy): domain Bacteria; phylum Bacillota; class Bacilli; order Paenibacillales; family Paenibacillaceae; genus Paenibacillus_AQ. Next base: position 248,122 of record NZ_PDHM01000009.1, on the reverse strand, counting down.
CTCTGCCAACGTTACGGCAACCACATAATCGGACAGCATATAAAAATAGGCCGCATCCATCCAACGATCATAATCCGCTGCCGTCATCGCTTTAGGGTCTGCAATGATGCCGGCAAAGTACATGGCGTCATAGTTTCCGGTGGCGTAAAGCTGCTCAGCCAAAGGCTGATTGATTTTGATTTTCTTGGCAATCGGCTTCATGGCGCCTGTTGCTACGCCAAAGAGCGGTTCACGCGCCCCATTGGACAGGTACATTTTCTTGAGCCGTTCCTTGCCGAGTGCTTCAAGCTCCGACATTACGGATTCCACATTCATGGTTCGACACTTCCTTCATTGGCTTAGTATGCAGCTGCCGGGTAAGCGGCAGGCCGCACTCCACATGACTTGAGTGTACAATAATAATGACGGCCAAGCCTAGTCTCTCTTGATGGAAAGTTCCGGATTCTGTTCAAGGTTTTAAGCAAAAAAAACGGCGATTACTTCCCGATGGAATATCGGGAAGCAATCGCCGGCAGCAGAAGTTACATAGCCTCCGGTTGTTCCGACTGGACTTTCGGTGTCACCACCGACACGAGCAGTTCGTTTGCCGAAGAGATCAGCACGACGCCGTCGGGCAGTTTAAGGTCCCCGACATGTAAAGAATGCCCAATCTCCAGTTCGCTGATTTCAACAGGAATGGTGGCAGGAATACGGTCCGGGAACGACTCAATCTCGATGAACGTGCTTTGTATTTGGACGACTCCTCCAAGTTTGGCTCCCTTGGCGGTACCGATGTAATCGAGATTCACTCTCGTGCGCACAACTTCATTTATATTAATACGTAAAAAGTCGACATGGATGTATTCACGAGTGATTGGATCACGCTGAACCGACTCCAGCAAAACCGGAAGCGGCTCCCGATCGTCAAAACGAAGCTCAAGGATTCCTCCTTTGCCGTTCCTTGCCCATTTGCCAAATTCTTTGGCGGACAGTTGAATCATCATATTCTCTTCCCCTGTGCCAAATACAATTGCCGGAATTCGCCCCGAAAGACGAAGCTGCTTAAGTCCGGTTTTGTTCATCGCGGCGCGCGTTTCTGCTCGTAAATTTACTCTCATCTCAACAACACTCCTCAAATTATCGTTATTTTGGGTGCACTCACCATCAATCATCCATAATGAACTACGGATTTCTCCCCCCGTAGCGGGGAAAGTAGGAGCACCATTGCATCACCTCCAGATAGACATTTAATGTAAAACGCTTTTATATATGCGAGAAGGCACCTCGTCCCATGGGAACGAAATGCCTAATTACTTGCTACCATATCATAGACAAGGGGGGTTGTCGACCGCGGTGGTATGGAATCCCCTATTAAAACCCCTTCAAAATTCAGACCCTTAGCGAGCCACGGAATCCCCTGGCAGCATAGTATGATTCCGCTCCATTGTGGTACACGAAGACAGTGTCGTAGCGGCGATCACAAAAAATGGCTCCGCCGAGTTTTCTAATACTGGCAGGTGTTACCACCCAGCTCGATGTTTTCAAATCGAAATTTCCAAGCTTTTGCAATTCCCGGTATTGTTCTTCCGATAGCAACTCTATGCCCATGGCGGTTGCCATTTCAACGGCACTATTCTTCGGTTTGTGTTCTTTTCTTGATTCCAGCGCTTCACGGTCGTAACAAATACTCCTGCGGCCTTTAGGACTTTCCGCTGAACAATCATAAAAAATGTATTCGCCCGTCTGGTTGTCATGACCTACAACATCCGGCTCTCCGCCGGTTATTTCCATCTCATGGAGCGACCATAGCTTTTCAGGATTTGCTACGAGCTTGGCTTGTACGTCAGCCCATTCCAGGCCTATATGGCGGTTCATGTTTTTCTCATAACGGGCTTTCAATGTATGGAGTAGCCCTTCACGTTGCTCTGTTGACAATTCCTTTGCCAATTTAGATTCCCCCCTCATACAATTATGTGCGATACCCACCACGCCGTATAACTTTGAGCAACACTGTCACATCTCATCTATTCTTTCCTCACCAACAACGTTACCGCCTCCACATGGCTTGTCTGCGGGAACATATCTACCGGCTGTGCCCATTCGATCTCATAACCGCCCTCCAGCAGAACCTTGCAATCTTTCGCCAGGGTTGAAGGATTGCAAGAAACGTACACAAACCGCTTCGGCTTGGTGCGGAGCACTGTCTCCAAGAAGCGCGGGTCCAGGCCGGTGCGCGGTGGGTCGGCAATGATGACGTCCGGCTTCATGCCCTCCTTGACCCAGCGCGGCAGCAGTTCCTCTGCCTGGCCGACGTGGAAGCTCGCGTTAGCACGTCCATTTCGCTGCGCATTGGCCTTGGCATCCTCGACGGCTTCAGGGATCGTCTCGATCCCCCGTACTTCTTGGGCATAAGGCGCAAGCCACAGCCCGATCGTGCCGGTTCCGCAGTAGGCGTCGATGACGGTTTCCTTCCCCGTCAATCCGGCTGCCCCCCGGACCGACTCATACAGCTTGACCGTCTGCTGCGGATTCAGCTGGAAGAACGCTCTCGGCGACAGCGAGAATTGCAGGTCGCTCAGCGATTCCTGCATGCTCTCGGCTCCCCACAGAGAGATCGTCCGGTCTCCGAAGATGAGCGAGGTTTTCTTCGGATTGATATTGAGTGAAATCCCGCTCACCTCCGGAATGGTAAGGCGCAGCAGACGAACGAGATCGTCCTGCCTTGGCAGCTTGCTTCCGGCCGTGACCAGTGTCACCTGAATCTCCCCGGATTGGAAGCCGTGGCGAACCACAATCGTCCGTACGCCGTCCTTGTTTCCATTCTCTTTGTGCAGCGGAATCCGCAATTCTTCGAGGACGGATTTGACCTTCTCCACCGCTTCATTCACCTTCGGGTGCTGAATCGGGCAGCCGCTAATGTCCACAATTGTATGGCTGTCCGCTTCATAGAGCCCTGCGATCACTTCATGGCCCTTCCGTTTCAGCTGTAGCTGCGCTTTATTCCGGTAATTCCATGGATGCTCCATTCCGAGAATCGGCTTAAACTTCACGTCGTCACGTCCTGCGTATCGGCTGAATGCTTCACGCACGATATCCGTCTTGGCCTGCAACTGTCCCTCATAAGAGATATGCTGAATTTGGCATCCGCCGCAAATACCAAACACCGGGCAAGGAGGCTCAATCCGGTGAGGCGAACGCTTCTCCACTTCTACCAGCTGTGCCTTAATAAATTTAGGCTGGACCTCTTTTACCTCGGCTTTGACGACTTCGTTCGTGATCGCTCCGTCAATAAACACTGCCTTGCGGCGGTAATAACCGACTCCTTCGCCGTTAATCCCAAGCCGTTTGATCGTAACGACTATAATGTCGCCGGCTTGCAGCTCATCCGCGTGCTCACGTCCGGATGAAGGCCTTGGCCCGCGTACTTCTTGCTTATATTTATCGGACGGTTTCGCCTTCGAATACGATGAAGCCGATAACGAATCCTTGTTCTTCCTATGTTCACGCTTAAAAGCCGACTTGGCCCCAGCTTGGTTCACTGCAGTCCGCTCACCCGGCTTCTTTCCGTATGCAGTTGATTTGTTGTTTTTGGTTCCTTGTCCGGAACGTCGTTGTTCGCTCATGCCTTGATTTCTCCATCCTTAATGGTATCGTGTCCAATATACCATGCTGAACCTGCGAATGCTAACGGGCCGTGTTCTTTTACCCGATTTCATCGATGTTCCTCTGCTTCCTTGGCGTCAATATCTTCACTGCATAAAACCGCAAAAAAATATTTTTGTAATTCGGAAACCAGAGGTGATATTCCAGCGTATAATTCCATTATCATACATTCTCATATGGAGGTATCTTTTATGTCGTTTTTTAACAAAATGCTAGCCAGTGTAGGAATTGGAGCAGCCCAGATCGATACGCATCTCGAAAAATCCTCCTATTATCCGGGTGAAGAAGTACGCGGCATCATTCACATTAAGGGAGGGAACGTAGAGCAGACGGTCGATCGCATTTACCTGAAAGTGATGACGGAATATACCAAGGAAAGCGACGACAAGAAATACATAGAATCCTATACCCTTGCCAAAATCAATGTCTCCAGCCGCCTCACATTGAAGCCTGGCGATCAACAGGAAATACCATTCTCTTTTCCCCTGCCGTTAGAAACACCGCTCACCATTTCACGGCAGCCAGTATGGATCCATACCGGACTTGATATCGATAATGCCATCGATCCGAAGGATCGTGATTTCATCGACGTTGAACCGAACGCGGACGCATCCGTTGTGTTTGACGCCGTGGAAGCCCTTGGCTTCAGCTTCAAAATAGCAACATGCGAATATCATCCTAGATTAGGCCGGGGTGTTCCATTTGTGCAAGAAATTGAATTTTATCCTGGCTCCTCCTATGCCGGCCATATCACAGAGCTTGAATTGATCCTCTATCCGGAGCAGGACGGGATTTCCATTCTGGTTGAAGTCGACCGCAGAGGCAGAGGCGTTTCAGGCTGGCTCCAGCGATCACTCGATATGGATGAACAGCATTCCTGGGTAACCCTGGATCAACAGGATCTGGATCAAGGTCCATCCCACGTGGCCCAAATGCTTGACCGTGTCATCCGCAGATCGATCTAATGAAAAATGGCCCGCAAGGCAGCTCACTTGATCCCAAGTGACTCTCCTGCGGGTCATTGTTTTTTAATGTTAAATAAAATAATGCGGATACTTCTCGCGTAAAATATCCTGCTCCACAACGACAAGACGCAGATGACGCTCCATCACGTTCATGGCCTGCTCCGCTTGTCTATGGACGATCAGCTGATATATTTCTTTATGCTGCGAGATGATATTCTCCCAGTTGGAGTCCTTGGACAGGCGAAGCAGCCGCAGACGGTTGAAATGAATATTCAATTGCTGCAGCATCTTCCAGGTCCGTTCTTTGCCCGTACCCTCAAACAGAATTTGATGGAACTCCTCGTCCAGCTCAAACAGCTTATAGAAATTATGGTTGCCTGCGCATACGTCCTGAAGCGCAATATTGGTTTCCAGACGGAAACGGAACTCTTCGGGGAAAAACTCACAGGCGAGCGCCACGATTTCCTTCTCGATCTTCTCCCTGATAAACCGGCCTTCCTCAACATGCCTGAGATTAATACGGGATACGATTGTCCCGCTTTGCGGAATGATGTCGAGCAGTTCCTCCTCGGCAAGCTTCATGAACGCTTCCCGGACTGGAGTGCGGCTGACGTTCAATTCATCCGCAATTTCCTTTTCCGAGATTTTCGTACCCGGCTCCAGCTCCAGATGGAATATCCGGTCCTTCAGTAGTTGATATGAATATTCCCTGGTAGAGCCTTTAATCTTTTGCTCTGTTGACATATATCGTTACCTCTTTCTCCTATGCTCAATGTTCTTTTTGCTTACGTTATCCTCTCTCTATATTACCTGAATCAAGGGCACGGACGGTATATCATGTACGGGAATCTTCGGAAAAAGCTCTCGCAGCCGCTCGGCCACGCAGGCCATGCCGGGCTCCTCGCTGGCGGCATGACCGAGCAGGAGCATGGACGGGTTCCGGCCTTGGGCCGCTGCATCGCCGATATATTCGGGCGTCTCCCATTCCGGGCCTTCGCCGGCGATAAGAAGATCCAGCCGCTCATTCACGCAGAAGGGAATGGTGTGCGATCCTCCGCCCCGGTAGCCGACGACAATGCCGATTCTCGAGCATGCTCGGCTTCGATTCCCGACATAACGAAGATACGGAAGATTCAGCTTTCTTTTTATATCTTCCACAATATCCTGAACCGTCATTTCTCCGGGCAGTGTGACTACGGCCGCTGTCGGAAGGTACTTATCGATATAGGGTTCCCAGTCCAGCGCCTGAACTAATCCCTGCGTAATCATGTCGGGAACGTACCTGTGAGGCGCATCATGAAACCGGTAAATCGTTAGATTGCCGGATTGGATCAGGTCTATTTTATCCTGGTAGACAGGACTTGCCTGCACCCCTTCCACTCCATCCGCATGGTGGCTGTAAAATACCCCCTCATGGGTAATCACAAGGTTTGCTCCCGCTTGTATGGCTCTCTGCAAAACCGAATGCGAGGCGGCGAACGTGACGGCAATGCCGTGAACGACGGCATCCGCGCTTCCAGCTACAATCCTGTCCACCGTGGATTCAAGGTTTCCCGCCGGTTCTGTTAATCGGTTGATTACGTCTTGAACGGTCACACTCAAATTAGAACAACCTCCTTGTCGTTAACCTTGCAGGATCATCGCGACCGTCCGAACCTCCAAACAGGCTGCCTTTCCATAAAGAAACGGCAGTCTGTTGATCCGTTGGTTATTGTTGCTCTTTATAATTTTTATAAGTTTTATTCGCAATCTCCAGGTATTGTCCCACGCCCTGGCTATCTAGCTCCTTCACGAACTTGTCGTACTCGGCGAGATCGCGGTCGCCCAGAATGAACTTCAGCGTGTTCTGATCCGTGTAGTCCTTCAGCGGCGTACTCAAAAGCGTCACTCGCTCACGTTCTTCGACCGAGTACGGAATCGGCGGCTCCGGCTTCACGACGGTTTTCGTTTCACTCATGCTCTTCTGGAACTGCTGCTCTTCCTTGCTGAACATGGATTGAAGCAGTTCGGTCGTACCGCCGTATGCAAACACCCCGCCCGAGAAGCCATGCTCGATCCGCAGATCCTTCGTGCCCTTCGGATTCAGTCCGTTGTAGTTAATGTCGTCCATTAGCTTGCGTACACCGCCTTCCTTGGTATACGTCACGCCTTCGACGCCCCACTTCGTAAATTCCTGTCCCTCATCGCTGTAATAGAGCCAGTCGATAAACTGCAGGATGGCTTTAAAGTGCTCGCTCTCTTTCACCTTGGAAGAGATCATCACTCCGTTCTCAAGTCGGCTGCCGGACATCAGCTGGCCTGCCGGGCCGCCGGGAACCGTGATTTTGCCGATTGCATACTTGCCTTCGCCCAGCGTTTTGTCCATATCATTGCGGTGCTGGACCACGGTCTGGGAGTTGCCGTTAATGATGAAGGATTTGCCGGTCACGAACTTTTGCACAGCCTGATCGTCATCCTGGGTAAAGCTCTCTTTGTCCAGCAGTCCTTCATCCACCAGCTTGTGGAAGTAGGCCAGCATGTCCTTATATTCATCCGTTACTGCCGTATACACAAATTCATCCGTGTCTTCCTCATACGTAAGTCCGCTGCCGTAGCCCCATCCGCCTTTGGTGCCAAAGCCCGTAGCCGCGATGTTCAGCGTACTATTGAATTTGAAGCGGTCGGAGAACGGCGTAACGTCCGGGTACTCCTGCTTCAGCTGCTTCATGGCCGTATACAGCTCATCCCAGGTGGTCGGAATCGCGATGTTATGCTTTTCGAAAATATCCGTACGCACGATCAGCGTATAGTCCGGCCACACCGCCTCATGCAAGCCCGGAAGCACATAATATTTCTTGTCCTCTTGGCGAAGTCCCTCCAGTTCGCTCTCCATGTCCCATTTTTCGATCTTGTCCTTGAAATTCGGCATCAGATCAATATAATCGCTAATCGGCAGAATCGCACCGGAAGCCACAAACGCGGATTCCTCCCCGGGGTAAGTCTTTGGAATGACCAGCGGAGCGTCACCGGAGCTAATCAGCAGACTGCGCTTTTGACTGTAATCGCTCATCGGTACGATCGTCGGTTTCAAGGTCACGTTTGTCATTTCTTTTAGTTTACCAAAAAGCATCCAGTCCTGCTTGTAAGGATAAGCCGGCTGGTCGCTGTAAAGGATGGAAAGATCGAAGGGCTCCGTCGCCTTGAACGTATCGCCTACCGCGTAAGTTTCCATGGCGCCCTTATCTTGATTCTCGGCCTCTTTGCCGCCTGTTTTATCGGTACACGCCGCCAATACCGCAACAATCAACGTTATCAATAAAGCTTTGCCAGCAAACGAACGAGGACTTTTTTTCATTTTCCTATTCCCCCCAAAGTATCAATAATGGCCAATCCGATGGATGATCCTATTGCTTTACGGACCCAAGCATGATGCCGGTTACGAAATATCGCTGCACGAACGGGTAAATCGTCAATATCGGCAAAATGGTCAGCACCATGGTCACCGATTTGATATTGGCAGATATCTGCGTCAAGTTATCGGCAGAAGTGGCGCCTGCGGAAGTCACGCCTGTCGCGCCCGCTATCATGTTCCGCAAATAAATCGTGACCGGGAAGAGTCCCTTCTGATCCAGGTACAGAAAGGCCGGAAACCAGGAGTTCCAGTGCCCGACTGCATAGAAGAGGACCATGGTCGCGATCACCGCTTTGCTTAAGGGCAGCACGATCCGAAGCAGCATGCCATAGGTGTTCAGGCCGTCAATGGCCGCGGCTTCCTCCAGCTCTTCCGGCATATTTTCAAAAAAGGATTTCATGATGAGCATGTTGTAGATGCTGATGGCTCCCGGGATTACAATGGCCCAGATCGAGTTGCTGAAGCCGAGGCTGTTAATGAGCACATAGTTCGGGATCAGCCCTCCATTGAAGAACATCGTGAACACGGCAAACATTGTCAGAAACTTGCGGCCTACTAACCTTTTCTTGGATAAGGCGTAAGCAAAGATCGTTGTTAAGAACATGGATATCGCAGTGCCAACCACGCTGTATACGACGGTGTTTTTGTAATTCGTCCAGAACATGGCGTCTTTGGTCACGGTTTTGTAGGTATCGATATTGAAGCCCCTGGGAATTAAGTTCACCTTCCCTGAGTTGATGTACGACTCGCTGCTGAAGGATTGAGCAACCACGTTCAGGAAGGGGTACAGCGTGATGAAGACAACGAACAGCAGAATAATGGCATTGCACACTTTGAATGCCTTATAGGATCTTGATTCCTTCATATAGGTGCTCCCTCCTTACCATAAGCTTCGATCCGTCAGTCTTCGCGAGATCGCATTCACGGAGAAGACCAATATAAGTCCGATCACGGACTCGAACAATCCGATGGCTGTAGCATAACTGAAGTTGTTTGATACGAGACCGACCCGGTACAAGTAAGTCGAGATGACGTCGGCCGTCTCATAGATGACCGGATTGTACAGCAGCAATATTTTCTCGAACCCTACCGCCAGGAACGCTCCCATATTCAGGATCAGCAGCGTCACAATTGTCGGGAGGATACCCGGAATCGTGACAAACAGCGTTTGCTTCCAGCGGTTGGCCCCGTCGATCCTCGCCGCCTCGTACAGCGATTCATCAATCGTCGTTAATGCGGCCAGATACAGAATCGCGCCCCAGCCCATGCCCTGCCATATTTCCGAAGAGATATAGATCGTCCGGAACCACTCGGCGCGCTGCATGAAATTGATTCGTTCTCCATTAAAGAACTCAACAAGCGAGTTAACAGAGCCATTAACCGACGTCAATTGCAGGATCATCCCGGCAACGATGACGATGGACAAAAAGTGCGGGAGATAAGAAGCCGTCTGGACGAATTTCTTGAATCGCTTGCTCTTCACCTCATTCAGCAGCAGTGCAAAGATGATGGGAACCGGGAACGTAAAGAGCAGGGACAACGCACCAAGAAGCAGGGTGTTCTTGAACACGTTCCAGAACGCAGGGTCATGGACAAACATCTTGAAATAATGCAGTCCCACCCATTTCTCCCCATAGATGCTGCCTCCGGGCATAAACCGCCTGAAAGCGATCACGTTGCCAATCATCGGTCCGTATTTAAAAATGAGCAGGTACATAACCGGCAAAATCAACAGGGAATACAGCTGCCAATCCTTCCGGACCAGGGCAGCGACGGTTTTAAGTTTGGGTGTTTTCTTTGCTGTTTTCACTGCTGGCAAAGAATGATTTACAACTTTTGGCTCCATCGACGTTATTCACTCCATTCCGTATGGCCTCTTCTCATACCTCTTCATTCATGGAATACGGCCGTATTTCATTATCCATCTCCATTCAACACTCGTTATGAAATCGCTTTCATTTATTGTGGCTATAAACAGGCTGCTACTGTACGACAGAATAATGGGTAATATCCGGCCTCTATTGATCCCCCCTCCAATGTTAAACGCTTACAATTATGTTCAAAAAATAGACTCCCGTATCTTGAACGTTTGACTGACAAAGTGAACCAGCTGCTTCTCCCACCTATGTAGAGAGTCACTTTCACCATACTAGTATAACTAGTATGGTAGTTGGTTTCATTTTAATGGACGTTTTCTACAATTTCAATACATTTTTTTGCTATGGATAAAATATTCAGGTATTCTCCATGCATGAAGGGCTGTAGGCAAGACAAAAAAAGCCGATCCCATTCGGATCGGCCTTTCTGCAAGCACTAATGAAATTATTATAATTGTTGAGAAGCCTCGGATTGCTGTCTGGATATGATAAACAGCACGAGCCAGATCAGCAGGAATCCCAGAAGCTGAGGACCTGTCACGATCTGTTGGAATACGATCCAGTTGATGAGCACGCCCACCATAGGAAAACTCAATTCCGCAAGTGTTGCCACAGAGGCTTTGGTCGTGGTTAATCCTTTATAATAAACCAGCAGGCTCAGGAGACCCGGCAGCAATGCCTGGCCGATCAGGTTCAGCGATACCAGAGCAAATGCTCCGGTATTCCATGCCGGCATATTCCATGCCGCCCCCTCACTCCACGTAATGACGGTCAGGAGCGGCAATGCAAGCACAAAACGCAGCGAGGTTACCGTCTCGTATTTCAGTTTGCCTACCATCAGGCGTCCCATCACGGTTGAACCGCCCCACAGCGCTGCTGCCCCTAAGGACAAGAGGCTGCCAACTTGAATAAACTCATTCCAGTGGCCAATAGGCAGGGTTAAACCGAAGGTCAATAAATATGTGCCCGCCAAAGCGATGATAAGCAGAATCCCGAAATGACGCGGAAGCTTCTCTTTCAGAAGCAAGCTAGCTAGAATGATGGCAAACAGCGGCTGCAGCTTCTGAAGCAGCAGGACGGCATTCAGATTGCCGCTCGACAGCCCCATCGTAAACAATACGGTTGCCAATGCCGAACCGCCCCAGGATATAAACAGCAGCGCGCCGACATGATTCCAGCCAAGGCTTTTTAATTCCTCGCGGTTCTTCCACAATACAGGGATTGCGATCAGCGAAATAATGATGTGTTCAAGCAAAACGATCTGAGCTGAAGTCAGATTCTTGAGCAGAATGACCCGAAATAACGGATCTACGCCCCATAGGGCGGCTCCCAAAACGACGAGCCAGAACCCTCCCTTAAAGCGTCGACTTGCCTGTGCGTCGGAATCATAGGGTTTCACCTTGACTCCAGTATTCATATTACTCATCTTGCCCTCTCCTGTCTTGAATACGGAGGTCTTACTAGCAGAAAGCCCCCGTTGTCGACAGGTGTCGACTTATACGGGGGCTGATCAAATAAGCCTGCGTCGAATGGAAAATTTCCCATCTACGGCAAACTCATCTTTGATCTTCTCCCATCCGGACTTTACCGTCGGCCTTGGAATTGCACCAAGTCAGTCGCTGCATTCATGTTCGTGCCAGAACGCAGCGAGTCGCGGGCTGAGTTTCGTTCACGCCGGAACGAACCATCACCGCCGGTTAGGAATTTCACCTTACCCCGAAGATCCATATTCATGTTTTATTTTTGTCATGCATCCATACTAATTAACCGATAATCCCTATAAGCTTAGTTGATGAATTGAATTATAACATGAATCCTTTCATGTAAATACATCTATTTTCAAAATAAATGAAATTAGACTTAAATACAATGAAAAATCTCACGTTCAACCAAGACTTACTGAGAATTATACAGCAAGTATCGATTTGTTACCAGTATGATTTTTTGCCATTTTCCTTTTATGTTATATCGAATACCTTGAAGATGGACCGGGTACCGACTGCCCCAGCCTGAAGGCATAACAGATCGAGAGCTTCCTTGGTATTGAGGCTCATTCCGCCTGCTCGAGGCAGCGACATCGATAGATCTGTTGAACTGGCGGCGGTTTCACTCTCGAACTGCTTCGTCTCGCTTAATAGCATTTTGCTCCCATCCGGCCGAACCATATACTGACGCAAATAACCGCCTTCTCTAACGGTTACCATCTTTCCCTTGCCCTCTTCTTCCTTTTTGTTCTTCTGGAGCAGCTGTTCAAACCCTTCTTGGGCTGGTTCGGCTTTCTTCGATTTCACAGGACTCCAGTATGTATATGCTAACTCAACGCGCATGAACTCACATCCTTATCCAATTGTTATTTTAACCCTTACTTCAATTATCGGATGCCTGGACACTTCTCTTTAATCGCTCACAAATGACTTAGATATAAAAAAACCGCCCGAAAGGTTTCAGATCAACCTTAAGGACGGTCTTATAATTTCTAATGTATTCCCGCTTCGCTTAGTTCATGAACTTCAATGCTGCCAAAGTCCGCTTCAGAACAAGTGCTGCTTGTGCACGGGTAACCGAATCGAGTGCTCCGAAATTACCCTGATTATCACCCTGCACGATGCCTTGCTTAGTAAGACTGGCTACATGGGCAGCCGCCCAGACAGGGATGGATGCCTGATCTTTGAATTCATTACCAGCATTCGCACCCTGGTTTGGCAGGCTTGTCGGACTTACCGCTTCCATAGCCCGGGTAATCATCACAGCCATTTCTGCCCGGGTCATGCCGGCATTTGGTGAGAAAACACCATCTGTGCCGCCTTCGATCAAGCCGTAACGCAACGCTGCGCCGATCTCGCCAGCATACGCGGAGGCATCCTGGACATCCTTGAATGCTCCGCTCTCGATAACTGGACTAAGTCCCATCGCACGGACCAGCATAGCCGTAAACTCTGCTCGCGTGATTACCTTGCCCGGTGTGTACGAGTTAGCGTTAACTCCGTTCACGAGAAGCTTGGAAGCCATAGATTCGATTTCCGCTTTCGCCCAGTGTCCGTTTAGATCCGCAAAGGTTTTCTTGTACTGCAGCAGTGCATAAATGCCGTTTCCGGCATGCTTCACTTCGATGGCCGGTTTACCGTTCCATGTCGTCGCTGCAGCCGGTACAAATCGGAAGGTTCCTGCATCGGCGTCATAGATTACAGCAGTGACCGAATTCGGAGCTGTTCCTGCCGGCAGCGGCAGGATGCGACTGACCACACGCTTCCCGAAATCCTTTACTTCTTGCTCTGCGCCCGGCACGCCAACCGCTACGCCAAACTGAAGTACTCCATTCGCAGCCATCGCGGCGCCCATGGAAGCTGCCTTGCTTGTCATAGCATCCACCACGCTGCTACCAACCGGGGTCATGGATATTTTCACTTGGATGCTGCCGGAGCCTTGTACAGACTTCAAAGCCTCATCCAAATGCAGAGCCGTTACCGGAAGACGGAACGCTCCAAGTGCAGTCTCCAGCACCAGGGTCGTATTCGAATTCCGTTCCATCGCCTGCTTCAGACCTGCTGCCGAAAGGGATAGCTCAGCGGCACGGTTCAACTCAGGGGCCCGAATAATGAGTTCCTGCTGCCCGTTCGCAGACAATCCGGCAACTGCCTTCTTCCACGCCTCTTCCTTCACCGTAATGTGGTCCACTGCTCCACCTGCAGCGCTTATATTCAGATCCTTACCTGTCATTACGTTGGGCAATGATGTATTTCCACCCGTGGAAGGAGGGTTAGGCTGCGTTGTCGGCGGTGTTACAGAACCGCCTCCCGAACCGCCTGATCCTGAACCTGATCCCGGAGAGGAGCCGTCGCCAGGATTCACCGGTTTCTTCTGCTCCGTAATTCGCCCCTCGACCTTCGGCGAAACCTTTCCGCCAAGCTTGGTCACGTATTCCATGAAGATTTCATAATCCGGGTAACCCAGATCCTCGTTATATTTCCCTTCGGCAATCGCTTCGGCAAAGGATTTATATCCGTCCCCGCCTTTGGCCACAAAACTGTTCGTTGCCATCCTGTACGTTTCGGTCAATACCATGGGTTTATAGCTTCCGCCCTTCATAATCTGTATATCGTACACTTTATTCCCTGCCGGAGCGCTAGGATCCCATTTGAATTTCATCCCGGCGATTTGCGGGAATTTCCCCGGCAGATCGGCCAATTTCGCACCGCTAATTCCGTTTTCCAATCCGTCCTTCAGCTGCTGTCCTGTGACGTCCAAGACAAACAGCGTGTTTCCGAAAGGCATCACCGTGCGCAGCTCGCCCATCGTGATTTCACCTTCATCAATAGCGGCGCGAATACCCCCTCCATTGGTGAGGGCAATATCGGCGTTCTTAAGCTCCTTGGCTTTTGCCAGCATGCCATCCGCAATTAGATTGCCGAGATTCGTTTCCTTGGAGCGGACATTCTCGCGCTTACCGTCCAGCAGAACATCTGCTATACCGACTACCTGCTTCATGAGCTCTTCTAATTCGGCATTATAAGGGGCCAGCATATCCTTGGCCTGCTTGTCTTCTACCACACTGCTATCCACCGGAATCAGCTTGCCGTCGAGCTCGCCTTCTCCGACGAGGACCTTGCCTTCCTTGTCAAATTGCAAGTCGACCCGGCCGAGGTATTTCCCCCATTCATTCGCTTGCACGATGACGGTTGGTGTACCGTGTTCATTGTCCGTCACCACTTCCGGTGCATTGAGCGTCGTATGGGTATGGCCTCCAACAATGAGGTCGATGCCTTCAACCGCTTCGGCAAGCGCCTGATCTTTGGCGTAGCCCAGATGCGACAGACCGATGATGATGTTAAGTCCTTCCTGCTCCATTGCCTCCACCGTTGCACGAGCTGAGGTTACCGCCTCGTTGAATACCACATTTTTACCCGGGCTGGACGTCTCAGCTGTATCTTCAGTGGTTAAGCCGAATACCCCGACCTTCTGGCCGTCAACTAGCAATGTCACGTATGGATATACCCCGCTATTTGCCGTCGTCTTAGGCTGATCGGTATCGATCACGGCCGGCTTACGGATCAGGTGCGAAATGTTAGCATCCTGACTAAGATCCACATTTGCGCTGACGAGCGGGAATTGTGCCTTGCTTACGAAATCTGCTAGCGTTTTGGTGCCTTGATCGAATTCATGGTTACCGAATGCCATCGCGTCATAACCCATATAGTTCATGAAGGCCAGATCGGCCAATCCAAACCATTTGGTAAAATACAGATCGCCGGAAAATACATCCCCTGCATCCAGCAGCAGGCTGTTTCCGCCCTCGCTGCGGACCTGCTTAACCAGTGCAGCCCTTCTGGCCACTTCGGACAGATGCGCATGCGTATCGTTCGTATGCATAACCGTTAATTTCCATGGCTCTCCTTCCGGCGAACCATCCGTTACCTTAACCGGTACTTCCGCTGATCCATAGCCGTCCTTGCTCAGAACGGTGATCACGGCTTCACCTACGGATACCGGTGCAACCAGACCGTTCGGATCTACGGTAACTACCGTTTCATCAGAGGAACTCCAGGCCAGCTCGCTGGATCCGCCCCGAGCGGGATCAACGCTCGCTTGCAATTGTACCGGGGAACCGCCCGGATTCAGCGTGAGCGAAGAGTGATCCAACGTAATTTTGGTCACCTGAAGCTCCAGCAGTGCCACCGTTCCGCTGACCTCATTCGCAACCAGCAGCAGCGGGCGTCCTGTCTTGCTGTCTGCGGCCGGAATAAAGTCCAGTCCCTCCGGGCCGGAATCCGACGCAATTCCGCCGTTAAAATCCCGTGTATTGATGTAGTTCAGAAACGCCGGATCGGATGGGTTCGTTACATCATACGTCATCACCCCGCCAATGCGCTCCAAGCCGACAAACGCCAGCCTCTTCTGTCCTACCTTACCCACCGTTACATATTCGGGCTCTGGTCCTTTCTTGGAGCTGCGGCTGTCCAGATCGGTTTTATCATTGCTGGCATTGAAATGATTCGGTAAACGCTCGGCCGTAATCTTCTCAAAATCACTGCCGCTGTCATACACCTGGGACATATCGGCTGCATTCCATATGGAGAATGAACGACCTCCGTACAGGTACAGGCCCTCATTGCCCATATCGCTGGCAACTTCAACCTTGTCATAGGTGGTTCCCTTGTCAGTCAGAAATTGAGCTGCCGGAGACAACGGATCCAGATTCGGTTTCATTTTGCCAATGTTACTTTCATTGCTTCGCTCATCCCAGCCTGTTGCGTCCCCTTCATTCGCGGACAGAATGTACTGCTGTCCGTTCACGCTGTAGGTCGCGATTCCGTCAGGCATATACATTCCGTAAAAAGGAACGTTCTCAAACTTGATTTGTCCATCCTTCAGGAGGTCCAACTGATTCTCTGGTTGATTGAAGTCCTTATACCCGAGTCCCTTAACCGATTGAATACGCTTCGCGGCGATATCGACCACGGCGATCGCATTATTCTCCTGCAAGGCGACGTATGCCGTCAGCTCATCCTCGGACAACGAGATGTACTCGGGCTCAAGATCATGAACAGCATCGTCCTTGTTTCCGGTGCTGCGAATTTGCCCGTCCGCTTCCACAGGTCCGCGAATATGTACCTGATCGTCAATGATCGACGGGTCATCAAACTTCAGATAACTTACTTCGCCCGATAGGGTATCGATAATCGTAATGCTTCCTTCCGGATCAGGAGCAGTCTCTGTACGAGGCTCGCCTTCATCCGCTGTCAGGATATAACGGCCATCGGAAGTATACTTGACCATGTCCGGCTGGATGCCGGTTTCATAAGATCCGATCAAACCTCCGTCATAGTCGAGTACCAGAACCTTGCCGGCTTTTGCATGATCCTGCTCCTGAACAGCGACCACCACCTGCTTCGTCTTGGTGTTGATATCCACGCTGGTCAGGTCCCCATACAGAAAACCGCCCGTGCTTGCCAAGTCTTCCACATTGATCTGCTTGTCCTTCAGCAAGCTGCCGTCAGCGCCAAGCGACACGATTTCGAGACTAGCCGGCTGAGTTGAACCATTGACCAGATAGAGCTTCCCGTTATCCTTGTTGTATTTTACAATTTCCGCAACGCCGCCATCCTTATTGGAGGTCCCCACAGAATAATGCCCGATCATCTTCATGGCTAGCTTGTCAGCCACCGGATCAGGTCGTTTCCCCAATACTTGCAATTTCACAGTCGATTGAGCCTTAGCAGGTACGGCTGCACTATCTTGTACCGTTACCTCAACCGTATATTCGCCCTCTTGTCCAGCAGCAGGCGTACCCGTAATAGATCCTGTATCGGACATAATGTCCAAGCCTGCCGGTAAACCCGTCGCCGAGAACGTATACGGTGCTTGTCCGCCATACACATCAACGGTTACCGTATATGCTTCTTCTGCATGTGCATCCGGAAAAATTTTATCAGTAATGCCGAAATCAACGGCAGCGACAGCTGCATCTTGTGATGCTGTCTCCATGCTGACCGTCTGGAGTATCTCCTGTCCCTCTTCAGCCATCACGGTGCCTGCCGAAAATAAAGAGGTCATCGTGATTTCCGCCGCCATCAAGAGCGAGACTACTTTCATGCTTTTATGCTTCAACTCCATATCCCCTCTTCTATCCTTATTTAATTTCAAGTGTAAGGAAGAAGTGTTAACGCATCCTCAATAAAGGTCACGGTTTGTGTAAAATGGACGCTACACAGCAAAAAAAGCCGCGACAGCCATGCCGGGCTTCTGTAAGCGGCAGCTGTGTCCGAGCTACCTGCCGCCTTGAAATTACCTTCATATATGCTTTGTGATACTCCACTTATCAGAAGAATTACCCGCTTTCTCATCGCCTTTAACCAATGATGCCAAAATGCCTCATCGTGGCTATGGTTATCAATATACACCAACGTATGAACAAGATGGCCCACATGAGCAGAAAGCCCTGAATCAACCGCTCAACCATCCATTCAACCTTTTTATTCGAGCTATACCTTCGCCTCTGCTTAAACAACCATACAGCAAACCCCTTTGGGATATTTCTGAATGTCGTCTTCGGCTCCATCTGCTGCGTCTTCCTCCATTTCTTTCAATTTGTACGTAGGATATACAACGCAAGTGTTCCGGCAAGTCATTGAACACATTTCTTGAATTTTATCATGTTCATTGGTAAAATTCACCATCTCAAATGTTTCTTTGTCACATTTCCGACAATATTGTAGTCAAATCGACATGATGTCTGATAAACTAACATAAAGAATTGCTATTTGTAACAAACACTTCACAAGAATAACAGCCGAAGATCTATTCATGACTATTCGAGGCCATAACGTGTGGATATCGTTTATGTTTGCCTAGGAAAGAGGAACCAACATGAATCGTAACTGGTTTACGCGGATGCTCATGCTGTATATCCCTGTCTTTCTGATCGTCCCCGCCTTTTTATTTTTTGTCTTTTCCCAATCATTGAGCGAGAGCAACCGAAAGGATGCCGAGCGCTCCAATGCTTTCGTAACCCAACAAGCGATGCTGATGATTGATACGTCGTTGTCTTCGCTGGATCAGAAAATTTCGCTCGAGATGCTGCGTAATCGAAAGGTCATATCCTTTTTCTCCAGAAGCACGGAAAAGGATCTCCCCCTTCAGGTGGACGTGATGAATCTTTTGCGCGATTTAAAAATGACCAACCCCCTGATTCATTCCATCTATATGGTTCAAGCGGATCATAATCAAGTCCTCAATGAAAGCACGAGCTATCCCTTGGATCAATATGCCGATAACGCCTTCATTCGCTCCAAGCTGGAAACACCCAACAGCCATTGGTCGGATATCAGATCATACAAGGAGCTGCCCTCCGACAAAGGGGTGCCGGTCGTTTCATTGACGCGCAGCGTTTCCATCTTCTCGAAGCATCATGGGCTAATCGTCGTTAATGTAAGCGCTGACGCCTTGCAGGGAATGCTTCTTCAAATGCACGATCCGTCATCCCGCATACTAAGCCTGTATGATACCCAAGGGAACAGCTTATTTGATATGGCAAAATCGAAGACTTCTGTAAGCAAGCCTGTAACC
This sequence comes from Paenibacillus sp. EZ-K15, assembly GCF_002573715.1. Taxonomy (GTDB): domain Bacteria; phylum Bacillota; class Bacilli; order Paenibacillales; family Paenibacillaceae; genus Paenibacillus_AQ. The sequence continues at coordinate 229,184 of NZ_PDHM01000009.1, read as the reverse complement.
AACAACGGCGCCCTTCAGTCAGAAGCGAATTCCGAGTATACGGGCTGGCGCATCGTTAGCAGCGTTCAAGGGGCGGATACCTTCAATTTCATCATTAGCTTATCAAATATATGGTTTATTGCCGGTTTGCTTCTATGTGCCGTTTCGGTTGCCTGGATCGTCTACGTGACGCTGCAAAATTACAGACCCATTCAGCGCCTGGTCAACCAGCTGCAGCAGCTATCCTCCAAGGATGACGTCCCGGAGGAAATCCATAAAAACGAATTTACGTTCATCAATTCCAAATTGCAAAATATGATTGATCAGAATAAAAGGTTCCAGTTTCAGTTCGAGGAGGACTTGAAGGCTCAGCAAAATTTTTTCATGTACGAGCTGCTAGAAGGGACGCGCTCTTTCGATCTGAAGGAATGGGAGAAGGAAGCAGCCAAGCACGGCCTGCCTGTGCTGTTTGGCAAGCCATTGGTTTTTGTCCTGGAAATTGATCATCGTTCAGAGTGGAGCGCCAACTACGGTCAGAAGCAGCATGGCTCCCAGCAAAAAGCCATTGAAACGATCATCCTGAAAGCGGCGTCGGATCACGCCTGCGAGGTAAAGCTTCTGTGGGTGTCCTTGCACCAGCTTGCTTGCATTTTGGTTATATCGCCACAAGCGGAGAAACAGGGATTCGAGGCACTCTCCTTCACCGAAGAATGCCAGTGCCGATTTGCCGATGCCTTATCGTTCACCGTATCCGTCGGCATCGGGGAGCCGGTTGAGCATCCGGATAATCTGCATGATTCCTATCACGAGGCATTGGATGCGCTGCAAACGAAGCCCGTAAACCGAAGTGCCATGATCATTCCCTATTCGTCCGATGCCTTGTCGAAGGATCACAGCTTTCATTATTTTCAACAGGTCGACCGGATCGTTGACGCCTTCCAACTGCAAGAAGTCAAGTGGAAGACACAGATGCAGGCGCTCTTTCAGAATATGCTGAAAGAAGGCATATCCCGACGGGGCGCAAGCAGCGTACTGCATTACCTGACGTACCATTTGAACAAGACGGCTTCCAGTATGAATGACGAATACTACCTGCTCTGGAAAACGGAAACGATGCCGGCACTCGACCGGGTTCAGAAAGAAATCGACCTGCCGGAAGATTGGACGCAGATGGTGCTCCAGCTTCTGGAGCAATTTGCCCAACGGCTGGATAAGCAGCGGAATCTGCGAAGCCAGGGAAACCTCGTACAAGAGGTTAAGGCTTATATTGAAAAGCATTATACGAAAGCGGAACTATCCCTTGACTACTTGCAAGACAAATTCGGGATCAGCGGCAAATATCTGAGCAGATTATTCAAGGAAGAGTATGGCTTGAAATTTGTGGACTTTTTGATCGATTTGCGAATTCAGGAAGCGAAACGACTCCTTACGGAAAGCGCATTGTCTGTACAAGAAATTACGGAACGGGTCGGTTACAGCAGCCCGATATCATTTGCCAGGACTTTCAAAAAAATTACCGGCGTACCCCCAATGGATTATCGTAAAGGCAAATAAAACGGCGCAGGCCCCGATCTCAAACGAAGGCCGAGGAGGACATAAAAGTCTCCCTCGGCCTTCTCCCGTCTATGCCTTGGTTGCTCCTACCCGCGCAGTGATGCCCTTCACCGCAAAGTAGAAAATAGTTTCTCGTAGAGAAAAGTTTTTTGTGCTTAATATTACATACAATTTCCAGTGTTATTTAAATTGCCATCGCGGTAACGTTTACACTAACACTGTATTCACCTTTCGGTTTGTTTTACGAAAAGTGTTTGTTGTCCTGACTTGGCAGCAGGTGTTTTTATTAAGGGCATAGGAACGGCGCCTCACCGCGCTTTCCACAATACTAAAAAGCCAGAAGGGGATGAACTAGCATGGTAGACAAGAACAGAAAGAAAAAGGGATGGACGGCTCTCATCGCTGCAGCCCTTACGTTATCAACCGTATTAAGCGCATGCTCGGGTGGTAAAGACCCGGCATCGGCAAGCAACGACCCGTCCGAAGGTGATCAAATTACGATCTCGTTCGAGACGTCGGTGTATGCGGAAGAACCTCATAAGAAGGCAATCGATGCGCTCATTGCCAAATACAATGAATCCCACCCTAACGTCACCATCAAAGTTCACGGCACAGACTACGAGAATTACTGGGATAAACTGACCACGGAGATTCTGGCAGGTACACAGGGGGACATCGTTCAGGTATACCCTGAGAATATTGCCACCTATAATGCGCTGCAGAGCGGCGGCACTTTCGTGAATCTCGACGAAAAGATTCAAGCGAGCGGACTTGAGGACAAGCTTGTCGGACAGGAACTGAGCAAGGTCGACGGCTCCTATTATGCGCTGTCCAATTACGCATGGGGATCAACCGGCATTTTCTACAGCAAATCGATGTTCGAAGCGGCCGGAATTGATCCTGCCTCCATTCAAACGATGGACGACTTCAAAGAAGCCGCCATTCAACTTGGCGGTGTTAAAGACGGGCAATACGGGTTCTCCAGCGTCATCGGCACGCATCCCTTTATCGCCTCGGAATGGTACAGGCTGCTCGCTCGTCCGGTATCAGGAGGAATTTACTTCCCAGACGGCGAGGCAGGCCCTTACGAAGCCGACCGGATTAATGTCAACTCGGCACCGAACGTTTGGGCAGCGGAGTGGTGGCAGGATCTAATCAAGAACCCGCAGGCAACGCCTCCAGGAACCCGCGACAAGAAGGTCAGCCGCGAGATGTTCTGGAATGGGCAAGCCGGCATGATGATGGATGGCCCTTGGTTTATCGGCATGACCAAAGAACGCGATGAAGCTTTAATGGACGACCTTGGACTCATTCCGCAGCCTTCCGTCGTATACGAAGGCCAAACCTATAAACCGAACCCGCACAATTACCCGATCGTATCGATGATTTCCAAAGACAGCAAGCATCCTGATGAAGCTTGGGAGTTCCTTAAATGGATGACATCCCAAGAGGCGCAGCAGATTATCGCCGGCTCCGGCATGATTCCGAGCAGCAAGGAATATGCCGAATCCGAAGAATACAAATCGGAGAATCCGCTGGCTGCCCAATTCTTCGATTTCCAGGAGAATGTATATGCGCCGGCCGTTATGGACCCGCCAATTCCCGAACTCGGCTCCCTCTCCCAAATCCTGATCAATGCCGCGCAGGAAATGTTTGTTGGCATGAAAGACGCCAAGACAACGCTGGACAGTGCAGCTGAGCAAATGAAGGACACGATGCATTAAAAAACATTCGGATGATCAAACGTTTGAAGCCGCCTGGCTTCATGGCCGGGCGGCACTTACATCATAAGGAGGTAGGGGAATGAATCCAACGCGAACGGATGTGACAAGCAGGCAAACTCCCTTGCCATTGAAAAGACCATCGAGGGCAAAGCGTTTATGGCTAGAGGAAAAACGACATTTCAAAAAAAATATAGCCGCATATTTATTTATTGCACCGCTGGTCATTACCGTTGCTCTCGTGCTCCTCTATCCGATTCTGAAATCGGCGCTGATGAGCGTGCAGTACTGGAAGGTTGCCAAACCGATTGCCGAAGGCAATCCCTTTGTAGGATTGGACAACTATACAGCCGCGATCCAGTCGGGGAACTTCCTGAAATCGTTAGGCATTACCTTTCTATATATTATCGTGACGGTGGCTCTGCGTTTCCTGCTCGGAATCGGTACGGCCGTCCTGCTGAATATTCCCTTCAAGGGCCGAGGGCTTGTAAGAGCACTGGTGATCATCCCATGGGCCGTACCTGAAGTCGTTGCATGTCTCGTATTTATTCTGATGTATGATTACCAATTCGGCGTGATCAATGATCTGCTGCTGAAGCTCAACCTGTTGGTCAATCCGGTCGCTTTCCTCGGCGAAGCCGACACCGCGCTCTGGGCAGCCATGTTCGTCAATGTATGGAAGGGCTTCCCGTTCGCGGCCATCATGCTGCTGGCCGGTTTGCAAAGCATATCCAAAAGCTTGTACGAAGCAGCGGAAATCGACGGTGCCTCGAAATGGCGCCAGTTTCTCAGCATCACCTTCCCGATGTTGAAGCCCGTATCCGTCATCGTGTTCCTGCTGCTTATCATCTGGACCATTAAGGATTTCGGCATCGTATACGTCCTCACCGGGGGCGGACCGAGCCGGGTAACCGAAATACTGACCATCTTCATCTACAGGGCAGGCTTCAAATCGTTTGACTTCGGTCTGGCCTCCGCTGCAGGGATGATCCTGCTGGCGATCTCCATTGTGTTCACCGTCATGTACATGAAAGCGACGAAGGCTGGTGAAATGTCATGAGCAAAGGCCCAAACAAGATTCTTGTATATGTATGCGCTGTTTTTATTTCGTTGTTTGCCGTATCTCCTTTTCTATGGATGATCCTGACTTCGTTGAAGCCTCAGGCCGAAATCTACAGCACGCCGCTGACGTACCTGCCACATGAACTTAATTGGAATGGTTACAAGGGAATGCTGAATCCCAATGCGGATGACAGCGCCAACTTTATGAAATGGTTCGGTAATACGGCGCTAGTCTCGCTGCTAACAACGGTGTTCTCCCTTGTCATCTCCGCTTTTGGCGGCTATGCGATGTCCCGGTTCGGCTTCCGGGGACGGATGTCGCTCGGATATATCATCTTGTTGACGCAGATGCTCCCCGGCTCACTGCTCATTATTCCGCTGTACCTTATCATGAAGGATTACAATCTGCTGAATTCCCATCTGGGTCTCGTAATCGCATATACCACGTTTGCAGTACCGTTCTGTACATGGATGCTAAAAGGATACTTTGACAGCGTGTCCCAGTCCATCGACGAAGCTGCGAGCGTAGACGGGGCCAACCGATGGACGACCTTTATCCGGATCCTGCTTCCGCTCACGCTTCCCGGGCTCGTGGTAACCGGCGTCTTCTCCTTCTTAACCAGCTGGAACGAGTTTATGTTTGCACAGACGTTCATCAGCGATTACGACAAATGGACGCTGTCGATCGGCATCGCCAGCTTTCAAGGACAGTATGTCGTCAACTGGGATTACCTCATGGCGGGCTCCGTCATAACCACACTTCCGATCGTGATTGCGTTCTGGCTGCTGCAGAAACATCTGGTCAGTGGAATGACAGCCGGAGCAGTTAAATAATTTAACCATTCGAGGAGGGTTCATAATGATAAAAATAGGAATCGTAGGCATGGGGATTCGCGGGAATATGTTCGCCGATACCCTTAGCCAAAATCCCTATGCGGAGTTGGCCGCGGTCAGCGATGCTTATGAAACAACACGAAACGCCAGCATGGATAAATACGGGGTTCCCGGTTATCTGCAGGTTGAAGATATGCTGGCAAGCGAGGCTTTGGACGCCATCGTTATTGCCACGCCGGATTTCCTGCATAAAGAGCCCGTTATGCTTGCAGCACGGCAAGGCATTCATATCATGGTTGAAAAACCCTTCTCCACCTCCGTCGAGGAAGCCGAGGACATGTACGCCGAGGTCGAGAAGGCGGGCATTAAGTGCCTCGTCGCATTCGAGAATCGCTGGAATTCTCCATTCGTTGCAGTTAAGGAAGCGGTCCAAAATGGTGACATAGGCAACATTCTGACCATCAATACCCGCTTAAATGACACCATCTACGTGCCCACCAAAATGCTGAAATGGGCCGGGGAATCAACACCCGGCTGGTTCCTTTTCCCTCATGCCACGGATATTGCCTTATGGCTGAAAAGCGGGGTTCTGCCGGTGAGCGTTTACGCGGTAGGCACGAAGAAGAAATTAGTCGCGATGGGGATCGACACCTACGATTCCATGCAAACGATCGTGTCCTTCGATGATGGCACGCACGCTACATTTACGACCAGCTGGGTGCTGCCCGAATCGATGCCGCTTATCTACGACTTCAAGGTCGAGATCATCGGCGAAGACGGGGCATTGTATGTCGATTTATCCGATCAAATGGTCCGTAAAGGCGGCAGCGTGTACAGTCATGTCCATACGCTCGGTACACCGATCAACGGCCAATATACTGCAGCACCCAATTATATGCTCCATTCCTTCGTCGATCATATCCGCCTGGATACGATGCCGGAATCCGGCGCAGCTGCCGGTTTGTTGAATACCAAGCTGGTGCATGCCATCCATCGCTCCGTCTTAAGCGGACAAGTAGAGCAGGTGTGACATGGAGACATGCCCAGCAGTTGAACGATGTACATTTCTTGACATGCCTGCAGTTAGGGCCGAGAATGATCGCTTATCCATGACGGTGGTTCCAGGCTGGGGGAGCAGCGTCATCTCGCTGCGGTGGAAACCATCAGACACGGAATTGCTGCGTATGCCGCCTTCCATGACGGAATATGAGCGGACACCCTTGTTATATGGCATTCCTGTTTTATTTCCGCCCAACCGGATCGAAAACGGGAGTTTTACTTTTGAAGGCCGGCCCTATCAATTCCGGATCAACGAGCCGCAGCATCATAATCATGCGCACGGGCTTGTTCATGACCAGGCATGGGAAGTCGGACGCTGCTGGACAAAAGGGAATCGGGCCGTGATCGAAACCGTGTTCTCTTCAAGAGGCCGTCCAACGATCCTGTCGCAATTTCCCCACGAGTTCACCATCCTTCTGCGTATGAGCATTGATGGGGCCTCGTTCAGGCAGACCGCGGAAATTCGCAATAAAAGCACAAGCTCTTTTCCATGGGGACTGGGATATCATACCACCTTCCGCTTTCCCTTCGGGAATGAATACGGTCAGGAACGCTGCACGCTGCAGGCCCCTGTCGGGAAACGATGGATCCTTAATGACCGCGTGCTGCCGACCGGCGAGCTCGCCCATGATTTCCGCAGCAGAGGCTTACGGGATGGCATCTCCGTCAGTCAGTTTCCGCTCGATGATCTGTTCCTTGCCATGCCGGAAGACCGTAATGAAACCGTATTAACCGATTCGGCGGCAGGCCTCCGGGTTACATACCGTGCGGATGACGCATTCAAGCAATGGGTGCTGCACAATGGCGATGGAGCGAGCGGTTATCTATGCCCCGAGCCTTACACATGTGCTACCAATGCCTTCAACCTGGAACTGGATCCGGAAATCACCGGCATGCAGGTGCTGGAGCCCGGCAGAACCGCCTTGCTGTTCTGTACCATCCATGTAGAAGAACTCTGTTCCTCATCCGATTAAACCATAACAGAAGCGGTCCGTAATCAAGGATGTTTCCTTGAAAGGGCCGCTTCATCATGTAACCTGTTTCACCAATTATTTGGATTAGCAAAAGACGCGATACGGAACCCCCCGCACCGCGTCTTTCGATTGTCATATCTTCCGATTACTCCGCCTGGTAGCGGTCAAATGCAGCCTGGTAAACCTCCATATATCGGTCCATCCCCATCTTGTTGAGTGTATTCACATACTCTTCCCATTGGCTGAACGAGGCCGAACCATTCACGAATTTCGCTTCCATTTCCTTCACGTAATCCTCGATATCTTTACCGATCGAGGTCATGACGTCCATTTCCTCCAATGTAAAGTTAAAATTGTACAGGATCTCCTTCACGGCATACGGCTCTGCTTTTTCAGCAGCGGCCATTGCGTTAGGTCGTGTCTCCGAGGCTTTGAACCATCTCTCCCGCACAAATCCCGGATAGCTGCCCCCGAGCCAAGTGAAATACTTGGCCAACGCCTGATCCTGCGTTAATCCATTTGGATTTTCCGTAATCTCCTTCACATACTCCAGTTGACCCTCAGCGTTCTTCGTGTAAGTCTCGCCTTCTTTACCCATGAAATAGAACTGGGCTCCCTCATCCCCGTAGAAATAATCCATCCAGCGGATCGTTGCTTCCGGATTCGGGTTCTTATCAGTAATCGCAAATGCACCTACGTGAACCATCGGAACTTTGACATGAGAATAGAGTTGATCTCCATGCGGTCCCTTAAGCGCCCCGAGCCCGATGTATTCTTTACGTCCCATCACCATCTCCGGATTCGGCACAATCGTGGCACCGAGCAGGCCCTCCTGCCCTTTCGCATTCAATGCGCCGCCCTCAATCGTGAAGATCTCTTTATCGAGCAGTCCCTCCTGGTGCAGCTTGTTTACGAACTGCAGCATTTCCTTATACTCCGGCAAGGCTTTGGTGAAGCGCAGTTTCCCTGTATCCGGATCTATGTCTACCAATTTATGGCCAAGTCCACTTGTACCAAGTCCCCAAGAGCCTTTCAAGTGATCGATGATTCCGGTAATGCCTGTTGAAGCGAATGGAATCTCATCATGCTTACCGTTACCGTTCAGATCGGTTTTCTGGACCGCCTTCAAATACGCATAGAATTCTTCGGTCGTCTGCGGCTCTTTCATCCCGAGCTGATCCAGCCACTCCTGATTAATCCATATCGGTGTACCAATCAACATGGAGAGCAGCGCAGGATCGTAGAAAGAAGGCAGGGAATAAATATTGCCGTCCGGCATCGTCAGCCCTTTTCGAATATCCGGGTACTGTTCCATCAGCTTTTTGAAATTCGGTGCATATTGATCGATCAGATCATTCAGCGGTATAAATACTCCTTGCTCCCCATAACGGGTTAATTCTGCGGAGCTGACTCTTGCGGAGTAGAATACATCCGGATAATCTCCACCTGCCAGCGCTAGGTTCCGCTTCTCTGTAAGGGTATCGAATGGAATGAGGTTCCAGGTCACATTCACATTCGACATCTCTTGATAGGTTTTCCATACGAGCGTTTCCTCGAATTTGCTCCCGTTCGATGGCGACTTGCCCGTGAAGAACGTCAGGTTGAGGGGCTCGTTCACAATCGGCATGCCGGTCTCGTTAAAATTGGCTTGCGGCGTCTCCCCCTTATCCGCTGCACCTTCCCCGCTTTTACTACCGCAGCCTGTCAGCAATCCGGCTGCCAGTACAGCTGCCAATGTAAGTGAAGTCCATTTTCTCATCACCATAAAATTCAATTCCTCCTCATGAAATATCCGTGATCAACCTTTAATTGCGCCAATCATAACACCCTTCACAAAATACTTTTGCAGGAACGGATACAGCAGCAGCATCGGCAGATTTGTCACAATGACCGCCGCATATTTGATCGCTTCCGCATCCATTAGACTTCGTGCCAGTGAATCATCACTGATATCAACCATCTCCTGCATTTGACCCTGAACCAGAATTTCACGCAGGAACAGCTGCATCGGATAGTTGGCACGGTCTGACAAATAGATCAGCGCACTAAAATACGAATTCCAGTGGCCCACTGCGTAGAACAAAACCATGACGGCTAATATCGGTCCGGATAATGGAAGCACAATCCGCAGCAGTACCCGCATGTTAGAAGCCCCATCGATAAACGCCGCCTCCTGCATTTCCTTCGGGATGGAACTCTGGAAGAAGGTCCGCATGATAATAATGTTCCACACCGATACGGCCGAAGGGATAATGATGGCCCAGATCGTATCCAGCATCCCCAGCTCTTTGACCAGCAAGTAATTCGGGATCATCCCCCCGCTGAAGAACATGGTGAATACGATGATCGCCGTAAAAATGCCGCGGCCGTTAAAATCGGCTCTCGATAACGGATAAGCCGCTGCGATCGTCATCAGTACATTCAGCGCGGTGCCCGTCGTGGTATAGAGCAGCGTGTTTAGGAATCCCCGCATGAGCTCCGAATTGGCAAATAACCGTTCGTAGCCGACAAACGACAGTTCCTTCGGCCATAACCATACTTCCCCCCGCATCACCGTTTCCGGAGCACTAATGGAAGCAATCAGAACAAAAAATAAAGGATACAGTACAAGGAGCGTAATAAAAGATAGTATAATGTAAATAAATACTCCGGCTATTCGTTCACTGCGGCTTTGCGGCATATGCCATCATTCCTCCTTACCATAGGCTGTTCTCGCTGACTTTTCGGGCAATCCGGTTTACGGTAATCAGCATGATAAAGTTGACGATGGAGTTAAACAGGCCAACCGCAGCCGAAAAGCTGTACTGGGCACCCAGTATACCGCTCCGGTATACGTTCGTAGCGATGACGTCAGACGCTTCCATATTGAGTGAATTTTGCATCAGGAAGATCTTCTCAAAGCCGACGCCAAGAACGGAACCGATGTTCAAAATGAGCAGAATGGTCATCGTTGGCGCGATCCCCGGCAGATTAATATGCCAGATTCGCCGGAGCCAGCCCGCACCATCCACCTTGGCCGCCTCATGCAGCTGCGGATCAATCCCGGCGAGTGCCGCCAAATAAATAATGGAGCTCCAGCCCATGCCCTGCCACACGCCAGACCACACGTAGATGCTCTTGAACCAGGAGGGCTCCGTCATGAATGCGATCGGCTCTCCGCCGAAGGAGGTGATAATCGAATTGACTAGGCCGCTGACCGGCGATAGGAACATCATGATCATACCAACGACGACCACCGTAGATAAGAAATGGGGTGCATAAGTTACGGTTTGTACAAATCGGCGGAACCGGCCCGATCTGGCTTCATTAATCATCAAGGCCAGGATAATTGGAATTGGAAATCCGACCGCCAGCTCATATAACCCGATGCCCATCGTGTTTTTGATAATCCGCCAAAAATAAAAGCTGTCAAAAAAGCGTTCAAAATGCTTGAAGCCCACCCATGGACTATCCATGATCCCTTTGTTCGCAATAAAATCCTTAAATGCAATCTGGACGCCATACATGGGTACATAATGAAATACAATGAAGTATAACAGAACTGGTGCAAATAAAGCGTAAAGCTGCCAGTTTCTGCGAACCTGCATCATCCAGCTTCGCCAAGCACTTTTCTTGCGAATGTTTGAATGCGCTTCCACGGTGTTAAGATGACGTTGTAAAATCGGCAATCCCCCCTCTTTCGTCTATGCGTCTTCGTGTGTCCCAAGGTCCACGTCTGCATCATAAACGACCCGAATGCCTAAGGGGTATTGACCATTTTAATGATGTCTCGCCTTTCATTGGATGACTGGGCAGAAGTGCCATTTTCCTAAAGCATTGCTTAAAATCTAAAATATTGACTATCCATTTTTTACGAACGATTAACACGAATCGGGCACAATCCTTAACACTTGTCCTATATAATGTTGTGAAACCTTGGACGTCAGAAAAATACAAAGGGGGGAAGGCTGTGAATTGGATCAGACATAAAAGCCGCAGTGTATTCTTTAAGATTTTTCTGAGCTTTCTGGCCATCATCGTGTTATTCGGATTGTTCTATATGGTCATCTTCCAGCTTTTTAAGACCAGCCTGCAAAAAGAAATCATCGATACCAGCCAGCAGGCCGTTCACGATACGGCGGAACGGTTCACCAATCAATTCAGCAGGCTTCAGGTGCTGATGTTTGATATATACAATCAATCCGAATTAATCGGCTTCAATAATCAGCTTCGCAACCAGGCCGGAAACGAAGTGAATTACTTGAAAGCCCGCGAAGTGATGATGCAGATGCGGAGCGATATCTATAACCCGTTATTCTTTCTGGAGGACACCCTGATTTATCTTCGGGAGTTTGATTTTGTACTGAGCAAATCCGGAAGCGGCGATGCTTCCTATATGTTCAATCGTTCCTATGCAAGTTCGATGTATCCTTATTCATTCTGGAGCAGCTACGAAGGCCATCAGGAGTCCTTCAAACTCCTCCCTGCATCAACCTATCGAATCAACAACGATTTGTCCGAGAAAAAACTGATGCCCTTTGTCTATAAACAGCCGGATAGTCCTTATGAGGTCATTGCCCTCATCGATATCGACAAGGCCGCCCAGTCCTTCTTCGGCGAGTCGGTTGATCGTGCACTCGCCATTCTGAATGCCGAAGGCCAAGTGCTGTATACGCTAGGCTCCATGAACCAAGATCAGCTTCCGTCGTTTGAAGCCGGACAGAAAGCCGTGCTGAAGGATGGAACCTACTATTTTGCCGAAGCCGGATCCGACGGACTGACCTATGTCTCGGCCGTACCTTACAGCCATGTCTCTTCTCAGTTGAGCCGGTTAACCGGCGGTTTGCTGCTCATTTTCTGCCTGTCGCTTGGCGTGGCCCTTGCCGCTTCCTATTTCCTCAGCCGCAGATTGCACAAGCCGGTGAAGCAGATTCTAACCACCGTTCTGAACAGAGCCAACAGTTCATCCATGCCGGAATCCGGCAGCATCACGGAATACGATCTGATCCAGAACCGTATTCAAGAGCTGTTCCGGGAGAAGGAAGAAATACGGGAGCGCATGAACAAGCATAAATCCGTTCTAACCAGTTACTCTTATATCAGTCAGTTGAAGAGCATCAATACCGATATCAGCGAGTGGGAGGACTTCCTGTCGGATGACGGAAGCTTTATCGTGGTTCTGTATCACATCCGTTTCCGGATGAATCCGGTTTATGAGCTTCCCCTTCAAACCGATCAGGCTGTCCGCCATATGCTGGAGCATATTCATCTGATCACGGCTGAGCGCTATCCGGGGTCTCATACGTTCCAGATCGAAAAGAATGAGATTGTATCTATCTTTAAACGGGAGGAAGCCGCCCGCCTGGAGGATCTTCTGCTGGAAATCAAGGACATGTTAAACGAGGAAAAGGAATTGTTCCTGGTCACCATCGCCGTCAGTTCCCAGGTGAGCCATTCGTCCGAATTCAATCAAGCCTACCATCAGGTCAAAGGACTGGCCGCGCAGGCACAGCTCCTGGAGGAATCCCAGATGGTAACCAAGCAGCGGGTTCTTCCAACCACCGTCAATCTGAGCCCGTCTCAGGAAAAAGGACTGCTTGACGCCCTGCAATCCGGCAGCGACAGCCGCTCCTTGCAGATCATCGACCAGGCGCTCGAAGCAATGCAGCGTAAGGAGGCGGGCATCGCGCAATTTCGTTTCTTCGCCGATTCGGTCGCTTCCAAGATCCTAAGTTATATGGAGATGGCCCAGATAGACAAAACTTCTGTCCAATCCTTGAAACAGTGGAGCGCAAGGCTGGCAGAATGCCATTGTTTATCTGATTACCAGGGGGTATTCCGTCAGCTCGTCGAAGCCTCCTGCGCCCTCGTTTGCAAGAAAAAGGATACCGGGGAAGAGCCACTCATCGCCATGTTCATGAACATTATCCATAACCAGTATGCCGATGATCTGTCTCTCGACTATTTGTCAGCCAAGCTGAACCTGTCGAGCGCCTACCTCTCCGTCTATATCAAGGAGAAGACCGGTCTCAACTTCAGTGACCATCTGCTTGGCATCCGCATGAACAAAGCGAAGGAGCTGCTCGCGTGCACGGACTTGACCGTCAATGAGATCAGCCAGCGTGTCGGCTATCTCAACATTACCTCCTTCAACCGGACGTTCAAGAAGGCCACCGGCATGACGCCGGGCGCTTACCGCCGGCAGCATGTGGTGCAGACCCATGCGAGCGGTTAAAGGTCTGTCTTAACAACAGGGCCCTTCGTCCCGCTGTACAGCGGGACGAAGGGCCCTGTTGTTCTAATATGGATCGCTATCCTTTATCCAATACAATGCCTTTCCCAAGTCGCTTTGCTTCGCGATAATAGTAACTGGCTATGCCAATATCGAATACCGCTAATCCCATAGGGTTGAAGAATACCGTTTCATGATCGTCGTAAGCGGCCAGGCCGTCACGACATAAAATATCTGAGAGCGTCAGGACGTCGGATTCCTGCAATCCGGTCATCAGATGCAGTTGTTCCACATCCGTGTTCTCACGGCAAACCTCCATCCATTCATCGACAACAATGGCCTTGACCCCGGCTACGCTGTCTGTTGTATAATCCCGCAGCGACACATTGAGAAGCAGCATCCCCTCCGATGGCTTCTCATTGATATATCGCTCTCCCGAGACGGTGCATGTGGCGAGAACATCGGCGTTTCGGTAGACAGGCTGCCAAGTATCCGCAATATCTGTGATGTTCCGAACCTCCTCAGGCACGGTTGCCGGATCGATGCCTTTGAGATCGTATAGATGCACACGTTCCAATCGATCCCCCAGCAGCGCCCTGCACATCGCGAGGTGCATCTGCCCGACCGGCCCCCAGCCAATGATACCGATCCGTACGCTCTCGAGCCGCCTGGCTGCAATGAAGGCTTTCAGCATTAACCCGCTTACAGCGGCTGTCCTCAAACCATTCAGCAATCCACTATATATGACAGCCACGGGCTCACCGGTCAACGGATGATTAAGGATTATCGTGTTATGCGCTCTTGGCAGACCATGCAGGCTATTGCCCGGAAAGCTTGCGATCCACTTGATGCCGGACATATTTACATTTCCTCCAACAAAAGCAGGCATGGCAATGATTCGGTTCTCGGGAGCGCGAAAGCGTAAATACGGCTTTAGCGGATGAACGCAGTCCCCATTCTCTTTGATCCTGATGATTTCATCTATCTTTTGAATCAGCGTTGACCAATCCATCCCGATTTCACGTATATGTCCGTCATGTAAATAAATCATGATCTATCCTCCAAACGAGAAAGTAACCGGGTCCACACCAAACTCCTGCTGTACCCATATATCGTTATACACCGTGTCCAAATATCTTTCACCGCGATCAGGTAAAATCACCGCACATACCGCTCCTTCAGGAATGCTGCCCGACATCCGCTGGACTGCTGAGATAACCCCGCCAGATGAAGCGCCGGCGAGAATCGACTCGTACCGAACCAGATCCCGGCAGCCCCGTATGCAATCTAGGTCCGACACGTACTCTACGCGGTCCGCTATATCCTCGTGGTATAAAGTCGGCGTTATGCCGGCACCCAGTCCAGGCAATTTCCGCGGACCTTTCTCTCCCCCAAAAATAACGCTTCCCTTTGCATCCACAGCCACAACTTGCGTAGACCACTGCCGATCCGCAATATACTCTCTGCATCCCCGGATCGTACCGCATGAGCTAGCCCCGCAAAACAAATAATCAATCTCGCCCAACCGCTCAGCAATTTCCTGCATGGTGGTTTCTTTATGGGCCAAAAAGTTGTCCGGGTTACCGTATTGATTGGTCCAGTAAGCATTAGGAAAACGGTGAACCAGTTCACTAACCCTTCTTATTCTTGCAGGCAGAAATTCACCGGTTTCCTTGTCGGGCTCCGTGACCAGTTCAAGCTCCCCGCCAAAGCTGCGAATGATGCGGCGATGCTGATCCGTTGTGCGCGGATCAATGACACAGATGAAACGCAGCCCCAAGTAGTTGCAGAGTTGTGCCAGGCTGATGCCCAGATTGCCTGAGCTGGATTCAATGACGACCGTGCTCGGCGCGATTTCGCCGCGGCGCATGGCCTCCCGAAGCATATGAAGCGCCGGTCGATCCTTGGTGCTTCCTCCGGGATTCATCCACTCCAGTTTTCCGTATACATCAAACGAACGGTTGTTAAACAATCGACTAAGGCGGATTAATGGGGTGACACCGATCACGCCTGCAATCCCGTCTCGAAGTTCCAAGGTCATTCTCCTTATTTACTCGTACCATATTTTTTTATGTTTAACCGATGTCTTACCTGCTCCTGGCTCACCATCTCCGCGTATCACCTGGATTTCGCCAAGGATTCCGGACTGTATCATCGTACCGATCTCGGGAATCTGCTGCTCGATATCATGCTTGATCCTCTGCAATATCGCTTGCTCTGCCGTGGAATGGAATATATATACGATTAAGGCGTTATGAGCCACCTTCACCTGAACGCTGCCCGCATGCAAATGGCGCAAGACGACGTTTTCAATATCATAGATGCTGATCTTCTCTCCATGCTTCAGATCAGGTCCGATTCGCTTAACGATGCTGCTAAAGCTTTGACGGAGTCTTCCATCCACCATTATCGGGCGCAAATCGCGCACGACGTCGTAGGTGACATAGCGAATGGCGGGAAACGCTTCCCGATGCCCCGATGTCAGAACCAGCACCGATTCCTCCGCATTGACAAGCGGTTCCAGATCAGCGTCCAGTTGCTCCGGGCGTACTCCCTCAGCAAGCAGTCCGTCCGTCAGAAGATATCGCCCGTGTTCATGGGAGTAATAAGCAATCGTGCCGATCTCGATGGAACCGTACGTATCCGTAATATGGTCTGCACCGATTCCGAGCCGTTTGGCGGTGAGCTGAATCCAGGCGGGGGAAGCCATTTCGCCGACCAGTATGACGTGACGGATGCCATATGCGGTCGCGTCAATCGAAGCGTTCAGGATGCGATCCAGTATCGACGGCATCGTATATAGCACCTCCGGCTTGCACAGTGCGAGCCGCTCAAGATGCTGCTCAATCGGCGCCTGAAAGGGGATCGATTCGGCGTTCATACCTAAGCGGCGGAACACCTCGATCGACGTTGCCTCTGCGTGCCCGGTTCCCATATCCGCAATAGCCGATCGATATTGGCCGGATCCAAGAATCTGCCGGTACACCTGGAGCTTGAACCGAATATAATCCTCTTCATCGGCTTCAGAGTAATAAATCGCTTTGCGCCGACCCGAACTCGTGCCGGAAGTACGATAATAATGAACATCGCTTCGAGCTGCCAACGGATTGTCATCCGTATAGTATTGCTCCTCCAGCACGGTGTGCGTCATCAGCGGTAGATGCTCCAGCTCTAACCTCGGCTCCTGAGCCATCTCATCAAGCTCTCTTCCGATGCTCCTCCGTACCCAGCCCTCATACCATGGCATATAACGACGCGAGCGGACCAAGGCTTGCTGCAGAATGTTGGAATCCCGCACTTCGCTTCCCCCTTCGACAGATTGGAGTCCACTACCCCTGACTATAGTCTATGTCGCTTCCTTCATTTCGTTCGATTCCCCCTATAGAAAAAAAGCTGCACGGTTACACTTTGCCCGCCAGCTTCGTACAATAACACCATATCTTCCTGAAATGAGGCACATCTTATGAAAACCTCCCGATTCACGGTGAAGAGCAAGTGGACCAAAACAAAACTTCTGCAAAGCCAACAAGAGTTGGCGAAGCTCGTTCCACCCACCCAGCTGTTTTCACGGAGACATCTGTTTGACATGCTGGAGCGCTACGGCATGGTATATGTGAAACCCGATGCTGGTTCACAAGGTAAAGGGGTCATGCGCGTGGAGAAGAAGGGATCGGCATATCAGTATCAAAACGGCATAAGAACGTTGACTTGTCGTTCTTATCGAGAACTGTACCGATCATTGAGTGAACAAATAGACAGCAAGCGCTATCTGATCCAGAGAGGAATACATTTGCTGACATATGATCATCGCCCTTTCGACCTTCGTGTCATGATTCAAAGAAACCCGGAGGGGGAATGGGAGGCTACCGGAACGGTTGGACGTGTCGCCCATCCGAGAAAAGCGGTTACCAACGGCAGCCAAGGCGGTACGATTTATGCCGCAGACCGACTTATTCGCGCAAGTGCGGATGATGCGAAGACAGACGAACTCCTTCAAGAGATTGACCGTATTGCCTTGGCAGTGGCTGCTGCCATGAGCCATACTTATCCTGCATTGAACGAATTGGGGCTCGACCTCGCAGTAGATCGCGACCTTACGCTCTGGATACTGGAAGTGAACACGCTCCCTGATCCATGCCCATTCACCAAACTTAAACAGAAGGACACCATTGAAAGAATCGTGTCTTACGGAAAAGCGTACGGGCGCTACTATCCCTTGAACTGTAAAAAATCGAAGCAGGGTATGTAAGACATATTCATTTCATGTAAGGAGGAATAGCAAGAACCTTCGGTTACCGCAGCCTGCCGAGCCTGGGATTAGGTAAATGCCCAAACTCTATCGGCCGCGGACCAGAAGGTTTTTTCTCATGCATAAATGGGCTTATTTGATATCCTTAGTCTTTAGTCTGCCTTTACGGATTGCTCATGAGGGACATGGGCATTGAGCGCTCTCCTCTTCCGGCTGGCAAGCCATTTCTTGCTCCAGCGCGACAGCAAAGATAAGACGTTAACGTCCACCAGCCGGTAGAATACATGGGCAGCGCCAAAGATCACCGGAACCGTGATTAGACTCGTCACGATTACATTCCACCCATAGGAGAGAAATGTGCTGAACAGAAGAAATAGATGGCATCCCAGTGTACAAATGATCGTGAAGTGCACTAGATAGAGCGAGAACGATATCTTTCCCAGATAGGCAAATAACTTATGATGAAACAACGCTTGCAGCCATCTCGAATTCAGCAGGGCTATCAGAATCAGAAACGATCCGATCACATGATAAAATGTAAAAAATTCGAATCTATCCGATTCCCACACGAGAATAGAATAGATTGTTCCCTCCGGATCCAAGTATGGATAAGAGCCAAGATAAATGCCAACCGTGATCCATATGAAGCTCATCCATGGTGCATTGAAATAAGACAGCCAATCCCGATCGCTATGCTTCAAGTCTGCGAGCAGCATCCCCAGCACAAATCCCAGGTAGTAAGAATCGTTGAAGGCGTAGACCAGGAGAACATATGCAGCATAACGGATCACCCGTCTCCCACACAGGACAAGAAACCCAAAAATCAGAAACGATCCGAACAGCTCATAAGTCATGGTCCAGAGTACAGGATTATACTGCGATCCATACGTGAAAAAGGTATGAAACAAGCCTTCCTTCAGCATGACTAGCAGATTGGCGTTAGCCATAAACGGATCGGGCATCGAAGATAACGTCATTCCGCGTATATTGTCGTATGCTCCGAGATCCAACACGATGATTAGATAAGCAAGGAAGACGGATACCAAGGCGGGTACAGCCAAACGAAAATAGCGGCGAATGGCAGACGAATAAATGATGAGCCTGTCCCCGGTTTGAAAAAATCGATAGCTGAGCACATATCCGCTCAGCACAAAAAACAGACAAACAGAGAAGTTGCCGTTAAACAGCAGATTAAACGGTGTTCGCGCGGCAATCCCCTCGAAAACGAAATGCTCGATCTCCTTCCTCCCCTCAAAAACCGACGGTGCAAACACCTGAAAAAAATGAGATACGACCACTATCAATGCAGCTAAACCTCTCAAACCATCCAAATATACAATTTTCATAACAACCCCACGTTCCCCTAGAAATAGGATGTTTGCGAATGCGAAACATATTTCAAAAGGGCAGGAAGAGGAATGCTGTACACGATTCGTTTTTCAGGGATAATCATCTTTAAGAAAATGGCTGCTTATAAATTGAAAGCGTTTTCTTAAATTTGAAGGAAATCAATAGGGGAGGGTAAAACATTGAGTATTTATTGGAGTCAGGTTGATATTGAAGAACTAACGGGATCAGGTGTCGTTTATTTTAACTCAAAGATGGAAATGTTGGAAGGTCTTCCGTGCAAAATGTATAAATTGACCTATCAACAGAGCTTATGGACGCATTGTCATGATTATTTTCAGATTTGGTATGTGGCAAAAGGGGCATTCCAACACACCGTCTATCAACAGGCGTACGAGATCTCCAAGGGCGATATTTTTGTTATACCTCCATTTACCTTGCACAGTGTCAGCATTTCACCCGATGAGGATATCGAGATTTACGGATGCGAATTTATGCCAGCCTTCGTGAACGAGAGATTTCAGGAAATGCCAACAGATCATTCTTTTTTTGATGTGGGGTTTCTGGAATATTTTCTGCGCAAGGAAATGAACGCCCAGTCCAAAATAACGCTGGACAGCGTTACCGACGTAACAGTCCAAAATGTCTTGAAGGACATGCTGATTGAATACGAGAGACGAACCCCTTTTTTTCAAATCTCGCTCAAAGCGAAGCTGCTTGTCCTCCTCTCGATTCTGGTACGGCAGGTCAACGGTGAACTGCTCAAAGAAGGGTTCGAGAAATCAGAGAAATACCGGGGAATCATGACAAGAGTCGTTGATCATATCCATAACCACTACCAGGAAGATATGAATCTCAATGATCTATGCACCCTATCAAATTTATCAAGGTCCACGTTCTGCATCCTCTTCAAAGAATGGACAGGCAAAACATTCAACCGGTATCTCACCGACCTGAGGATTCTGCAGGCCATGATGATGCTGAAGCAGCCGGAGTTAACCGTTACGGATGTTTGCTACTCTAGCGGTTTTAATGAACTCTCTTATTTTTGCAGAATCTTCAAAAAATACACGGGTATCTCCCCCACCGACTTTCGTAAACAAGCGATCAAATAGAACGTTCAATGCCATACGATAATCCTATTTTTGAACACGATAGTGAAATGAAATGATTTTTTTACATGCTACGATATCCATAATTCTTACAAATAACTGGATCAGGGCCGGTTGTTTAGTCAACTGTTTTGGGGAGGGAATTGATAGAACTTCGTATTACGATTACACGATTGTACACGATTGCTCAAGGGGAGGAAGAGGAATGAAGAAGAAACATTTGATATGGAGTCTTATTCTATTGTTCTCTATCGTAACAGGATGCTCTGGCGGTAATCCGCCGCAATCGGGCAGTGATGCTGGTGACAAGCCATCCGATAATCCGCCTGCCCAAGATGCCGTAACGCTCGACTTCTGGTACGGCTGGACCGGACCGGAAGCGGAAGCGCTGGAACGATTGATTGCCAAGTGGAACTCGGCCAATCCCGACATTCAAGTAAAAGGCCTATCCCAAAGCGATTATCAGAAACAGCTTACCGCAATCACCGGGGGCAATCCTCCGGAGATCGCATCCCAATTCGGACAAAATGTCGTGCCATGGGGGCTGCGCGGCGCCATGATGCCGCTGGATGATTATATAACGAAGGACGGCTTGGATCTTAAGGACTTCGTGCCGGCTGCCCTAAGCACTTCCCAGCATGAAGGCAAGACGTATGCGATCCCGACGGCCATGCATGTATCCATGCTGTTCTACAACAAGGATATTTTGCAGGAAGCTGGTTATGACGCTCCACCGGAAACGATAAGCGAGCTTAAAGAATATATCAAAAAGCTGAGCATCGTCGAGGATGGCGGGCGCCTCCAGCGGCTCGGATTGTGGCCCGGAATGGATGCGTATACGTTCAGCTATGCCTTTAACGGATCGTTTTATGATGAAGCGGCGCAGCAGGTGACGCCGGACCATCCCGGGATCCAATCGGCGATTAAGCTCTCGAAGGAGATCTGGGATCAATACGGTTCCGATAATCTGGATCGATTCTCTTCCGGGCTTGGCCAATACATGTCGGCACAGAATCCGTTCTTCTCGGGCAAGTATGCGATGACGATCGATGGAGAGTGGCTGCCCACCTTCATCAAACAATACTCGCCTGATCTGAATTATGGCATTGCCCCGATTCCTTATGATGAGAACAACCCGGAACTTCAAAACTCCGGAAATGTGACTACCAGCGTATTCTATATCCCGAAAGGCGTCAAAAACCCGGACGCTTCCTGGAAATTCATTAAATGGATGACCGAACCGGAGCAAATGGCCGAATTTACCGCCGCCCTTGGGAATCTCCCAACGAGAAACTCTGCTTTCTCCAATCCACTCTATGAGGATGTGCCCGGATTCAAGGAATTCCTCGACTATTCGGGAAGCGAAAACCTGAGGTCCTTCCCGGCTTCCTCCTACGCGAACGAATACATGACGGAGTTCAGCGCGCAATATGATGCTATTCTCCGAGGTACCGTCAGCATGGAGGAAGGCTTGGACAAGGTAAAGGCAAAGATTCAGCCGCTGGTGAAATGATGAGCTAAGCAGGCTCTGTCCAATGCAGCGACGTATTGGGCGGAGCTGCATACTAATACTTAAAGTGCGTGTTCAAAAAGGTCGATTTTCAGCACCGAGAAGGTTGGATGAAGCTAGGGACGTTAGAAGCGGAGCGTACGTTTTGGGTACGTGAGCACCGAAAGGCCCGGCTGAATTCAAGATTCGATGCCGAGCTGCTTCCTGATTCACTTCGTGATCAAAAGCGGACTTTTTGAACAACCTCTTAAAGCGGAAGGAGAATCGCGAAGATGAAGGTCTCCACAACAGCGAATCAACGAAAACACGCATCAGGCTGGTCCAGGAAGGAGCGTCATTATGTATACCTTGGCCTGGCGTTCGCCTCTCCTTGGATTATCGGCTTTCTGGCTTTTACGGTCTATCCGTTCTTCGGTTCGCTCTACCTGAGTCTGACCGAATACGATTTATTCAGCCCTCCCAAGTGGGTAGGGCTTCAGAATTACGAGCAAATTTTTGCGGATGACCGCTTCTATAAGTCGCTCGGTAACACCTTTTTCATGGCGTTCATATCCGTGCCGATCACGCTAACCGTCTCTCTGCTGATTGCCGTGATGCTCAATTTCAAAGTAAAGGGGATCAATTATTACCGCACCATCTTCTACCTTCCATCCGTCATACCGATCGTTGCAAGCGCTCTATTGTGGACATGGATGCTGAACCCCGACTTCGGTTTGGTTAACATGGCACTTCGCACCCTGGGTTTAACAGATCCGGCGTGGCTGCTTGATCCCCGTTATACGAAACCATCTCTTATCCTGATGAGCCTGTGGGGCTCAGGTGCGGGCGCTTTAATCTTTCTGGCCGCCCTCCAGGGCGTGCCGAGACAATATTATGAAGCTGCTCAGGTCGACGGAGCGAATTGGTGGTACCGGTTCTGGAAGATTACGGTTCCTGCGCTGTCCCCCATCATTCTTTTTCAACTCATCATGGGGTTGATCGGTGCCTTTCAAATTTTTACGGAGTCTTATATTCTGGCCGGAGGCAAGGTGGACGGAAGCGGCTCACTGGGCGGCCCGGAGCAGTCTCTGCTGTTCTATGCGGTCAATCTATATCAGGAAGCCTTTGTTTTTCTGAAAATGGGATATGCCTCGGCGCTTGCCTGGATTCTGTTTATTATCGTATTGCTGATTACGTTCATCCTGTTAAAAACGTCAGGCCGCTGGGTCTATTACGGAGGTGAATAACATGGCTGTCAAGTTGCGAGTGATCTTACCGCATGTAGTCCTTCTTCTATTCGCTGTTATCTTCCTGTTCCCATTTGTATGGCTGGTGATGACCTCGTTGAAGACACCGGAAGAAATACTCAAGTTTCCACCGAGTATCCTGCCTGAAACGTTCCAATGGTCAAATTATAAAGAAGCCCTTCAAGCCATTCCTTTTACACGCTATATGATGAACACGTTTATGATCTGTATCATTAATATCATCGGTCAGCTCTTCTCGGCGCCGCTGGTGGCCTACTCGATATCCCGTATCCCCTGGAGGGGCCGGAACATCATCTTTACCATCGTGGTGGCGACCATGATTCTGCCGGCTCAAGTGCAGATGATTCCGCAGTACATTATCTTTACCAAGCTGGGCTGGGTCAACACGATGATGCCACTGACCATCGGCGCATTCTTCGGGGCACCGTTCTTCATCTTCTTGCTTCGGCAGTTCCTACTTGGCGTACCGACCGAATTGTCCGAGGCAGCGAAGATCGACGGTGCTTCAGAGCCGCGGGTTTATGTCCAGATCATCATGCCGATCCTGAAACCGGCTCTGGCCACCGTCGCTTTATTTTCTTTTGTATGGTCTTACGTGGATTTCATGGGACCGCTCATTTATCTGAACGATTCGGTCAAATGGACCATCACCGTTGGCCTGCAAAGCTTTCAGCAGGACCACGGGGCGCAGTGGGAGAAACTCATGGCTGCTTCCACCATCATGGCGATCCCTATGATCCTAATCTATTTCTTCGGACAGAAGTATTTCATGAAATCGGGATCGGCACTAACCGGGTTCAAATAAGCTAGACCTTCGGAATGGATGCCTTCTCTTCCATAGTAGCTTGGTCTTGTAACCAGCTATGAACATGGAAGAGAAGGTTTTTTCGTTTCGAAATCGAAATAAAGGATTATGGAAGAAAACTATTTTTAAACCAAAGGATGAGAATAATGCCTCTTCGTATCGCGGCCATGACCGATGCGTACGCCGATCAAATTATGCAATGGAACTATGAACCTCCCTATGATTTCTACAACAGCGGGCCGGATGAGGAGTTTCGAAAAGATCTCCTTGAGTGTTCGTATTACGCCATACAGGACGAGGAAGGGCAGCTGTTCGGCTTTTGCTGTACAGGCTCATCTGCCCAAATTCCGATTGCGATCCCGTTAGGTGTATATGACGAGGATCTGCTGGATTTCGGACTTGGCATGAAACCGGAATCGACCGGACAAGGCCGGGGAAAAGAGTTCCTCTCTTTCGTGCTGGCGTCCATCGCTGAAATTCACAATCGCCAATCGTTTCGGCTGACCGTTGCCAAATTCAACGAACGAGCCATTCGCTTGTATACCCAGCTGGGCTTCTCGGAAGTAACATCGTTTGATTATGGCGGCACTACGTTCATAACGATGGTCAAGAAGCCGGTCTCCGGATAGTGAAATAAAGAGGGCGATCCCACTGTAGGATCACCCTCTCATTCATTATTGGCCAATATCGCGTATTCCCGGATTGAGTCGTTTTACCGAAGAATCGTCGTTTCCACTCCAAGCAATGGAGCAGTCTGCGATTCTTAACCGCTATTCAATGGCGATATAAACGTCCACCACAGTATTCGCGGGATCAAACTGCTGCATATCATAGCGTTCGTAATCGCCGGTATACGTCCTTTTTTCGGCTGGTTGCTGGAAGTAACTCCAAATTTCATGCCACACCTGCGGAACGATTTCCATCAAAGGGCCACGTCTTGTCCGGAATACCATGTACTTGGCTGCCGGGACGGACGCCTGCTGCAACTCCTCCGAAGAAGCTGCAATAGCCACGTCTTCATCTATCCTGTTGCCGATAATTAAGGTGTACGCCCCGGATGCGTCGCTTTCGTAATCCGTGTACAACGCATAGACGGCTTGATCCTTATCAGATAATTGTGTCTGCAAACCGCTTTGGAAATACCGGTCCCATAACTGCGGTATCTTGCCTTGCGGTCCCGCCTCCGCTTCATTCGTCGTTCGAACGCCGACACCCTGAATGGACACGGCGGGTCTAACCTCTATAAATCGTTCACTCTGATTCTGATTGCTATCACTCATATGTATCCTCCTTAAAATGAATATATCTCTATTCTAAAGAGGTAACGTGGACATCTATCTGTCCTGGTTATCGTAGCGCTGCATAATCAATTGTGCTCTTCGCTTCACTTCCTCGGCCGCTTTGCCCGGCTGCTCAACCAGCACCTGATCACCAAAGCTTAGAATCATGCCGTAAAACCACTCATCCAATTTGTATAACAAGTGAACGCGTAACGAGCCGTCCGGGTTGACGGTTACTTGTTCGGGCGGAAAAATATCCGCCACCCGCTGACGCGCGGCTGCTTCGAATAACAGCACAGTCTCCTGCTCCAGCGCGCTCGACCAAGAGGAATCCCATTCCAATCGTTCCTTGCCGGGCCATGGCCTTGGCTCATATGTCTCGCTCAGCATCGTTATATCCTGCATACGCGACAACCGGAAGAGGCGATGGTCTTCCCGCTCCAGACAAAAGGCTTGTACATACCAAATATTGCCCTTCAAAATCAGAGATGCCGGTTCAATGGTTCTTCGCTCCGCATTCCCCTGCGTATCGATATACTCCATCTCGACCCTGCGCTTTTCTTGAATAGCCTTTTTGAGCAAGCCCACGGCGGGCTTCAGTCCTTGACGCTGTCCCCAAGGCTGAAAGTCCATGACCACAGGTTCCCTACGATAATCATCTCCAAGGCCCTGCTCTACCCTATGCAGCAGCGCTTTTACCTTCTCAAGCAGGATGCCCATCTGTTGATCATCCAGTGCGCTGCTCATCCCTTTGACGGCTGCAACCAGCGCACTCATCTCCTCAGCGGACAGCCAGTACTTGTCGATCATATAATTCTCCATAATTTCAAATCCGCCGGATATTCCCTGGTGGGCAACAATCGGGATCCCGGCTTGGCATAGCGTATCCATATCGCGATATATGGTTTTGCTCGATACTTCAAACCGATCGGCCAACTCCTTGGCACTCAGTCTTCCCCGGTTCAGAAGCAGGACGGTTATGGCTAATAGCCGGTCTATTTTCATTACACGCGATCCTTTCATTCTCGATCATTTCATAATCTTCCTTAACTCAAGCTTAACAGATTCGGCATGTGTTCATGCAACCGTTAGGTCAGGTTCAATTGCTCGTTAACCTGTTATGCTACAATGATAGGCACGGCAAGCAAGACGGGAGACTAGATGAAACGAATCCTTCCCGAGCAACGTAGACATACATATAAATGCAAGGACTGCTCGAATCTTAAACATCAAGGAGGAACATACATATGGACAATCGGCTTGACGCCATGCGCAGATGTCACCCGGACTCCGTAACGATCTCTCGCATCACGGGTTTCATTACGGATGGGGTTATTCTACTCGCTGCAGCAGCCTATCTAATCATTGCTGTTATATTCGAGTGGACCCTGATACCGGGCTGGATCACCATCGGACTTCTGGTTCTCGGAGCCTGGTTTACCTGGGCCGTACCCTCTTTCACCTACAAACAATTCGGCTTCAAGGTAAGCGAGGAAGAATTGGAGCTTCGCTCCGGCTGGATCTGGCTCAGTGACACCCTTGTCCCGATGACGCGTGTACAGCATGTCGAGCTGGAGCGGGGACCGCTCCTTCGTAAATATGGCTTAGCCAAGGTAAAGGTCGTTACCGCCGCAACGACTCATGTCATTCAGGCGCTCAAGCTGGAAGAAGCAGAGGAATTGAAAAAACAGATCGGCGAGCTGGCCAAAGTGGTGGATCACGATGAATGAACCGACAAGACTTCACCGGCTGTTCATCCTGTTCCCGCTCGTAAGCAGCGTTAAATCACTCATTCCGATCGCCGCTCTGGTATCCATCAAATTCCTTAACGGAAAATCGCTGCGCGACATCCCCTGGTACTGGCTGTCCGCCGTCATCGTCATCCTGGTCTCGCTTCTGCTTCTGTACGGGTATCTAAAGTGGAAACGCTTCGTCTACACGTTAGAAGAAGACAAAATCCTCATTCGCCGCGGCGTTCTGTTCCGTGAGGAATTGTCCATCTATACGGGCCGCATTCATTCCATGAATATGGAGCAGCCCTTGCTGCAGCGCATACTGGGACTTACCCAGGTCCGAATCGAAACGCCGGGCAAAACGGAAGGCGGCGGCATCCTGCCTGCCATCACCAATAGCGAAGGCGAGCGGCTGCAGCGCTGGCTGCGCGAACAAACCCGAACAAGACAAACGGAACGGGAGGCCCACCAAGCTCATGAAAGTTCCGATCCATCCGATCAGAGCTTTCCCGCTCCGAGCGAGAGGCCATCTGTTCAACATTCGGAAACCCGAGAGAATTACGAATCCATTCAAACTTTGAATCAGAACATGGAATACGGAATCGGTCTTTTGGAGGATTCCGATTCGGGCGCCGTTGGCAGAAAAAATGCAAGCGATCCAATCGCGGCAGAAGAGGAACGCAGCACGCTGCTGCAGCTATCCTCCGGACGCCTGCTCATGGCTGCTCTCTCCTCACCCAACCTGTCACTGGCTTTAGCCTTTGTGGGCGGTATTTTATCTTTTGCCGATGACCTGCTCCCGGATCGGATGTACCAATCGCTGTTTCAATCGGCAGGGAAGCTGCTGCCCGGCAGTTGGATCAGCATTGCCGCTGTGGCGCTCATTGTATCCTGGCTGCTCTCCGCCGTGCTCTACACGATCAAATATGCGGGATTTACCGTCGAGCGAATCGGGAAACAAATCTCGGTCAGCTGCGGTCTGCTGGAGAGAAAGAGACTACTCTTCTCTCCCGAACGAGTGCTGGCCATTACCGTTAAAGAAGGCGTATTCCGGCGCTGGTTCGGTTACGCTGAAGTGAAGGTTCATGTGCTTACGTCCGAGTCCGACAAGCATTTCATGCTTCATCCTCTACTGAAGACCGGAGATATTCCAGCGCTGCTGAATCGGGTTACCCCTCAATTCAGCGCTCAGGCCATTACCGCTTCGCCGCCGCCGCGCGCAAAATGGATGTATCTGCGGTGGAAGCTGGCTTTTGCCGCGGTAGTTAGTGCCCCATGCATTTGGTATTTTGACAAGCTCGGTTTGTTATCGCTTCTGCTGCTTCCGCTCTCGTTAGCTTGGGGACTCCTCTCGCACCGGGATTCCGGACTTAATGTAACGGATAAACAGCTAACGATCCGCAGCCGTTTCATTGCAATGTCCACCAGGTATATACGCCGGCCGCAGATTATCGCCATGGAGGTCAGCGGTACCCGCAGACAGCGAAGAAGAGGGCTTCTGTCTCTGCAAGTGAAGATGATATTCAGCGAGATCAACGAAAGTTTAAGCGGAATGGATCAGCAAGAGATCGAGGCTGTTCGGGCTTGGTTCCAAAAGAAAAAGAGCGGGTCCTCCGCATCTGCAGAACAGAGCGATCCCGCCTCGTCAATTGAGCATCTATAAGCGTTCGGTCTCCGTTCTTCCCGAACGACCAAAGCCCGACAATCGGTAAACCATAAGGGTTATCGCAAGAAATACGCCATATACGCCGATGGTGATAATGATGTGGGAAGGGTCGGTCATAAGATGATCGCCTACCATCGAGAACAGCAGCATGGCGGGGATTTTGCCTAACGCGGACGCGATGCTGTATGATGCGAACGTTACCTTGCTGAGAGCCGCGTACACATTGATGACAATGGAAGGAATAAACGGGATTAACCGGGTAAACAGGATGGTCAAAAAGGCGTTCCGTTCGAACATCGTTGTCACTTTTCCCAGCCTGTTATAACGGTAAAGCACCCGGTCGCCCCATTCCTGATAACCGTATCGGATGAACATAAACATAAGGATGGAAGCG
Organism: Paenibacillus sp. EZ-K15; assembly: GCF_002573715.1. GTDB lineage: Bacteria > Bacillota > Bacilli > Paenibacillales > Paenibacillaceae > Paenibacillus_AQ. The sequence goes on along the minus strand of NZ_PDHM01000009.1, from coordinate 200,447 downwards.
GCGGTGGAGCCGACCCAAGTGACAATTCCGCCAATGACCGGCCCCAGGGCGGCACCGATTACCCCTCCTACCACCGGATAAGGGATCACTGGGAACAAGGCCATGATGACAGCCGTGAACATCATCAGCGTGATACTGTCTGTCGATCGAATCCAGACCAATATGACATCGCCATAAAAGTAAACAAGACCACCTATGGCGGCGTAAACCAATGCGATTCCTAATTTCTTGAACATGCACCACACTCCAGGTCGTAATGCACCTATTGTATCACGTAGCATCTCCATTGGAACAAGCGCAAAAGGGACATCCCAAGGCTATAAGCCGGGATGTCCCTTTTTCTTGAAGTGGGCCGTCCGTTCCCTGAAGCGACATCTTGCTAAGGAAGTGGATCAGCCGTTAACGGTATGGATTATATCCTATCGCGCTCATGTAAACTCACGGTTTGCTTGGTTTCCCCGGTGGGTTCACCGGTGGCTTTCCAGGCTTGCCGGTTTGTTTCACTTTCACCGTGACCGGTTTGCTTGGGGCACTCTCATTATGCAGACGATCGACGGCCGTCACAACATAAGTGTAGGTTTGTCCCTTTACGACGGTATGATCAACAAAGGACTGCGTCGTACCGGCGGTTTTTCGGAGAGTCCCTAACAAATGCGACGGATCTTGAACACTGCCGGCGTCTCGGCCATCAAAACGATAGACCGCATAATACGTCTCATCATCTATCGACCTCCAGCTTAGCTGCACACCATCCTGCTCGTGATCAGCCTTTGGCTTCTTGGGCGAAGTCGGCGCCTCCGAATCGATCCAAGGCATCGCCGGGATCAATGCCGGATATCGATACAGATCGTTCTTCAGTCTGTCCGTAAATCCGAGCGCATTATCCTTAAACCATTTGGAGCTGAAGTATATACTGCCCCGGACTTCCTCAAAGTTGCGATTGTAATGGATCTGGTTCGGCATCTCTTCGGGGTTGGACCAATCGGCATTCGACCCGATTTTATATACGGCTTGTCCGCTGTATAGATGAACATTCTTGCCGGACACGATCCCGCTCCACCAATCGATCAGCTTATCGTAAGCGGCAGCGGAATAACCGATATTCCAATAAATCTGTGGCGTAATATAATCGATCCACTCTTCTTCAACCCATTTCTTCGAGTCGGCATAGATGGCATTGTAACTCTCAAGACCACTGGTTTCAGAGCCGGTCGGATCGCTGGATTTATTTTTCCAGATACCAAACGGACTGATGCCGAATTTCACGTAACTCTTCTCTGCCTTGATGGCTTTGTTCACGTTCTGTATGAATTGATTGACGTTATTTCTTCTCCAGTCCCCCTTGTTCGTAAAGGAGCCTTTGTACTGGTTAAAGGTGTCCGTATCCGGAAAATCCACGCCGGTTACGGGATACGGGTAGAAGTAATCGTCAAAATGCACGGCGTCGATGTCGTAATTCCGAACGACCTCCATGATGCCATCGATAATAAATTGCTGTGCTTCCGGTATCCCTGGGTTAAAATACAGCTTGCCGCCATATTCTTCGACCCACTCCGGATGCTGCCTGGCCGGGTGGTCTGCTACAAGTTTGTTAATGTCTCCTTGAAGACTGATGCGATATGGATTAAACCAGGCATGAAACTCCATGTTCCGCTTATGGACTTCCTCCAGCAGGAATGCCAGAGGATCGTACCCCGGATCTTTGCCCTGAACTCCCGTCAGCCATTCTGACCATGGCCCGTAATTGGACGGGTAGAATGCATCCGCCGTCGGCTTGATCTGCATAATGACCGCGTTCATCCCCGCATCCTCCAGCTGGTCAAGCAGGCTGATAAACTGCTGTTTCTGCTGATCCGGGTCGGTGACTCCTTTGGCTGGCCAGTCAATATTGTCGACGGTTGCAATCCAGGCCGCTCTCATCTCGGCTTTCGGATGCTCAGAAGCTTTGTTCACCGTGATGTAGAGCGAGCTGGTCTTTCCTTGGAAGGTGGCTGTTACTCTAGCGGAACCTATCTTCAAGCCGGATACCACTCCTTTATCATCGACAGCGGCTACATCCGGATGACTGCTGGTAAACGTAACGCCTTCCGTTATGATTACCGGCTCCTCCATCCAGGAGTAGGTTGCGGACACCGCCGTCTCGAAGGAGTCTCCAACCGTAACCGCTGTAAGACCTTGAAGTTCGATGCTCTGCATAACAGGAACCGGGTCCGTCACTGTAATGGCATGCTGTGCGGTTATTCCGCGGTACATTGCTGTAATGTCTGCCGTTCCCGCGGAAATTGCGGTCAACTGACCGGCTTGATCTACCGATACAACGCCCGGTTGATCGCTTGCATAGCTAATTCCTTCAGTCAGCCATACAGGGTCCGTCTGGTTTCCGTATACGGAGTAAACCACACTGGTTCGCATTTTTCCCGTAAGACTGGTCTCCATATGAAGCGGCCCGGATAACAGCAATTCTCCAGGGGCTGGCACATCCTGCGTAATATGAAGCTCATACTGAGCTTTCGGTGCATCTCCGTATTCAGCTGTTATGGTTACCGTTCCCGGCGCCAATGCTTCAATGGTGTCGTATGTAGCGCCCGTGACCGTAGCGATGTTGTTGTCACTGCTGGTGAGTTTCACGCCGGTTGTTAATAATGCAGGTTCCGTATATCCTTCATAGGTTGCATATACTTGGGGCTTCACCGTCTCTCCTACGCCCATGGGCGTCAGCCCGCCAATATCGAGCCCGTACACCTGAGAAGCCGTATAGAATGCGGACAGCCTGTCGAAGTATACGGTACCTTTGTTTTTATTCGTATCTTTTAATTCGGTGATATAGATTTGATTCACTTTGAGGGGAGCCTTGATGGTAGAGGGGACGTTAAATTTGACGTATTTCCAGCCCTTCCAGCTAAACCCGGAGGTAGAGGTTAAATCCACGGCATGCTTGCCGCCGGAAGAATCCTGAAGCTGGGCCCGAAGCCAGTGGTTCCCGCCATCGCCGTAAACCCATAAACCGAGTGCAGTCGGTGAACCGGGGACGCTTCTGCCGGTAGAACCGTCCGGATCTTTGAAGTTGAGATAAGCCGCCGAGGTGCCGGATTCGCTGCCCACAAAATCATAAGTTAGAGCTGCAGCGTGATGTCCGTAATAGATTGGCTCCGGCCTTCCTACTACATCCAACTGGGCCATTCCCCTTACGGAGGATGCGGACAAGTTCGTTACCGATTCAAAATCTTCCAAAACGATCGCCCCTGGCTCTCCGGTACTTGCGTACTCATCAATGGAATTGCCCCAAGCAGAAACAGCCGAGCTGAACATCACGGCTAACGCCAGCGTCATGGATAGGATCGACTTACTTCGATAGACACGCCTTTTGGTTATCATTCACGAATTCACTCCCTTTAGTATGAATGCTTGCTATCCAAACTGAAGTCCAATTCCAAGCGAAATCGGCTGCCGCCCACCTCCTATCGATCTGCTAGAGTAGATGATCGTGATGGTCTGTATACACATGTTCATCTCTATCTCTATCATATTGAAATTTTATTTCAAATTTCAATAGTTTTAGTAAAATATAATTTTATTGAACAGGCAGGAATTTAAGCTGTCCGTGACGTAGGAATCACAAAAAAGAAGCCAATACGGGACAATCCCCCGTATTGGCTTCCTAATTCATTCAGTTCACGTATTCAAGAAGTCCGATAATCAGCGTCACGGCTTCCGCCCGTGTTGCGAATTGCTGTGGTGCGAAGCGATTGTTACCCACACCGCCCACAAGTCCTGCATCAACCGCAGTCGCAATATACGGCGCAGCCCACTTCGGAATTTCCTTCGTATCTTTAAAGGTCAATTTCGCTACCGAGTCGGGACTGATTCCGCTGGCGCGAACGATCATCGCTACCAGCTCGGCCCGGTTCAGCGGCTTATGCGGACCGAAGGAGCCATCCTTGTAACCGCTGATGATGCCTGCTGCCACGCCTTGCGCTACAGCATCCTTGGCCCACGAAGGAATCTTGCCTGCGTCCGTAAACGTAAGCTTAGTCCCGCCTTCGGTCAGATACAGCGCGCGGCCCAGCATAGCCATGAATTCAGCCCGCGTAACCTGTTGATTTGGCCTGAAGGTTCCATCTCCATACCCGTTGACAAAGCCTGCTGCCACGGCCTTATCGATGGCTGATTTGGCCCAGTGCCCCGCAGTATCCTTCAGCGCCGGTGGATTCCCATTACCCGAATCCGTACCAGGGCTGCTTCCAGGCTGAGAACCTGTTTCCGATCCGTTACCCGGGTTCGTTCCATTCCCGGTACCTGAACCGTTCTCCGAGCCTGATCCTGAGCCACTTCCTGAACCGGAACCTGGATTATTGCCTGAACCAGAGTTGCTTTCTGATCCTGGATTGGATGTGCCAGGACCAGGATTCGGTGTTCCCGGACCTGGTCCCGGACCTGGAGTTCCTGGATCCGGATTCGGCGTTTGAACATCCTTCTTCACGATGCCGAATTGATCAATGATAATTGGCTGTGCACCATTGAGGTTCTGATCAATTTCATAGCTGACCGCGGTCAGCTTGCCTCCATCGATCGTAATACCGACGAAATTTTGTACCTGGCTGCGTTTCGGACGCCGGTTATCGCTCGGATCCGGGCCGTATTTGGCCGCATGATTTTCTTCCGCGCGTTCGAATAATCCGTAGTAAGCATCCCCAAGCTTTTCGCTTGGATTCTTATAATAAACCTTCGGTCCTGCGGTTGCCGGAATCAAATAGATCGTACCGTCCGGATTCACCGAATATTCCAGCTTCTCGCCGTTTAGCATCTCCTTAATCTTCTCCGGCTCTGCCGCTTTGCCGTCAGCCTTGATCGGTTTGGTACGGGCATAAATATGATCATGACCCTGCAATACAAAATCAATGCCGAGCTCTGCCATTAACGGAGCAATCTTGGACCGGACGCCATTAGCACCCATAATATCAGAGTCCGTGGCATGATTAGACGTGGTGTACGGACCCTTATGAATATTGACGATCACCCACTCCGCTCCGGCTTTTTTAGCCTTCTGTACATCTTGTTTGAGCCATTCCACTTGCTCGACAGAGAAATTATCGTACACGTCCGAGTCCTCATTGGAATTCAACACAACGAAATGCGCGTTGCTGTAATCGTATGAGTAGTACGCTCCGGTCTCGGTTGCCGAATTGTCCGGCTGCTGTACATTGAAATGTTCGATGAAAGCGTAGTTTTCATCCTCGTGGTTACCCGCGGATGGCACCAGCGTCGTATGGAGCAAGCTTTCCTGCGAATGACCTAACAGCCAATTCCACTGTTCTTCCTTGACGCCCTTGTCTACAATATCGCCGTTATGGACGACGAATTGCGCTTCCGGCACGGTAGCCAGCGCCTTGGCAAGTGTCTCGGATGAAAGCACCGCTTCATCTTCTGCCTTCGCCTGCGTATCGGCCAAATCAATGAACGTGAACGCTCCTTTCTCCGGTGCAGTCCGGAAGGTTCCCGTCTCACTCCAAACCCCAAGCGCTGCATCCCCTACGCGGAAATCGTAGGACGTATTGGGCTTGAGCTTCGTTGCTTCCGCTTTATGCACAAGTTCTGCTGCTGAATTAGTAGAGGCAGCCGAACGTCCTTGGAACGTGATCCCATTCGTAAAGTCAGGAGCGACAGCAGACTTCTCCACGATCTGAAGGTCACTGCCTGTCACCTGCTGGGATGTATACCAGGTGAAACCCTTGGATGTTTTGGCATCGCCGTGGAACGTAACCGTCACTTTGCCCACTTTTTCCTGAACAGGATCCGGCTTCGTCTCCTTCATGATTCCAAACTGATCCACGATAAACGGCTGCCCGTTCTTCTGATTCTGATCGATTTCATACGTCACAGCTGTCAGCTTGCCACCGTCGATCGTAAACCCGACAAAGTTCTGAACCTGGCCTCTGGCAAGGCTGGTTGTATTTCCGTACTGGCGGGCGTGGTTCTCTTCGGCGCGCTCAAACAAATTGAAATATGAATCACCCAGCTCCGGCTTCTGGTTCTTGAAATAAACCTTAGCTCCTGCGGTAGCAGGAATCATGTAGATGGTTCCATCCGGCTTAACTGCATATTCGATGTTCTGCCCATTAAGCGTCTCGGTAATTTTCGTGAAATCCTCGGCGGTTCCGTCGCTCTTGATCGGCTTTGTCCGCGCATAGATGTGATCATGGCCCTGCAGCACCATATCAATTCCCAGCTCGTTCATCAGTGGAGCAATTTTGTTTCTTACTCCGTTCGCGCCAATGATGTCGCTGTCGGTTGCGTGATTCGAAGTTGTATACGGCCCTTTATGGATATTGACGATAATCCAGTCTGCGCCGGCAGCCTTCGCTTGCTCCACATCCTGCTTCATCCACGCCACTTGCTCTGCAGAGAAATTTGCGTACTCGGACGAATTCTCATTGGAGTTAAGTACGATGAAATGCGCATTGCTGTAATCATAAGAGTAGTATGCGCCGGTAATCGTAGCAGCGTTGCCTGGCTGCTTCACATTAAAATGCTCGTAGAAGGCGTAGTTCTTATTCTCGTGATTCCCTGCGGACGGGGCAATTGTTGTATTCAAAAGGCTAGATTGTGAATGGCCCAGCAGCCAGTTCCATTCCTGCTCCGATGTGCCGTTCTCCACTACATCTCCGTTATGGACAACGAATTTAGCATCTGGAATAGTGGCAAGTGCTTTGGACAAGGTAGCTGCCGACAGCATCGCCTCGTCCTCTTCCTTCGCTTGCGTATCCGTCAGATCGATAAACGTGAAGGCGCCGCTGATAGGTGCCGTCTGAAAGGTACCAACCTCGCTCCACACATTCAGGCTCTGGTCCCCAACTCTGAAATAATAGGAGGTATTCGCTATTAAACCTGTCGCTTCCGCTTTATGTACATGCTCTCCCGGAGAATTCGAGGAGACGGAAGTATGACCGCTAAATGCTAGCGCCTGACTGAAGTCCGGCGCGGCCCCGCGATTCTCCACAACCTGGACATCGCTTTGGGAAGAGCCCAGCGGCGTATACCAGGTAAAGCCTTTCGCGCTGGTCGCGTCTCCATGGAAGGTTACCGTAACCTTGGAAATATCCAGTGCCGGTGCCTGCGCTAACGCGGTAAGCTCCATATCGAAATATAGATCCGAGCTGCTGTCGCTCTGCTGATGGATCTCGACCGCAATTTCGTTATTGCCGTCCTGCAAATATGTTTTCAGCGGCTCGGTCAGGTCCACGTCCCCATATATAACGGGCAGGTCCTTGCTCGAGGTCGCCTTCATGTCGTACGTGATCTCGCCTTCCGGCATGCCCATGCGTCTTACTTCATGGCCATTGACGTAGAGTACGGCGCCGTCATCAATGCCGAACGTGCCGAGAATCTGGCCGTAACCGTCAATTTGGTCCTTGCTGACTTGAAGGTTGGTTCGGAAATACGTCGTGCGGTGCTTGAGCTTTTTATCCGCACCGTAGTCTACTTCGGTGGTAAGCGGACCAAACTCCGCGGTTGTTATGCCGCTTCCGTTATCTTTATAACCGAAAGGAGCGAATCCGGATTCCCATGAGGAATCATCGTAGGTGGAACGCCATACGGTTGTTAAATCTTGGCCCTGATCAAAATACTTCCACTCCGCATTGCGCTGAAGTAAGATATTAGGCTGATCCTGCGTTGCTGCTTCAACAGTGGATGAGGATCCGATTCCTGCAAATAATCCAAACACTAACGCTGCGGATAACAGCATGGATAATAGCCTTTTGTACAGATGAGTAATCATGTATTCTCTCCTTTATGATGTTGGATGGGTGTGAAGCAAGACTGTCAAACAGCTCCAGCATAACAAGGGGGTATTAATGGCTTGTCATCCCTACGTAAAACTTATGTAAATAATGACATTGAAAATACATAATGATATAGCTCACGTCACCTGAACTCTGACAACAACAAAAAAAGCAGGGCGAGAAGTTCTCTCGCACTGCTCCCTTATACGCCAAGACGGCTTAACCTTCCGAAGGATACTTCAGGCCCCACTGCCCCCGGATCTGATCCAGCAGCCTCATAATCGCAAGCGACTCATCGAGCGGCATCACATCGCTCTCAAGCCGCCCTTCCAGTAGACACCGCCCCACTTCATATGCCTCGAAGCTATACCCTTTCTCCTGCCGGTCATCTGTAACAACCACCGGTTCCTCGCCATCTACATGAAGCGCAGCGGATGTTGCATTCAAGAAGGACGGAATGTGAATATATCCGTTGGTGCCATAAATATAAGCTTCATTCGTCAATCCAAGCCGGATCGCCCCGTTTAACGAAGCGGTCTTGCCCGATTCATAAGATAGAATAACCGAGAACTGCTCATCTACGCCCGTCTCACCGATATGCGCGGTACTCCATATCTTCTCCGGCTCGGTTCCAAAAATCATGGATGCAAACGACACCGGATAAATACCCGCATCCAGCAGCGCCCCGCCGCCAAGTTCCAAATTCAGCAAACGGCCCTGCGGATTCCAGCCGCTGCGAAAACCAAAATCGGCCTTCAGCAGCCGAACGTCGCCAATAAGCCCGTCGTTCAACCATTCGCGCACCTTCCGAATCGGGGGAAGGAAACGCGTCCACATGGCCTCCATCAGGAACAGCTTCTGCTCCCGTGCAGCTGCCATTAATTCCTCCAGTTCATCCCCGTTAATCGTAAAGGGTTTTTCGCACAGGACGGCTTTGCCGGCCTGAAGACACATTAAGGCATGATCCCGGTGCAGCGGATGCGGAGTCGCTATGTACACAACGTCAATATCGGGATCCTTCACGAGTTCCTCGTAACTGCCATAAGCCCGCGGTATATCGTATTTAGACGCAAACTCTCCTGCATTGCTTGCCGTACGAGAGCCCACGGCCACAAACTGAGCGTTCTCCACATAGGCCAGATCGGCTGCAAACTGCTCCGCAATCCAGCCTGTCCCCATGATTCCCCATCTGATCTTGCCCGGATTCTGTATCATCATTTACTCCTCCTCATCCTCTTCCTGGATTGGCCTTGCCTAAAGCTTGTAGAAGCTATCCCTCTCCACCTTGCAAATTCGCAACCCAAAGCTTTCATACCACTCGTTCTTGCCCCGTTCCTGCGCTACCTGATGAGCGGCATTCTCCTTCCATAAACGAATGGCCTCCAGGGAATCCCAGTACGATACCGTGATCCCAAGCCCCTCATCCCGTGCAGACTCCACCCCCAAATAGCCGGGCTGCTGCGCGGCGAGCTCTGCCATTTTATCGGACATCGCCCCATAACCCCGGTCACCCTCTGTTCGTTTGGACACAAAAATGCAGGCATAGTAAGGTGGCTTCGGCGTATTCGCGTATTCCGTCATTCTCTCTCCTTCTTTCCGGTTTCCAGTTTAGCCATTAATTCGATTCACATTCGTTCATTGACTATGTAATCATTATATCGGAACTTCCGCCATTCTTTAACCTGTAAGAAAAATGTCTTTAGAAGTATATGCCGTGAAGACAGACCTCGATTAGTCTTAAAAAAAAAAACCGCCTCTCTCCTCTATGATCATCTACAGGAGAAGAGAAGCGGTATTTTGCCTTCTAGCCTTTACTTCAGTTTGTGCAGCAGATTATAGATGACCTGCGCGCTTTCCGCACGCGTGGTCAGGCCTACCGGTTCAAAGCGGCTCGGTGTACGCCCCTGAACAAATCCGAGGGCATGCGCGGTTTCTACCGCTTCCCGAACCCAGTCCGGGGACTCGGCGAGATCGGCAAATCCGCTGCCCGCGCTAATGCTCTCCTGCTGTAGTTTCATCGCGTGGGCATAAGCGCGTACCAGCATCGCCGCCATTTCCTGACGCTTGATCGGGGCATCCGGATCAAAACGGTCTTTGCTTATTCCACTCACGATGCCCGACCCGGCAGCTGCGGCCACAGCTTCTGCGTACCATTTGCCTGAAACTACATCGGCAAACGGCGCAGAGCTCTCTGCCTGAAGATCGAGCAGACGAACCAGCATCGCCGCAAATTCAGCCCGGGTCACTTGCTGAGCCGGTGCGAAGCGTTCCGTGCTGACGCCTTCGATGAGCTGCTTCGCTGCCAAGTCGGCAATCACTTCTGCAGCCCAGAATGAAGATGGCACATCGGCAAAGGTTTTCTCATAATCAAGTAAACCATAGGCGCTGAAATGCCGGATTCCCGAGGTCATGCGGCCATCTTTTTCCACTCCGCCTATATACTCCAACTCACCATTGTCAGACAAGTAGTACATGGAGATTCTTTTGCCGTTCGTCGCTTTAGATAACGGCAGTTCCAGCGTAATCGGATGATCGAATTCAGTTAAGTTGTAAGCTTTGCCATCCGCTGTCGTCAGTTTAAGTTGGAACTCAAGCATGGCTCCCGCTGAAGTCAGCTTCGCACCAGAGACGCGGGCAGCTTGCGCGATCCGCTGCTTCATCTCCGCATCCGATAACGTGGCGGCACTCAGTTTCATCGTGCTCTTCTCAAGCTGACCAGGATCTGCAAGACCACCCAACTGGCGAAGCACTTCGGCTGGGATCGTTATGGCCAAATTCTTCGCTTCAATATGGATCGAACCATCCTTGAGTATGTCTGCTGCATTCCCTGGCAGCGTGATATCCGTAAAGTTTCCATCCATCGTGATTACAACTTGCCCGTTCGACAGCTTAGCTGTCAGATCGCTCACTGATAAAGTGACACTCCCTGACGGCGGTGTCACAGGCGGTGTTACTGGCGGCTGTACCGGAGGGTCTACGGGCGGGTCTACCGGTGGCTCCGGTCCCGGATCGGGATTCCCCCCGCCCCGGGTGATTACCTTCAAATCATATTCCGACTTAAACCCTTCATAGGTTGCCGAAATCACGGTCGCCCCTTCGGCCAATGCCCGGACTGAACCCAACTCATCGAGCGAGGCGATCTCGGGCTTACTGCTCTCGTAGGTTACCCCCTCGATTAAGCGGATACGGCTGCCGTCGGTATATACCGCCTCCGTTACGGTCTGATCGGTGTCCCCGACCTTCAGCTCGGATTTGCCGCTTAAGCGTATCGACTCTATGCTGCCGTTCGGAATTCGGTCCACCGTAATCTTCACATCTGCATAGACGTCCAGCGCTGTCGTGCTGGTCGCTCTTACAACCGCGCTGCCCAAACCTTGAGCCGTCACGATGCCATCTGCGGATACGGTAACGACATCATTTGCCGGTTCGGAACTGTATACAGACCACACAACGGTTCGTTCAGCCCTGCGCGGCTTCACTTGAGCCAGCAATTTCTGGCTCTCGCCCACAGCTAGCGTCAGCTGGTTTGGCGTTACTTCAATCCGCTGCGGCTCCGGCTTCGTATCCGATTTCGCCAGCGTAAACTCATCCACGACGCGCCCGTCAACTGTTTTGGCTACATAATAAAGCTCGTCTCCCTCCACTTCCACGGAAGCATACATCTGAGTCTTCTCTTCATCTACCACCTCATGCCAGCCTCGCTCGGTGTGGGAGTAGAATTTAGGTCCTGACGATCCCGCCACAACGTAGGTTGTGCCCTTACCGTCCGCAGCAATTTGGTTGTTCATCATCGGATAGGAACGAATATAAATATGATCATGTCCGTTTAACACGAGATCCACGCCGAATTCCTCAAGCACCGGCGCCCACAGGCTGCGTACCTCGGCGGAATCATAGATGCTTCCATAAGGCCCGCGGTGGAACATCGCGATGGTCCATTCCTTGTCATTGCCAGCCAGATCCTGCTGGAGCCACTTTTTCTGATCCTCCAACTGATACTCGCTGTTCAGCATAATGAAATGAACGTCCTTGTAGTCAAAAGAGAAGTTGGTTCCCTTCAGGCTATCCAAGCCATTACCGGGCTGGTTAAAGTGAGCCAGGAAGTCTCCATTCTCCTTATTCCCCATCACTTCATGGTTACCGATGGCAGACACTAACGTCGTATTCAGGAAATGCTTCTGGGCTTCATCGAACCAGTAGTTCCACTGCTCCTCCAGGAATCCCTTGTCGACCATATCGCCGGCATGGACCATAAATTCGGCGTCAGGATGCTCGGCTGCCGCCTTGTCGATCGTATTCCCCCACAGCTCGAACTCCTTCGCGGTAGATGCCTGGGAATCGGCAAAATACAGGAATTTCGTTGTATCTCCCGTAACCTCCGTTGTTCTAAAAGAGCCTTGGGCACTGTAATGGCCTTGTCCATCACCGACACGGTACACATACTCTGTGCCTGGCTCAAGTCCGGCTGCCGTCGCTTTATGGACACGAACGGTGCCGAGATCCAAGGTATGGTACAGTTCGCTAGCACCCTCAAATTTCTGGACATTCGGCGCATCAAAATCCGTAAATTCGGACTGTTTGATCAATTCCACAACGGTATGATCCGTTGCCGGGTCCGTATGCCAATTCAACATCCGCGACGTGGTCGGATCTTCGCCCATGCCCACGCTGATATTGAACGGTACCTTGCTTCCTGCAAGCGGCGATACCTTAAATTCCAAGGCCGGACTATATTGATTGTTCTTCACGGCCTGCACGGTATACGTCTTCACCTGGGATGTTAACGCCGCCGTCTTAAGGATACCCGCAGCATCTGTTGTGCCCATCGTCGCTGCGTCAGCCATGATCTGTACGCCTTCCACAGGCTGACCTTGGGCATCGGTCACTTCAAATACGGTTTCGTATCCCTGTACTGTTCCTTCCTCATTCCAGCTCAGCGCATAATGCGTTGCGATCTGCGATTCAATCGGAAGACCGTAGAACGAAAATTCGGTGTTGCCCGTATCGGTGAAGGAGACCGCTCCGGACGTGAGTGATAGGATGCTGCTGCCGGTTGCGTTCTTTTTCACGTCGTACCGGATTTGGCCGATCCAATCCGTATCCTGCAGGGATGCGGTATGGATGTCCTTCCAAGTCACTTTCACTACTCCTGTTGTAGCGTCAATGTTCGCGCTAACCTGGGATGGGCTCAGCTTGTCCCCCGGTATGAGCGCCAAATTCTCCACTTTGCTTGGATCGAATTGGAAATCGACATGCCCGCCGCGAATTTGGGAGGTCTTCACTCCGCCGATATCGAGCGTATAACTGCCGCCAACATAGATCGTATCCGGCGTATCGTACACCACCTTGGCTGCGCCCGTATTTACGGTGAAGTTCCATTCCTCGGTCGTTTGGTTACCTGAGAGATCACGGACGGTTACCTTCGCCTGATGGACCCCATCGGCAAGCGGAACATTCGGCGTGTAATGAATTTTCCCTTCCGGCGGATAAAGGGTATGCTGTACCAAGCTGCCGTCCAGATAGAATCGGATTTTGTCCGGATCAATCAGCGTCGTTCCCGGGTGTGCGACAGGATCATAGCCCGCATCCTCGGCATACACGGTTATGGTCGGCGTATTCACCTTGATCTCCTCACCATCAGCTGGTGAGAATTTCTTCAGAACCGGCGGATCAATATCGTCATTCGCCGGACCGTACAATGCACGAATTTCGTCCACGTAGATGGCACCGGCGTCTTTTTTCGCGGCCTGGGTTTCCATATATCTTACAGGCATGTCCATCACCAGCGGAAGGGTTCTTCCTTTGGGAACGGACGCTTCGAGATACTTCCATCCCTTGAAATCAACACCAATCGTCTGATCGGTAAAATCGAGCGGGATCGCGCCCTTGCTGTCACGCATTTGGGCACGGAGCCAGTGCGCATTGCCATCCCCGTAGACCCACATGCTGATCTTCTCCGGATAACCCGGAATTTCGATATTTTCCGCTGCGCCATTCGTCTGCAGATAAGCGCCGGAGGTGCCTGTCATTCCGGTAAAATCATACTCCAGCTTCAATGCGCCATTCCCCGAACGAATGTAGGTCTCATCCGTTTCAATGGATACCTTGGTCGACTTATACTGCGCTCCGGCACTTGGTTTATAACGGCTAAGGCCGTTCTCAAAATCCTCGAGCATCACCGGAGGAAGCCCCACATTCACATCAATGGTAGTTTCAACATTTCCGTATTTCACATGGATTTTGCCACTGACATCCTGCTTGTTCGTGGCAGTAAACGTTCCATTGGCGTCAATCGTCCCGATATCGCCTTCGGTTCCCCATTCAAAACGACTGTTATCCGCCTGAATCACCTGTCCATTGCGAAGCGCCGTGACCTTGAGCGTCTCGGTCGATCCAGAGGAGAAGGTCTTCACGGCGTCGGAGAATTTGAGCTCGGTCAGCTCATCGACGACTTCCAATGCGGCTGTTCCGGTCAGATTACCGGATTGCACGGATATCTCGGTCACACCCGGTTGATTCCCTGCCGTAAACTTCCCGCTGGCGTCGATCGTCCCATAAGCAGGGTCAACGCTCCATACCGCAGCCTCCGTCATTTTTGCCGGATGCAAATTCTGATCCACGGCTGTCGCCTTGAAGGTTGCAGAGGAGCCCGTCAGCACTCTCTCCAGTGTAGGCGCAACGACCAGTTTATTCGCTGCTCCTTCAGGCGCCTTGTTCACCAGCAAAATGCCGTTGGCCGTCTTGCGTTCGCCGCCATCCGATGGCGAGTTGAGCACCTTGCGCGTGGCTTCTCCCGGCAGGCGGGCAACGAAGGTAGCCGAACCGCCTCCATCCAGATTCAGTGCGTTTACCACACCAAGCTCTTGCAGCATTTCGCCAAGTTCAATGTAGTTAAGCCCTTCACTGAAGCCGGGCTGACGGCCATCGACCTCGAACAGCACGACGGTTCCGTCCGCTTTGGTTCCCACCACCGTTCTTGGATGCACGGCCGGATCGGTATGCTGCTGGACTACGCCATCCTGCACCAGCATCACCGTACCGCCAATCGCCATCGTGACATCCTTCCACTCGTTATCCAGCTCAAAACTTGCCGTCACTTCATCCCCTGCCTGGAGTCCGGCAAGCTTGCTCCGCTGTGAGCCTGATGCGGACAGAACCACTTGGTTGGAGCCGATTGGCGAGTTCCCCTGATCCTTAAGAACGGAGGCCACCTTCATCGTCAAGATCTCCCCGCTGGCGACCCTGCCGCTCACGATATCCAGAATAACCTCGTCTCCAAGGTTATTGGTCATCGTTGTAGCATTGAATTTTTCGGTATAAAGGACAAGGGCGTCCGTCCCTCTGAGACGGTTGATGGATGATAGACTGCTTACCACTCCGCCTATCGTCACGTTTTTCGTCAATTTCGGACTACCGTACAGGCTGGTCCCGTCCGGCTTAATGCCAAAGGCGTTCCGGCCACTGGGCGGATCCGTTAATAACTCCCCGCCCCCCATAAACAATCCGAGCGGAATTCCGGTGGACATATCGTAAAAATCCCCGTTCACTGCCGCGATGACGCGGTTGCCTGCCTTGTCGGCATCGGATGCCATTTTGCTGACTCCCTGCATGCCGTAGACCTTGCCATCGGTGAGGCCGGGCTGAAGCTCCAGATTCCCTTGCGATGGATCAAACTCCACCATGTGGACCTTCTGCTCGCCACCGCCCTTTTGCATATTCGCCCATGTATATGTAGCCCCTGGCCCAATCTCCATCTGCCGCATATCAATGACCGATGACGCGGCGGCGACCGGGTCGGCTGCAGCAGCTTGTCCTGCGGGAAGCAGCAGCGAAAGCAACATCACTCCGCTGAGCAGCGACGATATTTTCTTTTTGCTTTTTATCATGTACATTAATTCCTCCTTCTCTGTGCTTGAACTCTTGTTCCTCCCGGATGCATGTCCGTGAATGAAAGACCTACTCTGGAGTATAACGTTAGCTTGTTAATTCCACCTCCAATCTGTGTTAAGACGAAGTTAACTCTGCCGCTATCGGCTTTTACATTCCGTCATTAGCTGGAAGGGCTGCAAAAATGTATGCTTCCGTTTCTTATTCACCGCTTCCAACGAACGACCGAAGTTAACCCGTCTTCTTTCCCTTATCATATTGAAATTTTATTTCGAATTACAATATATTTCGTAAAACTTTATTTTATTTTTTAGCGCAGGAATTTCTGGCTGGATGGCGTAAGTGCGGATTTTGTCGAATGCAGAGAATGAGAAAAAAAAATCCATGCACCCCCGTTTCTGACATTTTTCGCGGAAGGTCTTCCCCAGCGCACAAAAAAACAACCGCGTCCTATGGTTATGGTCGCAGTTGTTTATAAACTTCCTTTTATTTTTTGGTGACATTGCCGTTGGCATCAATTTTTGCATTATAGGAGAGTTTGTTCAGTTTCGCGATGATGTCTTTGTTGTACTTCTTGTCCATCAGATTCGGTTGACCTTGTATAATCTTCACCGGCGTAATCCGGCTCGTGATCTTGGAGCCCTGGATCTCAAAATGGACCATCATCGACAGTAAGGTATTGTCACCGCCCCGGGTCGAGCGATTAAACACGAAGTTGCCCAGCGAATAATAAATCGGTTTGTTCTTGTAATACTCAATGCCCATCAACGTATGGCTGTGGGAACCAATAATAATGTCGGCACCCGCATCGATCATCTTCTTCGCCATCGTGCGTGCATATTCTTCCGGATAGTCGGCAAATTCCTCATTCCAGTGGATATACACGATTGTATAATCGTTTGTTTTTGCCGATTTCTTAATATGGGTCAACATCGGCTCCATCGTGTAGGCGGAAGCAGCGCCCGGATGGTTCTTGCCCGCAATCCAAGAATTACCCGAGAGCACCCGGCTGACTCCCAGGACAGCAATTTTCTTCCCATCAATGTTCTGCACGTAAGGCTGGAAGGCCTCGTCAATATTGCGCCCGGCTCCCGTGTACCCGATCTTCTGGCGCTTCAGATGTGTAATCGTATCCAGCATCGCATGCTGCCCATAGTCCAGAATGTGATTGTTAGCCAGCGTTACGCCGTCAATTCCTGCATAGACCAAGCCTTCAAGCGTATCCGGTTTCGAACGGAAAGCAAAGGTTTTATCTGCAGCCTTACCCCGAGTGGAGACTGGTGTCTCCAGATTGGCAAACGCCATGTCCGCTTTTTTCAAGATGGGGGCGACCTTCTTAAATGGGTATAGGTTCCCGAATCTATCAATCTGGCTCCCCACGTAGCCGTCCAACAGAATGTCACCTGCAAAAACAAGATCTATCGGTTTGCCCTTCGTCTTGGCTTGAGTGGTTGTGCCCGCTTTATCCTTAGTCTCCTGTACCTTGCTCTGAGTCTCTTTCTCATTCGTGCCCGCTGCCGAAACAATGCTGACCGGGAGAATCATAACGATAACCAGAATGAGGCAAAATAATCTTTTCATATCGATGCCGCCTTTCCAAATAAGGACTTCTAAGAAGCTAGTCATTTACCACGTTTATCCTATCATAATTTGATATAAAAGGGTAATTCTATAAAATGAACCATTTAATAGAATTTAAAAATGGATTCTAACCAGTTATCCCTTTCAGCACTATGCATGCGGATTATTCTTCCGATCCCTGTTGCCCCCAGATTTTTTTAACGGATTAAAAGTGGTTGAACATCCACATAAATCAAATCTATCTTTTTCTATCCATAGTCTTAGACTTGAAAAGCGGACAAAAAGTTTCAAACTTTGCAAATCAGATTGAAAACATTATAAATTGATTATATATTTAAACGTATCGCAACTATAACTTTCATTTTAATTACGTTTTGTAATAATTATGTCGGGTAACTCTTACATATAAGTAAAACCAAAGGAGCTGCAGCCCATGAATATTCATTCTTCCGGTGAAAACGCGCCTCCCCTGATTGATGATACGGACCGCAAAATCATTGCGATCCTCGGCAAGAACGGGCGAATCTCGTACACCGATTTGGCCAAGGAGATTGGGTTGTCCCGCGTTGCCGTACAGGCCAGGGTCAACTCCCTGATCGATGACGGCGTCATTGAACGGTTCGCGGCGGTCATTAATCCGGAGAAAGTGGGGATTTCGGTGTCTGCTTTTTTCAATGTGGAGGTCGAACCCAAACATCTACAGCAGGTAGCTGACACATTGGAGAACGAGCCGTACGTAACAAGTCTGTATCATATGACCGGTCCCAGCAAGCTGCATATGCACGGACTATTTACCGATCATAAGGAAATGGAAATGTTTTTAAATGAGAAGCTTTACCCGCTCCCGGGCATTACAAGTGTGGATACGCAGATCTTAATCAAGCGTTATAAAAGCCGAATGGGCATCCGACTTTAACTCTTACAACAGAAAGGACTCATACCTTGCCTGATAAAACTAGCAACCCATACATGGAATTAACGTTCGGCATGTTCCGAACCGGAATACTCGGCTACGGCGGCGGTCCTTCGGTTATTCCGTTGATCCGTCACGAGGCCGTCGTTCGTTACAACTGGCTCAGCGACGATGAATTCGGGGAGGTGCTCGCGTTAGCCAACGCGCTTCCGGGTCCCATCGCCACGAAGATGGCCGCCTATCTTGGTTACCGGGAAAAAGGGGTGCTTGGCGCCACAGTCGCCATTCTCGCGCATATCCTTCCGACCTGTATTGCGATGATCGCGCTGTTGTCGGCGGTGACGTTCCTTAGCAGCTCCAAAGTGGTGGCAGGCATGATTGCCGGCGTTACGCCGGTCATTGCCGTGATGCTGGGAACGATGGCTTACGAATTTGGCGAGAAGGCTGTAAAGGGGCTCGGCATCTACGCCGGGATCGGATTTTTCGCAGTGTCGTTTCTTCTGCTGGAGAGTTTCCAGATTCATCCGGCCATTGTCATTATACTGTTCCTTGCCTACGGCACCGTACATTTCAAAACCGTAGCCAAATTAAAAAAACAAAGACGGGATAAGGAGGGGTCCGCCTAATGGAAGAGTGGCTTCAGCTGTTGATCAGCTTTTTCGTCACCAACGTGCTCGGTTATGGAGGCGGTCCTGCTTCCATCCCGCTCATGTACAAGGAGATCGTCACGAATCACGGCTGGCTGACCGACCCGGAGTTCTCCAACATGCTTGCCCTTGGCAATGCGCTTCCCGGGCCGATCGCCACCAAAATCGCCGCTTTTGTCGGGTACGACGTATCCGGCTGGATGGGCATGATCCTTGCCCTCGCGGCTACGGTTATTCCTTCGGCGGTAGCTCTCATCTGGCTCTTGAATCTGCTGCAGAAATACCGTACGTCGCCAGTCGTCAAAGGGATGACCCTGTTAGTTCAGCCGGTCATCGCGATCATGATGCTGACCCTTACCTGGCAGATGGGCAAAAGCTCCGTCATCTCCATCGGCCTTCTGCAATCCCTCGGCATCGCCGCCATCGCCTTCTGGGCCATGAACATCCGCAAGATCCACCCGGCGCTGGTGATCCTGGCCGCGTTTGCTTACGGGGGCTTGGTGTTGTCGCAGGTGGTGTGAGGGGGATTGTATAAAACATCTATAACCCGTTCGGGATAATCGCCATGACTAAAAGAGCGAGTGTGAGGGACTCATTCCCACCATACTCGCTCTTTTTTCAGTCGACAGCCAACCAAGCCATGCCCCGGACCACGCACCTTACCTAATACCCCGCTTAGACTAATAGGGCAATGAGTAGAAATTCATCTGTTTAACGGGACGCCTTAACCGGACGCCTAAAATATGATCGCCATATCATTTAATATGTCCGAAAGTCCTCTTATTCGTCGTGAAGGCTTCCTAACGGACACAGAATACCTTATTTTGTCCAAAACAGCCCTTTTGGTAACTTTAGCGGACCCAGAGGACCTTATTTGCTGTTTTTATTGGTATTTGCACCCGTAATTCGCACAATAGCGGATCTGGAGTCCGGTACTTTGTAAAAAAACGTAGTTTGGGACTTAAATAACGGATGTAGGGTCCGTTAAAAGCTGACATAAGTACCTTGGGCGCCCATGGTTGGCAATGAAACCTGCAGTTTCCCATTAAGTAATCCCAAGAAGTGGCGCAAGGTCACAATAACCAGGAGTAGGCCAGGAAATTTGCCACATCCGATTATATCCCAACGTTAGCGACATCTCGTTATACCCAACTCCCAACGAACGTGCCTTGATCGTCACCTGCATCCAACAAGTATCCAATGCTCGATGGTCCCACGTTTGTTCACATTGGATGGAGCCCCTCTGTCCTTAATGATACTCTCTCAACTCCCCACCTACTTCCTCCCCATCACCACCCCGATCTTGCCCTCATGGACCTCTACCTTATACTTCTTCACCCGGATGCGGTCGCTGAACAGCGACTTGCCGGTCTGCAGGTCAAACTCCCAGCCATGCCAGGGACAGCGGACGATCTCGCCTGTCCGGCCGTATTCGTAGTCGTATACCTCCGAAGGAAGCGTCGTACCGGAGACCAGTCCTGCACAGATCGGCGCCCCCTGATGCGGACAGTAGTTGAGAATGGCATGAAACTCGCCGTTGATCCGATAGATGCCGATTTCGCGTCCCTCAATGTTTACGACCTGGTGTCCGCCCTCCGGTATGTCCTCCTCCGCCATCACGTAATGCACTGCCATGCATGCACCTCCTTATCTGATGCAGTTTCAAATTACCTCTACGTTCTTCCTCCATCCACTCAATCCAACCGATACAGCTGCTTCGCATTCTCGTAAAAGATCTTCCGCCGGGCCTCCGGCTTCAGCCCCCGCAAAATATGGCTTGGCGAGTCGAAGTCCCAATGCGGGTAGTCGCTGGAATAGAGCAGCATGTTCTCGGCATCAATCATGTTGAAGAGATCGATGAGATGCTGCGGATTGTCCGGCTCCTCGATCGGTTGCGTCGATAAGTAGCAGTGATCACGGATGTACTCACTCGGCATTCTCGTCAGCCAGGGTACGGTTGCGCGCAGTGCCTTGTAATTTTTATCCAGCCGCCACATCAGGCCCGGCAGCCAAGCCACTCCACCTTCAACCAGAACTACCTTCAGGTTCGGGTACTTCACGAATACACCTTCACATACCATGCTCACCAGATGCGCCATGAACATCTGGGAGAGGCAGGTGTGCCACTCAATGTAGCGGGTCGGGTAACCGGCCGCGGTGGGAGCCGTCGAGCTCCCGCCGCCTTCCGCTCCCGGATGGATCGCGATTGGAAGGCCGCCCCGCTCCGCCGCTTCGTAGATCGGGTGATAGTGGCGCTGTCCCAGCGGCGAACGCGCCGCGCTGGAGATCATCACCTCCACGATATCCGGATGGCTACCGATCCGGTCGATCTCGCGTGCCGCCAGCAGCGGATCCTGAGTCGCTACCGCCATTGCGCCTTTGAACGCTTTATGTTTGCCGAGCCACTCGGCGATCAGATAATCGTTATAGGCCGAGCATATCGCTGCCGCATAATCCGGATCATGCGTGGAAGAGATATTATAGACGACGCCCGTCAATACAGCATAATCAAGATTGTAGCCTTCTATCAGCTGCTTGATCATATAATCGGGATCGGAACCGGCTTTGCCACCCCCCGGAGGGATCGAGTCCTTTTTCATCACGCCGATTGGCGAGTAATACCCTGAGCCTGCATAACCGATGCCAGATGCGGCTACCCGGGAGCGCCAGGGCTCCTGCAAATATGGAAGCAGCGCCCTGTCTTCCTGCTCGTTATGAACGTCGACATCGATAATCTTCATATCGTCCATTGCCTGATTCCTCCATCTCCATTGCGGATTACTTACCGCCGTACGTGCGCGTATAGGCGGTGTTGTACATAGTAAGGAGTTCATCGGAGCCGAGTTTCTTGGCCTGGTCAATAAATTGCTGATAGGTGGTGTCGTTAATCGGGGTTTTGCCGGTCACGAACTCCGTCACCTTTTGCTCAAGGAATTTGTTCAGATTGTTCAGCTTCGATTTCTCGAGCTCCAGCTCCTCTTCCGTCTTGACGATCTGTTTCGGTGCCGGGACAATGTACTGCTCATACCGGGTATTGATATCCTTGCTCTTCTCGCTTAAACCACGCTCCCACACTTCACGGGATTTAGCGTTATTCAGCGTGATCAGGTCATACCATACGCCCCAGTCCTTGCGCAGCGCATTAAACGGAGACTCGCCAAATTCCTTGTTATATACCGCTTTACCGTTCTCCATCGTATACGTTTTGCCTTCGATTCCCAGGGACAGATAATTCGTTCCCTCTTCGCTGACCAAATAATCAAGGAATTGAACGGCACGCTCCTTATCCTTCACTTTGGCCGAGATTGCTCGACCGACGGTGCCAACGACCGGACGGGAAAACTGATAGTTCTTGATCCCTTCGGCGGCAAAGGAAGGAATCGCGTCCAGCTCATACTCGGCCGCACCGGCCCCCCTCGCCTTGACAACCAAAGATTCCAGGTCCGCCTTCCAGAAAAACGTCACCAAGGATTTGCCGGTTAGTATTCGCTCCTCCCACTGCGCTTGCGTCAGCAGCGAGAATTCCGGATCCAGCAATTTTTCCGCATACAGCTTATTCAGATAGACCAGCATATCCTGATAATTCTCATGGTAAGGCGCGAACGCGTATTGATCCGTGGTCGGATCCAGATTGTAGAAACCGCTGATCCCCGTGAAGATACGCCCGAAGGTCGTATACAGCCCCGTATCGCCAACGATGGCATTGGATATGAGCGGATAGGAATCCGCAACCTTTTCCTTCAATGTTTTCAGATACTGATAAAATTCGTCCACGGTGGTCGGTGCCTGTATCCCATGCTGATCCATGATATCCTTGCGGGCATACCAGATAAAGTTGAAGCCCTTGCCCTCCGCATCCCCTTCCAATACGGGTACGGTGTACAAGCCTCCGTCCGTGCCCGTTGCCAGCGCTTTGGCCTCAGGATATTTGTCGTAAAAGGCTTTAAGATTCGGCGCCCGATCCAAGTAATCATTGAGATTCAGAAACACCTTCTCCGGTCCATGCTCCCTGCCGTCCTGCGTCGGCACCTGGATAAAATCCGTCGCAGTATTCGTGGCAATCATGATCTGCCTTTTCTCCTCAAGCCCCTCCTGACTGACGATCTGGAACTTCACTTTGACGCCCGTCTTCGCCTCGATCTCTTTGAAAATCTCCCAGTCATCCCGAACCTTGCCCTCAACCCGGTCGTATACCAGCCAAGAAAAAGTAACTGGTTTGTCAGGGCTTAACGTCCCCGAATCATCCTTGCCCCCGCCGGTGCATCCCGTAACCAGCATCGCGCAGAGCAGGATCATGGCAAGTGCTGTTCTGAACCCCTTTCGCCTCATTCCCTAACCTCCTTTTTATCTTCACAACGTATAGAGACGGATCTGCTTGAAATCCATAACTACCCCTTAATGCCGCCAATCATCGTGCCCTGTACAAAATATTTCTGGATAAACGGATAGACGCATAGGATCGGCAGCGTACCGATCATGATCATGGCGTATTTCAACGTCTCCAGATGCGTCAGGTCCCCTTCGCCCTGCACATTCGTACCAGCTATCAGGATGTTGCGCATCATGATCTGCAGCGGATACATCTCCCGGTCATTCAGATAGATCAAAGCGCTGAAAAAAGAATTCCATTGATTCACGGCCGTGAACAGGCCGATCGTGACCATCACCGGTACGGATAGCGGCAGCACGATCCGCACCAGAATCTGCATGGACCCGCATCCGTCGATGGCAGCTGCGTCCTCAAGCTCCTCCGGCAGCGCCTCGAAGAATGTCCGCATGATAAACAGATACCATGTGCTGATCAGTGACGGGAGCACGATCGCCCAGATCGTATCGAGCATCCCCAGCTTTTGAACGATCAGGAAGGTTGGAATCATGCCGCCGCTGAACAGTAGCGTGAACGCGGCCATCAGCAGAATCACTCTCCGGCCGGGCAGCCATCGTTTCGCAAGTGGATACGCCATCGCGGAGGTCGCCATCAGCGTCAGTACCGTCTGCAGGAAGGTATAACGGATCGTGTTCCAATAACTCACCCAGAGGTCCGAGTTATAGATAAGCTGTTCGTAAGCGATCAGCGTGATTTTCTTCGGCCATAGCAGTACGGCGCCACTCGCGACCATGGCATTGTTGCTGATGGAAGCCGAGAATACGTAAACCATCGGATAAGCCATTACAATGATCAGCACAATCATGAACAATACATTGAATACGTCAAACAGCTTCGAGGCCAAGCTTTCCTGCTTTTTCATCGCGCACCTCCCTTACCACAGGCTGGTCTCCGAATATTTGCGTACGATCCGATTGGCCGCAACGACCAGAATGAAGCCAATCGCCGATTGGAACAGGCCCACCGCGGTAGCGAAGCTGAAATCGGCATCGAGGATGCCCCGCCGGTACACAAAGGTGTTAATGACATCCGAGGTTTCATAATTCATCGTGTTGTAGATCAACAGTATTTTCTCAAAGCTGGCCTCCATGAAATTACCGAGCGACAGCACGAACAGAATAATCATGACAGGCACCATGCCGATGAACGTAATATGCCGCACTTGCTGCCATCGGTTCGCCCCATCCATCTTGGCCGCTTCATACAGCGTCGGATCGATTCCGGCAATCGCAGCCAGATAGAGAATGGTGCCCCATCCCACCTTCTGCCATATTTCGGAGCCCACATACACCGTCCGGAACCACTCCGGCATGCCCAGAAACATGATCGGCTCGATGCCAAGCAGCTTGACGAGCAGATGGTTCACCACGCCCGTGGTGGGAGACAGGAAGGTCACGAGAATGCCTGCGATCACGACGGTGGATAGGAAATGCGGCATATAGCTGATGTTTTGCACAAACCGTTTGAACCATTTGCTCTTCAACTCATGGAACAGGGTCGCCAGAATGATCGGCGCCGGAAAATGAAACAGGAGATCGTACACATTCAGCATGATTGTGTTGCGAATCAGCTTCCATGCATCGGGGGTGACATAGAAAAATTCAATCAAATGCTTGAATCCGACAAACTTGCTTCCCAAAATGCCCCGGCCGATCGAATAGTCCTGGAAGGCGATGATGATGCCGTACATCGGCGCGTACTTAAATATCAAGTAGTACAAAATGCCGGGCAGCATCAGCAAGTACAACGCTTTATGTTTTCTCAGAACATAGCCGATCCGTGATAGCTGCGCCAATAATCCCCACCTCCGATTGAAAGCATTTACATTCGTTTGTTGTTGTCCCCACTATACGAGCCGTGCTTACTTCGCGTAAAGCATGCATCTTTTCCTTAAGACACATGTTTTGCACTGTCTGTGCCGCAAGGCTTTCAGCTTGTTCCATGCAAAAAAAGAGACTTCAGAAAATAATGCAGTCTCTTCTTTCCTATTGGTGAAAACTCCGGTATTTGGCGGGTGTAATGCCTTCATATCGGCGGAAAGCCCGAATCAAAGAATTCCGGCCCCAATACCCGACCTTCTCGGCAATTTCGTCAATTTTCAAATCGGTTTCAAGCAAAAATTGCTTCGCCTTCATCAGCCGGTACTTCGCGATATATTCCACGTATTTCTCGCCGACCTCCTCCTTGAAGGTCCGGCTGAAATGCCCGATGGACATATTCAACATACCGGCAAAATGCTCGATCGACAGCTCTTGATCATAATGCTCATGAATGTATTCCACAATCTCCATAAACTGTTGACTGCGGCTGCTGGAAGCCGGCTTCCGGAACAGAAAACCATGAACCTCCTCGAAACAGCACGTCAGCTCGTCCCATGTCATGCAGCGATTCATTCGTTCGAACAGACCCGAGTAATACGGAACGTTGAGTTCATTGCGCTCCGATTCCACGGCCCGAATCCAGGTGTTGAGCACATCGGCAAGCAGATATTTCATCTGCATGGCTGATGCATCCTTGCCCTTTCCCTCCTCCAGCAGAGCAAGCACGGAATGAAGCAGCTTGTCATACTCCCTCGTTTTGTACTGATTGAGGATCCGCTGGACCTCCTGCACGGATAGGAAAGAATCCCACTGCTGCAGCTCCCGGGAAGGCTGACTGCCGCAAATCTCCACCGCGGAATGCAGCCCCCGGTACTTCAGCATGGCCAGCGCATGCTCATAAGACTGGTGCAGCTCTTCAATGGCATGAACGGTCTTTCCGATACCGATGGTCGCTTTATAATAAGCACCGTATTCGAGAAAAACGTGCCTTATCTGCTCCGCTATTT
The DNA here is from genome assembly GCF_002573715.1 of Paenibacillus sp. EZ-K15. Classification (GTDB taxonomy): domain Bacteria; phylum Bacillota; class Bacilli; order Paenibacillales; family Paenibacillaceae; genus Paenibacillus_AQ. The sequence continues at coordinate 174,424 of NZ_PDHM01000009.1, read as the reverse complement.
GTTCCGGATGGTCCTCGCCCTCCGTAATGGGACCATGCTCCACGATGCAAGCTATCAGATCCGGCCTTGTCTGGCAGATCCAGACCATGCCATGTGCCAGCCGATGAATCTTGTCCTTCAGCTCCGTCAGCAAAAAAGTCTTGGTGGATTCCGATGCCGACTCGTAAACGGTTGGATCATAATGGAACGAGATGCACAGGACGGTTCTTGCCGCCTTATGGCTGTAGGCAAACTCAATCTCCTTGGCATAGTACTCAATCGATAAAGCATCGCGGTATTGCCCCAGCAGGATTTTCGTAAAAAACTGCTCCTGCACAATCGGAAGCATCCCGTTCACCATCTGGAACAGCTCTTTATTCTCCGTCATAATGAACTGGGAATAGCGTTTGATGACATCAAACTCGTTTCCTTCTTGGCCGACCTCCCCGTTCGGAGTGTGATGCAGCTTCAGTCCATCCTTAATCTCCCGAATCGGTCGGTATAAGCGCCGGCTTAAATAATACGAGGCGAGTGCGCCAACAATGAGAAAGAATAGAAGAAACAACCAACAGATCCATCGGGTCATATAGACCGGCTTCATCAATGTCCCTAAATCGATCATGCTGATATAATGCCAGGACTCGTCAAAGCCGGATGCCATGAAGGACAGTCCCGTCTTGTCCGATATCGTGAATTGCGAAGCAATGCCCTCTGTACGTATTCGCTGCTGCAGGGCAAGCTGGTCCTGCTCGGTCAGTCCGTTCTGGGCTATCACTTTGGCCGCATCGTCCACAATCGCCGTGCCCGTAACCCAGCTCTCCGGAATATGAATCTGCTCCTGAAGCTTGTCTCGTTTCACTTCGACCAGGAGATAGACTTCAGGAGCCGCGGTATTAAACGGGTAGCTCATGGAAGCCGTCAACGTGTCGGGGGTATCCATAAAGTCCATCATTTTTTTGCCGGATAATTCAGCTTCCAACTGATGGCGGCGGTTCAGATCCAAGGGATAATGGGAATGGAAATAATACGCTTTATTCGTGTAGGTTTCGGCATCCATCATCAAATCCTGGTGAACAAAATAATAATACGCCCTCTCGACGAGATCATCCGATTCCAGCTGCTGCAGCTGCTCCCGCAGGGAATGAAGCAGTTCCGGAAGCAACTGGCTTTCCGGCGAAGAAGCCATGGGAGCGAGAAGCACGCTCCGTAATCTGGAGGTGCTGAGGATATTAATCATGCTGGTCTTCAAGGACTGAAGCTCGGTATCCGTCTGCTCGGAGAATCGATTCATCATCACTTGGTTAAAACGCTCGGCATCCTTTTCAATGATACGAACGACAAGTACCTGCGCAAGAACCGACGCAACAATGACGGGGATGAGAATGAGGAGAAAATAGTTGGCGAACAGCCTCCAAAACAGGGTGTACCTTCTGGGAGGCAGAGAATCGGTATCCCCCGGCTCAGGTGATCGGTTAGGAGGCGTCCTTCGCTCCATGAATGTCCCCCCCTTGATATTTAAAATTGCAAGTAACAAGGCTTGCATTTACGTCTACTATATTTTGATGTAAGTTATATTATTCGCCGCAACTTCTGTGCATGGAGCCTCAAGCCCTTGAATTATGCATAGACAAAACTGAAGGGCTGCCCCAAAGGATCTTTGCAGACCTTTTGAAACAGCCCCTATTCTTGTTATTAATCAGTTCATTAACTCATTAGAGCGTTCGAAACTTCATATCCTTACAATCGATGTGGAACGTAAATGTTCTCTTCTCACTCTTTCCACGGAGCGAAAGTCGAAAGGCTATGTTGTCTATATTTTTTTCTACCAAACCTTTTGTACTCACCCAACCATGTATTTCTTTCTTGGGCTTGATTGTAACGGTGCCAAAATCCGGATTTACAGGAGCTATTCCCACGGTTTCAGACGGCTTGCCTGCGACATTATTGTTCGCCTCTACTCGCGTACTGAGCAAATCAACAGTGATATTCTCATCGTCTGTATTGTTTTTGACCGTGACTTCAAAGTCGGTTGTACTAGCTGTAAGCCTAATGGCATGTACGGTAACTTCAACATCTTTCAGTTCTTGTGTAATAGGAATTTTCTCCAATTTCACATTCCTGCCGCTAGAAGTGGTTCCCTCTTTCTTTTTAACATTCCGATTTGAGTCTGCAACTTCACGAACAGGAAGATCGATTCTACCCTGTATTGAAATCGGCTTGTCACGCAAGACTTGCTCCTTATCATCAATAAATAATTGATAATCTTTTGTCTCCGCTGTTAAGTTCGATGCAGATGCGGAAATCCCTGTGAAGAATATAGCACCGCAAATAAATCCCACACCTATTTTTTTCATGTTTCATTCCTCATCCAATGTTCGACGTAAATTTCAATCTTGGTGTCCTCTAAAGCTGTATATTTATGTTGAACGGGTTTGCCGCTTGAATCCACCTCAACGATTCCATCCTGTCTACTGATTTGATAGATGAACTCAGCATATAAAGGCACCTGCAGTTGATTGTAGTACATACCCTTGCTCGGATCTTGAATCAGAGGAAACCAAGCATACAGGTTCATATCGACGGGTGTATTTGGCGGAACATGAACGACCATGTCCAAGGTCACACACTCTTTTTTCTCATCAACAACACGAATCTCTGTAGTAGCTTCCAAGTCCTTGTATTTTACGATTACCGAGGTGACCCCTGTTTTCTTAGGCACGATGGTTCCGTTCACCATTACTTCCGCGATCTCTTGATCTTGCACTTGATAAGCGGCTCGTAATAAGGACATTTTAAAGTCATCCCCAAATTCTAGAATCGCGTTCAGTCGGCTAGTAGGACCTACAATACCAACCTCTTCACAACCGATTAACGATAATGAGCGAGCTTCGCCTTTCCTTCCAAAAAAATGAATGAGTGGAGATGATAATCTTGCTGCCCAATCTTTCTCCACATGAGCAGCCCCTGGATCATTGAAATAGATCAATTGAGTGTCGGCTTCGTAACCTAAATCTACGAGTTCCTCTGTCACTGCACGGGTATGCTTATCCATGACTAAAGTTCCTTCAGAGCTCCCTAAATCAATCCATATTTGGGATATTGGCTGCTTCTTTGTAAAAGTATGATAAAGCCTGATTTCTTCAAGTGAAATGGGATCTACACAATAAAAATAAGGGGAAACGATAGCTAGTTTACCGAATATATCTGGATTACGAAACCCGATATGATAGGTAACTTGTCCGCCTCTGGATGAACCCATTAGCGCTGTGTGTGCAGGATCTGATTTCGTTCGAAAAACCGAATCCACGTAAGACTTCACTTCTTCAATGATAAACTTTTCATAGAGATGACCTTTGGGGTGAATCGGAACTTTATCGAGTGGATACAGCACCCCCTCCAAATCATGGGTATATTCGTCGGACCTCTCTAGTCCCATATTAGGAATACCTACAACGATGATTTCTTCCAATTTGTGATCACGGATCAATCGATCAACGGTTTTATCTGCATGCCAAGAATATCCATTGAAGGCGGGGTGAAAGATATTTTGCCCGTCATGCATGTATAATACAGGGTAGAGCTTGGTCTTGTCGTACGCATAACTAGGGGGAAGATAGACAAAAATATCTCTCTTATTATCCAAATGCGCCGAGTAAAAGCTCTCAATTCGCAAAATGCTTGACTTGTATGTCATTTTCATCACCTTTTACAATTCTCAGGTATGAGATCTACCCATTGATCTACTTCGTAATTCAGGATTAATCCATCATCGGTCGTAAACTTTCGATATGGAACTTCCCTGCCTTGAATGTCTGTTTCATGCATGCCTAATCCACGAGAAATACGGAATTCAAACGAAATGCCTCTTGGCACCTCAAACGTTCCGCCATATAGTCCTTCTTGAATCATGGGTAACTCTATACCGGCATATAACTTATCGGTTTCTGGCGTAAATGCCGGCACTTTAACGGAAAGATTAACGGTGACTGTATCGGAAATATAGGGCACAACTGCGATTTCTAATTGAGCTGTTAGATTGTTATTCATATATGTGATGATGGTCTTCCCTACTTTTTTGGGGATTAATCTTCCTTCCTTTGTTACCTCCAAAATATCGGGATCACCAACTTCGTATGTTGCATTTAAATCCGTCATCATAAATCCGCTATCAAAGTGTACCACCGAATTTATTGTTCGCTTAAGTCCATCTATGCCAACAGCCTTAGGACCATGCAAATCAACACGGACTGGCGTACCTATTTCGCCAAAAAAATAAATTAACGGCGCATGAACCCGAGCCGCCCAATCCTTTTGAGAGTGGCCAGAATTGACAGCAAGATAATACATCAGGTCATTTCCCGGCTGGTAGCCGCTTTTAATAAGTATATCTGCCACATATCTCACATGTTTCTCCATCACGGTGAAACCCTCAGCATCTCCTACATCTATCCATATTTTAAGATCCTTTTTTTCTGTGTATACACGGCTTAACCATCGATCTTCCATTGTGCTCGGGTCGACACTGACAAAGAATGGGCATAGCGCACCTACCATTCCAAAAGTATCTGATTGGCGGAATCCTATATTGTAAGACACAAGTCCACCCGCGGAGGACCCCATTAACGCCGTGTTACGCTTATCAGGTAGCGTTCGATATTCTTTATCAATGTAAGGTTTAACTTCTTTAATAAGGAATTCCTCATAAAGTTCGCCTTGATTGGTCGTATTAAAAATATTATGGCCATCGGGATTGGCATGCATATATTCTGATATTCTAGTGTCTTCTACATGAGAGATGGCAACAACGATAATTTCTTTCATTTTCCCCTGAGACACCAATGCATCCACTGTGGTATGAATATCCCAAGATTCGCCTTTGTGATCTTCAAAGAACATATGCTGACCGTCATGCATATAAAGGACGGGATATCTTTTTTCTACATCCTTTTCATAACTAACGGGTAAGTAAATAAACATATCTCTCTCATTATTAAGAATACTGGAATAAAAGTTCTTGATGGCGATTAACCGCGATAAATTCACAAGGCATACTCCCTCAACTAAAATTATTAGGATTGGGTCGACAAGAAAAAGAATTTCTCCTTGTTTACATAATCCACATCCTGAATGTAACGATCCATCATGCGCACAACTCCTTTATAATCATTCAAATTGAACTTGATTTGATACATATCGTCTCTCAAGATCTCCGAACAATCGCAGGTGCATATGGCAACTATTTTTTTATGCGTTTTGAATACCTCGTTAGCTAAAAATTCGTTCACGACCATTCCCGGGCTGTCTGGAAATTGGGATAAGAACGTATTCATGTTACTAGCTGTGTTATCTGAGACATAAATCTGGTTTTCAGCTAAATTTGACTTTTGTTTAATAAACTCCATGAGTTCAACATTGTTATAGGAATCCATAATCAGAAATTGGGGGGATTCACCAAGTAAACGCTGAGATAATTGAAAGCTTTGCTCAAAATCTGGGAGGACTTTATGAAACAATGAGTTATCGATGTAACTGTCCATTACAAATACAGGAACTCCAAATCCAAAGTAATTGGATATCGTCGAGAATCTGTCTTGATCCACATTTATTAAGAACGCACCATCTAGATTTCTTTCCATAATAATCTTGTTGGATGGCGTCATGCTATCGATTTGCATAAAGAGGACATGGTAACCTAACTCGCTGCATAACTGCTCAAGCTTAAAAATGGCTTTCGCATATTTTAAATCAGACCATACATGCTGGTTTTCCTCTTTGAACAAAATGATGCCAATTAATCCGGTTTTCTTGATTTTTAAAGACTGGGCTGTTCGGTTTGTCACGTACTTAAGCTGTTGGGCAATTTTAAGAACTTTAACACGCGTTTCATCCGAAATGGATTGCGTCTTCACATTGTTTAAAATATAAGAAACTGTCGCGATCGATACATTTGCTTCTTTTGCTATATCTTTAATCGTTGTTTTTTTCATGGATAAACCGCCTTTACTTAAACGTTTAAGAGATTTAACCATATCCCTATTCTTTTGTCAAACGGGTGCCCTTGGCGGTATTTAATACGATCCATCCGAATGCAGGTAAACTTACGGTAATGGCATCCCCCTCCACTTCATATGTTCCGTTGCCTATCATTTGTTCGGGTGAAAATTCCTGATGAATTTTGAAATCAACTTGTTCCGATTGACTGCTGTTATTAAAACAAATGTAGATTCGTTCATTGTCATTCTTTCTTTGTACGACAAGTTGATTATTTTTGGCATACACAAAATGGAATGAGCCTTCTTGTATTACGCGATGTTTCTTTCGAATGGCAATCATATCCCGATAAAAATTAAAAAGCATGTGGTTTTGTTTATCCTTTTCCCAAATCATTGGTTTCCTGCAATCTGGGTCTGCTCCCCCTGTCATCCCTACTTCATCCCCATAGTAAATGCAGGGCGTTCCCAGGAGTATGAATTGAAACAGTACAGCCAGCTTTAATTTATTCTCGTCCTGTGAGACTGTGAGCAGTCTCGGCGTATCGTGGCTTCCCAGAACGTTAAAGGTGGCTTCGTTTACTTGCTGCGGGTAATTAGCCAAGAGCCAATTGATTTGATAGGAGAACTGTTCCGCATTCAGGGTATCCTTCGCAAAAAACTCGATAATCGCATCCGTTGCAGGATAGTTCATAACCGCGTCAAATTGGTCTCCTTCCAGCCACGGCATGGCATCGTGCCAAATCTCTCCCAGAATATATAAATCGGGCTTCAGCGCTTTTAATGTTTTTCGGAACTCTCTCCAAAAATCGTGGTCAACCTCATTTGCCACATCCAGTCTCCAACCATCAATATCACATTCGGTAACCCAATACTTAGCAACTTCTAACAAGTATTTTCGCACTTCAGGGTTAGACGTATTAAGCTTAGGCATATGTGATTCAAAGGCAAAACAATGATAAGATGGCCTTGGCTCACATGTAATCGGAAATTGCTTGATATGGAACCAATCGCGATATTTAGATTTCTCTCCGTTCTCGATTACATCCTGGAAGGGTGCAAAGTCATAACCGCTGTGATTAAACACCGCATCAAGGATGACACGAATACCGCGCTCATGACATGAATTCACCAGTTTTTTTAATAACTTAACATCTCCAAAATGGGGATCTACTTTTAAGTAATCTGTCGTATCGTATTTATGATTTGTTTTGGCTTCGAATATAGGGGTGAAGTAAATGGCATTAACACCTAGGGAACTGATGTAATCTAACTGATCTAACACACCTTGCAGATCTCCTCCATAATAATCTTGCGGACCCGGATTGCTGTCTTTCCAAGGACGCACAGATGCAGGATCATTGCTCGAATCACCGTTAGCAAACCTTTCAGGGAAAATTTGATAAAATACGGACTCCTTTACCCACGCTGGCGGTTTTAACACCTCATGCGGCCAAATAAACGGAAAATCGAAAAATGTTAAAGGGTGCTTCGGTTTTTCTTTACAGAAACCTTTCTCCGTGTACCAATATGTTTGATCCCCTGATATCAAGTGAAAGGCGTATCTGAGTCGTAAATGTGTAGGTTCGATTTCTACTTGCCAGTAATCGAATAATTCGTCACTTGCTATTTTATGAAGAGCCTTTTCGCATGCGGTATTATCCCAATCATACTTATCACCGTAGAAGGCTTGAACCTCTTCGAGGTCATCTTTTTTGGTCCGAATTCTGATATGAATGAGATTATCATCGTATGCATAGCAATAGGCATTCCTAGGTCGGTGATAGATCGCTTCTAATAACATGGTACTCTCCTTAGACATATGTGATTTGTAATCCCTTAACCTTTATCCGCACCCGCAGCGATCCCGTTAATCAAATATTTCTGGAAGTACATATACAGAATCGTAATTGGCAACGCAACGAGCACTGCACCGGCGGCAAATAAAGTAAAGCTGGAATTTGTCTCGTTCGCCACCATATTATATAACCCTTGTGCTAACGTCATTTTTTCCGATGATCTTAGAACAATTTGCGGCAAAATAAAATCCATGAAAGGCGTAATAAAACTATTCAGTGCAACGAATGTAATGGCCGGCAATGACAAAGGTAAAATAATTTTTAAAAATGAATCCTTATTACTGGCCCCATCCATAAAAGCAGCTTCTTCTAGACTTTTGGGAATCGTGTCAAAATGACCTTTCATCACCCATGTTCCCATTGAAATGGACCCGCCAGCATAAATCAGAATTAACCCTAGATGTGTATCTAGCAACCTCGTTTGTAACAGTAGAACAAATAGTGCCATGACGGATAAGAAGCCGGGAAACATTTGCAAGATTAATAACGTCATTAATCCTGTTTGTCTACCTTTAAATCGAAATCTAGAAAAGGCATAAGCCGTCGCAGCTACAAGTGAGGTGGATATCACCGCATTCGAAATGGCGATCTTTATTGTATTTTTGTACCACAGTCCAAAATCCGTGTTCCTTATAAGATCAACATAATGAGCAATCGTGGGATGATCAGGAAACATCTGACTCACCAATAAGGTATTGCCGGGATTAAGTGAAGTTCCAATAACCCAAATAATTGGATATATCGTGGTAATGAATAGCACAATGAAAATCATGTAGATGCCAATGACCAGCAAGTTGTCTTTTATTTTCGACATTTAGACCAAATCCTCTTCTTTATTTGACTTCATCCGCCTGTAATTCCATAAGGAGAAAAACGCAATGAAAACGAACATAATAATAGACACAGCAGAAGCCATATTAAATTGACTTTGGTTCAGTGTCATTTTAAAAATCCATGAGATCAGAATATCGGTGCTTCCTGCGTAGTAAAAGTCCGGATTTTCCGGTTTCCCATCCGTTAGTAAATAAATTAGATTGAAATTATTAAAATTAAAAGCGAATTGCATAATAAAAATAGGCGCGGTAGCCAATAAGACAAGAGGAAGAGTGATCTTAAAAAAGTTTTGAAATTTTGAGGCGCCGTCTACCTCTGCAGCTTCGTAAATGTCGCGCGGCATTGTCGTTAAGATCCCCGACATCAATGCCATGAGAAAAGGGGTTGAGAACCACAAATTCACCATAAGGATAGACACTTTCGCCATCGTCGGATCGGAGAGCCACGGTACTGGTGAGAAACCAAGCTTCACCACCAAATCGTTAATCGGACCGAATGAGCCGTTCAATAATACCCTAAAAACCAAAATCGATATGAATTGTGGAACCGCCCAAGGCAGGATAAAGATGGTTCTCCAAAACTTTTTGAATCGAATCCTTGGGTGATTCACCATCATTGCTAATAAAAGACCGCTCAGAAAAACGGTGCTCGTCGAAACTGTAGCCCATATCAAATTCCAGACGGATATTCCGAAGAAGGTAGTTCTCCATGATTCTTGTGCAAATAAATCATAGAACACGCTAAATCCGATCCAATCCACTAATGCCCGATCCGGAATATGTCCAGGAGCAGAATAATTGGTAAATGCGATCAACACATTAAATAGCAGAGGTATTAAGGTCACAAACAAGACAAAAAAAGCTGCGGGCAATAACAAAAGGTAGGGCAATTTACGAAATTTCATGGTTTTAATGGAATCTGTAAATCGTGGAGCACATCCTCCTTCGTCTCTAAGCGCTCCGTTTTTCCTAGCATCATAAATATTCATGAAATAAAAACCCAAATACAACAGAATGATTATGAATGTGATCAGACCATTGATTAATAGAAAAATAGAATGGTCACCCTGTACGACTTTCCCCTGAATAACCTTTGTAGGCACATCGCCTAATGTAATAAATCCCACTATGCCTTTATAGGCAACAGGATAATAGTTCCAGAAGAACAATTGGGCTAGGATCATATAAATCAAGCCCTTCAGATACTGCTTGTTGTACAGTTGGCCCAATCCAATAAAAACCGCAGACAAAATCATGCCTTTCGTCTGATGCTGACGAGAACTTTGGTTCAAATGCATATCTGAGACCGCCTTACTGAGATTTGGAGTATCATCCTACTTTTTCGTATTGATTGCTGTTTTGATTTGACTTACGGCTTTATTTAAAACTGTGCCCGGGTCTTGATTGTCATTCCAAATGGATGAGAGAGCAGCACTTGCAGGAACCCATACATTACCCATTTCGGGAATAGACGGCATTGGAATTGAATATTTCGCTTGCTCTAAGAAAGCCATTGTATTAGGGTCGTTCGTAAGAAGCGGATCGTCCATCAGATCTTTCCTGGGAGGCAATTGAGTTGTCATTTCAAAACGTTTCGTTAAACTTTGTTTCGTTGTCGCATAACTAGCAAACAATTTTGCAGCAACGGGATATTTCGTGTATGAGTTCACATATAAACCTCTAATACCTGAAAAACTTACTGGATGTTCACCATTAGGCAATAGAGGTAAAGGAGCTACGCCATAATCCATTTCCGTACTTGCCAAAGTTGAAATGAACCACGGTCCATTAATAATGGCAGCTGTTTTGCCTTCTTGGAAAAATCCAGTGATAATATTATCATTGAGGTCGTTTATATTTAGGGGCAATACTTTTTTAAAGGATTGTAAGAATCTTGCTCCTTCAATCGACTTATCATTATTAAGACCGATATCATTTATATCCGTCCCATGATTGCCAAATACATATCCTCCGTAACCGCCAAGGAATGAATAAGATAAATACAACTGACCTACATCCCACATAAAACCATATTTCTTATTTTTCGGATCGTTATAAGTTTCGGCGAACTTAATGATCTCCTCATAAGTCTTCGGGGCCTTCTCCATCAACTTCTTATTGTAAAAAAGCGCATAGGTGTCAATGGCTGTTGGAAACCCATACAGGACACCATCATAGCTAACGCCATCGATTGCAGAAGACATAAAATCATTTTTTTCAGAATCGGTAAACACATCATTTTGCAATACGAGTCCTGCCATAACAGCGTTTCCCAATTGATCATGTGGCGATGAGAAGACATCGGCACCAATTCCAGCGGGTCCATCTGTGGTAAGTTTCTTGACGGCATCTATCGCAGGAACCGGCTCTACCTTTACTTTTATTCCATATTCCTTTTCAAAATCATCTGCGACCGCTTTCATAAAGTCGAGTTCAGGACCTTTCGATTCCCATACAAGCAATTCAGCCCCGGCCTCCGGCTTCATCCCATCTTGTGGTTCGTTACCTGCTGCTTCATTCCCTTGTGATTGCTGGCTTGATGATTGTTTATCCGTTCCACATGCAGTGAGGAATGAAAGGCAGAACAACGTTAAAATGATTGTAGAAATCAACAAACGTTTTGACATGAATACTCCCCCTTTTCTAATCACTTAAACGTTTAAGTACATTTCACTGCTATAGTAACTTCTAATCCCTACCAAAGTCAATGTTAAATTCTTGCAAAATGTGCTTCGTGGGAAATTTTCTCCCAGCAGCAGTTCAAGTCAAAAAAACGGATGAACGTTAATTAACGTTTCATCCGTTTTTTTTATGACTTTTTATAGAACCGTATCCGTCTAAATACCCCTGCAATCACATTACAACTAATACCGGAGGTTTTCTCAAAGATAAAGACAGCCAGACACAATGGACGGCCAACACCAGTAGGATCAATAAATCATAACCGATAAAGGCATCACTATTGTCATTACCGACAAACTGGATAAAGTTGTGAAGGAAGTGGAATAGAATCAAAGGAATGATATTTTTGTTCTTCACCATCAGCAGAGCCAGTACAGCGCCTATAAGCAGAGCGTATACAATCTGTAAAATCGTTTGGATTGCATCCTGCCCTGATAAGACGTTCAGTACGTGCGTGACTGCGAACAGGATGCTGGAGGTGATGACCGCGGTCGTAATGCCTTTGGGCAGCAGTGTCTTCAGAATCAATCCCCGATAGATGCTCTCCTCCACAAAACCAACGAGCAGGGTAAAGAAGATAAAGAACAGGACCTCCGAAGCGCTAATATCGCGCATTCCTTTGAGCGAGATGACAATCAAAATAAGGAGCAAGGGAGAATAGTAGACCCAACCGTTGGCTGGAATACTGCTGAGCTTATGGAAACCGAGCGCATTCCACTTCTTTTTCCATGTAAAGTACACTATCAACACCAGCGCGATCGGGATAAATGAGATCAGCACAGGCGAAGTATAACTCAACTCTTTAATCGTGGCGTAAGCTCCGGCGGCAAATACGGCTAATAACAGCAGTACCTCGATAATGATAACAGTTAAAACCGGGCGGTTTTGTGAAAAAGAAACCCTAGTTTTCAGGTTTGACATGGTTCAGATCCTTCCTCTCCATAATATCCTTCAGCCATTGCCGTTCCATCTGAAAATGGTTCAATCCATACGCCAGAACCGATACCCGATAGTAATAATTCTCCGGATGTTCGATCTCGGCCAATTCTCCAGTCACGACGTTCTGCACCGCCTCAAGCATGTGAATTTCCTGATCCAGCTTAAATATGTACTCAGCCAATCGTTTTTGACGAAGGTCTTCATCCAAATAATCAAAAAAGAATATGCGGATCAGCTGCTCATTGCGCCCCGTCTGCATCGGTCCGGACAACCAGTCGAGAAAAGCCTTTTGACCGCTAGGCAGCAGTGTATATAGCTTCTTGTTCTTACTGTTATCCGTCTCGGTCAGCGTAACCATGTCCTTCTCTGCGAGTCTCTTGAGCGCAGGATAAAGACTTCCGTAACTCGCTTTGTAGAAAGTGCCCACAGTGCTGTCGATTGTTTTCTTAAGATCATAGCCGCTCATCGTTCCTTCCATCAGCATGCCGAGGAGAATGTATTCCAGCAAGGTAATCACCACTTTCCATATTATATATCTATTTGATATATCCGTTCGATATATTTATAATTACATTATTTTCAAATGGAGTCAAGGTAAATTTTAACAAGTTATTTCTTAAGTTCATCAAAAGTAAACCAAAAAACGCCCCCAGCATCTGTTACCACACCAGGGACGCTTATCGCTAATTCATCTTTTTTATTCCATGCGTTCAACACCTTTACCTCATCATCCATCGATAAAAACAGGCTATAGCAGCTCATCCAGACGAGCCTTTAATTCTTCCGCATCATAGCGAATGAACGCTCCATTCACTGTTCCGACCAACACCTCATGATCCGTCACGTTCAGCGCACCGTTTCTGGCATTTTGCTCTCGCAAATCCACGTTGCCGGTAATCACGTTATGCAATCTTCCCAAGCCTCTGCCATCTTCCTTGTTCAGCACCACAAGATCGCTTCCCAAGCTCAGAAGCAGGTACTGATCCAGTATTCCATAACTGCTGGCAACCAGATGGGACAGATCGTCATTGACTTTGGAAGTGGTGTCCACCTTCCATATTACGCTGCCGGTCTCTTTATCCACCGCTGCCGGCATGCCGTTCAAGGTAAGGTAGACTCGCTCTCCCTCGATGACGCCGCGGGCGGCCTTGCCTTTCACGGACCATAATTCCCGATCTTCCAGACGATCATACAACACGCTTTCGTAAGCGGTCGCCCCGCTGAAATACTCCCCATTCAGCGCACGCTGCACTAATAGATATCGCTCATTCAACACCTCGAAACGTTCCATCTCACGTGCTGGATACACGCCTTCGCGCTCGCCGGTTTCCGTATTGAGCAGAACCCACTCCTTGCCAAGCAGCATCCATCTTGTTGTCATATCCGCAGGAGATACCGGATCGTAGCGATAGCCACCGGTAAAATACGGATTTCGGGTCGGATCGTCCATTACCTTGTTCCCGAACTTGATATTCCATGCTGTTTTACCGGTTACAGGATCATACGCATCAAGGCGTCCGTTCTGTTCAATGAGCACATACGGGTCATTCGTACTTTGGTTTAACAAGCGGTATTCCCCGGACAACGTCTTTTTCCAACGCAACTTTCCGTTTTCCTGATCCAAAACGCTCAGTACGCTTTTGGTCTGGTTCAGATCGAGCGGTTCATCCAGAACTACCGTGTCTTGCGCAGCCGTCATGGTAAGGCCAAACTCGTTCTTCGGCTTAACCTCCCATAACACTTTTCCATCGGATAACCGGATATGCCGCACCCTGGCTTGGTACTTTTTAATGACGGGATCATAAGCCGAGAACATCGTGACATGCTCCTGCTCCTTATCCGTAACAGCCGTATACCAGCCAAATCCCGCATCCTCCTGCCACAGCTTCTTGCCGGTACGACGATCTATTGCATACAAGGATGAATTATCATGCATCCCGCTGTATCCGCCATCATCCCCCTTGAGGAGCAGGACGTCCTCGTTTGCCTCAAGCAGGAAGGTGAAATTCAGATTGCCCTGATTTCGCCAGTCTGGCTCAGCTTCGATCGTCTTCAGCGGCGGTATAACGGAAAAGTTGGAACGAGCAGGAGTCACCCATTCACTAGCCGTCAGCTTTCCGGACGGTGAGAAGGTGGCTGTAAAAAACACATCCCGCAGCTCATATCTCCAGGTCTCACCGAGGATCATCGGTTTATTAGAGTCATACTCCTGATTCCGTGATGTCTCCCTCACCTGCGGCTCACCGAGCAGCTTTTTCACATAAGCGGAAGTCGTTCCTTTTTTGAAGAGGAATTCCGTCAAGCTGCGCACCACGTCCGTTGATACTTCGGAATTCCCATCGAGAAGGTCGTCAGGCATCGTCTTCTTGCTTATTATGTCTTTCCCCTGTACCCACATCATTACAGGAAGATAGCCCTGGTTATCCTCCATCCAGATAGAAGGACTCAGGAGCACACCGTACCAGTCCTTCCACTGCGCTACGGCAGTGAGTGACGTTCCGCTTGCGGCTACCGGCCATTTAAGCCCGCTTCCGGGGGCAAGAAATAGACTGCCACTACTGCGCATTTGAAGCGAGACCGGCGAAATCTCTTTACTTTGTGCTGCTTCCTTGGTCAAATACCATGTCGGGAGCCACAATTTCCCCCATATCTCGGATTCGATAAATGCCATATCACCCTTCACAGAGCTAATCCGGAAGGGTTCTCCCTTCGTGCCATAATAACTTATCTTAAGATCTGCAAGATGGCTGTTCTTGGTAAGTTCATTAGGGAACAGAGCAGTCTTCTGCTGAATCGTAACATGCTGACCGGATTTAAAGCCTCCAGCAGTTTCGGCGACTACGATACGAGCGCTCACCTGTGTACCCTGAGCCGGTTGCCCAACAAGTGAAATACAGACAGCTGCCGTTATTCCGATAATTAGTCGCTTTCGAATCGGTACACGTAAACTCACAGAAACCATCCTCTCCCTTACAAGCATATATCATGTAAACGCTATTATAAGACAATAGGTTCCAAAATCAAAACAAAAAGCTCCCTTCCAGGAAAGGAGCCCATCCTAATTCTCTTATTGCCGTCTACATTCACGAGAAGATCTCGTTAAAATGATTTCTGCAGCCATTTCACAATTAGCCGTCTTCCCTACATTATCGTACCTCCATACGCCAACTCGCTTCGGATAGGGTATGGCCCGGCGTTTGCCTGCCTGTCATTTTTCTGGTGCGATTCGTCACCCCGTCTGATATTTCCCCCCATAATTGCTCGAGAAAGGATGCTGGTGCCATCGATGAGTTTCTATTGGCTGCTGCCGCCCCTCCAATGGTTCGATTCTCAATCCGGGTATCTTCACCAGAAATCTTGAACTCTGCGCACCCCGATAGTAGCAAGACACCAACCAATACTATGATTGCTGGCCATACCATAGTAAGCCTAATGTTCCGTTTCGCATGATGTATGGATCCCATCCCGACTGCCTCCTTATGTACTCTCTGAAGGAAAGTATAAGGAACATATCTTACCATTCCATGGTCCAATTTCTTAACGAATACTTAAATAAAGCTGAAAATTTACCTTCGGATGCCTCAGTGCAGCGAAAACTGTAATATTCCTCCTTTTGATCATACGCGGTTAAATAAGCATAGGCTCACATATAAGCAGCGTTAACCCGAGCACGCCGTTAAAGCAGGCAACGACCGGATTAATGAGTCGATGATTTTGTCGAAGTAGGCCAGGAACTGACTCGCGCTGTACGTTTCGGCGACAATGATCACGCCGTTCAAAAAGATGATGCCAATAATAATAGATTGAAAAAAATATCGGTGCTCCACCAATCGCTTGAACGGTTTGGAAGATTGGATTGAAAAAAATAATTGATTTGTGGTTGTAAACGGAATGGAAAATTTACCTATATATATGAAGGCCTATCAAACCATATATAAGGAGAGTTGACCAATGAAAAATGTATTGTATGTACCCTTGGATGATCGCCCGGTAAACCTTGATGATGTAATCAAATTGGGACAAGCTTCGGGCTTGAACCTGATAACTCCTACTGCTGCAGATATTCGTAACCGAATCGATTCGGTCGCAGAAGCTTCTGGCAGCCAACTTATAGGCACCTCCGCACCTACTTTTGGTAAACCGGAGGATATTCGTCAGTTCATATTGAGTCATGCCTCTTCCGTCCAGGGGTTTATTATTTCTATCGATATGCTCGTTTATGGGGGGTTAATCGGTAGTAGACGTTTGCGAACAAGCGCAGGAGGGACGTATCCCCATTATGATTCAGGGACAACAGACTTGCTTGACCTAATCCGCGAGATTAAACAGCATTATCCCAGCAAGCCAATCTATGTGTTTGATACCATTTTGCGACTCGCTACGACCACTTATGTGGAGGGACTCTCTTATAATGCGTACACCGAGTCTCGCAGTTTCATGGGTATAGCTCGCAAAAAATATACAGACTTCAGCGATATTTTGAACGGTTATAATGTATCCAGTGATGGCACCGAGCTGGGCGATACCGTCCAATTCAATAAAACCCATTACTACAACACAAGGCAACATAAGTTTAAAACCAATCATTATGTATTGGACAGGCTGGTACGTCAGGGCTATATTGATTTCCTGGCCGTTGGAGTGGACGATGCGAAAATAGAAGGTGTGCAAATCAATGAAATTAAATTTGTGGAGAACTACATCGATCGTTATCTCGGCGGTTGCGAGGGGCAAAATCCGAATCGTGCCATTATATTGCCTGATGCAGATGGCTTGGGTCATTCTCTGGTAGCACGGATGGCTAATCAATTGCATCGAGAAGGCAGCAAAACGCAAATTTCGGTGCAATATTACGGTCCTCATGGATCCACGATCATCAACAACTATGAATACATGACTGTACATCAGAATATTCTTCGTCATATTGATATTGTTGGCGGCCAATATGTCACTTGCACACCAAACATTGAAATTCTGGCAATCACAGACGAAACACAGGTGTCCAGTGCCGTAAGCCGTATCCATGCCAATGGAACAAACTTCGTAGCAACTGTGGTTATGGATTTCACCGGGAAAGGCTCTGCCAATCCAACGGTAACGGAAGCGCTGCTAGACAGCCAGTATACGGGACGCCTATTAGGTTATAGTGCATGGAACACTGCCGGGAACCTTATGGGCATCTCGCTTGGCATGGGGCAAGCGAGATACGCTTATTTGGTATCAGAGACCTCTGCCTCCGAGTTGAATACGGCCGTTAACGCTCATGGGTCACTACTCTTTAAACGATTTTTGAAGGATTACTATTATAAGAGGCTTGCTGTCGTCGATGTCCGAAGCTATTCCAGAACTCCAAGCAATATCCGATACGATAATCTTCAAGCCTCGTTCGCTGATCAAAACATGCGTCTCTTTAACACAGAATCAGCTTACCAGCAAGTGTTCACGATCCTCCGAGATCAAATGCAGATCCACCAAACAACGCTGGCCGGAAGGGACGCTTTCCTGATTGGCACCTCCGCTCCGACATGCAATGTCAAACAAATAAAGGGGTGTTCGTGGACATTGGCAGAATACAGCAGTGCTTCGCTGGTTTATGACAATCCTGATTTCATCTGGTGGCGCGCCTTTGAGATCACGCTCAATCCTAAGGTCACACTCCAATAACATGAGAATGAAAAAGGACAGCTCGGTCTTTATCGGAGCTGTCCTTTTTCTTTTGTCCTTTTTATGAGTGGATTCAATAGTTCAACTTATAGAGTACCATTTCACAATAGATGTAAAAAATGGTATAATAAAATAAGAACAAACGTTCTTATTTTTGTGGTTCGTTAACTTCTCTTTTTCCCCTAAATGATGAATACGATTATAGACAGGCATAGGAGGGATGCGTTATGAAGAAGCATATAACAGCATACGAACGCTATAAAACAGAAATTTATCGAATTGGTTGGAGAATACAATATCAGGCTAAAAAGCTTAGAAAACGAGAAACGCCGTACCCTGATTTTAGTACCGTGCAGACAGGCTCATTTCATGCAAGATCCGATGACCGCATTTGGATTGGTCAATTACTGGATTCATTGCCCCCGCAAGGGAGAACCATTATATATAAACTCTTCATAGAAGACCTCACTGAAGCGGAAGTAGCCAAGCAGCTCCATATCTCTCAACAGGCGGTGAACCGATGGAAAAGAAAAATGATCCAAAAGTTATTTCAGATCGCGAATTCATGACTTTGCTGCAAGCTGCAAAGCAGAATGATGATCAAGCCATTCTGCAACTCATTGATTTATACAAAGACGATATATTGAGAATTAGTCAATATATCTATATGCCTCAAGAGGATGCCATATCAACGATTGTCCTGGAGTTTATGGAAGTGATTCGAGAGAACAATGATACCTATGAGACAGAGTAGGCTTTGCAATTTCAATTATGGCCTCGATTTTAGTGGGTTTAATCCCCAGAATTTTTTTCTTTCCAGTATACGACAAACCCAGTACCGGCAAGTACTGGGTTGTGTTTTACAGTGCAAAAAAAGATATAGTACATACAGGCAAGTTGAACCATCCGTTATATGACTTTAGGAAACCGCGTATCAAAGGTCGTCCTTTGCCGATCGCTCCGCACCCGGATTTCACCGCCTTGGATCTCCACAATGCTCTTCGTAATCGCCAGACCCAAACCAGTCCCCCCTGTCTGCTTCGAACGTGAGGTCTCCACACGATAGAAGCGGTCAAAGATGAAGGGCAAATCCCGCTCAGGAATCGGATCTCCATAGTTGGTGAAGCTAATGCTCACCTGATTGCCATCGCTGCGGACGGCGATGTCGATCCTTTTGCCCGAATCCCCGTAACGGATCGCATTGGTTATCAAATTCTCGTAAGCTCGGACGAGCTGGGCGCCATCTGCCCGAATAATGAGGCCTTCCTCTGCCGCAAGCTTGCATTCCATCCCGGATTTCTCCAGGGCAGGAACGAATTCCTCGATCAGCTGTCTAATGAACTGAGCCATATCGATCTTCTGGATATCCAGCGGAAGCCCGTTATTAATCCGTGTGTATTCGAACAAATCATCAATCAGCTTCTTTAGATTTTGCGCTTTCTCATAAGCGATATTCACGTAATATCGCAGCTCCACTTCATCCTGGTACCGGTCTTCCTCGATAACCTCCAGAAAT
The DNA here is from genome assembly GCF_002573715.1 of Paenibacillus sp. EZ-K15. Classification (GTDB taxonomy): domain Bacteria; phylum Bacillota; class Bacilli; order Paenibacillales; family Paenibacillaceae; genus Paenibacillus_AQ. The sequence goes on along the minus strand of NZ_PDHM01000009.1, from coordinate 154,962 downwards.
CCCAATATCGATGTAAGCGGCGTCCGCAAGTCATGGGAAACGCCCGTAATCAGATCATTCTTTGTTTTCTCCGCGTTACGCTCCTCCAGAATGGATTGGTGAAGCTGCCTGCTCATTTGGTTGATGCTCTCCGCCACCTCACCCAGCTGGCTGCCTGACTGCACCGGAATGTCGGTGTCGAAATTCCCCTTGGCAATCTCGCGAAGCCCGTTCCTGATTTCCTCCAGATAAACGTTCAGCTGTTCGGTCATGCGGTTTATGCTGGAAGCGACGACGCCTAATTCATCTTGGGATTTGATCTCGATTCTGGAATCGAATCGTCCAGCCGTGATGTCCTGAAGACCGGTCTGTATTTTCTGCAGATCAAGGACAAACCACTTCGTGCTCATATAATAGCTGGCAAAAAAGAGAATGATGCCCGTAACCAGCATAACCGGATCCGAGCCAATGTGGTTAATGATCCAGACGAGCGGCGGCTTGATTGCCGGAATCGAGAGTATCAGCGTACTTAACGCATAGAGTATGATAAGCAGGGCTGCCGTGATGCCGATGCTGCTAAGCAGCATAAGCAGCATCTTCAGGCGGATGCTATGAAGCTTCATTACTTTCAAGTTAGTCACCTCTGCTTAAGTTTACTCTATTTTGTAACCAATCCCCCACACCGTCTTAATATATTCCGGCTGCTGCGGATCCTTCTCGATCTTCTCGCGCAGCTTACGAATATGTACCATGACCGTATTTTTCGATTCCATGAACGGTTCGTTCCACACCTCGGTATAAATCTTGTCCATGCTAAGCACGAGTCCGCGATTGATGGCCAGCATATGCAGCAGGGCAAATTCGCGCGGTGTCAGCTTAATCTCAACGCCTGCCACCGTTACTCGGTGGGAAGCCACATTCATAATCAGCTCATCGATCTGGATTTCGTTCTCATCCCTCACCGATTTACTGTTCAGCTGTTTGTATCGGCGAAGCTGTGACTTGATTCTTGCGATCAATTCCAGCGGGCTGAACGGCTTGGTCACATAATCATCCGCGCCGATGCTGAGCCCGGCGATCTTGTCAATCTCCTGACTCTTGGCGGACAGCATGATGATCGGCGTGTTGTTCTCCTCCCGAATTCTCATACATGCCTCAATGCCATCCATCTGCGGCATCATGACATCAAGGATGATTAAATCCACTTTATGGGTTCTTAGAATCTCCAGCGCTTCCAGGCCGTGAGATGCGGTGAGCAGCGTGTAGCCCTCATTTCTGACGTAAATCTCCATCAATTTCAAAATTTCGGTTTCATCATCAACCATTAATATCGTAACTCCAGACATGGCTCCTCCTTGTTCCGAATGCGGCCGTCAGCACAACACCGCTACGTCGTCTTTCTTTATGGATGTCAGACCGCGTAGTCCGGTAGTTGATGTCTCTTCTCCGTAGCCATGCCCTCGTCTTCGGATGCGTCCTGGTTTGCGATGAAACCGACTACGAACCGGAAAGCGGCACAGACGGCGAATCGACTGGCTTAACCGATTTCTTCGCCTTCGGAATATTACCGAATATCACCCATGAGCCCGGTATATATCGAACCGTCAATTCCACAACGATCCATGAACAACCTAGCGCTGCCGCAAAACCTCCCCCATACCACAGATGGGTCAGCATTGAGCTCCCCGTGGTTAGCGGAAACTCCCGGTAGACGAGCAGAAAGAATGGATGAATGAGATATATCCCGAAGGATACAGCCCCCAGTCTCTCCAGCGCTTGTGTCCATCCGCGCACCCCTGCCCGATAGAACAGAATGGCAAACTGAAGCAGGACAAGCGCCCCAAAATAAGTATGCATATTCCAAAGCAGCTCATACAGCGTTGAATTATATCCGGTTCCGTGAAGACGGTTGTTGTAATAAATGTACACATGGCCGAGACCGGCAGCTGCCCATGCGATCCATAGCACCACCCAGGCGGCGATGCGGTATGGTCGTGCGTTCACGCGGCTAATGATAAGCCAGGCCTTCAGTTTCGGGTAATAGATGCCGATAAAAGCCCCCAGCATGAAATAGGCAATGTAGGACAATGCCCAGCTTCCTTTATTCGGTACCTGCCAATAGTACTTATTCATTAGTATAAACGTCCACTGGATCACCAGTCCAATCGGTATCGCCCATTTCGCAAGCTGGGGCACCTTCTTGAACAGCCACAACACAAGCGGAAACAGCACATAAAACTGAATGCTAATAAATACGAAATATAGATGCGTATACGCTTTGCCCGTCAACAGCTTTTGAACAAAGCTCTCCATCGTCTCGCCAAACGGCCTGCCCTGATAATATAAATAGTGCAGCAGCGCGAAGTAGAACACGGAGAACAGCGTATATGGAATGATAATATACAGCAGTCTTTTCTTGTAAAATCCACCGATCAGCTTCTTCGTCGTAGGACGGTCATAGTAATTATAGAAGAGTACCAGACTGCTCAAAAATATAAATGTCGGCGTTCCGTATTTCATGAAGATGTTCATGAAATTGTACATAAAAAAGTATTTGGAGTCTGTCATCGCAGATACGGCATACGATGTGGAGTGAACGGACAGCACGCCGAGGATGGCGAATGCGCGTACCAATTGCAGCTCGGGAAGACGTTCCCTTGATAAAGCGTTTATTTTGTTCATGTCAGTGCCCTCTCATCTCAAAATCCGATTATTCTCGTTTCTTGCCGAAACGGATTCATCAAGTATAGTAGACATTTCTTAACGCCATACTTCCAAATTCTTAACATTTGCTTAAGATTATGGTCCTTCCTCCTAATAAAATTCTCCTTGATCATGAAGAATCCTTGGACTTACAATAAGAAAAACGTCTATCGACGTACTTTCTCAGTAGACAGACCGCATATAGCGGAAGTTTTTCTTGCGAGATAAGGATGGTAAGCCTCTGAAGCTTATACTTTCTTATCTCTTAAAAATAATCTTTCAGAATTGGGGTGAATTGGATGTTGCTCTTGATCCGTATCATTCGAAGTAGTTAGGCTCGAGTTCATAGAGGACCGGGCCATGCCAAAGTTATAACCCATAGCCATAGAGCTGCATTTTGCTTTCTATCGTAAATCAGCGTGCCGGACACAAGGGTTCGAACGAATGAGGGTCAATCGGTTTACAGCATCCCATTTTATCTCATATGGAAGGAACACAATATAAATGAATTCACAGGAATACAAGCAGTTTTATGATATCGTAGGGGCCTTAAACGGCTGGGACTTCAGCCAGGTCAGATGTATCTCGGAAGGTGTGAAGTGGGATTTTTACGATCAGGTCGGCACATTATGCAAACCATCCGACGTTGTGCTCGATATCGGAACGGGCGGCGGAGAAAGCTTGTTCTCCATCGCCGACAAAGCAGCCTTGCTGGTTGGAATCGATCTTTCACATGCGATGATAGAGACAGCCCGGCGGAATAAACGGAACGTATCGGCTTCCAATGTACGCTTGATGCAGATGGATGCAGAGGCGCTTCAATTCCCGTTGGCGTTTTTCAATTTGATCTCATGCAGACACTCCCCTTTTCGTGCATCAGAGGTGGCAAGAGTACTAGAAGAGGATGGCGTGTTTTTGACGCAGCAGGTTCGCGAATGTGATAAAGCCAATCTGGCTCAAGCCTTTGACAGAGGACAATCCTCCCGTGAAGACGGTGCCTTAAAGGATCAATATATGAAGGAACTTCGGCTTGCCGGGTTCCGCGATATCCAATATGCCGAATACGATGCAATTGAGCACTATGAGCGTGAAGAGGATCTTATCTTTCTGCTCAAGCACACGCCCATCATCCCCGGGTTTGGACAGGAGGAATCGGATTTTCGCATCCTGCAGCAGTTCATCAGAGACCATCGCACAGATCGTGGAATTCGGACGAATTCCGCACGGTTTATGATAGTGGCCCGGAAATAACCGGCCCCTCTGGAATTCCATAACCCGCAGCATCCCGCTGTTAAACAGAAAAAGCGCACAAGGGACAAAGCCCTTGGCGCTTTTTTTATGCAAAACAGATTCGTATATTATCCCTTGGATGAATAGGTTGCCCATCGCATAAAAAAGCAAGCCCCCACAAGAAGGAGCTTGCTTTCGGTATGGTTTATCATCGTATCAACCAAGGAGCGCTATTAACCGTTGACCAGCAGTTCTTTCAGCTGCTTGATCTGCTTGCGCTCGCCCGCAAGAACCAGCGTCGATCCCGCTGTCAGGATGTCGTCCGGACCGGGATTGATTTTCTGTTCGTTCCGCTTTACGATCGCCAGTACATTTGCACCTGTTCTTTGGCGAACTCCAAGCTCAGCAATGGACTTATCCACGCATTTATAATGCGGCTCGATGCGTGCCCACTCGATGATCAGGTCTTCGAGTGTCACCTCGATCGTCTCGAGCGCTTTCGGCTTATACGTCATGCCGCCGATGATGCCGGCAATTTGTCTAGCCTCATCATCCTCTAATGTAATCTGGGAGATGGTCTCCTCAGGATCGTCATCTTCAAAATGATACAGCTCTCTACGGCCATCGTCATGAATAACAATAACCAGCTTATCCCCTGATCTCGCCTGAATAAGGAACTTCTTCCCGATACCCGGCAGATCAGATTCGCGAATAATACTCATGTGAAAATCCTCCGTTCTGGGGTTAATTCAATCTCTAGATTATATAGATTAGTTGGAAGAAAGTAAATCATCTTGGGGATCCCTATGCTTTCCTTTTTTTCACTTTCTCCACTGGATCGCTCCATTTGAATATTTTATTCACGCCACGGTACACGCGTTTCGATTCCTTGGCCAGAAGAGGCCCGAGAATCGCGAGAATCAGAACATAGAGCGCCGAGAATGGTTTCAGCACGGCGGACAGTCCGCCAGCGAGTCCCAGATTCGCAACAATGATCGTGAACTCCCCGCGCGCCATAATAGTCAATCCGATGTTAAGCGACGACTTATGCGATAGTCCGGCCTTGCGTCCCGCGATCATGCCTGCTACAAGGTTACCAATAATGGTCAGTCCCACGGCACCGAGTGCCAGCCATAACGCATTCCCCAGCGTGGTCGGGTCGATACCGAGACCGAAACTGAAGAAGAAGATCGCTCCAAAGAAATCACGGAAAGGAATAACCAACTGCTCGATCCGTTCGCTATGATCTGTCTCGGATAAGGCTAGTCCGAACAGCAGCGCGCCAATCGCTTCGGCTACGTGCAGCGTCTCTGAAAATCCAGCAATAAAGAACATCGACGAGAAAACAACGATAATGAAAATTTCGCTGGACGTAATATTCAGCAATTTGTTAAGTATAGGTGGACCTTTTCTCGCAATAACAAAGAACAACAGCATATAACCTATGGATATACCCACGGAGATAATCGTTGCCCCTACCGATGTGGCCCCGCCTAACAGCAGTCCCGACATAATCGATAAGAACACGGCAAGGAATATATCATCGAACAAAATCATGCCAAGAATAAGCTCCGTCTCCGCATTACCGGTTCGCCGCAGATCAACCAGCACTTTCGCCACAATCGCAGTAGATGAAACGGACAACATCCCTGCAATGATTAACGTCTCATACAGCGGCATGTTGATCACAAATCCGTAAGCCAGGCCCAGGGCAAAGTTTAGTATGACATATATGGTTCCGCCTACCACAATGTTTCGTCCGGACTTGATTAATTTTTGAACAGAGAATTCTAGACCTAGGTAAAAGAGCAGGAATAAAATACCGATCTGTCCCAGAAAATCGATGATTCCCTGGCTCTCAATAAACTTAAAGTCAAGAATTCCTATCGTTGGTGCATGCGGACCTACAAGCATCCCGAGTACAATCAAGAACGGTATAATCGAGAACTTGAGCTTTCCTGCAATTATGGAGGCTATAGCAACCAGGATCAGAGCAGTTCCAACCTCAAACATCATATGGTCCATAGAAGACCTCCTCCTCCTCAAATTTGACTTCTGGCAATCATTACTATTATACATAAAAATGCATACATTTACAAAGCAACAGCAATATTCTTGCTTGATAGCCCAATAGATACTAAATTATTTACATAAAGTACAGGCTTAATTTTATTAGTGATTTTATCATTTCCAAAAAATATAAATTATATCCAAATACTTTACCACACAAAAGATTATGAATATTTATGCACAAAAACGAATACTATATCAGGTAAAAAAATACATATATCGCGAACTTTTCGAGCCTATCTCCTTTCTCTTTATCCACACGAAAAAGAAGCCCGGTGGCTGCAACCACGGGGCTTCTGGCTATATTTATTTGATTATTTAAACCAACCTTTTTCTTTAAAACGCGTGATCGCTTCGATCCGGTTGCTGACGCCGAGCTTATCAAGAATAACGGAAATATAATTCCGTACAGTACCCGTCGTAATGAACAGCTGATTGGCAATTTCCTTCGTATTCTTACCGTCCGCAATCAGGCCCAGCACTTCCTTTTCCCGCTCCGTCAGCGGATTCTCTTCACCGGAATACGCTTCATCCACAAGCTCCGAGGCGTATATTCGTCTGCCTGCCATAATGCTCCGAATGGACGCAGCCAGTTCCTCGCTCGGGCTGTCCTTAAGGAGGTAGGCGTTGGCGCCGGCCTTCACGGCACGCTCGAAATACCCCGGCCGGGCAAAGGTCGTCAAGATCATTACCTTGCAGCCATAGCCCTTAAGCTCTTCGGCAGCCTCAAGTCCGTTCATCATCGGCATCTCAATATCCATGATACAGATATCCGGTTTATGAAGTTTGACAAGCTGTACGGCATCCTTCCCATTACCTGCCGTCCCGACCACCTGCATATCTTCTTCCAAATCAAGCAGAGAGGCCAGGGCTCCAAGCAGCAACCGCTGATCTTCGGCAATGACAATTCGGATCATATTCCCGCCTCCTTATCCGGCATTCTAAGCACATTAGGTACACGAAGGACCAGCGTAGTTCCCTCGCCGGAAGTGAGCTCCATGCTTCCGTTTACGAATTCAAGCCGCTCTCTCATTCCCCGCAGTCCATTTCCGCGGTTTCTCGCATCGGTCACGAACCCTGTTCCATTGTCCTTCACCCTCGCAACCAGATCCGTTTCCGTGGATTCGATCACAATGGAACAAGCCGTGGCATTGCTATGTTTCACTATGTTATTCACGGCCTCTTTCAGGCACATGCTGATCACATTTTCATTCATTAACGACAGATTTTCCGGCTCCAGAGTTCCCTCAAAGGTTAATTCAATCTGGGCAGCCTTTAGAATTTGCTGAATACGGAAAATCTCGTCCGTAAGCCGGGTCCCCCGCATCTGCGTCACCATCTCGCGCACTTCCTTGAGTGCGGTTCTGGCTGTCTGGCGCACATCGTTGATCTCGGCCTGGGCTCTTTCCGTATCTTGCGTCATCAATTTACCGGCCAAATCGCTTTTGAGGCCAATGAGAGACAGCTTTTGTCCGAGCGTATCATGCAAATCGCGGGCAATCCGCTGACGTTCCTCCAGCTTCACCAGTTCCGAAATCCGTTTGTTGGCATCCTCCAGTTGACCCTGCAGCTGATCATTCTTATTCCGGTTATAGTTGGTCACGGGCAGCAGAATAACCCCTACTACACTGACTAGCATAAATGGCAGCTGTGTGATAAAGAACGGATTCCGCGTTAACAATCCATAATTGACCGTTATAATGGTCGTGACCAGATGGATCGAATACAGCGTGATAAACCCGGCCTTATTCTTGATGTTCCCGATGAAAAATGCGAGGAACAACGAGAAATAAACATACCCGAACACCACTGACATCGTAATCGATATCAGAATTTGCAGACTCGTCCAGAAGTAGACGAGCCAGCCTTTGGCCAGAAATGAAAGTACATAGAAGGCAAAGAACATCACAATCATCAGAGTGCCGAAGACGACCTGATAGGTAGAGGTCGACCGGAAGATGAAATAGAACGGAAGGATGTAGAAGACGACCCATACATAAGGGCTCAGCCCCGTACTTTTATGAAATATCTGATACCATTTCTGCATGGAGTCCCACCTTCTGTCGGTTCAAGCTTCGTCCTTATTTCTGCCTAACGCGTATTCTTATTTTCCTATTATAACCTCGTAGCCGCAAGGAATTACTCGCCCTGCACTCTGCGTCTGCTGCTCGCCAGGCTCTTCTCGGCTTTCGCCAATACCGATTCCTGCGGTTTACGGAGCGACTTCTTTGCTTCCCTAAACGTGACGAACACCTTTTTCTCTTCATCCCACAGACGGAAACGTATAGACTTCAAACTGGTCTTCAGTGTAATCGTTGTTGCCTTTTGCAGCGGAGGAGCGGCTTCATGCGCCTTCTCCAGGTTGTAATTAGGAACCTTCGGGCTAAGATGGTGAACGTGATGGAAGCCGATGTTACCCGTGATCCATTGTAGGACCTTCGGAAGTTTGTAATAAGAGCTGCCTTCTACGGCTGCATTGATATAACTCCACTCTTCATCATGCTCATAGTACGTTTCTTCGAATTGATGCTGTACATAGAACAACCAAATGCCAAGCATCCCTGATACCATGAATATAGGAGCTTGAACGAGCAGGAATGCCTGCCATCCAATCGCCCAGCACAGCAATGCATACAGCGCAACAATCGAAATATTGGTTATATAGTTACTGATCTTCTCCTTGCGTCTCGCACCTTTACGGTTAAAACGGTAGGTTATCAGAAAAATAGCAATAGGACCCAGTCCGAACATCACGATCGGATTGCGGTATACCCGGTAGTATAAACGCTGCCAAAAAGAAGCCGCTCCATACTCTTCAACGGTTAATACCCACATATCACCGATTCCCCGCTTATCGAGATTGCTGCTCGTCGCGTGATGAATCGCGTGCGTGTTCTTCCATTGCTCGTAAGGGCACAATGTAATTACGCCTGTAATCGTGCCGAGAATTTTGTTCGCCTTGCGGCTTTTGAAGAAAGATCCGTGACAGCAGTCATGGAATATGATAAACGTCCGGACAACAAACCCCGATGCAATAACCGCTATGGGAATGGTAAGCCAGTACGATACGGATAGGCTTAAATAAGCTGCATACCATAGCAATATCAAGGGAACCAGTGTATTGAAAAGCTGACCAATACTCGCCTTTGTGTCAATTTCCTCATAAGGGGCAACGTTCTTTTTTAAGCTGGATAGTTTGTTATCGGGTTTAGCCATAGTTGTCTTCCTCCTCGAAATGGCGCAAGGACGTAATACATGTATCACGCACTTGTCTAACTTAATTATAGTTAGAATGTCACGCGTGTCGTAGTCATAAACGTCATTTCGGGAGTATGACAAATATCATATATCGGTGCGGAAATCGGCCGGAAACCGCAGTCCTACCTGGCGTCTGGCTTCCTGCATGATTTCAGCCGTAATGAGTGAGTTGGCATGGGTATTGATTGCACTTTCCCTTTCGCCGCATTGGATTAAATCGATAAATTCCCGGGCTTCATAATACATCGATTCATGGGTCTGCAGCTGGGTGACGTTCTCAATCGTGCCGTCTCTGTAATGGATCTTCACATCGTAAGGCTGATTGATCTTGTCGATAATCATCGTGCCGTTCTCGCCCTGGATTTCGGCAGGGGCATAGGAATCACTGATCTTGGAGTGCATGATAACGGCATCCATCTCGGGATAGGACAACAACAGGCTGCCCTCGCCATCAACCCCGGAGGATAGCATATAACCGGAAGCTTTAACGGAGTCCGGTTTACCGAACAGGGTGACCATCGGGTACAGGCAATAAATTCCCAGATCCATGAGTGAACCGTTGGAATATTCGGGATTAAATGCATTGAGTACCGTCCCCTGCTTGTACGCATCATAACGGGAGGAGTATTGGCAATAGCTTGCAAAATAACGCCGAATCGGACCCAGCTTGTACAGGTTGTCCCTGACGGTCTTGAAATTCGGCATCAACGTCGACTTCAGGGCTTCCATTAACAGAACGTTGTTATTCTTCGCAGCTTCAATCATGGCGGACACTTCGACTGCGTTAGAAGCCATCGGCTTCTCGCAGAGAACATGCTTCCCGTGGTTCATGCATAATATCGCCTGATCTACGTGATAGGAATTCGGGCTCGCAATGTACACCGCGTCAATCTCGTCATCCTGCAGCATCGTCACAAGATCCGTGTACACTTTGGGATCCGCGTATTTGGCCGCAAAAGCCTTGCCCTTCTCTTCTGTACGAGAGTATACGGCAGTAAGAATAAATTCTTCTGTCTCCAGAGCAGCTTGGAGAAACCGCTCGGTAATCCAGTTTGTGCCGATAACGGCAAAACGGATGTTCATCCCTAATCCCTTCCCTTCTTATCTGATTATGATTGATCTTTCGCTTTTCGTTACATCCATCCTTCAAAAGTCGAAATTCGCTCGCGTGCCGAATCCGGAATCGGTGTGCTCTTGCCTGACGCGGTATCGATGAGGACAATGGTTCCGCGACCGGCCGCTTTTAAGGTGCCATCCACCACGATCGCATACTGGACGTCCATCGAGGAACGCCCGATCTCAGCCACCCGGACATGAAGCTTAAGCGGGTCCTTCAGATACATTTGAGCAAGATACTGGCATTCCAGATCCGCAACCACCGACACCTTTTTGTCGCTGAACAGATCCTCAGTCAATCCCAGGTTCTCGAAGTACTCAATGCGTCCTTGCTCAAAATACATGAAATAACTGACGTTATTGACATGACCCAGCATATCCGTTTCGCAATACCTTATCTTTATCGGAATTTCAAAGTGAAATGTGTCCAGCCAAGTCTTGGGATCCGGTTGTATGAAGGTTGTTTTTTTCATGATGAGTCCCCTTTCTCTTTATAGGAGGTTGTTCAAAAAGTCATCTTTTGATCACGAAGCAGTACAAGAAGCTTAATCGACATCGAATATTGAATTCTGCCGGGCCTTCCGGTGCTCACGTAGGTTTTGCCTACGCTCCGCTCCTCAGTCCCTAGCTTCATCCAACCTTCTCGGTGCTGAAAACCCGACTTTTTGAACACGCACTGTATGAGGCAAATGTATGTACAATTATAATCAGTCTTCTACAAGGATAATGAATACAAGTTGAGTCCGTCAACTAAATAACCAAATCATGGATAATCCGCCGAATTCGCCCGTAGAATAAGGCTTGAAATTTTGCTTATCCCATACGTTGTCTAAATGCAGCTGGCTATGAAAAAAGACCACCCACTCCGAAGTTGGGTCACTGGAGGGATGGTCTCGATAAGTATGAATGGAACAAGGTTCGGTTACAGAAAGCGCAGCTTAAGCGATCAATGTCGCTTCTTATAGTAGGTTAAAGCAAGCGCCAACGCCAGCACGGCGCCCTTCACGATATCCATCGCATAATACGGCACGGACAGCATGATCAGGCCATTTTGCAATATACCGATCAGCACTGCGCCGACAAAGGTCCCGAGCGCGTTGGGCTTGCCGGCACCGAATACGGAGTATCCGATGAAAGTCGCGGCGACGGCATCCATCAGATAAGGTCCGCCGGAGTTAACCTCAGCCGTCATGACGCGAGCTCCAAGGATAATACCGCCGATGGCGGCAAACAATGCGGAGACCAGGTAAGCAATCAAACGGTATTTGCTCACCGGAATCCCGGATAAAGCCGCCGCTTCACGGTTGCCTCCGATCATATACATATACCGTCCGTGTTTCGTATAGGTCAGGAACAGATGGACCACGAGGACCACGAGAACCATGATGATAATGATCCATGGCACTTGCCCGATCTTCTCAAACACCGCCGGAATTTTACCGGTGGCAAAGTCTCCGCTCGGCAGGATCATATTCTGGGAAATGGTAGCGCCGCGGGTATACGTGAGTGCAACGCCCTGAAAGATAAACATCGTGGCCAACGTCATCAGCATATCGTCAATTTTGAAATTGATGACCAGGAAGGCGTTGATCAATCCCACAACCAGGCAGAACAGCAGCGTGAGCCCAATCCCGATGCCGATATTTTGCCCATGCCAGACGAACATGGAAATAACCAGAGCGTTCGCCAGAGAAGCCGTCGAGCCGACAGACAGGTCAAAGCCGCCAACGGCCAACGATACGGTCAGTCCCACGGCAATAATCGTCACGATCGAGATCGAACGGAGTATGTTAATAATGTTGCTTGTATTCAAAAAATTGTCGGCGACGGTCCCGAATACGAGAATAAGTACGAATACCGTAATCAACGTGCCGTATTTATATAGAAAATCAAAAGCGAAACTAGCCGCCGGCTTCTCCTTAACAGGTCTTACTGTATTCATGTCAACCCGCCTCCTGTGCAATAAAGCAATAGTTCCTCTTCGTTGGATGACTGCGTCGTTAGCTCCTTCGTGATGCCGCCGTCATACATCACATACACCCGATCCGTGATGCCAACGATTTCGGACAGCTCGCTTGAGGCGTACAGCACGCATTTCCCCCGCTTGGCCAGCTCGGCCACCAGATGGAAGATGTCCCGCTTCGCGCCAACGTCAACCCCTTTGGTCGGCTCATCAAAAATATACACATCCGCGTCGACCAGCAGCCATTTGCCGATCGCCACCTTCTGCTGGTTGCCCCCGGACAGGTTTTTCACTCTGGCCCGCTCATTCGGGGTCTTAATGCCGAGCGACTGGATGATCTCCCTTGCCGCCTGCTTTTCCTTGCCGAAGCTGAGCCAGGATCCCCATCTGGAAAAACGGGACAGCACCGCAGCCGTTAGATTGACGGACACCTGCTCTTCCACGAACACGCCCTCGCGGCGGCGCTCCTCGGGGACCAGCGCAATGCCCTGCGAAACGGCATCATGCGGCGAGCGGATGCGCAGCTTTTTCCCGTTCAGCGCGATCTCGCCGGTCGATGTGTCGGATGCTCCGAATATCGCTCGGCACAGCTCGGTTTTCCCGGCCCCGACCAGCCCGGCCAGGCCGACGATCTCCCCCTTGCGAATGTGCAGGTCAACGCCGTTTATTTTGCCCGGGTCAAACATGTTCTTCACTTCGAACCTGGTGGATCCGATGTCCCGCTCGACGTGGGGAAATTGCTGCTCCATCTTGGAGCCCAGCATATACTCCACCACTTTCGGCTGATCGATATTCGCAATGCGGTCACTCTTCACCAGCTGACCATCCCGCATGATCGTAATATCATCGCAAATTTCATACAGCTCCGGCAGCCGGTGCGATATGAATATAATGCCGACCCCATCCTGCTTCAGCTTGCGCACCAGCTTGAACAGCTGATCCGTCTCGCTGTGGCTGAGCGGCGCGGTCGGCTCGTCCAGCACCAGAATCCGGCACTGCTTGGAGACGGCTCTTGCGATCAGCACCATCTGCTTCTCCGCCAGCGTCAGCTCCGAGATCAGCTTCTTGCCGGGAACACGGATATTCATCCGTGCAAGAATCGATTCGGCTTCCTGATGGAGTTCTTTCCAGCGGATCAAGTGCCGTTTGCCCATATCGTGAACCGTCCGGTCGAGCATAATGTTCTCCCCGACCGTCAGGTTCGGAATGAGCGCCGTATCCACCTCTTGATAGACGATCTGAATGCCCAAGTCCTTCGCTTCCTTCGGGGAACGAATGTGCACCTTGCTCCCATTGATCCAGATCTCACCCTCGTAATGGTTGTAAGCTCCCGATAGAATCTTCATTAATGTAGATTTCCCTGCGCCATTCGCGCCGATCAACGCATGGGCCGTTCCCGCGCTCGTCTGAAAATCAACGTCGGTCAACGCCTTAACACCCGGAAAGAAAATCGAGATATGCTTCATTTGAAGTAAGGGTGCCACACCCGACACGTCGGTCAATGTGGCAGTTGTTGGCTCCATAACGCTTCGCAAGTGCATTCTTCCCTTCAAATAGGATAGGGCGCCCTTATCGATGACCGACAAGAGCGCCTGTATGAAACGTGCTGTTTATTTGCCGCCTGCTTCTTTCAACGCCTTCATCCAGTCCTCTTCGAATTCGGTGCTTGTTCCCCAGCTAGGGATAATGTCCGCCAGGTTGACCATGTTGACCGCTTCGGTTGCACCCGCAAGGCCGGAGCGCTCGATCAATACAGGCTCCAGATTGACCGTAGCAGGCGTTTCCTCGCCGGCGATCTTTTTAGCAAGCAAACGGACGTTGATCGCGCCGATCGTTTTCGGATCCACGGCAGCCGTTGCCACCCATGGGCTGTCTTGCTTCTGAATCAGCTCCAAATCTGCATTGGATACGTCGATGCCGTAAATCTTAACCTCGGTGCGTCCCGCTTCCTCCAGCGCTCTGGCTGCACCGATGGCGAAGGCATCCCAGGTAGCGAAGATCGCATCGAGCTCGCCCTTCGGATATTTCGTCAGGATGGCGGATACTGCATTTTGCGTTTCCAGTGAAGTCTGGTTACTCGCTACACCAAAACGCTCCAATTCCTTGATGCCCGGGTTGTTCTTCAGCGTTTCCTGATATACGGCATTGCGTCGTACCATCGGCGGGAATCCGTCTACCCAGAGATAGACGATGTTGGCTTCCGGCCCTTGCTCTTCAACCAGCTTGTCCAGTGCCAGCTTCGCCAGCTGCTCATCATCTTGCGATGTCTGGGTTACCCCTGCAATGTCGCCAATCTCCGGCAGGGAGTCAAAGGTGACGACAGGAATCCCTTTATCCGTAATCTTCTTCACGTCTTGAACCGATGCAGGATCGTCTCCGTGCGAAATGATAAATCCATCGTAATCGCTGTCAATGGCCTGGGCGATCGCATCATGAAATTTGGCGGAATCCCCGTTCGCCGAGAAGGTATCTACCTTAAACCCGAGAGCCTCGCCTTCCTGCTTCGCGCCTGCCAAAAATTGCGCCGTATGATCATCGCCCCCGATTTTCCGGACGACCATCAATTTCACAGGATCCTTCTCCGCGATGCCTGCCGGCAGGTTCTCGACCTTGTCCGCCAGATTTCCGGCTCCGTTACCGCCACCGCTGCCCGATTCGGCACAACCGGTTAAGACAATCATAAACGCGAGCACCAGCGTCGTTAATTTCCTTACATGTTTACTGCCTTTCATGTTCTCTCTCCCCCTGTTTTCCGTTAAAAGGACGACTATTAATACAAGTAATCCTATAGGATTTAACAGGAGGCGTCAACCCTTATTTTCTCGCTTTAATGCATGATCAAAAAAAGAGCTCGAAAGGCCAGTGATTCACCCTCGAGCTCTTTTCTCATCTTAATCGATCAGCGCATCAAGCTTATCTTTCATCTTGCATTCCGCTTTTCGCTGATAAATGAATTAATCCAAACGAACGCCCATCGTTTCAAGCCAAGCCTTCGCGATCAGGCCGTGTCCGGCCGGTGACGGATGCACGCCGTCCGGCGCCCAGAAAGCAGCTTCGCGGCGCACCGACGCCGCAGCGAACAATCCGTCCAGCGGAACCAGCAGCGCCCCGTATTCCACCGCCAATTCGCGAACCGCCGTGATTTTCGGATCCAGATCCTCGCGCCAAACTCTGCGATCCTCCGGATGCGGCAGCACGAACGGTTCAACCAGAATCAGCTTGGCGTCCAGCGCCCCTTTGGTGCGTTCGATCAATCGACGGTAGCCAGCTTTGTAGTCCTCGGTGCTTGTCGGGTCCCCGCTATCATACCGGCGCCAAGTGTCATTGATTCCGATATAGATGGATACCCAGTCCGGTTTCAGGTCCAGGCAATCCTCCTGCCATCTGTCATTCAAGTCGACGACCCGGTTTCCACTGATCCCTCTATTCAAAAAGGTTACATTTAACTCAGGAAATTTCATGCCAAACAACGAGTCGATCAATAGCGGGTAGCCGTTACCCAAGCTGCCGGAAAAGTTCCGGTCACGACCGCAATCCGTAATGCTGTCCCCTTGAAATAATACGACATCCCCTTGCTGCAAACGATTCATTCCACTTCCTCCTCATCGGTATGTTGCTAATGTACGTACAATTGGCATTTCGTAGGCTCATTTCTCGTGAGAACGCTTCCTAACATTTAAATATTTGCCGTCCAAGGCTCAATTCCTTTTTATGTACCACGGAAATCGTCGATTTATGAGCAAATTTTTTGGCATGTCCCGTTGAATGAGAAAAACGTGTATCAACGTACTTTCCCAGAAGACAGACCGTATCTAGCGGAAGTCATTAGCGAAAGTTTTTTTGCGTGATCAAGACGGTAAACTTCTGAACTTCATACTCCTTATTCAACAAAAAACCTGCCCTGACTCTGGTCGGGACAGGTTCTATTATTGTTCGTTAGGCTCCGGTTGGCATGGCCACCCAATGGCCTTCCGATACTTCCACAAGCTCCGAATGCTCGAGATTATATTTGTCCTCTCCGGTGCGTTCTTCCAGCAGTACCCGTTTCTTCTTGGATTCGATCTTCGGATCAGGTACCGGAATCGCCGCGAGTAAGGACTTCGTATAATCATGCTGCGGATTGGAGTACAGCTCTTCGCTTTCAGCCAGCTCTACGATTTTGCCCATATACATAACAGCAACGCGGTCGCTGATATGCTTCACCATCGACAGGTCATGCGCAATAAACAGATAGGTCAAGCCCAGACGATGCTGCAGCTCCTCCAGCAGCTTCACGATCTGCGATTGAATCGACACGTCGAGCGCGGAGAGCGGCTCATCGCACACGATGAATTTCGGCTCCACTGCAAGCGCCCGGGCAATCCCGATCCGCTGGCGTTGACCGCCGGAGAACTCATGCGGATAGCGCGTGGCATAGGCCGGATCCAATCCGACCATATCCAGCAGCTCCTCGACCCGTTTCTTCCGCTCCTGCTTACTGCCGGTCAATTTATGAACATCCAGCGCTTCGCCGATAATGTCCACCACCTTCAATCTCGGGTTCAGCGAAGCATACGGATCCTGGAAAATCATCTGCATATGGCGCCGCATCGCCTTCATTTCTGAAGGAGAAAGACGATTCACAGACATTCCCTGATACAGCACTTCTCCGCCTGTTGGCTGGTGAAGGCGAAGGATGGCTCGTCCCGTCGTCGATTTTCCGCTGCCGGATTCCCCGACGACCCCGAGCGTTTCCCCAGCCTGAATATGAAAGCTGATATCATTCACCGCTTTAAGCACATTTCCTTTACCCATATCAAAATACTGCTTCAAGGATTTAACCTCTAACAGAGGTCCCTTGTAATCCGTGCTTGGCACAATGATCGGAGCCGGCTTCGCTTTCTTCTTCTCATCCAGACGCGGAAGCGCGTTTAACAGCTTTAAGGTATAAGGATGCTGAGGATTCTCGAAGATTTCCTCCGTCGTGCCCGTCTCCACGATCATGCCGTCCTTCATCACCGCCACGCGGTCGCACATGCCCGCAACAACGCCGAGGTCATGCGTGATCAATATAATGGAAGAACCGAAGCGCTCCTGCATATTTTTCATCAAATTGAGGATCTGGGCCTGAATCGTTACGTCAAGCGCCGTTGTAGGTTCATCCGCGATCAGCAGCGCAGGTCTGCACGCCAGCGCGATGGCGATCATGACCCGCTGCCGCATGCCGCCCGAGAACTCGTGCGGGTATTGATTATAGCGCGCTTCGCTGTTCGGTATGCCGACCAGCTTCAGCATCTCAAGCGCCTGCTTCTTCGCTTCCTGCTTGGACAGCTTCTGGTGTTTAACCAGGCTCTCCGATATTTGTTCCCCGATTCGGATAGTCGGATTAAGCGAGGTCATCGGGTCCTGAAAAATCATCCCGATATCGCGTCCGCGGATGCTCTCCATCTCTTTCTCGGTTTTCTCCGCCAGGTTCTGGCCAAGGAACAGGATCTCCCCATCCTTCATATAAGAGGGCGGGGACGGCAGCAGCCGCATGATCGAGCGTGCGGTGACGCTTTTGCCGCTCCCGGATTCCCCAACGATCCCGAGCGTTTCCCCTTTCTTCACTTCAAAGCTGACCCCACGCACCGCGTGAAATTCTGAATCACGGGATTGAAAGGCTACACTCAAATTTTTAACCTGCAATATCGGTTCCAACTCTGCTCACCTGCCATTATGCGTTTATGTCATTAAAGGAATATCATCTACAACTCTTATAATCTATTGACTTTTAAAATAGGCTAAAATAAAATATACTATATCACTCGGAATAATGCAATTTGAAACAAGGAGGAAAGGCAGCTTATGGGGGGGACAGAAGCAGCAAGACCAAACAGACTCATAGGTTTGATAAGCAGCACATACAGTAAGATCCTTCTGAATCCTTCTTATAGATACTTACTATTATTATTGGGAGCGCCCGTGAATCTCGTGGTCTTCCTATTTTATTTGGTTCAGAGAAAGAAGGATGACTACACAGCGGCGGAGAACCGCATACGCAGCGAGATGCTGGCTGCCGGATATCTGGAGGCCCTTCGCTCCGAGATTATGGAACAGCAGAAACGCAAGCACGACTTTTTCAAGCAAAAAGTCAATGAGGGTCAGCTCCGGCAGGAAGTCGACAAGATCGTAGAAGCAAGGTTCCAGGAAGTCCTTAAGGAACGGACTGCCAAGGAACTGAAGCTGAACAACCGGAAACGGTTGACCATGGCCGATACGTTTGGTTCTCTCATCGAGAATCCGTTGTTCTTCATTATATCACTTATTCCAGGCTTGCTGATGTACATCCTTATTTTTTTGTACAGCAATCCTTACCTGAAATATATTATGGAGAGACTCGTGATGACGGTCTTCGTTATCTTTGGGGTAGCCGTGCTCGTTTTTACGATTCTCCACTTGTCGCCGTTCAACCCTGCAGCCAACATCCTGGGCGAGACGGCAACGCCGGAACAGATCGCGGCTTTTAACAAAATGCACGGTCTAGACCAAGGGTACCTGGCGCAGCTGTGGAACAATATTAAAGGAATCGCCTATTTCGATCTTGGCAAATCCTTCTCTGGCAACGAAGAGATCACCTCAAGCATCGCCAGAAAGTTCCCGATCACACTGACGCTCACGGTCATTTCCCTGATCATTGCGATTGCGATCGCATTGCCAATCGGGATTATCTCGGCTACGAGACCGAATTCGTTCTTTGACTATACCTTTATGTTCGTGGCCCTGCTCGGGCTGTCCATTCCGAACTTCTGGCAGGGACTGATCTTCATCTTGAATTTCTCGATCAAGCTGCATTGGCTGCCCGCCACCTTTAATCCGGAGAACTGGTTGTCCATGATCATGCCGGTGATTGTGCTCGGCACAGGACTTACCGCTTCGGTAGCGAGAATGACGCGCTCCTCTACGCTGGAGGTTATTAATGAAGATTACATGATCACAGCCAGAGCGAAGGGGCTCAGCAAGGGCACTATCCTGATGAAACATGCTGTCCGCAACGCCATCATTCCGATCATTACCGTCATTGGACTTCAGTTCGGCGGGATGCTTGGCGGCTCTGCCGTTACAGAGAAGGTGTTCAACATCAGCGGTATCGGCAGCTACATCGTCGATAAACAATTCATCCCTGACATCCCGGCCATTATGGGCGGCGTGGTATACACCGCCATTACCATATCGCTGGTGAACGTCATCATTGATATCTTGTACGCGTTCTTCGATCCACGGATCAGGTCCAAGATGAAACAATACTAAAGCAGGTGTACTCATGATCAAGAAGCTTCTTTCTAAACAAGAAACCAAACACCAGCTGAAATCCTCACACGAGTACAGTCAAGCCAGCTTCACATGGGTTATTTCTTTGACCTTAACGGTGATCCTGCTTCTGAACAGCTTTGATTTCACTGGGGGAACCATCAAACCGTGGGTGTTCACCGCCTTTGCGGTATATGCATTGTTTACCATCATTCAGATCATCATCACGCTGTTGATCCGAAGAGATCTTCAAAGCCAGGGAGAAATCCGGCGCTCGACGAGGATCCTGGGATACATTCAGCTGCTGAGCATCGTCACAGGAAATCTGTTTACCGTCACGTTCGGTTTCAATCTGATAAAAAAACAGAAGCCTCCTGAATATACGATTGCCGTCTACATGCTGTTAACCCAGCTGTTTGTTATCGCGGTATCGGCACTGAATCTGTTCAAGCCTTACGTCTCGAATACATTCCTGCCGGCGATGGCCGCGCTTCTGATTATTGCAGTCATTCAGCTGATCGCGCTTATACTCGTTGCCCGATATGTAACAACGAATTATGCACATCCCAAAATGGCCTGGCTTGCCTTTCCGGTCATTCTGACTGCGGTGACGGGTAATATTTTTGCCCTGGTGCTCGGCATCAACCTGCTAGCGAAGATACGCAAGAACGGCAATCCGGCGATGACCCGCTGGGGCGACGTGTGGGTGAAGCTTACCGCTAACTCCACGGCCATGTCCGGACTGTTCTTTGTGATCTTCCTGTTCTGTCTGTCCGTTAGCAGTCTGTTTACCTTTGATTACAGCATCGCGATTGATAACAACTACAGTGCCATCCTGCAGCCGCCAAGCCTTGTGTACCCCTTCGGTACGGACAACTTCGGCCGGGATTTGTTCTCCCGAATTGTGTTCGGGGCCCGAATCTCGCTGATCGTCGGATTTGCCTCTACGGCGATCCCGGTTGTCATCGGCGGTGTTCTCGGTGCCATCTCCGGCTACTATGGCCGCCATACCGATAACATCATCATGCGTTTGCTGGATGTGCTGTACGCCATTCCGGGTATCTTACTCGCCATTGCGATCATTGCTGCATTCGGAGCCAACACCATCAACCTCATCCTGGCACTCAGCGTAGGCGCTATCCCGACATATGCGAGAACCATGAGGGCGAATGTGCTCCTGGCCTCTACCTTTGAATACGTTGATGCGGCCAGAGCTTTCGGCTCGAGCAATTTTTCGATTATATTCAAGCATATCGTTCCAAACTCGCTTGCACCCATGATTGTCAAATCTACGCTAACCATTGGTGCAGCCGTCATCTCGACGAGCAGCTTGAGTTATCTGGGTCTCGGCGTTGAGCCGCACATCCCGGAATGGGGTAATATCCTTAAGATCGGAAGCACGTATCTTGAGACACATTCCTACTTGGCCATTTATCCGGGTCTCGCCATCATCGCGCTTGTCCTGTCCTTCAACTTCCTTGGCGACGGACTGCGGGATGCCCTAGATCCTAAGCTGGATTAATGTGCTTCAGTGCCCATGGCACACTAACTAATGGTTTCAAAAATATTTTATATATATACAACTCAGGAGGGTATCACAAATGAAAAAGAGTTCCTTGCTGTTACTGTTCCTCTCGCTAGTCATTGTACTGGCTGGATGCAACGTAACAACCAAAGATGATGCACAGCAAAATCAGCAAGAACCATCGGATACAGCTACAGATACATCCGCTGTTAATATTGAACTGCTTGGCATGAGCTCTAACGAATCCGATGTCAACATCATTCGCGACCAGCTCACAAAGAACGGCTTCAACGTGAAGCTGAATCTGCAGCCGGACTACGGCAGCTACAAGGCACAGCAAGATGCCGGAAATTACGACATCGCACTGTCCAGCTGGACAACCGTTACGGGTAACCCTGACTACGCTGTACGTTCCCTGTTCAAAACGGGCGGCGACTACAGCATCATGTCCGACGAAGAAGTGGACAAGCTGATCGACCAAGCGGCAACACAAACGCCTGAGGACGCTGCCGAAACCTACAAACAGCTTGAACAGCGTCTCGTTACGGACAAAGCTTACATCGCGCCATTGTACATTTCCCTGAAGAGCCAAGCGTTCAACAAGGATGTGCTGGACGAAAACTCCGTCCGTCTCTCGAAATCCCGTTCCCTTCCTTGGGAAGCCGTTGATTTCAAAGACCAATCCAAGCGTGCTACGCAGCCGCTGATTCTGTCCCAATCGATCTCTGAACTGACTTCTCTTGATCCAATCAAGGGTAACGATGGTTCCATCAACATCATCAACACCAACATGAACGTACGTCTGATCAACCTGACCGATGATGACAAGATCACATCCGAAGGATCGCTGTCTTATAACCATGCCATTGGCGAAGGCAACTCGGAGTACTACTTCATTCTTAGAGACGATATTGACTTTGCGAAAATCACAAATAAAAAGGCGGAAGATTCCGGCGAGCGCGTAGGCGCTGACGATGTCATCTTCTCCATGAACAGAGCCAAGGACAAAGATTCGGTACCTGATCATCGCACCTACACGCTTCACGAGCATATCAACACGGTTGAAGCTGTAACCGATCTGAGCGCACTGGAGAACACTAAAGTGTCCGGTGGCAGCGAAAGCATCAAAGAAGCACTGGAAGCTGGTTTGGATACCAAGATCACTTCCCTCGTCGACGACAAGAATCAAGCAAGCACGAAAGATGGTAAATACCAAGTCATTAAATTGACGACCACCGAGCCGTTCCCGCAAGTGTTGAACTACCTGGCTCACCAATCGGCCGGTATCGTATCGAAGAAACAAGTGGAATCCATCAACACGTATGACGTTGAGAAATTCGATGTGAACAAAGACATCCCTTACGGCGACCAAAACACGGTAACCGAAGGCGACAAATACAACAACACGCTGTATGCCAGCGGTCCTTACATTCTGTCTTCCAAAAATGACTATGAAGCGACCTTCTACAAAAACCCTGGCTACATGAAGGGCACCGAGCACGAACCGAAAATCGAGCAAGTGAAAGTTCGCTTTATCAAAGATGCGGACAGCACGCTTTCCGCGCTGCGCAGCGGCGAAATTCACCTGTACTACGGCGTGCCTGAAACGAAATACGATGTGGTTAAAGGCGACAGTAAGCTGAAGCTGCAAACCATCGAAAGCAACGCCGTATCCTACTTGCTGTTCAACACGAAAAACCGTGATGTGGCAACAAGCGATGATCTGAGAAGAGCGGTTCTCTACTCCATCAACCAGGATGAGATCCTGACTTACTACAACAACAACAAAATCAAAGCTTACTCCACCGTCAGCCCAATCGTTAAAACCGGCAACGAGCTGGTCGCCGATCCGGCGAAGGTGAAGGAATACTTGAGCGCATATAAAGCGAGCAAGTAAAAAAGAGGACGACATTAGCGATAAGCTGATGTCGTCTTTTTTGATGCGAGGTTTATATGCGCCTCTTAGTTCATGGCTCCCATAGCATTGCTATGTTCGCAGGTAGATCTTTGCATCGCTCCGCATGCGGATGATTCTTCCGATCTCTGTTGCCCCCAGATTTCCATGAATGAATGAGCTAATGTAGAAATCCGGGGGCAAAGGAGACCGCTATCGCTTCTCCAGCATCATTCCGCCTTCTCCGCTGAAGCACTACCTTTAAGTAGTGCGTTGTTAGCTCATGCTTCGATGCATCTCACATTAGCCATAAAAAGGGACGAACAATTAGCCACGGCGCAGCTAATGTCGTCCCTTTTTGGGTGGGAGAGTGAGGGGGAAAACACCCCTGTAATTAACATATACAGGGGTGGCTGAACAAGATTGAAGACTTAGATTATATACGCTTGATATCATCTACAAGCTCGGGCAAGCCCTCGCGGAAATAGTGATCGTCGCCCTCGTATTCTCGGGTGACAGCTTGGGGGAGCTGCTTCGCGTAGTGCTGAGCGTGCGCGAAAGGGACTACTGGATCGTGACGACTGTGGTATAGAAATAGCTTTGATATGTGCGATAGCTTGGCTGCAAATGAATTGGATAACGTATATTCTTCGTTCTGCCAATCGTCGTCTTTGCCCCAATAGGGGGCGGCGATCAAGAACAGTCCCGGGACGGTTAGCTGGCAGTCTTCTTCCGAAAGATATTTCAATAGCATGGAGCCGCCTTGGGAATGACCTACGAACAGCACCTCCCCATTCAATGCATTGATTTCATTGGCAATCTGCGCTTTCCACAGAGCGTAATCCGGATCCGGCATGCCGGGAGATAAGACATGGTAAGCTTCCCCAAGCTGATCTTGTAGATGGGCAATCAAGTCACTGCTGCCTTGGTGAATGCCTTGTGGTCCGGCACTATGGATGAACAAAACTTGTTTTTTCATGTTTAGTCTCCTTCCCGATCTTTGCTTAAGGGTATGGACATATCTCAACAGAATGTCTACCAATCTAGGGTAACCGATAGTAGAGTGCTAGACTTCTTTTCATTTGCTGACATCTAGCCGGAATCGGACACCCTTTACATGCCCTCATCACATGGAGATGAAGATACCCCTAGGTTATCGTTGCTTATGATCAACCATCGAAGATTGGTTTCTCTAATAGCCGCAATCCTCGATGGTTTCCATATACATCAAACAAGCCGCCCCTTCACCAGAATCGGTTGAAGGGGCGGCTCTTTTTTTTAGTTGATCGATTACAGGATGAATTAAACCGTCAGCACCATCTCCGGATCGATACAATCGGCCATGGACCGAACCTGTACTTGGCCTGGCTTGCCAGGTACGAATGCCTGCTCTCCGTTATCTCGGCGGCTGAAGGATACCGTCATCGGGATGCCCGGAATCAGGTCGAAGAAGTTATCGCCGTAGAAGCCTTCCGCTTCCGAGGACAGCCATACGTGGCGGGCGAGCACGTTGCTCTCCAGTACAAACGTGGTGCCGTCGCTTCCCTCGACTTCTTTGACGCGTATGGTCGGGCTGTGCAGACGAAGATGTTTGTCGTTCATGAAATAGAATGTTTTGCTGTCGATCAGGCCTCCATCCTGAAGCAATTGCGCCAACAGCACGACCTCGGATGGATCATGTCCGCCAAGCAGCTCATCGGTAGCAGCCCGGAATACGACGAGCGACGCCTGCTCTTCCGCACGGATCGGCTGCTCGGATACAAACAGTTCTTTGCCGTTAAAATCAAATAATTGAATCTTAATCGTTCCCTGGACCACTTCTGAAATGTCGGATACGAGATGAACGATAATTTCTTGTTCCTTGGATTCGATCGAGAGACTGACATCCCGGAAGCAACGCTTGGCCACATACTGCAGCGCCTTCCATCTGCCGAGGTAATCCATCCCCGCCCACGAAGCGACAGGCCAGCAGTCATTCATCTGCCAATAGAGCGTGCCCATGCAGTACGGTTTGTTGCGGCGATGGGCTTCAATCGCCATCTTCATCGCTTCGGCCTGCTGAATTTGGCTCATATGCAGGAAAGCTTCAAAATCCTTCGGCTCATTATAATATTGATCCATGTAAGTCTTGATCAAGCGGTTGCCGGCACCGTTCTTCTGGTGTGCCAGCATAATCGTCGACTCCAGCTCCATATCGCCGTCTTCCGCGTAGGTGCGGACCGTCTTCGGTTCCGGGAAGGACTGGAACCCGTATTCGCTCATGAACCGGCCAACATAAACATTGTAGTTATCAAACGGCTCCGTGTTATGCCACACGCCCCAGTAATGAATATCTCCGCTCGTTGTGGACGGGTTGGCATGCTGCTGCTTGTCATGGCTGAGCGATACCAGCGGGGATGAAGGCCAATACTCCGCTCCAGGTGCATAACCGGTTACAGCCTCAGGCAGAATTTCGTGGAACACCTTTTCGTAGTCGCTCCAGATCTTCTCGCGGAGTTCCTCGGTATACTGCTGCTTCCAGCCCCAGCCGCCCTTCTCTTCATAGTGCGCCCAAGCGGAATCAATCTCGTTGTTACCGCACCAGAGCACGATGCTCGGATGATTCCGCAGCCGGACTATGTTCTCCTCGGCTTCCAGCCGCACATTTTCCAGAAACGCTTCGTCGCCGGGGTACATGCTGCAAGCGAACATGAAATCCTGCCACACCATAAGTCCGTATTCATCACAGAGATCGTAGAATACGTCCTCTTCATAAATACCGCCGCCCCATACGCGCAGCATGTTCATGTTGGACTCCGCTGCGGACGCGATTTCATGACGGTAACGCTCTGCCGTCACTTCCGTTATGAAGCTGTCATTCGGGATGTGGTTCGCTCCTTTGGCAAACACGGGCGTCCCGTTGAGCTCAATGTAAAAGGAAGTGCCGCGGCTATCCTGTTCCCGAACGAGCTTCACGGTGCGGAGGCCGGTTCTAACCTTTTTCTCCGCAACGGTACGTTCCGCTTTCACCAGCTCGGCATGGAACGAGTACAGATGAGCCTCGCCCAGGCCGCGGCACCACCACAGCTTTGGCTCCGCAATCGCAAGATTCAATTCAACCGAGTGACTGCCTGCTTCAAGCTGTACGTGCTGTTCCCATACCTGACTGCCTGTCGTTACACGCAGCACCCCTTGCCAAGGTTGCCCCGCCTCGATTGCAGCTACCGCCGTAACCCTAGCCAATTCAGCCGTAACCTCATCCTGACGGATGAACAAGTCATCGATTCGCGCCTCCGACCAAGCCTCAATCCGGGCTTCCCGCCAGATTCCGCTGGTCACAAACCGCGGCCCCCAATCCCATCCATAATGATAAGGCGCTTTACGGGTAAAAATGCTCAGTTTCTGATCGCCCAACCCCCCAAGCTCAGACTGGTCGTTCGAAGCCGGCAGCGGATATCCGAGCTTCGCAAGCTTCGGTAGGTCCTCCTGGATAGGGGAACGGAAGCGGATGTTAATCACGTTGCCGGAAGCCTTTAGCTGCGATTTCGCATCGATCCGCCATGAACGGAACATATTATCTGCAGAAAGCACCTTCGTCCCGTTCACGAATACGTCCGCGTAGGTATCCAGGCCATCGAATACGAGTTCAATGCTGGATTGTGCACTTACATTCGGATCCAGATCAAACGTCGTCTCATACTCCCAATCCTTCTTGTCGATCCATTGCAGGTCATGCTCATTTGTTCCGTAGAAGGGATCCGGGATTTTTCCATTTTTCAGCAGGTCCGTGTGTACACAGCCCGGCACCTGGGCCGGAAGCCATTCGGATTCGTCGCACGCTTTGAATCTCCATTGGTTTAAGCTCATAACGTTATGATTCATGATAGCATCTCCATCTCTATACATTGATTTGATGCGGATCGGGTCATACTCCATAAAGACATGGCTTCTCCGACCGACAGTGCCGATTTATACTCCAGCTGCACCATATCGGCAAACGGCTCGCCTGCCAGCACGCTTGTCGTAAATTTATTCATGTAATCCTCAAGGGAACGTGAACAAACCCAATTTTGCAATTATATTTCTCCCCTATTTGTTTAAACCTGTTTAACAACTGCTGCATGTACCCCCCAAGATGTTGTTGAATGGATTTATTCCCGGCATTCCCTGCTGCTTTCCCCGCCCCCGATCCATTATCTCTGTTTGCCAAAAAATATATCACCCTGTTTATGAGTTCGTCAACATAAATTATGTTAATAATAACAACCAAACTAATTAAAATTCATAAACAATCTAATTATTTAGCATTGTCGATTGCCATGTGAATCTGAACAACTCGGCCTTTTTCGATATAATCTCTTATATATCAACGATATACTTCAATTCATTCGGTTGAAACGGCCGATACAAAACCACTACAGTTGTTATTTTTTTGTTATGGGATGTAAAAAGCCCCGATGTCATGAAGACATCGGGGCTAACGTGAAAATATGAAAATGCAGCTTATGGTTCATCCATATCGCGTGTTGCGTTATTCAAATCCCTAACAATGACATCCGCTTGAATGAGAAGCCGCTCGTAATTCGAATCCGGGTTCAGTATCCGCCAGAGCAATTGATCAACGGCACGCATCCCGAGCAGTTCCTTATCGATGTTGACCGTTGCCATAATCGGTAGATTATCGTACGTATTATCAAATCCGGTCACCTGTACGCGCCCCGGTACATCGATGCCCTGATTCCTGAGCGCCTCCATTGCGAACATGGCGGTGATATCGTTGGCACAAACAAACACTTCCGGAAGCTCGTTTCCGGCAAGAGCCTTTTCTAACGTTACGTGTATATTCTCAATCTCCGGGCTGATCAGGGAAGGCAGCTGCCGATGTTCGATTTTATAATCTGCCAGCGCGGACGAGAAGCCGATCCAACGCTCGTAAAAGCTCTGGGCATCTTCGATATTGCCAATGAACTGATATTTTTTATAACCTCTGCTGATCAGCTTGGTCATGATTTGTTTCATGCTGTGCATATTGTCGGTGAACACCGTGTCCGATTGGAATGCCGGGTCCATGTGGTCCACCATGACCACGGGGATGTTCAGCTTCTTGATGTCCATTAAATTTTGGGTGGATACCGATCCCACCGTCACAATGCCGAGAATTCCCTGGGGATTTAGCAGAGTGAATATATGGTCATTCGAAGGCTCCGTCAGTGTCAGAATGTCCAGTCCCTTCTGATTCAGGCGTGCGGATATGCCTTCAAACACCGGTCCCCAATAAAGGGATTCCCGATTTTGATAACGGACATTCGGGAACAGGACAAGCACCGCCCCCGCCCATTTTCTGATCTCCGGATCTTGAAGCTGCTGGTTTTTTCCCGTGGCTTGGTGCGGCTGATCCTTAAAATATCCCAGCTGTCCGGCTGCCTTCAGAATCATGTCCCTGGTCTGCGGACTGACGCCCGATTTCCCCGACAAAGCCCGGGATACCGCGAATTTAGACACGCCGGTAAAATCGGCAATTTCCTGAATCGTCACTTTCGTTTTCATCGTTATCTACCTACTTAAGTGCGAATTTGTCGTTCATTTTTCGTGTTATTTATGTTAGTTTTTGTTAGGTTACAGACATAATATTATTTGAAAAAGCAGTCAAAGTCAAAGAATATCCTGCATTTTCTTGTTTTCATTTTTACAAAAGAAAAAACTGCCCTCTGGTCATGTTCAGACCAGTAGCGCAGCTCTTCCCTTGTTAACAATAAAATAATATTACGGTCTCTCCACAAGCAGCGCTTCCCATTGCAAGCCTTCTCCGGTGATTTCGATCCGCAGATCGGAGATGCTCTTCAGTGCCTCTTCACGGCGTTTCTCTAATGAGAGCACAGTATCATTAAATAGCTGACCTAATTTCTGCCGCGTACTGCTCTCCATGTTCGCTATTTCGGATTTTCTGGCAGCATTGCTCTTTGACAGCTGGCCCGTATATTCTTTAAACAGTTTATTGTATTGGCTCTTGGCTGTTGCCTTGCTAATTTTTCCGTGCTTGTACTTCCACATCGAGCTATTCAAATAAGTGGAGCTGGATGCGTTCCGAAGATTCCACATCGGACTGTTCAAGTAAGTTGCACTGACCGTATTCCTGAACTTCCATGCTGAACTGTTCAAATACGTCGGAGTGATCGTTTTCTTATAGGTCCACATCAAGCTGTTTAAATAGGTCTCACTGGCCTCTTTGTCCAGCTTCCAGAGTGTCCCGTTCAAGTAACTTCGAGTCGCAGCTTTGGTATAACTCCACATCGGACTGTTCAGCTGATGCGGACTTATCATCCTCTCATATTGAGTCAGTTTGCTCTGCATATCTCGATTACCGGCGTATATACGCTTCAGTTCGTCCAGATCGGCCTTCAGCTTCTCATTCCACTGCTTTTGATCCTCCAGCACTGTTCTCTCCAGCTGATCCAGGGAAGCATGACTTTCATCAAAAAATTGCTGATATTTCTTATCTGCTTGCTTCTGATAAGTGTTATATGCATTTACGGTCTTCTTGTTATACGATTGATACTCGCTCCATACTTGATTCATCCATTTCTGATCCGCTGCGTGAACCGTTGTTTGCGGAATCAGGACCGAGACTGCAAGCAAAAGGCTGCATAGGGTCAATAAGGATTTTCGCACCAATCTCATTAAATCGCCCCTCTTTTATAGATAGTAAACAAGGGATATTTTACCTAATGGCTTGGTATCTTCCAATAGGAATTACGAACCCCTAACTTTTAGACTACACCCTTCCTACTGCGTGCTCGAATATTTCACAGTACAGCGTACTTCATTTCCTAGCTCCTTCGCGAAAAACATGTCTTTCTTTCATTATTCCATATTTCAAAGTGGAGGATTTATGCACTTCCTTAGTCCTGTAGTCACTAAGTATCGCTTAAGTTAGTTAGCTAGTTATAACAGCCCATCTTTGACAAGAACCGCTTCCAGACGCTTGACCGCTCGAAAAACAGACTTATACAATGTATTTTGTAGTATTTTAGCAAATTATAGATGGAGGATTGCAGATGTTGAAGTTCAGGACACTATGTGCGCCTATACTCCTGGTTGTCTTCTTATTCGTAGGGGCTGGCAGCGCTTCCGCCGGGGTTACGTTTCGGGACATTGATAATCACTGGGCAAAAACGACCATCGAATGGGGCGTCGATAAGGGGATTGTCAACGGCTATGCCAATGGGATGTTCATGCCCAACCAGAATGTAACCGAGGCCGAATTCATCCGCATGCTGGTTGTCGGCATTACGGGCAAAGACCTGCAGGAGAACTATTTGACCGAGCTATGGTCGGATAAGTATTATCATTTTCTGTACTTCAAGAACTATCCTGTTCACGGATTCACCGACAAAACCAAGCGCAGCCAATACATAACGCGGGCCCATGTGGCCGAGCTGATATCCAGCGCCGATGGTGTGAACTACGACGGAAATCAAGCGGTTCAATACGTTTTGGGTAAAAAGTACGCGCAGGGCCGGATTAAAGGCGAAAATACGATTGAAGGGTATGTAGGCAGCGGCACCATCACGCGCGCCGAAGTGCTTCAGCTGATCAAGAACCTGACCGATCGCGGAATGTCGAACCTGTATGATCGCCCCACCGTGCCAAGTGCGGAGGCGATGCTTCCGAAGCTGCCAACGCCTTGGGATGTGTATCGGGACGAGATGTATCTCGTGATTCGTCAGAAGGTATTCTCGAACTACAGCGGATACCGCATCTATGACGACGGGTCGAACAAAATTGTGATGACCAGCACGAAGCAAACTGGCGAAACGGATTACGCCGTGTCCGTTCAATTCGAGCCGCAGATTATGCAGTTCAGCGGAATCGCGCTTTCCAATGCCGCCGATAAAACGCAGCGCAGCATGCTGATCGAGCTCCTCCAACTGTATGGCTTCCAGGTCGATTCCTCCTTCCTCGCAAAGGTGGACTCCGCCGAGAAGAACAAGAAGGTGATCGAGCTGAAGGTAAGCGGCAAGACACTCGTTATCGATCCGCTCGTGGCAAGCCCTGCCGGGCATGTCCATATCTACTATAAGTGGTGGGATGGAACGCGGGCGTAATTTAGGAAACTGGATTTGCTATAATTGAAAAAGGGCCCTGACGGCAAATCGTCAGGGCCCTTTTTATTAGGTATAAAATCTACTTCTACGCTTCAACTTCGGTTGATATATTCCAATTCACACCGTATTTGTCCTCAACGATCCCGTAGGCCGGGCTCCAGAACGTTTCCTGCAGCGGCATAACCACCTTGCCGCCCTCCCGCAGCGCTTCATATATCTGCTTCGCACGCTCGGCTGAATCGGTCATGATGCAGATCTGGACCTGATTGCTGGATTGGACCGGTTGACCGGGAAACGTATCGGATAACATCAAGACCGTCTCTCCAACGATAAGATTTGCGTGGGATACCCGATCCCGCGCGCTCTCCGGCAGCGGAAAGTCCGGGTTAGCCGGCATCTCGCCGAAAGTCTGAACCATGACGACTTTGGCGTCCAAAGCCTTCTCATAGAATTGAATAGCTTCCTTAGCGTTCCCGTCCATAAAGAGATACGGATTCATTCGAAGTGTCATGCGATCGTTAACCACCTTTTTTTCATATTGTCAAAGATAACTCCTATTATCTCCCACTGTGGACACTTTAGTAAAATATGACGGAAATCTAAGGCTGGAAAAATACCTACCTTATTTCCATCCATACAGAAGTGTGAAGTCGGCGGTTATCTCCATCTCTCCACCTGACATCCGTTCAATAACCTCAGACGAAACGCTCCAGGATAACGGCGTCATATGAATCAATTGCTTCATCTGCTCGGAATCCAGAACGACGCGATACCGAAGCTCTTCGAACTCGATCCGTTCAAAGTGACGGCTGAACAGCTCCATGGTGCCGTCATTGGAATACGTCTCTTTACCTGTACCTGTATAGAACAGAGCTCGAAGCTCCTGCAAATACAGGCTCCCCGGAATGACCTTCACCAACATTCCGTCACTCGTAAGCAATCGCCTGAACTCCGAATAATTGGAAGGAGACAGAATATTCAAAATGTAATTAAACTGTTCGTCTACAAACGGGCACTGAGACAGGTCGGCCACGCACCACATAGGGTCCGAATATGTCTTGGCAGCCATTACGACTCCCTCTTTGGCAATATCCATGCCCACACCAACAACATTGGACTCATGCCCCTGCTCCCCTAGGTTATGTCCAATTGCCGAGAGATGGGAGCCTTCCCCGCATCCTGCATCAAGCAATCTCAGAGGCCTGCCGGATTCCGGCAGCTTCTGTTTCTGCATCCGCATCAGACGGTTCGAAATCTCTTCAATCATCGGGTCAAAGAACCCGCTGCTGTTAATCATCTTTCGTGCCTCAAACAAGGCCTTATCATATTTGGTTTTGGCTCTATGGGACAGCAGGTTGACGTACCCCTGTCTGGATATATCATAGCTATGGAGCTTCTCGCACACCAAGCTTGCCAGCTGCTGAACCCTCATGGAACTGCCGCAAATCGGGCATCTAAACATCTTCTCATGCATCGATAGCCATTGTGCTTTTTTTAATAACCTGTCATTTCTGGACACAGCAAAATCACCCTTTCATTCGATCATACGCAATGAAAAAGGCACAGAAAAATAAACTCAAGCCGCAATCACAAAAAAAAGGGCCGAGCCTACTTGAATCTGTACCTCACATTATCGTAAGCGAATGAAATGGATCATGAGAACGAACACACTCCTAGTATCAATTCGGGCAAGAGAACTGCCCAATTCCAATTGTAACACGCTGAGAAGTGTTGTAAACCTAATGTGCAGCTTATTAGCAAAATATATCAAGAAAAAGGCAGCCCTGTGCGATATGATGTTTACTCGAGGCTGAATGCACTTTTATTTTCCAAATTGGCTAATATTAAAACCAAAATGACATATATATATTGCAAAAAGACGTAAATACTATTACAATCCATGTATCCAAGAAATCTCAGGAACGATTGCTAACCAAAATGGAAGGAATGATGAGTGTGAATTGGTTCAAGAAGAGCACGGTTGAGGATGAGCGTATCGTCAATCTGAAGAACAAGCTATATAAAGAGGTGTATACCTTGATCATGATCATTTGCAGCATTTCCGTCATTATTAAATCTTTTGCGCTGTCCCGAACGGAATCCGTATGGCTGGAAATGCTGATCATACTGGGAGGAAGCATATATTTCGGCATCCGCAGCGTGGCGATGGGAATTTATTCGGATGAAGTGGAGGTCCATGACCAGCGAAGCAAAGTTTCATTCAGTAAGCGCACAGCGATATGGGGACTCATTATCGGTGTCGCACTTGCTCTTTATTTCGGTATCCGCAGCGCGATTCTGTTTGGCAATGACAGCAGTGCGACCGAGATCAAATACTTCTTTATCGTTTTCTTCGTCTCACTGATCATCTATATCCCGCTCTTTGTAGGAGTGAATTTGGTGATCCACTATGGTGCCAACAAGGTAAGCCAGAAAATGTCGCAGAACGATCCGTTCGACTCGTAGAAAGGGTATCAGGTGATTTTCGCATGAAAAATATCAAACTAAAGATGGCCCGGGTTGAGAAGGATCTATCGCAAGAAGAACTGGCCCAGATTGTTGGTGTCTCCAGGCAGACCATCGGTCTGATCGAGCTTGGAAAATACAATCCGTCCCTCAGTCTGTGCGTTGCCATATGCAAGGCGCTCTCTCGTACTCTGAATGATCTGTTCTGGGAAGAGGACTAAGGCTGTGCAGCTGTGCAGTTCTCCAGCAAAATCACGGTAACTGTGTCTATGTTAAGGAGGTGATGCTGCGTTCCCCAAGGTAATCATGACGATATCTTTTTTTGCTATACGTCCATTCAATTAGAGAATCATACAACTAATCATCTTATAAGGAGTGATCCTGCATGCCGCTACATAACGCTAGAAAAGCATTTACCGTGTTTCTGCTCACTGCTTCCCTTGTGGGGACATCCCTAATCCCTGCCGGAAAAATTTACGCTTCCACCCCGGATACCATCCAAGGTCAGGTTACAGAAGTGAAAACGGCCCGAACCTCTGACGAAAAGATTGCCGAGTGGGAGGACTGGGCTAAAGACCACGTATACCGATTGGATACGATTCAGCCCGCCGACACGGCGGGCGGTCCAAACCAATATAAGGATCTGGCAATGCTAAAACCATTGCTGCAAGATAAACGTTTTGTGTTCCTCGGCGAGAGCTCCCACGGCGTTGCCGAGTTCAATCTGGCCAAGACTCGTTTAATCCAGTTCCTGCATCAGGAAATGGGCTATAACGTGCTTGCCTTCGAAAGCGGCCTCAGTAATACCTCTTTGGCATATGGTAAAGCAGGGCAACAGAGCCCAGAGTCGACCATGAAGGACTCCATCTTCGGCGTCTGGTGGTCCAAGGAGGTTTTGCCGTTGTTCGACTACATGAAAACAGCACAAAAGAGCAAACAGCCGCTCGTGCTGACCGGTTTTGACATGCAGCTGCAGCACCCGCTGTTGGATGGGCAATGGCTGCAGGATCAGACCATGGCTAAGCGTCTTTCGGACGCTGAGAAGAAATTGTCCAGCTACTCTCTCGGTACGGATCTTGCCGCTTACCGCAAAGAGAAACATCAGCTGATTCAAGTGTACAAAGATGCTATTAAATCCTTAAAGACGGAGGCAAACGAAGCTCATTTGAAGCAGCTATATCCAGATAAACCCCAGCTGCCCTTGCTGCTTGAAAGAAGTTTGAACGACCGAATTCGGGTAGCTCAGGAGTATGTAGAGCTCTCCATCAAGTCGACCCTCGGCATGGAGAACGGGGATTATGCACCATTCCTGGAATCGATGGAATGGCGGGATCAGGCGATGCACGATAATCTCATGTGGCTGGCTACCGAAGTCTATCCAACGGAGAAATTCATCGTCTGGGGACATAACGACCACATCCGCAAGGCTCAAACCGAAGTCATGGGTACGCCATATCCGGTTACTCTCATGGGAGAAAAACTCTCGGACGAAATGAAAAAATACAGTTACGTACTCGGCTTGTATCCGGCCAGCGGACAAACCGCAGATAATATGGGCAATGTGCATGACGTTCTGCCGGCAGAACCAGGCTCCATTGAATCGATCCTGTCGGCCGCAGGTGCGCCGTATACCTTCGTTGATTTGCGATACCAGAAGCGTGAGGCGGGTAACTCCTGGATGTTCGAGCCGCGTTTTGCCTACAGCTGGGGCATGATCCCCGAAAGTCTGATTGCCCGTGATCAATACGATGGTATTCTGCTTATTGATGACGTAAACCCGCCGCAATATATGAGATCCTCCGCTTCATCCAAGGCTTCTGTACCTGCTGAAGAATAAATAAGTGCTATCATTCTTCTTTGTCATATAAAAAACTTGAATAGGTTAACATGCCAAGCATCCTCTGATGGTCTGCTTCAAGAGCCGTAAAAGCTGTGAACTCTTGCAAAGGACGAGTACGGGGATGCTTGTTTTTTCTTAAGCTCTGTTCTTGCATGATTATTTTATCGAGATGTTCCCCGAGGAGGTTTTGAGCTTCACCTCATGCTTGCCATGACCAGATCGCCCTTCCGTCTTCCGATTGCTCTCCTTCCTGTCCTGGAGCAAAACGGCAATGGACCGATGTCCGCTTCCGGATTGCAGCATCCATGTCGCATCAGGCGTTTCTTCATCCAGCTGGATGTTCACGTTTCCACTTGTCGCCGATACCTCCACGTCGTTGTTCAAACGGGTGAACGCAAGTGAGATATTCCCGCTTTTCCCCTTCACCTGTAGGCTATGATTTTGCAATCCGGTTCCCGATACATTGCCGGAAGAACCATCAATTACGACCTTCCCTGCATAGTCCGCAGGAATTCTCACGCTAAGCTGCGGCATCCTGCCGATATTCAACATCCGCGTGATGTCGTTATCTAAACGAATCTTTACCCGATTGCCATCCTGTTCAACAACAGCCCCAGCGGACTTGGTGTTTCTGAGCAGCGAAACTTCCAATGCTTCCACATTCGCTGTCTCGACGAACAAGGTCGTGCTGCCATGGTCAATCTCCAGCACTTCAACCTCCTCAAGCGTTACGCGTTGAAGAGTCTCCTCTTCGCTGCTCGAGCTGCATGCACTGAGCAAGAACACGCTGAGGACGCATAGAATTACAGCTGCGTATCGTTTCATATCTTTCTCACCCCCTTTTCAACTTTGAAGCCATTGTACAGGATGACGTTGCGTCACTTTCAAGTGAATTTATATTGATGGTATAAGATAAAAAAAGGGATGGCAGTCGCCATCCCTTCAATCATCGAATCGAATATCATTCTAACGAACAACTATTTTATTTTTTTCAACTTGGATTACTTGCGTATTGGAAATAGGCACGAGATTTAATTTAGAATTGTAGTGAGCCATTAAATCAGAAGCTGCGTCTTTAAAAGGTTCGTTGTTATAATGCGGAACAGGATAAACATTGATGAAGTTTAAACCCTCAAACGATTTCAATGTAGTTGCTTTACCTATATCATCCATGAATTTTACATACTCTATATCGGGAGATGTTATTATAGATCCCGCTGATTCTCCAATATACAATTTTCCCGAATGAACTTGCTCTGTTATGATCTTGTCTGCCCCTGATTTCCGCAGCTCTTGTAACAAGTAGAACGTATTTCCACCAGATACGTAAATAAAATCATTTCGTTCTAGCTTTTCTTTGACTTCCTGCAATGGTGCTGCAGAAATATCAAGCTCTTCAACGACGACTCCCAACTTTTCGAATGCTTCTTTTGCTGTATGAATATAGTGGGTGATTTCTTCTGGAATACTCGCAGTAGGAATAAACGTTAAACTCCTGCCTTTCAGGTCATCAGCAACGAATTCTCTAAAAAGATCAACAACATCTTTAAACGAAGATGTTAAAAACATATTCAGCATCTTTACTTCTCCTTTTAATTATCGCTGGGTATCCGTGCTTTAACTTTAATATAAATCGAACATGCTCACTTCATAGCCCTGGGCTTTCAGGTAATTGAACATTTGCGCCCGGTGATGCTGGGCGTGCGTGACGATTTCAATCAGCCACTTGGCTTGTGTCGATCCGTGCTCCAAATAGAAGGGTTTTGTTTTCTTTTGCATAAATTCTTCATCCGTCAACCCATTCATGTATGACTTTACATCTGCAAGTCCCTTCGTCATCCAGGAGATCAGCTTGTCCTTGTCTACGCCGTCTGCAGCAATGCTTGCCTCCAGCTCCCGGATCTCCGCTTCACTCTTCTCTTGCAGAATCAATAAATCGGTAGCAGGTACCGAAACGAGATGGTAAACCAGCTCCTGAAGCGACCTCATATTGTGGGCAGGTCTGTAATCCCAGTGTTCTGGCGAAATTTTGCCGATCAGATTCGAACTGGTTCTAACGATAAGCTCCAGCTCCTCAAATAACAGCTGCTTCATTTCATTCAATTGACTCACGTTTCATCACTCCATTTTTTAGTTATAAGGGGTATCTGGGTTCTACGGTCAGTATAGCGTATAATGGTGACAACTATTGTCATAGTCATCAAACGATACGGAGCTGATCTTATGTCCAAATCCAAACGTCTCATGGAGCTGATGATGACCGTGAACCGGATGCGGAAATTCACGGTAAGGGAATTGGCCGATCAATTCGGCGTGTCGTCTCGCACGATCTTGCGGGACCTGCAGGAGCTGAGCGAGCTGGGCGTTCCACTTTATTCCGAGGTAGGACCGCACGGCGGATACCAGGTGCTCAAAGAACGAATTCTCCCCCCGATCGCCTTCAGCGAGGAAGAAGCCGTCGCGATGTTTTTTGCCAGCCACGCCCTGCGTCACTATCTATTTCTTCCCTTTGAAGCCGAGTCCTCTACCGCACTTCAAAAATTTTATTATTACATGCCCGGGGATGTGCGCGACCGGATTGACCAGATGAAGAACCGGGTGGATTTTCTGACGCATACAAGGCAGCAGAAGGTTGAATCTCTCGGCGTTCTTCTGGATGCCGCCGTCGACCAGCGGGTCGTTACGGTGTTATACGAGAGCAGGGAAGGCTATGCCGAGCGAAGTATCCAGCCCGTGGGCATCTATGCAAGCAATGGCTTCTGGTATTGTCCCGCTTATTGTTTTCTGCGCGATGATTTTCGCCTGTTCCGCTGCGACCGCATGCAGTCCGTGGCCTATGATACAACCGGAATCGAGCCGCGGAATCACCGCCATATCCATCTGGGCAATTGGAGGGAATACGGGGCAGAGAAATCGGTCTATGTCCGGATGGTGGTTGATCTGAGCCGGGAAGGCGTTCAGCGCTGTGAATCCGAATTGTGTCCTGTTCCCCGCATTGACATGCGGCCGGATGGAAGCGGACGGCTCGATCAGAACGTCCCTGCGAGCGAGCTTTTGTATTTTGCTAAATTTTTTATCGGGTTAGGAAATGAAGCCACCGTGAAGGAGCCGCAGGAGCTGGTGGTTCGTATGAAGGGGATTCTCACGGAGATGATGGCGAAATACGATTAGAGACAGCGAAGACCATGGTTGGCATATAGATAAGTTGATTATTGGCAATTACATGCTACACCATCACCACTCCCAACAAAAAAGGACGAGCCATCTAAAG
This sequence comes from Paenibacillus sp. EZ-K15, assembly GCF_002573715.1. Taxonomy (GTDB): domain Bacteria; phylum Bacillota; class Bacilli; order Paenibacillales; family Paenibacillaceae; genus Paenibacillus_AQ. Next base: position 116,294 of record NZ_PDHM01000009.1, on the reverse strand, counting down.
CTCGTCTTTTTGCCTAATTAAGCTACCTGGTAAGATAAATTTATCAACTAAGAAAAACTCTTTCGATTAGATAATCAATATTGAATATGATTCATCAATTATGTTACGATGGCGTAATACCTATTTTTAATAGGTCAAATTACAGGAGTGATAAGCATGTTAAAACAACATGAGGAGTTTATTCAAAATCTTATAAAGAGGATAAAAGATGACGAACGATTTGTAGGTGTACTTGCTGGGGGGTCAATGAGAAATAATACGATGGATCAGTTTAGCGATCTTGATTTGATTCTTGTCTATGATCCAACCTTTAAAACGGACATTATGATGAATAGGCTGCAAATAGCTGGTGAATTTGGTCACCTTTTATCCGGGTTTACTGGTGAACATGTAGGTGAGCCACGGTTGCTCATTGGCTTGTACCACGGCCCTCTTCATGTTGATTTTAAATTTGTAACGATCGAAGAAATAAAGGATGGAGTAGAAAAGCCTGTTGTGTTATGGCAACGAAATTCCTCTTTGGAACAGCAGCTGAATGAAATCAAGTTTTCTTATCCTTCCCCCGATCTTCAATGGATTGAAGACCGTTTCTGGGTTTGGATGCATTATGGTGCTACTAAACTCGGCAGAGGAGAGTTATTCGAAGTAATCAGCTTTCTTTCATTTGTTAGAGAGGCTGTTATTGGTCCATTAATTTTAATGCAACACAATTCACTTCCAAATGGGGTACGGAAAATTGAAAGACATGCTCCTGAACTTATCGAGGAACTGGGAAAAACAATTGCTCTTCATGAAAAAGAAAGTTGCTATAACGCAATTAAGCATACGATATCATTATATTTAAAACTAAGACGAGGATATGAAAACGATATACAAATAAAATCTGAAGCTCAACATGTATCCATTAAGTATTTAGAAGAGGTTTACGAAGAAATGTAACGATAGTTCTATCGAACAATCGATACATACTCGTTCAATATAAGAATAGCGGCAACTAAGACTTGATTCCACATCTTAGTTTGCTGCTTTTCAATCAAAATCGTAGAAGTCGGCTGTCTTATCGGCATGTAGATCGTACTGATCGATATCAAAACGAATGCAAATATCGCTTCTTGAATTCAAGAAGCGATATTTTTCATCCCGGGATGATACTTTTGTTCATCGTTCAAAACTCTTTGAATCCTGTCCATTATTTTAACACCTAACGAGCCGCCCGGTAAACCGAATGCCCTCCCTTAATCGTCTCCACAATGCGAAGACTTCCCTGTTCCTTCTCCAACACCACGAAGTCGGCCTGCGCCCCTCTCTTTAATCCATAATGGTCTGCTTTCCCCATCGCCTGCGCTGGCAGCGTTGAAGCCATGTCCCAAGCTTCAGGAAACGTGCACAGCCCCGACTGAGCCAGCCGCCATACCGCATCGGCAAGCATCATGGCCGAGCCGGCCAACAGCTCGGGCTTGCGGGCGAGATGCAATCGACCTTCGGGTGTTAATACGACATTGCCGCCGATATGGGTCTCGTATTCGCCTGGCGGCATACCGCTTAAATAGACGGCATCGCTGACGAGCAGCGCTTTGGAGGACTTGGCGCGGAGCATCACTTTGATGACCGAGTCCGGCAGATGGTACCCATCCGCGATGATCCCTGCCCACAGCTGATCTTGCGCAAGCTGCTCCCATATATAATTCGGATGGCGCGGCAGCGTTAGATGCGCGCCATTGCCAAGATGCGTGGACATCGTCGCTCCCGCTTCCACGGCATCCCGAATTTGCGCTGGCGTCGCGGCGGTGTGCCCGATCGATACCGTGATTCCCGCCTCTACGCACGACCGGATAAAACTCGCAGCTTCCGGCCACTCTGGCGATAGCGTCACGATCCGAATCCGATTTCCCGATGCCGCCTGCCATCTTGTAAACAACGCCCAATCCGGCGCTTTGATGTACCGGGAATCATGGGCTCCCCTGGGCCCTTCCTCCGGAGAAAGAAAGGGGCCCTCCAAATGAATCCCGCCAATGGTTGAACCGACCGCTTCATCCTCCAGGCAAGCGGCGTCGATAACCCGCAGCAAATGTTCGATCTCTTCATCGTCATTGGTAATGACGGTTGGGTAGTAAAGCGTTATACCCTTTTCCCATAAACGCCGGGTTGCCTGGATAACCGTCTCCGTTGTGAGCGGCAAGGAATTGAAATCATGGCCGTACCCGCCGTTAATTTGAAGATCAACAAGTCCGGGAGCGATCCAGGCGTCCTCGTCACCATCGTGCGGAAGCATCTGCTCGATCCGGCCGTCAGGAGTCCATGTTAGCTTTATCCGCTCACCTGTTGCGTAATGACGGCCCACACGAACAAGGGTATGGCTATCCATTCCGGATTTCCCCATACGACTCCCGGTCCACGTACAGCTTGCAATCCGCATGCCTTCGAAGAATGCTGGCAGGACAGGCCTCGTGTATATCGCCGTGCAGCGTCCTTTGTACCGCTGCCCGCTTGCTTGCACCCGGAACGACGCAGAACAGATGGGCACCTGACATTAACGCCGGAATGGTGAGCGTAAGGGCGTATTCCGGAACCTCCTCCAAGCTTGCGAAACAGCCGTCATTCACCTGCTGTCGGCGGCAATCCTCGTCCAGCTTCACCCGCTTTACCCATAACGGATCCGCAAAATCGGCAACGGGCGGATCGTTGAAGGCGATATGCCCGTTCTCGCCAATACCCAGGACCACCATATCGATCGGCGCAGCGGTAATCAATCCGCTGTATCTGTCGCACTCCGCCTCAGGATCATTCATGCCGTCGATCAAATGCACCTCTCCTGGAGATACCAGATCAAACAGCTGCCGAGACAAAAAGTTCCCGAACCGCTGCGGTGCCGACGGAGGAAGGCCGATGTATTCATCCATATGAAAAGCCGTGACCCGACTCCAGTCCAATCCTTCCGATTGAACTAGCGCCGCCAGGCACTCATTCTGGGACGGGGCGGCTGCAAAGACGATGCGAATGCGCTCTTTCTCTGCCAGCAGGCGCTGCATAGCCGCGCGGATATCGGCTGCTGCCGCTCTCCCCATCGCTTCGCGCTGGTCATAAACGCGAATCTTCAGTTGTTCTTGCACGTCTTCAAGAACAGGCTTTATGCTGCGCTGAGACATCATAGACTCTCCTCCACCCTATAATACCGGCATTCCGGGCTGCAGTTTGATTTCCTTGCGCTGCCGGGAAGCTTCATATGTGCCGAGAATAATCTCCAATGAATGCAGGCCGTCCTTCCCGGTGATGACAGGCTCGCGGCCTTCGCGAACGGCAAGCGCCATATCTCGAATTTGCAGCCGGTGTCCGTCAGGTATAACTTTAAACGGTTCGAATTCAGGCAGCTGAACCTGCTGACCATCGATCTCAAGGGATACGATCGTATCTTCTTCAATGACGAGCACACCCTTCTCTCCATGGATGACCAGCCGCTGCCCTTTCCCGTCGCAGGCCGTCGTCGTAATCTCCATGACGCCGAGCGCGCCGCTCGCAAATTCAAGCGCAGCAATAACGGTATCTTCGACCTCGATGCTGCGCAGCACGGCCTTGGCCTTCGCAGACAGGGAGGCAACGGGTCCAACGAGCCATTGCAGCATATCCACCGTGTGAATTCCCTGATTCATCATGGCCCCGCCGCCATCCATCTCCCAGGTCCCGCGCCAGCCCGCACTGTCATAATAGGCTTGATCGCGGTACAGCATGACATACGCCGAGCATAAGCTAAGCTTCCCAAGCCGTCCTTCTTGAATGACCTGCCGGGCGTATCGGGCCTGCGGGGACATGCGCCTCGGAAAGACGGTTGCCAGCAGCACACCATTCTCCGCACATACCTCGATCATACGCTCCACATCGTCAAGGCGGATCGCCATCGGCTTCTCCACCAGCACATGTTTACCCGCCCGGGCAACCATCGCCGTCTGATCTGCATGCATTCCACTTGGCGTGCAGATACAGACTACCTCCACATCCTCGCGTGCCAGCAGTTCTTCCAAGGTGTCGCAGATATCTCCTCCGTACGTTTCAGTCAGTTTGACCGCAGATTCCCGTTTCGTATCGAATACGGCGGCAAGCTCAGCTTCCTCCGTATTCAAGATGCCCTGAGCATGAATATCCGCAATAATCCCACAGCCGATGATACCGAATCGGACGGGCAGCTTTTCCTTTGTCATGTATCCTACGCCTCCTCAATACGCTCTGTTTGCGGTGAAAGTCGCATACATTCCCTATTCCCGATCAGGATCCGAGCCTCCTCATCGGCAGTTACCGTAGCCTCCGAGGCTTTATAAATATCGTCATGCGTGATGATGCCCTCTTCTCCCTCCACCCGGTTCAGGAAATCCTGTGCAAGGGAGAGGGGAGGCGGTGCCAAAAGCAAAGAGCGCAGCTCCTGATCGGTGATCACAAGCGCAACCTCATTGCTCGATAATAAAGGATCACCTTCCAGCCGAATTTCCGCAATGCCGTGCGTCCCCGTAATGAATATCCGTCCGTCTCCCCAAGTCCAGCTGCCTGCCGGTGTATGCCAGTCCGCGTAAAGCTGTGCCGTTATGCCGCCAGCCATGAATACCTGCACGCCGGCCGTATCATAGAAGGTCGGATATTCAGGCAGTATATTCTTCGCCAGATAACCGGATGTCGTCTCCACTTCCCGGCCCGTCAGCCACCGTAACAGGTCAAAATCGTGCACGAAGAGATCGTTAATGATGCCCCCGGATTGTGACTTGTCAAAGTGCCAGGCCGGCCTGGCTTCCGGATTTAGCCGATGCGGCTTACGCATCGAGATATGGACAATGTCCCCCAGATCACCCGCCCGGATCATCCGCTGAACGGTATGCAGGGAAGGACGAAAACGCTCGGTGAGCATCATGCCTACCTCAATCCTTCCCCGCTCCAGAACGCCGCGCAGCCGGGTCAGCCCCGCCCGATTCGTCACGGCGGGCTTGTCGATCATGATAGGTTTGCCATGCAGCTCGCACAGCTCAATGACATCCATCTTCTCATGGTTGATGGCCGCGCAGCCGATAACACTCACTCCTTCATCGCTCAGCAGCGATTCCCGATCCCACGTCAGCTCCAGGCCGTACCGGTCGGCGAGTGTACGAGCTAACGGCTTATTGTCCGGTTCGTATACTCCTGCACATTCGTAGCCCAGTGCCAGCATCTCCTCGATAAACATGCCGATGTGGGCATGCTGGCAGCCGATGATTCCAAATTTACGCGCATTCCCCGTCATCCTGTCGACACCTCCACAGCCTGCAGCCATTCCTTGATGACCGACAGATCATAAGCAAGCCGTTCCTTCGGCGGATAGGGAGCTGCGCATTCCAGCGTAAGCCAGCCTGCGTACCGCTGTTCCCGGAGTCCCCTGAGCAGCCCGCCGTGATCCACTTCTCCCTCACCAAGGCGGCACTGCAGGAAGAACTCTTCCCCGTGACGGGTCAAATTCTTGAACGTTCCCGGCGCCCCCCCTTGCCCGATCCGCCGTTCATCCTTGATGTGCACATGAAACAAACGGCTTCCGAGCTGCCGGACCGACGCTTCCCCAAACTCCGTGTCCGTGATGTACATATTCCCTGCGTCATGAATCAGGCCAACCTGATCATCGCCGATCAAATCCAGCAGTCGCAGAGCGCTATCTGTCGTCTCTACCAGGCTCTGGTTGTGAATCTCCAGCACGATCCGTTTTCCCGCAGCGCGGGCTTCCTCCGCGCATTTCCGAATCCAGAAAGCCGCCTTGGCATAATGATAATCCTCCGCCAGAAAAGCATTAGGCCCTCCCTGAAAGATCCGGATCATTCCCGCCTCCAACATTACCGCGCGTTCCAGCAGGCCCAAAAACTGATCATAAGCCTCAGCGCATTCCGCATCTCCGCTTGTCGAGAAATGTCCCATATAACCTGCCAATGCCGGAATCTCCAAGCCATGACCTTCCGCAACAGCCTTCATTTTGCGAACCCGCGGCAGCGAAGCTTTCGGACTTAAGTGCGGTTCGCGGCAGGCGATTTCGATTCCGTCGAAACCGAGCCCGGCCGCGATCGACATCGCTTCATGGACGCTGTAGTCGATGAGTGATCCGCTGAATGCCGCTATTTTCATTTCGTCTTTCATCCTTTCCATCACAGACATGGCTCCTTCCGGAGCCGATAGTAACGTTCCATTATTTAATCCCGGCCATATTGTGGTTCTGTACAAAATATTTCTCGGCAAACAGGAATACCAGCAGGATCGGAACGAGACTGACGAGTGCAGCCGCGATCATAAGCTGTTCATTGCCGGTCCATTGGCCTGATAAGGAGAGAATGCCGATGGGCAGTGTATACTTCTCATTCGAGGTCAAATAAATGACAGGCGTCAGAATCTCGTTCCACTTGCCCATAAACGTAAAGATCGCCAGTGTCGCCAGCGTAGGCCTGGCCATCGGGATAAAAATTCGCAGGTAAATCTGGAACGGATTGCAGCCCTCCATCTTGGCCGCCTCCTCGTACTCCTTAGGTATATTCATAAAAGCCTGCCGCATGAGGAAAATCCCAAACGGCTGAGCCAGCCATTCGATAATCCACAGCGGCGTGAGCGTATCCAGCATGTTCAGCTTATTAAAAATGATGAAATGCGGGATGATGATGACCACCGCCGGAATCATCATCGTTCCCAGCACCATCACGAACAGCGCACTTTTCAGCGGAAAGCGCAGCCTTGCGAACGCATACCCGACCATCGAGCAGGAGATCAGGGCGCCGACGACGGACAATACGGCTACGAAGATGCTGTTTAGCGTGTAGCCGCCAATATTCCCAAGCTGAAACACCTGCGCGTAGTTAGTCCATTGGAATACTTCGGGAATCCAGCGGGGCGGAACGGTTGTATATTCCTTGTAGGTTTTCAATGAATTCATGAGCGCCGACAGAAACGGCACGATCATGATGAGCGAACTGATCCCGATCAGCACGTAACCGATGCTTTTTCCCAGCAGCTTTCTTCTCATGTGAGGCTCCTCCTTCCTCCGATGCGGTTCCATATCTGCAGTTCCATCTTGATCGCTTGATCAGTCATAGTGCACCCACTTCTTCTGACCCCTGAGCTGTATCAGCGTCAACAGGAAGAGGATCATGAACAGAACCCAGGCAATGGCGGAAGCATAACCCATCCTCATAAACGTGAACCCTTCACGATATAAATACAGCATCATGACCAGACTGGAGTTATTCGGGCCTCCCGCCGAGCTGATGTCGCCTCTGCCGGTTAGTACATAAATCTGTTCAAATGCCTGGAAGGTGGAAATCGTGCTCATGATGACAACCAGGAAGGTGGTCGGCGAGATCAACGGAACCGTAATGTAGCGGAACTTGCGTAAAGCTCCGGCACCGTCCATCTCCGCGGCTTCATACAGATCCCCGGGAACGCTCTGCAGACCCGCCAGATAAATGACCATAATATAGCCGATCCCTTTCCAGACCGCGATGAAGACAAGCAGCGGAATGGCCAGCTTCGGGTCCTGCAGCCAGCCTTGCCCTTCCAGCCCCAGCTTGGCAAGCAGCGTGTTCGCCAGACCGAAGCGAGGGTTGAATATGGCGTCGGCGACGTACAAGATGACGGTCCATGAGGAGATCACCGGGATAAAATGGGCCATTCGAAACCATTTAAGCCCTTTCAAACGCTGGTTTAGCGCGACAGCCAGTACTAAAGCGAGAAAAGTCTGGAGCGGTACGAACAGAACTGCAAAATACAAGGTGTTCCACAGGGAACGCCAGAACATCGAATCCTCGGCCATGCGCCGGAAATTATCCAGTCCGCTCCACTCGGGCGGATTCAGCATATCGTAATCGGAAAAGCTGAAGTACAGGGATGCGGCGAGAGGACCCGCCACAAAGATGATAAAGTGGAGAAAATAGGGGGAGGCCATGAGCAGCCCCCATCTCCCCTCATGATCCCATTTCCGTTTTCGGGCGGGCTTTCCGTGCGGCATCGGATCGGCTTTGAGTGCTGCATTGTCGTTTAATGTATTGCCCATTTCACTCCCGCCTTTCTTCCACCCTTGTTTTATTTTTTATAAAAATCATCGAGAATCGATTGAACGGCAGCATCCGCTTCGCTGAGCGCTTGATCGATAGTTGCATCCCCAAGGAAAGCACGCTCCGCATGTTCGTTGAATTTGCCTACCCATTCTTCCCAGACCGCGTTATTGTCGAGTGTCTGTGCGAACTCCAGGCTATCCAGGAAGGCCTGGCGGTTAGCCGGCTGCTCTCCCGCCTTGAGGAACACTTCGGATTCCGCTACGGATTTTTTGACGGGCACGGCTTCACCCAGTTCGGTCCACTGCTTCTGCACATCGTCTTCCGTAGCCCAGTATTTAATCCACTCCCAGGCAGCCTCGGCTTTCTCGTCGCTCGACTTCTGATTAATCACCCATGAGTTGGCGATGACGGGGGACACTCGCTTGCCGTCAGGTCCCTTCGGCAGCAGCGTCACATCGTAATTCAGGCCGGCTTCATTCGCTGCCTGTACCCGGGCATAGATGCCGATCCGCATGGCTGCCGATCCGCTTGGGAACACGGCGGTATTGCTCTGGAAGCTCTTCAGGTCGACCGGATCCGTAATGATGCCGCGCTGCATGCCGTCGACCATCCATTCGAACGCCTGCTTGTTCTCCGGCGAATTGATGATGGAGTTCTCCGCTTTCTCGTCAAGGGCACCGCCGCCGTAGGATTTCATCACGGAGAACCAGCCTTCGGTAATGCTGAAGAACGTCAGCCCGAACTGATTCACGCTTGCGGCGTCAAACCCGCTGTCCTCAGCGGTTTTTCCACCGGCATCCACCGTCAGCTTGGCTGCCGACGATTTCAGGTCTTCCCAGGTCCATTCATCCGAAGGATATGCTACGCCTGCTTTATCAAACAGCTCCTTGTTGTAAAACAGCACGCCGACCTGAATGCCCTGCGGCACACCCCAATAGCGCCCGTCCGCGTCCTTATTAAAATCGAGGCCGTAGTACTCGTCGGCTTTCAGGTCTCGTGCGATCCAATCCGTCAGATCCTTGGCGGCGCCCCGCTGGGCGTATTTCATGACGTAGACGCCGTCGGACAGCCATACGTCCGGCGCTTGGCCGGCCGCGATCTGCGTATCCAGCTTTTGATAGAACTGCCCGTATGGCGCGCTTTGCGTCTTCACCTTAATGTTCGAATGCTGTTTTTCGAACTGCTCGATCAGCTCCTTCATCTTCGTATCGGAGCTGTCGCTGGAATAATACCCGAGCAGGATTTCTACCTTTTTCCCTTCATCGCCTCCGGTGCCGGGTGTGGCAGTACCGCCCTTTCCTTCATCAGCATTGCTGCAACCGCTTACTATAACGGCTATCAGCAATAAGGCTGTTAACCAGCTGTAAAGCCCTTTTCTCTTTTTCACAAATCCTCGCCCCCTATTGTTTAAAATGGATTAATGAGATTGTAGTTGATAACGACCCAATGCGCCCATGTGCTTTCTTAGCCCACTTGTGATTTCTTGCTGCGGCATCATGGTTTTTTATTTACAACTTGTGTTTTTTTGCTACAATGTTCCTTACATTCCCTACTTCAATGCGAGGAAGGCGGAAGAGCGATGAAGATCCAAGGCGTTTCCACAGGTAATCTGACCATTAACCAACGTTTGTTCGTTCTGATCATCCTATTCATTGGCCTCCCCTTCTTTCTGCTCGGCAGCTTCTGGTACCAGTCGTCTACCGAAGCGATTGAACGGTTTGCCGCAGGCGCTAACAAGCGTATCATCGAGCAAACCAACGTCTCGCTGGATTCGTACATATCCAATCTGGAGAATTCTACCTATCCCTTTATCCACAACCCGCAGATCCAGCAATTTCTCTCGACCACCCAGCTTACCCCCTATGCGTACTTTCAGCTTGCCAAAAAAGTGGAGGACGACTTGTTTGCCCAGATGATCTACGGCAGGTCCGATATTATCGGAATCTCGCTCGTCGCTGAGAACAAGAGACAAATCACCGATTACGAAAGCGCGCCGGGGCTGCTCGATATGAGTGAAATCCGCAAACGCAACCGTTCCTTTCAAGCGCAGCTGGATCAATTCAACGATTTTCAAATCATCGGCCTCAGCCGGGTAGGAAACACGCCAGCCCTTACCGTGGCCCGGAAGCTCTATGACAATTCTTCCTTTCTCTATAAAGGCTTATTGATTGTCGATCTCAATCTGAAGCAAATCGGAGCCATCTGCTCTAATGATTCGCTGGGCGGCTTTGACGTCTGGATCATGGGCAAGGATGGGCAGATGATCTACCACCCGGATCCGAGTCGGGTCGGAACCCAAGTCGAACCGGGGCTGTTAACGCATATTCAAAACCGGGACTCCTCCTTCTTCCGGCATCAAGACGCAGCTTCCAGCACCGAAAAGATGGTCCTGCATGAACGCTCGCAGATCACCGGCTGGACGGTCGTCGCCGACCTGCCGCTGAACAATCTCATCGGCGGTTTGATCACCCAGCGTAATTACTCGCTTGCGGCCGCAGCCATTCTCTTGATCATTGCATTGGCGCTTGTGGGCGGATTCTCCTTGTCCTTGACGAGAGCACTATCCATGCTCCAGAAATTGATGGCCCGCGTCGAGCGGGGTGATTTTGTGCTTCCTACCAAAATGAACCGTTTCCGCAACAATGAAATGACCGCCGTATTCCAGAGCTTTTATAGCATGACGGGAGAGCTGAAGCGGCTGATCCGGGAGGTCCAGGATTCCCAACTGAAGGAACGGGAGCTCATGATCAAGCAGAAGGAATCCGAGCTCCGCTCCATGCAGTCCCACATCAACCCGCATTTTTTGTACAATTCACTGGAGATTATTAATTCATATGCCATTGCGGACGATCATATGGAGATAAGTCGCATGACGCGGGCGCTGGCCCATATGTTCCGTTACAATATCGGCCATGCCGGGTCTGTCGTGCCGCTGCGGGAGGAGATGACGCATGTCCAGTATTACCTCGATCTTCAAAGCGCCCGTTTCCGCAGACTCCAGATCGATATGAACGTGAGCGAACAGGACCTGGATCGCGTAAACGCCGTCAGGCTGACACTGCAGCCGATCGTAGAGAATGTGTTCATACACGGATACCGAGGCAAGAAGCCAAGCTACCTTGGAATAAATACCCGTGCGGAGGCGGGCTATTTTGCCATCATGATCCGTGACAAGGGGATTGGCATGACAGCGGAAACGCTGTGGCAGATCAGGCGAATCCTGCAAACCCGAGAGAAGCCGGGTGAAGACATGATGCGTAACGGCGGGGAGGAAACCACCGGCGGCATCGGGCTCTTAAACGTACATCAAAGACTTCAGCTTACCTTCGGTGACGAGTATGGCCTGCACCTTGTGGAGTCCGTGCCCTTGGAAGGCACGATATTTGAGATTAGACTGCCGTATAGTACTAGCGAGGAGGGACACCATGTACCGGTTAATGATGATTGATGACGAATACGCCATTCACTTGAGTTTGCGAAAGCTTGTTGAGAGGTCTGGTCTTCAACTGGTGGTCACCGGAGAAGCCGAAGACGGGGTTGAAGCCCTGCAGATGCTAGAGAACAGCCGGCCTGATATTATCGTGACCGATATTTGCATGCCTGAAATGGATGGACTGGAATTTATCCGCCGTGTCAGGGAATCCCACCCGCAGATGCATTTCATTATCCTGTCGGGCCACGACAACTTCGAGTTTGCACGTCAGGCCCTGCGCTATGGTGCAGCGGATTTCCTGCTAAAGCCCCTCGACCCGGGGCAGTTCCATACAACACTGGAACGTGCCTGCAAGGAGCTGGATAACCGGAAAGCGCGATTCTCCCGGCAAACGGAATGGACGCTTGCGCAGCAGCGCCATAAAGCCAGGCTCGCCCAGCTGCTGTATTCTGCCGATGAGCAGGGAGCATTGGAACAAATCCGCGAGATCATGGCTCTTTTTGAGACGAGGGGACCTGAAGAGGTGAGCTTATCACGATATGCTCATATGCTGATGCAGGATCTGCTGGCTGCGCTTGAAGAACGCGGTTTGCTTCTTGCAATGGATATCGGCGAGGATCAATGGCCGCAGGACAATCCCATGGCCTGCCGCCGTCAAATCGAGGATAAGGTCAAGGAAATGCTGGCGTTGATTAAGGGCTCCCGAAATCTAGGGTCTCGCCACAATATTCAGAAAGCCAAGCGATACATTGAAGAGAATTACGCGATGGAGGATTTGTCCTTACAGGAGGTGGCTGATTCAGTGGGGATGTCGGTCACTTATTTAAGCCGTACCTTCAAGAGCGAAACGAATATGAACTTCGTGAAATACCTGGTACAGGTCCGCATGGAAAAAGCGAGGGAATTGCTGGAGGAGTCTGAGCTTTCCGCCCAGGAAACGGCCTACCGCGTCGGCTTCTCGGACTATGTCCATTTCAGCAAGACGTTCAAAAAATTTCATGGCCTCACCCCTTCCGCTTACCGAAAGCAGTGCAAGGCCATGAATGGAGGATGACTTAGCAGGCGCTTATTCGGATTGCACACCATTCATCCAGGCTTTCGCTCTGGCAAGAAGCTGCTCAACGAACGCATTCTTCTCATCGGAATATCGGAGCAGGGTCCGGGTTCCTTGCGAAAAGATCCGCCGTTTGATCTCACTGTAACGCTCGGCTTCCACGGCATGCGCTCGCAAGTACTCCCGGATCATGATGTTATGATTCCAAATATCGCCACGGTATAACACAATGTGAACATTATAGGCATGCCTACCTCTTTTGCGCAGATATAAACGGCCGGGAATCCCGGCTTCTCCCAAGTCCTCGTAACCCATACCGGTCAGCTTGGGGATGATTTCATTCGTATGCAAAACGTTCTCCACGCCCACCAGAATATCGATGATGGGTTTAGCCGTCATCCCCGGCACCGATGTGCTTCCGAAATGTTCGATAGCAGCTGTATAGGGACCTATCTCCTTAGTTAACTTCTGATGTTCGTCGCTAAACCAATCCGCCCACTGCTTGTCATAGGGCTCCAAATGAATATCTTCATCAATCGTCATAAAGCTTCCTCCTTCCAATTTGGTGCGCATGTGCTTATGAAGCTGCCACGAGCCAAAAGTAGCGGGCCCCCATAAAAGAGCATAAGAACTGCTTCAGGTCATGTCATATATGACTCTATCATGCCCTTAATGGTTTCGGCCGGCAAGAGCCAATCTTCTATCGGTTAACGGAGAAGCGAGCCTCAGTATCGGCTTTCGGCTGCAGGTGCTAGAACCTGATTGGCATATCTGTCGGCCTCCGCCTGGAGGGTTTCATCGCTTACCCGCTCCACGTTATAGGTCGCGAAGGCCGGCAAATAACGGACTTTACACCGGTCCAACGTGGCTTGAATCGGGCGCAGCAGCTCACTGACGGTGTACCAATTGTCCCCACCTGCCTGATACTCCTGTTCCGTGCCTGCTGCCGTCGTGGCCAGCATAAACTCCTTGCCCTTCAGACTGTTGCCTTCCGGTCCGAACGCCCAGCCGAAGGTCAGCACGTCATCGAACCATTTCTTCAACAGTGGCGGGCAGCTATACCAGTAAAACGGGAACTGGAACACCACCCGATCATACTGAAGAAGAAGCTTCTGCTCGCGCTCGATATCGATATTCCAGTCCGGATACTCCTTGTAAAGATCCCGGATATCTACATTTCCATTCGCATACAGCCTGCTGTTCTGCATCAGCACTCGATTCGCACGCGAGTTGTCTAAATTCGGGTGAGCCACAATCACCATGATTTTCATATTCAGGTCTCTCCTGTCTCATTTGGTTTGTTTGACACCCCCATTATGTTTCGGATCCGTTTCGTTGAAAAGTACGCTCTTTTTATGTACTTAGTCGGTTTTAGCGTACCTATTCATCCCATGCATAGTACGATAAAACGTACTAAGTACGAATAAGAATAGTACTGGGTTTAAACTGAATACTGTGCTACATTACTAACATCACATGAACAAAAACCGACACTTCCTATGGGAGATGAGAATATGAGAACAAGCGATCATGAACGGCCTAACACCGAAGGCATCCTGACAACGCTGCAATTAATCGGAGGCAAGTGGAAACCGCTGATTCTGTTTATACTACTGCAGGACGGAACCAAACGGTTCGGGGAGCTCCGGCGTCTGCTTCCGGGCGTGACCCAAGGCATGCTCACAAATCAGCTCCGCGAACTGGAACAGGATGGGCTGGTCGTACGCAAGGTATATCAGGAGATTCCGCCCAAGGTAGAGTATTCCATCTCGGAGCACGGAAAGAGCTTGGGCAGCGTTCTGACCGACATGTGCACCTGGGGGTTTCTACATTTGGATTATGTCGAGAAGAACAACGGACAACAAGGTGAAAGTCAAGGGAAAAACGCAGGCGGACTGTAAAGTAAGAAGTAAAACCCTTAAGGCTTATGCTGGGCACTGCCCACCTATACGAACGAATGCATTTACTCCTTGTTGGCACAACGGATTCGTGCCTGCCAAACACCTCATGTTACAGTTGGCTTCCTCCTCCCTCTTCGCATTCTTCCAGCCGATACCTACTCGGATTGGCTTCATTTGTTAGGTCCCCTCTATCTTGGTATTTCTAATCGTGATCAGCTTTTTAAAAGACTCCGTTTTAAGCCGCTAATCCATCCTTCCTATTTTTTGTGTCTGACGCAGTTTAAATGTATCGCCACTTGCTTCTCTTCACCTATGCATATCTAAACAAATGTCAGCCAACGGTTGACGATAGTTTGAAAATCGATTGCAGAAATTCACTTCCAGGTATTGCATAATTATGTCGATACGATATATATTTATATCGTATCGACATATTGTTGGAGGCGCTCATATGTATGAAATTTTTGTGTTGGGTGAATTGATGACCGGGGATAAACACGGCTATATGCTTCAAGAAATATTAAAAAATGCAGGTGGTCCTTACCGTCAGATTAGTTCCGGAACGTTATATCCCCTGCTCTCACGGATGGTGGATCACGAGTGGATCCATCTTCGTCTGGACGAATCCGGCGGAGGCAAACGCCCCCGCAAAATCTACGGGATCACCGATTCCGGACGGAAGAAGTTTCTTGAACTCATGGAGAACCCCCTGGAATACAACATGGATACGGAGCAGATATTCCATTTTAAAATGGTCTATTTCCGGTATGTTCCGAAGAAGGTTCGACTCGATTGTCTAGAGCAGTATTTGATTTATCTGGAGACCAACCTGAAACATGTGACGGACTTTGAAGCGGAGATCACGTTTTATAAACCTGATCCTGAGAAACAGCGGCTTCAATTGCTGCGGGTACTCGATCACCGGAAGCAGATAGGAATAACGAATATCGAGTGGATCCGGAAAGAAATATCGGCTGTTAAGTCCGAAGAAGACTAGAGTTCAGACGTTTTTGCATTGGGGAATTGGAAATAAGGAGGGAACGAAATGGAACGTTTATGGACGAAACCGTTTATTCAAATGACGATCGGGATGTTATTTCTGTTTACGGGCTTCTATCTGTTGCTGCCTACGCTTCCGCTGTATATCAAGCATTTAGGCGGCTCCGAAACCCAGGTGGGCTTGGCGGCCGGTGCGTTCACGCTGACGGCTGTGGTCTTTCGCCCGATGGTCGGGGGACTGGTGGATCGGTACGGCAGAAGAGCATTTTACATTTGGGGTCTTATCTTCTTTGTTCTTTCGATGTATCTCTACGATTGGGTTGGCAGCATTCTGCTTCTGCTTGCGCTGCGGATCTTGCACGGAGCGAGTTGGGCTTTCTCGACAACCTCCATCGGAACGGTCATTACGGATTTAATCCCGACCTCCCGCCGCGGGGAAGGCATGGGCTGGTACGGTATGGCGATGACGGTTGCGATGGCCATCGGCCCCATGCTGGGTACTTTTATCGTCAGCGGGTATTCGTTTCAGACGTTGTTTCTTGTCGCTACCGGGCTCTCTCTGATTGCCTTCATACTGGCCTACATGACCAGAGCACCTTATCAAGCCAAACCCTCGGCAGGGCGAATTCAGTTAGTCGAGAAATCCGTTCTCCCTGTCACGGTCGCAATCTTTTTCCTGGCTGTCGCTTACGGGGGAATCACGACCTTCCTCCCGCTGTTTGCCGAGTCCATCCGGGTCAATCCGGGAACCTTTTTCCTGGTGTACGCCGTCGCTCTTACCTTGATCAGGCCCTTTGCCGGGAAGCTGTCGGACCGTTTCGGCGAAGCGGCTGTCATCATTCCGTCCCTTGTCGTGACGGCGGCGGCTCTGGTCGTCTTAAGTATGTCAAAGGGATTGCCCGGGCTGATTACGGCCGCCATTCTATACGGCATCGGCTTCGGCTCGGCCCAGCCCGCGCTTCAAGCAGCGACCCTGCGCATTGCTCCGGAGAACCGGAGAGGCGCAGCCAATGCCTCGTTCATGACGGCATTCGATCTCGGTATCGGACTTGGCGCCATTATACTCGGCTTGGTTTCCGAGCGTATCGGCTATACGTATTTGTTCACGGTTACGGCAGCATCGGTAGTCGTTTCCTTAGTCATATTCACGATCTTTGTGAGAAGGTTGCTTACGTCTGGCGTTACAGACAAGGAGTGAAGGCTAGCTGATTTACAACAAACACGCCCGCTGCCTTGGACTACTGCTGTCGCATTGGAGCGTTCTGCCTGCCCGGGACCCTTCTGGCGAGTCGGGGTGACCGAGTCACTAAAGCTCCAAGTCTCAAGTCAAGTCTCCACGACCCTCCAGCTTCGTAACCTCTGCGCCCACTTCGGAATAGCCTAACGTATCTGATGTTAGATTGGAGCGATTGTACGCATGGCGCAATATGTACCCCCGGTAAGTATCCATACCTTTACGCATACGGCACCCGGTCTCGTGATTCATTATCCGCAGGTATACGGCCTTATGAATCCGGGGGCGGAAGAAGCCATCAACCGGGCCATTATTCTTCAAATCCAGGAAATGCAGCGTGAACAGCAGCAGGTTCAGACCGGCACCAACCCGCAAACGACGGGCACCTTTGAGATCAAAACGAACGAGCGCGGCATTCTTAGCCTCGTGCTGACGAACTACACCTATTCCGAGCATATGGCGCACGGGTATACGGTGACGAAAGGCCTGACCTTTACGACGGCCACCGGAAAATCCTATGCCTTATCCGATTTGTTCCTCCCAGGCTCCAACTATCAAGCCGTCTTGGCTGCCGAAGTGAACCGTCAGATCAAGGAACGCGGCATTCCCGTGCTGGAGAACAGTCCGGTTGCCGTTTCGCCGAATCAGGACTTCTATCTGGCGGATAAGTCACTGGTGATCTTCTATCCGCTATATGCCATCACCCCATACTATGTCGGCTTTCCGATGTTCCCAATATCGGTGTACGACCTTCTAGGCTTTGCGCCCGAGAACGGACTGTTATCGGATCTCGCCGCCGACGTAGTGTAACGATCTACATCGCACTCAGATTAGATGTACAAAAAAACAAACCCGATTCCCTGGTTCCTTACACCAGAGTTTCGGGTTTGTTTGTTATTATCTTATAATCCAGCTGCGCCGGTTACACCATGATTTTGCAAATATCGTTCGTGAATTCCACCGGATCGGCAATCGGCAAGCCTTCGATCAGCAGCGCCTGATTGTACAGCAGATTCGTGTAAAGCTTCAGCTTATCCTGATCCGCTTGCAATGCCTTCAGGGATTTGTATACCTCATGGTTCGTGTTGATCTCCAGCACCTTGTCGGCTTGGATATCCTGTCCGTTCGGCATTGCCTTCAGGATTTTCTCCATCTCGATCGAGACATCGCCTTCCGTGGATAGGCATACCGGATGAGATTTCAGTCGTTTGGAGGCTTTAACGGATTTCACTTTTCCGGCCAAGAAGCTGCCCATGGCTTCAAAGAGTTCCTTGTTGTCGCTCTCTTCGGCTTCATTCTCCTGTTTGTCGGCCTCGGAATCGATGCCGAGATCCCCGCTAGATACCGATTTGAATTCCTTCTCCTTGTATTTCATGAGCATCTTGATTGCAAACTCATCAACATCATCGGTGAAGTACAGGATTTCATAACCTTTATCGAGCACCATTTCCGTCTGCGGGAGCTTCTCGATCCGGTCGATGGAATCACCGGAAGCATAATAAATATACTTCTGATCCTCCGGCATTCTCGATACGTACTCATCCAGCGAGACCAGCTTCTTCTCCTTGGAGGAAGTGAACAGGAGCAGATCCTGAAGATCTTCCTTGTTCATGCCGTAATCGTTATAGACGCCGAATTTCAGGCCTCTGCCGAAGGATGCAAAGAACTTCTCATAGTTGTCTCGTTCGTCCTTCATCATGCCCTGCAGCGCGCTTTTCACTTTGCTCTTGATGTTCTTCGCGATCAGTGTCAACTGACGGTCATGCTGGAGCATCTCGCGGGAGATGTTCAGCGACAGATCCTCGGAATCGACCATCCCTTTCACGAAGCTGAAGTAGTCCGGCAGGAGGTCGCCGCATTTGTCCATGATCAGGACGCCGTTGGAATAGAGTTCAAGCCCTTTCTCGTATTCCTTGGTGTAATAATCGAATGGCGTATTCTCGGGAATGAACAAAATCGCGTTGTATACAACAGCGCCGTCCGCTTTGACATGAATGTGCTTGAGCGGTTTATCGAAGCCGTACCGCTTCTCATTGTAGAAATTCTCGTAATCCGCGTCGGTCAGCTCGCTTTTATTCTTGCGCCAGATCGGCACCATGCTGTTAATCGTCTGCTCTTCCTGAACTTCTTCGAACTCATTCTCGGCAGCATCTGAAGGACGCTGCGTTTTCACGTCCATCTTGATCGGATAGCGGATGAAGTCCGAGTACTTCTTGATGATCGCTCTTAGACGATATTCTTCCAAATACTCGTCATACTGATCGTCTTCCGTGTTCTCTTTGATCTTCAGCACGATCTCGGTTCCGACGGAATCCTTCTCGGCCGGCATAATGGTATATCCATCCGCGCCTTCGGATTCCCACTTGTATGCTTCGTCGCTGCCGAGGGCTCTGCTGGTCACGGTAACGACATCGGCAACCATGAAAGCCGAGTAGAAGCCTACGCCGAACTGACCGATAATGTTGTGGCCGTCCTTCGCTTCGTTCTCACTCTTGAATGCAAGGGAACCGCTCTTCGCGATGATGCCGAGGTTGTTCTCGAGGTCTTCCTTTGTCATCCCGATCCCCGTGTCGGTAATGGTCAGCGTACGGTTTGCTTTATCTGCGGTAATCTTAACGTAGTAATCTTCTTTGTTAAAGGTCAAGTTGTCGTCAGTCAGCGCTTTATAGTAAATCTTGTCAATCGCGTCGCTGGCATTTGAAATCAGCTCACGCAGAAAAATTTCACGCTGCGTATAGATGGAGTTGATCATCATCTCGAGCAGCCGTTTGGACTCAGCTTTAAACTGTTTTTTCGCCATGAAAAAATCTCCCTTCCAATCTGAACGAGGTTTCTTTTAGCACTCTTTACAGCAGAGTGCTAACACTTCTTCTATTTAAACATGTACCAATTTTTGATGTCAATATGTTTAAAGACTTTCTCTGGAACAAATACGGGTTCAGCCTGAAGTGATGAAGCTGACGATGTAAGATGAATATGAAAGGAGCATGCTGCAATCAGCAAAAAGGCCGCCTAAAAGGGAATACCCCTTTTAGACGGCCCTTCACATTCACGGCTCGATACCGCTGTTTAATCTCTTGGATAAGACAGGACGAATCCACCATACGTAATACAGGCCGCATAGGAGCAGCACGCCGGCCGTGGCCAGAAAGGGAAGCCGATAATCCTGCCGGGCCAGGATCAGTCCGGCAACAAAGGTTGCCCCGGACGAGCCTAAACTCCGAAATACCGACCGCATGCCGGCATACAGATTACGTTCCTTCTCATTGAAAGCCGACATCAGCAGACTGTCCAGCAGATTGGACAGCATGGTCACGCCACCGCCCCGCAGCAGAAACAGCCCGACAAACAGCCATACGGGGAGAATCATGTATAGAGCGGCAAACAGCAGCATATTAACGATAAATACCGAGATAATGGCCGTGTTATAACCGAACCGCTCCATGACGTACGGCGTCATCAATGAGCATATAAACAGAAGGATCGCGCCGATGGCAAGAATTAAAGATACCTGGTCATCCATCCAATCCAGGCGGAACTTCACGATGACGTTCAAGAATGAGCCAGTCATGGCAATACAGCCGCCGAGCAGCGCCGTAAACACGGCGAACAGCCATAAGGTCCCGGACGACAGAGGCCCCGTTAACCTGGATATTCCCTTAGAAGATGAAGCCGTCGGCGCTTCCTCATCCAAGTCCCTGCGCTCAGAAGGCAGCCAGAATGCCCGGATAATGCCGTGAAGCACAAGCACCAGCCCGGTCAGCAGAAGTGACACTTCATAGCCCCTGCTTCCTTCAAATCCCTTCGAGATATATCCGGCAGCCAGCGTTCCGAGACCCGTGAAAGCCGTAAAGACGGCAAACATCAAGGAAAATGCACGGGCCTCCTCCTTACGGGAACGGCAATAATGGAAGAGAAGCTGAATCTCCGTCGTCTCCACAAGCGTCAAGCCGGTAGACACCAATATTTGAGCGGCATAGAACCACAGCAAATCATCGCTGACGGCAAACAGCACATTGCCTGCGGCGATAAAGAATACGCCGGTAACCAGCAGTTTTTTCCTTCCGGTCCGGTTAGCGAGGAGAGATACCGGAATGGCGAACACGCCCATGATCAGAATGCCCATCGACACCAACGCGCCGATTTCGTCCTCCCTTAGCCCCCGAAAAAGCAGATGCAGATTCAGGACGAGTGTATAGAGGCCGATTCCAATGCCGTAGAAGGCCTCGCTTATAAGGAAGCGGCGCACCCCCGTAGACAGCTGCAGCAGGTCTTTGATGTAAAAGGACATGTTATTCCCCTTCTCCAGAAAATCCGATCACGATCTGAAATGAAATCAGTCGGTTACTTGTATAATTCCGCTTCCGAGCGCATCCGCCGGCTCAACCTTACCGGATCGGTATCCTCGGCAGCGTAAGCCTTAAGGAGAATGCGGAACGAGAACGGCTCCGGCTTAATCGAATGCTCCGGAGACTGTGCCGGACCGCAGCTGTTGCTGCCTAGTCCGTTCTGCCGGTAATCCAGATTCAGCGTAACGAAGCTGCGTGGAACAAGGTCGCTGGCATGCGCCGCGGTCTCCACATCCTGGTCGGTGTACCGGCTCGCACTGAAATTCAGGACAGGATCGCCAACGGCGAGGAGCCCCAATCCATCCCCATCCGCGAGCGAGATCCAGCGGACATCCGATCGGTTCCCGTTCTCCTGCGGATAGATATAAGGCGTAAACAACCCGTCCACAGTGCTGCGATATTCCCCGAACCGTCCCGCTTCCAGGCTGTCCGGGTAGCTTTCCCCAGGTCCTCTGCCGTACCACCGGACATGTTCCATGTCTCCCGCGACTTGCATTTGCAATCCGATTTTCGGCAGCATGGCGGGTGGTGTGCCGATCGGCTCACCCTTCACGTCCATGATCATCAGGCCGCTGGAAGTGATCGTATAGGTCGTTTCGCAGCGGAAGCCCCAATCATATACCGGTGGCGCAATCCGGGAAATCCGCCGTACCTCCACGCTGTCTTGGTCCAGTCGCTTCCATTCGAAATGATCGATCCGCTCGGAGAGTCGATCCAGATGGGCCTTGCGCCAATCCGGAAGCACGTACATATCATTATCAATTGGCGGACGCCAGAAATTCAGCGCCGGTCCGCCAAGCGTGATTCTTTTGCCATGCAGGAATAAGCTCTCAAATCCGGAATGAAGCGAACCGAGTGACAGCTGAAAGCTGCCATTCCCCACCTTAAGCTTGTGCTTCTCCTCGGTGAGCTGTAGTGGTCCCCGCCGCAATGCTGCCGTTTGCTCGAATTCAGGCTTGGACGATTCCCGCAGCAGAAACTGGGACCACGCCACCTCATGTCCCCGTTCCGCCCAGCGGCAGTCAGCAGCCAGCGAGAGGGATACCTCAAGCCACAGCTCGGCATAAGGACTCACGCCTATTGTCGCCTGCTCCAAAACCTCCTGGAGGCTTAACTCCGCGATTGTGCCTGCATCGATGCGGGGAAGCTCCAGCGCTCCGCTATGGACAAGCTGTCCATCGGCCAACACCCGGTAATGGGCCACCAGATCATCCAGCGAAATGAAATCATAGCGGTTCATCATGTGCAGCAGACCCTGATTTGGCATCGTCATACGGACAGGTTCAATGACCTTTTTGTATTCCAAGAGTCCGGGTGAAGGTGTCCGGTCCGGGCGGACCAAACCGTCGATAACAAAATTGCTGTTGTTTGGCACATCGCCATAATCGCCGCCGTATGCGTAATCCATCCTGCCGTCCGGCGTCCTTCTGCTCAGCCCATGATCGATCCATTCCCACACGAAACCGCCCGCCAGGCGGGGATGCGCCTCAAAGGTATCGAAGTAGGGGCGAAGGCCGCCGGGACCGTTGCCCATCGCATGCGCGAATTCGCACAGAATATGCGGCTTGGGATGATCGGTCATTTTGCCGAAGCCTTCCATCTTCTCGACGGAGGAATACATGGTGCTCACCACGTCGCACACCTCGGCTTCGCGGTCCTCCTCGTAATGGATCAGCCTCGTTGGATCAAACTCCCGGCACCAGTCCGCCATTGCACGGAAATTGCAGCCGAAGCCGGATTCGTTGCCGAGGGACCAGAACAGCACGGACGGATGGTTCTTATCCCGTTCCACCATTCGGCGGACACGGTCCACATAGGCTTCCTTCCAATCCGGATCATCGCTCAGGCGGGAAATGTTGCCTAGCGGCTCGAAGCCGTGGGTCTCCAGATCCGTCTCTTCCATCACGTACAGCCCATACACGTCACACAGCTCGTAGAACCGGGGATCATTCGGGTAATGAGCGGTTCGGACGGCATTGATGTTGTGCTGCTTCATCAAACGGATGTCCTCGAGCATCGTGGACAGGGTGACGGTTCGGCCCGTATTCGGATGATGGTCATGGCGGTTGACGCCTTTAAGCAGGATCGCCTTGCCATTTACCAGGAGCTGTCCGTCCTTCACTTCAATGGTGCGGAATCCGACGCGCTGCGCCACCGTCTCGAGCGTCCCCCCTTGAGCATCCTGCAACATGATTACCAAGTGGTACAGCGCCGGGGACTCGGCACTCCATAAATCCGGACCGGCTACCTCGATCTCAAAGTCCTCCACGGCGGAGTGCGGGACATCCTTCCCCGCTGACCCTACTTCCACTCCGGCTCCGTTCAACAACCGCAACTGGACGGAGCCGTGCTCTCTTCCTTCCAGTTCCAAACGCACGTTCAGCTTGGCATTCAGATACTCCGCATCCAGATCGGTCGTTACGCGGAAGTCGTTGATGCGAAGCGCCGACGGCTCGGCTACCAGATACACATCCCGGAAAATGCCGCTCATCCACCACATGTCCTGATCTTCCAGATAACTTCCATCGGACCACTGGTATACCCGAACCGATATCTTGTTTACGCCGGCTTTTACATAAGGCGTCAGATCGAACTCGGAGGTCAGCCGGCTTCCCTGGCTATAGCCGATAAACGACCCGTTTAGCCACACATGAAACGCACTGTCCACCCCGTCGAATTTGACGCAAATCTTTCTGCCGTCCCAATGCTCCGGAAGCTCGAACTCGCGTACGTAACTTCCGGTCGGATTCGCGTTTGGCACATGCGGCGGATCCACAGGGAACGGATAGTACAGGTCCGTGTAATGCGGATGCCCGTAGCCCTGCAGCTGCCAGTGTCCCGGAACCGGGAGGTCATCCCAGGCCGATACATCGTAATCCTCTTCATAAAATGCTTCAGGAGCAGTCTCCGGCTCCTCGGCATAGTGGAATTTCCACACCCCGTTCAGCGATTGATACCAGGCCGAACTGCCTCTGTCATAACTTAACGCTCCGTCCGCATCCGCGAACGGAATGAAATAGGCCCGGCTTTTCGCCCGGTTTCGTTCCAGCACATTTAGGTCATCCCAGTCGCGGCCGATACGATGGTCTTTCATATATCTCTCCATCCTTTCCCAAGCAGTCTAGGCTTCTAGAGGTAGTTCAAAAAGTCATCTCTCCATGACTTTTTGAACACGCACTTCTATGTTCTGATGCTGTTTCATGCTTCATATCATCGTGGATGCATTTATCCCCGGCACCCATTTACCCCTTGATCCCCGTCGTGGCAATGCCGCCAACGATATAACGCTGCGCAAAGAAAAATACGGCCAGCGGCGGGATCGAGATCAGGCAGGTGATCGCCATAATGGATTGCATATCGACGCCGTGCATGCCCTTGAACTGGGATAACCCCAGCGTCAGAGTATATTTCGTCTGATCATTCAGGAAGATGAGCGGACCCAGATAATCGTTCCAGCAGCTCATCATATGGAACACGGCCACCAGAATGAGTGAGGGACCCATCAGCGGCACGATGATCCGCAGCAGAACCGTCATTTTGCCCGCCCCGTCAATCGTTGCCGCTTCATCCAGCTCCTTCGGCAAAGTCATGATGAACTGGCGCAGCAGGAAAATGAAATAAGCGGAACCAAACCAGGACGGTACGATGAGCGGTTTGAGCGTATTGATCCAGCCCAGGTAGTTGAATTCCATATACTGTGGAATCATCGTCACTTCCCACGGAATCATCATGGTGGCAAGCACGATCAGAAATAGCGCATCCCGTCCCTTGAACTGAAACCGGGCGAACCCGTATGCCACCAGCGTGCACGATATGAGCTGCCCGAGCGTCGACAGCAGCGTCACGATCAGCGTATTTTTCAAAAACAGGTTAAACGGCTGAATGCTCCAGGCTTCCACAAAATTACTGAATCTCCACACGGAAGGTAACCATTTTGGAGGAAACAGATACAGCTCCTGCTGCGACTTCAGTGCTGTCGTGATCGCCCAGAAGAGCGGCGCAATGAACAGCAGGGAGCACAAGATGAGCAGTGTGTACGTGATTACTTTTTTCATGCGGAACGCCCCTCTCTGCCGGCAGGTACGCCTGCTTTGTTACGCTTTGGCTTCGCCTTCTCCTTCTTCATCTCGCCCTCATAGAACACCCAGGCTTCCGAAGACTTGAACACGAGGAACGTCAGCGTCAGCACGATCAGGAACATGAACCAGGCATTGGCTGCGGAATAACCCATCTTGAAATACTTGAACGCATTCTCGTACATGTACATCGCATAGAAAAACGTCGACTTCAGCGGGCCACCGCCCGTAAGCAGAAGCGCTAGCGTCAATTGCTGGAAGGCCGCAATGATGGACGTAATCAGGTTAAACAGCAGGGTCGGCGTGATCATCGGGATGGTCACATTGAAGAACTGCCTGATCTTGCCCGCTCCATCTATCGAGGCCGACTCATACAGGTCCTTCGGAATGCCTTTGAGACCCGCCAGAAAAATAAGCATCATCGAGCCCTGTCCCCACAGGCTTGCAATAACCATGGCGACCAAGGACCACTTCGTATCGTTCAGCCAGTCCGGGCCTTCGATGCCGACAAGCGATAAGAAAAAATTCAGGATCCCGTAATCCCCGCTGTACACCCAAGACCAGATCATGGCGAGGGCTACGCCGGAAATGACCGACGGCAGGTAGAAGGCGGTGCGGAAGAACGCGCTCCCTTTTACCTTTTGATTCAGCAGCATGGCGAGCCCTAAGGCTACAATGATGTTTAGCGGCACGAACAAAGCCGCGAACTTTAACGTAACCATCAGCGATTTCCAGAACAACGGATCGTTCGAGAACATCTCCACATAGTTGTCGATGCCGACAAAGGTCACTTGGCCTACGATCGGCCAATCAAAAAACGAAATAACGAGGGAAAACAGCAGCGGACCAAGCGTAAAAACCAGGAATCCGAATATCCATGGAAAAATGAAGAGGTAGGGCACGGCCCCACCCCAACGTTTTGGTCCAAGTCGCTTCGGGGCCGCTGTCTGCTGTTGTGAGTAAGGCACTTCAGTATGGGCCATATTCGCGAACCTTCTTTCTTCGTTTATTTCAAATAGCGTTCGCTATCCTTCACCGCCTGGTTCAGAACCTCCTGGGCATCGCTGCCAAACATGACGGATTCCACGGCTGCCGACAGCTGGCGGTTCACTTCGTTCCATTTCGGATTCAGCAGGAAGGCCGGCGTATTGTCCGAACGCTCCAGCATCGTGTAATACGGCTTGTAGAGCGGATCCTGATCCTTCTTCAGCTCGTTCACCACGCTGACCCGGACCGGAAGGTCGGCCACGCGCATTTTGATCGCTTCATCCGATACGTAGAACTTGATGAACTCCCACGCCAGATCCTTGTTCTTGGAATCCTTCGCTATGGATAGCGCGGACTCGGCCAATACGCCCTTTACAGGCTTGCCCTCGAAGGCCGGCATTTCCACCGTACCCACGTCGATTCCAGCTTCCCTGAAGGATTCCAGCGGCCAGATACCGCTCTCCCACATGGCGATTTTGCCGGCTTTGAAAATATCCTCCCCGCTCTGCTGCCCTTTGCCTCCGGTTAGGACGGCTGAGCCGTTCTTGAGCATATCGCCCAGCATCTGAATGGCTTCCGCCGTTTCCTTGCTGTTCATGTAGCCTTCAATCGTTGTGCCGTCCTCGGAAATGAAGGAACCGCCGTTGCTCCATACGAACCCTTGCAGGTCATACGTATCGTTCTCGGCTCGTACGCCGAAGCCATACTGCTTCTTGGATTTATCCGTCAGCTTCTGGGCGTTCTCCTGGAATTCCGTCCATGTCCATCCATCGCTCGGATAGGCGATGCCCGCATCATCGAACATCTTCTTGTTGTAGTACACCACCCGGGTCGTAAAGCCCGCCGGGATTCCGTACAGCTGATTATCGATCTTGCCGTAGTTAAACAATCCTTGGTAAAAATCATCGATATTCAAATCCTCGTCCTTGGACGCGTAGCCGTCCAGCGGCTCCAGGGACTGGTGATACGTCGGAAAATCCCACATATACATCACGTCCGGCGGATTGGCTGCGCCAAAACCGGCGGCCAGCTTCTGATCAAATCCGTCGGCATAAGCCTCCACCTGCACCTTCGTGCCGGGATGCGATTCCTCGAACTTCTTGGCGATCTCCTGCTCGATCTTCAGCGCATCTCCCGTATCCCAGGTAGCGAAGCGAAGCGTTGTCGCCGCGCCTGATGCATTGCCGTCCGGCTCCTTCGATGCTCCGGTCCCGCCGCTGCCGCCGCATGCGGCCAGCAAGGATGCCATTAACGTCATAACCGAAACCAACGCGATCCATGACATTTTCTTTTTCATATTGTCAGCTCCCCTAAAGTATTGAGTTGATATGAATTGAACCGCTTTCATCATAACTCGGATGAAAGCGGTTCAAAACGTGCGCTGATTCGCAGATGATCGTATTTTTGTTCGAACTTTCGTTCTCGGGTGTTCATTTGTTTACAATGATTCCCCTTTTTGTTCGGCACGGTATTGGCTTGGCGTCTGACCTGTGCAGCGCTTGAACCATTTGCTGAAATATTTGCTGTCGCCAAGCCCGGTCTTCTCGGCGATCTCCTGCATCGTTAAGGAGGTTTCGCGCAGCAGGCCATAGGCGAGGCGGAGCTTGCGTTTATATTGGAATGTGATGAAGCTGTCGCCAACCGTTTTCTTGAACAGGATCGAAAAATGGCTGCGGCTCAGCCCCACCTTCTGGGCCAGCTCCGCTGCCGACCACTCGTCCGCGGGATGTTCATGCAGGAGATGGACCGCGTGCAGAATCGGCTCAGGCCACTGCTCCCCGCTAAGACCGTACACCCGTTCCAGCTCGGCTTCCTTATGCAAGGATTGAAAAGCTGCCTGCACATCCTCCGAATCGTGAAGACATTCCCGCGAATTCCATGCGAGCTTCCCGCACCGGCTCTTGATCTCCACCAGCAAGCTGTCAGCCGCTCCCTTAAACTCCTCCGGTACGGCCCAATAGCAGCTGTCCGCGCCGTAGTGAATCAGCTTGCTGCAGCGCAAACCCGGCTCGTCGGAGCCCTGCTCCTGAAGCAGCCCCTCCCAATTGCTGCTGCAGCCCGCCGTCTTGATCAGATAGAGGGAGATGGGCCTGCCCTCCCCCTGCCCCACACGGCTGCAGAGCTGCCGGAGTTCTCCCGGGAATCGATCGCTATGACCGTTCAGCCAAGCAAACAGGTGAGCGGAAACCTGCTCTGCCAGCTCGTACCCGTAGGACGGCGTATCGGACAGCTCACGCTGGAATTTTCCCAGCATCGCTTCGAGTTCTTCGTCCTCGAAGGCGGTTTTCAGCAGATATCCCGAGGCGCCAAGCCGCATCCCCTCTTGGGCATACTCGAAATCCCGGTGGCAGCTGAGCAGAATGATTCGGGTTTCCGGCGCGACCTCCTTCACCTTGCGCGACAGCTCGATTCCATCCATCTCCGGCATGACGATATCCGTAATGACGACCTGCGGGCGAAACTCCAGAAACGCCTCCCAAGCCGCCTGACCGTTGGGGCTGTCCGCCACAACCTCCATCCCGAATCGGTCCCACGGCACCGTGGAGCGGAGTCCCTTACGCACAATGCTCTCATCGTCGGCAATCATCACCTTAATGTACCCTGCTTTCATCATCGAAAGACTCCTCCTTTTTCGGCCAGCGTATGGTGATCGTTGTTCCTTCTCCCTTAATCGAATGTACCTTCAGTCCGTATAGCGGACCAAAATGCAGCTTAAATTTCTGATCGGCGTTCCGCACGCCAAGCCCGCCGCGTCCCTTCCGCTTCATCTCCGGCGAGAATAACTGAGCGAGCTTCTCCTCCTTGATGCCGGCCCCGTTATCGCGAAGCGTAAGCACCAGCTCGTCATGATCCTCCTCGACCTTGACATGTATCTCTCCCTGACCATCGGTGAAGGCATGGAAAAAAATGTTTTCAAACAGCGGCTGAAGCGTCATCCGTGGAATCAAATAAGGCAGAAACGCCTCATCGCAATCCAGCTCATAACGGAACACCTCGCCGTACCTGATCTCCTGGATTTTCAAAAAGTGACCGATCATGCGCAGCTCCCTGTTCAACGTGACCAGCTCCTGCGAGATATCCAAATTCCCCTCCAGCACCATCGTCAGATGATACAGCATCTGACGGATGTCCTCCGCGCCTTCCAGCCTGGCTTTCCACTGGATGGAGTTGAGTGTATTGAACAGCAGATGGGGGTTGATCTGATAATGGAATGCGCGCAGCTCCGCCTCTTTTTTCAGCCGCTCGCTCTGCTCCACTTCGCCAATCAGTGTCTGCACGCCCGTAACCATCCGGTTAAAACTCATGTCGAGACTGCCCAGTTCATCCCTGCCCTCGATTGGCGTACGGGTATCCAGCTTGCCAAAGCTCACCTTCTGCATCGAGTCCTTCAAGGTCCGAATTCGTGAGGTGAACCGGGAGGAGAACAGATAAGCAATGCCAAAAGCGAGCAAGCAGGAGACAATGGCAACAACCATCGTGTTCGCCCGGATAACGCCCGAGGATTGATAGAAAGCCTTGGCGGGAACTCTGGCTTCCATGGTCCATTGGTTGACGCCAAGCGTCCGGGACCAGGTCACATCGTTGTCATGGGGCGTATACGGAGCATCCGTCTCATACACGACCGTGCCGTCCGGCGATGTAATGAGCAGGTGGGCGTGCGTGTCGGCCTCGAACTTGGCATAACTGCGCAGCAGTTCCTCGGCACTCTCCTCAATGAGGATGATGCTGCCGTCCTGAGCCTTATCCGGGTGGTGGATCGGTACGGCGAGCCCGATGACCGGCACGTTATCGCTATCACTGCTCTTAATGGAATGATCCTGTTTGTAAAAACCGAGCCAATAAGTCCCGGCATAGGCCTTCGGCCTTGTGCTCCACATCGGGATATTGCCGAGTTTATTCACATCCAGATTGTTCTCCCCATAGTAATAGCCGGAGGTCGTAATGATATAAATTCCCGCTGTCAGCTGCGTCCGAAGAGACTTCAATAACGATTCGAAGTCGTTCTTCTCCATAATGTCGCCGTATGTGGATGGCGTCCCGGCTCCGATCCCCGAATGGCTCGGGTCCAGTAAATAGGAATAAATCGTTTCCGCCGTCTGCTTCATCCGCCCTAATGCCGAACTGGTCTGCTGCTCCAGCTGCGCTACGGCATTATCGCCGTATTTGCCGAACTGGGAGTTAATCACTTTAGCGGATTGATAATAGGAAAGTCCGCCAAGCGAGAACAGCGGAATCAGGGTGACGATTAAAAAACAAGTAAGCAGCTTCGTTCGTATACTGTGATAGGTGCCGGTGAACAGCCGGCCCACTCGATCTTTGATCCCCTGAAGATTCATGGTTACTCTCCCCGTTGTCGTATCGTATCGTGAACCTTTCCGTCCAACTCGTTGGTCATGCGGCAGGACTGCTAATCCGCCCGTGATACCGCTTTCATTATAAACCCGAACAAAGGGCTTGTAATTAGGCGGCAACTGGAAACGGAGAGGAAACGGAAAAAGCACCTCCCCCGCAAGGCAAAATGCCCGGGAAGAAGTGTTTGTCCGTCATCGTTATAAGGTGTATTCATGTCCAAGAATCAAAAATACGCTGGAGGTCCAGGTGAACGCTCGATCGCGAAGCCCCGCTCCGGTCAGGGCATCAAAATTCTCGGCCATGCCGCTGAGACTAACCATCCGGCAGTACCGCTGCGCAATCTCCGTCGCCAGCTCCATATCGCCTGCTGCTGCCACCCCTTCGACCAGCAGCATCGTGGAAGGAGCCCAGATCGGCCCGCGCCAATATCCGTCCGCCTTATAATAGCGGCTGCTTACGCTCTCGGTAGCCCAGCCGTTGCTTGTCAGGAATCGGCTTTCATCCCGAAGTCCTTCCAGTAGAGCCTTGCGAATAAACTCGGGAAGGCGTCTTCCCAGCAGGATGGGAACGAACAGCAGCAAGCTGTCTCCCTCGGATATTTCATGCGTTCCCGAACGGCAGGCCGTGAACCGGCCATCCCTCCAGAAGTGTCGAATCATGCGGTCCAACGTATCGTCCGCTCTCCGTCTCCATTGGCTCGACTCCTCGGACAGGCCGAGCAAGCCTGCGATTTCGGCCAGCGTCTCCATCTGAATAATGAGATAGGCGGCAAGATCAGGACTCTCGACGGGAATGCCGTTATTGAACGCCGTGCTGTTGTCCCAGCCTGAATCGTTGCCGTGGTTATACTGGGGAATGCCGTCGCCGTCATGGTCCCGGTGCGTGAACCACCACTCCGTCCATTTCGATAATGGGCCATAGACCTCGCGCAACTGGGTCTCCTTAATGAAATCGGTCCGACGCATCATCCAGGCCAGTGTCCAGCCGTGAATCGGCGGCTTGTTGCAATTCCAAAGCTCGTATTTATCGTTCACGAAGTCCGGGATCAGGCCGCTCTCATCCTGCCGGTCAAAAAAGATCATGAACTGATCCCAAGCCAGCTCCGGCTGATGCCGCACAAGGGCCATCGCGTTAAAGCAGTTGTCCCAGCTCCAGATATTGGTCATCCAATTCTTGGACATATACATGGCTGGGCGGGTCAGACAGCCTTCGGCCGGAACCACGCAGGACCAGGTGATATAGGCCGCGAGCTCCCTTGCTTCCTGCCACCGCTCAGAGACGATAAGGGTGTTGTTCAGCCATGCGGCATAATCTTCCCGGACGCTATGAACCGCCTCATCGAAGGACTCCCATTCCTTGCGTGGGGTCATGACGGTCATGAACTCCTCTACCGCAAATTCCGCCATATTGGTTAATGCGTCCACGGAGAAATCGGCGGTCACCCGCGAGCTCTTGATCTCGTTCCATTCGACCTCCATGCCCATCTGGCCTGCAAGCCGGGTCAGCATGAAGCGGCAGCCATGCGTGAAGCTGTTCACCTCCCAGCTGTCCGGATGGGTCTCATAGGCGTAATCATACGCTGCTGGAAAAAAGGTAAGCCGGATGCCGCAGCCTTCCGAACGGAATCGGACGGTCCGGGAGTCCGATAAACAAATGTCCGCATGGCCCTCCGAATCGGAGGCCGTTAGCCTGATTTGGTCTGGTGATGCCATAGGTTCAAACGGAACCGGCTCGCTCTGCCGGTTTAGCAGCTCTATCAGAAACGCCTCGCCAAACTTGTCATCTCCTCCGCGGACGGTTCGCAGGTAAAGTCCTGGTCTGCGGTCCTTTGCCGCGGGCAGGAGGGAAATTGCCAAGAAAGACTCTCTTCGGCTGAAAGGTACGATATTCAGATCAAAATTCATAAGACATCTCCTTCGCTGAGGTATCGCTTTCATTGTAAAACTTCTCATGGGAAGAGAGGACTGCCGGATGTCTTGCCAAAAGAGGGATATTGTTTGCCGCAGGCTCGCTTGAGCGAGAGAGGTGTCATTTTGTTCGATCAGAGGGGGAATAAATGTTATGGAAAACAACAGCGACGTGAAGACCCTATAAAAAACCGCCGATGATCGCGGCATCGGCGGTAGGCGTGATGAGTGTGTAGCGTATGATCGGAACAATTACAACTGCTTCTAAGGCCGTTATGGCCGCTGGCCGTGCTGCCGCCAATACTGTCTTTTTCCCTCATCCCGCACCGTAATTCCCAGCTTCGATAGTTCCCTGCGCAGATCGGCTGCATCCTCTTTTTCCTCGTTCTCCATCGCCTTCTCCCGTGCCAGGAAGAGCGCGTTCAGGCTGGGCGTCAGTTCCGGCGAATCGGCAACCCATCGGACATAATGATCGGCGAACGGATCGCGTTCTCTCCAGGAGTAACCGTGCCGCTTGAAGGCTTCGGCCACGGCATCCCGCTTGGCTTCGGGTTTCTCCCGATAGAGTTCCTGCCCCTCCGTGCCCAGCAGGACCAGCTGCTTGCCATCCAGAAAGACCGCAGAAACCTCGTCTCTCGTAAACGTTTGTTCGGCATCATGCATGCGGAGTCTGATCTCTTGATCCGACAGGCGAACGGCAAGGCTTTCTTTAATGGCAATGTGGGAGAGTACCATGCCCGCAAGCAAGCCCAGAATAGCGGTTACGATGACGACCCAAGGTCCCTGTATGGATGCGATTAACTCCAGCGGTCCTTGAAAAGGCACCCAGGCGAGGCCCGTTGCCCATTCCGCGATTGCAGGTATAAACCAGCCGACCACCGCACCTAATAACGGCGGTACCGCCCAAATCAGGATCCGGTCAGAAGCCGATAATCCAAGGTCACTGTATTCCATCCCGTGATTCAAGTATATCCGCTCCTTTCCTGAGGGTACTGTTCACCGCTTCCCTCCATATCGCTTGGTAATCCAATCGAATATCCATCATGATATAACTCGTGATATTATCAATGACCAGTGCCAAAACATACGCTTTGGAATCTGCATTCTGCCGCTCAATGATCCCGAAGTCTGCTCCTAACCGCATCAGTTCCCGAAAGCCGTCCAGGAACGATTGCTGCATGGCTATCACCCGCTGGCCGTAATTGGCACTCCGGTTTGCGGTCAGCATGAACTCATTCAATAGGCGCATGACCGGCACAAAAGCCTCTTCCTCCTCCGGAAACATGCGCAATCCCCCTTGGTACAGCTTCTCTGCGAAGTTATGCTCGTTCATTTCGGTCAGGGAGAAATAATGATCGAAATGATAATCGCTGAACATATAATCAAAGACGCGCTCCACCAGTTCATCCTTGGATGCAAAATGGTAGTAGATCGACGGTTTCGTAATACCCACCTCGCCGGCAATCATCGCAAGGCTGGTCTTCTCTATGCCATGGGATGCAAACAATCCGATGGCGGCCTCAACGATTTGCTGCGAGGTTAAATCTTTCTTTTTCACGATGTCATCCGCTCCTTTTTTACCTACCGATAGGTAGAATTTTAAACTGGATGATGACAGGTGTCAATATTTTTTAACTATCGGTAGGCATAAAACTAAAAATCGCCGATGCTTACCGCATCGACGATTCGTATAGATTCGTTTGGTGCCTTAACCGGCTCAACCGATTAGAGCATTCTTCTTCCCATCATGATGATGGTTTCAAGCAGCGACTTCCACTTTCCATCGACTGTACGTGCAGTCGTTGCGGTGTTGGCCGCTTGATTGCGTTTAGAGCGCAATTTCGTTGCCATCCTGCATCGTTCCAATTCCTGACGGAGATCGCGAACATGCTGTTTGGCAATATCTTCATTATTGATATTCATGGTTTCATTCCTCATTTCTTTTTATAGCGACAACATTCCGACATTACCAATACCTGCAAGCGCCTCTTCCGTCCCCTTCACTATGATACTTCCATTGTTTACCCGAAGGTAAGGGTACAAAATGCCTTTAATTCTTTTTTCCCCTACAACGACTTCGCCGAAAAGATCCAGGGAGGACAGCGAAGCCTTAATGTCTTCCTCTGTCACGTCATCGTCAAAGGTCAGCGTCCCGTCAACGATAAAGCTAGCCGGCTGCCCCAAAGCCAGCAGCTGATCCCTCGACCAGGTCTCCTCACCGTTGATGAAAACAAACAACCGCTCATAACTTACGATCTCCGTGTTCAGGTTGGGACAGCGCTCCCAGACCAGATCCTCGATCTCCTCGCTGCAAATGATGAACGAAGTCGACTGTATCTCTGACAAGGCCTGGCTGAAGGCATCCCGGGTGACGTCCGCCTCGAGAATGAGCGGCTTATTCGTGTAGAGCTTATGGTCTTTAAAGCGCCGAGCGGTTCTCGCGTTTAGCCTTACGGGTTTGGTTACATATTCGAAGCCTGCCGGGATCACCTCGACCAAGCCGTTTATCGTTTTCAATTTTTCGTAAAAATAGGAAGATTGATGTTCATGAATAACCGCCTTGCCGTTAACGCGGAGACTTTCAATTCGGGCCGTGAACTGCTCCATATCCAGCTCCTTATCCAACTGAACTATGCCGTTCAACACCAGCTCCATGGGCTCGTTGCTGGAGGCCAGGTACGCATTATTCAATTGAACCTTCCCGGACTCGAACCTGGGCTCGTATTGATACGCGTGTATTTCCGCACTGGCTCCTCCCGCTTTGATCAACGCAGCGGTAACAGCTCCGGCCAGATGCCTGGGAGCATAAACCTGGCCGTTGACCACCAGATGCAGCGTACCGTTCTGGAATACTTCAAGAGATACTTCTTTATCGATAATGACCGTGCCGTTAACGAACACGCGGTCCGGCTGCTCCAGAAGCTGAAAATATTCCTCGTCCAATCGCAGCGTGCCGCTGTAATAACGGTGCCCCTCCGGAATTTCAAGCGTCTTGCCGATATTGCCTGCATTTTTCAACAGCGTGAGCAGGTGTGCCGTCTCTGCCCGGTAGATCACAAGTCCCACGTTTCCGATCCGTTCGATGCTTGTTACGGTTTCCTCCGTTGCCTGCGTAAGATCCAGCATCCCTACGTTCTCAATCATTCTGCTCATTTCATATCTTCCTCCCATAGTTTTCTCAATTTTTTGATGGCGGTTTGCAATTTGTACCGAATGGTGGCTGCTGGCATACCCAGCTGCTCACCGATTTCCTGACTGGACATCCCGAGCCAAAAGCGCTTAAACACGATATCGCTCTGCGATTGCGGCAAACGGGCGAGCCATTCCGTCATTTCTATATTGCGGCTTGAAACGGGGAACTCGGCGACGTCCAGATCATCCTCCCACGATACAAGCCGCTTCTCCCGGCGGCTAATATCGATCATGCGATTTTTGACGACTCTGAAGAACCAGGCCTTTTGCTTGTGAAGGGGCAGAACTGCCAGGTTCGGTTCCTTGATGGCTTTCATAAAGGCATCCTGGACCAGATCATCCGCTTCGTAAGCATGCTTGGCGATAGATCTGACATAACGCTGGACATCGTCCTTCAGGTTTTCATAGAGATCACATACTTCCATTAGCCAACCTCTCACTTTTCGTTTTGTCTTTTCTGTTAATATAACGTTTGGGCAAATGAAACTGATGGATATTCTCGAAATTTTTTTCGAGCCCATAAAAAAACACGCCAACCGTCTACGCAGTCAGCGTGCCTACCTATATTTAATCCCACAAGGAGAACAGCACCAGCAGAGTGGCTGTTATACCGAGCAAGACCGTGTGCCTGGAAAACCATATCGATATTATTGATTAATCAATTACATTTTTTCGTAAAAAACATCTGCATCATATCGTTATATCGTGGCTGCACTACGCTTTGCGTCTTCTGCTTCTCGAGCTTGTTTGTCCATTACACTCCTCATCGTTGCCGTAATTGCCTGCTCATGGGGCGTCCATTGAATCGGGCCTATCAAGCGTTCATATTTTTCACCGCTCAGCACTAGAGGTTCCTCGGTCAAATACAGCATCTCAACCACCTCTTTCATCACCGGATTGAATAACCCGATCAAAGATAGCCCGATTCGTCCCAGCGGCATAACGGTCTTGCGCTTTCCGGCAGCCTGCTGCGCCATACGCACCAGCTCATGACCTGAAATAACGCCGGGTCCGGGGATATGCCAGTTCTGCCCATAGGACTCCTCCCTTGTTGCAATCTCCACAATCATCCGGGCGGCATCGGGCAAATAGACGTACTCGCGGGGAACGCTCATATTGCCGATGAAAGCGGTCGGTTTGCCTGCCGCAATGGCTTCCATCGTGACGGATAGGTAAGATGCCTGCGCAGAAGGACCGTAATAGTCGGGAAGCCGTACGATAAGAGGTTCTGCCTTACGCCAACGCGACGAGAATATCAATTGCTCGTAGGCCAATCTCACTTTGCCCTTGCGGGTATGCGGTTTTTTGGGATGATCCTCCGTTACCTTTTCCATTAAGCGTCTGCCATAAGGATAGATTCCATCGATCACGACAACCTTTGCACCCAGCTTCTCTACTGCTGTCATGACCGATTCACCCAGCGGCAGCAGCCTGGACTCCATCTCGTGATAGGGTATGTTTGCACTGTGAAATATAACGTCCGCTCCGTCCCCGGCTCTTAGAATATCCTCCGGTTTAAAAGCATCTCCAATTTCCAGCGTAAGCAGAGGTGAATGGTCCACCTGCTCCGCCAGCTCATTCAGCTTCTTCGAGGAGCGGCCAAAGGCCACCGTTTGGACCCCACGCTTTACCAGCTCAACGGTTAATGGAGCTCCTACCCCACCTGTTGCACCCAAAACAATCGCTTTTTTCATCATCAATCTCTCCTCCATCTTATTTTGTTATTGATTGATCAATTACAATTACTTTTAAAAAAATGCCCTGCCTCCACCGCGCACTACCCATGCGGTACGCGGTGTGGCACAAAACGCGCCTGGACATGATCTATCTTATGGGCATCATATTCGGCATATCCATCGCCATGGCTACATTGCACAGCATGCCCCGGGCCAGAAAATCGGAGGTTTTCTTATCGGCATCCTCAAACCCCGCCCGCACAAAGGCATTCTCCACGAGATCCTTCACCTCATTCATTCCCTGCTGCATCGCTTCGCGGATGGACGCTTCCTGAATCGTCTGCGCTTGCATCTGGAGCAGAATCTCACTGCGATGCGATTGCACAATCCCTTCGTAAGCCTGAATCAAACCCAATTCCAGATTCTCTGAAGAAGCGGATTCGATCACCGCTTGAAATGCCTTCACGATGCGCTCCCAGGAAACAGCCAGCGATTCCACGAGCAGCGACTCCTTGGTAAAGAACCGATAGACGTAAGGCTGGGATATCGCTGCCCGTTCGGCAACCTGTGCCGTGGTCGCGCGGTAATATCCGATCTCTGCAAACACTTCGATGGCTGCCGCCACGATATCATTCCGCCGATTCGCAGAGGTTGACGCTCTAGCCATTTCTACCACCCTCCTTTCCCTCATTTAGTTTTATTATTGATTGACCAATTACTAATTGAACTCAGTATATACGGCCTCCTTTCTTTTTACAACTGCTTTTTTCAAAATGATCAAATACAACATCTGGCTATAACTTGCGCATAGGGAAGGAATCCGCTTTTTCTTATCGAATTGTTTTATGAACCGAGAATAAGCGGGCGCATATTCAAACACTTTATTCTGCAATCGATCAAGGAGGATGAATCATGAGTCATGAAGGTCAACAGCAATTCGAACGATGGCATAGACACCGTACGGTCTTGTTGCAACTGCTGCAGGACGTAAAGAGCGAGCATTTGGATTATAAACCGTGGGAGAACGCCTATACCTTGGGCGCATTAGCTGTTCATATTGCGGCGTCCTCGGATATGTTCCTGCGCTCCATTGCTAAAGGCTCGTTCTCTCCGCCTTCGATTTCCACCGAGTACGAAACCATCGATGACATTAGAAATATCGTGCAAGCTTCAACCGAATCGACTACGGCGGTTTTTGCTGAATTGTCCGACAGCCAGCTCGAGCAGCCGCTGGACTTTAACGGGTTCGTTGTCCCAGGAAAAGTGTGGCTGGGCACCATGGTCGACCACGAAATCCACCATAAAGGGCAATTATTCACTTACGTGCGGGCTGTCGGAATCGAAAAGGTTCCCTTCTTCACGGTCCAGCCGCCAAAGCAGTAACGATAGGTACGACTGGATTTGCAACTGCAAGCTTCTGATACTCATCCTGATTCATCATACTCAAAATAAAAAGCCGGGTTTCCTGCAGCTTACGCTCAGGAAATCCGGCTTTCTTGCCCTAACTAACCCTGCTTCGCCAGCTTCACCACAGCCTGCAAGGCCGTGCTAATCTCGCGTTCCACCGCGTCAGCGACCACATTCGTGTTCGGGTCGTACTCGGCCGCGAGATCGGCGTCGGCAAAGCCGTCCATTGCGACAATCGCACCGGCGCGAACGCCGCGGATCGACGCAACGACGTACAACGCCGCAATTTCCATCTCTACGCCAAGCGCTCCCGCTGCTTTATACTTCTGGTGCGGTACTTCTTCAACACCGTTAAAGAACACGTCCAGGGTTACAGTAATCCCCTTACGCACCACGCCTTCACCGATCGCAAGGGCGGATTCGTACAGCGCCTCCGCTACCTGGCTGTCCGCAACCGCTGGAAAGCCGTCCGGCACCAGCTGCTTCGTCAGGCCATCCGTACGGATCGCCGCGGTGCTGACGACAAGACTTCCCGCAGGAATATCCGCCCGATACGATCCGGCCGTGCCGACGCGAATCAGCGTTTTCGCCCCCGCGCGGATCAGCTCCTCGAAGCAAACCGCAGCTCCCGGACAACCAACGCCGTGGCTGGTTACCGCAAGCTCTACGCCTTCATATGTCCCCACGAAGGTGCGGTATTCCCGGCTGAACGCGAGTTCGCGCGCGTTTGTAAGCTTGCGGGAAATGGTCTCCGCACGCTTGGGATCGCCACAGACGATCCCAAATTCAGGTATATCCTCTGAGTTCACTTGCAAAATAGGCATCAACATATTAGTCAAACTCCTTATGTGTCCATTCGTCTTCAGGTATATCCAGTGCCTCGCCGCTAAACCGTTCTTCCTTGAACGGGTCCGCTTCATTGTGGAAACCGTTGCGTTCCCAGAAGCCCGGGCGGTCTTCCTTCATAAACTCAATGCCGCGCAGCCATTTGGCGCTCTTCCAGAAGTAGCGATGCGGCACAACCGTGCGCAGCGGCCAGCCATGCTTGTCCGTCAGCGGTTCGCCGTTAAAGCGATAGGCCAGCAGCACATCGTCCTTGAGCAGATCCTCGATAGGTACATTCGTATCATAATCGGGATCGGCATGAAACATGACGTATTTGGCATCCGGCTTGATCTTCAGCCCCGCCAGGAAATCCCGGAACAGGACTCCCTCCCAAACCGTATCGAATTTGGACCAGCGCGTGACACAGTGAATATCGGTGTTCACGGTCACCGTTGGCATCGCCATGATATCTTCATAAGAAAACGTCCGTTCCTCTTCGACTTCGCCGAATACCTTGAGCGTCCATTCCGACATGTCGTAATGAGGAACCTCCCCTTCGTGCAAAATGGGGAATTTCTCGGTCAGCGTCTGCCCCGGCGGCAGCTTGGCACGCTGCTCCTCGGTCAGGTTGCCCACCGCCACTGGCTTCATTTTTTTCAATCGTTCTGCTTTTTTGTGCACCAAGTTCATCTCCTTAACGCTTTGTCGGCTTTCGCATCCGCTGATCGTCTAAGATGACGAATTCTCTTGTTGTCACGGCGCAGCGTACGCACCTATCTGGAACTTGAGCCCTGCTTCAGTGCATCCTGCTGAAAGCTTTTGTCCTTAAAGAAGAACATCGCCAGAATCGTGACGACATAAGGCAGCATCTGCGTGAAATGCGTAGGCAGCGCCAGTCCCTGGAACCTTATGCTGAGCGCATCCATGAAGCCAAACAGCAGGCTTGCCGCCGTTACTCCAAGCGGACCCGATTGGCCCAGCATCGTGGCTACGAGGGCAATAAAGCCCCGTCCAGCCGTCATGCCTTCCGTAAACATCGTCACCTGTCCAAGCGACAACTGGGCACCGGCAAGCGCACACAACACACCGCTCGCCAGCACGGCTCCATACTGATACCGTCTTACACGTATGCCCACGCTTTTGGCAGCGAGCGGATTCTCGCCGGCAGCCAGGAACCGGAAGCCGCTCTTCGTGCGATAGAAATAATACCACATCAAACCGGCAATCAAAAATGACAGATAAACGAGCGGCGTCAAACCCGCCAGTATCGGACCGATCACCGGAATATCCTCGATAATCGGAATGTTCCATTTGGGCAGCCCAACCATCGTATTGTCATAAAATGCACCTTTTACATCAAAAATAGCCCGTAAACTAAACGTGGTCAATCCAGCCGCCAAGGCATTCATCGCGATACCGACCACAATGACGTTCGCCTGCAGATTGATGCTGAGATAAGCAAATATAAAAGAGAAAATCGAAACGATCACAATCGCGAACAAAATCGCATAAAAGACGTTGCCAAAGAAGTGGTTCCCCACCACGGCGGAAAAAGCGCCAAGCAGCATAAAGCCTTCCAAACCGACGTTGAACAGTCCGACGCGCGAACACAGGGCACCGCCGAGGGCCGCAAGCAAGATCGGAGTGAGCACCCGGAGGGCCGAGTTGATTAAGGCAAGATCAAACAGCTGTTCCATCGGATTTGTTCCCCTTTCTGCGCTTCAGGAAGCTGTAAGTGAATCGGGCGGAGATAAACAGAATCAGCACGGCTTGGATAATCGCTCCTACCTCAAGCGGCACTTCCGTATTCCGTTCCACGCCCATACCGCCTGTCTGCAGCGCGGCCAAAAAGATCGAGGCAATCAGCGTGCCGATCGGATGCGATCCTGCCAACAATGCAGCCATAATGCCCGTCCAGGCATAGTCGGCTGTAGATAATGCACCATCGATATAACGATACTGAGAGCCCAGAATTTCAACGGCGCCGCCAAGACCGGCCAAGCCGCCGCTGAAGAACATGGCGCCAAGCATCATCGGCCCGCGCTTAACCCCGCCAAACAGAGCAAACAGCGGATTTCCGCCAAGCATCCGTACCTCGTAACCGATCACGGAGCGCTTCAAAAGTACGAATATAATCAACGCGGCCAGCACCGCGAGCACAAAGCCTACATGCAGCGGCATACCGGAGATTAGCTTCGGCAGCCAGACGCTGTTATCCAGCATTTCGGATTGCGCCATCGCAGCCGAACCCGAACGGTCCTTCAGCGGATAGGCGACCAGATAGCCTGCAAACAATACGGCCACATAATTCAGCAGCAGCGTAGAGATCAGCAAGTTCACCCGGAACCTGGAATCAAAGTATCCGGCCATCACGGACCACAATCCACCTGCAACAATACCGGCAAGAATTGCAACGATACACACCAGCCAGCCCGGGCCCGGCATATACAATCCGACCAATGCGGCAGAAAGCGCGCCAAACACCATCTGACCTTCGGCACCAAGGTTAAAGAACCCTGCACGGAATGCAAACGCCGCACCCAGACCAATCAGAATAATCGGGGTCGCCCGGGACAACGTATTCGTGAAGAAATACATGCCGCCGAAGGCACCTTTCCACATCTCCGCGTAAGTCTGCAGGATATCGCCACCGGCAATCATGATCGCAATGGCCCCGGCGAGCAGTCCAACAATGATCGCGGCAATCGGCTGGAGCAGCGGAAGCGTAAATTTTGTCCATTTATTCATTACAAGGTACCTCCCGCCATCAGCAGTCCCAACTTCTCTTCTGTCGCTTCCTTCGCCGACAGCTCGCCCGCAATCCGGCCTTCAAACATTACCAGAACCCGGTCAGACAGCTTCAAAATTTCCGTTAATTCCGACGATACCACCAGAATTCCCGTCCCCTCTTCACGCCGTTTGAGCAGCTCGCCATGGATCGTCTCCATAGCCCCGATGTCGACGCCGCGCGTCGGTTCGGCAGCGATCAGGAACGGGGTTCCCTGCTCCAGTTCCCGTGCGACGATCAGCTTCTGCAGATTGCCGCCGGATAAATATTGCGTGCTGGTCTCCAGGGAGCCCGTCTTGATCGAGAACTTCTGAACCCACCCGGAAACTAACGAACGAATGTCCTTCAGATTAAGGAAGCCGCCCTTCTGCAAGCGGCGGTGGTGCCCCATAAGCCCGGTATCCATCACGGTTGCCGTTCGATTAGCACCCCATACATAGCGATCCTCCGGAATATGGGCTAATCCGTGCTCCCGTACTTCTCTTGTCGACATGCCGGTTACGTCCTTACCCGAAACGGCAATCCGTCCGCTGTCCGGCTGAGCCAGACCGGAGATCACCTGCAGCAGTTCGGATTGCCCGTTGCCGGAAATACCGGCAATCCCGACAATCTCGCCTGCCCGCACTTCCAGGTTTACGCCGTCGAGAACCGGTTTTCCTTTTGTTCCGCGGATCGAAACATCCGATACTTCCAGCACCTTCTCGCCCGGCGTGATCGGCTTACGATCTAGCTCTATGAGCTCGCGGCCGACCATGAGACGGGAAAGCTGATGGGCATCGGTGTTCCCCTTCTCCACAACGCCCGTGACGGCACCGTCACGGAGCACCGTGATGCGATCAGCCACATCAAGGACCTCGTTCAATTTATGACTTATCAGAATAAAGCTCTTTCCCTGTTTGGAGAGCTGTTTAATGGCATCCAGGAGCTCCTGCACCTCGAGCGGCGTCAACACGCCCGTTGGCTCATCCAATATAATGATTTCGGCGCCCTGATACAGCACCTTCAATATTTCAACCCGCTGCTGCACGCCAGGCGCGCTGCTGCTTACGATTGCGCGGGGATCCACCTTCATTCCGTATTGATCACAAAGACCCTCAACAATCTTCACGGCTTGCTTGCGGTCAAACCTGGCACCTGATCCCGGCTCATTGCCGATCACGATATTCTCGGCGATCGTAAACGTAGGAAACAGCATGAAGTGCTGGTGCACCATACCGATGCCGCCCTGAATCGCGCCCACCGGGCTTGCAAACGAAACTTCCTTGCCATTCAGCCGAATCGTACCCGAGGTTGGCTGCTCCATCCCGTACAATATCCGCATCAGCGTTGTTTTGCCTGCACCATTCTCCCCGACGATCGCATGAACTTCACCCGCACGCAGCGAAAAATCAATGCCGCGGTTTGCGCTAAACTCGCCATACTTTTTCGTAATATTGTCCATCTGGAGTAGCATCGAGTCATGCCTTCCTTTCGCTTCTGAATGAAAGACCGACTGCTCATGTGCAGCCGGTCCAGGTGAGAACTAATTTTGTTCCAATGCGTTGGTTACTTTAATCTTTCCGGCGATAATATCGTCGGAAATCACCTTAAGCTGATCCACGATGTCTTGTCCAATGAATGGGTTAAGCGGTGTTTTGCTCTCATGGGTTACGTAAGTAAGACCCACACCGCCTTCTTTCAGACCGTAATCACGAATATCGAATGAGTATTTGTCTTCTGCAAAGTCTTTAACCGTTTCGTAGACAACAGCGTCTGTACCTTTCAATTGAGCAAGCACAACGTGCTCGGGATCCGTGCCCGTGTTATCCGTATCTTGTCCTGAAGCGTAGAAGCCTTTCTCTTTCGCGGCTTCGAATACGCCCAAATCACCAACAGCGGAAAGGCCTGCAACGAAATCGGCACCTTTGGAGTTCTGCAGGAGTGCGAGTTCCTTCGCTTTAGCCGGATCTGTGAAACCGCCGACGTAGTTAACGAAAATTTCAACGTTAGGGTTTACCGATTTTGCACCTTCTGCAAAGCCGGTCATATATTTATGCATAATAGGAATGTCGTCTGCAACCACGTTGCCAACCTTGTTGGTCTTCGTAGCCAATCCAGCTGCTGCACCAAGCAGATAAGCTGCTTCATGTTCACGGAATACGACGCTGCGGACATTCGGCAAATCCACTACCGTATCGATAATGGCAAAAGGCACGTCCGGATTCTCCGGTGCAACCTTCTTCAGTGCATCTTCCATCTGGAAGGTGGATGTGATAATCAAATCATATTTTTCAGCAACCGCCGTACGCAGGTTTTGCTCAATCGAGGCCGGGTCTGTCGATTCAATCGTTTTCACTTCGACATTGAAATCGGCAGCAGCCTTCTGCAATCCTTCGTCCATCAATGCAAAGAAAGGATTCACGCCGATCTTCTCAGGGAGAACAAGTGCAATGCGTTTCTTATCTTGAGATCCTTCTGAACCGCCATTAGCTGCACCATTGTCAGTAGACTTATCATTATTGCCGCAACCTGCAAGCAATCCAACGGATAATACGAGTGTTAATAGAATTGACCATGTCTTTTTCATTTCCTGACCTTATCCTCCTAAGTGAGCACTTTTTATACTATTATCCTATGGTATAGACAA
Organism: Paenibacillus sp. EZ-K15; assembly: GCF_002573715.1. Taxonomy (GTDB): domain Bacteria; phylum Bacillota; class Bacilli; order Paenibacillales; family Paenibacillaceae; genus Paenibacillus_AQ. The sequence continues at coordinate 71,451 of NZ_PDHM01000009.1, read as the reverse complement.
GCAGATGTCAAAACAAAAATTTTAGCGTTTTATGTAGTTTAATGTGTTTTTTAGCAAAAATTTGGCGGAAAACTGCCGATATCACAGAACATTACCTTATCAAAATGTCGAGAATGTTCGGAAATTGCCAACATTTGAGCAAGCGTTTTCTACAGAGATCAGCATGAAAACGCATTATTTTCAAATTGTTGGCAGCTTATATGCTGCTTTTCCTTTTCATTCACGCAGAAAGGGATGCCTAATGGCATCCCCTGCAAATATATGAAATGTTCTAAGATCCGACCCTATGTTAATCCCGCTGAATCAATCGATCAGCTCTGCTGCCTTCAATAACCGCTGCAGCATTACGGCCGCCTCGCCGCGGGACAGCTTCTGCAGCGGCTTAAGCCCTGCGTCGGCTCCATGGACTATTCCTTGCTGCACAAGCGCGGCAGCAGCCGGTCTGGCCCAAGCGGACAGATCTTGGAGATCTTTAAAAGAGGAAAGGATATCAGCTGATTCCATCTCATTCACTGTACTTGTTATACCTGCCAGCTTCATCACTCTACCCATAACCACTATGGCCTCTTGGCGCGTAATCCCTTGAGTTGGCCGAAAACGGCCGTCCTCATACCCCTGAAGAAGCTCATACTGTACGGCTTGTGCAATGACGCCGCTATACCAGTCGCCTGCGCTGACATCCTGAAAAGCAGGGATTTCGCCCTTCACCTCGTGCAAACCGAGTGCCCTGACGATCATGGCAGCAAACTCCGCACGATTCACATGAGCGTCCGGAGCGAAAAGGGTCATCTCAGGCTGATTCGCACCCGTGTTTGTGGGTTCCTTCACTCGGCCGTTTCCATCGAGGATCAATCGCGAAGCCAGATCGTTCACGGCATCCTTGGACCAATGAAACGAAACATCGGCAACGCTCACTTGATGAGATATGAGAGCAACGGTTCCAGTAGCGAGACGGTGCAGAACGGCCTCGCTGCCATCCTTCTTCATCTCTATTCGCGTCGGAATATGATGGAAATCTCCATTCTCATCCACCCGGGCAGCCGTAGTAATATGGCCTGACGCTCCCTGTGACCATGAAATCCGCTGCTCCACATACTGTGGAAACGGATCTAATTGCAGGGATATGTCCTGAACTTTAGCTGTAATTTCAAAATCGACAGGCAAACCGACAAGGGTTATGCCGGATTGCAGCGCCGCCTTCTGAACAGCCTTTACCTTAGCTGCATCGCTGGCAGCCATCGTCAGAGTCACCAACATTTGATCCGCCGCTATCGGCTTATCCAAACTTCCCGACTTCTGCCAGCGCGATGACGCCATCACGGCAGCAGGAACATGGAAGGTACCGAGAACGGATCGGATTTCAATGGCGCCCTGCTTAGCATCAAGAAGGTCAATTGCAGCACCGCTTATTTCCAGGTAGACATGATCCGCAGGCTGTGCAAGCGCAATGACGATGACCGGATTGTAGTCCACGGTCTTTAAACGGGCTTCCAGCTTTGCCGTATCCAGCTTCATCGAAACGACGGTATGTCCATCTGTCTCATGGAACAAGCCTGTAACCATCCCTTCCTGAGATTCATCGTTTAGCGTAACTCTGACATTCACTCTATTCTCTGCTGGCGTGGCACTGCCTGATGAACCTGAATTTGCGTATCCTGAGCCGGAGCCAGTACCTCCAGGAGATAAACCTCCTCCCGGTTCTTCAGGCGTTACACCTCCGCCTCCGGTTGACGACGCTCTTGTCACCATCACTCTATATTTCAGATGCTGGCCATCCGGCGCCGTCACAACGACCTCGATTATATGGTTACCGACGGAAACCGGGAGTTCCGGGCTCTCCTGACCGGAGAAAATATCGATCGGCCCCACTTCCAAATCCCCGGCTTCCCCGTACACGCTGACCGTTACCTGTACACGAGCGTCATACACCTGGGCAGTCACCGTAAGGCGATCCGTTTCATTGGCTATCTGTGCCTTATAGTCATAATGGTATCTATCGAATTCAGGGCTCAGACCCACTTCCGCTCCAGGTGAATTCAGCGCCAATGCTTGCAAGGTGGCGTCATACGGCGTGGTCGCAGGCTCCCTGACCGTAAAGCTCCAGGTATCCCCGCCTTGAATTCCGGCAAAATAGGTACCCGAATGGTTACCGGTAAAAGCCCCAGACTCGATCTCGACATAATAAGTCGTTCCATAGTCGAAAGCAGTCAACGGATCCAGGGTCAACGTGTTCCCGAGAACCGAGACTTTACCTGCATCAGCAGCATCGATGGTCTCCACGACGCGCTGATCCGAAGCTTGCCTAATCGTAATCGATTTACCGGACACAGCCGTCACTTCTTCATTAAAGACAACCTGCAAGGTCGCATCTCTTTCAACCCCGACAGACTGATGAGCCGGCGTATACGATCCCGCCGTAAGTTCGGTTGGTGCCGGGTTCGCACTCCATTTGGCATACAGCGTGACATCCTGCGTACCAAATATAAGCTTGCCTCCAGCCGGATAATCGATCCCGCTTCCATCGGCCTCCGTATTCCAGCCGACGAAGGTATATCCATCCTTGCCCAGTTGGCCCGTATTGCCCGCCACAACCGTTTCGTCGCCTTTGGCAAACAAACCGCTGCTTGCCGGAACATTCCCCGTGGCATTTCCGTTGCCATCATAGATTAACGAGTAGATTTGTGGCCATTTCGTTGTCACTTTCAGCATACGGTATGCGCTTTTTCTGCCGACGGCATCTTTGGCGATGACATTAAAATAATAATCCGTGCCTTCCGCAAGTCCGTTTACCGCAAGTGCGGTTTGATCCGCCGTGTAGCTTCCGATCGGCTTTCCATACCTCTCCATTTGACTTACGTCCCCGATATTGGGGCTGCCTGACGAATATAATAGATACTGCAATTCGTACTGCTCCGTCATATTGTCCAAGGCCTTAGGCCACTCCAATCCAACCGAATCCGCCGTAATGCTGTAAGGATTCAGAATCCCACTGCTCGTATCCGGCGCCGTGGTATCCAGCACGGCCTTCGTCAGGGTAGGAATATCCCTGGTATTGTTGTAGGTTCCATCCCCGATTTGCCCTCCGGAGTTAGAGCCCCATGCCCAGACGGTTCCATCCTTCTTCATTGCCACGCTATGAAAACCGCCAGCGGAAATTTCACGAACATGCTCGATCCCTGACACAGAGACCGGAATTAGGCTGGAAACATTCGAGCCCAGACCGAGCTGCTTCTGACTGTTATCCCCCCAGCTCCATACGTTTCCTGCTTGGTCCACTGCAAGACTGTGGTACCCACCGCCTGCAACCGCCACAATATGCTCCAGGTTTCTAACCTGCACCGGTCTCGTTCGGTTTGTTCTCGTGCCGTCACCAAGCATGCCGTATGTATTTTTTCCCCATGCCCATACGGTGCCGTCTTGTTTAACGGCCAAACTATGAGACCCCCCGGCGGCAATCGCAATGACGTCTGTCAGCCCGGCAACCTGTACCGGTATGTATCGATCCGTCGTCGTTCCATCGCCAAGCTCCCCGTCTCCGTTCACGCCCCAGGCCCATATGGTACCGTCCGATTTCAGCGCAAGACTGTAATATCCTCCAGTCGCAATAGCCGTCACATCGTTCAAACCGGTCACCTGAACCGGGAAGTTTTGTTGTATCGTCGTTCCATTGCCCAGCTCTCCGTTGACGTTTCTCCCCCAAGTCCATACGCTTCCGTTCTCTGAAAGTGCCATGCCGTGATAGCCCAATCCGCCGGATATGGCCTTGATCCCGCTTAAACCCGCAACTTGTGTGGGGGCGTTCACATTCGTTGTCGTTCCAATTCCCAACTGTCCGTTCTCGTTCGCCCCCCAGGTCCACACCGTTCCGTCCTGGCGGAGCGCCATGGAGCTGCGGACGCCGGAATGAATGTCAATGACATGGTTCAAACCCTTCGCCATGACCGGAGTGATCCGGGTGCTCCAGCTGCCGTCGCCCAGCTGTCCCCTGTCTCCATACCCCCATGAATAAACCTCGCCGCTGCTTACAAGCGAAGCGGTATGATAGTAACCGGCAACAAGCTTCGGTGCAACCGCGGTGGCTGCGAAGGCTTGCCGGTATCCGAATACCCAATCCATCTGCATCAACAGCAAAGCTATACATAGCAGGATTTTCCCTGAACGCCTTAACATAAATCTCCTCCCTCATTTCATCAGCGCTTATAAACCACAATCCCGGTCGGGACCGCGGTACTATGGATGCTATCAAATAAATGGAAGGGAAACGATTGACAAACGTTAACTTTTCATCATTTTTTTCATATAATCTAGTTATCTTGACTCAAATTTCGTAAAAATAACGTTCGTATATAGCGAGGGTATCTATGAAATTACTGACTGATTCACCTATTCTGAAAATGAAAATAAGCCTTCCCGGGTTAAAAAAGCATCTCATTCACCGGGATCGGCTTATTCAAGCGATGACAGCAGGCCACAATGGACAACTGACTACCATTATTGCCCCTGCCGGATACGGCAAATCGACGCTGCTGGCCCAGTGGGCCCATGGAGCCAACGAGCGATGCGCCTGGGTATCGCTGGATGAACGGGATAACGATCCCGTCCGCTTTTGGCGATACGTTGCAGCCTCCTTGGCTTCGGTTCTTCCAGAACAGCAAGGAGATCGGCTTATGAACCATACGCATCTGCTGCCAAGCGCCTCGATTGAAAGCTTTCTGGATACGCTGATCAGTGAATTATACGAGGAGCATGAACCCCTCAATCTCATTCTCGAGGACCTGCATAGCATTCACTATCATGCAATCCATGCGGGGATTTCCTACTTGATTGATTACCTCCCTGAGCCTATTCATCTATTCATCTCCTCCCGAACCGAGCTTCCATTCCCCACGATGAAAGGGATGGTTAACCATGAGGTCAACCACATCGGAATGAAGCAGCTGGAATTCACCTCTGATGAAACCGAGCGCTTTTTCCGGCATGAATCAGATGGCAGTCAGCCCCGTCTAACTCCGATGCAACTGGATGCATTGATTAATCGAACGGAAGGCTGGATAACCGGGCTCCAGCTTGCTTCGCTTTCCCTGCGAAACGGCAGCGATCTGGAGCCATTCGTCGAAGATATGAAGGGAAATCAACTTCTGATCTCAAAATATCTGTTCCAGGAGGTGATAGGCAGGCTATCTTCCGAGGTGCTCACTTTTCTGTTGCAGACCGCAGTCCTATCGGAGCTTCATCCACAGGTGTGCGATGCTGTAACCGATCTCAGCGACAGCCGCCCGATGCTGGAGGAGCTGCAGAAGCTGAATCTGTTTCTGGTTCCACTGGATGAACATCATACCTGCTATCGCTATCATCATCTGTTCTCGCAGTTTCTGCTGGACCTCCTGCTACGTGAAGATAACGGGGAGTATACGAAGCGTCATCGGTTTGCCGGGCAATATTACGCTTCTACCGGTTCTATGGATGAGGCCATTAACCATATGTTTGCAGCGCAGGACATTGAGGGGGCCGTGAACCTGCTGGAGCAGCATATGCAAACCGTGCTTGAACGGGGGGAGATTGCTACCTTGCTAGAATGGTTTGACCGCATCCCATCCCCATTCTCGATGACACTTGAAATGTCATTAGCGCATGCCTTTATCATGGTTCTGGCAGGGGATCTGGAGCGGTCTGAGCGCATGCTGTCCCGGATTGAAGAGACGTGCGCCGCACTCGCGTCATCAGATCGACGGGAGCAGCTCCGAAGCAGCCTCCTGTTCGTGCGTTCCAATCTTGTGTTTCTGAACGGGGACTTCGGCAAATGGTTTGCTTTCAGCGAAAGCATCCTCGACAACGCTATGCCCGACAATCCAATCTACTATCAATTCGATTACAACCGGCAGGAGCCTTACGTAAGGCGTACACCGCTTGGCATGAAGGGAGCTCTCTCCGCTGATACGGAGAAGATCGCACATCTGTTTACCGGCGTGCTGGAATCCCATGGATGGGCGCATTCGCTCATGAATTTATATGTAAAGCAATCCTTGTGCGAGGGGTATTATGAATGGAACAAGCTTACCGAATGCCGTCAACTGCTGGTACAGATTCGAAATGCGCCCCCCGCCAAAGAAACCATGGGTTTGTTCGTGCCGCTTCATATAACCGAAGCCAAGCTGTACGCTGCGGAGGGCAAGTTTCATCTGGCCCATTATGCTTTGGATGAAGCATGGACCGCTGTCCTCGGCAGGAAAGCGAGCCCATGGCTTGCTCCATTAAAGGCTATACGATGCATGCTCTATATTCGGGAAGGGCGTATAACCGAAGCCCGAAAGGAAGCGGCCGGCCTCCCGATTTCCGTCAAGGACCGACCAACCTATAGCCGGGAAACCGAATATCTGGCGTTCGTTCGCCTGTTAGGCAAACAGCGCAGGGAAGCCGAGGCGCTTCACCACCTGGAGCTGTTAAAACCCCAAGCCGAGCGCGAACAGCAGCGATCCAGCATCATCGAGATCACAGGCCTGCAAGCGCTGCTGGAATATCAGCGTGGTCAGCGAAAGCAGTCTCTTCATCTCCTTGGCGACGCATTGCGTATTGGAGCACAGAACGGTTATGTCCGTTCCTTCCTGGACGAAGGAGAGGAGATGTACCAGCTGCTGAAGCTGTATGCAAACCACCAAGGACAAGAAAGCGGCTTACAGCCGGAGCAGCATCAGCTGCTTGAATATGTACGCATCCTGTTGGAGCATTTTCCGGATTATCCCCAAGCGGACCCTTCATCCGCCAAGCTATCCCCGTCTGTTCTCCCGGAGCAGCTGAATCGGAATGAAATGAATCTCCTGCATCTGATCCGGCAAGGTGCCGCCAATAAACAGATGGCCGCTGCACTTGGCCTGTCCGAAGGAACGGTTCGGGTATATTTATCCAGGCTGTATGGCAAGCTCGGCGTGACTACCCGCACGCAGGCTCTGGTTAAAGCCCAGTCATTGAACCTGCTAGAGGATTGAACGCTATATCCCAAATAGCCCCACAAAGTGGAGCCTATGCTTTGATGCTTATTCCAAATACTTTGCGGGGACCCCCTAAACATATAAATGAGGATACAGAATGGCTTACGCTTCGCTGAAAACTTATACATTCTGTAATATCGAAAAAGGAACTCCGGTCGGTCCGTGGACCCGGGGTTCCTTTTATTTGATCAATTTTCCTTAAGACAACCGTCTATCCATCATGAGCTGAAGGAGCGTATCCATTTGAATCGGTTAACCTTTACGATCGCCACAAAACACTTCAGTATCTGATCGGACTTCAAGCAAATGAATATGGCGAGTGGTGATAAATGGAACACGAACGCGCATAATGCCGCGGAGGGCAGCACGATCAGCCACATAAAAATCAAATCGTTGTAAAGCACAAAGCGGGTGTCTCCGCCGCTTCGCACAATGCCCGTCAATGCCGGCATCTGATATGCCGTTCCGACTACGGTGATCGACAACACTGTCATGAAATGGAGCGCGAGTGTTTTCGCCTCATCGGATATGGAGTAGAAGCCCAGGACGAAATCCTTAATTACAAACAGCACAGCGCCCGTCAGCAAGCCGAGCAGGATATACAGAATCTGCAGCGTTTTGGCATAGGATATGATTTTATCCATCAAGCCTTCACCGATGGTCTTCCCAATCAGCACAGCCGTTGCGCTGGCGGAAGCGTATACGATGACTGTCACCATCTGGAAAATCGTGGTCGCAATGCTGTTGGCCGCGATTGCCGATTCCCCCATATGCCCCAGGATGGCAGTTTGTGCCGCCATGGCAAGCCCCCATATCGTGTTGGACAGCAGAATCGGGGATCCTACGCGAATGTACTGTTTGAAGAGCTCCATATCGAACTGCAGGAAATCCTGCATCTTCAGCAAAATTTTGCGATCAAATCGTTTAATGTACACCAGGACGATCACACATTCAATGATTCTTGCCGTCAGGGTAGCGATAGCCGATCCGGCCACACCCAGTTCAGGAAAACCTAAATACCCGTAGATGAGGATATAGTTCAGGCAGATGTTGATAATCAAGGTCGATAACGATACCACAAAGCCGATTTTCACCGTTTCCACGCTTCGCAGTGAAGCCAGCAAGGAACTGGTGACGGCAAAGAAGATATAAGAGAAACAGATGATTCGTAAATATTCCACGCCTGCGGCTATGACATTCTCTTCCTTCGTAAACAATGACAATACCTCATGCGGGAAAAAGAACACGATTGCCCATAACACAATACTGAGGAGAATGGCCATGCGCATGCCGATGCTTGCCGCTTTTTTGATGGAGCCTAAATCCTTCGCTCCCCAGAATCTGGACGACATGATGACCAATCCTTCGCATACGCCCATAACCAGCATGTGCAGCAGGAATTGGATCTGGTTCGCGAGGGCAACGCCCGATAGCGCCGATTCACTGTATCCTCCCAGCATGACGTTGTCCGACAAATTCACGCCGACCGATATCAGGTTCTGCATCCCGATCACAAGCGTCAGCCAGAAAAAGCTTTTGTAGAACCCTTTTTCGCGAACAAATAAACTCATGTCAGTTAACCTTCTTCGTCTATAAGATGATGAATCTCTAATATGTATGAAATTACACAAATGAACAGAACATTATGAAGTGAAGCATTCTTTCCATAGATTAATAGATTGCTAGAATCAAGACATAATAACATTATAATGTTTTTACGTTAAAAAACTAGTCATCAAGTTGGAGGACACTGCGAATGTCGGTATTCGATCTTCGACGGCATCTTTAGTGATTCCACAGCAAATCCCCTGACTATCGTCACATCTCCCCCGCTTGGTCGCGCCAGAGGTTCCCCTTCAGTGTCAACTGCGCGTTAAATCGTGGGATTTCCTGACTATGTACAAAAAAACATACCGTATATATGATGGCAGTGTAATCCAATCCCAATGATACAGAGGAGAATGTGTATGACCGTGTGGAAATATCCGTTATCCCGCAAAATGATCCAGCGAAGTATGATTGCAGCCCTCGGCGCTGCGCTCCTCATGACCCCGCTTCATGCCTTTGCATCCGATGAAGCGCCCCAACCAGAAGCATCTTCCGCTCATCCGGCAGCCAGCACCAAATCCAGCACCTCAGCTCCAGCACAAATCACGGAGAATCCAGGCGGTTCCCTAGCGATCGGGCAGCACCGGCTAATCAACCGTAAGGAGATCGACCAGAACTGGGATGGCCTCGATCCGGATTACACACCGGAGAAGGCGATCGCCGCCGTTAAAGCACTGCTCTCGGAGGAAGACTTCGAGGCGTTGTTCCCTTACCGGCTAGGCTCGGCGGAATGGTTTAAAGTCGCCAATGGCAAAGAATACTATAAAGCCGATCAGACGGACTATTTCTCATACGACAATCTCATGAACGCGGTCGCGGAGGTCTCCAATCTGAAGATCAAGATCAACACGCGGCAAGGAACCCCTACCGCGCAGGAGATTTACCGATTAGACAAGGACGCCCGCGTTGAAACACTCGTTGTGCGTTCAGCTGACTTCCATTCGGCTGAGAACCTTAACAAAGATATTGAAACCGTTATCATTGATGGCGGCACTTTCCTGAAGGAAGGGTTCAAGAAGGACCGCAAGCGCGAACTGGCAGCCTTCCTCGCCAATCTGTCCCACGAAACGGGGGGAGGCTGGGCTACCGCTCCGGGAGGACCGCTCCGTTGGGGATTGTTCTGGAACGAGAACATCGCTGGTCGGACTGGCGTCAACAAGGATGCCTTCGTCGATCCTGCCAGCGCTGAGCTGTATCCCGGAACACCAGATAAACGCTATTATGGACGGGGACCGATCATGCTCAGCTGGAACTTTAATTACGGCCTGTTCAGTTCCATCATCTATGGAGACAAAAGCGTGCTGCTGGACAATCCGGAGATCGTTGCCGCTGACGGCAAAATCGGCTACATGACCGCCATCCTGTTCTGGATGACGCCGCAGGACCCGAAGCCTTCCGCCCATGACGTGATGGTTGGCAGATGGAAGCCTTCCCCGCTTGAGAAGTTTAGAGGGCTGGGCGATCCCGGCTTCGGTACGACCGTGATGGTCTTGAACGGCCTAGAAGCCAACCTCGGTGAAACCGAGGGCAGCCCGGTGCAGCGCCGCGCCGGTCACTACCGCGATATTACAAGCCGTATGGGCGTTGATATTACCGGAGAGAAAGTGGATACTTTGGGCATGAGACCATTCTAATACGAAACCGCCCAGCGGATGGGTTGGAATAGGTTTGATGGTACCATCTAATAATCGCCCTCTGGCAAGTGGATGTTTATCTACCTCCACTGTGCCACAGGGCGATTATTTATTTCAGCAGGCTTCATACCAGCCGCTGAGAGATCGCATCGCGCTGAGCCTTCGGTAAACTCTTCAGTACCAAATCATAGGAATGATCAATCATATCGTGGAGGTCCGCTTCCGTTAAGGAGCCATCCACGGTAACGGTATTCCAATGTTTTTTGTTGAGATGATATCCGGGCTGCACCGCGTCATGCTGCTGGCGCAAATTCTCTGCAATCACCGGATCGCATTTCAGGGAAATATGACTAACCTTCTCTCCTGCCGTTATGGTAATCAGGGCAAACATTTTGCCCCCGACTTTCATGACGATCGGAAGCGGTCCGAATGGATAGTCCTCGGTTGCAGCTTTCTTCGAAAGACAGTAAGCAATGAGTGGGCTTCGCATCTGGAAATTCTCTCCTTCTAGATCAGATCTATTTGATTATAGTAGATGATGTTTCCCTGTTCAATTCCGGTTTATATTTTGTTCACGCTCCGTTCATATAACTCTTGTATATTGGGACCGATTCAAGATGCAAGGGGGGGGAATATCCACTGTTAAAATATAGTAAGTGGCTGATGCGTATCGCGGCAATCTATACACTCTTCGGTGCTTTGATCGGAGCGGACATGGCAGGGAGAAGTAACTACAGCATGGTTGCAGGCCACGCCCATATTCTGGTGGTAGGCTGGCTGACCTTATTTGCCTATGGCCTGTTCTACTACGTGTTTCGAGAAAAACTCAGTATGAAGAAGACGGCCGCGCTGCACTTCTGGACGAGCATCCTCGGGGGCGGGATCATGCCTCTCGGCATGCTGATGTATTATCAGATGCAGAATACGGCAACCCTGCTGGCCTTTATCATACCGGCGTCGATACTGCTTGTCGCGGCAGCTTTATTTATCATCTTATTGTTTTTCGATAAAAAATTGTTTTCAAACACATAGCTTGGTTCAAGGCCATCGTGGAGGCTTGCTCTACTTTTTCGGCATATGCTGAACAAAAAAGAGGGGTGAGCCTCTTAGCTATGAAATATAAAAGCAGCACCATCAAAAGCAAATGGAAGAAAACGAAATGGTTGAACGAAGATGCTTATTTCAGACAATATGTGCCGCGCACATTGCCGTTCAGCCAAAAAAACCTGAACTCCATGCTGGCCGACTACACCACGGTTTTCTTCAAACCCACGGATGGTTCGGGCGGCAATAACATTATCCGAATCCGCAAAACAGACAGGGGCTATCAAAGCCAGCTGAACACGACGAAAACGTCGTACTCAAGCTCATCTCAATTGTACCGTGAGCTGAATCGCTTTGCGGGGAGCAGACCTTATTTGCTGCAAAAAGGAATTCGCTTGGCTAAAAGCAATGGCAAGCCATTCGATATCCGGGTGATGGTTCAGAAGACCAGACAGGGAGCTTGGGTCAGTACCGCCCTGTTCACCAAAGTCGGCAACCCGAACAAAGTCGCCACCAATTATAATCAAGGCGGCACCATTGGAACGTTCAGCAAGACGATGAACGGTGCCAATTTCGGCTCGGCCTTCACCCAGCAGCTGGAGTCTGAACTCAAGGGACTCGGCGTTGCCGTTGGTAAAAATTTTGACCGCCATTACAAAGGATTTAACGAACTCGGCCTGGATGTGGCAGTCGATTCCAATGGCAGGCCGTGGATTCTGGAAGTCAATACGCGCCCGCAAGTATACCCTCTCAAAACGTTAAAGGATCGAAGTCTGTACCATAAGGTACTGTCTTACGGAAAGCATTATGGGCGTACGAAATAAACACGGTAACCCCTTTTCAAACCAAACAAAACTGCCGGGCTTCATGCCCGGCAGTTTTATTAAAACCTAATGATGTTCATTTCCCTAATTCAGCACATTGAAGGACGATGGGGTTACGACTTGCTAGCTACCACTTCAATCTCAACCAGCCCATCCTTCGGCAAACGGGCAACCTCCACGGCGCTCCGTGCCGGATATGGCTCTGAAAAGAAAGAAGCATATACTTCGTTGACGGCTTGGAAATCATTCATGTCCTTTAAAAAGACCGTAGTCTTAACGATATCCTCCATACCAAAGCCCGCCGCTTCCAGAATCGCTTTCACGTTAAGCAGTGAGCGATTCGCCTGCTCTTCTACCGTCGGGGCAAACTGCCCCGACGCTTCCATCCCAAGCTGACCGGATGTAAACAGAAGGTTTCCGTATTGCACCGCTTGCGAATAAGGGCCTATGGCTCCGGGTGCTTGCTGAGTGGCGATGGTTTTTCTCTCTTGTTGTGTCATGGTGTTCTCTCCTTTTTAGCGCATACGTTCACGCATTTATATTGATGATTTCTTGCCTTGATCCAAGAAATATTCATCCTGCATTAATGGACAGATGCAGCACCTGCATCATCCGCATGAGACTTGTTCTGACTTCCTTTATGCGGATTGTCGTATTCCTTCAGCATCTCCTCCTGCTGCTCAGGCGTAAGCTTCGCGATGCCGAACCCGGTAAAACCCCAGATCGTTGCGAAAATAATACCTGTCCAGCACAACACCGCCCAAGGCAAATAAGATAATGTCGCTACGCCCAGCGTACCGGCCATATAGGCACCTGCTGCCGTCCATGGCAGAATCGGTTCGGTAATGGCCGCGGAATCCTCCACCGTCCGCCCCAGGTTCTTCGGATGGAGACCGCGCCGGATGTAAGCCTCACGGAGCATCTCGCCCGGCATCAGGATGGAGACCTGTCCGTTGCTGGTTACACCGATCATGGTTAGCCCCGTTGCAATCGTAGCCAGGATCAGCGAGCCGGTGGAACGCACATGCTTCAAGAGCTTGTCCACAATCAGCTCCAGCGATTTGGTCAGCGATATCGTGCCGGCAAACGTGATCGCACTGAAACAGATGAGCAGTGTCCCCATCATGGAGCTCATGCCACCCCGGTTAATGAGACGCGGAATATCTGCAATGACGGTATTGGGATCAAAGCCGCTAACATGAACCATCGCGATATCGAATCCGCTTACAACCGAAGTCACAACGTCATGCAAGGTGAAACCATGAAATATCATGCCGTTCGCCATGGCCACGATGGATGACAGCAGCATGACAGGAATCGTCGGTTTCTTGGTGATCGAGCCGTACAGGACGATTAATACCGGCAGGATCAGGAGCACATTCCAATCGTATATCGTTGTCATCGTGTTCATGATCTCGGTGACCTTCTCAGGAACCCCAACGCTGGATACATGCGTGTTCAGTCCTGTGACCACGTAAACGATCCCCGCCACGAAAAAGGACGGCAGCGTCGTATACAGCAAATGGCCGATATGCTCATACAGATTAACGCCAGTGGACAAGGCAGCAATATTGGTTGTATCCGAGAGCGGCGAAAGCTTGTCCCCGAAGTAAGCACCCGCTACAACTGCACCCGCCACAGCGGCAAGATTGGCATCCATTCCAGCACCGACCCCCATGAAGGCAACCCCGATGGTCCCCGCAGATCCCCAGGAGGTTCCCGTACATACGGATACTACAGATGTAACCAGAAAAGCGGTGATCAACAAAAATTGCGGATCAATGATTTTCAGGCCGTAGTAGATCATCATAGGAATGGTTCCACCGACCATCCATGCACCGATCATAAATCCGACCACAATCAGGATTAAGATCGCAGGCATGGTTTTCGCAATTTTTTGCGAGATGGATTCCAATATATCGTTGTAGCTGTAACCCAGCTTAATCGCGATCAGGCCTGCGACAATGGCGGATGCAATAATCAGCGGTTCGGGCGGCAGCTCAAATAATACGTAACCAAGACACAGCAAAATCACCATCGTAAAAATCGGAAGCAACGCCAGAAACATGGTCGGCTGCTTTATCATTCGTTCTTCTTTTGGTTTAGCCATCATGGATTCCCCCTGGATGTAAATAAGAAAATGTCTATCGACGTACCTTCTCAGAAGACAGACCGCATATAGCGGAAGTTTTTCTTGCGAGATAAGGATGGTAAGCCTTTGAAGTTTATTCCTTCTGCTCTCTTAAACTTTGGTTGTTAACGCTGTAGCGGATAAGCCGCGGCAAGCCGCTCCAGGCCTTCTTGTAATATATGGCGCGGCGTGGCGATGTTGACCCTAATGAAGCCTTCACCGCCAGAACCGAACGAAGAACCGAAGCTAACGCTGACACGCCCCTTCTCCTGAATCCACTCCACCAAATCCTTCTCATGGCAACTCACGGCCGTACAGTCAATCCACAGCAAATATGTCCCTTCAGGTTCGATCACGGCCAGCTCTGGCATATGATCTGCTATGAATGTTCGGGCATAATCCATGTTATCTTTGATATAAGCACGAAGTTCGATTAACCATTCATCACACGAAGTGTATGCGACTTCGAGCGCAGGCACGGAGAAGAATGTGGGATTATGAATTCCGGCCTGCAGCAGACCTTGTTGAAACACTCCCCGAAGCTCATCATTGGGAATGATGATGTTAGCGATTTCGAGACTTGCCAAGTTAAAAGTTTTGCCCGGTGACGTACAGATAATGGAACGATTCGCAACCTCTTCGGACAGCTTGGCGATGACGGTATGCTCGTGTCCCTCATGAATGAAATCAGCATGGATATCATCGGACACAATCAGTGCGTCATACCGGATGCAAAGCCCAGCCATCTGTTCAAGCTCATCCTTTGTCCATACGCGGCCAACCGGATTGTGCGGGGATATGAGCAGGACCATTTTAACCCCTTCCCGCATCCGCCGCTCCATATCCTCGAAATCGATCTCGTAACGCCCGTCCGCTAGCTTAAGCGGGCTTTCAACCAATAACCGATCGTTTAACGTAACCGCTTTCGCAACAGGCTGATAAACAGGCGTGTGGACAAGAATCCTGTCTCCGGTCTCCGTGAACTTCTGTATAATGACCGAAACGGCTTGAACAATGCGCGGACAAAATACGATCCATTCGGGCTCGACCTGCCAGTCATAGGCTTTATCAAGCCAAGTGCGGACAGCTTCGAAGTAAGGCGGGAACGGATCGGTATATCCGTAAATGCCATGACGTGCGGCCTCCGCGACCTTATCTACCACCATTGGCGGTGCTGGCAGATCCATGTCCGCCACGGAGAGAGCGATCATATCGCTCCCCATGCTCTGCGCCATCCCGTCCCATTTCGCACTATTTGTGCCAAACCGGCTGACCACCTTGTCGAAATTAAATGTCATGATGTCACCTTCCATTGTCTCAGGATGCAATGCATTATTATTAGGATGAAAGCCGCTTATTTCAGCTTCTGCAAATAGCGATACACGGTAGGCTCCGATATGGATAAAGCCACGGCGACTTTGGATACTCCGCCCTTCAGCAGAAATACGCCCTGCTCATTCAGTTCCTTCACAATCTCGATCTTCTCGTTCGAAGATAAACGGTCCGCCGGAATGCTGATTTTGCTAAGGATGGTCTGGATGATATGCTGCAGCAAATCGTCCACGTTCCCCTGTAGGTATTCGGTTGACTGCTTCTCCTCCTTGGGTGCATCCAGGGCTGCCGGTGGCGTAAGCGATCCTCCCTGCAAAATGCTGTTGATCCAGTCGGCTGCAACTTCCATATGCGTAATGTCAATGTTTAGGCACATGAGACCGACCAGCTCGCCGCTGCCGTTCTTAATAAAATACGTCGAAGATCGGAAAGTCTGCCCACGGGCGCTGGAAGCTTTGTAGTTCGCGATGAACTGCTCTTCTCGGTAGGCCTCCGCCTTCAGAATTTTCAACACGAGGTCTGTGGATGCATCGCCGACCCTGCGTCCGCTAATATGGCCATTCTCGATAAAAATGATGGAGCGTTCCGGATCGCTGATATCATGCACAACAACCTCGCATTGAGGTCCGATGATCGCCGCGATAAAAGAAGCAATCGGAAAATAGCTTTCAAGCAGCTGCTGGTTTTCCTTCATGTAAGAAGCTCTCCCTTCTCTGACAAGCAGAATTTTTTATGAATGCAATCTCTTTTTATATAATAATTAATTATCATGATAATATTATATTATAACAATAAAACGTTTTCAATATTTTTGTCAAAAAAAGTCGATCACTGCTCACAACACCCTGTAATCGTCGAATACGGTTAGCCATACTACAGGATTTTGGTTGAATGCCCCATAAAAAAGGCTCTTGCGAGCGGCCATGCTTAACCTCCCGCGAAGAGCCTTTCTTACAGCCATATGAGAAAGCGTAGTATCCACATCCTAGCTGCACACGTTTCCTATGTCAGCCATCCCTTTCGGGACTAATTACGTTACGATTCCCTACCAGCTTGCTGCTGCAGATCCCGCCATACCTTCTTGTTGCTGTATTGTTTCTCTGTGCTGATATCTTGTCCAAACCACGCCGGCGGCACAAAGCCGTCTGCGGCTTCCATGGAAGGAAACTCTACCTCCAGCACCAGCATGTGAATCTGCGCATAATCGTCGATTTCGATGATCGTGTTCCCTAAACGGGCAGTCACCCGTCTCTTGGTCAGCGGAATCGCGCCATGCGCCTTCACCACTTGGTCATAGAGTCCTTCGGAAATCGCGAACTCCACTTCCTCCCTGGCAATGCCCCACCCTTTTTTGAACGTATGGGTGAATTCAACCTGACCCGTGTTCAGATCCGTTATTTTGCGGACGCGAAGCTCCTGGTCCCCATCCAGCGCCAAATACGTCTGCTCGATGAACTGCTCCTTCTCGACCACGATGGTTCCTTTCGATATCAAGTCTTCCGGATAAGCCTCCAAAAGGTATTTGCGTTCGATTTCAATCGCCATAATCGTCATATCCTCCAATCGATGATCCCATCTGTGCTGATTCCATTATAAGGATCGATCACCGCAGCGACAAACAAAAACGATAGAAGGGATGCGCGGGGGCACCCTTCTATCGCTTCGTTTTCATCTTACTTTATCAATTTCTTATAAGACTTGATCACCTGCGTGTGCATACCTTCGTGATACATGCTGAACGTAAGAAACTCGCCAACGGTTTGGAACGTCACGGGACCGATGGTCAGCGGATGAGCCGAAGCCTGGTCGAGGCGATTCGCGAAGGTTTCACGGATCCGGGTCGTTTGCTCCTGCAAAAGCTCTACCAGTTCGGAAATCGCAGGCGGCTTCGACGTCCAATCGGCAGGCTTAGTTCCGGTTGCAAACCATGCCTCGAATCCTTCCGGAAGACGAGGCTGCTCGCCCGCCGTTGCAAATGCGAACTGCTCATGCACGGTGTAGATGTGTCCCAGATTCCAGCGAATGCTGTTCGCAAATCCTTCCGGGATGATATCAGCCTCTTGCTCCGTTACCTTTTCTACCGACTTCAAGGTCGCTCCTCTAGCAAAATCCAATTGGTTAAAAATCGCTTCATTCATATTATAATCCCCCTTCCAAATGGTTCGTAACTATCCTATCGTAATATCCAGCCTATCGCAAGGAGTCCTAAGGCTTTCGCACAACATTTTGGACACAAACCACTCATCGATTAGGATAAAGAAACAAAAAGATGTAGCATCTTACAACTATATCTTTCTTTTGCGCCCGATCGATTTGAATCGATTGCGGGATCATGTTTATACTATAGGAAATCTATACATAGAGGAGTGGATCAAGATGAACTACCGCCGTCTTGGCAACAGCGGGCTGAAGGTTTCGGAGCTCGGTCTTGGCACGAACGCTTTTGGCAAAAGAGCCGATCAAGAGACATCCACCCGCATCATAGACCATGCACTGGACCATGGCATCAATTTCATCGATACCGCCAATATTTATGCGGGCTCGGAATCCGAGCGCATCATCGGAGAGGCGCTCGCTGGCAAACGCCATAACGTCGTATTAGCCACGAAAGCCGGACTCGTGAACGGCCAAGGGCCGAACGAACGCGGTTCCTCCCGCTATCATCTGCAGCAAGAGCTGGAGAACAGCTTAAAGCGGCTAAAAACCGACTATGTGGACCTGTATCAGATTCATACGTTTGACCCGAATACGCCCCTTGAGGAAACCTTGCGCACGCTGAATGACATGGTGTCGTCAGGCAAGGTACGATATATCGGCGCTTCCAACTATGCCGCCTGGGAAATCATGAAAGCGCTTGGGATCAGCGAGCGGCGCGGATACGACCGGTATGTATCCACCCAAACGAGTTATTCCCTGGCCGACCGTACGCCGGAGCTGGAGCTAGTTCCCCTCTGCCTCGATCAGGGCGTTGGCATCATCCCGTATTTCCCGCTGGCTGGCGGCATTCTCACCGGCAAATACGGTCAAGGCGCAAGCACGCCTTCCGGCT
The DNA here is from genome assembly GCF_002573715.1 of Paenibacillus sp. EZ-K15. Lineage (GTDB taxonomy): Bacteria > Bacillota > Bacilli > Paenibacillales > Paenibacillaceae > Paenibacillus_AQ. The sequence goes on along the minus strand of NZ_PDHM01000009.1, from coordinate 52,843 downwards.
CCCGTGCGGAAACGGACCCTAACTTCAATCGTTTCCTGGAAGATCGCAATCTGAAGCTCGCACAGCAAGTCAGTCAGCTGGCTGCAGAGCATGGTCATTCCCCAAGTGCCCTGTCCCTAGCCTGGCTGATGAATCGCCCTGCCGTCTCCACTGTCATAGTCGGCGCGACGAAGACAGAGCAGTTGGACGATAACCTGAAGAGCCTGGAGATTGAGATCGATGAGGCACTGGGTTCCAGCCTGGATGAAATCAGCGACGACTTTGTTTATGCCAAGCCGTTCGCGACTTATCGGCTGGTTTAAACAGCGTTATTTCAAATAGAAGAGCTGCGCCAGGAACGAATTCCCCTTGGCGCAGCTCTTTTTTCTATATTCGATAAGCCATTATTATTTAGCAGGCACATTTCCAATCATCCCCGATGCGGAAAGCATCCGCAGAAGCATGATTGCCGTTTCCGCCCGGGTCATATTACTGTGCGGCCTCAGCTTACCATCATAACCGCTCATGATTCCACTTCCGACCACATCCGCTGCAGCCGCCTTCGCCCAACTTGCCCACTCGGTACCGTCTTGGAAGGAACCTAGCGCAGCATCCAAATCCGAGCTGCCGGATATCGGGGCAACCCCTGCAATTTTTAGGGCTCTTGCGAAAATGACCGCAGCCTCCTGCCTTGATATCAGGTTATCCGGCAAGAAGGTGCCGTCGGCATAGCCGTGAATAAGTCCGCTCTTGCTTGCCGCCGATACGGCCCCCAAGTACCAGTCCCGGGAAGTTACGTCTTGAAATGTGTTGGTGCTTCCCTGCTCTGTTAAACCGAGTGAGCGAACCATCATGGAGACAAATTCCGCACGGGTGACTGGTGCATCCGGATGGAACCCGGCAGCATCTCTGCCGTTTACAATGAGACGTGACGCCATCTCGTTCACCGCTGCCTCAGCCCAATGGCCTGTCATATCCGGTAATCCTTCGGTATGGCTGACCAAGGCATACGTACCATTATTCAAACCTTGGATGATAGCGTAAGGTTTGCCTTCACGTGCTGCCAATCGGGTTGGCGCATGATGGGTATTTCCATTTTCATCCAACCACACGGCGGTTGTCACGGCTTTTGCCGCGGATCCTTCTCGGAGGGGAATCTCAAGCACCACGTAAGCAGAATAGGAATCTCCGCCCACCGGTTTCCCTTGATCATAGGATATGACCTTAACATCAATGAAACCATATGTTGTACCAAGATCATTCGCATTCCCGGTTTGCTTCAGCTTTGCGCTGAGCGCCGTTTCGCTTGTGGTAAGTACGAGATGAAGCGTTCCTTCTTTGGTTGCCGCAGCTTTGCCGAGCTGTTCTGAAATTGCCTGAGCTGGAACACGGGCGCTTCCTGCCAAGGTCTCGAATTCGATCATTGCGCTGCTTCCTTCAAGCGCTTTTGCGGACTGGTTGTCCAGGACCAGCACGGCTTGATCGAGATCGTCCGTGGCGTGAAGCCGCACAATCGGTCGTCGGTTCTTCTCTTTGATCAGCAGTGATTGCAGTCTGTCTCCGTTCACCTTGACAGTCAACACGGCCTGCCCATTCTTCTCTTTCGTTAACGTTGATGATATCATGCCGTTCTGTAATACATCATTTATATAAGACGTTACGCGGCTGCTCTCTATGGAGCTCTGCCCCGAACCGCCCCCTTGACCTGCTTGGGAACCCTCGCCACCGCTTGGTCCTTGACCTCCAGGAGAGCCAGATCCACCGCCTGGCGTACCGGGATGGGGAGGATTCCCAGGTTCAGGCTCAGGGGAAGCCGCTGCCTCTCTGTTCACGTCCACCGAGTAAGTCTTTGTCGTCCCATTCTGAGCCGTAACCACGAGATGAATGCTGTTACTTCCTACTGCTAGGCTGAACGGATCTGACGGCTGCCCGGTGGATACGGCCTTGCCGTTCATTGTCACCTTTGCCTGAGGATCGGAAACGCTCGGCGTTATGCTGATCTCCGTTATACGGTTTCCAACCTGGCTAATGTAGCTTGTGACAGCAGGGTTGAATGCCGGAGCGAGCGTTCCATGCGATAATGCTAATCCGCTTAAATCCGCATCGCCCGGAACGGGAATCTCGGCACCGGCCGGCCTTGCGCTCACTTCTTCTGAAAATGCGCTGGAGCCCCCATCATTTCCGGCTTTAACTGCAAAATAATAAGTCGTTCCGTTCAGCAAATCACCTGCTGAATACGTAGTATCCGTAACCGTTGCGATCGGTGCTGTTCCATATACGCCGGATTCCGTCCCGGAATAAATATCGTAATAGGTAGCCCCCGTTACGGTGGACCATTGCAAGGTCACTTCACCATCTCCAGCTCTAGCACTCAAGCTTGCAGGAGCAGGCGGCGCTGAAACAGATTCTTTTTCCGTTGTAAAGCTCCAATCTTGAGGACCCTTGATGCCTGCATAGAAGTTGCCTGCAGCATCTTGAAATGCATCCTCATCTATCTCTACATAATAACGCGTAAAGTACGACAGACGTTGAGACAGACTTACCGCAACCTTCTCATCGACCACCCTAACGCGAGAACTGTCTGTTACTTCAATCGACTCGATCTTGTGATGGTCCATCGCACTCATAATCGATATATACCTACCACTAACTCCGGTTACGGGTTCATTGAACTTGAATTCAAGCTTCGTTTCGATCGACACATCATCAGCCAGATTCGCAGGCGTCCGATTCACCACGACAGGCGAATCCACATCGATCCATTTGGCATACAGCGTCAGGTTAGCCAGAATCGGTGCCGCAAAATCAAATGGAAGCTGGAAGGATTGATCCATATACCACCCACCGAAGGCATAACCGGGTTTCACTGGATCAACGGGCTTAGTTGCCGCCGTATGATAAGGGACGACGGCATCCACCACGGGCGAACCCCCGCTGCTGTCAAACGTCACGATTTTTGGAAAATAGATCGAGAAATGAACCTGAGTCTTATTCCCTGCACGGTCGGTTACGACGAGATCAAATTCCCCTTCTGTGCTTACCTTGTCTCCGCTCTGGAACGCTTGCTGATTGAGCGTCGCGTTCCCTTCATTAAAGAAGATTTGCCGCTCCCGATCATACTGGCCTCCATCCGCCACGCCTGTAACCAGAGGTGCGGTTTGGTCGATCTCAAAATCGGCCTTGACCGTTTTGCCGTGAGGCGACTCGACAACCAGCTTATACTGGCCATCTTTGCGAATGGTCGTACCGCTGGCAAAAGGCTGCCCGTCCAGCGTTCCCGTGCCATTGGTATAAACGGGCGTCACTTCGTGATTATAAAGTCCTCCATCGGTTACTCCACTTATCGTCGGCTCAATCTCTATAACGTTGATGTTAACGATGGACGGGGCACTGCTCTTATTATGATTGCTCGCTATATATGTAAAAGAATCTGTGCCAACAAAATCGACATCCGGTGTATAAGCAAAGGAACCATCCCTATGAAATGTTATCTTTCCATGAGCAGGCGGATTCAATATTTTGGCTGTCAGAACATTGGAATCATTACTCATCACCCCAGGGGACGGCACCGTTAATGGTGTGGAAACAGCTGTTGTATATTGGTCGGAAACACTTACAGGCTGAACTTGCTGCAGGGTTGGAACGTATCCGTAATGGGATACATAATACTGCGTCAATAGTTTGCCTCTAAGATCAGGAATTCCAAATGTTTGGTTCGGAGTTCCCCCAAACTTGTTGCCGATTAACTCATAAAGTGCCCTATTCGCTGCAACATCCACAAGCTTGCCATCTGCCTTATAGGATGCTAGCCCTGGGATTTCCAAAGGATAAATGCGTATCTCGCCGACATACACCTCACGGGCGCTGCCTGGATGTATCCCGGCCTTGGCGGAGAAATACCGGATTTTGGGCTGCACAGGGTTAATCTGCGGTAATTTAAAGCTGCCCTGCCAGTCTTGGCCGAATGTAGTACCGTACATACTGTATAGAGGTTCAGAATCGCGTAAAGTTGCGCCATTAGTCGTCACCCAGTTATCATTCATCTCCATGTTGTAGGGAAAAAGTCGAAGCTCCCCCAGCATCGTATTGGAGGTCAAGTCACTGCCTCTCGGATATAATCCCTCAGCCGCTATATAGTACCCCATGCCCGGGATCGGTTCTTCCTCCCGTAAATCAGGCAATGCAAACGTCTTGCTGCCATCCCCGCCAAAGTTGTTGCCCAATAGAGAATACAAAGCCGAATTTTCCGGACTTATCGTTAACGCTTGCCCTGCACAGTATATCCACCCTTCAGGACCGTTCTGGTAAGGAAATAGACGGATCTCCCCAAGATATTGAGCGTCTGAAAGATTAGCCCTAACCGTCTTCGGAGCCGCGAGTACACCCAGTACAACCTCTAAACCTATTAGAATGGACAACATCACCTTCAACCATTTCGCGGATGCCATTCGCCTTCGTTTTTGCATATTGCTGCTTCCCCCTAATACATTTGTCCTATTTCAGTAACATAATACTAACGAGTATTATAACATTACTAGAGAGTATTATAAATGGTAGACGATATAATTCAACAAGAAAATGTCTTCTAATAGAGGGAGGCTTCATTAGCCATAGAGACACGGAAAAAAAGATGGCCCCTGAACCAAGTCAGAAGCCAACTTATATAAATCTTTCTACCTGTCCTCGGATTCTCTTATTCCCAAGGATCCATGCGATAAACGTCTTGGTTCTTAATCGATTTACTTCCCTATTTCAAAATCTCTTCAATGCGAGTTTGAACATCTTCGCTGAGCTCAATGCCGGAAGCCTTCACGTTCTCGGTTACCTGCTCTGGACGGCTTGCGCCGACAAGCGCACTGGCTACGTTCGGCTGGCGCAAAATCCAGGCAAGCGCCAGATTGCCTACGGATACTTCTAGCTCTGCCGCAATCTTCTCCAGCTCGCGAACCTTCGCGATTTTCTCCTCGGTAATGCCTTTACGCATCCATTCCAGCTTCGCGGCACGGCTGCCTTCTGGAATATCGGAAACTGAGGTATACTTGCCCGTTAACAGACCTTGCGCCAGCGGAGAGAATACGACCTGCCCAATGCCGGAACGCTCGCTCAGCGGAATGATTTCCTTCTCAATGTAACGTTCAAACATATTGTAGATGGGTTGATTGACCACGATGCGGTCCAGCAGGTAACGATCCGCTACCGTCAACGCTTCCGCTATTTGCGATGCCTGCCACTCGCTGACGCCGACATAAAGCACCTTGCCCTGGCGAACAAGGTCGTCGATGGCGCGAAGCGTCTCGTCAAGCGGCGTTTCCGGATCATGACGGTGGCAGTAGAAAATATCCACGTAATCATGGTTAAGCCGCTTCAAGCTGGCATGCGCCTGCTCCATGATATGCTTGCGGGACAAGCCGCGGTCATTCGGGCCATCGCCCATGGGCCAAAATGCCTTTGTCGCCAGCACGTAAGACTCGCGCGGATACGCTTTCAGGGTTTCGCCAACCAACACTTCGGCTGCACCTTTCTCATATACATTCGCCGTATCAAAAAAGTTAATGCCCAGATCATAAGCCGTTTTAATTGCGTTAACCGCATTCTCGCGTTCAACATAACCACCGTATGTAAGCCAGCTTCCCAAGCTGATCTCACTGACCTTGAGACCTGTGCGTCCTAATCTTCTGTATTTCATGGTAACTCCTCCTTCAATAGAATTACTTGGATGCTACATTTACTATTTTAAAGTAGTTCCTATTCTCAGGGAAGGAGTGAAATGTTCTTCACTATATTATAAGAAGGATAGCTGATATACTTGAGTATAGTTAATAGAATACCGGAAGGAGCCTATCGTTATGGGAAATAAATCGAGCAGTTACATACCGAAAACTCCCGAACATATCGAATGCAATATCGAAAAAACATTGCTGGTCTTAGGCGGAAAATGGGCATTTCTCGTCATCCGCGAGCTCTTTGGCGGCACGAAACGATTTGGCGAGCTGCAGCGGCAAATCCCGAATGTCAGTCCGCGGGCACTGACCACGACGCTTCGCCATCTGGAGGAACAGGGCGTGCTTGAACGCGAAGTATTCCCTACCGTTCCGGTTACGGTGGAATACACGCTGACGCCGAAAGGCATGGACCTGCATGTCATCTGCAAGGAAATGAAGCTGTGGGCGGCTCGGTGGACTTGAATCAAGATAACTTGAAGGCATCTGGCAATCGAGATTAGACCAATTGCCGCGGGATTCTCCGCCCTTACGGCCGATTTCTTGATAAAACTCCTTGCTCATTTTGTTACCGTTGTTGTTAGCCATTGTTCATCACTACTTTTCGATTCCTTCATTCACCACATATGGACCTGTACCAAGTCCGTAATAAGCCATGATTATCTCGTGTTCTATGGTCCCTTAAAAAATGATAAAAGCCGCGACCCGCGCGGCTTAATCACCCTATTTACGTCAGATGCGCATACGCCTCCGCAGCCGCATGCAGATAATAAGCCAGCCCCGTTTGCTGCTCCTCCAGCATCCGGAGATGAAAGTCATCACTCAGAAAAAACTTCGTTTTACCCGCAAAATCCGCAGCCGTAAAGGCGTGGCCCTGCTCATTCATAAACTGCAGATGATCCCGAATCGAATCCCGTACTCGCACATCATCGTGTTTGATCCCCGTTTTCAACGCATTTGCCATGCCTGCCATAAAAGCAGCCGCTTCCCTTGCCTGCTCGTTCATGCTTGGCACATCAACGGGTTCACCCTCGAGCAAATCCACATCATACTGCTCTTTCAGGTGCTCATTTTGCTCTGCTAAGGCTTCCTTCCATTCTTCTTCGCTCTCAAAACCTTTGAATAATTCCTGAGGCTCCATGTGCTTGCCCTCCTCCGTACTGGTTAAGGATGTTCTTAAGGTTTTCAGAATCGTATCCAATCGATCTGCGCGATCCATCAGCTGCTTCTCCTGTTGTAACAGCATCTTCCGTCGTTCAGGGGCCTTCTCCATCAGTGCCTTGATTTGGTCCAACGAAAAATCCATTTCCCTGTAAAACAGAATGTGCTGCAATCGCTCCAGCTCGGCAGTACCGTATAAGCGATAACCCGCTTCACTGATCTCGGCAGGCAGAAGCAAACCGATTTTATGATAATGATGCAGCGCTTTAATCGTCACCCCGGACAGCTCCGAAACCTCTTTTACCGTGTATAACATACGATGGTTCCCTCCTTCGACTTCCAGTCTAAGGTCTCCCCTTGGAGGAGAGTCAACCCGCTTATCCGACCGGAATATATCGACTTTTCCGAATCGTTTTTCCGGGAAAATATGATTTTTGTTCATTATTTTGCTAGAATGGTCAATTATGCAGTAGAACAACAGAAAGGATGTTATAGGAACTATGAAAAAGAAATGGTTAAAATACACCATGCTCTTATTATCCGTTGGAATCTTGGGGATTATCTCGTACTATACCTACGCTATCATACAATTCTCAAACCAAATTTCGACCGCTTCGAATCCGGCGGAGCCAACGGAAACCTCGGGCGCTGCGTCGGAGGAAATCATCGAAATACCCAAGTGGGAGGGTAAAGAACGCATTAATATTCTCCTGATTGGAGGAGATTCCCGGGGAGACGATGCCGGCAGATCCGACACCATGCTGGTGGCCTCCATCGATCCTGTCACGAAAAGAGCCCATTTATTCTCGATTTTGCGAGACACCTATGTGAACATCCCCGGCCATGGCAAAGGACGACTGAATTCGGCATTTGCTTACGGTGGAATCGAGTTGACCAGACAAACGATCAGCGATCTGCTGGACCTGCCCATACATAAATATGTTTACACCGATTTTGTTGGATTCATAGCCCTGGTTGACGCCATTGACGGAGTCGACATAGAAGTGGAGAAAGACATGTATTACACAAGCAAAGCGGACAAGCATATGTACGACATCGATTTAAAACAAGGGCTGCAGCATCTCGACGGCAAGATGGCGCTGCAATATGTTCGATTCAGACACGATGCGAAGTCCGATTTTGGCCGCACGGAACGACAACGGATTCTCATGACGGAAGTCGCCAAGAAGATGCAGACCACGGGCTCATTAATCAAGCTGCCCAGCATCCTGGATTCAATTGCGCCATACATCGAAACCGATCTAAGCCCCAAAGAAATGCTGAAGCTGATGGCTCTCGGTTTTGATGTGAATATGGATAAAATCGACCAGCAGCAGCTTCCGCCGTTCTCACTGCTGACCAACGAGAAAGCCGGACGGGCACAAGTGCTCGGCGTAGATAAATCGAAACTGCGGCAGTATGTGAAGCAGTTATTCGAAAATGACGCTGCTCAATAAAATAGCAATCATCAAAAAGAGGGCGCAGCCCTCTTTTTTACGTTAAATTTCCTAGATCGTTCGTGGACGCTCAAGCAATAAATCCGATGGGGCGCTGCCCGTGACTCGTTTATAAATTCTATAGAAGTAGGAGAGGTCCTGATATCCGAGAAATACGGCAATCTCCTGTACCGTCAGCTGCGATTCCGTTAACAAATACACTGCCCGTTTGATCCGCTGGGCGTGCACGTACTGGCTGATGGTCTGCCCCGTAACACTCTTAAAGAGTACCGCTGCGTAATTGGGGGTTTTGCCGATCGCATCGCCCAGCTCCTCTTTCGTTATTTTCTCACGGTAATGCCGCTCAATATAAGACTTCATCCGTTCCACATGCAGGTGCTTCTCCGGTGTGATGACGCCCTTGTCCAACTCACGACTGATATAAATCAACACTTCTGTCAATAATGCTTCTATCATCAAGCCATAATAAGATGGGCGTTCCTGCCACTGCTGATGGATCACCTTCAATCGTTCGCGGATCAACTCATAACAGCCGGGTTTATGTTTTAATGCTTCTTCTCGTTCAATCACCGATAATCCCGTCGATAGCTGGTCTGTCCACTGGATCACGATTTGCGTGTGTGTCACGGTAGGGATGCTTTTGCCATAATGCGGAACACCGGCTGGAATAAGCAGCAGTTCCCCTTTCTCCATAATCTGCTTATCCCCATTCACCCAATATACACATTTTCCATATGTCACAAGGCTTAAGCGCCATGCTCGCTTCTCATTGTCAGCTTCTTCATACCAATCGACACCGCTAATTTGTTTTACTTCTACCGGAGTGATCATAACTCACCTCCACTGCAATACTATAATCCATCCATTGTACTATATTTCATATCACGATTCGACAAGACAGGCTACAATGTGATCATTAGGGTAGTTTGAAATGAGCTCAAATGCTGCAAAAAGCTGACGAGTGCAAATACGAAGGAGGAACAAACATCCATGCTAAAAACAAAAATTATTTGTACGATGGGACCCGCGTGCGATTCCATTGAGTTGTTGAAGAACATGATTCAGGAGGGAATGACCGTTGCCCGTTTGAATATGGCACACGGAGAGCCGGAAGATCACGTAGCCCGTATCCGAAATATTCGCCAGGCTGCATCCGAATTAAACACGTATGTCCCCATCATGATGGACATTAAAGGACCCGAAGTACGGATCGGCAAGCTGAAGGAGGCTTCCTGCCTGCTGAAGCCAGGTGAGGAGCTGATCCTGACTACAGAAGAAATTCTGGGCGATGCACACCGCATCTCGGTCAATTATGCCGAATTAAATCTAGTGGTTAAGCCGGGAGACCGTATTTTGATTGATGATGGCCTCGTGGACCTGAACGTTCTCCGTGTTGACGGGAAGGACATTCTCTGTAAAATCACTAGCGGCGGCGTGCTTAAACCGCGTAAAGGTGTCAACCTCCCCGGAATCAAAACAACACTTCCTGGGGTCACCGAGCGTGACGTCATGCATATCGGCTTCGGTCTCGAGAACGACATTGAGATCATTGCCGCTTCTTTCGTGCGTCATGGCGATAACATCCGTGAGATTCGCAGCATTCTGAAGGAACGCGGCGCGGATCATGTACAGATCATCTCCAAGATCGAAAACGGAGAGGGCATGGAGAACCTGGACGACATCATCGAAGCCTCCGACGGAATCATGGTTGCCCGCGGCGACCTTGGCGTCGAAGTGCCGATCGAAGAAGTGCCTATGATGCAGAAAGAGATGATCGATAAATGCAATCTGGCCGGCAAGCCGGTAATCGTCGCAACACACATGCTGGAATCGATGCAGGTCAATCCCCGCCCAACCCGCTCCGAGGTGAGCGACGTAGCTAACGCGGTGATCCAGGGCGCTGATGTTGTCATGCTCTCGGGCGAATCCGCTGCGGGCAAATATCCGGTAGAATCCGTGCGCACGATGGCGGCAGTTGCCCGCCGTGCCGAAACGATGATCGATTATAAAGACCAATTCGCTTTCAAATCCAGACAGCAAGTAGCCGATATTACCGAGGTTATTAGTCAGGGTGCGGTTAGCTCCTCCCTCGTTCTGAATGCCAAAGCTATCATTACGTCAACGGAGAGCGGATTTACAGCGCGGATGATTTCGAAATATCGGCCACAAGCACCGATTATCGCGGTCACACAGCATGAAGAAGTGCTGGCCAAGATCTGCTTGCTCTCCGGCGTCATTCCGGTAAAAGGCGACAAGGTCACAACGACGGACGAAATGTTCGAATCCGCGACCCGCAATGCCATCAAGACAGGCTACATCGAAAAAGGCGACATTATCGTATTATCTGCCGGCGTGCCGATCGGTCAATCCGGTAACACGAATCTGATTAAGGTTCTGCAAGTGTAACGGGTACTCTCTGAAAAAAGACCTCTTCGTAAATATTTTCGGTGCCAATCCATCCCTCTGGGCATATAACTAACTCAGAGGAATCAGCGCGAAGAATGAATTATCGCTGCCGTAATGGATGAACCGAGCATGTTATCGGGAGGTCTTACAAATATGCGTATACCGTATCATTCCATGGAGGGCCAGTGGCAGCAGCCTGCCGCCCTTCGTGATGAGCAAGCCCATAGCTATACAAGTCCGTACCAGATCCTCTTCCATTGGAACCGCCTAGACTGGAACTTCCCGAATGCTGCGATGAAGCAGCGATTCGAGGAGCATCAATATTGGAAGCACTGCATGCCCGCAGGCGTCAAAGTAGACCGACAGGGACGCTTCTATGTATCGGTGCCGCGCTGGGCGGAAGGGGTTCCCGCTACGCTGAATACCATTGTAATGGTGAACGGCAAGCCCGTGCTGGAGGCTTTTCCAAGCTGGGAATGGAATACGCCGGGGGATATGCGGATGCTGCAATCGGTCCTTGGCTACGAGATCGATGAACTTAACCGGATGTGGATTCTGGATCAAGGGAAAATCGCATACGATACTTCGCCCGAAGGCTCGCAAAAGCTTGTCATCTGGGATCTGGGCGCTAACCGCCTGCTCGATTCCATTATCATTCCGGATGATATCGCCCCGCCCCGGACGTCGTTTCTGAACGACATCGTGGTGGACAACCGGAACGGTTATGCCTATATTACCGATTCGGGCTCCGGCTGGCCGGACCATCCACTGTATGGCGGAATCATCGTCTACAATATGAGAACGAAGACATTTCGGCGCGTCCTCGACAGTCATTACAGTACGCAGGACGTGCCCCGTTTCCGGTTTGAGATCGATACCGAGCCGGTATACCGCAACAAGCCGATCCGAATCGGCGCCGACGGCATAGCACTATCCGCGGATCGCGGAACTCTATTCTACTGCCAGGTAACGGGGCGCAATCTGTACGCTATCGATACACGGTTGCTGCGGAATTTCAATATTTCCGATTCGATCATCCGGAATTCCGTTCAGACCCTGGGCAGCAAAGGAACGACAACCGACGGCATGCATGCCGACAATCAAGGCCATGTATTCTACACCATGCTCGAAGGCAAGGGGATTGGTTACTATTCACCGTACACGCGCTCGTTCAACAAACTGCTGTCCGACGACAGGATGCTGTGGGTAGACGGGGTAGCTTTTGATCAATGCGGCTCCATCATCTTCAACAACAACCGCCTGCACCGCATGTTCGAGGAGCCGCAGAACATCGACTGGGACGATCCTTACAATCTGATCATATGGAGAGCCTACCTTGGGCGGGACGTGAAGTCGTACTTATATGGTTGAGGGTTGTGAAAAAAAGGGTTAGGCAGATCGGGCGTCCATGCCCTCTACCTAACCCTTTTTGTTATATACCTGCAACACTGGACCTCAATGACTGGCAGCCTCGCAGTCCATGACCTGCGTAAGCGATATGGTTGTCTGGCTCGATTATCCTAAAGCGACTGGTTCCTTCACTACGATCGGGCCTTTACCACGGCTCCCTGAACCCCTGCCTATCGTTCTCGCAGTAGCGCAACAGCTTCATTCGAAGCCCCTCATACCAAGGGGGAACATCCGTCAGATCGCTGCCCTCCAAGGAACGCAGCACTCTGGCAAATCCGTACAGCCGGTCGAATCGGCGAAATCGTGCAAACTCCGCCTCCAGCTCGTGATCCAAGCTACGGATGGAGCGATACCCTCTCAGGAAAACCCGTTTCTCATCCTCCGACTCGGTATCCGCAAGAGCCGTCACGATATCCATCGCAAACCAGTGGTACATCGCATCGTCAAAATCGATAACGTGGAAAGTACGCTCCTTCGCTTCATAAAAGATATTATCCAACTGAAAATCATAATGGATTAAGCCATACGTCTGTCTCGACGACGGCATGAACTGCAGCCAGAGACTAACCCGGTGAAGCTCCTCAACAGCATCCTGCTCCTCGGGATGCCGCTGAAGTACCTGATCTATTTTGTGCAATATGTTCTCTGCGCTTCGGCGTCTTACACTTCCAGGTTCATATTGGCTGGATAACGTATGCAGCCTTGCGAGCGATTTTCCCCAGTCCTTGAACTGGGTGGTCGTGAGATTGCCATCTAATGCAATCCCTGCAGCAGCGGAAAACACAACGCCGTGGTAATGTCCCTCGGGTGCCTGAATCGTTTCGATCCAATTCCCGTTCACAGAGGAAACCGGCGCGACAGAAGGATAGCCGTTCTTAACCAGATACCGCATAAATTCCAGCTCGGCCGTTGTCTGCTCGATCGTGCTCTCCTCTTCATCATTAAACCTGAGGAAATATCGCTCTCCGCTGCGGTTAAACACATACACAAAGTTGGAGCTTGCCCGCCAGAACTTCAGTGTTCCCTCGTCAAACTCCCAGTTGCGGATGAGTTCGCGGGCTACCTTGTCTGCCGTTAATCCGCAAACCATCGTTGTTAACTTCATCATCTACTCTTTTTCCTCCCACTACAGCCTGAGAGGACTTACACTTCGACTTAAGTAACTAGCCCTCTCATCTGTACACCATTGTGAATATGAATCGTATTCAACAACGTCACCCCTTTCCGCACATAGACCCAAGCATGAGTCTTGCCCAATAAATATTGTACAGGAGCCATAAGTGGAGTGGATGGGAGAGAATAAGTATAGGGGAAAAATACGAGGTGAAGTTATTTCGACTCCATTATGGGTCGCTCGTTCGAGGCTAACCCGTTGGTCAAGCACCGATTTCTAGGTTGAGCCGGAAATCCTCCAACTAATCTCTTGTTATTCGCAAGAAGATGTTTTATATTGACATGAGAGTAGGTCAAAAATAAAAGAGGTGAACGGACGAGATGACTCCACGCACGAAGGAAAAAAACGAAGAGATCCGGCTGCAGCGTCTGGCGCAAATCCGGAAAGCCGCTGCCGATGTGTTTTTGAATAAAGGGCCTTTACTGGAAATCCGCGATGTGGCCGCGCAGGCGGGACTCGGCTATGGCACGGTATACCATTATTACAGCAATAAGGGCGATTTGCTCTACGATCTGCTATGGGACGCGTTGGAGCGGGCCGGGGGATGGCTGAAGGCCCCGCTAGAGGCTCCGCTGAAGGTTCCGCCGGAGTGCCCGCAGGAGGTCCCGCGCGCTTCGGCTTCGGGGGAGGCGCCCGCGGGCGGGCATTTCGGCTTGGCTGCTGCGGCGGACACCGGGAACTTGGCTGCCGCGGATTCAAGCCGCGAAACGGCCGCGGCCGCAGAGCTTGGCCCCGTCGCTGCCGCCGGCGTCCGGCTGCTGCAGCTTTGGGCGGAAGACCACGCCCTGTACCTGCTGCATAAGCTGGCCGGTGAGGGCTTTGCCTCGCTGCCTGAAGCACGCTCGGCCCCGCTCTCGGCCGCCTTTCGCCGGGAGGTGCTTGCGCCGCTTGCCTCGCTGCTGGAAACCGGGCATGCGGCGGACGGGGCTGCCACTTCCGACGGAAATGCGGAGGAGCTCCCGTATCGGCTAGAGCGCGCGGAAATGCTGCTGGCCGCCTTGGTCGGATGCGCCTCGCTTTCGCTTCGCCGCGGAAGGCTGCACGAGGAGGCCAGGGATATCGCCTGTTTTTTAAAATTATAGAATGGATAAGGAGCGGATAAACAAAGATGATCATTTTAAAATCACCTAGGGAAATCGAAGAGATGAAGCCGGCGAGCCAAATCATTGCGGAATGCTACCGCGAGGTGGCCAAACTGATCGAGCCTGGGATCACCACCCGGGAAATCAATGACTTTGTTGCCAGACACATCACCAAGCTGGGCGGCAAGCAGTTTACGAAAGGGTACAACGGTTTCCCCGCCGAAACCTGCATTTCGGTCAACGATGTGGTGGCTCACGGCATTCCTTCGAACCGGGTGCTTATGGACGGCGACTTGCTGAAGCTCGACATCGTCGTGGAATACGGCGGATGGTTCGGCGATTCGTGCTGGTGCTATGCGGTGGGCAATATCCGGCCGGAGGCGCAAAAATTAATGAAGGTGACAAAGGAATGCTTGGATCTGGGGATCGCCCGGGCAATCCCCGGGGGCCGGCTTGGCGACATAACGTCGGCGATTCAACAGCATGCGGAAGCGAACGGGTTTTCGGTCGTACGCGATCTGCTGGCGCACGGGATCGGTCGAAGCCTGCACGAGGAGCCGAGCTACGAGCATATCGGCGTAGCCGGCAAAGGCGTTCGGTTAAAGGAAGGCATGGTGTTTACGATTGAACCGATGATCAACGAAGGTACGTTCCGCATCACGATCGACGACGATCAGTGGACGGCGAGAACGGCTGACGGCAAGTTGTCGGCGCAATATGAGCATACGATCGCAATCACGCCAGACGGACCGCTAATTTTAACGGCCCAGTAAGAATAGAGGCGAACGGACGGGAATGCGTCATTTTAGGAAATAAGTCGCCAACCCGTCCTGCTTGGCCTGACAAAAGTTCGTAATCCGAAACGACGAAAAAGCGTCCGGCACACTTTTCACTAGTATTTGAAGCAATCGATCCGTATTTGAGGTCTAGGAGTTCTCCTCCAAGATCAAGTCAGAAATGAGAAAATAACCCACTTAGGCGCCAACCTTAGGAGTGGGTTATTTTCGTTATTATAACATTATATTTGTTCCCTCACTGAGGGATTTACCATTCTTTTCAATTTAAACGTATTCTTCAACCGCTCTATGTGTATCCTAGGCAGACCTTCTCCAGCTACAGCTGGCACCCTGCTGTATCAAGAACGAGTAGCAATATGCTCCTCCGGATATGGTGGTACTGGTCAGCGTAACCTCTCCAAGCTGTTTCTCCTCTATGAGGGCAAGCGATGAACGGGACCATACCCTGCATTCGCCCGCCTTGTCGGCTCGAATCTTCACCTCGGTCAATTCGCCTTCCTCCCAGCGAATGTCGACAACAAAGCCGCCCCGGGCACGAAGCCCCTTCACCTTGCCGCTATTCCACTGCGGGGGCAGAGCCGGGAGCAGCCTTAACTCTCCCGTATGCGACTGCAGCAGCATTTCGGCGACACCGGCAATCCCGCCGAAATTACCGTCGATTTGAAAAGGCGGATGGCAATCCAGCAGATTCGGATAAGTTGAGGAAGCCAGAAGATTCACCAGATGCTCATACGCTTCTGCGCCGTGCTGCAGCCTGGCGTAATAATTGATGATCCAGGCGCGGCTCCAGCCGGTATGACCGCCGCCATGCGCAAGCCGTCGCTCCAAGGTCTTGTAAGCCGCCTCGGCAAGCTCCGGGGACTGGGCAGGATCAATCTGCTCTCCCGGATACAGGGCGAACAGCTGCGAGATATGCCGGTGTCCGGGATCGGCCTCCTCATAATCATCCAGCCACTCCATGATCCCTCCCTGCCTTCCAATCCGCGGTGCCGGAATTTCTTGCAGCGCGGTTTGAAGCTCTTCAAGGAAGGAGTCCTCATCTCCGACAAGATGGCCTGCCGCAAGACAGGCCCGGAACAAGGCCGTCGCAATCTGCGCATCCATGGCAGGTCCCATACAGAGGCTGCCGATGGCTCCGTTCGGCAGCACAAATCGGTTCTCCGGCGAAACGGAAGGTCCGGTTATCCGTCTCCCTTCCTCATCCACGGTCATATAATCCAGCAGGAATATCGCCGCTTCCTTCATGGCCGGATACGCTCGTTCCTGCAGGAAATCCGCATCCCCGCCAAACCGGTAATGCTCCCATAGATGAAGGCACAGCCAGGCAGATCCCATCGGCCATACGGTACAGGTCATCAATATTCCTTCAGGCCGGGTCTCTCCCCAGAGATTTGTATTGTGATGCGCTGCGAAACCACTACAGCCATACATCTCGCGAGCCGTGTCTAGGCCATTCGGGAGCATGCGGTGAATCAGGTCGAACAGCGGCTCGTGGCACTCCGCCAGGCTCAGCAGCTCTGCCGGCCAGTAGTTCATCTGAATGTTCACATTGATCGTATACTTCGACTCCCAGGGCGGGGTGAAGCTGTCATTCCATATGCCCTGCAGGTTCGCTGCGAGAGATCCGGGTCTGGAGCAGGAGATGAGCAAATACCGCCCATACTGCACGTATAACGCGATCAAGTCGGGATCGCTGTTCTCCGCAGAAGCACCTTCCGTCTTCACTCTTTCCTGCAGCAGATTTAGCCGCTGATCGGTAGGCAGGGATAATAAATCGTCTTCTGCTCGATTTGAAATTTCAACTTGATCTGGACCGACAACGCGATCCATCCCATTCGGAATGTCAACTTCTCTTTCGGTTAAGCCCGCTCTATTCGCATCCTTCTTGCTGGAACCAATAGTTAGCGAGAACCGCTCAAACTTCTCCCGATACTCCTCCAGATGACGGCTTTTCAGCTGTTCGAACGACATGCCTGCCGCACGATCCAACTGCTCCAGACATACCTGGCCCGGCTGCTGACACCGAAAGGTCGTCTGGGCTGACAGCAGCAGCGTAACCGAATCCGCGCCTTCAACCGAGAGAAAGTCACCGATGGTTCGAACGCTTCCTCCCTCAGCGACAGCACGCAGTGCCGTGCAGAAGGTAATGCCGTCCGCGCCGCATTCGCCATTCATCAGCAAGGTATCATGCCCTAACGACTCCGTTCCGCTGTCAAAAGGACGGCGCATCAGGTTTGCCGCAAACGTCAGCGCTCCCGGCCGATCGGCAGTTAGGCGAATCACCATCACGCCATCCGGCGCACTGACAAAATACTGCCTGCGATAACCTATGCCGCTCGAAGAATAGGATACGGTCACCATGGACCGCTCCAAATCCAGCTCTCGCTCATAATACTCCACCGCTTCCTCGGCATCCAGGAACTTGAGCAGCAGATCGCCTAGCGGCTGGTAGGGCTGCTCGTATTTCGGGGATGAAGTCATCGCCATCCGGGCCAGATGCTCGGCCTCGGCCTGACGTCCATCCCGCAGCATCTGCCTGATGTCGCTCAAATATTCAGTGGCGTTAGGGTTGGCTCCCCTTCCCGGACCACCATACCAGAGGGAATCCTCGTTGAGCTGCACCCGCTCAAGCGAGGTCTTGCCAAAGACCATGCCGCCCAAACGCCCATTCCCGATAGGCAATGCTTCATTCCACTCGGCTGCGGAGGAAACATACCATAACCGCAAGCGCCGACTTACAGATGTGTCAGGCTGCGGCCAGGGGGTTACATGCCCTGCCGCCTCAATCTTGCCGTGCTGTCTTGTACGATCAGACTCCGTTTGATGTCCACCATGAGAACATTCCGTACCTCTTCCTGTTGTCTCCCTCTCCACCTTCTCCATCTTCATACATGTCTCCCCTTCTTCGCGAAGAAGGGGACGATCAGCGTTTCCCCTGATAATCCCCTGTTCGCTATATATAATTAAGGCTGCTCTGGTATATCTATCGCACCGCCGCCCACAGGCGTACGGGCCAGATTATCCACCGCTTGCTGACCCAGACGATCCTTCAACTGCTGGACGAATAAACTCTGAAGCGCTACATGCCGGTCGGCATATTCCCAATATCCGTCCTCACGCGGTCTTGAATCATAATCATTCGGAACGAGCGGTTTCACATTCAAACCGTCTTCCGTCGGGATGTGGCCGATGACATAGTTTTGTGCCGTTGGGGGCTTCTGCGCAACAAGCCCGCCTTCGGTGTTCCACATGACGTAATTCGCTCCCGCCCAACCATGTCCGCTGCCCAGCCATCCACGGTCGCGAACGCTGATACGCGCACTGACGTTGTCGTACAGGCCGCCCGTGGACCAGCGATGGTGCGGCTCGCTTGTATTGTATTCGCGAGTCGCCTTATTGTCGTACATGACATTCGGTCCTTGTACGCGGCTCTCAATAACATAAGCATGACGTGAAGTCTCCGTATAATTGCGCTGCACCAGATTTAATTGCCCCTGGATGAAAAAGCTGTAACGACGACCGCCGGTAATCACGCTGACCATATCGTACGTTTCGCTGTCCTGCACGGTGACCCATTTGGCCTGCCGCCCGACCTGCACCAAGGCGTAGGAGAAATGGTAGCCGTCCACCTCGCGCACCCAGGCATTCTTCACGCTGTTCATCATAATGAAGCGCTCCGCATGTGCCTCATCGGAATAATACGGGGTATCCAGAACATCGTTATCCATCTTGGTATCGGTCTTGCTCGGATCAAAATCGGATATGGCGCGCATATTCTCAATCCCAACCAGTTCAATTCGAGATTCATCCGTCGCCTTGAACAGCTTGCCTCCACCCCATTGACGTTCAATGGCATTTGCTAATGGAGCATCCACCGTAATCCGGTTGCCGTCGATGGCCGTAATGACGCGGTCAAAATCCAGATTGAACGGGGACCATTGCTGCGTTCCCCCGGTCCCTGGCCGCATATAGATATGATCCATGCCGATCTCATGAATCCAGCGGTCATTACCGATTCTCCGAACAATAACGGTGTCGCCCACCTGATAACCAGAGGCATTCTGGACATGGAAGGATCGGGAGCCTGCCGGAACGTACAGATCCTGGATGTCCGTCTCCGTCCCGTCAACAACAGCTGCACCGTTGGTTCCACCGACCACAATCAAATTTCTGGCCGTTGTTCCCGTGCCGCGGATGATGGTGCCGTCCTCACTCTTGCCCTCACCCCGCAGCACGACCCCGCTGGCCTGAATGTTCAGGGAACCGCCGACCAGATACGTGCCCTTCTTCAGCAGCACTGCCCCTCGGAAGCCGTCCGCGTCACGAGGCAGCCGGGACACCTCATCAATCGCCGCTTGCAGCATCGCCGTATCGTCCCCGCCGGTCGGCTGTACGGCAATTCTCGCCTGAACGTCGGGCAGTTTCACACCGCCACCCATATAACCGACGTTTGAGAAATCTATGATCCGGTTCCCCTTATAATCGGGAACATACACCATCCTTCCGTCTTTTCCGGTAAAGGCGATTTGACTCTGACCTTCAGGTATTCCTTTCTTGGGCATGACGGTGTAAAACAAGCTGTCGAAGTAGGTTCCCCCGTCTGTGGTTTGGAAAGTCATCCGCACCTCGTACGTGCCCGGTACTTTCATCCCTCCCGGAAGCGTTATCGATTGCGTTACCCCTGCCTGCAGCGCCTTCGTGCCCAGCGAGCCTCTGGATTGATCGTCCTTGAACCATCTGGCAGTTACGGTTCCATCCATATTCGGAGCGATCGTTACGACGGGTAGCTCCTTGCCTTCCCCCAAGATCGCCGCCTCGCCAATCTTCTGGACCAACGCCTTATGCGCGAACGAACTAAAGGCAATGTATTTCGGATCTTGGAACTCCTGATCATCCTTCACCACAATCCAGAAATCCGGCGTACGGATCGCTTGACCGTTGATGCTGGTTTCCGCATATAACCGAGTGGCGCCTACCTTGGTCCCGGTTACCGAACCTTCGGAAGTCACCGCTGCGCTGGTTCCCACCACATGATATTGAACCTGGCCTTGAGGCAGCGAAATCCATTCCCCGCTGACCCGTTTGCCGCGCACCTCCACGGCCGATGTGCCTCCAATGTCCAATGTCAGTTCCTCATTGTTGTTATAAGGGGATCCATCCGACTTCACAAAGGCCAGCTCCGTTACATCGGACGGAATCCCTTGATCTCCATCCTGCATATAAAGCTCCAACTCCTTAAGCTGAACATTGAGATTGCGGCTCAGCAGCAGCGTTACCCGAATTTGGGAAGCGCTTACGAAATCAAACGTCATAACTTCCTGACCGTCCGCTCGAATACCCCCGTTTTTCGTATAAGCTCTGCTCCAAGACTCGCCATCACGGGAGTAATCTATCTCGATACTTCCCAGATTATCTCCCCGATTTAAATCCAGGACAACCTGATTGAAGGACTGCTCACTCCCCAGATCCACCTGTATGAATACACTCATGTCCTCACGGTCTGTGCTCGCCGGCTGCCAGTAGGTATCACGGCTGCCATCAACCGCTTTCCCAGCTTCACGCCCGCTGATCTCGGAACTGGCCGTCGCCTGCTTATTCCATGCCAGGTTGACCCGTTCCATCACATCCGGTGCAGCCGTTTCCCCCTGTATTGGCGGATTGCCGAACGAAAACAGCAGAATACCCAATAGCAGTATAATACCTCCTCTTCTTACCTGCCTGTTACGCTTGCGTACCTGTCTCATCAATCATCACCCATCCTTTGTCATATGTAGTGATTACGATCCACCAGCGATTACATGATGCCCTCCTTTCAAACACCTCTTGATATGCTTCTATGATAAAACAGCCTTTGCTCGCTGGACCATGCCGTAACTTGCGGAATGGCCGTGTTTTTTTATGGAGTAACACAACGTAAGAAAACACAACCTGGAGCGAACGGAGCCGTATGCTAACCCTTCGCTTTGTCCGTTACAATGAGGCTGCAATGAATACGTCATTCTTGGAGCGACAAGGAAGGAGTATCGTTTATGGATCATGAGCTATCCCAGTCTCCGTCAGCGCCGTTTCATGCGCAGCTTCATTCACCTGACGGGAATCTGCATATCACGCTGGAACAGGAGCATAACGGCCCCCTCTTTTACACGGTGATGAACAAGCGGGATCGGGTTCTTGAAAGATCGCCGCTCGGACTGATAACCGACAAATACAAATTTCAGGAAGGCATACGCATTCAAGGGGTTGAGCACAACACGATTACGGAGCGTTACGAACTTGTGACCGGCAAACAAAAATCGCAGTCTTACGAGGCAAGCGAGCTGGTGCTCCTGACTTCGGTCGAGAATCATCAGGTGAAGATTCGTTTCCGTGCTTTTCAAGACGGCGTCGCATACCGGTATGAGCTGCAAGGAGAAGGAGATATTCGCATCGAGAACGAGGTCTCCGGATTCCATCTGCCGGAGGACCGGATGCTCAACGTCTGGGGACAGCCGTTCATGCGGTGTTATGAACGGACCTACGACCATGCCATGCCGGAACATCTTCGGGGAAGGCATTTCGGTTTCCCGCTGCTGGTCCAATCGGCAGAGGATCAATGGCTGCTGCTGACAGAAGCTGCCGTGGACGGCGGATATGGCGCCAGTCATCTCGCAGCGGATGAGCACGATTGCCGGAAGCTCCGAACCTCCTTCGCCCCGGATCAGGAAACGCCGATTGCTTCGCAGCTTCCGCTTTCGACGCCCTGGCGTGTCATGATCATCGGATCGCTCGGGGATCTGGTGTCTTCATCGGTAACGACACACCTATGTCCCCCGCCCGTGCTGCAAGAGACCTCTTGGATCTCCCCGGGCAGAGCGGCCTGGTCCTGGTACGCGGAAGGCGATTCCTGCGGCGATATGGATATTCAACGGCAGCATGTCGATTTTGCCGCCGAGATGGGATGGGAGTACAGCGTCGTGGACGGCGGCTGGGAAGGCAAGCTGGACGTGCCGCAGCTCATCGCTTACGCGAAGGAGCGTGGCGTCGGTATCTGGCTGTGGACGCATTATAAAGGACTGAATACGAAGGAACTCCGTGAGGAGAAATTACGCCTGTGGGCATCTTGGGGCGCTGTAGGCATCAAGGTCGATTTTTTTGACAGCGACAACCAAGAGACGCTCCAGGTCTATGATGCCATTGCGGAATCCGCTGCCAGGCATCGCCTGATGGTTAATTTTCATGGATCCACCAAACCAAGCGGCGAACACCGGACATGGCCTCACGTGATGACAAGAGAAGGCGTTTACGGTGCGGAATACTACCGGGCGCAGAGCGAAGGGCCTAACGCGGTTCATCTCTGTACCTTGCCGTTTACGCGGAACGTGATCGGGTCCATGGATTTTACGCCGGTCACGTTCAGCAGACGGACCAACACAACCCAAGGGCTTCAACTGGCCCTAGCCATCCTCTTCGAATCCGGCATCCAACATTATGCTGATGCGATCTCCGTATTCGCCGATCATCCGGGCAAGCCGCTGCTGGCTGCCGTTCCAGCCGTCTGGGATGAGACTCGGCTGCTGGAAGGTTATCCGGGCCGATTCGTTACGATAGCAAGACGATCGGGTACAGAATGGTTTGTCGCCTCCATTTGCGCCGCCGGAGGACGAGATGCCCAGATTCCGCTGGATTTCCTTGAAGATGACCAAGCCTACCAAGCCATGATCTATCAGGAACAGGCGGAAGCGGACGAATACCGATATCGTTCCATTCTTCCTCCCATTGAGGTTCACACGGAAACGTGCTGCGCCAAGGATACCATCAAGATACGTCTCAAGGTGTACGGCGGCGTATCCATCCATCTCACGCCGCAAGCGGAGAACAAGTAAGCCAGTCATTCTTGCGGGATAAGAAGAGTAAGCCTCTGAAGGTTAACCTTTCTTATCTCTTCAAAAAACACAAGGCCTGACCTCCAATCCGGAAGCAGGCCTTGTGCTATGCACGCGGCGGACATGGCATGACCATGCGGATGGTGGTTCCTGTCTCCACGCCTGCCGAGGTTACACGGAGTCCGTAGTTCTCGCCGAATACCAGCTGAATCCGCCGATGCACATTCAGCAGCCCAATGCCTCCAGTACCATTAAGGTTCAGGGAGAATTCAGGTACATGATTCACGTGGTCATACTCGTAAGATAGCCGTGCCGTAACCTCGCGCAGCTGTTCATCCGTCATGCCGATGCCGTTATCCTTCACGCTGACCCAGAAGGAATCATCATCGCACCCGGCAGAGATCATGATGTGCTGCGATGCTTCGATTCCGTCAGGAAAGGCATGCTGGAATGCATTTTCAATTAACGGCTGGAGCGTCAACCGCACCATTTTATACAGAAGCAGCTCATGGGGTACCTCCACCCGAAGATCGAACTCCAGATCGTGCCGATGCTTCATGATCGTCATGTAGTTCAAGACGTGGTTCAGCTCATTCGCGACCGTGATCTCCTCGAGGGACGTCAGCAAGGAGTATCGCATCATAAAGCCAAGTGAGGACACCATTTCGGTAATCTCCGATGAGCCTTCAACCTCGGCATAACATACGATGGTCTCCAGCGTGTTATACATAAAATGCGGATTGATCTGGAGCTGAAGCGCCTGGAATTCGGCATTTTGCCGTTCGATTATCGTCTTCTGCTGCTGCAGCTCGGTCTCGTATACCCGCTCGATTAATTCCGACAGCCGGGTCACCATCAGATTGTACCGCTGCATCATTTCCGTCAACTCGTCTTCGCGTTTAGGAAGCTCCAAGGGAATCCACCGCCCCTGCTCCGTCTGACGCATCCCGCGGATAATCGTCTGGATGGGCTGGGTTATGGAACGAGTGAAGCGATAAGCAAGCAGACAAGCAGCAACGAGGCTGATCAAGCCGATCGTCCATACCGTCGAGCGGATGCTGGCAATCGGTTTGCGCCACTCCTCCAGCGGCATCGAAGCAACCAGGCGCCATCCGGAATAGGGGGACATCCGCGTCATGAACACTCTCTGCTCTCCATCGGCCGTCGTATATTTGAAGGATTCCTCGTCCGCGCCCATGATGGCGGCAGTCAGCTTCGGATCCTCGGCCGGAGACGAGGCGTTATGCTCCAGCCCCTCAGGCTGATAGACTACATGGCCGCTGGCATCCGCGATATAGAAGTATCCGCGTTCGCCCAGATCAATTCCTTTCCAGAGAGAGGATAACTCCTGGGAACGTACTTCCATGGCTAACACGCCCTTTTCCGCTGTGGAGGATAGTCCCTTGATCAGTCTTGTCATGCGTACTACACTACCGCTGCGTCCAGGTATAATGCTCTCCGTATGAATCATGAGACCGCTTTCATCTTTCGTGGTATTGCGGAGATCCGTCAGCTGCTTTGCCTTCTCCTCTGCACTGAATACCGGAGCCGTAAAATCAGAACCGAAGCTGTACGTGGCATGTCCGTTATAAGACAGGAGATACATGGTCAGCAGCTCGGGCCCCCGTTCCATGAGGGGACGGAATACCGTATCCTTGATTGTGGAGCTGATGTGATAGTAATCATAGTGGTCCGCCGGGTTAGGCAAATCCACGAATTTCTTCAATTCCCGGTTGGTCAATAAAGAGATCATCGTACGGTCGTAGGATTTAATATACAGATCGGTATGGTTCAAGGCATTCTGCACGATTTGCGACATATGCCGGTCCAGCTGGCGGTCCAGCTCAGCTGATGAGCGCGTGTAGGTAACGATGCCGATCAACAAGGTAGTCAGCACAATGATGGATACAAAGTACAGAAACAGCTTGCGGTACAGTTTATTTTTCATCCGTTAAAGCCCAGCATCGTCCGATATTCCGTCGGCGTATGTCCCGTTACCTTCTTGAACATTTTTGTAAAATGGGGATAATCCTCGTAACCGACGTTCGCCGCCACGTCGATGATCCGCATATGCGGCAGGGCCAGCAGCTCCTTCGCCCGCTCCATTCGCCGGTGAATCCGGTACCTTACAAAGGTATCGCCCGTCATCTTCTTAAACATTGCGCTGAAATACGTCGGCGTATAACCGGCCATCTCCGCCACTTCCTCAAGGGTGATCTCCTCGGACAGATGCGTGTCGATATACGATTTCACTTCATCCAGCGGGTTCTTGAAATTCCCCCACCGCTGCGTCACCAAATCGGCAGTCATCTGCTTAACCCTCAGCTCAAATTCGTTCAACAGCTGCTCCTGCACAGTATGGTGACCGATCGGTTCAATCACCGAAACCTCCATATATCCTTTCGAGACGAGACGACGGAAAATCATGCCCACCGCATCATCCAGCAGCTGCTGAAGCTGTGGGACACTAAGTCCCGCCGCTTGCAGATGCGCCCTCCAATCCACCAACAGGCGATCGAGCTGTTCGGTCTGCAGCATCCAGATCTCCTGCCCGATATTTTCAATCCAATCGACATAGGAAGCCAGCGAGACAATGCCTTTATTGCGGTGTTTGACAATCGCGTCAAAGGTTTGGTGCAGCACCACGCCGGTGACCGGCTTTAGCAGATAGTGTTTAACCCCATAAGCCAGACATTGCTGCGCATATTGGAATTCGCCATAACCCGATATGACGATAATTTGAATATGCCCATACTGCTCATGGAGCTCCTGACACAGCTCCAGTCCGCCCATTCGGGGCATGCGGATATCGGTCAGCAGTACATCCGGCTCGAATTCCTTGATCAGTGAGAGCGCATGCTCACCATTCACGGCCGTGTCAATGGCATCAAACTGCAGACGGTAGGTCTCCGCCATCTTGACCAGCCCTCTTCGGATTACAGGTTCGTCGTCAGCAATAAGCAACCGCATATCATTTTAGCCTCCTGTATGTAGAAGAATAAGGGATGAGGCAAACATCGAATGGAACAATAAGGTATCCGCAGCGGCTACCTGTAATGGTAAGACCGGCGGATACCTTGATTTTTCATCCTTCGCTCATTTAGGTTAAACGCTTACATATTGGATCTATTGTACACGCTTTTAGGAACAAACAGGAGATGCCCTACTTCCTATCTTGGATGTTATCTCGTACGGTCTACCACATTCTCCTTGTTCTTCCAGCGCTCCGTCGCTTCCTTGATGATCTCATCCCCGCCCTTGGCACGGTATTCCTCCAGCACCTTCGGCCAATCGGAGATCGGCTGCTTGCCGTAGATCATCTTCACCATGCTGTCCAGGATGAATTTAGGTCCCGTATCTCCGGTCGAAGCCAGATCCGGGAACTTGGAGAAGCTGTTCAGATTCGCCATGAACGTAATGCCGCCGCGGCCTTCATTGCTCAGCACATCGCTGAAAGCCTTGATCACGTCCTGGCCATCCTCGGTAAGGGCAGTCTGCTTCTTATTATAGGTTAGCTCATGAACGAACCACAGCTGGTTGGCCCGGAAGCCCGCTTCATCGACCTCTTGTTTCGTCACAGGCCACTTATAGTTGACTTTCCCGTTCTCCATCGTGTAATTCTCGCCTTCAATCCCGAAGGAGAAGAACATATCGGCTTCTTCCGTCAGCATCCAATCCAGGAATTTAATGATTTCGATGGCTTTCTCTTTTCCAACCTTGTTATTGATATAGTACGTGGTCGATACCGAGCTGTATAAGCCGAGTCCGCCCTTGCCGTCCGATCCAGTCGGGGATGGGTAAATATCCACCTTCATCGAAGGATCCACTTCCTTCAGCTTGGTGCGGAACCCGATCAGCCCCTCGCCGTTGGAGGCCCACATCCCGGATTTGCCGGCATTAATATTGCGTCCGTAATCATCCTGGGAGAGCGAAGCGAAATCCTTCGGGATTAGCCCCTCATCGTACATCGTCTTATAAGTCTGGAGCGCCTTGGTCATGTTCTCGACATCGAAGAACTTCGGTACGACCTCCCCATTCAGCTCCATGAACTGGAACGGCAGCACATCATACGCCCCAAGGAAGGTATCCGCATATTTAAAGCCCTCACGGTACTGGTATGGGTGCTCTACACCCAGCTTCTTAAAGGCACGCAGCATATCCAGATACTCTTCCGCGGTTTTAGGCGCTTCCTTAATGCCGGCCTTCTCCATTAGATCCGTGCGAATGAACGTGGCGCGGCGCGACGGATTTTCCAGCCAGGCCGGGATACCGTAGATTTTGCCGTCATACGATACTTCTTCCCATGCGGCCGGGGTAACCAGTTTCATGAGGTTCGGAGCATGCTCTTTGAGGAGATCATCCAGCGGCATGAACACCCCGGCTTCCACCGAGCCTGACATCGATCCTGTCGTTGGACCTCCTCGCATATTCCCCACAACGTCCGGGATTTCGTTGCCTGCAAACATCAGACTCATCTTCTGATCAAATTCCTTATGGGACATCAAGCGGATATCGAGATCCGTGTTTGTCATCTCCTCCAGCTTCAGCACCCATTTGTCCTTATTGATATCGGGTGATGATTCGGTGTAGGTGTTGCCGCCCGTGGAGAATGAAATCGAGAAGGCCAGCTTGCTCGAGTCTGTACCTTGTTTCGTTTCTTCCGGCTTGGGACTGACTGCTCCTTCTTCCGCTTTCCCCCCGCACCCCGCGAGCAGTGACATCATCATGACGCTGATCAGTAAGACCGTCCAACTTTTTTTCATCAACCTCTCCCCTTTTTCACAAAAAAATAGACAAGTGGCTCATTCATGAGGTAAGCGCTTTCGTTAAATCCATTTCATCGTAGCTCATAACCCTCATATGCAGTATTGGCGTTCTTATTATGGGATTGTGTTCTTTTACGATCAAGATTTGATCGAACCGATGAGCATGCCCTTAATAAAATATTTCTGCAGGAACGGGTAGACCAGGATGATCGGCAGCGTAGCGATTACAATCGTGGCCATCTTGATGCCCTCCGGGGACATGTTCGCCAGATTCTCGAACGTGGTGTCCATCTCTCCCATCTGATCGGTTATGACGATCTCTCTCAGACGAACCTGAAGCGGAAATAGTTTACGGCTATTGATATAGTATAGAGCGGACGAGTACGAATTCCAATGCGCAACGGCGTAAAACAATCCCATCGTCGCCATGACCGGCTTGGACAAAGGCAGCACGATGCTCGATATGATCCGCAGCTCCCCGCACCCGTCGATCCGGGCCGAATCAATAATTTCGTTCGGCAGATTCATGAAGAACGAGCGCATAATGAACAGGTTGTACGCGCTGATCGCGCCCGGAATAATCAGGGCCCATACCGTATCCAGCATGTTCAGCGATTTAATGAGCAGATAATTCGGGATCAGGGGCGCGCTGAAGATAAAAGTAACCAGCACGAGCATGAGAATGACTTTTCGTCCCCGATATTCATTGCGCGACAGCGGATAGGCCAGCGAGGCCGTTGCAATCAAGTTGATCCCGGTCCCCACGACAGTCACGAATACGCTGATCAGAAAGGAACGCCATACGGAAGTATCGTTCAAGACGATTGCATAGTTGGAGAGCGTAAACTCAACCGGCCACAGGCCAACGTCTCCCCGTGAAATGGCCACATCACTGCTGAGCGATTGCGCCGCAACGTGCAGGATCGGGAATATCATGGCAGCCGACACAACGGCCAGGAAGATAAAGTTGAAAATTTCGAATACGGATTCACCTTTTGATCTTTTTATCATGTTTTGGTCACCTGCCTAGTATAAGGAATTTCCGGTCGTTTTGCGGCTTATAGCGTTTCCGCCCACAATGAGCAGCAGCCCGATGAGAGATTTAAACAGCCCGATGGCTGTGGTGTAGCTGTACTGCTGTCCGAGCAGACCGACGCGGTAAATGTACGTATCCAGAATGTCGCCCTTATTCTCGTTCAAGGCATTCAGGAACACAAACACCCGCTCAAACCCGAAATCGAGGAAATTGCCGATGTTTAGCAGAAACAGAATCATAATCGTTGGCAGAATCGACGGAATCGTAATCGCCAGGGTCTGGCGCCACCGGTTTGCGCCGTCTACGCGTGCAGCTTCATACAGATCCGGGTTGATCCCGGCCAGCGCCGCCAAGTAAATAATCGTTCCCCAGCCAGCTTCCTTCCAAATGCCGGAGCCGATCAGAATGCTGCGAATATAGCTTTCCTCGCCAAGGAAGTAAATCGGTTCGAGTCCCACCCACATCAGAATCTGATTCATGATGCCCGTGGTCGGAGACAGAATGCCCACCGCAATCCCCCCGATGATGACCCAGGACAGAAAGTGCGGCATGTAGATAACCGTTTGCAGCACCCGCTTGTACAGGACGAGGCGAATCTCGTTCAACAGGAGGGCCAGAATGATAGGGATTGGAAAAGCAAATACGATGCTGTACATCCCGATCAACAGGGTGTTCCAGAAGATCCGCAGAAACTCCTCGTACTGAAACATGCGGTAGAACTGATCCAGCCCCACCCATGGGCTTTCCCATATGCCTTTGAATAAGTTGTACTCCTGAAAAGCCATGGCGCTGCCGAATAAAGGGACATATTTAAATACCAGAAAATAGAGGATGCCCGGAATCGAGATGAGGTATATCGCCTTGTACTTGCGAAAGCTGGATAACCATTCCCGGCTCCGCGCTGACGGTGTTAGCCGCGTGCTTGGGTTGATGTTCGCCATATGGACCTCCCGTTGTAAGTTTTCCTTCGTATTCATCGTATAAGCGGAGGGCCTCGCCAACAATGGCGGCATTTGTTTGTCGATGTGTTTTTTTACGATTGTG
>NZ_PDHM01000009.1:0-22939 GCF_002573715.1 Paenibacillus sp. EZ-K15 | reverse complement strand
CAAAAAGTCCGCT
Organism: Paenibacillus sp. EZ-K15; assembly: GCF_002573715.1. Taxonomy (GTDB): domain Bacteria; phylum Bacillota; class Bacilli; order Paenibacillales; family Paenibacillaceae; genus Paenibacillus_AQ. The sequence continues at coordinate 22,926 of NZ_PDHM01000009.1, read as the reverse complement.
TTTGATAAGAAAACCTCTATCGAGGCCACTTCAAGGATGAGCGACCGCGATGCAGAGGTAGGTTTTCTTGCGATATAGAATTTCATCAGTTCCGTTGATAACTTATAAATCCTATATCTAACACGAAGCGAATCAGGAAGCAGTTCGGCATCGAATCTTGAATTCAGCCGGGCCTAAGTAGGAGCTTCCGAAGCATGTTTCCTGCGGAAACATTTCAGGTGCTCACGTACCCAAAACGTACGCTCCGCTCCTGACGTCCCTAGCTTCATCCAACTGAAGCGTTTTGAAAAAACGCACATCGAAAGCATAAGCTTCGGTGCTGAAAATCGACCTTTTTGACACGCACTTTAAGATGGGGATTTGAGGCGGAATAGAGAAAAAAGCCCTTCTGCTATCATGGTCTATCCGGCCATGGTAAGCGGAAGAGCTATGGGGGAAGTGAGCGGAGAAGTAAAACGCAGCCGTACATGAGAGCATGGGCCGCTGAGAGTAATCGGGCATTTCACACCACGCACACTCCCCATGCATCGTGCGCATCGCATGACGGTGGTCGACCGTCTGTTTTTGGTACTGTTTATCATGCTCCTAATCGGATACGGTTCGATTTTATTCGTCGTCCTTCTCCGTAATCTCCCGAATCGGAATCGCCATGTTCCAGGTCTCAGAACAATCATAAAACCCGCGGCTCCCGTCTGAAGTCGCAGCAAACATCCAGGCCGGACGTCCGTCCTCCATGAGCAAAAACGGCCGTTCGAGGTTACCCATCAACCGTTCCGTGCCATCGTCCCACCGTACTCTGCGAGAGTATACGGGTTCCCCTGGTTTGGTTGTCATCTTCCACTGTTCCCCGTTCGCTGACCACGCATGGACTCCGCTATAGCGCTCCCCACAGATGGAGCCATCCATGTCCTTGGCAATCATTTCGTACCCGCGTGCCGTACGCCAAATGAAGGGGTCTTCAATATGAACGGCTGGGGGAAACAGCGGTTCAGGCTTACGGGTGTAAGGACCGTACACCGATTCGGCGCAGGCCAAACCCAACTGCATGTTGCCATAGGAATGCCCTACATAAGGACGGGATTTATAGATGAGCTGCACGGTGCCATCGGTATGAACACAGGGTGCCGGATTGGACACCAAGAAGCTGTCAAAATAATTCGGGCGCGGCAACAGAACCGGATGATCCCTCCGTGTCCAAGGGCCGGTTATGGAAGGAGCGGTCGCAACCCCGATCCGTTTGTTCGCCCTGGCAACCACGACGAGCGGATCATTCGGAAGCAGCGGCTCCCCTTCTTCAGGCAGCGGAAACGGAAACGTCGTGCCCATATAATAGAGCACGTACGAGCCCTCAACTTTCACGATGTGCGGGTTGTGCACGCTGCATCCATCCCAATAGGCCGGCGATCTGGCCCCAAGTACCGTCTCCTCGTAAACGTACGGACCGGCCGGATGGTCGGAGACTGCACGAACGATCTCCGAGGCCGCAAGCCAGCCGGGATGCATGGGCAAAGATTTCGGCCAGCGCGAAGCAAACATATGGTATCGGCCATCCTCACCCTTGATGACGCTGCCGCACCATATCCAGTAACCCGGCATTCGAAAACCTCCTGCAACCGGTGCAGGATCAAATACGATTTTCATGAATCATCACACCCTCTCTATTGGCAGTAGCGTAACCTTGCGCAAGTTCATTAAGGAATCAGAAACCAACGATAGTCCCCGTACTTCAAGATGATGTATGCCTGCCGAGAGAATGGTCAGTTGACCCATTTCACATTCTCCCCAGCATCCGTCCCCACCCGTATCGTAAGCGGTACAAGCCAGCTTTTGTCCATCCAGAGACAACTCATAACGTCCTCCTGCCTGATCCGCTCCAGCGGACAAGGTGACGATCACTCGGCACTGGATGGGCACCTCTTCCTCCGAACGGAACGTCCATTGAACAGCCGCATTTGGAGCGGTCCAACCGGTAACGCCGTCATGACCCCGTTTTCCATTATCGTATCGCAGGCCATCACCCTCGATAATGCCATCATAAGCCCAGAACGTATTCGCCATCTCGGATATAAACCTTGGGGTGAGATTCGTCTCCAGTGCTCCATCCAGCTGCAGCTGTATCACAGTCGCATAGGCGTCCTGAGGTACCGAACGTACATCAATCTGCCAGTCCCATGGCCCAAGCTGTCGGATCGGCAGGTTGTCCTCCTTCGCTCTCGTTCCAATAGGTCTGGCATATTGGACTTGGCTAGCGAGACCAGGCAGTATCAGGAAACCGTCCTGCGGCCATTCTCTCACCAGCAGGTACAAGAGTTTCTCCTCCGGCTTCCATGTGCAATAACCCCACTGTGGCGTACCGATCGGACTGCCACTCGTGCCGTATATCGCCTCGCCGCTCCGTTCCAAGAAGCTGCCCACTGTCTCCAGCAAGCTTCTTGACGTATCGTCAATCGCTCCGTTTCCGAGCGGCCCGACATTCAGTACCAGATTACCGTTCGTGGCTGCCACGCGCAGCAGCTGTTCGATCAATTCATCCGGACTCTTCCAATGGTCATCGTCATATCGGAACCCCCAGGAATCATTCAGCGTATGGATCGATTCCCAGTCCGGCTGCACCGGATGGAACCGGAGCTGGTTATCATGCGGATTGCCGTAATCCGCAAACCGGTCATCCCGCAGCCGCTTGTTAATCAAGCAATCCGGCTGCAGCCGGCGTACCAGATCATAGAACCACGCAGCGTGCTCGTCGCTGATCTTATGACCGCAATCAAACCACATCAAACCAATCGGACCATAATCGGTCAGCAGCTCCTCAACTTGAGGAAGAGCTTTCTCGTGAAGATAACGCTCAAAGCGTTCCCGCTTATCGTCATTCTCGATCCATTCCTCCAGCAGATCCCATGCGCCGATATTCCCCGGGTAATCCAGCGTGTTCCCCTGCGAATCCGGGTGATGCCAGTCCATCGCATGGGAATAGTAGATTCCAAGGCGAATCCCCTCCGCTTCGCAGGCCTCTGCCAGCTCCTTGATCGGATCTCTCGGAAAATGGGCGTGACGAGTAATCGAATAATCGCTGACCTTGGAATCGTACATCGCAAACCCATCATGATGCTTAGCCGTCACGATAAGATATTTTGCCCCGGACCGCTTAGCCAGCGCCACCCATTCATCCGCATCAAAAGCCTCCGGGTTCATCCCGGCTGCGGCCTCCGCATACTCGGCCACCGGAATCTTTCCCCTTAACTGGATATGCTCCGCATAATTGGCATCCACCCGTTCGCTGTTCCACATCCCGCCCAGCATCGAATATGGCCCCCAATGGACAAAAAGCCCAAACTTTGCTTCTCTCCACCAGGCTATCCGATGGTTACGGTCATGATCACTTACCAACTTATCGCTTATAAGAGCATTCGACCTTTCCTGCTCCAGTCCTGCCCCGTCCATATATTCATCCCGCTTCATACACGCCCTCCTCACTGGCCGGTAAATCGGCTCAACTGTCTAATAACCTCCATTATAGAAGTTACGCCATGACAGCCTCTTTGTTTTTTTTGGTTCGGGTTGTGTTTTGTTGAGGTTGGGGGTTTTGAAGGAGAGGCAGAAAACATACAACCTTTAAGCCATTCGGGGCAGACAGGGGTTGGAAACTTACCGTGGGATATGACACAACTGATGCGGTTACGTTCCTCGCTTGTGTCAAGGAAGTCCAGTACTATGGCGGAACAATCTGGACCAATGAATATTATCCTATCTGGGTGCAAGAACATCTGGAGAAGCCGCTGAAATAATGATTAGATTTTAAAATGCAACAAGGACATTAATATAAATTGAAGGCTAGTCCTGCCCTTTCGCTTCCCAATAGGAAATCGTTTGGGCATTGTTATTTTTTCACTCATAGATATGTAAGGCATTCCTACAGGTAATACATATGCAGAAGTAACCCGTGTAACCATTGATAAAAGCGAACCATTTCGACTTAATACTCTCTATGATCCATTCAAGGGTTAAATAAGGAAGGGCAATTCCCCCCAGCTATAAAATTTCAATCCACGCACCCATAAAGGGTGCGACAAGCTTCCGAACCTCATCTAACTTATTATTTCGATATTTCAATCCACGCACCCATGTAGGGTGCGACTCCGATTTTCAGTCGTAATAACTAAAAAAACGAATATTACAGATGAAAACAGATAATTAATCCGTATAAGTCTCGATAAAAGATCCATATTTTTCCGTTTTATTACATAATAAGGTTTTAAAGTGGTGCGAATCCACCGAGTATTTTATGTTCGCTTTACATTCGCACTAGAAACCGACACAACTTACATAGTTAACATATGCTTTAGAGGTACCTCCCCCATTCCTTTGGCTTGTGAATGTAATTTTTGATTCTCCATCATTTTGAGTAACTGCCTCAACACTGAATTTTTTGAGTGTTATAATATAATTTGGTCTCTTAAACAAATAGACGCCCCCTATGTAACAGGAACGTCTTCGCATATAAATCACAAAATTAATATGCTCCACCACCATGGGTATACTGCTGAACAGGAAGTGGCTCAGTGGTATGTAATGGAATGCTGATAGACATAGTGACAATCAAAGTAGCTAACCATAACGCAATTTTTCTTTTCATTTGAATGGCACCTCGCTAATTAGAATATTATATCTATTTTGTGCTTCTACAGATGTAACATCTCTAAATTTCTCAAATGTTTTTACACAATTAAGAATAGCACTATCATGGTGAATTTCAATAGCCGATACCAGACAATCCAACAAGATATTTATACCGATATCATATCGCTGACTACGCAAATAATAAAGAGATAACTCGCTTAAGAAACAAGTATATCGATCGGCCACCACTTGATAGGTGTATGTTCCAATATCGGCCTGTTTCACTGCAAATGCAGAAATCTGGCTTTCAAATTTCTTAAGTATAAAATCTATATCAAAATTATATTTATTAGCAGCTTGAACAATTTTAATTAGTGCCGGAAGAATCTCAGCCTCTCTTGATTCAATATAATTTACATACTGTGGCAAAACATCAATTTGTCCCATCATAAGCTGATATAAACATGTATTCACAACAGCAAGCATGACAAATTCTTCTTTGAGACGGAGTGCTTCCTCTGTTTCCTCCCTGACCCAACTCAAATCAGAATATAATGAAACATACTTTAACGCTTCCTCGTATTCACCTCGTTCGTCACAAACAGCCGAACATAGTAAGTACGAGTAAATAATATACAAAAACAATGGTCTTTTAGGCTCTTTATGTAGATCATATCTACTGGTCTGATTGTATTTATGATTATACTGAATCGTTGCCTTTCTGCCCATTTCTTTTGCCATCTCATTGACTTTTCCCCATTGCCGAAGTGATAGATATGTATTAGCCAAATCCTTCAACGCATCAAGCTGATCTACCTCATCTAAACGTTCGACAAATCCCTCAAATTTAGTAGCTGCTCGCAGATTTTTTTCCTGGTCATGACCTAGTGAGATTGTAAACAGGCGGTAATGGCACAAGGCTAGCCGTTCAGAATGTTGATATTTCTCACTTTCAGCTACTGATTCAAAAATAATTGCGGCAGCTGAATTTTTACCCTGATTAAACAAATCCTCTGCTGTGTCAAAAAGCATCGGCACATAAGCTAGGTTATCCGTCATGTATCGAACAATCTTCTGAATTAACTCCAGCTTATCCAGTTCGGCACAGCGGTACAAAAACGGCTTTAGTCTTCTCCAATTCAGCGGATAAGCAAAACATTCCTCCGCATACAGCTCATAAAAGCTACCTTCGGGAAGTCCCATGGCCGCTACCATTCGATCTAATTGCTGCATAGCAATGGGGCGTACACCCTTAATAATAGTGCTTAACGTCCCAGAGTTTATTTTTGATAGTTCCGCAAATTGATTTATAGTTAATCCCGTCTTTTTCAGGTGAGTATCCAACTCTGATCGTATCGTGGTTGTATGTATCAATTCAACAACCTCCAATAAGAATATCCGCATTCGGAGCATCCATAATTTAGTATATCCATATAATAATAGTAATAGTATAGATTAATTTAACGCCTGTCAATTAAATCATAAAGCTAGCTTCTTGCACAAAACCCACTTTGTTAGGAAACACCTTTGGGAACCATCTACTACTATATTCGGATATATTTACAATTTATCAAATTAACCTTCCAAGGACCATAACCTTTTAAGGACAATAATTAATATATAATAAACCTTTTAGTGACTCCAATATCGACTGGCTTTTGTCTACACTTCTTATATAAGAGGAGTCGATATATATGGATAAACCGATTGCAGAGAGATTAGGCATTGTTATAAGAGAAATAAGAAAGAGCCAGAATTTAACTCAAGAGGAGCTTGCCGAAAAAATCGAGTCCTCGTTTAGCTATATAGGCAGACTGGAAAGAGGAGAAGGCAATTTCACCGTGCAAACCCTCGAAAAAATTACAACAGCGCTTAACCTCGACTTCTTTGACTTTATATCATTAGGTAAAAAAGATAATGAGATCATATTAGAAATTAACTCGCTGCTATTACAGCAAGATGAAGAAAACCAATTAAAAGGATTAAATATCCTTAAAGAGTTATATCGGAAATAAATAATGAACGTCGCAAAAGATATCTATCTTTCTTCCTTATACGATTCTTTTGAGTCAGCATTTCAATACGATAACTAACTCCTGATTATACAGGAGTTTTTTTATTGCTCTACCGAATTAATAATTGAATTAAAATATAACTGGTGTACGCAAAAAAAACAGAGCGCTGATAAAATCAACGCTCTGTTCTATTCAGACATTACTTTTTGAAAGTCACCTTTTTAGACAATCCATCCTCCAGGTTCATTTCACCTTTATGCCGAACGAATACATTTTGGTTTCCTTCAAATTTTGGAGGGTTCTTCGGATCATAGTCCATCCAGCGACTATTCCCATTTCCATTTCCATTCACAGAGTATTCCATGTACTGGGTAGCACCAATGAGCACATTTTTCTCATCATCAGCTTCAACATTAGGTGGTAATTGAGCAACCGTACCATTATGCACACCCAGCTCTTTAATGACTTTATCTGTTTTATAATCATACGCTTTTATTTTTACATCATTTCCGTTCACTTCAACCTGAAGGCCCTGTTTAAAATCAATGCCTGTTTGCACTTCGCCACCATTAGGACCTGCTGATGCCCAGCCCATTTGAATACCAGCTGTGTTCACAACAGTAAATCCACGCTTATCTCCACCATCAACTACCTTTTTACCTGCCCAATCCGGAAGATTAAGATCCCAGTGACTGTGGCTTGTAAAAAGAATGACTTGCGGATAATCCTTTAAGATGGCTTCTAATTTTTCTTGGTCTAGGTAATCACCTGTATAGGGGGATTGATTGGAGCCTGAAATACTGTCCTTCAGCACATGATGACTAAACAGAAAGATGGGTTTATTCGGGTCGTTCTTTGAATATTCTTCAAGATTCTGCTTTAACCAATCAAGCTGCTCATCACTAAGATAAACCTCGTCCCACAAAGATTTATCATGGTAGTGCATATATTTTTCGGTTCCTAAGAAAAGTAACGGATATCCGTCTAACTCTTTTTTATGATAGACTTTCTCTTCGCCAGTAAAGTTATAAAAATTTTGGAACATCTCGGATTCCGGCGTATTATTTGGCCACGTGTTTTGCGCTAATTTGTTCGGTGTTGCCCATTTCGGTTTATAAAACTCATGATTTCCTATGCTATACCAAACATTTTCTGGATGGGGATTACTATCTAACACCTGTTGTACGGCTTGATATTCAAAATCCCACCCTCGGTCTGTAATATCACCATTCACGATTAATGCTTTTGAAGCAGGGTTTACCTGTTTCATATCGTTAAGCACATGCTTAAAGTCATTGTAATCCCCTTGAATGTCACTAATGACATCAAAAGTAAGACTTGGATTTTTGGAAAATAGATGTTCATCCAGTTTTGCTTGAGCTAATCCTGAAAAAGCACCTATATTGAAAATAATAGATGTTGCCATAATACTTGTTAGTAGCTTCTTCACAATTATTCCTCCTAGTTATCATCATTTTCAGAATATGATCCGCAAAACTATATAAGTTTCTATTTTATAGTAAACCGGAAATATTAAGGTAATATTCTCCTAGAGTAAATAATGCGCAAAAAAATGTAAATAAACCAAAGCCGTAACCATATTTATAGAAAATAAAAACACATTCGAATGTGAATGTGTTTGCGCATGTACTACCCAATAAAAACAACGATTCCATCCCGATGAGTAAATGCACGGGGAAGCTCAGACTCAATTAATTCAATTCTCTCAAAAATCTTCAATTGCTTATTCTCAGGCAAATTATCCTTCGCCCAATCCTTTATTTTAGATAATTCATCTATAATAAGTGGAAAATCTTCTTCAACCAAGTCTATTCCAACAGGAAATACCTTCGTCCATTTAAGTCCTAATTCCTCGATTGCTGGCTCCCAACATTCATGAAAAAAGACTCAGTAGCTATAGAATAAAAAACTTCTCTTCGAACTCATCTTTTGCATCTAGAATCATAATACTAATCCACATCACTTTTCCCCTCCAAACAATACATCAAACGTGTAGTCTGTTTGAATAAGCCTGTTGTAATCTACTGGTTTAATTCCTCTACTGTGACTCCCCTGCTAATTACCGATAACCATGGTATTTCTTGATCGACAGTATAAATTTCGAGATGCATCAACTCTGGATTGTTATACTTTTTTATAACATCACTTTCGCAAAAAAAGTCTCCTATAAACTATATCGCGTTAGGATTCTTATAACACCAATCAGGATCATAAGGTAATAATTTCAACCTTTTCATATCCTCCCAACTGTAAACCCAATCATAATCAGCTACCCAGAAATAATCATCTGGGTTCAATTTAAGATATTCATATATAAAACGGAATATCAACTCCTGGGCACCATATATCTCTTCAATTCCACCAACCTGGTAAAGAGACAGCTGTGAATCCAATCCACTAAGATCTTCATCATTTTCGTAATGAATCTCATAGTTACTAACTCCATCAACATAAAAGATAAATTGCTGATTGTTATCATCACTCAATGGCTTATCAGCAACATTTAATGTTGTATATAGGAATTGCTCATTCTTATATTTTTTATAATTATCAAAATATAGCCTAGCATCCGCATGGAAAGTAGCAATAATAGCATCACCTAATAATTTCTCAGGAGAGTACTTATCACGGTTCATTAAAATAAATGCTGATGTTCCCATACTACTTCGTCACCTTCCTTAATTCTTCCAAATTATTAACAACAGTTACACCTAGTTTTCTAAGATTATCTAACTTCTCTTTATTCTTCAGAGATAATATTCCTAGCGGTTTATCAATATAAAGAATAACTTTTTTTTGATCTGGGTTGAAAAAGAGCTCGTCTGTTGCATCTATCATTTTCTCTAATTGTCCTTCTTTAACAGCTTTAATAGATGCCTTTACTTCAATTAGCTCATTCTTTGTCATTACATCTATATCGCCTGCAACTTGACCGTCTTGCTTCAGAATTTTCTGTCCAAATGCTATTACATCCTTCTCACTTCTTAAATAATCAGCAACTTTAGCTTCTGTTGCTTTCCCAACGTCTGAACTATTGAGAAAACTATCAATATCACGATTAATATTTTTAGAATGTTGATCAACCCAAGTTAGTTCATTACCTGCTGGATTCGTATATATCGTTTTATTTCCATCCTTAACAATATGACCATTCGGATTACCCTTAATATCAGTTCCCTGGCCCTTACCCCCATCGCCCCCAGAATCATGCTTGAGATTAGGCATCTTTTTCACCCCGACCCGGTTAAGAGCAAACGCGCCTAAAGCCATGGCTCCCGGCTGTCCCAGATAGGCCGACTTCCCCATCTCATTCATTCGCTCTTGCTCGACCTGTATCCTTTCACCGAATTTCTCGCGGGTATCACCAACGTCAAATGCCATTTTGGCACCCCAAATGGTCGTATTCACGACCTCCTCAGCAGTCCCTATTGTAACATCGTAAGCCATCTGTTTACCGGTTCCAATCGGGTCTTCGATCAGGGAACTTGCCGTATCTTGAACCGCTCCCCACATCTCGGTGGCCCCCGATTTCGCACCTTTCGCGAAGTCTTTGGCTTCATCACCCAGATCTTTGAGTTGGTCACCAAACGACTTTACCTCAATGGCCTTACCATAGTGGACATTGCTCATCCCTGCAGGATTTAAGATCTGTGGAGCCGCACACCTGGGGTCTAAATGGCCCTGCTCATTGTCCACCTGCATGAATTTATATGCGATTCTCTTCAATTCCTGACTGGTCACCTGCATGTGCTCGATCGTCAATTTCATGTCGCGATAGGCCTGCTGGAACTCATAATAAAATCTCGAACATGTCGTACCATCCCAACACGACGCCAGCATCTGGATCTGTTGATTCAGCGTGTTTTTGTTCGCTTCCAGCTGATCAGAGGCCCTGTCGAATTGATCCGACACTGCCAGCAGCACCTCAGGAGGTACAAGTATCTTGGACATAGGTCAACCTCTTCGTCATTAGTTAGATAGTCATTCTACTCCATTTCAAATAACTGGAAAAGGTTCCAGGGTCCTCTTTATGTGGAGTAACGGCTCAGTCGAAAATTGCTAGGCGATGCATCGATCTGCAAAAGCATGCAAAAAAGAGTGCCGGTTCAGCCGACACTCGGTAGTCTTGCGCAATGTTCGTCAAACTGTAGGCGTTCGCTTAACTTTCCCCATCAAAACAGTTCACGAGCTTATTCTTTTATCTTTCTGTTTTTCTTCCTTCTTATTTCCTAAGCAGATTAAAGATCGCCTCCAGCCGTATGCTGTGATTGCATGACTCGCAGGAATAGTTCCCTTTCCGGTTTTCTTTGAAATTTTTATATCCCGTGCTACCTTCGTACAGCCGAAATGTCTTCTTGCAGCAAAAGCATTCCACCTCATAATAAATCAATATGCTTTCTCCTCCTTGGGAGCGATGTTATTTGCGCGTGGCGTGATCAAAAATCGTAATCAGCTCCTGCACATAAGCCTTTACGTGAAGATCGGGGTTTCTCATCAATTCCAAGCTGAATCCATCGATGGCATGCCGGATAGCTAGCGCCATGATTCGGGAGGATAACGGGGTGAATTCTCGAAAGCTTCCTTCCTTCGCCCCTGCATGCAGAATCGCCTCAATCGGTTGAAACACGTCCTCATCCGTATCCGCCGAAAACCGACGCTTCCCCTCCTTCGTCCTCATGCCCGTCACGATTTCCACAACGGCAAGAACCATCTTCCGATGATCCGCGATAAACTCCAAATTCGCTTCAATATATTTCTTGAGCCTGTTTGTCGGAGAAGCTTCTTGACGCAGGATTGGCTGCATAAAAGACTCGATGGCAATATAATACTCCGTCACCGCCTGCTCCAGAAGTTCATCCTTGCTAGCAAAATGATAGGAAATCACCCCTTTGCTAACGTTGGCACGCTTGGCGATTTGGCCTATCGAAGCTTGGGCATAACCGACTTCAGCAATGGTTTCGATCGCACATGCCACGATCTGCGCACGGCGGGCTTTCTCAATAAACGACATTTCCTTTTGGTCATTTGTTTTATTTTTAGTATTCATGTTTTTATTTTAGTACGATCGTACAGAAAAAATCAATAAAAAAGCCTGCCCATCTTTTCGGAAATGGGCAGGCTTCCGCCTGAACTCATATAGATTGCTGGATCCTGACCGTCCGCGATGCAAAGTAGTAATCCGCGCTACATTATTTACGCAGGCTCAGATTTGCTCACGCGGTCCGTGATCACGGCGATTGCTCCATCTCCGGTTACATTACAAGCCGTTCCGAAGCTGTCTTGCGCAATATAGAGGGCGATCATGAGCGACGTCAGCGTTGTATCGAAGCCCAGCATGGACTCCAGTAATCCGAGTGCTGCCATGACGGCGCCTCCGGGAACACCGGGAGCGGCAACCATCGTAATGCCCAGCATCAGAATGAATGGGAACATCATGCCGAGGGAAGTCGGCATCCCTGTCAGCAGCATCACGGCCATCGAGCAGCTTACCAGCGTAATCGTGCTGCCGGATAGATGTATGGTTGCGCACAGAGGGATGACAAAATCAGCGACCTTCCCGCTGACCCCGTTCAGCTTGGTTTGGCGCAGCGTAACCGGAATGGCAGCGGCAGAAGACTGCGTACCTATCGCCGTAAAATAAGCGGGCAGCATGTTCTTCAGCATGGCAAACGGATTCTTGTGCGCGACTTGCCCCGCAACCAAGTATTGTATGATCAGGAACAGCACATGCAGGACAATGATCATAATGAATACTTTGGCAAAGACCGACAGGATCGTGGTCACTTGCCCGCCATAGGTTAAGTTGGCAAACACGCAGAGGATATGATACGGCAGCAGCGGAATGATGATCGAGGCGATCAGCTTCTCCACAATCTCCCGGAAATCAACCATGACCTTCTGCAAGGTTTGTCCCTTGATTACCGCTGCTCCCAGCCCCAGTGTAAAGGCAAGCAGCAGAGCAGTCATCACCCCGAATACAGGCGGCATGTCGACTTTAAAAAAAGGCTCCAGCAGCGCCTCTTCCGGATTGGCGTAGGAATTAACCAGACCACCAACCTCCAACATATACGGATACAATAGCGTCGCTGCCAAGAACGCCAACAGCCCTGCGATAACGGTGGAGAGATAGGCAAGGCCCGTGGTCACGCCCAGCAGGCGGCCGGCCCCTCTTCCCAGCTCCCCGATCCCGGGAGCAATAAATCCGATGATAATTAATGGTATGGCAAAACCAAGGAAGTTTCCAAACAACCCGCTAAAGGTAGCTAATCCGGCAACCAGCCATTCCGGTGAGAACGATCCGATCGCAATGCCGAGCAAAATGGCTATAAGGATTTTCGGCAGCAAACCGAGTTTTTTCATGTTCATGCTGTTATCACCCACAGATGTTATTTTCGTTTATTGTCCACTCCAAACGGACATAATCCACTGGACACGGAATGAACAAACTTTATCATATTCTGGATATCATTGTCATTATGCAAAATATGCCAGCTAAACATACCAGCAACAGATCAGATGACAGATATGGACACCAAATAAATAATGGAAAGGCGAAATGCCTACTCCGGTTCAAGCATGCGCAAAATTGAAGCCAGCCCCGCTCATTTCTGTGCAGGGCTGGCTTCATTGGAATGGTTCCATAGAACCCTAATATGATGAGATAATGGCAGGATTAACACCAACAGATCAGCCATTATACTTCTGCTATAAGCCAAGCTCCTTGGCTACTGTTGCCCACCCAACCAATGGCTAGGTGAAGTCACTCGGCGTCTTGAATCAATGCACCTGATCGAGCAATTGATAGGCCTCTTCCTTCGTTGTCACCGCCAAGAGCGCTTCTCTGAAATCATCGTCCATCAGCTTGCGGGACAACATTTGCAGCACTTTCAAATGCGCATTCTGTTTACTAATTCGCGGCACGGCAATCATGAAGATCAATTTGGCTTCGCTGCCGTCCAGACTCTTCCAGTCGACACCATCCTGCTGGATACCGAAGACCACGCTTGGTTTCAGAACAGCATCCGATTTACCGTGAGGGATCGCAATATTCATGCCGATGCCTGTGGAGCTTTCTTGTTCCCTGGCTAATATGGCCTGTTTAAAATCTCCGTCAGCTCTTACTGCCCCATTCCGCTCCAATACACCGATCATTTCGTCGATAACAGCATCCTGTGTCGTTCCGACCAGATTCAGGTTAATGAGATCCGGTGTTACAATATCCGTCAATTTCTCAATGCGGATAGCAGGTGCTTCCGTTGCTGTACTGTTATTAATCACGTTCGAGGCCACGGCTGAGTCCACAGCCAAGGGTGCGTCTACGTCTACTGCCGACGCCTCACTGGCTCCGGCAGGATCCTCTATCGCTCCTGCTCCAACAACTGCCGGAGTCCCAACTGCAACATCTTTCTTGAGCAGGCTCACCATGATAACCGATACGGCTGCGCCGACCATAACCGCTATGAAGAACATCAACACATGATCAACGGCACCGAGCACGGCTACAATCGGACCGCCATGGGCTACGCTATCACCGACACTGCCCAACATTGCAATCACCGAACCCGTCATTGAACCGACCATGATACTCGGAATGACGCGTAGAGGATCTTGGGCCGCGAATGGAATCGCTCCTTCGGTAATACCGAACAGTCCCATCGTAAATGTTGCTTTTCCAGCTTCACGCTCCGAAGGTGTAAACTTCCTTTTGTTGATCATTGCTGCCAGTCCCATTGCAATCGGAGGAACACAGATGGCAACGGCAATTTGGCCCATAATCTCATAATTTCCTTCACCGATCATGGCCGAGCCGAACAAGAACGCAACCTTATTCACGGGGCCACCCATGTCAAAAGAAATCATCGCGCCCAGAATAAGCGCCAACAGAATCGAACTTGTACCCTGCATTCCCGCGAGCCAAACAGTTAACGCTTCAAACAGATCCGCAACCGGAGCACCAATCACAAAGACGAAGATTAACCCTACAACTAGTGAAGCCAGTACCGGGATAACGATAATGGGCATAATTGGCTGCAACGACCGAGGAACCTTGATCTTTTTAATAGCAAGTGCAACATAACCCGCCAGGAAACCGGCAATAATCCCGCCGATGAATCCCGCTCCCGCTTCACTTCCATAAAAGCTGCCGTTCGCAGCAATGAACCCGCCAACCATACCTGGTGCAAGACCCGGTCTGTCTGCAATACTCATGGCGATAAATCCCGCAAGGATCGGAACCATAAAGGTAAACGCAGCCCCGCCGATACTCTCAATCGTTTTCCAGATCGAATCTTCCGGTATAACCAGTCCACCCGGCGTTTTCACGCCGCCCATCGTCAGTGCGACTGCGATGAGCAGCCCGCCGATCACGATAAACGGCACCATATAGGATACACCGTTCATCAAGTGACGGTAGATCGGATTTTGTTTCGGTTTGTTCTCTCCTGTCATATCTTCAGCTGACTTGGACTGTGCCTGATAGACGGGCACATCCCCTTTTATCATCTGTTGGATTAGCTCTTCTGGACGACGGATACCATCCTGCACACCAACGACAAGCAGTTTTTTACCGACAAACCGGTCCTTCACCACCGTCTTATCCGCTGCGATAATAATGCCATCGGCTTCACGGATATCCTGCTCCGTGAATTGATTCTCCACGCCAATGGAGCCTTGGGTCTCGACCTTCAACTCAACGCCGAGCTTCGCACCTGCCTTCTGCAGATTCTCAGCGGCCATATACGTATGTGCAATTCCGTTAGGACATGAAGTAATCGCTAATATTTTCATGATCGTCATTCTCCTTTGCTCTCATGTTCCCGCTTACATTTATATTCTACACGGTGAAAACGCTGTTATCGGATGAACTTTTTACCGGAACTTCCGGAAAAACAGGTTTATTTCGCAATAAAATATCCCCACAAAGTGGAGCCCATGCTACGATGCTTATTCCAAATACTTCGCGGGGACCCCAAAAAAAATGTAAAAAGCAGGACGTATACGTCCTGCTTCATCATCACAGTTTCTACTACTAATTTTACCCTTTTAACGTATTCAGCAATCGCATCACGTCCGTCTCCTTAGACAACGCACTGACCAATGCCGGCTGCTCACTGATCCGTGACAATTCCCTGAACAGCTGCCGCATCTCTTTCCGCTCATCATGCTTGATAGCAAGTAAGAACACAAGCTCTACCTTCTCGGTTCCCCAGGTAATCGGCTGCTTCAATGTAACAACAACGATGCAGGACTGTTTAACCCACTCCGAGCTGCCATGAGGGATGGCAATGCCACCCCCAATCGTCGTTGCAGACATATTCTCACGATCCAGCACGCTTTCCGTGTACCCTGCCTCGACATATCCTTTGTCCTCCAGCATTTGCGCAAACTTAGCGATTAACTGTTCTGGACGCTCTACCTCCTGCTGAGGAAAGACGAGAAAAGGTGTCGTATATTTCAAAAAGACCGATTCCTCTGCCGTCCTGCTGTCCGGCTCATCAAGCCCACGGATCGCTTGCTCCAGCTTCCGCTCGTCACTTGCCTCGAGCAGAGGGGAAACGAGGATATGAGGTATTTTTAACTCGGGCAGATCAACGGTCGTAATGACAAGATCTACTTCATGAGCTGCCAGATAATCCTCCACTTCCGCTTTGGACATCGTTGTCTCTACATGCACGGACGGGAATCTCCGTTCCACCTTCGCGAGAAGCAATTGGGACATCCCAACGCCCATATGACACACGATAATGACCTTCTGAGGGTGGCTTTCATTCTGGTGAAGCCGTTCTACAGACGCCTGAAAATGCAGCGTCAAATACGCGGCCTCCTCTTCGGGAAAATACAGTTGGAGCGCTCCCCCTACCTCTTCCAGTGCCATGATGACTCGATCGAACATATAGGGATACATCTTTTTGATCTCAGCCAGCATTGGATTGGACACAGCCAGACCATAATGAAGACGGTTCATGGTCGTGTACAAATGCACTTTCAAACCGTTCAATAATACCTGGTCCTTGGAAAAAGGGATCATATTCAGCTCCGACATCCGCCGAATCAGTTGCTCAACCAATTGTGGCAGCAGGGGGTGGCTGTCTGCTAGATCGCTCCGCTGGGCGCCCTCATCCTCCTGCGTGTATCGGAACTTCCCGCCAAGCAGGTGCAGGGTTAGATAAGCGGTTTCTTCCCTGGAAAAAGGTACGGCGAACAGTTTTTGCAGCTGCTTCAAAAAGCCCATCGCCCATGCAAATTCCGCTTTGTTCTCCAAAAAGGCTATGTCCTGCCCAGAGAGCGAAATCGGCTGTCCCAGCTTGGTCCGTTTGACCATGAGCAGAATATGCAGCATCAGGCTTTCAAAGGTTTCATCGGTGAAGCGGAGCTGATGCTGCTTTTGCAACGCCTTCAACTCATTGAATACGGTTGCAATCTCGTGCGGTTCATACTGGTTACGCATCATCTGTCCCGTCAACTCCGGACGGTTGATCAATTGGTTCAACCGCGCCAGCGCCATCCGTTTGTTCTTCTCCGAGCCCTCAATCATGAAGCCTACACGCTGCTTCGTCATTAAGCTCAGATCAAAGCTGCGCAGCCAACCCTCTATCTTTTCCATATCCCGACGAATAATCGCCTTGTTCACGTAAAACGGTGAAGCCAGGTTCTGCAGGGTTACGGGCTTCGCGTTCATCAAGAGCCGGTAAGCCAGGTGCAGCACTCTTTCCTCATCGGATTCATGCTCGGTGGAACTCTCGTTTGAATACAAACGGTGGAATAAATCAGTCTGATCTGCTTCTCCGATCTCCAGATAAACGCCGAGCCCCGGCCTTTTCACCAGATTACCACTGGAGTGCTTAACTATATATTCTTCAATCACTTTCAGATCGTTTCGGATCGTCTTCTCCGAGCACTCGGTCTGATCCGCCAGATCCTGAACGAGCCACAGCCGGTTCGGTTCCATTAACAAATTGCGAAAAATCTCTTTTTGCCTATTATTCATTCCGATCTCCTAATCAACTTATTTGGAGAGCTCACTAATGTGGAGCAGGTACATTGTCCTACGTATATCATATCCGGGTCTCAATGGCAATGATCTGGAATGTTACACGAAATTTATAGATTCGAATGGATCAAAAGAATGTTGACGCAAAAGCTGAGCATATATAGTAATTTAAAATCTGACGCAAACAAAACAAGAGTGCCGCAGAAACTTCGGCACTCTTGTTCATGATCCGTATTATAATCCTCTTACATCTCAAGAAATTCGTTCGGTTGCACGGCATATCTTTCCTATAAAAGCCTCCACAGCCTCCCGCGCCGACTCTGCCTCCGTCACGGCGGATATCACGGCGACACCATCCGCACCCGCTCCAATGACTTCCTCCACGCGCTCCACCGTAATCCCGCCAATCCCAACGATCGGAAGATCGATTCCAGCTTCGCACAGTTCACGGAGAATCGCTGGGCCTTGTACCGCCTTGGCATCATCCTTCGAGCGGGTCGGATAGATCGGCCCGATGCCAAGATAATCTGCGCCGTGGAGAATCGCGCGCCTGGCTTCCTCCACAGTATGGGCGGAGACGCCCAGAATCCGGTTGCCGATCCGCTCGCGGACGGAAGACGCGCATTCGTCGTCCTGGCCGATGTGGACGCCATCGGCATTCAGCTTCAGTGCCAGCTCCACATCGTCATTAACGATGAAGGGTACGCCCGCTTGGCGGCACTGATCCTGGATCCGGCGAGCCAACTGGATCGCCTGCTCGCCAACAAGCGCACCATGTCCCTTCTCGCGGAACTGGACCATGGTCGCGCCACCAGCCAGTGCCTCCTGCACAATCCGGCTTGGCTCTTCGATACAGTTCACGCTGCCGAGTACGAGGTACATTCGTAGATGCTGCCTCATCACCTCGGGTGTCACTCTGCCCGTCATCGCAGCACCTCCTGACGGCGGCGACGATACGCCCAATGATTCGTGGGGCCGCGTCCCTGCCCCAGGTTTAAGCCGTCCTCAATCGCTGCCTGGATGAATGAGCGTCCGCTCTGGATCGCATCGAATGCACTCAAGCCTTTGGCCAGGCCTGCAGTGATGGCGGCTGAGAAAGTACAGCCGGTACCATGCGTATGAACGGTATGAATTCTTTTGCCGTATAATTCGGAGAAGGCCGTACCATCGTATACAAGGTCCATGACCGAAGGACTGCCCGGAGGACCGTCATCCTTGAAAATGGAAGGACGGGGCCCACGCAACTCCCCGGCGGGAATGGCAATTCTCGTTTGACCATACGTACTTTCGGACTGCGGCAACGCTTCCTGCTGCGTACCCGCCGCTATATCTGCTCCCCTGTCTCTTTCGTGGTCCGCACCTTCACCGGTGTCCAGCATTCCCTCGTCATGGCCGCCTTTGATCACAACAATCTTGGGTCCCAGAACATGAATACGTCTCGCCGCTTCCTTCCGATCTTCGATTGTGCGGATATGCATCCCCGCCAATACTTCGGCCTCCGGTATATTGGGGGTGACAATTAACGCCAGCGGCAGCAAATCTTCTCTTAAAGCCTGCACCGCTTCGCTTTGCAGCAGCTCCGCTCCGCCCTTGGCAATCATCACGGGATCGACAACAACCTTCTCCCAGCCAAAAGCCCGAATCCGGTCAGCAACCAGGCGAATGATCTCCGCGTTGAACAGCATGCCTGTCTTCAATGCATCCACTCCGAGGTCCGATCCTACCGCTTCCATCTGCTCCGCAGCTGCTTCGGGAGGCAGCGGATATACGCCGTGAACCCCCAAGGTGTTCTGCACCGTAATCGCCGTAATCGCTGACATGCCATATACGCCGAGCTCCTGGAAAGTTTTCAGATCGGCCTGAATGCCGGCACCGCCGCCGCTGTCGGACCCGGCAATCGTAAGTGCCCGGGGTACGTGAGACCTGCTCATCGTGCGCCACCGGCGGCAGCCGTTCCCGCTTCCCGGACAGCGGCATATCCCGCAAGCGAGCCTGGATGAAGTTTTGCCAGCTCATCCAGGAAAGCGATCTGGAAGCTTCCCGGTCCCAGGTCCGCCGTGCGTTCCGCAGCTCTCGCCGCCGCGGCCCCGTAGAAGGCCAGACCCGCCGTACCCGCAAGCAGCAGGTTTGCTTCCACTGCGGCAAAAGCACCCAGCACCGAGGTCAGCAGGCACCCTGCGCCGGTGACCTTCGTGAGCAATGCATCCCCGCCGGTAATGATACGCACATCGATTCCATCGGTAATTACGTCCTCTTCACCGGTAATGGCCACGATTGTGCCTAATGCGCGTGCAGCCCGCACGGCCAGCTCAGCATGATCACTGCCCGTGCTGTTGCCAGCGTCTACGCCTTTGATCTCGCGCGCCTCCCCGACAAGGTGAGCGACTTCAGCCGCATTCCCGCGCACGAGCGAAACCTTCACCTCGCTTAGGATCCGCAATGCCGACTCCGTCCGAAAACGGGTCGCTCCCGCACCGACCGGGTCCAGCAGGACCGGGACGCCATGCGCATTCGCCGATTGTCCGGCGATGATCATCGCATCCACCAGCTCGCGGTTCAGCGTGCCGATGTTCAGTACGAGCGCGCCCGCGATGGCGGCCATATCCGCCACTTCCTCGGGCGCGTAAGCCATGACCGGCGACGCGCCCAGCGCGTACAAGCCGTTAGCCGTAAAATTCGTAACCACCACGTTTGTCATATTGTGAACGAGGGGGCTCGTCTGCTGTACCTTCGTTAAAAGCGCCGAAACCTCTTTTTCCCATGCATGCATATGAATCGCCTCTCTTATCTATATTGGAATTTATGTGCTTGTTATGACTCCTTATAGCACCGCAGCCTGCAGCGGCACCGGCCATTCCTCCTGCTTATAAGCCATATCCCAAAACATATACTCCAACTGGCAGCTCAGCATAAAATACTCCTTCATCCGTTCCAGCTCAGCTGCCGTCGCACGCCCCGCCCATTCATCGACACGGTTGCAGAACTTGGCTGTCGCGTCTTCCCCCCGGTTGCCATAGAAATAAATCCAGTCGTAGAACGGATGGGATTCATCTGGCTTCACTTCATCCAGCAGCTTGCGGCCAATCTCCAGGTACGTCCATGGGCAAGGAAGCAGTACGGCCATAATCTCGCCCAGAGTGCCCTCGTGCGCCACTGTCAGCATATGACGGATATAATGATGTGCGGACGGAGCAAGCGGATACCCTTGAAGCTCTTCGTAGGTCACCCCAGCGGCTGCGCAAAAATTCTGATGCGGATGCACCTCGCTGTGCAAGATGAATGAAATCTGTTCATTAAAGGTCGCGATCTCTTCCCTGCTGGTCGATTTGGATATGGCGATTCCGTAGATCCGCATGTAGGCATTCAAATACTCAAAGTCCTGCTTCACATAGTGAATCAGCTGTTCCGGTGCCAGTTTCCCCTTAGCAATACCTTTTACAAAGGGATGATCGAAGATTGCTTGAAAAATGCCTTCCGCCTGCTGACGGAGCTCTTGCGTGAAACTCATTTTTGTCCCACCTCCAACATATTGAAGAGCAGGAAGTCCATAAGACATGACTTTCCAGGTAACGCTAAAAAGCCGCCCCGAAAACTGGAGCGGCTTCGTCAACAAGCCCGAGTGCGCCAAAAAACGCACCGAGACCTCATATACGAAGGCTCCACTTTCCTACGCTAGTACGAACTAGATCAGGTTCAAAGGGTCCAAGATACACTCTTGTCTCAGCCGCCAACGGCTCCCCTAGTGGACTTCCTATTCTTTTGTCTAATACTGTACATAGGTTTATAGATGCTGTCAAACATTAACTGTTCGTGAACGGAGCCCCACGCTCGAAGCAGTCCCATGAGTGGGGGATTAGGATGATGTACGGTGGCGGAGGTCATGTGCGAAATAAAAACCGCGGCTGCCCAACACTTGTTTCGGAAACACTGACGCTCGGTTGTCATGTATGCCCCAACATAATGAGTACATAAGCGTTATTCAAATAAATGAAGTTTAAAGGAGCGAGCGTATTTATGACGAACCCATCGAAAGCGGTTAAACCCATTCCGGATGGCTACACCTCCGTAACGCCGTGGATCATCTCAAGAAACTCCGCAGCGCTGATCGAATTCCTCAAGCAGGCTTTTCAAGCCGAAGAGTTAGCCCGCGTCTATGTCGGTGATGGTATCATCGGCCATGCCGAGGTCCGAATCGGGGATGCCGTCGTCATGATGTTTGACGCGAAGCCGGAATGGCCGGATAGCCCGGCATTCCTCCGACTATATGTTGAAGATTGCGATGCCGTCTACCAACAAGCGCTGGCCGCAGGAGCCGTCTCGGTGACAGAGCCAACGAGCTTGTTCTTCGGCGACCGTGTGGGACGGGTACGGGACCCGTTCGGCAACTTATGGTGGGTACAGACACGAATGGAGGACCTGACGCCCGAGGAGATGGAACAGCGTGCCCAAGACCCGGAATACATCAAAGCGATGACCTATGTTGCCGGAGCGGAGATTGTGGTGAAGATGTCGTAAAAGGTGAAGCGAAGCAATAGCGGTATATCAGGAGGGCACGGATGGGCTCGGTGTCTAGGGGTATGCTTGGATGGCTGGGATTATAATCGATGTAGGGACCGGGGGGAACACAGAGTAGCTATGGTTTAGAGGTAGAAACCGGGGTAACACAGCGTGTATAGCTGAGGCTGCTGCTGGTCTTGGTGCTACTGCTGAGCTGGTGCTATTGATGCTACTTCTGGTCTTGGTGCTACTTCTGCTGCTCCTGATACTATGCTGATTTTGGCTAATGCTCGAGGGCAAACGGACTGAGGATACGTTATTTGGCTAAGTAGGCGTTATTTTTGATAGTTAACGGACACCAGGTACGTTATTCATAGAATATGATGGCAAATAGGCCGTTTATTGCGGTAATAAGGGATCCTGAGTCCGGTGGATTTAAAAATCGGGGGCAAATTGAGAAATAAGGGATCTGGAGTCCGTTAACAGGTGGTCTTGTGGCTACTACTGGCTTGGTGCTACTGCTGATCTTGTTGCTACCTGCTGTCTTGGTGCTACTGCCGGTCTTGGTGCTACTACTGGTCTTAGTTACTGCTGGTTTTGCTACTGCTTGTGGGTTAACGGACTGAGGATACGTTATTGGGCTGAGTAGGTGTGATTTTTGAGAGTTTACGGACACCAGGTACGCTATTCATAGAATATGATGGCAAATAGGCCGGTAATTGCTCTTCTGTCAAGAAAGTGGACACCTTTAGAAGTTAAGCTGCATTCTCGTAGTAGAGCTGTTCA
>NZ_PDHM01000019.1 GCF_002573715.1 Paenibacillus sp. EZ-K15 | reverse complement strand
TAAAAACGCCAAAATCCCCCTCGGGGGATTCCTTGGTAAAGAGTTTACACAAAATTATTGACAGACCCCAATCAAACACTTATTTTTGACACCAATTAAAGACACCATTCACTATATCAACAAGTTTAGTGGACTTGTGGTTTATGGTACAAAGGATGAAGTGTTTAATGATCAACTTGCAAACCAAATTAACATAGACAAAGACAGGAAGGTCATTGAAATTCCTAATGCAACTCATGCTTTAGAGACGAATCGAGTTGAGGAAAGTATTGAGATTCTAAGTAAACTTGTAAGGATATATATGGATTTTCTAAATAAGTAATCACTGTAAGTTAAACAAAGTGACTTCGTCTAATGCCTTACCACACTTCGGCGTGCACGCCTAATAGAAAAGGGCATCCCGCAAGATCTTGGATCTGTTGGGATGCCCCTTTTGAGTCAAATATACGCTTTACAAGCGTCAGTTGATATTTTGTATCTTCGCAGGCGATGGAGCCGCGCTGGCTGACTTTCTTTTAGCCAGATCCATCTTACGCTGCAGCATGCCAAGCACAAGATCCGCAACGATCGCCAGCACAGCGGCAGGAATGGCACCTGCAAAGATTCGGAGGGAGTTATTGCTGTTTAGTCCGGCATAGATTTCCCGTCCCAGCCCGCCTCCTCCGACGAGAGGAGCAATCGTTACCACGCCGATGGCGATGACGGCGGCAATGCGCAGACCTGACATGATATAAGTCAGCGCAAGCGGAAAACGCACTTTAACGAGCATCTGGAAGGGGCTCATCCCAATTCCTTTTCCAGATTCAAGATAGCTGGGATCCACCTGTTTTAATCCGACGTACGTATTACGTGCAATTGGATTCAGTGAATACAGGAAGAGTCCCACCATGACCGTTTTCGTTCCGAGTCCCATCCATAACATGAGAACCACGAGCATGGCCAAGCTCGGTACCACCTGCAAGATGTTGGTGATAAACAAAATGATCTTGGCAACCCATTTGCTCTTAGAGCAGAGAATGCCAAGCGGTACTCCGACGATGAATGCCAGTCCCAGACCGATAACCACCATCGTAATATGCTGGATGAAATACTCCCAGAGTAACCCCTGATTTCGTGATATATACGACAAAAAGTCGGCAAATGTTAAATGTTCACTTTCCATGCTTACCCTCCTTTAGCTTTTCAAGAGACCCTGCTCTTTCAAGTACGCGATTGCGACCTCTCGTTCGCTTTTCTTCTCAATGTCCACCTGATAATTAAGCGATATCATCGTATCTGCATCCAAATGACCGATTAAAGGCGCTATCGTATCCTGGATTTCAGGATGCTTCTTCAAAAGGTCCGAACGCAATACCGGACTTGCATCATATGGAGGGAAGAATTGCTGGTCATCCTGAAGCGTCTGCAATTGGTAGGCTTTCAGCCGGGAATCCGTAGAATAGGCCAACACGATATCCACCTGCTCATTGGCTACCGCACTGTATACCAAGCTGATTTCCATAGGGAACACCTGACCGAATTTAATGTCATATGCTTTGGAGAACGCCGGATATCCATCCGTGCTTCTCTCCAGCCATGTGGTATCTACCCCAAGTTTCATACGATCCATGTCTTTTTTGACATCGGAAATTTTGGTATATCCATTGGCTTCGGCCAGATCCTTTCTTACCGTGAACGCGTAGGTGTTCTCAAAACCCAGAGGGTTCATCCAGGTGAACCCGAAGTGTTCCTGAAATCCATCTTGAGCTTCCTTCAAAACTTTGGCGCGGTCTTTCGTACCGCTGATCGGAAAATGGTTGTTGAAAATCTCACCGGTATATAATGTTGCCATCTGAACGTCGTTTCTTTTCATCGCATTAATGACCAATGAACTTGATGCCAGATCCGGGATAATATCCACCTTCAGATCGGTTTGATCTTCAATCAGAGCTTTATACATTTCAGCCATAATCTTGGTTTCGGTATAGGTTTGAGTCCCGATCGTAATCTCGCTTTGAATTCCGCATGCGGAGGTTAAAGCGGCAAGAGTCATCATGCAGATTAACATCGGAGCCCATGTAAGCTTTTTCAGTTTCATCACGCCTTCCTTATTCCGTCCGGCTTGCTGTCTACGGTTGATGTGACTCATATCGCAGCGTCCCGGGTCTGAGTCTGATGGTAGTATTTGCTTAACCAGCCCTCAAGCAGCCCAAGCAGACCGTCAGCTACAAGTGCCAGGAGAATGGCACCAATGCCACCGATGAAGATCATCTCAGGCTTGTTGACACCAAGTCCAGATACAATAAGCTGGCCTAAGCCGCCAGCACCAATCAGAGAAGCCAGTGTTGCCCAACTGATGATGTACACGGTCGTAATGCGGATACCGGACATGATGTAAGGAAGCGATAAGGGAAGCTGAATCCTCAAAATCGTTTGGGCGGTGCTGTATCCCATCCCCCTAGCCGAATTGAGCACCCCTTTATCCACGGAGTGAAAACCGTCATAGGTATTCCGCAGGATGGGCATGAGGGAGTACAAAAACAGCGCGAGTATGGCCGGCTTCATGCCGATGCCGAGCAGCGGAATCAGAATAGCCAGAAGCGCCAGGCTTGGAACCGTCTGAAACAGGTTTGTAATGAAAAATACGATGCTGTTCATCCAGCCTATCCGGTTGTATACGAGCAAGATACCGATCGGTACGGCAACAACAGTCCCCAAAAGCACGGCAGAGAATGAGAGGACCAAATGCTCCTGCAATGCATTTAGAATATCCGGATAACGATCCGTGATAAAACTCCAGAATGCGTTCATATTACTCATCCTCTCCGATTAGCACCGGAGGAACCATCGTTGGATAGACTTCGGCCAAATGTTTAACCACACTGCCTCTTGTGATCAATCCGAGGAACCGGTTATTACTGTCTATGACAGGGAGATTGCTGAGCTGATGGCTGTCCATGATTTCGATGGCCTGAGGAAGCGTGCTTCCCGAAGCCACGGAAAAACGGACCGGGTGCATAACGTCCGCCACCGTTTTGCCTTCCTCGCCGTATTGGTCGAGCACTCGGTAGATCGAAACCGCTCCTTGAAGCTGACGGTTACGGTCCACGATCAGCAGCGAATCGACCCGCTTCATTTCCATCATCTTGATGGCTTCAGCTAATCCCCTGCTCGGGAATGCCGTGACCGGATTCGTAATCATCACTTCATCTACAAGCGGAATTTCATAGGCGCTTTCATTTTCATTTTGCAGACGTTTCGAACCGATAAAGTCACGTACAAACTCGTTTGCCGGATGCCGTAAGATGGTGTCTGGTCTACCCGTTTGAATCACTTCACCATCTTTCATCAGAACGATGGTATCCGCAATTTTAATAGCTTCATCCATATCATGCGTCACAAAAATAATGGTTTTATTGAGCTCCTGCTGAAGCCGGATTAGCTCATCTTGAAGCTGCTCACGGCTAATGGGATCCAGTGCGGAGAATGGCTCGTCCATCAGGATAATATCGGGTTCAGCTGCCAGCGCTCGAACTACGCCTACACGCTGCTGTTGTCCGCCGCTAAGCTCGGATGGATAGCGCGTACCATAAATGGTGTGGTCCAGTCCAACCATGTCCAACAATTCATTTACTTTTTGATCTGTTTTGTCTTTGTCCCACTTCTTCAGACGTGGAACCACGCCCGCGTTCTTGGAGATATTCATATGTGGAAATAAACCAACGCTTTGAATGACATAGCCGATATTGCGCCGCAGTTCAACCGGATTCAATCTCGAGATATCCTTACCGTCAATCAGGACTTTGCCCGATGATGGCGTATTGAGCGCGTTGATCAGCTTCATGGTAGTCGATTTGCCACAGCCGCTCGGTCCGATGAGGACGGTAATTTCCCCTTTTTTGAATTCAAGATTAATGTCTTTCAGCGCGTGAAAGCCATTATCATAAACCTTGTTCACATGCTCCAGTACTATCATTCAATCGCCCCTTTGCAAGCAGTATCCATATTATGCGGAGCATTTGGCATATCATCCATCGAGACCCAAAAATTGTTGAAGGAAAAGTGTGGTGCCAGAGATAAGGGAAGGCGTCAGCCTTGTTATGTAGAAATGGAAAATGAAGCTAAGCAAGTTAGCTTTAAAAGAAATCAAAATGGAATAGGATTAAGCGCATGATTAAGGGGTGGAGAAAGATCTAAGAGGAAGCCCTGAGGGTACTAACAATTTAAGTTAAAAATCATCGTTATGGTATTGACTTACATACCCAAAATTCCACCTTTATATGCATTGTAGCTTTCCAAACTGTGCAATCCCTTGTTACATCCATCCGAAGAAGTATTCCAAGCCTGTATGCCCCTGTTCGTATTCGGGAAAATATGCGTTCTCATACATGAATCCCTGTTATACCTGCGAGAATCAAGCAGCTATGTCATGGTACCACTGCTTCCCTCGGCCCAAATGGATATATGCAAAATGTGTAAGCAGGCAACGAGTCCCTATCGAGTAGGACCGTATAACTGCCTTATGCATTAATATGTTTAATACTATTACCCAGTTAGCATTAGTTTGAAACATGTATACAGAACGATTATGAATTTTTAGTACTTCGGGTCCAGAACTGTCCATGAAGCAGACCCGCTCTGTAACGACATTGCTCAACCGGAAAGTATGGGCGATCCAAGTTTTGAGATTTTCGAGTATTGTACTATGATAAACTTGATTCCATTGATTCGAACGATGGTATGGGAAGTCCCCTTTAAGGAGTGGTAGATATGGCGCGTGTGTTATTTATTAATGGTGGATCTGAGGGACATATCAATCCAACGATTGGCGTTGTGCAAGAGCTTATTTCGCGTGGAGAAGAGGTCGTGTATTTTTGTATAGAAGCTTTTCGGGAGCGTATCGAGAAGACGGGGGCAACCGTTCGAACATTTGATGATCAAAAATTTATTAAAGCCTTTATCTCAGGTGGGAGAGATTATTTGCTCGAAAGAGTCAACGGTCTTTTACTTACGGCAAATATCGTCATACCAAGCGTTCTTGAACAGATCAATGGAGAGCATTTTGATTATATCATTCATGATTCCATGTTTGGTTGCGGTCGTTTACTTGCTCAAATTCTTAAGCTTCCTGCAATCAACTCTTGTACTACTTTTGCGCAGACAAAAGAATCATTCGATAAGGTGCTGGAACCATTTTTTATAAATGTCTCTGCAGACATCGTTAAACCTATACACGATAAATTCAAAAGCCTGACGGCAATGGTGCAGGAAAAATATGATGTGAAGATCGATTCGTCTTACGAAGTGCTTTGCAATCCTGCGCCGCTTACGATCGTTTATACAACAAGAGAGTTTCAACCTGATGAAGGAGCATTCGACCAAACGTATAAATTTGTAGGTCCATCCATCTCTTCACGATTAAAGCAAGAAAACTTTGACTTTACTGCAATCGAGGGGGAAAACCCCATTTACATATCACTGGGTACAGTGTTTAATCATGCAACGGATTTTTATAAGCTTTGTTTTGAGGCATTTGGGAACACGGATCATACCATTGTCATGTCGATTGGGAGTAAAGTCCAAATTTCTGATTTAGGGGAAATTCCTACAAACTTTATCGTGAAAAATTACGTTCCACAAACCGATGTACTGCAGTACGCTAAACTATTTATTACACATGGTGGAATGAATAGTGCCCATGAAGGTCTTTATTATGGGGTTCCGCTCATTGTAATCCCACAAAGCGCAGATCAGCCAATCATAGCGGGGCAAGTTGCCCATATCGGAGCAGGCATTACACTACAAATGCAAAGCTTGACTGCAAATCAACTACGTGAAGCCGCAGATCATGTGTTAAGCCTCTCATCTTTCAAGAAAGCTGCTGCCAATATTAGGGGATCCTTTCGACAATCAGGTGGGTATCATCAAGCTGTTGATGAGATTTTTGAATTTAAAAGTCAATGTAGATCTGAATAATGAGTGTGTATTGGGAAGAAACACGGGGCCGACAAGATCAAGAGCACAGCCAGGAAGCTATTGCAGAGATATTCGGAAGCTTAGATGTGCTACATGGCAGGCGATAAGTCAATAGATAAATGATTGAACTAGTGAGGAGTGGTAGTGGATTAGAGGAAGGATTAACATCAGATAACAAGAAATTCGCACTACTGGAGCTCTATAATGGAGAAATCATTGGGGGCGCTATGATATTTATAGAAAGCAATCAAGTACATAATCTAGGACGGATTTTTATTGATCCAAACTATCAGAATCAAGGACTCGGTAAGAAAGTAATGAAGAAAATTGAAGGAAGTTTTCCGGATAGTACAAAATGGTGGCTTGATACTCCTAGGTGGAGTGTCAAGAATCATCACTTCTATACAAAGTGCGGATTCACCAAAGTCAGAGAAGAAGAGGATCTATATATTTTCGAGAAGACTTTTTAGTTCCACATCAGGAGTGAAAATGACAATCTCAGGATAAATAGCAGATGAAGTTCCATCTGGTGGAGACTTAATTACCTTGCATGTGTTTTTTTATAAGCATGATTTTAGTTTCAAAAAAAAGGGAAGAAGAAGTAGAATGTACTTAAACTAACGAGTGTTAGTAAGCTGATACTGAAATAAATTAACCTGAGAACTGTGAGGAAATGAAGATGACGAAAAAGCTGTATTACGAATCCGCTTATATTCGGGAGTGGGAGACACGAATAACTCGCAAACTGGAGCGGGAGGACGGAACTTATCTGGTAATGGAGGAAACGGCCTTTTATCCACACGGTGGAGGGCAGCCCTGTGACCTGGGGTGGATCGATAACATTCCCGTTCTTGATGTTGTTCAGGAAGAAGGAGAAATTCTACATAGAGTCGAGCGTTTGGCTGAGAAGGAAGAGGTTAGCTGCCGTTTGGATTGGGATAGAAGATTCGACCATATGCAGCATCATAGCGGCCAACATCTTCTGTCTGCCATCTGTCTGGAAGTATGCCAGGCGGAAACACTCAGTTTCCACCTGGGTCAAGATTACGCTACGATTGATATCGCCCGATCTGACCTGTCTCAGGCCCAACTGATGATGCTGGAATTGGAAATTAACGATCAGATTTACCTTAATCGAAAAGTAACGAATTATTTTGTGAGCCGGGAGCAGGCTGCTGCCCTGCCGCTGGTGAAGCAGCCTAAGGTAACCGACGATATCCGGATCGTTGAAATCGAAGGTATCGAATATAACGCTTGTGGAGGTACACATGTCTCCGCAACAGGTGAGATCGGAATGATCAAACTACTGAGAGCCGAGAAGCAGAAGGGGCATATGCGCATCTATTTTAAATGCGGATATCGAGCGTTGAATGAATTTAATGCCGGAATGGAGATTCTAGGCAGCCTATCGGCTAGGTTTAATACCGGAAAGGAAGAGATTTTAGACCGGATTGCAAAATGGGATCAAGAACAGAAGCAGCTCCAGGCTGATTTGAACGCCGTGAAGGCCGAGAATGATGCTTACCTGGCAGGAAAGCTATTGGCAGAACGTCAAGGCAGCCTGATCAAACACGTTTTTGCGGACAAGCCGTTGAAGGATATGCAGAACCTGGCGGCAAAGCTCACCGAAGAAACTGACGATATCGTGCTCTTCGTGTCCAACGCGGACAATAAGGTAGTCCTCGCTCAAGGAGGAAAGAGCGGACTTGCCTGCGGTGCGTTCTTCAAGCAGCACCTGGCCGATTATCGCGGTAAAGGCGGAGGCAGCGAAAAGATGGCACAGGCTGGTTTTGCAACCGGGGAGGATGCCATGGCGTTTTACCATTTTGCTGGGCAGTCATTAACGTCATTTGATGAAGAATAAGTGATCCATAAGCAGAAGCATCCAAGCTGCTTATGGAGCACGCTTTTTTATAATGATGTCGAGCATGGGCGTGGATTTCATATAGTGGGACTTACGCCACTTAGTCGTCAGATGTATAATCATGGAAGAAGCTCAGACAACAAACGCCCCAGCCTAAGATAAAGCTATCTAAGGCTGGGGCGTTTCGTGAATACCAGAAAGGTTAGATGACAGGTTCGCAGACCATTAACGATTCTATTTAAGGAGCTGATACTAAATGAGTGTACAAATAAAAAGTACAAACCAAGTTAGACTCGTGTCAGATTTACAGAAAGCTAGCGAGTACTATTCGAATGTTTTAGGATTTACTGTAGATAGTTGGGGACACGCAGTAAGAGATACCGTGGGATTCTTATTACAACAAGCTGCTAAGCTAGAAGATGTGAAACCTAATGAAAGGTCAATTTACAGTAGTCAGAATTGGGCAGGTCCGCCTACTGGATGGGATACATATTGCTATAGTGATTACGACGGAGTGGTTTCAATATACGAAGAATACAAATCAAAAGGGGCAGTTATAGCATATGCTCCCGTTCCAGAAGATATGGGAAATCAGGAATGGTTAGAATTTGGTGTAAGAGATTTAGATGGATATGTAATTGTGTTTGGTGGGGGCAAACCAAAACAGTAGATGCTTGAACTAATGGATCTGGAGTATTCGAAGGAGAAAAAAACATCATTTAACAAAGCATTCACGCATCCAGTCTTAGGTCCATCGGTCCGCGAGAAGCACCATCAGAGAGGTGATGTCAGCGGGCAACCCTGACTGGCTAAGATAAGTACTATCTATACTGGTGAGGGTTCGTGAATGCAGAAACAAAATAAGAAATATCCGGAAATTCTTACTGAAGGGAAGTTCAAGGATGCATACAGTTTATCAAAGCAACTCTTATAAAGGATCCCATCAAGCATCGCCTCGGTCCGGGGAGGCTCTAAAAGTTTAAAAAAGCGAATTTTTCAATTGGTCGATATTAAAACTAAAGCATTTTGTCCTAAACCGTGAATCCATTATTGATGGAACGGTTAATGGGGGAGAATGGAGCGAATACAGAAAAAGTTCACACTTAAGTCGGTGAGATGTCATGAATGTAAGAACGTCAGAGTAACACACGAGAAACTTATGAATGCCGTAATGTTATCAGAAATCATTGTAAACACACATTTTAGAAAGAAGGAAGTGAGATGAAGTGAAATCTCCTGGTGGTTCGATATTTCCTTATTATTATAAGGGCGGTGAAATTCATTGTCTAAAGTATGGGAACAAATATAAAGATGAAGAAACGCTTTTTGAATTGATGAAACAAGAAGAGGATTTCATAATCAAAACAAACAAGAAATTAAAAATATGGGTGGATATGTACACAACACCGGTGACAAGTAAGGTTCTTCAAGAATTAATAAATAATCTAAAGAATTTAGATAACTATATTGAGAGACTATCCTTTGTCGGGTTATCTGGAATAAACGAATGGAGGTTAAAAAGAAGTATCAAAAAAGCAGGATTTACCCTTAAAATATCTTATTATTCTGACCCTGAAGAGGCCAAGACATGGTTAGTAAGTGAAAAATAAAATAAATGAGGGTCTGACTGTGAATCTGGAATATAAAATCAATGATAACTGTATTGTCAGCGAGGTTGAAGAAGTGTTTATTCGATCAGGTATCAGGAGACCGGTAGGCGATTCAGATCGAATTCAGAGGATGATAGATAATGCAGATGAGATTATAACGGTAAGAGAAGGAAGTAAACTGGTTGGATTTTTAAGGGCAATTACAGATTATTCATATTGCTGCTATATTTCAGATATTGCAGTGGATACGGACTATCAAGGATTAGGGATTGGCAAAGAACTAATAAGAATATTGAAGGACAAATTAGGAGAAGACGAAATTCAATATGTGCTCACTTCAGCACCGAAAGCCGTAGGATTCTATGAGAGGATCGGATTTGAACGGGCAGATAAAGCATTTGTAATAAAAAGAAAAAGGAATTGACGATATAGATCAAAAATCCTCTCTGGTTCGTTAATACAAGAAACTTACACGCTACTTAGCGTAATGAAAATCAATAATCAATAGAAACGGTGATATAAAAATGATAACAGAACTGAATAAATCAGAATTTTATAAGATAAGACATATTACGAATAAGTGTAAAAATATCGAGGTTAGGGCTGTAGTTAGCGGGAATAACCCGGGTGGGGTCTATGCAGATCATCCAACAGAACCCACAGCAGCATTAATTTGGATTGAAGGACAAAAAGGTTTTCAAATTGTTGGAGATGCTCAGAGTAAAACATTTTTAACAGGATTAGAAGAATACATGAGAAGTCATGTAGAACCCCAACTACAGAAGCAAAATATTAATTGGGTCGAGATTGGCCTTGATCCTGATCCTTGGGATAAAACGATACAAAAGATTTTTAAAAAGCGCGACATTTCGAGTGATACTCAACATGTGTTCAGATTAAAAGGGAATCCTCAATCTATTGAATTTCAAGATCAAGAAGTGAATATTCAACGGATAAGTTGTGAGTTATTGAAGTCAAGACGATTGGAAAACCATTCGTTTTTAGAAAGCAAAATATTACGGTTTTGGGATTCTACAGACTCTTTCTTAGAGCAAGGCTTCGGATACTTTGTTGAGGATAATAACAATGTGGTGAGTTTATGTTTTTCAGCATTTGTTGTGGATAAAACGCATGCAATTGATATCGAAACTCTTGAAGACCATAAAAGAAGAAATTATGGTGCTGCAGTAGCTCGGGCATTTGTTCAGGAATGTCTACAAAAAGGAATTCATCCATACTGGGACTGTACTCCGGAAAATGCAGGGTCTATTCGACTTGCAGAGAAAGTTGGAATGTCCCCTGATTTTGACTATCAAATATCCTACTATGGTTTATCCTAATAGCACTGTTATAAACCTGTACGAAGATGAGGGATCGGTTAAGGGGAAGAAAGCCAGTTGGGACACATTCATCACTCTAAGATGGGAGCATCTAAGGGAGAGGGACTTTCGTGATTGAGAGGAAATTATACGAAATATTCTAAATCGAAATGAAGGAGTCATTGAATGAAGCTCATTTCTCAAACCTCAATAAATAATGGCGTAAGCATTCACTACCTTGATTCTCATCCTGATTCAGACTGTTCCCTAACTCCACTTCTCATATGTCCTGGTCTCTCCGAAACAGCAGAAGAGTATCAAGATTTACTTGAATACCTAATGCCGAGAAGATGTATCGTATTATCTTTTCGAGGAAGAGGCCAAAGTGACACCCCGCCGAATGGTTTTGATTTGAAAGACCATGTTACTGATATCGAATCTGTAGTGAAAAGCACGGGGATAAAGCACTTTCATTTATACGCCTTTTCAAGAGGTGTGTCTTACGCTTTGGAATATACCAGATTACATCCTGAGCAAATTGGCAAATTGATAATCTTGGACTATCCCTCTCTACACAAAGCGATGCACATGGATTGGTCTATAGACTATATTGAAAATTATTTAGTAACCTTCAACCGTTTGTCTCATATCCGCCTGGAAGCGGTTATGGGAATTCAACGAGAATCGATACAAAAATCCATAAAGTTTAGTTTTGAAAAGCCCGTACTTGTTATGAGAGGGTTATTGGAAGGCTCTTTAATATCTAATGAGGAATTGGAAGAATATAAAGAACAATTTTCTAATCTGCATATAACTGAACTAAAGAATAGCGGACATGACGTTCGAAGCACGGAAAAATCAAAGCTATATAAAATCATAAAAGAATTTGTAGAATAAAACCAGGTAAACCGGATCTGTAGGCACGAATCTATGAAACTTCCAGAGATAGTAGGATGATAAAAAAGGAGACGTTATGGAAATCGAACTTATTCCTGTCACAGTTCAAGAGAAAGAAACATTATCGAACATGTATCAATTTTATCATTATGATTTTAGTCAATATACTAATGAGGATTTAAATGATGATGGAACATACGGGGTGAACCTTGATTTCTATTGGGAAGGTGACCCTAGATGGAACCCGTATTTCATAGTATCGTCAGGAGCAATTGTAGGATTCTTGGTTGTGCTTTTTGAAAACTTAGACACGGATCCAGACCCAACGCATGTAATTTATGATTTTATGATTTTGAAGAAATATAGAAGAAACGGGATCGGTCGCACCGCAGCTAAACAGGCATTTGGGTTATTCAAAGCAAATTGGAAAGTAGCTCAGATGGAGAGTAATATATCTGCCATATCTTTTTGGAGAAACGTAATCAGTGAATATTCCAAGAATAATTACACGGAGAGATACAGGGAAGATTCAAAGAAATACATTCAAGAATTCAGTACAAAGAAGTAACATCAGACAGTGTGTGAAGTTATTTGAAAGGTGAAGTGATTTTAATGAATTCTGGGGTGAGTCAATGATAATAAGAATTGCGACTAAGGAAGACATGGATCAACTCATTCAAATGAGATGGGATTTTACACTTGAGGACGATCTAGAAGGAAAATTACAAAATGAAACCTATAGTGACTTCTACGAGGAGTGTTATGAATTTTTATTGAATGCTTTTCAAAGTGATATTTGGAGTATATGGGTTGCTGAAGAAGACAGCATGGTCGTGTCCAACATCTATATAGAACTCATACACAAGGTACCGAGACCAGGGAGAGTCACACATCCATTTGCATATATGACGAATGTATATACGAAACCTGATTATCGAGGTAAAGGAATAGGAAGTGAATTAATATCAAAAATCAACGAATGGGCAAAAGAGAATAAATATGAATTTATTATAGTATGGCCCAGTGATGAAGGGGTTGATTTTTACAAAAAGAATAGATACCAGCATTGCAAAGAACCAATGGAAAACATGTTTTGTGAGTAAAACAGCCGGTATGAGTTCTAGAAGGAAGAAGCGTGAAGGTAATTCAAGAAATGCATATTGCATTTAACAACAGCTTCACGCATTCACCTTTAAAAATAACAATTCAACGAAAGAGAGTGAGTCCTGTGAAAGTAGTCGAGCTCCATGAAATGAAATTAGTCGGAATATGAGTAGTAAGTCCAGGTGACCAGTATGTCAATGAGATCCCCAAGGCTTCTGTTGAACTTAAAGAAAGATTGCATGAGATTCGTGACGTTGTAAACCCGGCAAGACTTATCGGTGCATTCATCGTTGAGGATGTAACGGAAGAGGAAGATGGTTACTGGGTATGTGTTGAGGTCAATGACATGAAACAAGTTCCTGAAGGGATGGTCTCTTTAGTCATTCCAAAACAAAAATATGCAGTCCAACGACATCAGGGGCCTAATCATGAAATTAGAAATACATATGAAAAGCTCCATCACTGGATACGAGAAAATAACCATGAACGATTGCTGAGATCCTGGCATCTGGAGATTTCGGATGAATGGGGACATGGAGAAGTAAATCATATGGAAACAGACTTGTATGATACCATTAGATAGATTTGAAGTGATATTGAATGTTGATCCGTCAAGAATACTTGATTGAGAGGTGTTTCATTTCACCGGAATAAATTGCGCCATCTGGTACTTGCTGTTATAATTTTGCGTATGATATGTGATTGGGGGTTATACCGATGGCAATACTGAATTGCTCATTAGCTAGGAAGTCCTCATGCAAAGCCTGATCTGGGGCGATACTTTGCGTGGGGTGCGATAGGATGAATTCGATCGCCCAACCTTAACTTTATCGTTTCTAATAACAGGCTTTGCACCTTCATTTTTAATAAAAATAAGGGGCTGAAAGCTATGAGTACACCATTTATTAGAAACCACCAGTTTAATATGATTAAAAAACAATCGGAGTTCCTTCTGAAAACATTGCGAACGGTCGCGGATCGAAAGGTTTTGGAAACGGTTAGATATCGTGCCGTAACGAACGCTATGGAAGCATTTCCGTCTTTGACAGAAGAACAGAAGCGGATGCTGGGAGAAATATCAACCATCGAGAAGGCTGAGGATTTCCAAAAATATCTTAACGCATTAGAACCCTATCTGGAGCCTTATCCGACGATTACGCTGAAACAGATTCAGAAGCTATTTCCTAAAAATAAGAAACTGAAAGTTCCGGATCTGCAATCGATCGACTTTCGATATGTAACGTATTTGGGCTGGGTGGATATTGCCACTAACAAGTTATTTATCGTATATCCGTTCGAGGGAAGATTCATCGGGATCGAGGGAAGAATTACCCCGACCAACAAGAAAGGGTACTGTCTGTTCTGCAACCGGCAACAGGAGCTTGCTTTGTTCTCGGTCAAGACCAAGCCAGCCGTCGCTTCTCCGGATAATCTTTCTTTCATTGGCCAATACGTATGTTTGAATAGCCAGGCATGTAATCACAGCATTACCGATACAGGCGCACTTGAGAAGTTCCTTCTCTTCGCCAGCAAGTAAACACAGTAACTAGAATAGGCTGCCTTCAAGGGCAGCCTATTTGTACTATGCTCCCATTTGAAGGACATAAAAAACCATGAAAGGTCGTTGTAACATATGAACCATGTAAGATTGGCTAAGCCTCAGCTTAAGCTTGAAGAAGAGTATTTATCATTTTATCAAGAATGGAAAGAATCCGGTGAGAATATGATTCCTTGGGTCATAAGTAAGGATCCAAGTGATTTCCAGGGAATGGTGAAGGAACTCTCTAATCAAGAGGAGGGCATTGGTGTAAAGAAAGGCTGGGTTGCCGATTCAACCTTTTGGTTGGTCGATAATCATCATAGAGTATTAGGTGCAGCTAATATTAGACATCAATTAACCGAACATTTATTTAATGCTGGGGGGCATATTGGCTATGGAATCCGACCCTTAGAAAGATTGAAAGGCTATGCGACTAAACTATTGGAATTGTCCTTGATTGAAGCCAAGAAACTGGGGATAAACGATGTATTAGTTGTCTGTGATGCCGGTAATGTGGGATCGGAAAGAACCATTATCAAGAACGGTGGGAGGCCGGATACAGATTACATTGAGGAAGATGGAAACGTAATCAAAAGATATTGGATTAAGAATACGTGACAGTAGTGAGATCAAGATCAGTTTCTATAAGCAAACAGGATATGCTATCGGGGCTCTGTTTTTTCATTTGATGAAGGCTGAGCCCCGCCATGTATCTAACTCTTTTACTCTAGGGAAGAAAAAACGATGTAGTAAAGGACTCAAGAGTGTCCGTATCTTATGTCGTCATCTTCTTTGGGGCCTTAGTCAAGAATACGATGCAAGTGACCAAAACAACAGCTAATGCGATCCACTGCGAAGTAGCGAGCGCACCCAACTGGCCTCGGATGATATCGCCTCTGAAAAATTCGATAATAAATCTCCCTAAACTATAAAAAATGAGATATAGACCTGCTATTAGGCCGTTAGGTCTTTTTCTTCTTGCCATATAGATCAGGATGAAAAAAATAGAAAAGCTAAGGACGCTTTCTAATATTTGCGTAGGGATGAGTTTGACATTATTCGGGGCAAGCTCGGATTCGTGAAACGTAATTCCAAACCAACCATCCGTTTCTTCACCATAACAGCAGCCGGCGAGAAGGCAGCCAATCCTTCCAAAGCCTTGCGCTAATGCAAGGGAGGGCACAAAAAGGTCAAGATATTTCCGAAAGTTTATCTTTTTGATCCTACAATAGACATAACCAACCCCAATCCCCCCGATAATTCCACCGTATACCACAAATCCTTCCGAAAAATTCAAAACCATTGAAGGATCATGGATGATATTGTTCATTTGGGTTATCCAAAACAAAAGCTTAGCCCCGACCAATCCGCCTAATAAGCTCCAGAAGGTTAGAGAGGAAACATGAGAAAGTTCTAGTTGCTTAGATGCTGTTCTATAAACAACGACCTTGTAAGCGATAAGGATTCCGATCGCGATCATCAATCCATATCCGTAAATGGTCACAGGTCCGATACGAATGAGTTCATTGTGCATATGTTCATACCTCCATCATCGATTTCCGGATAAAATCTTCCGTTTATACGCAATGTGATCAAACTACATATTGTAGTATGGAAGTCCAAAAAAAGGGATTACGAATCCCCGCCCAACATAAATAGCAGTAAAATAGAACAGGATCTCAGAAAAGGCTTCAGCAGGGCTAACGGAACATTCACCCCTCGATCAGGCTCAAGAACCTGCATGACCCGGTATTGCAATGTCGTATCCGTAAAATGAACAGCTGCCTCATAACGCCGAAGATTACCGAGTTTCGCTAATTTTAATAAGACACTGCCTAAATACAGCTCCGTGCCCATCTGCCGGATGGCGAATCGGTCGGCAAACAGCTCTTGCCACGTCTGATAGTATCGAAGAATCGGTTTGACAATTGGCAAATATCCAAAGGCATCTGCCAGCAGGGTCGAAAAGAACGTTTTTAAACCATCATAATTGCGGCAGTGATATCGTTCATGCAATAAAATCGCCTTTACTTCCTTGTCATTAAACATCTCTAAGACCGTAGTGGACACGACAATTTTCGGTCGCAGAAGACCAATCGTCAGAGCCACAAAGGCATTGACCTGTACAACGATGATTTCCGTGCCCCAGTCGCGGTATTTGTAATTGAGGCGCTTGGTTAATTTATCGTGCCTGTTGGCACGGAAGTGCTTTAACCATTTTTGAGATAAAACCAACTGTCGGGTGCTTCGCCAAATGATCTGACCAAAGGTATACGCAATGACAATGTCGATTAAGGCATAATTCAGAACGGGCCCTTGGAATACTCCGTTTCGGACCTGGGAGGTAATGAACATTCCCATATGTACGATGACAACAGCCACGAATACGATCATCAGCGCATAGGTACATCTTAGCCGTGTGGTCGGATTCATTGCTTTTTCCCGCGTTTGATATCGTTTAATTTACGCTCCAGCCTTGCGATCACCTCAGGATCGACATCATCCAGCGCATCGATCATGTGGTTCACGACCAAGCTCCCGTACTCTTGAATGAGTCCCTGCGACACTTCTTTTGTCTGTTCGGTGAGAAATTGCTCCCTTGATTGCAGCGGGCTGAACTTGGCTGCCCGTGTCCGGCCGGTTCCCGTCGAGGCCTTTGTCAGCAGGCCTTTATCCAGAAGACGATTCATGACGGTCATTACTGTATTGATCGAGATCGGACTCTCCTGATTGAGGCTCGACTGCACTTCCTTGATGCTTAATGCTTCCGAAGACCAGAGAATATCCATAATTCGAGACTCCAGTGGTCCAAAAAATCGATTCAGGCCTTCACCATCGATATTCATTTTCTTAATCTTCATTTCTATCTCACCTCATACTACACATCGTAGTATGGTTATGGATAAAAGTCAACTTCCTTTAGCCAGTGCCTAGCCTGGGGGGATCAGGACTGTCCCGGTACATGCGAAGCGTCAGTGGCAAAAGGTTTTTTGCCGTGCAGTCGAGAATAGAAGAATATAGCAATTGAATTATAAATCAAGAATAAACGGATTATTCGGGAGGAAGATAGCGTGAGCGAAAGATTTGAGTTAAAACACGTAGGAATAGAAGATCCTTCAGAGGAAACCGGCATGTCTGGGTTTGGGTATCTTGCGTTGTTCGAATGTGAAGTTGAATATCGTTTTAGCACGGAAGACATGAGTGTGGAAGAAGCGAAAATTTACATACAAGATCTGTTGAATCAGCTGCCGGATGAAACCATAAATGAAATATGCAAGAAAGCATGCGCATGGAAAAATCTCAAAATGACTAGCGATACGGCTGATTATCCTCCCGGCTTAGATGGAGTGCATGGAGAGGATATTTTGAAGTTTATGTCCGTAGGGGAAGTTGATCTTTATCGAAATCCTTATGATCGAAACGATAATACATTCGGAGCAATCTTGGGTGGAGGTACAGCGTGGGACTCCGAAAATGGTATGGAAATTCTGATACGGGGCAGAAAGGTTCTTGAGGTGCGCGAGTATTTAGGCTACGGCGCATATGCCATTTGGAGCGAAACCGACGAAATTGAGTGAAAAAGCGATATGAATCGAGCAATCAGTGATGTTTAAATCGTCCGGGACATCCTGTACTATCCAACGCAAAAAATAAATAAGGAAAGGAGCATAACCAATTGCTAGAGCCCTCAAGACAGGCAGTTTTCATTGATAGGGACGGAACTTTTGGAGGAACCAATCGGGTTGTTTTGCCCGGTGAATTTGAGCTTTTTCCGCAAGTACAGGATTCGATTCATTCACTCAGAGCCGAAGGCATGCTGATTTGTTCATTTACGAATCAATCTGGAATTGCGCGTGGAGAAGCAACAAAGGATGAATTCGAATCGGAATTATTAGCCTTTGGTTTTGATATGATCTATCTTTGTGCTCATGAGCATGGAGCGGGTTGTCCGTGTAGAAAGCCATCCGCAGGGATGCTGTTGAAAGCCGCTGAAGAAAATAATCTGGACTTTAGGGAAGTGCTTTGTCATAGGGGATAGATGGACGGATATGGTTGCCGCCAAAGAAGCCGGTTGCAAGAAAGTGCTAGTGAAGACGGGAGCTGGCGCCAAGGAACTGGAAAAATATAATAACAACGAGTACTTTGGCAAATGGAAAGAAGCGTATCCTGATTTTATCGCGACAGATTTTTAATGAAGCCGTTACTGCACTTGAATAAATCGGTACGACTAAAACAAAGAATTCAAAAGTCCAAATAGTGAGGCTGGGGATGCTATTTATTTTTATAAGAGAGGTTGTGCTAGGATGTTGTACGATTTGCAAGGCGAAGAGAATATGTCAACGATCGTGGGAATGTTATATAGCGCTGTCAGAGAGAACAGCCAACGACTAAAGTCC
This sequence comes from Paenibacillus sp. EZ-K15, assembly GCF_002573715.1. GTDB lineage: Bacteria > Bacillota > Bacilli > Paenibacillales > Paenibacillaceae > Paenibacillus_AQ. The sequence continues at coordinate 158,885 of NZ_PDHM01000019.1, read as the reverse complement.
ATAGTAGAGGACATGTCGCAAGAGGAAATAGACTACAAGGGACCAGATGACAATTACAATAGTGTCGCTCAGTTAATAAATCATATCATGTACGTCGATCTAAACTGGGTTTATAGGATTAAAGGGGAGGCACTTCCCCTATCATTAAAAGATGAATACGGCCCCATGATCGATGAACATAACAGGCTGCCAATGGTCAAAGGGATGCCTTTGGACATGCTTATATCTAAATATGAAGTTGTATTAAATATGTTGAAGGAAACATGCGCGCAATTAACGGATGCGGATCTGGATAGCATTGTCACCTTTGGTCACGAAAATGAAAAGCAAGCCACCATCCGGTGGGGATTATGGCATATGGCTGACCATAACCGTTATCATCAAGCCCATATTAATCAGCTTAGAAAGTGGTACGCTGAGCAAAAGAGAGACATGGATCATGAATAAAAGAATGGGAAAATCACTTCTTTGTTTGTCTTACTGAGACAATTCACCGTATCTACGCTGCAGCGTTTGTCCCTTGGCCTGCCCGAGGCATTTTATTTTCATGTCGGTCAATCATTTTTTTAGGTTTATATCGCCAAACGCGTCGTTTGTGCTATAATGATGTCGAATAGGCAACTATTCGCGTCATGTACAATAGAAAAAGTTATAGGCAATGGAAGTTTGGTGCAAATCCAACACGGTCCCGCCACTGTGATAGACCGAATGATCGGTCTTAAGTCAGGTCTTTTGTCTAATAACTTTGGAGAGACCAGTCATTTCGAGGCGAAAATGGCTGGTTTACGAGTCTAGTGACGTTTCCCGCCTCGCTAGGCTTTTTTTAATTGCAGCAGAGGCTGCCGACGATGTTGTCGACCACAGCCGGGTGTTCGCCGCCGAATATATACAATGAGGTATAGCTCGCAAACGGGGAGATTCTTCAAGGACGAAGAAGCACGTGCACTATGGGGTGCATATCCCTTTTTTTATTTATAGAGGTTTTTCCAAAAGTCCGCTTTTGATGACCGACCTTTTTGAACAGGCACTTATAAATTCGTGCCGTTAATGTGTCTGATCTAAGGACAAGTTCCGGAAGCGGTTGACGAAGATCAGAATGACGGTGTACAGTATATATGCAAAACTAAATGATAAGAAGCTGCACAATGGCGTGCACACATGATAACAAGCAAAGAGGCTTTTGAAGGGGATTTCCCTTTGAAAGACCTCTTTTTTTGTTGCAATTACTTCTTGGAGGTGCTTTACATGGATAAACTTTCGATTAAAGCCGACCTCTATATGGGGCAAGGCGCGATGGATCGTCTAACAGAGTGGCAAAACAAACGAATGTTCATCGTCACGGATCCATTTATGGTGAAGTCGGGAATGATTAACATGGTGTTTGATCGCCTGCACAGCAGTAACGAGCAATATGTTTTCAGCAATATCGTGCCTGATCCGCCGATTGAAGTCGTCACGGAAGGTGTCGAGGCGCTTTGCTCGTTCAACACCGATCTGATCATTGCCATTGGCGGCGGTTCTGCCATTGATGCCGCTAAAGCGATGAAGCTGTTTACGAAAAAGCTGCTTGACCAGCGAGATATCCCGTTCATTGCAATCCCGACGACAAGCGGGACGGGTTCTGAAGTTACGTCATTCTCCGTTATTAGCGACAAAGAAAAAAGCATCAAATATCCGCTTGTATCCGATGACATGCTGCCGCAAGAAGCGATTCTCGATCCTGAGCTCGTCAAAAGCGTGCCGGACTTCATTACGGCCGATACCGGACTGGATGTTTTGACGCATGCCATTGAAGCGTATGTATCCACCAAATCCAATGATATCTCCGATGCGCTGGCGGAGAAGGCGATGAAGCTGGTCTTTGCTTATTTGCCGCGAGCTTATAAGGACGGAAATGATCTTGAGGCGCGCGAAAAAATGCATAATGCATCTTGCATCGCCGGGATGGCGTTTAATATTGCGTCGCTGGGATTGAATCATGGGATCGCGCATGTGGCGGGAGCCAAATTCAAAATTGCCCACGGACGCATGAATGCGATTCTTCTTCCGCATGTCATCGAATTTAATGCCGATTACAAGCCGGGTTACGGCAAGGAAGAAAGCAATAGAGCGGCGGTTCGGTATGCCGAAATTTCCAAAAGCTTGGGGTTATCCGCACCAAATGCCAAGAGCGGCGTCCGTAGTCTCGTACAGGCAATCAAACAGTTGCAGAAGCAATTGAATATGCCGCAAACGCTGCGCGAATGCGGCGTGGATCAATCGCTGTTTGGAGAGATGAGAGTGTCGATCGCCGAAGGCGCGCTGAAAGACGGATGCACGGCAACAAATCCACGCGTTCCTACGGCAGAGGATGTGCTTCAAATTTTGAACAAAATGTTTCAATTCTAAGATCGAGTCGAAATTTGACGGATTTCGTATTGACATCGCTTGCAATATTCAAATATAGTGAAAGTAACACAATGGCGTGTTGCATACAAATCAAAGCAAAGTGGCTTCTTAAAAATTCCGCATGGACTTTTAAGGGGCTTTTATTGTTTTTTGCAGTGAATTTTAGTTGCGTGTTCAAAAAGGCCGGTTTTCCCGGCTGAATTCAAGATTCGATGCCGAGTTTACTTTTTTTGAACAACCTCTTTTAGTGTTTTCGATACGAGAGTGAGATGAGAAGTATGGAACAAGGAGCCGAGAAACAACGTGTGATTCAGGAGTATGTGCCTGGCAAACAGGTCACGCTCGCTCACATTATCGCGAACCCGAACCCGGACATTTACAAGAAGCTGGGACTCGGAAACGAAGCGCATCAGTCCATCGGCGTTATGACGATCACGCCAAGCGAAGCCTCCATCATTGCAGCGGATATCGCTACAAAGGCGGCTGGCGTACAAATCGGCTTTGTCGACCGTTTCAGCGGTTCACTCGTCATTACGGGCGATGTATCATCAGTAGAATCTGCGATCAGCGCAGTGCTGCATGGATTGCAGAATATATTGGGCTTCTCGGCAAATACGAACATTACGAGAACGTAGGAGAAGCTTATGATGAAGAAAATTATTTTTGCCGGAAGTACAGGATCGGGCAAAACCACGCTGTGCCAATGGCTGCACGGTGAGGAGATTGCCTATAAGAAAACGCAAGCCGTCGAAAATTTCGATCAGGCGATCGATACGCCGGGCGAATGCATCGAGAACCGGTATTTATACAAAATGCTGTTAGTATCCAGTGTAGATGCCGATGTCATTGGGCTGGTTCAGGATTGCACGAAAGAAGACAGCTATTTCCCGCCGGCCTTTGCAACGGTATTCGCCAAGCCGGTTATCGGAGTGGTAACGAAGGTGGAACTGGCCAAGTCGCAAGAAGAAATCACGCAGGCCAGAGCGCATTTAATGGCGGCCGGCGTAGAGCGGATTTTTGAAGTCTCGACGATCGAGAACGTGGGAGTGGATGCTCTTCGGGATTATTTGAGGGCGTAAACGACTTGGATTCTAGTTCAAATGCAAGCGGGGCTTATCGATAGACAAGCGACAAGCAAATAACGACAGACAATGAGGTGCATGACGCATGAATGGAAAAATTGTAATAGTCGATGACGAACCTATTACAAGAATGGATATTCGTGAGATGCTAGAAGAGGCTAACTACAATGTAGTAGGCGAAGCTTCCGATGGCTTTGAAGCTATCGAATTATGCAAGAAGCATCTGCCTGACCTCGTCATCATGGATGTTCAAATGCCCATTTTGGATGGGCTCAAGGCGAGTAAAAGAATTCTTTCAGAACAGCTGGCGGGCGGGATCATCCTTTTGACCGCCTACAGCGACAAACAGACGATTGAAAAAGCATCTTCTGTCGGTGCGCTTGGTTACTTGGTAAAGCCGCTTGATGAAAAGTCGTTCATTCCTATGGTGGAAGTCACGATAGCCAGAGGCAAGGAATTCCGAAAGCTGGAACAAGATCTCTCAAAGCTGACGCAGAAGATGGAAGAACGCAAAGCGGTCGAGAAAGCGAAAGGCATATTGATGAGAGAAAATGGCTACACGGAAGAGGAAGCCTATCAAATCTTGCGCAAACTCAGCATGGATCGCCGATGTCCTCTGATTGAAATTGCTAGTACCATCGTCATTTCCTATGATTGATTTCAAAGAACGGATCAGGCAGCTTTGCAGCCTTCACACCGGATTGTCGGAAGAGGATATAGTCCGGATCTGCGAAATAGCGGAGTCTTTTCAAATGACCGAGGTAGAGGATGATGTGTTCATCGACGTATTGTCGAGCGTGGCAAGCGAAGCCATCGTGGTCTATCATCGTCGTCCATGTGAAGGCAAATCGGTGTATTATTTTCCGGTTACGGGGGAGAAGGCGCTGCGCGAGAATGAACCTGGCGTCCTGCGGACGCTGGAAACAGGCATTATGTCGCAGGGGCTCGTCGCCAGGACGCAGGAGAATCATCTGGTTCGGCAAACGGTATATCCTATTAAAAATCAAAGCGGCGTCATTGCCGTTCTGATCTATGAAAAAGATGTCAGCGACAATATACAAGCCCACTTCAACAGGCAGAGAACGTCATGCGAAGATGGGGATATGTCCTCGATGCTGGGGGCTATGCTGCAGTTCAAGGATTCGATTATCAATCAATTGGAAGACGCCGTTCTGGTGTTCGATAAATATGGGTTTTTGAAGCTGAAAAATGAACAGGCGGACGTATATTACAGACAGCTTGGTTATTTGGAAGATATCGAAGGATTGCATTATGATAATTTGTCGCTTGATCAGACGATGTTCTCCGAGGTCATGAGCCAGCATTCATCCTCGCTATGTTGTCCGCTTACGGTGGAAGTGAAAGCCGCCGGACGTTACTATCAGGTGAAACGCTTGTTCATTGAGGAAAAGGATTTATGCGTAGGCGTTATTTTGCATGATATAACCGAGATTAAAAACAAGGAAGCTGAGATCGTTTCGAAATCGGTTGCCATCCGCGAAATCCATCACCGGGTAAAAAACAATTTGCAGATGGTAGCGTCTCTGCTGCGCATTCAGGGGCGGCAGTGCAAAAGCCCTGAGGCCAAGAAATGCCTTGATGACAGTGTCAGTCGCGTGCTCGCGATCGCCGCAACCCATGAATTGCTATCGACGGAGATCGAAGCCGAAGTGGATCTCATGGATGTTATACGATTGATTGCATCCAATATCGAACGCTGTTTTGTTGATTGCCGCGCCGTCAAGGTGGAGATTGCTTCAGAGCAAAACATTTGCTTGGACAGTGATCGGACCGTAACTGTCGCGCTGATTGTAAGCGAACTGCTACATAATAGTTATGAACATGCGTTCGGTGATTGTTCGGAGGGAAGAATTTCCGTCAAGACAAAAGTAGAAGGCGGGCTGGTGACGGTCGTCGTGGCAGACGACGGAGCCGGGTTCGTTGTCGGGGAAACTTCGCATAAAAGCTTGGGGCTGACGATTGTCCGCAGCTATGTTAAAGACAAGCTGAAAGGTAAGCTTTCGATCGTATCCGGCGATAAGGGCACAACAGTGACTTTTACGTTCAAAAAATAATATCATCGGACTACAAGGGCGTAGTCTTCGAAGCAATGAGGCTTAAAGTAAACCTTCCGGTATATCCGGAAGGTTGTCACTTTAAGCCTTTTTGCATTCTTCAAGTTGTAGTCCGGGTGATAAGAAATCAAGCCAGGGGGTGAACAAAGTGGAAGAACAATTGCTCAGCGTTGGCATCGATATGGGAACTTCTACGACCCAGTTGGTGCTGTCTAAGCTCCATATTCAAAACATGGCTTCTTCGTTTTCGGTGCCCCGCTTGGTTATTACGGACAAAGAAGTGGTCTATCGAAGCGACATTTGTTTTACGCCCATGTTGGAAGATAACCGGATCGATATGTTGAAGATTCAGTCCTTCGTGCAGGAGCAATACGAGAAGGCAGGCATCCGTAAGGACGAGATTCAGACAGGAGCGGTCATCATCACGGGTGAGACGGCACGCAAAGAGAATGCCAATGAAGTCGTGCTCTCGCTAAGCGGCTTTGCCGGCGATTTCGTAGTCGCAACCGCAGGGCCGGATTTGGAGAGTATTATTGCCGCCAAAGGCGCGGGTGCACATTCGTATTCCAAAGAGCATTCCACCTGCATCGCCAACATCGACATTGGCGGCGGTACAAGCAATTTGGCATTATTCGCCGATGGCGAACTGTTGGATACGGGCTGCCTCGATATTGGGGGGCGCCTGATCAAGGTTGATCAAAGTTCGCATGAAATCACGTATATCGCGCCTAAAATCAAGCAGCTTGCCGAGCGAAGGGGATTCCGTCTTGCTATAGGCCAGCGGGTCACTCCAGATGATCTTCAGCCGATTATCGGGGAAATGGTCAAGCTGCTTGAAGAAAGCGTCGGCCTTAGACCACCGGGAGACTTCTATAACACCATCGTCACCAACAAAGGGCTGAAGCTGGATCGGGCGATACCATGTATTTCCTTCTCAGGAGGGGTTGCAGACTACATTTATCATGAATCCACAGGAGACGTATTCGAGTTCGGAGACATCGGTATATTGCTTGGAAGAGCAATCGCCTCTTCTCCGCTAACGCAGCAGCTGACCGTCGCCCGTTCAGCCGAGACCATCCGGGCTACCGTTGTCGGAGCAGGATCCCATACGACGGAGATCAGTGGGAGCACGATTACCTATACGGACGAAAGTTTCCCGATCAAGAATTTACCGATCTTGAAGCTTTCTGTGGTCGACGAGTCCGGAAGCAGTGAGCAGTTGGCAAAGGCCATCACCGATAAGTTGGATTGGTTCAAACTGAACAATGATTTGCAGCGGGTGGCCATTGCGATTGAAGGAAAGAAAAATGCAAGCTTTCAGGAGGTTCAGAAATATGCCCAAGGTTTGTACAAAGGGATGTCTGAACTGCTGGAGCGGGAGTATCCGCTCATCGTGATTGTTCATCACGATCTGGCGAAGGTGATGGGGCAAACATTGTACGCGTTGCTGAATTACAAGAAAGATGTCATCTGCATCGACAGCGTACAGGTAGACAATGGCGACTATATCGACATCGGCAAGCCGATTGCGGGTGGCAAGGTGCTGCCCGTCGTTATTAAAACGCTTGTTTTTCACTAAGAGTCGCACATTAACGATTCGAGTTTCATCTATTCGAGCTGCAAGTGGAAGGAGGAGCTTTCGTGATTTTAAAAACGAAATTGTTTGGGCGAGTCTATCAATTCAATACGCTCATGGAAGTCATGGCAAAAGCCAATGAAGAAAAGTCGGGGGATACGCTGGCCGGATTGGGAGCCACTTCGGCAGAAGAACGCGTAGCTGCCAAGGTCGTTCTTTCCCAGATCAAATTGTCGGACCTGCGCAATAATCCGGCGGTTCCTTACGAAGAGGACGAAGTAACACGTATCATTCAGGATGCGGTAAATGAGCGTATTTACAGTGAAATTCAAAACTGGACCGTAGAAGAGCTGCGGGAGTGGATTTTGAATGAGAACACAACGGAAGGCGACATCAAGCGCATCTCCCGTGGACTGACAGCGGAAATGATCGCTGCGGTTGCGAAAATCATGACGAACCTTGACCTGATTTACGGGGCCAAGAAAATCCGGGTAACGGCGCATGCCAACACGACGATCGGGCGTCCGGGCACGTTGTCGGCACGGCTGCAGCCGAATCACCCGACAGATGATCCCGACGGTATCATGGCTTCCCTGATGGAAGGCCTGACTTTCGGGATCGGGGATGCGGTGCTTGGCCTCAATCCAGTCGACGACTCCGTAGAAAGCGTGACGCGTGTCCTGAAACGGTTCGAGGAGTTCCGGCAGAAGTGGGAAATTCCTACGCAAACCTGCGTGCTCGCTCACGTTACGACCCAGATGGAAGCTGTTAAGCGCGGCGCGCCTACAGGACTTATTTTCCAATCGATCGCAGGTTCGCAGAAAGGGAATGAGGCGTTCGGTTTCAATGCGGCCACGATTGAGGAAGCGCAGCAGCTTGTGCTGCATCAAGGCCAGGTTGTTGGGCCAAACGTCATGTATTTCGAGACGGGGCAAGGCTCCGAACTGTCTTCCGAAGCTCATCACGGCATCGACCAGGTGACGATGGAAGCACGCTGCTACGGTTTCGCGAAGCGGTATAACCCCTTCCTTGTCAACACTGTCGTCGGATTCATCGGACCCGAGTATTTGTACGACGCGAAGCAGGTTATCCGTGCCGGCCTGGAAGATCACTTCATGGGCAAGCTGTCAGGCATCTCGATGGGATGCGACGCTTGTTATACGAACCATATGAAGGCGGATCAGAACGACTTGGAAAACCTGGCGGTTCTCCTGTCTACAGCAGGCTGCAACTTCTTCATGGGTATCCCGCATGGCGACGATGTCATGCTCAACTACCAGACGACCGGATATCATGAAACGGCAACACTGCGTGAATTGCTCGGTTTGCGTCCAATTCGGGAGTTCGAGCAGTGGATGGAGAAAATGGGCTTTATCGAAAACGGCAAACTGACCAAAAAAGCCGGGGATGCGTCAGTATTTCTCAAGTAAGGAAAGGAGGAAGCTCACATGAACGAAAAAGATCTGAAATCGATGATTGAATCGATTTTGAACGAGATGGTAGGAAACAAGGCAGAGCAAGAAGCAGCTAAGCCTGTTGAAACAGCGACAGTTGCAGCACCGATTGCGCATAACGCGGAGCCGCACGAAGGTGGACTTGTACAGAAAACGGTACCTGAGGAAGTACAAGAGGACGACGGTGAATGCTTGGATGATATCACGGAAATTAACCTTCGCAAGCTGCTACTCGTGCCTGATCCGGCGGATCGCGAAGGATACATGAGAATGAAAGCAAAGACACCGGCCCGTCTTGGCGTTTGGCGCGCAGGTCCGCGGTACAAGACGATTACATCGCTGCGTTTCCGCGCTGACCATGCCGCTGCTCAAGACGCCGTGTTCTCCTATGTATCCGAAGATTTCGTTAAGGAGATGCACCTTGTGCCGATCGCGACCAAGTGCCAGGACAAGGATGAATATATTACGCGTCCGGACTTGGGACGTCAATTCTCGGATGAGACCATCGAGTACATCAAGCAGCACACGACCAAGCAGGCCAAAGTGCAAATCATGGTTGGAGACGGCTTAAGTTCGGCAGCGATCGAAGCCAACTTGCGGGATATCATTCCATCCGTTACGCAAGGTCTTAAGATGTATGGCATCGATGCAGGCAATATCCTGTTCGTCAAGCATTGCCGTGTTCCTTCCATGGACGTCATTGGCGATGTAACGGAAGCAGATGTGGTTTGCCTGCTGGTCGGCGAACGTCCGGGGCTTGTAACGGCAGAATCCATGAGTGCCTACATTGCTTATAAACCAACGGTGGGCATGCCTGAAGCAAGACGTACCGTTATTTCCAACATTCATTCCGGCGGTACCCCTGCCGTAGAAGCAGGGGCGCATATTGCCGAATTGATCAAGACAATGATTGATCGCAAAGCATCAGGTATTGATTTAAAACTATAGGAAAGGCTGGAGGCACGTATGAGAAACGAACCGATTCATGCACAAGTGCTCGGCATGAAGCTCATTTCCAACGTAAGCCTGGATATGGCAAACAAGCTGGAGCTGAAGCCGCACCATAAAAGTTTGGGTATCATTACTGCTGACATTGATGACGTAACTTACGCAGCATTGGATGAAGCAACGAAAGCAGCCGCTGTGGATGTTGTGTATGCAAGAAGCATGTATGCCGGATCGGCTAATGCTTCAACGAAGCTGGCAGGTGAAGTCATTGGGATTCTGGCTGGGCCAAATCCCGAGGAAGTACGCAGCGGCATGAACGCCGTCGTTGATTTCCTCGAAAGCGGCGCTCATTTTGTTAGCGCCAATGAGGATGACAGCATCACCTATTTCGCCCATTGCGTATCCCGAACAGGCTCCTATTTATCCGAGACTGCGGGGATCCAAGAAGGTGAGGCGCTCGCGTATTTAATCGCTCCGCCGCTGGAAGCGATGTATGCGCTCGATGCAGCACTCAAAGCCGCCGATGTTACGATTGCAACCTTCTTTGGCCCACCGTCCGAAACCAACTTCGCTGGCGCACTGCTGACAGGCAGTCAATCGGCCTGCAAGGCAGCATGCGACGCTTTCGCGGACGCTGTCCGATTCGTTGCGGATAACCCAACGAGTTATTAAGGTGGCGGACCATGAGATATAGCGCGTTAGGGCTAGTTGAAGTCAGAGGGTATCTAGGCGCAGTCGCCGCAGCGGATGCCGCATTAAAGGCGGCAAGCGTTTCCTGCATCGGCATGGAGATCATCGGGGGTGGATTGGTGACCGTCAAGCTGGATGGAGATGTCGGAGCGGTGCAAGCTGCCGCTTCCGCAGGAGCAGAGATGGCGAAGCAATTAAATGTGCTGCTGACCCGCCATGTGATTGCCAGAATGCATGAAGAAACGGCAGTTTTGGTAGAAGAACAGGACGATGCTGGCGAAAGTCCGCTTCAGGCAGTCGCAACCATGGATGAGCAGGATCGGAAACAAACTGCAGAAGCAGCTGAAGACGGTGCTGAACAAATCGCTGCACCAAACGACGCTGCTGATGAGGCCGTACACCTTGCCATCAAAGAAACTGCCGCTTCTAAAGATTTGGCGGAAGAAGGGGCAAGTTCAGAAGACCTCAAAGCGGCAGATACGGCTTGGCCGCAGGCACTAAAGACAAATGAAGCGAATGCTGCTGGGTCCCAGCCGGAGCGGAAACCTTCACCGATGAAGAAAATTCAAACTCAAGCGGAGGAGAAATCCACACCCGACGTCAAGGAAACAGAAGATGCAAAAGCCGCAGTAAAGCTTGTCCCTGAGCAGAAGGATGCCGATGATCAGGCAGCAACACCGGATAAGAAGCAGGCCGATGCGCCAAAGAGAAAGCACAATGACGGTAAACCCCGTGTGCAACCGAAGCAAAAATCGGCAGCCAAGTCCGGCAAGAAGTCAAAAAAAACAAGCTCATAAGAGAAACATCTATCGATGAAAATGCAAAGAAGACCGACCGCTTTTACTAAAGAAAACAAATACACATCTATCGATGTAAAAACGCAGTAGAGAGAAGGAATATTGATGGAAACATTGGATAAAGACCTGAGATCCATTCAAGAAGTCCGTGATCTGATCAACAAAGCCAAGGAAGCGCAAGTTAAGCTCGCCGCCATGACGCAAGAGCAAATCGACGCGATCGTCAAAGCGGTTGCCGATGCCGGATACAACCATCGCGAGAAGCTGGCGAAGATGGCCAATGAGGAAACTGGCTTCGGCCGCTGGCAGGACAAGGTCATCAAGAATGCCTTTGCTTCGCAGCAAGTCTACGAGTCCATCAAGGACATGAAAACCGTTGGCATCTTGAAAGATGACAAAGAGAATAAGTTGATGGAGGTAGCTGTCCCAGTCGGTGTCATTGCCGGTCTAATTCCATCCACCAACCCGACTTCGACGGTTATCTACAAAACGCTCATTGCGCTTAAAGCAGGAAACAGTATCGTGTTCTCCCCGCACCCGAATGCGCTTAAGAGTATTCTGGAAACGGTGAAGGTCATTAACGAGGCAGCTGTGCAAGCAGGATGCCCGGAAGGTGCCATTGGCGTCATGACAGTTCCGACAATTCAAGGAACAGATCAATTGATGAAGCATAACGATGTCGCCTTGATTCTAGCAACAGGCGGAACGGCGATGGTCAAATCCGCATATTCATCCGGTACGCCGGCAATCGGTGTTGGTCCAGGCAACGGCCCTGCCTTTATCGAGAAGAGCGCAAATATTCCGATTGCAGTCAAACGCATCATGGACTCCAAAACTTTCGATAACGGCACGATTTGCGCTTCGGAGCAATCCGTCGTCGTCGAAGCATGCAGCAAGGAAGCGGTTGTGGCTGAATTCAAAAAGCAAGGAGCTTATTTCCTTTCCGCAGAGGAAGCCGATCAGCTTGGCAAATTCATTATGCGGGCCAATGGCACCATGAACCCGCAAATCGTTGGACGCAGCGTAGATCATATCGCAAAACTGGCGAATCTGAATATTCCTGCTAGAGCTCGCGTGCTGATCGCCGAAGAAACCCGCGTGGGACGCAATGTTCCATATTCACGAGAGAAATTGGCTCCAATTCTGGCTTTCTACACAGAGGATAGCTGGGAAGCTGCATGCGAACGCTGCATCGAAATTCTGAATGGAGAAGGCGCAGGCCATACGATGTGCATTCACTCCGAAAATGAAGAGATTGTACGCCAGTTCGCTTTGAAAAAACCGGTATCCCGTTTGTTAGTCAATACGCCGGGTACGCTTGGCGGCATCGGCGCAACGACAGCACTTGCACCAGCGCTTACGCTTGGTTGCGGAGCGGTTGGCGGAAGCTCCACATCCGACAACATCAGTCCGCTTAATCTGCTTAACATTCGCAGAATCGCCTATGGACTAATGGAAATGGAAGATTTGGCGGATCGGAAGGAAGAATCGCAGCCGAAAGCCGCATGCAACCTTCCGGAAGACAAAGAACAACTTATCGACATGATTGTGGCTCGTATTCTTGAAAAAATGTAAGTTTTCGTAGATTTCATCGGCAAGACGAGCAATCTATTATAGGTAACCCTAAAATTCATTATAAATACAAATTATTAGGAGGAATTTTATCATGGCAAACGCAAACGCATTGGGAATGGTAGAAACTAAAGGTTTGGTAGGAGCAATCGAGGCAGCAGACGCAATGGTGAAAGCAGCGAATGTTACACTGATCGGTAAAGAACAAATCGGAGCAGGTCTCGTAACGGTTATGGTTCGCGGTGATGTGGGTGCTGTTAAGGCAGCTACCGACGCAGGCGCAGCTGCGGCAGAACGTGTTGGCGAATTGCTTTCGGTACACGTTATTCCAAGACCACATGCCGAAGTGGACGCAATCCTGCCTAAAACAAAAGCAGAATAAAACTACACTGACAAGCCAGATGAGAAAGACAGCAGAATGCGGGTGAGTGCCCGCATTCCGCTTCTTACTATGGCGACCTACCCTGACTTGTAACGGTTCGGACGATCGCGTAAGGAAATATGAACACGCATTCGCCTTAGAAGGATGTGAAAACATGGCTGTGATTACGGAAAGCGAGCTGCGCAAGTATTTTCGAAATCGAAATTTGAAGGATGTTGCCGTTTATGAGACGGCTGCGGGAACGATACTGACGCCATCAGCCAAAAGCTTTTTGACCGATCATCAGATTGAACTGCGGTATGTGACAGCTTCTGAGACGGATAAGGATACGGTAAAGGAACCGGTACCGGCACCAGTGCAAGAATCGACGCTGCAAAAGGAAGTTAAGCTTCAAGTGACGACCAACCTGGATGTTGAACCAGCAACCGGCGGGAAAAAGCGATTTCGGACGCTGTTCGGCGGATTTTTGGAAACGAAGCCTGAGCATATGACCCATTTGTATGGAAATATGCTCGTTTTTAAAGATCATCCACGGATATTATTCCGCGGCAAGCTGGACTCATTGGAAACAAAAATATTGGAAGCGCAAATCAGCTGCTTCAAGCTGAATATGACCAAGCTGGTCAACGATTTGGAAGAGACTTTGCAATTCGTTAGGCGGATCGTACGGTGCGAAGTGCTTAGCGAAAGCATTGAAGAATTCCATTTGCTTGGGCTGAACCCCAAGGAACTCAGGGAGCAATCCCATTTTCCCAAGAAATACTTTGGACTGGAACATTTTCAACCCAGCTATGATATGGGCGAAGCGGTTGTTGTCATAAATGCGTTACGCACATTGACGAGGGAGACGGAACTGCTGGCTTATCAAGCCTTCAAGAAGGAACATGGAGATGTAGAGCGTGAAGATATCATTCGATCACTGAACAGGCTGTCTTCCTTGTTCTGGATTATCATGTTCCGCATCCGTGTTGGAGAGTACAACTGATGAGGTGACTAAGGTGGATAACCAACTGGTAGAGAGCATCATTAATGAAGTGGTTAAGCGGGTGCAGGATGAAACCTGTTTCGAAATCGAAGCATCCGGCAAGCATGTGCATTTGAATCGGGAAACGATCGATGCCTTGTTCGGCAAGGGATATCAGCTGACGAAAGCCAAGGATCTTTCCCAGCCGGGGCAATATGCTTGCAAAGAACGCGTGACGCTGATCGGGCCCAAGGGCTCTTTGCATAATGTCGTCGTGCTTGGTCCGGAACGTAAAGAATCGCAAGTAGAGGTATCGCTCACTGATTCGGTCGTGCTCGGAATATCCGCTCCTGTAAAAGAAAGCGGTAAGTTGGAAGGAACTCCGGGAATCGTCATTGCTTCGGGCAGCAATATGATTCGGCTCGATCGAGGATTGATCGCAGCACAACGCCATATCCACGTGAAAGCGGAGGATGCGGAGAAATACAACGTAAAAAACGGCGAAATCGTACAGGTAAAAGTGTATGGCAAACGTCCGCTTATTTTTGACGATGTACTGGTTCGAGTGAGCCCGAACTTTGAGACCTACATGCATATTGACTACGACGAAGCAAATGCATGCGGTTTTACGAAAGGTACGAAGGGGAAAATTTTGAAGTAGGGCATCCAGGTTTAGGAGCGTGAAAAAATGAACATAGAAGCTCTGGATCGGGCTGCGATTATCGAAACCGTAACGGCTGAGGTGATGAAACGGCTGGAACTGGCACAGACGGAGAAGCCGGATGTATCCAAAAAGCAAGCGGTTCTCCTGACTGTGGAACCGCTGCCGGAACTGGAAAATAAGCTGAAGCCATATTATGAGGTGCGTTATTACGATGAGGCGCTCAGAGATTGTGATGTGCTGATTATTCCTACAATTTGTATTCAGCTGTTATCCCACCTTGCGAACGGCATAAGCGCAGGCCCGCGTGAACGGTTCGTGCTCACGATGCTGCTGAAGGGACGAAAGGTGATTGCGTTCGAGGAAGGATTGCTTTACCACAAATACAAGTCAACGGCCCCAGTTTTGCTGTACAAAATGTACGATGAATTTACAGACAAGCTGAGCGATTACGGAATCCGGATGGTCAAAGAAACGGAATTGCTTGCGGCTTGTATGGAGGAAGGGCGGCTTAAGGATATGACTCAGGTTGAGCCTCATACCGAATCCGTTTATGCACCGCATGATGCGGAAGTATTGAGCCGCAAAGTCATTACCGAAGCGGAAGTGAAAAAGTACCGTCTGCAGAACCGGACAGAGATCGTGATAGACCGGCATAGTATCATTACGCCGCTTGCTCAGGATTACTTACGCATACAGCAGATGCAGATACGTAGAAGATAACGGGCGAGGTGAACTTATGATCATGGGACAAGTTATGGGATGCCTGTGGGCTACCCGCAAGGATAATAAGCTGAACGGGATGGCCTTCCTCGTGGTCAAACCGTTATCATATGCCAAAGAACCCGTCACACGTGAATATTTTGTCGCTGCGGATAATGCCGGGGCGGGCATAGGGGATACGGTGTTGGTAACGACCGGAAGTGCGGCCCGAACATCGTTTGCCAATGCAGACGTACCCGTTGATGCGGTCATCGTAGGGATCGTCGATTCGATCGAGGTGACACATGATTAGTGCAATAGGTGTTGTTGAGATGCGCAGCATTAGTAAAGGTTACGAAACAGCGGACCAAATGCTGAAGACTTCGCCTGTTGAAGTGCATCATATGAAGCCGATCTGTCCGGGCAAGTTTTTGATCGTCATGAGCGGGGATACTGCAGACGTACAGGCAGCGATGGAGACAGCCAGGGCGGAAGCCGGCGAATTCCGGATCAGCGACTTTGAACTGTATGGCGTACATCCCGATATCATCGATGGATTGAAACGCCATTCTTCTTCCCAGCCAGTGGATGCGCTTGGAATTGTGGAGACGGCTACGGTGTCTTCCGGCATTTTTTCATTAAATGAAGCTTTGAAGCAATGCGACATTCATGTGAAAAAAATGAATCTTGGCATGGCGATTGGGGGCAAATTCCTCGCCGTGTTCACGGGAAGTGTCAGCGATGTCGAGCAGGGGATGAACGTGTTTGTATCCTCCATGGATCCAAAGCGGATCATTCATTATACGGTGCTTCGTTCCCCGTCCGAAGAAATCATACAACACTTCCGGTAGGGAGTTTTCAGGGCATCATGGTCAATGAAAACCATTTGCTTTGGATCATATTGCGATAGAATGGGGGAGCATGTACGTGGAGATTAATGAAATTATCATATACGGCATGGTTATTTTCATGATTCTCGGTGCCATCGATAAGTGCATTGGGTACAAGTTCGGGTTGGGACATCAATTCGATGAAGGGATTATGGCCATGGGTTCGCTTACGCTCGCCATGGTGGGGATCATCTGCCTGTCTCCGGTCCTGGCCAAAGTGCTAAGTCCGATCGTCGTTCCGGTATACAGCGCATTGGGAGCAGACCCCGCCATGTTTGCGACTACATTGCTGGCGAACGACATGGGCGGCTTCTCGCTGGCACAGGAACTCGCGCAGAGTCCGGAAGCGGGATTATTCGCAGGAACGATTCTGGGGGCTATGCTTGGCCCTACGATTGTATTCATCATTCCGGTTGCGCTTGGCATTATTAAAAAAGAAGACCAGAAATTTTTGGCTACCGGCGTGCTGGCCGGTATCGTAACTATACCGCTCGGTTGCTTGATTGGCGGATTGGTTGCCGGTTACTCGATCACAATGATTTTGTCCAACCTGGTTCCAATTATTTTGTTTGCTGTACTTATCGTGCTGGGATTGTGGAAATTTCCGCAGGGTATGATCAAAGGGTTCACGGTTTTTGGGCAATTCATCGTCGTCGTTGCGACTTTGGGACTCGCAGCTGGCATCACGCAGCAGTTGACGGGGATTACCATCATTCCAGGGCTTGCTCCGGTTGAAGACGGAATCAAGATCGTTGGCGATATTGCTATTGTACTCGCCGGCGCTTTTGCGATGGTATTTGTAATTACGAAAGTATTTAATAAACAGCTTATGAAGCTGGGCAAGTTGCTCGGCATGAATGAGATTGCGGCAGCCGGGCTGGTTGCGACGCTTGCTAACGTCATACCCATGTTTGGCATGATGAAAGACATGGATGCGCGGGGCAAGGTCATCAACGTCGCATTTGCCGTGTCGGCCGCATTTGTATTCGGCGATCATCTTGGTTTTACGGCCGGGGTCGCGAAGGAAATGATTTTCCCAATGATTGTCGGGAAGCTTGTCGGCGGAATTACGGCGGTTGTTGTAGCCCTGTTTTTGGCTAAAAAGATGGCTCCGGAACCGAAGGAAGAACTTCAGGAGTCATAATAGCGGTTTTTTTCAGAATATTATTTTTACGTATGCAGGTTTCTATCTAATCCTCTCGTTTGAGCCCATCTTAAAAAAGGTGGGTTTTTTATGATATCAGACTCTCATTCCGCATTGCGGCACCACTTAGCTGGCCTGATCCGGCTGATTACTCCGCATATTTACATGCTTTAGCTATCTGACCAGATAAAGTAAAAAAACAATCGTTCTTTGCTAGAACTGGCAGCTGTGATTCGACCATTTAAGCAAGGAGCGATCTCTTTTTATGCCCTTGCTTCATAGAAAGTACGTCGATAGACGTATTTCTTATTTTAGCTACTATATTAAACGAAATGACGCCGCAAAAACTCCAGAACCTGTGCAAATGCCTGCCGAACATTTTTTTTGTCCATCTGCATGTCAAACAAGTGATCCTCACCAGGAAGGGTAAAAAGCGTATGCTCAACTCCCGCGCTGTGCAACCGCCGCGCCATACCGATAGATTGTTCACAAGGCACATCTTGATCATCCTCACCATGCAGCAGCATAGTAGGCGGAAAGGAATCGTCCACAACTTGTACCGGACAAAGCAAGTCCAGCTTCTCCTTATCCTGAACAAGATCCAACCCCGTAACCTCCTGAGTCCAGATTCCCTGTTGACGATAGTATAAATAGAGACCAAATCTTTGCTGAATGGAGCTTTCAGCAAGGGTCCGGTTCGTGATCAACTGATCAGCCAGTTCTTTAGGTACAATAGGTTTTTGCAGATAGAACGAGCTGGGACTCGAGTACCAGTTGGCTTGAATATCTCCATAGCCATAAAAAGACACGACCGCTTTCAAATCCGGCTCCCTGGATCCGGCAAGCAGAGCAAGGTATCCACCTGCCGAACTGCCGACGACGGCTATAGCGGACGGCTGAAAGCCAAGCTCGGTGAATGCTTGTTCTCGCAGCCAGCGAAGAGCATCCTGAATATCTTCAATAATAGCCGGGAGCCGCGTTTCAGGGGCTAGTCGATAGTCAATGGATAGAACGTGCAGACCAGCCTGATTATACTGTTTCACCTGTTCTTGCAAAATATCTTTTCTTGAACCCCATATTAATCCGCCTCCATGAATATAGACAATCACGGAGGAGCTAGTCTGACAAGCGCTGTAAAAGTCTCCAAACAGCTCAACACCTTCAACTGTTTTATAACAAATCGTTCTCATCGTTATTCCCCCCTAATTTTGACTTCATTTTCTACATTGTTTATCCTTTATACATAGATATAAAGGAGCTGATCCGCGTGCATTAACTTCAAAGGTAACCCATCGGGCATGAGTGAAAGCGGATACAATAGCTATACTCCACCCTTACTCCGACGCAATAAAATTAAGAAGACATCAGACTTGCAATCATAAGGAGTTAAAGACATGGAATTC
Source organism: Paenibacillus sp. EZ-K15 (assembly GCF_002573715.1). Classification (GTDB taxonomy): domain Bacteria; phylum Bacillota; class Bacilli; order Paenibacillales; family Paenibacillaceae; genus Paenibacillus_AQ. The sequence goes on along the minus strand of NZ_PDHM01000019.1, from coordinate 140,157 downwards.
AGAGTAGAACATGTATTGAAGATGGCTCGATTGCAACATGCTACAGTGCTAGGGGGCAGCAAAGGGCTTACGAATATAATAAAAGGCATCACAATTATGGAAGCTCCCGACATCGCAGATTGGCTGAAAGGCGGAGAGATGCTGCTGACCAGTTTATACCCGATCCTCAATTATACAGAAGCACAGCAGCGCGAATTTATGTACCGCTTGGCTGACAAAAGCGTTAGCGCCATAATGATCAAAAACCACCGTTTTGTCAAGGAGATTCCTGAGGCAATCATAGAAATAGGCGAACAGACGGGGCTGCCTATTATCCAAATCCCACAGGACATCCCTTATGTAGATGTACTCTATCCGGTTATGGAAGAACTGTTTAATAACCAGGTAATGAAGCTCAAATATTTTAAAGAAGTGCATGATCGCTTCACCACACTCTCCTTAGCAGATAGCGGTATGGAACCGATTATCACTACATTGGAACAACTAATCGGGAACCCTGTTGCCATCTATGACCGAAATTTTGCCTGTATGACGCATACTTCCTTGTACACGCTTCCCACACACCAACAGGAGCACATTGTTGTACGTGAGAAAATATTCGAAACCAAATTTCCTTATTATTGGATAACTACGCAAGTTACCGAACCGGAGATGAAATCGGTCTACCATGTCGTCGTGCCTATTCGTACAGTAAACCGTATTAAGGTGCATCTCGTTATCACTGAAATGTACAAACAATTAGAAGAATTGGATTTCATTGCAATCGAGAATGCCGCTACTGCTCTGTCCCTGGAGTTGGTCAAGCAATTTGCCGTAGCGGAAGTCGAGCGGAAATATAAAAATGACATTATTGATGATCTGCTTGCGGGTAAAGGCCAGATGTTGGAGACGGTGTATCAACGAGCTAACCTGATCGGCTGGGATTTAGATCGATCCTATGCTGTGCTTTTGTTTCATGTGAAAGAAGAGCTCATCTCGTTCAACCAACAAGAAATGTTTAAACCTAAAAACTTGCGCAGACTGCAGAGTAAAACGTTTACCTCCTTACACGAAGCAATTGACGATCATTTTGCAGACGCTATCATGCGTAGCCGAAGCGATACCATCATTCTGCTGCTGCCTGTTGATTCGCAGGAAGGGAAAGAGAAAATCTGGCTGCCAGCAGTAAAAGACAAAATCCGCGGGATTCAAGACAACATCCGCACGAAAACCAAAGATATTGTAGTACAGGTTGGCATCGGCAATGTGGCGGCAACTGTCATGGATATTCCGAGAAGCCATCAAGAGGCGCAAGAAGCCCTGAACCTCGGTGGTACACTCTACGGCAGCGAATCGATTACTGCCTTCGCCGAGCTCGGTTTATTCCGCCTGCTCTGTCAGTATCCAGATCCTGCCGTACTGACTTCGTTTATTCCCGCTTCTTTAAACAGGCTCGTTCAAAGCAAAAGCGCCATCAAAAAAGATTTGCTGCATACGCTTGAGGTCTTTTTGCAGCATAACCAAAATGCTGCGAAAGCAGCTCAGGATTTGTTTGTCCATTACAAAACAGTCATGTACCGACTGGAACGAATTAAAGAAATTAGCGACATGGATTTCGATAATTCTGAAGAGATGCTGGAAACCCGGGTGGGTCTAAAAATTTTGAATTTAATCAATAACGAAGAAGAACACTAAAAATTTTAATTAAATTGACCCTGTTTTTAGCCAAGGTGGATAAAGAAGCTGTGAATCTTTTATCCACCTCTGTTAATGACGCCCATATCGGTAAACGCTTACAATTAAGGTGCAAGAAAGTTAATCAGCACTTTTGGAGCACTGTTATCATCGTAGAAAGGAACGGTAAGTATGGGAGAGCTAAGTAAAGATATCACACAGATGTTAGAGTGGCTCGGTTATTTTGGAAATGATCCTGAAGGAGGTATTACCAGACTTCTCTATTCCAAAGAATGGCTTAACGCTCAGAAAGCTCTAGAGGATTGGATGAACAAAGAAGGCTTCCATGCTCACTTTGATGAGGTGGGCAACCTGTTTGGAGGTCTGCAAGGAACGAAGTATCCAGATGAAACGATTTTGACCGGTTCTCACGTGGATACCGTAAGCAATGGCGGTTTATACGATGGACAATACGGTATTGTCGCAGGTCTGCTTGCTGTTAAATATTTACAAGAAACCTATGGTCAGCCGTTGCGCAATCTCCAGGTCGTATCGATGGCTGAAGAAGAAGGCAGCCGTTTCCCATATACATTCTGGGGGTCAAAAAACATCGTAGGCACAGCAGAACGTAAAGAAGTAGAGAGCATTGTTGATTTTGATGGCGTAGCTTTCGTAGATGCGATGAAAGAATGCAACTTTAATTTCCGCCAGGAATCTAGAGAACTTCGCAAAGACTTGAAAGCGTTTGTAGAAATCCATATCGAGCAAGGCAGTGTTCTGGAAACAGAGCAAAAACCCGTTGGTGTAGTCCACAGCATTGTAGGTCAGCGCAGATTTACCGTGGAAGTGATAGGTGAAGCCAACCATGCAGGCACGACTCCGATGAGTTACCGCAAAGATGCTGTCCAAGCTGCGAGCGCTATGATCTTTGACGTTATAAGCCGAGCGGACAAACATGGAGATCCGTTAGTGGCAACGATCGGCAAAATCGAAGTGAAGCCAAATGTAGTTAACGTCGTTCCAGGCTATGCTTTATTCACGATGGACATCCGTCATACCGAGAAAGAAGCGCTTGTTCAATTTACGGAAGAAATTACGAATTCCATGAAGAACATTGCAGAAGGACGGAAAGTACAACTGAAAATCGATATGTGGATGGATGCAAATCCGGTTCCAATGGATAAACATGTCGTAGAAGTCATTGAACGCGAGTGCCGGGAGCAGGGCTTGAATTACAAGCTGATGCATAGCGGGGCAGGGCATGATGCCCAGATTCTGGCTCCTTTTGTACCATCGGCCATGATCTTTGTACCAAGCAGGCAAGGAATTAGCCACAACCCGGCTGAATATACCGAGCCTTATGATTTAGCCGAAGGTGTGAAGCTTCTGATCGGAACTCTGTATAATCTGGCATACAAGGAATAAACGACGTCTTGGCAAATAACTTGCCTACAACCTTATCATAAGGAGCATAAAAAGATGAAGGTACAAACACCTACTACACCTAAACAAGGTGGACTTGAATATTGGAAAAAGGTCGTCATTTTATTTTGCCTTGGTTGGACTGTCATGTGGATATACAGAACTATACTTAATCCGATTTTACCGGAAATCAAAATACAACTTGGCGTTGAATCGGATGCCAGCATGGGTCTGATCTCCAGTCTATTTTTTCTAGCATACACTTCAATGCAGATTCCATCCGGCTTTATGGCTGATAAATTCGGAAGGAAAATAATGCTGATTCCGGGTTTCCTTATCTTTGCTTTCGGAGTCTTTACCGTTGGAATCGCACCGTCTCTGATTTTCTTACTGGTAGGCAGCTTCCTGGCAGGACTTGGACAAGGAACGTATTACGGACCCGCTTATTCGATCTCATCGTCCACAATCCCGTCTGAGAAGCGGGGCTTCTCTACCGCCATTATCAACAGCGGTTCAGCGCTTGGAATGGCTATCGGGTATATCGGTTCCTCTTACTTAGTGAAAGGGTTAGGCTGGGACTGGAGACCGCTGCTGGTTGTCACAACTGTCCTGATTATTATTATGGCAATCGCCTTTGCCAAAGTCATTAAGGAAAAACCCGTTTCGAATAACATTGCAGCTAACACGGGAAAAGATGCAGTTGAGAAAGCAACGATGAAGACACTCTTTGGCGATATCCGAATGATCTCGGCTTACGTGATTTACTTCGCAATATGTTACGGGTATTACATGATTGTGACTTGGCTGCCAAGTTACCTGCAAATGGAGCGTGGATTCCAAGGTGCTGCTATCGGTTTTGCCTCAGCTCTGGTTGCCTTTGCATCTGTGCCAGGTGCGCTGTTGTTCAGTCGGTTATCCGACAAATTCAAGAACAAGAAAATTATGGTTGTAATTATTCTGCAAGTGATTGCCGCAGTTACCTTGTATCTGACAGTGGCTATTCAGAGCAACGAACTGCTGTTGTTGTTCCTGATTATGTACGGTTTCTTCGGTAAACTGGCTGTTGATCCGATCATGATTTCCTACGTAGCAGATATTGCGCCTAAGCAAGGGTATAGTACAACATTCGGCGTATTTAACTTTTTCGGAATGATGTCCTCGGTCATCGCTCCGTTCGTAACTGGCTTGATTTCAGACGCTACAGGCAGCAAGGTTTTGGGCTTTTACCTAGCTATCGGCATCATTATTGTAGGTACTGTATTCCTGTTCTTCGCAAATGTAAGGAAGCACCCTGCTCTGTAAAAGAACAATAGTATTTATTTCACACACAAACTTAAAAGAAAAAGGAGATGCACAAGATGGGTTATCCAACGGATCTGCTGTCCAGCCGTTCTATCATTCAATATGGCAAATATGCCTTGATCACGCCAGAAGGCCTGGTTAATAACGTAGTACCGGGTTTTGAAAACTGCACGATATCGATTCTGGCAACCCCAAAACTTGGAGCAAGCTTTGTCGATTATATGGTTACCATGCACAAAGGTGGCGCAAATACAGATGGTTTTGGCGGACAAGAACAGATCGAAACTTTCGTTTATGTGCTGGAAGGTGAAGTCGAAGCTTCTGCTGCTGACAAGTCGTATAGGCTGACAAGGGGCGGATATCTGTACTGTCCGCCAGGTACGAAGATGTATCTGAACAATTTGGTAGAAGGCGACAGCAAACTGTTCTTGTATAAACAAAAGCATAAACCGTTAAAAGACTTGAAACCATGGGTCGTCTCTGGGCATTCAGGCAACATTCCTGAAGAAGATTATGACGGAATGACAAATATGAGAATTCAGGATTTACTTCCTAAAGATCTCGCTTTCGATATGAATTTTCACATATTAACCTTCGATCCGGGCGCATGTCATCCATTCATCGAAACGCATGTACAAGAACATGGAGCTTACCTGCTGTCTGGTGAAGGACTGTACAATCTGGATAACAAGTGGATTCCGGTAAAACAAGGCGACTATATCTTCATGGGTCCATATGTGCAGCAAGCTTGCTATGCAGTTGGTCGCGAGAAACTAGCTTATGTTTACTCTAAAGATTGCAATCGGGATGCGGATCTCTAAGCTCGTGTCATGTAGCAAATCGAATGAACAGAGGTGTTAGCATTGAAAATATTCAGACAACCGTTACACGAGTTAATCACAAAGAAGCTGCACAAGGCGGGTTTAACAGAAGAACATGCCGCCGGCGTAGCAGATGTTCTGGTCCATGCCGACATAAGGGGCATTCATTCACACGGCGCTATGCGAGTGGAATACTATGCGGAGCGAATCGCCAAAGGCGGATTAAATACAAAGCCCGATTTTGAATTTAACAAAACGGGCCCCAGCACAGCGATATTTGATGGGGATAATGGAGTAGGCCATGTCGCTGCCAAACTAGCTATGGATGAGGCTATCGAGATGGCAAGAGAACACGGGATAGCAGCTGTTGGCGTCAGAAGAATCGGACACAGCGGAGCCCTGTCTTATTTTGTACGGCAAGCAGCCAAATCCGGAATGATTGGTATTTCGATGTGTCAATCCGATCCGATGGTCGTGCCCTTCGGCGGCTCAGAGCCTTATTATGGGACGAATCCGATTGCATTTGCCGCTCCTAGCCATGATGGACGGATCATGACGCTCGACATGGCAACGACGATACAAGCTTGGGGCAAAATTCTTCATGCCAGATCAAGACACGAGTCGATTCCGGATTCATGGGCAGTCGATAAAGAAGGCCATTCGACGACAGATCCTTTTAAAGTGAATGCCTTACTCCCTATTGCCGGTCCAAAAGGATATGGTCTGATGATGATGGTGGATGTGCTCTCGGGTATTTTGCTTGGCCTGCCATTTGGGAATAAAGTTTCATCGATGTACCATGATCTAACCGAATACCGAAATCTGGGTCAGTTTCATCTTGTCATTAACCCTGCATTTTTTACGGACCCTGACATGTTTAAACAACATATTTCGGATACCATGAACGATTTGAATCATATCAAACCGGCGCCTGGCTTTGAGCAAGTGCTGTTCCCTGGACAAAACAATGATCTGATTCAAGAACAATACGAGAAAAACGGGATTGAAATGGTAGATGATATTTATGAATACCTGATATCAGACGTCGTTCATAGAAATCAGTATGACAACAAAGATCCATTTGCCAAGTAACTTCACCCATTGTCTATTCTGACTGAAGAGGAGCTTGTACTTATGCTATATTCCATCATTAAAGAAAATTCCTATCAAGATTCAGTTAACCTTATGCTCTTAACGAACAAAATTTCCACGCTGGACGGAGTAGAGCAAGCCTCTATTATGATGGGGACGCCTGCGAATAAAGATATTTTCCATAATACCGGTATGTACACGGATGAACTTGATAAAGCGGGCCCGAATGATATGTGTATCGTAATCAAGACCGATAGTCAAGAACACGTATCCGAGGTGTTAGCTACCATTGAAGCGGAACTGCAAAATCAGGCGGTAAGCAGCAGCAAGCAGGAATACCAATCCGTACGGACTTGGGACAAAGCGCTGCAAGCGCTCCCGAATGCCAATCTAGCTCTTATTTCTGTCCCTGGCCAATACGCAGCGGAAGAAGCGGAACAAGCACTTGATCGTGGGTTGCACGCTTTTATCTTTAGCGATAACGTTGACGTCCAGGACGAACTCCGTCTGAAACAAAAAGCGCATGACAAAGGCTTGCTGGTCATGGGTCCAGACTGCGGAACCGGAATTATATCCGGTGTTCCGGTAGCCTTTGCCAACGTAGTACAACAAGGCAATATTGGCGTTATCGGTGCTTCAGGCACAGGTATTCAAGAAGTTACCACCCTCATTGACCGGCTGGGCAGCGGCGTGAGCCAGGCAATCGGGACAGGCGGACGCGATCTGTCTGAACCGATTGGAGCGATTACGATGCTGGATGCGATTCAAGGGCTAGAGCATCACAAAGGTACTGAAGTGATCGTCGTTATTTCCAAACCGCCTGCCATCGAAGTACGGAATCAGGTCGTTCGACTGTTACACCGTATATCCAAACCGGTAGTCGCTATCTTCGTGGGCGAAGAGCCAGAAACACATGAAGGCACGGTACATTATGCCTATACGCTGGAAGAGACTGCCATGATAGCCGTGGATTTGTCTAAAGGCAGAGAAGTCAGGGCGAACTACAATAAACTGAACGTTGAGGTTCCACAGACAAAGCTGGCACCGGAGCAGACAACGATTAAAGGATTGTATTCCGGTGGGACACTCGCTTATGAAGCTGCGGTTCTGATGTCCAAAGGCTTGGAACTGGGACAGTTGATTCATGAAGATGGATACATGTTAAAAGCTAAGGGTCATGAAGTAATTGATCTGGGAGATGACAAATATACACAAGGCAAACCCCACCCGATGATTGATCCGGAAACGAGAATCCATTACATCGAGCAGGCAGCCCGGGATAAATCCACCGCGATTATTATGCTGGATGTCGTTCTAGGCTATGGTTCTCATGAAGATATGGCTGGCGCACTGCTGCCTGTCATTGAGCAAACACAGCGTGAAGCTGCTGTACAAGGAAAAAGCTTGTATTTCATAGCAACGGTGTGTGGCACCGAACAAGACCCGCAAAATTATCAAGAGCAAAAGGCCAAACTTGAACGAGCAGGCGTTATTGTTAAAGACAGTAACAATCAGGCAGTACGGACCGCTCTGGCGATGATGGGCATCCAGCTTCAGGATAAAGATAAATCATTCATTTCTGCAGTGCAGATCAAACAAGGAAATATCGATGTTTCCGAATCCATTATTAAATTGCTGAGCGGAAAGCCGGAAGTAGTGAATGTGGGGCTTAAGAAATTTGTAAATGCAGTAACCAGCCACGGCGGGAATGCCGTTCACTTTGACTGGCGCCCGATAGCTGGAGGCAATGAGAAGATGCGGAAAATTCTGAGCTTACTCAAATAAATTAGTGTTCAAAAAGGTCGGTTTTCAGCACCGAGAAGGTTGGATGAAGCTAGGGACTTCAGGAGCGGAGCGTACGTATGGGGTACGTGAGCACCGGAAGGCCCGGTTGAATTCAAGATTCGATGCCGAGCCTGCTTCCTGATTCACTTCGTGTTAGATAAAGAATTTATTAGTTATCAGCGGAGGCTGATGAAATTCTATATCGGAAGAAAACCTACCTATGCATCGAGGTCGCTCATCCTTGTACTGGCATCGATAAGGTTTTCTTATCAAAAGCGGACTTTTTGAACTACCTCTTAAATAAAAGGAGATATGCAGCATGTATGGACCATATCAAACGATCGATGAAGCAAATCAGGCAGTCATTCAAAAAATGGTAGCCGGTGCCCCTTTCTTGGTAGATGTCGTTCCTGCCAAATCAGTGGTGGACCCATTAAATGGAAAGGTGCTTCTGCACGCCGGCCCACCCATTCAATTCGCAGACATGACAGGCCCCATGCAGGGCGCTTGTATCGGGGCGGTCTTGTTCGAAGGTTGGGCAGCGAGCGAAGAACAAGCAATGACCATGCTGGAGCAAGGAGAAATAACCTTTATTCCGTGTCATCATGTCAAAGCTGTAGGGCCTATGGGCGGAATCACTTCCGCCAACATGCCGCTGCTAGTTGTTGAAAATCAGACGGATGGCAACCGCGCCTTCTGCACCATGAATGAAGGGATCGGGAAAGTGCTGCGCTTCGGAGCCTATTCCGAAGAGGTCATTCAACGTCTGCAATGGATGAGAGATGTACTGGGCCCCACCCTTTCTAAAGCTCTACGCCAGACTGAGCAAGGTTTGAATATTAATGTGATGATCGCGAAGGCAATCACCATGGGTGACGAATTCCATCAGCGGAATATCGCAGCTTCTCTCGTATTTCTAAAAGAAATAAGTCCATATATTTTACAAACCGATACAACCGAAACAGACAAATTGGCTGTAGTGAAATTTCTGGCTGATACCGATCAGTTCTTCCTGAATGTTGCAATGGCAACTTCTAAAGCGGTGCTGGATGCTGCAAGAATGATTGAGCACGGTACTGTCGTAACGGCGATGTCGAGAAACGGCCAAAACTTCGGAATCCGAATCAGCGGCATGGGAGACGAATGGTTTACCGCTCCAGTTAATACGCCGCAAGGTTTATTCTTCACCGGTTATTCCCAAGATATGGCGAATCCCGATATCGGTGATAGCGCTATTACGGAGGCATTCGGTGTAGGAGGCATGGCCATGGTGGCAGCTCCAGGTGTGACCCGCTTCGTAGGTGCAGGCGGTTTTGACGATGCACTGGCAACCAGCAATGAAATGGCTGAAATTTGTATTGGCCATAACCCTAACTTTACGATTCCAACTTGGAACTTCCAGGGAATCTGTCTTGGGATTGATGCAAGAAAAGTCGTTGAAACAGGCATCACACCGGTTATTAACACCGGGATAGCCCACAAAGAGGCAGGAGTAGGTCAAATCGGGGCAGGTACAGTACGCGCACCTCTAGCGTGTTTTGAAAAAGCGCTTGAAGCATATGCTCAAAAACTGGGTCTAATTTAAACAACACGGAGGAACAGAGGAGAGTGGCAGTCGCATGAAATATCTAATCCAAGCAGACGGAGTATGCAGCGCAGCTGTTCTCCCTCTCCTTCATAGCGGTAAGCCAGGATGTGTGCATAGTATATTTAACAATGGCTGGAATATCCGGATGGGAGATGGGCTTATTTTTATAGGCACCACAAAGAACGGGCGGCTTCCTTTCGGCATCCATCTGGAAGACAACCAAGTGCCAGAGCTCATTTCTATGCTCCAGCAAGATGAAGAAGACCAGATGATTCATTATGACAGCGATACATCGTCTCTTCTCTTTTCTTCCTTGTGTATTAAATTTGACCCTCAGGCAGCTTATCAATCTGGGATAGGACCGAGAACGGAGCAGCCGGAATCGCTGCTTCATCTTCTGAATACGTTTGTAACCGAGCTGCTTATTCATCATCAGCCAACAGGCACTGGCATTTCGATAGATCATTTCATCGAATGTTTCATTAAAGAAGCTCATGCAACCTGTTCGGATAGTGAACAAAAAATGATGCAGTTAATAAATACGGTACCGGCCGGAAATTTGTCACAGATCGATGAAATACTTAGATATTGGATTGGACGAGGAAAAGGTCTAACCCCTGCCGGAGATGACATGCTAGCGGGAATGCTGGCGGTGGATGCAACAGCAGGGATATTCACGGATACGTTCCGTTTACATTTATCTGAACTGGTGGAGAATGAAGCACTAACTACCGATATCAGCCGGGAATACCTAAAGTATGCGCTGAAGCGAAACTTCAGTTCAACAGTGACAGATGTCATGAATGCTCTTCTGCAACAAGATAAAGACAGCTTGATTAAGCGGACCAGGGAGTTGCTGCGTGTAGGCCACAGCTCAGGCCTGGATACAGCATTCGGCATACTGATCGGTATGCTGATTATGAGGAGGAATGCAAATTGGCACAAAAAGTTGTGATTGCTCTTGGCGGCAATGCGATTTTACAGCCTAAACAACAGGCAACCTATGAGAATCAAATTGCCAATATCCAGAAAAGCTGTGAAGTGATCGCCCGCATTGTGAGGCAAGGTTATAAAGTCATTATTACGCATGGAAACGGTCCTCAGGTAGGGAATATATTGCGTCAGCAGGACGAAGCCAAAGAAGTGGTTCCGCCGTTTCCGCTGCATGTGTGCAGTGCGGAATCCCAAGGCTTTATCGGGTACATGATGGACCAATGCTTGAAAAATGAACTGCAAAAACTGGGGCTAAATCAGGCTGTGACAAGCATCCTGACACAAACGGAAGTATCTTTGGAAGATCCGGCATTTCTAAATCCAACTAAACCTATTGGTGTTTTTTACAGTGAGGAAGAAGCTAAGCGCCTTGCTGAAGAAAAAGGCTGGATTGTCAAAGAAGATGCAGGCAGAGGCTGGCGTCGCGTAGTTCCATCTCCCATGCCTCAATCCATTGTTGGCGCTGATGTAATCAGGTCCCTGGTTAGTCAGGGAGCCATTGTCATTGCCGCAGGTGGAGGAGGTATTCCTGTATCCCGGCAGGCAGACGGGACCCTTGTCGGTGTTGAAGCCGTCATCGATAAAGATCGCAGCGGATATCAGCTGGCCCAGGATGTGCAGGCGGATATCTTTATGATTCTGACCGATGTTCACAATGTATATGTGAACTACGGAAAGCCGAATCAAAAGTCACTGGAAACGATATCTCTGGAAGAAGCCAAGCGATATGCGAATGAGGGCCAGTTTAGTGTAGGAAGTATGGGCCCTAAGATGGAATCAGCCATAGGCTTTGCAGATAAGGGCGGCATTGCTATCATTTGTTCCCTGGATCAGGCTGATCTCGCTCTGGAAGGAGCAGCGGGTACCCGCATCGTCCAGGATAATCTGCTACGCTGTATATAATGAAGGATTGATAAATCAATACTAGGTCTAACAGGATATAAGGTTAGAATCAACAAAGGAGCTTGCCACCATAAACGGATACCCATATACTGGACTCTTCAAAAAAAGTGTTTAGCGTATGGGTATTCTTTTATGCACTAAAATTCACTCAGAAACTTTTGAAAGATACGAATGATTCAGGGATGGGAACAAATGTTCCAGGAAATGATTGACATATGATTGCATCAAATATATACTATTATCAAATCGAAAGAAATGCGGGAGAAGCACCTCGCAGGACAGGCTATGAAGCCTTTCTTGTGGGGTGCTTTTTGCGCTTCCTTTGAGGATGATATGGATAAGGGAGATGATTGTTTTGTTGCAACGAAGAAGAAAAAACCGCTATATAAACAGTCTAGTCGTTCTAATCATGTTTTTCCTGCTTGTGGCCAGACCGCTTTATGCAGAGGCTTCAAATACTGGGTGGGATGCTGCGTTAACAAGCGTTGACCAGTTGTATGACAACTTTACCGCATTGGAGTTAGCCAATAAACAGGATAAGCAGCAAATACAGGTGCTGCGCAAACAAAACAATGACAAACTTAAAGAAATTAATTCGAAAGTACAGCTCATTGACAAGGTAAAGCTCGACAAGTTAAAGACAGAAGCAGACCAGACTCAGAAAAAATACGCTCCTATGCTTGCGGAATATACTGATCTCGGCAAGAAAGCGACGGAAGCAAGGAAACGCAAAGATCGAAAGTCTGTTCTTCTGTATGATCTCAAGCGAAACCGTATAAAGGCTTCTGCTAATGCGGCGCGACAGGAGATCAAATTGAAAAAGGATGCTCTAACAGCTGCGAAGAAGCAGGCTGCCGCGAAAGCCAAAATCGTAAAAGATGCTTTATTACCGGTGCAGACGCTAAAGAAACAAATCACAGCCGAGAACAAAAAAATAACTGACTTCAATAAAAATAAAAATGAAGTGAATAAACGTTATAAAGCAGCTGTCAAGGAGGGAGATGCTGTGAAGGCTGCTGCAGAATTGAAACGGATCGTTGATGATGCTAACCAGATTCATGCTTTACAGAAGAAGATATTTGAATGGGAGGGGAATATTCGGAGTACAATTCATGCTGCAGAAGCCAAGCTACCGAAATAAGCGTTTATTTCAAAGAGCCTGTGCAAGACACAGGCTCTTTGATGTAATGCACTACTCGAAGAAGAAATCCGACAGGCCGCGGCATTTACCGGATCGTTTGATCACTTCCAAAATCGCGGTTGCGCCAGCAATATATTGCCTCTAAAATCCCGAATACGCCGACGACTGCGGCCACCAGAATAACCGCCCAAACGCCGAAAACGGTCATCGTCACTGTAGTTCCATTATCCGCAAGCAGAAGCGCACTGCCGCTGGAGAAACAATGCTCCTGGATGCGGTCCATACGAGAAATGCGACGAATATGAGCAGGAAAACACCAGTTGAGACCAAGCCGGTTCTACTGTCTAATCCAGTCCATTCAGCAACATACCCGGGAAATAATAACAACAGCAACCCGCATGCTCCGGACGAAACGGAATTTATCACCAGAACTTTGCGGATGAAAGTTTCTCCTGTAGGCTTTATAACTCCATTTGGCTTCATATTTATCTCCTTTCATTTGAGCACGCTTAATTGTCCGCTTGTACCGTTTTCACAAGCGAAGAAATGATCCCCAAGTGCATTGCTTCGTGGATGAATGCGAAGTTAAACAGCTCGCCTGCCGTTTCGAACCTCAGCGGCCCCATTTCAAACGGTGGATTCAAAGGCATTATCAACGACTCGGGGTCTATCTTGGACAGCTCGTCGTACTGCGCGGATAAATATTGAATCAGTTCCTCCTTCGATGGGGGCGTGACAGTCCAGTCCGACGGTTTCGTTCCGGTCATGAATAAGCCGGAATAGTTTTCCGGCAGCTTCGTATTTAACGCCGGGCTTGCGGAGAGAAACCAATTCAGCATAGTCACGATATGACCGGTGTTCCAACGAATGGTATTCTTAAATCCTGCTGGAGTAATATCATAGATTTCTTCCGGAATCGCTTGAATGGATCCGATCACCAATTGATGCACCGTTTTTGCGGTTTGGATGCTTGCTTGGGACATTGTACATTCCTCCTAATGGTTTGGCTATGTTCTAACAACCCGAGATTAGCCCACAAACTACTGCCAAAACCATACTTTTCACTGCCATTTGGTGCCAATATGGCTTTTTTTTCGGTCAGCAATAAAAAGCGGTTGTTTTTTGGGTGGATATACCCAAGAAAACAACCGCCATCTAAGTTATCGTTATTGCGCCTTGATTAGTGCGTTTTTCTCCTTCAGACTTGTTGCTATAAGACGCGCGCCAGCATTCTGCCAATTGTAGCAGGTGCGTTCGGGCACGCAGGAACGGAACCACGCCAAAGCATCTTGGGAAGGGGCATCCAGCTGATTACCCGAATAACGTACGCTATATGGCTTAATTCCGACGACGTAAGGGAAGTACAAAGCATTGTAAAACTTCCATTCGTCCGTCGTGCCAAACGGTTCAGCCTGGCGCGGCTTTATTTGCAGTATACTCTCGATAAGCAGAGATTTAAGCTCGTTGGCTCGTTCCATTACACCATCAACCGCTCCTCGCTTCCGTAGCCTTTCGTCAATCAGCTTCAACTGCGTGAGCGGGCTTGACGCCAAACGCTCCAGGTTGCCCAAGTTGCTAGTCGCGCGCCGGATATGACGGTAGAGCTCCTCATCCTCCATCTCCTCCGGTTTCGCATCCTCATCAATACGAGCCTGGACGCTTTCGACCAAACGCAGTTTGGAGCGTTCCAGGCGCAGCTTCGGGAACATCATTAAAGCGAAGTTGTCGAGCAAAGCCCGAATCGGATACACAAACACTTGGAATGCAATGGAAACCATCATGCTGATCATCAATAACAACAGTGTAATAAAATCGAAACCCGTCCCCGTTCCAAGCCAAATAACAAGCGCAACCTGACCGGAAAAAATGAGCGTAAAAAAGACAGAGTAATCGAGGGACCGAAACAAATCGGGCAGCCAGGTTTCCCCTTGCTCCCTGATTTCTTTGATCATCGTATACGCGCTGAACACCAGCATTCCCGTACCTTGTGCCATTAGGACTCCCTTGTTCCATGCGTCGTTCGGATAAAAGAAGGCCAAAGCCGTCATGCAGGCAAATATAAGAAGCGGCACATAACTGAAGACATAGAAGGAAAGGGGCTGCTTTATCTTATCGGACAATGTTCCCCATAGGGAAAGCACTATAAACAGGATGAAAAATGTACATAACGCAGCTTTATAGGAGACAACGAATTCGTCAGGATTCACAGCGAAGGCCAGCCAAATCACGCTGCCCAGCGCCAGCCCTATTAAACCATACTTCCATAACGTCCATAATGCGTTCCGTTTATCTTCTTTTCCCGCGACAGTGGATAGAACGGCACCTTGCCACAAAACCAAAGGCAGATAGGAGGAGATATCTTGTATCTTGCTAAGTGGCAGTGCGATGCGCTGAGGCTCTAGGCTGTAAGGCATCAATACGGCTGCCCCAACACCGAACGAGCAAACAATTACCCCAAGACCGGCCAGTAATAGCCGAACGTTTCTTGCATCTCGGCTAACGATATATAAGCCGAACCAAAACGTGAGTCCGAAATAAATAAGCTGCACAGTAATCATGCCGATGGTTCTCCTTTACTTGAAGCCATGGAAATAAAAGTCGAAATTCTGGTCATGATTCTTCTAATATAGGCCGAACGTTTACGAGCCAGTTTTTTAACGATATTGTAGCATAGCGGGCTCTGACTCAACAATATGATAAGCTATGGAGATACTCTTGACCTTGCACCGGAGGAAGTGTGGGGGGATTTCTAGGCTATTAAGGGTCGACGACAACAATATGCTGCTAGCCGTATTCCTTTAGCTATTTTACAGCAATCGTTCCGACACGGCTGATCAGCTCTACTGTATGGGATGCATCCCCAATCGTGCCTTCCACTATCTTTTCCGTGCTCTGTTTTACCTTAAAGCCATCTAAATCAACGTTTTTATCCGATAAGTCGCTGCTAACGGTAAGCTTTAACGAAGCAGGGGGTGTTTTATAAGATACGGCGATATCTCCGGATTGTGTTTCTACTCGCAGTAACTTTCCTTCTTCGATCTCTTTAACGGATACTTCCCCATAGGTTGATGTGATGTTCATCACGGGGCTGGTCACGTCTGTCATATAGCTGGCGCCGCTGCCTGTGGTTACCGTTAATTCGTTTAGCGAGCTGTCTTTCAATTTGATATCCCCGTCTGTGGAAGTAAACTCACCCTTGTCTGCTGACAGTCCTTCGATGTTCTCAGACCCCGAATTGTTGGCAATGACAATGTATTGCGCCGCTACATTCTTCATCTTGATGTCACCTGCGTTATTGTTCAATGTAATCGTATCAACTTCACGGTCGGGAATCGAGATATAGATCGTCCCTTTTTTGCCAAAAGTGAACCCTGCCATAGCACTACCCTGGTCTTCCTGGGTAACGACAATTTTATTCCCGTCATGGTTAATCGTTACAGGGTCGCTCTTATTCTTCTGCCGCTTGCCTTCGCAAGCGATGGTGATGTTCGGGGAATCGGAACGCTTGAATTCAATGTCCCAAGATTCGTTGTTGACTTCAATTTCTTCAATGCGGTTAGCTTCGTAGGAAGATTCATGGTTATAACTTGTTGATTTCCCTACGCCTTGGCAGCCCATAACTAATCCGCCAACTGTAAGCAAAACAAGCGAAGTGGTTATGATTTTTCTCATGCTCTAGTCCTCCTTTCATCTACGGTGAAATTTTTAAGCCACATCGGTTCGATCTACTTTATAAAAAGAAAGATAGCCAAGGATAAGGCCGAGCAGACAGAGTGCAATCGGGATGGCGATGAAATGAAACAGGTTGGTCGAACTGCTCCCGTCAGACACCGTTGTGTTAACTACGAATCCAATGATGACAGCCGAGGTAATCGTGGAAGCCGTCGATTTTTTTCGCATGCCAAAAGATAAAGGAATCAGGCTGATTCCCGCGATCATAAATGCATGGATCAACGTTGCTGGAAGGGTAGCCGTCATGTCACCAATATGCACAGGGTCTTCGAATAAACCAATCATCGGATTCAAGAAGTACACTAACAAATTGATTACAAACGTAGAGACGATGATGCTGAAGAAGCTAAATCCAAACACAATCGATAACTTGGCTTGAATGATTTTTTTTCGCTGCAAGGGGTAGGTAAATAACACTTGGATCATGTTGCTCCTGTATTCTTCAATCACTAAACGTGATAAAATAACGCTCGCGAAAATGATATAAGTGATGCGGATCAAAATATCCGTTAAAGACATGAATTCAGTATAATTCTGAAACATCGGTTCACTATCACCGCGAGAGCCTAGTGCCATCAGCGCAGCGGCGGAGAAAATAGCCACGATACAAACGGCCAATCCTTTAAAATAACGGGATATGTTACTTTTTTGCCATTCCAGCTGTATAAGTTTAAGCAAAGCGTTTGCCTCCATGAATGAGATTGATGAAGTACTCTTCTAATGATCCGGCATGTTGTCTTCGAATATCATTCATCTTGACTTCATTTAATAGTTTTCCCTGATGAATAATGCCAATCGTATCGGCGATCGATTCGATTTCGGACACGATATGACTCGAAATTAAAATGGTCGTTCCGTATCTCTCCTTTAAATGCAAGAAGAGCTCTCGCATTTCCTTAATCCCGATCGGGTCAAGCCCATTGATGGGTTCATCCAAAATAAGAATGTCGGGTTTCGTAACAATCGCGCGCGCAATCCCTAATCGCTGCTTCATCCCTAAAGAGAATTCATGGATTTTTTTCTTCCCCACACCCTGAAGACCTACGATCTCCAGCGCTTCCTTGATCGCTGTCTTATCGCGATAGTCCATGTATCTACAATGAAACTCCAAGTTGGCCTCCGCTGTCAGCCGGTCGTAAAACACGGGGTATTCAATGATGCTGCCGATTCTTTTTAAGTATTGAACCGATGTAGGCAGAACCAGCTGATCGAATACTTGGATATCACCGGAAGACGGTTTTACCAGATTTAAGATCATTTTCATAATGGTTGTTTTACCGGCCCCATTCGGACCTAAAAATCCGTAAATTTCTCCTCTGCTGATACTCATATTGACGTTTGTAATCGTTTCTGTACTTTTGAATGCCTTGCTTACTTGAATGATTTGAATGGCGGCGTTCACTGTCATTTCCTCCCTTAATGATGTGCTACACTAAGCTTAGGGAATGAAAGTAAAAATAAAGTAAACACAATGGAAAAAGCTCGTAACATTTTAACTAGAGTAAACTCGGGATCTTGTAAATAGAGTAAGATAGAAAAGTGAATACACAGGATAAAGCTTGAAGTGAGGGGAAAATCGCAATGGAATCTGCATCCATACTAGCTGTCGATGATGAAATCGGTATTTTGAAGTTATTGGAGATCACGCTTCGCAAAGAGAATTTTACGCATATCGACACCGCATCATCGGGCAAAGGCGCGCTGCAGCGGATCAAAGAGAAGGCATATGATATGATTTTGCTCGATATTATGCTCCCGGATCTAAGCGGTTTTGAACTATGTGCGGAGATTCGGAAACATACGAATGCACCGATTATTTTTATTAGCGCACGCTCCACCGACTTCGACAAATTAACGGGTCTAGGGATCGGCGGGGACGATTATATTACCAAGCCGTTTAATCCACTGGAGGTCATTGCCCGAATCAAGGCGATCCTTCGCCGGCAAAGGTTTATGGAGAATGCACATCAACAAAACACGGCGTTCGATTATGGCTACTTCTCTTTTCATCCGGAATCGGCAACGTTAACCGTGAAGCGTCAACCTGTAGAATGCACGGCGAAGGAGCTGGAGCTGCTGCATTTCTTTTGTAAACATCCGAATCATATCTTCACGACGGCTCAGCTTTACGAATTGGTATGGGGAAATGATGTGTACGGGGAAGAAAAAACGGTCACGATCCATATCGCCAAGCTGCGAAAAAAACTCGGCGATGATACCCGAAAACCAAAAATCATCGTGAATTTGCGGGGAATCGGTTATAAATTCATCCCCCCGAATGAGGCATTGTCATGCGAATAAAAACTCGATTTACGATTCATTTGGCATTAGGACTTATTCTATGGATGCTTGGCACGGGTGTACTCGTTGTTATTATTCTTGAAGGCCTTCTTCCCTTGCTCGGTATCCATGTCAGTCTAGATGATGAAGGACTGTTTGTCGGATGGATCTTTGGTGCGAGTACGCTGCTGTGCATCGTTTTGTTTGGATGGTATTTTGGCGGACCGATCGGATTCATCATGGCCTGGATTCATCGACTCTCGCAGGACAACTATGAGCAACCTGCCGATTTCCCTCAAATATATACCCGTAAAGGGAAACTTCGCATGCGGTTCCGCCTGTATCAGGAGGTGCTTGAGTATCTTCAATCCTTGAGAGTCAAACTGCAAGCGAACGAAATCGAGAGGAGCCAAATCGAAGAAGCCAAGCAGGAATGGATTGCGGGGATTTCTCATGATTTGAAAACGCCGTTAACCTATATCAAAGGCTACTCAGCGCTTTTATTGAATGAGCAGTACGAGTGGTCGAAAGAAGAGGCGATCTCTTTCATTCGGGAAATGGACGACAAAGGAAAGCATATGGAGGAATTGATTCAAGATTTAAGCCTCGTCACACAGCTCAATCGCGCTGACGGCGCTTTGCCATTACAGAAGACGAATCAAGATATCGTCGAATTTACAAAACGGGTAGTTGCCGATATCAGCAATAGTCCACAAGCGAGCAGCTATCATTTGCATTTTCAAGCGGATCCACCTGCCATTTATGTTGATTTTGATTCGAAATTCATGCAGCGCATCCTGCAAAATATGATGATGAACTCCATCCTCCACAATCCTGAACATACGAATATATATGTACAGATTGCGGACACAGGAGAGCATGCTGTAATCCGCATCAAGGACAATGGCGTAGGGATGCCGGCCCATATGGTGGAGCACCTATTCCAGCAATATTACCGGGGCACGACCACGGATTCTACCTCTGAGGGCACGGGACTCGGAATGGCGATTGTCTACAAGCTGGTTCAGGTTCATGACGGCACAATTAGTGTAGAAAGTGAGCCTTCACAAGGAACTTCGTTCACGATTCGATTGCCGAAAAAGGGTCTGTCTTCTCTTGGTTGACAGGGAACAGAGGAGTATTCATGGAACTAAGGGGGAGAACCATTTGAAGAAACTGCCGACCATTCAATTGGAAAGATTGACATTACGGCCTTTCCGTCTAGATGATGCCAAAGTCGTTCAACAATTAGCAGGAGATCCATATATTGCGGAAACAACATCGAACGGTATGCGTTTGACGAAATGAAATTGAACCGTTTATTTGCCCGTTATCTCCTGCATCGGGTAAAGTCATGGAAAAGTTAGGAATGAAATATGAAGGGCGATTAAGACAGCATGTGAGGAAATGGAATCAATATGAAGACCTTGTGTATTATGGCCTTTTAAAGGATGAATATATTTCGGAGAATAGCTAAGAAATCGTGGGGAAGTAGAATCCGAATAACAAACGATTATACAGGTATTTTTGTCTCTTACCTTTCTTTGACTTGGTAATATACTATATCAACCTCAAAAAAGGAAGTGATATAGTTGGCAAACAGCGATGTACGTCTTGCTCTTTGGTCAGGCACTAATTTTTCCGTTCGTCGGATCCTCTTTAGACGTGGAGGCGTTGCAGTTCGTGATCTTGGAGCGTTTCGCTTTAATAACGTTCTCTCCAGTTTTCGACTCCGAAATGTAGTGCAGCGCGCTGAAATAACACTTGTATTGTTCTCGGGAATTAACTTTCAGGGATCATTTCGTGTGTTCCGCGGCAGCCAAAACGTAGCGAACTTAGGGAATTTTAACTTTAACAATGTGACATCTTCGTTCATTGTTGTAGGACGCAATCTTACTGACGCTGAAATATCCCAAATCCAAAGCACCGCCAGACCGCCTCAAGACATCCTTGTCATTAGACAGTAATAGGGTGAAATGGATAACTAAAAGTAGCTCATCCTCAATAGAGGATGGGCCGCTTTTGTTTTTCAGCTAACAACATCTTGACAATAACAGGAAACCTGTTATTCTATAACCGACAGGCAGTCGGTCGGTGATAAGGGGGTGTAACTATGAGAGTTGTAAAAAAAGCGGAGGAACGCAGGAACGAAATCCTTGACGCAGCGGATGAACTTTTTGCCCAGAAGGGCTTTGACGGCACGAGTACAAACGATATTCTCGAAAAGGTCGGGATTGCGCGGGGAACTTTGTATCATCACTTCAAGTCGAAGGAGGATATTATGGATGCGTTAATTGATCGGTATAGTGACGGTCTTCTGGATGCGGCGCAGGTCATTGCCTCCGACAAGACGATACCCGTAGTCGAACGCATTATCCGCGTTGTGATGGCTCTGAACTTAAGCGGCGGAAGCAGCAAGGAAATTATGGAGCATATTCACAAGCCGCAGAACGCCCTGATGCATCAGAAAATACAAAAGGTCATCATCAACGGCGTTCCGCCGATCCTGACGGAAATCATCCGCGAAGGCATTGAGCAGGGGATGTTCAGCACACCGTATCCGTATGAATGCATGGAAATGGTTGTGATCTATGCGAACACCGTGTTTGATGACGATATGATTACCTTGACGAATGAGGAGCGCGGATCACGAATGCTGGCCTTTGTATGGAATGTGGAAAGGCTGCTCGGCGCAGCGAGCGGAAGCCTTATGGACGTTATGCAGATGTTTGGTGGAGGAGATGAGAACAGCCATGAATGAATCAGGGAAATCTTTCAAGAAATTTCTCCTACTATGGTCGGGACAGCTTATTTCAACCATAGGAAACGGGCTCACATCGTTCGGGCTTGGGATATATGTTTTCCAGCAGACGGGAAAGGCCTCGGCCATGGCTCTTGTTACCTTGCTAGCGTTCATGCCGTCATTACTCTTAAGCGCATTTGCCGGAGTGCTTGCAGACCGCTATGACCGCAGATTGTTAATGGTGCTAGGCGACAGTCTTTCTGCGATCGGGCTTGTATTCATCCTCATCTGCATGCTTCGCGGAGAAGCACAGCTGTGGCAAATTTGTGTGGGAGTTACCATAAGCTCGATGTTTTCATCACTGCTTGACCCCGCATACAAGGCTACGGTTACGGATTTGCTGACGGAGGAGCAGTACACAAGGGCAAGCGGTCTTGTCCAAGTGGCAGGATCGGCGAAATTTTTGATTTCGCCGATCCTTGCGGGATTCTTGCTAACCGTTACGGATATAAAGCTGCTGCTTGTCATCGACATTTGCACTTTTTTTGTCACCGTTGCAACTACGCTTGCCGTCCGCAGTGGCCTTGCCTCCAAGACATACGAATCCACACAATCATTTATCCACGAAATCAAAGTCGGTTGGAAGGCGGTCTCTGCTAACAGAGGCGTACTTGTTCTTGTGATCATGACATCGGTGCTGACATTTTACCTTGGAGTTATTGAAACACTCACCATTCCCATGCTGCTGACGTTTACAAACAGCTCCGTCGTAGGGATGATAGAAACCATTGTCGGTTCGGGAATGCTCGTATCCAGTGTCATTATAGGATTTCTCCCCATTCAAAAGGGTTATGTGAAAATTCTTTCGATTTCTTTGTTTGGTGTAGGCGTGTTTATGGCGGCGTTCGGATTTCGAGAACATATTGCCTTGATCTGTGTTTCGGGATTTCTGTTTTTTGCAATGCTTCCGTTCGCCAACACAAGCCTGGATTTTCTAGTTCGCACCAACATGGATAATGCCGTTCAAGGGAGAGCTTGGGCACTGATCGGAATCCTTTCCCAGCTTGGATTCGTAGCGGCGTATGCGCTTTCGGGTGTTTTGGCGGACTTTGTGTTCACCCCTTTATTAGTTGAAGGTGGGGGGCTTGCTGACAGTGTGGGAAAAATCATCGGTACGGGACTCGGCAGAGGGATGGGGTTTCTCATTATCATCGCCGGGCTGCTGTTATGTGTAACGTCCGTCATTTTGTATAAGCTAAAGTCGGTTAAAATGCTTGAAAACAGAGGTGTCTTATGTACTCCAGAATAATCCGCAATGATTTTTTAAAAAGCAAGGCCACTACGCTAACAACCATGGTATTTGTCGCTGCTGCGGCAATGCTTGTTTCGCTTGCGGCGATCCTCGTCGTCAATCTTTCGGGTGCACTGAACACATTGATGACACAAGCCAAAACCCCGCATTTTATGCAGATGCATTCGGGTGAAATAGATTCTGCGCGGCTTTCAGCTTTTGCGGAGCAGCATCACAATGTGGATGATGTTCAAGTGATGGAATTTCTCAATATCGACGGTGCGCGGATACGATTAGGCGAGCATTCACTTGCGAACAGTGTCCAGGATAACGGATTTAGCATGCAGAGCCAAAAATTCGATTATCTTCTTGATCTCGACGGTAACATTATACAACCCGCCATCGGCGAGTTGTATGTTCCGGTAAGCTATATGAAGGATGGCACCACCAAGGTCGGTGATCTGGCGGTCATTAGCGGGAAGGAGTTTATCGTTGCAGGATTCCTCCGGGATTCCCAGATGAACTCCACGCTCTCCTCCTCCAAGAGATTTCTTGTACATAAACATGATTACGCGGAAATGAAGAGCCTCGGCAGCACGGAGTATCTGATTGAGTTTAGATTAAAGGATTTATCCGAGCTCGGTTCATTTGAAGCGGCTTACGCCTCCGCAGGACTTGAAGCAAACGGACCAACCGTTACATATAAGCTTTTCAAAATGATGAACGCACTTTCCGATGGGTTGATGATCGCGGTTATACTTCTTGTGAGCGCGCTTGTCGTGGCCATCGCATTGATGTGCATACGATTTACGCTCCTGGCCAAAATCGAAGAAGATTATCGCGAGATTGGGGTTATGATGGCAATAGGGCTGCGTGTTTCCGACATAAAGAAGATGTATCTTGCGAAATACGCAGCGATTGCCGCGGCGGGTAGTATGCTCGGTTTTGCGCTGTCGTTGATGTTCCAAGGCATGCTTCTTGAAAATATACGGCTTTATATGGGAGAAAGTGAAACTGCCGCCTATGCTTTGTTGTTCGGAATCATCGGCATATTGCTTGTATTCCTTGCCATCATCACCTATGTAAACACAGTGTTGAAACGTTTTCGGAAGATATCCGCTGCAGAAGCCATACGCTTTGGCACTTCACAGGAGAAAAACACAGGCGCCAAACGTTTTAATCTAAGTGGAAACAGGTTGTTGAATACGAATGTTTTCCTCGGTATCAAAGACGTTCTGGCAAGGAAAAGGCTTTATGCTACTAGCCTAACGGTGTTGGTGATTGCAGCTTTTATCATGATTGTTCCACAGAATTTGTACAACACTATCTCCTCTACAAGCTTCATCCAATATATGGGGATCGGAAACTATGATATACGTGCTGACATACAGCAGACCGATAACATTTCAGAGAAAACGGCTGAACTACGAAATGCGATGAGCAGCGACCGTGCCATATCCAAGGTTGCCGTCCTTACAACAAAAGTATTTAACATCAAAACAGAAAACGGTTCTGAGGAAAACATAAAAATCGAACTCGGTGACCATTCCGTATTCCCAATTGCCTATTCCAAAGGCAGAGCACCCGTCGCAAAGAATGAAATTGCACTGTCGGTTTTGAACGCGGATGAGCTGAGCAAGAAGGTTGGTGATGTCATTACGCTGGTGATGGAGGGACAGGAAAAAGATTTAACGGTAAGTGGAATCTATTCCGACATTACCAACGGCGGCAAAACCGCAAAAGCGGTATTCACCGACAATTCGGCGGATGTGATGTGGAGCATGATCAATGCTGAACTTTCGGATAAATCTCTTGTCGAGGCCAGGATTTCGGATTACGCGGACAGGTTTGATTTTGCTAAGATTTCAGACATTGATGAATTTGTTGCACAGACATTCGGCTCAACGATCAATTCCGTCAAGAAGGCTTCGGACGCTGCAGTTGTTGTTGCGCTGATGATATCGGTACTGATTACCCTTTTGTTTATGAAAATGCTTGTTGCTAAGGACCGATATTCCATTGCCGTTATGAAAGCCCTCGGTTTTACGAATTCGGACATAAAGGTTCAATATGTTTCACGTTCCGTATTTGTTCTGATTGTCGGCATTGTTCTTGGAACTCTTCTGGCGAACACGCTCGGAGAAATGCTTGCGGGTGCGGTTATCTCTTCGTTTGGAGCGTCGGCGTTTCATTTTGCGGTCAATCCGCTTTCGGCGTATCTGTATAGCCCGCTTATGATGATAGCTTCCGTACTTATCGCAACCATGATCGGCACATCGGGGGCAGGACAAATAAAAATATCCGAAAATATAAAGGAGTAGGCAGATGAAAAAGTTGATTATCGGAGATGATATCGTAAAATCTTTCGGCGAAGGCGGCGAACAGCGTAATGTTCTGGATGGGGTGTCCACCTATATACACGAGGGTGAGTTCGTGGCTGTTATGGGACCATCAGGCTCGGGAAAATCAACACTAATGTTTGCACTGAGCGGGACGGATGGCGTGAATGGCGGAAAAGTCGTTTTTGAGGATAAGGATTTATCGACGCTTGGGGAGAATGAGCTTGCAGATATGCGCAGAACCAAAATGGGCTTTGTGTTCCAACAGCCGACGATGCTGAAGAACCTGAATATCCTCGACAATATCATTCTCCCATCTATGCGGGATAACCGTAAAAACGCCGCGAACATTACGTCGAAGGCGAGGGAACTTATGAAAAGGGTTGGCATCGCAGAGCTCGAAAAACGCAACATCACCCAGGTTTCGGGTGGTCAGCTTCAGCGTGCGGGAATATGCCGGGCGCTGATGAACAACCCGAGCATTATCTTCGGCGACGAGCCTACGGGAGCACTCAACTCCATATCCGCTCAGGAAATGATGGACATATTCTCTGAAATTAATGCAGACGGTACCGCGGTCATGCTTGTCACTCACGATGCACAAGTTGCGGCACGGACGGAGCGCATTATGTTTATGCGCGATGGGAAAATGGTAGGCGAACTCAAGCTTCCAAAGTTTGCAGGAACGGATATGGATGGCAGGGTCAAGAAAGTTATGGTGAAAATGCAGGAGATCGGAATATAAATTAATAATGGATCTCTGTTTAACAAAAATATAAATACATTTCGTGATGTCATAAGACCAAAGATTAATGGTACGGTAGTATTGGACGCTCTGACGAGAGGAGAGACGCTTGATTGCTTTATCCTGTTTTCTTCGATGACGAATAAAATTCTAGAAAGGCAATGATAGATCGTTTTATTGTGAATTAATCTTCATTTATCTTAATTGGAAAAGAGGTTTTGAATCAATGAATAGCAATATTATTTGGGGGATAGTATTATTAGCGCTGAGTTTGTTTCTTAAGCCATTATTGGCGATTGTGGGGCTGAATGAAAGGTTGTTCGAATTGCATTGGCAAGGTGAAACTGTGTTTTCAATGAGTCCATTCTTAGTTCGGATTATTCTAGCAGTAATTGGGATTCTCATGCTTATCATCGGCGGTATGCAAGTTGCAAAGCAGAAGAATAAATAGTTGAAAGGATAGAGAGCCATTATGAGAAGATTCGTTCCAAACAAGAACTATCTCTCGGAAGTTTACTTAAGTGCAAAGGAACTATATCATACATAATTAAGGTTTTATGCAGATGTTCTCTGCCTCTTTTCAAATCAATCGTTGAAGCTTTGGAGGGTGAATGATATGCGGATCGAAGACATCTTTTCGGATCTCCCCACGCTAGAAACAGCCAGAACGATATTAAGAAAACTGAGGAGCGAAGACGAACAGGATATATTTCATTACGGATCCGATGATGACGTATCGAGATATACGGCCTGGCCGACGCATCAAACGATGGAAGATACCCGTATTTATCTAAACAAAGTGCTGCAAAAATACGCCCATCATGCTGTTGCCCCTTGGGGAATCGTGGACAAAGAAACCGGAAAAATCATTGGAACCTCAGGATTTATGGCTTGGGATGTCCGACATGCTAAAGCCGAATTGGGTTATGCCCTGTCCAAGGATTATTGGAATCGTGGTTACATGACCGAAGTGATCAGGACTATCATCTCTTTTGGATTTGAAAGAATGAAGCTGGTTAGAATCGAGGCAAGCTGTCTGCCGTCAAACCTAGGATCAGCCAGAGTGATGGAAAAGGCCGGCATGTCCTATGAAGGTTTATTAAGACAGACGATATTCGTAAAAGGGAACCATGAAGATCTGAAATTTTACTCTATTGTTGTGGATGACTACCGGAATCAGAGCAACTCCCGTTAACGGGCTGGTTGAATAACGGCCATCGTAAGAACCCCTCGTTCATGAACGAAGGGGTTTTACTTGGAATGATCGGTAGGTAAACCGATCACTTAGCTGATAGCCCGGCATACATGTTCCGGTACACGGCCGGGGTGAGGTGCTCGAACTTTTTGAACGTTTTAATGAAATAGCCCGTATCGCAGAACCCTAAATCATCGCTCACTTGATGGATCGGCGAATCGGTGGACTCCAGCAGCTGCTTGGCCCATTCAATCTTAAGCCTGGCGATGAAGACGGAGAAATTCTCTCCTGTTTCCTTCGTAAAGATGCGGCTGAAATAGCTGGGACTAATATGGCAAAGCTTGGCCATCTCCTTCAGGCTGAAATTCTCATGCTTATGCGCAAAAATATAGTCAAATGCGGGCTGAAGCACGGCATTCGATGAGACGAACCGCCCAGCGCCATTCTTCAATTTGGTATCGATCAGTGCTCCTGACAGCTCCTGCTGCATGGATTGGATGTTGCGGACCGCACGATCCGACTCGTTATAAGCTTCCATGGAAGCTGGCGCATCCATGTTGGAAGTGAGCACTTTTTTGTATAAATCGATCGTGGTATGCTTCTGAATCGCTTCCTCCACGATATAGGTGCTTAATTGCAGCAGCAGATCCACGCACTTGATCACCTCATCATAGGATAAGATGGGCAGTGCATCATAATCCCCTTCGAGTTCCTTAAACTTTCGGTTTGACTCCACATTGGGCGGCCGAGATACGATCTGCTCCAGCATCGGAGCATCAGATTCTCGGAGCTTGAGCTGTCCCGCCATGATCGCACCAAGATATTGGTTATCAATAATGATCGGGATGGCGATATCGATAATGTTGAAATGGCATAAATAGATGTATGGCTTGTTTTGGCGAACCGCTTCAATGCCAGCACGCGCGTCGCATTTTTGACAGTATGGAGAGAGATGGGAATCCTGGCGCACGCCTTGGCAGAAAGGCTGACAGTAGCTGTGCTTGGTGACGGGAACGCCCTTGTAATCGACCGTAAGGATCGCCATTTGGGTCACGAGCGATAAGGAATCCTGCAGCTTCTCCCATTTCTCCAAATCAATGATTTCTTCTAAATCATATCGGGATTTGGACATGACAACATTCTCCTATGAAAAGTTATAGAAACTCTACTGAATATTATAGCGAATGCTTCTACTGAAGAACAAGATAATACAATTTTCCATAAAGATGACAAAAAAACACGATAAGAAAACGCTTTATTCCGATCTCATTGTTTCATGCTTCCCGATTAAGTACAACCTATAATAATAAGTATAGTTTACTTAGGAGGAATGAACATGAGAAGAGCGTTTATCAGTCCCACAAAATATGTGCAAGGTGAGAACGAACTGTTGAATTTGGGTTATTTTGTAAAGACATTCGGAGAATCCGCTCTGCTGATTGCCCATCCCGATGATGTTGCACGGGTAAAAGACAAGCTGGAGTCAACGAAACTGAAATTTAATATAACGCTAGTTGAAAGCGGCTTCCGTGGGGAATGCTCCCGGCAGGAGGTTGCCAGATTGCAAGCTTTGGCGAAGGAGCATCAATGTTCTTGCACGATTGGCCTCGGCGGAGGCAAAGCGATTGATACGGCAAAATGCGTAGCCGAAGGTGAGGCCCTGATTGTTGTCCCTACAATTGCGGCGACCGATGCACCGACAAGCCATTCGGCGGTACTCTATACTCCGGAAGGCGAATTCGATGATTATGCTTATTTCAAACAAAGTCCTAGTGTCGTCATGATTGATACGACGGTTATTGCTAAAGCACCGACTAGATTCCTAGTTGCTGGAATGGGGGATGCGCTCTCTACCTATTTCGAAGCAAGAGCGACGGCTCAATCTTACTCCAATGTCAATGCCGGTCTGCCGTGCGGTGTTCGCGAAGGCGTATGCGGTGACGCCAAAGGGACGATTACAGCGCTGGGACTTGCCAAGCTATGTTATGAAACACTGCTCGAGAACGGGTACAGAGCGAAACTGGCCTGTGATCAAAATATTGTGACGCCAGCCTTGGAGAATATCATCGAGACGAATATTCTGTTATCGGGACTAGGCTTCGAGAGCGGCGGTTTGGCAGCGATTCACGCGATTCACAATGGCTTGACGGCTCTTGAAGGAACGCATCATTATTATCACGGCGAGAAGGTAGCCTTTAGTACGATTGCTCAATTGGTGCTTGAGAATGCCGACCGGGACGAAATGAAGGAAGTGCTGGACTTCTGTCTGTCGATCGGTCTTCCTGTATGCCTGGAGGATATCGGCGTAGAGCGTGTGACCTACGAGGAGCTGCTTGAAGTGGCCAAGAAGGCATGTATTGCCGAGGAATCCATCCATTCGATGCCATTCCCGATTTCGGAGGAGGCGGTAGCATCCGCGATTATGGCCGCTGACCAGTTGGGTCGTCAATACAAATTAAGTAAGGAGATATAAGATGAAGAAAATCATGAATAAGCCGGAAACCTTGGTTCGGGAAATGTGCAATGGGCTTGTGCTGGCGCATCCTGAGTTATCGTTCAACCCTAAATTCAAAGTGATTTCCAAAAAAGAGATCAACCAAGATAAAGTTACGCTGATCAGCGGCGGCGGAAGCGGCCACGAACCGGCTCATGCCGGATTCGTTGGAAGCGGCATGCTGGATGCGGCCGTGTGCGGCGATGTGTTTGCTTCCCCATCCCAAATCCAGGTGTATCAAGCGATCCGCAGCTCCGCGAGCAATCAGGGAACGCTGCTTATTATCAAAAATTACAGCGGCGACATCATGAACTTCAAAAATGCGGCCCACCTTGCAAGCGAGGACGGTATCCAAGTGGATTATGTGAAGGTCGACGATGACATCGCCGTTGAAGACAGTCTCTATACGGTAGGGAGAAGAGGGGTTGCCGGAACGGTGCTCGTTCATAAGGTAGCCGGAGCAGCCGCAGAAGCGGGACTGTCCCTGCCGGAAGTAAAAGAAGCGGCGCAGCATGCGATTAACCATGTTCGCAGCATCGGCTTCGCGTTTACCTCCTGCACCGTGCCCGCCAAGGGAACTCCGACGTTTCATATCGAAGATAACGAGATGGAATACGGCGTCGGCATTCACGGCGAACCGGGAATCCGCAGGGAGAAAGTTGTTCCTGCAGATGAGCTGGCCCAGCGGATGGTCACGTCTTTGCTGGACAACTTGCAGATGAATGATTCTGCGGAGCATGAAGTTGCCGTATTAATCAATGGGTTTGGCGGCACGCCGCTGCAGGAGCTGTACTTGCTGAACAATTCCGTGATGCGTGAATTGGCGTCCCGAAACAAGCGGGTATTCAAAGTATTCGTAGGCAACTATATGACTAGCATCGACATGGCAGGTGCATCGGTGACGATCATGAAGCTGGACGAGACGCTCAAGAAGTGGCTGTCTGCGCCATGCGATACGCCGGCACTGTCGGTTAAGGGATCTTTTGAGCCCGTGAACTATACCGAGGTTATTCAAGAAGAGAAGTCAGAGAGGGCAGTTTCGTATAAAAACAATACGGAAGCTGATGCTGCAGTGATTAAGAACAACCGCTTATCCTTGCAAAATATCGTATATCTGATCGATCAAATGAGCGAGGTCATCATCGAGAACGAGGTGCCGTTCTGCGAGCTCGACGCCCATGCCGGAGACGGCGATTTCGGCATGAGTGTCGCCAAGGGCTTCAAGCAGCTCAAGGCGGAGTGGGACGATATTCTGACCCACCATCTTAGCGATATCGGCAATTTCCTCGACGCCTGCTCGATGATCATCATGGAGTATTGCGGCGGGGCTTCCGGACCGATCTGGGGATCCGCATTCCGAGCGGCCAGTAAATCTGCCGGTCAGAAGCAGGAATTGTCCGTTCAAGAGGTCGCAGATATGATGCAGGCCGTTGTGAAAGGAATCCAGGATACGGGCGAAAGATCGTTCGGAAGAGGAGCTGTCGTCGGCGACAAGACATTGATCGATGCACTCGTCCCGTTCGCGGATTCCTGGACGCAGAGTGCTGCGCAGGGCGTGGACATAAAGCCGGCGGCGATCAAGGCGGCCGAGGCGGCGGTTCTCGGAGCGGAGAAGACGGCAGATATCGTTGCCCGAATGGGAAGAGCGGGCACGGTAGGCGAACGCAGTATCGGATACCCGGATGCGGGTGCTTACGCGCTCGGGGTTATTTTCACGGAGCTTGCTAAAGTGATGAGGTAATTGTGTGGTGTCATAATTAATGAGGAAATTTTTGGAATTAATGAGAGAAATTTTGCATAATTTAGCAGTTATTCAACCAACCAGCTCGAATACTGAACCCGACGAACTACCGATTATGAACTTCAAGGATGTAATGGGATCGTCTGTTCAAATCGAAAAACGTCTGTCCTCCATACTAACACTTTTGGAAATGGAGGGGGAGGAAGCTAGGTTTCGGCTCAATATTCAGGCATATAAAGCATAAAGGGCAGTGGAGAAATCTCCCTGCCTTTTTCATTGACAAATACCCCCAAACGAAAGAGGTTCTCGAAGCAAGGAATCGTATGCTAGGTGTGCAATGGAGTGAAGCTACTTTTAAAGACTTGGAGCATGATAATGAACTCCTAACCACTGTAAGCTCCTTATTTGAACGCTTCTTGGAGACCGCTCCGGATAATATGAAACAGATTAGCACGTATATTAGATCCAATCCACAAGACTTTGTAAAAATGGAAAGCTAAAATCAGCCTGCAGCCACCCTGCAGAAATTGAACAAGATGTGCCGGATGCCTGCTCCTTGCATGTGAATGTCGGAAATGCAGTACGGCTGAAGCAGGATTTTGCTTATTACATGGCAGTAGCTTCAACAGAACTCTGTCCAGAAAACCTCTCGCCATTCATTGTGCCAGCTATGACATGGATAGTATTTGAAGTGAAGGTTCCCTGGGAGAAGGAAAAATGGCATCGCATTTATGGAGAATGGTTTCCTTCCTCTGGATACGAGCAAGTTGAGGGCCCTGTGATACAAGTTGGTCCTAAAATCGAAGCAGGTCTAGAAAAACAGTTGCTTACTGAAGAAAAAGAGAAAGGGCCATCCCACAAAGATCGGCCCTTTAACCTGCCGTTACGACCGCAACCGGCGAGAACGAATGAGAGATGACTAACGGGATATACGTTCTTGTCGGTGGCCAGATGTTAAGGATGGTCCTATTTTTCAGCAACGATCGCAAACATAGGTCTGTGACGGTTCAGGATTTTTTCTCCTGGACTATAAGATTTAGTATCGAATCCTTTATGGATTGTAATTTTAGTAAAACCAATAAATCTAAGCATTTCGCTATCCCATCCCGGTCTTCTTACGTAGGTCAATGGCAAGGTAAGCGCCAGTTGATCACCTTCTTCAATGTCTTTCACTTCGCGGTAGGGCAAGTAACCTTGCTCAATTGCTTCCTCCTGAGCTTTACGATAAAGCTCTGCCTCCTGTGGATTACTCAAAAACAAATTCCAATTTGCATCGAAAATAATAACTTGACCGCCGTCATTAAGCATCCCATACCAATTTTGATAGGCAGTGACAGGATTATATAGGAACCAAGTAACATTTCTGGAAATGATGATATCAAATGTTTCTTCCGGCTTGTATTCTATAATATCTGTCTCAATAATTTTGATGCTGCAGTTATATTTTTGCGCATTTTTACTAGCTTTAGCCACCATTTCAGGTGAAGAATCTATGGCTGTAACCTGATGACCCATACGACTAAGCAAAATCCCGAAAAATCCAGGACCAGTTCCAACATCTAAAACTTTTAAATCCTTTTTTCCGGATAAAAGATTACTCAGGATCGCTTGCCATTGATCATATGTATCGGTTGCAAATTCCGTATCTACGATTTCATCATAGACGTCTGCTCCTTTGTCCCAATAATCACGATATTGCTGTACGAGTTTATGCTCAGTCATTAATCGGTTCTCCTTTATAAAAAAAATCTTGCAAATCGTAACAATTACGATTAATAATATACAAAGATTACTCAGTATGCAAGTGATCATGATATTGACAGCTGTTTAATCAAAAACATCATAGAAGAGAAATAGGAGGAGCAGGGATGTTTGGGAGATTTAGATTCGGGGTTGTAGTACTTGTCGCATTGTTGGTACTTATGGGGTGCTCGCAAGAAAAACGGCCGATTTCTGGCAAAGGAGAGGACAAGCACATCGTTGTTGCAGTAACACAGGATGCTGAAGGAGATAAGCTTGATGCCTCGACTTACAATGGATCACGGCATACACATGCCGCTGTATATGACGCGCTTGTGGAATATGAAGGAGAAGGTAAACTTGCTCCTAGTTTGGCTGAATCCTGGGAAGTCTCCGATGACGGAAAGACCTACAGTTTTCATCTGAAAAATCAGGTGAAATTTTCTGACGGCAGTCCATTGAATTCAGCTGCGGTTAAGTTTTCGTTGGAGAGAGCGATTAGTAGAGAAGAGAATGCGACGCTTGAAATTTCCCGTTTACTAAAAAAAATAGAATCTCCTGATGATCATACCGTCGTACTTACTTTTGAAGAAACGGCAACTCAAGTGCTGTATGAGCTTAGTCAAGCAAGGCCATTTCGGATTATGAGTCCAAATGCGGTAACTCCTGCTGGAGATGTGAAGGGTACCTTCCAAAAAGCCATCGGAACGGGCCCCTGGAAAATAGGCAGTTATCAACAAGGGGTTGAGACGGTTCTGGTAGCAAATGAGCATTATTGGTTAGAGGAACCATCAGAGTATTCACTTGTTTTTAGAGTGATTACAGATCCTCAGGCAAGGGTATTGGCTCTACAGTCTGGAGAGGTAGATCTTGCAGGTGGGGAACTTGGCAATGTTCCGGTGGAAAGTCTAAGTGTTTTTCAAAATAACGATAAGTACGTTGTGGAAACTGGAACCAGCACCATGTCCTATTTTTTGGTCATCAACCAAAACAAAACATCTCTATCAGACAAGAATATTCGCCAAGCCATGAATTACGGAAATGATACGAGTAAATATGCAGATGGAACCGGTGATACAGTCAGAGGGTTGTTTCAAGAAAAAGTTGCGTTTGTAACCGTCGATAATCAGCCTTTCTATCCTTATAATCCCGAGAAGGCAAAACAATTGATTGAAGCCTCGGGTTACGAATGGAATGAGAAAACGCATCTTTATGAGAAAGATGGACAAGTCTTACAACTGCGATTGGTTATTCAAACGGAAGAATATCCAGAGTGGAAAGAGATGGCTGAAATTTTTCAAGACAACATGAAGCAGATAGGTATTCAAATTAACATTGTAAATCAGGAACGGGCAGCTTACTACGATACGCTATGGGGCAGCAAGGATTATGACCTGCTTATGTATCGAACGTATACAGATGCTCAATTGCCATATCGATTCCTGTCCTCATTATTCTACAATTCGTCATCTACACCGGGAGTTGCTTACCAAGACCCTCAATTGTCAGACTTGTTAGATCAGATTGCAGCTACGGTCTCAGTCGAGAAGCAGCAGGAGCTGTTCGACCAAGTGTTTCTTCGAATGCATGAGGAGGCTATGTCTGTGCCGATATATTATACCAAGCAAACCTTTGTTCATACACGTGATGTTGTTGACTTTTCTTTCAATGCCATTGAAGATGATCCGTTGAAATGGCATCACTTGAAGAAAGAAGCACAGTGATGCTGCGTTCCATAATGAATCGATTATTGATGTTAATGATTACCCTAGTCCTATTTTCATTGTTCGTTTTCACATTAATGCGTTTGGCGCCGGGCGATCCGGCGTCCATGATGTTGTTAGAAATCGGAGCCGTGCCGGAGCAATCGTTGGTAGCTGACTTACAGAAGCAATGGGGACTTGATCAATCGTTCATTCAGCAATACATTGCCTGGGTACTTCAGATATTTCAAGGTGAACTAGGAAATTCCTTTATGTCCGGAGAACCGGTGTTACATGAAATCACAAGCCGTTTAGAGCCGACGTCCAGACTCATTACAGGCTCCTTTTTAATAACGTTGTTCATTTCAATACCGGTTGGGATTTGGTTAGGATTGAATGAAGGCTCGTTTTCTGATCGAGTTGTTTATTCGGTAACCATTTTGGGGTTGTCAGTACCCTTATATTGGCTCGCTATTCTACTAATGTATGCTTTTGGAGTTATATGGACTATTCTTCCAGTTGTAGGCAGCTCTTCCGTATTACATTATGTACTTCCGATAACAGCTATTTCGCTGGTACAAAGTGTTTACTTCGTTCGGATGGTACGATCCTATACCATTCAGTACAGTAAATTCTCCTATATTGAGGCGGCAAGAGCTAGAGGTTTGCGCCCCTCGATCTTTTATCCATCTTATTTATTTCGCTCCATGTTCATCCCAATACTGACGCTAGTTACGACTAGTTTGCCTGGCTTTTTTGGAGCTTCCATCATAACGGAAACTATTTTTAGTTTTCCAGGGTTCAGTAAATATATGCTAGAGGCTATTTATCGCCGTGATTTTCCAGTCATTCAAGGGAGCGCGATCTTAGTGGCTGTATTTATATTTGTGTTTAATTTTGCTGCTGATATTCTATATTTCTTTGCCGATCCACGTATTCATCTAGACAAACAGAGGTGGGAATTATGATGAATCTCATCCGAGCGAATAAGCTTCCAACAACAGCGTTGTTGTTTATTGTGATTCTCATGATTACAGGACTCACCGCATCATGGATTTCACCTTATGACCCATTCCTTACCAATCACGATCAAAAGCTTCTTCCCCCAAGCCTCTCACATCCGTTTGGAACGGATTATTTAGGAAGAGATTTATTAAGCCGCGTGATACACGGTATCAGGGACTCCGTGTTTCCTGTTTTTGCAGTTCTCAGCGTGGTCATGCTGATCGGACTCTTCGTTGGCACCCTGAGTGCTTATTGGGGAAATAAACTTGACATGTTGATGATGAGTATAACGGATATATTTACGGCATTGCCGAGTATCCTGCTTACCATTGTGGTTGTTGGTTTTCTTGGTTTTGGCATGGAGAATGTTTATTTCGCGGTTATTCTTTCTTGGTGGGCCAAGTACGTGAGATTAATCCGAGGTTTGATCCATGATGTTAAAAAGGAACCGTATATTATCGCTAGCCGGGTAAGCGGATCATTTGGAATGAGAACCGTGATAAGACATATGATACCGAATATCTCCCCACAGATTGGTACCATGTTGATCCTGGATGTAAGTAAGGCGATTTTGACTTTGTCCGGTTTATCCTTTTTAGGAATTGGTGCACAGCCTCCCTCACCTGAATGGGGGGTTATGTTATTGGATGGGAAAAATTATTTACAGGTTGCACCATGGATGGGATTTTTCCCGGGCTTTATGATTTTTCTAACAGCCTGTTCGTTTCAGATTGTAGGCGAGCGACTCAGGAGGGAGAAATAAATGGAGGCAGTCGTAGAAATAAAAAATCTGAATATTAGAAGTGCAAATGGTCAGACGCTTGTACATAACAGCAGCTTTACTCTGGAATCAGGGAAAACTTACTGTTTATTAGGAGAGAGCGGAAGCGGTAAAACGTTAACAAGTAAAGCTATTTTAGGAATGCTTCCCGCTGATTTGCAAATGTCAGGTGATATCATGTTCCGGGGCAAAAAACTGAATCTTTTATCCAAAGGGAGCTGGCGTAAAATCAGAGGGAAACACATTAGTGCCATTTTTCAGCATCCTGAACAAGCACTGCATCCATCGATTCCTATTGGCAGGCAATTCAGTGATCTTATGCGAAGTCACTTGCCTGTTTCAAGATATGAGGCAGAGAAACAAGCGGAGAAGATGCTATCTCATGTGCTCTTAAAAGATACGGCGCATGTAATGAAAAGTTATTCTCATGAGCTAAGTGGTGGAATGAATCAACGTGTCATGATCGCCATGGCGCTTCTGCTAAAGCCTGATGTCGTCATCGCGGATGAGCCAACGAGTGCACTTGATATCACAACACAAGCTGAAATCATATCCCTTCTGCATCATCTGATTTTGGATCTAAACATGAGTATGTTGTTTATTACTCATGACTTACTCCTTTCAAGTTATCTTGCGGATACGATTGGTGTTATGCGTTATGGAGAAATCATAGAGCAGGGAAGCACTGAGAGAATTCTAGGGCAACCTGTGCATGAATATACCAAACAATTATGCACGTATCGATCTCAGAGGTTTCTTAGCAAAGGAGGTGTATGACCCAGTGCTTCAAGTTCAACAGGTGTTCAAAGAAATCAATGGAAGGCAAATTCTGAAGGACATCAATTTTAGTATAGAAGATGGTGGATCTCTAGCCATCGTAGGTGAGAGTGGCAGCGGCAAATCAACGCTTGCCCAGCTGATTATGGCCTTAAAACAACCCACATCCGGTCAAATTATATTTAACGGACGGAACTTACCCAGCAAAGGAATAAAATCGTATAAAGCATGGTATCGCGATATTCAGATTATTTTTCAAAATACAGCCTCAACATTGAATCCTTCAATGAGCTTGTTTCAGTGCCTGGAAGAACCATTAATTAACTTTACAAACCTGAATAGAACGGAACGTAAAAACAGAATTTTAGAGTATTTAGGCAAGGTGGGGCTTCGCGAGGACCTTCTTAGAAATCGGCCAGGTAAATTAAGCGGGGGCCAGTATCAAAGAGCTTGCCTGGCTAAAGCGCTGATGATGAATCCCAAACTGTTGATTTGTGATGAAGTGGTTTCCAATCTTGATATCGTATTACAGCAGCAGATGATAGAACTGCTAATGTCAATCCAGAAGGAACAAGGGTTGTCTCTTCTGTTCATTACCCATGACCTCTCACTTGTACCCGGACTGTGCACAGATATTTTAGTTATGAAAGACGGGAAAAAGGTCGAGCAATTTAATACTACTGACCTCCATCATGAAAGAGAGCGAGATGCCTATACCATTACATTGCTTAAATCAACCGAAATGCTTGAAACTGCATGGAAGAAATATTTATAAAGTATCAAAACGGATATCTACCAGTTGCTAAATGTCTTTCTCAATAATTATGGAACTTAACCTTGAAAATATTAGCTTTTTTCTGTTGTTTTCTCAAAAATTACGACAACACACATTCAAAAAAAGAGGCGCGGCAGCCGGCAACGATCGGCTGCCGTTTGGTTTGTATAAATTCTGTAGTGAAATCTAATGGATAAGGGTGATATAACAGGGGGGAGAGGTAATAATGCTAGAAGTGATGTTATGTAAAGATTGCTGGGTTTGTTGCAATCGATGAATGGCCAAGATATGATTTTTGAGATTCATTTTGAACGATTTTACAAATTCTTTACAACTTGATCTAACTTCCAATACATCCAAGTAATATTCTAACAATGGTCGAATGCATGTCAATATGATCGGTTTTATTTAAAGGAACATTTAAGGAGATTGAAGGATGAAAATATCGCGTTATGTATGTAAGGAGAAATCTTGATTGCGGTCTGTATTCCATTTTGTCAAAGTATACTGTATTCCTTCCGATGCCGAGTACCTCCAAAAATTGACACCGGGACCTCCTTCGACAATAAGTCCTGATTTTGTTAAGCTATTTCATAGGAAGTAATATCTAACCTAAAATGTTTGACACTTGGACAGAGAACTGGATTTAATATCGAAAATCAATATGCCATGTTTGCTAAGTGAAATTTTAGAAGCAGTCCCTATAAAAAACTGGGGTGCTTCTTTTTCTCGCTGGATTATGCGGATATCCCGTGTAACTGCGTTGAATTGCGGAGAATTCTTTTCAGTCTAGAAGTGTA
Source organism: Paenibacillus sp. EZ-K15 (assembly GCF_002573715.1). Taxonomy (GTDB): domain Bacteria; phylum Bacillota; class Bacilli; order Paenibacillales; family Paenibacillaceae; genus Paenibacillus_AQ. The sequence continues at coordinate 101,316 of NZ_PDHM01000019.1, read as the reverse complement.
TCGTGCATACTCAGTAACAGAGTATAGAATTTTAAGTCAGGAGATTTATGAAAGATGGGAAAGAGAATATTGATCGTCGAAGATGATCTTCACATATCCAATATCGTTAAAATGAATCTAAACCTCGTAAACTATGTAACGACTGAGGTATATGACGGAATGGCGGCGTTGGAAGCGATAGAGCGAGAGAAGTTTGATCTTATCCTGCTGGACATCATGATTCCGAAGCTGGACGGCTTTGCGCTGATGGAAAAAATACAGCCCTACCGCATACCAGTTATATTCCTAACTGCGAAAAACTCCGTGTACGATAAGGTGACCGGACTTAAACTGGGGGCGGATGATTACATGGTCAAGCCCTTTGAAGCAATCGAGCTCTTGGCACGGATTGAAACGGTGTTACGTAGATACGGCAAAGAACAGACCGTGATGGAGTTTCATAACGTTCAAGTCACCCTAGACAAACGAGAGGTGACCATCTTTGGCGAGCCGGTTGAACTGACACCGAAAGAATACGATTTGCTGGTTGTATTACTGAAAAACAAGAACATCGCTCTATCGCGGGAGCAGATTATCGATAAAGTATGGGGCATTGACTATTACGGTGAAACAAGAACGGTCGATATGCATATCAAATCGCTGCGCAAAAAGCTTCAGCTTCAGCTTCAGGACCATATAAAAACGATCTATAAAATCGGTTACCGGCTGGAGGATTGATTGATGAAGTTTTGGCAGAAAATCTATTTGTTTTCAATTCTGTCCTTTGTTCTTATTTTTAATGCGGCTTCCATAATAGTCATTGAGCAAAATCATAGCAAGATGCTGCGGCAGGAAATCAACGGCACATTGAGCGAGAACATGAACATTCATTCTAGCGTCGATGCGATCGTTCCGATTTTCCGCATCTATGATTCCATTGATTACGAGAAAGCCGTGTTAACGAACATCGCCAAAGAATTTGTCGAGAAGAATGGTGACCAACGCACATATTTGCAAATTTTGAACGTAAGCAATATGGAGATTTTCAACAATACCGACTTCAAAATACCGGTGCATCGTGAGGAATTGGACAAGTTGGCTGCTGATGAAATCAAATATATTATAAGGGATATCGACAGGCGTACGATATTATTTACAATCAATATAACGGATATTAATCGTAAAAGTTACGTGTTCACCTATATGAAAGACATTACTTCCTTGTACCGGGAGCGCGCGGAGCAGTACCGTTTTTTCGTTAAAGTGGATATCGCCATATGTTTTATTTATATGCTTGTTATGTTTTTCGTAAGTAGAGGGCTGACGAAGCCAATCAATCACCTCAATCGCACGGCTCAAGTTATTGCAAAGGGAGGTTATTCGGAACGTGTTCATCTGAAATCGAAGGATGAAATAGGCGTTCTTGCACGTAGTTTCAACAATATGGCTTCGGTTGTTGAGAGAAAAATCAATGACCTGGAGCGGCATAATCAAGAGAAACAAAGGTTCATCAACAATTTTACCCATGAATTAAAAACGCCGCTAACGTCGATTATCGGATATGCGAATTTCCTGAGGACGACCAAATACAACGAAGAGCAGTTTCTAGACGGGTTGGATGTTATTTACTCCGAGGGGAAGCGACTGGAGTCGCTTTCATTGAAGCTGATGGACTTGATTTTGCTTCAGGAGGAACATTATCAGATGGAGGAATATGATCTGGGGGCTATCATCACAGAGATCCAACCCGCGCTAGAGATGAAAGCCAAGGAGAAACAAGTTGCGATTGTCACTGATTACGAAAAGGGCAGATTGCTGCTGGAGAAAGATTTGATAAAAATCATGATCTTCAATTTAGTAAACAATGCCCTCAAGGCATCTGACGCAGGGCAAAGCATTACGATCCGAACTCAATGGCACGGCAGCCGTTACGTTCTCGAAGTAATCGACCAAGGCATCGGTATTGCCAAAGAGCATCAAGACAAAATTTTCGAACCGTTCTACATGGTAGATAAAGCTAGAACGAGAGCCAACAATGGAGCTGGCTTAGGCCTTTCGATTTGTCAGGGCGTGGCGAGCATACACCATGCCGTCATTGAAGTGAGTAGTGAAGAGAATCAGGGCACGACGATCGGAGTCATCTTCGATCAGAGCGGTCGAAAGGCAGGGTGAAGCAATGAAAAAGCTCAGCGTCCTTATCGTATCTGTGGTGTTCATGATCTTGACGACGGGGTGTGGGGCATTCTATAAAACCATCGAAAAAGATACCGTTATGGTTAAAAAAATAAACAATGAGGACAAAAGGAGTGAAGTGCAGTACGAAGGTGCACTCTCTCAAGATACTGCGAAGACGCTAAGCGTCAAAGCGGTCAACAAATATTTTAATGAGAATTTCACGGTAGACGAATTCAAGTTTGAGTTGATGGTGGTAGATCAGAATAAGCTGAAAGACTCAGTTGAAAACAGTGTCAGTTCACAGCAGAATCAGAAAGATAAGAAGGATTTCGAAACGGAGCTCAACAAAGTTCCTAATGGCCTATTTTATTTGACACTAACCGGTTCTTCCAGTCGCGATGGAGTATATGATGTCGTCTTGAATGCAAGAAACGGCGATGTGCTTAAAATCTTTAAATACCCGACTGATGACGGTAGTAAGAGTATAGATGGAAGTATGTTTATTGAACAAATAAAAAAAACTGCCGATCGGTTTATTCAAGGAGAGGGAAGTTATGCCTTCTCTGATCTAACTATGGATTTTCGAACGATTCGCTCATATTGGGCGGAAGTGTATTATAGGAGCAACAATGGCAAATCATTGAAATATCATGTCATTGTTCAATTAAAAGATATGAAAGTGTTAGGATTCAACAAGGATTTAATGGCGATGCTCAATTATTCTACAGGGATAACATACTATCAATACTACAGGTACTACTAACATTAACCAGACAGGAACTAGTTGCTAAAGCAACTAGTTTTTTTACGCTGTTCCGACTAAAAACGTTAACATTAAAAGTTCACTTCTATCATGCTAATTGACTGGTGAAAAAAGGTATTGGGCAATTTACAACTTCATTACAACTCCATCTTACTTATCATATATTGGATTATTATGCTGAATGTATACCTAAATACACAAAAATTTTCGGGAATGGAACCCCGATTCACAGAGTATTGTGGGCTATTTTCAGAGGAAAGATTAGGAGGAGTAACATGGTTGGGATTGGAAGAGAAAATCAAAATAAACGAGCAAAAAAAAAGAAAGCATGGATATACGCTTCTATCAGCATTGGCGTTTTATTATTGGGCATCTTCAGCCTCTTTAGCTATCAGGCCATTGGGGCCATTAATACTCTGGATAGTTTGGATAAACCGAAAGACACGATACCGATCGGACAGTATAAGGAAGATGAATCAATGAAACCCGTCAAATGGGAAGGTACTGAACGAGTCAACATCCTGCTGATGGGTGGTGACAATCGAGGGTTAAAGGAGAACGATAAGGCTCGTTCGGACTCTATCTTACTTGCAACTTTTGATCCTGTCACAAAAAAAGCTCATCTGCTGTCCATTCTGCGTGATACCTACGTCAGGATTGAAGGTCATGGCGAGGAACGAGTCAACACGGCGCTTGCTCTAGGCGGACCGAACCTTGCAATGAAAACGATTGGCGATTTGCTAGGCCTTGACATTCAATATTACGTCTATACGGATTTCGAAGGATTTAAATCACTTATTGATGCGCTTGGCGGCATCGATTTCTATGTTGAGAAAGACATGACCTATACCGATAAAGCCGACGGCAACCGGTACGATATTCACCTGAAAAAGGGGCAGCAAAAGTTGGATGGTGATAAAGCGTTGCAATACGTGCGATTTCGTCACGATGCAATGAGCGACTTTACCCGTACCGAACGACAGCGCAACCTGCTGTCGGCCGTAGCCGATAAGTTGAAGTCTGGTTGGAATCTTATGAGGATGAAGCAAATATTGGAAAGCGTGGCGCCTTACATCCAGACGAACCTGGACATCTCCGACATGTTGAAACTGGCTACGCTCGGTGTGGAGAGCCACATTGCCGGTTCCGCGCAAGTTCCGCCGATGGACCTGATCGAAGGCAAGTCAGTGAGGGGCGCCTCTGTGCTAAGTGTGAAAAACAACGAGAAGCTTCGTGCTTATGTGCAGGAAGTACTGTTGAAAGACGCCGAGGGATATATGGACTAGATTTCGAGCGCGCATACTCACTAGTTCCATTTGTCTTTTTTACGAAGTACCAGTTGGGTTCAATAATTTACAACTTCGTTACAAGTCCATCTCACTTATCATATTTTCGCGTACTATACTATTTCATACCCTACGATATTTGACAATATATCTTTGGAATTTACATCCCATCGGCCACGTTAAAACTACTTTATAAAGGGGAGGGTAAGTAGATTGAATAAGATTCATCCAAACAAGACTCTTGATGTAATGAAATACAAACGACGCTATATGCCGGGACTGGATGGACTCAGGGCTCTAGCCGTTCTCGCTGTCATTGCTTATCATTTTAACTGGGGCGTGGCCTCGGGGGGATTATTAGGAGTAGGCGTCTTCTTTGTACTCTCTGGCTACCTCATAACGGATTTGCTGGTGGAAGAGCGTAAAAAGAAGGGTCGAATCAACATGAAACAGTTCTGGTTGAGGCGTATACGCAGACTGTTGCCGGCCATGCTGCTTATGCTGTGCATTCTAACCGTTTATCTTACGATTGTTGATCCAGGAAGGCTGTCTTCAATTCGCGGGGATATTTGGTCTTCGTTAACATATACGAACAATTGGTATTTAATTTACCATAATGTATCCTACTTCGAAAGCTTTGGTCCCCCTTCACCTATCGGACATCTTTGGTCGCTCGCTGTGGAGGAACAATTTTACTTGATATGGCCGATTCTTCTCATGATATTGATTTCTACTTTTGCCCCAACGCGCGGCAAACTTTTTTTGCTAATACTTGCTGGAGCAGGAGTTTCGTTTGCATTGATGGTATTTTTGTATGTGCCAGGCACAGACCCGAGCCGAGTTTATTACGGAACGGATACGAGGGCTTTTGGACTGTTGATTGGAGCAGCACTTGCAATCGTATGTCCAAGCCACAAAATTGCTGAGCCATTTTCGCGAAAGGGAACCGCTAGGGTTAACTTTTGGGGAGTTGTCGGTCTTTGTATCGTGATGTATATGTTGACAAATACTGGGAAATACGACGAATCATTATACCGTGGCGGTATGGTCATCCTCTCTGTAGCATCTGCATTGGTCATTGCGGCTGCGGCGAGTCCGTTCAGTGCAGTAGGCAAACTGCTTGCCTGGAAGCCCCTTCGCTGGCTCGGAAAACGATCTTATGGCATATATTTGTTTCATTATCCGCTTATTGTCTTAACCGGTCCAGCAGATCCGAACGCAAGCCCGAATCTGATTCTCCAGCTAGCCCAACTGACGACAACTGTTATACTAGCCGACTTGTCTTATAGATTTGTGGAGGAGCCCATTCGGGACGGCAAGACAAACCATTTTAGGAAAGAGGTTAGATTTATGGAGAATTCAAAACCGATCAAACGTTTATTTATGCTGTTTCCCGTCGTTATAACTATCTTCATTTGTGTAGCTTGTGCACGAGCAGGAAATGAAAATAATAGATCATCTGAACCGAGAGAATCTGAATTAAGCAAGACTTCCATCGAAAATACGTCGAGCAATAATGTATCGCAAGGCCCAAAGTCAACACCCGAGGATGAGAAATCCTCTAAGTCATCCGTAGAAATTACAGCAATTGGTGACTCCGTGTTAGTCGGAGTAGCGTCTTATGTGAAAGAACTAGTACCCGAGATCAACATAGATGGTAAAGTAAGTCGGCAAATGTCTGAAGCGAATGATGTCGCTGCACAACTCGATTCGGAAGAAAAGCTGGGGAATATTGTCATCGTTGAGCTTGGCACGAATGGGCCATTTTCTTCCGAAAAACTCGAAGAACTATTCAATACCTTCGGCAAGAATCGGCAAATCTATCTGATTAACACCCGTGTGCCACGAGACTGGCAAGACTCAGTAAACAGAACATTGGCTGATGCTGTCAAGGGGCGTTCCAACGTCACATTGATCGATTGGTACTCGTTTAGTGCCGACAAACCTGAATGGTTCACAAAGGACGGTGTTCACCTGCAACCGGAAGGAGCTAAGGCGTACGCTTCACTCATTGCTAAGTCAATACAGACTAGATAGCATTAAATTGTTTTGCGAAATCTGCCAGCTATAGTGGAATAAGGGAAACAACCGTTACTTGCAAGGAAATGAATAACACGAAAAGAAATAACTGTTTTGAGGAGGAATGCTAATTGTCAGTAAATGTCAAGTTGCCGGGCGAGTCCCGCAGTGAAAATAAAACAGGAGCAACCATCCATGATGTAGCGGATTCCAAAAACAATGGACTGAAAAACAATGCGGTTTTAGGCGAATCAAACGGTGAGCAAGTTGGCATCGCCAACCGGAAGTCTGCCGAAGTAAGGAACGCACGAGCTAATCCGCGGGGGTCGGGGCGTCTCGTGGCGCTTGATGCAGCGCGGGGATTAGCGGTCCTAGGGATGTATTTGCAGCACTTCGGATCGAATGAAACGATTTCTGCGATCGTTTCCGGGAACACGACGTTGCTGTTCGTACTCTGTGGCGGCATTTCTTACTCGATCATGGCGCAACGCATGAAGGATCGAGAAACGGAGACGACCACGTTCCGGGCACGGATGCTCGCGCGCGCGGTGTTCATTGATGTGATTGGGTATCTGCTCATCCTGCTGAATACCCCGTACGGGGTAATCTTGCCCGCCTATGCGGCAATGTTCGTGCTGGCATTGGTGCTGGTTCGTCGTTCGACGCGCGTGCTCGTTACGACAGCAGCCGTTTTGACCGTGCTTGCCCCGCCGCTGATGATTCTTGGTATGAGCGTCCTATCGGGAGCGTACCTCCTTGACGATATTGCGGGCGGTCCGATGTCCGCGTTCGCACTCGCCCCCGCTTTCGTCTCCGGTATGGCGATCGGTCGCATTGACCTCACCAACATACGTACCGCACTCTCGCTCGCAATCGGTGGTGGTATCATGCTCGCCGTCGGTAAGATGCTGGGCATTTTCGTTATTCCCGGGCTGAGCCGTTCCTTCGACGCGTGGCTCATTGGCCTTCAAGGCACCGGCAGTACCATGCCGACCCTGCCGGATCCAAATGCAATCTGGCCGCTCAACAGTGAACCTCCGCTGTGGAACATGCTTCTCTGGACATCTCCGCACAGTGCGTCGACGTTCCAGACGCTGATTGGGCTGGGGATCGCAATACTCGTGCTGGGACTGGTCTGTCTCGTTCCGAAGAATACCACTGTAGTGTTAATGCCTTTCGCGGCTGTCGGACGCGTGGCATTGACAATGTATGCGGCTCAATTCGTCGTGATATGGTCTCTCAAACTGGCGGGGATAGAATTTAGTGTTGGAGGGATTCCATTCGGTGACCTTCTCGTCGCGGCCTCAACGCTGTTGACAGGGTGGTTGATCTCGCGGCTTCCTATCGGTCCTCTCGAGTCATTGATGAGATACTTCGATCGCGCGTTCAGCGACTCCCGAACAGCACCAGCAGTATCTAGAATTTGAAATTTGAAATCTGTTGTTAACCTGATCTGAGATGAATACTGCGTTGAACCGAAGAAGCGTAGACCCTGTCAGAACAGCTCACCCTTGAGAGAGCACTGCAAAAGCCTGCTTAATATCTGTAAAACAAACCCAGTGCCGCATAGGTACTGGGTTTGCTGCATAATTGAAGAAAACGAAAAAGTTGGATCCCTTGCTCGGTCCGCTAAACAATTGACCGCTTCTTTCCATGCTGAATTATATTAAGCTCATGCCCGAATACCATCATCTACGTAAAATTCATGAAGTCATCATCTTCTCGTTCATCCTTGAACTGGTTCGTTCTTCTTACTTTGAATATTATGGGAGACCGACTAGATTGGATCCGAATTTTGGCGCTTTTTCCGCTCGTCTTCCAATCTTTATCGGGACTTGCATTTCTGATACAATACGTAGCTTTGTTGATTTCTAGATTTTACAAGAGAATCGACTTAAGTACTTGTACGGTATGCTGACACAGACAAGCTCATACAAGAATAGTCTAAGCACGGAAAGCCAGCGGGCACATAACGCTGCGCCAGGCTGGCTTCCGATTTACGAAGGAACATATTTTATTTTGAGCAAAATCGAAGCCAGGGCAAGGATCGCAAACACGATTCCGCTCCAGATTAACTGATGGATACCCGCAACGGCTATCAACCAGCCCCCTACCGTGGTGCCCAGTGTAATGCCCAGGTTGGAAAACGATACAAACAAGCTGTTGCCAAACTCCGGTGCATCTTCAGTCACCGTTGTCAGCCATGTTTGGCTGACGATTAATCCTCCGGAATGGACCATCCCCCATAAAACCACAACGATCATGGCCGGAATCCAGTATGGCGCCAGGCTATACAGCAGTACATAAACCGCAATATACAGGATAGGGAACAGCATCACGGTCACCCGTATGTTTTTTTGCAGCATGGCCCCAAAAACGAAATTGCCGAAAATCATGATGATTCCAAAACCCATTAACATCACACTGATCGCCGATCCGTTCATAGGTGTAACCTGGCCGAGGTATTCCGCAAAATAACTGTACACCGAAAACATCGCCGCAAAAATAAAAATGACCGACATTATATTTAACCACAATGCGGGTTTCCGCAATATCCCGAGCTGTTTGCCGAATGACATTTTGTTCTTAACCGGCATGGACGGGAGCCAGGCCAATATACCTGCAAAGGCAATCGCACTAACAGCCGCGCCAAACAAAAATGCGGTTTCCAGTGAAACCTTTTCCCCGAGGTAAGATGTCAAAGGCACACCAAATGCAAATCCGACCGTAATCCCGGCAAATACCTTCGTGACCGCTTTACTGCTCTTCTCGGGTGGAACCAGCTGGGCCGCAGTGACCAAAGCCACGGAAAAAAAGACCGGATGAAAGCAGGCCGGAATGATCCGGAACGCCAGCATCACTTCGAATTTCGATGTCATGGCGTACACGATATTGGACACCGCAAACATGAATACTGCGATAAGAAGAATCACTTTCCGATTGATACCGGATGCCAATAATGTCAGAAAGGGGCCCGAGATGGCGACCACAAGGGCAAACACACTGACGAGCGTACCCGCCTGCGATGCCGTGATATTAAATTTCCGGGCCACTTGGGGCAGAACGCCAACGATACCCATTTCCGTCGTAATAATGCCAAAAACACCTAAAGCCAACATGATAATAAGTAAAGGGTTCACTTGTTTCTGTCTCAAAGAAATGATGCTCCTATTCTGTCACTTGTATTTTCATATCTGTATATGTAGATATGTTATTCCGCAGTTTCACCGTCTATATTCAATTATATATCTATATATCTAGATGGATATAAACAAAAAAACACCTCCTTATAGTTTGTTTTGAATATACTCGGAAAATTCCTTGATGGTCTGTTCATTCCGGCGATAATAGGTCCACTTTCCGATACGCTCGGACTCAAGCAGTCCCGCTCTTTGAAGTGTCAGCAGATAATTGGAAATGACGGATTGCGCCAGCCCGCTCTTCTTTTGAATATCGGCTACACAAATTCCGGTCCGGAAGCTGATGCCGTATTCCATATATTTTTTCTCCTCAAAATGATGCTCCGGGTTTTTCAGCCAATCCATGATTTGACAACGGGTCTCATTGGATAACGCTTTGTAAATTAAAATAGGTTCCATACAGATCATTATATCTATTTATATAGATTTGTAAATGTTTTTTTGAATGCTGGTCGCTGGATTTTCTTCGAGTGCGCCGATTTTTGACAGCTCCGGCAAGTATCAAGGCATGATTGGAGGCACGATCTATTTGGAAGAAAACAATATATTGGTCGGAAAGACTTTCTAGATAAAGGATTGCCAAGTTCCCAGACCTCCCATAATGGATTGCAGCGGGAAGATACACTTTTTTTTGTTACCATATTTGCACGCAGGGCTTACACGCCTCGGCTATCAGATGTATAATCATGGAAGTAGCAGACAGATCATGCCCCAGCCTAAGATAACAGCTATCTAGGGTTGGGGCATTTTGTATTGACTATTTTAGAAATGAAGATCGTCAACAATCCGGAAAAGCAATGGCATCTTAAAAAACCAATGGAAAGGAGTGTTTACCCTGGAACTTCAAGAAATCAATCAGAGATTAAAAGAAACAAGGGATGTATTGCTTACAATCCTCCATGGATTGAATGGAGATCAGCTGAACAGGCGGCACGACTCAAACAGTTGGAGTATCAGCCAGGTATGTCAACACCTATATAAGACAGAAGAATTGTATGTGGTTGCTATTAAAAGAGGATTGCAGGGCAAGGAAGATTCAATTATTGAGAATAAACCTTTGGAATTTCTGCTGGACAGAAGTAGAAAGTTAGAAGCTCCTGACATTGCTAAACCAACGGATGAAATTATAGAATATCAAGAAATTGTCGAGAAACTGCATCATTCAAGAGAGAAGCTAATGAAACTGCTCCATTCATTAGAAGACCCGTCCGTGCTAAGCAGAAGACATTTGACCCACCCCGTATTTAAAGAGATGTTATTAATTGAATGGGTTAAATCACTATACTTGCATGAACAAAGACATATTAAACAAATAAATGAAATTATTGAAGGATTTAAATAAATCTTTTTGCTTATTTGGATATGATAGGAGCAAGAAAAAAATGGGGACGCCTCCATCGACAGCCTGCTCGCCTTTATGGACCGTGTGCTTCGATTCAAACAGGAAGCGGAGTGCATGAGAACCCGACCGGACGCCGCAGGCTCAGTGCGAGTGGAAGAGCATTTTCGAGCAAATGAAACGGGAACTGAAAGACATGGATCTTACTGCAATCCGTTCCTCTACATGGTGGGGAATTGTGCTGGAGGAAATGAAGGATCGCTTGCGGTAGCCCAATGGCGCATCTAGGCTGCACTGTATGATCAGTTATTGACCATGCCCTTGGGGATTGGTTTACAATACTAGCCAAGAGGTGATAGGGATGCTGATCAATGAAGCGGCCAAGAGATGCGGCATAACGAAGAAGGCGATTGGATACTATGAGCAGCAGGGACTCCTTGACGTGAAATATAACGGCAGCAGGTACCGGTATTACACGGAGCAAGATTTGATTCGATTGAAAGAAATTACGATTCTGAGAAAGCTCGGTATGAATGTTGCGGAGATTCGCCAGGTCTTAGAGAGCGAGGATAAACACCGGGCTTTAACCGAATACAGCTTGAGGAAACATCTGCATATCATGCAATTGCAGGCGCAGGACCGTTATTTGGCATATCTGCTCGAACATCGTCCCGCGATCGAGCAAGCCTTTGAAGAGCTGAACCATCTCCTGGATACCGGCATGACTATCAAGGAGAAGCTGCTGCTGGCATTTCCGGGTAGCTATGGCATGTACTTGGCGATGCATTTCGGAAAATACTTGAATGAGCCTCTCGACAGCACGGAGAAAATCGAAGCCTACCATGCCATCGTCGATTTTTTGGATCATTTGACCGAACTTGATTTCCCGGAGGACGTGGAAACATGGATAGCCGGAGCTTTTGAATTCTGGACTGAAAGCGACATTGAGAAGATGGAGCAAGCCATTGATACAGCACTGAATGACATGGAGCATTTCATGGAGTCTAAACAGAAAGAGCTGGCGAAGTATGCTGCCTATCAGCAATCGGAATCGTATAAATCCAGTCCTGCCTACCAGCTGAAGTCTTTGCTGGTTGAGTTTCAGCAGAACAGCGGCTACTATGACATTTTCATTCCGAATTTGATGCGTTTGAGCACCTCATACCGCAAGTACCAGGAAAAGCTGAAGGCAGCGAATGAGGTATGGTTGGCCAGTAACCCGCAAGTGCGCAGCTGTCCTGACGATAAAATTACATGAGATGCGGAGCGCTCGAACCCCTTGTCGTCAAGAGATGGGGTGAGCCACCGAGCGGCCTGAGATGTTACTGAAACCAGCTCATCGCAGGAAAGACTGAATGAAGTTGCCGATGAAATATCGATGGAGGAGCATCTTTGAAGATATGTCTCTAACGAGTTTATGAATCCATGAAACGATATCAAAAAAGCTAACCGCGCTACGGTTAGCTTTTTTTGCTTCAATTTAGTTTGTATATTCTCCGATTAGTTTGTATATTTTTCGATTCCATGCCTCACGAAGGCAAACAAGACGCGCAACGCCTACTCCTTCAAAGAGCCAATCAACAGCCCTTTAATAAAATATCGCTGCAGGAACGGATAGAACAGCACCACCGGGCCGATCGTGAGAATGGCGGTGGCCATCTTCACCGATTCCTGAGGAAGCGTCTGGGTGCCGAGAATGGCTCCGCTGCTCTGCATTTGTTGGATCATGCTGATCTCGGAGTTCAGCTTAAACAGCAGATACTGAAGGGGATACAGCTTCTCGTTGTCCACCAGCATGATGGCGTTAAACCAGTTGTTCCAGTAGGCAATGCCGTAGAACAGCGTGATCGTGGCAAGGACGGGCATGCACAGCGGGAAGTAGATCCGGAACGCGATATAGAAATCGCTCGCGCCGTCGATCTTGGCCGCCTCCGTAAGAGATGGCGGAATTTGGGACATATAGTTGCGTACGAGAAACAGGTTAAACGGGTTGAATACCAAGGACGGAATGATCAGGGCCCAGATCGTGTTGTTCATGCCGAGATTGAGGTTGATCAGGTACCAGGGCACCAAACCCGTGTTAAATACCATCGTAATGAAAAAGAATAGTCCCAGCCCGTTGCGGTAACGGATATGCTTGGCGGCCAGCGTATATCCTGCCATGGACGTAATGGTGACCGCAAGGATCGTGCCGACCACCGTCACGAGGATCGAGATCATGTAACTTCGGTACAGTGGCGTGCTGCCGAACAGGAGCAGCTTGTAGGCATCCAGCGATAGCTCGCTCGGAAACAGCTGGTAGCCGAATTGTTTAATGCTGGCTTCGTCGGTAAAGGACACCATAAGCACAAGCAGCATGGGCAGGATGCAGAGGATGGAGATGATGCCAATCAGGGCGGTGTTTACGGTGTCGAAAAATTTGGGTCTGGACGTCATCTAAGTTAGGCTCCTTTCCGAGTGGTTCCGGCACGCTTTAGAACAATGCATGGTCCGGATTCACCTTTTTCACGATTTTGTTGCTGCCCCATACGAGAATAAAGCCGACCACGGATTGATACAGTCCGACGGCCATCGCCTGAGCCGGATTCCCGATGGTGCGAAGGGAACGGAACACATACGTGTCAATAACGTCGACGGTCGGATACAGCAGTCCGTTGTCCTTCACGATGGCGTAGATCATGTCGAAGCTACCGTACATGATTTTGCCCAAGGCTAGCAGGGTCAGGATGGATATGGTCGGCAGCATGAGTGGAATCGTAATGTGACGAATGAGCTGCCAGCGGGTTGCACCGTCGATCCGGCCGGCTTCGTAATAACTGTCATCGATTCCCGTAATGGCAGCCAGGTAGATGACGAGGTTCATCCCGAGGTCCTTCCAGACCGCCGCGGTCGTAAGAATCCACGTCCAGTACTGTGGCGAGGCGTACCAGTTGACGGGATCAATATGGAAGAACGCCAGGATCCGGTTCAGGATGCCGTAATCGGTCGACAGCAAGCTATAGATGATGTAGCTGACGATGACCCAGGACAAGAAATGCGGGAAAAGAATGGTGGATTGCGTCACCCTCGAGAACCAGCGGCTGCGCAGTTCATTGAACAGAATGGCCAGCGCCATGGCTCCGAGCGTGCCGACGATGATGAATAGAAAATTGAGCTTCAAGGTGTTGAAGGTGACCTCCCACGCCCTGGGCGACGAGAAGAAGAACTTGAAATTGTCGAAGCCGACCCAGGCAGAATTGAAAAGTCCCGTCTTGAAGTTGAATTTTTGGAACGCAATAAGCATGTAGGGAAGCGTGAAATAACCGAAGACCAGCGTATAGATGGCAGCCGGTACGACGAGCAGGTAGGCGGATCCGTTCGAGCGGATTTCGCGCAGGAAGCCGAAGCGGCTTTTTTTCATAAGTAGGCACGTCCTTTCGTAAGTGATGGGTGCTGCAAGCGTAGCAGTTCTGATTCGAGTGTAAAGAGAGTTGCCGCGTGCAGTAAACTATGAAAATGGAGTTTGAGCGGATTGAAGGGGGGAACGCCTGCTTTAAAAAACGGCAAAAACTTCGAATTTGAGTATTTCGCACAGTGTCGCCAGGATTGAATAATGACTGGAAAGGCTTTGTTTTATAAGGGGTTTAGCCGATGAAGTCTATGAAGGGAAGTTTGGGGAGGGAAATAAAGAATGCGTTTTCATATTGATGTATGCCATGAGCAAATGTAAGATGAGAGTAAAATATCTATCCGTTCCAAGTGATCAGATTGCTAGGCAACTCCAATAAATTAACATGTATATTACATATAATGTTAGTAATATTCATGAACGATGAAGATCTCAGTTTACTATACAGACCGAATGATAAGGAGGGAGAATATGATCCGGCAGCGATTATTCCGTTATGCAGTGTACCGAAATATGTTTCTCAGCTTTGTTTTGCTCACGGCAGCCATGATTGCCCTCGTAACCGTCGTCCTGTACATGATGTTCTCCTGGAGCACCGCGAAGGAGGTAGGGAAAATATCCGAGTCGATGCTGAAGCAGAACAGCGCCGTATCCAGCGTCATCCGCGACCAAGTGTATAACGTGGGCAACCTCTTGCTCAGCGACAAGGAGATCGTGAACGCCCTATTGGACAAAGAGGCCGATCCGGTGAAACAGTATGGAGTGTTCGGCACCCTTAACCGAGTCCAGTCCACCTATCCGTTCATCCATTCGATCGGGATCTATAACGGCTCGAATAACACGTATTTGAATACGAAGGGGATTACCAAGGAGCAGGAGAAGGCGCTGCTGGAGGAGATCAACAGCAAGAATACATCTTATTTTCACCTGTTCCCACGCAAGATTTCTTCCGCCACTTCGGCGAACCGGAGCGAAGACGTCCTTACGTTCGTTCTCCTTCCGAGCTATTATTCGCCGTTAAGCTCCAAGGGCGCGATCGTGATCAATATGAGCACCGACACCATCCAGGATCTGATCGGAGGCTACCGCAACGAAGCTGTGGATTCGCTGCACGTCATTGACGACAAGGGAACCATTATCACCCATTCGGATCGGTCCCGGTTCATGGAGGATGTATCGCAGGAATCCTATGTCCAGTCCATCCTGGGAACGGACGCGGAAAGCGGTTACTTCACCCGCTCCATCGACGGCCGCAAGAGCCTCGTTACCTACGTCAAATCCAAGGATATGAACTGGACGTTTATCAGCGTAAGCCAATATCAAAATCTGTTGTTCAACATGCAGGCCCTCCGAACGTCGGCGCTGGTTCTCGCTTTGGCCTGCTTCGTCGTCAGCATGTTCTTGTCGATCTGGCTGACGCATCATGCGTACAACCCGATCCGCCACCTGCTGGAGAAAATGAGCGCCATACCGAAAATGAAGGAAAGCCGGCGGCAAATCAACGAATTTGCCATATTGGATACAACCTATGCCGAAATGACGGAGAAAATGAAGTCGATGGAGTCCGAGGCTTCCGTCGCCAGGCAGGCGCACGTGCTGCAGCTGCTGAAAGGCGGCGACGAGACGGCATTCCGCCGTTTGGCCCGGGAAGGCAAGGGGCCCTATTTCTTGGCGGCTGTCCTTCTGCTCGACAGCTTAGACGGCTCGCCCGGGGGCGAGGACGAGGAGCTGCAGTCCTATACCTGCGCAGCCGTCGCCCAGGCGGCCCAGCAGATGCTGGAACCGGAGGGAGTGAGCGTGGCAACGGTGGGGGATGGGACCATTGCGATCATTCTCCCCATGAAGCAGAGCCGGCTTCCGCTCCATGTATTGGGCATGCTGGAGGAGCTGCAGGGCGAGATGCTCCGCACGCTCCGCGTGTCCGTCACCGTCGGCATCGGAACGGCCGCCCAGACGTACGAGGAGCTGCGCGAATCGTTCGATTGCGCCCAGTCCTGCTTCCAGCAACGCTTCTTCGCAGGCAAGGGCAGGATGTTCCATGGCGATCCGGTCATCGCCGCGGAGTCGGAGCATACCGAGGCACAGTATCCGGACAAGCGGGAGAAGCGCATCATCGAGGCCATCAAGCTGCAGCAGCGGGATAAATTGGAGAAGGAAATCGATCAGTGGATCAAGGAAATTCGCGATTACAACTATCATGAAGTCATGTTTTTCATCAACCAGTTCATCGGCGGCCTGTACAAGCAGCTCAATGTCCATACGGTGAAAAATCGGGAAAGCGCGGATCTCTTCCTCGACTTTACGCGGCGGATTACCCGCTTTCAGACGCTGCAGGAAACCGCGGATGCCCTGAAGGATCTTGCCCTTAGGCTCTGCAGCCTGTCCGAGGAATCGGGAGCGGTCCGGCATGCGGAGGTGGTTGATTTTATCCAGATGTACGTACGCAAGCATTATGCAAGGCCGGATATGTCGCTCGAGCAGGTCGCGGGCGAGGTGAAGCTGTCACGCAGCTATGTCGGCAAGCTCTTTAAGGCGCATTGCGAGCTGTCGTTCAACGATTACCTGAATGCCGTTCGACTGGAAAAGGCCCGGGAGCTCCTCGCAAGCACCGAGGAGTCGGTTCAATCGATCAGCGAGCAGGTGGGCATATTGAATACAACTTATTTCTATACGCTGTTTAAAAAGCACTACCAGATCTCGCCGGCACAGTTCCGCAGCCAGCATGCGATCGAGACGAAAAAGGCGCAGTGACGGGCATTTTCAGTGTTTTAAAATGGCGAAAACCATCATTTTGAAGTATACGTCATCCCTAATGTCTCCTTAAGATAGGATTCGTACCGCATGACCAAACCAAATGAAGACAGGGGGAGACACACATGAAAAAAAGGAAAGCGCTAGCACTATGGTTAGCCGCGATATTTATGGTATCCGTGATCGCAGGCTGCTCCGGCGGGGGCGATGCCGGCGGCGAGAACGGATCAGCGAGCGGCGAGAACGGCGGAGGGGACAAGCTGCCGGTCCGGTATCTGCTTCCGGGCTCCGCGCCGCAGGATTTGGAAACGGCGGTTAAAGCGATCAACGAAAAGCTGGAGGCCGACGGTTTGAACCTCACGTATGAACCGACTTACATCGCGTGGGACGTATGGGATCAGAAGACCAACCTCATGATGTCGACGGGCGAGGAGTTCGAGCTGATTGCCATCATGCACGATACAAAAGGACCGACGGTGCTTGCCGGCAGCGGCGGAATCATTCCGATCGACGATCTGCTGGATCAGTATGGCAGCGAGCTGAAAGCTTCTATGCCGGACTGGATCTGGGAGTCGTCGAAAATCAACGGCAAGATCACGTACGTGCCGAATTTCTGGGCGGATACCGCTTATAACGATGGCATGTTCACGATCCGCACCGATCTGCTCGAGAAAAACGGTCTGAAGCCACCGACATCGCCGGAAGAGCTGCTCGATGCGGCCGAGACGCTGCAGAAGAACTGGCCGCAGGACAACAAGAACGTGTATATCAAGATGCTGGAGGAGCCTGCCTACTTCCTGCATACGACCTACGACACCTATCCGTTTACCGTGGCCGATAACATGATTTACATCGACCAGAAGGGGAACGTGAAGTCCTGGTTCGAAACCGAGGAGTTCAAAAAAGACGTGTTGTTCATGAACGAGGCTTACAAGCGCGGGCTGATCATGAGCGATCTGCTTACGACGCCGACGGAGGTCATTAACCAGGAGGAGCTGGCCGGTCGCTATCTGTACCGCCCGGGCGACGTCGGCTTGAGCGACGCCATTCTTCAGACGTTCCCGGATGCGAAGCTGGATATTTATTATTTGGCGGACCAGCCGAAATTCAGGTCCTACGCGATCCGCAATTCCAACGGGATCTCGGCCACGTCTCCGCACCCGGAGGCCGGCATTCAATTTTTGAACTGGGTCTACAGCAGCCAGGAGAACATGGATCTCGTTCAAAGCGGCGTGAAGGACGTGCATTGGAAGGATACTGGTAAGAATACCAAGGACTATTTGGCCAAGAACGAGAACGGTTCTCCGGCTTATGAGCTTCCGTACTGGCTGCTCGGCCACGTCGAGATGAACCGTTATCCGACGAATACGGACCCGGCGCGTCTGGAGCGCCGCACGACGGTATCGGACGATGCCGTGAACAGCATCACGATCGGCTTCACCTTCGATCCGACCAACGTCGCTTCTCAATACGCTAATTGCATCGCCGAGCTGAAGACCAGCGTTTATCCGGTCATGCACGGGGTCGTGAAATACGAGGACGCCTACGATAAAATGCTGGCCGCGATGAAGTCCGCTGGTCTCGATGAGGTCGTGACGGAATATAAACGGCAATTCGATGAGTGGAGAGCCGCTCAATCATAAGTGCATCACGATCGGCGGCAATGAACATGATTTTTAAACAGGGCAATTCCTCCCGGCTAGTGCCGGGGAGGGATTGCTTTTTTTCGTGCATGAACCATGAAGCAGGCCGTAAGGAATTTTGAGCTGAGCCTAAGGGGATTCGGGAGTGATCTGGGCGCCGCCTTACGGTTTCAATTCTCCGATATTGGCTAAATTCAAAGTTTTCTCTCAAAAGTAAAGTGTTCAAGACAGGGATTCCCGGGCTAGAGTAAAGGTCATACGAAGCCTTAGGTTTCTCATAGAGCTAGAAACGACAATTACGATTAAGACTGACCGCACAACAAGAGCGGAGCAGCATAAGGAGGACGTTGTTCAATGAACAAGCAAGCACAAGCCATCCGAGAAGGCTGGCAATGGTTTACGGAAAGCCGGTACGGCATGTTTATTCATTTCGGGCCTTATGCCCAATACGGGCGCGGTGAGCAGGTTCTGTTCCGGGAGCATTTGGACCAGGCCGAATACGCGCGGAAAGCCTGCGAGTGGAATCCGACGTTCTTTGACGCCGAGCTTTGGGCGTACACGGCGCGCAAAGCGGGGATGAGATATGCCTGTTTAACGACGCGGCATCATGACGGATATTGCTTGTGGGATACGGCCACGACGGATTATTCCAGCGCAAAGCAGGCGCCCGGCAGGGATCTGGTGCGCGAATTTACCGATGCGTTCCGGGCCCAGGGGCTTCGGGTCGGCTTATATTATTCCTGGATCGATTGGCGGATCCCGGCTTACTTCGACGGACCGGAGAAGGATCCCGAGGGCTGGGAGACGATGAAGCAGTATTTGCATGCCCAGGTGGAAGAGCTGGTCACGAAATACGGGCGCATCGATCACTTCTTTTTTGACGGGGTCTGGCCGCGGACTGCGGAGGACCTGGACAGCATTAAGCTTGTGGAACGGATGAAGTCGATTCAGTCGGATATTCTGGTCAACAACCGCCTTGGGCTGTCCGAGGAGGAGAAGCTGCATGTGGATGGCGGCGGCGGCTCGGGCGATTCCGAGGTGCTGGGCGATTTCGGCTCGCCGGAGCATGTCATCGTCCCGGACCAGAAGCGGCTCTGGGAATCCAGCCAGGTCACCACGTGGAGGCTGTGGGGGTACACGAACGGCGAACGATGGCGTCCGGCCGACGTCCTGCTCGACATGCTGTGCGAGTGCGCGGAGAAAGGGGGCACTGTGGGCGGCAATCTGCTGCTTAACGTCGGACCGCAGCCCGACGGGCAGCTTCCGCCGGCTTTCGTGGAGCGGGCGCTGCAGATCGGGGAGTGGCTGGACGTTCACGGCGAGGCCATCTACGGCTCCGACGGCGGGAACCTCACGGAGTTCATCACCTACGGTCGGCAGACGATGAAAGACAACCGGCTATACCTCATCATCCGCTTCTGGGATGGGAGGCCGGTACTGAGGCTGGCGGATCTGGTGACGCCGGTATCACGGGTGACGCTGCTGACAACGGGACAGGAGTTGTCGTTCCGGCAGGAGGGCGACGTGCTGTGGATCGAAGGGCTGCCGCGGGAACGACCGACCGAGTTGTTCCCGGTCATCCGCATCGAATGTGAGGAGCGGCCGCAGACCAATCAATGGGGAGTGGACCGCCTCTGGACCGGCGACCCTTCCCGGATCGCCGACTGGGCCCGAACGCGCGGAACATCCGTATACGTCGACGGCCAGCCGCGGACGAGAAAGGAGTAAGCAATGAGAACGCTGGTATTTTACGACGAGCATTTTCCTTACGAAGGCGGACGCCCGTCTGCAGAGGCACTGGAGCAATTGCGGGGCTGGGCGGAGATCGCCGGTGCTGCGGACGTGGCAGAGCGGCTGATGGAAGGCGGCTGGGACACGCTGATTCATTTGCACGGGCCGTACTTTCCGAAAGCGGCTTGGGCGGCCATCGAAGGCCACCTGAAGGCCGGCGGCGGTCTGGTTCATGCCGGGGGCGTGCCTTTCCGCAGGCCGGTTCGAGAGCTGGATGGTAGCTGGCATGCCGAACGCGAGCAGCTGGCTTATCATCAGCGAATGGATATCCATGATGCGCTGGCGGTCGACGTGTCGCGCGTCCGGGAGCTGAAGGCCTCCGCCGAATACCCGATCCTGCAGGGACGCGAGGAGCTGTTCGGTATCGAGCCGACCTGGGGCTTGACGCTGCATCCGACCAAAGCAAGCGACATCCCGTCCGAGATGGGTGCGTGCGGTCCGATGGATGCCGTCATCTCGCCGCTGCTGATCGGTGTGGACCGTGATCAACGCGAGCGCTCCGCTCCGGTCGTCATGCTGGAACAGAATAAGGGCGATTACGCCGGGGGCCGCTGGATTCTGATCAACCAGCAGCTGAGGGCATCGTTCTGGGAGACGAAAGGGATGGATGTCCTGAAAGATCTGGCTGAATACGCGGGCACGGGCGTGACGGAGCTGTGGCTGAAGCCGAATTATGCCTCCTACGAGCCGGGCGAGCAGATGCGGTTGACGATCCAGCTGCAGATGCTGTCCCGGACTTCCGCACCGGCGCAGACATGGCATTTTGCAGTGAGCGTTATCAAGGAAGACGACGGTGAGACCGTCTGGACCGGACACGAGAAGTCGGAAGCCGGCACGGAACAGCGGGATCTGCAGCAGCTTCGCTTGTCCGTACCCGTACGGCTGGAAGCGGGCTTGTACCGGATTGTTTGCGAAGCCGAGTCAGAGTCCGGGGAGCGCCGCACCCTGACCCAGGCGGTGTGGGGCATCGACCGTCCGCTGCTGCAGGCGGGAGAGCGGCTGGAATGCGGGCGCGATTACTTCTGCCGTGGCGGGCGGACGGTTCCGATCGTTGGCATGACGTACATGACCTCCGACGTCGCGCGCAAATTTCTCCATCTGCCGAACGTGCAGCGTTGGGATGCGGATATGGCGGAGATGAAGCGGGCAGGGATCAACCTGATCCGGACGGGCATATGGACGGGATACCGGATGATCATGTTTGCCGACGGCCATGCGGCCGAGGACGTCATGCGGGCGATTGATGCCTTTATCCTGACGGCCAAGCGGCATGAGCTGGAAGTGACGTTTACGTTCTTCTCGTTTGCGCCCGAAGCCTGGGAAGGCGTGAACCCTTATCTGGATCCACGATCGGTGGAGGCGCAAAAGCGCTTCGTCGCCTCCATCGTGGGACGTCACAGGGGCACAACCAACGTGCATTGGGACCTGATCAACGAGCCATCGCTGTTCGATCCGAAGCGAATCTTCGAGGGGCCGGTATCGATAGGGGACCGGTTCGAGCGGCAGGCCTGGTCCGAGTGGCTCCGGCAGCGCCACGGGGATGATCTGGCACTGCTTCAGGAGCGCTGGAACATGACCCCGGGCGAGCTTCCTTCATTCGAGTCGGCGCCTGCGCCGAGTCCGGACGACAAGCTGTTCAACAGCGTGCTGCAGCCGAAGAAGTGGGGGCCGTGGCTTGATTTCACGTTGTTCACCATGGACATGCACAATCGGTGGGCGTCCGAGCTTATCGGCACCATCCGCCGTTCCGATCCACGCCAGCTGGTGACGGTCGGACAGGATGAGGGCATCTGCTCCCAGCGTCCGTCGCCTTCGTTCTACGGCCCCGCGGTCGATTATACGACGGTCCACTCCTGGTGGCAGAACGATCACCTGGCTTGGGACGGCATATTTACGAAAACGCCGGACAAGCCGAATCTGATCCAGGAGACCGGCATCATGCACGTGCAGCGTCCGGACGGCATCGCCAAGCGGACGGAGGAAGAGCTGCGCAGCATCCTGGAGCGGAAGTATGCGTATTCGTTTTCGACCGGGGGCGCGGGTGCCGTGCAGTGGATTTGGAATATTAACTACTTCATGGATAATGCCAACGAATCCAACATCGGGGCGCTTCGGGCGGACGGAACGCAGAAGCCCGAAGCTGATGTGTCCTATGACTTCGGCTGCTTCATGAAGGAAGCAGCCAGCCTGTTCGATGATGAACGTCAGCTTGAGGACATCGCCGTCGTTTACCCGTATTCGAATGATTTTTCCAGCCGGAAGCTGGCCTACGAAGCGACGACGAGGGCCATGCGCACCCTGACGTTCGGCATGAACGTCCATCCGCGGGGCATCGGTGAATACCAGCTGGAAGACCTGAAGCGCTATCCGGCCAAGCTGATCATCGTGCCGAGCGCGCACAATTTTGATGATGCGGCGTTTGCGCAGCTCCTCGAGCTGGCCAGGGAAGGGGGCACCGTCCTGTGGACAGGCCCTCTGCGCACCGATGCGTATTGGGGTCCGGCATCACATCGCCTGAAGCAGGAGATCGGCGAGACCGTCCATGCCAACGTTCTTCGGGAAGAAACGCTGGAGCTGGGGGGAGAGCATTTCGCCGTTTCCTTCGGCGAACGGAAGATCAACGCGTTGGCGTTGGATCGCCCGCTGGATCGGTTGGATGGAGCACTACAGCCCGTCACGGTGACTTTGGGCTCGGGACGGTTCATCTGGTGCCCGCTCCCGGTCGAGATGAACGAGCGCTGGGAGCCGATCCAGGCAATGTACGCGGAAGCTATCCGCTCCGCAGCCGTTTCGCCTGAGCTGGAATGGTTG
This sequence comes from Paenibacillus sp. EZ-K15, assembly GCF_002573715.1. GTDB lineage: Bacteria > Bacillota > Bacilli > Paenibacillales > Paenibacillaceae > Paenibacillus_AQ. The sequence goes on along the minus strand of NZ_PDHM01000019.1, from coordinate 78,171 downwards.
AAGGGAGGCGAGCTGCCCGGGATCTATGGCCGCAAGCTGGCGTTCGGGCAAGGAAGCTTGTACGTCTTCGTCTCCGAACATGGGGCAAGCGCAGATGTCGAGGTAAAGGACACGGCAACCGGAAAGGTCTACGCCTTCGAATTGGAACGGGAACGGACCGTGATGTTTACGACCGATGCCGGGGGACAAGTGCGGACCATATACCGGCCGGAGGAAGTTCGCATCCGGCAGAGCCAACATTACAAGGCTTGAGGCTCGCTTGCGTCATTAGAGGCGGGAAGGCGTTAACTTGAGGGTAACCTGAACAGTCACAACGTGACGCTATCCTCCTGCAGGATACACATCTTAGAGGAGGTTCTCCGGCCGTTTGGCTTGTGCTGGAGAGCCTCTTTCTTCAATCGGGACCATAGGAAAAGCGGCTGCGGTTCCAGTGGCAATAGGCATTCAATCGGATGGGATTTAACGCAGAGTTGAATCGACATGTTATCGAAGAATACATGACGAACATGCGCAATGGATCATAAGAACAATCTAAACGGGAAAAAGAAAGGGTGTGCGCCATGGACTACAAGGACGCTGCATGGCCGGTTTCGCGGCGGGTCGAGGACTTGCTGGAGCGGATGTCGGCGGAGGAGAAAATCGGACAGCTGATCCAGCCGTTCGGCTGGAAAGCTTACATAAGGAACGACGATGGTACGATCAAGCTAACCGAGGAGTTCAAGTCGCAGCTTGCGGAGGGAGGAATCGGTTCTTTGTACGGTACGCTGCGGGCCGATCCCTGGACCGGGGTGACGCTGGCGAACGGACTGTCCCCGCGGGAAGGGGCGGAAGCGGTTAATGCGATTCAGCGTTATGCGATGGAGCACTCGCGGCTGGGAATTCCGATTCTGTTCGGGGAAGAATGCTCCCACGGACATATGGCGATCGGGGCGACGGTGTTTCCCGTACCGCTCACGATCGGAAGCACCTGGAACACGGAGCTGTTCCGCAGCATAAGCCGCGCCGTTGCCGTCGAGACAAGAGCTCAGGGGGGAGCGGCCACCTATTCGCCGGTGCTGGATGTGGTACGGGATCCCCGCTGGGGCCGGACCGAAGAAACCTTCGGCGAGGACCCCCATTTGGTGGCCGAATTCGCGGTTGCCGCCGTGCAGGGACTGCAAGGCGAGCGCCTTGATTCACATACCAGCCTTCTGGCTACGCTGAAACATTTCGCAGGCTACGGCGCTTCCGAAGGGGGGCGTAACGGAGCCCCCGTTCATATGGGTCTTCGGGAGCTTCACGAAATCGATCTGCTGCCGTTCCGCAAGGCCGTTGAAGCGGGTGCCTTGTCGGTCATGACGGCCTATAACGAAATCGACGGAGTACCTTGCACGTCCAGCCGGTACCTGCTGCAAGACGTTCTTCGCGAGGCGTGGAACTTCGACGGCTTCGTCATTACCGATTGCGGCGCTATCCATATGTTGGCATGCGGTCACAATACGGCCGGAACGGGCGTGGAAGCGGCAGCCCAGTCGCTAAAGGCTGGTGTCGACATGGAGATGTCCGGGACCATGTTCCGGGCACATCTTCACCAAGCGCTGGAGCAAGGGCTGATCACCGAAGACGATCTGAATAAGGCAGCCGGCCGCGTGTTGGAACTGAAATTTCGTCTGGGTCTCTTTGATCGGCCTTATATGGATCCAGCCTGGGCAGAGCAGGTCATAGGCTGCAAAGAGCATATCGCACTGGCCTACCAGGCTGCGGCTGAAGGCATCGTGCTCCTGAAGAACGAGGGGGACCTGCTGCCTCTGGATTCGAGCAACGGAACCATTGCCGTCATTGGCCCCAACGCCCATGCGCCGTACCATCAGCTTGGCGATTATACCTCCCCTCAGCCGCCGGGGCAGATCGTAACGGTGCTGGACGGCATCCGCCGACGGCTGGGAGACAACCGCGTTCTGTATGCCCCGGGCTGCCGCATTCAAGGCGATTCAAGGGAAGGGTTTCCTCGGGCGCTGGCGTGCGCCGAGCAAGCCGATGTCATCGTGATGGTGCTTGGCGGCTCCAGCGCACGGGATTTCGGGGAGGGCACCATCGATCTGAGAACCGGCGCCTCGGTCGTGACCGGGCATGCAAAGAGCGATATGGAATGCGGGGAAGGAATTGACCGCTCGACCCTGACGCTGATGGGCGTGCAGCTGGAGCTGCTGCAGGAGCTCCATAAGCTCGGCAAGCCGGTGGTCGTCGTTTATATCAACGGACGGCCGATTACGGAGCCGTGGATCGACGAGTTTATTCCGGCGATCGCAGAAGCTTGGTATCCCGGCCAGGAGGGAGGCAACGCGATCGCCGACGTACTGTTCGGCGACGTCAATCCGTCCGGTCGGCTGCCGCTGTCCATTCCGAAGGAGGTCGGTCAGCTGCCGATTCCTTATAATGCCAGACGGACCCGTGGCAAGCGTTACCTGGAGACGGATCTGGAGCCCCGATATCCGTTTGGCTACGGGTTAAGTTATACGGAATTCCGTTACGGCCACCTGACGGTCGAGCCGGAGGTTATGCCAATAGGCGGCGAAGCCACGGTCCGGATCGACGTGACCAACGCGGGAGCTCGGGACGGCGCGGAAGTCGTTCAGCTGTACGTTTCGGATCTGGCCGCCTCCGTTACCCGTCCGGAGAAGGGGCTGAAAGGATTCAGAAAAGTATTCTTGAAGGCCGGGGAGACGCAGGAAGTAACGTTCACCATCGGCAGCGAGCCGCTGGAATTGATCGGCCTTGACCTGAAGCCGGTGGTGGAGACCGGCGAGTTCCGCATTCAGGTCGGCCCCGACTCGACGAGAGGAGAGATCGCAAGCTTGATGGTGGAAGGCTAAGGATCATACGGTCCAAGGGGGGGCAAATAGCTTCTAGCCCAGCTCCTCCCACCGGATCGCTTTGGTTGCGTCGGATGACAAGCCGAAAGCATCACCAACCCGGTGAAAGATGGTGGGGTCGGCCGAGTGCCGAACGCGTTGAAAAAAGGATAACCGAATCCAATGGAGAATACCCTTATATAAAGCCAATTGCTGTGCTCATATCGGGTGTAGAATCCGGGGGCTTTTTCGACGGGATCAATGTTGTATTAGGATATCGTGCATTCCGATCGACCGATAAAGCGATCAAGTGAGGAGAGAGCAGAATGAACGAAGCGTTTCTTCAATTGTACGACTATCACATGTGGGCGAACGAAAGAATATTGAAACATTTGCAATCCTTGCCGGAAGGCGTGTTTGTCCAGGAAGTGAATCTAGGCTTTAAGTCTATTGCCGAAGTCCTCGGTCACCTTGCGGCTGCGGAGGAAGTGTGGTTTGCCCGGATCAAGGAAGAACATCCCCCTTCCCTGGCTGCGAGATCATTCGCGAATTTGGAAGCAGCTCGTCAATACATGAGCCAGCTTCAAACCCGGCATAACGAATATTTAACGTCGGCTCACGATATGGGGAAGGTAGTGACTTATCACAACACTGCGGGTGAGGCATTTCAGAATTCGATTTCGGAGATTCTCCAGCAGGTCGTAAATCATGGAACCTATCATAGAGGCAATATCACTACAATGCTCCGGCATTTGGGACATAAGGGGATCATAACGGATTACATTGCCTTTTTAAGAGCGTAGCTTAAACGCACCACACATAGGGGACTTCCTGTTGTCATGATCTTCATGAGCCGGGGGAGTCCTTTTGCTATTTTTACCAAACGGAAATTAGGATGTAAAATAGAATGAGATTGCTAGGAACAAGAAGGATGGTGTTATGAAAATATACAGGCTGGATGAGCTGGAAGGTTCATGTTACATAGAGGTATTGCCGGGGCCTTACCGGAATCGGTGCTGGCACGAGGATTCGATCTATATGGATGAAGAGACTTTCGGTTACCTGGAAAGCGCTGTTGAAAAAGAATATGAACCGTACGACCACTATGCATTCAATGAATTGGATGCAGAAAGATGGAGGCGGATCGTGAACAGACTTGAAGAAACCCTGATTTTTTTGAAAGGCCGTCCCCAAGCGGAGGAGTTGAAGGAGCATATTGGCTTCATATTTACTTCGTCTGAAACGGATTTTATCGAGGCCCTGGAAGAGAATATGGATCAATTAATCCGGCTCATGCAGGAATTCGTGGACTGGATCGCGCTTCAACTGCAGAATCACAAGGTCATTAGCATATTAGGCATATAAATCAATCCAAGCGAAGAAGAACACCAGGTTCTTGAATGTGCCTTGGGAATCGTTTTAAGTAGAGATTATTTATAAATATAAATGGTATAGTTCTTCCTATGACTCTCTTATATGATGTAAGGAAGCCTTTAAAGAAATAGATTCTAATAGGAACGATTCACTCGCTTCACCTAACATGGGGATTACAGGTTCAAACTTTACGATCCTGTTTAGCCGCCAAGCTCGCAATAGACGGAAGCATCGTTAACTATAATTGAAAAGGTGATTGCTATGAAAAAAATAAGAAGATCCAAAATCGTTGAAGGTACAACCATACCGGGGGTGATTTGCAACGGAGGGCATTATTTTTATATTGATGTAGATATCTATGATGATGGCATGACAAATTGCTGGGAGCTTGTTGACCTTGAGGGCTTAAAAAACAAGATCGACTCCAACTGGCTGACGCCGGTCGTACCGATTGGCCAAAATCTGTCTATTCATGGGCTGGGTGAGTTCCGAGTTAAAGAAGCTAGCTGGAGATTTAATCAAGAAAGCTATTATGAGCACATTGAGCAGACCATTCGGCACTTGAATCCGGAATTCGTGAACATATATGAAATTTCAGAGCGGGAGCAGAAGCAACGGGAGGCGAGAAGAGTGGCCCACTCCCCCCGTCCCACTGATTTTTATGTAAAAAGCGAACTGTTCTACCAGACGGTGGAAGGTGACGGCTTCAACATTTTCATGAAATACGAAGGTGTGAACTATTTAGTTCATTTGAATGTTTACCAGGACGGTCAAGTCATGATCTACAACTTGCCTCAAGACGTCCAGTGCCATCTTGACGAAGCAAGCGCATGGTTTCAGGACGGGACTTTGTTTACTACCTTTGATAGGGAATTGCCTATTCGCATGGAGGGACTTGGCGAGGTTACATTGTCTGAGCCGCTGTATGCGGCAGAGATCGAGGAGAAACATAAGGAATTCATGGATCTTCACAAGAAACTGAATGGAGAGAAAACAGCGCTAGAAGAATGCAGGGATGCTTATTATTTATATTTAGAAAATCCCATCGAGTTTTACAGAGAAAAACTTAGAGAGAAATATGAACGAGTACCTGAGCATGAGAGAATGTACCTAGGCGATATGGATACTAAAGATTGGGATTACCAAAGAATCCTCTATCGACCGGATGAGAAAAGAGAAGTGTAATGATACTGCTATAGAGGGCCATAATAAGATAATACATAATGAATGGAGAGTTTTATCCTATGTATAGTTTGTACGGAGAGCTGTGTACGGAAGTGTATGATCTGAGTAAACCATTAGGTTTTTCGTTTGGTGACGTGGAGTATTATTTAGAACGTCTGAAGGACGTAAAAGGAAAGGTGCTGGAAGTCGGCTGTGGATCAGGCAGGGTGTTAATTCCGCTGCTTCAAGCGGGGGTCGATATAGAGGGCGTGGATAATTCAGCAGCCATGCTGGATTCTTGCAGAAGACGAGTCGAGGATTTGGGCCTAGCAACTAAACTGTATGAAGACGAGATGCATAACTTTGCATTGACCGATTCGTATGAGGCCATTATCATTCCCGCCGGATCTTTCCAATTAGTGGAGGGTCGGGAGCAGGCAGTCGCGGCACTGCAACATTTTTATTCTCATTTGATACCTGGTGGCAGACTGATTTTGGATTTGTTTATTCCTACTGATATAGAAGCCAATCATGCCTCTACTAGGAGCTGGGAAACTTCTGATAATGAAGTGATCATTCTGGAAGAAAGAAACACGGAAATTAATCTGCTGGAGCAGAAAATCGTGTCAATTATGAAATATGAAAAGTGGAAGGAAGGCAATCTGATTCAGACCGAGCTGCAACGGTTTCCTCTAAGTTGGTATGGATATCACGAATTTGAACTCATGCTAGAGAAGCAGGGATATGAGGAGATCACGAAGTCGGCTGACTATGCATGGTTGAATAAACCTGTTAAAGCAGATCAGATGATTACATTCGAGGCTAGAAAAGCTTCGATAGGGCGCTAGTAGAACTAGTGCCCTTAGGGGGTTTATCCATAGGTGTGGCGGGAACCCTGTGCAGGGATTAAATAGAATCAGTGAGGTGATTGCATGCCGTATGACGCAGACTTAACCTCCGAGGATGTGGATCGATTACTCCAATACCTCGAATATTTCCAAGATCCCGGGTCCGTTTTTTACTATGAAGTTAATGGATACATGCGCGAGAGTCAGGAAATCGGAAGTTTTCGTAAAGCGTTAGATGATGTCGGCTTCTTAATGGTATTTAACTGGAGCGACTGGTTAATGGAGAACGAGATCTATAGGAACTTAGATAACAATATGGATAGCAGCATCATGAACGCCGATCTGGAAACCCTTAGAAAATTAATGACCAGTTATATTCGCGGGGATCGATTTAACGAAGGGTTATTTATCAGCGTATGTATGAAAGGGCATGCAGCTCATATTTTGTTAAGACTGAGAGAATTAAAGGGTACGTTATCATGATCATTCGCCTACTTGTCATCGTCGTCCGGATGAAGATGCGCTCTCATTCTTTGAGTCGTGTGAATGGCCTATATATATCATTTCCAATATTGATACATCGGATGTGATGGCAGCCATAAGGTTTCACGAATTAAAGGTTACTGGCGTGATCAACCGTATGCAAGAAAGTTTTCATCTTGTAACATCGCTCTTTCGCTGTCGATAAAAATGGATCGGAGCATATAGAATCTGGTTAAGGAAAGGTAACAAAATGACCAAGAAATCCACTGTTTTTATATTGCTTCTTATTGTACTTATTTTAATTCTAATGACTTTCATTTTACTCCCAAAATCGAATGAAGCTACCACTCCTAATAACTCCGTTACTTTAACATTAGATGAACATACAGACTCTGTTATTTGGAAAGATCTTATTAAGCTCACGGTTGCACAACAAGATGGTCCCGACGGACATGTAAGCATTCGAAATCATTCGGAAATTACGAACAAAGAAAGTATACACCTGCCAATTGGTAAGGCTACATTGATTAGATTTCTACATGGTGGTTCGGCAGTTTATCCAGTTCCGGATAAAGTATTTTATTTGATATACATTCAGAAACCTGTTAGTGAAAAGTCGGAGGAATTAATAAGAACTTATTATATTGAAGGAGAAGTTATAGGCGACAGTGAAATAGAAGCCAAAGAAGAACTCATAAAATTAGCGCATTCTTGGAAGGTTGAGTAGGGAAATATGGTTATTTGTGTATGAATCGATACTATGGAAGAGATGAAAGGTACCCTTATGGAGATCTATGGAGAAAACGTAATCTTATCTAGAATCACTAGCCATGATCTGGATTTAATCTGCAGAATTGAATGCGATCGAGATCTATGGCATTTTGAAGAATCGGTTGAATCAGATGAACAAGTCGTTCGCAGCAAATATCTGGATAGAATCAATGAAGGAAACGAAACAACAACGTATGATTTTATAGTCAGTTTAGTTGATGACAAGATGCGAACTCCAATCGGACTTGCCCAAGTGTGGAGTTATATTGACTACAGGAAGAGTTGGGAATTGGGATTCGCGATTCTTCCGGATTATAGCGGTCAAGGGTACGGAAGTGAGGCAGCGAAGCTATTATTGAAGTTTGCATTCGAACAGTTGAAGGCCCATAAAGTGGTAGGCATGTGCAATTCCCAAAATACTCGTTCAGCAGCACTTATGGAGCATATCGGGATGACCAAAGAAGCTGTTTTTAAAGAAGAACTATTCTGGAATGGGAAATGGGCGGATCAGTTCTATTACTCCATTCTTGAAAAAGAGTTCTTTGAGGGAAAACAGTGTAGGTAAGAGTAGTTAAGCTGAGTCTAATATCATCCATGCGTTCCGCTCTTGATGCCAGATTAATGATTCGTTAATGCCATTGCAGCTTTATAATTTAATCATTACTTATGATGAGTCTGACCAGATATACAGTCAACCATCCATTGCCAGAGGGAAGACAAGCCACGCTCTGGATCATGGCATTCAAGGATATTATGAGGAAGATGATGTTGGTCAATCATTATGGTGGAGAAATAAAGGCTTAACGTATAGATTTGTATATTTTCTTAATGGAGGACAGCCTTAGTTAGATAAGCAAGAATTAATTCAGTCCGCTAACTCGGTTGAGCCGCCGCAACCTAATTGAACCCGTTAATAACACTGGGAATCCGAGCCATTTGGGTCAAACACATGAACAAAATGATGCCGGATTCATATACAACCCGGTTACATCATAAAGAATCTGACGGAATTAGAAATAATCATGTAATTATTATCGGAGAGGCAGGGCGATATCTGAGATATATGTCTTTCAGTTTATCGGACTTGGTCAAGTGAGGATCTATTTTTGACATATAGGAACACTTGTACGCCGAGCAAAAGAAAGGTAAAATATAACTACAATTGAATCTTGGGTGGGCATGGTTTCCCTTCGAAAGGAGGTGAAGCCATGGAGGTAAAGGATGCATTAACGATTATGTTTCTATTTGGATGGTTCATTCTTGCTCTTTTAACATACATTAATAATAATAACAAGAAAAAGTAAAAACCCACCCAAAGGTTACGCGCCGAAGGTGGGTTTTTGTTCCTGAATGACTTAGGAGGGAATAAACCATCCAAGCCAATTGTACTGACCAAGTGTTCACAGCACTTGGTCTTTATTACATATATAATATCATAAATCAAAATATGCATCAAAGGTTAGGACAAGAGAATGCATATAAAAATCGAAATTACGATATGGCTGTTAACGAGAAGGGATATATCGCATCGGAGAAGAAAAAGTATAAAACCGATCTGATGATATTCGATCACTTGTATACCTAGTTGATTCATGGGGCAGATCAAGACTCGGTGGAAATCTGGTCAAGCGATAACATCATTAAAAATCGGTAGAAGGCTTGCTTCCGGACCTTTCGGATTCGGTCCTTATGGGAGATGTACAGCTCCCGGACGGGAACTTCATGATGATCGTACAAGAATTGAACAATCATATCGGAGGGAGAGAGAACATGATACAATCCATTGTCCATATCGCCTTAGTCGTGAAGGACTATGATGAGGCCATCGCATTTTATACCGAGAAGCTGAATTTCACCTTGATTGAAGATACATACCAGCCTGAACAAGATAAGCGTTGGGTGGTCGTAGCACCTCCCGGCTCGGTTGGCACGACGATATTGCTTGCCAAGGCGTCCAAGCCGGAGCAAGAACCATTTATAGGCAACCAGTCGGGCGGCAGGGTGTTCCTATTCTTGAATACGGATGATTTCTGGAGAGATTATCGTGAAATGGTATCGCGGGGGATCGAGTTTGTAAGAGAGCCCAAAGAAGCGGATTACGGTATGGTGGCGGTATTCAAGGATTTATACGGCAATCTGTGGGATTTGCTGGAGTTGAAGGAAGATCATCCATTGATGAAACGAACGAAGTAATCGGTATATCATATCGATCGTATATTCAAGTAACTACAAGGAGGAAGCAGCAGATGTCTAAAATTCTCAATGTGATTGTCATTGCAGCGCATCCGGATGAACCTGAAATCTATGCTGGCGCGATCTCGGCAGCTTACGCAGAGATGGGTCATCGGGTGAAGTTCGTAACGTTAACCGATGGATGCTGTGGTCATTATGAAATGAGTGGGCAGCAGCTGGTCGAACGTCGGATTCAAGAAGCGCATGAGGCAGCAAAACGTCTTGGGGTACTGGAATACGTCGTCCTGCCCATTCCCGATGGCGAATTGATGCCAACGCCCGAAGTACGCAAGGAAGTGATCCGTCAAATTCGTGGCTGGGAGGCTGATATCGTCATTACGTTCCATCCGGACGGTCCCGGTCATGTGGATAACCGCAATGTCGGGAAGGTAGTGCGGGATGCGGCAGATTTTGTTGCGAACGTACCGAATGCCGTCCCTGAAGTGCCGTCATTGAAGAAATCGCCGATATTTCTGCTGATGCCGGATTATGCGGCACGGGCGACGTATCAATCGGATATTGTCTTCGATGCAGGAAGCGTCATCGAGAAGAAATTGCTGGCCTGTGATGCCCACGCTTCCCAATTCTATGAGTTTGCACCTTGGCAGGGCGGTTTCTTGGATGCGGTACCGAATACCTGGGAAGAGAAGCGGGACTTTATTCTGAAGTATTGGGATCGGTTCTTGAGCGTCTCGGACGAAATGCTGCCTTCACTTGCGAAGCAATATGGCCAAGGCCATGCAGCCAGCGTACAATATGCAGAGCCTTTCGAAATTGCTGATTATGGCAGAAGACCGAATGAAGCTGAAATGAAGATTTTGTTCCCGATGTTAACGGGTACTCATGTGTAATCTTTTCGTGATTAGATCAGAAATAAACAGAGCGGATTCCTTTCTCAGGGAAATCCGCTTTCTTTTATGATCCGAAAAATATGCTTACACCTTCTCCAATGGTGATTCTACAACCGGACAGAACTCGGGATTCGTCGAACTTAAGCGTTCGGCAAATTGCGGCTGGAGCTTGGCAAGCTCCGTATAATAACTTCCGATCACATGATTGCCGCTCACCGACCCATTCTGGAAGGTCAAGGGCCATTGGGTATGCACATGGCTATAATAGTATTTCTTCTCTCGTTTTGGCATCTTGTAGATATGAGGCGGGGCGTGCGTTACGACGTCGAACAGGTTCGCGATGCGGCAGCTGCTTCGAACATATTTGGCAAAGGCCTTGGCAAAATCGGGATCGCCCACACGAGGGGACCCATAGGTAAATACATAAGGGGATTGGTGGTCCGTGTTGGCGGCTGCATCGACTGCGCATAAGGTTGCGAGCGCTCCTCCAAGGCTGTGGCCGGTAATGAACAGTGTCTTGTGGGTAGGAAGTTGGTTAAGTGCCGACATAATCTGGCCGCGAGCAGAGGCGTAGATGTTAGTGAAACCGCGGTGTGTGAGAGAAGAGTCCTTAATATATTTGAAGTTTTTTTGGGAGGCGATGGCATCTGAGATCCAGTTTGTCGTTGAACTGGTGCCCCGAAAGGCGATAATAATTTCATCCGGTGATTCTAGAATAAACCCAAAGCGCTCGGACACGCTGATTAAGGAGTTCGCCTCAATGGTGTCATAAAGCGAATAATTTAGCGGAAGGACAAATGAGCCGTCCGTATTGGTGAATTGTGTATAGGTCTGTCCGCAGATCGCTGCCAAGAAAATGGCCCATTGTTCTCGTTCTATGCTCGTACCCATGCACATCCCGCCCTTCTGTTCTCCTACACTATATTAGGGTGTGGAAGGAAAGGTGCCTATACGCCTAAGAATGGCGAATCTGCCATCAAGCTCAAGCTTATACACGGGATTTTATCATCAGAAGGTTTGGGTAGAACCAAGTTATATGGTACGATTCAATAGACGTTCTTGGTCGACCGGTGCATATGAGCATGCACATCATCAGAGTGTACTTTAATGATACAGAGAGCAGGGTTATATAGAATGACGGACAATATTCAACAACGCTTCCGTTACAGTGAAGCACCCATTTGGGAACTACAGCGGAATTATTACGAAGAACTGGGGATGAAAGCCTGGAATAATGATCAGGTTCCGCAGTATATTACGAGCAACCCTATGATTGCTACAGCTTACGCCGAAATTATATTCGGATTCCTTCGGGACCGCGCCGATCAAGGTGATCTCACCGAAACTGTAACAATTCTGGAATTGGGAGCCGGAGCCGGGCGCCTCGGTTATCATGTGCTGCACAAGCTGTGCGAGCTGAGAGATTTTGCGGGTATAGCACTGCCCCCTTTCCGCTATGTCATGACCGATCTGCCGATTAAAAATGTTACAGCATGGAATCAACATCCTGCCATGCAATCCTATATTGAGCAGGGACTGCTGGACTTCGCGAGGTTCGATGCCGTGCATGACACAGAATTGAACCTGGTAGTATCGAAGACAACGATACGTCCTGGAGATCTGAAGCAGCCGCTGCTGGTTGTCGCTAACTACTTTTTTGACGGCATTCCGCAAGAACTTATCTATGTGGGGGAAGGCAAGATTTATGAGAGCGATGTTGTCATCGAATTTCCGGAGCAGCACAACAAGCTCAAGCCAGCTGAAGTACTGGAACGAATGAAACTGGCATACGAGCACCGCCGTGCACCCAGATTCGAGGAGGACACCTACCCGTACCGCGATGTGATTGCCCACTACCAGCAAGAGCTGGAGGATTCGCATATCCTGTTTCCAGAGGTGGGTTTGACCTGCATGGAGCGTCTGAATCAGTTATCAACGTCGGGTTTCATGCTTCTCACAGCGGATAAAGGAGATCATCATATCGATAATTGGAAGTTCGCCGAACCGCCGCAATTAATTTTCCATGGCAGCTTCTCTTTAACAGCAAATTATCATGCGTTTCAGCATGTGTTTGAGCAAAGGGGCGCAGAGGCGATTTTCCCCACGCAGCATTATAAAAATATTAACGTTGGCTGTATCCTCATGCTGGAAGCACCGACGAGTTATGCCAATACTCGGATCGCTTACCGCCAATTTATCGAACGCTTCGGACCGGATGAATTCTTCAGTATGAAGGAATGGATCGACCGGAATATTGAGAGCATGGGTATGCAGCAAATTTTGTCTTTTTGGCGTTTGGGCGGATATGACGCCGAGTTCTTCATTCAAAGCGCGAAGCGCATCTCGAATCTGCTGCCGGATGCCAATGACGAAGAAATGCTGGATATCCGAACAGGCATATATAAGATGTGGTCATCGTACTATGTGATGGAACAGCGTTATGATCTGGCATTGGACGCGGGGCTGGTGCTGTTCGAGATGGATATGTACGAGGATGCGAGGTTCTTCCTGAAGGAATCCGTGGAGACGGATGAAGACGAGCCGGTGCCAACGGTTTTATATTGCTTGGCGATCTGCTGCTATGAGCTTGGTCTTGACGAGGAGGCTTTGGAATACACGCGTGAGGCGCTTGTTCTGGAACCCGATCATGAAGAGGCCTTGGCACTGTTGAAATGTTTTGAGTAAAACACGCATTTCTTAATGTTCGAAGGAAGTTACGTGTTTTTCTCAGAATTGCATAGAAACGACGCACGCGACCCGGCCTCTGAGATTACAATAAGGCTGGGTCGTTCTGTATTTTAAACCTGATCCACTTACGATTCCAATCGTACAGATGGCCCTGCGAAGATCGTAGTAGTGGAGTATAATGTATAAGGATATTTACGTAAGGATGCTGACAGAAAAACATACAATAATAGGTGAAAAACATGAGAATAGCTTTTTTTGATTCAGGTTTAGGCGGTTTAACGGTGTTATCGGCGGCTATGAAGGAGCTGCCACATGAAGACTTTTTGTTTTATGCGGACACCCTCCATGTGCCATATGGTACCAAAGCCAAGGAAGACGTGAAATCTTACATCCATCATGCGATGGAAACGATCATGAAGGAAGAAGTCAAAGCCATTGTCGTTGCATGCAACACGGCTACAAGCATGGCGATCTCCGATCTGAGAAAGGCTTATCCGATCCCGGTTATCGGGATGGAGCCGGCCGTAAAACCGGCCGTCGAAATCAATCGTTCCAGCGGGAAGCGAATCCTGGTGCTTGCCACGCCGCTGACCTTAAAGGAATCGAAGTACAGGGATCTGGTTCGACGAGTCGATAGCATGCATATCGTGGACTCCCTGCCTCTGCCCGAGTTGGTAGAGCACTGTGAAGCATTGAATTTCGATCAAAAGGTCATGAATGCTTACTTTACCAAGCAATTCGAATCCTTCGATATGAATGAGTATGGAACCATCGTCTTGGGCTGTACCCACTATCCATTTTACAAAAGAATCTTATCCGATCTGCTGCCGGATCACATTCGCATGATAGATGGCAGTAAAGGAACCGTGAACAGGCTCATTCAGGTATTAAGTGACAAGGATCTGCTCAGCTCCAGCGGGCGTCAGGATGTTAAGCTATTAAATTCGTGCCACTCCATGGAGTACACAGAGAAGATGAAGAAGGCACTGAGCATTTATAGAGAAAGAGAAATAGAGAAGTAGGGTAACTGGAGTCTGCATGGATTTATGCGGCATTTCGATTGCTGCACAATAATTGGAGGGGGATAACCGGTGGAGATTCGCTTTCTATCCAATTTGGAATATGCCGTTTCCGGCTTGGCAGTCAACGATATTTTGAAACAAAGGTACTGCGTATTTGATTTGGAATCGACGGGAATCAACCATGAAACGGAACACATTACGCAGATGGGTTCCGTTATCATTGAGAGTGGTATCGTTCAGGAATCCCAAACTTTCAACTCGTATGTTCAGCCTCTAAAACCCATCCCTGAAGCTGTTGAGCGTTTTACCGGAATTTATAACCTATATGTAGAGCGTGCTCCGAGATTTAACGAGGTTTATAGCGGCTTTATCGACTTTATCAAGGACAGCATATTGGTGACACAGGCAGGCTATGAATTTGACTTGCCTTTATTGCGGAATGAATGCAAGAGATTCAACCTTCCCATGATGAATATATGCTGTTTGGATACAAAAGCTCTATTCACTTACTTACATCCAGATATCGATTGCATCATATCAACTGATTATTTGATTAAGTACTATAAGATAGATGATCGGGATCTTAAGCGACATGATGCGCTCGGTGACAGTATATTGATCGGGCGAATTTTTTTAAGCATATTGGAAGAGTTCCAGGCAAGGAATCTGCATGATATTCATTTCAAGGACGAGGTCGTGGTCAAAAGGTTCCAGATATAAGGAGCGTCATGAGAGGAAGTGAGTGATATATATGTATATGATCTCGGCCGTCTTGTATTTCCTCACGCATCACCCGATCTGGTCATTTTTGATAATCTTATTCTTCAGCTTTGCCATGGGTATCCTCCTATCGATATGGCGTAACCATGGAAAGTGGTTTTTTATCTTGCCGATTTTAGGCTTTCTGGCAGCAATGTTCAACATCTTCTTCACGCATCACCTAAATGCATTATTTCTTAACGCCGTTGGCACGGAAGGGACTGCAGTCGTTGTTTATGCAGAGGAAACAAACTCCCTGTACAATGATCAATATGTTTGGGAGTACGAAGCAGTCCTTAAAACCTCCGAGGGGCAAGATGTGGTGACGAATTTTACTACCATGTCTGCCAGCATCTATCCACTGCGCAATGCCATTCTTATTCCGCCCAAGGGTGAAGTTTTCGTTGCCAAATATGTTCCAGGTTTCGAGGGTAATATCCTCATCATGAGCGACAAGTCAGATTATGGGAAGAAGTGGGTACTCAATAAAGACCTGAAACCAGTTGCAAAAGCCGAAGCCCAGCTTGCAACAAGCCCCACCAATCCGGCATTCATTTCAGAATACCGCTTGGCACTTCAGGCGTTCATCGAAAAGCACCGTGATGGGCCCGATCCAGATCTAATACGTCAGTACAGGCAAAAACTCGAGGCGCTTGAGGCGATGGAACGCGAGCGGCAGCCTTAGCATATGGAAGGATTCTAGCCATTTTCATCATCTTCAGTGCAGCGCTTGTGCTGCATAAATGGACGGGAAACGAGAGCAAAATAGAGTGATTCAGCAGGCTGTTGGCGATCGGAGCCTTGTAGTGACATCTATCTTGCATTCATTAGTTTACTCGTTTCCTAAATTCGTCGGTAAAGTACAATTACATATAATTTCTCCATATCCTGTCAGGCTTGGTTGTAGCATAATAGCCGATATACGTTTAATTATGAAACGCTTGTGTTTGGCAGGCAAGGAGGTTGCAAGATGAAAGAACAAGAGGATATCATTAAAAGATCCTGGGATGAATGGTCAGATTCGTGGTATGTAGGATATCGGACCGAAGAGGTCATAGCCAACATCATCAAACAACCGGAATCCGCATTTCACCCTACAGCGCTTCCTCAGTGGCTATCGATTTATGCAACGAAATAAAATAATAAGACGACGTTTGATCCGACCTAAGAAGAGCATGATCTAAAGGACGGGTTATGTCGTTTGAAGGGGACTTTTTATGAGCGATCTGTTCCAAAAACTAGTTTCGTATACTCAAGCCTCTCAGGAAAAGTATGGTGCTTCTGCCTCCGCTTTGTTCATCATTCAAGATGGTCATGTCGCAACGGAATGGTATTCTGGACAGCATCATTTTAAGAGTGGTGCATTGCCGGTAACACGGGATTCGATGTTTAATCTATATTCCATCAGAAAGTCACACGTTGGCATGGCAACGGCCATTGCGGTTACAGAAGGGAGCATCTCCATCGATACGGTTGTCTCTGATATCGTTAAGGATATGCCAACAAGCGATTTAAAAGGAGTGACCATCCGCGATTTAGCAACCAAAATCAATGCCAAATACTTTAATGAAACATTTTACGATTGTTTGGGGTTATATTTCCATGAAAAAGATTAAGCTTGGCATGATCGGCAGCGGTCATGTCAGCAATCGTTATTTTGAACAGGCGGCAATGCTTGAAGATGTGCAGATTGTAGCAACATACTCCAGACATTTGGAGAATGCGGAGAAGAAGGCAGCGGCATATGGAATTCCGGGGTGGTATGACGATTATCGACTCATGCTGGAACGAGAAGATTTAGATGGTGTAGTGGTTACGACTCCTCATTCCATGCATGCTGAGCCCGTGTTGGCTGCGCTGGAACGGGGATTGCCTGTTCTGAACGAGAAACCGATGGCGACCACATTTGAAGACTGTAAGCGTATGGTTACGCTGGCAGAGGAGAAGGGGCTGATTTTCATGAGCCTGCCTTTTGACTTGAACCCCATCTTTCTAGCTGCTGCCGATTTCATTGATGAGCGATACATTGGAAAAATCACAGGTGCGGAAGCACAACTCTCCCTTCCCGGTCCATGGCGCGATAACTGGTATTATGATAAATCTGTAGCGCATGGGGGTGCGGTACTGGATTGCCTGGCTTATCCTGTTAGCCGTCTGATCGGTTTGTTAGGCCCCGCTACAAGTGTGATGGCTGAAGTCAACACGCTGATTCCCAATCGCATCGTTGGCGATGGTAAGAAGGTGAACAGCGATGTGGATGATAATGCCACCCTTATCCTTCAGTTTGCAGGTGGGCAGCATGCCGTTATTCGCTCGTTATGGGGAATGTCCTTCAAGCAGAATAATACGCTGATCTACGGACGAAAAGGCACTATAGCTATGAATGACGGTGGATATCCTTTGGTAGTTCACACATTGGGAGACGCTGTTCTAGATGCGGAGCCAGTTAATTGGCGGGGGAATGATAACTGTTATGTGCCGTATCGTCAAATTGCGGAACAACGTGATGAGAGTGTTATTGCCCATTTTGTTCGCTGCCTACGTACGGGTGAACATCCCGTCCAGTCTGCGCAACAGCAGCTGCACGTGCACGAGATTCTGTTCGGTGCCTATCAATCCGCGGAGTCCGGTGGGCGGTACGCATTGACGACAACTTTTACGCCAGCGGTAAAATTGGACCCGCACATATGGGATACTCGTAGCCGTTTTGTGTAGAAGGAATTAAAGGCTCCTCATTCAGATACATATTCCTGTTGCAAGAAAGGACCGGAGAATTGAAATTAAAGTTATTATTCATTCTAATGTTAGTTATCCTTGTTGGTTGTAATAAAGAGGATGATGGGGTCGTCGTCATAGAAACTTATAAAGAACAGCATATTAAATATTTAGATGATTACGGATGGAGCATTGATAGATTTGGGTCCGAAACAAAATACGCTGCTCATACTTTACAATCCTTTAAGTCGCATGTGAAAGATATTAAAGAATTGGGTCATGTGGACTTGACACCATTTTTGGATAAAGAGGTTATCGAAACAGGATATATTCTGCAAGAAAAAACAATGACGTACAATCAGATTGTTGGATATATACTGGAGTCAGGCAATGAAATCATTGGAGGGTATTTGGTATTTAATCATGAGGCAGAACAAGCTGATGGAACATTGCACATCGATCAAAGTAATATGAATCCTATTCTTCATCGCAAGGAGTTGGGTAGTGATCCGCCTTCGCATAGCAAGACGATGCGATCGGGATGATTTTTTATTTTCTTTGTTAGATAAACCGGGGACGTATGCGCAGGTGCATTTAACCTGGAAACATGAAGAGTCGACGGAATGGCCGAAGACCTTGATGTTTAGTAGTTTGGAAGAATGGGTTCGCATTTCGATGTTACCTGATAACAAGTATTTTTAAATGACTTAAAGGATGGGAGGATGTAGCTTTACATGATTATTTTCATCGTTTTCATTTTGTTAGTTGGCTTGGCCGGGATTATTAGCAATCAGTATTCTGCTCTGAGAAGGATGGAGCGCATGCAGCGATCACTGGATGAGCTTAACATAAGAATACAGGAGATGAATCATCATCCTAAACCGTGATATTGTTTTTAATGAGCGAGGATAGTCTTGCTAACCAGCAGAGAAGGAGTCTGGAGGAGCGTATTGGCCTTAATTCAGATCAATGTAGGAGTATGAGATGAACCCTTTTAAACATTCAAAAAAAGAAATCAGGACAAAGTTTGAGATCGATTTGCTGTACAAGGCACAAGCCAAAGAACCTATGAAACCACCACATCCTTGGAGTGATGAGGTTATCATTCCAGCTGCAGGGTGCATTGCGTGCGGATGGGATGCCGATGAGAACCTTGTTCTGATCAGCAGCTCCGGTTACAGCATTACACAGGCCAGGTCCGGGAACCGACTGTACAGAGACAGGGATCCTAATGTAACGGATGATCATATTAGCAATAACTACTTGAGTTTTCGTATTCCGCAGAACGGACAGGACATTTCTATATTTGGATTTGAGTCTGGCGATGGGATTCACATCACGCACGATGGTTGGATGCTTGAAGTTATTCACCCTTGGTGGCCAAGGGCTTCCGTCGTATTGGATCAGATATTTGTCCCTAACTATGAATATCTTAAACAAGCCGCGATGATCGATTTGAACCGGCTGGATGGAAAAATAAAGTGTGGGTTTTCGCCGTCTGGTCGACATTTCGTTATTCTGGGGTCCGGTGGAGCGCTCTTGTATTCGAGGGAATAGTAGATATATACCTACATAAGAGAGGTCGTTATATTAAGCAAGCGGACACGTTGCAGGACGGAGGAGAAATGGAATGTCTAGGCCCCCTATAACTTATGGCATGTACACAATGTGCCTGATCCGGAAAGATGATAAAGTGTTATTAATCAATCGCCCGGACAAGCTGGGTTTTCCCGGTTTTCTTGGTCCAGGGGGGAAAGTGGAGTTTCCTGAGAGTATTTCAGAAGGTGCTGTGCGTGAGGTTTTTGAGGAGACCGGATTGATTGTAACCAACTTGAAATATAAGGGACTGGATGAATATGTCGTACCCAAGACGAACTATCGCTACATGGTGTTTAATTATATAGCTGACTCTTTTGAAGGGGAGCTGTTAGCGGATCCTCCAGAAGGAGAGCTGGTTTGGGTACCGATACGTGAAGTAATGGATCTGCCCATGCAGCCTTGGTTCAAGCGAAGATTTCCATTGTTTTTTGAAGAAGGGACTTTTGAAATATCCATTGTGTGGGATGAAGATGAGCAGAAGCCAATCGAAGAAAAGATTCGAAGCTTAACATAAGAGCAACCGATCCAGAAGGGGGAATCGTTTTAAATGATCAAATACAATATTTGTTTTGTTCGGCGCGGTGATGAGGTTTTATTGTTGAATCGTCAATCCCCGCCCTGGATGGGGTGCTGGAATGGCGTGGGAGGCAAGCTGGAGGCGAACGAAACCCCGCGAGATTCGATGTTACGTGAACTGGAGGAAGAGACACATATACAAGACTACAGTCTAACCTTTAAAGGCGTAGTGACTTGGTCTGTCGACGGTTCTGTTACGGGTGGGATGTATTTATATCTAGCAGACGTCCCTGAGGATTACACCTACCATACTCCGATCGCGACAGCTGAAGGAATATTGGATTGGAAACCCGTCAAATGGATAACGGACGATGCGAATGCTGGAATTGCAGCTAATATACCGGGCTCGCTTGAACTCATCTTATCTGATCCGAATTGCTATGATCATCGATGTACATATCAGGAGGGTAAGCTCGTCGAACAAACACCACTTCAGATCAGTGCCTCGATTGAAACAGATGAAGCGATGAGAGAGGCGTTGTTGAATCAATATCGGGGAGAGGGAGTTGCGATTTAATCTCATTAGAACAAACATACTCAAACACCGCATGATCCGACTTAGATGGAAATATCTTAGGCCGGGTCTTGTTTTCATTATGAGGAGCTCTTGGAAGCTCACTGGTAGAGTGAAATAGAAATCCTGAGGGTGTTGAATGGAATGAAGTAGACAATGAGAACTTTTTAGATGATGCTATTACCGTTTAAAGGAGATGCTGCCTTGACAGCCATGGACAGGCTTTGTGCCCAATTGCAATCTGCTGCAGCGAATTTCGGCCTCACTGAAGTTATGCCGAAGATCTTAAGCCGTGGGGGAAATATCATCATTCACTTGGCCCCTCATCCAATCGTTGCGCGAGTTGCTGCGTTTACCCCCGAATCGGATTCCCATATAGGCAAGAAACTTGAACAAGAACTGCGCGTAGCTTCCCATCTCCACGAGAAGGGAGTTCCAGTGCTGCTGCCTGTGCATTTCTTGCAAGAAGGACCATTTGAGCTGGATGGGCGCTGGATGACATTCTGGGAGTACGTTCCTCAAACAGCACTCCCATTTCCTTCACCGAGCGAAGCGGTCAACATAGTAAATAAATTGACCCTTGCCATGGGGCAATATACTGGAGAACTCCCAATTCTGGGTGTATGGGATAGGATTCAACAATCGGTTACGCGATTAAGCGATCATCCAGATGATCGGATACAGCGATTAATCCACAAATTTTATGAAATAGATCAAGTGATGCGTTCAGAATCCCTGCAGCTATTTCCCAGCCACGGTGATGCGCATGCCCGCAATTTAATGACGAGCCCCAGGGGCTGGCTTTGGACGGATTTTGAAGATGTATCCTTGATGCCTCGTTACTGGGATCTGGCTTCATTTGTGGCAAACCTGGCTTTATTTAAAGGGGATCAGGAGCCAACGCTCCGGTTTATGATCAACCGTCCTGACATTGTGGCTGACCGGGAAGCTTTTGGATTTGCGCTGACTGCACGCATATTGATGTCTACATTAGGTAACTTCGATTACGCCGTTTCAGGTCATGGCGATATGGATTTCGCTTGTTCACAAGTGGAGCTTGCAGGGGACTTCATTCATCGTGTGGAACACATCATTAAGGGTCCTTAAGTCAGACGAAGCTTGGTTAAGGGGCCTGAAATCCTTAATAGGAGATTGATCAGCATAATGTGCAAATTTATTGGAAAGGCGTTAGTCCCCATATCCTTTGGACTCTTGCTGGCAGTGATCTGGCTGCCTCTCGGAATTATATTCTATATGAACCATCTGGCTGGCGGCTTTACTTTAAAATACATCTTGCACTTTTTACTCGGCTTGCCCCTAATTGCCGTTTTGATCGGGGTGATTTGCCTTCGAAAGAAATTGGGGTATCATATATTTTCCGTTTCCTTTCTATTGTTGACACTGTTGATTACTGTGCTTATGCCTATAATCGCAGAATCCTAATCATACTCATTGGCGCAGAAGCTTCAGGAGAGGTTTCAAGTGTGGAAAGTGTTGAGCTGCGCGTGGATCATATCGAAGTTATGAGCGAATAATACGAAGCCATCCGGAAGATTCGGGTGATCGATACGAAGAATGGTTCCGGAATAACGAGAGTTCGTATGAACCAATCGTATTTACATAAGTGAACCTCCTAATTGGAGGTTTTTTTGGTTCCTTCTTGGGCACAAATCATCTATTATAGGGGAAAGGAAAATTTTTCTATCTAGAATTGGGTTATAAATACTCGTATAAAAACATGCATTGTTCAAAGGAGGGGATGAGTGTTGAAGGACACCAGTATGGAGTTTTACGAAGGGCTTGCGGATACATATCACCTGATATTTAAGGATTGGCATGAGACGGTTCAATGGCAGGGTGTGTTCTTCAATCGATTTATTCGCTCGTTACACGCAGTGGAACACGAGGGTCCGATTCATCTTCTGGATGCATCTTGCGGAATAGGAACACAAGCACTGGGATTAGCGCAGCATGATTTTATTGTAACGGCTACAGATCTTAGTCCCAAATCCATTGAACGAGCCAAAAAGGAAGCAGACAAGTTTGGGGTTCATGTTCATTTTGGAGTCGCGGATTTCCGCTCACTGGAGCAAGATATCCCTGGGCAATTTGATGTTGTTCTGTCAGCTGACAATGCGATCCCCCATTTATTGTCTGATGAAGATTTAAGAGAGGCATGCCGCAATCTATATGCCAAACTTCGAAGCAACGGTTTGCTTGTATTGTCTATTCGGGACTATGACGAGATTCTGCAGAATCGACAGCGCTCCACGTTGCCCCGAGTTATGGATGAAGGAAAACGTATCGTTTTTCAAGTCTGGGATTGGGCTGAAGCTGGCAATCACTATATAACCAACCAATTTATTATGCAAGAGCTTGATGGGTCATGGAAGACTGAAGTCAACAGCACATCCTATAGAGCTTTATTGAGAACGGAATTAAGTGCAATATTGGAGGAAGCGGGATTCACCGATATCAGATGGCATATGCCTTCGGAATCGGGTTTCTATCAGCCGATCTTGACGGCAAGGAAATTATAATGAATTCCACCTGGGTAAAATGAGTTCCTTCAATTGCCCTAGTATATGAGGAGGAGTTATGGATGGCAAAATTAACAGGTCACGAACAAGTCGTGGAGTATCTTCACCATCTTGAGCATCCATTAAAGGCTGAAATTGAGGAAGTAAGAAGCTTCATATTAAGCGTCGATGATCAGATAACCGAGCAGATCAAATGGAATGCACCCAGCTTCTGCGTTCAGGGCGAAGACCGCATCACATTGAATTTACAAGGGAAAGGTTTCTTTCGCATCATTTTTCATTGTGGGCCAAAAGTTCAAACTCATGACATCAAGGGAGCCCTGCCTGAGGATACTCTATTGGAATGGGCCGCTAATGATCGGGCAATCGTAAAAATATTTAATGTAAACGATCTGGAGGAGAAGAAAGAACAATTAAAAGAAGTTATCGTTCGATGGATTGAAGCGACGAGTAAGGGTTAAGCAGGAAGTAAAATGGTTGTCGTTTAGCGCTATAAGATGCTTTTAAATGGAGGGGTGACTCAGTTGAATAAAGTGATAGATTATTATAATGCCTTCGATGAATGGGGGCGCTTGGATAGGGAGCCCATTGAATTTATCGTCAATCTGCATCATATCTTGAGTATGCTGCCTGAGAAAGGTCATGTGCTGGATAACGGTGCCGGACCAGGGAAGTATTCGATGGAATTAGCGAAGAACGGTTACGATGTGACCTTAACAGACCTTACGCCAAGATTAGTCGAGATTGCGGCTGCTAAAGCCGAAGAATCCAGGTTAACAGGCCAGTTCAAGGGGTTTCACCGTGCCAATGCCAACGATCTTAGCTTATTTCAAGATGAGTTGTTTGACGGTGCACTTATGATGGGACCGTTATACCATTTACAGACAGAATCGGATCGGTCTACGGCTGTCCGAGAATTGAATCGTGTTACCCGAGCAGGCGGTTATGTATTTGTGGCATTCATGACTCGAATTCGGCATCTGATAACATCATTATCATTTCCGGAACAATGGAAACCGAATGATAAAATCAGCAGCATTAAGGAATTTGTTAGGACCGGGATATTCAATCATAGCGATGAAGGAAGATTTACCGGTGCGTATTATTATAACTTGGAGGACATTAAGCCGTTCATGGAATCGCATGGCTTCGAGACGATTAAATTGATAGGTTCGTCAAGTATAGCAGGCTCCTTCAAGGCAGAGCAGTTCGATTATTGGCGGTCCAGTGGGGAAGAGGAATTCCAAGAAGTCATGAACCTGATCTACCGGGAAGCGGAGAACCCAAGCATTTTGGGGGTCTCATCTCATTTATTGTATATTGGGCAGAAACGATAAGGGCTATGAAGAAAGTAATCAGAAGAATGGTTGCAATGTTGGTATTGGTTCTCATCATTTTAGTAGTTACCTGCCCCAATGAGGCCGATTACAACAGATGGTTGTCGAAGGAATATGGAATTACGTGCGTAAACACAGGGATAGAAAATAAATGTAGTAAATCCGGGAAGGAAATCCGGTTTAAGTCAGGGCATAGAAAACATGCTGCCATTTATATGGGAGTCGAACAAATATATACGGAAGATAACAAGGATTATCAATTACGAGCGGTTGGTATTCTGAATACTTTTTTTAAATACTAGACTCTACACAAATAATAAAAATCGCAGGGAAACAGAGGATAATGATATACCATGAACAACATGATCGTTCAAGAAGTTACCGACCTGGGTGCAGTAGACATTACCGAGCTCTTAACTGAAAGCAAGGAAGAAGGATTCAGGAATATCCATAGGCTAGTGAATGAATATAAAGAGGGTATCAATACATTTCAGCTTGAAGATGAAGCCTTGTTTGAATGTCGAGTTGGTCATAGAGTCATCGGCATTTGCGGGTTAAATCGTGATCCGTATTCTGAAGGAAGCATCGGCAGGATCCGCAGACTGTATGTGTTAAAGGAATTTCGACGTCATGGAGCCGGGAGAAGGTTGGTTGAAGCGGTTATTCATCAGGCGAGCAGCCATTATACTAAACTCGTCTTGAAAACGGACAACCCCAAGGCAGCTGAATTCTATAAGAATCTAGGTTTTAAGGAAATTGCAGATGATGAACTAGTCACGCATAAACTGGAGTTATGATGGTATCGCTGATGCCCTGCATTGATCCTATAGAGAGCTGGGAAGTAAGAAAGGCTACCCTAAAGGCAGCCTTCCCTACCCCTCGTAGGCTTGCTGTAACGCATGCATGTCAATTTTTGATTTCGTCTGGAGTAAAGCCTTCATGACTCGTTCCGATTTTGCCAGATCGGGGTCGGTTATCATTTCGCTTAAGTTAGCCGGGACGATCTGCCACGATACGCCAAACTTGTCTTTCAACCAACCGCATACTTGTGCTCTCTCGTCACCGCCTTCAGCTAGCTTCTCCCAATAATAGTCCAGTTCTTCTTGTGTCTCGCAATGAACAATAAATGAAATGGCTTCGTTGAATTTGAAATGCGGACCGCCATTTAAGGCAACAAAATGTTGGCCTTCCAGCAGGAATTCCACAGTCATGATCGCACCTTCGGCAAACTCATGATTGTCATTCTTCTCTGCACCGTAGCGCGTGATACGCTCGATCTGCGAATTTTTAAAAATAGAGATGTAATGCTGGGTTGCTTCCTCGGCTTGGTGATCAAACCACAAGTTTGGCGAAATCTTCTGGACTCTATTCTTCATAATTTCAACTCCTTCATCACAGGAATAGTATGTAATGCAATCGTATCATGTCCTTCTTACCATGATTTCTTACCGATTGCGATTTATTCCTGCCACTTATGGGTTCGCATAACAATGCAGTTAGGAAATTGTGCGATGGTTGCAGGATAACGGAAGTCTCATGTGAAATCCATTAGGTATAGACGATGGAAGAAAACAATAGGCGACTGGGGTGACTAGTGATGATTGAGGTGCTATTGCGAGATGTGTTCGAAGATGATCTTGCCATATTTTTTGAGCAACAACGAGACCCGGAGGCAAACTACATGGCGGCTTTTACAGCGAAAGATCCTTCGGATAAGGCAGCTTTTGATGAGCATTGGGCCAAAATCTTAGGCGATGAGACCATCATCAAGAAAACCGTTTTATATGAGGGACAAGTAGCCGGGCAGATTTTATTCTTCGAACATATGGGTCAGCCCGAAGTCAGTTACTGGATAGGGCGCGAATTTTGGGGAAAAGGCATAGCGACAAGAGCTCTTTCGTCATTTCTCAGAGATATACAAACCCGTCCATTGTATGCACGCGCAGTTAAAGATCATATCGCCTCGATTCGGATTCTGGGAAAAAACGACTTCATCATCTGGGGGGAAGATAAGGGTTATGCCCATGCTCGTGGTGAAGAAGTGGAAGAATATATTATGAAGCTATCTTTTTAGAATAACGGAGGGTTAAAACAATGAGCGGAGGTCATTTCATCATCACGGGAACTTCAAAAGGAATCGGCGAGCAACTGGCCTATATGCTTCTTGAGAAGGGGAATTTCGTGTATGGGATCGCGAGAGGAAAGTCCGAGAGATTGAGCAGCTATTCAAAATACAGACACCATGTATATAATCTGAGCGATACGTTGGGGCTGGAGGAGCTTGTGGATAACATATTTGACGAGATCGATCCCGCTTACGCGGATATGATCTGCCTTATCAATAATGCGTCCATGCTTGAACCGCTGAAGGCCATTGAACTATGCGATGCAAGAGATATTCATATGAATGTGCAAATCAGTTTGATTGCGCCGATGATCTTAACTTCCTGCTTCATCAAGAAAACGGAGGGGCTCTCCATTCGAAAGAAAATCATCAACATCTCTTCTGGCTCCGGAACATATCCAGCACCTACGATGAGCGTATACTGCACGGCGAAGGCTGGGATCAATATGTTTACACAGAGTGTTGGGACCGAGCAAAGGAACCGGCAGAACCAGGTGGAGATCATTGCGGTCAATCCTGGAATGGTGGATACGGAAATGCAAAGACTGGCGAGAGGGAAAAATGAGCAGGAATTTGAAATGGCCAAAGCCTTCGCCCATGCGCATGAGTCTGGACAGCTGCTATCTACAGAGGAAATCGGGGCGCATCTGCTACATATCATCGACAAGGATTTTGAACCTGGAAGCATTGTGAATTATAACGAAATCTAAGGGGCCTTGTCTTGTGAAAGTTGAAGTATATCTTATCTATCGGGGGCTGTTGTCATGATGATGCCAACACATATCGTCGCTGTAGGCGGCGTGGTTGAGAATGAACGCGGTGAAATATTGTTGGTGAAGGACCGTAACGGGTGGGTTTTTCCAGGTGGGCAGGTGGAAGCCGGAGAGAATCTAATGGATGCGCTGATAAGAGAAATCAAAGAGGAAAGCGGCATTGATACCATCGTTTCTCATCTGATCGGCGTCTATTCCAATACATCAACCTATCCGGGACACAGCGGAGT
The DNA here is from genome assembly GCF_002573715.1 of Paenibacillus sp. EZ-K15. Taxonomy (GTDB): domain Bacteria; phylum Bacillota; class Bacilli; order Paenibacillales; family Paenibacillaceae; genus Paenibacillus_AQ. The sequence goes on along the minus strand of NZ_PDHM01000019.1, from coordinate 50,739 downwards.
TGCTGAGGTTCCAACGAAGGTGATGATGGATTTTGTATGTAAACCTACGGGTGGAGAGCTGACGATTTCGGAAGAAACGACGGACAGTCGTTGGATCGCTAAGGACGAAGTGCTTCAATTGATTACGGCCCCGGCCATTCGTACGCGATTTCAGGCTTATTTGGATTTTAATCGAGAGGCCGTCTATATGGAATATATTACGAAGCCGGAGTTTGAAATTAAGCTGAGACGGAATATATAAGGACTTCGTATTGGTCTATCATGTATCGAAAGGAATATTCGCATGGAAGAAGTTATTGTAACACCATACAATCCGGACTGGAAAGACGAGTTCGAACGGGAAAAAGCTAAAATTGAGTCAGCACTGAAGGGACTTGATGTCCATATCGAACATATCGGGAGCACGTCGGTGATGGGTTTAGGATCGAAACCGACCATCGATATGATGGCTGGTGTTTTGAAATTAACGCTAGTAAATGAACAATATATAGAGGATCTGGCCAGAATCGGGTATGAATATGTATTTAAACCGGAGTTTCCGGAGCGACTGTTCTTTAGAAGAGGGCAATGGCGGGCGGGGACGCATCATCTTCATATTTACAAGTATCAAGGCCAACAGTGGAACGACCAAATTTTATTCAGGGAGTATTTAAAGAACCATCCGGATACAAGGGATCAGTATTATACCTTAAAAAAAGTTCTCGAAAATCAATATAAACATGACCGCGTGGCCTATACCAACGGCAAGGCTGATTTCATTCGTGAAGTGATCCATAAGGCAAGGCTGGATACGGACGGAGTTAGTCAGGAATCTTGATGCTGGAAGGAAGTAAAGATGATGTCCGAATATTACTGGGATTCTAAAATCGAATATTTGAGAAATACCAGATGGTTATATTACAACGATGACTACCTGGAGTTTCTAGTGAAGAACGTCTGGAAATTGAATGCCCCCGTTAACATCCTGGATTATGGTTGTGGATATGGGGATCTTGGACTGAAGCTTCTCCCGCTATTACCCGAAGGGTCAACCTATACAGGTATAGACAAAGGTGAAGATTTGATCAAGGAAGCAAGAGAAGTGTTTGATAAGCTGCCCTATTCCGCTGAATTCATTCAAGGAGATATTGAGGACATGTTTGTGCATCGTCAGTATGACGTTGCGATCTGTCATGCATTTTTATTACATATGGCAAACCCTCGGATGATCCTTCAAAAAATGGTCGATAGTGTACTGGACGGCGGCCGAGTCATTTGTTTTGAACCACATTGGATCGCCAATGCTGCAAATTATGGCTTCGATGAGGTTCAGCATTCCGAGGTTTTCCGTCTAGGCATATTACAGAAATTGTATGAAGGGAGTTCCAAAGATAGCGGTAAAGATGGGAACATCGGCATGAAGCTGCCGATATTCCTAAGTCAGCTGGGATTACGGAATGTGGAATGCCGAGTCAGTGACAAAGTGAATTTTTTGGACCAGAATATGGACGCTGCAGAGAAGGATCGGCTTTTTCAGTCCTTGAAGGAAGAAGGTATTGGGCAGGAACAAGAAGATTCAGTTAAGGTAGTGGAGCAGTTGGTGCAGAGAGGTTTAACAATAGAAGAAGCACAAGCCCAATATGCCGTCGAACTTAAGTTGTTTCAGGAGTTTGATAGCGATTCGTGGTTAACTTACGCGCCGAATATGAAGATTTCTTTTGGCACGGTTAGTAGAGAATAAATGATCTAAGGAGCCCTATGAAAATTGGATTGGTAAGACATTTTAAAGTTATACATAAACTCGATAGGAAATGGATGACGTCCGATCAGTTTAATGCTTGGGTGGAGGCTTACAATAACGCTGAAATTGAACAATCTGACCTGGACTATGGTTTTTCGGAGTGGAACGTATGCATATCCAGTGATTTATCCCGAGCCATTCAGACAGCAGAAACGATATATCCAGGCCCTATCATCGCAACGAATCGGTTAAGAGAGATTGAGGTTCAATCGATTCATCCTTTTGGAAATCTAAAGCTTCATTACTATATGTGGTTGCTGATGGGGCGTTTGGCTTGGTATTTGTCTCACGGCTCGCAAGCGGAACGGAGAAGCGAAACGCTGGATCGAGCTGGGCATATCATCGATTGGATCGAAGAACGTTACCGTAATCGCAACGTATTAGTGGTTAGTCACGGTGTATTCATGAAAGTGCTGACTCAGGAATTGTCCAGAAGAGGTTACCGAGGAAAGGGATTTGTACAACCCAGGAATGGTGCCATGTATATTTTTGAGAAATAAGCGGGTAAATCAAAGAGAGCCTTGGGTTCTCTTTTTCTGTTGAAGTGTACTGCAGCCCATACAGGTTGAAATATGATGCCGGATACGGTACCATCATTGCACTAGTAAATGTTGTAATCGGCCAGTAAAGGAGTCGTATCTGCAATGACCAAGGTACTTGTAGTGGATGATGAGATTAGTATCTCAAGCGCAGTCGCTTATGCGCTGCGAAGAGAAGGACATACGGTGGAGACGGCAGGGGATGGGCAGGAAGCGCTGGAGCGAGTGGAATCGTTTGATCCTGACGTGATGGTGCTCGATGTTATGATGCCGAAGCTTAGCGGGTACGATGTCTGTCGCAAGCTCGAGAACCGGCAGCGCCCAGCCATTCTGTTGTTGACGGTGAAGAACGATATTGTGGATAAGGTGCTCGGGCTGGAGCTTGGTGCGGATGATTATATGACGAAGCCCTTCGATATGCGGGAGATGATCGCCAGGGTAAAAGCATTGTCCCGAAGAAGCCGTACACCTGAAGCAGTCGGGCAGCAAGCCCCGGACCAGCATGTGATCCGGATATCCGGGCTTACCATTAATCTGTTAAATCGCACCGTTCACGCCGAAGGCAAGCCCCTTGAGCTCACGCCGAAGGAGTTTGATCTCATGGCTCTCTTGGCCCGGAATCCGGAACGGGTATATTCGCGCGAGGCCTTGCTTGAACAGGTATGGGATATGGATTTTGCCGGCGGCACGCGAACGGTGGATATTCACGTCCAGAGATTGCGCAAGAAGCTGGGGAACCAGCACGAAGTGATTCAGACCGTTTATGGCATTGGATATAAAAGCACGGAGATTCCATCATGAGCAAAAGAAAGGTGCGTTTCGGCTTAAAGTGGAAAGTCGCACTTCTTCTCGCCTTGCTGCTGATCGCCGTTGTTGTTGTTCTAAGCACATTGGTTCTGGCCGGGATCCGGGAGGATCAGCGGATGCGCCTGGAGCAATCCTTCGCCCATGAAGCCGAAGCGGCCAATCTCAGGGTTCATCAGGAATTTTTGACGAATCCTCAAACCCAGCCGGATGATTTTATGGAAAATGTCGGTCAACGGCTAGCGGTTGATCTTGGAACCCAAAGCGGTATGCCGGTGACCCTGTATAAGCTGGATGGTACATTCACAGGGACTTCCCTTCCGTTTCAGCCGAAAATGGATGTACAAGACGCACTTGCACACACAGCGCAAGGGCGTTCCGCCTATATTACCGAGGGGGACCAGCTGCTCTATCTTGCCCCGCTTCGGAATATGGATAAGCCGATCGGAACGATTCAATTCCACGCATCGCTAGCTGAGCAGCATGCTTTCTATGATCGGATCCAGAACCTGTTTATCGTGACGGGTCTTGCCGTATTGGCCGCGGGCTTCTTAATCGGTTTTCTATACGTCTGGCGGCAGGTTCATGTCATCAGCAGACTGAACCAGGCTGCGCAGAAGATTGGCGAAGGAGTCTATCTTAGCGAACCGACGGTTAAGCGAAACGATGAGCTCGGCGAGCTGGCACAAGGCATATATGAGATGAGCGGGCGAATTTCCTCCTCGGTGAGCCAGCTCACGGAGGAAAAGCTGAAGCTGCTGGATGCCATCGAACGGTTGCAGGAGCTGGAACAGCAGCAGAAGCAGTTTATCGGGAATATCAGCCATGAATTGAAAACGCCGCTGACTTCCATATTGGCTTATGCGGATCTGCTTGAAATGTATCGTGATGATCCAGCCCTGCTTGAGGAAGCCAGAGGACAGATCAGCAAGGAAGCACAGCGTCTATACCGATTGGTAGAGAAGGCGCTTCAGTTATCGTCCATGGATATTTACGAATTCGAAACCCATGCGGAGCACGTAGAGCTTCTGCCGATTCTGCAAGAAGCGGCAGCCCGACTGGAAGCTAAGGCAGAGCAATCTAACATTACGATTCAGACCTCCCTAACGGATGGTAAGGTATGGGCCGATCCGGAGAATCTGATGCACATGATTCTAAATCTGCTGGATAACGGAATTAAATACAATCGGCCCGGAGGGACCGTCACGCTCTCGAATGAAGTGAAGCAGGATGAGCATGGCCATGATCAGATGATCATTAAGGTAAACGATACCGGAATCGGAATCCCGGACGATGCCAGAGAACGGATCTTCGATCCGTTTTATACGGTGAGCAGTGACCGCTCCAGGGTTCACGGAGGAACTGGCTTAGGGTTATCTCTGGTGCGCAATCTGGCGGAGAAACAGCATGGTTCCGTACAGCTTGCGGAATCGGGGCCCGGCGGTTCTACGTTTGTGATGGTCCTGCCGATGAATCGGCCACAATCGACAGAGGTTATTTCGACAGAAGAAAGTTCAGACTTGGAATAAGGTCTGGGCTTTCTTTTTTTCAAGGTTATCTATTTGTTTACAAGTTCGTTACAAGCTCGATATCGTATCGAGATATTCGCATTCTATACTGAGTTCAACAGGGAAACATGAGGTATGCTAAGACAAAAACTGCAGCTGCCAAAGCTCCTTGGGGGATATGCAGGGGAGGAACCTGTTATGAAAAATAGATTTGAGAAGCATGGGTTCAAGTTGCTGTTTGTTGTTGCTGTTGCTGCAGCCCTCACGGCCTGCCAGTCCCAGGATCGGTTGACGATCGTAGAGCCAGGCAACAGTGCAACCGGTCAGCCCCCTGTATCGAATGCTGGAGAGACGGCATCGGGGGAGCGCAAACTCACGGTTGTGGAAGGGGCGAGTGGGCAACCCAGTCAGGAAGTGGTCGTGAATCAGACTCACCGGATCGCCTCGTCCAACATTGAGGCATGGCTGTCGGAGAATGAGGTCAAGGTGCTAACAACCAAGCTGATCAAGGAAGCGACCGAAACGGAAGAACCGCAATATGCTTATACCACCGAAGCAGTGAACGTAAGTACAGGTGAGCGACGTGAGCTCACGAATCATGAAGAGTCGCATCCAGGCGAACAGCTTGTCAAAGAAGAGATCTCGCCAGACGGTAAATATAGCTTTATTCAGAAATGGAGGGATAAGTACACGGCTGACAATTTCCTGAAGGATTTGAGTACAGACAAGAGCATCCCGGTTAAGGGTGACAATTACATGGAGATTGGGGGATGGCTGGATTCCGACACCTATGTTCTCGCAGCAGGCTCTATGAGCGGCAAAGGCGATATTCGACTCATTTCCACAGATGGCACTTATACCACCATAGCCATTGAGGATGAGGATGTTGAATTTTACAACCAATTCGGAGCGAGTAAGGGCCGGATCTATTATACCGATGTGAACCAGGTGCTTAAGGTCGTTGAACCCGGACAGTCGAAGCCGATACATCTCATTGAAAATGTATGGAACTTTGCGATTTCTCCGGACAGCGAGTACATTGCCGTTGCGACAGCGACCAACACAGGAGGGGACGAGAGTAGCAAACTGCTGATCTATGACGCTGCCGGAAGTTTGCAAGGTTCACTTATCGGAAAAGGCAATCTGATCTCGTACTTGTCCTGGTCACCGGATTCCGCCAGATTAGCCTTCGATGTGTATTCGGAGAATGAGAGCGGGATGAACGGAGTGTACGTGTTTGATACCTCTTCGGGGAAGGTAAGCTGGATGGCACCCTATTATTCTGCAGTGCATCCTGCCGCCCATCCTGTCTATCCTCTGACTTGGAGCCCATCTGGAAAAAGACTGGGAATTGCGATTGATGATAAAGAAGCTATAATTGCGACGTACGTGATGGATTTTAAATAGGGTTATATCGAGCTTCATCATATTACTCATCGACTTAGTGATGTTGGTGAGACAACGAGAGGAATGGATAAAATGAAATCATTAAAAAAATCAATCGTGGCAGTTGCTGTGCTGGGAATGACGTTAACGGGAGCCGCGGGCGTCTATGCGGGGGCAAACCTGGAGAAAATCTCGGCTTACCTGAATCACAGCATCGGTATCAAAGTGGATGGAACCGTATATAACACGGGCAAAAAATTGACACCGATCACATATCAAAACACAACGTACTTGCCGGTTCGCGCGATTGCTGATGTACTGGATGTACCCGTGCAATACGATGCGAAGAATCATCAGGTGCTGATCGGAAGTAAACCTGGAAACGGTCAGACGATCGAGTTAACCACAGTGAAATATAGCGATGCTCAATTAAAAGAAATCAAAAATGCATTCGCCAAATTTGATGGTTTCCAAACACCGTACGCTCCAAGTCAGATGATAAAAGGAGATATGTATCAAAAGACGGGTGCTTCGGAAGATGGCGTCAACATGGTCTTCAAACATATGACGGTATACATTTCCCCAAGAGACTACGCTCATGGATATGACAGCAAACCGGTTACTTTGTCCAATGGGGTAAAAGCGAAATGGTATACACCGGATGATACGGACATGCTGGGATTTCAGATCAATGACCGCTTTGTGACGATCAGCTCACCGGATCATTCCTTAAGCAAAGCACAGCTGGAGAAGGTTGCTGTAAGTGTTGCCCTATTGAAATAAATAAAAAGAGACAAAAACAATAGAGATCTGGATTTGATATGAAAAAGAAGAATAGCGGTTATTACGAGGAAGCTTGCAGGTGATAGAAATATCCTGCGAGCTTTTTCATTTTTAGAAGCAATCTGTGCTGTGATATTTCCTGGGCAATCTAATTTGGTAATACATGGATTGTTGTGAAATAATTAGATGGATTTTATACTGTAAATATATGGGTGACGTGAGGCTGATAACTTGTATCGGAACTCGTAAATAAATTAAAGAAGCAGGGTCGCTGCTCCTTCCATCATTCATTAATTACGCTGCAATAACAGGTAACCGCTAATGTTGGATGTTCTTTTACGGAATACGATTTTGAAACCTACATCATGATCCAGCAAGCAGGCTAAGGCGGTTCTTAGCGATGCATTCGGCGTTAAATCAGCCCGGCAAGGAGATGCATCGCCAATGACACGGGCAGCAAGGATTCTACGCGGGGAGCCCGCAACAAGAGGGTTTCTTGACCAGCTGATTAATACTAAATCCGGTTGAGGAACAGCAGTGACACGACCCATTCAGATCACCTCTTTTACTATAGTAATGTCAGAATATTAAATGATATACCGATGTGAAGTGTGCAAAGCAAAAGGCGGAGTTTTACAAAATCATGGTTAGAACCTAAATTGACGAAAGGGGAAATGTAGTGTGCATCCTATGAAAATGAAGGACATTGTTGAAAAGTATGTGAGAGCCTATAATTCGTTTGATATCGAGGGGATGATTGCTCTTCTGCATGAGGAGATCGAATTTAGAAATAGTTCAAGCGGATCGGTGGATGTGGAGACAAAAGGAATCGAGAAATTTCGAGAAATAGCCGAAAAGTCTAAGTCGTTATTCTCCTATCGTTGTCAGACTATTGTTGGTTATTCGTTAGAGGATGACAAGGTTCAGGTTGAGATCGATTACGAAGGTATTCTCGCAACGGATCTGCCAAACGGCATGAAGGCCGGGGAGCGGATTCAGATGAAGGGAAAGTCCATATTTGAGTTTAGGGACGAAAAGATAGCAGTGATAGAGGATTATAGTTGACAGGTACACCGGCGTGGACACTTCCAAACATCAACAAGCTCATACCATTCGATCGAAAGGATTGGAAGAGTTTAACTAAAGTCGTTTAATTCCAGGAATATTTCGCATCCATATGGTACTATTTGGTTAAGTTGTGTTAAAGACGGGAAATAGAAGAGGGAAGCATGAGAACAATCAAGATACGCTCCGGATCTCTTTAAGAGGACAATGATATGGACATTGGGTAAAAGCCGGTCAATCGAAAGAACTGGGAAGAGGCATTGGCAATGCAGGTTTCGGACTGTTCAATCAAACCAAGAAGTAAAGAGAAAGGGGAGTGACCACTTGTCACAGATTAACATCAATCGAAGCAGTCCTGAAGAAGCGCATTCGGTACGGACGAACCTGATCAAATTTAATGCACAGCATATCGCAGAAGATTTACAGCAGAATTATGAGGAGATCAACTTACATATAAAAGATGAGAATGGTGAAATCGCAGGCGGCATTAACAGTGTATTTTGCTGGAATTGGATTGAGGTCGATATTCTGTGGGTGGATGACCGATTCCGGGGGCGGGGCTACGGTTCGAGATTATTACAGGAGATCGAGAGGATAGCCAGAGAAAAGAAATGTACCTTCATCAAGCTCAATACTTTCAGCTTTCAAGCACCGGTTTTCTATCAAAAGCATGGATTTCAAGAGATTGCACGTATCGACGATGCCCCGAGGGGTTATCAGCATTATTACTTACTAAAAAGATTGGTCATGGAAAGCTAAGTCTTAGTCGAGGAACGGAGCTATAGATAATGGGAGAGGAACAGCAGCATATCCATCCGGTATATTCATTAGTTAAAGCAGAGCCTGTCCTATATTCCAGGTATTTTGCAACATATCGAAAGAACGTTTGGTTCAGACCGAGTTGGAAGCATGTGCAGCAGATGATGGCGGATGCGGACGACTGCTACTGGATCATGTTTGGCGATATAAGAATAGCAGGAATATCAATTTCGGAGAATACGCTGGGATCCCTGTTTGTCATTCCTCCCTTTGGTTTTTCGCAACCGATTGCAGCTTATTTGAAGAAATATATCTTGGATAATATCACTGGAATCACTAGAATACATGCGTACAACGTTCTACCTGAACATATGGCAGCATTCGCAGCAGAAGGCTTTAAACCCGAGCAATCAAGAAAATGCATGATTCGGCCCACAGCGGATACACACAGCCCCTTACTTGTCGATCAATTTAGGTGTGAACAACCAGAACCAGGTGAATTGGTGCAAATAACCCGACTGATGATGGATGCCTATCGTAATCGTATCGATGACCGTGATGATGAGGCTTTTACCCAGGATATACTTTATTATTTTGAGAATAATTCAATGGATATTCTATTAGATGCTTCTTCAACTATAGTCGATCAACAATCCAATGAAATTGTGGGTGTGTGTTTCGTATCCCTCTGGGAGGACCTACCGTTAATTTATGAAATTGCTGTTGCTCCTGCCTATAGGGGGAAGGGATTGGCCGAGTATATGTTACGAAAAGCCATACGCAAATTAGACCGCTATTATGACGTCCTACGATTGTTTGTAACTACGGGGAATAGAGCTGAGCTTTTATATACGAAGTTGGGGTTCTTACCAGGAGATGAACTGACGAGCATGATCTATACCAACGAATAAAACCAACAACCATCCGAAGGAGCTTAACATGATTAGACTGCAACCAGTTGATAAGGATAATTGGACCGAATGCATTAAACTGAAAGCCAAGCCGGAGCAAGAAGGCTTTATTGCCTCCAATCTGTATTCGATTGCCCAGTTTCAATTTCTTGAACATTTTGAAGCGATGGCCATTTATGATGAGCAGACGATGGTCGGATTCGCGTTGTATGGCTTGGACTCCGATGACGGGAACTACTGGATTTACCGTTTGATGATCGACGGAAATTTCCAAGGGAAGGGTTACGGTAAAGCGGCTTTGCGATACATAGTTGAAGAAATCCGAAACAAACCTGACCGGACGGATGTCCTTATGATAAGTTTTGATCCGAAGAACGAACGGGCCAGGCAGCTTTACGTCAAAGCGGGGTTTGAGGAAATCGGCGTCATGCCGTGGTCGGATGGTGAATCCGTAGCGAAGCTGATGCTGTAAACCCTCAGTCTATAAGTATGCGGAGAGGATGATGCTGATATGAAAATCATAGTGACTGGCGGCGCCATCATCCGGGATCATCATGGGCGAATCTTGCTCCAACGGCGCTCGGACTACGGCAATTGGGGTCTTCCCGGCGGCGGTATGGAGGCCGGCGAATCCGTTGAAGAGACGATGAGACGGGAAGTGCTCGAAGAAACGGGGCTGGTCGTCCTCGATCATGAACTCTATGGGATCTATAGCGGACCCAGAATGCAGTATCGATATCCGGACGGAAACGAAGTGGTATTTGTGATGTTTATTTTTAACGCCACGGTGGATTTGAGAGGGAGGACGGAGGAGCAAGGCAGAATACTGATTCATCACGATGAGGATAACGAGTCGTTACAGTTGGAATTCAAGGCATTGCATGAGATTGAGCTAGAGGACATCAGCTCTGTGCAAAGACCGGTATTTGAGGATCTGCAAAGCGGGAAGGCAAACATTTTAAGAACTTGAATATGTCTTGTAACACGATAAAAAGGGAGTGCCTACTGTTTGCAACAGTTGTGCACTCCCTTTGTTAACTTAACTAGAACTTGGGTTCATACCATATGGCTTTGGTAAAGTCCTGGAACGTATCAGCGTAATAATACATAACTTCAATGTTGTTGTTTTCGCCGGTTGCTTTTTGACCCTTGCTTCGGATAATGGGGATGAATTCTGCATAGTATGCGCCATTCAAGGAGATTCGAACAGGCTGCTTAGGGTTGCTCAACTGCTCGTAAGTATAATAGGATGGCTCCCCGTTCACGTTGATCTGCAAGTCGATTTTCTCCGTAGCCTTCAAGGCCAGATAGAATTCCGGCAGGGCATCGCTATTCACTAAAGCAAAGTCATAAACCGGACTTTGTCCGTGTCCTGATGGGGAACCCGCATAGATAAAGTTTCTTGTGCCATTCGGAATGAGATCATCCGGCGATGGTTCCCGGACATAGTCGCTGCCACTATAATAGTCGTAAATTCGATGCAGGACAACTGCGGTTTCTGCTAACGTTACCTTTTGATTCGGGCGAAAATACCCTTTCGCGTCGGGTTTCATGATGCCGGCCTCGGCAAAGCCGAGCAGTGCATAAGCTTTGACGTAATCCAGATCGGAGGCTAAGGAAGGCCCCCATTTTTTGTCTTGCATCAATCCGATTTCGGGTGCCAACGGCTGATAGGCATACTTCCACTTATCATATTGCTTGTAGGAATTGAAATTTCTTTTGGGTAGGTCTTTAATCGCCCGCAATCTCGCGATATCCTCACCGTCGTATAACTCCAAGGAATAACCAATATCATCGAACAGCGCATTCAGCGTAATCAACAAGTCCCAGCGTGTTAACACTTTCTCCGGTATATACTTGAAGGTTTCATCGTCGTAATTGATTCTGTCTGCGGCTCCGATTAATCCGTTCGGCGCTGAAGGTATGCTGCCGTAAACATCCTTAAAAATCTGGTAGGAGGGGTGTCCCTTAGGCACGCCGGGAATGTTGATATTCTTATCGGCTTCGACCCGGAAATCGGTAAACAACCGATGAACCATGAGGGTAAGATCAGATTTGGTCACCATCTTGCCTAAGGTTCTTGTTTGATACTCCATATTCTCAAAAACCCCATGGGATCTCAGGAAATCAACGGACTCATTGGCCCATGCATACTTGGCTTGACTAGATTCCGCCGCACTTGCCACGGATGTCATGCAAAACGATAAAATGAGGGTTAAAGATAATAGTTGACGCCACCTTTTTAAAAACATGAAATCCTCCTGTATGTATCGATGTATTGGATTAATATTCCTCCATTGTAGACGACAAATTATGACAAGGGCAATGTTTTTTTATGTATGCTATCGGGGAGATTGAAAGATAAAGTTATGATTTTGATGGGATTTTTTTGAATGTAACCGTTGACATTACGGAACAAAATGGTAATATTTTAATTCATTAGATATACCGGTTGATTTCAGTACCTATCGGCTTGTACCAGATCATGTTACAGCAGGTTTCTGCTATCTTGGATGGTGAATGCAATGCAGCCTATCACGGAGGAGGAAACGTATGGGAATCGCTTGGTATGACATGGTCGCACGTAGGAATGGCGGCTACAAAGGAAGAGCGGTGTGTACCGTAGTCGGGAGATCGGCGGAAGAGGTGTTTGAGGAGCGGTTAGTGGAGATGCTGCCGCAGTTTCATTCGGTGCTGGATGCAGGCTGCGGGCATGGCGAGTTCACGCTCCGGATGTCCAGGCATGCTGAGAACATCATTGGATTTGACAACTCCGCGGAGATGATCCGAATCTCCCAATCCTTACTCGAGAGCAGCGGAACCCGGAATGTGGAATTTGTGTATGCCACAACGAAGACCGAGATGCCCTTTCAAGATGGTCAGTTTGACCTCATCTATGACCGCAGAGGGCCCACCTCGATCCTGGAACATCCCAGGATATTAGCTTCAGGCGGCACCATCATCGGGATCCATACGGATGTGACTGACGTTCGAAGGCGATTGTCGGAGAATGGCTACATGAATGTCGAGATTGAGGAGTATAATGAAGCGATTACTTACTTCCCGAATGCCCACGAATTTGCATTAAATCTGTCGGATACGCCTGGGAATCCCGATTTCACCTTGCCGGAGATGAAGGGAGAGTTGGACGCCAAGATACGAGAGAATCAGATCGACGGACAGCTTGGGGTTCGTGAACATAAATACATCTGGAAAGCGATGAAGGCGTGACATCAAATCGTTTATCATACCCAAAAAGGAGTGTTGCGATATGGATCATGAGTTCAACCGGAAGTGGCTGGAGGACAAATTTGAAAACATCCGCAGCCGTACCTTAAAAGTGCTGGTGCAGTTAAACGATGAGCAAGTCAATTGGCGGCCCAACCATTCCAGTCTGAGTATATCGACGTTGATCAGGCACATCGAAGGCAACATCCAAGAGCGGGTCATGAAGGGGATTCTGCATCAAGATGTTACGCGGAACCGGGAGGAAGAGTTGGCACAGGTTTTTGTCAGCCGGGACGATCTGATTCAGATCGTGAAGAATCGGTTTCAGTTCCTGATCGATACGGTAAAATCCATGCCTGGCGAGGACTTTGAACAGGTTCAATCGGTACGCGGAAAAGAACGCAGCAACCTCGACATACTGCATCAATGTGCCACGCATTATTCGGAGCATATGGGTCAGATTTTTTACATCGCGAAGCAGTGTTTGGCGGTTCAATATAAACCCACATCGATCTAATAAAGTAAATCCCCCTTAGATGGCACTTTCAGCGATCAAGGGGGACTTTTTTATTTTACGGTTGACCAGGAGAAGGGACCTGGTGAGTTTCTTTTTTCTGCATAATGCTCGTCAGCGGCTCGGGCTCTCGATACGTGATCGATTCGTTGACTCCGACATCCAGCTGCCCGTTATTGAACTGGACACCTATAAGATGCGTGCCGGATGGCGATGAAATACCCAAAGCGCGTCCGTTGGTGGAGGTTCCGTTCAGCCCCTGATTGTTCCCCGGCGTGAAGACGGCCAGTAGTTGAGAAGGCGAGAGCTTATCTCCGGAGACGTTATAGTTGGCAAGGAGCTGCTCCATACTCAGGTCATAACAGCAGGGCTGCTTCTTGATCCAGATCACCTTGGTTTCATTCGGGCGGATGATGGTGTCGGTGCTGTAGCGATCCTTCGTAATGGTCCAGCGATTAGACTTGGATTTATCGAATGGGAGGGCAGGGTCGTAATAGTAGTAGATTTGATATCCTTCCAGATCGATCTCCCGGTCATTTGGATTGTAGATCTCCACATAATTGTAATTCCCTTGCTCGTTCGAGTTAGCGACGACCTCAGTGATGTGCAGAGCCGTGGTCAAGGGCAGCTTGAGCACGGTTTCTTCGGTGGTTTTGTTTGCCTTTTGCAGCGTGCCTTCCATCATGACGGGATAATGATCGCTCGGATATTGGCCGTCTTCATTATAGTTGATAATCTCACTGTGCAGGACATTCCAGCCCTGGCTGTGCAGAATCCAGTCGATCCGGTTTCCGCTGCCGCCGCCTGTAGGGTCCTTGTAATTATGGAAGGTTCCCAGGTCATCGTTGGTGCGTTTCTTGGCGGTGATATGTGCATCCGACAGCCCGTTGCTTGTGAAAATCGAATACGTATCGCTTCCCGGAACAGTATTGAAATCACCGGTTACGACCACGGGGATATCCGAGGCAAAGGCCTTCATCTTGTCGACAATGAGTGCGGCGCCCTTCTGCCGGGAAACCTCGGATTGGTGATCCAGATGCGTGTTGACCATATAAAAGGTTTTGCCGTTCTGAAGATCCTGAAAGCGAACCCAGGTTGCCATCCGCGGAATCTGGTTACCCCAGCTGGCGGAGCTGATCGTCTGCGGCGTATCGGACAGCCAAAAGTGAGACTGCTCCAAGGGCTTCAGCCGCTCCGTATTATAAAAAATCGCCATGTACTCACCTAAGTTCCCGCCTTCACGTCCGACTCCAATCCGATCATATCCTGGCAGATCGTTCTCCAGATCTACAATTTGCCGGTGAAGCCCTTCCTGCGTCCCGATGACGTCCGGTTTATGCTCCAGAATCAGGTTCTTCGTAACAGGGCGACGGTTCTCCCAAGGTTGACTGTCATTGGCGGCATAACGCAGGTTGAAGCTCATCACGCGCAAAGGCCCCGAAGATGCTTCAGCCGCGCTTGCCAGTTCGCCAGAAGCGGATAGCGATGCCGTCGTCAGAAATGTAAGCATCATGAACAGGCTGGTGATTTTGGGGATTCTCATTAAAATTCCTCCTTCGTCATGTGCAAGATCATGTTCCTTCTAAAGTGGATGTTAAATAGGTTTAACCTGTCCTCCCTTCCTGATTTGCCCATATCATATCTTATTTTTAGCTGGTTGCGTATTTACAATTTTTTAGGTTTTTGCTTTTGTTTTGGATATTCGTGGAGGAAATGGATGAGCGTATCAGGAATATACCATTTAGGAATCGAGGTGATATGGTTTGAAGCCATTGAATTACAGCGCATTGATCAGCTCTTTGATTATGGGGATTTCCATCGTTGCGGCGAGTTTTATATTTCAAGGTGGTGAGGGCTCAAAGTCTGTTCCAGCTGTTACGGATGAAGCCTACTCGGTGCAATCTGAAAGTCCGTTAATGACTCTAGAACAAACTGCGGAATTCTTGAACCTTACCGAGTCTCAGGTGAAGAATATCATCTCATCCGAGAATGCGCTAAGAGGGCAGGGAGTTTCTGCGGGTTTACCGATTCCTTATATTGTGGTGCAAAGCGAAATCTACGTTAGCAAAATAGGACTTATCTCATGGCTTGAAGAGGCTACGAGGGAAAGAAGGGTGTATTGATATTACGATAGTTACGATCCAAGGCCCTTTAACTAACGTTAAGACGGACAACAACAGATACTCAACCAGAGGTTGAGTATCTGTCAGCCTACTCTACTTCCGCGTTATGTATTTTCGTTATGTTGTTGTGTATAGTTGTGGCATCTCTTAGAAAGCGTGGTGTCTTGATTGATGAATCAGGCGAACAGCGTAATTAACAACAATATCGGCAGGCTGCGAAAACAGCTCGGCATCACACAAGAGCAATTGGCTAACAGATTGGGTGTCAGCTATCAGGCCGTGAGTAAGTGGGAGAATGGGCAATCCTGCCCGGATATTTTACTAATTCCGATGCTCGCAGATGTATTCGGGGTCACAATTGATGAGATTTTTGGGAGGACTATCCATAACATCGATTTACGGAAAGGCCTCGTACTGGAGTATTTGTTCGATGGTAATGTACGAGACAGCAGCGGAGAGGGACGACATGGACGGCTTGAAGGCGCAAAATATGGCATCGACCGCTTTGGACGGAAGGGCGGGGCTTTAGCGTTGGATGGCAGAAATCATGATGTCCGGATCGACCAACCGCCTATTCTTTCTAATGATGCCTTTTCAATATCCGTATGGTGTTATTATGATACGCACAAGATCCTCCGAGGATGGCATAGCGCAATAGTTTCGCAAGATGGCCACAACCAGAACCGGGCGTTGCAGCTTAGCACGAAGGATGAGTATATTACGATCCATGGTTTCCTGAGAGAACCGGATCTATCGATGAACGCCAAGATCGTGAAGGAACACTGGTATCATGTGACCATGACTTACGAGGAATCCCGTTACCGAATGTACGTGAATGGTCGTCTAGTTGCCGAGCGTTCAGGCAGTTTTACACCACACAATGAAGAACCGATGTATATAGGCAGAAAATCAACCGATGAACCGTACTTCTTTTTCCAGGGACGTATCGACGACCTGCGGATCTATAATCGTGCCCTTCAGGGTTGCGAGATTGAAGCTCTCCATGTTGAAGGTGGTTATAAGCCGGCTCCAATGCCACAGGTGGAATCTGTGGAGGAACACATTCCGGTTCTGGAGGGATTGGACGACATCCGTATGATCTTTACAAAAGATACAATTGGGGCAGCGGCTGACTGGTATACCCGGAATTTAGGATTCAACTTATTAATGCAGGAAGAGGGCTTCTATATGTTGACGTTGTATAACAGCCCGAATTTGTTGTTGGAATGCGTGAAAGCAAGGGAGCCGGAATCTGGACAAGAGGCCTCGTTTATATTCAAAACCAATCGGGACATTGAAGAACTGCGTTCCTATTTATCTGCGGCTGGCGCGAGAGTTGAGCAGATTCGGGACGAAGGCTTCGCATGGTTTCTGGATTTTTCGGATCCTTTTGGACAAGCCTGGATCATTATGCGCGAGAAGGGTAGTCATCCGTTTTGAAGTTTCAACGACATGGTTGGATTGCGCGTAATGTGCGTTAACGGTAGAATGATGTTAATCAGCAAATATTTCATCCAAGAACCCTCCTCGTGGTTAACACCAAAGGTGGGTTCTGTTTGTTTATGATCATGTGCAAAGGAATGTGGGTATGACGGAAAATGGAATTGTGCTTGTGGTCAGTGTTACCCTTTTTCAAGGGGATCAAGTGCTCATCATCCAAGAAAATAAAGCTTCGGTGCGGGATACCTGGAACTTCCCGGGAGGGCGCATCGAGCCTGGGGAAGCTTTGCTTGAGGCGGCTATAAGAGAAGTGAAGGAAGAGACGGGATATGATGTCCAATTGACAGGCACTACAGGGGTTTATCAATTCCTCAGCAGTTTGAATAACCATGTCATCATGTTTCATTTTACCGGGGAAGTGGTGGGAGGCTCGCTTCAATTGGGAGCTGGCGAGATTAAGGATAGCCGGTGGGTTATGCTGCCTGATATCTTGGCAGATGACAGCATGAATTTCCGGGATGTCGAAGTCATGAGACAGATCGTTGAGAATCTCAAGAATGGCGTGCAGCACTCGCTTGCATTGTTTCATCCGTCTTTGCTTCTAACTTCGGGGTCATCGCATATTCATAATTCTTAGCGGATTATTTCGTATTATTTTTTTGAATAAAGGAGCGAAAGAGGGATGATCCAACCTAAAAAAATCGCTTTTGGCGGATTCGTTGTCATCGGTATGTTCATATTACTGTACCTGATGACAGAAACTCATGATGAAATTCAAAGAGCGTATCAAGATTTATCTCCCCAGCAATTATCGTTATTAAAAATGAGCTTATACGGATTCCTGTTCGGAGTTTTAATAGAGTGGAGAGCACTGGGTTGTTTAATTAAGGGGCAAGTTCGATTAAGCTGGCTGTTATTACCAGCTGCTATACTTACGGTCATCATCTTCATTCCTGGTATTTATTGGATCGAGTGGTTTGGAATTGGGAGGCTGTTTGTTATAGAGATATTCGGGAAACCGGAAATTCACATGCTGCTTTCCGTGTTCTCCGGTGTATTGTTTATACGATCTATCTGCAACAACAAACATAGGTCTAACCCATAGATGGGGACTAGTAATAGGATGAGAAGCATGATGGTTCTTTACTGCTGTGGAACACCGTTCATATGTTTTCGTATGTGAAGGATACGATTGATGTATCGAGGAGGTAAGGAAGTGGTCAGCATCCGTTTTCCCCTGGGTTCCTTTGAGCCAAAGGTGGAGCCGACATTGGAGGAGAGGCAGAGGTTCATACAACAGATACCTTCAATCGTACCGACGCTCCGGCAAATCATAATGAAATGTCCCCTTTCCCAACTGCATATGCCTTATCGTGAAGAGGGGTGGAGCATTCAGCAAATCGTGCACCATCTGGCTGATAACGACATGAACGCATACTTGCGATTTAAGCGTGCATTGACCGAGGATGAGCCGGTAGCAAGCTCGTACCGTGAGGATTTATGGGCTGAACTGAGTGATTACACGGAGGTTCCCATTGAGAACTCGCTTTCGCTTCTGGAAACACTTCACTTTCGTTTTCTTATCCTGCTTAAGGACTTACAGCCCGAGGATTTCAAGAGAACCATGAGAACTCAAGTGCTCGGCAGCATTACCTTGGATATCGCGCTGCAGCGATTCGTGTGGCACAACCAGCATCATATCGCGCAGATTACATCCATATTGAACCGTGAAAACGCGAAGCTACATAAGGAGTGAGCCCAATTGAGCTGGAGATCCAAGTATGCTTATGGAGGCATTGTGTTCAATCAGAATCAACAGGTTCTGATGAGAAGTCCGAGCGGTCATTGGGGCGGCTATGTTTGGACCTTCGCCAAAGGCGGTGTTGAAATAAGCGATAGCTCCCCGGAAGAAACGGCAACCCGAGAAGTGTTAGAGGAGACGGGATATAAGTGCAGCATTATCGCGGCCATTCCGGGTGAATATGAATCGGATACATGCTTGACGAAATATTTTTTGATGAGTCCGGAAGGATGGAGTGCTCATTATGATGAGGAAACGCAGGAAAACAAATGGGTTAGCGTGGAGCAGGCCTTTGAAATGATAGAAATGACATCAACCCAAAAAGGTAGACAACGCGATACAGATGCATTAATCAGTGCGATACATACGATGAGGGCATTAATAATAGAGAACAGATTCTAGTTATCCATTCTATTAGGAATCCAAAGGAGCCATCAAATCATGGGAATGTCAGATTACTATAAGGATCTAAGAGAAAAGATCGGAGACCAGTTAATATTTATGCCGTCCGTTGCGGGCATCATCCGCAATGATCAGGATTTTATTTTATTTGGAAGAAAGCATCATGAAGATGTATGGGGACTTGTGGCCGGCGCCATCGAGCTGGGAGAATCCCCGGCAGAGGCGATGACTCGCGAAGCGAAGGAAGAGACTGGGCTTGATATCGTGCCTGAACGAATCATTGGGGTATATGGTGGGAAAGAACGCCGATATACGTACAGCAACGGACATCAAGTGGAGTACCTCACCATTGTGTTTGATTGCCGCGTCATCTCGGGTGAGTTGGATCGTGAGAATGACGAGTTTGCGGAACTCGTGTTCTTTCCAGAGGATCAGCTGCCATCCACGGCAATAAAATATCCGGAGCATATTTTCAAAGCCAATGGGGAACGGGCTGATTTCTGAAGGGTATGACAGGCGGTACCTAAATTACAGCAAGCATGAACTTAACTTGGAGGTGAGCAGCCCGTTCCAGAGAGGGAATACACAAGATGGAACCCGCATGCTGCCGTTCTCGGTTTAGTCATGGGCATATACGTTGTGGTCTACGCGGGCGTGATCATCCGGTTGATCTATCATTATCATATTGCGGTGTCATTTGTATCTGTAATTTGGGTAGCTTTACCAGTACTGCTGCTGCTGTTCATATTGTTTCTAATATCAAAAAAATCCTGGAGCAAGTTAAAACGAATGCATTATGTATCAACCGTCACGATTGGTGCAATGCTCATTGGTTTCTCGCTATATGCCTTGGGTTATAACAAGTTACAACAGCACTTTGATTACAACCGTTGGGTCGGTTATCCAGAACAAAGATCGATCATGGTGGACGATTTTTTACAGAGTCATGATCTGATCGGTTTAAGCCAAGGAGAAGTGACGGACCGTCTCGGCGCCAATGACAATGCCAAATGGGCTAATGACGAAGATGATACAATTGTGTACGATCTTGG
The DNA here is from genome assembly GCF_002573715.1 of Paenibacillus sp. EZ-K15. Lineage (GTDB taxonomy): Bacteria > Bacillota > Bacilli > Paenibacillales > Paenibacillaceae > Paenibacillus_AQ. The sequence continues at coordinate 30,644 of NZ_PDHM01000019.1, read as the reverse complement.
GACACAGCGAAGAGCCAATTACAGGAGAGAGGGCCTCTTTATTTACTTGGATGACCGCGGGTGTGTCATTAGCTATGAGATCTTGCCGAAGTAGAAAATACAGATGAGTTCTCTTTCCTGAACCTAGACAATAGAAAGCAGGTTGCCTATGACATTAAAATCGATAATCTTCGATCTGGATGAGACATTAACGGACAGAAGGGCAACGATTGACTTGTTCATTGAGCGATTGATTGCCAGGTACTTCCCGGATACCGATGAAGATACTCAGCTCATGATAGCCAAGCGATTCAAGGAAGCGGATCATAACGGCTATCGGGATAAGCAGGAAGTTTATCAGATGCTGGTCGAGCGGCTTCAGTGGGTGAATCCGCCTACGGCTGATGAATACCTGTCATTTTTCAGAAAAGAAATTCCGCTTTGTATCCAACCGATGGATCAGCTGTTTCCCGTGTTGCGTGAGTTGAAATCCAAGGGACTCAAGCTAGGCATCATCACCAACGGAACCGTTCAAGTCCAAGAGGGAAAGATCTCTCAACTGGGTATATGCGAGTACATCGATTCCATCGTGATCTCTGAGGAGGCTGGCTTCAAAAAACCTGATCCTGCAATCTATATGAAGGCCCTGGATCAGCTTAAGGTACTGCCATCTGAGACGTGGTACGTCGGAGACCATCCGCATAACGATATTATCGGAGCATCACAATGCGGTATTAAACCCATATGGTATACGCGAGATGGAAAGTGGGATTCTTCAGAAGAAGTGAAGCCGTATAGGACCATACATAAGCTGGAAGAATTGATCCGTATTTATGCCGACCACCATGAAGGTAGCACATAAGATAGAGTCTATATCATTGGAGGTGTACTGGTTTTGAAACGGTATAAGAATGAAAATGGGCGAAAGCTCATCTATGAATCTTACGACCGCTTGCTTGCGGGATGGGCGGTACCGTATGAGTCGCACAACATATCCACTTCGTACGGTATAACTCACGTGATAACGGCAGGTTCACCTGATCTTCCTCCGCTGCTGTTACTGCATGGAACCGGCGATAACGTCGCCATGATGTGGATTTATAACGTGGCGGAGTTATCCCGGAACTTCCGCATCATTGCGGTGGACAACATCGGAGGTTCAGGCAAGAGCGAGCCGAACGACAGGTATGCTCGTGATTTCAAACAGGCTGAATGGCTCGACGAGATCCTGGAGGCGATGAATGTTGACGCCGTGTATATCGCCGGGGTATCCTATGGAGCTTATCTGGCTTATCATTACACCATCGTCAGACCGGATCGAGTGAACAAGATCGTATGCTTGGCCGGCGGCATTTCCGGAAGCCAGTTCGAAGTGATGAGCAAGATGATGAGGGCTTTTCTACCTGAAGCTTTGTTCCCATCGGAACGGAATGTGCGTAAGCTGCTCCGTAAGCTGTGCGGTATACATGCAGATGCTTTTGAGAATAACCCGGAGTTAATGCAGCACTGGTTCTATCTGCTGAAGTACTTCAATAATCGGTCCATGATGAAACATACCATTACTATTCATTCGGCTGCCGACGTTCAGGCTATTCGCAACAAATCTTTGTTCGTTATGGGCGAGCAGGATTTGCTTAGTTATTATCCGAAGGCGGTTGCTAGACTGGAGGCGAATGGGATGCGGTACCGCATCGTTAAGGACGCTGGCCATGCGATCAATCATGAGATGCCGGAGCTCATTCATGAAGAGATACTAGGCTTTTGCAGGGAAGCTCGATCGGGGGAATGACCATTGAATATTAGACGATACATCGGACTGATCATCAATGCGTTTGTTTGTCTGATTCTGGTTCTGTTCGGAAATGCGATGACACCCGAACCCGGCCGCAGTTCCGGTAACGGCAATCCTGCCATACTGCTGATTATTCCTCTGAGCCTACTTTTCCTAGTGTTGGTCTATCAATGGATCCGTGTATTTAAGGATTTGAAGATGTCCCTCAGCACGGTAAGCTTTGTGATCTTAGCTCTGGCCGGCTATATCGTAGCGGGTTATGTATATCAGCTTCATCGACTCGAAGCCTATAGAGAAGTCCTAGCCGAGGCATTCGAATTGAGATATGGTGAAGTCGATTGGGCTCATATCGAATCCATTACATCCGGAATTTTATCGATACATATGAACAACCAATTTTTCAATTTGAACACGTACTTTATGATGGTGGCCTTCTCGCTTCTATTGTGCTTTATGTACAAACTGATACAGGGACTCATGAAAAGAAGACAAGGAACTTCCGTGAAGAATTAGTTTTGTGTAAATAAGTTTCATGGTATAGGAGGAAATGACGTGCCGTACTTTGACAGAACAAGAAAATGCTCCATCGTATTCCTGAGTTTGAGCGCACTTTTTTTCATCATGACCATAATTACGTTCTTTAACAGCCAATTCTCTGAAATTCTGGCTTACAACTTTACGAATGACATAAGAGGCAGCATACTTACGGTTATTTTTTTGATGCTTGCCATCGTATTGCTGCTGGCCGGAATATGCCCAATGACAACGAATAATATACCCCAATTGATTTACCAAGGAAAGGTCACTGTATTTGCTGCAACACGCACATAATCCAGTTGACAGGATTCCTTGGTCAGTAGAAGCTTTTGACAAGTTAATCAATTTAGAGTAATATCCACATGTAATAATTACACAGGTAAGAATAAGGATCTGAGTACAAGGCTGTCTCTTTACAGGGGGGGCTTTTTTTGCGTTTTTACGTGTTAGAAATCGAGTTATGGGGGTGGAAGCTATAAATACCGCTAATCGTAATCAAGTACTTATTGTTGAAGATGATGCACATATTAGACGTTTTGTATCGATAAATTTAATAAATAACGGATTTATGGTGAGTGAGGCTGCATTTGGAGGAGAAGCGATACAACTCTTCACTACGAATCGACCAGATGTTGTTGTTCTGGACATTATGCTGCCAGATGCTGATGGATTTGAAATCTGCCGACAGTTAAGAGAGATAGAGCCTGCGGTCATCATCGTCTTTTTAACTGCCCGCGGACAAGATCTGGACAAGATCAAAGGATTAGAAATCGGAGCTGATGATTATATTGTCAAACCGTTTAATCCGTTAGAGCTTGTAGCACGAATTAATGCGATATTGCGCCGAACAGAAACTGCTCTAAAACCGCAAAGATCCGTGATTCAATCCGGTCCAATTCGGATGGATCTGAATTCGAATAAAGTGTTCAAACATGACATCTTTATTGAATTAACGCCGAAGGAATTTCAACTAGTTAGAACCTTTCTAGAACATCCCGATATAGCACTATCCCGGAATAAATTATTAAATCTCGTATGGGGAGAGGATTATGTTGGAGATCCTAAAACAGTAGATGTTCATGTGCGAAAGTTACGGGAAAAGATTGAAGATGATGGCTCCAAGCCACATTGGATTGAAACGGTATGGGGAGTAGGATATCGCTTCAGGAAGGACGGTTAAGAAGTGGGTATTCAGAAAAGATTAGTAGGAAGTTATTTTGTGGTCATCTGTATCACTGTTCTCATTCTTGAGATTTTTCTCATGGTTTACGTGAGATATTATTATCTTCATAATGTAGAGCGGATTCTGATGAATCAAGCGGAGCTATCTGCTTCTTTTTTTCAGCAATATTTTGCCGATGAAGATCTGGAGAAACAATCGTATCGATTATTAAAGGGGTTTGCACATAACTCGGATGCGCAAGTACAGATTATTAATTCCTCAGGCCAACTTTTGCAGGACTCTACCGGACTTCCAGGCGGCAATGACATGACTACGTATTTAGATGTACGAACTGCACTCCAAGGACAACCCGGCACATGGAGAGGCAAGGACCCTTCCACCCAAGAAGCGATATTAGCGGTATCTTTTCCCTTACGAGCCAATAATATCATCGTGGGAGAAGTCAGATTTGTCACTTCCTTGACTGAAACACTACAGACAGTTCATCGTATTTCAATCGTACTGATCTGTGTAGGTCTGTTTGTTCTTGCGATTGTTACCGTTCTTGGACTATTGTTGTCTCGGACCATAACGAGATCAATTAAGGATCTTAAACAGGCGGCAGATCAGATGACAGAAGGAGACTTCAGCATAAGAGTACATAAACGCTATCAGGATGAGCTGGGTTCTTTGGCTGATACGTTAAATATGATGGCAGGTAGAATTTTGAAGAGCGAACAGCTTAAAAATGATTTTATTTCATCCGTGTCCCATGAACTGCGAACGCCATTAACGTCAATTAAAGGCTGGGCCATCACGCTGAAATCGAATGGGAATCACAACGAGCAAATCCTTAAAGAAGGATTGGATATTATTGAATCAGAAAGCGACAGGTTAACTTGTTTGGTGGAAGAACTGTTAGATTTCTCTAAACTGGATAACGGAAGAATTGTCATACACTCAGCACCTGTCCATCTATCAGAATTATTGCATCATGTGGGTAGACAACTTGCCCCAAGAGCTGCTCGGCAAGGAGTCTCACTCGAAATACAAGCAGAGGAGAATCTCCCTAACATTAATGCAGACGAGAATCGTTTGAAGCAGGTACTAATTAATTTAATTGATAATTCACTCAAATTTACAGATGCCACTGGTCGAATTCTTGTACACGCTTATACAGCTCAAGAACAAGTCGTTATTACCGTTGAGGACACTGGCTCAGGAATCGCAGAGGAGGATCTAGAGAATGTGCTGCAAAAATTTTACAAAGTTGATCCACATGCACCTGGCAGTGGTCTGGGTCTATCGATATCAGATGAGATCATTAAGTTACATCATGGAGAATTACGCATAATTAGTGAGGTAGGTAAGGGTACGACAGTCCAGATCTACTTGCCGATAAAAGAAAAAATATATTTAACTATTTCATAACCACTTCGTTCCCTTTCAAAGATAGAATAGTAAATAACCTTGACAATCGAGGAGCTGGTAATCAGAATGCTCAATAAACTCATTAGAATAGGTTTCATATCGACTACGTTATTGTTGCTCGGAGCATGTGGGATTCCCGCAACACCAGTAGATATGATTAAGCCTCCATTATCAGAAGCAAGTATTCAGCGAGATAAAATCAACCATGAACTTATCAAATTACTACCTGACGAGGTTCAATTGTTAGTTCCCACGCAGGGGAAAAACGGTAATGACATCTCGTTCGGAGATATGGACGGGGACGGTATCGATGAAGCTGTCGTTGTATATGAAGAGAATAAAGCAACAGGTAAAATGCTGAAAGCGGCGCTATTTAAGCAAGATAATGAGGAGTGGCGAATCGTATCGGAAGTCAAGGGCTTTGGTTACGGCTTGGAGTATGCTGGATTTCCAGATATCGATCAGGACGGTCGATCCGAGCTCGTGCTTGGCTGGTCGTTAGGGGCTGCAGGAAATGGTCTGGACATTTATGGCTTGAGTGAAGATAAATTGAAGCTGTTATCCAAGAAGGAGTATCACGGTAAGTTCGATCTTGAGTAATCCTTCCCAAGGATTGTAGCTAACAAGAGGGAGGTGTCCTATGATTTGAACGGTAAAATAAGGGCCGACCTGATTGTCTCCGATGGCCATCATAAAACACAATAGTCCGTGGCAATACGTCATGAAAAAAGACGTATGTCTGCTCATCGGATTATTTGTGATGTTCATTTTTAGGGGGATTCCTACAGAAATTCAACAAAATAGAGGTAGCCATCATGTTTATCACCCACATAATTTCAAAACTGGATAAAACCATGCTGTTCATTATATTGTGTCTTGTTGCCATTGGTACGATTGCTATTTATGGAGCCACAGTGGATACGAATTTAGAAGGCCTTCACATTAGTTATTTATATCTATTCGGTGCATTCTGCATTCCTATGCTGGCTCTCGCATTGTTAGATTATAGAGTTCTGTTTGGTAAGCTATCCTACGTTCTCTATGTAATTGGCATAGGGATGCTGGTTCTTGTCAAGTTTACCGGAGAGAACATTAACGGTGCTGTTCGTTGGCTAAGTATTGGAAGTTTTCAGCTTCAACCTTCTGAATTAGCTAAATTATTTACAGTGCTTCTGATTGCTCATTTATTAGGCAAGCGAGAGGGAGCTCAGCTTCGTATTGTTCAAGATATATTACCGATTTGTATCATTTTTATGATTCCTATCATCTTAATCATGCAGCAGCCCGATTTAGGCACTTCTCTAGTTTTTGTGGGTGCACTGCTTAGTATGCTGTGGATGGGTAACATCCGTTCATTATATATGATTCTGTTCATCAGTATTATGATCATTACGGTAGGCATAATATTATGGCTATATTATGCCAATTTCGAATTGTTATCCAAGATGGTAGAGCCTCATCAAATGTCAAGAATTCAGACTTTTCTTGACCCAGCCAGCGATCCCGATAAATCATGGCATGTTAAAAACGCACAATATGCGATAGCTTTGGGAGGATTGACTGGAAGTGACGTATCTTTTTTGCGTAGAGGGTTTGTTCCTTATGCGTATTCCGATTCGATCTATGTGGTCATAGGCGAGGAATATGGTTTTTTGGGTTCTGCGGTGCTGTTACTGTTATATTTCCTTCTCATATATCGTATGGTTCATATCGTCAAAGATAGTAGAGAACTTGCAGGGGCATATCTTGTTACCGGGCTTATAGGAATGTTAGTCTTTCAAATTTTCGTTAATATAGGCATGCATATCGGTTTGGTACCCCTGACGGGTATTTCCTTACCGTTCATAAGTTATGGAGGCAGCTCACTACTTAGTAATATGATTGCAATTGGTTTGGTGTTAAGTGTCAAATTTCATAAAAACGATATCTATATAGAATGAACTAAAGACAACCTTATTATTACAGAAATAGAAAGCAGGTTAAGAAATTGGGCATTTCTCAAACGGATGATCTCGTATTTCAATTCATCAATCAAATGGCAGTAACATTCTCTGCATTAAATCCATTTATGCGTTTTTTATCAGAAAAAGCGGAATACCTCTTTTACCTAGGGATTATTGTTTATTGGTTTACTCGCATCCATAAGAACAGGCAAATGGTGATAACAACTCTCTTGTCAGCTTGTGTTGGATTTAGTGTTGGCAGTATACTTTCTCACTTTTTTTATAGGGATAGGCCTTTTGTCCATCATACGGTTAACCAATTAATTGAACATTCCGCTAACGCTTCATTTCCAAGTAATCATTCGATTGGGGCTTTTGTAATCGCAACAGGTATATGGTTGTTTCGTAAGAAAGATGGCGTAATTTGGCTTGTATTGGCAGGTTTGATTTCGTTCTCCCGAATTTGGAATGGTGTTCATTATCCTTCCGATGTCATCACGGGAGCATTCATTGGTGTAATTAGTGCATTTATGATTTATCAAATGGTTCATCGATGGTCTGTAGCTCAAAAATGTTTGAACGCTGGCATCAATCTTTATGAAAAAATTGAGAAAAATATTTGGAAAAGTTATAAAAAAGCTTCTAAACTCAAAAATTGAATATTATTAGAATTGAGTGGAGGAAATTATGTCTATCAAACCTAAGAGAAAAGCAATTCGTAAAGTTATGATGAGCATTTACCTTGTTATAAGCGCCCTGATACTTGGAGTTGGAATCTATGCGGGGTATATATATTATAAGGCGGATGCTGCGATTCAACGTGTGGCAGCTCCAAAGCTGGCTGGCGATCCGATTGATTATGTAAAGAAGGAATCGATTCAACCTATGACATTTCTTTTGGCGGGTGTAGATAGTCGGGATGGTGGTGGTGGGGTGATGAATACAGATGTTCTTATGCTTGTCAGTTTCAACCCACAAACCCAATCTGCTAGTTTGTTGTCCCTGCCGCGTGATTTGCTGCTAAAACCTAAATCGTTGCCTGCTCATAAATCCAATTATTATTATGCTTATTACTATATAAAGGATAAGTCAGAGGCTATTCCTAATACAAAACGTTTTTTCTCTGATTTGCTAGGTTTTCCGATTGATCATATGGTCGTGTTGAATTTTGATGCCTTACGGCAGACCGTGGACGCACTTGGCGGACTGCAAATCGATGTCGACATGGATATGAAATATAACGATTCCGCAGACGGAACGCATATCGATTTAAAAAAGGGCTTGCAGACTCTTAATGGTCAACAAGTGCTCGACTATGTCAGGTATCGTAAATCAAATCAAGGGACTCGGGAGTCCTCCGATTTCGCACGTAACGATCGACAGCAGCAAGTGATCAAGCAGATCATTGAGAAATTGGGGGATTTTCAAGGGATTTCCCAATGGGGAAACATATTGGACATTATCGGTGAAAATGTGAAGTCTGATATTCCTGAATCTGATCTTCAACAATGGGTCTATAATTTCCCGAAAATCAAGCCGAATCAGATTCGTTCATTGCAGTTGGAATCCAGTTGGAAGAGTCCCTATGTTTACGTAAACAAAGAGGATTTGCAACAAGCGTTGATAGATCTAGCTGATGAAGCAGGTATCCGTTCAGAAATTTCCTTTAAATGGGAAACTATTGGGGTGCTGGAGTGATCCGTGCATTGAGTCCTTTAGTTGGTCAGACCTTATTTAACTTCATCTCAACTTTCGCTATTTAAACAATTAAACGAACCCTTGATGTAACTAGGTAAATTAGAGATCCAATCCTGCAGTTGACATAAAACAAATGTTTGATTCTTCTGGTTCTGCTCTTTAGCAAAAATGAAGTCATGAGTTGCTGGAGCGCAATCTGGTAGACCAGATCGCGAAATCGCCGGTCCGACAGTGGAAATTAGAAGTCGACATGCTTGCTATACTGGCGGCTTTAGCGACTAAGACCCCGCCACCGACTGATATCAGATGAATTATTGGAGAACCTTTTGACGTCATGAATTTGCGTTTATCTACCATTCAGGATCCAATGGGCGCCGTGATCACTATGCAATCACTAAGGATGCCCATAACGAGATATCGGATATGACAACAGAAGGGCTGCCGTGCTGGCTGGTACTTACATCAACTAATGCAGTAGTACCGGGAGAATTCTATTCGAAGCTGTCGATTGGAAACTTGAAAATCGAAATGAGGATGCAACGATTGTGTTTCAGAATCGTAGTCAATATGAATGCGGCCTGAGTATGGTTGTTTCCGATAATGGAGCAGCTTGGTCTGAATGGAATGTTTATTACACCATTCAAGACTGTGAACGAAGTTTAATCAATGCTCGGAGGCTTGGTGCGTATTCCATCATTGAGACTCAGGATAAGCCTGGGATTGGCCGATTTGCCAGTATCACGGGTCCTGATGGTATCAAGTGTTTCATCATGGCTCGCGAGTAGGTGCTTTATTTCAATATAGCTTATGTATTTACGGAGGTTATCCGGGCGATTCGTTTGTCCTCGGGTAACCTTTTTAATTAGGTGATTTCATACCGAAATGAGGCCATATTGCATTTTAACAAATGGGTCGCTCCAGATGCGTTACATCCCGATATGGATCGGAAGATCGTTGTATAGAAAGCGCTTTACCCACACTTCTATAATGGTAGCAAGCTGTAAAAGGCGCTTAATGCTATAACGGCCTGAATGCAGCACAGATGCACGCAGAAGGAGGCAATCCACAGATGTTAGGAAGCAGCGATACGGCGGTGAACGTGGGGGTGAATGCCGAAACTCACATTCGCTTGGCGAATGGTCTGGTGGCCATTGAGGTGGATTTGGAAAAAGGCGGTTACGCCTACGCAGGCAGCAGGGGGTTCGCTCTGCAAGAAGTACGAAGCGGCTTTCGATGGCAGGGCCGGGAATACCACACGGGGAATTATGACCGCCACTATATGATAGGCCAGCCGGAGAAGATCCAAGATTCGTTCGGTACAGGAATCCATGCCGTGATAAAGCATGAATCCGATCTGCTACCAGGCATGGAACAGCATTTTTACGTCTATGAGGGAACTTCATCTTTCATCACACGGGTCGTCATAGTCGGTCAAGAGGACTTAAAGGTAAACCGCATCGCGGTGGTGAAAACCGATAGCGTATCGAGCGGGAGCGAGACGGTTTCGGGAGAAGCGCTGCATGTGCTGCGCGTGCCGTATGACAATGACAAATGGGTGCGCTACCTGACGGAGACGGCCCCTCTGGAGACGGAAAGCTACGAAGTGACGGCCTTGTTCCAGCCGGATAGCCGCAATGGATTGATTCTGGGATCGATCAGTCATGACGTATGGAAGACCGGCATTCGCGTGAAAGGGGAAACCGCAGGCAAGCTGGATGAACTGGAACTGTACGCTGGCGCGGCCGACATCATGACCCGAGATTCCCAGCCGCATGGCTACGTAAGAGGAATGCGCGTCGAATCTCCACTGGTTATGGTAGGGGATTACGACGATTACCGGACGGGACTCGAAGCGTATGGGGAAGCGAATGCGAAGATAGCGCCTGCTCTGAGCTGGGAAGGCGGCGTCCCGATCGGATGGAACAGCTGGTCGGCCGCCATGAGCACGCTGGATCACGACCTCTATGTGGCGACGAGCGATTTTCTGAAGCGGGAGGTTCAGCCGCAGGGCTTTCATAACGAGGATACCCTGTACATTAATTTCGATGCGTTCTGGGATCGCCTGACGCCTGCCGAGATGGAGGATGCCTTGAAAAGGGTCCGCGAGAACGGGCACAAACCCGGTACATACTGGACGCCGTTTGCGTTCTGGGGAAGTCCGGCTGGGTTCGGTAACCCCGTTGAGGGTACCGATGGGAAGTATACCTATGGCGATATCCTGCTTCGCGACCAGGATGGCGAGATTTTGCCGGATGTTGACGGCGGACTTGCGATTGATCCTACGCATCCCGGGAACCTGGCGCGTATCGATTGGTTCATGGATAAATTCGTCTCCGAAGGATTTGAGTATATCAAGCTGGACTTCATGGCTCACGGGGCTCTTGAGGGCAAGCATTACAATCCGAATATTACGACAGGGATCGCTGCATATAATTACGGCCTGTCGTATCTGACGGATAAACTCTCCCCGGAGCGGATCGGCAGACCGTTCTTCATCAACCTGTCGATTGCCCCGCTGTTTCCTTATTCCTATGCGCACAGCCGCAGAATTTCCTGCGATGTGTTCGGAACGATCAAGGATACGGAATATTTGCTGAACTCGCTGACACACGGGTGGTGGATGAACGATACGCTGTACCGTTTTAACGATCCGGACCATGCCGTGATCTATAAAAGCTTCAACCAGGATTCGACGACCCGCCATGAAGGGCGAAGCCGTCTGACCGCGTCCGTGATCTCGGGAACAGTGCTGCTGCTGGGCGATGACTTCCGGCATGAGGAAGCGGCATGGCGCGCCAAGACCTGGCTGGGAAATGAGGCGATCATCGAGATTGCGAGACTGGGCAGAACCTTTGTGCCTGTAGAGGGGAATCTCGGGAAACAGGCTGCGGATACGTTTGTACTGACACATCCAAGCGAACCGGGAACAACGTATATTGCCGTATTTAACTTTGACGGAGCCGAGTCCGAGCAGAAGGGGGTTTCCTTGGAACGCTGCGGCCTCGAGGCGCACGCTTCCTACACGGTCCTGGATGTGTGGGAAGGAACGGCAGGTCAAGCGGAGGGTACACTTGTGGTCGAGCTGGCGCCAGCCGAATCGAAAATCCTGAAATTAAGCCGAAATCAATAGAAGGAGGAGAGGTTCAGTGAGTATTCATCCGTTCAAATTCTTCCAAAAGCCATTCATGCTCTTCTTATCGATTCTGTTAGGGGGGTCTGTGCTAGGAAGCTCCCTCGCTTCGGCAGAACCGCAGCAGCCGAGTCAGGCGGCCGGAGGCATCCTTTCCTACGAGGCTGAGGCATCTCAGAACACGTTTACCGGCAATGCAGGAGCGGTCGATTGCGATTTCTGTTCGGGCGGGCAAAAAGCCGGCAATCTGTACGGCGGTTCCACCCTGACGTTCAACGAGATTCAGGCCGATAAGGCCGGTATATACAATATGAACATGTTCTACATCTCCGGGGATTCCCGCGCGGCTTCGATCTCCGTGAACGGAGCGGAGAAGGAGAATTTCAGTTTTCCGAAAACAGCGGATTGGAACACGATCGGCACCTATCAGATTCAAATCTACTTGAATCAGGGCAGCAACACGATTCTGTTCGATGATGCAGGCGGATACTCGCCCGATTTTGACAAGATTGAGCTGACCTTTGATTCAGCCGGCGATGACGGATCAGGCCCAGATGGCAGCATCGGCGATTTGGGCAAGCAAAAGAAAGCCACGAGCTATGGCTCCATCACCTTAACCGAATATGCCAACGGCTTCAAGGTATCCAATCCGACGTATGAGCTGCTGTACAACACCTCGACCGGATTGTCGCAATACAATTGGAACGGCAAAGCGGTTGCCAAGGGGTTATACAGCGAGATCCAGCTCGACCGAATGGTTGCAAGTAAAGATTATAAACATCATAAATTCTATAAAAATCAAGTAGTCCCATTCCAGGATGCAACCGGCAAGGGCATCAAGGTAACGGTCGTGAATGAGGATGTGGGAATGCCATCGCTCAGCCAGATCTATTACGTCTATGAAGACGGGCCGTATCTGCTTACGGAAACAGTCGCTTCCCATCATTCCGCAATAACTACGGGGAACATAGCACCCATCGCGATGGAAGCAAGAGGCGGCATCGACATCGGCAGCTATGACGATAATCGGGTTCTCGTCGTTCCGTTCGATAATGATGCTTGGTCCAGATACCAGGCGAAGTCGATGAATACGGGCCTCAACAATGGTCTGTATATCAGCTCGGAGCTTACGGCTATCTATGATAATACGAGCCGGAACGGCCTCGTTATCGGATCGGTGACGCATGACACGTGGAAAACCGGCATCTATTGGAGCGGCTCGAATGACAAATTGAACAAACTGCGCGTATATGGCGGATTTACGTCATCCACCTCCACGTGGGACACGATCCCGCATGGAAAGGTAACGGGCAAGCAGATTGCTTCACCGAAAATCATGGTCGGCTTTTTCGAGGACTACCGGACCGGGCTAGAGGAGTTTGGCCAGGTGAATGCAGCGATCCAGCCTCCGTTAGCCTTTGGCGAAGACATTCCTGAAGGCGTTCCGGTCGGCTGGAACAGCTGGGGAGCTTATGCCAGCGATTTAAGCTTTGACAAGGCAGTTTCGGTCTCGAATTATTTTAAAGACCATATTCAGAACCATTCCTTCAACAATGAAGGCAATATCTACATCAATCTCGATTCCTATTGGGATAACATGACGGATCAGCAGCTGACGGATCTGGTTCAGCTCATTCATAGCAATGGACAGAAGGCCGGCATCTATTATTCGCCGTTCGTGTACTGGGGCAACAATATGGAGCAGGAAGTCGAAGGGACGAACGGCAAGTATAAATACGGCGATATCGTGCTGCGTGATTTGGACGGAAACGTGCTGCCGACGCTGGACGGCGCTTACGCCGTAGATCCGACACATCCAGGCGTGAAACAGCGGATCGATTATTACATGAATAAGTTCAAGAGCAAGGGCTTTGAATATATCAAAATCGATTTTCTGAGCCACGGAGCAATGGAAGGCAAGCATGATGACGCCAACGTTCAAACCGGCGTCCAGGCCTACAATCAAGGGATGGCTTACCTGAATGAAGTGCTGGACGGCTCCATGTTCATCAGCGCTTCCATCGCGCCGCTGTTCCCTAGCCAATATGCGCACAGCCGCCGTATCTCGTGCGATATCGACGGAAGTATCGGCAGCACGGAATATCAATTGAACAATCTGACGTACGGCTGGTGGCAGAACGGAACGATCTATCATTATACCGATCCGGACTATATGCACTTAACCAAAGGCGGATCGATCGAAGGCGCGCAGTCGCGCGTCAATGCGGCCGCAATCTCCGGCACGGTCTTCCTGAATTCGGATGACGTAACCGATGCGACGGCACGGCAGTACATGGAAACGCTGCTGACGAATCCGGAAGTAAACGGGCTTGCGATGAAGGGCAAGGCGTTCCGGCCGGTAGAAGGCAACACGGGCACGCAAGCAGCGAACGTATTCGTGCTGGACGATCAGGGAACCCACTATGTAGCCGTGTTTAACTATACGCAAAATGCGGCACAGCGTACCGTGGATCTCGTTCGTGCCGGTATCGCTGCGGAAGGGGCGGCGTCCTATACGGTGACGGATGTATGGAGCGGCCAATCTCAGACGGGGTCTGGCTCTTCGCTGGATGTGACGCTAAAAGCGGCCGAATCCAAGCTTTATAAAATCGTCCCTAATCCATAACAAGAAGTCATAGATTAATCATGAACAACTGCAAGTTCATCGCGGTTCTCGGCTCCATCCGGGAATCGCGATTTCTTGCTTTTGCTGTAAGGGTAGTGCTTGTCTCCATACTGGAAAATGAAATGAAGAGGAGAATGCAACATGTCAGATATGAAGCTTTGGTATACGAAACCGGCCCAGGGCTGGTCGCAAGGGCTGCCGATCGGCAATGGCCGAATGGGGAATGTGGTGGTATCCACTCCTGACAGAGAAATATGGAATATCACCGAAACCACCTATTGGTCCGGCCAGCCGGAGCCGGCTCAAGGGCGAAGCAACAGCAAAGCGGACTTGGAGCGGATGCGGAAACATTTCTTCCAGGGCGATTATCGCGAAGGCGATCGACTGGCCAAAAAGCACCTGGAGCCGGAAAAATTGAATTTTGGCACCAATCTGGGACTATGCCAAGTCGTGCTGGAGTTTGACCATCACGTGAAGCCATCCGAGGGCGGGAAACAAGAGGCAGCAGCTGAGCCGCTGTTCCATCGGGAACTGGATCTGCAGGAGGCGGTGGCACGTTCTTTTTACGAGATCGATGGAGCGGAGATGACGCGAGAGGTCTTTGCTTCCCATGCCGATCAGGTCATCGTTTCGCGGATTCGCAGCAGCCTTGGCTCGTTAGGCGTGTCATTCCGCATTTCGATTCGAGGGGAAAATGGTCCTTTTCATGCTGTCGTTACTAGGAAGGATACGATCGAATTCCAGGGACAGGCGCTGGAAAGCGTACATAGCAACGGGGAGTGCGGGGTGTCCTGCCAAGGCCAGCTGCGCGTCGTAACGGAAGGCGGGCAGGTAAGCTGCACGGATGACACCATAAACGTATCCGGAGCGGATGAGGCGGCGATTTATTTTGCGGTGAATACGGATTACCGTCAAGAAGGTGAGAGCTGGCGTGAGAAAAGCGCGTTGCAGCTGGATCAGGCTGTGCTGCTGGGATATGACGCGCTGAGAGCCAAGCATCTGGCGGATTATCAGCCGCTGTATGCCCGCGTACGATTGGAGCTGGGAAGCTCCGAGCATGCCAGTCTGCCTACGGACGAGCGGATCGGCAGGTTTAAGCAGGGCAACGGGGACGATCCGGCGTTATTTGCGTTGTTTTATCAATACGGCCGGTACTTGACGATTAGCGGGTCACGACAAGACTCCATCCTGCCCATGCATTTGCAAGGCATATGGAATGACGGCGAAGCCAACAAAATGGCCTGGAGCTGCGATTATCACCTGGATGTGAACACCCAGATGAACTATTTTCCGACGGAGGCCGCGAACCTGAGCGAGAGCCATGAGCCGCTCATGCGGTATATCCAGCAGCTATCGGAGGCCGGTCGCTCGGCGGCGCGCCATTATTACGATGCCGAAGGCTGGGTGGCCCATGTATTCTCCAATGCCTGGGGATTTGCTTCGCCGGGGTGGGGGACTTCTTGGGGGTTGAACGTGACGGGCGGACTGTGGATCGCGACGCATATGATAGAGCACTACGCGTACAACCGCGATCAGGCTTTTCTGGAGGAGTTGGCTTATCCCGTCCTGAAGGAAGCCGCAGCCTTTTTCATGGATTATATGACGGTACATCCGAAATATGGCTGGCTGGTGACAGGTCCGTCGAATTCGCCGGAGAACAGCTTTTATACCGGCCATCCGGAGGATGGTCATCAGCAGCTGTCCATGGGCCCGACCATGGATCAGGTCTTGGTCCGGGATCTGCTGGCGTTCTGCGTGAAGGCAGCACAGACGCTGGGCGTGGATGAGGAGCTTCAGCAGAAGTGGCAGACAGCGCTGGATCAATTGCCTCCGCTGATGATCGGCAAGAAGGGTCAGCTGCAGGAATGGCTGGAGGACTATGAGGAGGCGCAGCCGGAGCATCGCCATCTGTCGCATCTGTTTGCCCTGTATCCCGGCAGCCAAATCACGCCGCATCATACGCCGGAACTAGCTGCGGCAGCCCGAGTGACATTGGAGAACCGGAACAGCCGGGCCGACCTGGAGGATATCGAATTTACCGCGGCGCTGTTCGGACTCTTCTACGCCCGATTGCATGACGGGGACCAGGCCGTGCAGCATATCGCCCACCTGATCGGGGAGCTGTGCTTCGACAATATGCTCACCTACTCCAAACCCGGCGTAGCCGGAGCGGAGGCGAACATCTTTGTCATCGACGGTAACTTCGGCGGTACCGCCGCCATTGCGGAAATGCTGCTGCAAAGCCACGAAGGCGAGATTCATCTCCTGCCCGCACTGCCGGCGATATGGCCGACTGGCAGCGTGAAAGGGCTGAAGGCGAAAGGGAATATTGAGGTGGATATGAGCTGGGAGAACGGGAAGCTGGTTGAGGCGAGGGTGAAGGGGAATGAGAGTGGAAGTGTGAAGGTGTTTTATGGGGGGAAGGAGGTTGTATGGGGTGAGGCAGGGGGAGGTAGGAAAGAGGAACCAAGTGATTTTCACAAAGACTAATTAAGGAAGTTGCTGAGCGTTTTGACTTTGAAACAATGACCTGTATCTATATTATAGTTAAGCTTATCCACAAATTTTTATAATGTCTATCATATAACGAAAGATAGCTATTTAAATTAGAATAAAACGTAAATAGAACCTCTGAAATAATTAACGGAGGTTCTTCTTTTGCAATCATTAGTTAGCTAATTTCAGTCGCTCTCAGACTAGTTTCGCAAAAGTGAATGTTAAACAAATTCTTCTGCTATTCAACAAAATATGGTTCAATGGAACTACAAGATAATTACAATGATTGGAGGTTGGTGTAATTGAATAACATCAATGGATATTAAATAATCCGTGCTATAGATGCTGGAGAATTTTGGGGGTTGCACTAATGTTGTTAAGAGAGAGTATTCAAGGCGGATCTGGAAAGTTGTACGCGTGCTCTTCGATCAATTTATTCTTGTTGTAAAAATTTTAACATGCAGAGCAACAAGTGAATGTGACTGCTTATTTAGTCGGAGTGATACGTAATAACTAAGTTAGAAGTGTGCCGTTTGAAGAATAATCTGGAAGTCCTTCCGATGTGTTAAGCAAGTTTATATAGATTGAATACTTGTTTGAAATGGGGCTACAATGTGTGGAATGAAGAAAAAATTAAAAACAACATAATTCTCCCTTTCCTATTTGATTGTGGATTTAATCCTAATGAGCTGAGTTTTGAAGATCAGTTTACAATTGCACTAGGAAGAGGACGATTCAATGTGAATGGGAGAGAGCAGAGAATAGCTAATGGACGACTTGATATCTTATGTAAAAGAGATAGTGATAATCTATGCGTAATTGAAGTGAAAGCAGAAGGAGTAAATTTAACAGATGATGATCGAGTCCAGGGTCTAACATATGCAAGGTTAATGGAGCCAATGGCTCCATTCGTAATAGTTACAAATGGTAGCAAGACAAAAGTATTTAATACTATAAGTGGCGAAGAGGTAGAGAAACCGTATAGTTCTAATTGGACAATAAGTGGTATCCAGTCTGAAATTGAACTGCGTTATGAAGCTCTTCATCAGTTTCTAGGAATGTCTTTAGATAATTTACTGACTTTTTGTAACTTACATAACGAGAGACAACTTTCTATATTTAAATCCTCTAAAGAGGATGACTATTTTAATAAGTTTGATAAAAAATATATATCAGAATTATACGTAAATAGGGACATTGCAGAAGAATCTTTTGAATTGTTTGTAAATCAACACGAAAAAAGTACATTTGCATTAATAGGAGATGCTGGAACTGGAAAAACAAATACTATGCTAAATTTTGTAGATAGCTATCAGCTAAATAATCCAATATTATTTTATTCGGGAACTTTGTTGAATGGATCACTTTTCAAAAAAATACAAAGAGATTTTAATAGATTCTTCTCTAGTGAAGAGAGTACTGAAAGATTATTCAAAAAAATTAGTTATTTAATTCGGAAGCACAGAAAGCCTCTATTCTTGATAATCGATGCTATTGATGAATGGGATTCTACTGACAAAGTTCAACAACTAAATGAATTAAGCGAAGTATGTAATGATTTGGGAATAAAATTATGTATTTCTTGCAAAACGGATTACTGGAATGCATTTATAAAGCATAAAGGGGTAAATACACTTTTATCTCAAAATATTTATCCGGTTTCATGCCTTTCTATTTTTAATTCTAATGAGTCAAGGATAGCATTACAAAAGTATTCAGAAGTTTTTAAAATTGATATAACTCGTGCTGAAGATATAAAAGAACTAAAAAATCCATTCTTTTTAAGAGTAACGAGTGAAGTATGTTTTTTGGAAAACAAACCATTAAGTAATAATTCATCGACAAGAGAAACTTATAAAAGATATATTTCAAAAAAATTAGAAAAACATGATTCTCCTGATGTAAGTATGAAATTGTTAGTTGGTGTGGCCTCGGCATTAATAAAAATAGGTAACCCCCAAATAGAGGAAGATAAATTGAATAATTTGCTTAATTTGAATATTGATCAGATTCTTCCAGCTCGTTTTTTTGCAGATAGCATACTTTATAAATATACAGATTTAACTGGCCGATCAATGATTGGGTTTTACTTTAGCGGTATTCGTGATTATATATTATCTGTTCTATGTTTGAAACTTGATTTATTTAGTAATGAAGAACGTGAAAATATAATAAAACAACAAGGGTTAATAAACTATGTAGCAGAATCTTCTACTAAATGGTTTTTTAAAACCGGAGATATTAACGAAAAAAAGGATATTTTACATGCTGTGATTAAACATGATATTGAATTCCACACATGTATTTTACCAAAATTATTAGGTTTACCAAGTGGTGATTTGGATGTCATTTTTGTGGAACAAAATCAAGTAAGTATTTTGGAACATTTTAAAATTTTGTTTATAAACAATAGATCAAATTTAAATAGATTAAATGAGATAATTGATACTGTTTCGTATTTTAAAAAAAATGAAGAAATAGAAGGTTTTTTAGTTGAATTATTTGAAATTATCGCCGATGGTAATGATGGTTCAACTTGCGCGCATAAACTTGCAAATTTATTAACGGCTTATAATGGAGAAAAAAACACTAATCGATTACTAGCTTTATTGTTGGATAATCGAAAGGATGATTATGTTCGGCGTTACATAGTCGAAAGTCTACATAACAGAAGCGGAATTGATAAAAAGGATGTTTTCAAAAAACTTTTATATTATAAAAACCCCAATGTAAGTACATGGATTAGTTCTTGGTATCTTGAGATTGAAGAAATTGAATTACGAAATGAACTCATAGATATTGTTAACGGAAGCAACGTGAGCCTAGCTTTAAACGCAATTCGATATCTTAATTATTCATCCTTATCTGATACTCCAGATTTACTTATTGATGGGTTGAAAAAAAATAGGTACGAGAACGAACTAGAAGGATGGATATATAGATGTTTGGCCAAACATAATGCGGAAAAATCTATTCCTTTAATGTTAGATCAAATTACTAAAAAAACAGGGAGAGTTAAAGAGCAAATCATCATCTCTCTTGGAGAGTTACAGGCAGTTGAAGCTTTGCCAGTACTTTTGAAAATTGTTGAAAGCCCAGGTATCAGTCCAAACTTGTTTCACTGGATTCCTTCAAGTGTAGCTCAAATTTGTAAAGGTGATTCTGCAATTTTATTGAAAGCAATTGATAATAAGAGTATCCATTACACTGAATTTTTAATTCTAACTTTCATGGAGATGGATGAAAATGTCCCAATTAATCTTATTGATAATTTTATTAATAGTAAAGAAGTGAGTATGGAATCAAAACTTAGAATACTTACCAGATGGGAAGGAATAAAAACTGATAAAGAGTTGGAATTACTGTATAAATGTTTTGAATTAGATGATGGCTTCACTTCGGTAATTATTTCACACTTAATCAATTCGGAAAATAATGTAAAAAGATTAGCGGCTTTTATGAAAAAAGTAATTCCCTCTATGAATCAATCATTAACTACTAATAAAGTTCTAATTATTAATAAAAGTAATTTAGATGAGTTAGCAAATTATTTGAAGCCATGGCTACATAGCCAACTTTTGCTCAGTAACAATTCTGAAACAACTTTAAAAACAATTTTAGTTCTATTGGCTTTATTGGGGGATCATTCTTCAATAGAAGTAATGAAAACTAGAGAGATACAGATAGTAAAAAGAGTGGGCAAAGATTTTTTTGAGGATATAGAATATGCACTTTACTCTAACGATAAATGGCCACTCCTAATTGGATGAATCCTAAGGCCAAAGATGTTAACTAAATTACTTACTGATTCTTTATATATACAATACTAGTTTGAGAATCCAGCCCTTACCCCTCCCGGTAAGGGCTCTCTTTTTTCCCACAATCTAACTCTTGATAGCCCCCATCATAATCCCCTTCACAAAATACCTTTGCACAAAAGGATACACCATAATGATCGGCAGCGTGGCGACCATGGTCACCGCCATCCGGATGCTTTCGCTGGAGACCGGGATCCGCTTGGAGCCCTGCGCCAGCTGCTGCGCATCGGACATCATGCCGGCGGTCTGGAACTGGTTGAGGATTTTGACCAGGACGGCCTGTAGGGTCTTCAGCTCCGGCTTGTAGGTATACACATAGGAGTCATACCAGGAGTTCCAGTGGCCGATGGCCAGGAACAGGCCGATCGTGGCGAGCACCGGCACGCACAGCGGCATGATGATGCGGAAGAACGTCTGCAGGTCGTTCGCGCCGTCGATTTTGGAGGATTCCTCGATTTCGCCGGGGATCTGCTCCATGAAGGTGCGCACCAGAATCATCAGGAACACGCCGATTAAGCCAGGGAAGATATAGACCCAGAAGGAGTCGATCAGCCCCAGGGATTTGATGATCATATACGTCGGGATCAGCCCGCCGCCGAAATACATCGTGAACACAAAGAAGAAGGAGAAGTATTTCCACCCGAGCAGATTGCGCTTGCTGAGCGGATAGGCGAGCAGCGTGATGAAGAAGATGGATGCCGCCGTCCCGACGACAGTACGCAGCACGGTGATCTTGATGGCGCTCCAGATCTCCGGATTCCGGAAGATGGTCAGGTAGCTCTCGATGGTTGGCACGCGCGGCCAGAAGAACAGATTGCCCCGCATCGTATCGGTCGCATCGTTCAAGGAGATGACCAGGATGTTCCAGAACGGATAGAAGGTTACGAGAAAGATGCCGGTCAGGAACAGGTATAAAGAGGCATCGAAGATACGCTCAAGCACGGTTTTTTTGCTTAACATGGATGTACCTCCTTATGGTTTAGAATAGGGACTGCCCGTTCAGCTTCTTCGCCGTATAGTTGACGATGACCACGATGATGAACGCCACCACGGAGCTGAACATGCCGACGGCTGCCGCATAGGAGAACATGCCGTTCTGAATACCGTAGCGGAAAGAATAGGTGGACAGGACGTCGGAGTAATCCCGCGTCAGGTCATTGCCGAGCAGGAAGTGCTGGTCGAAGCCCGCGTTCAGGATGCCGCCAAGCGCCAGAATCAGCAAAATGACAATCGTTGGCTTCAGGTGGGGCAGGGTGATGTACCGGATCTGCTTAAAGCGGTTGGCACCATCGACTTTGGCCGCTTCATAGAGCTCCTGGTTGATGGACGAGATGGCTGCCAAATACATAATCGAGCTGTATCCCATATCCTTCCACGTATTGCCGAGCGCGACGATCCACCAGAAGTACTTGCCGTTCTGCAGGAATAAAACGCTTTCATCGGTAATGTGGAGGAATTTCAATATGCCGTTAATCGCGCCGTCCGAGGAGAGCAGGGTCACGATGATGTTGGCCGCGATAACCCAGGATATGAAATAGGGAAGATAGGAGGCGGTTTGCACCGTCTTTTTGAACTTCACATTCTTAATCTCATTAATCGCGATGGCGATCAGGATCGGCATCGGGAAGGAGAAGAGAAGCGTGATCAGCGTGGAGGCCAGCGTATTTCGCATGACGATCCAGAAATCGCCGTTGTTGAAGAAGTAACGGAACCATTCCAGGCCGACGAACTCGCTCGTAAACAGGGTCGACCAGAAGCCGCCGAGCGTCGGCTGGTAATTGACGAAGGACATGTATAGACCAACCATGGGCGTATACGCAAACACAATGGCCCAGATCAGTCCGGGCAGCATCATCAGGAATAGATACTTCTGCTGCTTCAGCATGGCCCAGCGGCTTTTTCGATGAGGACTTAAGTTCAAGTCACTCCGCGTCTGTAAGGTTGTAGCAGGTTTCATATGGGGCACCTCGCATCTCAAGTTAACTCAAATTATAAGACTCGGAAAAAATGAGTGTCGATATGACAATGTAACGAAAGATGCTTGAAAATAACTTACATTGCTTGTTCCCATAGTTAAAATAACGAAATCGCTATAATATGAAGGGATAAAGCCGACACAGGGGGTATGAGCATGTATAGCATTTTTCTCGTAGATGACGAAGAGCTAGAGCTAGAGATGATCCGAGATTATATTCGTTGGGAAGAGATGGGGATATATGTGGCCGGAACTGCCCTGAACGGCAGGGATGCCCTTGAGAAGATCGAGGTGATTCAGCCCGATATCGTACTGACGGACGTCCAGATGCCCGTCATGAACGGGCTCGATATGGCGAAACGGGTGAGTGAGTTATTCGACTGGATTCAGTTCGTCTTCCTGACTGGACACGATGAATTCAATTATGTGAAGTCGGCCTTAAACGTGGGAGCCGTCGGCTATTTATTGAAGCCGCTGGATCTGAGCGAAATTGTAAGCGTTATCGATAAAGTCAAACGGCGCTGCGAGGAAGTGCGGATGAAGAACCGCTCCATTCGCGTGACCAAATCCAATATTGTACGAGAGATGATATTCGAGCAGAACGAGGAGCGATTCCGAAACCTCGCTGCCAGCTACCATAAGCTGTCCCGCCATACGGAGCCGAGAACGTATACCCTTACGCTGCTTGGCATCGATGCTCCGCACGCTGCGCAGCCGGGGCTGTCCCTCGAGGATGGCATGGCGCGCCTGCAGACGCATATGGAGGAGTGGCTTGCGGACAAGAAACTCGAGGCGGATCTGGTCATCTGCCGGGAAGGCGAGCTGGGCATCTTCATGGATGCCGCCAGCCATCTGAGCCGCTTTACGTGGGAGGATCTGCTGAAGCGGATGCAGGATACGCTGGGCTTTACGATGACCGCGGCCGTGAACGAGGAGCCGGAAGAGCTGTCCCGCATCCAGGATTTATACCGGGAGACGCGGGTGATGTTGGAGGAGATGTTTTACGTCGGGAACGGGAGAGTCATCTATGCCAAGGACGTGTTGCGGCTGCTGGAGAGCCGGCAAATTCCTCCTTTCCAAGAAACGGCCTATTTCGAGGACATTCATCAGCTGGCATCCGAGCAGGCAGCGCAGAAGCTGCGGGATTACTTCAACCGGCTGGTCATGCTGCGAATCCGAAAAACCGAAGTGTGCGACTTTGCCATCGGACTGGTGGAGCGTCTGCTGGAGGGGATCCACGAACCGATCACGGAGAGCCACAAGCGTGCGGAGCTTTACCATGCCATCTATCAGTGCCGAACCATTATTGAAATCGAAGCAATCATCATGGATTTCGCCGGGCATGCGATTCGGACGCTGGAACACCGGTTCATGGACAAAAATGCAAGGCTGGTGCACCAGGTGCGCACGACGATCGACCAGACCTATCACCAGGCCATCACGATCAACAGCTTGTCCGATCAGGTATATCTGTCTCCCAACTACCTGCGTTCCATCTTTAAGGAGAAAACCGGGATGACGATCCATGATTACCTAACGAGAATCCGGCTGAACAAAGCCAAGGAGCTGCTGGCCGACGATTCGCTCAAAGTGCAGGACATCGCCCAAAGGGTCGGTTATGAGAGCACATCCTACTTCATTTCCTTATTCTTAAAAAGCCAAGGAGTTACGCCGAATGAATACCGCAAAAACATCTAGCCCGTCCGGCCCGTGGAGCCGTCTGGCAGGGGCTTTCCCGTTCGCGCACTTACGCGCATACACCAATTGGCGGCTCCGGCACAAGTTCTTTTTCATCTTTCTGATCGTGATCATCCTGCCGTTCTCGCTGCTGATCTATTATTCGTATTCTTCGACCCGCAGCACGATTACGGAGCATACCTATACGGCCTTGGGCGGATCGCTGGCACAGATTAACACCAACGTGGAGAAGCGGCTGGAGTATTACAATCAGCTGTCGAACATCCTCTACATGGATGCGCAGCTCCGCAATTATCTGTCTACCGATTATGAGCAGGCGTACTATTATCTGGATGCCTTCCAATATATCAACCGGACGCTGCCGTCCCTGATGACCCTGAATGCCAACATTCTGGGCATCACGATTTATACGGGGAACCATACCCTTTATTCCGACGGCCAATACGTCAAATATACGGAAGAGCTGCCCCGGGCGAAGGAGGAGCAGGTGCTGGATGCCGCCGGCAATACGGTGTACTTCCATTCCGGGAATTTCAAGGCCGATGATGCACATATCACCATTGCCCGTTCGTTAAGTTATTTCAGCCTGCAGCATCCGTACGGGATTTTGACCATGGACATTAACGCGAACGAATTCTACTCCCTGATCAAAATGGAGAACGACAACAAAAGCGTCTATATTATCGACGAGTTTGGCGGCGTGATCAGCACGGGAGATCAGAACCTCCAATCGAACAAACTGTTCGACGTGTTTCCGATTCAGGAGCGGATGACCCGGGATGCGGGTTCATTCGATATGAAGATTAACGGCCAGGAGCGTTTTTTCACGTATAAAAAGCTCAGCAACGGCTGGTCCACGGTCATCACCGTGCCCTACGACGAGCTGCTGGCCAATGCGAATCAGGCGACCAAGAACGTCATCTGGTTCTCCGTACTGGCAATTGGCATTGCCATCCTGATGCTCTATTTTACGACCAAGGTCATGACCAAGCGCATTGAGGTGCTGCTGCAGCAGATCCGGAAGGTGGAGCGCGGAGATTTCCGGCTGTCGATTAAGCCGATGGGACATGACGAGATTGGTCAAGTGTCCTTTGCGTTCAATAAGATGGCCTCGACCATACAATCCCTGATCCATGACGTGTACGTGAAGGAGATCGCAAGGAAGGAGTCGGAGCTGAATACGCTCCAGGCCCAGATCAACCCCCATTTTCTGTACAACACCTTGTCCTCGATCTCTTCCCTGGCGATCAAAGAAGGGGCTATGCAGGTGTACCAGATGGTCAATTATTTGGCCAAGTATTACAGGGTGTCGCTGAATAAAGGAAAGCGCATCATTCTGCTGGAGCAGGAAATCAATCTAGTGAAGAATTATGTCGCGATCCAGAAGATCCGGTTCCGGGACAAGCTTCATATGCATTACGACCTGGATGAGCAGCTGTTCGGGAACACGACGATCAAGCTGATTCTGCAGCCGTTCATCGAGAACTGCATTAATCATGCCATTGGGGACGAATCGGGAATCAACATTAACGTGAAGCTCAAGCAGGAGGGGGACGACATCTTGCTCCAGGTCATCGACGACGGCATCGGGATGAAGCCCGAACAGCTCGATCACGCGCTGAACAAATCGGATAATCTGCCTGGATACGGCGTGAAAAATGTGGATGACCGGATCAAATTGACCTACGGGGAAGAATATGGCGTCAGCATCTTCAGCCGGCTCGGCATCGGAACCGCGGTGACCATTCGGATACCTGTAATCTTCGATAGGCATCCTGCAAACGAACGGGACCCGCAGCAGGCGTTACCCTGAATGAAAGACATTTTGCATCATGGATTGTAAGATTGCGTTATAGATCAATGAACTCCCGATTTTTACAATGATAGATATATTCGAGCTTTTGAATATGACGACCTTAGAAAGGGGTTCAGGGAATGAAGAAATTAAAATTGATTCTGGCAGCAGCCCTCGTTATGACAACGCTTTCGGCTTGCGGCGGCAACCAGAAGGCGGCATCGGGCGGAGACAGCGGTACGAATGCGGACAGCAGCGCGCCGATCACGTTAACCTGGTTTGACCAAAACACGGGGGATGCCTTTACGAATCCGGTCGCTAAAGTGATTACGGAAAAAACAGGCGTGACCGTCGAGATCCAGCAGCCTACGGGCAATCCGGTTGAGAAGCTGAATCTGATGCTGGCCAGCGGCGATCTTCCGGACGTTATTTTGATGAGTCGTGGAAGCGATATCATGAACAAGTATATTACCTCGGGCGCGGTGATCCCGCTGAATGACCTGATTGAAGAGCACGGACCGAATATCCAAAAAATGTACGGCGACACGCTCGCCAAAACGCGAAGCGAGGACGGCAACAATTATTATTTCTCCAACTGGTACGGCTTGGAGCAGTACCCGGTATTCGGATTTATGATGCGCATGGATATTATGAAGGAGCTGGGCGTCGGCGATAAGGTGAACAACGGGGAACCGTTTACCGCGGAGGAATTCGAGGAGCTGCTCGTTAAGTTTAAGGAGAAATATCCAACCATCGACGGAAAAGAGAGCATTCCGATGACGCTCAACGGCGAGAATGTCGGAGCGGTGACCGGCAGCTTCAAGGGCATGTACGGCATGATGCCGTATTACGAAACGAACGGGGGGCTGAAGAAGGACGTCCGCGATCCGCGTTATCTCGAAATGGTCAAATATCTGAATTCCCTTTACCGCAAAGGCCTGCTCGATAAAGAATGGGCAACGATGAAGACCAAGCAGTTCGAGCAGAAGCTCGGCAACGGCAACGTATTTGCCACGGCGGAAGCACTCTGGAATGTAGGAAATGCGAATGCGCTGCTCAAAACCGAAGCAGCCGATAAGGCAACAGAGGAAGAGCGTCAGTTCTACCAATATAAAGTGCTGGCCCCGGGCGTGAAGCCGGAAGAGGCCACTTACGGACCGAAGAGCTCCCTGGGCTGGGACGGCGTTGCCATCAGCCGCTCCAACAAGGATCCGGTCCGGACGATGAAGCTTCTGGATTTCCTGGCCAGCGAGGAAGGCCAGTATCTGCTGATGTGGGGAGTAGAGGGCGAGCATTGGGACATGAAGGACGGCAAGCATGTACCAAGACAAGAAGTGCTGGACGCCTTCAAGAAGAATTGGGACGAAGCTTCCCGTACGACGGGCATTCGCAAGTGGACCTGGATGATCAAGAACGGTCCCGGCGAGGACGGAACCCCGTATGACTTGATGGGCCGTTACCAGACCGATCCGGTCACGGATCTGGCGATCAAGAACCTGGCCGATACGTCGTTTGATACGGCGCCGTACGACAACCTGGGTCCGGCTGGCGGAACGCCGGAAGCCATTATGGAAACGAAGGTGAACGACACCATTAATAAATATTTCCTGAAGATGGCCCTGTCGCCGTCCGAGGACCAAGTGGTGGAATCCTATAACCAGATGATGGCCGAGATCGAGGCGGCTGGTCTGGCCAAGCTGGAAAAGATTTATACGGACAACTTCAACAAACGTCAAGAGCTGTGGGGCAAATAATCTGGCCAAGGGGAGTCAAAAGATGCTTCGTCTTTTGGCTCTCCTTTTATTCTTGCGCAGGCAAAAACTATATCAACACGAATCGGAAGGATGATATTCTGTGACCATTCAATACCAAGAACAGTTTCGCGTGTTTGCGATACAAACCGATAACAGCTCCTATCTGTTCGGCATCAACGACAGCGGCAATCTGCAGCATCTATACTGGGGAGAGCCGGTCGCGATCGAAGACGCGGCGCCGCTGCTGCGGCCGAGATCACACAGCTCGTTTGACGCGGAAGTCCATTCGGAGGTGGAGGAATACAGCTTCTGGGGCGGCGTCAAATACAGCGAGCCCAGCCTGAAGGTCCGAATGCCGGATGGTGTGCGGGACTTGGCGGTTCGTTATGCCGGACATCGCACGCTGCAGACGGAAGGCAGGGAGACGCTGATCATCGTCATGAAGGACGAAGCGTACCCGCTTGAAGTGGAGCTGTCCTACCGGGCGGTTCCCGAGTGCGACCTGATCGAACGTTCGGCCCGGATCGTCAACCGCGGCGAGGCGGATATCGTGCTGGAGAACGTGCAATCCGCGGCATGGGTCATCCCCTATCTGGCGGAATACCGCCTCACGCACGTGACGGGAAAATGGTCCGGTGAATTTCAGCTGCGCAGCACCTTCCTCACTGAAGGAAAGAAGGTGCTGGAATCCCGTAGGGGTTTTACGGACAGCCATGCCAACCCGTGGTTTGCGTTGGATGACGGACATGCCACGGAATCGGCGGGGCAGGTCTGGTTCGGGGCGCTGGCCTGGAGCGGGAACTGGAAGATTACGGCCGAGCGGACGGTGTTCGATCATGTTCGGGTGACCGGAGGCATCAATGATTTCGACAGCGAGTGGGTGCTGGAAGCGGGAGAAGCCTTCGATACGCCCGGCTTCGTCGGGGGATACAGCAGCGGCGGCTTTGGCGGGATGAGCCGGCGGCTGCACCGCTATCAGTATTCGGATGTCCTGCCGGGCCGCGATACGAGACCGGTCCTGTATAACTCCTGGGAGGCGACGTACTTCGATGTCAATGCCAAGGATCAAATGGCTTTGGCCGAAAGAGCCGCGTGCATGGGCGTGGAATTGTTCGTTGTGGACGACGGGTGGTTCGGCGGACGCAACCATGATCGCGCCGGGCTTGGCGATTGGTTCGTGAACCGGAAGAAGTTCCCGAACGGTCTCGGCGAGCTGATTGACAAGGTGCATGAGCTCGGCATGGATTTCGGCATCTGGGTGGAGCCGGAGGCCGTCAATCCGGACAGCGATCTGTACCGGGAGCACCCGGATTGGGTGTACCATTTCGAGACGCGGGAGCGCTCGGAGCTTCGCAATCAGCTGCTGCTGAACATTTCGAAGCCGGAGGTTAAGGCTTACATTTTGCGGTTTATGACGGACCTGCTGGAGAAGCATGACATCAAGTTCATTAAATGGGACATGAACCGGACTGTGACTGAACCCGGCATGAAGGATCATCCGCTTCACCGCCAGAAGGAGATCTGGATTCGCCACGTTCAGAGCCTGTACGAGATCTGGGCAGAGCTTCGGCGCAAATTCCCGCATGTGGCGTTTGAAACCTGCGCCGGCGGCGGAGCGCGCATCGATCTGGGCATCTTCCGGTATGCCGACCAATCCTGGCCGAGCGATAACACCGATGCCTTTGACCGCCTCAGCATTCAGGAGGGGTTCTCGTACACGTATGCTCCGCGGATGATGACCTGCTGGGTGACGGAGTCGCCGACAGGGATGAATCGCAGACAGGTATCCCTGAAATACCGCTTCCACAGCGCCATGATGGGAACGCTCGGCATCGGCTCCAACCTGAATGAGTGGAGCGATGAGCTGGTTGCGGAATCAGCCGAATATGTGGCGCAGTATAAATCCATTCGCCATCTGGTTCAGTTCGGCAGCCAGTATCGCCGCGACTCGCTTCGGCATAAAGGCGTAATGGCCGTGCAGTACGGCAGCGAAGACGGCAGCGACAACGTGCTGTTTGCGTTCCTGCACAGCCAGAAGCTGGGCGAGCCGCTGCCGAGACTGCAGCTGACCGGACTGCAAGCCGATCAGTCGTATGGCATCGAGGGGCTTGAAGGTACGTGGAGCGGCAGGGCACTCATGAACATCGGGATCGAGCTGCCGCTGCGCGGGGATTTTGACAGCTTGGTGTATCGGATACAGAAATTGGGATAAGATACTGCCTAAATAGAAAGCGCCGTGTTGTCTTATAGACAATGCGGCGTTTTTTGCGGTTGACTTCCACGTTAACGTCAATGTTATGAATGATATTAGATTACATTATGGACTTAAGGGAGGAACGAAATGTGGATCACCATTATGGGTTTAGCCTTGAGTATGCTAACCAATGTACAGTATCGAATGGCTCCATATTCGCCCTATGGAGGAGCGAGGAGGGGCACACACCATATATTAGGACTACAGCGCACCGTTACTATCCAGTCGTACTCGCAGCCAGCTGTCTGTGGTGGCCCTAGAGATGGGGATTACAAAAAGTGTGGTACAGACGATGCTGGAACGTTCAAAAAAGAAGATTGCAGATAATAAAGCAAACAGCCTTTTCCTTGTGGGTTAGGCCGTTTTTTTTACGCTCTGATATTCAATCTTTGTTTTCAAGTTTGCTAATGCGCTCTTCTAATAGATTTATTCGTTTGTTGAATCTATAAAAAGTTGGGGTAACTCCAATAATAATTAAGATAATAAACAATATGCACCTAGAATAAAAAGTGGACACCTCTTAAACTTGTAGTAATAATAAACCTACTAAGACAAA
>NZ_PDHM01000033.1 GCF_002573715.1 Paenibacillus sp. EZ-K15 | reverse complement strand
CAGGCTGTCGAGAAAGTCTCGACAGCTATTTTTTGTGTATTTAATTCAACACGACACCGCGTTAATATTGTATAATATTTGTAAATAAACCGTTCGGAAGGGTGTTAAATATGTTGCGTTCTAACCGAGAAAAACAGCAGGCTTACGAGTTTGTTTCGATTGAAGAATTGGTTCCTCAAGATCATCTGCTTCGTAAAGTGGACAAGTATATCGATTTCTCTTTCATCGACGAAAAGGTTCGTCCGCTTTACTGTGTTGATAATGGGCGACCAGCCATCGACCCTGTCGTGTTATTTAAGATGATTTTCCTCGGTTATTTTTACGGCATTCGTTCGGAGCGTCAATTGGAACGCGAGATTCAGACGAATCTGGCATACCGTTGGTTTCTTGGTTTGGGATTGACCGACAAAGTTCCAGACCATACCACCATTAGCTGGAACCGACGGACTCGTTTCAAAGACACCAATATCTTTCAAGATATCTTCGATGAGATTGTGCTGCAAGCAATCCAGCACCGCATGGTCGGCGGACGGGTCCTGGTTTCGGATTCCACGCATGTGAAGGCCAATGCGAACAAGCACCAGTACACCAAGCAGCAGGTTCTACAAAACACACGAGATTACATGGACGAACTTAATGGTGCGGTAGAAGCCGACCGGAAGGCGCATGGAAAAAAGCTTTAAAACCCAGAGAGGATGTGGTCGAGAAGAAAGAAATCAAAGTGAGTAAAACCGACCCGGATAGCGGTTATATGATTCGCGATGGTAAACCTGAAGGATTCTTTTATTTAGATCACCGGACCGTTGATTTGAAATACAATCTGATTACCGATGTCCACGTCACACCGGGAAACGTTCATGATTCTGTACCGTATTTGTCGCGATTGGATCGCCAACGAGAGCGATTTGGTTTTGAAGTTGAAGCCGTTGCCCTGGATTCAGGCTATTTAACAACCCCCATCTGCAAAGGATTGCAGGAACGGGGGATCTTTGGCGTGATTGCTCACCGGAGATTTCATCCGACCCAAGGCTTATTTCCGAAATGGAAGTTTACCTATGATGCCGAGCGCAACCGATATATTTGTCCGCTCCAGCATGAATTGTTGTACCGTACCACGAATCGAGAAGGATACCGACAATATGCCTCGGATCCGAAGCACTGCAAGACTTGCCCGATGCTGGAGGAATGTACCCGTTCACGGAATCACCGGAAGGTCGTTACGCGCCATGTCTGGGAAGACAGCAAGGAATGGGTGCGAAACAACCGGCTCAGTCGATCCGGCAAGTATTTATACCGTAAACGAAAAGAAACGATTGAGCGAAGCTTCGCGGATGCCAAAGAGCTCCATGGGTTTCGCTATTGCCGGTTGCGCGGGTTGCAAAACGTCAGGGAACAGGCCCTGATGACGGCAACCGTACAAAACATGAAGAAGATAGCGATCCACCTGGATCGCCTGGAAAACAGGGGGTAATCCCCCATTTTCCCTCTTGAAGTGACCACTTAAAAAGGGAGAAACCCTGTACTTTGAAAAAAGCACAGGGTTTCTCGACAATCTGA
>NZ_PDHM01000032.1 GCF_002573715.1 Paenibacillus sp. EZ-K15 | reverse complement strand
GGGTCTGTCAATAATTTTGTGTAAACTCTTTACCAAGGAATCCCCCGAGGGGGATTTTGGCGTTTTTAGCGCAAGTAGTTGCTCACTCGATCTGGAAAAAAGACGGACAATTGAAGTAGCATTTGCCCCCAGTTTTGCACACGTCCTGTCCATTTACGGGTGACATCCATCGTAGCCAGATACAGCATTTTAAGCAAGGCTTCGTCCGTCGGGAAAATACTTTTTCCCTTGGTCACTTTGCGGAGCTGCCGATGGTAACTCTCGATCATGTTGGTGGTATAGATTAGCTTACGGATTTCGGGCGGGTATTTGAAGAAGGTCGAGAGTTCCTCCCAGTTATTTCGCCAGGAGCGGACGATGAGTGGATATTTGACGCCCCAGACTTCCTCGAATCGGTCCAATTCGAGCAGTGCCCCTTCCTCTGTGGCCGCTTTGTAGATCGGCTTCAGATCGGCAGTCACTTTCTTGAGGTCCTTGTAAGACACATAGCGAGTCGAATTTCGGATCTGGTGAATAATGCATTTCTGGATTTCGGTTTTTGGATAGCAGGCAGTGATCGCCTCAGAGAAGCCACTCAAGTTGTCTACACAGATGATGAGGATATCCTGAACCCCGCGATTTCGGAGGTCATTCAGTACACTGAGCCAGAACTTGCTGGATTCATTTTCGCCAATCCACATACCCAGCACATCTTTGTTCCCATCCAGATCAATGCCAATAACCATATAGGCGGCTTTGTTCACGATGGCTCCGTCCTGCTTCACTTTAAAGTGAATGGCATCCATGTACACGACGGCATATATGCCTTGAAGTGGCCGATTCTGCCATTCTTTTATGAGGGGCACGATTTTGTTGGTCACATTGGAGATGAGGGTAGGCGACACTTCGATGCCATACAGATTCTGCAAATGGTCCTGAATTTCCCGGGTACTGACACCTTTGGCATACAGCGCGATAATCTGGTCCTCGATGCCGGTTACGTTCTTTTGATGTTTCTGGACCACGATCGGTTCAAACTCTCCCAGCCGATCCCGTGGAACCGTGATTTCCTGCTCCCCGTACTCGCTGATCACCGACTTCTTGCTTTTGCCATTACGGCTATTCGGTGTCATCTTGGCCTTAACCTCATGCTTCTCGTAGCCCAAATGCGTGTCTAATTCGGCTTCCAGCATCTCCTGCAGCGTTTCAGCAAACAGTTCTTTCAAGGCATTTTGCGCATCCTGAGCCGTGACCAGCTTATTCTCCTTAATGAACGCTCGCAGTTGCTCTTTTGTCCAGAGTCCCATGTGTTCTCCCCAACCTTTCTATTACTTCCATTTTAATAGATTTGGGAGTTTACACAATTTATTTTACAGACTC
>NZ_PDHM01000031.1 GCF_002573715.1 Paenibacillus sp. EZ-K15 | reverse complement strand
TGCTCTTCTGTCAAGAAAGTGGACACCTTTAGAAGTTAAGCTGCATTCTCGTAGTAGAGCTGTTCAAAACGTACCGGGGACATATAACCAATGGTACTGTTGGATCTTTTTCTGTTGTAAAAGAACTCCAGATACCGGTAAAGCTTTTGTTGAGCTTCTTCTTTCGTCCTGAATTTCGGTTTACTGTAGATGAATTCACGTTTCAAGATACTGTGGAAAGCCTCGATACAGGCGTTGTCATAACAGTTTCCTCTACGACTCATACTTGGCTTCATTCCGTAGATTTCTAGCTGTTTTCGGTACTCCTTAGAAGCATACTGAGAGCCGCGGTCAGAATGGTGAATCAGGTCTTTTCCAGGCTTTTTTTCGGTATATGCCTGCTTCAAAGCATCCATAACGAGGTCCGTTGTCATTCGGTCACTGAGTCTCCATCCAACGATTTGTTTCGTGTACAAGTCCAAAATGCTGGCGAGATAGAGCTTTCCTTGACGACAGGGAATGTAGGTAATATCCGCTACCCACTTTTCATTCGGTTTGGTTGCCTTAAAATCTTGTTCAAGGACATTGGGAGCTATGGGCAGATCATGGTTAGCATCGGTTGTCATGACTCTAAATTTTCGCGCCATACAGGAGCGCAGGCCTTGTTCACGCATAATAAGACCAACCGTTCGCTCCGATACGACCCAGCCTTCCTTTACCAGTTCTTTGCGTATTCGTGGGCTACCGTAGGTTTCATCCGAATCGTGGAAGTGCCACCTAATGCGATTTGTTATCTGCTCTTTACGCTTGCGTGACTCCGATGTCTCGGATGCACGCCATTTGTAATAGCCGCTCCTGGACACCTGCAAAACGCTGCACATCTTCTCCAATCGAAACTCGGAGCGATGATCCTCGATGAATTGGAACCTTAGTTCCTTTCTTTGCTGAAGATGTGCATGGCCTTTTTTAGAATTGCAATCTCTTCTTTTAGATCTTCAATTTCTCGTTTCTGATCGCCTATGAGCTGCGACTGCTCACGAAGAGTCTCCCCTTGATTCACGGGCTCGTGTTCAAACTCTCGATATTTCCCCACCCAGTTTTTCAGCGTGCCGGGTTTAATATTCAGTTCGTCCGCGATCTGCTCTAAAGATTTTGACTGTTCTTGCACATACTTTACCGCTTCGCGTTTGAATGTCTCATTGTAACTTTGTCTGGATTCGCCCATGGGTCGACACCTCGTTTGTCTTAGTAGGTTTATTATTACTACAAGTTTAAGAGGTGTCCACTTTTTATTCTAGGTGCA
>NZ_PDHM01000027.1 GCF_002573715.1 Paenibacillus sp. EZ-K15 | reverse complement strand
GGCCGAGCCGCCGCGCTGGGGGCGCCGCGGCTTTGCCGCGCGGCGCCCGGCCGCCGGAAGGCGGCGGGTGCGGGTGCACCCCGCCGTCTGGGCGGTGGCGGTGCTGCTGGCCTTGGCGCTGGCGCTGCCTCTGCTGGTGGTTGCCCCCGGCAACAACGCACCAGAGCCGCTGCCGCCCGGGCCGGCCCCGCTGCCTTCCGCCGAGCCGCAGGCGGCGGAAGAGCCCACGGTATCCGTCTATGTAACCAAGACGGATACCGTGGAGGAATTGCCGCTGGAACAATACCTCGTCGGCGTCCTGGCCGCCGAGATGCCGGCCGAGTTCCAGCTGGAGGCACTCAAGGCCCAGGCCATTGCGGCACGGACCTATATCGTGCAGCGGCTTGCATCCGGGGACCGCAGCGGCGTACCGGACGGCAAGGCCGTGGTGACCGATACGGTCAGTCACCAGGCTTATATTGCCCAAGACGAACTTACGAAGGAATGGCAGCGGCTGGGGAAGGAAGCAGAGCTGGCGATGCTCCAGCAAGCGGTGAAGGAAACGGCAGGAGTGGTGATGACGTATGAGGGTCAACCGATTACGGCTTCTTTTTTCTCCACCAGCAACGGGTATACCGAAAATTCAGAGGATTATTGGAAGAACGAGATTCCCTATCTACGAAGTGTAGAGAGTCCATGGGATAAACAGATTTCACCGAAGTACAAGACAACAATCACGATGCCCCGTTCGGAATTCATAGGAAAGCTCGGCCTGACGGATGGAGCCGTACCGGTATCGGCAGGCGGGGATGGGGGGGCTTCTTTTTTGAAAGTACTCTCGTATACGCAAGGTCATCGAATTGAGAGCGTACGGGTTGGCGGCAAGAAGTTCACCGGGCGCGAGGTGAGAGAGAAGCTGGGGCTTCGGTCCAGCCAATTCACCCTTCATATGAAAGACGGCGAGATGGAAATAACGACCTACGGCAACGGCCACGGCGTGGGCATGAGCCAATACGGAGCAGAGGGCATGGCCCGCGAAGGATATGAAGCGAAAGAGATTCTGGAACACTATTATACGAATATTTCTTTTGACAAAACTTCAAATCTTCTCTCTTCAAAAAAATAATAGTTAGATTACGTATAAAAGAGTTGACCCCGGTAACAATGGTTACTGAGGTGATTGCAAATGAATGAACAGAACAAAAATAGTAAACCCCACGAAGAAACTCCTAAAACTGTGCAAGGAGATTCGGCGGTACCGTCATCTTCGTGGAAGAAAGCATTATCCAAACGGTGGGTGTTCCCGGCAGCATACTTAGCAGCAGCGGCAATTATACTAACCCTCGTGTGGGTCTACCAGGACGCCAGCCAAAAGACGCTGAACCCACAAGAGGAAGCAACAACCGTATCGGATTCGGTACAAGGTTCAGAGAAACCTGCTGCAACGGAAGGCAATGATGGAGAAGCTGTAGAAGTGACGGCCAATGCTCAATCAATGATCTGGCCGGTAGCCGACGACGTGGCAGTCAGCATCGTCAAGCCTTACTTTGACGAGACGAACCCGGAAACGCATCAAGAGGCGATGGTGCAATATAATGACACCTTTACGCCGAATCTGGGAATCGACTTGGCTGCTGCAGATGACACGATGTTTGAAGTTCGTGCCGCACTGACAGGTAAAGTGACCCGGGTCGAGAATCATCCGGTTAACGGCAACGTCGTGGAAATTACGTCGGGTGACACGAAAACCGTGTACCAAAGCTTGAACGAAGTGAAAGTGAAGGAAGGCGCTGAAGTGAAGCAGGGCGATTCCATCGCGACTGCCGGACGCAGTGAGCTTGAGAAGGATCTCGGCAACCATGTGCACTTCGAAGTGTACGAGGGCGGGAAACTGGTCAACCCTGTGAGCGTGCTTCCGCAAAAATAATTTCATTTCTTTGTAGCCATGCGCCCACCGCGCACTTGAAGAGGGCAGGATCTTGTGATCCTGTCTTTTTTTTGTTGCGGGT
This sequence comes from Paenibacillus sp. EZ-K15, assembly GCF_002573715.1. Taxonomy (GTDB): domain Bacteria; phylum Bacillota; class Bacilli; order Paenibacillales; family Paenibacillaceae; genus Paenibacillus_AQ. The sequence goes on along the minus strand of NZ_PDHM01000027.1, from coordinate 144,045 downwards.
TTGGACGGCAAGTCCAACCCTTGCTGCGCCTTGCATTGTGGACATTTTAGGCTTGTCCGTCACGAGCATGTCCAGAAAATAAATGAGTCCAAGTAAGCTTGTCAGCCCTTGAAACCGCGAATATCCCGTCATGCCCCTCATATAATGTACCAAACTATCCACACAGTAGGGAGGCGGGAGCGTGCACGATTACATCAAAGAGCGGACCATTAAGATCGGACGCTGTATCGTGGAAACGAGGCATACGGTTCGAACTATAGCCAAAGAATTTGGCGTGTCGAAGAGCACGGTGCATAAGGACTTAACCGAACGTCTGCCGGAGATCAACCCGGACCTGGCGGATCAGGTGAAGCACATTCTCGAATACCACAAATCCATCCGCCATCTGAGAGGCGGAGAAGCTACCAAGATCAAGTACAAAAAAACCGGCAGCAACCGTGAACCGGTGGCCACGGCGAAATCCTGATTTTTTAGGGCTTTGGTCGCTAGATTGGCGTTGAATCCCTCCCCTAAAGTATGATATGTTAAAAGCTGGTATAGGATCGAAATATGGGACCTGTTTTGCCGAAGATCATCATCGCTTGCTAGATTATGTCGAAGGATGGTCCGGTACAGAGAACAGACTCTTTTACCATAAAATAACACTTTGGGGGCTTTTCATGATGTTGAGCAAGGATATTGGAATCGATCTCGGAACGGCGAACGTGCTCATTCACGTAAAGGGGAAGGGGGTAGTGTTAGACGAACCTTCCGTTGTCACTATTGAGACCGACGCCAAACGAGTCCTTGCCGTCGGTGAGGAAGCACGGCGCATGATCGGGCGCACTCCCGGCAACATTACGGCGATCCGCCCGCTGAGGGACGGGGTCATCGCCGACTTCGAAATAACGGAAGCAATGCTGAAGTACTTTATTGATCGCGTGGGCGCGCGCAGTTGGCACAGCCGGCCCCGAATCCTCATCTGTGCTCCGACGAACATTACTTCGGTAGAGCAGAAGGCGATCCGGGAAGCGGCTGAGCGCAGCGGCGCAAGGGATGTGTTCCTGGAAGAAGAACCGAAGGCAGCGGCAATTGGCGCAGGGATGGATATTTTTCAACCGAGCGGTAACATGGTTGTGGACATCGGGGGCGGCACCACGGATGTGGCCGTCCTGTCCATGGGCGATGTCGTCACCGCTTCTTCGATTAAAATGGCAGGGGACAAGTTCGACGAGGCGATTATAAAGTACGTGAAGCAAAAATATAAATTACTGATCGGGGAACGGACGGCAGAAGATTTGAAGATGGCGATCGGAACAGTTCGTCCAGGCGGTAGACAAGCTGAGATGGATATTCGCGGACGCGATATGGTATCGGGACTTCCGTTTACCGTAACGGTGTCCTCAGCCGAAGTGCAGGAAGCTCTGTGGGATCCGGTGTCATCGATCGTACTCGCAGCCAAATCCGTATTGGAGCGGACGCCGCCGGAGCTGTCGGCGGACATTATCGATCGCGGCGTCATATTGACCGGCGGTGGCGCACTGCTTCATGGTTTGGACGAGCTGTTGACGGACGAGCTGCGGGTGCCGGTGCTTGTTGCGGAGGATCCGATGCACTGTGTGGTTAAGGGAACGGGAATTATGCTGGATAATTTGGACAAGGTCGTAAAGAAAAAGTTCTAACCTTCCGATATAGATGATAGGAACAACATGAGCATGGATATGAATCGGTATAATCACCACGATGAGATTAGCGATCTGCTTCGCAATACGTCCACGTTGATAACAGCGGAGAGGGCGGAATTGTAATGGAAAAGCGAAGTGGTCGCCTTTGTTTTTGGATTTCAACCCTATCTAACATAGTTACAAGAAATCCAAAAACAACAGCGATTGGAAGTACAATCCGTCATCGTAGCGGTCGTTATATCGACTAAGGTTGTTATGATTCGTTAATGGAAGGGAAGTGCCTTCATTGTTAAGAGGTCTATATACAGCAGCTTCAGGGATGATGACCCAGGAGCAGCGACATAATACGGTGACGCAGAACATTGCTAACGTCAACACGACGGGTTACAAGGCAACGAACAGCGTACAGCGGTCGTTCCCCGAAGTGCTTGTCTCCATGATCGGCGGCAATGATTCGGCGAATGCGGGACGGAAGCTGGGCAAGTTCAACACTGGTGTTTACGCTGAGGAGAGCATATCGCTTTATACCGAAGGCGCGCTCCGGGAAACGGGCAAGACAACAGACTTTGCGCTGGTATCCTCTTTTACGGTACAGAATCCGGCAACGGGCCAAGCTTATCCGTTTGATGCTTCCGGCAGATATGTGGATGAGAACGGCGAGGTGATTTACCGGCCGGAAGGTTTTTTCACTGTTCAGAATGAGAGCGGGGATATCCGTTACACCCGTAACGGCAGCTTCCGGGTTAGCCCGAATGGTAGCCTTTTGAGCGAGAGCGGTTATCAGGTTCTGGATAACAATAACAGACCGATTGTATTGACAGGCTCGGCGAGTAACTTTACAGTGAATGAGCAAGGTGAAATCATGGACGCAAAAGGCAATGGGACAGGCATTATTCTCGGAGTCAGCATCGTGAGCGAGCCTCATGGACTGATTCGTGAAGGTCACGGCGTGTTCCGTATGGCCGATCCGGACGGGGAAGTGCGTTTTATGGCACGTGGTGATAACGGAGTCATCCGTCAGGGATTTATTGAGGGGTCCAACGTGGACCCAACGCAATCGATGGTAGAATTGACAGCTGCGCTGCGCGCGTATGAAACGAACCAAAAAATCGTTCAGTATTACGACAGAACGCTGGAGAAGGCGGTCAATGAGATCGGCCGAGTCTAAGCTTGTCTGTAAGTAAGTAGGCAGCACGCTGCTGTATGAAAATGTGAGCCCACGGGAGGTAAGTGATGAACAACTCGATGATTAGCGCCATGGTGTCGATGAATGCCCTCCAGCAGCGGTTGGATGTCATTGCGGACAATATAGCAAACGTCAATACGGCTGGTTATAAAAAAAAGGAGGCTTCCTTTGAAGATGTGCTGACGCAGGTTCAGCGCCATCACAAGGATTTCGACCGGACGGGCCGTGCGACACCGCTTGGCTATACACTCGGGTATGGCATGAGACTATCTTCCGTTGTGCAGAACATGGAGCAGGGAGCCATGAAGGAAACCGGAAATCCGCTCGATCTGATGATTGATGGACAAGCCATGTTTGCCGTTCAGGGAGATGGCGCGATTGGATATACCCGCGAAGGCGGATTCCATGTATCTCCGGATGCCCGTAACCCTAACAACCTGCTCCTGGTCAATTCACAAGGCTATCCTGTACTTGATGTGAACAATAAGCCGATCTCACTTCCTGCCAAAGGGAAAGTTGCCATTAACGAGAAAGGGCAGATTATCGTGGAGACCCCCACGGGACGTACGGCTCCTTATGCAACCTTGAAGCTGGTCGAGCTTGAGCGTCCGGAGGGCTTGGTCGCTGTCGGCGATAACCTGTTTGTCGTAGGAAACGGTTTGGCGGAAGGCGATGTGTTCGATTTAACACGGGCGGCTCCAGGCGAGCCTCTTAAATCGAAGGTACTGTCCGGATTTATGGAACAATCGAATGTCAATTTGACCGACGAGATGACCAAAATGATGGAAGTTCAGCGGGCTTACCAGCTGACAGCACGTGCGCTTAGTTCAAGCGATACCATGATGAACCTTGCCAACACAATGCGAGGGTAGGTGGGCATCATGAGTGAAGCAAACGCCAATAAACGTTCCAAGACATCCGGATGGAAAATCGCTGTCCGTATCATGATTCCTGTATTGCTCGTATTGGCATTATTCGGAGGCATGGTCTTCGGATATGTTGTCCTCGGCGATCAGGAGCTCAGTGAAGTGTTTGAATGGGGCACATGGAAGCATGTTTTTGATTTAATTTTCGCACCGTGACGAGAGGTCAGGGTGAACACCATGTCTTGAGATTAGATGCCAAACTCCCTTTAAGGGAGTTTTCTTTTTTTGGGGTTAAACGGTATAATGGGATGGGACTTGCGTATTAACTTTGTCATTTCATGACAATGGACGGATGTATATAAAATAACCCCACAAAGTGGAGCCTATGCTGCGATGCTTATTCCAAATACTTTGCGGGGACCCCAAAAAACTTATAAAAGGGCCCTCTCCTCGTACACAAGTGTCCGATTGGAGAAAGCCCCTTATCTAAAACCTTCACTTCTGCAGCGGTGAAGGATATCCATCATTTTTTCCGCAGATCCTTCTTTTTATGCATATGATCTGAAATTCGTTAAGAAAACCTCAAGAGAAAGCATGATACAACCGTAAATCATACCTCCCGCGGCTTGAGAAAGCGGCACAGCGGCAGCAAATGGAACAAACACCCCTTTTCAAACGCTATGCTTGGCGGGTACGTACATAAGGAGGATTTTAATACTATGTTGAACATCAAACAGATTCAAGAAATTATTCCCCATCGCCCCCCATTTTTGCTGGTCGATAAGATTGTGGAGATTGAGGACGGCAAACGAGCGGTTGGCATCAAGAACGTGACGATCAATGAACCTTTTTTTGTCGGGCATTTCCCTGAATATGCTGTTATGCCGGGAGTCCTGATTGTTGAAGCTTTGGCACAAGTCGGCGCTGTCGCGATTCTCAATGTAGAGAGCAACCGGGGAAAGCTTGGCTTCTTGGCGGGCATTGACGGTTTCCGTTTCCGTGGGCAAGTAGTACCGGGAGATACGCTGCGGCTGGAAGTCGAGATCACTCGCTTGAAGGGCATGATTGGTAAAGGGAAAGCAACCGCGACGGTGGATGGACGTGTAGTTGCCGAGGGAGAGATTATGTTTGCTCTCGCGGATAAGGAGTAATTTTCAGACTATTCTTGTTTGGATGAGGAAGGGAGACTTTTTTTCATGTCAGAGATGAGTCAGAGAACAATCGATACGGTACAACGTTGGTTGAATGATCCTTATGTAGATGAGGAGACGAAACAGGAACTGCGTTCACTTGAGCACGACGCCAAAGAGCTGGAGGAACGGTTTTATCGTGATCTGGAATTTGGAACGGGTGGTCTGCGCGGCGTCATTGGTGCAGGCAGCAACCGGATTAATAAATATACGGTAGGTCGCGCAACACAAGGCTTTGCCCAATATATTCTGGAGGCTCATGGCACCGCGGAGGGCAAGCCTTCTGTTGTCATTGCCCATGATTCCCGGCATTTCTCGCCGGAATTCGCTTTAGAGGCTGCTTTGGTTCTGGCCGGAAACGGGATTGTAGCGAAGCTGTATCCTTCCTTGCGTTCAACGCCGCAATTGTCATTCAGCGTACGTCACTTGGGTGCTACCGGAGGGATTGTTATCACGGCAAGCCATAATCCGCCGGAATACAACGGTTATAAGGTGTACAACCGTGAAGGCGGCCAGTTGGTACCGCACGAAGCAGAGAACGTGATTGCCCGGATACAGGAGGTCGATTCTTTCTCCGCGGTCAAGAGGCTGTCTCAGGCTGATGCAGAGGCTCAAGGCCTGCTGGTTTGGCTGGGCGAAGCGGAGGACCAGGCTTTTGTGGATACGGTGACGAATGTCAGCGTGAATCGGGAACTTATCGCATCCAAGCTTGCCGAGGATTTCAAAATCGTATTTACACCGCTGCATGGAACAGGGCAAGCACCCGTAGAGCGCGTGCTGCGCAACATCGGCTTTAAGCATATTCATGTTGTTCCGGAGCAAGCCGAGCCGGATGGAAACTTCTCCACCGTTAAATCTCCAAATCCGGAGGAGCGGGAAGCTTTCACACTGGCGATGAAGCTTGGTGAGGAAGTGGGAGCTGACATTTTGATCGGGACGGATCCTGATGCGGACCGCATGGGGGCTGTGGTGAAGAACAGCCGGGGCGAATACGTCGTGCTGACAGGCAATCAATCCGGGGCAATTATGATCCACTATTTGCTGGGCCAATTGAAGGAAGCGGGTAAGCTGCCTAATAATGGTGCAGTTATCAAGACGATCGTAACGAGTGAGATGGGAGCGGCGATTGCTGAGCATTATGGTGCTGCCGTCTTGAATACATTGACGGGCTTCAAATACATTGGTGAGAAAATGACCCAGTTCGAGGAGTCCGGCAGTCATACGTATCTGTTTGGTTATGAGGAGAGTTACGGCTATTTGGCTGGGAATTATGCCCGCGACAAGGATGCGGTATTGGCCTCGATGCTGATATGCGAAGCGGCCGCCTATTATAAAGCACAAGGCAAGACCTTGTACGATGTGCTGCAGGAGCTGTATGAGCAATTCGGTTATTTCCTCGAGACACTGGAATCCCGGACGCTCAAGGGTAAGGATGGCGTCGCCCAGATTCAAGCGAAGATGTCTGATTGGCGCGACAATCCACCTGGGGAAGTCGGAGACGTGTCGGTTAAGCAGGTGCTTGATTATGCGGAAGGCCTGGGCGGATTGCCAAAGGAAAATGTGTTGAAGTATTTGCTTGAAGACGGATCTTGGTTCTGCCTGAGACCTTCCGGTACCGAGCCGAAGATCAAAGTGTATTTTGCCGTGCGCGGCGAATCTCTCGCCGATGCGAAGCGCAAAATTCAATCGCTCTCGGATCAAGTCATGGCCCGGGTAGACGCTTAAACATAGATACATTTAATGAGAGAAGAGAACGAAGGGAATTTACGATGGTTGCTGCAAGGCCCAAGAGGACTGTTGCCCTCCATCGTAAATTTCCATAGGTTCGATGAGGAGGTACTTTCGTGGTTCAGAATTGGAAACGCTGGAACACAGCAGCCCGCAAGTGGCTGTGGATTCTGGTTGTTCTTGGCGTTGCAGCGGCCCTGCCGGTAGGTTATGACCGACTGCAAACAGAATCAACATCAAAGAACGTCGAGTTGGTGTTTGATTATCGGGATTTGTTGGATGTCGCGGTATATCAATCCAAGCCGCAGGATTTTGTATCCGAGCAGCTGGATCGCCTGAAAGAAGCTGGCGTAATCAGTATGGCACTTTATGAGAGCACGCTGGACGAGCTGGTGAAATCGCGGCGAATATCGGTATATGACGGGCAGCAGGTCGCCGATCTGACAGGTACGACGGTCTCGCCGAACGAGAATTTTACGTATGTTTCGTTCCTGAACGAGGAAAGCGCGACTTTAATTAAACCCATTATCGAAGAAGCCTACACAAGGTTGGGCATTCCGGTAAGATCTTGGCAGTTCGAGCGTGGAGTGGATGGGTTGGTGTTGGAAACTCCGCGATCCAATGCGGTCATCAAACCGTTGTCTCCAGACCCGATTACCATTGGCATGCTGCGAGAGAAGGGCTTTAACATTGTGCCGCGTCTGTCGGACAGTCTTCCGTATGACCAGACCTATATGGAGAAGCTGATGGCGTACTTCGCGGAAAACGGCGTAAAACGAATTTTGTTTGAAGGTGATTCCGCCAAAGGCTTCAACGATAATGCCGACATGAAAAGCTTGGATTCCTTTGGTGAGCTTTTGAACCAACATGGTATCGGCCTCGTGGCGATTGAGAATATCAAGCGTCCGCAAAAAGGATTTACGAAGCTTGCCTATTTAACAGATTACAATGTAACCCGTATTTATTCCTTAAGCGAGCGGGATGCTAATCTGGAGCCTGAGGTTATTGGAGACCGTTTTGCACTGGCTTCCAAAGACCGTAACATTCGAATGTTCTATTTAAACGCAGAGCCAAGCCGGGATATGACCAAAGCGTCTGTTACCCACCCGCTGGATAATCTGATTGACAGTTTGACAGGTTCGGGTCAGGCCATTAAGCAGATGGAGGACAATGGTTTCACCATGGGTCCAGCAGAGCCGTTTAAGGTAACCGACTCTTCCTTGCAGCGTTACTTCAAGCTTGGGGCTGTCGTCGGAGCTGTAGCTCTGATTGCGCTCATGATTTCATATTACATTCCGTTCCTTACGATTGCCGCTTTCCTGATCGGGCTTTTGGGCAGTGCGGGATTGTATGTTCTGAAACCAACATTACTTGAACAGGCCTTAGCTCTATTAGCTGCAATCAGTGCTCCAACGGTTGCCGTCATTCTGGCCATTCGCAAAGTAAATGAAACGCAGCAGAGCATACCGGACATGAGTTCTGGCAGAAGAGTGACCCATTCGATCGTATTATTGGTAAAGACTACGATCTTGTCGCTCGCAGCTGTACCGATCGTTGTAGCGTTATTGAATAATGTGACCTATATGCTCGTTCTGGACCAGTTCCGCGGCGTGAATTTGCTGGCTGCGGCACCGATTGGGCTCATTGCAATCTACGTAGTACTGTACCGCGGTGGATCGACTTATAACTCAATCCTGAAATTGCTTAAAACACCGATCTCACTAACATGGGTCATCGCAGCCGGTATTGTAGCTATCGTTGGTTGGTACTATCTCACACGTACAGGTAATGCAGGCAATGTGTCCTCGATCGAAATGACATTCCGTACATTCCTAGAAAATACGTTTGGCGTACGTCCGCGTAACAAGGAGTTCTTGCTGGCCCATCCAATGATGGTGCTTGGCGTCTTCCTGTCATTTAAATACCGTCATGCCGTTTATCTGCTCATTATCGGTGTGATGGGGCAGTTGTCGATGGTCGGAACATTTACGCATATTCACACGCCACTCTATATTTCGGCTATTCGCGTTGTACTGGGTCTTGGACTCGGCTTAATTATCGGATTGATCGCGATATTGGTATGGCAAGTGGCAGAAAGGATCTGGAAACGATGGTCTCCACTTCTAAAACAATAGTCATTTCCGGATACTACGGATTCAAAAATAGCGGTGACGAAGCGGTCCTGAAATCCATCCTGACCGCACTGGAGCAGGAAGGAAAGGCGGCGGGGGTTGATATCAACCCCGTTGTACTTTCCATTGATCCCGAATGGACCTCAGCGGTTTATGGGGTAAAGTCCGTACACCGGATGAAGCTGGGAGAAGTTCGACAGGCAATCAAGAACAGTGACGGCTTGATCAGCGGTGGAGGAAGCTTGCTGCAGGATGCCACCAGCCCGAAAACGATCCCGTATTACCTGGGCGTTCTCAAGATCGCACAGTGGCTTGGTAAACCGACGTTTATTTATGCGCAGGGTGTAGGTCCGGTCAACCGTAAGCTGTTTTATCCGATGATTCGCTCGATCTTCCGCAAATGCACCTACATCTCGGTTCGTGACATGCAGTCAGGTGAACTGCTTCAGTCTATGGGAATATCAGGGGAAGCCATTCACGTCGTGCCCGATCCGGTGATGGGCTTGCCGCTGCCAGAGGGCGAGGGTGTTCAGTGTGATTCCAACCCGGGATCGACTCTGGAAGAGAACGGTGTTGCATCAGTTTCTTCTATAGAAGAACAGCGTGAATCATTCGAAGAACCTTTCATGCAGTCCTCATTATCAAATCGTGAGATGGAAGAGGAAGGTTCTCTGCCGGTTATCGGTATTTCGGTTCGATATTGGCATCCGGAACGCAAAGAGCTGAAGGCTGCTGCGGAAGGTTTAAAGGCATTAGCTGCACAACGTCCGGTCCATCTTCGTTTTCTCCCTTTTCATCAGCCGGATGATCTTGAGGCTTCGCAGTTTATTGCTAGCGGCATTGGCGATATTTCCAAGAATGGTTCGAACATCAGTTTCTATCGTGATGAGAAGCAGCCGCAGGACATGCTGCGAGAGGTTAGCCGTTGTGATATGATATTGGGCATGCGTCTGCATAGCCTGATCTATGCCGCGAATCAGCGTGTGCCGTTGCTCGGAATTTCCTATGATCCGAAAATCAATCACTTTTTGAAGCGGCTTGGCAGCGAACCTGTGGGAAGCAGTGAATCCCTTGACGCAGATACGTTAAAGGATCAGATGCTGAAGCTGCTGGATGATGCAGCGGCATGGAAAGCGGAGCACGGCGAGCAGATTACCGTATTGAAACAAGAGGCTGCTATGCCTGCACGCCACATTGCCCAATATTTATGCCATAGAGGATGATAAACATGAAACAGACCTATCCATTTCCTACCGTATCGGTGTTCGAGATCCCTTTTTCTAAACTCAGTATGAAAGATACTGTGAAATTTCTGACAGAAGCAGTGCAGTCGAGACAGCCCCACCATGTCATAACAGCAAATCCGATCATGGTGATGACGGCCGTAAACCATCCGGAATATAAACAGATGATGCAAAATGCCGAAATCATTGTTCCGGATGGCACGGGGATCGTCTGGGCTGCCAGTGTAGGTGGCGAACCGCTGGAGGGGCGCGTAACCGGCTTTGAGCTGTTACATGAATTGTTGAAGGTCGGGGAAACCTATAGATGGAAGTTCTTTCTGCTGGGAACCACCTCCGAAGTGATTCAGGAAGCAGCTGAAAGGTTACAAATGCAATATCCGGCTGCCATTATATGCGGCTATCGGGATGGTTTTTTTGGACCTGATGAAGATGCTGCCGTCATTGAGCAGATTCGGGCAGCTTCACCGGATATTTTGTTTGTCGCCCGTGGTGCGGACACTCAAGAGCCTTGGATTGCCCAGCATAAACAATCGCTTCAAGTTCCGGTTGTTATGGGAGTCGGGGGATCTTTTGATATTATCTCCGGCAAACTGAAGCGAGCACCGAAAGTATTCCAAAAGCTGCGTCTCGAATGGTTTTACCGCCTTCTGAAGGAGCCTACCCGTTACAAAAGAATGCTTGCGCTGCCGAAATTCGTAGTGAAAGTGCTGCGCGAGAAAGAAAACGTAACGAAATCGAGCTAAATGGCTCATTTCTGTGAGGAAAATCCGAGATTTCACCGGAAATTGGTATTGGTTTTCGGACCCGAAGGGAGTATAATTCAACCGGTAGACAATATTGGGGGTCGAATGATTACATGTTAATGATATACATCATCGGGTTTATCGTATCGCTGACGCTCGCTCTGCTCTTAACGCCGCTTGTGAAGAAGTTTGCCGTTAAGATTGGTGCCGTTGACGTTCCTAATGCCCGCAAGGTTCATACCCGGATCATGCCCCGACTCGGGGGACTTGGCATCTATCTGGCTTTTATTCTTGGACTGATTGCAGTTCTTCCTTTTCTTCCGGATAGCCTGTCGCCTCGCGATGCCAACTTTATGAAGGCATTTCTAATCGGCGGTTCCATGATCGTATTGATCGGAGCCTTGGATGATCGATTTGAACTTTCGGCCAAAGTGAAGTTTTTGGCTCAAATTGCAGCTGCTTGCGTAGTTGTATTCGGATTTAATATTACCGTGGACTTTGTAAATATACCGTTCCAGGACCGGTACTCCATGCTGGAGAGCTGGGTATCGATTCCACTGACAATCTTCTGGATTGTCGGCGTAACCAACGCGATTAATCTCATTGACGGACTGGATGGACTTGCAGCCGGAGTATCGGGCATTGCGATCGGTACGATTCTGGTCATGGCCGTCTTGATGGGCAATACCACTGTTGCCTTGCTCTGTCTGCTGCTCCTCGGCAGCATTATCGGGTTCCTGTTTTTTAACTTCCATCCGGCCAAGATTTTCATGGGGGATACGGGTTCGTTATTCCTTGGATTCTGTTTGGCCATGCTGTCCCTGCTTGGATTTAAACAGATTGCGATTGTATCCTTCATTACGCCGCTGATTATTATCGGTGTTCCGTTGTCTGATACGTTTTTCGCTATTATCCGTCGTAAAATCCAGAAGAAACCGATCTTCGCTCCGGACAAAGGACATCTGCATCACTGTCTGCGCGAGCTTGGATTCAGTCACCGTCAGACGGTATTGATCATTTACGTGATTGCCGCGTTTTTCGGCGTACTGGCCGTCATTCAATCTTCGGCTGCCATGTATGAAGCAAACTGGGTGACCTTTGTTGTCATCTGCGTCATGATGTGTTTCATGCAGATCGGTGCGGAAATTATCGGACTGGTCGGCAAGACCAAACGGCCGATTCTTGGATTGATCAACCGTATGCGAATGAAGGCAAATCCCGAAAGCCGCTCCAAGTAGAACTTATTCTTTTTCATGATGCGTCCAGATCGGACATGCCAGCCTCACCAAAAAGGGTGAGGCTTTTTTGTGATTTTTGCTAAATAATAGGACACTCGCTTCCGATATATGAACTATGCGATAGAACCAATCTGTCAGTGAAAGCGAGGGGACCCAGTGAACGACGTAACACCCAAAACGGACGCCAACGTCCGAATGATCAAGGAGGCACAACCGTTGAAGAAAAATTTCCGTACAATAGCAAGCCTGTTATTGGCCATTGCTATGTTCTTTTCCCTAATTCCGGCATTACCGGCTTCAGCTGCAAATGGAGCCTTGTATTTTCACTTTTCAAATCTAAGTACGGATCCGAATTCTCCAACACCGGAGAACCGGAATTCGATTTCGGTTTCGGGTACCTATAACGGCATTAACCCGAATACCATCTCGTATGAGATTAAACGCTTCGATGACACAACCACAGGCGGAACAGGTGTTAAGCCGATTCTGGACGAAGCAGCGAATACGTTCGAGTTCCTGAATGTGCAGTTGAATCAGGGCGTGAACAAAATCATCGTATCCGGTATGAGTACGCAAGGCCAGCAGATGAGTGCGACGGCTTATGTGAAATTTTCCGACGTACCGGCTGTGTACGAAGTAGCGCTAAGTGATGGACGTGTCCTGGAAGAGAATGCTTCCAAGCCGGTTGTCGTTACTACGCAGACCGTTAGCATCTCGGTAAAAGCGACCAATGGCTCCAAAGGCGTGACCGTTAACGGCATGGCCATGTATGCCGGCGGTGGCGATACGTATTACTCCGCAGGGATCCAATTGCAGAAGGGTGTTAACGATCTGGTTATCGTCGTTAACTCGGAATCGAAAACACAGACCATTAATAGACAGGTCGTATATCATCCGACAGGCTCCTTGACGGTCAATCAATTGCAAATTGGTAACACCAAGATCGATGGGCAAGCCGTTGTAACCGGTACGGTTAACGGCGTCATCTCCGGTTATGTTATCATGGATGCTCCTCCGGCTGGTACGCCTGCGGTACCGCCAACTCTTGAAGTATCCGTATTTCCGACAGGATCCACGGTGCCAATTATGAGCTCAAATGCAACCGTAGGTGCAGCAAGCCTCCTAGGAAACAGCTTGATGTATCCTTTTACATCCACTGGCTCAGTTAGCATTACACAGAGTGGAGAGTACTTTGTTTATACTAAGGACACTACCACTGGTTTCGATGTGAAAAATCCTTTCACTTATCGCGATGTCAATGCACCTACAATTAAGCAGGTGTATCAGCTATACGGTGTGACAGAGAGTGGGGGAACGGTATCATCTACCTCTCAGTCCATTTTTCCAAGCAGTAACAATACTGTCCTTAACGAATTGCCGATCTACTTAATGGTGGAACAAGTGAACGCAGGTGATGTCGAGATTGAATCCAGCAAGGGCGGCGGCACGATTGCCCAGAAACTTACCTATAATAGCCACACGGTTTTTAAAATCACGAATCTGCCTTCAGGACAACAGAACCTGATCATCAAGGTCAGCAATGGATCGGGCGTCTCCGATACCAAGGTGATCCCGGTAACATTCCTGTCCTCCACGTATATTGATATTTATCATTTGTATAACAATCAGGTGTTTAAGAATAGTACAGATTTCAATCAAGTAACGGGCCGGATTGTGAACTACACGGGAACATCAGGACTTACGATTTCCTTGAATGGTAACACTCGCGATCTGACGGTGAACGGAAATGGCGAGTTCAGCTTTACAGATACGGCGTTCCTGCAACTGATTCCAGGTCCGAATACTTTGGTGGTCGCTGACAAGAGTGGGAAAATCTCGACAAAGCTTACACTGCTGTATTTTAGCGACACCCGTTCGATTATCAAGAACATGATTCCTTTCCCGGTTGGTTCCGGAACAGAATCGGATCCAGACGGATTGTTCAGAGAAACGGCCAAGAATGCTTACAACACATATGAAAAGGCTCTGGGGCTTCGCTTTGAAGTGGAATACACCGATGAGATCACGGTGAACCTCAGCCATCCTACGCCATCCATCTTTGCAGTCTTTACCAAAGACAATACAGGAACCTGGCGTCTTACAGGCGGGACACTGAAGACGCAATTGGATCCCATTGATCCGGCGGAGCACGGCCGATACTTTTCCATTGTCAATGGAGCAAACTCCAGCTCTGCCCGCGTTGTATTTAAAGAACTCGCGCTTCCAGAGGTTGGATTGCAGGCAATCAGCATCGGTTCGCGATATCAGTCGGTTACAACCACAGATACCATTGAAATTACTCGTGAGCGTGCGCCGTACGAAGTTCTTTCTCCTAGGCTCCCTAACGAAGGAGTTTTGAAACAGAACTTTGTAGAGGTAAGCATCAAGGCTGAAGGAGCTAATTCCATTCTGATTGGCAAAACGCCAATGGTGAAATCCGAAATTAGCGACATTTTCCGTCTTGAGGTCAAGAACCTGAAAAACGGTAAAAATACGATTAAGTTCACGATCGAACAAGGCACCAAAAAGACAAGCGGGCAATTCGTTGTAACGTACACGGATGATGCAACAGAAGGCTCTCAGTTTAAAACAAATATTTCGAAGTCAGGTAAGGTTAAAGTATTTAAGGGTGATTTGTCTCTGTCCTTACCGAAAGGCACGGTGCTTCAACAGGCAAAATCAAGTCCGAATGCAGAAGTGCCTACGATCAATTTGCTCGGCGAGCATGACATCCTGTTTGGTATTGCCAACCAGATCGATGGGCGGACCGTTAAAGCTTACAATCGAATCGGCGAAATCGAGAACGGTGTAGAAATGGATGGACGCCTGTCCCTCATTCCAGGGGATAACAACAATGCGTTCCGTTTCACTCCGGCAGCCCATTACGGCTATTCATCACCTCTGTACTGGCTGGATGCGGGTTCGCTTAATGCATACAGCAGCAACGTAGAGGACTTTAATGTGAAAGCAGCAGCGCATCCGTATGCTAAAGGCAATGAATTCCATCAACGCTTGATTCCCCAGAACTGGATGGAGTTGTCCCAAAAAGGTACAATTACCTTGAAATATGACTCTGCACTGGTGAACTCGGCTTCCAGCAACTTGGGCATTTGGTGGTATAACCCGTCCCAAGGAACTTGGATCAACATCGGCGGGAAAGTAGATGCCAAGAAGAAAACTGTTACGGCTCCATTTAAGGGATTCGGTTATTACGCAGTTAAATCCTTGCGTTATAGCTACTCCGATGCGATCTCGCATAAGACGGCCCGTAACGATATTGAATTGATGCTGGCCAGAGGATACATGAAGGCGTCCAAGACGGATGCATTCGGCGTGTATGATCCAATGACTCGCGGTGAATTAGCTACTATTATAGTGAAGCTGCTGGACATTCCGTTGGATTATGATACCGATAAGAACAAGCTCACTTTTGATGACATTTATCAGGAAAGTGTTGTCAATAGCATGCAGTGGGATTACCGTTATATTGAGACAGCTGCCAGAAAAGGAATCATTCGCGGCATTGCGCCACGAAGCTTTGCTCCTAATATGGAACTGACTCGTGAAGAAGCGGCCAACATGATTGCACGTGCGCTCAACCTGAAGATGGGTGAGATCGAAAAAGATAAAGCAGCACTTCAAAAGCAGTTCGAAGATGTCGGCAAAATCAAATCGAATTACTCTTATCCAGCCATTCTTGCTGTAAGTAAGGCCGGCATCATCACGGGTGTTGCCAACAGCTTGAAAGAAGGCGAGAAGAAACCGACGTATAACTTCAACCCGGATGCTGTTCTGAATCGTGCAGATACGGCGACGATCGTGAAACGCATGATGAACAAACTTAAAATGATGTAGGTTATATAATAAGAAGAAACTGTAGGACAAAAGGAACGAGAGCAGACGCCTAACTTCTGATGGCTGTGCTCTCGTTTTCTTATGTGAAATTATGATGGATAAGGTTATATATAACATAATTAACAAGATCTTAAGGACGATATTATGGGCCAAGAAACCGTTTACCAATATCTAATGTTTTGTAATTTCATGTAGAATACGCTACAATAGCGGAAGCACATACTATTTTTAGAGGGTGAAGATGAATTTATGAAGCCGATATTATCAAAAGCGCAGCTCGACTACATGAAGGCGAAGACCAAGTTCGAGGAAAAAGCCAAAGTGATGGAGAAGAAGATTGAGCTGGCTCGTGCCGCTCATGATGAGATAACTCAGGAAGTCATGGAGGGACTCGTTGTTGAGACAGGCTTTCATGATTCATTTAACGAAATGACAGCGGCAGAGAATGCGTTGATCCAATGGTCTCATACAACAATAAAACATGACAAATCATATCGTACGAATAAAGCAGAGATTGATCAGATGTACAGCACGCTGCATAGTAATCCGGAGATGCGTGCACGAATTATCCAGCTTGCTATGAAGATTCGCTAGTATTCTACAAAGGGCGCCCATAGGGCGTCTTTTTTGTTGTCGTTTTATGTAATTGACCCAATGTTATGCGAATCGAGCATGATTTCGAAAATATTTTTAAAAAAACTTTGCAACAACCGCAACTTTTTGAGAAATCAAACGTTTATAATGTAGAACGCAATGAGGAACCCAAGATTATCCGAAACAAGAAACTTGTCTATTAATTAGAAAAATGTTCTTTACGGAGTATGGGACTCGTTGTATAATACCTAGGTAGGATTAGGAATCTATTCTAGTTTGTAGTGTTCTCTCGTTAACAAGATTCTGTGATATCGTCACAGACATCATTTATGATTTATGCTCAACTCGGGAAAGGAGGTGCAGGACAATGAGTGATAAGAGCTACCAAATTAAAGAAAACAATCAAGTGATGATTCAAGGAGGAGAAAAAAAGGTTATGAAGAAAATTTTATCCGTAGCACTGTCTACAGCAATGGCATTCTCGATGTTTGCTTCTGTTGCATTCGGTGACGATGCGCTTAACACACAACAGAAATTTGATGTATTGAAAGAAAAAGGTATCTTCACTGGCTATCCAGATGGAACTGCTGGTCTTGACAAAGAAATGACTCGCGCTGAGTTCGCGAAAGTTTTGGTAGGCATCATGGGTCTTGAGCCAATCCAAGGCAAAGCGTCTTTCAAAGACAAAAACTACAAAGCTGACAAATGGCCAGCTCCTTATGTAGAAGCAGTATACGCTGCAGGCATCATGGAAGGTAAAAACACAACGAAAATGATCTTCGACTTCAACGGTAAAATCACCGTTCAAGAAATGGCGAAGGTTCTCGTTACTGCTCAAAAGCTTGATGTTCCAACAGAAACGAACAACAATGCTTCTGACTGGGCTAAAGGTTATGTTCAAGCAGCAATCAACGCTGGTTTGGTAGATGCTAAAACAAACCCTAAAGCTAACGCTTCCCGTTCCCAATTGGTTGAAGTTGCTTACACAATCTACTTGTCGCAACAAAAACCAAAAGTGGTTTCTTATGATGTTAAAGAGGACGGTAAAGTAGTTGAATTCAAGCTTGCTGACAATGAAATTGTAAAAGTAACGCTTGATACTCCACTGAAAGCTAACGTAGCAACTGACGTGAAGTTTACACATAAAAATCAAGAGTATACACACAGCGTAACATGGGTTGTTGAGTCTGCAACAAAGGTTCAATCCGCAACTTCCACTAACCTGAAAGAAGTTGACGTTGTATTTGATGGCAAAGTTGACAGAGCGTCTGCTACCGACAAAAACAACTATGTTATCGATTCCAACTCTAAAGGAATCAAATCCATTTCCGTATTGGAAGATGGTAAATCTGTACGTATCCTCTTGAACGAATCCAGTAAATTCGTACAGGGAACAACATACAAGATTGTTGTGAAGAATGTTAAAGGCGACAAAGGTGCTACAATCCCACAAGGTGAAGTATCTTTCTCATCTTCCGACAATACGCTTCCAACAGTTTCTGAAGTAAAAGGTCTTGGAACTAAAGTTATCAAAGTTACTTTCTCTGAACCTACTGTTGCTCCAACTAGCAGCAACTTCCAATTGGATGATAAAGCGTTTGTTGGCTCCGTAACACAAGGTGAGAACAAAAGAGAAGTGATCTTGAGAAACTACACAGGCGACCTCTCTGTTGGTACGCACAAACTGACTGCTTCCCTGGTTGAAGACTATGCCGGTCTGAAGTCTTTGGCTGATACTAAAGAATTCACGGTTGCTGTTGATACTGAGGGCCCGAAAGTTACTGATCTCTCTGCTACATTGGAAAAAGTAACTGTAACTTTTGATGAAGAAATCGATCCGGATTCTGTTAAAGAAGAAAGCTTCTACTGGAAGTCTGGCGACAGCAAGAAAAAAGGAAAAGCAACTCAAATCGCTGCAAACGTATATGAAATAGATTTCACTGACAATCGTTTGCCAGGATACGAAACTTCCTTGTTCATTGATGTTAAAGATTACTCCGGTAACGCAAACGCTGTTAAAGAACATAAAGTTACAGCAAGTGTTGACTTGACTCGTCCTCATGTTCTTGAAGCTACCTATGGTGTTGAAAGAAATGATGCACTGACAGTACGTTTTGACAAAGCTGTTAAAGCTGCGGACATTAAGTACTACACAGTTAAAAAAGGCGACAAGACAATTTCTGTGAAACAAGTTGTACCTGCTGATTCTTCCAACAAAATCTTCAATGTATACTTCTATAATAACCTTGAAGCTGGCACTTACAGCTTGAAGATTAAAGATGTAGAAGACATGACTGCATTGAGAAACGTAATGGATGAATACAATGGTTCATTCGAAGCTATTGATGTTACAAGCCCAAGTATTTCGAAAATTGATTACAACCAAACAAATCGTAAGGTTGCTCTGCACTTCGGAAGAGAAATGGATCTTTCGAAAGTTAGAGAAAAAGGCAACTACTATATCGAATTCACCAAGAATGGTGGAACTACTCAAAGAATCGCTCTGCCTAACGAAGTGACTGTTGATGCAGTTAATAATGGTAAATCCGTAGTTCTTCAGTTCCCAGAGTACATTAACGGAACAAAAGTTACATTTGGTCCAAATGGATCTGTATCCAAAGTATTGGCATTTGGTCTCACATCCAAAACTGGTCAAGTCGTTAACTGGGATCCTGTAAGTTTGGGACAAAATAACGAATTGAGATTGTTGGGAGCAAAACAAACTGATGCTAAAACAGTTGAACTTGAGTTCAACCAAGTAATTGCACGTGCTAGCGTGGGTGATTTCCTGATCAACGGTTCTTACCCATCCACAGTAACTTATGATGAGAACAAAGTTACTTTGAAAGCTAACTCTGATATTACAGGCGGCGGCGTTACCTTGTTTGCAAACAACTCAATTGAAACATACTCTAACAACAAGACTAACTATGCTAACAATGTTGACATGACTCTTAACATTACTGCAGCACCAAGAGTAACTGGAGTTTCTACAAGAGATGTAGATAAGTTTACGGTTACCTTCTCAACTTATGTTCAATCGAAGTATGAAGCAACAGGAACTGATATGAGAAATGACCTTGAAATTAAGGACCTTTCAACTAATAAGCTGATTGCAGTTGGTGATTACAGTACGAAAAATGATGACGGTAAAGTTGAAGTTACTCTTGATTCTAAATACCGGAACGTACCAGTTTCAGTAAAAGTGAAAGAGAACGCTCAGTACATTATTGCGCGTGACACTAGAACTGCTGCTGCTAAATCCGACGAGTTTAGAGTTGAAGCTTCTACTCAAGCTCCAAACGGAGTGGCAATCACAAGTGCTAGCTACAATAAGGAAACAGGTTTTGTAACTGTTACCTTGGATAAGAATGTAGCTAACGTAACTAATGTTCACATTGGTGGCGTAGACTATTCAGCTAAAACTGTTTTCACAGCTAACACTTCCGCATTCACTGTTGATGTTGGTAAAGATAACGATGTAGCAGGTCATTACTTGACTGCGAACGTTACCTACAACAATACAACAACTAATCTTAACACTTATGTTAACAGTGCAAAATAATAAAGCCTATTAGGTTTTGACACACCGGGGAACATTATGTTCCCCGGTGTGTTTTTTTAATTCTCCAAAGAAAACAATCCTTAGCCTTACCTATAGTAGGGTTGTTCAGTTCGAGTATTTTCTTTATAGTTAAATAGAATAGATAACTTAGGAGGAACAGATTACATGAAACCTTATTTAAAGGTCGGCTTGGCGGCGCTGACGATTGGAGCTGGTATATGGATTGGTGCAACCTACAACAACACAGCCACCGGCGCTGGCACCACCCCAGGTACCACTGACGACCCGGTCGTCACCAAAAGCTACGTTGACCAACAAATTCAGCAAGCGCTGAATGGCGGTGGTGGAGGGTCTACGAACCCAACAAATCCTACAAATCCAACTCAGCCATCACAAGGTGCTGATGAAGTTAAGAACGTTGCGCTGAAACCAGGTAAGATTCTGATTGCCGATGCAGGGACGGAGTTCATTGTTCGCTCAGGTAGTGCTGTGATCTACACAGAAGTCGCTAGCGGCGTTGCGGATCTTACGGACGGTAAAGACCTGTTAAACGGTGAAACGGCGCCTAAGAACCATCTGCTTTCCTTCCCGCGTGAAGGTCGGGGAATACAGGTAAAAGAAGGGCAGACAAGCAATCTGATTGTCATGGTCCGCGGCGGGTACACCATTAAGTAGGAATCCACCAAGATACGTTTGACTTCTGCTAATACTTGCTCCAACCTGCTTAGAGACACGGCAACTTTTTTTTGGTATAATCCTCTTATAATTATTGCCAGTAGTGACAACGTTTTATACGTGTGAGTGCTTTGAAATCGACAGATAATACTTCTGTAAAAACCAATACAGGAGGTGTATTTTCATGGCACGCAGCAGTCGTAACCGTCAAGTGGTACCGGAGAGTCGTGAAATGCTGAAGCAAATGAAATACGAAATTGCAGCAGAGTTTGGATTACCCGTGGGATATGGTAGCGGTTCCAATGGAGCCGATACGGAATTTGGTTCTGAGTTAGGAGCCATCGGAGGTGGATCCTCCAGCCGTCGTCCTGGATGGGGACATCTGACATCCCGTGAGAACGGATCCGTTGGTGGAGAGATCACCAAACGTTTGGTTCGAAATGCTGAACAAAGTCTCTTCGGTAGACTGTAGTCGTTTTTCAGTTAAAAGCGGTACTTATCCTTGACTAACATTCGATTGAAAAACCCAAGAAAATCCTTGGAAAGCAGCTTACTTACTGGATTGACACCTAGTAACAAATAAGTTAATATGCATGTTGAGGATTGTACATTTCAAACCTTTTCCTGGCGGAAAAGGTTCATTTTTTGTGTAGGACCTTTTGATATATCACATACTATTCATATGGGAGGTTGATCTCATGTCTTTAACAGGGCGACGTTTATTTACATCTGAGTCCGTAACTGAAGGACATCCGGATAAAATCTGTGACCAGATTTCTGATGCGGTACTCGATGCTTTTTTGGCTAACGATCCGAACGCACGCGTAGCTTGTGAAGTTTCCGTTGCGACTGGTCTTGTTTTGGTCATTGGTGAAATTAGCACTAAATCCGAATACGTGGATATTCCATCCATTGTACGCAATACTGTGAAGGAAATCGGGTATACCCGTGCAAAATACGGTTTTGATTACAATACATGCGCGGTGTTAACATCGCTGAATGAGCAATCTGCCGATATTGCACAGGGGGTAAACGCTGCACTGGAGAATCGTGATCCTTCCCAAATGGACAAGGAAACCGAGAACATCGGTGCTGGTGATCAAGGTCTGATGTTTGGTTTTGCAACCAACGAGACGCCAGAATTGATGCCTCTTCCGATTGCATTGTCTCACCGTATCGCTCGTCGTTTGTCCGAGGTTCGTAAAGACGGTACGCTGGACTACCTGCGTCCGGACGGTAAAACCCAGGTAACGGTTGAGTATGACGGCAATACACCGGTCCGTGTGGATACGATCGTGGTATCAACTCAACATGCCGAAGAAGCAACGCTGGAGCAAATCCAGAAAGATATTAAAGAACAAGTCATTCTTCCTGTCGTGCCAGCTGAATTGCTGGACGCAGAAACTAAATATTTCATTAACCCTACCGGACGTTTTGTTATCGGCGGTCCTCAAGGGGATGCTGGCCTGACAGGCCGCAAAATTATCGTGGACACCTATGGCGGCTACGCTCGTCATGGTGGCGGTGCATTTTCCGGTAAGGATCCTACAAAGGTTGACCGTTCCGCTGCTTACGCGGCTCGCTACGTGGCTAAAAACCTGGTTGCCGCAGGACTTGCGGACAAGTGTGAAATTCAATTGGCTTACGCTATCGGTGTCGCTAACCCAGTGTCGATTAGTGTTGATACTTACGGAACTGGTAAAGTGAGCGAAGAGAAGCTGGTTGAGCTTGTGCGTAACAACTTCGACCTGCGTCCGGCTGGAATCATCCGCATGCTGGATCTTCGTCGTCCGATCTACAAGCAAACCGCTGCTTACGGACACTTTGGACGTACAGATCTGGATTTGCCTTGGGAACGCGTAGACAAAGCGGAAGCACTGAAAGAACAAGCTGGTGTAAACTAAGGTAATCTTAAGATATGTTCCAGATATAAAGTTTAGGCATGTGCTGATTTAATTTTTCTTCTGAGAAAAATCGGCACATGCCTTTTCTGCTTCTTAATTCTCATAGTGAGTAGAGATTCAACTCAGTTGGATATGAAAATATGACAAAAATGAAATAATTAAAAAGTTGATACCCACTATGGTTATCAGCTTTTTTTAATGAATAAATGGAAGAGTAGGAATAAACTTTATGACAAACTAGTTACTTTTACATAAAAATATAGTAACATAGGATCGATTTACATAGACTCCTAAAAAATGCCGCTATAAATTTTACAAGACTTGGTGTAAGATACGCGAAAGTGTTTTTTTATAACAAATTCGTAACTTTTCCGCAAAAATGAAGTCTATTAATTAGAGACTTTATATGTTCGGCATCCGTGTTGAACGATAGATGGGAGAGTTACGATTACATGGTTAGTCAGGGGAAAACACTGAAGTCTACAACATCAGGTGTAGGCAAGAAATGGTTGATTATTACATTGGCAGGAGTCATCTGGGTGGGTCCTGTGCTGAGCAGCGGAATACCAGTGATAGGGAATCTATCAACATCCTCGGTAGCTTATGCGGCATCAACATCGGCTAAGAAGCTTGGTGAGGAAATCATTACATCCGGCGCGGTTTTGATGAAGTATCAGTATATCAACAGTACTGGCGCAAAATCGCTGGCGAATGTCGTTCGGGTGGATCTGAACAACAAATACGTGAAACTGGATGTCATGACAGGCCAAGGGAATAAATTTACAACGAGACAAAGCACGGGCGGAATGGCTAAGGAGAACGGCGCGGTAGCTGCTATTAACGGTGACTTTTTTAATACCGGCAGCGAAGGGGCTCCGATGGGTGCTCAAGTTTCGAATGGTCTGTTGATGTCAACCCCATCTGATTTGAAAGGCATGTATGCTTTTGGAGTAACGAACGATGGAACGCCAATTCTGGATGAGTTTGCATTCTCTGGGAGTATTACAGCTGAGAATGGGGCCTCATTCCCGCTCGCGGGTATGAACAAAACATCCTATGCGCCAGAAGGCACCGGATCAACGTATAGCCATGCCAATACAGCTTATATCTACACAAGCGCATGGAAGGCTGTTGAGCGTCCTAAGAACAGCTCGACAACGCCAACGGAGGTTATGGTAACGGATGGGGTCATAACCGATATTTCAGTAATGGCAGGATTGCCAACAGCGATACCGGAGGGAAGCTACATTTTGCGAACCCATGGGGCTGCGGCAGAGTTCGTGAAAAAAAATCTGGCTGTCGGTCAAAAGCTGGAAGCGAATTATGCTCTGGTATCCAAAAAATCAGGTAAAGAACTGGACCCATCTACACTCCAAATGATGATTGGCGGCCATACAATTCTGGTGGATAACGGCAAGGCAACGTCATTCTCTCGAAACGTGAATTCGATTGGAGGGAGCAGGGCACGTACAGCCGTTGGCTACTCCAAAGACGGACGTTACGCTTACCTGATTGCTACGGAGAGCAACGATAACAGTAAAGGCATGACGCTGCAGCAGCTTCAGGATTTCATGACGAAAGTTGGCGTATGGAAGGGAATGAATCTCGACGGCGGCGGATCGACAACGATGGTAAACCGTCCGTTAGCCGAGATGAATACGCAGTTGACCTTTAACACGGAATACGGCACCACGCAGCGCAGCATCGTTAACGCACTCGGCGTGTTCTCCACAGCACCTCAGGGCAGCTTGAAGGGTTTGAAAGTAAGCGGCAGCAACACACTCCTGATTGGTCAAATGGGCACGTATGAACTAAAAGGCTATGATACCTACTATAATCCAATTGAAGCAGGTTCGATTAAGCCGACTTGGAAGTCCAGCAACGGCAATCTAGCGGTCAACGGACAAAGCATTAAAGCGACGAAGCCGGGTACATCGACACTGACAGCAGTAAGCGGCAGCACGAAAGCTACGATGCAAGTCAAGGTGCTGGGCGCGGATGATCTTGTTGCATTGACTACCGGCGTATCAAGTGCACCACTGCAGGCTGGAACGAGTGTTTCCGTGCCGGTGACGGCCGTAACAAGCAACGGCCAGAGTTTGGAGGTTCCGAGCAGCGCGCTGAAATGGGAGTTTATCGGCTTTAAAGGCAGCGTGAAAGACGGACGCCTGACCGTATCCTCCGTGAACAGCAATACAAAAGTCGGTTATGCTATCGCACGCTATGATGGCTTTAGCACGGTCGTTATTTTGTCGGCAGCGGGCGAAAGCACGTGGGAGAACTTCGAGAATGTGAATTACCCGGTGAAGTTCACGACCAATGTGCCGGCAGTTACCGGGACTGCAGCGATCAAAAATGGCAGCGGAGCAAAAGCATCGTCCAAAGTCTTGAACTTGACCTATGATATGACAGGCGGATTAGGGCAAAAAATGTACGCTTACGCCGAGTTGAATGGCACAACTGGCAAAGTGATTCCTGCACAGGCCACGGCGATGACGATTGATGTGGAGGGAGATAACAGCCTGAACTGGCTGCGCGCTGAACTCCAAGACAATAACGGGAAAACCGTGTACGTTGACTTGGCAAAAGCGATTGATTGGAGCGGTTGGAAGACACTGAGCCTCGATCTCAGCGGATACAACATTGCATTCCCGGCGCAGATGAAGCGGCTGTATGTGGTGAACGTGGAAGAAGGCCAGGACGAGCGTGCATTGACAGGAGCTGTATCTTTTGACGATATCCGCTTCACGATGCCGTCTCTATCAGGAAACGAAGGGCTTCCGACAGGCAAAGCGGTCATGACCATTGGGCAAAAATCGCTTATGCTGAATGGTTCGAAAGTGGCAATCGATTCGGCGCCAATTCTGAAAAATGGAACGACCTACGTTCCGATTAAACACGTTCTCGACGCGTTCGGCGGGCAAGCAACCTGGAACCAATCCGCTCAGCGGGTAGGTGTCCTAAGGGGCGGCATGTTCATGGAATTAACGGTCGGCAAGAAGGAATTCATTCTAAACGGTAAGCGCAGTTCGGCGGCTGTAGCACCTATGGTCCAAGGCGGTAGGACTTTGGTCCCTCTTCGTCTCGTTTCCGAGCAATTAGGCCTTAAAGTAAAATGGGACAAGAACACGAAGACCGTTACGATCGAATCGTGATATGGTATGATATGTATATGAAACGTTAGAAATGGAGTAGAGTGCGTGGATTATCAAGCCGATGCCATCGACCGTGTCATAAAAAATGCCATCAAAGTGATGGAGGACAGCAAATACCAAATGTTCGAAATATTGGAGGCGTCGCGGCAAGAGCTCACGTCTCTCAATCATGAACTGCAGCGGACATTAAAAGAAACGACGGAAACCTTAGAGAAGGTAGATCAGCTGGAGCTGAACTACCGCCGTTCCCGGATCCGGCTGACCGAGGTCAGCCGGGATTTTGTCCGGTACAAGGAAGAGGACATCAAGCAGGCGTATGAGAAAGCAACCCAGCTACAGCTTGACCTCATGATCTACCGGGAGAAGGAAATGTATCTGAAGGCAAGACGAGATGAGCTGCAGAAGCGGGTTCGTAATGTCGAGAACTCGGTGGAGCGAGCAGAATCGATCGGATCTCAAATGGGCGTGGTGTTGGAATACTTGTCCGGAGAGCTGGGTCAGGTATCCCGAATCATCGAATCTGCGAAAAACAGACAGGTCATTGGACTCAAAATTATTTTGGCGCAGGAAGAAGAACGGAAGCGCATATCCAGGGAGATTCATGATGGACCTGCACAATTGTTGGCGAATCTGGTTCTTAGGACGGAAATTGTAGAAAGAATGCTCGCAAAGCAGGAATTTAAGATGGTGCAGGACGAAATAGTAGATTTGAAGGGCCAGGTTCGATCGAGCTTGGAGGAAATGCGAAAAGTCATTTTCAATCTGCGTCCAATGGCACTCGATGATCTAGGATTAATCCCCACATTGCGTAAATACGTGCATGATTATGAAGAGAAATCGAAAATCCGCACGATCTTCGAGACACGGGGAAAAGAGCATCGTCTCTCTTCTGCGATGGAGGCGGCCATCTACCGGTTGGTGCAGGAAGCACTTTCGAATGCTGCAAAACATGCTTACCCGACTTATGTGCTTGTTGAAATCACGTACCAGGCGCAATTGGTCAAAATCGTTGTACAGGACAATGGCCTGGGATTCAATGTCGATTTGCTGGAGCAGAAAAGCAAGGACCACTTTGGGTTAATTGGCATGCGGGAGAGGGTTGAGCTGCTCGAAGGGAGAATGGAGATCGATTCAGCTGAGAATCAAGGAACGAAGATCGTGATTCATATCCCGACGAACGTAGAAAAGAGAAAGGAGTAATCGGATGGAACATTTGGAGAAAGAGAACGCGATTATTAAAGTATTATTAGCGGATGACCACCAGCTGTTTAGGGAGGGTCTGAAGCGTATACTGAATATGGAGGACGACATTGACGTTATCGGAGAATGCGGCGATGGAATTCAAGTGCTTGAGTTCTGTAACGAAGTGAAGCCGGATATCGTGCTGATGGATATCAACATGCCCACCGAAAATGGCGTTCAAGCAACTGAGAAACTACGTGAAATGTTTCCTGAGATCAAAGTTATCATTCTGTCGATTCATGACGATGAAAGTTATGTTTTTGAAACGCTCCGTAAGGGAGCAAACGGTTACCTCCTGAAGGATATGGAAGCCGAGTCACTGATTAATGCGATTCGTTCGGTACATGAGGGATATGCATTTATCCATCCGAAAGTTACGGGTAAGCTCATTCAACAGCTCCGCCGAATGACTTATGTAAACGAAGCAGGCGCTATGGCTGAGGGCGGTTCGCGTGAGGCTGGAGTCAAGTTTGTGGCAGGCGAGAATAACCCATTGACAAGGCGCGAAGCGGAAGTGCTTAGACTAATGGCCGAAGGCAAGAGCAACAAGATGATAGGGGAATACCTGTTCATTAGTGAAAAAACTGTAAAGAACCACGTCAGCAGCATTTTGCAGAAGATGGAAGTGGACGACCGTACGCAAGCGGTTATCAACTCGATCAAATATGGCTGGGTGACGTTGTAATCGCCGATCCGAATGCACGGACGCGTCTTACATAGGGAGGGAACTGCCAAGGGCGGTTCCTTTTTGTTATAGATATAGAATTTATAAGTTATCAGCGGAGCTGATGAAATTCTATATCGCAAGAAAACCTACCTTTGAATCGCGGTCGCTCGTCCTTGAATTGGCCTCGATAGAGGTTTTCTTATGATTGTAGGGTTTTCGCGGTCTGTCTTCCGTGAAAGAACATCGATCGATGTTCTTCTTATAGGGTTTGAGCCGTTCCCATCAAGTATCGTGTGGGCCCTGGTTACATAACTGTCACCGTACCCTTCTGATCAGCATATATTGTTGATAAGAGAAGGAGGTGAGTCTCATGGTTGCCCAATTGCTGTGGATACTCGCGGTGTACGGGATTGCTGTTGCTCTGATTCATATCGTGCATGCCCGTCATCTTAGAAGAGCCGGTGAAGGCACGGAGCGGCGCAGGCATTATGTGCTGATCACGTCCAACCATGAGCGGCAGGTGGAATGGTATTTGAGAGCCCTTTCGTGGTATGCCCTGCTGAGCGGGACGCGCGTGCGTGTCACCGTCCTTGATGATCAGTCGTACGATGATACGCTGAAGATTGTCCAGAGATTGACTCATTTGTCCGGAATTGAACTGGTATATGGGACTTGGAAGTCCGATGACTCGGCATCTCGGGAAATGGATGCCGGTCCGAATGAAGAAGAAGTGATACGGATCGATCTAAGAAACCCGATGGAGGCTGTTCGGATTCCATATGTACAGGGTTAAACATCAGCAAGTTGTTTTGGTTACCAGGTTGGTATTCATATTGTTAAAGGCGTGAAGCACACTCCTAGCGTAAGCGAAGGGTGTGTTTTTTGTGTTCCTTGGAAGGAGAGTGGCTATCTAATATCAAAATGTGCTTGTTCTTACTTTGTCTACAGCTGAAACTCGCTGAACCTCCTGCATTCAACTCCGTTCTTGTTTCCATGTGATTCTCTGTCCCTCATAGCGGTACTTGTACCCGACTAGGAGAAGTGGGAATAGGGCGGTTAAATTAGGGGTGTGACAGATTTCGACATAGGGCATCGTGAGAAGGATCTATTTCATAATGTAATGGTCTCGGCATGAAGTTGATGAGCTGTAGATATGAAATCTTGAAACATGTGCTTCTTAATAACATACCAGCACTTGGCCTTTTACCATCTTATATGTCTCGATATTGGAGTTGATGTCATGAAGATTGCCATATATGCCATTCGAACATCTGAGAAATGGAAGTGTTGTCTCTCGCTGGATATGCGGGTGGATTTTCAATGGTGGTATGGAGTGAAACGATGGACGGATGAGAAAGCCAGCGTACGCTCATTGGTGCTGTTATCAACACAAGTTCCATTAGGATGGGCCGTTGTCATTCAAGAGAGATTTCGATCCAACCAAGACATGGATCAATGGGGGAAATCGGAATGGCAGAATTATTTGTACCAGAGCTTAAGTTCGTTCTTACTACAAGAGCCTGAAGGAAGCAAATCACAATCGAGCGTTTTGTTTACGGAGATTCAGCTGTTGGACGGATCGTATGTAAATTCCGTTATTGAAAAGAGGAACGTGGCTGAGGATTGGGCTTTGTTGATGCAGCAGGCAGAGCTGCTGATTCAGTGCATGGCAGGACGAGCCTTGCTTGCCGGCGAGGTCGAGGCTTTGTTGGCGGAGGTCGCCGGGGACACCAGCGACTGGCGCTCCGCGGCCCAGCTCGGCGTCCTGCTGGGCCGCCTGCGTTTGGAAGCGGGGCTGGCACAGCCAGCCCCGCAGGGTGCGCCCGGCTGGCTGCGCCGCCGGGCCGTGGCCCTCCGCTGCCGGCGATGCGGCAGCGAGGCCCGAAGCCGCACGGCATGCGCCGCGTGCGGCTCGGCGGCTTGCGCCTATTGCGAGGCCTGCCTCGCGATGGGGCGCAGCCGCGCCTGTGCCCTGCTGCTGCATGGCGCAGCAGGGTCGGCCGTGCGGGGCACGGCCGGGGGTTCCCCCACCGCGGCCTTGGGCCGATGGGGGCTTAGCGCAGCACAAAGCGCCGCCGCTGGCGCTGCGCTGCGGTTTTTGGCGGAGCCGCCCGCAGGGGGCTCCGCGGGGCCCGCCCGGTTTCTCATCTGGGCGGTGACCGGTGCCGGAAAGACCGAAATGATCTTTCCGCTGCTGCAGTCTATTCTGGATGCGGGTGGGCGCGTGCTGGTTGCTGCGCCAAGACGGGACGTGGTGCTGGAGCTGGCACCCCGCTTATCCAAGGCTTTTCCAGAGGAGACAGTGATCACGCTCTATGGGGGGAGTCCGGACCGATGGAAGCGGGGGAGCATCACACTGGCAACGACCCATCAACTGCTGCGTTTCAGGGGAGCTTTTGACCTGGTCGTGATCGATGAGATTGATGCGTTCCCTTATCATAATGATCCGATGCTGGATCACGCGGCCAAAGGAGCTTGCAAATCAGGGGGAAAGTATATCTATCTGTCAGCCACTCCACCAACACCATTACAGCGTGAGGCAGCTGCAGGCCGATTGCCGCATGTCAAAGTCCCCGCACGCTTCCACGGCCATCCATTACCCGTGCCGCAAAAGCTGAAAATCTCGATGGTGAGCCGCTGTCTACAGGAAAAAAAGCTTCCCCCACCATTGGTTCGCAGTTTGAGCGAATCTCTTACCCGTGGTGCTCAAGTGTTCCTGTTTGTTTCCCGCATCAAGCATATTGATCCTATTTTGGGGCTGCTTCGCAAGGCTATTGCGGGTATGCCGATTGAAGGGACTTCATCCATCGATCCGGAACGGGCAAGCAAAGTGATGTCCTTTCGAAACCGTGAGATTCGCTTACTTGTGTCAACGACCATTCTTGAACGAGGGGTAACGGTTCCGAAGAGTGACGTGTTTATTTTGGATGCAGACAGTGAGCTTTTTGACGAAGCTGCGTTGATTCAAATGGCCGGCCGTGCGGGCCGATCCAAGGATGATCCGGCAGGACGGGTGGTATTTGCTGCGTCCCAATGGACTCGGAGCCAAAGCTCGGCAGTCCGGCAAATCAGGGCGATGAACCGAATCGCACGTAAAGGCGGGTATTTACGATCTGTTCAGGAATTGTCGAATGACTAGGGGGTTGAGTTTAACATGATATTTAGTGTTAGCTCTCATAGACTCTCATAGCTCTCATATACTCCCTATGGCTCTCTCATAGCTCTCTCATAGCTCTTATAGACTCCCATAAGTTCATGAAACCTCATGGAGCCTCATAATTCTTCATATAACTCCTCTATCGCAAACGATTGTTAGATGAAACAGCCACAAACGAATGATAGAAGGAACAGCGATAAGGCTGGAAAATGTAGTAATGGAATTGGCGATCAACTGGATGCTCAGCTTTAAGAGGTTTGAGTGATTGGGTTTCATCGGAACATGAGTTTCTATCTAAGATACATATAAATATTCAATCAGGAATCATTTTAACACTCTCAATTTAGTTGAGAAAAATATTACCAGGCATATATCGGCAATCGCGGCAATGGTTGTGCGATATGCACGCGCTGTATGATTTGTACTCTTTTTATTTCATTGAACGCTGTCTTTAATCTACCTCTCTGAGAAAGGAAGGAGCATATATTTGATACCAAATGTCTTTAGTCATCTGCTCGGGCATATGCAACGTTTGCTCAAACCGATTGACGAAACCTGCCTCACTTGTGGAAAATTAGGTTCATTCACCAGGGAACTTCCGGGAATATGCCGTGCCTGTTATCGGAATATCCCCTGGATTATGAAACCTAAATGTTGGCGATGCGGGCGGGGAATCGGCTGTCCGGATTGTATTCGATCAGGCATGAACGAGCGGAGATTTATTTTAAACCGGAGTGCAGTAACCTATGATACGCAGATGAGAGAGTGGTTGGCCCAGTACAAATATAGGGGGAATGAGCGTTACGCTCCTCTCTTGATAGAAATGATGTTACGGGCATACACGCTGCTCCATCGGGAAGCGAACATCCATTTGGGCAATAAGGGGTCACGGAATTCTGGCAACATACCATGGAGTATACACGCCGTCACTTCGGTTCCGGTAAGTGAGGAAAGGCTCCAGGAGAGGGGGTTCAATCAAGCGGAGGTGCTCGCACAGGGGCTTGCGCTTAGAATAAAGGCGCCTTGTGTTCGACTGCTGGAACGTAGACGTCACACGGATAAACAGAGTTTCAAGAGCCGGATGGATCGGCTAAAGGACATGGAGGGTGTTTTTGGTGCGTTGCAGGATGCACCCGATGTACTGGGGTCCATAAGCAACCAGGCCGTAGAGCATGCTCGATCTCAAGTGGGGACATCACGGATCAAAGGACCTTTCCGTATATTATTGGTAGATGATATCTACACAACCGGGAGTACGATTAACGCTTGTGCTCAGGTTTTGCGGAGATATGAATCCATTGTAGAAATGCCCATCGAGATCTATAGTTTAACCTGGGCTCGTTCGTAAATGATTAAAATAGGAAAAATGTGTGGATTCTATTACCGAATGATAGACGTAAGGCCTAAGATAATGTAATCTAGGGGTATTAAAGGTTCTATGTGGCATGGAGGTTGTTGAGCATGAATCTGGGGAATTGCCCTCGGTGCGGCAAGTTATATACGGTTAATATTCGGGAATTATGTCCTGATTGCATGAAGGTTATTGAGAAGGAATATGAGAAATGCGCAACCTTTCTTCGTGAGCAAAAAGGTGCAACGATTCATGAGGTATCTGAGGCTACGGAAGTATCTGTGCGGCAAATTACGAAGTTCATCAAGGAAGGCCGGATCTCGATTGCGAACGCGCCAAACCTGGCGTATCCTTGCGAAGTATGCGGAACGTTGATTCGTGAGAGCAATATGTGCGAGTCCTGCCGGACGCGATTAACGAGGGAGCTAAGGCAGGCTGCTGCTGGCGACCAGGAACATCAGCCTGGGTCCAGAAAAGACAGAGAGACTTACAGTGCAGTCGATAAACTGCGCAAATACTAACTTTTGAACTATTAACAATGTTTCATATCCGACCGATAAACTTAGTAAAGCTTATCGGTCTTTTATTTTAAGTGAGGTGAATAGGGCGTGAAGATTAACGAATCGGGACGTGTGAACGGCATCAATTCGTATCAACGGAATATTGAATCTCGGGAGATGCAGCATATCGATAAGAAGAAGCGCCGCAAGGATGAAGTATCAATCTCCTCGGAGGCGATGGAACTGAGTGCACAGAGTAAAGTACAGGATCCGGAACGCGCGGAGAAAATTCAGCGTTTGAAGGAATCTGTAGCTAATGGTACTTATGAAGTGCCAGTCGACCGTTTGGCAGACAAATTGCTCCCGTATTTTCAATCCTACAATAAATCAGGTGAGTCCAAGTGAGTGTACAGAATGTCATTTTAGCGATGACGAAGTTAAATAATGTCCATCTTGAAATGATAGACGTCGGTAAAGAGAAACAAAAGGCAATCATTGATAATGATTCTTCTAACTTGACTCGACTGATGACAAATGAAAATCGGTTGTTAAGACAGATGAACGAACTGGAACAGCAGCGCGTGGAGCAAGTGAATTTTTTCTTACAAGAAAAAGGGATCCGCTCCCAATTAAATCTCAGCGTAACCGAGCTATCGCGACTTGTATTTGATCCGAACGAAAAGCAAGAGCTTATGCAGATCCGTGATAGCTTACTGAGCAACGCCGTGATATTAAAAAAACAGAATGAATTAACAACCCAGTTGCTGGAGCAGTCTCTACATTTTATTGACTTCTCTTTAAATATAATTGTCGGTGTGGATGAGGAAATGATCTATAAGAAGCCTACGGACACCCCACCTGCACTTTCGAATAAAAACAATTTTTTTGATGCCAAAGCGTAAGCGTGGCACTTATTAAGGAGAGAACACATGGTATCTACATTTCACGGGATTGAAACCGCGAAGCGCAGCCTTTTCGCTCAGATGGCAGGTATGAACACTACCGGACATAACATAGCAAATGCTAGCACTCCTGGTTATTCACGGCAAGTTGTAGGTTTGATCGCTTCACGTCCGCTGGCTATGCCAGGAATGTATAATTCAATATCTCCTGGCCAACTGGGCACAGGTGTTGAGGTTAGTTATATCAAACGTGTAAGAGATCAGTTTTTGGACCAACAATACTGGAACGCAAATCGCTCACTTGGTGATTGGGAAGTGCAAGCAGGGACACTTTCTAAGTTGGAAACGATTTTTAACGAACCTTCTGAATCTGGTTTGACAACGGTTATTGATAACTTTTGGAAAGCTTGGTCGGAGTTCAGTAAGGACCCCGAAAACGTAACTTCAAGAAAAATCGTTAGAGAAAATGCTTTAGCGATGGCGGAAGCCTTTAACGAAACCAGTAAGAAAATAACGGATATGCAAGCTGATTTGACTCAAGGGATTAACGTGAATGCAGATCATATAAATACACTGACCACTCAAGTGGCGCAGCTGAATTATGAGATTAATCGCATTGAGGGTTTTCGTGATAATGCCAATGATCTTAGAGATCAACGCGATCTCATCATTGATGAATTATCCCGTATGGCTAATGTAGTAGCGGTGGAAGAAGAAACAGGCTACCGGGTTACTGTGGGTGGGCTTGAACTTGTCGCCGGAGACGCTGCTGTCCCTGTTACTCCTGCTCAATTAGAGACGGCCTATGCTAGCAATGGGCTAAATAGTGGAGAACTGTTCGGTATCATTAAATCCAGAGATGGTATCGTGAAAGATTACTTGGACCAATTAAACGAGTTGGCCAATACGATAGCTAACGGTGATGTAAGCATTACGATTCCGGCAGGTTCGGTACTTCCTGAAGGAACAGTGTTAAATGGAGTAACCTATAGCGGAACCACAAGAACGTTAACTGCGGATACAACAGTAACTGTCAAAGGTTTAAATGGGCTTCATAAACTTGGGTATCTATTTACTTCACCCGCTCAGGCTGCGGGAGACTTCTTTAGCTCGAAGGGTGGTGGGCCTATAACGGCGGCCACATTTAGTGTTAATAACGCCATTGTCCAGGATCCTAACAAAATAGCTTCTTCACTGCGAGTTGTAGCAGGCGCTAATGGTGATGAGGTAGTCAAAGGAAATAATACACTCGCTTTGTTGATGTCTCAATTGAGAGAGCGTCCGTTCGCATTTAACTCCATAGCAAGTAACAATGGAATAACAACAGGTACAGTAGACGATTATTACCGGGCTGTGATGGGGCAGTTAGGCGTCCAGAGCCGAGAAGCGTTAAGACAGCAAGATAATAATCAGCTGCTAGTAGATCAGGTTGATTCCAGAAGACAATCTGTAAGCGGAGTTTCTTTGGATGAAGAAATGTCGAACCTGATCAAATTGCAGCATTCTTATGGAGCTGCTTCCCGTTTTATGACCACTGTGGATCAAAACCTTGATAAAATCATTAACAGCATGGGAGTCGTAGGTAGATAGAGGAGGCGATAGTTCATGGCTTTACGCGTTACACCAGGTATGATGAACCTGCAGATGATACGAAATATTAATACGAATTTAGTGAGAATGGACGGCAACATGAATGTGCTTTCTACAGGCATGAAGTTAAACAAGCCGTCTGATGATCCTGTTGGGATTACATATTCATTAAGATATCGGAGCGAATTGTCGTTTAATGAGCAGTTTCAAAAAAATGCCGACACGGCCCTTTCGTGGTTAGAGTATACAGACACAGTGATAGGTCAAGTCAATGAGATTTCTCAACGTGCCAATGAATTGATCGTTCAAGCAGTCAACGGCACAAATCCGCAAGAGGCATTAAATGCTGTAAATACAGAATTGAACCAGATTTACGAACAACTCGTATCTTTGGGAAATAGCAAATTTAATGACAAACATATTTTTAACGGACAGTTAACCGATCAGGCGCCTTATGATGAAGCTCTCGCTCCTACACAAGTAACGGATACACACGGGATCACTTATAAATTTACCGAGGGGGCTTCGCTTACCATTAACGTTACAGGCCAAGACGTTTTTGGCGAGCCGACGGATGCGGATAATCTATTTGCAGTTTTGAAGAGAGTCCAGACAGCGCTGGACACAAATGATAAAGCTGCTGCTCAAGCAGAACTAGGCAATTTCTCCAGCAGAATTGCTAAGCTGAATGAAGCAAGGTCGGAGATTGGAGCCAAAACCAATCGGGTGGAACTTATTAGTCAGCGTCTTGGTGATCTTGAAATGAACCTGACTTCTATGCAGTCTAAAGTCGAGGACGCGGACTATGCTGAGACTATTATGAAGTTAAAACAAGATGAAAGCGTGTATCAAGCCTCGTTGGCAACGAGTGCTAAGATTATGCAGATCAGTCTCCTGGATTACCTCAGATAGTTAAGGAGGGACAGATGAATTTACTGCGATTATCTATCCGGCAAACCTACGCTAATATAGGAATGGAATCCCGCCAGGGGCAGTTCCAAATGAAATCCCCACAGGGGGAGTTAAATATTGAGACAACCCCTGCTGCAATGGAGGTACAAAGGGTACCGGCTGAATTGACTATTGATAGCTCAAAGGCATGGATGGCTTTGGGCAAAGGAAATCATTTGGAGTGGTTACAGATGGTTTCCTCCCAGATGGAGCAACAATTTCTGATGAATGTCTCAAGAATCGTGGACGAAGGTAACAGATTAGCCCAGTTTACTAAACCGGGAAATTCGATTGCAGACATTATGGCACAGAGAGTTCAGGAGAAACCGAGCATTGAATACAATGGCGCGGCTTCCACTGATAATGTCAGTGTTCATTATACACCTGTTGATCTGCAGATGAGCTGGTCCATGCATCAAACTAATGTGAATTATTCGCCCAATCGCCCTGAGGTTACCTATACACCTGGGGGAGTAGACACTTATATAAGAAATCAGAATAGCCTGAAAATTTGGGTTAGCGATTATGATCTATATGGTTGATAATGAGACTATAGCTTCTGAAGCTGTAGTCTTTTTTAGGAGGTTTTTAGAATGTTGGAGAAGTTCAATAACATGCAAATTTCATTTCAAGGAAATATTCTGGGTTTTAATCATTTAAATAGTTTTCGACTAGAGTCGATCGAAGGCACTCCTTTTGCTTACATAAAGAGTGAGGAGGACGAGAATATTTCCTTTTTGACGGTAACTCCATTTCACTGGTATCCAAACTATTCTATACAGTTAAATGAATCTATGAAAAGTACACTGCATTTGGATCAGGCAGAGGATGCCCTGATTCTGAATATTGTCACAATGAAGGGAACGTTGGAGGAGTCAACATTAAATCTTGTAGCTCCGCTAATAGTAAATGTCTTAAACGGCAAGGGGACTCAATATGTTCTTCAGGAGAACAAGGGCTATCGAACGAATGCTCCTTTGATTACGGATAAGTCAAATGGAATGGAGATGAAATGATGCTTGTACTGACAAGAAAGAGAGGTCAATCCATTCTCATTCAGAATGATATTGAGATTTATATCTCTTCTATAGATGGAGAGAGTGTGAAGATCGGCATTCGAGCTCCAGAAGATGTTGTTATCTTAAGGAAGGAATTAGTTGAGGAAGTAAAGGCAAACAATATGGAAGCCACCAATGCAAAACTTGATCCTAACCTTATAAAAAAAATAAAAAAATAAAAAATGCGAAATATAATATAAACTATTCTAATTTGATTCCGATATAGATAATGTAGGACGAAGAGCCTACTTCACAAGGATGTGAATTATAAACTCAAGGAGGAATAATCAATGATTATCAACCACAATCTTAACGCGATGAACTCTCACCGCAACCTGACGTTCAACAACATTCAACAGGGTAAATCTTCCGAGAAACTGTCTTCCGGTTACCGTGTAAACCGTGCTGCTGACGATGCTGCGGGCCTCTCGATTTCTGAGAAAATGCGTTCCCAACTCAAATCGATGAACCAAGGTATGCGTAACGCTCAAGACGGCGTTTCTCTTGTGCAAACTGCTGAGGGCGCTATGAACGAAATTTCTGACATGCTGACTCGCATGAAGGAACTGGCAACTCAAGGTTCTTCCAGCACGTACAACGCAAGTGACTTGGCAGCAATGGATGCTGAATATCAAGAACTGGCTACTGCAATCGGTGAAATCTCCACGAACGCTGAATTCAACGGAATTAAGTTGCTGAGCAATACTGCTACTCTTAACATCCAATTGGGTGGAACTGCTGCTGAAAAAGTTGAAATTGACATGAGTAAAGCCGACATTAGCGGACTTGCTTTTGGTGGCTTGACTGCGCAAACTGCAGCTGTAGCTGAACTTGCTGTAATTGACACAGCAATCGGAACTGTTAACGAAGCTCGTTCCGCATTGGGTGCGTTCCAAAACCGTCTTGAGCATATGTACAACAACGTGGGTACAACTGCAGAGAATCTGCAAGCTGCAGAATCCCGTATCCGTGATACTGACATGGCTAAAGAAATGATGAACTACACGAAATTCAATATCTTGCAACAAGCTTCTACTGCCATGTTGGCTCAAGCTAACCAAGCACCTCAAGGTGTACTGCAATTGTTGCGTTAATTGGATGAGCTTTAAGTCCAGTAGGAGTCCACTGAATCAGTGGACTCCTTTCTTATAGGAGAGAATCATGAGGATATCGATATGCATGATCGTCAAAAATGAAGAACAATACATCGGGTCTTGTCTGCAGAGTCTTCCCGGCGACATTGAAATTGTTATCGTGGATACAGGTTCCACAGATCAAACAACTGAAATTGCCGAATCATATAGTAACGTTCGTTTATACCACTATACATGGGAAGAAGACTTTGCTAAGGCGAGAAATTACTGCCTCTCTAAGGCAACGGGCTCTCATATATTTGTGTTGGACGCGGATGAACATTTTCAAAAAGGCACATACGAACAGATATTGAATTATGTGAAACAAAACTCACAAAAGCCCGCTGCCGTTATGATTCGGAATATTGACGACTCTCACGAGTTTACCCGAGTTCATCGTATGGTTCGGTTATTTCCTAATCATGAGAAATATAGATTCCATGGTCCTGTTCATGAAGTGTTATATAATGATCAATCGATCGCTTCATTTGAAATGGGCGAAATTATGATCGATCATTACGGTTACAATCAGTCAAACTATAAAGAGAAAAAATATGATTTGTATCATTCGTTGTACCAAAAACAACTTCGGGTGAATTCAACGGATGGCTATATGTGGTACCAGCTGGGTAAATTGCATGCTTCTGTTGACGAACTTGAAGGAGCATGCGAGGCATTTATACAAGCCGTTAAATTCATGATTGCTCCAACTTTATCCCATGCTGCTATGGTTGTTGAATTCGCTAAAGTGCTGCGTAAAGCCCAACTGGTTGAGGACGCCATCCAACTATTGGAAATCAACCAAAATCATTATTCCGATTACTCGGATTTATGGTTTCAGCTTGGTTTGCTATATATGGACGCTGGCCGAATGGAGCTTATCCCCATTGCCTTTAAGCAGGCGATTCAAATTGGGGAGTCTGGGAAATATGCGACAATCGAAGGTGCAGGTTCATTTCTCGCAGCCTATAATTTGGGCGTGTTTTACGAAGTAACCGGGAAAACAGAGGAAGCCTTAGTGTACTACAATATAGCTAAACCTTATGAACCTGCGGTTCTTCGAGCTGATATTGTTTGTAGAGGAGTGATCGAATGACTATACGTATATCGGGGATGTCTTCCGGTATGAATATCGACCAATTAGTAGCCGATTTAATGAAAGCGGAAAGAATTCCGCTGACAAAAAAGACTCAAAAGAAGACTACCACTCAATATAAAATGGATCTTTATAGGGACGTAAATGCTAAATTAATGGCACTTCGAGATAATATTAATAAAATGCGTTTCAGCACCGATTTTTCCGGAGTCAAGGCTACTTCATCAAACGAAAATGCTGTAAAGGTAAGCGGAAGCAACCCGGGTAAAGTGACAACGACGATTGAAGTCAAGAATTTGGCGACGCAAGCGACTAAGAAGAGTGCAGACAAAATCACAAACGGCAGTGGTCTTGATTTAAGCAAATCGTTAGAGAATAATGCGGGGAACTTTCAAACTACCCCAACTCTGAATCCATCATCGGGTACTGCGAGCTTAGCAATGTCGATTAATGGTGTAGAAATCACATACAGCAAGGATGATACGCTTCAGAGCATCATTAATAAAATCAACCAGTCGAGTGCTGGAGTTGCATTGAGTTACGATTCTGCTGCAGACGAGTTTGTTTTCCTTTCCAGGGAGACTGGCAAGACTGCCAAGATTGACGCACGGGATACAGAAGGGAATTTTCTTGCGGCAATTAAGATGGACAACAATGTCAGCCAAGGAAATGATGCTAAGGTTGTAATCAATGGAATAGAATCTGATCGTTCGAGTAATTCGTTTACCCAGGATGGAGTTACTTATACCCTTTTACAGCAAACAACATCAGCAGTAACAATTATGAATAATAGCGATACTGATGCAGTAATAAACAAAATCAAGGAGTTTGTTGGTATCTATAACGAGGCAATAACGTTAATTCAAAAATTAACAGATGAAAAAATCGCTAGGGGATACGATCCATTAACAAGTGATCAGAAGAAGGAAATGAGCGAGGATGATATCAAAAAATGGGAGGTTATGGCTAAACGAGGGCTTCTTAGAAATGACTCTCTGCTTGAACCATTTGCCCGGACAATGCGTTCTTTTTTGTCCCAGCCTATTCCTGTCGGAGGAACGACGAAACTATCTCCAATGGATATCGGACTTGGAACAACAGCCTATGCTGGGAATGCAAAAGATTTTTCGGCTTCAGGTGGGAAAATCGTGCTGGATGAGGAAAAATTAAGAAAAGCAATTGAAGCAAACCCTGGCCAAGTGGAGACGATGTTTACACTTGCTTCCTCTAATGGCGGAGAAGAAGGGTTATTCCAAAAGATGTATAAGAAATTAAATACAACGATTGGGGAAATCACCAAAAAGTCCGGCAGTATTGGTGGTTCCTATAACGATATCAGTTCAGAATTGGGCAAGCAATCCAGTGAAATGGAGTTAGAAATCAAAAGACTTGAAGATAAGCTGATCAAGAAAGAGGACAATTATTACAAACAGTTTGCAGCTATGGAGAAAGCAATGGCATACAGTAATAGCCAATTAAATTTCCTGATGCAAAATATGGGATAATGAAAGTCGAGGAGGGTATCAGATGCAGGTTCCTAACTTACCATCAGCTTCCTTGTCTAACACTAATGCACAGATTAAAGAACCATCGTTTACCCCTAGCTATGTAGGGGCTAGTTATCAGGATCTTCAGACGAAGAACAAGGTACAACCGCTGTCAGTTAGCGAAAAGGCGGTACTGGACGCAATTAATAAAGTAAACAGAACTCTCGATGGTACGCCACAACGGTATGAATTTAAACTGCATGCGTCTACTGGGGATCTGATTATCAAAATTTATAACAAAGAAACCAATGAAATTATCCGCGAACTCCCTCCGGAAAAAATGATTGAGTTGGTAGAGAAACTGCAGCAAATAGTAGTAGGCGCAATAATTGACGAAAAGAGGTAATCAGCCATGCAGCAAGCAGTGAACCGATATTATGAGACACAAATTAAAACTGCTACACCCGAAGAACTGACGTTGATGCTTTATAACAGTTGTATACGGTTTTTAAAGCAAGCGTATATTAGCGTGGAGAATAGAGACTATCAGAGTAAAAATGCATATGTCACAAAGGCAATTAACATTATTGATGAGTTGCATGCGACCCTTGATATGAACTATGACATCTCTAAAAGTCTCGCTTCGCTATACGAATATTTTAACCAACGTTTGGTCTATGCAAGCATGCAGTTGGACTTGGAAGTTCTCCAGGAAATTATTGACTTGGTTACGGAACTCCGTGATACGTGGCATGAGGCAATCAAGACGGTGAAGCGAAAATGATGGACTCTCATAATTTGGTGGATACTGCCCAGGCATTGGTAGACTTCACAAAACACTACTTGATAGAGATTCAATCAAATGAGGATTGGTCGTCTAAGTCAGACGAATTCATCTCCATGCAATCAAAGCTGGTCAAAGATTTTCAAGATGTAGATATCAATAGTCTGCCCGTACAAGAAAAAAAACAGGTTCAGGAATTGTTGCGTGTCTGTTACCAGTTGGAATTGCAAATAAACCACGAGATAGCTAGGCAACATGGGATCGTCTCGAATCAGATCAGTCAATTGCGCAAAGAAAATAACTTTAAAAGTAAATATGAGATATCTTCTCTCAGCTCAGGTATCATGTTTGATACTTACAAATAATAAGGAGGATTTGCATGCGTATTAAACAAAGGATCGCTGCATTATTAGTGTTTATATTAACCATTTGCGGTCTTGGTAGCTTTGCGGCTCCCACATCGGCAGCAGCTGATTACATTCAGATTTCTCGACAAGTTACACCAGCCGAAATCACAACAGAAGGAGAGGCAACGGTTGAACTTACGATTCAAGGAACTCCCCCTGTATCTGTTGTGAGGCCCAACGATGTTATCCTGATTATCGATAAATCAGGCAGTATGGCTGGCGATAAAATTGTTGCCGCTAGAGACTCTGCTAAGGGTTTTATTGATCTGATGGATTTGAATGTCCATCGTGTAGGCATTGTTGATTATAGTTCGCAAAATAATGTAAAGACATTTCCGATGACAACAGATGCAAACGCCGCCAAGTCCTATGTTAATACGATTCAGGCGAGTGGCGGAACTGGAACAGGGTATGCCATTGATGCTGCTATTGAAGAGTTGTTAAAAGCACCGCGCGAAGGCGCACAGCCAGTTATTGTATTAATGACGGATGGAGATGCTACCGAACCAAACGGTAATGCCTACCAATATGCTCTGGATAGAGCGACAGCCGCGAAAGACCAAGGCATTGTATTCTATACCATTGCATTATTAAATACGAATGACAATCCCGATACGAGTGGTCCAAATCAGCTTCTGACCAAAATGGCAACAACTTCATCTCATCATCACTTTGTGTTAGGCTCTGTCGGTCTGAGCGACATTTATGCGGCTATTGTAAAAGAAATCGGAATAGCAAGTGCGTATAATGTAAAAGTAACCGACTATGTAAACGACCAATTTGAAATTGTTCCTGACTCTTACCTACATAATATCCCGCAACCGACAGTATCAGGGAATGAAATAAGCTGGAGTTTTCTGGAACTCAAAAACAATACTTTGAAGTTTACTTACAAAATTCGACCGAAGGTACAACAGACTGGTAACTTCTATGTATCAACCAATGCGGCCAACATAACCTACCAAGATTATGCTGGTGCAAACCGTAATATGCTTATTTCGAATAAGTTGATTAAAGTTAAACTTCCCGCTCCAGTGATTACATCCATTGTTGAACCGTCGGGTCATCCAATAGGTGGTAATGAAATTCAAATCAATGGTGATAAATTCGTAAGCGGGGCGAAAGTATTTTTTAATAATACTGAATCAACAGGCGTAACATATATGGACGCACAAAGTCTGAAGGTAATCGTGCCAGCAGGCAAGCAAGGAGAAGTAACAGTTAAAGTTATGAATCCGGATAATCAATATGCAACAAGCAGTTATCAGTATAT
This sequence comes from Paenibacillus sp. EZ-K15, assembly GCF_002573715.1. GTDB lineage: Bacteria > Bacillota > Bacilli > Paenibacillales > Paenibacillaceae > Paenibacillus_AQ. The sequence goes on along the minus strand of NZ_PDHM01000027.1, from coordinate 100,708 downwards.
TGCTAATCCTGAAGTAAAGAGCTACAGCCCTATGGAAGGTCCTGTAGAGGGCGGGACTAACGTTGTATTTAGTGGGAACTATTTCTTATCCGGTGTTGTTGTTAATTTCGGGGATCAACCAGCTGCTATCTCAACACAACGGACTGACTATTTAGTTGCTAAGACCCCGTCTGTGACACAGGCTGGAGCCGTTGATATTACAATTAAAAACCCGGATGGAACTTCCGTGACAATTCCTTCTGGTTTTACTTACAAAGAAGCCGAGAAGCCAAAGCTTCAAATCACATCGGTTACTCCAAATACAGGACTTCCTGTTGGTGGAGAATCCGTTTATATTATTGGTAAATTGATAGACCCATCTGTAAAGGTTTACTTTGGAGCAAATGAGGCAGTCGTAAAATCTGTCATTTCTACGGAACGGATTCAGGTTGAGGCACCTGCAGGGCAAGAAGGAGCGGTAGATGTAAAAATTGTGAATCCGGATGGCCAGGAGGCTGTATTAAATCAGGCATACACCTATGCTAAACCTCAATACCCGGCTCCTGTTGTAAGTGGAATTACACCTAATTCCGGAGAAACAACAGCCGGTAATACTGCATATATTACGGGTTCCGGATTTGTAAAAGGTGTAAGAGTATTTGTGAATGACGTTGAGGCAGTGGTTACTTCCACTACGGCCATTCGCTTGGCTGTTACAATTCCGGCTTCCTCTATTGAAGGTACTGTTGATGTTAAGGTAGTAAATCCGGACGATAAAGAGGCGGTCTTGCCATTAAGCTATACCTATATTTTGCCTCCTCCCCCTCCGGCACCGGTGTTAAATACAATTACACCAAATAACGGTCCTTTAACGGGGAATACGACAGTGGTACTAAACGGTGAGAACTTTGTTAAGAATGCTGTGGTACTATTCGATGACATAGAGATCCCAAGTACCTTTGTAAACAATAAGCAATTGAAGATAGTTACCCCGACTTGGGCACAAGCTGCTACTGTCCAAGTAAAAGTGAAGAACCCTAGTGGTCAGTTAACCAATGAGGATATTACTTATTCTTATATTGAGCCTCAGGCTGAACCTGTTGAAATCACAGTGGTAAATCCAAACACAGGTCTAACATCAGGCGGTAATGTTGTATATCTGACAGGAACGAACTTTAAAAGAGGAATTGAGGTGTTTTTTGGGGATACTCCAGCTCAGTTCTATTCATTTACAAGCGCGACACGTATAAGCGTTTATGCGCCAGCATCTTCCTCGGTTGGGCAAGTGGATATAAAAGTAATAAACCCGGATAAAGGCACATTTACTCTTCCAGGAGCTTATACGTACACATTGGTTCAACCTTCGATCACAGGTTTGACACCTGCAAGCGGACCAAAGGCAGGGGGAACTCATCTCTACATTAACGGGGCCAATTTTGAGCCTTCAATGCTTGTGACGATTAATGGAGCTGAAGTGCCTATTGATACGTATGTAAGTAGCACAAGAGTAAAGGTAATTACTCCGCCAAGTTCTACCGCAGGTACAGTACCGCTTGTTGTTACATTAACAAATGGCGAAAGTGCTTCAGCTTCATTCACTTATGAAGAGCCTCCAATGGCTCCGGCACCAATTATCAAATCCCTGAATATTACCAGCGGTCCAGCTGCAGGAGGAAATACGATTTATTTAAATGGATCGAATTTCGTAAAAGGTGCCAAGGTTTACTTTAATGGGGTTGAATCAACTAAAGTAACCTTTACCTCAGCTATTCGTATGTCCGCTGTAGTCCCGGCAGGTACAGGGGGAGTACAAGTTACAGTAGTAAATCCTGATGGACAGGAAAGTAACACAATCGAGTACACGTATAATTAAAGGTTAGCATTATTTGCTAATCATGATGGCTGTCTCAAAAGTCAAGCAATTGACTTAGAGGCAGCTTTTTTTATTGAATATTCCAATAGTCCAGTTACGGACGTCTCTAACATTTAAAGGAATTATACCGATTAATTATATATAGCTAGAGAAGCAGTACTAGTTCAATATAAAAGCATGCAGATTATAATGTTCTCTAGGAGGAGCCATGTTAACAAGTATAGTCATATTGACCTTTAATCAATTGGAATACACTAAGGAATGTATTGAAAGCATTCGCACATATACGAAGCCTGAAAGTTATGAAATTATCATTGTCGATAATGCGTCTGACGATTCCACAAGAGAGTGGCTACAAGAACAAAAAGATATTAAAATGATCTTAAATGAAGAGAATTTGGGATTTCCCAAGGGCTGTAATCAGGGGATAGAAGCAGCAAGTGGGGACAACATACTTTTACTAAATAATGATGTGGTTGTTACAGAAAACTGGTTGAAAAATATGCTCTCAGCTTTATATAGTGAGGAAACAATCGGGGCTGTAAGTTGTGTAACAAATAGGTGTTCATACAATCAGACAGTGCCGACAAATTACAGTACACTTTATGAAATGCAAAATTACGCAATGAACTTCAACTCTCTTAATCCTAGCAAATGGGAGGCGAGATTAAAATTGGTTGGCTTCTGTCTTTTAATAAGGAGGAGCGTAATTCAAAAAGTTGGTCTCCTTGATGAGCTCTTTACTCCAGGTAATTACGAAGATGACGATTACTCAATTAGAATCCGGCAAGCAGGGTTTAAGTTGCTGTTATGCAAAGATACATTTATTCATCATTATGGCAGTGTTTCATTTAAAGGTCGTGGGCAAGATCTAAGATATCAACAACTTCTAAACAAGAATAAGCAAAAGTTTCAAAAAAAGTGGGGGTTTGACGCCACTTATTCTCAGCATGTCAGAACTGAACTGTTAGAAATGATCAAGGCTCCAGTTGACGCCTCTCTTCGCATTTTAGAAGTAGGCTGCGCGTGTGGAGGGACTTTGCTAGGTATCAAGAATGTATATAAAAACAGTAGATTATATGGGATTGAGCTAAATAAATATAGTGCCGCTATTGCATCTTTGATTGCGGATATGGTTGAGGCGGACGTGGAAAAGGATAGTTTGTCGTATCCTGAAGAGTATTTTGATTACGTTATTTTCGCAGATGTCTTGGAGCATATGAGTGATCCATGGGCAGCTTTAAAGAACATAAGAAGGCATCTGAAACCAGAAGGGAAAATTCTAATGAGTCTCCCTAACATCATGCATTATAGTGTAATCAGTAAGTTGATTATGGGAACTTGGGAGTATGAGGAATCTGGTATTTTAGATAAGACGCATTTAAGGTTTTTTACCTTGAAAGAGATCTACAAAATGGCGATTACAACAGGTTACGAGATTAAAAATATGAGTGGTTCGACTCTGACAGAAACAAAGGAATCAGAAATCATCGTTAATCAATTTGCTGCAATGGGAAGCCAGGAAAGAAGAGAGCAATTCAAAACCTATCAATATATTGCTATGTTGGAAAAGGACCCGGCGCATGATGTTTTGGAAAAATTGCTTGATGACCAGAATGAGCCGCAAGTTATATTTGAGAAAGTAAAAAGTTTTACATCAGAGAAACTAATAGATAAGATTACGTACATTTCAGATATTGCCCTTAAGGTTGAATTATTGAATACTCTTGGCGTGGTTCATTTTCAAATGGGGAACTATGAGGAAGTGCTTCCGTATTTCGATAAGGCGTATCAGCTTGATTTAGAGAATAAAGAAGTAGTGTATAATATTGCATATTTCCTTGAGTTTATTGGTGAGAAGGAGGAAGCCTCTCCTTTTAAAGATATACTGAAGAAGTTAGATTCTAAAAGCTACAATAATCTCTTTCACGCTATAAACAATTAGTAGGAAGTTAAACTAATGACAGCGTTGAATAAATCGGGCCATTCTAGTACGCAATATTTTGAGACAGTAATCATTTGCATAATAGGTTTGCACCCTGTTTCACCCCCTCCCTCCCTGGGTAAATAACCATAAACCTATTTTGTCCGCAAACTATTTTCTCCCGCCAATTCAGTCATAAAGCCAAGTCGACATTTTTCAGGTTTTTTTGCAAAAGAAAACCTTTTCTTTAGTAATTGACAGTGGATAAGGCGGGTGCTATAGTCGGAAATGTGGACAATTAGTGTCACACTTTATTTGACAATGAAGGGAATGTTAGTGCATGCAAGGTAAAGTGAAATGGTTCAACGCAGAGAAAGGTTATGGCTTCATCGAGACTGAGGACGGCGGCGACGTATTCGTACACTTCTCCGCGATCCAATCCGAGGGCTTCAAGACTCTGGAAGAAGGACAATCCGTAGAATTCGAGATCGTTGAAGGCGCTCGTGGCCCGCAAGCAGCTAACGTAATCAAATTATAATCATCCCGGCACAGCCGACCTACATAAACGGTATAGATGGTTAACAATTCGAGATTCGCTAGCCCAAGACTCCGGTTCGTCCGGAGTCTTTTTCTGTGCGTCGTTCCCTGAAAAATATTGTGCTAAAATTCACAATTCTGACTTTTTACATAGCCTTAACAAAATGCTATAATGAAGGTGCAAAGGAGGAGTGCCCAATGCAATTCACTATCCGAGGTCAACAAATTGAAGTGACCGATGCTTTGAAGGACTATGTTGACAAGAAGCTCAGCAGGCTAGATAAGTATTTTGATGCACCCCCCACCTCTGAAGGATATGTCACACTGAATGTCATTCGAGGATTGCACACAGTGGAAGTGACCATTCCGCTCACAGGCGTGGTACTGCGTGCGGAAGACCGAAGCGACGATATGTACGCTTCCATTGACGCTGTTGTGGACAAGTTGGAACGTCAGATTCGCAAGCACAAAACCAAGCTGAACCGTAAGATCAGACAAGAGGGCGGATTGAAAACGCTCATTGCGACGAACGGAGCAGCGGCAACCAGTCAGATGGAGGCAGAGCAAGTCGAGTATGACGATGACAGTTACGAAGTTGTCCGTACGAAACGTTTTACCATGAAGCCGATGGACGTGGAAGAAGCGATCCTGCAGATGAACATGGTAGGCCATAATTTCTTCGTATTTTCCAACATTGACACACAAGAAGTAAATGTCGTTTACAAGCGTGATGACGGCAAGTACGGATTGATCGAGCGGGATTAAGCTTAAGCGGCATTCCAAGCGGAATGCAGAAGTAGCTGGACCTGATTCGAATTTTAAAATGGTGAAATGAAATTGAAATGTAAGATGAGCCTTCATCCGTGTAAGCGGGTGGGGCTCTTTATTTGGATATATACGTTTTTGATGCGGTAGGCATCGTAAAGATGGTGGTATTTGATGGTAAACCATCGGAGTATGCTGAATAGTGCAACCATTATTTTGATGAGATGACTCATAGCGGACTTCGGGGCCGTTTCTTAAATAGCTTCAGGTATAACGTCTTAAGGACTTCCTATATAAGGGGATTCGCGTTCGGTTAGCCATGATTGAAGAGCATCACCGGGGCGGAGTCTTTGTTATTTCTGGACAATGGGAGATGAATATTTCACACCTATTTAGATGTGATGTTTTGTTTGTGAAATGAATATAATTCCATTGTTTAACGCTGGACAAATGCTCGACGCAACTTTTTTGAGCCTTCCAGCGTCTCATAGAGTAGGGCTTCACGTAACAGACATCTCTTGTGATAGCACATATTGTTGCGGCATCCCTTACAAACTGTTACAATTTATGCAAACCCTCATTTTATGGGACGGGCTTTTTAGCCTGCATGAAATGGGACCATCATAAGGAATCAATGAATCGATTTCATCATTTAACCCTTTGGCATTTAATGAAGTTGATTCTATCACTTGTTTTGCACGAAAGGGGTTAACCATGCTAGGACTTGTCAAAAAGATTTTCGGCGACACCAACGAGCGTGATGTCAAACGTCTCATGAAGACGGTCGATGTAATCAACAAACTGGAACCGGATTTTGAGAAGCTCTCCGATGAGCAGCTGAAAGCCAAAACCGAAGAGTTCCGTGCGCGGATCGAGAAAGGTGAGACGCTGGAGGAATTGCTTCCTGAAGCGTTTGCGACAGTCCGTGAAGCTTCCAGACGGACACTCGGCAAGCGTCACTATGACGTGCAGCTGATCGGAGGAATGGCCCTCCACGAAGGCAGAATTGCAGAGATGAAGACCGGTGAAGGTAAGACCCTTGTAGGTACGCTGCCGGTTTACTTAAATGCCCTGCTTGGCAAAGGTGTTCACGTTGTAACGGTCAATGATTATCTGGCGCAGCGTGACAGCCAAGAGATGGCGCAAATATATAATTTCCTGGGAATGACGGTCGGGGTTAACCTGAGCGGTATGGAACACCCGGATAAACAGCAAGCGTATGCTTGCGATATTACGTATGGTACGAACAATGAGTTCGGCTTTGACTATCTGCGGGACAACATGGTCCTCTACAAAGAGCAGATGGTTCAGCGTCCGCTCTATTTCTGTATCATTGATGAAGTGGACTCCATCCTGGTTGACGAAGCGCGTACGCCGCTCATCATCTCGGGACAAGCTCAGAAATCGACGGAGCTGTATTTTGCAGCAGACCGCTTTGTAAAGCGTCTGACTGCGGAAGAGGATTATACGGTAGACATTAAGGTCAAATCCGTGGCCTTAACCGAAAAAGGCGTGGCACTAGCGGAGCGTTCCTTCGGTATCGACAACCTGTATGACCATAACCACGTAACATTGAACCACCACATTGTACAAGCGCTGAAAGCGAACGTGATTATGCGCCGCGATGTGGATTACGTTGTTACCGACGACGAAGTGGTTATCGTTGACGAATTCACGGGACGTCTGATGGCTGGACGCCGTTATAGCGACGGTCTTCACCAGGCGATTGAAGCGAAGGAAGGCATCGAGGTTCAGAACGAGAGCATGACCCTGGCAACGATCACCTTCCAGAACTACTTCCGGATGTATCGCAAGCTGGCAGGTATGACCGGTACGGCGAAAACCGAGGAAGAAGAATTCAAGAAGATTTATGGCCTTGAAGTGCTTCAAATTCCTACGAACAAACCGAATCAGCGTGTCGACATGCCGGATGTGGTTTACAAGAGCGAAGAGGGCAAGTTTAAGGCGGTTGTAGCGGAGATCGTAGAACGTCACAAAAAGAACCAGCCAATTCTGGTAGGTACAGTTTCCATTGAGAACTCCGAGCGTTTATCGGAACTGCTGAAGCGCAAAGGCGTCCAGCATAAAGTTCTGAATGCGAAGTACCATGCGGAGGAAGCGGAAATCATCTCACGCGCCGGTCAGCCGGGATCGGTAACGATCGCGACGAATATGGCGGGACGCGGTACGGATATTTTGCTTGGTGAAGGCGTACAGGATATTGGCGGACTTCACATTATCGGTACAGAACGTCACGAATCGCGCCGGATCGATAACCAGTTGCGTGGTCGTGCCGGTCGTCAGGGTGACCCGGGGTCAACTCAGTTCTACCTGTCCCTCGGTGATGAGCTGATGAAACGTTTTGGTACAGACAACGTGCTGAATATGATGGATCGTCTTGGTTTTGAAGAAGATCAGCCGATCGAGAGTAAAATGATTACCCGTGCGGTTGAATCCGCGCAGAAGCGGGTAGAAGGCAACAACTTCGATATGCGTAAAGTTGTTCTCCAATATGATGACGTCATGAACCAACAGCGTGAGATCATCTACAAACAGCGCCGCGAGATCTTGGAGTCCCAAGACATTAAGCAAATCGTTGTAGAGATGATTAAGCCGGTCATTGATCGTGTTGTGCAGGCTCACTGCAGCGATGATATTCCGGAGAACTGGGAACTGCAAGAAGTGGCAGACTACGTCAACAGCAAGCTGCTGGACGAAGGTTCCGTCACTCGCGAAGATCTGTGGGGCAAAGAAGCCGAAGAGATTACCGAGTATATCTTCGAGCTCGTGATGAAGAAGTACGAAGAGCGTGAGCAAGCCATCGGCGAAGAAATGGTACGCGAGTTCGAAAAAGTTATCGTGCTGCGTTCGGTGGACAGTAAGTGGATGGATCATATCGATGCGATGGACCAGCTGCGTCAAGGTATCCACCTCCGTGCATACGGCGGTACCGATCCGCTTCGCGAATACCAATTCGAAGGCTTCGAGATGTTTAATGCCATGATCGCGACGATCCAGGAAGAAGTGGCGACGTACATCATGAAGGCCCAAATCGCGACAAATCAGGAGCGTCAAGCAGTTGTGGACGAGAATAAAGTCTCCACGAACAGCAGCAGCGAACCTGCCGAGAAGCGTCCGGTCCAAGTGGCTGAACAGATCGGCCGGAATGATGCATGCCCTTGCGGCAGCGGCAAGAAGTATAAGCACTGCCATGGACAGAACGCTTAAGCGATCTAGCCAAGTGCGATGAATAGAAGAAAAGCATCTATCGACGTGCTTTCACAGAAGCAAGACCGCGTTTAGAGGATATTTTTCTTGTGATGATCGAATTTGATCAGCATCTCTGTAAAATTCGATCATCCTCATATAGCCCGTCCAGGTTACGGGCGCAAACTTTTCAACTCCCTTAAGAGCGGCAGATGAACCGGGTGACTGTGGTCTATTCCACCGTGATTCGAAATCATTGCTGCGTTTAAGGGAGTTTATCTGAATAAACAGTGAAATATTTTGTGAAGCGATGTGACGTGGATTTTCTCTTAAATGGAACGTTTTTCATGCAGGAGAGGGTATACTGAAATTATTACGTGTAGATAAGAAAGGACGAGGACTCATGATCGATCCAAGTGTGAAGCAGGACCTGCGTGAAATCAGCAAGAAACTAACCAATCTTAGGGGGTCTCTTTGACTTAAGTTTAAAGCAGGAGATGATTGAGAATTTTGAGGAGAAGATGGCAGCTCCGGATTTCTGGGATGACAATGAGAAGGCTCAGGCGCTTATTACCGAGATGAATGCCGTGAAGTCATCGGTGGATCACTATCAGAAGCTGCAGGTGGATTACGATGATGCCGTCGTGATGATCGAGCTGGCGGATGAAGAAGGCGATGACTCCCTTGCAGGAGAAATCGGAGAAACGATCAAGGACCTGGTTGGACGTGTAGAAGAGTTTGAACTCCAACTGCTGTTGAACCAGCCTTACGATAAAATGAATGCCATCCTTGAGCTGCATCCGGGCGCGGGGGGAACCGAGTCTCAGGACTGGGGCCAAATGCTGCATCGCATGTATACGCGTTGGGCGGAGAAACGCGGCTTCAAGGTGGAGACGCTGGATTACCTGCCCGGGGATGAAGCGGGAATCAAGAGCGTGACACTGCTCATTAAGGGCTACAATGCTTATGGGTATTTGAAGGCTGAAAAAGGGGTGCATCGCCTGGTTCGGATCTCCCCGTTCGATTCTTCCGGCCGTCGCCATACCTCATTTGTGTCCTGTGACGTCGTTCCTGAGATTAACGATGAGATTGAACTGGACATCCGCACGGAGGACCTGAAGATTGATACTTACCGTGCGAGCGGTGCCGGTGGTCAGCATATCAATACGACGGACTCGGCCGTACGGATCACCCACTTGCCAACAGGAGTGGTTGTAACCTGTCAGAATGAACGGTCCCAGATAAAGAACCGTGAGCGTGCGATGACCATGCTTCGTTCCAAGCTCTATGAACGTAAGATCGAAGAGCAGCAGAGGGAATTGGCGGAAATCCGCGGCGAGCAGTCCGACATCGCATGGGGCAGCCAGATCCGCTCGTATGTATTCCATCCGTACAGCATGGTGAAAGACCATCGTACACAGGTGGAGACCGGTAATATAGGAGCCGTCATGGACGGGGATCTGGATGCTTTTATCGATGGATATTTGCGCAGTCAGATCAAGCTGGAAGTCGAGTAGGACGTTGAGGAGAGATTTGAAGAGCTATGGCGCAATCCGCTGGTAATCCATCGATTAACAAAAGGAAAAGAGAACCCCTGATTCCGATCAACGGTCCCCTTCGACAGACGGTGGACACCGTTTTTATCATCATCGGCTCCTTTATTATGGCGCTGTCATTTAATCTGTTTTTCCTGCCCAACCACATCGCCTCAGGCGGTGTGTCCGGATTGTCCGTTCTTGCGCAAGCATGGCTCGGCATTGAACCGGCCTTTACGCAGTGGGCGCTGAATATCCCCTTGTTTGTGCTGGGCTTCTGGTTGCTTGGACGCGATTACGGCATCCGTTCCCTGCTGGGAAGCGTGATTTTGCCGTTGTTCGTCTTTTTGACCAAGGACTGGCCGATTCCAACCTCCAATCCCCTCTTAGCTTCCATCTATGGCGGGATCGGCGTCGGAATCGGGATGGGGCTGGTCTATCGCGGTAGGGGTTCAACCGGTGGATTGACCATCGTGGCCCAGCTCCTGCAAAAATACAGCGGCCTCAGCTTTTCCCTCTGTGTCGTGCTCTTGGACGCGATTGTGATCTCTTCGGCAGCCCTCGTGCTGTCGCTGGAGCAGGCGTTGTATGCACTCATTGGACTGTACGTGACAGGCAAAGTGATTGATGCCATTGAGCTGGGCTTTAGCTTCACCAAGGTGGCTTACATTATATCCGATCATACGGAGCCGATAACGAAGGCCATTCTCGAGGATCTCGACCGTGGATTAACCAAGCTGACCGCAGAGGGCGGCTATACGGGTGAACACCGGACAGTTCTGATGGTCGTAGTCGGACAAAGTGAAATTCCCCGTCTGAAAACGGTGGTGCAATCGGTGGACCCGAATGCGTTTGTCATCATTAGCAATGCCCATGAGGTATTGGGTGAAGGCTTCCGCAATATCAAGGCGTAACATAATAGAAGCGGTGTCGAGAGGTTCTCGATACACGAAAGGCGGTGTATATCACCGTCTCTTTTTTTGTGGAATTATAGAATCGATAGGGTTTCAGCAAAGCTGAACCATTCGGTAATCGTAAGAAAAATTTTCTCTAAACGCGGTCTGACATTTGTGAAGGACGCCGATAGTCGTTTTTCTAATGGAATCGGCTTTTCGGTGGGGGCTGATCGAAGACCTTGAATTTTTCTTTATTTTTCTAGTAAAGAGCATATAATGGTATCTAATATTGTGCAGGGGGTGGGGGATTATGGAAATCGAACAGATCTTTGCTAATTTGCCGGTGCTGGAAACCGAGCGCCTGCGGCTTCGCAGAATATCGATGCAGGATGCGGATCAGATGTATACCTATGCCTCTGATGATGAGGTTGCCAAGTACGTAACATGGGAAACCCATCGCTCGATCGATGACAGTAAGAAATTCATCCAGTTTATACTAGTCCAGTATGCCAAGCATGATATTGCCCCTTGGGGGATCGAGCTGAAGGAGAGTGGGCGTTTGGTGGGGACGGTGGATTTTGTGTGGTGGAAGCCCGAACAGCAGAGTGCGGAGATCGGTTACGTACTCGCGCGGGATTGTTGGGGACAAGGTCTTATGACGGAAGCAGCCTCCGCGTTACTGAAACTCGGATTTGGCGAAATGGATCTTGTGCGCATCCAGGCTCGTTGCATAGAAGGGAACATCGGCTCTCAGCGTGTCATGGAGAAGATCGGCATGTCCTATGAGGGAACGTTGAGGAAGGGGATCAAAATCAAAGGTCAGCATTGGGACCTCAAATTGTATTCCATTCTAAAAGAAGAATTTGAATCGACTCTTTAGACATTGAAGGCGCTTGGAATTCATTTGCAATGGGACCAAATTTGAATAATCCATTGTATTTATATGAATACAGTCGTATAATAATACATATTTATGAGACGGATAAAGTCAATGAATACCCTATGAAGAAAGCGTCGTTTTAACGCAGGAGACAGAAGACTTCCGAACAAGATCATCACTAGCCTGACTGCTTCACGATGGAAAACCATATCAAGAGCATCAGCAGTCACTTGATTTCTATGGCTTTCCACGTCAAGGGCAGAGCTCAGGGGGCAATGTGAATCGATCGAAAGATGGAAACGGATGGGCATGACGTAGAGATGAAGGGAATGGATGAATGGGACCTTGCATAAGGTCCTTCGGCTGTTCCTTGGGGAGAGGGATGAGGATAAATGACGGACACAAATACAATAAAAGTTGCTATTGTTGGATCTACCGGTTACGGTGGCGTGGAACTGATCCGGTTGCTGCAAGCGCACCCGCGCGTTGAGATTACATCGGTAATCTCTTCATCGACTGCAGGCGTGCCGATATCGGACGGTTTTCCGCATTTGACGAATATCATGACCCGGAACCTGGATGGTGTTAATCCAGCGGAAATCGCGGAGGTGGCAGATCTGGTGTTTGCGGCCACACCTTCGGGCGTCAGTGCCAAGCTGGTGCCGGAGCTGCTGGATGCAGGCCTGAAGGTCATTGATCTCTCGGGAGATTTTCGCTTGAAGGACGGGGCAGTGTATGAACAGTGGTATAAGCACACGGCTCCGAGTGCGGAACTTTTGGAGAAGGCTGTATATGGCCTATGCGAAGTGTTTGGCGAAGAGGTCCGCGATGTGGATTTCATCTCCAATCCGGGCTGTTATCCGACAGCAACGCTGCTCGGGCTGATTCCGGCAATTAGTGCGGGATGGATTGATGCCTCTTCTCTTATTATCGATGCCAAATCCGGCTTGTCCGGTGCAGGCCGGGGAACGAGTTTGATGACGCATTATGCCGAAATTAACGAGAATTTTAAAGCCTATAAGGTAAATAAGCACCAACATATTCCCGAGGTTGAGCAGATATTGACTCAGGTAGCTGGCGAACCGATTACGGTTACTTTTACAACCCATATGGTCCCGATGACGCGGGGAATCATGACCACTATGTATGCCACGCTGAATGGCCCTTATACGGAAGAGGATTTCATTGAGCTGTATCGCCAGTATTTCAAGGACCGCCAGTTTGTGAGAATCCGTGACTTGGGCGTATGGCCTGCGACAAAAGAAGTCACCGGGTCGAACTTCTGCGATATCGGATTTGCGGTGGATGCGCGTACGAACAGAGTGACCATTATATCGGTCATTGACAACGTGGTGAAGGGTGCGGCCGGGCAAGCGATCCAGAACCTGAATTTGATGATGGGATGGGAGGAGAGCCTCGGACTTACGTTTACGCCGATTTATCCGTAAGCGGCTGGGGATACAGACATGGGAGAGAATATGTTTGCGATTATTGATGGGGGCAGCATCGTAACACCGCAAGGGTTTAAAGCTGCTGGACTCCACTGTGGACTTAAGAAAACCGACCGTAACGATCTGGGCGTCATTGTATGTGATGTGCCTGCCGTGGCGGCTGCTGTATACACGACAAACCTCATTCAAGCGGCACCACTGAAGGTGACGCGTGAAAGCCTGCAGGACGGTAAGCTTCGCGCTATCGTCGTCAATAGCGGGAACGCCAACGCCTGTACAGGTAAGCAGGGTGAAGAGGATGCTTATACGATGCGAGCTAGCACATCTGCGCAATTCGGTCTGGATGAGAACGATGTGGCTGTCGCCTCAACGGGAGTCATCGGGGAACTGCTGAAGATGGACCGCGTTTCCTCGGGTATCGCCGGCCTGCCTGCACGACTCAGCGGCGGAAGCGAGGGGGCTGAAAGCTTCAGCCAGGCGATTTTGACAACCGATCTCGTGAAAAAGGAAGCCTGCGTCACCGTACAAGTTAACGGTACGAAGGTGACTATCGCCGGAACGGCGAAGGGGTCGGGGATGATTCATCCGAACATGGCGACCATGCTCGGATTCATGACGACAGATGCGGTCATTGGTCAGGAAGCGCTGCAGCTGCTGCTGCGCCAAACGACCAACCTGACCTTTAATATGATTACGGTGGATGGGGATACAAGCACCAACGATATGCTGGTTGCGATGGCCAGCGGCCTGGCAGGACATGACGTGCTATCGCCGGAGCATCCGGATTGGGATGCATTTGCAGCCGGATTCCATTATGTGTGCCAGCAGCTGGCGAAGGCGATTGCACGTGACGGAGAGGGAGCTTCCCGCCTGATCGAGGTTCGCGTGAACGGCGCCGAAAGCGACGATGACGCGCAAGCCATCGCCAAGACGATCATTGGTTCCAGCCTGGTCAAATCTGCGGTGTTCGGCGCAGATGCTAACTGGGGACGCATTATTGCGGCTGTCGGCCGTGCGGGCCGTCCGGTCAATCCGGAGACGGTGGATATTGCCATCGGTCCGATTTCGGTGCTGGAGCAGTCAAGGCCCGTTGCTTTTGACGAGGATGCGGCTCTGGTTTACCTCCAGGGTGAAACCGTGGATATTGACGTGAAGCTGCATATCGGAAATGGCTCGGCTACGGCCTGGGGCTGTGATTTAACTTATGACTATGTCCGCATTAATGCAGCTTATCGTACGTAGATAAATATTCAGTAGGACGGAGGAGACGGCTATGAAGAGCACGATCGATCAAAAGGATACGTTGTCGGTCCAAACAACAGGTGCAGATACGTTTGTCATGAAATGCGGCGGCAGCACGCTCGCTGCGCTTCCTGACAGCTTCTTCGAGGATTTAAAGGATCTGCAGCAAAATGGAGTCAAACCTGTTATCGTTCATGGCGGTGGACCCGCGATCTCCGGCAATCTGGAGAAACTCGGTATTGAGACCGAGTTTGTGAACGGGCTGCGCAAGACGACGGAGGATGTGCTGGATGTCGTGGAGATGGTCCTTGCGGGCACCATCAATAAACAGATCGTAAGGCGGATTCAAAGCGTGGGCGGCTCTGCTATCGGCTTGTCCGGCTCGGACGGCGGACTGATTGAGGCCAAACCGGTGACGAACCACGCGGAGGTTGGCTGGGTCGGCGATGTGACATTTGTGAAGTCGTCAATTCTGAGCGGCGTGCTGGAAATGGGCTATATGCCTGTAGTTGCACCGATCGGGGTGGATCCATCCGGTCAGCGCTACAACATTAATGCAGATACGGCGGCCGGTGCCGTTGCCTCCCACCTGGGGGTGTACCGGATGATCGTTGTCACCGACGTGCCCGGGATCATGAAGGGAGCAGGCGGCGAGAAGCGGGTGCTTCCGACCGTGACGGTGCAGGAGATCGAGGACATGATCGGAACAGGCGAAATCTACGGCGGCATGATACCGAAGGTCAGAGCGGCCATCAGCTGCATTCACGGCAAAGTGAGCGAGGTCGTCATCGTGGACGGAAGCGAGCCGAATGTACTGAGCCGAGTGTTGGGTGGAGAAGTGCTGGGAACGCGCATCGTGCGGATGTAGTAAGGATGGAACAAGTTACGATTTGATATTCAAACCGTAACTATATGAAAACTTCAACGGAGAAGGCGGAATCATTCCGGAGAAGCGAAGCGTGCCCCTTTGTCCACGGAATTTATCCTAGTTTACATCATTCAATAAAATTCTGTGGGCAACAGGGATCGGAGGAATGATCCGAATTCGCAGTGTTGGTTAAGCATAAATGGATGCCCTTATCGGGAGATGTTCCAATTGTGAAACACGAAGCAATGCCATATGCAAAGGAGTGTGTGAAGGTCATGGGAAAAGAATCAGCAGCAGGCGGTGTTAAAGCAGCGAATGAAAGCTCATTGTTCCAAACGTATGCCAGATATCCAATCGCCCTGGTCAAAGGGGAAGGCAGCTGGTTATGGGACGATCAAGGCAACAAATATCTTGATTTTATGGCCGGTCTGGCGGTAACGAATCTCGGCCATGCTCCGGTAAAGGTGAAAGAGAAGCTGAAGGCCCAACTGGATGAATTGTGGCATGTCTCGAACCTGTTCCACATTCCCGGTCAGGAAAAAGCAGCTGAGCTGCTGACAGCCAACACCTGCGCTGACGCCGTTTTTTTCTGCAACAGCGGAGCCGAAGCGAACGAAGCGGCCATTAAGCTGGCGCGCCGCTACCATCAGAAGGTGAAGGGAACGGGACGGTACGAGGTCATTACGTTTACGCAGTCCTTCCATGGACGGACGTTGGCTACGCTGACGGCAACCGGCCAGGATAAGGTAAAGGAAGGCTTCCTTCCGCTTCCGGCAGGCTTCAAAAGCGTTCCGCTGCATGACCTTCCGGCACTGGAAGCGGCCATTAACGACAACACCGCCGCCATCATGATCGAAATGGTGCAGGCGGAGGGCGGCGTGCATCCGGTGGAGCCGGAGTTCCTGCAAGCCGTCACCGGGCAGTGCAAGAAGCACGGACTGCTGCTGATTGTCGACGAGGTGCAGACGGGCATGGGCCGAACCGGCAAGCTGTTTGCGCACGAGCATTACGGCATTGAGCCGGATATTTTTACCGTAGCCAAAGGGCTCGGTTCCGGGTTCCCGGTTGGCGCGATGCTGGGCAAAGCTTACTTGCGCGAAGCCTTCACGGCAGGAAGCCATGCCACGACGTTTGGCGGCACGCCGATTGCCAGCGCCGTTATCCAGGCCACCATCGAGACGATGCTGGAAGACAACGTGCCGCAGCGCGCGGCCGAAGCTGGAGAATATTTGATGACCAAGCTGAATGAGAGCCTGGGCAGTCATCCTTTTGTGAAGGCGATCCGGGGTAAAGGACTGCTGATCGGCATCGAATGCGCTGAACCAGTTGGCGAGCTGGTACTGAAAGGACAGAGCCGCGGGCTGCTGTTCGTAACGGCAGGACCGAATGTGATCAGGCTGCTTCCGAATCTGTACGTCACAAAACAAGAGATCGACCAGGCGGTATCGATTGTTACGGAACTTATACATGAGCATACGGCGGTTAGCCAAGCATAGAAGGATCGTGCAGCAGCATTTTGGACAATAACAGCATGGTTAAGGAGGCTGATGGATATGGCCGCAAGCGGACAAGTGAAGGAATTGAGCCTGAAAGGGCGGGATATGATCGAGCTGGATGAATACTCAACGGAAGAGATTCAGTTCTTGCTCGATTCGGCGATTGAGATCAAACGCAAGCAGAAGAACGGTGAAGTCTATCAGCCGCTGAAAGGCAAGACAATCGGTTTGATTTTTGAGAAGTCGTCCACGCGGACGCGGGTGTCGTTCGAGGCTGGCATGTTCCAGCTGGGCGGACATGCACTCTTTTTAAGCAAAAACGATATTCAGCTCGGGCGTGGCGAACCGATCAGCGATACGGCGCAGGTGATGTCCCGTTATTTGGACGGCCTGATGATCCGTACCTTCGGGCACGACAATGTGATCAACCTGGCAAAATATTCCTCAATTCCGGTTATCAACGGTCTGAGCGACATGGCGCATCCATGTCAGGTACTGGCTGATTTGCAGACCGTGCTGGAGCACAAAGGCAAGCTGAAAGGCCTCAAAATGGCCTTTATCGGCGATGGCAACAATATGGCGCATTCACTCCTGATTGGCGGAGCCAAGATGGGCATGCATGTGGCTGTGGCCAGTCCCAAGGGCTACGAGGCGGATGCCAGCATCGTGAAGCTGAGCGAGGAGATCGCAGCGCAAACGGGCGGCAAAATCACGATCACCCAAGACCCGATCGAAGCCGCGAAGGATGCGGATGTGATCTATACGGATGTATGGGCAAGCATGGGCTTTGAAGAGGAG
This sequence comes from Paenibacillus sp. EZ-K15, assembly GCF_002573715.1. Taxonomy (GTDB): domain Bacteria; phylum Bacillota; class Bacilli; order Paenibacillales; family Paenibacillaceae; genus Paenibacillus_AQ. The sequence continues at coordinate 83,257 of NZ_PDHM01000027.1, read as the reverse complement.
CAGGCACAGCGGGAAGCCGCGTTTGCAGACTACCAGGTGAATGAGGAGCTGGTGAAGGCAGCGAAGCCGGATTACTTGTTCCTGCATTGTCTTCCGGCCCACCGTGGCGAAGAGGTTAGCGAAGGCGTGATTGACGGTGCCAATTCCGTTATTTTCGATCAGGCTGAGAACCGTCTCCATGCTCAGAAGGCTTTGATGGTTGCTTTGATGGCATAAAGCCTTTTATTACAGAGTGATATTCTCTATGAAAATGCGTCAATGGACGTTATCTTTAGTATAATGAACGACAGGGTTGTTAGTAACAAAGAGAGGGAGTTTAACCATGGCAAAACAAAAAATCGTACTGGCGTATTCCGGTGGCCTGGATACGTCCGTTATTCTGAAGTGGCTGAAAGAAACCTACGATGCGGAGATCATTGCTTTCACGGCTGATATCGGCCAGAAGGAAGAGCTGGACGGACTTGAGGAAAAAGCGCTGGCGACAGGCGCCTCCAAAGTATACATCGACGATCTGCGCGACGAATTTGCAACGGATTTCATCTATCCGATGTTCCAGGCGGGTGCCATGTACGAAGGGCAGTACCTGCTCGGGACCAGCATCGCGCGTCCATTGATTGCTAAACGCATGGTGGATATCGCTCGTGCCGAAGGCGCAACGGCGATTGCGCACGGCGCTACCGGTAAAGGAAACGACCAGGTTCGTTTTGAGCTGGGCGTAGCCGGCTTGGCACCGGACATTGAAGTGATCGCGCCTTGGCGCATCGAGGAGTTCCGCAACTCCTTCCCGGGACGCGCAGAGATGATTGCTTACGCGGAAGTGCACGGCATTCCGGTAACGGCATCTGCAGCCAAATCCTACTCCATGGACCGCAACCTGCTCCATATCAGTTATGAGAGCGGTGTGCTGGAAGATCCTTGGTTCGATGCAAGTGCAGAGGATAGCAAGGATATGTACCTGCTCAGCGTATCGCCTGAGGATGCACCAGACGAGGCGGAATACCTCGAGCTTACGTTTGAGCAAGGGAATGTCGTTGCGCTGAACGGCGAATCGATGAGTCCGCTTCAAGTAATGGAGAAGCTCAACGAGCTGGGTGGCAAACACGGCATCGGTCGCGTGGATATGGTAGAGAACCGTTTCGTTGGCATGAAGAGCCGCGGTGTCTACGAGACGCCAGGCGGAACCATCCTGTTCACCGCTCATCGCAAAATGGAATCCATCACGATGGACCGTGAAGTGATGAACCTGCGCGACAGCCTGATTACCCGCTATAGTACCTTGGTTTATAACGGTTTCTGGTTTGCGCCGGAGCGTCTGGCACTGCAAGCGCTGGTAACGGAGAGCCAGAAGAACGTATCCGGTACGGTGCGCGTGAAGCTGTACAAAGGCAACATTATCGGCGCAGGCGTGAAGAGTCCGGTCAGTCTGTACAACCCGGATATCGCAACGATGGAAGCCGATCCGACGCAAGCTTATGATCAGGGCGATGCGACCGGCTTTATCCGCTTGAATGCATTGCGTTTGAAAGTGGCAACCGGCGTGAACCAGAATCAATAAGTTTACAATAATGAACAGGCTGAAGGCCGTTTCATGCTAGGGAGCTCCGCTGATTCTCGCGCAACCGGGATGAATGGGACTTCTTAAGCGGGAAGCGGCCCTCTGCCTTAAACAGAGAGGGGCAAGTGTTGTGAGCAAGTTATGGGGCGGACGCTTTACGAAGCAGACCAACGCATTGGTAGAGGAATATACGGCATCCATCGGTTTTGACAAGCAGCTGGCCGAAGAGGATATCCAGGGAAGCCTTGCGCATGTGTCCATGCTGGGCAAATGCGGCATCGTGCCGGCCGAAGACGTGGAGACGATCAAGGCTGGCTTGAACAAGGTGTTGGAGCGCATCCGTGAGGGCAGCATCGAGTTCTCCGTATCGGATGAGGATATTCATATGAACATCGAGAAGAATCTGATTGAGGAAATCGGACCTGTCGGCGGCAAGCTCCACACAGGCCGCAGCCGTAACGATCAAGTGGCTACGGACATGCATCTGTATTTACGTAACCGCGTGGTGGCGCTGACTGGCATGCTGCATGAGCTGCAAACCGCATTGATCGGACAAGCCAAGGATAACCTGGATACGATTATTCCGGGGTATACGCATCTGCAGCGTGCACAGCCGATTCTGTTCGCGCATCATCTGATGGCTTACGTGTCCATGTTTCAGCGGGATATCGACCGTCTGATCGACAGCTATAAGCGTATTAACGTGTTGCCGCTCGGGGCAGGCGCGCTTGCGGGTACAACGTTCCCGATCGACCGCCATTTCGTGGCAGAGCAGCTTGGGTTTGATGGTGTTTACGAGAACAGTCTGGATGCGGTCAGCGACCGCGACTTCATCCTGGAATTCCTCTCGGATGCTTCCATCATCATGATGCACTTGTCCCGCTTAAGCGAGGAGCTGGTGCTTTGGAGCAGCACGGAGTTCAACTTTATCGAGCTGGATGATGCGTTCTGCACGGGCAGCAGCATTATGCCGCAGAAGAAGAATCCGGATGTGCCTGAGCTTGTTCGCGGCAAAACCGGACGTGTATACGGCAATCTAATGGGTCTTCTCACCGTGCTGAAGTCCCTGCCGCTTGCTTATAACAAGGATATGCAGGAAGACAAAGAGGGCATGTTCGATACGGTGGCTACGCTGGAAGGCGCATTGCAGCTGTTCGCGCCGATGATCGCCACGATGAAGGTCAACAAAGGCCGCATGCGCGAAGCGGTGAATACCGACTTCTCGAACGCAACCGACATCGCGGACTTCCTGGTTGGCAAAGGGCTTCCTTTCCGTCAGGCGCACGAAGTGATCGGCAAGACTGTATTGTACTGTATCCAGAACAACAAGTATCTGCTGGACCTGACGCTGGATGAGTTCAAGCAGTTCTCGGAGCTGTTCGACGACTCCATTTATGGCGTCCTTCAACCGGAGACGGTGGTCAATGCGCGTAACGTTTACGGCGGCACGGCAACCGAGCAAGTGAAGGCGGCCATTGATCGCAGCGTGCAGACCCTTCAGACTACGGAAGAATGGTTGGGTCTCCGCCAAGGGAATGTTGAGTAACGGCATATTACGGTAGAAAAAATAGAGGTGGATCGGCAAACGATAAGTTTGCTGATCCACCTTTTTATGATATCAGAAAGTATAAACTTCGAAGCGTGGTCCCCCTGATATCGCAAGCAAATCCGTCTTCGTCTTCTGAGAATCTACGTCGTCTTTCTTATAATGATGAGATTCGCCATATCTTGCATTGCCGAATTCAAACTGCTGGCATGTCATGGTGTGACTATAGGTTTATCAGGCCTTCAGTGGAAGCCACTTCAGAACATCCTGAATGCGGGTATCCCAATATCCCCAATCATGATCGCCCGGGCCTTCCATATAGGTGAGATTGAGGGAGGTTTCTTCGCAGGCTTTGCGGAACGCTTGATTGTCTTCATAGAGGAAGTCTTCGGTTCCACAGCATTGATACAGCAGCGGCTTAGGCCCCTCCGATCGTTCGACTTGCTGAAGCAGCCATAACAGATCGTTGTCGGTATCGGTAATGTCTCGATCTCCGTAGACTAATCGATGTTCAAACAAGGCCTCATTCCTCTGGACATGACCCGCCATATCGAGCGCGCCCGACAAACTGGCAGCCGCGGCAAAGGATTCCGGACAGCGGAGCGCCAGCTTGAATGCCCCATATCCGCCCATGGACAAGCCGGCGACAAAGTTATCTTCTCTTGCGTGGGATAGCGGGAAGAAGGAACGGGCAATGGCCGGCAGCTCCTGACTGATGAAGGTCCAGTATTTGCCGCCGTATTCCATGTCGGTATAGAAGCTGCGGTGAACTTGCGGCATCACGACGGCAATGCCCATCTCGGCCACATAGCGTTCAATGGAGGTTCTGCGCAGCCAGATGGAATCGTCGTCGGACAGGCCGTGCAGCAGGAAGAGCGTCGGATGCAGACCGCTTTTGGCATGATTGGTCATACCGATCTGCGAAGAGGTTTGCTGAGGGAGAATGACGGTCATGGACGTGCTGAGACCGAGTACCTCCGAGTAAAAGCGACATTGCATAAGAGCCATGATGATGTATCCCCTTTCACTTCACTAAATGAGAGATCAATGACGAGCCTATTTGAATCATATCACAATCAATCTCCCTTGCTCCAAGCAAATCCGATCCATCATTTGCAGGAAAAGACGAGGACAGTGCCTGAGAACGCCTCGGTCTTGGGACCGAGGTGAAGTTCAGCCATCGGGCTGTTCTATGAATAGCGGGAGTGTGGTATCTTAGAGGGAGATTATGACTCCACCTGGTGGAGGACGGACATTTATTGTAGAAATAACTGTTGTGATGAAGAAGTTAAGATATAGATAGTGATCACTTTGTAAATCTGGAGGAGGATACTCATGATACCACATGACGACAAGCTGTCCGATCTGAAGATTACGGGAACCGGAAGTTCAAGCGGCGGCCAATACGATAAGGTACGCATTGACGGGGCCGGGCAGGTGAATGGAGATCTGGATTGCCGAGAATTAATAGGCAATGGAACGATGAGTGTTAGTGGCGCCGTAGCTGCCCGTACGATTCGCGTGAACGGTTCGGGAACCATTAAGGGGGCTGTGGAGTCTGAGGAGCTGCATGTAGCCGGCAGCCTGAGTTTGAAGGATGGATTGCGCAGTCGCTCCATCTTTATCGGGGGGCATTGCAGCATTCACGGAGATTCCGAATCGAAGAAGCTTGAGGTCACCGGAAACCTGAGAAGCCGTGGTGACGTGCGAAGTGAATCCGCCACGTTGCAAGGGGGATTTAAGATCGATGGCCGCCTGCATGTTGGAACAGCGGATATCCGAGTATTGGGCCGCTGCCTTGCACAGGAAATCGTTGGAGACCGGATAACGGTCCGCAAAAAAGGGAAGCGGCTCTGGGAAATGCTGTCCTTGCCTTTACGGGGAACACGGCTGGAGGCTCGTATTATTGAGGGCGATGTCCTTGATCTCGAGTATGTTGAAGCCGATATCGTCCGCGGTAACCGGGTGATCCTAGGCAAAGGGTGCGAGATTCGGCAAGTGGAGTACAGAGATGAACTGTCACAGCATCCGGAAGCCGAGGTCAGAGCATCTCGGCGGTTTTAAGGGTAACAACGATGCCCTTCCGGATGGGACATCTGAATGCCGAGCTGATTGAAGGCGAGGATATCCGTCTGGAGAATACGAGAGCTGCTATAAAGTCGATACATTACATTGAAATAACGGCAAGGCAAACAGCCCGGATTCGCGGTTCTATCGCGAATCCGGGCTGTTCCATGTTGTCTTCAGGTTTACGGGGCACTGATACCGTCCTCAACCACTTCCTCTTTCGGGGTATCATTCGCTTCAGGCAGTTGGACATCGTTCGTCGGATTAATGGCAACGATGCTGTTCTGGGGGCGGTAGGTATCCTTGGATATTTTGACGTTCTCCACAACTTTGCCGTTTACTTTCTTGGCTCGGTAGGTTTCAACCACATAGCCTGGCTTCCCGTTCTGAACCACCTGCTTGAGTCCTGGAGGAAGCGAGTTATTGTGAATGATTTTCTCTGGTGACGGCAAGGTTTCAACGGTGGTGGACACAAGCTCATATTCCGTATTTTCCGGGAAGGTGCCGAACATCTTTAGTGTTAAATTATCGTGCGATACCTCCGATAAAATAAGCAGATGCTTGCCTGTATTGTTCCGAAAGCGAAAATTGATCACCCCTTCAGCAAAGGTGGCATCCTGCCCCTTGGGCAGGTAGCTGACCGGAAGGGAATGATTGCGCCGTTCGGTGATTTCCAGCCCGACGAGCAAAGCGGCATGATAGACCGTGCTGGATACCTGGCAGATCCCGCCGCCGATCCCGGGAACCAGCTTGCCGTTCACGATAACGGGGGCTTCTTCAAAGCCGTACTCCTTCTTTGCGGCATCAATAATATGAGCATAATTGAATTCATCGCCGGGCTTCAGAATCATGCCGTCTACGGCTTTGGCAGCGGCAGTCACGTTATGAACGCGTCCAGGCCCGCTGGATCCGAGACTGGTAGAGAATTCGACGATTTTGCGCTCAATCCCCTCATCCTGCAGCGATTTTACGGTAACGGGGGGCTTTTGACGGATGACAGGCAGTTGGACCGTAATGATCTCATCCAATTTCGGCTCGGTGAAGTGAGACTCATTCGGAAGCGCAGCGCCGAACCCTTCATAGAATGTCGGCCAATCGATGCGGTATGCCGTTTTCTCCGGGGTGTACCGGACAACGTCATCTTCGGATATGCTCCGTACCGCATTGACGGGTTCGCCAAAGCGTTCCTTTTGCCAGTCTTCGCTCAACCGCTCTTTTAACACATTGCGATCCCAGTCCGTGGATATATGCCACTCCAGCTGAAAGTTACGCCGGTAAAGAACCTGATCCCATAATGATCCTTCGGACAACCTGGCGATAGCTTCCCGAAAATCGGCAGCGCTGAATTGAACTCCGGCTTCCCGGAGAGTGAAGCTTTCCGTGTGCCCTTTCAGAGTGTCCGATTGCAGCTCCACCTTCAATGCTGTCATCGCCTGCAGCCGTTGATCCAGCTCTGACAGCACCTCGTCTGCGGGTGTACCGCCTACCTGCCAACCGGAGAGAACGACCCCCTTCGGGAGTTCCTTCTGGTTCACGTACATCGTCAATAGACCGAAGCCGACGGAGAGGAGAAGACCGAAACTGATGACAATGATGAGACCAAGATGAATTTTTTTCAATTGAACCACCTTCTTAACTTCGTATTGGCCGCAGTTCATGCACTTTTTCATGTATATGTCACGGTGGGCTTAAACTTTCGGGTACTCAAAAGGTAACAAATTTGTTACAATAGACGATGTCGTGAGGATTTTTCATGGATTTTAAAGGAATTCGATGGAAACTGTCGAAAAGTATAATGGCTAATTAAGGATTGGGAAGTGATGAAGTGATCGAAATGCAGGACGTATGGAAGACATATCCGAACGGCGCTCATGCGCTTCAAGGAGTTTCCGTCAAAATCAATCGAAATGAATTCGTCTATGTTGTCGGACCGTCAGGTGCTGGCAAATCGACGTTTATGAAACTTATCTATAGAGAAGAAGTGCCTACGAAGGGGCAAATTTCTGTTAATGGATTTAATATCGGGAAGCTGAAGCAGCGCAAAATTCCCTATGTTCGCCGAAATATCGGGGTTATTTTTCAGGACTATCGTCTGCTGCCCAAGCTGACTGCTTACGAAAATGTAGCTTTTGCCATGGAGGTTATTGAAGCGCCGCAGCGTCTTATCAAGAGACGGGTCATGGAGGTGCTGGAGCTTGTGGGCCTGAGAGCCAAGGCGAACCGCGAACCATCCCAACTCTCCGGCGGTGAGCAGCAGCGGATCGCAATCGCCAGAGCGATTGTGAATAACCCCTCCGTCATTATTGCGGACGAGCCTACAGGTAACCTGGATCCGGAAACCTCGTGGGGCATCATGCAGCTGCTGGATGAAATCAATTTCAGGGGAACCACCATCGTAATGGCTACCCACAACAGGGATATCGTGAACACCATGCGTAAACGCGTTCTTGCGATTGAGCATGGACAGATCGTCCGTGACCAGCAGAGAGGAGATTACGGGTATGAATTTTAGAACCTTCTTGCGGCACTTGCGGGAAGGGGCGAAGAGCGTTTTCCGGAATGGATGGATGTCGGTCGCATCGGTTACTTCCATCGTAGTGTCTTTGTTTATACTGGGCGTTTTCATGCTATTAGTCATGAATGTTAACGCTTTAGCCGATAAAGCAGATAGCAATGTGCAAATCAATACGTACTTAAATCTCAATGTGGATAAGAAGCTGCGCGAAACCATCAAGAGTGAAATCGAGGCAATGCCGGAGGTCGGCGGCATCAAGTTCGTGTCCAAGGAAGAGGGCATGAAGGAGCTTGAGGAAAGCCTGGGCTCCGAATGGGTGGAAGGCTTCAGCGAGGCGGACCAGAATCCGCTTCCGGATGCATTCGAGGTTTCCGTTATTGAACCGACCACGGTCGGTTTTGTTGCCGACAAGATTACCGCTCTGAACCAGAAGTATACGGAGGAGCCGATCCTGCGAGTCAAGTATGGGGAAGGCACGGTCGAAACTCTGTTCAAGATTACGAAGACGGTGCGGAATATCGGCTTTATTTTCGTAGCGGGACTCGGTTTGATGTCCATGTTCCTGATCTCGAACACCATTCGGGTTACTATTTTGGCTCGTCGCCGCGAGATCGGCATTATGAAGCTTGTCGGCGCGACCAACAACTTCATTCGCTGGCCGTTTTTCGTGGAAGGTGCCATGATCGGCCTGATGGGCTCCATTGTGACGGTCACGCTGTTGTTTGTAGGCTACAATCGTCTGTACGCTGCGTCGCAAACCGATCTGACGCTGGCAAAGAGCTTAATCCCGCTGGGAGATTTGTGGCTGCAGCTCGGCATCATTATCGTTGGGCTGGGCATGGTCATTGGCATCTGGGGCAGCACCATGTCGATACGTAAATTTTTGAAAGTATAAAACAAGGTAAAGGATGGGGAGCGAAACTTGAAGAAAATCGCCGCAGGAGTAGCAGCCTTATTACTGGCCACTGTTATGATCCAACCGACCGTCGGACAAGCCGAGAAGAAGACTTCAGCCGATGTAGATCGAGAGCTGAGCGTGCTTCAGGAGCAGGTCAAGAAAGCACGGGCACAGAAGAACAAAGCAGCGGAAAATAAACAAGAAGCTCAGCATTACAAGAAAAAAACAACGAAGAATTTGAAATATGTGATGGAGCAGATCAGCATCGTCAGCAATGAATTGACCAAAATCTCCATGAAGATCGAGGAGACAGAGGATCTGCTGAGAAAAACGACCAAAGAACTTGAAGCGGCGGAGGAGCGTATCGCCTCCCGTGAGAAGCTGTTGGAATCCCGGATTCGCCTCATCTATATGGATGGGCAAGTATCTTATCTGGATGTGCTGCTCTCCTCGACCAGCTTCAGCGATTTTATTGAGCGTGCGGATTCTTTGAAGACGATCGTTAACCAGGACCAGGATTTGCTGGTGGAGCATAAGCAGGACAAGCTGCTGGTCATCGACAAGAAGAAGGAGCTTGAAGGACAGTATGCAACCGCCAAGGACCTGTATGGCCAAATGGAGGACCGCAAGAGTATCCTGAACGAGAAGGAACAGGAGAAGCGCGTACTACTGGCCCAGTATGATCAGGATATCGAGGATGCGGAAATCTTGACCGAAGAGCAGGATAAAATGTTGGTTGCCCTGGCAAGCAAACGTTCGGATCTGCAGAAGGAAAAGAATAAACTTGCGGCTGAGGAAGCTGCCCGTAAAGCAGCGGCTGCCAAAGCAGCTGCGGCGAAAAGAGCCAAGGCGACCACCCTCGGCGGTAGTAAAGGTGGCGGCGGATATACAGGTAACGGCGGACCATTCGCGTTCCCGGTTTCCGGTGCCAGACTTTCATCGGGTTATGGGCCGAGAGTTCATCCGGTAACGGGCCAGGTTGGCAAGATGCATACAGGCCAGGATTTCGCGGTACCACAGGGGACTGAGATCCGGGCAGCGGAGAGCGGCACGGTCATCTTGGCCGAGTGGTGGAGCGGTTACGGAAACTGTGTTATTGTTGATCATGGGGGCGGCGTATGGACCTTGTATGGACATATCCGCAATGGCGGCATTAAAGTCAGCGAAGGCGACAAGGTGTCCAGAGGGCAGAAGATTGCCGAAGTGGGTTCCACGGGTCAGAGCACAGGACCGCATCTTCATTTTGAGGTTCGGATCAATGGATCGCCGGTGAATCCTTCGCCTTATCTGTAACAAATTTTTAGGACTTATACCATATAACCTTCAGACCGCTGTATAAATATTCCCGGCAAGCCAATCATATACTAGGTGGACGGGATTCCCCATGTGTAGCAGTTGAAACGTACAAAGGCGGTGAAGTACTTGCTGAAAAAACGAACGGCTGTCTTTCTGGTCATAGCTGCCATGCTGTGCGGCGTGCTGTTAACGATGGCTTTGACCCAGCTGCCCGCTCCTAGTCAGACCGGAGACGGTGAGGGGCTGCTGGCCAGTATAGCAAACAGGAATGGACTGGAGCAGTCTGAAGCGAAAAAACTGGGGACAGCGATTGACCTCATCGAAAGCAATTATTACAAGGATATCGATCGGTCGAAACTGATCGACGGCGCCATCAACGGGATGATGGAAGCGCTGGAAGATCCATATTCCAACTATATGGGAAAAGAAACGGCAGCCCAGTTTGAAGAGAGCATTGAGGGCTCCTTCTCAGGGATTGGTGCGGAGGTATCCTCTGTAGATGGCAGTGTCGTCGTTGTATCCCCGATCAAGGGATCTCCTGCGGATAAAGCCGGGATCCGGGCAAAGGATACCATCCTCTCAGTTAATGGGGAATCTTTGCAGGGTCTGGAGTTGAACGCGGCAGTCAACAAGATTCGCGGTCCGAAAGGTTCCAAGGCCGTCCTTCAGATTAAGCGTGCAGGCTCTGAGCAGCCTGTCGAGTATGTTATCGTTCGTGATGACGTCGATCTGGAAACCGTGTCGGCACGGATGGAGAAGGGCGGAATCGGTGTTATTGAGATCTCCCAATTCTCGCTGAATACAGGCGAACGCTTTAAGGAAGAACTCAAGAAACTGGAAAGCCAAGGCATGAAGGGACTGCTGATCGACGTCCGGAACAATCCAGGCGGTGTGCTGTCCGTTGTCATTGACATTGCAGAGCAGTTCGTACCTAAAGGCGAATTGATCGTTCAGGTAGAGGATAAGGATAAGAAGCGAGAGAAGCATCCTTCGGGCGGTGAGGCGAAATCCTATCCGATTACGGTGCTGATGAACAAGGGCAGCGCCAGCGCTTCCGAAATTTTGGCGGGCGCACTGCAGCAATCGGCAGGAGCTACCTTAATGGGTGAGCATTCCTTCGGAAAAGGTACCGTGCAAACGAGCTTTGATAAGCAGTTTGGCGATGGAAGCCTGCTGAAAGTAACGATTGCCAAGTGGTTGACGCCAAACGGTACCTGGATCCATGAGAAGGGAATTGAGCCGGATATTCAGGTGTCACAGCCAGAATACTTTACCGTTGCACCGATCGATAAGAAGAAAACTTATACGTACGACACGAATAGCACGGATGTGAAGAATGCACAGATCATGCTTGAAGCGGTTGGTTATAAGATCGGGCGTACGGATGGCTATTTCGACCGGAATACAGAGAAGGCCGTTAAGAGTTTCCAGAGCAAGCACAAGCTAAAAGCGGACGGTATCCTTAACGGCGCTACAGCCGAGGCATTGGAAGCCGCATTGATTGAGAAGATTCAGGATCCGAAAGAGGATAATCAAATGAATCGCGGAATTGCCGAGGTCCGGAAGGAAATCGCCGCCAAGGCGTCGAACAAGTAAGAAGGCTGAACGTTAGCCTTCTTTTTTTCTTTTAAGATATCTGAAAGTATAAATTTCGAAGCATCTTGAAGCTGAAAGGAGCGTGGCAAGCTGTTGGAGACATTGAAACAACTGCTGATGTATGGGATAGATGCAGGCATACAACTGCTGACGCAGCCCTTTTATTATATTTCGATTTTGTTTGTCATGCTGTTCTACCGAAGGCAGGTGTTGGTGGAGCGTAAGTTGTTCCATGTGAAGCTGCATTCCTGGGGATTGCAGACTTGGCGAACGTTTCTGGGCGGGCTGCTGGCAGGAATCAGCGTGTCCATCGTAGTAGCCTTCCTGGGAATATCCTTAAGCCTGGAAGCCATCATATGCATATGGGTGACTTCCCTGATCCTGATGCTGTTTCATATCCGGTACTTATGCTTTGCCTATTCCATCGGTCTTCTCGGGATCATTCAGTTTGGATTAGGCTGGTTTCCGAATTGGCAGCCGGATGGCTGGGTCAGTCACATAACGACAACGATCCAGGGATTGGACATTCCTGCGCTGCTGGCTTTATCCGCCGTTCTGCATTTTGCAGAAGCCTTGCTTGTCAGGATACAGGGTTCGGGTTTTGCTACACCGCTGTTTCTTGAGGGTAAACGTGGCAAGCTCGTTGGCGGTTATCACATGCAGAGCTTCTGGCCCTTGCCCTTGTTCTTGCTTGTTCCGGCGGTAAGCGGAGGCAGCGTGCTGCCATGGACGCCGTTCTTCGGTGGTGATGCCTGGAGTACAGGCTTTACCATGATGGCACTCCCGGTCGTGATTGGCTTCGGGGAAATGACGCAGAGCATGCTCCCGCAGGAGAAGGCAAGCATCACATCGAAGCGGCTCATATTTTACGGAGCCATTGTGCTGGCATTGAGTCTGTTGGCCGAGTGGTGGACACCACTCACGATCGTGGCTGCATTAGCGGCATTACTGCTGCATGAGGGCTTGGTGTGGTACAGCCGTTATGAAGAACAGCAGCGCAGTCCGATCTTTGTGCATCCGATTCGTGGACTACGCGTTCTCGCAGTGCTTCCGAATAGTCCGGCAAGCGAACTTGGCATTCTGGCAGGAGAGACGATCCTGAAGGTGAACGGTAAACTGATTCACAGTAAGGAACAGCTGCATAGCGCGCTTCGTCAGAATTCGGCCTTCTGTAAGCTGGAGGTACAGAACCATCAAGGGGAGAGTAAATTCCTGCAGCGTGCAATCTACGCGGGGGATCATCATCAATTGGGAGCTATCGTTGCCCCCGACCCGAGGGATGGCATAGCGGTCGGGTTGAAGCCGGTAAGCTTGATCACGCTGCTGGCGAATAAACTTCATATTCGCAGCAAGCGTGGTTCTTCCGGTAGTAAGACGACCGGCGGCTCCGAAGAAGCCGGATTCCATTCATCATGATACTGAAAGCGGGCCTTTGTCCTATATGGACAAGGCCCCGCTTTTTTTTGTATGAGCTATAAAATTTTTTGAATGGAGTTAACCCTGCATCTTTTTAAGATAAAAAATGGCGATTTGCGTCCGGTCCCGAAGATTCAGCTTTCCCAGGATTTCGGTGACATAGTTTTTGACGGTGCCTTCGCTTAAGAAAAGCTGTCCGGCAATTTCCTTATTGGACAAGCCGTCCGCAATAAGGACGACGACTTTCTTCTCGGCCGGGGTCAGCCCGAATTGTTCCAGCTCAGCAGCTTTAGGGACGGGCTGCGACGTTGGACGAAGCATGCCAGTCAGCTTGCGGGCGATATCGGGATGAATCAGCATGTTACCGTCATGCACCGTTTTGATTCCCTGGATGATGCGGTCCGGCGGAATGTTCTTCAGCAGATAACCGCTAGCCCCGTTCCGCAGAGCCTCCACGATATAATCATCATCATCGAAGGTAGTCAGCATAAGCACTCGCACATCCGAATGTCGTTCACGAATCCGCCGCGTTCCTTCCACACCGTCACATACAGGCATCCGAATGTCCATGAGCACAACATCGACAGGAAGTCCCCCCTCCAACAAAGCCAGCGCTTCCTCGCCGTGCTCCGCGACAGCCGATACTTCGATATCCGGGTCCATCCCCACCAGTAATTTCAAGCTTTCCCGAATGAACGGGTCATCATCTACAATTAAAACGGATATCATGGATGGCCACGACCTTTTCTATAAAATAAGATACTGCGTCTTGTCTTGTTAAATTACATAATCTCACGCTTCTGGTAGACAGGCAGCCGGGTGATGACAGTAAAAGGTACGGTTCTCCGTACCTCAAGCGTCCCACCCACCACTTGGGTTCGCTCGAGCATGCTGCTCATTCCGATACCTTGACGGTCTGGTGCAGCTTCGTGGCCAGCCGGCTCCTGGACTGTGCCATCGTTGGAAACCTCCATCCGGACGTCCTGATCTCCGTAATGCAGGATGATTTGGATTCGTTTAGCCTCGCCATGGCGGATGGCGTTCGTGATAGCTTCACGGGCATTTTTGTATAGCACCACCTGTTGACTGGGATAGAGCGGATAGGGGATGCCCTGCAATATAAGGTCGGTCTCGATCCCGGTCTCCCGGCCGGTCTCTTCCAGGAGCCGATCCAGGGAATAGTCGTCCGTGATCCGCCGGACCGGGTTCATCTGTTTTACGGCCGTCCGCATCTGCTCCATGCTCTCTCCCAGCTGGTCACGGATTTGATGGAGCATATCCATGCCGCGGACGAGATCTTGAGGCACGATATGGAGAGCTGCTTCCATCATCATTTTTATGCGAATCAGCCGGTGGCCGATATCGTCATGCAGCTGGCGGGAGATGCGGTTACGCTCCTCGGCCTGCGCTGCGCTCTCTACCTGATGGGCAAATTGCAGCAATTGTCTACCTGCTTCATCCTGCTGGAAATGCAGTCTTTTCAGCTCGTCGTATAACTGAATATGATCCACTTGCTTCTGATTCATTTCATAGATGTGGTTGAACGTTACCGTCATGAACAGAAACAGCAGATTGGCTGTCGTCAGCAGCAGCGCATCGTAATTGGTAATGGCCATGTTGAGCAGCAGAAGGTGACCAAACGCCAGACATAGCCTGCCTGGCCGCTGGAATAAGGGCAGATAGACGCATAGGGTGGAGACGGACAGGAACACCATCATGAAGCCGTATTGATGGCATAGCCACAGAGATAGTGGAATTTCCAGCAGAGCGGCTGCCTTCAGATAAGCAGGCGATGGCAAAAAGCGGCTTAGCACCGTAATCAATAGAAACAGCAATATGTACACCATATATTCCCCGTAATCATCGAGCTGCTGCAAAAAGATGTCCGCGGCGGCCGGAAGGAGAATTAAGCCATATCGGAGACAGGTGAGTGGGGATGTCACGTGCGATCAGACCCTTTTCCATAGTGAAATCAAAACGTTCAAACGATTGGCTTCATTATATCACAAGGATGTTTTTGGTAAGGAGATGACTTTCGTCACCCTATAAGGTGACTTCTTCTACCTTATAATTTCGGACATTCCAGATAGAATGAAATCAACAAAAGGTTACGAGAGATATGA
The DNA here is from genome assembly GCF_002573715.1 of Paenibacillus sp. EZ-K15. Taxonomy (GTDB): domain Bacteria; phylum Bacillota; class Bacilli; order Paenibacillales; family Paenibacillaceae; genus Paenibacillus_AQ. The sequence continues at coordinate 68,245 of NZ_PDHM01000027.1, read as the reverse complement.
GAAATGGAGATGGTGAATATGGCGGTCTTTCTGCAGATGAAGGATGTCGTGAAAAGATATGGAAACAAGCTGTCGGTGGATCATATGAACCTGGAAGTGAACGAAGGGGAAATCTTTGGGCTTCTAGGACCGAACGGGGCCGGCAAAAGCACGTCCATCAGTATGATCTGTGGCCTTCTTCCCAAGGATCAGGGCAGCATTAAGGTGGACGGTATCTCGATTGAAGAGCAGCCGCTGGAAGTGAAGCGGAGAATCGGGTTGGTGCCGCAGGATCTGGCTCTGTACGAAGAGATGTCGGCTTGGGATAATGTCGCTTTTTTTGCAAAATTGTACGGGCTACGAGGCCACCAGTTGAAGGAACGGGTGCAAGAGGCGCTGGAGTTTGTCGGCTTGCAGGATCGGGCGAAGGAAAAGCCGTCCACCTTCTCCGGGGGGATGAAACGCAGACTGAATATTGCATGCTCGATCACGCACCGTCCGAAGCTGATCATTATGGATGAGCCTACGGTAGGGATTGATCCGCAGTCCCGAAATCATATCCTGGAATCCGTGAAGACGCTGAACCGCATGGGCTCAACCGTAATTTATACGAGTCATTATATGGAGGAAGTTGCTGCGATCAGTGATCGGGTGGCGATTATGGATCAAGGTCATGTTATCGCCTGCGGGACGCAGCAGGAGCTTCGGGCACGCGTGGCGCATGAGGAAAAAATCATACTTACTGCTGATGGGATCACACCGGAATTGGTGGAGGAGTTGACCATTCACCCGCGCGTTCGACGCGTCACGCAGAATGGTAACCAGATTGAGGTCTATGTACCGTCGGCTCAGGAGGAGCTGCAGGATATTCTGTTCATCTGCAGTAAACAGCATACGACGCTTCGCTCCCTGGAGTGCGAGGAACCGGGGCTTGAAACGTTGTTTCTCAGTCTGACCGGGCGGACGCTGCGTGATTGATCATAAGGGACATATGCAGAGGAATTCATGAAGGAGGAATACCCGAAGATGAATACGATGATTATTGCCTGGTTTGAGCTAAAGCGGATGGCTACCAGCCGATCGGTGCTGATTAACCAGTTTTTGCTGCCGCTCCTCCTTATTTTTATATTGGGAAATGCACTCTCGGGCTGGTTTGGCAACGATCAGGAGTTTAAACAGCCATCGGTCAGAGTGGGATTTGTAGTGAATGCTGCGGACGGGGGTCAGCTGCCGGGGAGTGTTCAGGCTCTAACCAGCTCACCGGAGATACAGGACATTCTGGTTCAAGAGATGGCAGCCAGCCGTGAAGAGGTTGAAGGAAAGCTGCGCAGGGGCGAGGTGGATTATGCGGTGGTAATTCCCGCTTCGTTTGATGAACGAATGGGCCAGGGAGCGGACGTGAAGCTTGAATTGTTGCCCGGAAGAGACCGTAATCTCAACCTGGTAGCAGACACCATCTTCAAGACCTTTATCGCGGATGTCAATCACAAACAGGCGGAGGTTATCGTTATGGGCGGAGATAAAGTTCTTGCCGCTCAAACGGCAGCACCTGTTGAAACCTCGTCCGAACCGAACGTAACGATCGGGAACCTAAGCGAGAAAGGAGCCACGTATTCAGCAGCCCAATATTACGCAGCCTCCATGCTGATCATGTTTCTGTTGTATTCCGGTCAGATGGCAAGCAGCAGTCTGCTGGGAGAGCGGGAAAGCCGTACCCTGTATCGCCTGCAAAGCGCACCGGTCACACCCGGAACTGTATTTGCCGGTAAGATTATTGGCTGCAGTCTGATTACGCTTGTACAGGCAGCAGCCATTGTGCTGGGTTCCATGTGGCTGTACGGCGTGAAATGGGGGCCTCACCCTTTGCTGCTCATCATGGTCTGCGTTTTAATCACGCTATCGTCCATGACCATTGCCACGTTTATAACCCTAGTCTCCTCAACGGCGGCAGGAGCCAGGGGGCTGATGCAGGCGATCATTATCGCCATGACATTTGTCAGCGGGGGATTCATGCCGCTTCCCGTGGAATTTTTCCAAAAGATCGCTTCCTTCACCGTCAATCATTGGGCCATGCAGAGCATGCTGCGGATGATGCTGAACAGCGACGTGCAATTGATTCTCACTTGTCTGGGTATGCTAGCGGCTATTACCGCGGCCCTGTCGGCTGCAGCCATGATTACGTACAGAAAGGTGGGATACCATGCATAGCTTAACCATAGCCTGGCATATGGTAAGACGCACACTGGGGCGCAAAAGAGGCTGGATCGTCTTCCTGCTGGTTCCTTGCGTGGTTGTTACCTTGACGGTGTTTTTCTTGGGGCAGACCTCGGCTGCGAGCATTCTAGTCTCTTATGTGAATGAGGATGAGGGCCCGGCAGGCCAGTATCTGATGAACGAGCTGGAGCGCAGCGGCCAATACGTACTCAATGAGTTCGAATCCGAGAACATGTTGAGAGAAGACCTGGTGGAGAATAAAAGCATGGTAGGCGTTTATATACCGGAGGGCTTCAGCGACGGATTGATTGAAGGACAGTGGCCGACGGTTCAGGTATATGAGGCTTCAACTTCGGAAGCTTCGGTGATGATACGAATGACGGCGGACTCTGCGGTTACGCGTCTGAGCGGCACGGCTGCTTTGATTCGGGAAACCTCGGAGCCGGCTGTTGACCGCATGTTGATGCTGCAAGAAGTGCTCAAGCAATCCGCGCTGAATCGGGTGGATACGGAGGTCACGGATTTGAATCTGTACGCCAAGCCGGGACTCTCGAACGTAACAGGCTTTACCCTGATGTTCATGATGACCCTCATCTCCAGCGTTGTGTCGATGATGATCGATGACCGCAGACAGCGAACGCTGTCTCGCATGTACACTGCACCGGTGCGTGCCTATCAGATCGCTTTAGGTAATTTTCTGGGCAGCTTGGTGGTCGGCTCGTTGCAGGTGATCATCGTGCTCGCGCTCAGCCGGTATGTGCTCCGTTACGATTACGGAATTCCGTTACTGCTGCATTTCCTTATTCTGATGGCCTTTATGATGGTATCGTTAGGGCTGGCAAGTACGGTTGCTGGGTTGATCCGGAACGGGCAAAATGCGGCTATGATCAATTCCATGATCGTCACGCCGACCTGCATGCTGGGCGGGTGCTTCTGGCCGCTTGCCATTATGCCGGAATTCATGCAGAAGATCGCCAACTTCATACCGCAAAAATGGGCCATTGAGGCGGTGGAGATTGCGGCTACAGGCGGCACGTTATCCGATATCGCACTGCCATTGGCCATCCTCAGTCTGATGGCGGTCATTCTGCTGGCCGTCGGTTCCGCTGTCCTGCGGCCAAGCGAGCGCGGGGCAGGGCAAGGCGCTTAGCTTAACAAGTATGTTGGAAACCTAATATCTCTCAGGAACGTTGTTAGTAATCGAATCATTTTTTTAAAACGAAAGCGCCCGGTCAGATCTGAATGCATGGATTCAGTCTACCGGGCGCTTATTTCATATTGGCGACGATGGGTTGAGCATTTTCTTCTAAGTCAAGGCATGGAGCGGGTTGAGCCGCTTGGAGGCCATCTTCCTACTCCTTAAGCTGCCGTAACACTGTAATTTCGACCCGTCGGTTCTTCTGCTTGCCTTCAGCAGTCGCATTATCCGCGGCTGGCCTCGTGTCGGCATAACCTGCATACTGGAAGCCTTCCGGGTCCAGCTTGCTGCTCTCAAGGAAGAACCGCAGCACCGACATCGCCCGGGCACCGGAAAGCTCCCAGTTGTCCTTGTAGCTGGAATAGCGTCCGATCGGCACATTGTCCGTATGCCCCTCGATGCTCACGGTGGTGTTTAAATCACCGAACAGGCTTGCCAATTTGCCCAGAACGGGAGCAGCCCCGGGTTTAAGCTCGGCCTTGCCGACATCGAACAGGAACCGGTCGCTTAACGTGATGGCAATCCCTTGCGGCTCGTCGGCGATGAAGATATCCTCTTCGAGCTGGTTGTCCTTCACGTATTGCTGAATAAGCCCCATAAAGTTCGCCAGCTCTTCTTCCTGGGCACGGAAAGCGAGCTCCCGCTCGGTTAGCGGTTCAGAACCTGCATCTTTACCCTCTTCTTCCTCATTGGCGGCAGGCTGCGGTGGAGGATTCTTATGGTTCTCCGTATCGGCTGTGCCGGTAAGGCCCGAACCCATCTCCAGGACGCTGTCTCCGCTCTGGAAGGTGGCTTGCAGGGATTGGGTGACAAGTTTGTATTTTTCCGTATCGAGCCGGCTCATGGCATACATTACAACAAAAAAGATCAGGAGCAGCGTAATCAGGTCGGCATAGGTGATCATCCAGCGGTCGCGCTGTTCGCCTTCGGCCTGCTTGCGATGACGGCGCCGTCTATTCGGCTGTCTCATGCACAATCCCCCTTGAGGACGGAATGTCCGTGGTGCCAGCGGAAGCGAAGGAGGCTAGCTTTTTACGAACTAACAGCGGGTGCTCTCCGTTCTGAACAGCCATAATTCCTTCGAGCAGCAGCTCCATATTTGCAATTTCTTCTTCGGAACGTGCTTTAATCTTGGACGCAATGGGCAAAAAGATAATATTGGCACTTGCGACGCCGTATAAAGTGGCGGTGAACGCGACCGCGATCGAAGGTCCGAGATCGGTTGGGTCTTGCAGACTGCCCAGCACGTGGATCAATCCCATGACGGTACCGATGATCCCCATGGTAGGAGCATATCCCCCGGCGGACTCGAAAATCTTGGCATACCCTTCGTGCTTCTGCTCGGCGGCATTGATATCGAGCTCCAGGATTTGGCGCACCATTTCCGGATCGCTGCCGTCGACGACCATCTGCATGCCTTCCCGCAAGAAGGGATCCTCGTGATCGGCGGAGATACGCTCCAGCGCCAGGACCCCGTCTCTTCTGGCTGTAACCGACATATCAACAATGGCGTCAATCAGCTCGTCCGTTGAACGGTTGCTGCGGCCGAAGGCAAGCTTGAGCGCAGCCGGGATGGTGCGGAGCCGGGTGGCCGGAAAACTGACGATGACGGCGGCGATGGTGCCGCCGAATACGATAAGCGCAGCCGCTCCTTGCAGCAGGCCGCTCAGATGCCCGCCTTCCCATAAAAACCCTCCGATCAACGCGGCCAGACCGGCGAGAATGCCAAAAATAATTGTAATATCCATAACGCTGTATCATCTCCTTAAGGAAGTTAATTGAAGACCATGGGTTCGCTTGAAGCTAGTCCGACATGGAATATGAAGGCTGTGGGGTCATACAAGTTGAAGCACGGAACATTCGCGCTGGAACTTATTGAAATTTTCATTAAACTATTTGCATCAAAAAAACGTAAAGGGTATAATGAGACGGGAACAAATATTCTTATTCTTTACGTAGACACCACTAATTTCCCATAGTATATCATCGGGAAGTTTCGACATATCTTTTAGCATGAATTTCATTTTAGAGTATGAGGGTGATGAAGGGCAATGAGCGATTTAGTTGTCAGTACCAAATCCTTTGAGATCCAGTCTGAATTCCAGCCGCAGGGCGATCAGCCCACGGCTATTGATGCGTTGGTCGAAGGACTCCGCCAAGGGAAAAAACATCAGACGCTGCTAGGTGCAACAGGAACGGGTAAGACGTTTACGATCGCGCAGACAATCGCCAAGGTAAACCGTCCCACACTCGTCATTGCGCATAACAAGACGCTGGCTGCACAGCTGGCCAGCGAGTTTAAGGAATTCTTTCCGAATAACTCGGTGGATTATTTCGTGAGTTATTACGATTACTACCAGCCGGAAGCTTATATCCCTTCCTCCGATACGTATATCGAGAAGGACTCCAGCATTAATGAAGAGATTGATAAGCTCCGCCACTCTGCAACGAGTTCGCTGTTCGAACGGCGCGATGTCATCATTGTGGCGAGCGTATCTTGCATATATGGCTTGGGTTCGCCGCATGAGTACGGAGAATTGCTGCTTTCGCTCAGGGTGGGCATGGAGAAGCCGCGCAATGAGATTTTGTCGAGGCTGGTTGATATCCAGTACCAGCGGAACGATATCAACTTCGTTCGCGGTACATTCCGCGTCCGTGGGGATGTGATCGAGATATTCCCTGCCTCGAAGGGGGAGCATGCCGTTCGCGTCGAGCTGTTCGGCGACGAGATCGAGCGGATCACGGAGATCGACGTCTTAACGGGCGAACTGGTTGGGGAACGCGAGCATATCGCCATCTTCCCGGCGTCTCACTTCGTTACCCGTGAAGAGACGATGCGGGTAGCAATCGTGAACATCGAACGCGAATTGGAGGAACGCCTTGAACTGCTGCGCTCGGAAGGCAAGCTGCTGGAAGCGCAGCGCCTGGAGCAGCGTACCCGTTACGACATCGAGATGATGAAGGAAGTCGGATTCTGCTCCGGCATCGAGAACTACTCCGGCCCCCTGACCTTCAGGGAGCCTGGTGCTACGCCATATACGCTCCTTGACTATTTCCCGGACGATATGCTGTTTGTCATTGATGAATCGCACGTTACGCTCCCGCAAATCCGCGCGATGTACAACGGTGACCGGGCACGGAAAACGGTGCTGGTTGATCACGGCTTCCGCCTGCCGTCCGCGCTGGATAACCGGCCGCTGAAGTTCGAGGAATTCGAGGAGAAAGTCAACCAGATCATCTACGTATCGGCCACGCCGGGTCCGTATGAGATGGAGCACTGTGATACGATGGTCGAGCAGATTATTCGGCCGACGGGTCTATTAGATCCGATCATTGATGTGCGCCCGACAGAAGGGCAGATCGATGACCTGATTAGCGAGATCCATGACCGGGTGGAACGTGACGAGCGTGTGCTCGTGACCACCCTCACGAAGAAGATGTCAGAGGACCTGACTGATTACCTGAAAGAAATTGGCATCAAGGTTCGTTACATGCACTCCGATATCAAGACATTGGAACGGATGCAGATTCTGCGCGATCTGCGGCTTGGTACATTCCACGTGCTGGTGGGTATTAACCTTCTACGGGAGGGTCTTGACCTGCCGGAGGTTTCCTTGGTTGCGATTCTGGATGCGGATAAGGAAGGTTTCCTCCGTTCTGACCGTGCCCTTATCCAGACGATTGGCCGGGCTGCCCGGAATTCGGAAGGTAAAGTTATCATGTATGGTGATAAGATCACAGACTCCATGGATCGGGCGATTAAGGAAACCGAACGTCGTCGCAGTATCCAGATCGCTTATAATGAGGAGCATGGCGTTACGCCGCAGACGATCCGCAAGAAGATCCGCGATGTCATCGAAGCAACGAAGGTTGCAGAGGGCAAAGCAGATTATCTGGTGGGAGAAGGACAGAAGATGTCGAAGAAAGAGCGTCAGAATCTGATCCAGCGTCTGGAATCCGAGATGAAGGAAGCGGCCAAGAATTTGCAATTCGAGCGTGCGGCAGAGCTTCGTGATGCGCTGCTGGAGCTGCAAGCCGAATAAATGTTGGAGATACGAATGACAGGGGGGACGGCCTATGCGGTCGTTCTCTTTGTGAAAATATAAGCACCACATGCATGCCATATGGAGTAGGAGATGATATCGTTTGGCCATTGAAAATATTGTGATCAAAGGCGCCCGTGCACATAATCTGAAAAATATCGACGTCACGATACCGCGTGACAAGTTCGTCGTTCTTACGGGGCTTAGCGGCTCTGGCAAATCCTCTCTCGCATTCGATACGATTTATGCCGAGGGTCAACGCCGTTACGTGGAATCCTTGTCCGCTTATGCACGCCAGTTCCTCGGACAGATGGAGAAACCGGATGTCGATTCCATTGAAGGCCTCTCGCCGGCGATATCGATTGACCAGAAAACCACGAGTCGCAACCCGCGCTCTACGGTAGGTACCGTCACGGAAATCTATGATTATTTGCGTCTCTTGTTCGCGCGGATCGGACACCCACACTGTCCGGAGCATGGCGTGGAGATTACCTCCCAGACGGTCGAGCAAATGGTAGACCGCATCATGCAGTATCCCGAGAAGACGAGACTGCAAATCCTCGCACCGGTCATTTCCGGGCGCAAGGGCGAGCATAAGAGCCTGTTCGCCGATATAGCGAAGCAGGGTTTCGTTCGGGTTCGCGTCGATGGAGAGCTGCGCGATCTATCGGAAAGCATCGAGCTCGAGAAGAACAAAAAGCATACGATCGAGGTGGTTGTGGACCGGATCGTAGTTAAGGAAGATATAGAGGCACGTCTGGCCGATTCGATCGAGACGGCATTGAACCTATCAGGCGGTCAGCTCCTGGTCGATATCATGGGTCAGGAGGAACTGCGGTTCAGCTCCAACTTTGCTTGCCCGATCTGCGGCTTCAGCATGGAAGAGCTGACGCCGAGAATGTTCTCCTTCAATACCCCTTTCGGTGCTTGTCCGGATTGTGACGGCTTGGGCGTCGAGATGATCGTGGATCCGGAGCTGCTTATACCGGATACGAGCAAAAGCGTGGAGGAAGGTGCCTTTGCCGCATGGAGTGGGGGCACGTCGACTTATTATCCTCAGTTTCTGAAATCGGTCTGCGTGCATTTCGGCATTCCGCTGGACAAGCCGGTCAGTACCTTTAGCCAGGAACAGATGAATAAACTGTTGTACGGTACGGGTAATGAGAAGGTTCACTTCCGTTACGAAAACGACTTCGGTCAGCGCAAGGAAGCGTATGTAACCTTCGAGGGCATCATTCCGAATCTGGAACGTCGCTATCGCGATACCAATTCCGAGGGTATTCGCGAATACATCGAAGGTTATATGAGCAGCAAGCCATGCGATGTTTGTAAAGGTCATCGTCTCCGCAAGGAAAGCCTGGCCGTTACGATCAATGACCGCAACATGGCCTATGTCACTAGCCTGTCGATCGGAGAGTCCCTGAAATTCTTCGATCATCTGGAGCTTAGCGAGAAAGAAAAACAGATTGCGAATCTCATTCTGAAGGAGATTCACAGCCGTTTGGGCTTTCTTGTTAATGTGGGTCTGGATTACCTGACTCTCAGTCGTTCGGCGGGAACGCTGTCCGGTGGGGAAGCGCAGCGGATCCGGTTAGCCACGCAGATCGGATCAAGCCTGATGGGCGTGCTGTACATTCTGGACGAGCCCAGCATTGGGCTGCATCAACGGGATAATGACCGCCTGATCTCGACGCTGGAGCATATGCGGGATCTGGGCAATACGCTGATTGTGGTCGAGCATGACGAGGACACCATGATGGCTGCGGACTATATCATCGATATTGGTCCTGGCGCTGGTATTCATGGCGGCCAAGTCATCGCGGAGGGAACCCCGAAGGAGATTATGAACGACCCTAACTCTCTGACGGGCCAGTACCTGAGCGGCCGTAAGTTCATTCCGGTCAACAGCAAGCGGCGCAAGACCGATGGACGCTGGCTTGAGATTAAAGGCGCGAAAGAGAACAATCTGAAAAATATTAACGTGAAAATTCCGATTGGCGTCTTTACCGCGGTAACCGGTGTGTCCGGGTCAGGCAAGTCGACACTGGTCAACGAGATCCTCTACAAGACACTTGCTCGTGACTTGAACAGAGCCAAAGTACGTCCGGGGCAATACCGCGAGATGAAAGGTTTGGAGCATATCGAGAAGGTTATTGACATCGACCAGTCACCGATTGGCCGTACGCCTCGCTCCAACCCAGCGACCTACACAGGCGTCTTCGACGATATCCGGGATATCTATTCCCAGACGAATGAAGCGAAGATTCGCGGATACAAGAAGGGCCGCTTCAGCTTCAACGTGAAGGGTGGCCGCTGCGAGGCTTGCCGCGGGGACGGTATTATCAAGATTGAGATGCACTTCCTGCCGGATATCTACGTGCCTTGCGAAGTGTGTAAGGGCAAACGCTACAACCGCGAAACGCTGGAAGTCAAATATAAAGGCAAGAACATCGCTGAAGTACTGGAGATGACCGTTGAGAATGCAACGGATTTCTTCCAAAACATTCCGAAGATTCACCGTAAGATGCAGACGCTGATGGATGTCGGTCTGGGTTATATTACTTTGGGCCAGCCTGCCACCACGTTGTCCGGTGGTGAAGCCCAGCGCGTGAAGCTGGCTTCCGAGCTGTACCGCCGCAGCACAGGCAAAACGATGTATATTCTGGATGAACCGACTACCGGCCTGCATGTGGACGATATCGACCGTCTGCTGGTTGTGCTTCACCGCCTGGTGGAGTCCGGGGAGTCCGTCCTTGTCATCGAGCACAATCTCGATGTCATTAAGACAGCGGACTATCTGATTGACCTGGGTCCGGAGGGCGGCAGCGGCGGTGGTACCATCATCGCTACCGGAACGCCTGAGGATTTAGTCAAGGTGTCCGAGTCTTATACAGGGAAGTACCTAAAACCCATCCTGGAACGTGATACGAAGCGAACCAAGGAATTGAACAAGGTGGAAGCGGCACGTTAATAGCTTCGAATCTGTTCCATGCTGGAAGGGAGCTGTGCAGCCCACAGCTTATCGCATTTCATATTTCCACAGATGAACAGGTTAGCGTCATAATGGAGTCCCCAGCTGTAGTAATGGGGGCTCTTTTTTTATTTTCATATCATCCTCCAATATCTTCGCATTCCAGGATATGGTATGATCTTGATAATTGCGACAAAATGGAGGGATTGTATGAAGAGAATCGCCTGTTCCGTTCTAATAGCTCTGGCAGCAAGTGCTTTATACATAAACTCATCCGATAACGTTCAAGCAAGTGCTGGTGTACCCGTTTCAGATATGGTGGGCTTCGATGCGCAGGAAGCCATCCTCCGGTTAACCGAAGGAGGACTCCATCCCGGTGACGGTGGTAGGGATATCCAGCCGAAAGCGGCCATCAACAGGCAGGATTTTGTCATATTAATCGTTAATGCTTTAAATCTGGGAACAGGTGAACTTCCAGGAGCCGCTACCTTCAAGGATGTACCTAACGATCACTATGCTTTCTCCGCAATCGAAGCTGCGGTTCAGGCAGGGCTGGTGAAGGGAGTAGGGAACGGAAGATTTGGAGTTGGACAACCGCTGACACGTCAGGATATGGCCGTGCTGTATCAAAGAGCTCTGCAAGGGGTCACCGATAAGGAAACCACGGACGGGGAAGCCACGCAGTTGGAGTTACATGAAGGCTCCTTCAGCCATTATGCTAAGGAGGCTATCGTACTGGCCATGGAGTTAGGTCTCTTTCAGGAATCCACAGCCGATGCTTTGAATCCCAAGGGTATCGTTACTCAGGAAGAAGCGGCTTCGGTTACAGCGAAGTGGTTGAAAGCCGTGGAGCAAATCAACTTGGATACAGCCGAGGGTGAGGTAGAAACACCACCAGAAAGTCCGCACCCGGTAATCCATGGTATCGTAACCTCATCATCGGGACCATCATCCACAACTCCTGCCGTTACCGGATCAGTACAGCCCCATGGGGGGACAGAGTCCCTAGCATCTCAGTCGGGTTCGCCGACAACGATACCAACTGCTCCGATGGATCTGAAGTTCCAATATGTGAAGGGTCAGGTTCAATTAACCTGGACGAAGCAGCCAGGTGAAACCTACAATATCTATTACAGCGAGAAGTCCGGAACGGGTTATACCTTATTTGCTGACGGAGCGAATGTGAAGTCAGGCGCCTACGTAACATCCGATGTGCGTTTTCAGGAGACCGTCTACTATGTGGTCGAGGCTGTGAACAGCTTCGGCAAGAGTAGCTATTCTAACGAAGTTTCGAGCCGCCCGAATAAAATATCCGGTCTTCAGGCCATCCTAAATGAGGAAGATGAATCCATTGGTTTAACCTGGACGGATACGCAGGAAGGCATAAATTATCATGTATATTACATAGGACCTGACGGAGTGCTGTATCGTTTGAATGATGAACCTGTAGTGAGCCGTTCCTATCTTATTCCGAACCGCAATATGTTGGCAGGTCCGTCCGGCCGGTATACCATCCATGTGGTTGCTGTGAACAAATTGAATGTAAGCAGTGAACCGTCCAGTGAAGTTGCGCTGGATGTCAAGAAGGACCCTGAGGATCGGATTACGATCACAGATCCCTCTGTGGCATTGCCAAGTGAAGACTTAGAGGAGGAATCGGCAAAAGAGCAGAAAACCGATTCCTGAGGGATATGAGGAACAGAGTGAACATTTCTCGATCCTGCTCGGAGTCACTTGGATATACGAAGCAGCCTATGCCTGACTCCATAACGCAACTTGATCTAGCTTCTGCCGTGATGAAAGTCATGCTAATATCTGAAAATTTGGTTAAAAATGAGAAATTTTTATGACTTTTTTTCATTTTTAGGGGCGGAGGGCTTGCATCTGGACGGGCACATGGATAACATAGAAGAAGATATGTAAATTTGCCCGAGAAGAAACCCACGAGGAGGTACGTTTCATGATCCTTGCAGCAGCATCGGATGCGAGCGCGACATTTAAAACATTTGATATTTTCATGATCCTGTTTACGATTCTGATCTTTGTTGGTGTGGTTCGCTTGTTGATGGCCCGCCAAAAAAATAAATTCGCAATCGCTTTCGGTCTCGTCAGCTTATTTGTGTTCTTGTACTCTGACTATGCCATGATTACAGGATGGTTTAACAATTAGGTTGGCCTAGGTACCTTATTTAAAGCGGCTTCATTTGACGAATGTAATGAAATACATACAAACAAGACGCCCGTCTGCTGTACGCAGTGTGAAGGCGTCTTTTTGTTTCTTCGGGGAAAAGTTACAAGGTCCGCAGGAAAAACGTAAAAGAAATAGGTCTAGAAGCAATGGCTACAAATGGAAAAACATGATAAATTGAGGAGTACAGATTGGGTAGAGGATGGAACCGGGGGAGGAACAAGCGAATTGAAGAATTTACAATGGCAAAAACGATCGGCGGTTGCACTGTTAGGGGCCATCATTCTGGCAGGAAGCAGCGATGCGATTATGCATACAGACATAGCGGCTGCAGCAAGCGCTAAGTCCAAGAATACATATGAACAAAGTGCGGTGCCTCAGGTTATCAGCCGGATGTCGCCATCGGTTGTTGGCATTATCGGAAAGGCACCACAAGGAAGCAGCGAAGTGGATGACAGATACAACCTGGCGCACGGTACGGGAGTGATCTGGAAGTCAGACGGCTGGATCGTTACCAACGCTCATGTGGTGGACGGGCTAACCGGAATCACGGTCGTGACGTCAGACGGAAAATCCTATAAAGCCAAGAGTGTATACAGCGATCCAATGAGTGATATTGCGTTGGTCAAAATTAACGCCAAGTCTCTGAAGCCGGCCAAATTTGCCGCATCCGCGCAAAATGCGCTGGTTGGAGAAACGGTGGTTGCCATAGGTACGCCAATCTCCTTCTCGTTACGAAACTCGGCATCCGTGGGTGTGGTAAGCGGCTTAAACCGGAGCGTGGACGGCTCTTATCGCCTGATTCAAACCGATACCGCCATTAACCCTGGCAACAGCGGAGGGCCGCTCGTCAATCTGAAAGGCGAGGTCATTGGCATCAACAGTAAGAAGTTTGCCGCCGTTGGCATTGAAAATATGGGCTTTTCCATTCCTGCGGAAACGGTCCATTATATTGTGGATCATTTGTTGGAATACGGTGAGGTTCGAAGAGCCGGTCTCGGGTTGGAACTGGAAGAAAGCTGGTCCGCCATCGTGGGTCTGCCTTCAGACGACCCATTGACCGTTACGAAGGTGCTGTCCGAGCAAGCCCGGAAAGCCGGAATCCAAGAGGATGATGTGTTATACGCCATTAACGGAAAGCGCATCTATTCCGTCGTTGACATCAACGAACGGTTAAAGCCTTTCATCCCAGGCCAGCAGGTTCAGCTATTGATGCAGCGGGATGGAGATATTGTAAATGTAAAACTGACGCTCAGCCAGGATGGTAATCGAGCTGCTTCGTCAAGTGTTGAGGAGGCTGAGTCATGGTGAAGAGAGAAAGAACGGAGTCAAGCCGACGTTTGCGGCAGATAACAGCCGGAACCTTATCGGCTTTGATGCTATTCACGTCGTTGTCACTTCCCGTATGGGGTGATGACGTTGTGCCGGAGAAGCGTATACTGACCGTGCAAAGCGGAAGCAGCACAGCTTCGGTCAATGGCACCTCGTATACGATTGCCAAGCCACAGCAGAAGCAGGGCGTATTGATGGTGCCGCTGGGCGTGTTTAAGAAAGCGTTTGGCAGCGAGATTAAGCTGGAGGGCGAGAACAGGGTTCGACTGCTGCAAGGACCGCATACGATTGTGCTCGTTATCGGCAACAAGACCGCATGGATTGACGGGAAGAAGGTACAGCTGCCGGTAGAACCGGCGATGGTGTCCGGAACGCTGATGGTACCGCTGCGCCCGGTTGCCGCGGGGATTGGCGCCAAGGTAAGCTCCTCCGAAGGTAAGCTGTCCATCAGCCTCATGGTTACGGATAAGGAAGAGAAGCATGACGATGGCGAGATCAACAATACGACCGGTAAGACCCGAATCGGAAATAGTTATTATGAATGGAGTATGAATTATCCTTCCTGGATGATTGTTGGGAGAGGAACGGACGACGAGAGCGGTGCTGCTTTTAACGATGCTACGGGCCGCTATTATCTTGAGGTTCATGCCTCCTCCCAGAAAGTAAAGCTGAGTCCTGACGATTTGTTGGAACGGCTCCTGAAAGAACTGAGCGATTCTGGAGATGTTGTACTTCACCGAGAGACGGTCGCAAGTGGAGTTCTACCGTATGCCAGAGTAATTTCCCGCGATATCGACGGCGTCTTGTGGGAAGGTCGGCAGTACTATGCCAATGATCGCGTCTATGAGCTGTATTTTGCCGATGCAGAAGCGGTTCACTATAAGGATATGGACAAGCACGCGAGCTTGCTGGGTTCATTTAGAACGACCTATCAGGAGGGAGACAAAACATTAAAAGACGTCTCTTCCATCGTAGGTGGGCTCCGCGAAGCAGGAAATGAAGAATACGGCATATGGTTCGGCATTCCTGCAGGTTGGGAAATCAACAACAAGGATATGTTATACGGCAGCGAAGGGCAAGGTTACCTGTCCGTCTCGGTGACATCCGCTCCAACAGGGGTTGATGGCACGCTCACAGCCTGGGGGCAGCGGCTTAAAGACTGGCTGTCGGAATCCTTCGTCCAAGATTCATACGAATACGTCGGACTTACGCCTGTCGAGATATCGGGCGTCAAAGGGCAGATTCAAGAGGTACGGTACAACTTCGGAGATAAATGGGTGACGGAATATGAAGTGATGATCCAGAAGAACGGCTACCGTTACTATCTGGAGTATGCGGTGCCGGATGGCCAGGAACGGACGGCTTCCAACTGGAAGAAGGTGCTGGAATCGATCGAGATTGATTATGATGTAGTACCGGAGAACTTCGGCCGCATTGGCGATGAAGGCTATCTGACCGATAAAACCAAGATGAGAAGCAAGAACTCTGAAACGTACCGCTACCATATCGATATTCCAAAGTACTGGGAACCGCTGAATGATCAGTTCGAGCAGGGAACGGTGGAATATGGATTTGCCGGGGGCGGGTTTGAAATTAATGCTCAGAAGGATACCTCCGCAGAATTCATCGTCAGCAACCTGAAACGTTATTATAATGAAGCCAGCACGGCCTCAGGGACGACGTTGAAATTGCTTGGCGTGGATAACATTACGTTTGCCGGTGTGCCTGCCGTGTCGTTCAAGGTGCATCAGGTGAAGAACGGCGTTGGCTTTACGACTCAGGAGATTGTCTTTGAAAACGGAGATATCGTGTACACGATTACGACGACGTTGAATGATGCCAATGCAACGGACATGCAGCAAGCCGCGCTTACGCGTGCGCTGTCCTCGTTTGAGCTGGTGAAGTAATCCGAAGGATGGAATTATAGACGCATATCACACTTTAGTGGGCAATCATATTTTTGATAACGCTGATAGCTGTCCTGCTGCATCCATAGGGGTGCGGGCGGGCAGCTATTTTGGTTTATAGAGGTTGTTCAAAAAGTCCGCTTTTGATCACGAAGCGAATTAGGAAGTAGCTCGGCATCGAATCTTGAATTCAGCCGGGCCTTCCGGTGCTCACGTACCCAAAACAGGATGCTTTCGAAGGCGTTTTCTGCGAAAACGTGTAGCTCCACTCCTGACGTCCCTAGCTTCATCCAACTGAAGCGTTTTGTAAAAACGCAAGTCGGAAGCATAAGCCTCGGTGCTGAAAATCGACCTTTTTGAACACGCACTTATAGTGAAAAGGATCGACTCTCATACGAAAATATAGAACATATGTGCCGTTCATGCGACCTGATATGGTAAAATTAAATCATGAGAGCAATGGATATGTAATGAAACTGGCTTGCAGAAGAGGGAATAAGCGGATGAAAAAAACGATAGGCATGTTCGCCCATGTGGATGCAGGCAAAACCACGTTGGCGGAGCAGTTGTTATATATGACCGATACGATTCAGGAGCGCGGGCGTGTGGATCATCAGAGTGCTTTTCTTGATCGACATGACATTGAAAAAGAACGAGGTATCACCGTATTTGTCGATCAGGCCACCATGCAGTTTAACGGTTCCACTTATTATTTAATCGATACGCCGGGTCACGTCGACTTCTCGCCGGAGATGGAACGGGCCATTCAGGTCATGGATGCCGCCGTCGTTGTCATAAGTGCGGTGGAAGGTGTCGAAGGGCATACGGAGACGGTATGGCAGTTATTGCGTAAGCATGGCGTCCCTACGTTTTTGTTTATTAATAAAATCGACCGGGAAGGCGCGGATGTCGCGCGTGTGTTTGCAGAGATTCGGAGTGAGCTTACTGAAGACGTCTGTATGATCACGGGGGAGGATGTGCTGCACGAAGGCGTGATGCAGTCCTCGCTCATTGAGGCTATCGCAGAGCGGGACGAGAAGCTGCTGGAGCTCTATATGGAACAAGGAGTTGAGGTTTGTCAGTGGTTGGACACGATGACTGCGATGATAAGGAAAGGGCAGCTATTCGCCTGCTTCAGCGGATCAGCCCTGCAATACGTGGGCGTGTCCCATTTTTTGCATCAGCTGGATCTGCTAACAGTTACGGACTATGATGCGGGGGTTGATTTTGCCGGAAGGGTATATAAGATTCGTCATGACGAACAAGGTGCAAGACTGACGTATATCAAAGCCATGGGTGGAACGCTGCGGGTGCGGGATGAGATGACTTATTTTGCCGGAACGGAGACGATCACGGAGAAGGTGACGCATATCCGTTTGATCAATGGGGGACGCGTGACGAATGTCGATCAGGTGCATGCGGGTGATCTGTTTGTCGTTACGGGTATTTCTTCAGCTGCGGCGGGCGACGGGCTTGGGACTCTGAGTGGCCGGACGGTATATGAGCTTGTACCGACTCTGAAGTCGAAGGTGCAATTCGAATCCTCGATTCATCCCAAGGATATGCTGCGCGAATTCCGTCTGCTGGATGCGGAGGATCCTTCTCTGTCTGTGCAGTGGGATGAGCACGCTCAGGCGATCCATATCCATGTGATGGGTATCATTCAGCTTGAAGTGCTGGAACGAATCGTGTTCGAGCGGTTCGGTTACCGGATCACCTTCGGTGAACCGGAGATTTTATATAAAGAGACCATAACGGAGGCCGTTGTGGGCTGTGGTCATTTTGAACCGTTGAAGCATTACGCGGAGGTGCACCTCCGGCTGGAGCCTGGAGAGCGGAACAGTGGCATCGTGTTCGCCAATACTTGCCATCCCGATGTGCTTCCGGTCAATTATCAGCATCTGGTCGCTCAGCATGTCGGGGAGAGGGACCATCACGGGCTGCTTACAGGCTCTCCCATCACGGACATCAAGATTACCCTGCTAAAAGGACGGGCGCACAACAAGCATACGCATGGCGGGGATTTTAGGGAAGCCACCTACCGTGCATTACGCCAAGGGCTGGAGAAGGCTGCCAATATGCTCCTGGAGCCTTACTATCACTTCAAGGTGAAGGTGGATGCCGAGTATATCGGACGGTTGATGTCGGACCTGACCCAGGCGAAGGCAAACTTCGAGCCGCCGGAAACGGCGGGAAACAAGGTGACGGTCACGGGATCGGCTCCCGTATCGACCATGATGAATTACAGCATGGAATTAGCCGCCTACACTAAGGGAAGAGGTGCGATATCCCTGGTTTACGGGGGATATGGCGGGTGTCATAACGAGGCTGAGGTCATTGAACGTAAAGGATACGATAAAAATGCGGACCCGGAATACAGCTCCTCTTCGATATTTTGTGCGAAGGGAAGCGGTTATGCGGTGCCATGGGATGAAGCGGACCGTCATATGCATGTTTAATGTTTGGGATGCTGCGGAAGCGATAGGTGGTTAGGCAAGAGGTTTCGCGGTCGTGAGGGAGTCTCTGGATTAAATAGGGTTCGTGGTAAGAGCTTGTGGGATTCATGCTTGTACACCGTGAAGGGGAATCATGTGTTACGACGCTGATATGAAGCAGGATTAGGTATGTAATGACATTAATTATGCAATGACATTAACTATGTAATGAAGTATGTAGATAATCGAGCGATTATGAGTTAACGATGTTGAACGATATAAGCACCCCGATGATTCAGTTTAAATCCGTAATGAGTTACGCACGCGAGATATGAAATCATCTTCGCGTGCGTAAAGTAAAGAGACTTTATGAAGAGAGGGTGCCTTTTTCTACAGGCTGCCCGTGCGACGGCCGCATTGTCCAATAGGTGATGGCGGTGGTAATGAGCATTAACACACCAGTCATTAAGAATACCGAGTGAATGTTAAAGATGCCGCTGATCATGCCGCCCGCGAGCGGCCCGGCCATCCCGCCAATTTGGTTGGCGGTCTGGCTGAGGCTAAACGCACGTCCGCGGAATTCGCTTGGCGTATGTTTGACGACAAGGCCGTTGAGTGCCGGGAATACGGCACAGAAGAATGCGCCGTATGCAAAGCGGATGGACGAGAATGCCCAAATGTTGCTGAACAGGATCTGGGCGAGCGATCCGATTCCGCCGGCGAGCAGACCGATCAGCAGCACCTTTTGGAACCCGATTTTATCGGCCAAGCGTCCCCAGCGGGCCGCAAACAAGATGCTGGCGATCCCGACGATGGAGAACACAAAGCCAGCAATCATCGAGGTATGCGATGAAGAACCGCCGATCTGAGCGATATACAGCGGCAGTACGGGCTCGATCGTCATGACGGAGAACTGTGTCAGCACGGTGAGCATAAGTACGGTCATCAGCGCCTTGTTATGTCCGGCGACCTTAAACGTGTTCATGACGGAGACGCGCTCTTTGCTGGGCACGAATTTCTCTTCTTTGACCCAGAATATGACGAGCAGCGTGGCTGCGAAGCACAGCATCCCTGCCAATCCGAATGCCATTCGGTTGCTGAACAGGGAGGCCAGGGTGCCTCCGATCATCGGGCCCATGATGCCGCCGGTTGCGGTTGCCGTGGACATCATGGAGAGGGCGTAGCCGACTTTTTTCTCGGGTGTGTTGGTGCCTACAATGGCGATTGCGCCCGGAATAAAGCCGGAGAGAAGGCCTTGCAGCAGGCGGAGAACCAACACCTGATACTCATTCGTGACGAATGCCATCAGAATATAGATGACAAAGAGCACCAGCCCCGCGCGGATAATCATCGGTTTGCGTCCATACTTATCGCCGACGGCTCCCCAGAAGGGAGAGGACAAGGCGCCCGCAAAAAAAGCGGAACTAAACAGCAGTCCCGACCACATTTCCGTATGTTTGGTAACGCCGAGTTCAATCAGAAAAAGCGGGAGAAATGGTATGACCATCGAGAAGCTTGATGAAACGATAAATGAGCCGAACCATAGTATCCATAAATTCTTTTTCCAACTTTCCATGTCTTCTTCATCTCCTGATGTGCGATTTGTTGTAATCCTTCGAGCTTCGCCTCCTGTCTTTTAGATGGGGTAATGATGTATGTATTACATTTTTCAAGAAATAACATGCGCTTATCTTGCAAGAAAAACTTCCTCTAAATGCGGTCTGTCATCTGTGAAAGTATGTCGATAGAGGTTTTTCTTTCGAGATAAGAAAGTTGTTAATGGACTAATCCATCTATGTATCGTATGGCACCCCCACAGGGGAGGCCAGATTCGGATAAAGCAAAACGCCCCCCCCATTTGGCAAGCTGGAATCAACCAGACTACCGCACTAAAGCGAAAGGCGTGCAACTTCATCCTACACCACATGTTTTGGATTGGGAAGAGGCGGGGAATGGGGTTAGAGCGGTCGGCGGCTCTTTTGGAGATGGGTTGGAACCGCCAGGTTATCGCATGAATAAAGGGCTTACAGGATTCCGTAAGACGTGGATGCAATATCGTAAAAATTATTTTTTTGGGGAGATCTGATATGAGAGAGACGCTGAAGGATCTATATTCAAATACGTTGTTCCAGCAAGTGACCGACCGGTTGAAGGAGACTTATCCGGCATTCGATGCGAACCGGTTCATGGACCTGATTCATAATGAAGACTGGGCACAGGAGGAGTTCAAGCAGCGCATTCGGCATATTACGCTAGCCTTAACGGATACGCTGCCTGCTTCTTACCCGGAAGCCGTTCAGATCCTGAAGCAGGTAGCCCCGCATTTTAGAGGCGTGGAATATGTGTTCTTTCCGGATTACGTAGAGGTTAATGGGATGGAGGATCTGGAGACATCGATGGAGGCTTTGGCGGTATTCACGCATTCTTCTACGGCGGAGTTTGCCGTTCGGCCGTTTATCATCCAGGATCAGGAACGGATGCTGGCACAGATGATGACATGGGCACAGTCCGATGACGAGCATCTGCGCCGATTGGCGAGTGAAGGCTGCCGACCACGCTTGCCTTGGGCGCCGCAGCTGCCGGCCCTGATTAAGGATCCGCGTCCGGCTCTGCCGATCCTGGAGCAGTTGAAAGAGGATCCTTCCTTATACGTTAGAAAAAGCGTTGCCAATCACCTGAATGATATCTCTAAGGATCACCCGGACCTTGTGCTTGAGATTGCCGCCAAATGGTATGGCAAACATCCGTTAACGGATTGGATCGTGCGGCATGCGCTGCGTTCGCTGCTACGGAAGGGAGATATTCGGGCACTGGCCATTTTCGGGTATGAGGAGCTTGAAGAGCTGGAAGGACTTGAGGTGCGCGAGCTGCGCATTAAACGTTCCGTGATTGCGATGGGGGACGATCTGGAGTTCGCCTTTCAAGTGGTCAACGAAACCGGCAATCCGATGACGCTCCGCATCGATTACGAGATCGATTATATGAAGGCAAACGGCAAGCTTGCTCCGAAACGCTATAAATGCTCGGACAAGATCTATGCGCCAGGAAGCTGGAAGGTCGAGAAGAAGCAGTCGTTTAAACCGATCTCCATCCGCCGTTTCTACTCAGGCGATCATCGTCTTCACATTGTTGTGAACGGCAAGCGTTTAGCGAGCATGGATTTTGTGCTGGAGGGTGCGGAATAAGGTGTGTATGTCGTGCAGGACGTGCATGAGTGAAGCTGAGGTGAAGGAATCCCGAACCACTTGATGGTTCGGGATGATTCCAAGGAACTGTGTTGTTAAGGAGACGCTAACCAAGGGATTCCCGAGATCAAAATGAAGTGTCACTGGAAAGGACACGGGGAAAGAGGAAGTATTCTTCTCCATATGCAAAGAACAGAGCATAAGAACACAGCCCCGCACGGATGATCATCCGCCAGTAGCAGCCGCTGCGGATGATGTGAGGCAAGCCTTCCGATCGGAGGGCTTGTTTTTGTTTTTTACGAAACAGAGTGCTATGCGGATTATGGCAGCTCTATCAAAAGTGTGGAAATCAAGTTAGCAGGTAGAAGAGAAGCCGGACTTTTGGTAAACTAGATAAGTTGAAAAGCTTTCAAAGTGTTTACAAAATCAATGGATATAGATGTCTGACGCCTGTTCTATGAAAATAGAGTATGGCTTGCACGTTTCAATGAAAGAATAGTAGTACACAGCACGCCGGCTTGAACCGGCCTGGGAGGATATAGATGGACACGAAAGCACTACGAAGAGAAGACGTGGAGTTGCTGGCCCCGGCAGGGGATTGGGATTGCATGCGGGCCGCGGTGGCTAACGGGACGGACGCGATCTTTTTTGGGGTCGAAAAATTTAATGCGCGCGCACGGGCGAACAATCTCCGGATGGACGAGCTGTCCGAAATTATGGCCTTTTTGCACAGTTATGGGGTTAAGGGGTTCCTGACCTTCAATATTTTGGTGTTCGAGAACGAGTTGGAGGATGCCAAGGAGCTAATCGATGCATGCGTGGATGCCGGCGTGGATGCGGTGATCGTGCAGGATTTGGGTCTGGTAAAAATGATTCGCGAGATTTCCCCGGATTTCCCGATCCATGGTTCTACGCAGATGACGATTACATCGCCGGAGGCCGTCGAATTCACGAAGCCGTTCAATATGGAACGTGTAGTACTGGGACGTGAGAACAATCTGAAGCAAATCCAGAAGATCGGGGAGCAGGCGAAGCTCCCGATGGAAGTATTCGTGCATGGTGCGCTATGCGTATCCTACTCGGGCCAATGCCTGACTTCCGAAATGTGGGGCGGTCGTTCTGCCAACCGCGGAGAGTGCGCGCAGGCCTGTCGTCTGCCGTACGATCTGATCGTGGATGGCGAGCAGAAGCCGATGGGCGACGTCGCCTACCTGCTATCTCCGAAGGATCTGGCAGCGATCGATCTGATGCCGGAGCTGATTGAAGCGGGCGTGACCTCGTTCAAGATCGAGGGCCGGTTGAAGAGTCCGGAATACGTGGCTAACGTTGTGAGCAAGTACCGGAAGGCGATCGACCGGTATTTTGATGGCGAAGATGTCAGACCGAGCAAGGAAGAGGTGCGTGAGCTGCAGCAGAGCTTCTCCCGCGGTTTCACCCATGGTTTCCTGGACGGAACGAATAATAAAAAGCTGGTCGAGGGTACCTTCCCGAAAAGCCGCGGCGTGTATCTCGGCCGGGTAGAACAGATTCTGCGTGACGGTGTCGTCTGCAAGCTGGATGCGCCGCTGAAGCGCGGGGACGGTATCGTGTTCGATGCAGGTGATCCAACGAAAAAAGAAGAAGGCGGACGCGTTTACGACGTGCGCCGCAAAGGCGTCAAGCTGGAGGGTGAAGCGCAGGAAGGCTGGATCGTCGATATCGTTCCCGGCCGGAGCGATGTGGACCTGCGCAAGCTGCATGTCGGCGACCGGATCTGGAAGACCAACGATCCAGCGCTGGATAAGCGCCTCCGTCAGACGTACGAGACGGAGAAGCCGTACCGGGTATTCCCGGTACATGTGCGTGTCAGCGGCCGTCCCGGACAGCCGCTGTCGACCTGGTGGACCGATGTGCAGAAAGGCACGACGGTCCAGGTGGATTCGGAGCTGGAACTGGAGATTGCTCAGAAGCGGCCGCTCAGCCAGGAGATCCTGGAGGAGCAGCTTGGCCGCCTGGGCGGAACGGTGTTCCAGCTTGAGGCACTCGACGTCGACCTGTATGGCGACGTCATTGTGCCAATTCGCGAGCTCAACAGCATCCGCCGCCGTGCGGTGGAGCTGCTCGCTGGCGAGCGGCCGAAGCCGCCCGTGTACGTGAAACGGGCGGTGTCGGTGTATGGCGATGCGGCTGTGCCCGCAGCGCCCGTGGCTCGAGGTGAGGCGAAGCTCACCGCGCTGTGCCGCAGCCTGCCGCAGGTTGAGGCTGCGCTCGAGGCCGACGTCGAAATGATCTACGCCGACTTCGAGTTCATCAAGCAGTTCCCGGCAGCGGTAGAAGCCGTGCGTGCAGCCGGCAAGCAGATTGCGCTGGCAACGCCGCGCATTCACATGCCGGGCGAGAACGGCTACCACAACAACATCCTGCGCCTCCAGCCGGACGCCGTGCTGGTGCGCAACACCGGTGCGCTGTATTTCTACCTGCGCCACCGGATGGAGAACCCGGGGGCGAAGCATCCCCGGCTGATCGGCGACTTCTCCCTGAACATTGCCAACCATAAGGCGGTTGACCTGTTCGTCGAAGCCGGATGTGACGCCGTCACGCCTTCCTATGACCTGAACATCCAGCAAATGGTGGATCTTCTTGGCAAGGCCGACACGTCCAAGATGGAGATCGTCATCCATCAGCATCTGCCGATGTTCCATACGGAGCACTGTGTGTACTGTACGTTCCTTAGCGAAGGAACAGATTACACCAACTGCGGTCGTCCGTGCGAAGAGAGCCGCGTGTCCCTGCAGGACCGGATCGGCATGTCCCACCCGGTACGGGTAGACGAAGGCTGCCGTAACACCGTGTACAATGCCATCGAGCAATCCGGCGCCGAGTACCTGGCGAACTTCATGGAGCTGGGCGTATCCAGCTACCGCGTGGAGTTCCTCGAGGAAACGCCGGAGCAAGTCCACGAGGTCATCGATCTCTACAACCGCGCCCTGCGCGGCGAGATCAGCGGCACCCAGGTGTGGAAGAAGCTGAAGGCTACCAACCAGCTCGGCGTAACGCGGGGGCAGTTGGTGAAGTAAGGAAGCAGCACGCGTATTTGCGTATATACCAAGCGATTTAATGAATATGAGGGAGTGATGCCAAGTTAGGCATCACTCCCTTTTGCGTCGGAACGCTTCGTTTCAGCTCGTTCATGGAGGTGTTTGGATCGATAATGGAACAGAAACCCGACGTTCGGCTCGACGATCCACCCGAAGCCGCGTTTGATCCAGGGCGAGGATAGCAGCCAGGTTAAGACTGCGCCAAACAGGATCAGCAGTAGTTTGCCTCCCGTGGACCGGAACGCTTCGAACCATTCAAGATGCTGCATCGTTTTGACGATGAACCCGTGAAGTAAAAAGACGTAGATGGTATTGACCCCCCGGTCGGTGAAGGGCGTGTTCGACTCTGGAATCAGGGAGAGGACACACAGTCCCATGATGACGGTGAAGGCGTAGGTGATGATTCTGTAGAAGCCCGCATACCACGAGTCCAAGCCAAACTCCAGGTAAGGCATCGCCCCGTAGAACCAGCTGGTGTGCAGGATCGGCAACAGCGTGTATAACAAGGTAAACCCTGCGGCAAGCAGTAGTAGTGATAGCAGTTGAAACTGCCGGGTCTTGATGGCATCCAGCCATTCCCTTTTAAAATAAAAGCCGATGAGAAAAAAAGGCAGGAAGTACAGCGTGCGTGAAATGCTCGCGTAATAGTCGACATCGATCGAGTACCCGAGCATGACCGACAAGGCGAAACAGACGACGAGCGGGTATTTGAGCATCAGCAGGTACGGCAGAAGCATTTTCCACAGAATCATGCTGAACAGGAACCACAGGATCCAATTGGGGTAAAAGTACGTGAAATCGAGCCGATCCAAGCCTTGCATGTAATAGTCGAACAGGGTATAGAGCGTCTCGAATATGAAATACGGCACGACCAGTCCCGACAGCAGGCCGACGTATTGTTTGGGGGATTGAATGCGTTTGGCGAAATAACCAACCGTGAAAATAAACAGCGGCATATGAAACGAGTAAATGAACTGATAGATCGTTCCCATCGCGGGTTCGCCGTTAAACGGCTCGATAAGATGACCTACAACCACCAACAGGATCAGTATGAATTTGAGGTTATCGAAATAGACGTCTCTCTCTTTCATCAGGTAACCAGCTCCTTTGGCTTTTTGGTCCATCGAAGTTTCGTATTAGTATATCGGAGGGTAGCGGGGCTTTCCATGGTTAAAGTTGGAAGGTGCCATTTCCAGTTATCGGTCCCGCCTTGAAAAAGCCGCACCAAAACCGATAAAAGACCAAGAGAGTCATATCTGGCTCATCGAAATACGACTCGAGATGGGAGAGAAACTTTAGCATGACACAAGCGATTGCTGTGCGGCGGATGGCTGATCGCCAAGAAGGACGTGACCGATACCGATTTCAACCTCTCGCTGGTGCTTGCTTCGCAGACGTTTGGAATATACTGTCCCAATAACCAATTTACTGACGGTTATAACGTCAAATTTGGCGAAGGGAAGGGCAACGCGGCTAAAGTCATGGAGAATAAGCATCCTGCCTTTGACAAAAACCGATTTTAATCGATAGATTAGCCGGACTCATGTTACAATGTCATCAATCGAGACTTGCGGGAATGGAGAAGATAGGATGAACATTCGAAAAGCGATCATACCGGCCGCTGGACTTGGTACGCGGTTCCTGCCGGCCACGAAAGCGATGCCGAAAGAGATGCTACCCATTGTGGACAAGCCGACCATACAATACATCATCGAAGAAGCGGTCGCTTCTGGCATCGAGGACATTATCATTGTGACGGGTAAGGGGAAGCGGGCGATTGAGGATCATTTTGATTCTTCATTTGAGCTGGAACATAACCTTGCTGAGAAAGGGAAATGGAACCTCCTCGAAGAAGTGCGTAAGCCCTCCAATATGGCAGATATTCATTATATCCGTCAAAAGGAGCCTAAGGGGCTAGGCCATGCCATTTGGTGCGCACGTAAGTTCATTGGAGATGAACCCTTTGCGGTGTTACTAGGCGATGATATTGTAGAGTCAGAGACGCCATGCTTGAAGCAGATGATGAAAGTCTACGACACCTACCAATCTGCCATAGTTGGCGTACAGCCAGTTGATTGGGACGAAGTGGACCGTTACGGGATCGTAGATGGATTTCAGAAATCAGAACGAATCTATGAAACATCAAGATTGGTAGAGAAGCCCTCACGTGCCGAGGCGCCTTCCAACCTGGCCATCATGGGCCGCTATATTTTGCCGCCGGAAATCTTCGATTTGCTGGAGAATCAGGAGGTTGGAAAGAACGGGGAGATCCAACTGACCGATGCGCTCTCCACCTTAGCTCATCGGAGCCCGATCTATGCGTATCATTTTGACGGGATGCGCCATGATGTCGGCGAGAAGTTAGGTTTTATTGAAACCAGCATTCATTATGCACTGCAGCGGGAAGATTTGAGAGATGATTTGATTGCTTATTTGAGTGGGGTTTTGGCAAAGGTGCAGTAGTAGAGACGATTTCATAATCGATAAGAAAAATGGGACAGTTGGGTAGAGATTTTCTACCACGAACTGTCCCTTTTTTAATTAGAATTGAAGATCACTAATCTGTTGAACATTTTGTTTCGCATTTGGATCAACTTGGGTTAGTTTCTCCATAAGGGCATCATCACTCAAGTTTTGTTTTTGTAATGCTGCCAAATACCACCGTACAATCTCCTGTTGTGTTGTCTGCGAGAGATCTTCTTGTATGCCAAGCTTAAGAGCTTCTGATGCTTGCTCCGGTTGATTCATCATGTAGTACATTTTGCCTGCATGTAGGATCATATCTGGTGTGTTCTCAAATGAGCGCCCTTGCAGTTGTCCTTCTGGTAATGTAGCTAAATGCTGAATACCTGTCTGAACCTCGGCAAATGCCTCGGTTGCTTGCTTGAAGTACTTGTCTTTCGTTGCTAGGTCTCCTGTGCCAAGTGCCTTCGTCCCTAGATCATAACCTTTATTGATAATCTGTTCGGACCAGTTAATGTCCCATTTAAATTTATAGGCATTGTTGATAAGTACTTCATAGGCTTGCTCCGGTTGCTGTTTCATTTCGTAACTTTCAATTAATCGACTTAGCATAGACTTGTTATATGGTTCAGCTTTTAACGCTTTATTAAGTAGATCAACAGATGCGTTATAAAAATTCTCATCTTGTTCTTGCTTATATATAGTCTGATAGAGTGATGCGGTTAACAATACCGAATCGGGATGGCTCGGGCGTATGCTCAAGTCTTTATCAAGAGGAGCCTTAATTTCCTCAAATGAAGAGCTGACCTGAACGATTCTTCGTGCTTCCATTCCCGAGTCGGCGGCTTGTACATACTGGATAGATGTAATCATGACAAGAATAGCGCAAAGCCCAACGATTGCACTATATGCACCTCTGGCCGTTGAATCTTTGAGGCTCCATTTTTTCACAGGCTTATTATCCATTACGGCTGCCATTCCGCCAAGTCCCAGAAATACTAGAATTCCCATGAACACATAGCTCATATTAAAGTCCAAAATGCTATGAATCAAAATGGAAAGGACGATGATGAGATAAAGGAAGTGGCTATTACGTTCGTCTTCATTCCCTTTGATATAACCGCGAATATACTTGTAGAAAATATACAGAATAAACGACATGAATATCACAAATCCGACAATTCCGACTTCGATCAAGTACTGTAAAAAGAAGTTATGGGCTTGACGGCTTGTATATGGGTTGTTCTGATATTGCTCATACAGTGAAGCCCATGCGCCGCCTCCGGCCCCGATGATCGGGTAGTCAGCCAGCACTTTCATGGCATCTTTATAGAATGTAAAACGTTCCAGAACACTGTGCTGATTAAAGTTAATATTTTCGAGTCGGACGCTGATGTTTTGCGGAAGTATATTTTTTAATCCGGTACCGATGAATAGGAAGATCAGCAAGCCTCCAATTGCAACGGAACCGAGTGGAATCCATAAGTTGGAGGTTTTTTTAGCCGACCAATTGTCTAAAGACCGTTCAAGTTTGGGAGCAACAAAACTTTGTATAACCCATCCGAGAAGTCCTACAAGAGCGGACGCACCAAGCAAAATGCCCCAACCCTTCAGGGCACCAGTGCTGCTAAAGGCTTCATTTAACTTCAACCCCAGCTCTGTTACCGGTTTGGAAACGATCAGTGAAGTCACGGCTGCTATACCGCAGTACAAGATCCACAATAATTGTTTAGCTGGCTTCAGGAATAGAAGCAACAAAACAAACACAACAGGTAACATTACCAGACCGCCCCGAGACAACGTCAAGAGCAGCGATACGATGATAGGTACCAACATGAAGCTATGAAAGGCTTGCCCGTACCATTTTCGTGAAGTCGTAACGAAAAACACTGCTGCGAAAAGGAATGCCATGAGAAAAGCGGCATATGTATTCGCATATTGGAACACCGAAGTCAGACGCAGACCGTTAGAGTCAATCATGACGGC
Organism: Paenibacillus sp. EZ-K15; assembly: GCF_002573715.1. Lineage (GTDB taxonomy): Bacteria > Bacillota > Bacilli > Paenibacillales > Paenibacillaceae > Paenibacillus_AQ. Next base: position 39,267 of record NZ_PDHM01000027.1, on the reverse strand, counting down.
ATGGGTATACGTGCCGTTTAAAACAGTATTGGAAAACCATTTTGCAATGGTACCTGCAGTCTTGCCTTGTCCAAACCAGTGGAGCAAGCCAAATCCCACGATCAGATAGGCAACCGTCATCATCGTGACTTGGATAATTCGATTTCCCAATTTTTCACGTAGCACATATAAACCGATGATAAACATTATGGCGTAGATACAATTAATGATGACCATATTCATGGCAAGAACATGGGAGGCGGCGCTAATGAGTGAGAGTATGTAAGTTAGGGGGAGTAAAAGCACACCTACGGCCAGCCAATCTTTTTGATCTTTTAATTGGATGCTTTTATAGGAATGAGCAATCCAGAGAAATAGTAGTAGACAAGCCAAGATAGCTGCCCAGAAAATCGGTTTCTCAAATTCTAACATTTGTCCGTTAAATAGAGCTGTCTGGAATGGCGTCCATGCTAGAAACAGAACAATTCCTGATATTAACAACCAAAACAAAGCCGATCTCGTCTCACCATTGCTCGACGCGCTGGCCTTTTTACCGTATACTGGATTCGACAACGTAATTAGCTCCTTTTCTTGTAGATACGACAATATTTTAGCATATAGACTAGATTGGGGCTATCTAATCTAATGGACTCCTAACAAGATCATTGATAAAGGATGGATACAATTGAAAGGTATTATTTTGGCTGGGGGATCAGGAACTAGACTGTACCCACTAACTAAAGGCATCTCGAAACAATTACTACCAATATATGACAAGCCTATGATTTATTACCCTTTGTCAGTACTAATGCTGGCTGGTATAAAGGAAATATTAATTATCTCAACCCCACGTGATTTACCTATCTTTAAGAATCTTTTCGGTGATGGTAAACAATTGGGAATGAGTTTCTCATATAAAGAACAATCCGAACCTAAGGGACTTGCCGAAGCTTTCATATTAGGTAAGGATTTTATTGGCTCTGACAATGTTTGTTTAGTATTAGGAGATAATATTTTTTATGGCCAAAGATTTAGTGAGGTTTTGAAAAAGGGTTTTTCTTTAGAAGATGGAGCCATGATCTTTGGCTATTATGTAAAAAATCCAGTAGATTATGGGGTCGTCGAATTTAATGAACGTAAAAGAGTTGTTTCAATAGAGGAGAAGCCACAGAAACCAAAGTCAAACTATGCTATCCCAGGACTCTATTTCTATGATAATGATGTGGTTGATATTGCAGCTAGCGTAAAGCCATCAACCAGAGGAGAACTAGAGATTACTTCTGTTAATGAAGTTTATTTAAATATGAACAAACTTAACGTGGAAATTTTTGGGAGGGGCATGGCTTGGTTAGATACTGGTACTCATCAAGGATTACTTGAGGCTAGTAATTTTGTTGAAGCGGTGCAAAAAAGGCAAGGGTTATATATAGCTTGCATTGAAGAAATAGCTTTTAGAATGGGATATATTAATACCAGTGAGCTAGAAAAACTCGCTAATCCGTTGCTTAAGACAGAGTATGGTGCGTACCTACTTGATTTGGCAAATAGCAGGGGGTGAATTTAGCAATAAGGACGTAAAAATGGAAATGTGAGGTTAAGTCATTAATGATTAAAAATACGATAGGAATATATAAAAAATATGGTTTTCTTCTTTCTCAGTTGGTAGAAAGAGATTTCAAGACGCGATATAGAAGGTCAGTGCTGGGTATATTATGGAGTTTGTTGAATCCTTTAATGATAATGATTGTACAATATTTGGTTTTTTCAACTTTATTTCGCTTCGATATTCCAAACTATGCCGTATACTTACTCAGTGGAATAGTTATGTTCAACTATATGTCCGAAGCTACTTCTCAATCAATGACCTGCATTATTCAGAATGCATCTCTAATTAATAAGGTTTACATACCCAAATATATCTATCCTTTATCTCGGGTCTTATCGTCAGGTGTGAATTTTTTGTTTTCATTGCTGGCTTTGTATATAGTGATTATAGCTAATGGAATGAGTATTACTTATTCACATATTGCTATGTTTTTTGCTATAGTATGCTTGTTTTTCTTTATTTTAGGGATATCTTTTTTTCTAGCTTCATTGATGGTGTTCTTTCGGGACACACAGTTTTTGTATAGTATTGTTCTAACAATTTGGACTTATTTGACTCCTATTTTTTATCCGGAGAGTATTCTCCCTAATTATATGATGTCTGTAATGGAATTTAACCCAATGTATCATTTTATAAGATTTATTAGATTCATCATTTTATACGGGGGCATCCCAGACCCCAAAGCTTGGCTTTATTGTGCAATATTTGCATTATTATCGTTTGTAATTGGATTATTTGTATTTAAGCGGACACAGAATAAATTTATTCTGCATTTATAAGGAGTAGGATACATTTTGATAGATCTTAATAATGTCTCTATGAGATTTCGTTTGGCGAATGACCGAATCATGAGCCTTAAGGAATACGTAGTTAAAAAAATATCAGGAAAACTTGAATATAAAGAATTTGTTGCTTTAAATGATGTATCCTTTTCGATTGAAAAGGGCGAAGTTGTAGGCATTATTGGTAGCAATGGTGCAGGTAAAAGCACTTTGCTAAAAATTATCTCAGGAATATTGGCACCTACTCAAGGCAAGGTGAAGGTTACAGGGACAATTGCCCCAATGCTAGAGCTAGGAGCAGGATTTGATATTGATTTAACTGCAAGAGAAAATGTCTTTCTAAATGGTGCGGTACTGGGTCACTCCAAACAATATCTAACAGAAAAGTATAACGAGATTGTTGAATTCTCAGAGCTGCAGCAGTTTATGGATGTACCAATCCGCAACTTTTCCTCAGGAATGATCATGAGATTAGCGTTTTCCATAGCAACCCTTGTTAATCCTGACATTTTAATTGTAGATGAGATATTGTCTGTAGGCGACGCACACTTTCAAAGAAAAAGCTCCCAGAGAATGCAAGAGTTAATGGATGGTGGGACCACGGTGATTTTAGTGTCCCATAGCTTAGAGCAAATTCGCCAGATGTGTACCCGGGTTATTTGGTTAGATCGAGGTAACTTGAAAATGATCGGAGACACAGATGAAGTATGTGATGCTTACATTAATGCAATTAATGGTATATCACAAGAAGACTCAAAAATATTAAATTCTTTTAGAGGTAAATTATACACTCCTACTGCAATCGCCAAATTTGGAAAAGAGTACTTTATAGTAGATTGTTGGCATCATCGAGTTATTTATACCAGTAATCTTGCTGAGCCAATTAATAAATGGAGAGCATTTAGAGGTGATTTTACTAATCCACATTCTATTGCAACAGATGGTGAGGTTTATTTAGTAGAGGACACGGAAAACGACTCGGTAAAAGTTTTTCGAAGAAGAGGAACAACATTTATCGAAACACAGGTTATTAAACAAATCGGGCGGCAACCGAATAAATTGGTTTATGACTCAAATACTAAGAGATTTTATGGAATTGCTGCATCTTCTCAACAAGTATTCGTGCTGAAAAATATTAATGGTGAAGTTAAAGTTGAAAAGGTTATAAAGCTAGAGTATTTAGAAAATGCCTATGTAAGATCTATAAACATTATAGATGATCACATGTACATTGTATCAGGGCCTGGAAAAATAATGGTGGCTAATTACATCGATTTATCTTTTGATTTAGTTAGAGAGTATAAAGTGCCTTTTGAATTGCAGGGTATGAATGATCTTGCCAAGATTGGTTCTTTTTATTATATGAGTGTCTATCAAAATGGAGCAGGAGATATTGCTCCAAAATTAATTAGAGCAAAAGACTTAGATGAATTAGAGACGGAATTTGAAGACATCTATGATCAATTAGGATTAAACGGTGTTCCTTATTATTTTTCTGTAATAGAGGATCGGATATTTTTGACTGAGATTGATTCGTATTCATCAATAAGGTCATTTAAACTAATTGATGACAATATCTATGATATTGTTGTGCATTATGATATCGGTGTCGCAGATGAATCCTCTTTAAAAAGGCGTAACTCAAGATTCGCTTAGAATAAGTGATTGGGGGGAAATGTATGGCTAAGTTGAATCTAGATTACTATGATTCAAGCACTGATGAGGTATATTCTGATGGTGATATAGAGTATGAATTGCTTCAGTTAGCGGGTCAAGATGAGGATAATTGGTATAATGATGGAAGATGGCCCGTTATATATCATATGTCACCCCTTCGTCAAAACATACTAAATTGGTTTCCATTCAAAAAAGATTGTTCAGTTTTGGAGATTGGAGCTGGTTGCGGTGCACTAACAGGTCTCTTCTGTGAAAAAGCGTCAAGGGTAGTTGCAGTGGAATTAACTAAAAGAAGAGCTGATGTAAACTTCCATCGACATAAACACTACAACAATCTTGAGGTTGTAGTTTGCGATTTTCAAAGCATTCCTATTGAATGGAAGTTTGATTACGTAATAATAAATGGTGTGTTAGAGTATGCTTCCTATATGGTAGAAAGTAATGACCCATATGTAGATTTTCTCGAAAAATCCGTAAAGCACTTGGAGGACAATGGGAGGATATTACTCGCAATTGAAAATAGACTTGGATTAAAATATTTTTCGGGGTCAAAAGAAGATCATACAGGTAAGTACTTTTCTGGTTTAAACAATTATACCTCTGAAGAGAAAGTTAGGACTTTTTCAAAGCAAGAACTGATTGGAATAATAGAAAAGGCTGGTTTGTTCCCAACAAAATTCTATTATCCTTATCCTGATTATAAATTCCCTGCTGAAATATTCACTGACACGACTATATCTACGATGGTTCCGACTGTTGCTGATTATCCATTAGATATGCCGAGAGTTAAATTGTTTGATGAAAATAAAGTTTATCAATCATTAATGCAACTTAACATTATGGACAAATTCGCAAATTCCTACTTGGTTGAAATTTCTAAAACAATGGAAGTATCTCAAACAGACTTATCCTATGTCAAGATTAGCGCGAATAGAAATAAAAGGTTTCGTATATGTACCTATGTCGATAATGATAAGAAGTTTGTCTACAAAAAAGCTCTTAATCCTATGGGCTGTGATCATTTAATACAAATGCATGAAAAAAATAATCAGATTTATGGAAATGGGAATATCAAAAATATATCGAGTGAATGGGATGGGCAGAAGATTATCTTTCCCTATATTTCTGAGAAAAGCCTTGAAGAAGTCTTGCTTTCTGAAATACGAAAAGGCAATTTCATGGGTTTTTTGACTGAGTTTGAACGATTCAGGGATAAACTCTATAACGATATAAATCTGCAAAATAAGCAATCAACCGTTGAATTCCAAAAAATATTTGGAGATATGAACCCGCAACAAGCTCTTCGGTGGGTTCAAGATGCTAATATTGATCTAATCTCAGGTAATATTTTCATAACTAATGGAATGTATAGCGTTATTGATTATGAATGGCATTTCTCATTCAAGATCCCCCAAGAATTTGTTTTATGGCGAATGTTAATGCAACTTATGAATGAATATAATCTAAGTGCATTTATGAATAAATCATATATTTATAAACTGTTAGAAATAACTGCAGAAACGGAGAGTTGTTTTTCTAATTGGGAAGAGAATTTTGCCAAGAACTATGTTGGTATCAAGGATTTGTACTACCTATCTGAAGATATTATTCCAATCGATATAGAGAAAGCCGCGCTACAGTATTTAAATGAAAACTCATTGGAAAGCACTGTATTTTACGATCTAGGGGAAGGGTTTTCAGATAGTAATTATGAAAGGCGCAAAGCTGAACCTACTGAATCAGGATTTGTAGTGACATTTTCTAATGAAGAACTTAAGTTTGCCCATAAATTAAGGTGGGATCCACTTGAAGGAATGGCTAGCTGCATAAATATACAGCAAATCGAAACAGATGCAACTGTATATGAAATTATTCCCATCAATTCTGAGGGGTATATTGAAGATAAAGGCTACGAGTTCTTCACTTTTGATCCGCAGTTTGAGCTGAGTGGTATATTTGAGAATGCATCATATCTAAAAGTGTTTTTTTCTTGTGTTGTTTTAGACTGGACTACGGGCTATCAAAAAAAAGAAGAAGAAAATAACCAGTATCGTCGTGAATTAGATGAGCATGTACTAATAAATCAAAAACTAGAGACCGAACTAAATAGTGTAAGGAATAAGCACAGCTCTGTTCAAGAACGATTAGATAAAGAGTTAGACCAATTGAATAAGGCTCAAACAGAATTGAAAGAAACTAGAACAGAGCTAGTCTTAAAAAAAGAGGAGCTTGATAGAGTCTTAAGCGAGCTGAATAAAAAACAGGATGAGCTAAACTTTATCCTTACTCAAATGGATGAAAGGCGTTTAAAGACAGCCGTCAAGGTATTGCTGCGTGGGCAAATAGCAAGGAGGAAAGCCGATGAATAAAGTCAGTGTTATTATGCCCTGTTACAACGATGGGGAGTATATAGAAGAAGCGATATCTTCAGTTTTTTCGCAAACCTACAAGAATGTGGAGCTAATAATAATTGATGACGGGTCTGATAATGAGCACACATTAGATGTTCTTGGTCGTATAACGGGTCCAAATATTAAAATCGTTAAAACTAATCGTGCCAGACCAGCTGGAGCCAGAAATGCTGGTATTGCTAAAGCGACAGGGAAATATATTCTGCCTTTGGACGCAGATGATAAGATTGAGCCGGATTACATTGAGAAGGCTGTTCGTGTTCTAGAGAATGATGAGAGTATTGGCGTTGTCTATTGTTACGCAGAACTGTTTGGTGAGAGAAGTGGTAAATGGGATCTGCCCGACTATTCGTTGGACAAAATGTTATTAGATAATATTGTGTTTGTGACTGCCTTGTTTCATCGGGAGGATTGGGAAAAAGTGGGGGGGTTCAATACCCGTATGCAACACGGGATGGAGGACTATGATTTTTGGTTGTCCATTATCGAAATTGGAAAGGGAGTTTATCAGATTCCTGAGGTACTGTTTCATTATCGTATAAAGCCAAGTTCCCGTACTACTGAATTTTTAACTAACTCAGGTATTGTAAAGGAAACCTACCAGGATATTTATCGGCAACATCCACAACTCTATGAAAAGTACAAAGACCAATATGCACTAGTGTTAAGAGACGCACTTATTGATCAGCTGTTCATAAATAAAACACTTCAGGAAGGGATACTGATATTAGAAAGAATTAAGCGTATACCTGTCCTTAAATCAATCGTTAAAAAATTCATAATGAAATAAGAGGTTTGAAAAAAATGATAATTTTTACATCGATTTGTGCTAACTATGTACATAAAGCCAGGACCTTAGCAAAGTCTGTTAAAGAAAATATTCCTGATGCTACTTTTATCGTATGTCTAACTGAGCGAGAAGTAATTCCTCAAGTTGAATATCAATATTTCGATAGAATTGTTTTATCCAAGGATGCATGGGAAGGTAATTTTAATCGATTTATTTTTAAACATACAATTGTGGAAGCCTCTACCTCTGTTAAAGGTCAATTTTTTCGGTATCTTTATAACGAATTTCCTGATGAGGATAAATTTATTTATTTAGATCCGGATATTTATGTTTACTCAGATTTTACAGAACTAAGATCATTATTGGATACACGTCCTATTGTTTTATGTCCACATCTACTTGAGCCAGGTAATATTGATATGGAACTTTCTAGTACTGCTCATGGAGTATACAATTTAGGCTTTTTAGGAGTTAATCGGAGTCAGGAGGCACAGAGTTTTATTAATTGGTGGGCTGAACGTTTATATCTATATTGTTACGATGATATACAAAATGGAGTTTTTACTGATCAAAAGTGGATAGATTTGGCTCCTTGCTTTTTTGATGTCGAAATATTTAAGCATCGTGGCTATGATTTTGCACCATGGTCGTTATTAAACTGCAATATGATTGAAGAAAATGGTAAATATTATATTAAAGGAGATCCGATTCGGTTTATACATTTCTCTGGTTATGGAGATACTGCTCAAATGTGCATGCGAAAATGGCTTCCGGAAGGAGATCATCCTTTTAAAAAGTTATACTCGGAGTATTCTGAAATTCATGATGCAAATAATGCAGATGCAATTTCAAAAACTACTTGGACATATAGTTCCTATACTTCAGGAGAGAAAATTGAAGATAGTGTAAGATATGCATATCGAAAAGATTATGATGTAATGTTCAGTGTGGAAGATCCTTTTGAATTCAGTAATGAATATTTCAATAAGAAGATTGGCAACTTAACACTAATTACAAAGTCTAGTGGGGTAATTTCTAAATCCTTTAAAGTTATTCGTACTCAAGGGTTTAAAGCTTTTTTCAGAAAAGTTTACAAAAAAATAAGTAGTAATTAATATAACAAAAGATTCTGAAGCCATAGTGGAAGGAACAGAGCAGCATGCAATCTTTTAGGATGTTATTAAATAAATCAAGTTTGTATAAAATATCGATATTATTAATTTTTATACTTGCCGTGATTATAAGAATCCCCGTTATTGATACGACAAGAGACTTAAGAACGGGAAGTGATGAGTTAGTATATCATTACGCTGCGGAAAATATATTAAAAAACAATACGTTAACTTATGATAGAGAAGGGGACATGTTTAAGGGGACACAATTAGTAGAACCAACAAAGGTTTTGTCACCTGGGTATCCACTTTTCATTGCAATAGTATATTTTTTTTCTGATCATTCAACCCAAGCTGTATTTATAGTTCAATTGATTTTAAACTTATGTACTCTTTGGCTGATTTATAGAATTCTTTGTTTGCTAGATATTAAAAAGCTGTATGTAAGTTTCTCATTACTTTTGGCATCGATTTATCCCGGTTTTATTTACAATATTGATAGGATGCTCACAGAGCAATTGTTTTCTTTCTTACTTTTAGCGTTTGTTTACTTTTTTTTGAAAGGAATGCAGAGAAATAGTGCATTATATTTTGTAATCTCTGGGCTTTTGGTAACTAGTGCTATTCATGTGAGGGCCTTAGCATTTCCTTTACTAATACTTGCTATTATTTTTGCATTAGTATATATGAATCTGCCGAAAAAAATATCCGTTAGAAATGTTTTGTTACTACTTGGTACATTCTGTCTTGGTATGATACCATGGTGGATTCGTAATTGGCTTACATTTGATACATTTATGTTCTTCTCAGAAGCTGGTGTAAATCCAAAAGTATGGGGGGCAGTTCCATATTACTTGGATATGGAATTCACCTACAATAAAACGTTGGAAGAGATCTTAAGTGTTAATATAGATACAAACCCTATTTTATATTATAAATGGAGAATTTTTGGATTTTTTCAATATATGTGGGGAGATCTTTGGGATGAAAATTTAGTTCACCCAGAAAGGATTCTAAAGCCATTTCTCATTCTACAACAACTTATTGTTGTTCCTTGTATTTTGTTGATACCATTTATTATTAAAAAGTGCCGTTGGGAAGCACTATTTATTTCTTGTATACCGCTTGGATTTACATTAATGAATATGCCTTTTCATGGCTTACCAAGGTATGTTTATCCTTCTGTTCCTTTTTTATTTATTACCTTGGCAGTAGTTTTAGATATAATTGAGAGGAGGCTAAGAAATCTAAAAAGTCCATCTGGAATAGAAGATGCTTATATTAATAAGTTCCAAAAAATATCTGATCGTTGGATTCGAATCTGCTATAGTTCAGTAGCAACAGTATTTTCTTTGGTACTTGCGTATAGTGTTTATATATATGCATATCAGATTAGTGGGGAGATGTCAGAATATCGTATAAGTAAATATATGGGGATAGATGTCTCGTCCTTAAGAAAAGAAAATTTATTAGTAAAACAAAGTTATACTAAAGAAGAAATATCAATAGAGAATGCAAGTGAAATTACCAGAGGCTCTTATGTCAATAACTTAGTTGGACCAACGATTATTAGAGTTAATAATAAATTTACAGAATATAGCGATGTTGTTACAGAGATCAATTTCAATATTTCAGGAGGCTATTTTTACGATTATATGACTGTTTATTGGACTGGAAAGAACACACCAGAGATCACAGAAAATGCTGTTTATAAATATCCTATTAACTTTATGCAAAAAAAACAAACTATATATATAGATGATGATGTTCAGTCTCTGATGATTGTGCCTACGGTATTTATGGGTGGGGAATTTCAATATAATTCTATTGAAATCAACAAGTATAAGGTCGAGTAATCCTACAGCACGAAACATCAAAAAAAATTAAACCTTTAAAGAGGATTGATACTTAAATGAAGGTATTAGCACTTATACCCGCTTACAATGAAGAAGGAAACTTAGGAGCCCTTCTCAGGAAATTACATGAGTTTGATATTGATGTGCTTGTTATTAATGATTGCTCTACTGATAAAACCATTGAAATATGCAAGCAATACTCTGTTGAATTTATTGATTTACCCAATAATTTGGGCATTGGTGGTGCTGTACAAACAGGTTATCAATTTGCAGCTAACAATAACTATGATATCGCTATTCAGATTGATGGGGACGGACAGCACAATCCAGAATATATACCTAATATTATTGAGCCGATTATTGCACAAAAAGCAGATTTAGTAATTGGCTCAAGATATATCTCAAAGGAAGGCTTTCAATCTAGCTTTGTGAGAAGAATAGGCATAAGGCACTTTAGTCGTCTGATTAAGCTGCTTTTGAAACAGAGTATTACTGATCCTACATCTGGATTTAGAGCGTGCAACAAAACATTGATTCACTTTTTCGCAAAAAAATACCCATCTGATTACCCGGAACCTGAGACGATTGTTACTTTGCTGAGGAATAAAAGAAGGGTTATAGAAGTGCCGGTTATTATGAATAGTAGGGAAAACGGTGCTTCATCAATAAATAAGATCAAGGCAGTATACTATATGATTAAAGTATCTTTAGCAATACTGATTGACTTCTTTAGAGTAAGTAACAAGGAGATTGCATAGAAACTATGATATCATTTAATCTGCAGATATTGTTAATGTTACTGAACATTGGCTTGTTGCTCTTCTTGTTGAATAATATTCGTAAATATAAATTGGAATTAAAATACACTCTATTATGGTTAATATTAAGTTTGGTATCGTTGTTACTGTCTGTATTTCCAGGGATTCTTTTCTTTATTTCCAATAACATCTATATCGAAACCCCTGTAAACGCACTATATCTAGTATCGTTCATTATTGTCTTCATTATTCTTTATAATAATACGGTAATTATATCGCAGCTTACTAACCAAACTAAAAAGTTGACACAAGAGATTGGATTATTAAAGAATGAAATTGATCAAATTAAACAATTTCATCCTAATGCCAATACTTCTTCATCTAACAGGGACATCCTATGATAAATATGCTGTTAAAGAAGTTAAGAGAATATCCGGAGATATTCAACTTTTTTCAATATGGATTCGTTGGCTTACTGGGAACAATAGTACATACAGGCGTACTTGCTCTGAGTGTAGAATATTTAAAAATAATTCCGGTTTTGGCAACAGTGATAGGATTTGTTTTTTCTTTGGTATTATCTTATGTATTAAATTCAAAATGGACATTTAAAAGGAATAGCAAGACTAAAAATAGTTTTATAAAATATACTATCACATGTTCTATTGGTCTATTACTTAATATAATTATTATGTTTGTAATTGTGAATATATTAGAATACTCTTATTTATTTGGTCAACTTACAGCTATAGTGTTGGTACCAATATTTAATTATTCCCTCTCAAGATATTGGGTTTTTAATAAGGTTGATATTAAGGCCGATAAGTGAATGGAATATTCATACTATATTAAATTGATATGGAGAATCAAATAGATGAAAAACACTCATTTGATATTGAATGGCGCTTTTTTGATTGAACCAAAAGTCCACGGCGATCACCGGGGCTTTTTTATGGAGAGTTACAACGATTCGCTATTTAAGCAGCATGGCATTACCTATAACTTCATCCAAGACAACCAATCTTTATCCGCCGAAGCTGGGGTTCTCCGTGGTCTTCATTATCAGCTCAACCCTAAGGCTCAAACCAAACTCATACGTGTCCTAACAGGTGCTATTTACGATGTGATCGTAGATATTAGAAAAAGCTCCCCTACTTTTGGTCAGTGGGTTGGCGTCATTTTGAGCGAGCATAACCATCGTCAGCTGCTGGTGCCTAAGGGCTTCGCACATGGTTTTTGTACACTCGTACCCAATACCCAGGTTCTCTATAAAGTGGACGAATATTATTCCCCCGAGAATGACCGTGGCATATTATGGAATGATCCGGCTTTGGAGATTGAATGGCCAACGTCGAATCCGATTCTATCGGATAAAGACCAGCGGCACCCGCTGCTGAAAGACGCAGAGATGAATTTTGAATAGGGGGCAACAATCGGATGAAACTTCTTATCACCGGCGGTGCCGGTTTTATCGGCAGTAACTTTATTTTATATATGATTCAGCAGCATCCGAATTATCAGATTATTAACATGGATGCGCTCACGTATGCAGGGAATTTAGAGAATTTAAAATCGGTACAAAACCACCCGAATTATTCATTTATCCAGGCAGATATTGCGGATAAACAAGCGGTGGATGGCATTTTCCAACAAGGCGTTGATGTGGTGGTTAATTTCGCGGCAGAATCACATGTAGATCGCAGTATTCTGGAACCGGAAATCTTTGTGAACACCAATGTCATGGGTACACAGGTTCTTCTGGATGCAGCCAAAAAATATGGCGTGACCAAATTTGTTCAAGTATCCACGGATGAAGTATATGGGTCCTTGGGTGAAACTGGTTTGTTCTCTGAAACGACACCACTTGCACCCAATAGTCCTTATTCTGCCAGCAAGGCAGGCGGCGATTTGCTCGTAAGGGCTTATCATGAGACCTTTGGTCTCCCGGTTAACATTACCCGCTGCTCGAATAATTACGGTCCATACCAATTCCCTGAGAAGCTGATCCCTCTGATTATTTCTCGTGCCCTAAATGATGAATCTTTGCCAGTCTACGGCGATGGCCTCAATATCCGTGATTGGCTGTATGTCGAGGATCATTGCAGTGCGATCGATCTGGTTATTCACCAGGGGAAAATTGGTGAGGTTTATAATATCGGAGGCAACAACGAACGTACCAATGTTCATATCGTCAAAACCATTTTGAACGAGCTCGGTAAGCCGGAGTCATTAATTACTTACGTAGAAGATCGTCCAGGTCATGACCGACGTTATGGCATTGATCCTACAAAAATCATGAATGAGCTGGGCTGGAAGCCAAAGCACAACTTCGAGACAGGCATTAAGGAAACGATTCAGTGGTATTTGAGCAACAAAGAGTGGTGGACGAGAATTCAATCCGGCGCATATCGTGATTATATGACCCAGCAGTATGGCAGCCGATTGGGTGGGAACGGATGAAGGTATTAATCACAGGAGCACATGGTCAGCTAGGGCAGGATATTGCACGGATATTTAACCTAGCTGGTCATGAAGTTTTTAACTGCGGTAGAGAAGAACTAAACATAACGGACCTAGATCAATGCCTCCAAGTAAGTTCAACCCACCGACCCGACTGGATCATTCATTGTGCAGCTTATACGGCGGTTGATGCTGCAGAGACGGATGTGGACGGTGCTTATCTCGTGAATGCAGTAGGTACTAGAAACATGGCTCTTACCGCCGAAAAAATTGATGCCAAGATCGTATTTATTAGCACGGATTACGTTTTTAGTGGTACGAGCGGAAGGCCATATATAGAGTATGATTTCCCCGACCCGCAAAGCGTTTATGGAAAGTCCAAGCTTGCAGGTGAACAGATAGTTCAAAGTTTTTGCTCTCGTTGGTTTATTGTGCGAACTTCATGGTTGTTCGGCCTGCATGGCAACAACTTTGTAAAAACGATGCTTCGTCTAGGACAAGAAAAACCGCTGTTAAAGGTAGTTAATGACCAAAAAGGTTCGCCTACCTACACGGTAGATCTGGCGCAGTTCTTGATAAACTTAATTTCCACTGAAAAATACGGTATATATCATGCCTCCAACAGTGGTTCTTGTACTTGGTATGAGTTTACTAGCGCCATTTTTGAAGAGGCTCGTGAACAATTGGGACTTACCATAACCGCTGAATTGCAGCCTTGCACAACGGCAGAATTTCCACGGCCCGCCCCACGTCCGGCCAATTCAACGATGGATCACCTGGCTATCCGTCTAAACCAATTTGAGGATTTGCTACATTGGCGTGAAGGGCTGAAGCAGTTTATGCTGGATATGAAGCAGCACCCTAAACTATACTTAAAATAAATACAGCGATGTAAGAGGCCTGATCTGTATGGATCAGGTTTTTTATTAGCCTATCTCTCTAATGAATGACAACAGTATGAAGCCAATGTGTTTTTCTGGAGGTTCCTCACTATGAATAAAGTGCAAGTGTTACTATCCGCCTATAACGGCGAACGGTATATATCTGAACAAATCCAGAGCCTTCTCAATCAGACACACCCCTCCATTTCGATTTTGATACGAGACGATGGATCCGCGGATCAAACAATTCAAGTTCTCGAACAATTAATCAAATTACATCCCCATAAGATCAAGCTCATAAAAGGAACGAATGTTGGCGTTGTGTCCAGTTTCTTTGAACTTCTGCGTGCTGCAGACGCTGAGGCTGATTATTACTGTTTTTGCGACCAGGATGACGTGTGGCTTGATCATAAGGTAGAGCATGCTATAGCCCGCCTAGATTCCTCTATATATACGGAAGTACCGGCGATGGTATTTACATCGACCTACCTTACGGATGACGAGTTAAACAGGAAAGGTGTATGGCCAAAGCCTCCTGCTCAGGAACCCTCTTTCTTCAATGCGTTATACGAAAACATTGCCATTGGCGCGACAATCACGATGAATCGATCGGCAAGAAACCTGTTTATAAATAGTAGATCGGTTGACAGTCAAAAGGTTCTTATGCACGATTGGTGGTTCTACCTGCTCGTTTCCGCATTTGGAACTGTAATCTACGATAACAAGCCATCCATGTTATATCGTCAGCACAATAACAATGTGGTAGGGGGCAGCAACTCTATCGTGGGTAAGTTGAAGAGCAAATGGGCCAGTTTTAAGAGACATACAGGCAAAGATTTGTTGCATAAACAAGCAAGCGAATTTGATCGAATCTATGGATCGCGATTGACTGGCGAACAGAAAGTACAGCTGGAGTTATTTCTTGCATCTCGCGTAAGATACATCGATCGATTACAATATGCGCGTAAGAGCAAATTGTACAGACAATCCAAGGCAGAGAGTTTGTTGTTCAAGTTTTTTATTTTGATCGGGTTTATATGAGAGTTAAATGAAATAAGGCAGAGCAAACTTATTCCTTGATATTTCTTCTTTCTCCATGAACTATGCAATAATGTCGATAGATTACATGGACACCCAAGAACGCCCGTAATCGCAGTGATACGGGCATTCTTGGGTTGTGTTTTTCTGTAGAAAAATCACTTTTCCTGAAAAGTCGATATTTTCAAAATGTCTGCATAATGAATATTGATTTTATTATTTGCGTTTTCTTTCATCTTCTCAGTCACATTCGTTTAGATCTTTAATGTAGTTTTCACATCAGTATGTCGAACACGCTGCATTTTTGTTTTTAAATCCACCCCTGCTTCTGCCAGAAGACTTATATATGTGTGTCGAAAGATATGGGGCGACGCATTCTTAGTTATTTTGGTCTTAGCTAAAATTTGCTTCATGTACGGTAGACATCGATAGGAAGAAGGGAGTAACCATTGTCTCTGCTAAATTCAATTTTCCAAGGCCATTTTAATGAACATGACTCTCCTACCCTCATCCCCGAAAATGCGAGTAGATAGAATATGGAAGTCTTTTGATGATCGCTTAATTCGACTGTGGTATTTAGATATTCCTCCGTTCCTTTCTCTCGAAATATTTTTCTTAAATCGCCTCGTTTTCGTTTTCCTCTACTGTCAGGATTTTGGTTGGGATTTCTGCCCCATAACATGGATTGTCTTTCCTCAATTTTCCTCTGATTGCATTTTTATATACCATATTAGCAACACTGTTTTTGATGATCCTCGTGGGTAATATTGCCAATTTGTATGCTAGCGATATAGCGGTAAAGTGCTTGTAGTGTTTCTTCGCGAAGTTTAATGTTTTTTCACTCCGTGTTTGGATTTTAAACCTTAAACCAGTATTTAGAAACTATTTCGAAGGTCTGTTTTTTTACTTTTCTATGATTGATTCCGTGTTTTTTAAAGCATCAACCACCGCTTTTGCTCGATCGTAAGCTTCTTTTTTTTGTATCCCCTCGGCGCCGAATCTGTCTTCGTTTCCCCGTCGTGGGATCAACTGGTACGAGCCGCATGAGTATGTTCCAACGAAGAAGCCAACGTTTCAGATCATCGTGAAAGGCAAGTCATAAAAAACAATCGCAAAGAGGGCGCCGAGTTGCTTGTCTTGATGGGAGCTGTTACTCGTTAACTGATTAGTTATTTGTATAGCAACATATTCTTATATTCCTTATAATATAAATATTCTGTAAAACTTAAAGGAGTATAAGGATGCGCAATTTCGGTCTCGATGTAGTACGAAGCATAGCAATAATTATGGTCTTAATTAGCCATAGTCGCATATTTTTTGGAGAGTACGATCTTCAATGGTTGTCTTATAACGGTTTGATTGGTGTAGAAATTTTCTTTGTATTAAGTGGTTATTTAATTGGCCGCATCATAATTAAAGATGTGCTACCGCAAAATTCTTTTAAACCGTTATTTGTTTTTTATCAAAGAAGATGGTTCCGGACGCTTCCTGTTTATTTCTTGATTATGGTTCTTCTCATCATAATAGTAGGAAAGCATCCTAACTGGACAAATTTAATATTTCTCCAGAACTTTAATGAGATGCATTTGGGATTTATGCCGGTTTCATGGAGCTTATCGATAGAAGAGTGGTTTTATTTGTTGATACCGCCGTTATTTATGATAGCTTTGCTTATAACGAGGAATAACTCAAGAACAACCTTTTTTGTCATTTGTTGCTTAGTTATTTTGGTCGTAACCATCGCAAGGTTTTATTATGTACTAACGATAAACCCAAATTGGGATTACGGCGTTCGAAAACAGATATTTCTTCGGTTGGATAGCATAATGTTCGGTGTGTTGCTGGCAGGAATCAAAATATATTATCCGCATGTTATTGAGAAATTAATGAGGCATAGAAGCTGCATGTATCTCCTCACAACATTCTTGCTATTATTTTGTGTATTATATTATATTTTTGTTCTCGATGCCGGGAAAGAAGCGATGAATAATTCCTTGTTCGGACGAACAATTTTCTTTAATGTGATCTCTGTTAGCTCCGGCTTTTTAGTGATAACCCTTTCAGAAGATCAGAAGCTCAACTCGTTTTTCAAAGGCAGGCGCCCAGAAAAGGCTTTTTATTTTTTAAGTGTGACCAGTTACTCAGTTTATCTGGTACACTATGAACTGTTCGTCTATCTTCAAAGGTACATTGGAGACTCTTCATTTGAGGTGAAATCTTTATACCTAATTGCTTCAATTCTATCCACATATCTAATATCATCTCTTATTTACTTTTTTTATGAGAAGCCGATATTAAGATTTAGAGATAAAATAACAGCTAGAAAAAGAATCAATCAGGAAGGACTTCAAGTACGCTTATGAGTAAGCGTACTTTTTTATTTAGGCTTTAGCCAGTTGAGTGCGTGAAACGCGCGAAACAAAAAACCACCCGCTTTGCGGGTGGAGGGAACGAGGGTTTGACCAATAAGACCCGATAGAATTGAGATGTTCAGGCGGGGTGAAAGGAATGGTCTTATATGGCAAACAAGAACTATAGTTTAGCTCACACAAAGTGGATGTGCAAATACCACATTGTATTCACCCCGAAGTATAGACGGAAAGAGATCTATAATCAAGCGAGGAAAGATTTAATCGAAATTTTCAAACGTTTAAGTAAGTACAAGGGAGTAGAGATCATAGAAGGTCACATGATGCCAGATCACGTACACATCTGGTAGCGATACCACCCAAAATTTCAGTATCATCCTTCATGGGATATTTGAAGGGGAAAAGTGCGCTAATGATCTTTGAGAAGCATGCGAAATTAAAGTATAAATATGGGAATCGGAAATTTTGGGCAGAAGGATATTATGTCAGTACAGTGGGTTTGAACGAAGCAACCGTAGCAAAATACATTCGTGAACAAGAAGCCCATGACCAAGCGATAGATAAACTGAGTGTAAAAGAGTATGAAGATCCATTCAGCAACAATAGGAGCAAAAAGAAGTAAACCAGTATAACTGGTAAGTGGAAGTGACAAATTACACTGAGCCTGAACAGATTTGTGGTCAGGCTAGCGTCTTTAGGCGCAGTTTGGCAACAGGGGGTTATGCCCCAAGAGCAAACCACCCGTTGGACGGGTGGTTATGATTGTTAACTCGTCAAGAAAGGAGTGATGCTATGTTCGGTGGACCATTTAACCGGTTGCCGTTAATCGACCGCTTACTATGTTAAGCGATTGAATTAATATAAATTGGAGGAGAAAGCGCGAAAACCTATAGAATCGATGTTATACGATTATCTACGGTTACATTTATGCTATAATGTCGATAGATTACTATATTTGTCAGGAGACGTTATGCAATGGATTTAAGCATTTTAATCGTGAACTACAATACCTGTCAGCTGACGGTGGACTGTTTGCGATCCGTGTTTGCATCAGAGACGGACTATACATACGAAGTCATTTTGATAGATAACAACTCGAAGGACGACTCGGTTCAGACCATCCGAGAGTTATTCCCGCAGGTCAAGCTGATCGAGAACACGGAGAATACCGGCTTTGCCAAAGCCAACAATCAGGGGATGGAAGTTGCGGAAGGTCGCTATATGCTGCTGCTAAATTCCGACACGATTATCCAGCAGGATACGATTCAGACAATGGTCGCTTTTATGGACTATAATCCGATCATTGGTGCTTCTGGCTGTAAAATCGTCCTCCCGGACGGTTCGCTGGATAAGGCCTGCAAAAGAGGATTCCCAACACCTTCAGCTTCTTTTTACTATGCTTTTGGGCTCAGCAAGCTGTTCCCGAACAAGCCGGAGTTTAACCAGTATCAGCTGGGGTATTTGAATCCGGACGTAGAGTATCCGGTGGATTGTTTGGTCGGTGCGTTCATGCTGGTACGCCGCGAGACGATTGAGCAGGTTGGTGGCTTGGATGAAACCTTTTTTATGTACGGGGAAGACATCGACTGGTGTTATCGCATCAAGCAGGCGGGATGGGGAATTCACTATTATCCTCGGACCAAGATTATCCATTATAAAGGCGGAAGCGCCCGACGCAGGCCATTCAAGATTATTTATGAGTTCCATCGCGCGATGATTCTTTTTCATCGGAAGCATTACCGGCAGAAATACAACATATTCGTTAATGGAGCCGTCTATGCAGGCGTTGGTCTGAAATTGCTCTTATCCTTGCTTATGAACCGGCTTAAGCCTATTCGTCAAGCAACCATAACGCAATCTTCAGGTGGAGTGGAGGTGAAATCATGATCCGTCAGAATCAGGGGTTTTTGACCAAATTGTACATGTTAACTGACTTTGCCTTTATACAGCTGGCCTTTCTGTTCGCTTGGTGGATCAAGTTTGAGAGCAGTTGGTTTCCGTACGAAGAGCCGCTCCCTCTTGAAACCTATACTTTGTGGAGTTTCGTTTACGGCGCAGTAGCCTTGGCTGTTGGCATCATGATCTCCTTATACTCACCGAAGCGGAAAAAGCGCTTTGCCGACGAATTCATGAAAATCTTCCAGGTGCATTTTATCGGGATGTTCATTCTCTTAAGTATTATGTTCTTTGTTAAAGAGGTGAATATCTCTCGTTGGTATCTCGCCATCTACATGATTCTAAACGTAGCCTTCATTATTCTATACCGTTATTTCCTAAAGAAATCCCTAAAACATTTTCGGGAAAAAGGCTACAATCGCCAATTCGTGCTCATCGTGGGCGCAGGTACGCTGGGTAAGCGCTTCTTCAAAAATCTGAAGCAATACCCGGAGCTCGGGTATGAAGTCATCGGTTTCCTGGATGATTACCAGCAGTGGGACGAGATCGAAGCTAGACGGCTTAAACCTATTCTCGGGTCGGTCAGCGATCTACATAAGGTGCTGAACGAAAATCTCGTCGATGAGGTCGTACTAGCACTTCCGCTAAATGCGCACCACAAGTACCCGGAGATCATTGCCGCTTGTGAAAAAGCCGGTGTGCGGACGCTGATTATCCCGGACTTTTTCGACTACCTCCCGGCACGGCCGGTGTTTGATAACTTTGCGGGGATGCCGATGATCAACGTGCGCGATATCCCGCTGGATCTAGCGGCAAACCGGCTGTTTAAGCGAGCGTTTGATATCGTATTCTCGTTAGTGGCGATTATCCTTACCTTGCCGGTGATGATCGGGATTTACCTAGGGATTCGTTTGACTTCCCGAGGCCCTGTCATTTTCAAGCAGGAGCGGGTCGGGCTGAACCGCAGGAACTTTTATATGTATAAATTTCGCTCTATGAAGCCGCTGCCGGAAGGGGCATCGGATACGGGCTGGACCGTGGAAAATGATCCGCGCCGCACCAAGTTCGGCTCTTTTCTTCGGAAGACCAGTCTGGATGAGCTGCCTCAGTTCTTCAATGTCCTGTTCGGTCATATGAGCGTGGTAGGCCCTAGGCCGGAGCGACCTTATTATGTTGAACAGTTCAAAGAGGAAATTCCAAAGTACATGGTGAAACACCACGTACGCCCGGGCATCACGGGATGGGCGCAGAGCAACGGCCTGCGTGGGGATACTTCGATTGAGGAACGGATCAAGCACGATATTTTCTACATTGAGAATTGGTCCATTCTGTTTGATATCAAAATCATTCTGCGCACGATCCGCAACGGATTCAAGAACGCATACTGATCATAATCGATGTTAACGTCATTTGGCATGAGCCAGATGGCGTTTTTTTGTTTGCGTACCTGTCCCAGACGCTTATATGCTCCCCAGGTCCCGACTGACGCAGAAAGATATCGAATACTGTCGCTTTTTGTAAGGCTGTGGCGTATCAGAGAATTAATTTCGGACATTTGATCCATTCATCAAGCCAGAGACATGCATGTGCACCACATCGTACAATAGTCAATCGGATACATTTACAATATATAACTATAATACTATTATAATGAAATAGGAGACTCGTCAATGTCTTCAGTGGTCCATATGTAGGATCGTTAGTACGCAAGGATGATCCAATTCTTGATTTTCTTTGTGAGCGCTAAGTTAATGTTTTTCAAATGACCTTGTTTTCATCTGTCGCCGCTTCATTTGCCAAACGGGAATTAAAATCCAATATGGGGAGGAATCGAAATGGAAAACGCCAAGGTTCAGGACTTCATTGAAAGCAGTCAACAGCAATGGGACGAAGAGTATAGATCCAACATGTGGGATTATTTATCGGACATCACGGAATATGCCAGATACTCGGTCGTGTACGGTTACATAAGAAAGTTTATTGGGGACGAGGGTATCTTGGATATGGGATGCGGAGCCGGAATATTGTATGACATGCTCCTGGATGTTGAAAAGTCGAATTACACGGGTGTCGACCTGTCCGAAGAAGCGATCAAAATCGCATCCAGCAAAACATCAAGGAACCTATTCCAGCGTGCGGACATTAATCATTATGTTCCTCATAAGCGTTACAACGTCATTGTGTTTAATGAGTCATTGCAGTACGTGCCAAACACCCCGAACAAACTGCTAGAATATGCGCGTTACCTGACCCCAGATGGAGTCATCATCTCTTCCCTTTATTCTCACAAGAATACCAAAGATCCTGATTATCTCATGGTAGAGCATAAGATTGGCGAGATTGAAAGCTGCGGATTATTTGATATCGTGGATAAAGTCAGCGTGTTTAACCACAACGCGGGATTGAAATGGTATATTCATCTTTTGAAGGCCAAAAGCTAGTGATCAGCAGTATTCATAAAATCATTCCGTCATTTGGCAGCAGCCGAGTGGCGGTTTTTTGTTTGGCCCACCCTTCAACCGGGTATTTACCTAGCAACAGCGATGAACGAAACAAAGGGTGGGGATACCATGAAACGGATCGCAGCTGTCCTTCTATTATTTTCCGCCATTATGATACTGCTTCAGACTCATCTTGAGATGGATGAGGAAGAACCACAAGGATTCGCGGCCTATCGCCTGATTGCGCACGCCATGGGGAGTATCGGTGAACAGCCCTATACGAACGCTTATGAAGCCATGGTCGTTAACTACGAGAAAGGCACTCGGGTATTCGAGATTGATTTGATGCTGACGGAGGACCGTAAAGTCGTCGCCAGGCATGAGTGGACGGAGAGCATGACACAGCAGCTAGGCCAGAAGGAAAAACTCCCGGACGATAAGCAGGCAGCCCGTCTGAGCCATGAGGAATTCATTAATACACCGATTTTGGAGCAATACCAACCGATGGATATTGAGGGGATAATGGATATGATGGAGCGTCATCCCGATATCTACATCGTGACAGACACGAAGGAGCAGGAGGATCAGGATATTCAATACCTGTTCACGGAGATTGTAAACGCTGCTAATGAGCGGGACCCGGAACTTCTGGATCGGGTGGTCATCCAAATTTATAATGAGCCCATGCTCGATATGGTTCTGGACATCTATCCGTTTGAGTCAATTATCTATACGCTGTATGCCACGCAGGATTCACCTGCCGAGATCACGGCTTTCGTGCAGGAGAACAACATTGACGCCGTTACCATGCCGGAGTACAAGGTCAGCCCGAATTTCGTAGCCAAGCTGAGGCAAGCGGGTGCCGTGACTTATGTCCACACCATTAATGACACCACGACCGTGAACAATTATGAAAAATGGGGCGTGTACGGCGTTTATTCAGACCTGCTGACAGAGCCGGAGTTGGAGCAGAACAGTTTGAGGTTTTAGTTAATAACCAACCATATATGCAGATTATGAAAAAATATGTCTATAAAAGGGCATGTTTTTTCATTTGTTCCAGTAATTGGACTTGTGTTATTTACTGGAAGTGTTAATGTTATTAGAACTTATTGACTATAAATATTTAGGTCTATTGATTCAAAACGATAGATTAATAGTCATATAGTCTTATGTCAGGATTGAAAATAATTAGGGGGAGAGGAATTCAACTTGGGTAACAGACTAGGATTTTACAAAAAGGCAATAAGTGCGGTATTAGGTATAACCCTCATACTGTCTCCGTTAGGCGGAGCCTTTGCTGCAACAGCAAAAGATGAGCCGCAAACCACTTCTAGTGCTAGTGATATTGCAGGACACTGGGCAAGTAAGACGCTTCAAAAATGGAATGAACAAGGTTTTCTTAATGGGGATCAAAACGGAAAGATTCATCCGAATGCCCCAATAACTAGGGCTCAGCTTGCCGCGGTCATTAATCGATCGTTTCAGTTCGAGACAAAGGCTGTCATTTCATACAGTGATGTTAAAAGTACATCATGGTACTATAATGACTTGTCCGTGGCTGCCTCGCAAGGGTACATGAAGGGATACAGCAATGGAACCTTCAAA
This sequence comes from Paenibacillus sp. EZ-K15, assembly GCF_002573715.1. Lineage (GTDB taxonomy): Bacteria > Bacillota > Bacilli > Paenibacillales > Paenibacillaceae > Paenibacillus_AQ. The sequence continues at coordinate 15,603 of NZ_PDHM01000027.1, read as the reverse complement.
CCGGATAGTAAGGTAACACGTCAGGAATTGGCTGTCATCTTGAGTTCACTAATGGAGCTTAAGCCAAGTGATGCAGCCAATAAATTTACAGACACGGATAGTAGTCCAACATGGAGCAAAGGGGCGATCGGGGCTGTCACTTCTAGCGGTATCATGAATGGAAGTAATGGCAAGTTCAGACCGACAGCAAGTGCATCGCGTGCTGAAGCCATAACCGTACTTGATCGTGCTCTTGAGCAGATTAAATCTAAGGAAGTTACGAGTTACGACAAGGCAGGCACATTTGGTCCTGTTACAGGAACTAAGAAAATTCCGGGATCCGTACATATTAATGCCTCGGATATCACGCTTCAAAATATGACCATAGAGGGTAACCTTGTCATTGGCGAAGGCGTTGGTGAAGGGGATGTCACGCTTCAAGGAGTAACGGTCAAGGGAAGTACAACGATAAAAGGCGGAGGTAAAAACAGCATTCATGTGGTTGACTCCGTGCTTATTACCGTTATTGTGAACAAAAAGGATGGAAGTGTCCGTATCGTTGCCGAAGGTGGCAGTTCTGTATCACAGGTTACACTGCAATCAGGCGTGATTCTGGAAGAAACAGGTTTGACAGGTGAAGGGTTTAAGGATCTTTTATTATCTGATCTTATTCCATCTGGCTCAAGCGTGACTTTGGCAGGGCAGTTTGAAACAGTGGATGTCACAGCAGCCTCACTGAATGTGAATCTTACCTCCGGCTCTGTAGCTCAGCTTAACGTGGCGGCTAATGCTTCCGGCACAAGATTGAATGTTGGGTCTTCTGCATCTGTTCTATCCCTGATTCTTAATGCAGCTGCATCTGTCAGTGGTCAGGGGAGCATTGGTAGTGCTCAGGTTAATACTGCAGGCGTATCCTTCATTCAGCGCCCAAGTAATCTGGTGCTAAATAATAACGTTACCGTAAACATTAGTAGTGGAAACTCTATTTCCGGATCTAACGCTGGAACTGGAGGGAGCGGGAATACAACGGATCCTAATCCTACTCAACCACCAGTGTCGGACCGCATTCAATTGAGCAATGGACAGGCATTGCTGCAGTTTGCGACTGCCGTTCCTTCTCTGGAACTAACGGATCTTAACATCAGTGCAACGGTTGCAGGCACTGTTTATCCGTTGGAAGACATTGCGTTTAATAACGCAACTAAAATACTGGCATTCAAACCGATTTCGCTGGATGAGCATTATGGTGATACATTTGTTCTTAATGTTACGCCTGCAGCGGGTAGTTCCAAGTTCACAACAAATTTAACGGGCAGGATGAAACTCGAAGGCTTTGAAGGTACAATAACCGATGTTAACGAACTTCCTGTGCAAGGTATGAGAATTGACTTCCGTGGAGGATTAGGCAATACAACGGGCAGCATTGCTGCGTCGGCGGTTACAAATGCGGATGGACGATATACCGCTAATTTACCAGCTGGGGTATATACAGGACAACTTACAAAAGCCGGCTTTATTACGACTTATGTAGTAGGTGTCTCACTAAGCGACAGCTTTAACCGAAATGAAGATGCGACTGCAATCAAAATCCCGGCAAACGATGAGATTCGTATTGTGTTGACATGGGGAGAGAAGCCACGAGATGAAGACTCCCATCTGCTTGGACCAACACCTGATGGAAGAGCATTCCACACTTACTTTGCTGACCGGGAATATTATTATCATGGAGAAAAGTACGCGGATCTGGACCATGATGATACAGATTCTTATGGTCCAGAGACAACGACAATCCGCAAGCGCGTAGACGGTAAGTATCAGTTCTATATTCACAACTACTCCAGAAACGGATATGACGGATCGGAAACGCTGCGTAATTCATCTGCTAAGGTTGAGATATACAGCGGAAATAGTGGTCAGCCTGTCAAGACATATCATATCCCGAGCGGAAGCGGAGATGAGTTATACTGGTATGTATTCGATATGGAAGTTAACGGTGCAGAACTGAATTTCACGGATCATAACAAGCTTGTTGTGAATGAGCCTCAGTCTGATCTTCAGCCGGCAGTAGAGTATAATTTCTACTCATCCATTGAAGGAAATCGCTTAGTAGATAAAGCTCTACAGTTTACGCTTGGGTCGGGGTATTATCCAACTCAAGATAAGGTATACCTTCGCTTTTCTATCGAGGGTCCGTTGAACCCGGATCTTGTTGAACTTAAGTCAAGTGCAGGCGCTTTGTTACCGTTCCAGCCCAATTCATTGAATAATTCGATTGAGGCTTACCACGGTTCAAATGACAACGGACATGGTGTGTCTAATCTGGAACTCCAGTACGAGCTGAAGTTCAAGCAAGCGGGAAGATATACACTTAAAACTGAATTTATTGATGTAAGCAGTAATCAAGTTTTGGATACGACTTACGATACGCTGGACATTAAAGACGGAGAACTTGAACTTCTCAACGATGAGAACGCAAAACTATTGATTGAGTCAAGAGTTTCCTATCTTACGACGGTTGGAGATGCTGTTTATCTCACAGATCGAAATAATCCCCTATTGAATGATACGTTAGTTATCATTGAGGATCTGGAAATGAAAACTCCAGCAACCGTGACTGGCAGCGTATATCTTAAAGAACATCAAGGCTCGATTATTCTTGAGAATTACAATGATGGGAATCAACATGTTATTTATCACGCAACGGCTAAGCTGGCCCGAGGGTCGCAGCAGACGATTGCTCAACCTATATCCATCATTATTCCGACACTGAACATGTTGATTGATGAGGCCATTGCAGATGCTGATAAGCTGATTAATGATGACCCTACTTTAACTGACTTGATCACTGCTCGTGACGCGGCGTGGCAGGCTAGAATTGGCAGTCAGAATGATGCTAAAATCGCGGCACTCAAACAGCTGGCGAGTGTACTAGTCAACTTGCTCTAAAATACGGCTAAGATGATCCATCTTGCCCGTCCGATTCACTCATGTGAATTCGGGCGGGCTTTTTCATTCTCATCTTACGCAGCACAGTACCGCGTCCTTTGGCTCCTACATCACAATTACCAAAAAAATGTTCGTATTTTATGCGAACATAAATTGACTTGCTTACCGTGCTAGCATAGACTTATTTTAGTATAATAGTAACCCGTGAACGTGGAGGAATGACGCTTGAAAGAGATGATACAATCCTGGAGGCATGTGTTTAAGCTGGACCCCGACAAGGAGATCGATGACGAGACCCTTGATGTGGTATGTTTGTCAGGAACCGATGCTATTATGGTCGGAGGCTCAACCGGAGTCACTTATGAAAATACCGTGGATCTGCTGTCCCGAGTTCGACGTTACGAGCTTCCGTGCGTGCAGGAAGTATCCGATCTGGAAGCCGTTGTACCCGGATTTGATCTATATATGGTCCCGATGGTCATGAATACGCAGGATCCAACCTGGATCATGGGCCGGCATCGCGAAGGAATCGAACGCTACGGGTATATGATACCGTGGGATCTGGTTGTGACCGAAGGGTATATCGTGTTGAACGAGAACGCCGCGGTGGCGAAGTTGACCGGAGCAGAGACTTCGATTGATGCGAGCAGAGCCGCTGCTTATGCGCAGATTGCGGACAAGCTGATGAATCTTCCGATTGTGTATTTGGAATACAGCGGCGCCTTTGGGGATATGGAAACTGTCCGCACAGTGCGCAGATCGCTGGATAACGCCCGTTTGTTCTATGGTGGCGGAATAACGAATGCCCAGCAAGCGTCGGAAGCAGCAGCTATCTCTGATACGATCATTGTGGGCAACGTTGTGTATGATCACCTGGAGCAGGCGCTCGAGACGGTCAAGGCCGTCAAGGGCTGACTGGTCTCGGTTATATGATCTGCTTAAAAAAATTGAGGCGCGTTACGCTAACCTCAATTCTATAATAGTTACTTTTCCATCCAAGCAACGCAGAACTCACAGTGTCCTAGATACAGATATGTCGTAATCTATATTCATATTCATTCTCTTTTAATTTTATCTATCTGCTAGACCCTATCTCATTTTTCGATTATGATCGTTACCCAAGTTTCTCCCTTATCAAATCTACACCTATTAGGAGGCAACACTATGCATTCCATTGATATACACGACGCCGTCAGCCGTCTGAATCCACAGCAGCGTCAAGCCGTTGAAGCAACCGACGGACCGCTGCTCATTATGGCGGGTGCCGGCTCCGGTAAGACGCGGGTGCTGACGCACCGGATCGGTTACTTGATCGCCACGCGCAAAGCTGCACCATGGAGCATCCTTGCGATTACATTTACGAATAAAGCAGCCCGCGAAATGCAGGAGCGGGTATCCAAGCTGGTTGGCCGCGAAGGCCAGGACATTTGGGTATCGACGTTCCACTCGATGTGCGTGCGGATTTTGCGTAGAGACATTGAACGGATTGGTTTCACCTCGAATTTCAGTATTCTGGACTCGACGGATCAGCTGTCGGTTATTCGGAACGTAATGAAGCATCACAATATCGATACGAAGAAATTCGAGCCGAAGGCGATTCAAGGGGCCATGAGCGCCGCCAAGAATGAGCTGATTTCCCCGCAGCAGTATGAACAGAAAGCCGGAGACTATTTTGAATCCCTTGTAGCCAAGGTATATACCGAATATCAGAAGCGCTTGAAGAGCAACAATTCGCTCGATTTTGACGATCTGATCATGACCACGATTCAGCTGTTTAAGGAAGTGCCGGAGGTTCTCGACTTCTACCAGCGGAAATTCCAGTACATCCACGTGGATGAATATCAGGATACCAACCGGGCGCAGTACATGCTTTGCCGGATGCTGGCGGACAGTCATCATCGCATCTGCGTTGTCGGGGACAGCGATCAGTCGATCTACCGCTGGCGTGGCGCGGATATCACGAACATCCTGAATTTTGAGCAGGATTACCCCGAGGCGCGGACGATTCTGCTTGAGCAGAATTACCGTTCTACAGCGAACATTTTGAACGCTGCCAACAATGTTATTGGCCTGAACACAGGCCGCAAGCCGAAGAATCTGTGGACCGAGCAAGGTGAAGGACCGAAGATTAAGGTGTTCCGTGGGGATACGGAGCATGATGAAGGGTATTTTGTTACCTCGGAAATTAGCAAGAACATTAACGCCGGCAAGAACTATCAGGATCATGCGATCCTGTACCGGACCAATGCGCAGTCCCGGGTTATCGAAGAAATTCTGATCAAGTCGGATATTCCGTACCAGATCGTCGGCGGCATCAAGTTCTACGATCGCAAAGAGATCAAGGACATGCTTGCTTATCTGCGCTTGATTTCCAACCCGGACGACGATATCAGCTTGACACGGATCATTAATGTGCCAAAAAGAAGCATCGGCGACACAACCGTCGGGAAGCTGGCTGCTGCAGCCGCAGAGCGGGGTATCTCGATCTTCCGCGTTCTGGAAATCGTGGACGACCTCGGCTTCGCCGGACGGACGCGCAATGCGCTAGTGGGCTTCTACGACATGATTGCCGCGCTCAGCCGAATGGTCGAGTTTCTGTCGGTGACCGAGCTTACGGAAAAAATACTGGAGATGACCGAGTACCGTCTCGAGCTGCAAAACGAGAATACGATCGAATCCAGATCCCGCCTTGAGAACATCGACGAGTTTCTGTCGGTTACGCAAGAGTTCGAGAAGAACAACGAGGATAAATCGCTCATCTCCTTCCTCACGGATCTTGCCTTGATTGCGGACATCGACTCGATGAACGATGATGAAGAAGATCGAGACGATGCTGTCGTGCTCATGACCATGCACAGTGCTAAAGGTCTGGAGTTCCCGGTCGTATTCATCATCGGCATGGAGGAAGGGGTATTCCCGCACAGCCGTGCCTTTATGGATAACGAAGAGCTGGAAGAGGAGCGCCGGCTTGCTTATGTAGGGATCACGCGTGCGGAGAAGCAGTTATTCCTGTCCTGTGCGCGCATGCGTACTCTATTTGGCCGCACGACGGCGAACATGCCTTCACGATTCCTGGAGGAAATCCCGGAAGAGCTGAAGGAAGACACCCAGATGGCACATGACCGCTACCGCCGCGGCGGTAGTAATGTGGGCGGATCTTATGCAGGACGCGGTTTCAGCGGTGGTGGAGGCAGCAACTTTGGCGGAGGCCGTACCAATGACCTCTCCCTTAGCGGATCGACTGCTTCCGCGCAAGCCGCACCGAAGAGCCGGGTGACGATGACAACTGGTGCGCCATCCCGTTCGGCAGCTTCTTCGGACAACGGCGATTTTAAAGCCGGCGATAAAGTCGCCCATGGCAAATGGGGAACCGGTACGATTGTAGCGGTCAAAGGCAGCGGCAATGACATGGAATTGCAGATTGCATTCCCGGCGCCTGTGGGCGTGAAACGTCTGCTTGCCGGCTTCGCGCCGATTACGAAGGTGGAATAAGGGTTACAACTTATATTATTGAAGGAGGATTGCCCCTGCATGGATTTCAAGGAAAAGATGGAGAAGCTCATTGCGGAGCTGAACAATTACAATTACCATTACTACACGCTGGATCAGCCGCTTGTAAGCGACAAAGAGTATGACGCACTGTACGACCAGCTGGTAGCGTTGGAGGCAGAGACCGGCGTGACGCTTCCGGATTCTCCTACCCAGCGGGTGGGCGGGGAGATTCTGAAGGGTTTTGCCCCGCATCGCCATTTGGCTCCGTTATGGAGCCTAGATAAGGCTCAGAACATCGAGCAGCTCCGTACCTGGCATGATCGCGTCGTCAGGCTGGTCAATGACTACAATACTAAGAATCCCGGCAATCCTCTGCCGACGCCTTGTTATGCACTGGAGCTGAAGTTTGACGGGTTGACGCTTAATCTGACCTATCAGGACGGTAAGCTGGTTCAGGCGTCGACACGGGGCAACGGTGCGGTTGGCGAAGGCATTTTGGCTCAGGTGAAAACCATCAAGTCGGTGCCGATGACGATCCCGTACACGGAAGGTACGATTGAAGTGCAGGGCGAAGGCATCATGAACCTGTCCGTGCTGGACAAATACAATCAAACCGCGGCTGAGCCTCTCAAAAACGCGCGCAATGCCGCAGCAGGGGCACTCCGTAATCTTAATCCGAAGGTGACGGCCGAGCGTAAGTTGAACGCCTACTTCTATAATGTAGGTTATTCAGATGGAATCACCTTTGCCGATCACAAGGAAATGATGGATTTCCTACGTGAGAACCGACTCAAGGTCAATCCGTACATTTTCTATTTTGAGCAGTTTGATGACGTGATGGAGCAATTGGCCGATATCGAGAAACGCCGTTCCGAGCTCGATTATCTCATCGACGGAGCGGTGGTGAAGGTTACTGATTTCCGCATCCGCGAGGCTCTTGGATATACCGACAAGTTCCCGCGCTGGGCAGTCGCTTACAAATTCGAAGCGGAAGAAACCACGACCGTGCTGCAGTCGGTAAGCTGGAATGTGGGGCGGACTGGAAAAATCACACCATTAGCGCGAGTAGAGCCCGTTGAGCTTGCCGGAGTCACCGTGCAAAATTGTACGCTGAACAATATCGGGGATATTGAGCGCAAGAACCTCAAGTTCGCGCTGGGCGCGCGGGTCTTCATTCGCCGTTCGAATGACGTCATTCCCGAGATTCTCGGGAAAGTAACCGAGGAGCAGGATGGGGAAGAGATCCTGTTTCCGGAACAGTGTCCATCCTGTGGATTTCCGCTGGAGCAGCGCGGCGCCCACCTCTTCTGCAACAACAAGACAGGTTGCAAGCCGCAAATCGTAGCCCGCATCACACATTTTGCTTCCAGGGATGCCATGGACATTGAAACGTTCAGCGACAAGACTGCGATCCAGTTATACGACGAACTGGGCGTGCGGGAACCGGCTGATCTTTATACGTTATCTTTTGATAGTTTGTTGAAGCTCGAGCGCTTCGGTGAGAAAAAAGCGCAGAATCTGCTGGATGCCATCGAGAAGAGCAAGGAGCGGGATCTCGCATCCTTCCTCTTTGCACTGGGTATACCGAATACCGGCAAATCCACAACCAAAATGCTGGCTGATCATTACCGTGATCTGGACCGCGTGATGGCGGCAACCGCAGAAGAATTGGTCGAGCTGCCGGACGTAGGCGGCATCGTGGCCGAAAGCATCGCTGGATACTTCGCGGACCCGTTTGCGCAAGCGAGCATTCAGAAGATGCTTTCGCTGGGTGTCCAGGCGAAAGCACCGGAAGCACCGAAGCCGGTCAGCACCGATTCTTACTTCAGCGGCAAAACGGTCGTGCTTACAGGCACCCTCCATCTGCTGACCCGCGAAGAGGCAACCGAACGCTTGGAAGCGCTCGGTGCCAAAGTCACCGGTAGTGTGTCCAAGAAAACCGACCTCCTCATTGCAGGCGAAAAAGCCGGCAGCAAGCTGACCAAAGCCCAGCAGCTCGGCATCGACATCCTGGAGGATGAAGAAGAGTTTGTGCGGTTGCTGAACGAATCATAGGATCGACTGGATATATCTTGCAGAATCAGTTGCACCGCTTAGAAACCGAGGCTATTTCATAGTCTCGGTTTTTCTTTTTCCTCGATTTCATTTCTCCTCCCTTACCTCCTATGTAAGCCTTAATTCCTTTGAATCTATGACGTTTCCTGGCATTCGTCAAAACCTCCTATACAATCGACTGGATTTAACAAAAACATACAGAAAAGGATGAAGGAATCTAATTTCAGATTCTAGAATAATTTACCACGGGTCAGTCTTATGCGGAAAGGAGTGGATACCATCGATAGGCAGCACAGTTATGCTGATGACATCCCAGACCCTGAATTGATTGAGAAATCTAATTTTTTGGGAGGGGCAAAGCCTTGAGTAAAAAGTTATGGTCCGCACTACTAAGTTTTATATTAATGCTATCACTGGTTGCACCAGCGGCTGGGGCCGCTCCGGCAGAACGGCAGATCGAACTGGGCAATCAGCTCAGTGCCGATGAAGCAAGGCAGTTAAAGGATATTCTAAAACAGAGAGCAAAGCTAGCGGAGTTTCCCAAGCTCGATCAAAGTCTACAGAAGTCTGCTGGGGGTCCAACAAGAGTCATCGTAGAGTTATCTACTGAGCCAGTGGCTTTGGCAAAAGGCCTATCCTCCATTCAGGGCCAATCTTTTAGTTCTTCGGCAGAGGCGAAGGTCGAAGCCCAAGTACAATTGGAGCAGCAGACTTTTATTCGCAGTCTGGACACGAAGAATATATCACACGAAATTTCGAACCAATACAGTTACGCATTCAATGGGGTGTCCATGGAGATCGATGGCAGCAAGGTTGAAGCGCTGCTTGATATTCCAGGCGTTTTAGGCGTTTATCCCGATCTGGAGGTAACGGTTGGACCGAAGGGCGAAGTGAATCCATATATGAAAGATACGGGGCCATTCATCGGTGCTCCGGAAGTATGGGATCTCGGATATACAGGTAAAGGCATTAAAGTCGGCGTTATTGATACAGGTATTGATTATGTTCACCCTGTTCTGAAAGATGCTTATAAGGGCGGATATGACTTCGTTGACAATGATAATGATCCATATGAGACTACTCCAGTCGACTGGGAAAATGACCCTTCCAATCCCCCAGAGGTCGATGACAGGGGAAGTACGTATTGGACGGATCATGGAACGCACGTAGCGGGAACCATCGGAGCCCGCGATGTCGGCGAATATGGAGTCGTAGGCATTGCGCCGGGCGCGGATATCTATGCTTACCGCGTTCTTGGGCCCTACGGAAGCGGCTATTCCAGCTGGGTGCTTGGAGGTATTGACCGCTCCGTGCAGGATGGGATGGATGTAATCAACCTCTCGCTTGGTAATTCCCGCAATGACCCGGATTATGTAACATCCGTAGCACTCAACAATGCTGCGCTGGCTGGTGTCACGCCAGTCGTTGCAAGCGGAAATACAGGGCCAAACCGCTGGACGGTTGGATCACCGGGGGCGGCGGCTTTTCCGATAACGGTAGGAAACTCTACAGGTCCAAGTGACGAAATTGCGGCAACATCGCACTTTTTCACGGATGGGGAATTGCCGGGTGAGCCAATTAATAACAAGGAGGGTCCGTTGGAGCTTGGAGAAGGACCATCACCATCTGTCACACCTGAAAAGCAGACGGATATAGGAGCACAGGCAGACGAAGCAGTTGGGCCAACATCGACTGAAGATGCCGCACCAAACGATAAATCTGCCCAGGCTGCATTGGCTGATGACACGGCTGTTATATATGAAACTGCACCTTCCGTCGATACGGAGCAGGATTCCAATCCAGTTCAATCGGGAGATGGTGCAGAAGAGGAGCCCGTCACTGATGAAGCGCCTGTTGAATCTGTCAAGGATGTAGAAGTGCCTCCGGCAGACGATGTCACTCCTATTACTGTGGTAGATGCTACGTATAAGCTTGAATTAATGGCTTGGAACCTGGCTGAGGACCCAGAAGTCGTCCTTGATGGAGATTTTGAACTGGTTTATGCGGATCTGGGTAAGCCAGAGGATTTCACAGGTAAAGACGTAGCGGGTAAAATCGCTTTGATTAAACGCGGCGAACTCGCCTTTGTTGATAAAATTGCCAACGCGAAGGCAGCGAACGCGGCGGGTGCCATCGTATTCAACCAGAACCCTGGCCCGGTCGGCGTCTTGCTTGGAGACAGTTTTGCCTTCATTCCAACCTTTAGTATGAGCAAAGAAGACGGCGAATATATTAAATCGCTGCTCGAGGCCAACCCGGACCTAAAAGTGAATTTCACGGATTTTATTAAAAACCGAACAGCAGGCGATGAAATCAATGATTCCAGCTCCAGAGGCCCGGCTAAAAAGACGCTGGACATCAAGCCTGACGTGGTAGCACCGGGAACAAGCATTTTGTCATCCGTTCCGGCGTACGGAAGGGACATTCCAGAAGCAGATTACAGTCAATCCTATGATCGTTTAACAGGTACTAGTATGGCATCCCCGCATGTGGCAGGGCTTGCGGCTCTCATTTTGGAGAAGCACAACGATTGGACTCCATTCGATGTCAAAGTCGCACTGATGAACAACGCCAAAGTACTGAACACCGAGTCCTATGATGTAACGGATCAAGGAGCCGGGCGCGTACAAGCACTTAATACGATCCAGGCAGAGGCTCTGGTGAAGGTCCTGGACAAGACTTCGTATCAGGAGAACGGATCAAGTAAAGAGCAGGATAATATTACGGGGAGCATTAACTTCGGTAATTTTACAGGAGCAGCCGCACAAACTGTTCAGAAGAAAATAAAAGTTGAGCAGATTGGTGAGATTGGCGGTCAGTTTGAGGTTGAGGTTCGTACAACCCAATCAACCCCTGGAGTAGCTGTTACGGTGGATCAACCTTCTTTTGATTTAAGTGGCGAGAAGGAGCTGGTTGTAACGCTTCAAGTTCCGGCAGGTGTATCCGGGGTTTCAGAGCAGCAGGGCTACATTATTTTCAAAAATGATACTCGTACTTACTCTGTACCCTATGTAGCTTACTTTAATCTGGAAATGACCGGTGTCAAATATACCAAGGTTTACAGTGAGACCGAGAACTATCTGGCGCATTTCCCTCTGAACGAACAAGGAGAACTTGGTGAGCTAAATGTAGGTTTTGAATTCTATAATCCTATGGGAATCGTGATCGTAGATTTGTATGATAGCCTTCATCCAGAATCAGGACCAGATCAAGATGGAGTGATTGGGCAAATTTTTGGTACGGATGAGTATCTCTTTAATGCTAATACGGAATATACACTCGACTGGGATGGAGAGTACCACAACTATACATCCGAGGAAATCGAAGAGGTTAAAGACGGCTTGTACTCGGTTGAGCTTCTCTCTCTCGGTACTAATGGGAATATTTATTCCGATTACGCCACAATTCCTTTCTTCGTGAAGAGAACGGCACCAGAGATCAAAACCGAGCTTGATGTCAAAATCTCCGGAAAGAACAATCCTGCATTAACCGGCAAGGTCGATGACCTCTATGTAACGGCTGCTCCAGCAATGTGGGATGAATGGACGATTGATTTTGACGTCAGTGAATGGCTGGATGCCACTTATGTCATTAAAAGAGCTAATAAAACGGTAGCGAAGGAAGGCAGCTTTGATGTCGAGCAGGATGGTTCCTTTAACATTGCATTAGACGGATTGTCTTCTGGCAACTACACTGTCGAGCTTTCCGTCAAAGACCATCAAGGACTTCAAGGAAAAGCTTCCGTATCCTTGCAGCTGACAGGCGCGCCTGGACCAGGCAACCCGGATCCAGGTAACCCAGGTGGCGGATCCGGCGGAGGAGGCGGAGGAGGTTCGTCCTCCGGTGGCGGTTCCACAGGAACTCCGTCCACTCCGGCTCCTGAAGTATCAGGTGATGCCAAAGTAACCACGAAGAAAAATGCGGATGGTACCGAGTCTGCAACGGCTGCTCTGTCTGAAGCTGCTGTTACAGCAGGAATTACCGGAGACGGCAAAGAAGTGAAGCTGGATGTATCGAAGCTGGATTTCAGCAAATACAGCGATGTGGCCCTTACCCTCGGTAAGGCCGCTGTGGATAAACTGAAGGCATCCGGCAAACCGCTTGTTATTACAGGTAACGGCTTTTCCCTGACTGTGCCTGCTGATGCATTGGATGATTTCACAACGAGCAGCGGATTTAGCCTAACGGTTTCTGTAGCTGCAAGCAAAGCAGGATCCGGAAACGCCTTGAATGCTGTATCCCCGATCGTTTCAGTCAAACATGGGGACAAGTTTAAACATCCGCTTTTGCTGACATTGAACTATGACCCAACAAAAGTGAAGGATTCGCGTAAAGTAGGTGCCTACCTGCAGTCGGAAAAAGGAGACCTGCAATCCGCAGGATTGCTGCAATCGGCTGCGCGTGGATCGATCACGTTCCGTGTTAACGATCCAGGATCTTATGTGGCTGCCGAGAATAACGTGACCTTTGACGACATCGTCAGCCACTGGGCTAAGGATGAGATCGAGGTTGCTGCCTCGCAGCATATCACGAACGGTACAGGTGCAGGTCGCTTCTCTCCAAACAATGCGGTGACCCGTGCCGAATTTGCTACACTGCTTGATCGTATTTTCGAGACAGGCATCGATTGGGAAACACGCAGCAAAGAAGCGGGAGCGAAGAATCCGCTGACCCGTGAGGATATGGTAGTTATGATTGCGGAAGCGTTGAAGATAGATTCTGACGCAGGCTCCTTGTCATTTAACGATACGAATCTGATTTCGGAGGATGCACGTGCGGCCGTCGCTTTTGCTGTGAACGAAGGTCTGGTGAAGGGAGTGAACGGCAACCGCTTCGCACCGGGTGAAACTTCCACTCGGGCTCAGGTCTCTGTGATTGTGTACCGTTTGCTCGATTATCTGAACAAGATCTAAATTCGACAGGGTCGAATTTTCACTTAAAAGAAGGGTTTAAAGCAATGGGGAGTTGTCCATGGTTTTTCTTAAACCAGGATAGCTCCCTTTTTATTGATGAGATAAATATTTTGATTTTTAATTTACCGGATGTGCTATATTTTTGGCAGAGAGGTGGTAGTTATGAAGAATAAAAAATGGTTATGTTATATCCCCATATTGATCTTACCGTTGTTTCTTATCATTTTGGTATTAAAAGGCTTGATTCAGTCCAACGGGGGAACGGAAGGTCTCCGCTTAACGATCGAGTGGCTGACGAAGTACGTGCTTCCATGGATATTCCTATACTGGTTTATCAAACTCGTTAGAAAAATAAAATAAAAAACACTCACCAGATGCACGCAAAGTGCGGCCGATGAGTGTCTTTTTTATATGTCGATTAATCTCTCGCCCACTGGTCCAGTTTGTCATCACCGGGAAGAAGTAGGGCAAGCAGACCAAGCAGCGGCAGGAAGCCGATGGCGATCATGACATTGCCGATTCCCCAAGCATCCCCGAGATTACCGAGCACAAGCGAACCGATCCCGCCCATGCCAAAAGCAAATCCCGTAATCAGTCCGGATACCGTACCGATATTGCCAGGATGCAGCAATTGGGCATACACAACAGTAACTGAGAAACTGGACAATAGGACAAATCCACCGATTAGTAGCAATACAGCCGCCCAGAATGGCGAGGCGAACGGCAGAATCAACGCAATGGGTGCCGTACCGATCATGGAGAGCATGATCATATTGCGGCGGCCAAAGCGGTCGGCCAGCGGACCGCCGAAGAAGGTGCCCACAGCTCCGGAAGCGAGAAACAGAAAAATATAGATCTGAGCATTATCAATCGTGATCTTGTATGCATCCATGAGGTAGAAGGCATAATAGCTGCTAATGGCTGCGCCATACCAGGAGCGGATAAACACGAGAATGACGAGCACCAGCGTTGCATTGCGTACGCTCTTGCGGCGGGCGGGGTCGAGCATGCGCCCGGCAGCTTTCTTTTTAAATGTGTAACCAGCCTTCAGCATACCGTGATACCAATGGGCAACATAGGATTGCACGATGATACCAGCCGCAGCAACGAAGGTAAAACCGATCGCGCCAAACTGTCCGAATGGTACGAAAATGTATCTTGTCAGGAGCGGAGCAAGTGATTGTCCGGCATTGCCCCCTACTTGAAAGATCGATTGGGATAACCCTTTTCGCATACCTGCAGCCATATGAGCGACCCGCATTCCCTCAGGGTGGAAGGTCGCCGAGCCTAATCCGATCAGAACGACCGCGAATAGAACCAGGAGATATGTATGTGCATATGCAAGAATAAATACGCCTGCAAACGTGAAACACATACCGATCGGAAGCAGAATCGGTGTCGGCCTTCGATCCGCGGCGTATCCGATAACCGGCTGAATGATAGATGATGTGAAGTTGATAGCAAAGGAGATCCAACCGATCTGAGTAAAGGTAAGCAGCAGATTATCCTTTAATATAGGAAAGATAGCAGGGATCACGGACTGAATCGAATCATTAAACAAATGTACGAAACTGATGGCGATCAGAATTTTATATACGGTGGCTTGATGTGCTTCTCCGTGAGCAGGACTTGGAGTATCTTTGGGCTTTTGGAGAGCGATGCTTTTGTCTGCCATTCGGCGAACTCCTTTCTTATTAGATGTAGTCGGGCTTTAAAAAAGCGATGAACTAACCTTAAAACCTTTTTTATAGGAAATCAATTACATTTCGAGATGATACTTCGTGAATTTGAGGTCCATGATGAAGCACATTTATGAAGAGGCCACCGACAGACTGGGTTACATATCGATCTCTATAAGGTATAAATCATGATAGGATCGATGTTATGCGAAACTTTACATATTTTCTTATAAAAATGCTTGCTATATCTTTTGTACCATGGTATATTACTAACTGTCGCTTTTGACGAAAGCTTTTGAAGCTTGTCGAACGGCGTCGAAAAAAAGTGTTGACATCAAGTTAAAAACTTGATAAGATATAAACCTGCGCTGCTGATTGAAGATGATCGGCAAAGCAGCCAACAAGTTCCTTGAAAACTGAACAAATGGATCACGTCAATGTAACACAAGCAAACGTTAATACGTTAGCTTTGAAATGAGCAAGTCAAACACTTTATTGGAGAGTTTGATCCTGGCTCAGGACGAACGCTGGCGGCGTGC
>NZ_PDHM01000024.1:51675-225725 GCF_002573715.1 Paenibacillus sp. EZ-K15 | reverse complement strand
GTGACCACTTAAAAAGGGAGAAACCCTGTACTTTGAAAAAAGCACAGGGTTTCTCGACAATCTGAACGAGCAGACGATCATTCGTCTGCTCGTTTTTTTTCGCGCCTCTTATGCACGACACCTATTTATGCTGGCTACAGATTTGTTCTTCTCTTTCGAGGTGTTGTGCGTCTGCATAGGTGTTGCCCCATTCACACATTGTATTTAATACAGGGACGAAGGATTGGCCCAGCTCAGTTAAACTGTATTCTACCTTAGGAGGTACTTCTTTAAATACTTCTCTTCGGACAAGCTCATCTTTTTCCAGCTGCTTTAATTGCTCAGTTAAGACCTTCTGCGTGATGGTCGGCATGAGCAGATAGAACTCTTTCGTTCGCCTTGGTTTCTGACTCAGAAAGAAGAGGATTAAACATTTCCACTTTCCTCCCACCGTATTCATAAAAATATTGATTCCCGTATTGAGACTGTTCATCATGTATTCCTCCTGAATAGGCACATAAAGGTGGCTAACCCACTTTATTGTGCGTTATTTTCTGCTATGTTACGGTCCATTATAATCGGATTGTATCGCAAATAATACTATTGGAGTGAACACAATGAGTGTGAGAGAGATATTAGAACAAAGACGTTCCGTCAGGCATTATGATCCTCATTATAAACTGGATTCAGAAACGTTGGCGACATGGATTGAAGGAGCCAGTAAATCGCCTAACGGAAACAATATTCAAGCAACACGATACCTGGTTATAGACGACCCAGACTTAAAGAATTTGCTACTACCCATTGCCTTTAATCAGCAACAGGTAACAGAAGCATCGGTTCTAATCGTTGTACTAGGCGATTATCAAGCATTTGAAAAAGAAAATATTATGAGTATCCATGAAGACGGATTCCAAAAGGGTTATTTTGACGCATCATTAAGAGACTATTTAGCCAATGCGGCAATCCAGTATTATCGAAATAAATCAAAAGAAGATTTAAAGCTCGAATTAGTAAGAGACGCAAGCCTGGCGTCTATGTCATTAGTTTTACTGGCGAACGAGGCAGGTCTTCATACGATTACCATGTCCGGGTATGATTCCGATCAGTTAAAGTCGGCCTTACAGATTTCTGACAGGTATGAAGATGTGATGCTGATAGCCATTGGGAAAGGAATACAACAAGGTCATAAAACCGTTAGACACGATGTGGACAAAGTCATTTATAAAAACAAAATATAATGACTGGATTGAAATATTAGTTTATGTGAAACCAAGCAGCCGATCACAATGACCGGCTGCCTTTTTCATTTTTGATTGAGTTTTTCGTTTGCTTAAGCTTGCAGTTTGAGTCTAATGTAATTTTGAAGAAAGAATGGTTACCTCCAAAATGTAATCTTGTCAGAACCTAATCGAACGGACTCATGCCCGTCTTCTTTGGCTTTTCCTATTGAAATCATCATGACTGGAGCATATCGTTCTTCATCTAAATCAAATGCTTTTGCTAACTGATCAACTTCAAAGCCTGCCATTGGATTCGTATCGTACCCATGTGCACGAGCTACTAACATGAACTGCATTGCAAAGAGGCTGCTATCGACTTTTGCAATTTCAACTTTCATTTCTTTGGATAGAGTCGGAAACATGGATAGAATGGTTTCGAGTTGACGATCTCGTACTTCAGCTGGCATTTTCCCTTGTTCCACGGCTGTATTGTAAATTTCTTCAGCATATAAATAGCTTTGGGTATCACCAAAAATTAATAACATGGCTGATGAAGTATCATTTTGTAATGTATTGAAACGCACAAGAGGTCTTAGTTTTTCTTTTCCTTCGGGAGTATCAACCACAATTACACGCCAAGGCTGCATATTCGCAGAGGATGGAGCCAAACTGGCTTCCGAAATCATTTCGCTTAGCTCTTCTTTTGATATTTTAATGTTCTTATCATAATTACGGACAGAACGTCGTCCCCTAACGATATTGGCGAAATCGTTATTTTGAATATGGTTAAACATATAACCTCTCCTCTTGATAACATAAGATTTTTTTGACATTGTGTATGTCGTTCGTTATCATATTTCGTATTATGAACTATGAACCTAGGTTTATAGCAAGAAATAAAGAGGTCATATTATGAAAATAAATGATGTTTCAAAATTAACGGGTCTGCCCATATCAACATTAAGATTCTATGAACGTAAAAACCTAATTCCGGACAGTTATGTTAAAAGAGATGCAAATAATTATCGCATTTATTCTGAAGAGGTTGTTGAGTTTCTAGATGATGTGAAGGCACTTTTATCCGTAGACTTTTCTATAGAAGAATTAAGTTTGCTAGTAAATCAACAACTTAACTTATCATACAAGGCAAAGACGAAAATGGTTGAACAAAAAATCAAGGAAATTGAAGATATCCAGAAGCGATTGAAAAAGTCGAAGAAATTCTTGAATGCAGTCTTGGAAGGAAAGGCAAATTTTCAAACAAAATGTTAAGGACAATTAACATAAACCTAGATATATTAAACTAACCACGAAAGATCCATCATTGAATAAATTTGTACTATAAATTTGTACTATACTTTGTTTATTAACTTATATGCCTAGTAGAGGTATGGGAGGTGTGGAAGGATGTCATATCAAAAGGCACTTGAGGCATACATAGCGGCTACGAATACGCATAATTTTGACAATGTAGCCCGGCTGCTCGACGGAGAAGCGGTCTATTGGTTTTCGGACCGGAGCTGTCATACGTTGGATGAGATCCGGGCATATTTCGAACATGCCTGGAATGTTATTCGGGATGAGGTATACCGGGCGGAGGATGTAGAGTGGATAGCGAGTGATGCTCATTCGGCGGTATGTATTTATACCTACCACTTCGAGGGTTATCATCAGGGGACATATACGGCCGGAAGCGGGAGAGCAACGAATGTGTTCGTTCGCGATGCCGATGGCTTATGGAAATTAAAGCATGAGCATTTAAGTTCGATTCGATGAATCGGTTTGATATCATTGCATAAATAAAAGAAAAAGAGCTCTTGAAGGGCTCTTTTTCCATCATAGTAAAAACGGGGTACGGTTGGTCTATGAATGACCGCCGCGCCCCGTTTTTTATATTATTACACTGTTTTCTTTTTCTGACTAATTGTGCGTATATATTTAATAGTAAGCTTCCATAAGACTCTCCCGAGCCAAAACATTAACACACCAATCACAATAGAAATTGGCAAGAACTGCATTGGGCTTGGTATAAATGCTCCCATTTCGATTGTTATTCCGGCAATATCATATCCCATAAGATACCCGACAAATTTAACAATTCCGCCTATCGGCGTAATAATTCCACCAATCACTAAAGCAATGGAAAGAGTACTGATGAATGGCAAAAGTAACATACCGCTGACGCCTGCAAAGCTGCTACAAAATGCAAATATTGCGCCGAATTTACGCCAACTAAATTTACTGTTCTTCGAAATGGCTTCACCTAAGTATGCTTTCGCTAATTCCTTTGGGTTTCCTAACCGCTCGATGATTTGCTCAGAAGATAGACCATTATTTTGCAATTCAAACATAACACTTTTGATTTCTTTTACAATGTCCATACGCTCGGAATCGGACATGGATTTCAAATACTTTTCAATTTTTTCAATATAGTCATTCGTAATTTTATCCAAAATTTCACACTCCTTTAATTTCTGCTATAGCAATTAATAAATTATCCCATTCTAAGGACATAGCGTTTAAGTATTCGTTTCCTTTTTCTGTAATGGAATAATATTTTCTCGGTGGCAAACCCTCTGTACTTTCTTGCCAAGATGAAGATACATATTCTTCTTTCAATAATCTTCTAAGCAGGGGATAAATTGTATTTTCTTTTGCAGCAACAATAGGATGCTGCTCTAACTTACTTATGATTTCATATCCATAATATGGTCGCTGCTTTATTAGCAATAGAATACAAAATTCGAGTGTTCCTCGCTTGATTTGTGATTTCCAATCTTCGACATTCATGATATTTTACCTCCTGCGGATACATCGTACAACACAGTACATCAAATATCAATAGTACGTCAGTTTTTTTATTCAACGTAATAGAGGGAATCGCTTGCTACATGTTGACTGATCAAATACATAAAGCAGCCAAATCTCATGCGCCATCCTTTCCTATGGTTCTACAGAAAGAATAATGTTTTTCCTTTTTGCCTACTTGCTAAATTCAGCAAGTAAAATATTTTTAAAAGGATTAGGACTGTTATCTCTACCCAAACTGTTCAAACTGACGACCAACGTATGCTTGCCTCCAAGTGTACCTCCAGCAAAAGTAGAAAACCCTAGAATGCCACCTGTGTGTCCCCATATCGAGACACCGTTTGGAAGCTTAGTTTCAAAGATTCCAAGACCCCATCCATCCATTCCTGCTCTTCCTGTAGGAACTGTAGTAAGCATTTGTTTTAGTTGCTGTTTCTTCAGTAATTTGCCACCGAGCAAGGAAGAGAAGAATTTATTTAAGTCGTCAGCAGTAGAAATCATATCTCCAGCCGAGCTACCTGCACTTGGGTTATAATAAGTAACGTCTTTTATCTCACTTGCTTCGTCTGGTTGGGAATATCCCCGAGCATGCTTGGTGCCTGGAATAACGCTTGAATTGCCAGGTAGGAATGTATCCGACAATTCAAGCGGTTCAATAATCCGATTTTCAATCTCTTCCGCGTAGCTGTTTCCGGTTACTTTTTCAATAAGAATACCCAGTAATACGTATCCTGTGTTTGAATAAGACCATCCCTTTCCTGGGACAAAGTCTGGGGGCAGAGAAATCCCCATCTTCACTATTTCTTCAGCCGTATACGATTTTTTTGTATCCATAAAATCAGCGCCTTTGAATCTTGAGTATTCAGCGATACCACTTGTATGGTTCAATATCTGCCGGATGGTAATCTGTTTACCATGATATCCATTTCCTTGAATGACACCAGGCAACCATTTTTCGATGGAGTCGTCTAGATTCAAGCGGTTCTCTCCAGCTAATTGAAGTACAACCGTTGCGGTGAACGTCTTCGTCACGCTGCCAATGCGAAAGCGAAAATCTGTTTCCATTGGTTTCTTGGTGCTCAGATTCGCTACCCCAGCCGCATAACCCCACGTTTTTCCACCCTCAGAAGTTTTAGCAAGTATCCCCGGGAATCCAAGTTGCAATGTATCCCGCATTGCTTGTTTGACGGAATTATGATCTCGTTGAGTGCTTGTTTGTAACGAACTAGATACATTTTGAGTGGGCTCTGCTTTTACAATTGAGGTTGGCGATGTGTATAGCAGGGCACTTCCAGTTATTAAAAGGGCCAGACTTGCAGATGTAATTTGATTACGTATTTTCATAAGGCATTCCTCTTCTCTATTCATATTGTATGGTTTACCAACGCCATTCTGTCCTAACAAGCGGTAAATTCCTCTTTTTCACATGTTTGTTAACCCCCTAAATGACTTGTTTTTCTTGAAATACCCTTGTTTACTTGGTTGTTTTTCATATGCACGTCATAATTGTTCCGTCTTTCACACCTGCCTTCTGCACATACATCGTACAACACAGTACCTCAATTAGCAATAGTATATCAGTATTTATTAAATCCAACGTAATAGAGATATTTATTTGAAGGCATTATGCGTATTGCAGGCACGGGTAAAGTGGATCTATGTTGAATTTATTAACAGAATATAAAATTACAAGAATTTATCCCGTGTTTATGGAAATGTATCCCTTCTCAATCGATGGTGTAGGTTCCATGATACAAATATATGAATATTTATTGAATAACAACGAACTCAAGAAAGGAGGCTGTAGTAGAGCGTACGGACAGTGATTCAATCATGAGTAGAGAGAGGGGGGACTGAACTCTACATAATTGAGCTGGGAAAATAAGTAACCGCTTTCAATACAAGTTGGATTTGAGCGATATGCGAAATTAGGCAAGTCATCAAAGAAATACTCGATGACACCGAGGGACAGACATTCATTGAAATGCTGTATCATTTGCAATCGAAATTTAATCAACAGAGGTGAAAACGGTGACATCATTTATAACGAAAAAGCACCTGAAATGGGTGATATGTTTTTTAGCCCTTATTCTCATTTTTACACCACTGCTTAATGCGCCTGCATCCTATGCAGCAGAAAGCGCTCCTCCTACAGACATTTCTACAGATATTTCCACAGTTAACTCCGGCCTAGAGCCCGCGACAGTAACGAACTCAACGTATAAAGCCCAGTCCAATGAAGCCCAGGATCCGCTGGCACCACAGAATCTCGAGATTGAAAGTGTATCCCATAATATGGCGATTTTTAAATGGGATTTCAAACCCGTCGAAGGTGAAAACAATATACAGGTGTGGGACGCGGATTCAGGCAAGTGGCTGGCATGGGGCAATTATTGGACCCGTGCTGTGACCGGATTGACACCTGAAACGACCTACAGAATCTATATTACGTGGGACGGCGATGTGAAAAAAGAACACAAAAGTAATGTATTGGAATTCACCACAACCAAAGACGAAGCTGAATATAAAGATGCACCGTTGACTCCTCCAAGCCATCTTAAAATTGACGATGTAACGGAAGATACGGTTACGCTGAGTTGGGGTTCGAGTCCTGGAGCCGAAGCTTATGACATTTATATTAATGGAGCATGGAAAGGCGGCACTTGGGAAAACTCCGTTACCACGGCTACTTATGGACCTTTGGAAGCAGGAGAGACTTATACTTTTAAATTAGGCGCGCAGAGAAGCGTAAATGGAGCTTTGGAAGCATCCGCCAATAGTAATGCCGTTACCCTTAAGTGGGGGGAACTGGCTCAACCTCAAGGGTTACAGGTAGTGACGGCTACACGATCTACGGTTTCACTGGGCTGGGCACCGGTGCCTGGGGCCACAAGCTATGATATTTATCAGGATGGAGTAAAGGTTGGTTCGAGTAGCGGGAGTCGGTTTGTAGCTGCTGGACTGGAAGAAGGAAAGACCTATTCGTATAAGGTAGTGGGCCATAACGGCCTATGGACTTCGCCTGAAAGCGAAGCAGTGTCGGTAGTTCCTGGCAGCAATTATAACAATATTACGTACTACACTTCTTGGTCAGCTAGTACCGAAGGACGTAATTTTCATCCTGGTGACTTGGATGTATCACAGATCACCCACATTAACTATGCCTTTGCCGATATATGTTGGAAAAAATACGGGAGCGGGCCGAGAGCCTGCGAAGATCCTAATATTCCTGCACAGGATCGATACGTCCATGACGGAGAAATTGTGATTGGAGATCCGACATTTGATTTTCAGAATTTCGCAGCATTCGAATCCGTCAAGGCATCGAACCCTCAATTGAAGCTTATGGTTTCAGTAGGCGGCTGGTCCTGGTCTGATAATTTTTCTAATGTAGCCATGACGGAAGAAACACGCCGTACTTTTGCTAACTCTGCTGTAAAATTCCTCCGAGACTACAAGTTTGATGGTTTGGATATCGATTGGGAGTACCCGGTCGAAGACGGGGAAGAGTCGAATTCCAGAGCACCGGAGGATAAAGAAAACTTCACATTGTTAATGAAAACCGTTCGCGAGGCGTTGGATGCAGCCGGTTCAGAGGACGGGAAATATTATTTGCTGACGATTGCTTCAGGGCAGGGAGACAATTTTACCGTAAACGCAGACTTTACTAACTCTGTGCAGTATCTCGATTTTGTCAATATTATGACCTATGATTACAGCGGTAAATCTGATTCATTTGGTCATCATAATGCACCATTATTTTATGATAAAACTCTTCCAACATCATCCGCTCCAAGAAATCATGTGCTTGGCGGTTTGTTAGGCCATTTGAACGGCGGAGTGCCGACATATAAGTTGATCGTGGGCGTTCCTTACTACGGCAAGGGCTGGGATGGTTGTGGTCCACTTGGTCAATATCAGGCATGCAATAAGGATGGATCTAGTTTTGGAACGTGGGAGCCTGCCATTTTCGATTTTAGCGATCTCGAGAATAACTACATCGACAAGAATAGCTATAAGAGATATTGGAACGAATCCGCCAAGGTTCCTTACCTGTACAACGATCAAAATAAAGTGTTCATCACCTACAACGATAAGAACACCATGAAGTACACCGCTTCCATCGTGAAGTCGCTGGATATTGCAGGCGTCATGAGCTGGGATATCAGCGGCGACCGTAATAAGTCTCTGACGACTCAACTCATTCACGACTTGCCGATCGACGGCAAAGTCAATGCTTCAGCACTTCCGGCTCCGGCGAATCTCTCAAGGGTAAGTGCCAGCGCAGGCTCCATTCAGGTGAAATGGGATGCTGTGGCAGGCGCAACGGGATATGAAGTATACGTAAATAATGCTATGTCAGGCTCGGTTACAGATAATAGTTATACCGTGAATGGCCTTAGCTCTCTGACGAACTACAAGATTCATGTGCTTGCGGTAGATCGAACGGGAGATGAGATTAACCGCGTCTCCAGCGCTTCGAATCTGCTTAGCGTAACGACTTCAAGCAGCGGTTCCGGTGGATCTGACGGTTCCGGCGGATCAGGAGGATCGGGAGGCTCTGGTTCACCAACGCCTTCGACGCCACAACCGCCTAAAGCCAAAGATCAGCTAGAGGCAAACGTCACGCTTCATGGCGATAAGGCTGTGGTGACCATACCAACGGCTGCAGCTGTTAACAGCATTAACCTTTCGGATTCCTCCAACTTCCAGATCCATGCGGGTGCGGGTGCGAAGCAGGCTGAGGTTGAGATTCCGCAAGAAATCATCGCAGCCGTTGCGAAAAAAGGAGCCAAGGCCAGTCTCTCCATTATCGTGAACGGGACAGAATACCGGATTCCGGCTTCGCTGATTACGGTTTCCGGTCCTGTAAAAGTTTCGATTGTTTCTCCAGGGGCTGCCGATGCAGCAAATGTGGAGAAACTGATTAAGGGAAGAGAAGTACTAGCTACTCCGCTGTTGTTCAAGCTTGAGCAAATAAACGCGGATAAGACAACGACCGAACTGAAGCATTTCGGCAAAACCCATGTCAGCGAATTTATGACCGTCGATGCGAAAAAGATAAATGTAAAACGTGCTACCGGAGTGGTTTATACACCAGGTACCCAGGAGCTTCGATCCGTTCCAACCTTGTTTAAAGTTAACGCGGATGGCACGGTAACTGTTGAAATCAAGAAAACTGGCAGCGGGATTTATGCTCTGGTTCAGCAAGATATCCGGTTTAGTGACGCGATCCCTTCTTGGGCACGGGAAGACGTGGCGCAGGCTGCCGCCAAGCTGATCGTAACTGGAGAAAATAACGGATCTTTCGGCGGTAATAAACAAATTACCCGTGCCGAGATTATATTCATTGTGGTGAAGGCGCTGGGTATTCTGCCTGACGACAGTTTTGCCAACTTCAAGGATGTAGATCCGAAATCCCGGTATGCCAGAGAGATTGCAGCTGCGAAAGCGGCAGGGTTAGTGAAGGGACGCTCAGGAGATATCTTTGATCCAAACAGCTTGATTACGCGTGAGGAATTGGCCGTCATGCTGAGTAATGTGCTGAATTATGCCGGCAAGAAGAACGAAGCCAACCAAGGATTGTTAAACAAATTTAAAGACCACGCCAAGGTTTCGTCTTATGCGAAGTCGTCCGTCGCTTTCGTCGTGGAGCAGAAGATTATGCAAGGCGTATCCGCCTCCAAGCTGGATCCACAATCTCATGTAACCAAAGCTCAGACGGTGGTAACCGTCATGAGATTGCTGCGGGCAGTGGGTTTATCTAACTAACATGGATTCGTAATAAAGTGGGATGTCTCCCAGGCGAGTTTAAACACGGCCTGGAGGCATCCTTTTTTCGATAAGGAATAATTAGCTATAGTCGGCTGAATGGCTGCTATGTTTTGTTAAGCAACTGGATCCTGAATATGCTTCGTAAGCTGGATTTCCGTAGCTTGGGTTGAACATAGCAATTGAAGAGAAATGCGGTGCTGCTGCTCATGCTAAGATGAATCTATCAAATCGAAGAGGTGATTCGGAATGGCTTTGAAAAGCGACAATATTTTTGTGAACCTACCTGTTAAGAACTTGGAGAAAACGAAGGACTTTTTCTCAAAAATCGGTTTTGAATTTAACGCACAATTTACGGACAAAAACGCGGCTTGCCTGGTCATCGGCGATAACATCTTTGCCATGCTGCTCACCGAGGATTATTTCAAGACGTTCACTAAGAAAGATCTATCGAATGCTGCCAACACTACGGAAGTGATTTTGGCACTATCCGCCGAGAGCCGGGAGCAGGTGGACGAAATCGTTAATGCCGCGCTTTCCGCAGGAGGGTCGCCTTCCAATGATCCGGTGGATCATGGCTTTATGTACGGTTGGAGCTTCCAGGATCCGGATGGCCACCTGTGGGAAGTCATGTACATGGATCAGAGCCAGGTCGAATAGAAGCATTGAAGCAAGCAGTTGCAGGATCACAACATGAAGAAGCAAACACCTAATAAAATGACGGCAGAGGTCTCCCAGGGTTATGGGGGGAATCTGCCGCTTTACTTTTATTTGGAAATCCATTATATTTGTATGTGCAAACAATAAATGGTGATTCAACAGGATGAACTCAGCGAAAGAGGTAGCCGTTATGTTAAATACGTATATCAAGGAATGTCTTTACTTCACTACCAATCGTCTTAGCCGGGTTATCACCAAGATGGCCGAAGATGAGTTTGCCGCAAGCGGATTGTCGCCCACCTATGCTTATTTACTTATGGCTGTATATGAGAAGGAAGGGATCTCGCAGAAGGAATTAGGCGAAATTCTTCATCTTCAGCCTTCTACCGTAACCCGACTGGTTGAGAAGCTGGCCGTTAAAGGGCTGGTTTATAATCGGGTGGAAGGAAGGATGTCATTGATCTATACAACCGATAAAGGGAAGGCTTTGGAGAAAGTGATTCACGAGTGCTGGATGAATTTGCGCAGTCGTTACGGCGCTATTTTAGGTAATGCCGAAGGTGATGAATTATCGCTGCATCTATACGAGGTGAGTGATCAATTGGAGAATAAGGACTGAGGTCTTTTTGGACACAAGCCGATTGGCCGCAGTGGAAGTCGTGGAACGTTGGAGCTCCAAATAAATCACGCAAAAAAAAGTCCTCCAAGTGAAACTTGAAGGGCCTTCTACCATTAATTGACTTGGACTTCGGTCGTTACCTGCCACAATACGCCGAACTTGTCTTCCAGCAACCCGAACAGCGCTCCCCAGAATTGAGTCTTCAGCGGATCAAGCACCTTACCGCCTTCTGCCAAGCGGTCAAAAGCTTCATGTGCTTCAGCATCGCTTTCAAACGACAGGCTCAGATGAATTCCGTTCCCTCGCTCCAGGGTTTGGAATATGGAGTCCGACATAAAGATTGGAATTCCTCCTGCTACCAGACTAAGATGCATGACCTTGTCTTTAAGCTCTTCCTTGGTTCCAGGAATCTCGCCATGGGTTTGCACGGACAAGATCTCCCCGCCTAATGCTTGGGTATAAAACTCAGCCTGCGCTTTTGCATCCTCAGAGAAAATATACGGTGTCAGTTTAGCCACGTACAACATCCTTCCCAGTTTTAAAATGATGGATTCGTTTTCCTTGGCTTTAGTATAAACGGTCTGAGTCTCCCGCATTTCTTCTGGATTGCTAAATCTTGCGGCAGCGCTAAAGGCTTGTTTTACAGAATAGGCGACAGCAAGCGTGAGATGGATTCCTTAAACTTGATCCACCTTGATCGCTCCAGATACTGCTTCATCGTAAGCTGGCTGGATACCTGCAAATCCTGATGAAAGATGTGAGTCAATTGTTTTGATAAATCCTCATCGTACAGGAATGCATTGACTTCAAAATTCAGCTTGAAGCTTCGAACATCGATATTCGCCGTGCCGACGGAAGAAATCTTCTCGTCAATGATGATGGTCTTGGCATGAATGAAGCCATTATTGTAGAGATACACATTAGCCCCGGTTCTTAGCATTTCCCCGATATAGGATAAGGTCGCCCAATAGACAAAGGGATGGTCCGGTTTATCGGGAATCATCAGGTTAACCTCAACGCCGGACAGCGCCGCAATGCGGAGTGCATCCAGGAGGCTGGCATCGGGGATAAAATACGGCGTCTGAATGTGAATCGATTTCTTGGCGGACGAAATCATTTTGATATAACCGTTCTTGATGTGTTCATACCTGGAATCCGGACCGCTGGTCACAATCTGAATCCCGACATTGCCAGGCGAATCGATCTTGGGAAACAGATTCGATTCATAAGAAATATCGTTATGGTGCGAAGCCTGATTCCAGTCGAGAATAAAGCGAACCTGCATCGCATAAACAGCTTCACCTTGAATGCGCAGATGGGTGTCCCGCCAATATCCGAACCTGGAATTCAGACCCAGGTACTCATCCCCAACGTTAAAACCGCCGACATACCCGATGTCGCCATCAATGATAGCCAGCTTCCGGTGATTACGGTAATTCAAGCGCAGATTGATGAAGCGGAGCTTGGACGGGAAGAAGGCCTCGGCTTCTCCGCCAGCTTCGCGAAATGCTTTGAAGAAGCCCTTGGTTAATTGACGCGAGCCCAGCTCGTCGTACAGAACCCGGACCTTCACGCCTTCTTTTGCTTTTTTGGTCAACAGGGACATTAGCTTCTTGCCCAGTTCGTCGCGACGGATGATGTAGTATTGAATATGTATGTAGACTTTGGCTTCCTCAATATCCTGAAACAACCGTTCAAATTTCTTGCGTCCATCCGTGAAAATTTCAACGTGGTTGTCGTCCGTAAGGATCGCCTGATTCTCATTGATATGCATATGGATCAAATCGCTGCTATCCGCCGCCGCTTGATTGCTGAACGGGTATTCCCCGTTATTCATCCCTTCCATTTGAGACAGCAATACCTTCTCGATCCCGGTTTTCTGCAGATCATCCCAATGAAAGAGACGGATTCTTCTTAAATTTTGGGCGAACAACAGGTACAGCGCAAAGCCCAGAATCGGGATGAAGGACAGCACCAACAGCCATGCCCAGGTGGAGCCGGCATCCCGCCGTTCCCTAAAAACCACGAACATGGAGAACACGATATTCAGTACGATGATCAGACCAAGAGTGATGGATGTAACATGCATGTTTATAATATCCTCCTAAAGTATATCCTTGCCCTTGCAACCCTTCATATTATACGTGAGGCGTTAGGAGAAGTATATATCCGCAGGATGAAGTGAACGGAATGGTTATAAAAGCGAGGGCGCTACAATCCGGCATCCTATACCAGTGCAGACGCAAGCGATTTGTATATGCACACATTGTCATGATACGATGGTGGAAAAAATAGGAGAAGGGGCATGCTTTTTGCTGAAAATGAACAAGTTTTTCAAATTATGTCTCGCCGTGATTCTGGTCCTCATTATTATTTATTTGGGATCGCTGGTGGATTTTATATTCAGACCGGTACTTTCGTTCTTCTCGATCATCCTCGTGCCGCTGATGCTGTCAGGATTCTTCTATTACCTGCTCAGGCCGCTGGTTGATCTTCTCGAAAAGCGCAAGCTAAATCGCTCGCTGGCCATCCTGCTCCTATATGTCGTGTTTGCAGGCATACTTACAGGTTTTATTATTGGGGTATGGCCATCCCTGCGGGATCAGATCATTGCTCTTGTGGAGAATGCGCCCGCATTATTTGCTGCCTTAGGTGAACAGCTGCAGGAGTGGGAAAATAACGGGCTCTTTAAGGAGATATTTCCGGAGGATTCTAACCCACTTACCCAATTAACCGATTATTTGAATCAAGGCTTCACGTTCCTGACGAATTATATTATGAACCTGTTCTCGTTCGTGTCGAACTTTGCCATCGTTTTATTTACGTTCCCGATCCTGCTGTATTACATGCTGAAGGAAGGCGGGAAGTTCGGAGAGATGATTGTTAGCTTTTTGCCTAACCGCTTCAAGGAAGTGGGAGCTTCGGTACTGGATGAAATCAACAATGCCCTCAAAGGGTTCATCGTTGGACGAGTGCTCGTCAATCTGGCGCTGGGTGTCTTGATGTATATCGGCTTCCTGATTATTGGTCTTCCTTATGCATTACTGCTGACGACCGTGGCGGTTATCGCGAATTTCATA
Organism: Paenibacillus sp. EZ-K15; assembly: GCF_002573715.1. Taxonomy (GTDB): domain Bacteria; phylum Bacillota; class Bacilli; order Paenibacillales; family Paenibacillaceae; genus Paenibacillus_AQ. The sequence continues at coordinate 211,584 of NZ_PDHM01000024.1, read as the reverse complement.
CCATTTATCGGAGCTATTCTATCCTCGATCCCGATCGTGATCATCGGCTTCATTCAATCCCCTGGGACGGCGATCTGGTCGCTTGTTGTCATTCTGGCAGCTCAGCAAATTCAGGATAACCTGATTGGACCGTATATCTTTGGCAAACAGCTGGCGATCCATCCCATTACGATCATTATCCTGGTTTTGGTGGGACAGGATCTCGGAGGAATTATAGGGGTTCTGCTGGTGGTACCGATTTACATGATCATTAAGATTATCGTAACGAGAGTTTATCAGCTATTCTTTAAGGAAAAATGGCAAAAAGCATAGACGGGTGATAGACATGTAGCCGCAGCTGTATACTGAAGCCGCCTAAGAGCGTGGAATCGTTCTTGGCGGCTTTTTGTATGTCCGAGGTTTGAAGGGGCGCTTGACAATGATATGAAAAATATATAATCTTAAATTAAAGATATTAATATTAAAGATTGTTTACCGACTCATAAATCATGCAAAACAGGACCATGAAACGGAACAAGGTTTCGACACGAAACGATGAGGAGGCGATGGATATGGCATTACAAACGGCAGGCATTCATCATATTACCGCTTATGCGCAGGACCCGCAGAAGAATGTTGATTTTTATACAGGTGTGCTTGGGCTCAGAATGGTCAAGAAGACGGTGAATTATGATGCGCCCGAGATCTATCATTTGTATTTTGGGGATGAAGAAGGACATCCGGGGACGATCATCACCTTCTTTCCGTCCTCAGCTTCGCGAAGAGGGTTACGTGGAGGAGGACAGGTCGGATATACAACCTTTGCCGTCCCTGCGGGTGCCCTGCATTATTGGGAACAGCGTTTACGGAGATTCGGCGTCCCTGTCATGAAAGCATTCCGCTTTAACGAACATTATCTCCAGTTCTCCGATCGCGATGGACTTTCTCTGGAGCTGGTCGAGCGGAAAGACGGACCGAAGAGCAGTTGGTCTGTGGACGATGTGACGCCGGACACAGCGATTAAGGGGTTTGGCGGTGCGGTCCTGTTCAGCAGCAAGTGGAAGGAAACGAAGAAAGCGCTGGAGCAGGTAATGGGGCTGACCTTCATGGGAGAGGACGTTAACTATGCACGGTTTCAGTCAGCAGGCCCCTTCGGCAACGTAATTGATTTACCGATGCGGGATATCCCGTTGGGAGCCGGAGGTGCCGGAACGACCCATCATATCGCATGGCGGGCCCAAGATGATGGTGAGCACGTTACATGGCAAGAGTGGGTGAAACAACATGGCTTTTTACCAACGGATATTAAGAACCGCAACTATTTCAGATCGTTATATTTCAGGGAACGAGGGGGGATCTTGTTTGAGATCGCAACCGATCCGCCTGGATTTACGGTGGATGAAGACCTGGACTCACTGGGGGAACAATTGAAACTTCCTGCCTGGTTTGAACCGGAGCGAGCCCGTATTGAGGAAGGTCTGGAGCCTATACAAGCCAAAATACAAGAGAGGGGTAACTGAAGTGATATCCATTGACCCGAATACCCAAAGCGAACGGGACACCTACAAGCTGCTGATCGGGAGCGTTGTTCCGCGGCCGATCGCTTTTGTTACGACATTATCGGAGGACGGTGTGCTGAATGCGGCGCCGTTCAGTTATTTCTCCATTCTCTCCAGCAATCCGCCCTTGCTGTCCGTTTCCGTTCAGCGGAAGAACGGTACGGCTAAGGATACAGCAAGAAATGCCATGCAAAGCGGCGAGCTTGTCATCCACATCGTGGACGAAGACAACGTTGAAGCCGTGAACGAAACGGCGGCGAACCTGCCCCCGCATGAGAGTGAACTTGACCGAGCCCATTTAACCCCGGTCGATAGCGAGGTTGTTAAAGTTCCTGGCGTTCTGGAGAGCAAGATTCGCATGGAATGCGTGCTGGAGCAGGTCGTCACTTTGAATGGCTCGGATCAGCTGCCTGCTGCTGATCTGCTGATTGCCCGCGTAGTCCGCTTCCATGTTGCGGAGGAGCTTTACGAGCAAGGCCGGATTGACGCTGCCAAATTGAAGCCTGTGAGCCGTATGGCGGGAAACATCTATTCTTCATTGGGAGAGATGTTTACGATCGAGCGGCCTGTATAACAACGGACGGGCTGGATAAGGTTAGGATGCAGCGAATATTAAGTTGTGAGCGTCCATATGCCGTTATTCGATAGTATGTTGTTCATGAAAGAAACGGGGCTTGTGGAATATCATGCCTGGAATATGTTAACTCTACATGAATGTGGAACCGATACGATGAATTCACAATATAGGAGTGGTCGACAAATGAAATTTGAATCCAAGGTTGTCATTGTGACGGGAGGCGCCAGCGGGATCGGCGAAGCAGCAGTAAGGCTTTTTGTAGAAGAGGGAGCCAAGGTTGTTATTGCGGATTATTCGGACCGGGGACAGGCCGTTTCGGATGAATTAAGAGGCGCAGGCTTTGAAACGCTGTTCGTTAAGACGGATGTAACCCAAGAACAGGAAGTTGCGAATATGGTGAAGCAGACGGTTGAGCATTTTGGCCGTGTCGATGTATTGTTTGCTAATGCAGGCATTGCTCATGATGCCCCTGCTGATCAGTTGTCGATGGACAACTGGCAAAAAACGATTGATATTAATCTTACAGGGGTGTTCCTATGCGATAAATATGTAATCCAACAAATGCTATCCCAAGGAACCGGAGGGGCGATCGTAAACTGCGGCTCGATCCATAGCCATGTCGGAAAAGCGGGTGTTACCGCCTATGCTTCCGCTAAGGGAGGCGTTAAGCTGTTAACCCAGTCGATGGGTGCGGATTATGCTACAAAAGGGATCCGGGTCAATGCCGTATGCCCGGGATACATCGATACTCCGCTTATTAAGGGAAGAACGGAAGCGATCACCGAGCACCTGGTCGGCCTTCATCCGATGGGTCGCTTGGGACAGCCGGAAGAAGTAGCCAAAGCCGTGTTGTTCCTCGCCAGTGAAGATGCATCCTTCATTACAGGCACGAGCTTGCTGGTGGATGGCGGATATACAGCCGTATAATCCATGCCCCATAAACCCCGACGCTTATCGGGGTTTTTTGATGTGCATTCATTGCTTCGTAAAGCGGCTAATATATGATGCTGGCACCAGCTCTCCCGTAACCAGAAGTAAATGAGTCATAATGGGTTTTTAATGGATAATCAAAAATTTTTTTTAGTTCAGATGGAGTGTAGAAGCTTTCCACTGTTCTGGTCTAATTCATGGCATAAACTATCCATCACATGAACGAGTAAGGGAGGCATGGCAAACGCCTGCTATATAGCGAAAAATGAGTATGGAATAAAATTCCTGTGCGGTAGGGGGACAGGCTTGAATGAGGCATTTTTCTAGCTTGTCATACACCCCGGAAGAATGGCATTTCTGCGTCTGAATTTCCAGAAAAAGCGGTTAAAGGGGTTTGACTTTTCCTGAACTTCCCTTTATCATGGACACACGCTTAGTTTCCGGCATACATTTTCCGGAAAGCGGGGGAACCAGTTTCACCAGGGGCGAGTCACTTGGAATCACGAGTGTAGGGTACCATCTTACCCGAGTCCGTCAGCTAACCTCGTCAGCAGTGGATGGGTCTTTTATACATAATGGATGTTCATAACAAAGGCCCTTGATTCTCTTAGGGGCCTTTTCTCTATTTTTTGACCCCCTGCTGGCGGAGCTATGTCTAAATCCCCTGTTTGGTGGTCTTTTTGTATTCTGCTAAAGAGGAGGGGCAAGGCCTGCAAATGTTTAACCAATTGAATCGGTCAGATGGCATTGGGTTTAAGCGTGCAAGGAGATGGATGAATCATCTTCCCTGAAGCCCCGACCCGTGCAAGGTGTCTGAATGTCCTTATATCCAAGTTAACATATGCGTTAACAAGGGTAATTTCAACATGCCATTTTGTAAGGATTGCAAAGTCATAACGAAAGGTTGTGGAAGGTTTTGAAGAGAGTGGTTGTGCTGATGTTGTCAGTGATTATGGTGGTATTGCTTGCGGCTTGCGGCGACAAAGGAAGTACGCTGGATCGCGCCATTGAGCAGGGGTATATCACCGTAGGTTTTGCGAATGAGAAGCCTTATGCCTATAAAGAGGCCAACGGGGAGCTGACGGGAGAAGCCGTTGAGATTGCCCGGGTTATTCTGGAGCGGCTTGGCATCAAGGAAATGAGGGGGGAGCTTACGGAATTCGGTTCACTCGTTGCCGGACTGCAGGCCGAGCGGTTTGATCTAATCACCGCAGGCATGTTCATTAATCCGGACCGCTGCTCTGCCGTATTGTTTGCCAATCCGGAGTACAGCATCGGGGAAGCCATTGCGGTGAAGCAAGGGAATCCGATGGGACTCGGAAGTTATGAGGATATTGCTAATCATGACCAGGCTAAGGTCGCCGTCATGACAGGCGCGGTTGAAATCGGCTATATGGAGAAGTCCGGCATTCCTTCGGACCGGATCATACAGGTCCCCGACCAGGCCTCGGCTATTAGCGCCCTTCAGGCAGACCGGGTACAGGCGATTACCATGACGGGACCCTCTCTGCAGGCGATGCTGGATTCGGCTAGTGATGACAACATCGAACGTGTAACTGATTTCGAGCAGCCGGTCATCGATGGAGAAAGCGTTCGGGGTTATGGAGCTACGGCGTTCCGCCAAGCGGATACCGAGTTCCAGGAGGCTTATGATGCGGAGCTGCAAAAAATGAAGGAATCGGGCGAGCTGCTGGACATTCTGCAGAAGTTCGGATTCACAGAAGAAGAGCTTCCGGGTGAAATGACGGCTGCTGCGCTTTGCGGGGAATAGCATGCCGAATTCGTGGATTGATTTTCTCCCTACGCTGCTAAAAGGGGCGGAAATCACGATTGTGGTTGCTTTCTTTTCAGCCATCCTTGCGGTCGTGATGTCCTTTGCAGCCGGGTTATGCCGACTGTCGAAGCTGTGGATCATTCGCACATTGACAGCCGTGTACGTGGAAGTCTTTCGGGGAACCTCCTTGCTGGTGCAGCTGTTTTGGTTGTATTTCGCTCTTCCGTTCATCGGCATCGAGCTTCCGAAAATGCTGGCGGCCATCCTGGCGATCGGGCTGAACTTCGGCGCATACGGATCGGAGATCGTCCGAAGCGCTGTGCTGGCCGTTCCGAAAGGACAGTGGGAAGCCGCTTTAGCGCTTAATCTGAAGCCTTGGCAAAGGCTGTGGAATGTTATATTGCCTCAAGCTTCCTTGCGAATGCTTCCCCCTTTCGGAAATCAGCTTGTGGAACTCATCAAATCCACCTCACTGGTTTATTTCATCACGATGGCGGATTTAACGTATCAGGCGATGGTGCTCCGCAACAATTACATCTCCTGGACGACCGAGATTCTGGTACTGCTGCTCCTCATGTATTTTGTCATTGCTACGCTCGTATCGCTGGCAGTTCGTCTGCTGGAGCGTAAATGGACAGCGGGGAGGTTATAGTCATGTGGGACTGGAACTATGTGTGGGATATCCTGCCGCAGCTCTTGAGTGCGTTAAAGATGACGGTATGGGTGACGATCTGCGCTTTCGTGGTGGCATTAATCATCGGATTGCTGCTTGCCTTTGCGACGCGGAGCCGATTTAAGCTGTTGTCGCTTATAACCAAAGGAATGATTGAATTTATTCGCAATACACCGCTGCTGGTTCAGGTCTTCTTCCTGTATTACAGTCTGCCGCTCCTAACGGGAATTTCCATTCCGGCCTTCTATGCCGGGGTCATCGGTCTCGGGCTGCATTACAGCACCTATCTGTCCGAGGTGTATCGTTCCGGAATCGAGGGAGTGCCGAAGGGACAATGGGAGGCTGCGACAGCACTGAATTACACGAAAGCCCAAACCTGGCGAAGTATTATCCTGCCGCAAGCGGTGCCGCCAATCATTCCGGTACTGGGCAATTATTTAATTGTCATGTTTAAAGAAACGCCGATTCTATGCGCCATCACGCTGGTGGAGATGATGCTGACGGCCAAAAATATCGTGTCGCAGTCGTTCCGTGCATTTGAACCGTATACGCTGGTCGGGATTCTGTTCCTGATCATCAGTTATATCGCATCTTTGCTTGTGCAAAGGCTGGAAAAACGCATGAATCTGCAGCGTGGAAAATAAAGGAGGGAGTCTATTGAATGCCGTTGTGATCGATGAGCAAGCGGAAGCGTCGAAGGTGTCGCAGCAGGAGAACAATCCTGCTACCGCTGCGGGTACCAAGCCGATTGTGAAATATACGGGCGTGACCAAGTCGTTTGGTGATCTCCAGGTGCTTAAGGGCATCGATCTGGAGATGCAGCCGGGAGAAAAGGTGGCTGTGATCGGTCCGAGCGGATCGGGCAAAACGACGATGGGCCGGATGCTGATGACGCTGGAAGAACCCACCGAAGGAACCATCGAGGTTGATGGCGAGCTGCTCTGGCATATGGAAGAGAAAGGGAAGCTGGTTCGGGCCAGCGAAAAGCATTTGCACCGGATGCGATGCAAAGTAGGCATGATCTTCCAGCATTTTAATCTGTTCCCGCACATGAATGTTCTTCGCAATGTGACGGAGGCCCCGCGCAAGGTGCTGGGTTTATCCAAAGAGGAGGCGGAGGAGCGGGCCGTCTCCATGCTGGGCAAGGTCGGTTTGGCCGACAAGCTGAAGATGTATCCGTCCAATCTGTCCGGGGGTCAGAAGCAGCGGGTTGCCATTGCCAGAGCGCTGGTCATGCGACCAAAGGTGATGGTGTTTGACGAGGTCACCTCGGCTCTTGATCCGGAGCTGGTCGGCGAGGTGCTGGAGGTCATCCGGGAAATCGCGGATGAAGGCGAAATGGCTATGATGCTGATTACACATGAGATGGATTTCGCGAAGGAAATCGCGGACCGGGTCATATTCGGAGCCGACGGAAGGATCGTTGAGCAGGGCCCGCCGGAGGAGATATTCGATAATCCCCAGAGCGAGCGGCTGCAGAGCTTCCTGCAACGATTCCGTTCCAACGGAAATTAGTTCTGGAAAGAGGTGATTGTATAGAATGGCTGTGGATACCGAAACCAAAATTGTTTACCGAAGACCGGAAGCACGGGATGGCACCCGGGTGTGGGAGCTCATACGCGATACCGGATCGCTTGATTTGAACTCCCCTTATTGCTATATGATGCTTGGAGATTACTTCCATGATACCTGCATGATCGCCGAGCATGAAGGAGATATCATCGGTTTTATTTCCGCCTTCCGTTCTCCTCGTAATCCGGAGACGCTGTTCGTATGGCAAGTTGCCGTTGCTAATTCGCATCGGAGGCAAGGCATTGCCAAGGCGATGCTGACAGGTCTCATGAATCAGAAGGCATGCCATGGTGTCCGTTATATTGAAGCTACGGTATCGCCGAGCAACATGGCGTCCCGTCGTTTGTTTCTCGGTTATGCCGAGGAGAAATCCATTCCCAGCACCGTAACCGTAGGTTATGGAGCAGAAATGTTCCCCGATGGGACATCTCATGAAGATGAGCCGTTATTCGTGATTGGCCCCTTTTTCAATGACATTTAAACAAATGGAGGGAACTATGGACAACCAAGTCATGGAGAAACCGAAGCTTACTGTGTTTAACAAGCTGGAATCGGAAGTAAGAAGTTATTGCCGGAGTTTTCAGACCGTTTTCGACAAGGCCCGGAATGCGAAGCTGTGGGATACGCAGGGCAATGAATACATTGATTTTTTTGCGGGAGCAGGTGCTTTAAATTACGGACATAACAATGAGAGGATTCGCGAGAAGCTGGTCGACTACATGCTGAAGGACGGCGTCACGCATAGTCTGGATATGGCTACGGATGCAAAGGAAACGTTTCTGACCCGATTTCAGGAGGTCATCCTGAAGCCGCGCGGGTGGGATCACAAAGTGATGTTTCCCGGTCCGACCGGAACGAATGCCGTAGAGGCAGCGCTCAAAATCGCCCGCAAAGTGACGGGGCGCAGTACCGTATTGTGCTTCACGAATGCCTTTCATGGCATGTCGCTGGGATCGCTGGCGGTTACCGGCAATTCCTTCAAACGCCAAGGCGCAGGCGTGGATCTGAGCCATTCGGTATTTATGCCTTATGACGGTTACTTTGGCGATGACGTGGATACGATGGCATATATGGAGAAGCTTCTGGATGATCCGGGAAGCGGCATTCCGCTTCCGGCTGCGGTGATCGTCGAGGCGGTGCAGGGGGAAGGCGGATTGAACGCCGCCAGCCGGGAATGGCTGCAGAAGCTGACGCGCATCTGCAAGGATAAGGGGATGCTGCTTATTTTGGATGATATCCAGATGGGCTGCGGCAGAACCGGGCCGTTCTTTAGTTTTGATGATGCCGAAATTGAGCCGGATATCATATGTCTCTCGAAATCGATTGGCGGCTTTGGCTTGCCGATGGCGATTACGCTGATCAAGCCGGAGATCGATATATGGGAGCCGGGGGAGCACAACGGTACCTTCCGGGGCAATAATCTCGGATTCGTTGCCGCAGCCGAAGCGCTGAATTATTGGAAAACGAAAGATTTCCAGCTCGATATCGGCATTAGGGAGAATCGGATTCGCCAATCATTGGAAGGCGTTGTGAAGGATTACCCCCAGTTCGTCGGCGAAATTCGCGGCAGAGGCATGATTCAGGGGGTTGCTTTTGCTAAGTCGGAGCTCGCAGGCAGACTGTCCGAGATCGCTTTCGAGCAAGGATTGATTATGGAAACGTCGGGTCCGCACAGCGAAGTGGCAAAGCTGATGCCGCCGCTGACGATTGAAATGAACACATTGACACAGGGATTGGGGATATTTGAGAACAGTATGAAACAATTAGCTGCAGAGGAGAGGTTGTCATGATTGTTAAACATTTGGAAGAGATCGTGGATACCAAGGACGATATCGATACCAAGACATGGAATTCGAGAAGGCTGCTGCTCACCAAGGACGGCATGGGTTTCTCTCTCAATGATACCCTCATCAAGGCCGGAACGGAGACGCTGATCTGGTACAAAAACCACGTCGAAGCCGTGTACTGCATCGAAGGCGAAGGGGAAATCGAGGTTGTCGGCGGCGAGACCTATTCGATATCCCCAGGGATGATGTACGCGCTGGACGGTCACGAGAAGCATTATTTGAGAGCCCGTTCGCAGATGCGGATGGTCTGCGTATTCAATCCGCCGCTTACCGGTGCTGAAGTTCACGATGAGGAAGGAACCTACCCGCTGCTCGCCCCAATTTCAGGCTAAGGAGATGATATGCGATGATTAATAATCATGTGTCGGCCCTTCAGGAAAAAGAACTGGACGTTTATCCTTCAAGAGTGCATGCGGAGCCCCGAATACTAAAGAGACAGGATCCTGTCGTTCATTCCGAATGGAGTCCGGATGCTGCGTTAACGCAGGAGCAATCCGACTTCTATGAGCGTAACGGATATTTATTCCTGGAAGACTTCTTTGGTCGAGAGGAGCTGTCGAAATATCAGGCGGAAGCCCGCAGTTTGCAGGTAACGGCAAGAGAATCGGACAAGGATGAAGTGATCCGGGAGCCGGGCGGGAACGAAGTGCGGTCGGTATTCGCGGTGCATGAGAGCCATGAAGTGTTCAAGAAGCTATCCCAGCATCCGAGACTCCTGGCGATTATGGAATACCTCTTGGGAGGCGAGACGTATATCCATCAATCCCGAATTAATTACAAGCCGGGCTTCACGGGCAAGGAGTTCTATTGGCACTCCGATTTCGAAACGTGGCATGTCGAGGATGGCATGCCGCGCATGAGAGCGTTGAGCTGCTCCATTGCCCTGGAGGATAACTATCCTTATAACGGACCGCTTATGGTTGTGCCTGGGTCGCATAAGGAATTCGTGGCCTGCATCGGCCAAACGCCTGAGAATCATTTCAAGGATTCTCTGCGCAAGCAGGAGTACGGCGTTCCAGATCATGACAGCCTGACACGCATGGTGCAGAAAAGTGGTATCGACACGCCGGTCGGCAAAGCGGGCTCAATCGTGATTTTTGACTGCAACATTATGCACGGTTCGAACAGCAACATTACGCCGATGCCGCGCAGCAATATCTTTATGGTCTATAACAGCGTAGAGAATAGGGTCAAACAGCCGTATTCGGGTCAGAGCCCACGACCGGAGTATATCGCTACCCGTGATTCTCTATGATCTCGCTGACACTTATCGGTTCCATCATCGGCATCAACGTAGTCTATGTCTCGATCTTTTCGCTGCGGCTGATTCTGATGATCAAAGGCAGAAGGGGGATTGCCTCCCTTCTGGCCATGCTGGAGGTATTCGTTTACTTGTTCGGACTCAATCTCGTCCTGCAAAATCTGGACAATCCCTTTAATATGGCGGCCTATTGCCTGGGCTTCGGCCTTGGTGTGTATGCCGGCAGCCGGATTGAGGAATATCTGGCCCTCGGGTACATCGTGGTACAGGTCATTGTCAATTCCGTTGAGACGAACCTGGCGATGAACCTGCGGGAGAAGGGATATGGCGTGACGGCCTGGGAAGCGGACGGCAAGGATGGCAAACGGCTCGTGCTTCAAGTGCTTGTGAAACGGAAGAACGAGCGGCGGTTGATGGAGTCACTATCCAAAATGTCGCCGCAGGCGTTCATTATCTCCCATGAACCGAAAAGTTTCAAAGGCGGCTTCTGGGTACGATTGACGGAAGGACGCAAATTGAAATTGTAGAACATATTTAATAGGAAGGCCTGCTTTGGAACCCGGTTCTGGAGCAGGCTTTTTGGGGTGCGGTATTTGCCGGCCTAATACCCGGTATCGAATTTCTGGATCAGGGGCGGGGGGCGATTGCCGCTATGGTTCGAGTCATTCAGGTAAGAACCAACTCCTGCTCACTCTGGTACCAAAAAAAAGCGTAGTCGGTCATCGCGGAGGAGCTTCCGAGCTGGCGCATCATGGCGGCAATTTTTCCACGATGGTAAGTGCCGTGGTTCACGACATGAAGCATAATCTCGGACAGACGGGTATCCCGGATCCCGGCATAAGGATTATCCAATCGGATGATCCGTTCCAAGTCAGGGTTTTGACTGAGAAAAGCCGTGAATCGCTCTGACAGCTCGATAAACCGGAGGTTTAGGCTCTCCAGTGAAATGGACTCAAGCTCGTCTCGGAGCTGGAAGGCCTCCGCTAAAGCATGGTTCATGTCCATTCCGGACAAAATGTTCATCCATCCGAGATCCGCCGTGTAGATGTGAATCAACGCTTCGGATACAGTTGGGAAAATGCTCGTTATTTTCTGATTGTACAATTCGCCCGGCAGCTCCAGCAGGCGGTTGAATATCGCTTGGTTGGCCCATACATGGTACTCATACATTTTGACAGGATAGTTCATCGTGATCGTCCCCTTTGGCTTCTTCGTTTTTGCTTTCTTGGGAACATTGTAAATAAAAAAGTATGACAGCGGACTGTCATACTTATGCGTAAACCTTCAGCATTTTTTCTAATTTGGATTGCATGCGCGTCCTTAAGTCAGCGGGCTCAATGATCTCGATATCCTCGCCAAAGCTCAGCAGGGTAGACCAGAACCACCAGGAATCCGGATGTTCGACCTTGAACGTGAGACGGAGCGAGCCGTCCTCATGAAATTCCCGCTGCACATCATAGAAACGATCCATCGCTTTGGCCAAGGCCCGGGGGGATACGTGAAGGATGACTTCTATCGCATCGGGTGAAGGCTCCCAGGTATGCTGCTCCCCTCGGTGGTACGGATTCTGCTCTTGAAGATGGGGCCCGTGCGTGTGCTCCTCTGAATGCTGGTGTTGAAAGGGCTCGGCGGATGGGGACAGCTCCGACATTCTCGAAATCCGGAATTCGCGGTAATCGGCTCTGGTTCTGCAGAAGCCGTACAAATACCAGGATCCGAATTTATACATGAGTCGCAGAGGTTCGATTTTACGGCGAATGCGTTCATTCTTGGCGCTTATGTATTGAAAGGAGATCACATGCTTGTCGGTAATGGCGCGGCGAAGGAGACGGAGGCTTTCGTTGTAAGAGCGCCAGCTCCCGATATCCATGGACAATCCCTGCGATGCGGAGTTGCCGGAACGGTCTATGGTCTGCAGACGCTGAATAGTATCCATGGCCCGTTCATCCTCAAACACCGTTGACATGCTGTGCAGGATGGTGATCAGGGCGCTGACATCGTAGGAGCCGAGCAAGCTTTTGTCCATCTTGTATTGCTCCATAATGCCATACCCGCCGTTCACCCCTTGATACGATACAACCGGAATGCCGGCTGCGCAGATCGCATCGATGTCGCGGTATATGGTTCTTTGGGATACGTTATATTTCTCTGCCAGGGCAGACGCGGACAGGATCTCGTTGTTCAGCAGCATGTAAATCATGGATATGAGCCGCTCCAGTTTCATATCGGTTCAACTCCTCCTGTCTGTTTGGGATCTATTCTCCAATGATTCCGTATTATATCATAGGTTTTATGAAGAAGGAGAAGAGATATCGGATGAGTCGGAAAATGAAATAGTGGCCGGAACCTGACCGGCTGTTGTTCCATTCCCCTCCATTTTGCCGTACAATATAGGAAATCCCATAATACAAGGAGTGTGAGCCTCATGGCCCGTACCAAAACGCAAAAATCGCTCCGCAAAGCGGAACGTGCCGGAACATGGTTAGCCGTCTCGATGAGAAAGACCAACGAAGATTATAGTGCGCTGTCACAGCATGTGAGAGTGAAGCCGACAAAACAGGAACAATTGAATAAGATCAAGCACAGAAAGCGGATCGGAGACGATGGCGCTTTTTTTGTTGGTTTCGGAGGATGTGATATAGTACGCTAGAGAGGTTAGTTCGGAATGGAGGTTTATGATGGCGAAGCAAAAATATTATGTGGTCTGGGTAGGTAAAGTGCCCGGAATTTATACAAGCTGGGGCGAATGCCAACAGCAGGTCAATCAGTTTACAGGTGCGAAGTTCAAGGCGTTCGAATCCCGAAGCGAAGCGGAACAGGCTTATGCGGCAGGTTATAAAAATTACTGGGGGCAGCAGTCCGGAAGCAAGCCCGGCAGCTCAGGTTCCAAGAGCTATAAGCGCAGCAGCGCATCTGCCGCCGAAGAACCGGGTGAGATCGATTATGACAGCATCTCCGTAGATGTGGGGACGCGGGGAAACCCGGGACCCGTCGAGTATAAAGGCGTGGATACGCAGACAGGAGATATTCTGTTCTCGTGCGGACCAATTTCGAAGGGAACGAACAATCTCGGTGAGTTTCTGGCCATCGTCCACGCGCTGGCTTACCTGAAGAAAATGGGCAGCACCAAAACGGTGTACAGCGATTCCATGAATGCACTCAAATGGCTGAAGCAGAAGAAGGTAGCCACCACGCTTCCGCGCGATGCGTCAACCCAAGAAATCTGGGATCTGGTGGACCGGGCCGAGCACTGGCTTCGAACCAATACATATGAGAACAAGGTGCTGAAATGGCAAACGAAGAGCTGGGGAGAGATTAAGGCCGATTACGGGCGCAAATAAAGAGGGATTACAGAAGGGAAACGTCCGAAGTTGTATAAAGCCGTAGTTTTATAGCAACGTATTTATCGCGTCTGGGCGGCACCTTACAATAAGCGAAGACAGGGAGGAGGCTTCCTTGTCTTCGCCTTTTTGTATGCCATTGCCCCTAGGATTCAAGTGCAAAAAAATCCAAATCAACGCATGTGGATAATTCAAACTAAGGACGCTTAGTTTACACCGGAAGGACTGTGCATAACATCCTGAATAAGTTCTTTATACACAGAGTTATAAACATTATCCCCGTTCGTTCTGCACAAATCGAATTTCGATTATATATTTCATGGTAGTTATCCATCGTTTGTGAACAAATGTGGAGAAGTGCAAGCATAACTCCCTATTAACTGGTGGGAGGAGACTGGTTATCCCCAAAACCGGAGGTTAGCCGTTACGCTTGCAGTGGAACTATCCACAATAGGGCGACTTTTATACCGTGAGCTTAGCCACGAGTACACTTCACCTTATTCCTTCTCGCGGACCTGCTTATAGTATTGATTGGGGGACATACCGACATATTTTTTGAACACCTTGCTGAAATAGAACGGATCCTCCAGGCCGGTTAGATACCCAATCTCCCCAAAGCTGAGGTGGGTGGCCTCGATTAACTCCTTGGCATGATTGATTCGAACCTGATTCACATAGCGCATGATCGTATGGCCGGTAAGCTTAGTGAACACCCGATTGATGTAATCATAGTTGCATTCGAATCGCTGCTCGATCTCCGAGCTGATGATTTTCTCGGCGTAATGTTCATGGATGTAGTCGAGCAGCGCATGCACCTTCATATAGGACTTGGTGTGCGGGCTGTTCTTCTCCAGCTCATCGAACAGGCTCTCACGGGACAGCTCGATCAGCATTTCCATGAATTTGAGCGCGGTCAAACTGCGGTTAAAGTGCTTCCGTCTGTACAGTTGCAGCATTTCGCCGAGGGCATGGTACATGTGATGAAGGCTTTTTTTCTGGGTTAGCGTGCAGGTCTTGGGGAAATATAGCTGCCTGCTGTCATCTTTGCCTGCCGTTTGGTTCTCCCCCATGATCCATTGCTTGGCTAGCAAGGACAAGGGCCGCTCGGGGGCTTGATGAATATCGGGGTGTTCAAAATGAATATAGTAGTAGTCACAGGGATGTTTCTGTGTTCCCTCGTGGTCCAGATGCGGTTCAAGGACCAGTAAGTCGCCTTTCTTGAGCACATGGGAAACGTCGTTCTCCCGCATATGAAGCTCGCCGCTTTTCACGAAATACAGAATATACTCGTGTGTGTTCCGCTTGAAATGAATCCAGGGGTTCTTGTAGGAGACAAATCCCATCAGTTTGATCCTTGGCACATAGTCAGCGTTCATCGATAGCACGAATTCCACCCTCTCTCCCAAAAAAACGCGAAGTCGCTTTTGTACAAAAAGAGTAACTTTCACACATTCCCGTTCATTGTAACACAGCCTATACTTGGGATGAATGTATAAGAGGTCGCTTTATTTCAATATTAAAGGAGGCCATTACCCTTGGCTAATATCAATGTAACGGTATGGAATGAATACCGGCACGAGAGACATAATGAACAGATCGCTAAGATTTACCCTGAAGGCATCCACCGTACGATTGCCGATTTTCTGGGAAAGGATGCACAGTTCTTCGTGCGCACCGCCGTATTGGATGATCCGGAACACGGCCTGACGGATGAGGTGCTCGCTTCAACGGATGTTCTGATCTGGTGGGGGCATGTGGCTCACGGTGAAGTGCGGGATGATATCGTGGAAAAAGTGCGTCAGCGCGTACTCGACGGCATGGGGATTATCGTTCTGCATTCCGGTCACGGCTCGAAGATTTTCCAGCGCCTCCTCGGCACGAATACAGGCGCACTGAAATGGCGCGATGACGGTGAGAAGGAGCGGTTGTGGGTCATCGATCCCAGCCATCCGATCGTTAGCGGACTTGGAGAATATATCGAGGTTCCGCAGGAAGAAATGTACGGTGAGCGCTTTGAGATTCCGGCACCGGATGAACTGGTGTTTGTCTCCTGGTTCGAAGGTGGCGAGGTATTCCGCAGTGGCTGCTGTTACAAGCGCGGACGCGGCAAGCTGTTCTATTTTAGACCGGGTCATGAAGCATTCCCTACCTACCACCAACCTGAAATTCAGCAGGTAATTACGAATGCCGTGGCATGGGCAGCGCCGCTCCAAGGCGCGAAGACCTCCTATGGCCGGGTATCTCCGCTCGAATACGTTCAGCCAGTATAGGCTGATCCCTTGCAAGCGTCCGTCGTTAACGTTGTATCGCCTGAGATGTCAGGCATACGATTGTTGATCGGGCGCTTGTTTATTTTGACAATAACGGAGGCTATCGAAATCCGCCAAAGAACAATGTATAATGTACCCAATTCGGTTACGACATAAATAAAAGTGGGTTGGATCATGGATCAGGATAAACAGCGCCTTAGCATTGAGGCGGCAAGATTGTATTATATGTCGGATTACAGCCAGCAGGATATCGCGACAAGACTCGGCGTTTCACGTCCTACGGTTTCCAGGCTGCTTCAGCACGCCAAGGAGCAGGGCTATGTGCAGATCAGCATTGTGGACCCTCTCGAGGACCTGGACGCTTTGGGCGAAGGAGTGAAGAAGAAGTACGAACTGGAACAGGTGCTGGTGAGTTATTCCCCCATCAATGAATACCGCGAAATCCAGAAGCATATCAGCAAAAGGGCAGCCGATTACCTGCATGAAACAGTTCAGGATGCCGATATTATCGGCGTGACCTGGGGAACGACCATGCATGCCGTGGCACTTCAGCTGCAGCAGAAGCCCGTTCGGGGCGTTGAGGTCGTGCAGTTGAAGGGCGGCGTCAGCCACTCGCATGTGAACACGTATGCCGCAGAGATTGTCAATCTGTTTGCTGAGGCGTACCACACGATGGCGAGATATTTGCCGCTGCCCGTCATCTTTGACACCACCGAGCTGAAAGAAATGGTGGAGCGGGACCGGCATATCCAGCGGATTATCCAATTAGGCAAACAAGCCAACATCGCCATGTTCACGGTCGGTACTGTTCATGAGGACGCGCTTCTGTTTAGGCTCGGCTATCTTAGCAAGGAAGAACAGAAACTTCTGCAGAAGATCGGCGCGGGCGATATTTGCTCCCGGTTTTTTGATGCGGAGGGCAGGGTGTGCAGCGAGAATATTAACAATCGTACGGTGGGCATCGATTTGGATGATCTTCGGCACAAGGAAAAATCCATTCTCGTCGCAGGCGGGCAGCGAAAGGTAGATGCCATTCGAGCTGCGCTGGTCGGTAAATATGCAAACATTCTGGTGACGGACCAGTTCACGGCGCAAGCCTTGTTATCATGAAATGCTCAACTTGATGTGGATAATGAAATAGACACCTCATTTTAGGGAGATTTGAAGCCGCTACAGCTTCGCGCTCGCCTGGATGAGGTGTTTTTTAGTGCGTTGAAAATAGCTCTCTGTACAGGAAGAGGGGCTTCTTTTCTGTTTATGTTTACTCTGATCGGGTATAGAGCATAGTAAACGGAGGGAATTGTTAGATTATTCCTGAATGATGAATTGTCATTTTAGTCAACAATGATAAATATCATTGCCATAAATCGGAATGAACATATTTTCAATATGTATTTTACATATGTTCAGGGCTGTGATATGATGGTCCCGTCTAAAGGATTAAGCGTTATGATAGCGCTTTTACAAGATTGCAAAAAAAACAGATTAAGGAGTGTTTTAACCAGATGAATATAGCAGGAATGATCGACCACACGCTCTTGAAGGCGGATGCAACCCAAGCTGAGATTACGAAAATTACGGATGAGGCCAAAAAGTACGGATTTGCTTCGGTTTGTGTGAACCCGACTTGGGTATCCTACTGTGCTGAGCAGCTAGCAGACACCAACGTCAAAGTATGCACGGTCATCGGTTTCCCTCTGGGAGCTACGACATCCGCGGTAAAAGCTTTTGAAGCGAAGGACGCTATCGCTAACGGGGCTAAAGAGGTTGATATGGTAATTAACATTGGAGCGCTTAAAGATGGTAACGATGAGTTTGTACTGAACGATATTCAGGCTGTAGTGGACGCGGCGAAAGGCAAAGCTCTGGTTAAAGTCATCATTGAGACAAGCCTTCTGACAGAGGAAGAAAAGGTACGTGCAAGCAAGCTGTCTGTGCAAGCAGGAGCCGATTTCGTGAAGACGTCAACAGGGTTCTCCACGGGCGGAGCGACACCAGAAGACGTAGCCTTGATGCGCAAAACGGTTGGCGAGAACACCGGCGTGAAGGCTTCCGGCGGGGTACGCAGCAAGGAAGATATGGAACGCTTGATCGAAGCGGGTGCAACGCGTATCGGTGCCAGCTCCGGCGTGAAAATTATGGAGGGCCAACAATCCAGCTCTTCCTACTAAATGCTTTTGCCAATATCCGGTTTTCGATGATTCGGTAGCCGTGTCATATCAAAAAAATCACCTATGGGGGAACAACGACGATGAAATTTATAATCGCCATACTAGGTTTGCTGGTCGTATTCGGTCTTGCGTTCCTTATCAGCAATGATAAGCGCCACATCCGTTACCGTCCGCTGGCTGTCATGATTGTGCTGCAGCTGATCCTTGGATTTATACTGCTGCACACAAATGTCGGCGAGTATCTTGTTAAAGGGATAGCGAATACGTTTAAAGCGCTGCTTGACTACGCCGGAGCCGGGATTGAGTTTGTGTTTGGCGGCATTGCCAATGAAGGTGCAGTTCCGTTCTTCCTGAACGTCCTGCTGCCGATCGTGTTTATTTCCGCATTGATTGGTATACTTCAATATATTAAGGTACTGCCGTTTATCGTAAGATATATCGGTCTCGTCTTGAGTAAAGTCAACGGCATGGGCAGGCTGGAGTCTTACAATGCGGTAGCTTCCGCGATTCTGGGGCAATCCGAGGTGTTTATTTCGGTAAAAAAACAGATTGCCCTCATTCCGAAGCAGCGGATGTATACCCTATGTGCTTCCGCAATGTCCACCGTATCGATGTCGATCGTCGGCGCGTATATGACAATGATCGAGCCGCGCTACGTGGTGACCGCGCTTGTGCTTAACCTGTTTGGCGGTTTTATCATCGCTTCCATCGTCAACCCTTACAAGGTAGAGAAGGATGAGGATATCCTGGAGGTGCAGGAGGAGGAGAAGCAATCCTTCTTCGAGATGCTGGGCGAATATATCATGGATGGCTTCAAGGTAGCGATTACCGTTGCTGCGATGCTTCTCGGTTTCGTTGCGTTGATCGCGATGATCAACGGCATCTTTGACATCATTTTCGGGATTACCTTCCAAGAGCTGTTAGGATTCATTTTTGCTCCATTTGCTTTTGTCATGGGCGTGCCTTGGAAAGAGGCAGTGGATGCAGGCAGCATTATGGCTACGAAGCTGGTATCGAATGAGTTCGTAGCGATGCTTAACCTGGCCAACTTCACGAATATGTCCGAACGCACCGTGGGTATCGTATCGGTATTCCTGGTGTCCTTTGCGAACTTCTCCTCGATCGGCATCATTGCTGGCGCGGTCAAAGGCCTGAACGAGAAGCAGGGGAACGTGGTTGCGCGTTTCGGCCTCAAGCTGTTGTACGGCGCAACGCTGGTGAGCGTGCTGTCGGCCACGATTACCGGACTGTTCCTGTAAGCCAGGTTTGAAGGACTACTACAAGCGAGCCTTATGGATAGTTTGATTAAAAACTCATATATGAGGGGGAGCAATGGATATGGAACGTTTTGACCGAATTCACTTGATCGTATTGGACTCTGTAGGTATTGGTGAAGCACCGGATGCGGCTGATTTTGACGATATCGGATCCGACACGCTGGGGCATATCGCCCGCGAATGCGGCGGGCTCAACATGCCGAATATGGCAGCGCTCGGGCTGTCCAACATTCGGGAGATCGAGGGAGTCCCTGTCGCGGACAAACCTCGGGCTTACTATACGAAGATGCAGGAAGCTTCGAATGGCAAAGACACCATGACGGGTCACTGGGAGATCATGGGCTTGTATATCGATACGCCATTCCGCGTGTTCCCGGACGGATTCCCGGATGAGCTGATCCAGCGCATTGAAGAGAAGACCGGACGCAAGGTCATCGGCAACAAGCCGGCCAGCGGAACGGAGATTATCGAAGAGCTTGGCGAAGAGCACGTAAAAACGGGGGCTTTGATCATCTATACCTCGGCGGACTCCGTGCTTCAAATCGCTGCGCATGAGGATATCGTTCCACTGAAAGAGCTGTACGAAATCTGCGAATTCTGCCGCGAAATCACGCTGGAAGATCCTTATATGCTCGGCCGGATCATCGCGCGTCCGTTCATTGGCGAGGTGGGGAGCTTCAAACGTACGGCGAATCGGCATGACTATGCCTTGAAGCCTTTCGGACGTACCACGATGAACGAGATGAAGGATGCTGGTCTTGACGTCATTGCCCTTGGTAAAATCTCCGATATTTATGATGGCGAAGGCATTACGAAGGCAGTCAGAACCGTTTCGAATATGGACGGCATGGATAAAATGGTGCAAACCCTGGGTGAATCCTTCAAGGGACTGAGCTTCCTGAACCTCGTGGATTTCGATGCGGTGTACGGACACCGGCGCGATCCGAAAGGATATGGCCAAGCGTTGGAGGATTACGATCAGCGCCTGCCCGAGGTATTTGAGAAAATGACGGAAAAGGATCTACTGATCATCACGGCCGACCACGGGAATGATCCGACTTACAAAGGAACGGACCATACGCGTGAATACGTACCGCTGCTTGTTTATTCTCCACGTTTTGCGGAGGGTAAGGAACTGCCGCTTCGCAAGACCTTTGCTGACCTTGGCGCCACGGTTGCCGACAACTTCGGCGTGAAGCTGCCAGAGCACGGAACAAGCTTTTTGAATGATCTGAAATAATCGAAAACGTGGAGGAATAGGACATGAGTACACATATTGGAGCGAAACCAGGAGATATTGCGGAGTCGATTCTCCTGCCAGGCGACCCGCTGCGGGCTAAATTTATTGCCGAGACGTATTTGGAGGATGTGACCTGCTACAACGAAGTGCGGGGTATGCTCGGCTTTACGGGAACCTACAAAGGAAAACGCATCTCCGTGCAAGGTTCGGGTATGGGCGTGCCTTCCATCGGGATTTATGTCAATGAACTCATCCGGGATTATGGCGTCAAAAATCTGTTCCGTGTCGGAACTTGCGGTGCGATGCAGGAGCATGTTCGTGTACGCGACGTCATACTGGCCCAGGCGGCTTGCTCGGATTCCGGCATGAACCGTCACCACTTTAACGGTTATGATTTCTCCCCGATCGCCAGCTTCCCGCTGCTGCTCGGCGCGTATGAGCGCGGCAAGGAGAAGGGCCTACAGATGCATGTCGGTAACGTGTTCACGTCCGATGTATTCTACCGTGAGGACAAATCAGTGGTTGAGAAGCTGATGCAGCATGGCGTGCTGGGCGTGGAGATGGAGACAACGGCCCTCTACACGATTGCCGCACGATTCGGCGTAAATGCCCTGACGATCCTGACTGTAAGTGACCACTTGCTGACAGGGGAAGAGACTTCTTCCGAGGAGCGCCAAACGACGTTTAACGAGATGATGGAAGTCGCGTTGGATACGGCGATTTCGTTGTAAGGAAACTGTCCCAACGAAGAAGGCGGAATTGTTTTGGAGAAGTGAAGCGGGGCAACAGCGAGAAGAACAATCCGCATTTGTAGTGAGGCCCGTGGAAGAAATACAATCATCGCAAACAGTGAGGAGAATGTACGATGAGAATGGTTGATTTAATTGCGAAGAAACGAGACGGCAAGGAACTGACAACAGAAGAGATCAATTTCTTCATCGACGGATATACCAAGGGAGATATTCCCGACTATCAGGTGAGCGCCATGAACATGGCGATTTATTTCCAGGACATGACCGACCGGGAGCGGGCGGACCTGACGATGGCAATGGTAAACTCCGGAGAAACGATTGATCTGTCCGCAATTGAGGGAATCAAGGTTGATAAACACTCCACCGGGGGCGTAGGCGACACCACGACACTCGTTCTGGCTCCGCTTGTAGCGGCACTGGATATTCCCGTAGCGAAGATGTCCGGACGCGGCCTCGGCCATACCGGAGGAACGATTGACAAACTGGAGTCCATTGAAGGATTTCATGTGGAGATCAGCAAAGACGAATTTGTGAACCTTGTGAATCAACATAAAATCGCCGTCATCGGCCAAACTGGGAACCTCACCCCGGCGGACAAAAAACTGTATGCGCTTAGGGATGTCACGGCTACCGTCAATTCCATTCCGCTGATTGCCAGCTCCATTATGAGCAAGAAGATTGCTGCAGGCTCGGATGCGATTGTACTGGATGTTAAAACCGGAGCAGGCGCGTTCATGAAAACCGTGGAGGATGCCAGGGAATTGGCACACGCCATGGTTAGCATTGGCAACAATGTCGGCCGCAAAACGATGGCCGTCATTTCCGATATGAGTCAGCCGCTTGGGGTTGCGATCGGCAATTCGCTGGAAGTACAGGAAGCAATCGATGCACTTCGCGGCGAGGGTCCGAAGGATCTGGAGGAGCTGTGCCTGGCTCTAGGCCGGCAGATGGTTTTCCTTGCTCAAAAGGCAGATTCGCTTGAAGATGCCGAAGAGATGTTAAGAGAGGTTATCCGCAACGGTAAGGCATTGGAGAAATTCAAGGAATTCATCCAGAACCAGGGCGGAGATCCGTCCGTGGTGGATCACCCCGACCGACTGCCGAAAGCGCAATATCTGATTGAGCTTCCTGCACAGCAGGACGGTGTTGTCGCGGAGCTGGTAGCGGATGAGATCGGTACCGCAGCGATGCTGCTTGGAGCCGGTCGTGCAACGAAGGAATCCGAGATTGACTTGGCTGTAGGCCTGATGCTGAACAAGAAGGTCGGCGATGCCGTGAAGAAGGGCGATTCCCTTGTAACCATTCATGCTAACCGCGAGAACGTAGATGACGTGAAGCAGAAGCTGTATGAGAGCATTCGAATTGCAGATCATGCGGATGCGCCTGTATTGATTTATGACATTGTGACGGAGTAAGGTGAAGCCTTAATCCGAAGCGATGTCATAAACGGAACACTGAGGACAACAGGGTGAGCACCCACTGCTCGTGCGAATCGCTCATCCCTATATCAGTGCCTCATTTTTAAAGCTAAGCTGATGAAACCTGCTTCCCGTTTGTTATGAACGGGGGCAGGTTTTTTTGGTGGTCCCCGTCATAAAACGGGTGGAAGCCCTCATAAGATGGTAGTGGGGAAAACGTAAGGCATTTAACGGGAGAGGGAGATGTGTAGCCCGGGCAAGAGCCATCCTGCTTGAAGGAGGCTTTTGACCATGACCATCGATCAGTTGATTGCTTTGCTGGCACTTATCGTTATGATCATCGGACTTGCGGTGAAGAAGGAGTCTTGACCTGTAAAGTCCGGGAGGGCTGCTGCTAAGTAGAAATTCTACTGATGCAGCAGTCTTTTTCTTTCTAATAGGTTGATAGAGTTCGATATAAGTCATATACTTAGATTGCAATGTTCTCCATTATTCATCATTTATTGGGAGGAAACTATGCTATATTTTGCGGCGTTTGTCATATCTATGGTGCTGGTATTGGTCCTGATTCCGCCATTTCGCAAGCTTGCGATCAAGCTTGATTTTGTGGACAAGCCAAGGCCGGACAGCGAGCGGAAAATACACCGCGAGCCGATACCGCTGACGGCGGGAATCGCCATATTTATCGGATTTTTCATCACTTATTTTGCACTTACCGGCGTCATTTCAAGGGAAGCGGTAGGTATCTTTATCGGTAGCGCCTTGATTCTCGGGATTGGCCTCGTGGACGATTGGTATAAGTCCCAGGGCAAGGAGCTGGCATCGCTGCCGAAGCTCATTGTACAGGTCAGCGCAGCCGTCGTTGTATACAGCTATGGCATCGCGTTTGAAGGATTCAACAATCCGTTTACGGGTCAGTATATTAACCTGCCGGAATGGCTGCAGCTCATCTTAACGATTCTGTGGATTTTCGGTGTAACGACAGTCATTAATTTCTCGGATGGCATCGACGGTCTTGCCGGAGGACTCTCCGCCATATCCGGAGGTACGCTGTTTGTTGTGGCGATTACGCTGGGCAGAGGCGAATCCGCGCTGCTCGCTGTCATTCTTGTAGGTGCCGCGCTAGGATATCTAAAGTACAACAAGCCGCCGGCCAGAGTGTTTATGGGGGATGCCGGAGCCACTTTCCTTGGGTTCATACTCGGGATTATTGCTCTGGATGGTGCGTTTAAAGGGGCAACCCTGGCGTCCTTATTCGTTCCAATCTTCGCACTGGGCGTGCCGATCTTCGATAATATCATCGTAGTCATCCGCAGAATGCTTCAGTCGAAGCCGATCTATCAGGCCGATGCATCCCAGGCGCATTATCGTTTGCTGGCAACGGGACTCAATCAGAAGCAGACATTAGTATTTCTGTGCTTGCTCAATCTCTGTTTCGGTCTGGCTGCTATCATACTTGCGATGAATGGCGGCGCCTAAGGCGTTTAAGCCTGACATAAGCTTTATCCAGTACGTTAATTAAGTCTCGTCTCCAAATGGATGTTGGTGGCGGGACTTTTTTTTTAGAGATTAGAAAGTATAAACTTCAGAGGCTTACCATCCTTATCTCGCAAGAAAAACTTCCGCTAAATGCGGTCTGTCTTCTGAGAAAGTACGTCGATAGACGTTTTTCTTATTACAATGGTAGAAGGCATACGAAACAGGAGGTCTGTGGATGAATGACATGACAGGGAAAATCATCATCGTGACAGGAGCGAACTCCGGAATGGGCCTGGCGACAACCGTGGAGCTGGCCAAAGGGGGAGCGCACGTCGTCATGGCTTGTCGGAGCCAAGCCAGAGGAGAAGCGGCTCTTCGGCAAGCGTTGCAAGAGAGCAGCAACTCGAAAATTGAGCTGATGACATTGGATTTGGGCTCTTTTGATAGCATCAGAGTTTTTGCTTCCGGCTTTAAGGCCAAATACGACAGGCTCGATGTATTGGTAAACAACGCGGGTGTGGTCACCCTCAAGCGGGAATTGACGCAGGACGGATATGAAGCCATGATGGGAGTCAATCATCTGGGGCATTTTTTACTGACGAACGAGCTCCTGGAGCCTCTTCAGCGTGCCCGCCAGGGGAGGGTTGTGAACGTATCCTCTGGCGCACACAAAGTGGGCAGCATCCACTTGGATGACCCTAATCTTGGTAAAGGATTCAATGTGGTCAAAGGTTATGCGCAGTCCAAATTGGCGAATATTTTATTTACGAAAGAGCTCGCTCGTCGGCTGCAGCCGACAAGGGTAACGGTCAATGCGCTCCATCCCGGTGCAGTGAGTACCAGCATTGGCGTGAACCGGGATACAGGCTTTGGCAAAGCGGTCCATAAGCTGCTTGGTCCGTTCTTTCTAACCGCGCAGGAAGGTGCACGGACAGCGATTTACTTGGCTTCAAGCCCTGAAGTAGAGAATGTGACAGGGGAATATTACGTCAAATGCAAACCGGCCAAGACCACCGAGAAGGCAAGGGATCCGAAACTTGCCGCTCGCCTGTGGGCATGGAGTGAACAACAGGTAGGTTGGAAGTCGGACAAGGGTCGATGAACTTATGGATTTCAAGAAGGCTCGGTTCTATGAGTGGGGCTAAATCTGATTGATCCGATAAGGGCATGATCGGACAACAAGGAACGACGAGACCAATCGGCCCATTAGTATGGTGAAGACTAATAGTAAATGAAGGTCCATGCTAGCTAACAAATAAACGGGATATCTCCAGATCAACATGATCATGGGATATCCCGTTTCATTTTACGATCGATGTGCATGAGAGGTCATAGAAGGGCACGTGTTATGCTACTTCGTCGTTTTCATATCGATCGCGCTGCGAACAAATCCGCTGGTACCGTCAAGAAGTTTGGACGCTTCTGCGGCATTGACATTAGCCAGAAGCATCACGATGGCGGTTTTGACATGGGCGCCAGATTCATGGTATGCCTTCTCGACAGCATCCTCAGATGCTCCCGTTGCTAGGGTGATGATGCGTTTGGCGCGATGCACAAGCTTGTTATTGGACGGGTTGAGGTCGACCATCAGGTTTTTGTACACTTTGCCGATTCGAATCATGGCGGTCGTTGTCAGCATGTTCAGAATCAGCTTTTGCGAAGTACCGGCCTTCATCCGCGTGGAGCCCATGATCACTTCCGGTCCGACAACAGCTTCGATTACAAAATCCGCGTACTGATGCATCGGCGATTCGTAGTTATTACAGAGTCCGATGACAACGGCTCCACGCTCCTTGGCGCGTCTCATTGCACCAAGAACATAGGGCGTGCGGCCGCTTGCAGCGATGCCGATGACAACATCCTTCTCGTTGATCCCGTTTTCATGGATATCCTGTTCACCCAGCTCTTCGCTATCCTCGGCACCTTCGATAGCTTCCTTCACGGCTCTGAAACCCCCTGCGATTAATCCCTGCACCATGGAAGGGTCTGTCCCGTAGGTAGGCGGACACTCGGATGCATCCAGAATCCCGATTCGACCGCTGGTTCCGGCACCAATATAGAACAATCTGCCGCCCTTCTGGAAAGCTTCTACTACGAGATCTGCCGCTCTGGCTATAAGAGGAATAAGCTCGCGGATCGCATCGGTGATCAGGCTATCCTCGCTATTGATGAGGATCATAATTTGTTCTGAGCTCAACTGATCAATGTTCTGCGTATTTTCATGAGGCTGTTCGGTTGTCAATTGACTTAGAATATTCGTCATGAGACAGGTCTCCTTTTTTGCCTTGGAATATGGACGGGCACTGATGTAAAGCTACAGCAAGTCAGAGACGCCTTCTGTAAATAGCTTGCAGGCTAACAGGGCCGCGCCATGGGCGGGTGTACGTTCACGATTTCCTTCGGGGAACCGGAGGCGGGGATAACGCGTTAGCAGAATGCTAGTGTACGTTTCCCGAAACGATTGCGAATGTTTGAAGATCGAGCCGATCCGCACGAGTTCACTCTCTGCGAATTCAGCTTGCCGCCTGATGAGAGCGCTTGTTGTATCGGCCAGTTCTTCTGCCTGCTGCCGGATGATACGGTTTGCTGCTTCATCACCGGCTTCGGCTGCTTCTATGCAGCAGCGGGCGAAGGATGCGATATCCTGTTTCGTTATAGCGGGCTGGTAAATGTAAGATTTGAGATCGGTAATATGCTGGAGAGGATAGGCTGCAACAATCAGGCTGCTCATGATGGTGGGTGGCAAAATGCCCTCGTGGCTCTTAATGACAGATTTTAGAGCCTGAAGTCCGATCTGATAGCCGCTGCCTTCGTCTCCGAGAAGATGTCCCCAGCCACCGACGCGGTGGATGTCTCCCGATTTGGTTATAGCATAGGTATTGGATCCGGTTCCCGAGATCGCAAGTATTCCATACTGACGTTCCAGTACGGCCATTAATGAAATTTCGGCTTCCGAGCGCATGTAAATACGCATCGAGAGCTGCCGCTGCTGGAAATAGGAATGAAGGAAGGACTGAACACGACGTCGTTCTTCTGCAGAGCTTATACCTGACATTCCAAGACATATTGATGTAAATATTAATGACTTATTAAAAAGAGGTGCCAGAAGCCCATCCAACACCGTTCGGAGTTCCTCCATCGCTTTATCAAAGGTTACAATGTAGGGATTGGTGGAACCTCCGGTAAACCGGGACAACACTTCTCCAGCGCTGTTGATAGCGGTTGCTTCGGTCTTGGTACCGCCACCATCCACACCGATAAAAATTTCCATATTGAACCACTTCGCTTTCTATAACCAGTATAGGAGAAAACGGAAGTGTTGTAAAATAAAATTTTAAATCATGAATTATGTATTGAAATATAATTTCATACAATTTATAATAAACTCAATCCACTGATATTGAAAGCGATACCAGTCATGCTTTCATTCAAGTTGTGTAAAGTAATGTTACATATAGGAGATCATCAGAGGATTATTTGTAAAGGGGGGCAAGAAATGAACGGCGGATTGGTTCGATTGCGTGAGGTGTATGATTCATTAAATCCGTCCGAGCGCAAAGTTGCAGCCTTCATTTTGCAGGAACCGGCAGAGATGATACAGATGTCGGTCGCGGATCTTGCAGTCCGAAGCGGTTCCAGTCAGGCTGCCATAGTACGCCTGTGCAAAACGATGGGTTTCAAAGGCTATCAGGATCTGAAGCTGAAGGTAGCCGGAGACTTGCAGGAGCCATTAGCCACCGGGTATCAGGATATCCGGCCCAATGACAGCATTTCTGCAATTATACAGAACGTCTCGAACAACAACATTCAATCGATTCGGGATACGATGAAGATTATGGAGGAAGGGAAGGTAGAAGAGGCCGTTCTGGCCCTCGAACAGTCGAAGCGCATTTTCATGTTCGGGGTAGGGGCTTCCAATCTGATCGGGATGGATGCTCAACAGAAATTTTTGCGGATTAATAAGGTATGCATATCTTTTCCGGATCCACATGTTCAGCTCACCTCGGCGGTGCTGCTGACGCCAGATGATACGGCCGTATGCATTTCCTACTCCGGTGAAACGGATGAAGTGATCCGCGCAGCAGCCATTGCGAGGGAGAAGGGATGCAAGACGATTGGCATTACCAAATACGGTGATTCTACCTTGAGCCGATCGGTGGACATTCCCTTGTACACCTCCTCCACGGAGAACGAGATTCGCAGTGGCGCGATGTCCTCTCGTATTACGCAGCTTAATCTTATCGATATTTTATATCTTGGCGTCGCCAGCCGGAATTACGAGAATTCAGTGAAATACCTGGATGAGAGCCGGCAAGCGATCAAGCGGTTGTAGTTGATAGCGAAAACCACAAATATATAAATGATAAGGGGAGTAGTACATGAAGAAAAAAGGTTGGCTTACATTGTTGGCTTCTTTGATGCTCGTGTTTACCGCAGCTTGCGGCGGATCCGGCGGGGCGAAGACTCCGGAAGGCGGATCCGGGACCACTTCGGAAGGAAACGGTGAGGCCGCACCGAAGCAGGATACGGTTGTCGTCTGGACCTATCCGGTTCATGGTAAATACGAAGATGAGTTGAAAGAGCATGTGGCGGATCTGAAAGAAAAATATCCGCACATTACAGTCCAAACCGAAGTGCTCTCCTGGGCTGAGGGGCCGAAGAAGTTCGATGTGGCCTTGAATGCCGGTAACCCGCCTGACCTCTATTTCCACGCGGTGGATGGAGCTTATGTGGATACGGGCCTTGCACTGGAGCTTTCCCCTTATATTACTGACGAGATCAAAAACGACTACCTGCCGGGAACGCTTGAACTGGGCCAAATCCAGGGCAAACAATATGGACTTCCGCTGTACCAATCCCTCTGGGCTTGGGGCGGCAACAAGAAGATTCTTGAAGAAGCAGGCATCGACTGGAAGGCTATTCAAGAGAACGGCTGGACATGGACCGAATTTAAGGCAGCTGCCGAGAAGCTGACCAAGAAGCTTCCGAACGGAAATACGCAGTATGCGCTGGTGACGGACGGTACTTCCCTGGACTTCATGGAAATGCTGACACGCAGCAACGGCATGCCGGACGTTCTGAACGATAAAGGCGAGTTCCAATGGAACGACGAGCGGATTCTGGATACGATGACATTCGTGTCCGATCTGATGAAAGCCGGGCATTTGCCTGCCGAGACTGCCGCGATTACGCCGGCGAAACGGATGGATCTGTTCTATGCAGAGGAAGCCGCGGTTGTGTCCAAAGCGATTCCTTACTACGATGTGATGCTCCAGAACCGCGCGAAGGATATTGACAGCGGTACAGTCCAAGGCGCGAAAATCGAGTTCGTCCTGCTGCCGGTTCCGCATAATGACGGGGCGGAGCGCAAGACATCCATGTTTGGTGAAGGCTATGTCGCTTTCAAGCAGAAGAAGGATAAAGGCGAAGAGCATGCGAAGAACACGTTCCTGATCATGGAAGGACTGAGCGGCGCGAAAGCCGGTAATTCCGCGAATGAACTGGTGTTGCCTTTCGTGCGTAAATCCCAAGCGGAGTTTTATGAAGGCAAAGGACTCGGTACGGAATCCACAATTAAAGCAGCGGAAATTTTCGCAAACTTCAAAGAAATTCCGGTGACCCTGAACCTCGATGCAGATGCCTCAGGCAACCAGAAGAAGTTCAAGGAGCAAGTGGTGAAGCCGAACATTCAGGCGCTGTTCTCGGGAGAGAAGACACCGGAGCAGATCGCGCAGGACTTCAAGGATAAAGGCAAACAAATTTTAGGACAGTAATTGAAGTTATAAGGGGGTGTCCCGTTGTCCTTAGCAGGAACAAAACGGGTCACTCCCTTTTTAAACCAATCAATTCAGGCTCCAAAAGGCTTCATGAAAATACTTCACCTGTGCGCAAAGGAGGAAATCAAATGCAGACTGCCCCGGCGCAAACCCGGCCCTCGCGTCCCCCAATGAAGGGTTATCTACGCGAATATGGATGGGCGTATTTATTCATTTTGGCTCCCGTACTGTTGTTCTTGATATTTACGCTTTACCCGGTCGCCTCCGCCTTTCTGATGAGCTTCCAGGAATATAGCGTGATGGGCTCCGAATGGATTGGAACGGACAACTACACACGGATGGTAC
The DNA here is from genome assembly GCF_002573715.1 of Paenibacillus sp. EZ-K15. Taxonomy (GTDB): domain Bacteria; phylum Bacillota; class Bacilli; order Paenibacillales; family Paenibacillaceae; genus Paenibacillus_AQ. Next base: position 181,342 of record NZ_PDHM01000024.1, on the reverse strand, counting down.
AGGATGAAGTGTTCTGGAAATCCATGAGGAATACAGTTTTATTCACGATCGGTACCGTTCCGGTTAACATTGTCATCACGTATGCGTTATCCTTTTTTATTTTTCAGATGAAGAATAAATGGCAGACGTTCTTCAAGGCTACGATGTATTTGCCGGCCGTTGCTTCCGGCGTCACCATCTCGGTCGTATGGCTCGCGATTTACGATCCGACCCATGCGGGGCTGTTGAATCGCTTCATTGGATTGTTCGGATTTGACCCGGTCATATGGCTCGGCAAATCGAACACCGCACTCTTTTCGCTCATCTTGATGAACTGGCTCGGTTCTCATGGTGCGGGCATTATTCTCTATTTAGCTGCCATGGGCGGGATTCCCAAATCTCTCTATGAAGCTGCGGATATTGACCATGCCAGCGGTTGGTCCAAATTTTGGCGCATTACGTGGCCGCTGATGAAACCAACCACGTTGTATCTGCTGGTCACGGGCGTCATTACGTCCTTCCAGGTATTTATCTCAGTGTATCTGATGACGCAGGGCGGTCCGAACTTCGCGACAACAACCATCGCCTACCTAATTTACAGCACCGCCTTCAACTTCTATGAATTTGGACTCGCAGCAGCGCAATCTTTTGTATTAGCCGCATTGATTATTGTCATTTCCATCATTCAGTTCAAATACTTCTCGTCCGACGTGGAGTATTAATGCATATTTCTGAAGCTAAAAGGGGGTGCACCTATGAAATCAAGATCAAAATTGATCATGCTGATTGTGGCTTCGGTCATCTTGGTGGTATGGAGCGTTCTGACGATCATTCCGATGTACTGGATGTTGATTGGCTCTGTGCAGGACACCAAATCAGCGGCTTCGTTTATCCCGAAAATGATTCCGGACGTATTTTCCGTGGCCCCGTACGAGCGTTTTTTTGGCAAAACCAACGTCATGAGATGGCTCTTTAACTCCTTATTAATCTCGTCCATCCTGACGGTGACCAACGTGTTCCTGGCCTCACTCGCAGGGTATGCCTTTGCGAAGCTGAAGTTCCCGGGGAACAAAGCGGTATTTTGGGTTTTGCTCAGCACGATGATGATCCCGGCACAAGTGACGCTGATTCCGCTCTATATTTTGATGATTGACGTATTTGATCTCGGGAATACATACACAGCTATACTTCTTCCCGGCATTGTAAGCGTGGGCAACATTTTCTTGATGAAGCAGTACATGTCATCGCTGCCTACCTCTCTGATTCATGCAGCGCGTATCGACGCTTGCGGGGAATTCGGCATCTTCTGGAAAGTCATTCTTCCGATGGCTAAACCGGGTCTTGCCGTGCTAGCGATTTTCACGTTCGTTGCATCCTGGAACGATTTCTTCTGGCCCTTCCTCGTGACAAATTCGACGGAAATGAGGACCATTCAAGTCGGTCTGGCTTCCTTCGTTTATGCGGACACGACCGATTTCGGCGCACTTATGGCTGGAGCAACCGTCGCGGCACTGCCGATGATGATCCTGTTCTTCTCGCTTCAGCGCTATTTCCTGCAAGGCATCACCATTGGAGCCGTTAAAGGCTAGAAGGAGGCAAAGTTATGGCACGCGTAGAATTCCGTAATATACGAAAAGAATTTGTAGACGACAACAAAGGGACCTTTACCGCTGTAGCGGGGTCGGACTTTGTGATCAATGATAAAGAGTTCGTGGTATTTGTCGGTCCTTCCGGCTGCGGCAAAACCACCTCGCTGCGCATGATTGCAGGCCTTGAGCGTCAGACGTCCGGCGATATCGTCATCGGCGACCGGGTGGTGAACAATCTTCATCCGAAAGACCGGGATATCGCCATGGTGTTCCAGGATTATGCGCTGTATCCGCATATGACGATTCGCGAGAATCTTTCCTTCGGCTTGAAGAACTTGAAGAAGCCCAAGGCTTATATTGAGCAAAAGGTAGCGCAGGCAGCATCCATTCTCGGCCTGGAGTCGATGATTGACCGGAAGCCGCGCGAGCTGTCCGGTGGACAGCGTCAGCGTGTGGCGGTTGGGCGGGCCATCGTGCGCGACCCGCAGGTGTTCCTCTTTGACGAGCCGCTGTCGAACCTGGATGCGAAGCTTCGCGTGCAGATGCGGGTAGAGCTGTCCGAGCTGCACAAGCGTCTGGAAGCCACCATTGTATATGTAACGCACGATCAGGTTGAAGCGATGACGCTCGGTGAGCGGATCGTCGTGATGAACAACGGCATTATCCAGCAGATCGCATCACCAACTGAGCTGTATGCGAAACCGCAGAACATGTTCGTAGCCGGCTTTATCGGCTCCCCGCCGATGAACTTTATCGATGTGCATAAGGAAGGAAATGTCCTCCGGATGGAAGGCGGGGTATTCACCATTCCGGACGCGATGGCGGGTGCGCTGAGCAAATACGACAATGGGCATCTTATTCTGGGGGTTCGCCCTGAGCATATTACCGGCGAGGATATGCCAGGCACAACCAATCTGGATTACAAGTATTCCACCAAGGTTCAGGTCGTTGAACATCTCGGTTCTGAGAACCTGGTGTACTTCCGCATAGGAAACCGGACCGTTACCGCGAAGGTTCACCCGGAAACGACGGGTTATCCGGGCATGGACAAAACCTTCATTTTCAATTTCGATAAGGTGCATTTCTTCGATCCTGAGACGGAACAGCGTATCGATTGGTAAACAACGACGAAGAGGAGAGGAAAGCTATGCGCAAGCTGAATGATGTGTTGAAGAAGACCGGGGTTGAGATTTACCGTGAGATCACGGCGGTGGCCTTATACAGCATGATTACCTCGCTGGTGCTCGTAACGGTGGTTATGTTTGTGCCGCTATGGGTAGCGCTGGTGCTGCTGCCGGTTCTGTATATGCCGCTGTTCTACGGTGTTTGTTATGCCTATTACCGCAAAACGGAACGGGGCAAGTCGAGGCTGAAAGACGTGTTTCAAGGTGCGCTTAAAGGACTTGGACCCGCCGTCGTCATGGGCTTCTTCTTCGTGGTGATGACATTGATTCTATGGTCCACCTGGTGGTATTACGGAGGCAAAGAGGGAATCGGCTATCTTGCGATTGGCGTGTTCCAAACCTATTTTGTTGTCATGGCGCTCATCTCCCAATTCTACACCTTTCAGCTTGTCATCCAGGAAGGGATGAGCATTTTCAAGGCCATGGCCCACAGTGTCAAGCTGTTCCTGAAGTTTCCGGCCTATACGCTGGGCGCATGCTTTCAAGCCTTCTGCGTCGCGATTCCGCTGATGGTTACGGTTGTTGGCTTTGGATTTTTGTTTAACGGTATGTGGGCTATATACCAGCATAAGGTTACGTATAATGTACTGAATCCGGAAGAGGCTAAACCGGTGGAAGACGGTGTGGTAGCCTCGGAAGCGAGAGGTGTAAGCATATGATGAGAAGCAACGTGCGGAGCGGAATTGATATGCTGCCGAATATCAAGCATGAGAAAATCACGGGTTGTCGCCTTGGCGTCATCACGAATCCGACGGGGCTCACGTCGGATTTTCGTTCATCTATTGAGGTGATTGCAGGCTTACCTGAGTCCGAATTGACGGCTTTGTTTGCTTGCGAGCATGGGCTGCGAGGTCAGCTGCAGGCAGGCAAGCACGTCGATGATGAAGTGGACCCGGTATTCTGCGTGCCGGTGTATAGCCTGTATGGTTCGCGGCGTAAACCGGATGCCGACATGCTGAAGAACGTGGACGCGGTCATCTTCGATATTCAAGACCTTGGCGTGCGTTTTTACACGTATTTGACCACGCTCCTCTATGTCATGGAGGCATGCGCTGAGCAAGGCAAGAGCTTGCTTGTCCTGGACCGGCCGAATCCGCTTGGCGGTGAGCGCTGTGAAGGCGGTTTGCTGCAGCCGGGATATGAATCCATGGTGGGCGGATGGCAGATTCCGATTAGCACCGGGATGACCATTGGCGAATTCGCGCGCATGGCCAATGACTTGCGAGGGACCGGATGTGATCTGGATGTGATTCAGCTCGAAGGATGGACGCGCGACATGGTTTATAACGACACGGGTCTTCCGTGGGTGCTGCCTTCGCCGAACATTCCCACGATGGATACGGTGCGGCTGTACAGCGGGACTTGTTTCTTCGAAGGGACCAATCTTTCGGAAGGAAGGGGAACGACCCGGCCATTCGAATGGATCGGTGCTCCATGGGTCGATGGCGAAGAGCTGGCGAAGGCATTCAACGCGTACGGACTGCCGGGTGTGCATGCCCATTCCATGTACATGACACCCACCTTCTCGAAGCATCAGGGCGAAGGATGCGGCGGGGTGATGTTGTTTGTAACGAATTCGGCAAAAGTGGAAGCTGTGCGTACAGGGCTTGTGCTGTTGCACCTGGTCAGCCGAATGTACCCGGATCAGTTCCAGTGGCTTACCCCACCGGAGGGACGCAACCGGTATTTTATTGATTTACTAACGGGCAGCGAAGATGTCCGGCGGCACATCCACGAAGAAGCCGGACTCCAGCGCATTGTTGCCGAGTGGGGCAAGGATGCGGAGTTGTGGAGAACGATGCGGACCCCTTATCTGCTGTATGGGGAGGTGTAAAGTATGATGTTCTCACCATGGAAGGATGGAGGGCCGACCGTTGTGGTCGGCCTGATGTCGGGCACTTCGCTTGACGGCATCGATGCGGCCATCGTCCGCATACACGGAAGCGGCCTCGAGGCATCGGTTGAACTGTTGCATTACTATAGCAAGCCATACGAACCGGAGCTCCGTCAGCGGCTGCGCGATTTGTGCAGTGAAGAGAATTCCAATAGCGCTGCTGTATGCAGTATGAATGCATACTTGGGGTATCAGTTCGGGGCGGCAGTTCTGGAAGCGGTTGCCGATGCCGGCATGCGAATCGATGAGGTGGATTTGGTATGCTCACATGGACAGACGATCTGGCATCAGCCTGTACCTGAACAAGGTGATCCCTATGCTGTCGCTTCGACTCTACAGATCGGTGATATATCCGTTATCGCCAAGCAGACCGGCAAGCTTACGGTAGGAGACTTCCGTCCCGCAGATATGGCGGTTGGGGGGCAAGGGGCCCCGTTTGCTCCTTACGGAGATTTGATCCTGTTTCGGCACCCGCAGCGGGGGAGGCTGCTGCAGAACATCGGCGGGATCGGCAATTGCTCGGCGCTGCCCGCAGAGGCGGATCCTGCGGATGTGCTGGCCTTTGATACCGGACCCGGCAATATGATCATGGATGCCGTAGCCCATATGCTGTCCGGAGGGCAGCTTTCGTATGACGACAGCGGAACATGGGCTGCCCGAGGTAACCCGGATCAGGCCTTGTTAAGCGAGATGATGGAGCATCCTTATTTTCACGCGGAGCCGCCCAAATCAACGGGAAGAGAATGGTTTGGTCATAATTATGCGGTTTCATTTCTGGAACAAGCCAGGCTCAGGAAGCTTTCGGATGAGGACGTGATGGCAACGGCTACGGCGTTTACCGCCCATACTATTGCGGATAGCTATGAGAGATATGTGTTTCCCCGTTACAAAATCGATGAAGTGATCGTGACTGGCGGAGGAGCCCACAACAAGACGCTGCTCTCCATGTTAAGCGAGCTGCTGCCGGAACAGAAAGTGATGACCTCCAAGGCGCTGGGCTTTGATGACGATGCCAAAGAAGCCGTCATTTTTGCACTCTTAGGCAATGACTTCATGCTCGGTGTTCCTAACAATTTGCCCGCAGCTACGGGAGCCAATCGCCCGACTGTTATGGGGAAGCTAGCCCTGCCATAGCGGAGGAAGCAACCGAGCATAACATGCTCGGTGTTCTTAACAATTTGCCTGCGGCGACGGGAGCCGATCGTCCAACTGTTATGGGGAAGCTGCCCTGCCATAGCGGAGGAAGCATAAACCATGCATAAACCTGTGCTTAGTCCGAGCATAAACCCGAGCATAACCGTTCATTAAAGACCGCGGGACGGTAATGCCAAGCGACGGTGGATAGATAATGTTAAACAGTGATTAGATAAGTAAAGTGATTATTTTTTTATTGTAGTCAAACCCGTATAGGGGAGGGGGAAACAACGTGCTGGAATCTGTTATTCGCGAGCAGCTGGCCGCCGTGGTTGGCGGGAAGTGGTTCAAGGACGATCCGGAAAGTCTCGTCTCTTACAGTTATGATGCTACGCCGCTATATCAAGCGATGCCGGACGGGGTTATCTTTCCTGGAAGCACGCAGGAAGTATCCGACATCGTTAAAATTTGCTCAAAACACCGCATACCCGTTATTACGCGGGGTGCTGGCAGCAATCTGTGCGGAGGGACCATTCCGCTTCAGGGCGGTTTGATCGTGGTCATGACCCGAATGAATAAGCTGCTGGAGATCGATGCGGATAACCTGACCGCGACCTTCCAGACCGGTTTGAATACAAAGCAGTTTCATCTGGCGGTTGAACAGACAGGGCTGTTCTATCCTCCGGATCCAAGCAGCATGATCATCTGTACAATGGGCGGTAATATCGCTCTGGGAGCTGGCGGGCTGCGCGGCTTGAAGTATGGAACGACCAAGGATTATGTCCTTGGCCTGGAAGCCGTATTGCCGGATGGCAGCATCCTGCGCACGGGCGGCAAGCTGGTGAAGGACGCAGCAGGGTATGATTTGACTCGACTGCTGGTAGGATCCGGCGGTACGCTAGCCATTCTGACCGAGGCCACAGTTAAGTTGATTCCTAAGCCTTCATACAGGAAGGCGATGGTTGCCGTCTACGACGATCTTAACGCGGCGGCCCGAACGGTTTCGAATATTATAGCGAATCATATTTTCCCGTGTACCTTGGAATTCATGGATCAGCCGACCCTCCAGGTGGTTGAGGAATTTGCCAAAATCGGACTGCCGGTTCACGCCAAAGCGATGCTGGCGATCGAGCAGGACGGCAATGTCGATGATGTGGAGCGGGATTTAAAGAAGCTGGAGGAGATATGTCTCGCTTCTGGCGCGGTTCAGCTCAACATCGCCAAGACACCAGAAGAAGGGGCGAAGGTAATGGAGGCGAGACGGAGCGCGCTTGCCGCGCTATCCCGATTGCGGCCGACCACGATCTTGGAGGACGCGACGGTTCCGCGTTCGAAAATTGCGGACATGGTGCTTGAAGTTCAGCGTATCGCCCAGAAATACGACGTGCAGATTTGCACATTCGGCCATGCCGGGGATGGCAATCTGCATCCGACCGCGATGACGGATGCCCGTGACCCGGAAGAGATTCACCGCGTGGAGCAGGCATTCGCCGAAATCTTCGAGGTGGCGATTGCCATGGGGGGCACCATTACCGGTGAGCATGGCGTCGGTATCGTGAAGGCTCCTTACCTGGAATGGAAGGTGGGCGAAGCCGGCATCAAGATGATGAAATCCATTAAGGACGCGATTGATCCCCACCAGATCATGAATCCCGGCAAGTTGTTTGCGGAAACCCGGAAGCGGATTATCTTCCAGGAGCGGACGGAGCAGGCAGAGCGGGACTCCGTTTCGGATCAGGATCAGAAGATCGAAACATCGTGAGAGGAGGCGAACGCGCATGAATTCAACCCATGAGAAGCTTGCACAATCGCTAAAGCTGACGCTGGATGAGGATCAATTGACGAACTGTATGCGCTGCGGGTTTTGCCAGACCGCCTGTCCGACCTTCCTCGAGACAGGGCTCGAAGCTGCCTCCCCCCGCGGGCGGATCGCGCTTATGAAAGCGGTTGTGGATGGTTTGATGGAGCCGGATGAGAGCTTTCGGAGCCAGATGGATCTATGTCTGGGCTGTAGAGCCTGTGAGCCTGCTTGTCCTTCCGATGTGAAATATGGCCAGCTGATCGAGCAGACCCGGGCAGCCATTGCGGCCGAGAAGCCTTATTCTATGCCGGTACGAGTCGTCCGAAAAACGTTCCTACAAGGGATATTCCCGCATCGCGGAAGACTGAAGCTGATCGGCAAGACGCTTTCGTTCTACCAGAAATCCGGCCTTCAAAAGTTTGCGCGCAGTTCCGGAGCCATGAAGCTGTTTCCCGACCATCTCCAACAGCTGGAGAAGGCACTGCCTCCCGTAATGGGCGACGGCCTGGAAGAGCTGTGGAGCAAGGCTGGCTTGCCCTACCGCCGCGAGACGACAGACAGCGGTTCAAGGCTAATGGTTATCCCTGCGGCTGGGGCTAAGGTTGGCCGGGTCGGGATGTTCCGTGGCTGCATTATGGATGTCATGTTTGCATCCACGAACGTGAACACCGTACGGCTGCTGCGGCAGGCCGGGTTCGAAATTGTCATTCCGGAGGAGCAGGTATGCTGCGGAGCGCTGCATGCGCATGCTGGTGAGATGGGCGATGCCAAGCGGCTGGCCGGTCAGAACATATGGGCTTTCGGGGAAGCGGACGTGGATTACATTGCAAGCAATGCAGGAGGTTGTGGCGCTCTGCTGAAGGAATACGATCATCTGATGCATGCAGAACCGGATGAGCGGCTTCAGCAAGCGGCGATTCGTTTTGCAGATCAGGTGAAGGACATCTCCGAGCTGCTGCACAGCCTCGGTCGGCCGCTTACGCCGATTCAGGCGGAAAGCCCGCAGAACGGGGCCATAACCGTCACCTATCAGGACTCTTGCCACTTGCGCAATGTGATGAGGGTACAAGGCGAGCCGCGCCAGCTGATGGAGCTGCTTCCGGCTGTACAGATGTGCGAGCTTCAGGGGGCCGAGGTATGCTGCGGTTCCGCCGGCATTTATAATTTGACCCAGACGGAAATGTCGACCACGCTTCTGGATCACAAGATGGAACATGTGGAGGCTACCGGAGCCAAGGTCATCGTGACTTCGAACCCGGGATGCCTGCTGCAGATGAAGTGGGGGATCGAGCGTGCCGGTATGCAAAAAAATGGCGTAGAAGCTGTTCATCTTGTGGATTTTCTGGCAGAGCAGGTGCTGATTGAGGATAAGCGTGACTAATTGTACAAATGGGGCAACTTCATGGTCATTATGATCGTGGGGATGCCCTTTTTAGCCTGATTATCATAATTCAGGGTGTCTGTTGCGGCCATTTATTATATATAATGGTTCCGGACCAGCATTAATCCTATCAGTACTATGATATAAGGATCGGTAAAGTGATATAAGGATCGGTAAAGTGATATAAGGATGGATACAGTGATATAAGGCAACGAACCGGTTTACATCGTTTCCTATCAACGGTATGGTAGACCGATGGGGGGAGTTCTCCCTCACTGGGTTCACATTAGTACGTATAAGCAAAATGCAATCATGCGAGGAGGAGAGCGATACCATGAAAGAGAGTTTTGATCCGTCACTCATAGACCGATTGGAAAGTCCGGAAAGGAAGAAGGAGTTACCGGCATCTTCGCTGCTAGAGAAGCTCCAAGTGAGCGACGGGGTGGATGTCCTTGACGTCGGGGCAGGTACCGGCTATTTTTCCATACCGGCAGCCGAGTTAACGACAGGCACGGTTTACGCGCTGGATACCGAGCCAGCCATGCTGGACATGATGCGGGGGCGTGCACAGGAACAGGGACTCACGAATATTAAGGTGATGGAAGGCATGTTGGAAAAGCTTCCTTTTCAGCAAGAAGCTGTGGATCGAGTCATCGCTTCCCTGATCCTTCATATCACCGATCAGCTGGAAGAGTCCATCCGCCAGATGGCAAGAGTGCTGCGACCAGGAGGACGATGCTTGTGTCTGGAGTGGCAAGAGGATCCGGCTGAGAAGCGGGTTCCCCGTCCGAACCGGGTTGATCCGCATGTGATGAAGGCTTTGTTGGAGCAAGCAGGGCTTCATGTGGAAGGCATCGAGTATCCTACAGAGCGTCATTATCTGATTATCGCCAGTAAATAGCCAATGTCGATGAAGCCTCTTGCTGGATGAACTCTCCCCTTTAAATCGACCGCCGTCTAGTGCCGCCTCACCACGTTTTGTGGAGGTGGATCCCAGATCGGTGCATTTATTGAGACAGCTGGAACATTTTGGGGGAGGGGGCCGTCTAAGGTTTGAGGTGATTCATTGATGAGAAAATCCATGGTTATGATCCTGCTTAGCTGCTTGCTGCTGCTCGTGAGTCTGTACACGGTCAAACCAGCCAACGTATTTGCCTGTTCTTGTGCAGGACCGCCAACGGTTGAGGAGAGCTTGGAACGGAGTGCAGCAATATTTGCAGGCAAAGTGACCAAGCTGGTTGGCCCGAAGCCGAAGTTGGTGATGTCATCCGCAGATCCGGTTCATGTTATGTTAGAGGTAACGGAAGTATGGAAGGGCGAATTAGCTGGAATGACGGAGCTTACAACAGCTATGTCATCAGCTAGCTGCGGTTATGATCAATTTGCCGTAGGGAGCGAATTCCTGGTGTTCGCATCTGTAGAATCGGGTCAGCTGAGAACAGGGATGTGTGATGGTACGAAGCTCCTCTCCACCGCAGGCAAAGAGCTAACCGAGCTTGGAGATGGATACCCTCCAGAAGATGCATCTGCTCGGGGATCAGGACCCGGTACGCTTGCCGAGGGCGTGCCTCCAGGTGAAGGCGAGAATGCAGGTCAATCTCCATTCTTACTGAAGCCCATCATGTGGGGAGCTGCAGTAGTGCTGCTGGCTGCGGGGGTATGGCTTTATTTTTGGAGGAAGAAAAGAGAAATATAAAGGGAATGTAAAATGTTTACTCCTGTAACCTATTTTCGAGTTGAAACTTTATCGCCATTGTCGGGGTAAAGTTTTTTTTGTATCCTTTGGTCTTTTTGATACGTATGTATGGTAGAGCTTGCGATATTGCGTTTGCGGTTGAGGTGATTTCGGCTGCCCTTGCCCTTGCTCTGACGCTGCCGGAACCCGGCCTCACGAATATCGGGGGCATGGACGGCGAATAATGAACATAGGAAAAAAGAGAGGAATTGTGATCTGGCGTGTAAAATTATCGTTTCTGCGCAACCTTACATTCCGCGTATAAACAGAAGGAAGACATTCCCAACGGAAATGATTGAGGTTCCCTTGGCTTCGGAGTAGAATAAGATGAGGTAGGGCGCTTTTCGCTTTTCTTTTTTTGGACACAAGACAAGAAGAAAAAGCAGATACACCTTGTGATTGTGAATCAGCCTTATTGGCCGGGGAGTGAGGAGAGGCAGGTGCCTGTCTTCAAGAATCTTCGGTCAGCTAAGGCTTTTTGATTTGAATAGGAGATAACAGCCATATGAGAAGGAGTGAGCAGGATTGATAATCCTCAAAACACAAGAACAAATTGCCAAGATGAATAAGGCTGGGGACATTCTCGCCGAATGCCACCGGCAGATTGCCAAGATGATTAAACCGGGCGTGACGACACTTGAGATTGATCAATTTGTCGAGCGGTTTCTGGCAGAGCGCGGCGCGACACCGGAGCAGAAGGGATATCACGGATATCCTTTTGCCACCTGCGCGTCGGTTAATGACGTGATTTGCCATGGTTTTCCGAGCAATGAGCCATTGAAGGACGGGGATATCGTTACCATTGATATGGTGGTGAAGTATGATGGCTGGCTCGCCGATTCCGCTTGGTCCTATCCGGTCGGAAACGTGTCCGAGGAAGCGCAGCATCTGCTGGACGTAACGAAGAAATCCCTGTATCTTGGCATTGAGCAAGCGGTGATCGGCAATCGAATCGGAGACATTTCCCATGCGATTCAAACCTATGCGGAATCCCAAAATTTATCGGTCGTCCGCCACTTCGTGGGGCACGCCATCGGCGAAAATATGCATGAGGAGCCGCAAGTACCGCATTACGGCCCGCCCAATCGCGGGACACGGCTTAAAGAGGGCATGGTCATCACCATTGAACCGATGCTGAATCTTGGCACATATCAATGCAAGATCGATTCAGACGGATGGACCGCGAGAACGGTGGACGGCAAATGGTCCGCGCAGTATGAGCATACGCTCGCCATCACAAAGGATGGCCCGGTGATCCTGACGGAACAATAAGATGCGACTCCTTAGGGGCTAACGCTCCGTATGGAGCACGGGATGGTACAATCTATAAGGCTCTGTTCATGGCTTAAAAGAAATGCTCCAACGAAGCAGGCGGAATTGTTCTAAGTGTTCGTCTGAAAGCTTTCCAGAGGAAAGCTAGCATCGGAAGCATACGCTGCCACCAGATTTCAACGATGTAATATCGTGATTCAAAGGAAATCTGTGGGCAACAGCGATCGGAAGAACAATCCGCATGCGAAGTGGGGTGTTATCTCTCAGATTTCGACATCTGCGAATAGACACTAAAGTGAATTTGTCCTTTAAGGGTTATGAGACAGACTCCAACGGAGAAGGCGGAATTGTTCTGTAGAAGCGAAGCGTTCGCCTTTGCCACCGGATTTCTACGATTATGATCGATGATTCAAAGGAAATCTGGGGGCAACAGCGATCGGAAGAACAATCCGCATGCGGAGTGGCGTGTTATCTCTCAGATTTCGACATCTGCGAATAGACGCCACTCTGAGTTTTTCTTATAATAGAGTAATCATTTTACAAGCGAAGGGAACATGGAACATGACGATACGAAAAGCACTAACAGTAGCGGGCTCCGATACGAGCGGCGGCGCTGGCATCCAGGCTGACCTGAAGACGTTTCAGGAATTTGACGTATACGGTATGACCGCACTGACCACGATTGTCTGCATGGAACCAAAGACATGGGATCATCAGGTTTTCCCGGTGGCGCTAGATATTGTAGAAACACAGTTGAAAACCGTGCTCGAGGGCATTGGCATCGACGCCATGAAGACCGGCATGCTCGGATCCGTAGAGATCATCGAGCTTGTGTCCCAGTATATCGACCGCTATAATCTAGAACGGATTGTCATCGATCCGGTGATGGTCTGCAAAGGCACGGATGAAGTGCTGCAGCCGGAAAATACGGAAGCGATGCTGGAGTTCCTTCTCCCGCGCGCTGATCTGGTAACGCCAAACCTGTTCGAGGCGTCCCAACTGGCCAAGTCTGGCCCGATCACGACCCTGGATCAAATGCAGGAGGCTGCGGCCATTATTCATGAGCGCGGCGCGAAGAATGTGCTGATTAAAGATAGAGGCAAGATCCGCGAAGGCAAAGCGATGGACCTGCTCTATGACGGAAACAACTTTGAATGGTTCGAGGCTGATACCATCGTAACGAAGTACACCCATGGCGCGGGCTGCACGTCATCCGCTTCCATTACAGCTAATCTTGCTAAAGGCTTGACCGTTCGCGAGTCGGTACAGCAAGCGAAGGCATTCATTACCCAAGCCATCTCCAATGGCTTCCCACTGAATGAATTCGTAGGTCCGACAAGACATTCCGCGCATCGCAGTTTATCTGCAAATTAAACAAAATACATTTTTTTGCAAGCTTATTCATGGATGAAATTCGGCTTGCAGAGAGTGACCCCAAACCTTTCTTCCAAGAAGAAAGGTTTTTTTGTTGTTAGTTGAACTCGCTGCATATAGTGTATAGGAGCAAAGGCATGCTTCGTTTTACGCGTTTTTTCGGGAGGGATAGGGCGGCTTAGGTCCTTTCCAGTATAATTATGTGCTATACTTTATACAGGGTCTGATAGAAACAGGAAGAAAATGTTTAGGGGTTGAGACATGTTTCAGGACATTTTGGATTTTTTGATCAAGTTTGGTCCATGGGGATTGTTTATTCATTCGTTTGCTGATGCTGTAATTTTTCCGGTTCCCGCCTTTTTTCTGCAGGTTTCGCTAAGCATCATGCATCCGCAGAATGCGCTGTGGCTTGCAACGTATGGCTTTATCGGGTGCTTGCTGGGGACGCCGCTGGGTTATTTAATCGGAAAGCTGCTTGGGAAGTCGGTACTATACAAGATTTTGAAAAAAGAGTGGATTGACTCTGCTACGAACATGTTTCAGAAAAACGGCGAGGCCGCCATATTGATTGGTTCCTTCACGCCGGTACCCTTTAAGGTGTTCACGATTCTATCGGGGTGCTTGAACTTCCCGTTATGGAGACTTCTTGCTTATGCCGCTATAGGCAGAGCTACCAAGTTTTATGTGGTAGGTACCTTGTTTTACCTGTACGGTAACGCGGCAGAAGGTATGGTTAAGGATGTATCGTTATATATTGCGCTTATTGCGGTTCCGCTTCTGTTGATCGGTGTGTACTTTAACCGCAAACGCAAGCGTAAGAAAATGGAGCAGGAAAAGCTGGCTGAATCTACTATCGAATCTAGCCCCGCTGTGGTCGAAAAGACGGTGCTGGAGCAGACGTCGGACCAGACTCCATCCGCTTAATGCTAAACATGACGCGGGGGGTTACCCCCGCGAGGAACATACAAAAAAGCAGCCGGGTGAGAGCCCGGCTGCTTTTTTCCAAGGTATCAGAGAAACATATTTATATGATAGCTACATATTTCAGTATTAACCCGTTTTTCCGAATCTGAAGAACTTGCCTCGGCCTTTCGTTGTCACAGGAGTAAACGTCGGTGATGGGGATAGCGGGGATGTCATGTCTTGAGCAAGATACCCGTGGAGAGGTCCACGGTAGACTTCATTCAACTGCGATGAATGGGAGAAATCCTCCGGCGTTACAAGATGACAAGGCTTGTTCACAGGCCGCAGGCCTGCTTGCTCCAGCACCGTAGCAACAAAGTGGGAGCAGAAGAAAGCATCGTCACGATCAATATGAATCCGAAACAATATACCCAGCAGCCCTAGCAGATTATATTTGTAGCGGTCCTGATCACGCATCATCTCTTTGACAAGGTTGTGCATGCGTTGATAGTCTTCATTACTAACGCGGAAACGATATACCGCGCATTCCGAAGTGTAGAAGAAGGGGTCGCGTAGATTCTCGCGAACTAAACCGCCGTCAAACGGGTTGTTCGCCTTCTTTCGCCCAAAGCTGTACACTTCGCGTAATTCGGAATCAAACGCGATGGATGCATGGTTGAGTGGGGCCTTCGTGAAATATTGGATCATTCTGCTGAACCAGGTGCCCGTGCCTGTAAGCACAATCCAAATATCTTGTTCCGTGTACATACTCGCAAACTCCTTTGTTAACGGTCCTAACGACTAGCAATTGTAAATGACTTGCTTTCTTTCACAATAAACGAAAAAGCCATAGCGTTCAAGTCAAAAAAAACCATTTTCTCTCAGTTTCACTAGAATAGCGCTGGAATTGCCACCAAAAATTAGAAACCCCATAACAATATATTCGCCCCATGTCCAAATTATCCTTTGGTTTGCTTTATTTATATTTTTCAACAGGCGAGAGGAAAGGAGAAGCAAACCGATATCTCGAAATATGTAAAACGATTGAACAATGAAAGACAGGAGGATCTCCAAACGATGATGAATAGTGAATGTCTCAGCTATGATTTTATGGTCCAAGCGATTGAAGTAGCGCCGATTGGAACCGTATTCATCGATTCAGAGGGGAGCATTATCACAATTAATCCCGCTGCTTGCGTCATGCTGGGGTATGAGGCGGAAGAGTGTCTGCACCATCCCTATTACAATTGGATTTATCCGGAAGATGTGAATAAGGACAAAGATAGGATGGAGAAGCTAGTGTCGGGTAAGACCGCTTCTTTGCAATTGGAGAAGAGACTGATACATAAACAAGGCGATATCAGGTGGGTATCTTGTATGCTAAGCATAGCTCGTAGCAGGGAAGGAAGAACACTTGGCTATGTGGCGCATTTTACGGATATTACCGATATGAAAAAGGCCGCCCATCAAGAAGAGGAGCGGCTGATCCAGTCCGATAAGCTGTCCATGGCCGGTCAACTTGCGGCAGGGATCGCCCATGAAATCCGTAACCCCATGACTTCCATCAAAGGGTTCGTGCAGCTCATTCGCTCCGGCGCCGGCCGGAAGGATGAATATTTCGATATTATCTCCTCGGAGATCGAAAGGATCGAACTGATCGTAAGTGAGCTTCTGTTTTTGGCGAAGCCGCAAAGCGTGAAATTCGAGCGTGCCGATATCCGGCAGCTCCTGGACCAAGTGATTACTCTATTAAATACGCAGGCCATCATACATAACGTCGAGATTATAACGGATTTCGGAGAGCGAGAGGCCAATGTCGAGGGTGATGTGAATCATCTGAAGCAGGTGTTCATCAATTTTATTAAAAATGCCGTGGAATCCATGCCGGGTGGCGGGGAGTTGACCATTCGGCTGGAGAGAAGCGATGACCATACTGTGGCCATCCATTTTACGGATAATGGCTGCGGGATTCCAGAAGCAATCCTCTCTCGTCTCGGGGAACCGTTCTTCACCACGAAGGAGAAAGGCAATGGCCTGGGCTTCATGATCAGCAAAAAAATGATCGAGGATCACAAGGGGCAGGTTCATGTATCCAGCAAGCTTCACGAGGGAACGACCATAAAGGTAATTCTGCCACTCAGCATAATCTAGCTTGACCAGGCGTATGGTTCGCTCTACATTATAGAAAGATATAGGAGAGGGGGCGGCCAACATGGGCAATATGCAATTGTTAAAAGAGCCGAAGCGGCGCAAGCTGCTGTTCAGTGCGGGTGCCAGCTGGATGTTCGATGCGATGGATGTCGGGATGATTTCATTTGTTGTTGCGGCGCTGGCAGCGGAATGGTCGCTGAGCTCGCAGCAGGTAGGGATACTGACAAGTACCACATCGATCGGAATGGTATTCGGCGCGGCCATGGCTGGATTCTTGGCTGATAAGTATGGACGGAAAAATATTCTGCTGTGGACGCTGCTCATATTCTCGATCGCGAGCGGTCTTTCCGCGCTGGCTACCGGGTTTATCATGCTGTGTTTGATGCGCTTTATTGCCGGCTTCGGACTTGGCGGAGAGCTTCCCGTTGCATCCACGCTGGTATCAGAAAGCATGCCGGTTCATGAACGGGGAAGAGCGGTTGTGCTGTTGGAAAGCTTCTGGGCGGCAGGCTGGATACTATCTGCACTCATCGCTTACTTTGTCATCCCGGATTACGGCTGGCGGGCTGCTTTTGTTATTGGAGCTCTGCCTGCTTTTTATGCGCTCTATCTGCGGCGTGCCATCGAGGATTCGCCAAGATATCTTGAGCAGAAAGCTAAGGCAGCCCCTAAGCTGACCTTTGGGCAGCGAGTGGCTTCGGTCTGGTCGGTTGAACATCGGCGTACGAGCATTATGCTGTGGGTGCTGTGGTTTACGGTCGTATTCTCGTATTACGGCATGTTCCTGTGGCTTCCGACCGTTATGGTCGATAAAGGGTTCAGTCTGGTCCGAAGCTTTCAGTATGTGTTGATTATGACGCTTGCCCAGCTGCCGGGTTATTTTACGGCCGCGTACTTTATAGAAAAGTTCGGGCGGAAATTCGTTCTCGTTACCTATTTGGTGCTTACGGCCTTTAGCGCCATCTGGTTTGGTTATGCCAACACGGAAGGTTCGCTGCTGGCAGCAGGCATTTCCTTGTCATTCTTCAATCTGGGAGCATGGGGAGGTTTATATGCCTACAGTCCGGAACTCTATCCGACCAAGGTTCGTTCAACGGGGGTTGGGCTTGCAACGTCGTTTGGACGGATCGGCGGCGTTATTGCACCGCTGCTCGTCGGGGTGTTGAAGCAAAATGGCACCCGGATCGAATTCATTTTCGTGATGTTTTTCGTGACCATCCTGATCGGTGCGCTCGGCGTACTCGTACTTGGCAAGGAAACGAAAGGGCTGGAGCTTGCGGACTAAGGCTGGAGACCGCGTTTAGATGATTTTATTCTTGCGATATCAGGAAGGACATGCTTAGAAGTGTATACTTTCTGATATCTGAAAAAGGGTGGATCCGAAGGTTTAAATGACCTTGGATCCACCCTTTTCATGTTGAGATACGGTTAAGGCTCAGAGTGACCGGAGCCTTATACTTCCATTATGGAAGGCATAATGTACGGGCTGCGGCCCAGTTCCCTTTTAAAATAACGGTTGAGTGTGTTGTTTGTCATCTGTTCCCAGGCAGCCCGGTTGTATTCGCGCTGTTCACCGGCTTTGTTCAGCTGCTTGCGCAGCATCGCTTCAGCTCTGCGTAGAAGAGGCTTGGAGTCCTGCATATATACAAACCCACGGGTAATCAGCTCCGGCCCGGAGAGCAGCTTGCGCGTCTCGCGATTGATGGTGATGGCGACGATGACAACGCCATCGTGAGCGAGCTGTACTCGTTCCTCAAGCAATTCCTTCTCATGGGTACGCAGCTCTCCATTGTTGATGTAGACGTCTCCGGAGGGGATGTTCCGGCCTTTACGCGCATAGTTGCGGAATAGGGACAGCGTATTCCCAATGTTCATCAAATAAACATTGCTGTCGGCAACCCCAACCTGCACGGCGAGGTGACGATGATTGAGCATCATCCGGTATTCCCCGTGGATCGGCACAAAATACTTGGGACGCAAGCTGCTGATCATAAGCTTCAAATCCTCGCGGCAGCCGTGACCCGAAGTGTGGATATCGAGAATGGAGCCGTATTTAACTTCTGCTCCTGCCCGCATCAAGAGATCGATGCTGCGATTGACGTTCTGGGTATTCCCAGGAATCGGCGAAGACGAGAAAATAACGGTATCCTCCGGATGAATCTGGATCGAACGATGGGCACCTGATGCGATGCGTGTCAGTGCCGCATTAGGCTCGCCCTGACTACCTGTACAAATAATCAGCACCTGGTCATCGCGATAACGATTAACGGCTTTCACATCAATCATCATGCCGTCCGGCACGCGAATATAACCAAGCTCCTGACCAATCACAAATACCTTCTCCATGCTGCGGCCGACGATGGCGATTTTGCGGCCTGTTCTGGTGGCAGCTTCAACAACCTGCTGCAGACGATGAACGTTCGAAGCGAAGGTGGCAAACAGGATCCGTCCGGGACATTCCCGGAACAGACGCAGAATGGAATCGCCGACGGTGCGTTCAGAAGGGGTAAACCCGTCCCGCTCGCTATTGGTACTGTCAGCCATCAGGGCCAGGACGCCACGCGCGCCGATATGCAGAATTTTATGCAGATTGGCAGGCTTGTCCTCCGGCGTAAAGTCAAATTTAAAGTCTCCGGTATGTACGATCGGCCCGTACGGGGTTTCCACAACGATCCCGAAGGCATCCGGAATGCTGTGGGTGGTTCTAAAGAAATGAACGGAAAGATGACGGAATGAAATCGTTTCGTCTTCATGGAATATGCGCAGATCACTCTGATCCAGCAGCCGATGCTCCTCCAGCTTCGCACGAACCAGGCCGATGGTCAGTGCCCCGCCATAGATCGGCATCTGGATTTGACGAAGCACATAGGGAATAGCCCCAATATGATCTTCATGTCCATGGGTCAGGAACATACCCTTTACTTTATGTTTGTTATCCAGTAAATAACGAATGTCCGGAATAATATAATCGACGCCACTCATTTCGGCATCCGGGAATTTCAGCCCGGCATCGATGATAATAATCTCATTTTTGAATTCCACACCGTACATGTTCTTGCCGATTTCTCCAAGCCCCCCCAGCGCAAAGATGCGCACGGGTGGAGCGGAAGGCCTCGGTTTTTTGGCGGGTTTGGCAGTTTGAATCTGATCTGTTAACAGGGGTTTAGACATAATGTGAAAGAATCCTCTCTATGGTAATTAAGGCATAAGCCTGGTCATTTTAATTTCTTCTCTACTTAAGATATCAGAAAGTTCAAGCTTTTGGGAAACGCTTTTCAAAATTCATGTGCATTTCGCACGAGACAGTCACCTATTTTTACCCACTCTTATATGCTGTAGCAGAGGGGGTCTCGTGATGAGCGGTTTATTGAGGTTGGACGATATGGATGCTGTCCATGGATTGCAGGAGGAATGGCAGCGGAAAGCGATAACCAAGCTGACCGAGAAAATGACGGACCGTTACGCCAAATTCCCTTGTATTCCCGCAGTGCAAGGACATGCACTGAATCATTTTAGATACGGCTTTATTCATCAAGGCGAATCACAGGCCGCGGCGGAACAGCTTGCTGCTCTGCTGCGCGAGTACGGGCTCGGCTCCAGGGACTTCGGGCCATATACTTCACTTGTCGTCATGATCTGTACGGAGCATGGCCGCGATAGCCTGGAAGGCGCCCAATATTATGAGCGCTTGTTCTGGCAGCTGTTAAGCCGGACAACCGAATACGATACGGAGCCTTGGCCGGCGGATCTGCCGGAGGAGCCTACGGATCATCTGTGGGAGTTTTGTTTTGCAGGCGAACCTTATTTTGTTTATTGCGGCACACCGGCACATGAGCTTCGCCAGAGCAGATACTTTCCCTACATGATGCTTGCTTTTACGCCTCGTTGGGTTCTGAAGCAGTTCAATGCCCGAACAAGGCAAGCAGAACACACCAAGGGATTGATTCGTCAGCGGTTAGCCAAATATGATCCCGTACCACCGCACCCTGACTTGAAGTTCTACGGGGCGGAGGATAACTATGAATGGAAGCAATATTTTTTGCGGGATAACACGGAGTCACTATCGAAATGTCCGTTTGCAAGGCGGCACAAAGAGATCAATCTATAATAAGAGAAATAACACGTTGCTATCATCATACCCTAAATCCGAGTCAGGGTTAAACATGCTTTCTATTTAAGAGCTGCCCCATATGCGGTAATCCGCAGTGGGACAGCTTTTTTTGCGTGGGGCGTTGATAGGTCAAGGTATAGGATTTTGCCCCTGAACAAGTAAATATTATCCTTGTTGTACAAAAAATGACCAAGTTACACTTAAAGTGCGTCATATCACTTCATCTGTATGCGTTAGGAGGTGTGTAAGGTACGGAGCTTTCACTAGCTTTGAAACCGCTTTAATAAACGAAATCAATTGGCGAAGGAGTTGTTTGATGAATGACAAGGTGGTCCAGAATGATGAAAGGATGGATTCTCGGATTCATCGCCGTGCTGGTGATTAGTATGTTCCCTGTGTACGAGGCTCAAGCCGCTGAGGTTTGTACCGAGTCAGCTTGGAGCAGTTCCGCCGTATATGGCGGGGGGAATATTGTATCCTACAACGGCCACGCCTGGAAAGCGAAATGGTGGACACAGGGCGAGGTGCCTGGAACGACTGGACAATGGGGTGTATGGGAGGACCTTGGTGTTTGCACTCCCGGGACACCGCCCGTCGATCCCCCGGTGGATCCGCCAGTAGACCCTCCTGTAGACCCTCCGCTGCCTGGTGATCGTATGTATGTCGCTTACGCGAGCTCTTGGAACACCAGTATTTACGATCTGACGACCGCCAACATCCCCAATTACATCACCCATCTCAATCTTGCATTCGTAAGACCGGACACCACGTATTCCCAAGGGTCCTATGCGTTTGATCAAGCCATTGCAGGCTTGGAATTTGTGGAAGGGGCGACGACGCCGAACGGTCAACGTAAATTTACAGCCCAGCAGTCCCAGGATCTGCGTAACAACATTGCATCTCTCAGAGCCCGCGGAACGAAAGCGTTCCTATCGGTAGGAGGTTGGTCATACAGCCAAGGTTCACAGTGGTCCAGATTCAATGCCAAGAACATTGTGGATTTGGCTCTCGATCTTGGCGCTGCCGGAGTCGACATTGATTGGGAATCCAGCGGCAGCAGCTGCAACAAAGGAACAGCCACCCAGTTCAGCTGCACCAAGGATGGAGAAATCGCGGGCATTATTACGAGTCTCTATAATGAAATTCATGCAAGAAACGCCAATCTGCAGATTTCCATCGCCGGCTGGTCCACGGGCGCTTATTACGTGAAGGGAACGCCGTTTGAAGAAGGCAAGGTCCAATGGGGATCTCCTTTTGGCGGTACCATGTATCGCGTAGTCAAGGATCATGGCAGTAAGATCAACTTCATCAATTTGATGTCCTACGATGGCGGTATTTATTACGATCCGCGTGAAGGATATGAATCGTACAAGGCGATATACAACGGACCTATCAATATGGGCATGCAGATTGCACCGGAGGGATCCGGCGGGGCCGTCCTGCAACTGAATGCCGCACCGGGCACGGTATACGATGCCGACATGATGAACGGTCAGAATAATATTGCAACGCCCTATTATAATGTAGAAACGATGGTGAATTATATTAAGAATAAGGGAAGAGCAAATGATGGATTCATGCTGTGGCAGCTCTGGAAACAGCGGGTTCATCAGCCAGCCCCGTCAGGTGCTGCAAATGAGAACAGCGCGGGCCAGTACGTATGCCGAAATCTGCCGCTTCCGGGGGATTGCAATCAGACCATACCGAGCCTGCCGAAATTATAGTTTTTTCCGATACTCCGAAGGCGTGCAGTCCATAATCTTACGGAAGACCCGAACAAAATAACTGATGTGCCCAAATCCGACATCGAGTGCGATGTCGGATATTTTATTGTCCGGCTGACGAAGGAGTTCCGCTGCCTGGCGAACGCGATAGGAATTCATATAGTCCACAGGCGTTTGCCCGGTCATGGATTTGAAGAAGCGGCAGAACTGGCCTTCGCTCATAGGGATCAGATCAGCCAGCTCACCCAGCCGGATAGGACGGTGATAATGATTCTGGATGTAGAGAATGACTTTCTTCAAGCGTTCCGTTCTCACCATATCCGCTGCTTCGCTCCGGCTCCGGTTGACCAGTCGGCCAGAGGAGGCGGCCTGAAATAACATGAGAAACAGATGTCCCTTAATAGCGACCTCATAACCAGTAGGTTTGTGCTTCGACAGCAGCGTCATTTCCTTTATATGCTGAAGCAGCTGCCCATCGGTCTCGAATGTCATCCATCTTGGAAAGGTGGCTCTCCGCTCCTGAAAGGGAACAATCATCCCTTCTTGTACAAGATCGTAGCTGCTGCTTGCAAGCATTCCGAAATCGAACACCATCGCACAGAAGCTGCACCCTTGATCGCCCCGGGCATGGCCGGTGTGAAGGTCTCCTCCATCGATAAATATCGCTTCACCCGCCCGGACAGGGATATATTCCGAGTCGATCTGAAACAGAACCTCGCCTTCGATCACGTAGAAAATTTCCGCTTCCTTATGCCAATGGGAGTCTACCACATGGGCACCGGGGGCAAATTGATGCCAGTAGGCACCAAACGGGAAGCGTTCATTTCCGTGGACGGTGCTTTCTTTTAACGATTGGCGAAAGGATTGATCCATCATATACCTCCTTGGAATGAATAGCCGCTTGAATGATGTCATCTTATATCAAGATTGTGCTATAAAACAACGTAATACTGTTAGAATGGTCTGAAATAGATCAGTATAATGATATTATAACGCTTACATCTTAAAGTTCAATTTTCATCATATAGAAAGGCGGATTAAAAAATGAAATTTACAGACGGCAATTGGCTTATCCGGGAAGGATATTCCGTTTCGGGAGCGGTTCAGGCTTATGATTTTGCAGTAAAAGGAGACACGTTGACAGCCTATGCCTCCACGGCCCCGATTCCGGGTAGAGGAGCAACCATTAATGCACAGCTGATCACCGTGCAATTTCATTCTCCGGCGCCCGGCGTCATCGGTGTAAAGCTGGTTCACTATGCGGGGGTAAGAGATCGCGGACCTGCATTCGAATTGTACAAACAGGAAGGTGACCATACGGTCATTGAAGAGAATGATCAGGAAGCAATTCTTCGCAGCGGCAATTTGAGCGTTGTGATCAAGAAAGGCCCGGAATGGTCGGTTCACTTCTATAGAGGAGAAGAACGCATTACCGGCAGCAGAGCCAGATCGATGGCACATATCGTGGAAGATGGCGGACAGACCTACATGCGCGAAGAGCTGGATCTTGGCGTAGGCGAGTGGGTATACGGTCTTGGCGAGCGATTCACTTCGTTTGTGAAGAATGGCCAGGTCGTGGATATTTGGAACCAGGATGGTGGAACAAGCTCCGAGCAAGCCTATAAAAATATTCCGTTCTATCTGACGAATAAGGGCTATGGCGTGTTTGTCAACCAACCGGACCTCGTATCCTTTGAAGTGGCATCGGAGAAAGTGAAGAAGGTGCAGTTCAGCGTGCCAGGCGAGTCACTGGAGTACTTTGTTATTGATGGACCGGATCCGAAAGGCGTGCTGGACAAATACACGAACCTGACAGGCAAACCGGCACTGCCGCCGGCTTGGACCTTCGGCTTGTGGCTTTCGACCTCTTTTACAACCCAGTATGACGAAGCAACCGTAAACTCCTTTGTTGACGGTATGCTGGAGCGCGATATCCCGCTGGAAGTGTTCCACTTTGACTGCTTCTGGATGAAGGGGCTCAACTGGACGGACTTCCAATGGGATGAAGAGGTTTTCCCGGATCCTGAAGGCATGCTGAAGCGTTTGAAAGAAAAAGGCTTGAAAATCTGCGTGTGGATCAATCCGTATATCGCGCAGCGCTCACGTCTCTTTGAGGAAGGCCGTGAGAAGGGCTATCTCGTGAAGAAAGCGAATGGTGATGTGTGGCAGTGGAATCTGTGGCAGCCGGGTATGGCGCTGGTGGACTTCACGAATCCGGACGCATGCGAATGGTATGCAGGGTACCTTCGCGAGCTGGCAGATATGGGTGTCGACAGCTTCAAGACGGATTTCGGCGAACGCATTCCGACGGATGTTGTTTATTTTGACGGTTCCGATCCGCATAAAATGCACAATTATTATACACAGCTCTATAACAAAGTGGTCTTTGATGTGCTGGTGGAGAAGTTCGGCAAGAATCAGGCAGCCGTATTTGCACGCTCTGCAACCGTAGGCGGACAGCAGTTTCCTGTTCACTGGGGCGGCGATTGCTATGCGGATTACGAATCGATGGCGGAGAGCCTGCGCGGCGGCTTGTCCCTTGGTCTCGGAGGTTTCGGCTTCTGGAGCCATGACATTGGCGGCTTCGAAAATACGGCTCCGGCGCATGTATTCAAACGCTGGCTGGCATTTGGCTTGCTGTCCAGTCACAGCCGTCTGCACGGCAGCAGCTCTTACCGGGTGCCGTGGTCTTATGACGAGGAGGCAGTGGACGTTACGCGCTTCTTCACGAAGCTGAAGAGCCGTCTGATGCCTTATCTGTTCCATACCGCCGTACAGGCATCGGAGCAAGGGGTGCCAAGCATGCGCGCCATGTTCCTGGAATTCCCGGAAGACCCGGCCGTTGAAATGCTGGATCGTCAATATATGCTGGGAGATTCCCTGCTTGTGGCACCGGTATTCAGCGAGAGCGGCGATGTGAAGTACTATCTGCCGAAGGGCCGCTGGACACATCTGTTAACTGGAGAAACGGTGGATGGCGGAGCTTGGCGCAAGGAAACGTACGGTTTCCTCGGGCTGCCGTTGTTTGTACGCAGCAACTCGTTCCTCGCCTTGGGAGCAACCGACAACCGTCCGGAATATGACTATGCAGACAGAGTTGAACTTGGCTTGTATGCATTGGAAGACGGGAGCGAGGCTTCGGTTACCGTTCGCAACATGAATGGGGAGACCGAACTGGTTGTGCGGGCGGTACGTGCAGGCAGCCGGATTGATTTTGCGGTGGAAGGCAGCGGCAAGCCATTCTCCGTGAAGCTGCATGACATGGGAGCCGTTTCATCTGTGGATGGCTCTGGAGTGAGCCTGCAAGAAGACAGCATTCAAGTGGAAGCCGGACAACTTGCGGTGACCTTCACGGCAGCTCTGGAAGGGTAAGCTCGGTGAACGTCTGTTTGATAAAAGGAAAAAACATAGCGAAGATGAGCCCGGACCAGCCTTATGCTGGAGTCGGGCTTCTTCCATATTTTAGCTGGCCTTGAACAAACGGCAATGCTGATATAATAGGCCTGCGGCAGGTTTATTCACGAATAGTTGTAACCGTTTTCTTTTTAGAGGCTTGCCGAAGATTAAAGGACAGGAGCGAAGACGGTCCGATGTTATCTTATTTCATTCAACTTGTGAATGACATGAAAATCCGCAATAAATTGATATTGTCTTTTGTTGTCGTGGTCTTTGTGCCGGTAGCCATCGTGGGGATATTCCTTACGGGCGAGCTCCGCAAGTTTGCTTTCAACAATGCGTTGGAGCAGGCTTACCAGAACGTGGACCGGGTCAAGAAACGGTCAACTGAAGTCATCAACGTGGCAGACGATTTATCCTATCGGCTATCCTACGACGAGCGTCTGAGAAATCTTGCTAGCCGACAATATGAAAGCGTATACGACGTATTTGTGGCTTACAGGGAGTATCCCGATTTACAGCAGGCGATTCGGATGTACAAGGAAATATCGAATATCCGTTTCTACAGTGAAAACCCCACCATGCTGAACAATTGGGAGTTCCTTTATCCCGAGGATGAAATCAAGAGAACGGAATGGTATCGGCGAGCCGAGGATGATATTGGAGTCATCTACTGGGACTATATTACGGATGAGCGAGATCAGAAGCTTTACCTCAGCTTAATCAAGGGGGTTGATCTTGGAAGCAAGGACAATCGTGGTGTACTGGTGATCAATGTCAATACGGGTATGCTGAACACGATCCTCAGCCAAGAAACGTTCGACACCATTATTGTGGACAGCAATAACAATATTGTCGCCGCTAACCGCCCGGAGCTGTACGGGAAGACGCTAGCCGAGATTCAAGATACCAGCGGGGTTGTATACCGTGCGAGCGGAAGCTATGAATCGGTCATCCATGATGAAGCCTCCAAGGTGCTGATTGAACCGTTGAATACGGAATCCGGAGTTAATGGCCTGCGCATTATTTCCATATTTTCGATTGATAGCATCGTGGCGGACGCCAACCGGATCAGCAAGCTGGCGATGACGGTCATCATCATCAGTCTACTGCTGGCCGTTCTTCTGATCTACAGCTTCTCCTCACTGATCTCTAATCGGCTGCTGCGCCTCAGCAAGCATATTACGAAGGTAGGTATCGGCAACCTCGGCGTTGCGATGGAAATTGACGGCAAGGATGAGATCGGCCAGTTATCCCGCCAATTCAACTCCATGGTCGGTAACATTAATGACCTGATGAACGAAGTGCAGGAGTCCAATGAACAGAAACGGTTAATGGAGCAGAAGCAGAACGAAATTAAATTCAAAATGATGGCCAGTCAGATCAATCCGCACTTTTTGTTTAATGCCTTAGAGTCTATTCGCATGGAGGCGCATCTCAAGGGTGAGGACGAAATCGCCCGGATTGTGCGTCTGCTCGGTAAAATGATGCGAAGCAATCTCGAGATAGGCAGCGGAAAAACAACGATAAAAGACGAGATCGAGATGGTGCAGTGTTATCTGGATATTCAAAAATTCCGCTATGAGGATCGTCTGAAATATGAACTTCTGGTAGATCCCGAAGCCAATCGGGTCAGAATCCCGCCGCTGATCATACAACCGCTTGTGGAGAATGCGGTCATACATGGGATGGATCACAAGGAAGAAGGAACTTTCATCAGGGTGAGGGTCACGGCCAGCGAAGGGAAACTGCACGTCATGACCGAGGATAATGGAGCGGGCATAACCTTGGAGCGATTGCAGATGATCTATGGTTATTTGAACGATACCGATGAGAAGGACGGAGGACGGATCGGGCTCCGAAATGTTCATGTCCGTCTGCAGCTTACCTACGGCCCTGAAGCGGGTCTGATCATTTATAGCGAACCGGGGATTGGAACGCGCATTAAATTCAGTATTCCGACAGGAGGAGAGAGCGATGATGAAAGTGTTAATCGTGGATGACGAACCCAAACTGCGCGAAGGACTGAAGAGCATTGTGCCATGGAACGAGCTTGGATATCAGGTTGTTGGTACCGCAGCGAACGGGAGCGAAGCGTTGGAGAAGCACGGGATGTTTGACCCGGATTTGATGCTGATTGATATCCGAATGCCGGGAATGGACGGATTGCAGCTGATTGAAGCCATCCGAAACCTGGATTCCGAGATTCGCCTGCTCATCCTGAGCGGATATGCTGATTTTGATTATGCCAAACGGGCGATTTCCCATCGCGTGGACGGATACCTATTGAAACCGGTGGATGAGGACGAGCTGAGCAAGTATTTGCTTCAGATTAAAGAAGCCATCGAGCAGGAACAGGAGAGGAAGGCGCTGAATAGGGCAGCCTCCCATATGAGCCGCGAGCAGTTCATTCAGACATGGTTCAATCCGGAGAGTAAGCCCGATCCTGCGGCTTTACGGCATATCGCCGGGCGGTCAGGACTGTTATGGAACCATTACCAAGTGCTGATTATTCATCATAATGGCTACGATGAATCTGGTGAGGGAGCCGACGACCGGTTGAAAAACCAGCTGCTTGAAGCTTTTGAAGAGAACGGCTGCGGCACGGTCTTTTCCATGCATGGACAACTTGGCGTTCTAATGCCCACGCCAGTATTGACCGCAGGAGGGCGGAAGGAATTGCTTCAGACGTTGGAGGATGCTGCCACACTGGCAGGTAGCTCAATTACGGCTTCATTGGGGCGCCAGGTTCATCGTCTGGAGGATATAGCCGATTCGTACCGTTGTGCAAAGGAACGGATTCGCGAACGCTTCTTCTATCCTTCGGGCGAGTTGTTATTCCCTGAATCCAAGCGGTTTGCTGACGACATTACGGATGAAGAGCGGCAACCTTATGATCCGGAGCAGCTGATGGAGCAGCTCTATTACGCTGTAGATGTAGGCAATGTCGAGGTGCAGCGGAAGCTGCTGCATGCTGCCGTGTATGCCATGGTCAATGAGGAGTATACGGAGGAGAGGATGAAGGGGGCGTTCGTGGAGCTCCTCACCGGCGTGCACAACAAGCTGATGCAGCATCAGCCAGAGCTGCAATCCCGCACAAAAGAATATTCGGATCGGATTGCCGCGATATTTCGCCAGCGCACGGCCTATGATTTGTGCCGCCATTCGTCCCAATTCCTGGAGGAGCTGATCTGGCAGGCGGGGGGTGGCGGACGAGATCAGGAGATGAAGCGGATTATGGATCTGATTCAGCGCAATTATAATGAGAATCTTAAACTGGAAACACTGGCCTCCGTATTTAATTACAACAGTGCCTACCTCGGGAAGATGTTCAAGAATACAACCGGAGAATACTTCAATACGTACCTCGATAAGGTCCGGATTAACAAGGCCAAGGATTATCTGAAACAAGGCATGAAGGTATATCAGGTTGCGGAGAAGGTCGGGTATACGAACGTAGATTATTTTCATAGCAAGTTTAAAAAGTACGTTGGTACCTCTCCCTCTAATTTCCGCAAGGAACTGGACCTGTAATTAGTCGTCATTGACGTAACGCTGATTTGCACAACGTGGCCGAGCCCGGATGTGTCCCCGAGGTTATACAGCCTATTGTGACAGAGTATCGCATGAGTAGCCGCAGTGAGCCGGCGCACGGCAAATAGGCTTTAAGCAGCTGCGCATCGATTGATGTCGTATTCTAAAGGTTAATAATTGCTCTTCTCCTATAGCGTTCACTTACCATACAACCAGACTAAACATAAGTACTTTCATATCGTTGCCTTTAAGACGCGACTAAGGTACGCGTCTTTTTTATTTCCTCCTACCTCCCCCAAGACATGACTGGGGGAGCCAACTGCTGCGAAGCTCCGAGCGGAGGGGCCGGAATCGTATCGGAGAAGCGACAGCGGTCGCCTTTAAAGCCGGGAAACCACCTCCCCGTATCATCCGAAGTTTCCCGGGTTTAACAGCGATCGGAGATACGATCCGGACACGGAGCGGCATAAAGCTCTTCTGCATTTTCTCCTCAGTTAATGTCTAATTTTTATATGATTTTTAAACCAATCCTTCGGGTACTTCCCCGCCGCAGCTTGGTTTATCATCAGGATATACAAGAGAGGAGGGGTTGGTTTGAAAGCGGTAACAAAGACAGAAGGTAGCATCCAACCTGCCGCAAAGAAAAAGAAAGGCTTTTGGGCCACTTTCAAAGAGCAGAAAGTACTGTATGGAATGTCGCTTCCTTTCATCGTCATTGTGTTCATCTTCAGCTACATGCCGGTCTGGGGCTGGCTGATGGCATTCCAGAATTACAAGCCGGGCAAAGGGATCTTCGAGCAAAAATGGGTGGGCCTGGACCATTTCGTGACACTCTTCTCGGATGATAAGTTTTATCTGGTGTTGCGAAATACTCTCGCCATGAGTTTTATGGGATTGATCGTTGGATTTACGATTCCGATCCTATTCGCAGTCTTGTTGAATGAGCTTCATGGAAGCGTATTCAAGAGGACCGTACAGACGATATCTTATCTGCCGCATTTTGTGTCCTGGGTCGTGGTTGCCGGTATCGTGACCAAAATGCTGTCCACAGATGGAGGCGCTGTCAATCAGCTGCTGATGTGGCTGGGGTTCATTGATCAGCCGATACAGTTCATGGCTCAGGGGAACCTGTTCTGGTACATCGTAACAGGCTCCGATATATGGAAGGAAATGGGCTGGAGCGCGATCATTTATTTGGCAGCGATTTCAGGGATTGATCAGGAGCAGTTCGAAGCAGCCAAGGTTGACGGCGCGAGCCGAATTCGCCAAATATGGCACATTACGCTGCCGAGCATCGCCCCAACGATTGCTATCCTGCTGATCATGTCCATCGGTCATCTGATCAGCATCGGTTTCGAGAAGCAGTTCTTGCTGGGTAATCCGCTGGTGGTGGATTATTCCGAAGTGCTGGACCTGTATGCGCTGAATTATGGGCTTGGCATGGGACGCTTTTCATTCGGTACGGCCATCGGAATGTTCAACTCCGTCGTAAGCATCATCCTACTGCTGCTTGCCAACGGCGCGTTCAAAAAATTCACGAAGCAATCGATTATGTAAGGGGAGGGAAACAGCATGGCACGAACCAAAACAGCATTCAAGCCCTCGCTCTCCGATCGGGTGTTTGATATCGCGAATTTTACCATCATGGCACTGGTCATGATTGTCACACTGTACCCGTTCCTGAACGTTCTGGCGATATCGCTGAACGATTCCGTCGATACGGTGCGCGGGGGAATCTACCTCTGGCCGCGGGAGTTCACGCTGGAGAACTATGTGCAGATTTTTAAATACGACGGCTTGGTCACCGGGGCCAAAAATACGATTCTCCGTACGCTTGCAGGGACCTTTCTGGGCTTGCTAAGCGGCACGATGCTGGGCTACGTCCTCAGCAGGGTAGACTTTCAGGGAAGAAGGTTCATGTCGACCTTTCTTGCGCTGACGATGTACTTCTCCGGCGGAATGATTCCGGTGTTCATCCTGATTCGTGACTTGAACATGATGAATTCGTTTCTGGTCTACATCATTCCAGGCATGGTGAGCGCGTTTAACGTATTCGTCATCCGGTCTTTCATCGACAGCCTGCCGTACTCGCTGCAGGAATCGGCAAAGCTTGACGGG
The DNA here is from genome assembly GCF_002573715.1 of Paenibacillus sp. EZ-K15. Lineage (GTDB taxonomy): Bacteria > Bacillota > Bacilli > Paenibacillales > Paenibacillaceae > Paenibacillus_AQ. The sequence goes on along the minus strand of NZ_PDHM01000024.1, from coordinate 150,062 downwards.
GCCAACGATTTCACGATCTATTACAAAATCATTCTTCCGCTCTGTAAGCCCGTCCTGGCTACCATTGCCTTGTTCCTGGCCGTCGGGCAATGGAACTCTTGGCTTGATACGTATCTCTACAACGGTAACGCACCCCATCTCACTACGCTCCAATTCGAGCTGATGAAGGTGCTGCAGAGCACGCAGGGACAAACCAGCGGCATGATGTCCGGGCAGAATATGGCCGAAATCGTGAAGCAGGTGTCGCCGGAATCGATCAAAATGGCGATCACGATTGTGGTCACGGTTCCGATATTGCTCGTCTATCCGTTCCTGCAGCGGTATTTTGTGAAGGGGATGACGCTCGGAGCCGTAAAAAGCTAAGCTCATGTACAGTATCAGCAGGCATTACGTCCTGTTATACGATAGATAATTAAAAATCGATTTAGGGGGTATAGCAATGAAGCATAAGAAGAGATTGTCGCTGCTGCTCGCGATCATGATGATGGCTACATTCGTTCTTGCAGCGTGCGGCAACGGCGACAGCAACAATAGCGCAAACGGCGGCGAAGAAGGCAACGGCGGCAACGATACGCAGCAGGAAGAGAAGCTCGAGCCGATGACCATGACGTATTACAGCGCGGATTCCAATGCGAACTGGGCCAACATGCAGGATGCGGTCGGCAAGAAGCTGACCGAGAAAACCGGCATTACGATCCAGGCAGAATACGCGGTAGACGGCTCCAATCAGAAGCTCCCGCTGATGGTAGCGAGCGGGGAATATCCGGACTTGGTATTTGCCAAGGGTGACGCCAATCTGTTTGTAGACTCCGGAGCGTTCATTGATCTGACGGATCTGATCGAAGAGCATGCGCCGAATATCAAGAAGGTGTACGGTGAATATATGAGCCGCCTAAAATGGAGCAACGAGGATGAGGCCATCTATGTCCTTCCGACACTTGCAGCGGTGGACCATCAGGCGCTCGATGCCGGCGGCACGTTCCAGGTCCAGCACGAAGTGCTGAAAGAACTCGGATACCCTGAACTGAAGACGGTGAAGGATTACGAGAAAGCGCTGAAAGACTATGCCGAGAAACACCCGACCATTGACGGCCAGCCGACGATTCCGCTGACGCTGAATGCGGACGGATGGAGAATTATGATCTCGGTAACGAACCCGGCGTTTATCGCGACAGGCGCATCGGATGACGGCGAGTATTATATCGACCAGGAGACGGTCGAGGCTAAGCTGCACTACAAGCGCACGGAAGAGAAAGAATATTTCCGCTGGTTGAACCATATGAATGATGCAGGTCTTCTGGATAAGGAAACGTTCGTACAGAAAACCGACCAATACGAAGCTAAAATCTCCTCTGGCCGTGTTCTTGGCGTCATCGATCAGGAGTGGGGCTTCGGCAATGCAACAAACGCACTGAGATCTTCCGGCAAGGAAAACCGCACCTATGCGAGATTCCCGATCCAGCTGGATGAGTCGACGAAGGATGCAACGTTCCAAGACGCGGGTTACGTCGCCGGATGGGGTGTGGGCATTACGACGTCCGCGAAGGATCCAGTTCGAATCATCAAGTTCCTGGATTATCTGGCTTCCGAAGAAGGGCAAGTTTTGATGAATTGGGGAATTGAGGGCGAGCATTACAACGTTGTGGACGGCAAGCGCGTCATTCCGGAAGACGTCCAAGAGCGCAAAACCTATGACAACGCCAACTTCACCAAGGAAACAGGAATCGGCTTGTACAACGCCATGTTCCCGCGTTACGGAGACGGCGTGAAGGATTCGACGGACAACTACTATACGACGAATTTCCCGGAGACGATCATAGAGAACTATACGCCATCCGCGAAGGAGACACTGAAAGCATACGGCGCGGAAATGTGGAAAGACCTGTGGCCGAAACAAGAGGAATTTGAAGTGAAGCCATGGGGCGTTGCTTACAACATTCCAGTACCGAGCGACTCCAATATCAATATCACGTACAAAAAGGTGGAGGAGATTACCCGTAAACGGATTCCGGAAATCATTCTTGCCGATCCGGCGAAATTTGATGCGCTGTATGAACAGTTCATCAAAGAACTGAATGATGCCGGCGCCGAGAAAATGGAGCAGGAATACACCCAATTGGTACGCGACCGCGTCGAACTCTGGAATGATTAAGGTATAGGTGAATAGAAGGGGCCGGCAATATGCGGCCCCTTTTGCCGCTATATGAAAGGGGCACTGTTATAGCGGTTTTTCCGTTATTTAACAGAAGAAATACAGCAGCTGATGAAGGATATGACGGGTTCATCGAGAAGACCTTTATCAATTGGAATAAGGGGGGATTACACTGAAGTCAGCTGAGCATAAGAACACAACCTTGTGGTATCGGGAGCCCGCGGACAAGTGGGAAGAAGCGCTTCCGCTCGGAAACGGACGTCTTGGGGCCATGGTGTTTGGAGGCGTACAGGAAGAGCGCATTCAATGGAATGAAGATACACTTTGGTCCGGATTTCCCCGGGACACGAATAATTACGAGGCTCTCCGGCATTTGGCAGCGGCAAGAGAGCTGATTGCGTCCGGGAAGTTTGCCGAAGCCGAGCAGTTGATTGAGGGCAAGATGGTTGGCAGAAGCACGGAGTCCTTCTTGCCTTTAGGAGATCTGGTCATCCGACAGTCGGGAATAGGGGATCACTGGACGGACTATAGGCGAGCACTGGATCTGGATACAGGGATTGCATCCACTCACTTTCGAGCCGGCGGTCCCGATGATCGCTTCAGCAGGGAAATGTTCATCAGTGCGCCTGATCAGGTTGCGGTTATACGTTATACAAGCACGAACGGCGGAACCATCCAATTAGAGATCGGGCTTCGTTCACCGCTGCAGCATGGTACCCGCAGTGCAGAAGACGGAGCTTTGGTGTTGTATGGACAAGCCCCCACCCATATTGCTGAGAATTACAGAGGTGATCACCCCGGGTCGGTGCTCTATGAAGACGGGCTTGGCATACGGTATGAAATGAGGCTGCTGGCCTTGACGGACACCGGGCAGGTTACGGTGGATAACAGCGGTATACGTATTAACGGCGCAGGCTCGGTCACGCTGCTGATTGCGGCTGCCACGAATTTTGAAGGCTTCGATCGATCTCCGGGTTCTGAAGGAACCGATCCGTCCAGTATATGCAAGGGGAGACTTCAGGACGCGATGCGGCATGGATTTACAGAATTGCGCTCACGGCATATCGAGGACCATCAAGCCTTGTTCAGACGCGTGGAGCTTCAGCTTGGCCGTCCAGAGCGTGTGCGTTCCGCACAAGCTATAGCCACCGACGAGCGAATGAAAGCGTACCGGGAGGGACGAGAGGATGCTGCACTCGAGGCGCTGATGTTTCAATTCGGAAGATATTTGCTCATCGCCAGCTCCCGGCCAGGTACACAGCCCGCCCATCTGCAGGGCATATGGAATCCGCATGTACAGCCACCATGGAACAGTGATTATACAACGAATATCAATACCGAGATGAACTACTGGCCCGTAGAGACGACCCATCTGAGCGAGTGTCATGAGCCGCTAATCCAGATGATCCGGGAGCTTAGCGTAAACGGTGCCCGGACGGCGAAGATTCATTATGGCGCCCGCGGATGGGTCGCCCACCATAACGTGGATCTATGGCGAATGTCCAGCCCGAGCGATGGCAGAGCCATGTGGGCTTTCTGGCCAATGGGCGGTGCATGGCTGTGCCGGCATCTTTGGGAGCGCTACCAATTTCACCCGGACCTCCAATATTTGCGGGAAACGGCTTATCCGCTGATGAGGAATGCGGCATTGTTTTGCCTGGATTGGCTTATTGAAGACGGGAAAGGGCATCTGGTGACCAGCCCGTCGACATCGCCGGAGAATCAGTTTCTTACTGCGGACGGCCAGCCTTGCAGCGTGTCGGCAGGCTCCACCATGGATATGGCCATCATTCGGGATATCTTTCATAACTGTATTGAGGCATCACAGCTGCTGGAGCAGGATGATGAGCTGCGGGAGGAATGGAAGGCAGCGGTTGCGCGCCTGCTGCCTTACGCCATCGATGCCGAGGGTAAACTCATGGAATGGGGCGAGCCTTATCCGGGAGCGGAGCCCGGACATCGGCACGTATCCCATTTGTATGGATTGTACCCCGGCTCTGACATAACCCTTCAGGATACGCCGCAGTTTGCGGAAGCCGCTTATCGTACGCTGATGTCGCGCATCGACCATGGAGGAGGGCACACGGGGTGGAGCTGCGTATGGCTGATCAACCTGTTTGCCCGATTACAGCAACCGGACAAGGCGTATGATTATGTCCGGACGCTGATTTCCCGTTCCATGCATCCTAATCTGCTCGGAGACCATCCTCCGTTCCAGATCGATGCGAATTTTGGAGGCACCGCCGGAGTTGTAGAAATGCTGCTCCAGAGTCATTTGGGCGCCATTCAGCTTCTGCCGGCGCTGCCGAAGGCGTGGGCAGAAGGCTCCGTAAGAGGGTTAAAGGCTCGTGGCGGGTTTATTGTGGACATGGAATGGAGCGAAGGCATCCTTACGTCTGCGAGCGTAACCTCTACGCATGGCCGAGTCTGTAGAATTAGCTGTTCCGTGCCTCTTGCCGTTAGAAGGGAAGACGGAAGTGTGGTGACGACGGATGATCAAGGCTCGTTTGAAACGGTGAGCGGAGCGACTTACCGGATCACGCCGACCACCGACGAAGGCAGCGTGAACATGGATTGATCGAACAAGGCTTTTTTGAATGGGGAACTGGATACGGAATTTAAGAAGCAAAAGGAGCTGAACCCTAGATGATTAACGAAAAATTGCCCAAAATGTGGTATGGCGGCGATTATAATCCCGAGCAGTGGGATGCGGAGGCATGGAAGGAAGATGACCGCATGTTTAAGCTGGCGGGCATCGATGTAGCCACCATAAATGTATTCTCCTGGGCTTTGAGTCAGCCGAATGAGGATACATACGATTTTGCTTGGCTTGACGAGACGATCGACCGGCTGTACCGGAACGGGGTGTATATCTGTTTGGCAACCAGCACGGGAGCCCATCCGGCCTGGATGGCGCGCAAATACCCGGATGTGCTGCGCGTCGACTACGAGGGCCGCAAACGCAAATTCGGCGGGCGCCATAACTCCTGTCCGAACAGCCCCACCTACCGAAAATACGCCAAAATCATGGCCGGCAAGCTGGCGGAACGCTATAAGGCTCATCCGGCCGTCCTGATCTGGCACGTATCGAACGAATATGGCGGGTACTGCTACTGCGACAACTGCGCCGCGGCATTCCGGACTTGGCTCGAGCAGCGATATGGCACGCTGGATGCCGTAAACAAGGCATGGAATACCCGCTTCTGGGGCCACACCTTCTATGACTGGGAGGACATTGTCGTTCCTAACGCTTTAAGCGAGGAGTGGTCCGGCAACCGGACCAATTTCCAAGGCATATCCCTGGATTACCGCCGTTTCCAGTCCGACAGCCTGCTGGACTGCTACAAGCTGGAGCGGGATGAATTGAAGCGGATCACGCCGGACATACCGGTGACCACGAATCTCATGGGTTTTTACCCGGAGCTGGACTATTTCAAATGGGCCAAGGAGATGGATGTCGTCTCCTGGGACAACTATCCGTCGCTGGATACCCCGTACAGCTATACCGCCATGGCGCATGCCTTGATGCGGGGACTTAAGGGCGGTCAGCCCTTTATGCTGATGGAGCAGACACCGAGCGTTCAGAACTGGCAGCCGTATAACTCGGCCAAGCGCCCTGGGGTAATGCGATTGTGGAGCTATCAAGCGGTCGCCCACGGCGCGGATACGGTGATGTTCTTCCAGCTGCGTCGTTCGATCGGAGCCTGCGAGAAATATCACGGCGCGGTCATTGAGCATGTAGGGCATGAGTATACCCGCGTATTCCGCGAGTGCGCGGAGCTGGGCAAGGAGCTGCAGCAGCTTGGGGACCGTATTCTGGATGCCCGTTCCGACGCCAAAGTCGCGATCATCTACGACTGGGAGAACCGGTGGGGCATCGATCTGTCGAGCGGTCCGACCGTCGCCCTCAATTACGTGAATGAGGTCCATAAATATTACGATGCCCTGCATCAGCTGCATATCCAGACTGACATGATCAGCGTGGGAGAGGACTTCCGGAAATATGACGTTGTCATCGCGCCGGTGATGTATATGGCAAAGCAGGGATTTGCAGAGCGCGTGGAGGCCTTTGTATCGCAAGGCGGAACCTTTGTGACGACCTTCTTCAGCGGCATCGTAAATGAGCATGATCTGGTGACGCTTGGCGGTTATCCGGGCGAGCTGCGCAAGGTAATGGGAATATGGGCCGAGGAGATTGATGCGATGCTTCCGGGCCAGCAGAATCAGATGGTGATGCGAGGGCCGAAGGGACAACTGAAGGGCACCTACGACTGCGGAATTCTGTGTGACGTGATCCATGCTGAAGGAGTGGAAGTCGTTGCCGAATATGGCTCTGATTACTATCAGGGGACGCCATCGTTAACCGTGAATTCCTTCGGGCAAGGGAAGGCATGGTATGTGGCCACAAGTCCAGAGTCTAAATTTCTGAAGGACCTGATGCAAACCATATGCAATGACCATGGCATTGAGCCCGTCCTGAAAGCTCCGGAAGGCGTTGAGGTGACAAAGCGTGTGAAGGAGGACGTGGAGTTCACCTTTGTACTTAATCACATGTCGGAGAGCAAACCGGTGCCATTGGAAGGGGATACCTATGTTGACCTGCTGACAGGAGAGGAACATCGAGATTCCTGCGAGGTGCCGGCACGCGGAGTGATGATATTAGAGAAACGGCTGGGGTAGAGATAGCGTGAGGGCTTACACGAAAAATAAATAGCTTGGAACGTTCTCAAAAAAAGCAGAGAAGCCGGGGGATCCCCGGCTTTCTCTGCTTTATTTTTTTAATATACGCCTGAGGTTACCCTCCTGATCCCCCAAGAAAAACTTAGGCTGCATGCGGTCTAGCTTCTGAGAAAATGCGTCGATCGGCATATGCTTAAACAGCCTAGGCTCTCAGTCCTTCGGCGGTAAACTGCTGTCCAGCCTACGCTTCCTGCTCATGCAGCTTGCGGAATTCCTTCGGCGAAATGCCCTCTTGCTTTTTAAAAACAAGACTGAAATATTTCTCGTTCTTGAAGCCGACCATCTCGGAAATCGCTGCCATTTTTAGGCCTCGATTTTGCAGCAGGACCTTGGCCTTGGAGATGCGGATCCGGTTCAGATGTTCCGGAATATTAATGCCATGCTTTTGCTTAAATTTGCGGGAAATGTACTCACGACTTACATGAAATCGGTTTGCAATATCATACAGCGACACGTCATTCTGGTAATTTTGCTCGATAAACGTCGTAATGTCATGGATCAGGTCCTGTCCCGTTTGTTTCTGGGACTGCAAGGCCGAGGCCAGCAGGCTCATTAATTCAATCCAATACTGATGCCACTCTGCCAGGGAGCACACATACTTGTCTGGGCTTGGCCGCTCGATGGTGGCGCTTTCCTCTTTGTACAATTTCAACAAAGCTTCAGACGACGGGTTAGCGGTTTCATGAATCACGTGATTGGCAAATCTTTCGATATCGCGGTCCCAACGCTCCAGAAGCTCCGGCGTAAGAACGCTGCTTTTTCGAATAGCCGCGATGAATGACTCTACAGCTTCGTTTATGGGAGTGGGTTGGCCGCTTAGTATGGCGAGCTTCCAGGTATCCTCAAACCCGCTGAACTGCACGCCTTTATGATGGTCAACGCCTGATCGGCGCTGCTCTTCTGTATGATGGATAAAGTGATTTAGGACCGTTAAATCCCTCTGATGCAGGGCGGACGAGCTTCGGGCATACAATTCCGGAACGTCTGCCGGGTATTGACCGTCAGGACTAACGCCAAAGTGCATGTGGCGCGACAAGGTGCGGTGCATCCCGTTATTGATCTCTTGAAGCAGTGTAGGCAGCGTGGCAAGCTGATCCCACAACAAAATAACAAGTTGGTGAGGTGAACCGAAGTGACGGAAGGCGATCCCGATCCGGTCCTTTTGCAGAAATTCATTGCAAATATTCAGCAGGGCAAACATGAGCAAATCCTGATGATGGCCAAAGCGGCTATAAAGCGCATGATCTGACTTGTCCATCTGCATGACGGCCAGGCGTATCGTCTGCGCATGCTCCGGTACGATGCCTTCATCCTTGAGGCGATTGACCACCTGGGAATGGGCGCTTTTGTCATCAATCAGGCTGGATAACAGCTTCTCGGAATACACCGGCCGGTACTCGTTCACCTGAACATGCTGCTGCTGCGCCGCAAGGCGTTCCCGTTCCTCGGCTTTCCAGGCGGCAGTCGCCTTGGCGACCGCTTGGTTGATGACGGCTTCCTCGATGGGCTTCAGGATATAATCCGTGCCGCTATACCAGATGGTGTTGCGTACGAATTCGAAGTCGTCATGCCCGCTGATGACAATGAATTTGATATCCGGGTAATTCTTGTGAATCCATTCCATGAGATCTACGCCGTTTTTGAGCGGCATCAGCATGTCCATCAGCACGAGGCTCGGCCGGAACGCCGGAATCATTTGCATCGCCTCAAGACCATTGGAGGCTTCCTCAATATCGGTAATCCCATGCGTTTCCCACTGGACCAGCAGTCGGATGGCTTTACGCACGCGAGACTCGTCATCCACGATCAATGCCTTCATCCGTTTCACCTTCCACATTTATAGTCAGTACAACACGAAAGCCATGCGGCTGGTTGTTTTCGATGCTGAACTTGGATTTTCCGCGATAATACAGTCTCAGCCTTGTCATGATGTTGATGAGTCCGATCCCGCTGCTGTCTTCCGTTTCCATTTCGGACAGCACCTGAAGCTGTTCTAGATCCAACTCTTCCATCCGAAGCAAATGCTCCTGAAGGGTTTGAAACGGCTCATCCTGCATTCCGTTTCCGTTATCCTCGACCGTGATTTGCACAATGGAGGCCGATAGACGCTTACTTTTCAGCGCGATATAATTGTTTTCCGCCAAGGGGTTCATGCCATGCTTGAAAAAGTTCTCGATCAGCGGCTGAACCAGCATTTTCGGGATCAACACCTGCAAAGTCGACTCATCCACATCGTAACGGAAGTCGAACTGATTCTCAAATCGTTCCTTCTGCAGCTCTACGTAATCCTTGATATGATCGAGCTCCGTGGCCAACGTGACCGGCTTGTCCGTATTGTACATGCTGTATCTCATCATCCGGGCAAGAGCGGAGATCAGGGAGTAGATCCTCTTCATGCCATGCTCAAGCGCAAGGGTGCCGATCGTTTGCAGTGCATTGTTCATAAAATGCGGGTTCACCTGCGCCTGCAGCGCCCGGAGCTGGTTGGTCCGGTTCGCCAGCTTCAGCTTGTATTCCTGCAAGATGAGATTGTTGATCGTATCCATCATGCTCCCGAACCTGCGGTGGAGAGTTCCGATTTCGTCTTTGCGGCTGGAGGAGATATCCACGGTCATTCGTCCGCTTTTGACCTGGCTCATGAGGCCTACCAATTCCCGAATCGGCGCCGTGATATAGACCGAAATCCAGATCGTGGCGGCGATGATGAGAATCAGGGACACGCCGATCAGCAAAATATTGACGAAGGCTGCTTTGTCCGCGCTGCTTAGAATATAGGAGGAAGGAATCTCCTTGATCATCGTCCAGTCGCTGACCGACGTCTTGATATTGTTATATAAATAGATTTTGTTGTTATATTCGAAATGGCCTTCCTTCTTGCCGGATTGCTTGATGCTGTCGTACCATTCCGTATGAATTTGCTGTCCCAGCATCTCGCCATGGCCGGCATACATGATATGCCCGGCTTCATTCGTAATATATAGCTGCTCATGTTCGGGCTGGAACAGCTGATCGCTGATCCGGCTCAGGAAATTCATATCCATATCGATGGCGAGAATGCCTAATCGCTCGGTAGATGGGACGCGTTCAATGACCCGGTACATCGTGAATACTTGTTTATTGGCTTCATAGGGATAAGCTAACTGAAAGCCATACGTGTGAAGGGGATGGGGCGGCTGTAAAACCACCGTATCGTTACCGAGATCGGGAATTTCGGGATAGAGATTGACATCACTCGTTTTTCTGGCGATATCCTGGGCGAACAACGTGGCCTCTCTTTTGCCGTCGACATAGAGATAGACCTGTCTTGCGCCGCCGATGGCTTTATGAATGGACTGCAGCGTGGCGGACTGCCTACCGCTGGCATTGATGTTCTCATGACTATAATAAAGGCTGCGGAAAAAATCCGGATCCGAATAAACCGTAAGGGAATTCCGGTTCATGTCTTCCAAATAGCTCTCCAAATTCAACCGTCCCTGATAGAGAAGGTTCATATTCTCAACAACGGCCCGTTCTTTGAGCGAGTTGGTTGTCATGACATAGCTGATGATCATGGAGATGGTGGTTGGAATGATGGTAGCCATGATCATAAAGGTAATCAATTTCGTGCGAATGCTGTTCCAATTCCAGTTCAATAAATTCACCGCCGATCAATTTTCTATACCATTTAGTTCACATCTTGTGGTAGTCCCAAGGTCTTCATCTTAGCATAATTAAATCATAGAGAAATGGATAGAGAAACGAGAGGACAAGCGGAGGGGGATTTACATGAACAGCAAGAGAACGGCTGCCTTGACGCAGCAGTTGGTTTATATCGGACCCGCGCTGCTGTTTTTCGGTATGACGATCATTATCCCATTTGTGATGGGGATGTATTACTCGTTTACCAACTGGAATGGTGTATCGGGGAATGTCGAATGGGTCGGGCTGGACAATTTCAAACAGATTTTCACAAATGACAGCGCATTCGCACAGTCCTTCTGGTTTACCACCAAGTTTACGATCGTTGGCGTGGTTCTAACGAACCTGGTCGGTTTTTTCCTGGCCTACTTCTTAACGAAAAATATTAGGGCGCGCAACTGGCTGCGGACGATCTTCTTCATGCCAAACGTGATCGGCGGATTGCTGCTCGGCTTCATCTGGCAGTTTATCTTCATAAAGGGCTTTGCCACCGTTGGCGAGGCTACGGGGATTCCGTTCTTTAATCTTCCGTGGCTGGGGGACGAAGTGACCGGCTTCTGGGGCATCGTCATGGTCTTTGTATGGCAATCGTCAGGCTATCTGATGGTCATCTACATCGCGTCCATTACGAATGTGTCCAAGGAAGTCATGGAAGCTGCCGAGATTGATGGAGCGAACCGGTTTGAAGTGCTCAAGAGCATCATCGTTCCGCTCATCATGCCGGCGGTCACCGTATGTTTATTCTTGGCGATATCCTGGTCCTTCAAAATGTTCGACCTGAACCTGTCGCTCACGAAGGGCGGACCATACCGCTCCACGGAGTCGCTGGCTATGAACGTGTACAATGAGGCATTCCTAAACAACCGGTATGGACTCGGAACAGCCAAGTCCCTGATCTTCTTCCTGGTTGTTGCCGTCATCACGCTCATTCAAGTCCGATTAACGAAGCAGAAGGAGGTTGAAGCTTAAATGAGATCGAAGAAACCTCCTATGTCGGCTTCCACGATTGTACTTCAGATTGTGATGGTCATTATTGCGCTGATCTTCCTGGCGCCCTTTTACTTCCTGCTGGTGAACTCGGTCAAATCGCTGGGCGATATTATGGTCGACGCGGCCAACTGGCCAACCGCCTTTCATTTTGACAACTACAGCAAGGCTTGGGAAATGACCCGCTTCCCGGAAGCGTTCGTGAATTCCGTCATCATTACGGTCATCAGCAACCTGATCATCGCCCTGCTGAGTGCGATGGCGGCTTACCGAATGGTTCGGTCCAATACGAGATTCAATCAAATCGTGTTCATGCTGTTCGTATCGGCCATGGTCATTCCGTTCCAATCCATTATGATTCCCTTGCTGCAGGTCATTAACTTCCTGGGTGTTAACAACAGTATCGTGGGTTTGATTCTCAGTTATCTGGGACTCGGCATCCCGTTGTCGGTCTTCCTGTTCCACGGTTTCGTGAAAGGCATTCCGCTTGAAATTGAAGAGGCGGCTACGGTCGACGGAGCTTCTCCGTTCAGAGTATTTGGACGTATCGTTTTGCCTATGCTGAAACCTATGATGGTGACGGTCATCATCCTGAACTGTCTGTGGGTCTGGAACGACTACCTGCTGCCATCCTTGATCTTGCAAAGCCCGGAACTGCGGACGATTCCGCTTGCGACCTTTGCCTTCTTCGGGCAGTATTCGAAGCAGTGGGATATGGCGCTGCCGGCTCTCGTGCTGGGCATCACGCCGATTATCATCTTCTTCCTGTCATTACAGAAGTACATTGTTGAAGGCGTCGCTGCCGGCTCCGTTAAGGGGTAAAGGCAGCCTAGCTTCTCCTAAATCGGTTTTTCCATCTTTATATATAAACAATACTAGGGGGTAGTAAAGATGAACAAAATGAAATTATCTCTCGTGATGCTGCTGGCTTTCTCGCTGCTGCTTGCGGCTTGCGGCGGCAAGTCGGAGGAAGGCCAAGGCGGAAGCTCGGATGGAGCTTCCGGCGAAGTTAAGACGGTTAAGATTTTCCAATTCAAAACCGAGATCGTGGACGGCCTGAATGAACTCAAGGTTGAATTCGAGAAGGAATATCCGAACATCAAGCTTGACATTCAAACCGTGGGCGGCGGCGCTGACTACGGTGCTGCACTGAAAACGAAATTCGCATCCAACGATGCGCCTGATATCTTCTCCAATGGCGGCGACGCCGAGATGGAGATGTGGATTGATCGCCTGGAGGATCTGTCCGATCAGCCTTGGGTGAACGATCTGGTGGACATGGCAAAAGAGCCGATGACCAAAGACGGTAAAGTATACGGTATGCCGATGAACCTTGAAGGCTGGGGTTACATCTACAATAAAGATTTGTTTGATCAAGCAGGCATTACCGAGCTTCCTAAAACCTATGCCCAACTGGAAGATGCTGCGAAGAAGCTGGAAGCGGCAGGCATAACTCCTTTTGCGAACGCTTACCAGGAATGGTGGTTGATCGGTAACCAAGGCATTAACCCGGCGTTTGCTCAGCAGGATGACCCAAATGCTTTTATCCAGGGCTTGAACGACGGCACTCAAAAATTTGCAGGCAATGCGAAGTTCGAAGAGTGGGCCAAGCTGATGCAGCTGACATTGGATCACGGGAACAAAAACCCGCTGACCACCGATTACAATACGGCCATTTCCCTGCTGGCTACAGGCAAAACAGCCATGATGCAGAATGGCAACTGGGCCCAAACCGAGATTGATGCCATCAATCCGGACCTGAATCTTGGCTACCTGCCGATGCCGCTTGGCGACAATGCGGAGCTAAATGACAAGCTGAACGTAGGCGTACCTGCGAACCTGGTCATCAACAAGGATTCCGCATCGAAGGAAGAAGCGAAGATCTTCCTTAACTGGTTTGTCACATCCGATATCGGTAAAGAGTACATCGTCAAAAAATTCAAATTCATCCCGGCCTTGAAGACAATCGAAGCAACACCTGAGGATATGGGCGATCTGGGTTCAGCTGTGTGGGAGTACGTGCAGGCTGGAAAAGTACTGCCAAGACAATCCGCCAAGTTCCCTGACGGTGTAGCCCAGGAATTCTCCGGCGCGATGCAGGCCTTCTTCGCAGGCAAATCCGATGCGAACAAAATGCTCGAGGATATGCAGACATCTTGGGATAGTCTGAAAAAGTAGGGAGCAACGCTCTAATCCAAGTTAGTTAATCGTTCATAAGAGGTATGATCCCTGTCCAACATGACATGGGATGGTGCCTCTTTTCTTTAAGATTCAAAGTACGTCGATAGATACGTTTTTCTTAGCTAAAGAACGATGAAGGAGGCAATTCGATGATTAATCAACATTTCCCTAAGATATGGTATGGCGGGGACTATAATCCCGAGCAATGGGATAAGGCAACGATGGAAGAGGACCTGCGGATGTTTGAACTGGCCGGCGTTGATGTGGCTACCCTCAATGTATTCTCCTGGGCCAGAACGCAGCGCGATGAGAACAGCTATGATTTCACGTGGCTTGATGAAATTATGGATCGGCTGGCTGAGGAGCAGGTTCATGTCTGCTTGGCAACCAGCACGGGGGCGCATCCGGCTTGGATGGCCAAGAAATACCCGGACATCCTGCGAGTTGACTACGATGGACGCAAACGCAAATTCGGCGGTCGTCATAATTCATGTCCGAACAGTCCGACGTATCGCAAATATTCGGTGCTGATGGCGCGTAAGCTGGCTGAGCGCTACAAAGATCATCCGGCACTGGTCATCTGGCACGTCTCGAATGAGTACGGCGGGTATTGTTATTGCGACAACTGCGAGAAGCAGTTCCGCGTCTGGCTGAAAGAGCGTTACGGGACGCTCGATAAGTTGAATGCAGCATGGAATACCGGATTCTGGGGTCATACCTTTTACGAGTGGGACGAGATTGTGGTACCGAACGCGCTCAGTGAAGAATTCGGCGGAAACCGGACCTTCTTCCAAGGGATATCACTGGACTATCGCCGTTTCCAATCCGACAGCCTGCTGGCATGTTATCGGTTGGAGAAGGAAGAACTGAAGAAAGTTACGCCGCACATTCCGGTCACCACCAATCTGATGGGATTTTACCCGGAGCTGGATTACTTCGAGTGGGCGAAGCACATGGATGTGGTATCCTGGGACAACTATCCTGCGATTGATACGCCGGTAAGCTTTACGGCGATGGCGCATAATCTGATGCGCGGACTGAAAAGCGGACAGCCGTTCATGCTGATGGAGCAGACGCCGAGCGTTCAAAACTGGTCGCCATACAATTCCGCCAAACGGCCCGGCGTGATGAGATTGTGGAGTTATCAGGCCGTAGCCCATGGGGCAGATACAATCATGTTCTTCCAGCTCCGCCGTTCCTTGGGGGCATGCGAGAAGTTCCATGGCGCATTGATTGAGCATGTGGGACATGAGCATACCCGGGTCTTCCGGGAATGCGCGGAGCTGGGGCAAGAGCTGCAGCAGCTCGGAGATAAGCTGCTCGACTCCCGATCGGACGCCAAAGTAGCGATTATGTATGATTGGGAGAATCGTTGGGCACTGGAGCTGTCAAGCGGACCTTCCAAAGCCCTGAACTACGTGGATGAGGTTTATAAGTATTATGATGCGCTGTATCAGCTGAATATCCAGACCGATATCATCAGCTTCGAGGAAGACCTGAGCAAGTACGATGTGGTGATTGCCCCCGTGATGTATATGGTGAAGCCGGACGTTGCCCAGCGCGTGGAGCAGTTTGTATCCCGAGGCGGAACCTTTGTGACGACCTTCTTCAGCGGCATCGTCAATGAGCATGATCTGGTGACCCTGGGAGGTCATCCCGGCGAACTGCGCAAGGTGACTGGCATCTGGGCCGAGGAGATCGATGCCCTGCTTCCCGGGCAGCAAAATCAGATCCATATGAAGCAGGATTGGGGATCACTGCGTGGAAGTTATCCATGTGGAATTTTGTGCGACGTCATCCATGCGGAGACGGCAGAGATTCTGGCTGAGTACGGATCCGACTTCTATAAAGGCACTCCTGTTCTAACGAAGAATGCGTTTGGTGAAGGGCAGGCCTATTATGTGGCGAGCAGTCCGGATTCGCAGTTCCTGCAGGGATTTCTTGCTAATCTGTGCGAAGAACAGGGTGTGAAGCCGCTGCTGAATACACCTGCCGGGGTAGAGGTGGTGGAACGAGTGAAGGAGGGGAACTCCTACTTGTTCATCATGAACCACAATGCCGAAGAGATGACGTTTGATGCAGGTTCTGCCAATCAATTCGATCTCCTGGGCAGCCGGCAGATTTCAGGCTATGTCACGATTCCGGGAAGGGACGTCATGATTCTGGAACGGACGACCGCCGTAGGGTCTTAAAACCATGGAGATTTAACTCGGACCTTGGTTAGGGGGCAAAAAGCAGTGAGTATACATTTTCATGAAGATCTGGGGATATTCCATCTCCAGAGCGAGCGGTCAAGTTATGTGATTGAGCTTGTGCGTGGCGTCTATCCGGCGCATGCCTATTGGGGGCGGCGAATTCGCGATCACCGCATCGGCGGATTGCTGGAACGGAGGGGAAGAGCATCCTTTTCCCTGGACAGTTTGCCACAGGAATACCCGGGCTACGGCAGCGGCGATTTCCGGCAGCCTGCGTACCAGGTACAGCTGGCTAACGGGACTACGGTCACCGAAGCGGAATATGTCCGTCACCGGATCTACAGCGGCAAACCGAAGCTCATTTCTATCGACTTCGGAATCCGTTCGAAGGGAACGAAGCAGCCTGGACCATCGTCTCCGAGGACCGCTCGGAAGCGGTGCTGTATTACTTCCGTATCTTAAGCGAGGCGAATGAGCCGATTGTGTGGCTGCGTACGGCGGGGCTGGATCCGGAAGGGGATTATCAGTGCGTGGAGGATGGAAACATCTACGGTGGAGACCGACTGATGAATGCCGGATTGGCCATTCCCGCGATGCATGGGGATTTCCAGAGCTTTATCTGGAGGTTCAAACGAGTGTAAGTTGCCATACTCAAGCTTTACCATCAGCGCCCAGGCGCAGCGTTTTTTATATCGATCCAATATAATAGCTGAATAAAGCCAAAAGAACCGCCAGAGATGCAACAACTCTGGCGGTTCTTGCTGTTTCATGCCGGCTGTCCTCAGGTTGCCGTGATGGAATAAGTGCCCCGGTCCGTTGTGAGCACCACTTGACGGTCTTGGATGTCCGCAGCCGTTAACCCGTCCAGTCCGATGACAAAGGCATTGCTAGGCAGCGGGGCTTCATGGCCGGCGGTGATGACCACGCCGGGGCCGTGCAGCAGGAGCGCATGGCGGTCTCCATAACCGTCGATGGACTGCTCTTGATGCTGCTGGTGTTCAAATCGTTCCAGCTGTATTTCAATCTGGTCCTGATCCTTCTCTTCTTGCTTGGATATGTGCAGGGTGTGATTGCTTTTGGATTGAAGCCAATGGGTGACCTCTTCGATCGATGGATTCATCATGAACACCTTCCTTGATTTTAGGGTGGCTTCAAATAGTCTGTCCATGAAGCCATAACCTTATTTCAAATTCATGGAGTTCCTTCGTCAGAATCATATGAAAAATTAACGCTGATCAAACCCTCTTCATCTATTTACGTGTTAAGATAGTTTAATAATATAGAACAATCGCATGATACATAAGGAGGCGCCATGAGCAAGAAATGGTATTATGTTCTCGCCATCCTGTTCGTAGCCTGCAGCTGGGTCGGGAATGTCTGGTATTATGAAGCCAACCAACTGGGAAGAACCGTATTCCTTGAGCATCATGTGGAAACAAGGGAAGGGGGAGGCAGTGTATTTGACTTGTATTATGTAGAGGACAAAAGAGCAGACAAGATGCTAAGCTCCATCCGGATCGAAGGTTATCCCGAACAGATCGTAACGCTATACCCTCAATATGCTGAGTATCAGAGACAGTGCCTGGGAAAAATGATGGTGAATTTAAATAAACCTGCCCCGGGGAAAGAAGGGGCAGGAGAGCAGAGGAAGGAGCCGGTTCTCGTTCGAGAGATTACCGCCCTTTACTCTGATGGAACCTCGGAACAAGTGGATATCGGAGAGATTTACGTATGGCCTGGCGTATATGATCAGGAAGATCAAGATCCGATATCAGGGACGTCCGGCGGATCCTCTTCCGATAACTCGGGCTACGAATCTGCCGTCGTGAGTCGGCCGCTTCAGTTAACGGCGTTCTCCTCGAAATTGCTCGATATCGCAGAGGATGGAGATCTCCGAATCTTTGTCGACATTTCCAGACAAATACCGGGTACTAGTTACCGGTCTCAACCTTCGGAAGCGCACATCGAGTTAAGAGGTGAACCTATCAATGAGATTCAGCTTCCATTCCAGATTAATAAAGGGGATTCCATTAGAATCAGCCACCAATTTGATATGTCGCTTGAGAAGAGCATGCAGGTATATCAGTTGACATTAAGAACCACCTTTTTGGAGGACGGCCGTCGCTTTTGGTATGGAGATACGATGATTCCTTATCATCCAAGTCCGACGGATCGAGAAATGACGGAATTTGTTCGGGAAAGCAGGAGGAAACCATGAGAAGCGCTTGTTATCGCATCGTGTGGGGGCTGCTGCTTGTACTTGTCGACTTTAAGCTGGAAACGGTGGATCTGTTGCCGGATATGCTGGGATACCTGTTGATTGCTTCGGGATTATGGAGGCTTCAGGCGTTGAACGGATATTTTAAGGCAGGGCATCTATCCGCTTGGCTGCTGCTGATCTGGTCGGTTCTTTCATTATTCTGGTTTCCTGAGGTGAAGACAGGCGGCGTGCCTATGCAATCGGTAGAGGAGCTGCTGATTCAACTGCCTGCCATCTGCTTGCATATGGTATTGATTTTCGGAATCTGTAGAGGCATTCAAGCCAATTCCGCAGGTGCCGAATCCGGACTGGATCATAAGGCTCGCTTTCGGGGGCACTTGTTTATGGCCGCGCAGCTGCTATGGCTTATCGCCTACCCGTTCATTTTAAATCTGGATTCGGGCGATATGATCCCTGTGATTTTTATGTGCTCGCTCGTAGTGATGGTTGCCGAGATCGCGGTTATGCTTCTGGTCAGGCTTGCCGGACGGGAATGGGCAGAGGGAACGGAATAAATCCAAAGATCTCAGTCCGAAATAGCTAACGGAGTTTAAACAAAGTTTAACTGTTATCTTTGCTGGGATGATAAACAATCGTAACTCCCAGCTGGTTATATGTTTCTTCGGTGTAGTGGTGATCCGGGCAATGCTTGATCGTAGCCATGTCTTCCTGCCTGGAGATCAGCTTCTGCTCGCAGTCAGGGCAACGGTCCTGGAAGAGGAATTTCAGCTTATTCAACATGATCACCACATACCTCCTTAATTTCCGATATAAATACTTGGTTTTATTATAAATCAACAATGGGGTACATTCAATAGCAATGTTCGCGGTCACGATATTAAATTGAACGGAGATCGATCACCTTGATAGTGCAACTTGTAGTTATGATCTTTATAGGTATCATCGGTTCTTTTTTCTCAGGATTGCTGGGAATTGGCGGGGCGATTATTAACTTTCCTTTGCTGCTCTATGTTCCTTCCTGGTTTGGACTCGAGGCCTTTACCTCCAAGGAGGTGGCGTCCATCAGCATGCTGCAGGTATTTTTCGCCTCATTGTCAGGCATGATCACCAACCGGATGAGTTCGCGCGGCGGTGAGTCGTATTTTCACAAGCCATTGGTCATTCAGATGGGGGTAAGCACCCTGGTTGGCAGTCTGATCGGGAGTCTGTCCTCGATGCTGATGACAAGCGGTATGATTAACGTGATCTACGGTTTTCTGGCGGTTATCGCGGTGTTATTGATGATTGTGCCGACCCGGGCAACCATGGAAAATAGGTCGGTTAACGAGGTGACCTATCATTCAGGGATTGCGATGGGAGCCGCCTTTATCGTCGGCGGCATTGCGGGGATCGTCGGCGCTGGAGGTGCCTTTATCCTGATACCCATCATGCTGACGATTCTTAAGATACCGACACGGATAACCATCGCATCCTCGCTCGCGATCGTTTTTCTGTCTGCGGTCGGGGGTGTCATTGGCAAAATCGCCTCGGGCGACATTCCGATCTGGCCGTCCCTGTTCGCGGTTGCCGGAAGCTTGATGGGTGCTCCCATCGGCGCCATCATCAGTCGCAAGATGAACGTCCGACTGCTGCGGTATGCCTTGGCGATTCTCATTGCAGTTACGGCCGTGAAGATCTGGATCGATATTTTAGGGTAAGTAAAGAAGTAGAACCTTATTCATCATAGGGAAGAGGAGGAGATCAAGCATGAGAATCAATCAGCTAGGATCTTCGGAATTGTATGTAAGCGAAATCGGGCTGGGCTGTATGTCACTGGGTACAGATGAGGGACAAGCCGTAAAGCTTATCCACGAAGCGCTGGACCGGGGCGTGAATTTTCTGGATACGGCGGATCTGTACGACGAAGGCCGTAACGAGGAACTGGTAGGCATAGCGGTTCAAGGTCGACGCGAGGATGTGATCATCGCCACCAAAGTCGGCAACCGTCGTGTACCGGGTAAGGATGGCTGGGTATGGGATCCTTCCAAGGACTACATCAAATCCGCTGTCAAGGATAGTCTTCGCAGACTCGGTACGGATTATATCGATCTGTATCAGCTTCATGGGGGGACGCTTGATGATCCGATTGACGAGACGATTGAAGCTTTTGAAGAGCTGAAGCGGGAAGGGTGGATTCGATACTACGGCATCTCGTCCATCCGGCCGAACGTCATCCGCGAGTATGTCGCAAAATCCAATATCGTCAGCGTCATGAGCCAGTACAGCATCCTGGACCGGAGACCGGAGGAAGCGGTGCTCGATCTCCTTGCTGAGAACGGAATATCTGCCATTGCACGGGGACCCGTTGCCCGCGGCATATTGTCGGACCGCGGACAAGCCAAAGCCGAGAAGGGCTATCTGGATTACAACAAAAATGAGCTGCTTGATATACTCAAGAGGCTTGAAGAGGTTGGCCGTGGCATGGATCTGTCCCATTTGGCTATTCGATATGCTGTGGCCCATGCCGCTGTTGCCTGCACCATCCCTGGAGCTAGCTCGCTTGAAC
Source organism: Paenibacillus sp. EZ-K15 (assembly GCF_002573715.1). Classification (GTDB taxonomy): domain Bacteria; phylum Bacillota; class Bacilli; order Paenibacillales; family Paenibacillaceae; genus Paenibacillus_AQ. The sequence continues at coordinate 129,363 of NZ_PDHM01000024.1, read as the reverse complement.
AGCTGCTGCATAACTTGGCGGCGGGAAATAAGGAAGAGTTATCGCCGCAGGACATCCAATCGATCCAGGCGATCAGTCGCGCCAACCAATATGAGGCTCATCGGTAAGGATCGATGCGATAAGCACGTGAATGATCCATCCCGTTAATCTTTTGCGGCATGAAATATTTATGTCCTGAAGGTTTACGGATGAACCGCATCTTCGCATGTTATAATAACTGAATAAGAGCCTGACATCAGGTGAATATAGATCATGCCCGCAATCCGCTTAAAGGATCACGGGCTTTTTTGTACCTTATAAAATGAATTGATGTCAAAACGTTGGAAATGCCAAACTTTTTAAGACGATGGTTCGTTCCAAGTAACGTAAACCGCGCGGCTTATGCCATAATCGTTAATGGTGAAAGGATTCTAGAATGATTACCATTGAGCATTTATCAAAAACCTATCGCAAGGGTGCATGGGCGCTCTTGGATGTTTCACTACAATTGGATACAGGCATGACCGGTCTGCTGGGCCCCAATGGCGCCGGCAAAACAACGCTGATGCGCATTCTGGCGACATTATTGTCGCCGACCTCCGGCCAGGTGAGAGTGAACGGGATATCGATTGGACGGCCGGAGGAGATTCGGCAGATGATCGGGTATTTGCCGCAGCATTTTCACATTTACCCGCAGCTGACCGGACGAGATTATCTGGATTATGTGGCGGCCATGAAAGGGATCAATGAACGGAGTGCCAGACAGAAGGAAATCTCCAGGCTGCTCGAGATGGTTAATCTCCAGGGGAAGGCTGATAAAAAAGTACGTACTTACTCCGGGGGAATGAAGCAGCGGCTGGGTATTGCCCAAGCGTTATTGGGAACACCAGATATCTTGATCGTTGACGAACCGACATCCGGGCTGGATCCTCAGGAGCGTGTCCGGTTCCGCAATGTGTTAACCCGCTTTAGCATCGACCGGACGGTTCTGCTATCCACCCATATTGTCGCCGATATCGAGAGCAACTGCCGTCGTATCGCAGTCATGAACAAGGGGAGACTGTCCATGAACGGCAGTCTGGCTGAACTGCAGGCATGCGGGAAGGGACAAGTATGGGAAGCGGTGATGAGTCCGGATGAATTTGCTTTGATTGATCCCATGTCCGTCGTATCTACCCGAACCGTTCCGGAAGGCGTCCTGTGCCGGTTTATCGGCCAAACGGCCCCGGTTGCAGGGGCGTTTCCCGCGGATCCGACGCTGGAGGATGGATATCTGAGCCTGCTGCGGAGGGATCGTCATGCATAAGTGGTGGAGGCATAGTCTCCTTGAGCTTAGGCTTTTGTTCGGTAATCCCTTGTTTGCTTCTCTTCCGATCATCTATGCGATTCTGTTCATCATTATGATGCTGCAGGCGGCAAGCGGCAATGGACCGAACCATAATCTGTACACGGCGGCCTATTCATTCCACATGCTGGGTCATACGATGACCCTGGGTCCGGCTATGCTAATTGGCATCTTGTCTATTCGACGGGATGTTCGCCGTAGGTCCTTTGAATGGAATCACAGCTTGCCTGTGTCTTTCTTTACCTTGTTGTCGTCAAAATATGTGGTCAGTTTGTTGTACTTTTCCCTGTTCACGTTGTCGACGTCGGTTATATTCTATATCCTGTCGGTTAGCCAGGGGATAGCCGGTGATATTGCGATGATGCATACCATGCAATTTGCGGTGCAGTACGAGGTTTCCTATATGGTGACACTCGCGCTCGCCATGCTCCTTGGGGCAAGCATTCCGAACCGGATTGTTTATTTGATCGGTTTCTGTGCATGGATGTTTGGAACATTTTTCATGGAAATTTATATCATCACCGAATTAAGATGGATGCCGGCTCAAGTGTTTCACCTCAACCAATTCTTCCTTCAATCCAATCGCTTTGAATATGAGAATTGGGGGTACGGTCTGTTTAGGGAAGATTTAATGCGTTCCCGGTGGTTCGTGCTTGCCTTTACTTTCCTGCTGCTAACGGTGTGTTTGTTCTTGTTAAACCGTAAGCGGCCTACGATGCTGCGGAAAGCGGGATGGCTCGCCGTGCTGGGGGCTGCCGTATTGACGGTAGCCGCAGCCGTACCCTACGGCACACTATGGGCGGATCGATATGCCCAATTTGATGCGAAGCTAGGAGACCCGACGGTTTCTTATGTCGATGACCCTGACAATATATCCTTCTTTCATGTTTCTTCTTATGATATCAAGCTGAAACGACTGTCAAACGATGAGCTTCGCGTGACGGCGAAGCTAACGATACCCGCCTCCGAATTATCAGGCATGAGGCAGCTTCCCTTAACCCTGAACCGGATGTTCGAGCTTGAGCGTGTCCAACTCCAGGGCATTGACGCTCCCTATCGCAGACAGGGAGAGCGGATATCGGTAAGGATGGTTGGCGATGCCAAGGGAGGGGACATTCAAGCCGAGCTGGAATATAGAGGCAAGGTCATGGACTTTATGGCTGGGTACTCCCGTGAGGAATTTTCGGTTTACAGTGTGGGGCCCGAAGTTAAGCTGGATGGATATATCGCTTGGTATCCGCTTCCCGGTCATCAGCATGTATATTTAAAGAGTGATAACGGAGACCGTCCTCCGGAATACGTTTATTTAGGCTGGGAATTTGGCCGGATGCGTTATTCTTTCGGCGAGATGAAGCTGGAGGTCGAAGGTTATCCGGGACCCTTGTATACGGGGATGCAGGAGCTGGAACGAAGGCCCGGCTACCAGCGGTTCGAGGGTAGGGAGATCGAGCAGAATATCTCCCTGTACGGAGGTCAGTTTTGGAAGGAAATCCACCAGATTGATCTCCCGATCACAATCGTGACAACGCCATATCTGGAGAAAACATCCGTATCGATGCTGCAGGATATGAAAAAGAAGTATGACTATTTTTCCAAGTGGGTACCCGAGTTCAAAAGCAACGTCGACAAGATTTTATATTTGGGTCACGGTTTTAATAATCCCCGGGTGCACCATCGTCTGATTCTGTCCTCGAACCAGTACACATATAACTTCATGAATCTGCCTGGCGAATGGATGAACTCCGTTCTGTTCGGCAACCAGGAGGGGTTCAATTATTATTTTGAGCATCCAGAGCGGGATGTGCGCGGCAAGATCAGCAGTCTTTTCTGGTATGTGTATTACGTGGAGGAGAAAGGGCTTAGTGATAAACAACTGAGATCCGCATACGGAAACCTTCGGTCGGTACAGCAACTGTTGTTCAAGAATGGGGACGGGGATGATCCTCAAAATAAATTAGGCATGGGTATGGCTAAGCAAGTCAGAAGGGCGCTGGAAGAAGGCAGAGGGAATCAGGTCAAAGAGCTGCTGGTTCATTTTTACCAACAAGGGCTGATGCTTCCCGATACCGAACGAAATTCGTACTTAAGCCCCGAGCGCCCGATTACGTATAAAGAGTGGCAGCAAAAATGGGATGCCATGATGAATGTCAAATAATGACGACTATGCACCTGCACACGGTCGGTTATAATTGAGAAATAGATATAGTGGGAAGATTAGAATGCACATAGAAAGGGGGGGAAAGGCATGATTTCCGATCAGCAGCTGTCCGAACGCATGGCTGCCGGCGACCAGGAAGCGTTTGAAATGTTGGTGACGAGGTACCATGGTCCGCTGCTCAGTTATACGACCCAGAGGCTGGCCGATAGGCAAAAAGCCCAGGATATCGTTCAGGAAACGTTTATCCGGCTCATTCGGCATCTGAAGCAGCACGGCACGCTGGAACATGTTCGCTCCTGGCTTTACCGCGTGGCTCTGAATATGTGCAAGGATTATTGGAAAAGCGCATCTTATAGGTCTGAAGGTCTTGCGGGTGAGGAGATGCCGGATGCATACGACCCTGCACCCGGCGCGGAGGAACTTGTGGAAAGACAGGAAACCTCACTGGAGATTGCAGCATCGCTGGAGAGCCTGCCCGATATACAACAGGAAGTCATATCTCTTCGATTCTTTCATGATCTGAAGCTGCAGGAAATCGCCGACCTGGTCGACCTCCCCCTAAGTACGGTGAAAACGCATTTATATAACGGCTTGAGAAAGCTGAAGAAAACATTATCGATGGAGCATTCCGATTTGGTTCCCGTCCGTTCGTCCCGAAGGACACGGGAGAAAAGCCCTCAGGAACAGGTTCGGAACCGCTCCAAGTCGGAAGAACCGGATTCGCAGAGCAAAGTAAAAGAAAGTGAGGTGTACCTCCATGGATCATCCATTCGATAATGAATTGAGAAGACTTGAAGACGAGCTTCGTGGCCCGCTCAGACGCGCTGCTCTTCCATCGCCGTCACCGGATGAGACGGCGCAGCTCATTGCGTCTCTTCAGGGAGAGTTCAATCAGCTCAGGATTGAGCCCGAGTCCCCCAAGCTGGATTTTAATCCGCAGGTCGACCCGCCCTCATTAAAACAGATTCTTCGGAGTCAGATCCGATTGAACCAAAGATCCATTCTGCTCACAGCAGGCGCGGTATTCTGCATGTTGGTTCTACTGATCGATCCGGAGTATCCACTGGATCAGTTTGCCGGATTGCCCGGCGGCATTTTCCCGTTGATCACCCCTCTGCTGCTGATTGTATCGATGCTGTTCAGCAGCCGAACCTGGGATAAAGGAATGCGGGCTGTGGAGACCCTAACTCCATATCCACCGGCGCTTGTGTTGTATACCCGCCTGCTGCTTGTGACCGGCATCGTCATCGGAATGGCCTTGCTGAGTACCCTCGCGCTCGGGCTGCGATCCATCCAGGCGGAAAGCTCTCGCTTTTTATTCGGACCCTTTATTCTGGAGTGGATGGGAATTCTGCTGGTGACGGGAGGGGCTGCGATGTATATGCTGTTTCGCAAAGGCATGGTTATCTCACTGATCTCGGCCGTCCTGGTCTACGGAATGTGGATCGTAATTCAGGGACAAATCGTGGATCACGGCGTTTCGATGAGTGGTAAAATGATGACGGACGTGGCCTTGCTTATTATCGGAGTGATTCTGCTCGTCTCTTCCTACGGACGCAGCTTGAAGCTGAACGGAGCTTGGAGAATGGCAAATGATTAGGCTCGAAGGACTGGAACGCCAAGCGGGTACGTACCGGCTTGAAATCGACAAAGCGGAGATTCACTCCGGCCTGAACCTTATCGTCGGGGCGAACGGGGCTGGGAAAACCACCCTGATTGAGCTGTTGACCACGCTCCAGGCACCCGATGCAGGCGAAATTCTGTACAGCGGGCGCAGGGCAGGAGATCATTTGCCGCTGATCCGCAGTCAAATCGGATATGTTCCGGCGGATATCGAGCTGTATGGGGATATGAAGGTCGGCAAGCTACTGACCTATATGGCAGAATTAAAGGGCATCTATAACCCTGAGGCCATTGACAGGCTGATGACGGACTTTCGATTGGAGCCCTTCCGCAAGAGCAAGGTCAAGAATTTGTCACAAGGGGTGCAGCGGCGCATTGCCGTCGTGCAGGCGCTGCTGGCTTCACCTTCTTTTCTATTCCTTGATGAGCCTTTAAACGGCATGGACGCTGAGGAACGCAAATTCCTTATCACGTATTTGACTAAATACGCCAGGGGCCGAATGGTGATCGTGGCCGCCCATGAGCTGAACGAGTGGGAAGAGGCGGTAGATACCGTGATATGGATACACCGGGGTCGCATCCGGTATATCGGTTCACCGACCCAGTGGAAACTGAATGTGGCCTCCAGCTCCAGCGTCTGGGAAGGCGAAATCGATCTGGAAGCCTTCGAGCGGATACCGCAGGAGCTGCTGATTCATTTTCAAATGACGGAACATCATATGAGAGTAAGGCTGATGGGGAAAAAGCAGCCGGGTCCCGAATTTGTGGAGAAGGCGCCTACGCTGGAGGATACCTTTTTCCTACATATGAACGCTTTAGCTAGACGCGGCTGAAAATAGTTTGGATCTTGGGAAATCATCGCCCTTATTATGGGCGATGATTTTTGCGTTTCGTCCGTTGGAAAGAAAGCGCCTACTTGGTCGTGTTTCCTTTCCTATGCCTCCAATTATAGATCCACGAGGCAACCATGGTGGAAGGCAAAAACATAATTTGCGTGTTGTAGTGTAGCTGTTCTTCTTGAAACGACATCTTGTTGTAATACGTTTCCTGATCGACCCCTCGCTTCCGGGGATCATTCTTTAACGCTGCAATATAGCGGTACTGCACGGGAATCATAAACAGGAATCCGGCGACTAGAACACTTCCAACAATCCACCACTCAGAATTCATAAGTACACCCTCCTAAAGATTATCGTTTATGGAAAATCATATTAATATTCAATACGTATTTAACCTCGGTAAGGATTCAACTTTTTATAATAACGATGCTCACTTTATTTATCGAAAGCCAATCATCCCTTTCGGAACAGGGTAAGGAAGGGTAGGCACGGTATGCGTATAGGTTGAACAGCCGCGTAATCGTGGCCTGCATGCAGGATTTCGAAGGGAGCGAGAGGAATGGGTAGCATAGGGATTCAAGGGATAGAGAAAGTAGCGTTGGTGACAGGCGCTGGAGCTGGAATTGGACGGGGGATTGCCAAGGTTTTGGCTGAAAAAGGATACCGGCTGGCGATGACCTACAATTCGAGCAAAGATGGGATAGTGGACATAGCAGAGGATATTCGTCATATCTATGGCAAGACGCCTCTTATTATTCAAAGCGATTTGACCGTTCGCAGTGAAGCGGAGAATACGATACGAAAGACGATAGAGGAATTTGGCCGGATCGATCTGTTGGTGAACAATGCGGGGATCGGCCTATATGACGAGCTCACGGAGATTGAGGAGGACGCGCTGGACATGACGGTTCATCTCGATTTTCGAGCACCAATGCTGCTTAGCAAATATGCCGTTCGGGAGATGATCGCCCAGGGAATTCCGGGAAATATCATCTTCATCACGTCCTCCCGGGGAGAGAGAGCCTATCCCAAGGACAGCATTTACGGCGGCATGAAGGCAGCGCTTATACGTGCTGCACAATCGCTAGCGCTCGAGTGGGCTCCGCATGGCATCCGCGTAAACTGCGTGGCACCGGGAGCGACTGTTCACAAGCCGGACCAATCGGCAGAGGATGAGCCGCTCGGTAGAAAAATCCCGCTGGGAAGGCTCGGCACGCCGTCGGACATCGGGGTAGCGATTGCTTGGCTCTGCTCGGATGCGGCATCCTACATTACCGGCATCAACCTCCGTATAGACGGCGGTTTAATCTTGCCGGGCATGCCGGAGGATACATCCCCGGAAGCCGGATATGGATGGGGTAGGGTGTATGCAGCGGATGAGGATTAAGATGGATTCCGGCTGCATGCAAAATAATTTATAATATTCCGATGAAATTAGTTGGTTATAACTCTTTTCAAATGAGGGAAAGTATGAGAGAATGGGAGAAATTATGAAACCATAATACTTTCCATATGAAGAAAAGGGAGGAAACACCCATGTCAGAAGAACGCCAATTTTCCATTGAAACCTTAGCGGTTCACGCCGGTCAGGAGCTTGATCCGACCACATTATCCCGCGCTGTCCCTCTGTATCAGACGACTTCCTACGGGTTTAAAGACAGCGAGCACGCGGCGAATCTGTTTGCGCTTAAAGAATTCGGCAACATTTACACGCGTATCATGAACCCGACCACGGACGTGTTTGAGAAGCGGATTGCAGCGCTCGAAGGCGGTGCCGGTGCACTGGCGACATCTTCCGGACAGGCAGCCATCACCTTTTCCATTCTCAACATTGCGGGCGCAGGTGATGAAATTGTTTCTTCCTCGAGCTTGTATGGCGGTACTTATAATTTATTTTCCAATACGCTTGCGAAGCTGGGCATCAAGGTGCATTTCGTGGATTCCACGGACCCGGAAAATTTCCGGAAAGCGATCAATGACAAGACAAAGGCCGTGTTTGCCGAAACGATCGGCAATCCGCAGGGCAATGTGCTGGATGTGGAAGCTGTTGCGGCCATCGCGCATGAGAACGGCATTCCGCTTATCGTAGATAATACCTTTCCAAGCCCATATTTGCTGCGTCCGATAGAATATGGGGCAGATATCGTCGTTCATTCTGCAACCAAGTTCATCGGCGGTCACGGGACCTCCATCGGCGGGGTTATTGTTGATAGCGGTACATTCGATTGGACGGCAAACAATAAGTTCCCTGGATTGACGGAGCCGGATCCAAGCTATCATGGCGTTGTGTATACGGAGGCAGTAGGCCCAATTGCTTATATTATCAAAGCGCGCGTACAGCTGCTGCGGGATATTGGCGCATCGCTGTCTCCGTTTAATTCCTGGCTGCTGCTGCAAGGGCTGGAAACGCTGCATCTTCGCGTTGAGCGTCATAGCGAGAATGCGCTGAAGGTTGCCAAGTATTTGGAGAGTCACGAGGCGGTGGAATGGGTAAGCTATGCAGGGCTGCCGAGTCACCCTTCGTATGAGCTGGCGAAGAAGTACCTGCCGAAGGGGCAAGGCGCTATCCTGACCTTCGGAATCAAAGGCGGGGCAGCGGCAGGCCAGAAGGTGATCGAGAATGTGAAGCTGTTCTCCCACTTGGCTAACGTTGGGGACTCCAAGTCCCTTATCATTCATCCGGCCAGCACGACGCATCAGCAGATGACGGAAGACGAGCAGCTTACGGCGGGCGTAAATCCGGAATTGCTGCGTCTGTCGATCGGGACCGAGTCTATCGACGATATTTTGCATGATCTGGAACAAGCTATTGCGGCAAGTCAGAAGTAAGGGCTGTTATATATAGTTTTAATGACTGAGATATAGGGCACTTTCCTTTTTGGAGGAAGGTGCCTTTTGTTGTTTTACTCTGAGCGACTTGCCAGATGGGGATAATTTCTCCTTACAGCTTGTAATAATCTGTTTCAGCCTAAAGCAAGGCTCTGTTCCTACTCTATTTGTTAGAGTACGTGGGAAGAAGGATGGATGGACGTTTTCAGAATATCTTCATTAAGTAGGACTATTTTCATAGTTCAGAAACAGGGCGAATCCTGTAGGATCCTGTAGCTGATCGGCTGTTTTCGAGTTGAATAACTTGGCGACAAAAAAGTATAAATGAAAAATCTTAATAGATATTGACAATAAAATACATCTATGGGAGTATGAATTACATAAATTAGTTATTATATTATTTTTAGGCAAACTAATATAATGCTTCATTATTTTACAATAAATTAACAAACAAGAAAGAAGTGAGTATTGATTTGGGTAGCAAGGAACTGGAATTGAGTATCCCGCCTATTGTCGGCTATCAGTATCTGGCATATCCCCTATGTACGGTACTTACACGAAATGAAGCGCTGCCTTGGTTTTACAGCAATTTCATTCACCTCTATTGTCATCAGGATTTTGACGGAGAGGCCGCTTCACGCTCAGTGCCTATGACCTTTTACGGTGAAGATTTTATCCGCTGTCCCTGGCTGATCACACAAAAGCTGGAGCGCGAATGCGTGCTCGATTCACCGCCTGGAATCATCGAATTTCTGATAAACAGTATCCGTTCAAACTATACGATCTCTCTTCATGTGGATGAGTTCTATATCCCTCGGAGACGAGTCTATCAACAAACTCACTATGCTCACGATATTCTGGTTTACGGTTACGATGAGGCGAGAAGGACGTTTCTTGTTCTCGGCTACGATGAAGAAATGCAGTTCCAGAAGACCGTGGTGCCGTACCATGAAATGGAGCAAGGGTTCCAAAACCTCGAATGGACGGACAACTATAAAGAACAAATCTACCTTTACAAGTTCAATAAATCGGGAAGCTACCGGCTAGATGCAGCGTTTATCAAAGAATCACTGGAAGAATATTTGGCGGGCAGCAATATTTCCTTGCGCAACCGGGGGACGGCGAATCCACTGGAGGCGGCATTCGGTGTCGATGTTTATGCTGCGCTCATTCGCAATATGCCCGTACTTGTGCGTAAGCGTGATATCCGGCCCATCCACATTCTGTGGGAACACAAGAAAATGATGGGGCTGCGGCTCCAATATCTATGTGATCAGGAACTTCTTTCGCGGGATTTTGCTGGATGTTTTCGGCCAATAGAAGAGCAGGCATATGCTTTGCGTCATTTGTTGATGAAATACGCTTTAACCGGGGACGATCACCTTTTGAAACAAGGACTGGACGAAATGACTCACATCATGGAAAGCGAAAAACGAATACTGGGAATGGTTGTCAAAGCACTGGAACCCCAGGTTGTTTCCTAGTATCCGTAACTTATCCGATTGGAGGCTATTTCTATGGAGGCAGGCAAGCTCTATCCATTGACACATCCGCAAAAACGCATTTGGTATGTGGAAAATATATATCCCGGTACGAGCATACATAACATCGGAGGACTCATCAAAATTTATGGCCCCGTCGATTTTTCCTTGCTAGAGGAAGCCATTAATCATTTCATTCGGCTCCATGATGCCGTCCGTATGCGGTTAGTCGAACAGGACGGTTCGGTGCAGCAGACGGTGACGGAATACCGAAGGAGAACGTTCCCGTTTATCGATTTTATGGCCCAAGAATCGGATGTGGATGCCTGGGTGAGTGCTGAGTTTTCCAAACCACTCCCACTGGATGGAGAACAATTGTATGATTTTGTACTTGTTAGAATCAGCGACACAGAAAGCGCGTATCTCACGAAATTCCACCATATCATTTCGGACGGCTGGTCTTTTCAATTGATGACGACGCATATCAATCAGATTTATACGCAATTGATGCAGGGGGAGGAAGTTCCTCAGGAATCCCGTCCTACCTACCTGGATTACATTGAACAAGAGCAAAAGTATTTATCATCCCCTCGTTTTATGAAAAATCAAAGCTATTGGAATCATAAATTTGATCACGTCCATGACATTGATTTGCACACTACATCAATCGGCACCGCAGGTAACCGCAAAAAGTTCTTAATAAGCCAGTCTGCTTCCGATGCCATCCGCGACTTTGCACAAACCCATCATATTTCGTTGAATACCTTTTTTGTAGCAACGATGCTCCTTTATCTCCACAAAGCGAATCAACAAAACCGTCTCCTGATCGGCACTCCTGTATTGAATCGTACGGGGGCCAAAGAAAAAAATACATTTGGTATGTTTACCAGCACGATGCCCTTTCTCATTGACATCAAGCATGAGATGTCCTTCTCATCGTTCATACATAACGTCAACCAAGAACTCATCCAATGCTATTTCCATCAGAAATATCCTTACAACATGCTCGTACAGGATCTTCAGCTTCAGCAGCGGGGATTGGACCAATTATTTCAAGTGTGCGTGAACTATTATAATACGGCATTCGACCGGAATTTCGGTCCTGGTTGGAAAATGCAGCAAATTGAAGTGAATAACGGCAACCAGCTGTATTCCTTGCAGCTCATCGTAACCGAATGGTCATCGAATGAAGAACTGGAGCTGTACTTCGATTATAAAGAAGGCGACTACACGGAGAAGCAAATCGATGAACTACATAGCCGTCTTCTATATTTAACCGATCAAGTCCTCAGCCGTCCCGATGCCGCACTTCATGATTTGCAGCTGCTTCTGCCGGAAGAGCGTTCGAAGCTTCTATATACGTACAACACAACAGATTGCGAATATCCCTCGCATCAAACGATCTTGCAGCTGTTCGAAGAACAAGTCGAGCGGAATTCTGAACGCATTGCTGTTTCATGCATGGGACAATCGCTTACTTACGGCGAACTGAATGAACGCGCCAATCGGCTGGCACGAACACTGCTGGAGAGAGGGATAAGCCCTCAAACCCCGGCAGCTATCATGGGCCGCCACTCTCTGTCCATCGTTGTCGGGATCTGGGCGGTAATCAAGGCTGGAATGGCATATCTGCCGATTGATCCCGAATATCCCAAAGAACGGATCGAGTATATTCTGAGGGATAGCGGAGCTTCCCTGCTGCTGACTCATGGCAAGGAGTGGGAGCAGCTTTCTTACAACGGTGAGGTTATTGCACTCGATGATGAACGTCTGTACAACAAAGACGGAAGTAACTTGCCTGCCATGATTACGCCAGACGATTTGGTCTATATCATCTATACCTCAGGATCAACAGGCAATCCCAAAGGTGCGATGATCGAGCACCGGGGACTGGTGAACTACATCTGGTGGGCCAGCAAGACGTATATCCGCTCGCAAAATGATGTATTTGCGCTGTACTCTTCCATTGCTTTCGATCTGACCGTAACCTCTATCTTTACACCGTTAATTAGCGGCAGCCGTATCGAAATCTACGAAGATGACGGGAGCGACTTTATAGTTAAACGTATTGTGGAAGATAACAAGGCCACAGTTATCAAGCTGACACCGGCTCATCTGGCGCTCATCAGAGACATGGATTTCAGCCAATATACGGTTCGGACATTCATTGTGGGCGGTGAAGATTTGAAATGCTCGCTGGCTCGTGACATCCATGAACACAGTCGGGGCGGGATTGAAATCCTTAACGAGTACGGACCGACCGAGACCGTAGTCGGCTGCATGATTTACCGGTATGATCGGGCGAGCGACGAAGGGGTATCCGTTCCGATCGGACAGCCCATTGACAATGTGCAGATTTATTTGCTGGATCGGCAGCTGGAGCCAGTCCCAGACGGATCGATTGGCGAAATATATATATCCGGGGCCGGGGTGGCCCGGGGCTACTTGCACAGGGAGGAGCTGACTCAAGACCGGTTTCTGCCCAACCCTTTTCTTACGGGCAATAGGATGTATCGGACGGGCGACTTGGCCGTACGCCACGATAGTGGCAGCATCGTATATTTAGGCCGGATCGATCATCAGGTCAAAATTAAAGGGTACCGCATTGAAATGGGGGAAATCGAGCATCAGCTGCTTGAAATAAACGGCATTGAAGAAGCCGTGGTCATTGACCGCACCGCAGAAGACGGACAGCAGCAGCTTACCGCTTATTACGTCGCAACGGGACATCTTACGGCTCTGGAGCTGAGGATGAAGTTGGCAGAAATACTTCCCTCGTACATGATACCGGCTTACTTTGTCCGTCTTGACCAACTGCCGCTTACTCCCAACGGTAAAGTGGACCGGCGTCTTCTGCCGGCTCCGGAACAGTACCAAGAAACAAGCGAGGCTGGAACGACAAGTGGAGTCGAAGCACTGTTAATGAATATATTCAAGGATGTGCTCCGCACGGATGAAATAAAGGTTCAGGATAATTTTTACCGGCTCGGCGGTGACTCCATCAAGGCAATACAAATTGTATCTAAAATTAAGGCGGCCGGTTATCAGTTAAAGGTGCAGCAAATCATGAGCTACCCCGTTATCAGAGAACTGGCCGAATTTATTGAACGAAACACCGCTGCTCCGATCGAGCAGGGGCCAAGTTGCGGGGAGGTTAAGCCACTGCCGATTACATCATGGTTTTTCTCAAGACAATGGAACAATCCCCATTACTATGCTCAGTCTGTATTGCTCCGCTTAACACCGGAAATAACGACAGATCAGCTTCAGGATGCGTTATTTGCATTAATCGGCCACCATGACACTTTGAGGCTGCAAGCTGATGAAACTCCAGGCCGCCTGGTGTACAGGACCGTTGGACGCGAGGACGTGGAGCTAGCCTACTTCGATCTGACCAGAATACCGGAAGAAGAGCGGGCGGCAGTCCTGAAGAAACAAGCTGAATCTTTCAAAGCAAGTGTACGGCTTGGAGAAGGCCTTCTATTCAAGGCTCTTGTATTTGATGAAGGAAATCAGGGACAACGTCTCTTGCTGACGGCGCATCATTTGATTGTAGATGGAGTATCCTGGCGAATTATGCTGGAAGACTTGGACCAGCTGCTGAAAGCAGCTTTGACCGGGTCGGTTTGTTCTCTACCGAATAAAACGCATTCCATTCAAACTTGGTCGGATGCTATAGATGCTTACGGCTGCGAGAAGGCGCTGGAACATCTCGACTACTGGCATTCGGTCTTAGAGGTAACAGAAAATAGCCTTGAAACTGATTATCCTTCGGATGACGACCGGATTGCCGTGTGCGACACGCTGGTCCAGGACCTTTCCGAGCAGGAGACGAGCAGGCTGCTAGGGGAGGCGAATACTGCATTCCGAACTCAAACGAGCGATCTGCTGATCGCATCGCTGGCTATGGCTGTGAGCGATATGACCGGCAAGAATAAATTCTCGATCGAATTGGAGGGGCATGGACGCGAAGAGTTGTTTGAGAATGTGGATGTATCCAGAACCGTTGGGTGGTTCACCTCGCTGTATCCCGTTAATCTCGAGATGACTGAAACTAGAACAGCGGAAATCATCAAGAGCATAAAAGGACGGCTTCGATCCATTCCAAACAAAGGAATCGACTATGGTATTTTGGCCTATGGTTCCGGCGAGATTCCGAAGATGGGCGGCAACTTGCTCCGTTTCAACTATATGGGCGAAATCGATAATCTATTGCATAGCCCTGTGCTCGCCATTTCCGGGGACGATACCGGAAGAGAGACATGCCCAAGCAACAGGTTGTCTTGTCTGGTCGATGTGGTAGCCATGATTACGGACAAGAGGCTTCAGATCCGCATGACATACAGCACGGCTATGTTCAGACGGGATACAATGAACGCCTTCATTCAAGTTTTTATGCAGCGGTTGGCTGAAGTCATTCAGTTGGGCTCAGACAGGGGACAGACTGATTTTACGCCCTCTGATTTTGAGACGGTCAAGCTTGCACAAGAAGAACTGGACATACTCTTCAATTAATAAAGGGGCGAACAATCGTGGTAAAGAAACTTGCTTTCTACGTACTGATGCTCCTGCTAGTCAGTTCATCAGCTGCAGCAGCCGAAGGCGGAGCCCCTTCTACGCAAAGACAGCCGAACATAGATGAGGATGCCTTCGACCAGTTTGTACAGGCCCAACTGGTGAAGGCACAAAGTCCGGGAGCCGCCGTTGTGATTGTTAGCGGTGATCAGGTGGTTTATACGAAGGGATTCGGACTAGCCGATAGCGCATCGGGGATTCCGGCGACAAGTACTACATTATTTGAATTGGGATCGACTTCCAAAACATTCACAGGCCTGGCCTTGTTAGAGCTGGAGTATGAAGACAAGCTTAGCCTTAACGATCCGGTCACTCGCTATATTCCGTGGCTCTCGCTAACCTATCAAGGGCAGCCGGCCAAGGTGACGCTGGCCCAACTGCTGCACCATACGAGCGGCGTGCCTTTTGCTTCGCTAGCTTCCATCCCGATCAGTTCCGAAGAGCAGGCATTGGAACTGACTGTACGGGCATTATCGGGTACGGCGCTGGACGCCCCTCCCGGAGATAAGTATCAATATGCCACCATTAATTATGATGTTCTGGGGCTGGTCATCCAGGAAGTATCCGGTATGTCGTATGAGGATTACATGTCGGGGTTGCTGCAGCGGCTTGGTATGAATAACACGGTGCCTGCGGCCCAGCTGAAGGACCCACAGCGGCTCGCCAGGGGATATAAGATTGGATTCGGTTCGCCTCGTCTATATGAAGCGCCCGATTACAGGGGAAACACGCCCGCCGGTTACTTAATCTCCAGTGCTGACGATATTGGACAGTGGCTGCTGCTCCAGCTCGGGACGAAGAGTATCTCCGAGCCGGACCGTATCATCATCGAACGTTCCCATATACCCGATACGAGCGTAGGGCCGGACGCCAACGGAACCTACTATGCCTCGGGGTGGTTTGTAACGCCGGACGGCAAAGAGCTCTCGAACCAAGGCTCTAATCCCAATTTCTCGTCCTATTTCATCATGCGTCCGCAAGAGCAGCTCGGCGTAGGAGTACTCGCCAACATCAACTCAGCCTATACGTTTCATATCGGTCAAGGCCTGATGAGCCTGATGCGGGAGCAAGAGCTTCCACCCCCTGAAGCGGATTTTTATCCGCTGCTTGATCGCATCGCGATGATCTCGCTTAGTCTTATCAGCATTCTCATGCTTGTACTGGCAGGTAAAGCCATCGGTATCCCCGGACAATTGCGTCGTCAGCGGCGCACTTTCGTTCCGCCCCAAGGAAGAAGGCTCATCGGCCTTGGAGCTGCGCTTGTGCTGACCGGAGCCTGCTTGTGGGGGATCGGCCTGCTGCTCGATGCTGCATTTGCAGGTCTACCGCTTGCTGTAGTCGCAGTATGGTCGCCTTCCACCATCATCTGGCTCGTCTATGCACTCTACCTATTCGTCGGAATCGCGTTTCTGTTCTTTCTTGCAGTCTGGTTGTTTCCATCCGTGAAACGACGTTCCGGGCTGATTCTTCCAGCTCCCCCAGAGGAGGTGATCTAAATGAAATGCAAGCTGTTCTGCCTGCCATACGCCGGAGGTTCCGCTACCAACTATATGAGATGGAAACGCCATCTGCACGGCCATATTGAACTGCATCCCGTTGAACTGGCCGGCAGGGGAAGAAGATTACTCGAACCTCATTACGGCAGCATGGACGAAATGATTGAGGATTTATACGGATATTTGGAACCGCAACTGGACGAAGCTGATTTTGCTTTCTTCGGCCATAGCATGGGAGCCCTTGTCGCTTACGAACTGGCGCACGCCGTAAGGAAGAAGAAGGGGCGCGAACCCATCCATTTATTCGTCTCGGGGACCTATCCCCCTCACGCCCGCCGGAATCTTACACTGCATCTGCTATCTGATGCAAGGTTGCAGCAAGAAATTAAGCTGCTTGGCGGAACCGAGGATGAAGTGTTTGAACGTGAGGAACTGCTGAGACTGTTTTTGCCAGGTCTGCGGAGAGATCTGGAACTGGTGGAAACGCATTGCTTTAAGAGCAGAGAGGAGCTTATTCCTTGTGATATATCCGTGCTTAACGGAAAAGAGGATAAAGCGACAGAAGGCATCAACCTGATGGAGTGGTCCGCGTATGGCAGCCGAGACTGTCAACTTTATGAATTCGAAGGAGGTCACTTCTTCATAAACGAACATACCGAGCAAGTAGTGTCGCTCATCAACGATGTGCTAAGCAGCTCTGTTGAACTAATGTCCACCAAAAAGGAGTCGTGAATTCATGATACGAACCGTCGGAGTAGTCGGTGCGGGTGTAATGGGCAGTGACGTTGCTTTGGATCTGGCTTGCTATGGATACGAAGTGGTGCTCAAAGATATTAACGAAGATGTCTTGCATCAAGCTAAGGAGAAAATTAAGACAGATTTCCGGCTATTAAAGCTGGTCAAGCCTCAAGCGAAACAGCTTACCGTGGAGGACCTTCTGTCCCGGATTACCTTTACCACGGCTTATGATGACTTCGCACGCGTCCAGTTTGTTATTGAGAACGTGACAGAAGAATGGGAACTTAAGAAAACGGTGTTTACGGAACTGTCCGAGGTGTGCGCCGTACAAACCACCTATGCCGTTAACACAAGCTGCATTTCCATTACGAAGGTTGGCTCGTTAATGCCAAGACCGGAGAATGTCATTGGCATGCATTTCATGAACCCCGTCCCGATGAAGGAACTGGTCGAAGTCATCCGGGGCGAGCATACATCGGACGAGACCGTTGCCTGCGGGGAGGAGTTTTTAAAATCGTTCGATAAAGTCCCGGTAGTGGTTCGTGATTTCCCCGGTTTCGTAACGAATCGAGTCCTCATGCTGACGATTAACGAATGCGTCTGGACCGTGCAGGATGGAGTCGCAGAGCCGAAGGATGTCGATAAGATTTTCCGCCTGGGCTTCGGCCACAAAATGGGGCCGCTGGCTACATGTGATCTGATCGGCCTGGACACCATTCTCAATTCGCTGCTGGTGCTGCAGGACAGCTACAAGGATCCGAAGTTTCGGCCCTGCCCGCTGCTCGTCAAGATGGTGGATGCCGGTTACCTGGGCAAAAAATCAGGAAAAGGATTTTTCGATTACAGCAAGTAGGGAGGGATAACGATGAGCAGAGCAGCGGACAAGATAAAGGAAGTCAAATGCGTGATCTGGGATCTGGACAATACGATGTGGGACGGTATTTTGCTGGAGTCCGATGAGGTTAAGTTAAAGCCGCGCATGCGCGAGCTTCTCGCGGAACTGGATTCTCGCGGCATTCTGCAATCCATCGCAAGCCGCAATGATACGGAGCATGCGCTGGACAAGCTGAAGGAGTTCGGCATCGATACCTATTTTCTGTACCCCGAAATCAACTGGAATGCCAAATCAACGTCGATCGATAAAATACGCTTGAACTTGAACATCGGTCTGGACACGAT
Source organism: Paenibacillus sp. EZ-K15 (assembly GCF_002573715.1). Classification (GTDB taxonomy): domain Bacteria; phylum Bacillota; class Bacilli; order Paenibacillales; family Paenibacillaceae; genus Paenibacillus_AQ. Next base: position 111,121 of record NZ_PDHM01000024.1, on the reverse strand, counting down.
CCTATTCATTGACGATCAGCCCTTCGAACGGGATGAGGTCCTAAGCGTCCATCAAGAGGTAGAGTGTCTGGATGTAACGCCATACGAGACACTGCTCGGTCACCCGCGTCTCAATCCCCGGTTCATTACGGAAGATTCAAGACGTAGGCGGGCCATGTATCTGGAAGACATACTGCGCAAAAACGAAGAAGAATCGTTTGAGGGCCCCCAAGAGGCATTTCTAAGCTCGCTCGGCATGCGCTTTGTCATTAGCGAGGCTAGAGAGGAGGACTTGAAACGGGCGGAGGAACTGACCATCCGCACGAATCAGCTGAATGCGACGGGTTATACGTACAGCTATGAGGAACTGGACAGGATCAGACGGTCGGATAATCATAGCCTGCTCGTGTGTGAATTGACGGATAAATACGGCTCTTACGGCAAGATCGGGCTCGCTCTGATCGAATTGAAGGAAAGCTGCTGGCATCTGAAAATGCTGCTCATGTCCTGCAGAGTGATGTCTCGCGGAGTCGGTACCGTCATGCTTACGTATATCATGCAGCAGGCGAAGAATGAAGGGAAAGTACTTAGGGCCGACTTTAAACAGACGGACCGCAACAAGATGATGTACGTCACGTACCGTTTCGCTAGTTTCACGGAAATCTCCAATGACGGAGAAGGAAACATTCTGTTCGAGAACGATTTAAATCATATTCAACCGTTCCCGCCTTATATTGATGTGTTGGTAACGGTTGCCGGGAAGAGGGGTAACTAGATGGAAATCAAACAAAAAATCCGCAGTTTTATTGAAAGCAATCTGGTTGTATTTGAAGACGAGGCCGTGTTCACTGACGATGATCATATTTTTCAAAAGGGCTTCGTCAATTCGTTGTTTGCGATGAAACTCCTCAGCTACATCGAACAAGAATTCGGATTCACGGTCAGGAATGAGGATTTGGATATCGCTAATTTCAGCACGCTTAACAATATCGTAAAGCTAATCGAAAAGCATAAGCAGGAGGCCTAAGCGATGATTGGACAGACATGCGCGTCTGCCGCCCAAGTCGTAGAGGAGGCTAAAATTTTTGCCGGTCGGGAAATCCGGGCGCTCGCAGGAGAAATTGATGTCAAAGGCGAGCTGCCCCGCAGCTTGATTAACAAAATGGGGCAATTGGGATATCTGGCGGCCAGCTGGCCGGAGGAATATGGCGGTCTGGGGCTGGATCCTGTGGCATACGGACTGTTTACGGAGCAGATCGGAAAAGCATGCTGCAACACGAGGGCTCTGATAACCGTTCAAACCTCACTGCTCGGAGAGACCATGCTGCGATTCGGCACAGAGGAACAGAAAAAATACTGGCTGCCACAGATGGCGCGAGCGGAGAAGCTGGGCGCGTTCGCCTTATCAGAACCGAATGTGGGCTCGGATGCTAAAAGCGTACAGACCACCTACCGTAAAGAAGGAAGCCATTATATTCTGAATGGCAGCAAAAAGTGGATTTCATTCGCCGCAATCGCTGATTTTTTCGTTGTGATCGCAGCTGATTCGGGCGGGCAAATCACCTCATTCATCGTAGAGCGCGAACGTGAAGGAGTGCATACAATCCCTATGCAGGGCATGCTCGGCAACCGGGGGGCTCACATTGCGGAGATTCAGCTCAATGAAGTGAGAATTCCGGCGGAGAACGTGCTCGGCATCGTAGGCGGAGGCTTTACTTATATCGTATCCACCGCGCTTGATCATGGCAGATACAGCATTGCTTGGGCAGGAGCGGCAATTGCAGGCGAGGCCCTGGAAGCGATGGTAGCCTACTCGATGTCGCGGTCCCAATTCGGAGAGAAGTTGCATCAGTTCCAATTGATCAAAGGATTGATTGGGGACGCGGTCACCAAGGTTCATGCCGCGCGTACGCTTTGTATAGCCGCAGGTGAAATGCGAAAAGACGGGGCGGCGGAAGCGGTTGACGAGACAGCGATCGCCAAATATTTTACATCGAAAGTTGCTGTTGAGGTCACGAACGATACGGTGCAAGTTCACGGCGGCAACGGCTGCCGCAGCGGCTACCCTGCCGAGCGGTTATTTCGGGAAGCCAAGGTGCTGGAAATCATTGAAGGCACCAGCCAAATTCAGCAGCAGGTCATTTCTCAATACGGACTTCGCAAATATGCGGTAAAGAAGCAGGGGAAGTTCGAATAGAAAAGGATGGGTGAGAGTGTGAAGAAACCTCAGAAGCTGGATAAAAGCAATGTTGAAGATATTTTGGCATTGTCTCCTATGCAGTCCGGGATGCTGCTTCAATACTTGAAAGATCCCGAAACTTCGCAGTATGTAGAGTTGATCGCACTTGGCGTCAGCGGAGAGCTGAAGCCCTCGTTGTTTGAACAGGCGTGGGCCTACGTTGTGCAGACCAACGAGGCGCTGCGGTCCTTGTTCCGCTGGGAAGAGGTGAACCAGCCTGTTCAAATCGTACTGCGGGAACACCGTCCCATTATTCGTTATGAGGACTATTCCGATTATGACGAGAATGCGCAGTCTGGGCTGATTGCAGACCGGATTGCCGCCGATAAAAAGGAAAAATTCCAGCTGGATCAAGTGCCCTTCCGCTTGACGCTGTGCAAGCAGACCGAGCGTAAACACACCATGCTGATGAGCTTTCACCATATCTTGTTCGATGGCTGGAGCACCGGTATTCTGTTGAAGGAATGGCGGAGCGCCTACCTGATGCTGGCACAGGGGCAGGAGCCGGAGCGGCAATACAAGCCGCACCTCAAGCAGTTTATCTCTTTGCTGCAGCAGCAGGACAAGCAAACACAAGAGAACTACTGGAGCCAGTACTTGCATGACATGCAGAACCGGCCCATCGTTACAAGGAGCACAAAAGTTTCGGGGATGCCGGACATGGCTTTATACACGGAAAAACGGAGCAGTACCTTCACTGCCGGACTGCACCGGTGGGTCCGTTCCGAGGAAGTGACGCAAGCCGCTCTTTTCTATACGGCGTGGGGCATTCTGCTTCAGCACTATACTAATAGTGACGACGTATTGTTCGGTACTACTGTGTCGGGACGTAATACGATTATTCCCGGAATGGAGCATATGGTCGGCTTATTCATTAATACGCTGCCGTTTCGCATGACGGCGGGTCCGCATAAGATGATGCCCGAGCTCCTGGCCGAGGTGAATGCATCGATTCAAGCAAGCGAAGAGCATGCGAACACTTCCTTGACGGATATTAAAACATACGGAGGGCTCCGAGCTGAAGGTAGTCCGTTCGATACCCTAGTCGTAGTGGAGAATTATCCGCTGGATGAAGTGGTTACAAGCACCGACGGACCGCTTATCATGGAACCTCATCATATTGAGGAAGAGACCGAGTTCGATTTGACACTCCGCATTACAGTGGCCGAAGAGCTGGAATTAACCTTCTCTTATAATAAACAGGCGTATCACGAGGATATGGTCAAGAAGCTTGCTCATCATTATCTGTACATTCTTGAACAAATCACACAAGCCCAAGCCCAGGTTACTACATACCGGGAGACCAGGCTTAAGGATATCGGGATTCTTACCCATGAAGAGCGGGAGCAAATTCTGTTATTCAACCTGACAACTTCAAATTATCCCAGTGAGAAAATGGTTCATGAGCTGTTCGAGGAACAGGCGCTGCTGTCCCCTGAGAGTACGGCTGTAACAGATGAGCATATATCCTATACCTATCGCGAGCTGAATGAGCAGGCTAACCGGGTTGCTCGTTCGCTGCAGGCGAAAGGCATGGAAAGCGGTCAGATTGTGGGCTTGATGGCGAACAGATCCACAGAATTGGTTGCCGGAATCTTCGGCATTCTGAAAGCGGGAGGGGTCTATCTGCCGCTTGATTCCGCGCATCCTGCCGAAAGGATTGCCTATATGCTGTCCGATGGCAATGTGCGCACAGTGCTGGCTTCACCGGGCCTTGAGGATCTGATACCGGAACATGCCCAGGTGCTGAAGCTGGACGAAGCGCTGCTTCATCTCGGCGAAGCGTCCGAGTTGCCTCAGGCAGGCAGTTCGGAACATCCGGCTTACGTCATGTATACATCCGGTTCGACCGGTAAGCCCAAAGGTGTCATTGTCGGGCACCGAGGAATTGTGAGGCTGGTTCGGAACACGAACCACGTCCAGTTCGAAGCGCATGACTGCGTCCTTCAGGCAGGAGCAATCGGCTTTGACGCTCTAACATTCGAGGTGTTCGGAGCGCTCTTGAACGGGGCTAGCCTGCATATTGCGGACAAGCATACGCTGCTTGACAATGCCAAACTGGATGCCTTTTTGCGTACGCGCGCAATATCGGGCGGACTGCTGACTCCGGCATTATTCAATCAGCTGGCCCAGCAGCGTCCAGACATGTTCGCCGGGATGCGGAACCTGGTCGTAGGCGGCGATGTACTCTCTCCGAAGCACATTGAGGCTGTTCGACAAGCATGTCCTGGACTGACGATTTGGAACGCGTACGGACCTACCGAAAACACGGTTATTTCGACCTGTTTCCGTATCGACCGTGAATTTAACGAGCATATTCCGATCGGGCCGCCTATCAGCAATTCTACGGCTTATATCGTCGACCGCTATGATAACTTGCTGCCTATCGGCATTCCCGGCGAGCTGATCGTCGGAGGTGACGGTGTTGCGCTCGGCTACTTGAATCGGCCGGACCTGACGGCAGAGAAATTTGTACTGGATCCCTTCCGCTCAAGCGGGATTATCTACAAGACAGGCGATATGGCGCGTTGGTTGGAAGACGGAACCATTGAATATATGGGACGAATGGACCAGCAAGTGAAAATCCGCGGCCACCGCATCGAAATCGGTGAAATCGAGACGATGCTCCTGCAGCACAAATCAGTGCAAGAAGCAGCGGTAACGGTGCAACGACGGGGTTCTCAGACTGAGTTATGCGCCTACGTAGCCGCTTTTGAGACGGTATCTGTGTCTGAGCTGCGGGCGTTTCTTGCCGGGAGATTACCTGATTACATGATACCGTCTCACTTTGTCCAGCTGGAACAAATCCCGCTGACACCTAACGGAAAGCTGGACCGCAAGGCACTGCCTGCGCTTGCGGAGGCTCCCCGCGAGGTTCAGGAAGCTGCGATGCCGAGGACAGAGCTGGAGAATCTGATCGCAGACGCCTGGAAAGCCGTGCTTGAGCTGGACCGCATCGGTATCCACGATAAGTATTTTGAAGTAGGCGGCAATTCGATTAGCCTTATCCAACTGCAGAGCAGACTGCAAAGACAGCTTAAGCGTGAGATTTCAATCGTCACGCTGTTCCAATACCCCACCGTGTATGAACTGGCTGTGCATTTGGCAGGCGAAACGGAACGATCGGCAGAACGGAAGAGCGAGAGTGCAGCACCCACTAGGAAGAACGAGCAGCCTTCCCTGGCACAACCCGGCCGTGTGAAGTACGAGAATGAAGGCAGCCGGGATATTGCAGTTATTGGTTTGGCCGGCAAATTCCCTGGCGCACGAAATATCAGTGAGTTTTGGAGCAATTTGCAGCAGGGCAGAGAGTCGATCTCATTTTTTTCGGATGACGAACTGGCAGAGTATGGCTTTGACCGCCAGCTTTTGGAACGGCCGGAGTTTGTCAAAGCAAAGGGCGTGCTGGATGAGATGGACCACTTTGATCCGGCCTTCTTCGGTTATACTCCCGATCAGGCGGCGATGATGGATCCTCAAGTTCGCCTGCTGCACGAATGCGCGTGGCATACGCTGGAGGACGCCGGCTGTGACCCGCAGCGACATGTTGGGTCTATCGGGCTGTTTGCCGGGGTTACGAACAATTTCCACTGGTTGTCGCAGCTGTCTGACCGCCTGCACGGGAATTTATCGGATATGTTTGAGGTTGATTCGCTGAATGATTCGTATACGGTCAGCACCCGTATTTCGCATAAGCTGAATTTGAAAGGTCCTGCGATCAGTTTGCAAACGGCCTGTTCTACCTCACTGGTAGCTGTACATTTAGCTTGCCAGTCTATTCTTAACGGGGATTGCGATCTGGCTCTGGCCGGAGGCGCGTCCATCGTGCTTCCTCATAAATCGGGCTATCTTTATCAGGAAGGAATGGTTAAGTCGCCGGACGGTCATTGCCGCACCTTCGATGCCAAAGCGAAGGGGACGATAGGCGGAGACGGCGTCGGATTCGTGGCGCTCAAATCGCTCGAGGCAGCTATCGCAGATGGTGACCGGATTTATGCGGTAATCAAAGGCTCGGCCATCAACAATGACGGCAGTCGCAAGGTCGGCTATACGGCGCCAAGCGTACAGGGCCAAGCGGATGTTATCGCCAGGGCTCAAGAAGCCGCAGGAGTTCCAGCCGAAAGTATCACTTACGTTGAGGCGCACGGATCGGGAACTACGCTTGGCGATCCGATCGAGATCGAGGCGTTGACGAAGGCATTCCGGACGGACAAGACCGGCTTCTGCCGCATAGGCTCCGTAAAAACGAACATAGGACATCTGGATGCCGCAGCAGGGGTGGCGGGTTTGATCAAGACGGCACTGGCGCTTCATCATAAACAGCTTCCGCCCAGCCTGCATTATGAGACCCCGAATCCGAATATTGATTTCGCGAACAGTCCTTTCGTGGTCAATACCGGCCTGAGAGATTGGCGCAACGATGACTATCCGCTGCGTGCGGGAGTCAGTTCCTTCGGCATAGGCGGAACGAATGCCCACGTCGTCATGGAAGAGGCTCCTATACAGGAAGCAGCCGGGAAGGGCCGAACCCATCAGGTGCTGGTATTGTCCGCGCAGACACCGGATGCGCTCGATACGATGACGGCCAACCTGGGCGTCTATCTCAAGGAACATCCTTCGTTGAATCTGGCCGACATTGCGTATACCTTGCAGACCGGCCGGCGTCCCTTCAGATACCGGCGCCTGCTCTCCTGCAGCACGGTTGAGGAAGCGATAGCGGCGCTGACGCCTTCTGCTGACAGGGCAAACTTCGATGCACGGAAAGTAATCTCCAGCACGACCGGGGAGGAGCGAGCTTCAATCGTGTTCATGTTCTCCGGGCAAGGATCGCAATATATCAACATGGGGAAGGGTTTGTATGAGACCGAGCCCGTGTTCCGAGAAGAGATGAACCACTGCTTCCGTCTGTATCTCGACATTACCGGCTCTGATATGAAGGTAATGCTGTACCCGGACCTAGAAGCGGAGACTGCGGCAGCGTCCCTTCAATTAAATCAGACTAAACATATCCAGCCTGCCATGCTTATGCTCGAATATGCGCTCGCACGTCTTCTCCTGTCATGGGGAGTGATGCCGGATGCGATGATCGGCTACAGCTTCGGCGAGTATGCTGCCGCTTGTCTCGCCGGCGTCATGTCACTGGAAGAGGCGATGCGTCTCATCATACTGCGCGGAGAGCTTATGCAGCAGGTGCCGCCAGGCGGGATGCTCAGCGTGCCTCTTCCTGAGCAAGATATCAAACCCCTTCTTAGCGGCTCCTTATCACTGGCGGTCGTCAACGGGCCTTCCTGCATTGTATCCGGCCCAGAAGAAGAAATCGCCTCATTCGAACAGCAGATGAAGGCGGGCAAATTCGTTTGCATGAGATTGCCGGTGTCGACGGCTGCTCATTCTTCGCTTCTTCAAGAAGTGGCGGAGCCGTTCGCCGAAGCCGTCCGACAGGTCCGTTTGAATCCGCCCCAAATACCGTATGTCTCCACAACGACGGGCAATTGGATAACGGATGAAGAAGCGACAGACCCGGGTTATTGGACCCGGCACATGACGGATACCGTTCGTTTTGCGGATGGGCTTGAGCGGCTTGCAGAGCAGCAGGGCAGGCTGTTCGTGGAAATCGGTCCGGGACAGGATTTAACACTCTTGGCGCGTCGCTACATCGATACAGAGCGCGGACAGCAGGCACTAAACCTTATGCCGCCTGAGCATAGCAGTATACCGGACACCTCCCTGCTCGTTAACCGGATCGGGAGATTGTGGCTCTACGGCCAGTCCGTCGATTGGAGAGCATTTCATGGAGAAGAACCGCGACGGCGTATCTCTCTACCTCTTTATCCGTTTGCTAGACAGCGCTATTGGATCGAGTCTGCTGCCGGTACTTCACTGCCGGTGGGCAGCGCTAAGAACAAGATTCAGGGCGCGGGCGGCAAGGTGGCCAAGCTGCCGGATATGTCCGACTGGTTCTATGTACCGACATGGAAAAAAGAGCAGCTGCTTCCTGGCTCCGCCAGCATGAACGCAAACATTGCCGGAAATTGGCTTGTATTCGCCGATGAAAACGGCCTGGCTGCCGATATTATCAAATCCCTTGCCGAGTGTGGAGGGCAAATCATTGTAGTTCGTGCGGGCGAGCACTACGAACGGGCGGCAGCTCATCAATATACCGTAAATCCACATAATGAACATCATTATGTGAAGCTTTTTGCTGATCTGAAAGCTGGGGGAATCTTGCCTGACCTGCTGCTTCATACTTGGGGAATCTCCGCTCCATCTCCTCGTTACAGTGGTCCATCGTGGCTGAGGGTCACACAGGAACGCGGGTACTACAGCTTGTTATACACGGGCAAAGCGCTGAAAAAACAAGCTTCGGGGCATGAAATGCGCATGTGGGTGCTAACGGATAATATGCAAGCCATTGCCGGTGAATCTGTCTTGTATCCTGAGAAAGCGACAGTACTGGGACCATGCCGGGTTATTCCGCAGGAATTACCGCACATCCATTGTCACAGCATCGATATTAACCTGCCGGAAGCGGGGAGCTGGCAGAGAGATAGATTGATCCGCCGCCTGCTGGACGAATTTAGCGCTGCCCGGTTCGAATTGGCGGCTGCCTATCGCAACAACGAACGCTGGGTACTCGGTTATGAACCGGTTAAGGTAGCAGAACCTGAAGCGGGAGCGGCGGAACTCCGTCAAGGCGGCGTCTATTTGATCACAGGCGGATTGGGATATATCGGTCAGGTCCTTGCCGGTCATCTGGCTCGAAGCGTACAGGCGAAGCTTGTCTTTACCAGCCGCTCACCATTTCCGCCGAACGATAAATGGGAGCAGTGGCTTGCCGAATACGGCCCAGAGAATACCGTCAGTGTTCAGATCGGCAAGCTGAAACAGCTTGAATCTCAGGGAGCCGAAGTGCTTGTGTTTACAGCGAACTCGTCGGATCAAGAGCAAATGAAGGAGGCTATCCGGCAAACCGAGGCGCTGTTCGGTTCATTGAACGGGGTGATTCACACAGCCGGTATGACAGGCGAAGCGGCATTTAGGATGCTGGAGGAGACAGACGAGGAATTAAGCGAGCAACATTTTCAAGCAAAGTTATATGGACTCCATGTTTTGGATCAGGTGCTGGCTGACAAGGAGCTTGATTTCTGCCTGCTGGCTTCGTCGCTGTCTCCGATGCTCGGCGGATTAGGTTTTACCGCCTATTCGGCAGCGAACCATGTTATGGACGCATATGTACACGATCGCAATCGCCGTCTGCGCACACCTTGGACCAGTATCAACTGGGACGGTTGGCAGCTGGAGAAAGAGCAAACGATTCATGGGCAGGCGGGCGCTTCGATATCCGAGCTGCTCATTGCGCCAGAAGAGGGGATCGAGCTGCTGAGGCGCGTGTTGTCGGTCCGGGAAGCAGGCCAGATCGTCCTGTCGACCGGCAGCTTGCAGGATCGGATCGACAAGTGGGTGAAACGGACGGCTCAGGAAGAGGCACCGCTCCCGAAGGGAGACGGCGGTTTCTACACCCGTCCCGCGCTGTCCGGTGAATATATCGCTCCCGTAACAGAGTCCGAACGCAGGCTTTGCGGGATGTGGGAGCAGTTTTTCCGGATAGACCGGATCGGGGTGCAGGATGATTTCTTCGAACTGGGTGGAGATTCACTCAAAGCGATTACGGTTGTTACCGGGATTCATAAGGAAATGAAGGTGGAAATCAGCTTGCCCGTCTTTTTCAATATGCCGACGATCCAGCAGTTGGCCACCTATATCGATGAGGCGGAACAGAGTGCCTACCAAGATATTGAAAAGGCTCCACCACGCGAATATTACGCGCTGTCCTCCGCGCAGAAGCGTCTGTATTTGATCCAGCAGATGGAGAAGGGACATACGGGATATAACGAAATCGTCGCAGGCATTCTGATCGGCAAACTGGACAGGGCCCAAATGGAAGCGGTACTTCGGCAACTGATAAAGCGTCATGAAAGCTTGCGTACTTCATTTGAACTGGTTAACGGCCTACCCATGCAGAAAATCAGCGAAACCGTCGAGTTCGAGGTTGAATATGCGGACTTCAGCGGCGAAATTGAGCTGGGGGATTCGGACGCGGGACTCCTTGATGAGGAAGGGGAAACCGCTGCGAAAATCCGCGAAGCAGTGGCGAAGTTCGTGCGGCCCTTTGACTTGACCCGGGCGCCTTTGATGCGCGCCGGACTCATCAAGCTTGAGGATGAGCGGCATGTGTTGATGGTGGATCTTCATCATATCGTGTCGGACGGTTTATCACAGGACATATTCGTTAACGATTTTATGGCTCTGTATGCCGGTCGTGAATTGCCCGAGCTTGAGCTGCAATATAAGGATTTTTCAGAATGGCAGAACCGGATGAAGGAAACGGAGGAGCAGCAACGGCAGGGAGAATTCTGGCTAAATCAGCTGCAGGAAGTTCCCCGGTTAGCCCTGCGCACGGATTATCCACGCCCGGAGACAAGAAATTTCGCCGGCAGCCGAGTTCCCTTTGATCTGAGTATGGAGCAGACGCAAGCGCTGAAGTCGCTCTGCCTGAAGGAAGATGTGACGTTGTTCATGGCATTGCTCGCCGTTTTCAATCTGCTTCTATCCAAAGTTTGTGCTCAGCAAGACATCGTTGTAGGAACTCCGATTATCGGCCGCAAACAGCAGTCTCTGCAGCTTATTATCGGCAAATTCGTCAACATGCTTCCGCTGCGTAATCAATTGGATGAAGAAATGAGCTTCAGCGCCCTTCTACAGACAGTGCGAGCTACAACTCTGGATGCATTTGCCAATCAGGACTGCCAGTTTGAGGAAATGGTTCAGCGGTTGGGGCAGGATCGTGAATTGGCCCGTAATCCGGTATTTGATGTTGTATTCGCGCTCCAGAATATGCAGAACCCTGAGATGAGCATTCCCGGCCTGAAGATGGAACCTTTCCCGTTCGTTCACGACGCCTCTCATTTTGATTTGTCTTTGATCGCGGAGGAGGACGGAGAAAGACTGTCCTTCAAGTTTGAATACAGCACCCGCTTATTCCTGAGGGACACGATTGTGCGTTTTGCAGGTTATATGCAGGATATTATGTCCGGTGTTCTGGCAAATCCGGACAAGAAGCTGAAGGACATCACGATTGCTCATCATTTAGCTGAGCCTGAACCTGTCTATCTTGCCGGAGCCCGGGGGGAATTCGGACTATGAGCGAGAGCCGGAGGAAGAAAGGGAGGAATAGGGATGGGGCTTGAAAATCGTTTGGACCGTCTGGCAGTGGCAGCTTCTCAAAAGAGCAAGGAACGGGATTACTGGCTGGCCGCATTGTCCGGAGAATATGACAAGAGCGGGTTTCCTGGCGATTACACGCGCGGAACAGGGGTGACGGTTGAAGATGTTTCGTTCTCCTTCCCGCAGGAGCTGGCGGACCGCCTGCTGCAAGTCAGCAACGGATCGGATTCAAAGCTTCATATCGTACTATCTGCTGCACTCGCCGTTTTGCTGGCCAAAATGTCCAATCGCAGTGTCGTTACGCTAGGGACTCCGATCTATAAGCAGAAGGAAGAGGCGGAATTTATCAATTCCGTACTGCCTTTACGGATTAAGATCGATCGCTCACTCTCGTTCAGACAATGTCTTCTTCACACGCAAGATACGGTTGTGGCAGCCGTGGATCATCAGAGCTATCCGATGGAGATGGTGGCGGAACAGTTGGCGCTTCAAACGGATGATCCCATCGCACATCCGTTATTCGAGGCGGCATTGCTGCTCGACAACATTCATGAAGAGCGTTATTTCCGGAATGTGAAATGGACTACGTTGTTTTCTTTTTGCAGGAAGCAAGACCGCATCGGCGGTACGGTTCAATATAACGCACAGCTCTACCGCAGCGACACGATAGATAAACTTGTCTCGCGTTACACACTTCTGCTGCGGGAGACGCTGGCGAATCCGGATCTTCCGCTGAACAGCATCGACATTCTGCTGCCGGGGGAGAGAGAGGATCTTCTCGGCCCTCTGGCCGGCAGTCCAGCCGAATTTCCTGAACATAAGACCGTTCAGCAATGGTTTGAAGAGCAGGCGGCACGGACCCCGCATGCGCCTGCCATCGTTAACCGAGGGCAGCACATGACGTATGGTGAGCTGAATGAGAAGGCCAACCAGCTTGCCCGGGTACTGCGGACGGAAGGAATCGGGGCGGGTGACATCGTAGGCATGCTGTTTGCACCTTCCGCTGACATGATGCTTGGTATGATGGCCGTCCTTAAAGCCGGCGGTGCTTTTCTGCCGATAGACCCGGATTATCCCGACGAGCGCATAACGTACATGCTGGAAGACAGCCGCGCACAAGTGGTGCTGACACAACAGGCTTTTATCGGCAGAATGACAGGCCGCAAGACACTGTGTCTGGATGATGAAGAGTTGTTTGCCGGCGAAGCAGGCAATTTGGCATTAGAGAGCACAGCGGATGATCTGGCTTATGTTATCTATACATCCGGGTCAACAGGACAGCCGAAAGGTGTCATGATTGAGCACCGTTCGCTTGTCAATCTGGCCTTCTGGCACAATCGCACTTTTGGTGTAACAACATTGGATCGCAGCATTAAGTATGCCGGTTTCGGATTTGACGCTTCGGTGTGGGAAGTGTTTCCCTATCTGCTTGCAGGGGCATGCATTCATATCGTGCCATCCGAGATCAGACTGGATGCAAACAAACTGGATGATTTTTTCACAGAGAACGGCATTTCCATCGCCTTCCTGCCGACTCTGATGTGCGAGCAGTTTATGGATTTGCCGGACCGGGAACAAACCCCGCTGCGGATCTTGTTAACAGGCGGCGATCGCTTGAAGCGGTATAAGCCGGGCAACTACAGGCTGTTCAACAATTACGGTCCTACTGAGAATACGGTCGTGACTACGTTCACCGAAATTAAGCTGGACAACGGAGGCCTTCCGATCGGGCGGCCGGTCGACAATGCCAAGGTTTATATATTAGACGCTAATTTTCAACTGCTTCCACCAGGATTGCCTGGCCAAATCTGCGTTTCGGGTGCGGGTCTGGCTCGCGGTTATCTCGGTCGACCGGAGCTGACAGGAGAGAAATTCGTCCCTCACCCGTTCGCTCCCGGAGAGCGCCTGTATTTGACGGGTGATCTGGGACGCTGGCTTCAAGACGGAACGCTGGAGTACTTGGGCCGACAGGACGACCAGGTCAAGGTACGGGGATATCGCATAGAGCCCGGTGAGATCGAAGCTCTGCTGCGGCGTCACGAGGAAGTTCGCGAAGCTGTAATCCGCATCATGGAAGATGAGAGCGGGCAGAACTTCTTATGCGCGTACTATACCGGGCCGGATGATCTCTCCGCTGCTAAACTTCGGGAGCATCTCTCCGGGCAGCTGCCCGCTTATATGATTCCGGCCTATTTTGTCTACCTGAATGAGCTTCCTGTAACGGCAAACGGCAAACTGGATATGAAAGCATTACCTGATCCGAAAGCTCATGTTCATACTGGCAAGAAATACGTGGCACCACAGGGTGAAACAGAGAACACGCTGGTCCGGATCTGGGCCGAGGTTTTGGCGGTTAGCGAAGACAAAGTCGGGGTACAGGATACGTTTTTCGACCTGGGAGGCAACTCATTTCAGCTGGTCCAGGTAGTCAATATGCTGAAGGAAACCTTCGGGCATGACATTCCAGTACCCGTTATGTTCCAGTACACTACGGTTTCGGCGCTCGGCGGCTATTTACAGAGGATGGACAATGGGGAGGCTCCAATGCCCCAAGATATGGCCGACAACGAAGAGATGGATGCGGGATTCGAAACCATGGAACAGACGATGTTGATTCTGGAGGGAGCTCATGATGACTAAAACCAGACATTCACAAACGGCTACCGGGCTGGAAATCGCTGTGATCGGTATGGCGGGCCGGTTTCCCGAAGCGCGAAATATCGAGGAGTACTGGGATAATCTGAGAAACGGCAAGGAATCGATCCATTTCTTCTCCGATAGCGAACTTGAGGCGGCAGGCGTCGATCCCGAACTGATTCGAAATCCCAGATATGTAAGAGCGAAAGGGCTCGTACCGGATGCGGAATGGTTTGATTCTGATTTTTTTGATTATTCGCCGCGCGAGGCTGAAGTCATTGATCCGCAGCTGCGGATCTTCCATGAGTGCGCCTATGAAGCGTTGGAGCATGCAGGCTACGACACGGAGCAGACAAACGGCGCTATCGGTCTGTACGCAGGGGCATCATCGAGTATTTACTGGCAGCTAGTGGCCATGCTTTCGCGCAGCGAGAGCACAGCCGAGCAGTTCGCCGCACTGGCTTTGTCGGACAAAGATTTCTTGAGCACGCGTATTGCCCACAAGCTGAATTTAAAAGGCACGAGTGTGAACGTCGATTCTGCTTGCTCCACCTCCTTGCTGGCCATTCACCTGGCCTGCCGAGCATTGCTTACGGGCGAATGCAGGATAGCGTTAGCCGGCGGAGTTACCGTAACGGTACCCCGGACGGAAGGCTATTTATATGAGGAAGGGATGGTCAGCTCGCCGGATGGCCATTGCCGTGCTTTCGCTTCAAATGCCAAGGGAACCGTCGGCGGCGAAGGGGCGGGGGTCGTTGTGCTGAAGCCGCTTAAGCAGGCATTAGCCGACGGAGACGCTATTTATGCGGTTATTAAGGGCTCGGCGGCGAACAATGACGGTACGCGTAAAATGGGTTACTCCGCTCCCAGTGTAGAGGGGCAGGCGGAGGTAATCCGGGCGGCGCAGCGGATGAGCCGGGTCGCTCCGGACAGTATCAGCTATATCGAAGCGCACGGAACCGGTACGGCGCTGGGCGATCCGGTCGAGATCGAAGCGCTTAAGCTGGCTTTCCAGACGGACAAGACAGGGTTCTGCCGGATCGGCTCCGTCAAGACGAACATCGGCCACTTAAATAGCGCCGCAGGGGTTGCGGCATTCATCAAAACGGTGCTGGCCCTTATGCACAAGCAGCTTCCGCCAAGCTTACACTTCGAGAAGCCTAATCCCAAAATCGATTTTGCCGGCAGTCCGTTTATCGTCAATACGGAACTCACGGACTGGACGAACAAGCTTCATCCGCTAAGAGCCGGAGTGAGCTCGTTCGGCATCGGCGGAACCAATGTGCATGTGGTACTTGAAGAAGCGCCGCCCCTGGCGGAAGAAAGCAAAGGAAGAGATTCACAGCTGCTCCTTTTATCCGCAAAGACGGAATCGGGACTTGAACAAGCTACAGCCCGCTTCCGCGAATATTTGCGGGCCAATCCCGGCCTGTCTCTACCCGATGCGGCCTATACACTGCAAATCGGCCGCAGGGCATTCAAGCATAGACGCATGCTTGTAAGTTCTTCGGCGGAGGAAGCGCTGGAGCTGCTGGACAGCCTGCCTCCTGAACGGGTTTACAACCGTGTCGGCGGCACTGAACAGCCCAGACTCGTATTTATGTTCCCGGGGCAGGGCGCGCAGTATGTCAATATGGGACTGGATCTGTACAACCGTGAGCCCCAATTCCGCGAAGCGGCCGACCGGTGCTTTGACATTATCCGTCCGTTGATGGACGTTGATTTAAAAGCTTTGATGTTTCCCACCGGTAGCGAAGCGGCCGGCGATCACAGTGATCGCTTGAAGCAGACGGACGTGACACAGCCGGTCATGTTTATATTCTCCTATGCGCTGGCAAATCTGCTGATCGGATGGGGGCTGAAGCCCGCCTCCATGATCGGACACAGCGTCGGAGAATATGTGGCTGCTTGTCTGGCAGGAGTATTAACGGTAGAAGAAGCGCTGGAGCTGGTCGTGCTGCGGGGTAAACTTATGCACAATCTGCCGGGGGGAGCGATGTTAAGCGTACCTTTACCCGAGCAGGAACTCCTACCGTTCGTGAACGAAGGCTTGTCGATTGCGGCAGTTAACGGTCCGGCGATGTGCGTCGTATCGGGATCTCATGAGGCGATAGAGCTTTTGGAAGAAAAGCTGACCCGGAAAGGGCAGGCCTGCACAAGGCTACATACGTCACATGCCTTTCACTCCGCCATGATGGAACCGGCAATGGAGCCGTTTCGTCTGAAGTTGAGCGGGATGAAGCTGCAGGCCCCGGACATACCGTATATTTCAAATGTAAGCGGAGGCTGGATTACGAAGGAAGAAACAGTCGATTCCGATTACTGGGTCCGGCATTTGCGCGGCACCGTCCGCTTTGCCGACGGTCTTAGCGAGCTGCTGCATGACGACAAGTCCGTGTTTGTGGAAGTCGGTCCCGGCAACACATTAAGCGCATTCGTGCGCCGGCATCCGGATAAGAAGGAACGGCACGCCGTGATCAATCTTATCCGGCATGTGAAGGAGCAGGTGCGCGACGATTATTATTTGCAGCAGCAGGTGGGACGCCTGTGGCTGGAAGGAGCTCGGCCCGATTGGAAGGCATTCCAAGCGAACGAACAGCGCCGGCGGATTGCCCTGCCGACGTATCCGTTTGAGCGCAAGCGTTATTGGGTTGATCCGCCGTTTGATACGGATGTTCTAAAGCAAGGTCTTGTCCGCAAGGAAGCGAAGGAATCAAGACCCCAAAGCGTTGCCGGAGTTAAAAAGAATGCTGTACGGGAGTGGCTGTACACGCCAATCTGGGAACGTTCCTTGTTGAACGAAGAGGCGGTTGCGGCTGCGGGCATGAATGCCAAGACCACTTGGCTAGTTTTTGCGCCAGAGCATGGCATTTGTTCCCGGCTGGCAGCGGGGTTACAGCAAGCCGGTCATGGCATCGTTTCGGTTTATCCATCCGATTCGTTTGCTAAGCTGGATGATCATGCGTACGGGATCGATCCGGGGCAGCAAGAACATTATACCCGGCTGCTGCAGAATTTGAAGGAAACCGGCACTATGCCGGAGCGCATTGTTCATGCCTGGCTGACGGAGGAGAGCGTACATACCGAGGAATGGACCGCTTCCCGCAGTGCCAGGGTAATCGATAATGGTTATCTCAGCCTTATTGCACTGGCTCAGGCGATTGGGACTTGCGGGCTGCAGGATGAGCTGCAGCTTACGGTCATAACGTCCGGTATGCAAGAGGTGACAGGAGATGAGCGGCTGCTGCCGGAACAAGCGGCGGTGCTTGGGGCATGTCTGGTTATTCCGCAGGAATACGGCAATGTGCGCTGTCGCAGCATCGATATTGCGGATTCGCTCGGGCAGGAGGTTTCAGAACATCGGCAGCAAGCGCTATTGGGCCGATTACTAGCCGAATTAACCGCTGGTTCTGCGGATATTCTCGTCGCGTATCGCGGTTCGAACCGCTGGGTTCAGACATACGTTCCAATTCCGGTTCCTGCCGCTGTCGAAGAGAAATCCGGCCTCAGGGAAGAGGGGGTATACCTAATAACCGGTGGCTTGGGTGGAATAGGAATGACCTTGGCGGAGCATCTGGCGAAGACTGTAAGGGCTAAGCTCATCCTTGTCAGCCGATCGGGAATAGGGGAAGAAGCGGACTGGCGTCAATGTGCCGAACATACGGCAGACGAAACTCAGGCGATTCAGCTGAAAAAGCTCGAGGAGCTGGAGCTGTACGGGGCCGAGGTAGTGGTCTGCAAAGCGGATGTAAGCAATGAGCAGCAAATGGAGCAGGCCGTAGCCCGGGCGGTCGACCGCTTCGGAACGATTCATGGCGTTATCCATGCGGCCGGCACGGCCGATGGTGCGCTCATCCAGCGGCGGACTTGGGAGATTGAAGAACGTGCATTGACGGCCAAGGTGAACGGCACGCGTGTCCTCGAGCGAGTGCTGGCGGGAAGGAAGCTGGACTTCCTCGTATTGTGTTCTTCTCTGACCAGTGCGCTGGGCGCCTTGGGCCAAGCGGGATACTGCGCGGCCAATGCGTTTCTCGATGCTTACGCCTACCGTAAACGCGCGCTGGACAATACGCATGTCGTCGCGATTGATTGGGACGGGTGGCAGACTGTCGGAATGGCCGCGGCAGCTGAACAAGAAGTCGCCATCGCTGCGGCGCAAGCGGGAGTGTCCGCACAAGGCCCGGACAAGCAGACCCGGCTGTTCCCTGAGGAAGGAATCGCTGTTTTCCGGTATGCACTGGCTTGCGGTCTGCCTCAGGTAACGGTATCGACGACGGATTTGAGCTTGCGGCTGCATGCCGCCCGCACTTCATCCCTGCAATCCCTAGTGGACGGGGAGATGAGCGGCATATCCCGCACAACGGCACGTTCCGACGTCAGCACGTCGTTTGCGCCTCCAGAGGACGAACTGGAGCAGACTTTAGCCCAGCTTTGGCAGGATTATCTGGGTATTGATCAAGTCGGCCTGCATGATAACTTCTTCGAGCTGGGGGCTACCTCGCTCGATATTATTCAAATGAACTCCAAGCTCCAACGTTCACTTCGGCAGGAAGTGTCAGTGGTTGACATGTTCAGCCATCCGACCATTTATGCACTCGCTGGGTTGCTGAGAAGATTACAAGCGGGAACCGGTCAGCAGGAAGAGACAGCGGACCGCACAGAACTGATACAGGACGGAAAGCACAGGCTGCAGAAGCGGCTGCAAAAAAGGAATAGAACGTGAAGGAGGTGGCGAGATGAGTGCCGAGAACGAGAAGTACGGAGAAACCGGTTTGGAAATTGCCGTTATTGGAATGGCAGGAAGATTTCCGGGTGCGAAGAACCTCGCGGAGTTTTGGGAAAACTTGCGTGCCGGCAAGGAGTCGGTCACTTTTTTTACGGATGAAGAGCTGGAGAAGGCAGGAATTGCCCCGGAAATGCTCAGGCATCCCCAGTATGTCAAAGCAAAGTCTCAGCTAGATGACGTGGAGTCGTTTGATGCGCCGTTTTTTGAATACACGCCGCGAGAAGCCGAGCTAATCGATCCACAGTTCCGTCTGTTCCACGAATGTGCATGGGAAGCGCTTGAGCATGCGGGACACCTTCCCGAAACCGAGGATCAACTCATCGGGGTGTATGCAGGGGCTTCTCCTAACACCTATTGGGTCGCAAGCCAAGTCATGAATGCTGCACATGCCAGTGATCAATTTCAAATTCTGCAATTAAATAATCCTTCGTTTACGACGCGAATTTCATACAAGCTGAATCTGAAAGGCCCAAGCGTAAGCGTGCAAACGGCTTGCTCCACCTCTCTTGTATCTATTCATCTGGCTTGTCAGGGATTGCTGGCCGGCGAATGCGATCTTGCCTTAGCAGGAGGGGTTTCGGTCAATTTGCCACGCACAACCGGCTATCTCTATCAGGAAGGCATGATCCAATCTCCCGACGGACACTGCCGGCCTTTTGACGAAGGCGCAAGCGGCACTTTGTTCGGCGACGGAATCGGAATCGTCGTGCTCAAGCGTCTCGCAGACGCCGCTAGGGACGGCGACGTTATTCATGCGGTTATCAAAGGCTCGGCGGTTAACAATGACGGCAGCCGGAAAGTAGGTTACACGGCGCCAAGCACCAACGGTCAGGTGGAAGTCATCCGCGCGGCCCACCAGATGGCAGAAGTTGATCCGGAAAGTATCGGGTACATTGAGGCCCACGGAACAGGGACTACACTGGGGGACCCGATCGAAGTGGAGGCGCTGCAGGCTGCTTTCGCCACGGATAAAAGGGGCTTTTGCAAAATCGGTTCGCTCAAATCCAATATCGGTCATCTGGACGCCGCGGCAGGAGTCGCGGGTTTCATCAAGGCCGTATTGGCGCTTAAGCATCAGCAGATCCCGCCAAGCCTTCATTTTCATCATCCGAATCCCAAAATCGATTTTGAAAACTCTCCCTTCATAGTCAATTCGGAGCTTAGCGATTGGAGAAGAACAGAAGGACCTCGGAGAGCAGGAGTCAGCTCCTTCGGTATCGGGGGTACGAATGCCCACGTCATTCTGGAGGAGGCCCCGATTGGCGCGGCAAGTTCGGCGGGACGCGATCTGAAACTGCTCGTACTCTCTGCCCGGACGGAGGAAGGGTTAGAACGGGCGACTCGCAATCTCGGCGAGTTTCTGCGGACTTGTCCCGAAGCCGATTTGGCTGATGCGGCTTATACGCTGCAGACAGGCCGCAAACGGTTCCGCTACCGCCGAACACTGGTCTGCGCTGATGTCCGTGAAGCTTTGGAGCGTCTGGATGCTATCGATGAAGGCAAATTGCAAACGGGCGAGTCGGAGAGGGATCAGACCCGGGTTGTTTTCCTCTTCCCGGGGCAAGGCTCGCAGTATGTGAACATGGGAGCTGATTTATACCGTAAGGAGCCTTTGTTCCGGGCGGAAATGGACCGCTGCTGCGAAATCATTACAGCAGAGGGTGGCGCCGATCCAAGGCATGTGCTGTATGGGGTTTCGGACAGTGCGGCAGCTGCTGATGGGATTAACCAGACGGAAGCGGCGCAGCCGGCATTGTTCGCGTTCGAATATTCGCTTGCGCAGCTCCTGATGTCATGGGGCGTTAAGCCGAATGCCATGATCGGGCACAGTATCGGAGAGTATACGGCTGCGTGCCTGTCGGGTGTTCTGTCACTTAAGGACGCGTTGAAGCTCGTCACACTGCGCGGCAAGCTTATGCAGAGCCTGCCAGCCGGAGAGATGCTGAGCGTCTCCCTTGACGAGGCAAGTTTAGTAGAGCTTCTTCCGAAAGAACTGGCACTCGCAGCCGTTAATGGACCCGAGCTCTGCGTTGTTTCCGGCCCGCATGCGGCCATCGCTTCCTTTGAAACCAAACTTACCGGGATGCAGGTGGTGCATCGAAAGCTTCATACGTCACATGCGTTTCATTCGGCCATGATGGAGCCGATATTGGAGAAGTATATGGACAAAGTCAAGCAGGTCGTCCTATCCGCCCCGTCAATTCCGTATGTGTCCAATGTAACGGGTACATGGATAACGCTGGAAGATGTCGCTGATCCCGCATATTGGACTAGGCATTTACGGGAAACGGTGCGGTTCGCAAGCGGGGCGGCCGAGCTGCTTAAGGAGAAGCAGGCCGTATTTATAGAAATCGGACCTGGCAATGTTCTCAGCAGCTTCATCCGCAAACAACAGGGGAAGGACACGGAGCGTAAGCATGAAGTGTTCCATCTCGTCCGTCATCCGCACGAGCAGGCCGCAGATGATGCTTTCTTACTAGAGAAGATCGGCAAACTGTGGATTGCAGGCACGCAGATCGATTGGAAGGGGTACTACAACTCGGAACGCCGACGGCGGGTTGCTCTGCCGACTTATCCGTTCGAAAGCCAGCGGTACTCCGTAGAGGGCAGACAAATGTCATTGGGAAACATGCACGAGAAAACAGCTCAGCGGAGATTGGGCCGCCCTCCGGAAACGGAGACAGGAAGCGATGCGGTTAAACAATCCCAAGCAGCCGCCCGTATGCGGTCTGCATCCTCTATAGAACAGACGGTTGCAGAACTTGTCCAGAATCACTTCGGATTCGCGCATCTTGGGATCAATGACAACTTTTTTGAAATCGGTGCAAGCTCGCTCGATATTTCCCAGCTGGCTGATAAGCTTGCGGAAGTGCTGGGGAGGGAAGTGCCCGTGGTTACCTTGTATTCCTATCCCTCCGTTCGTACCTTAGCGTCATTCTTGCGTGAAAACGGGCAGGGAAGATCAGCGTCCGATGAGGCAGCGGTTGAAGAGGAAGCAGAACGCCAGAATGTCATTAACGAGGGAATGGCGCGTTCCGAGCGGATGAGGACCATATCGGTCCAAGATAGAGATCTGACGGGAAGGCAGGAACAAACGGAACGTGAAGCCGTGGGGGAGAATGGGCTTGAGATAGCGGTCATAGGTATGGCCGCCAGATTCCCGGGTGCGGACAGCATCGATCAGTTCTGGAACAATTTGCGCGACGGCGTCGAATCGATAACGTTCTTCACGGACGAAGAGCTGGTACAGGCAGGCGTTGACCCGCAGCTTGTATCCCATCCTTCCTATGTAAAAGCCAAAGGTGCTTTGAATGGGATCGATCAGTTCGATGCCGCGTTCTTCGGATATTCTCCGCGGGAGGCTCAGCTAATGGATCCGCAGCTGCGGCTGTTTCACGAATGCGCATGGGAGGCGATCGAAGCCGCCGCATACAATCCCGACACCTACCCGGGACTTATCGGCGTCTACGCGGGCGCGACTCCGAATCTGGAGTGGGTTTCCCGTTTTGCGGCTGCTTTGGGCGGAACGGAACGATTCAGCGCCATGCTTCTTAACGACAGGGAATTTTTTAGCACCCAGCTGTCGTATAAACTCAATCTCCGGGGCCCCAGCATCTCTATGCAGACCGCTTGCTCCACATCCCTGGTTAATATCGTTCTGGCCTCGCAAGGATTATTGGCGGGGGCGTGCGACATCGCACTGGCCGGCGGCTCCACTGTCAGCGTACCCAACAAATCCGGTTATTTGTACGAAGACGGTATGATTCAGTCGCCGGACGGGCATTGCCGAGCCTTCGACGAGCAGGCGGCAGGAACTGTTTTCGGAGACGGGGTCGGTGTCGTTGTCCTGAAACGTCTGAGTGATGCCATTGCGGACGGAGATGTTATCCACGCCGTTATCAAGGGTTTTGGCTTGAACAATGACGGTACCCGCAAGGTAGGCTTTACCGCTCCGAGCACAAAGGGACAAGCCGAGGTCATCCGTGCCGCTCATCGGATGTCGGGTGTGGACCCGGAAAGCATCTCTTATGTAGAGGCGCACGGAACAGGCACAAGCATGGGGGATCCGATTGAGATCGAGGCTTTGAAGGAAGCCTTCGGCACCGATAAAAAGGGATTTTGCCGTATCGGATCCGTCAAGACGAACGTCGGCCATCTCAACAGCGCAGCCGGAGCGGCCGGGTTCATTAAAACGGTACTGGCACTCAAAGCGAAGCAAATTCCGCCGAGCCTGCATTATGAACGGGGCAACCCCAACATTGACTTCGCTAACAGTCCCTTCGTCGTCAATACGGAACTGGTGCCTTGGGAAGGAAGGGAGCATCCCCTGCGCTCCGGAGTCAGCTCATTTGGCATCGGTGGCACGAATGCGCACGTCATACTGGAAGAAGCTCCCCCTAGGGAACCATCCGACGAAGGTCGTGCAGAGAAGCTGCTGATCTTGTCAGCAAGAACGCCAACAGCATTGACGGAGGCGAAAGCACGTCTGGCCGCATTTTTGACAGAGCATCCGCAAGTGAATCTGGCAGATACGGCGTATACGCTGCAAGCAGGCAGGAAGGCTTTTGAGTGGAGAGCCGCATTCGTGTGCAAGGATGCGGAAGAAGCGACCGCCATCTTGACATCGACAGGGTCCGATAAAATTGCCGAAGGCCAAACGGGGACGCAAACACGCTCTGTAGTATTCATGTTCCCGGGCCAGGGATCGCAATACGTTGGCATGGGACGGGGGCTCTATCTCAACGAACCTGAATTCAGGGAAGAACTTGATCGCTGTTTCGAGCTCGTTCAACCGTATGTAGAGCTTGACTTAAAGGCTGTCCTTTATGCCGCTGGCGAATCGGACCAAGATCATCGAGAGGAAATCTTGATGCGGACGGATATCGCCCAGCCCATGCTTTTTATGATCGAATATGCGTTTGCCAGACTGCTGATCCGCTGGGGCATCCGGCCCGAAGCGATGCTGGGTCACAGTATCGGTGAATATGTGGCAGCATGCCTGGCTGGTGTATTCACGCTGGAAGATGCGCTTCAGCTCGTAGCGCTTCGAGGCCGGCTCATGCAGGGGCTGCCGGCGGGATCTATGCTCAGCGTGGCGATGTCGGAAGCGGAACTGCGCCCATTGCTGCCTGATCATATTGCGCTGGCGGCAGTCAACAGCTCCTCCTTGTGCGTCGTATCTGGCACATCGGCTGAGATTGATGCATTCTCACGGCTGCTGGAAGACAAAGGCTGTGCCTGCCGTCTTCTCCATACATCTCATGCCTTCCATTCTCATATGATGGATCCGATACTTGCGGCGTTCGCGGATAAAGTACGCTCGATCCAGCTGCATGAGCCTGAGCTGCCCTTTATTTCCAACGTGTCCGGCACTTGGATCACATCTGAAGAGGCTACGGATGCGGAGTATTGGGTCAGGCATTTGCGCTCGACCGTGCGGTTTGCGGACGGGCTTGCAGAACTGTTGAATAATCCGCGCTCTGTATTCATAGAAGCCGGACCGGGCAATTCGCTCAGCACATTCGTGCGCAAGCATGAAGCGGGTTCACGCGACCGGATCGTTGTCAATATGCTGAGACATCCCCAGGAAGCGGTTTCTGATACCGCGCACTTGTTGAACAAAATCGGACGCCTCTGGCTGGCCGGTATCGATATCAATTGGACGGGCTATTACGCCCATGAGCGGCGTAGACGCATCGAGCTGCCAACCTATCCGATGGAGCGCCAGCGCTATTGGCTTGATGATGAGCAGCAGCCATTAACGGGAGCGAGGCCATCCTCAGCCCCAAGAGGCGGTAAAAACTCTGACATGGCAGACTGGTTTTATTATCCTTCCTGGGAACGCGCCCTGCTGGAGGAGCAACCGGAAGAAAGTCATCAGAATGGTCATAACAGTCATAACTGGCTTGTATTCAAGGATGATTGCGGGATCGCGGACGAATTGGCTGCAAGTATTCAGAATATGGGTGAACGTACGGTGATGGTTAAGGCGGGGAACGCATTCTGCGCGCATGAGAATGGAACGTTCACGCTGTCCCCAAGTTCTGCGGAGCATTACGTCCGGCTGCTGGAGGAACTGCAAAAGCGAGATTTCGTTCCCGACAGGGTCGCTCACCTGTGGAATGTTTCCTCCTCTGGGGATGAAGAAGAGGAAATGGAACGCTCCAATACGGAAGCGGTTGAACGCCGCCAGCAAGAAGAAGGCTACTACAGCCTGATCTATTTGGCTCAGGCACTGCGCAAGCATAAGGAAGAGGATATCCGTATAGCAGTCGTGTCTTCAGGGATGCAGGAGGTAACCGGGATGGAGCGGCTGTCTCCAGGTAAAATGACGCTCCTCGGCCCATGCATGGTTATTCAGCAGGAATACAGCGGAATTACATGTGTGAGCATTGATATTGATGTACAGGAAGAGACCAAGCAAAAGCGGCGAATCGCTGACAAACTTATGAGGGAATTATCGTCCCCGCCTTCGGATCGGCTTATCGCTTATCGGGGGAATTACCGATGGGTTCAGAATTTCAAGCCGGTGGGACTGCGCCAGGCGGAGAAACCGGCAGCTCCATTTCGGCAGCAGGGTGTATATCTGATTACGGGAGGGCTGGGAGGAATCGGGATGCTGACAGCAGAGTTCCTCGCACGCAATTACGGCGCACGGCTCATTCTTACCGGACGTTCAAGCTTTCCCGACAAGAAAGAATATACGCGTTGTCTGGCTGAACATGGAGAGGAGCATCCGCTTTCTCGAAAAATCAGACGTGTGTTGCAATTGGAAGAACTCGGCGCTGAGGTTAACTATATGCAGGCCGACTTGTCTAATGAAGAACAGATGAGCCATGTCTTCAAGTTTATTGATCGTGAGTACGGCCGCCTTCATGGCGTCGTGCAGGCGGCGGGACTTCCTGGCGGCGAATCTTTCCGCGCGATCGAGAATATTAGCGGAGACCAATCCGACGAGCAGTTCCGGGCCAAAGTCCAGGGTTTGCAGACGCTGGGCAGGCTAATTGCTGACAGGGAGACCGAGATATGCATCCTGTTCTCCTCCATCGCCAGCATACTCGGGGGACTTGGCTTCAGCGCTTATTCGGCCGCGAATTTGTACATGGATGCCTTTGCCCGCAAACAGAACCGGGCTGGCGGGACGAAGTGGCTGTGCGTCAATTGGGATGCGTGGGAATTCTGGGAAGAACACCGCTCGACGATCGGAGAGTCGCTTGTCGAACTGGCGATAACGCCTGCCGAAGCGCCTGATCTGTTCCGGTACGTCTACAGTCCGTGCGGCAGCAACCAAATTATTGTATCGACCGGTGATCTTCAGACGCGTATCGATCAATGGATTCGGCACGCAGGCAAGAAAGAAGACAGTCACGCGGCAGGCGGCGCCTCATTCAGCAGGCCGGATCTAACCACACCTTATGCGGCGCCCCGCAATCGGGTCGAGAAGACGATCGCCGAGGTGTGGAAACAATTTTTCCGTATTGACGAGGTAGGTATCCACGATAATTTCTTCGATCTGGGAGCCAGCTCGCTGGATATGATCCAGGTGACCGCCAAATTGAATGAAGCGTTAGACGAGAGTATCGCCGTTGTTGATATGTTCACCTATCCCAGCATTCATGCCCTGGCTCAGCGCCTTACCCACAGCGAAGAAAACGAGGCGGCAGAGGCGGAGATGGAACATCAAATGATCGACTCCGCCGCGAAGGGAAGAAAGCGGCAGCAGCTGCAAAAAGAAAAAAGACGCAAAGGAGAGGTCTTGCTATGAGCATATCGAACGGTAGAGAGTATAACGGTTCGGAAATTGCCGTAATCGGCATGTCCGGTAGGTTTCCGGGAGCCAAAAACTTGCGGGAATATTGGAATAACCTCTGCAGCGGCAAGGAGAGTATCTCTTTTTTCAGTGATGAAGAGCTGTTGGAAGAAGGCATCGATGTGAAGACGGTGACTCACCCTAATTATGTGAAGGCCAAGGGAGTACTCGATGATCTCGAGTACTTCGATCCCGAATTCTTCGATTATACGCCTCGCGAGGCCGAACTTATGGATCCGCAGTTCCGTCTTATGCACGAATGTTCCTGGGAAGCGCTCGAACAAGCGGGTTATGATCCCAAGACATATAGAGGCTCGATCGGGTTATATATAGGCGCGGCTTTTAATTCCAACTGGTTCATGCGCGCGTTCAAGGGGCTGGGAACAGCGGAAGAATCCGCCACCCTGGAGACGGCTATGCTGAATTTACGCGATTATATGGCCACGCTTGTTTCTTATAAGCTCAATATGAAGGGACCGAGCTTTACGGTGCAGACAGCTTGTTCGACTTCGCTTGTTGCCATTCATCTTGCTTGTCAAAGTCTGCTCAGCGGGGAGTGCAGCATGGCGCTGGCCGGCGGCGTATCGATACAACTGCCCAAGAGAGCCGGTTATTTCTATCAGGAAGGGATGATTAATTCACCTGACGGCCATTGCCGGGCCTTCGACGAGAAAGGGGCGGGCACCGTCTTCGGTGAGGGCGCCGGGATTGTCGCCTTGAAACCGCTGGAGGATGCGCTTGCAGACGGCGACCATATATACGCTGTAATTAAAGGCTCGGCGATCAATAATGACGGCAGCCGAAAAGTAGGCTATACCGCTCCTAGTACATCCGGTCAGGCGTCCGTAATCCGTGCCGCTCATCATGTAGCTGAAGTGGAGCCGGAAAGCATCAGCTATATTGAAGCGCACGGTACAGGTACGACACTTGGCGATCCAATCGAAATCGAAGCATTGAAGACCGCTTTTCAAACGGACAAGAAGAGATACTGCGGCATCGGCTCGGTTAAATCCAACATCGGGCATCTAAACAACGCCGCAGGGGTAGCCGGATTCATTAAGACCGTGCTCGCTCTGACCCATAAACAGCTGCCGCCTACACTTCACTATGAACGTTCGAATCCCAAAATCGATTTTGAGAACAGTCCGTTCTTTGTTAACGACCGGTTAAAAGACTGGACCAACGATGCCTTCCCTCTCCGGGCAGGCGTCAGCTCTTTTGGCATCGGCGGCACGAATGCGCATGTTGTCCTGGAGGAAGCGCCGCCTGCTTCCGCTTCCTCACGGGGCAGGTCGGCGCAGCTTATCTCTCTGTCGGCCAAGACGGAAGCATCGCTCGACAGACTGACGGAGCGGATAGCGCTGCATTTGCAGGAGCATCCTGACGTGAGCCTCGCAGATATGGCCTATACGCTCCATGAGGGAAGGGCTGCTTTCGCGTACCGCAGGACACTGGTCTGCGGAAGCGCGGATGAAGCGGTCATGCTGCTTGCTCAACCTGGTTCGCCCGAAGTTCAGAACGGATTTGCCTCTGTCGATGAGCCGCCGGTCGTATTCATGTTTTCCGGCCAAGGCTCGCAGTACAGCGGAATGGGCAGGGAGTTGTATGAACAGGAACCGGTGTTTCGCGAGGAGGCGGACCGCTGCTTCGAGCTGATGCCGGATGAGATCGGCCATGAGGCGAAGCGGGTTCTATATCCCTCCGCCGATGAGCCGGATACGTCACTTATTAACCGGACTGACATTGCCCAGCCGGTTCTGTTTACGGTCGAATATGCGCTTGCCAGACTGATGATGAGATGGGGAGTACAGCCGCAAGTCATGATCGGGCACAGCATCGGTGAATATGTCGCCGCATGTCTGTCAGGCGTCTTCTCGCTGGAGGATGCAGTGCGGCTCGTTACCCTTCGCGGTCAATTGATGCAGAGTCTGCCAAGTGGTGTCATGCTGAGCGTCCCGCTGACCGAGCAGGAGATACTTCCACTGTTGTCCGGCGGCGTATCGCTGGCTGCGGTGAATGCTCCTTCCATGTGCGTTGTTTCCGGCACTTCGGAAGCGGTAGAGTCATTGGCCGGTTCCTTGGAAGAGAAAGGAGTCGAATGCCGTCGTCTCCACACGTCACACGCCTTCCATTCCGCCATGATGGAACCCATTCTGGAAGCCTATGAGCGCGAGGTAGGCAAGCTTGTGCTGAAAGCACCGCAGTTGCCCTTTATTTCCAATGTCACGGGGACCTGGATTCAGGATGAGCAGGCAATCAGTCCCGCTTACTGGGCACAGCACCTGCGCGGCACGGTAAGGTTCTCAGACGGGCTCAGTACCCTGATGAACGAAATGGATGCTGCGTTTGTAGAGGTTGGCGGAGGCAATGCCCTGACCGCATTTGCGAAGAGTCATCATGAATTCTCCAAAAACTCAGCCGGGGCCCCTAAAGAGCGTGTTATGGTGAACCTCCTGCGTCATCCGAAGCAGAATACCTCTGATGTCGCTTACCTGCTCCTTCAAGTGGGGCGTCTGTGGAATGCGGGGATAAAAATAAATTGGGCCCGTTTCTACGGGGAAGAGAAAAGAAACCGTATTCCTTTGCCAACTTATCCGTTTGACCGTCGCCGTTTCTGGCTGGATGAGGAAGGGATCCAGATCGTCCACTCCGATTTGCCAGGGAAGAGGGCAGGACAACAAGCTATTACGGAGCGGGATGACCGGATAGAGACCCAGAAAGAGAATGGGTTATCCGAACCAAGCAACCCGCTGGAAGAGACGCTGGCCGGCATATGGCGCAATCTGTTCGGCTTGGAGCACATCGGAATTCATGAGGATTTCTTCGAAATAGGCGGGCATTCTTTGAAAGCGACCAGTCTGATCACTAAGATTCACAAGGAACTTGATGTGGAGCTGGCTTTGTCGGATATATTCAACATGCCGACGATAAGTGCGCTTGCCCGTTATATCGGACAGAAAGCTAAAAATAAATATTTTGCAATCGAACCGGCAGAGAGCAAACCTTACTACCGCTTGTCCTCTGCACAGAAACGCACGTTCCTCATTCATCAGCAAATCGGTTCGGTAACGACTTACAACATGCCGATGGCTTTGTGGGTGCACGGAAAAGCGGAAGCGGATCGTTTTGAGCAGGCTTTCATTCAATTGATTCACCGTCATGAGAACATGCGCACCTCGTTTCATATGGTAGACGGAGAACCGGTTCAGCAAATTCATGAGAGTTTCACGTTTACCGTGGAACGCATGGAAGCGGACGAGGAAGATTTGAAGAAAATCATGCGGAAGTTTATCAGGCCGTTTGATCTGGGCAAAGCCCCTCTTATTCGCGCCGCTTTCGTTCGAATAGAGCCGGAGAAACATGTGCTGTTTATGGATATGCACAATATTGTTTCGGACGGCGCTTCAATGAATGTGTTTATTAAGGAATTCAGCGATCTGTATGCCGGAAAAGATCTCCCGCCTCTGCGCATTCAATATAAGGATTTCGCGGAATGGCAGCATCGCCTGTTGAGCGGGGATGTTATTCGGAAGCAAGAGGATTATTGGATGAACCAGTTCCGGCAGACAATCCCTGTGCTGAACATGCCGTATGACTTCGAGAGACCTGAATTTCAATCGTTTGTCGGCAGAGCGCACAAGATCAGCCTGTCCAAGGAAACCGCAGACCGGCTGAATGCTTTGGCCAAATCGCAGAATGTTACGATTAATGTGCTCTTGTTTCATCTATACACGATTGTGCTGCATGAATATACCGGTCAGGACGACATTACGGTCGGCTCGCTGGTGGCAGGCAGGCGGCATGCCGATGTGGAGCCTTTAATAGGCATGTTCACGAACTTCCTGCCGATCCGGGTCCGTTTCCAAGACCGGCTCAGTCTTCTCGATCAACTGCTTATTCTGAATGACACGATGATGAATGCATATGAGAATCAAGACTTCCCGTTCGACCGGATGGTCGAGAAGCTCTCGGCGAAACTACCGCGCGGACGTAATCCTCTGTTTGATACGATGATGATTTTTCACAATGAATTTGATGGTGACACCGTGCTTACCGCAGAAGGACTCACTTTCGAGAACTTTGAAATTACGAAGGGAATTTCCAAGCTCGATTTCAAACTCGATATCGGCTATGCGGATCATGGCGGCTTGCTCTGTGTCATGCAGTACAATACCGCTTTGTTCGCGGAAGCAACCATGGCGGGACTCATGGGGCATTTTACGGATCTGATTGAACTGGCTCTGGAAAACCCGGCTATTGAATTGAGCGAAATCCGGCTGTTCACCGAAGAGCAGGAGGCCGAAGCGGCGGCAAAAAGAAGCAGTTCGCTGCCGGAGCGTGTCTTTACCGTAACGGCCGTCTCTACCTTTACTGCGGACCCGATTCGTTCTTATGTCAGCTGGTGGGGAGAGCAGTTCGGAACACGTGTTGACATCCGTTTTGCACCATATCAACAAGTGTTTCAGGAGCTATTGAACCCGGACAGCTCCTTCTCGTCCGAAGAGGCTGCGGGACTGCTGCTCGTCCGCTTTGAAGATTGGTTGAGGGATGACCGCTCTCCGGAGGCCCAGCAGATTAAAAAGCTCGAACGAGCACTGGCCGATCTGCTGCAGACATTATCTGCCGGCCGGAGAACGGGCCCGATATTCGCCGGAGTGTTTCCCGTATCCGCTTCATTAGGGGCTTCTCCGGTCATGGAGAGCTACCTGGAAGAGCTCGGGAATCGTTGGAAGCGCGAATTGGAAAGGCTGGATTATGTTCAGGTTATCGATTTCAGAGAGCTTGGCTCCATGTTCGGTATTGAACACATACACGATTCCACTGCCGATGAAGCTGCACATATGCCGTTTACACCGGAATCTTATGCGGCAATCGGTACTCTTATTGCACGCCGGCTGCTCGCTTGGCAGGGACATCCCTTCAAAGTTATTGCGGTGGATTGCGATAACACGCTCTGGCGTGGGGTATGCGGGGAGGATGGAGCGGCAGGGGTAACAGCCTCCGGTCCCTACCGCGAGTTCCAGCGGTATCTGCTGAGCAAGCAGCAAGAAGGCATGCTGCTGGTGCTGGTCAGCAAGAATAATGAAGCAGATGTATGGAATGTACTGGACAATAACCCGGACATGCTGCTTAAAAAAGAACATTTTGCGGGAACGCGGATCAATTGGAACTTAAAATCCGAAAACTTGCTTTCATTGGCGGAAGAACTGGGGTTAGGACTAGACAGTTTTATCTTCATCGATGACAGTTCGCTGGAATGTTCCGAGGTACAGTTACAGTGTCCGGAAGTCCTTACGCTTCAGCTTCCTGAAGAGCGTCTAATCCCGGCATTCCTGGAGCATATCTGGGCAACAGATCGCCTGCGCGTCACAGAAGAGGATAGACGGAGAACCGAAATGTATGTCTCAGAGCGCAAGCGCAGACAAATTCGTTCTTCGGCTCCCTCTCTGCAGACTTTTCTCGACGAATTGGAGCTTAGACTGGGCATTTACGAAGCAACTGCTGAACAACTGCCCCGCATAGCCCAGCTGACGCAGCGCACCAATCAATTCACGCTGAACGCAGATATAATGTCAGAGAGTGAGCTGGTAGCCACGCGGGCTGAACCGGATACGAAATGCTGGGCGATTGAAGCCTCAGACAGGTTCGGGCATTACGGACTGACAGGGGCGGTCATAACGCGCTTCGAAAACGACATTGTTCATCTGGATGTATTCCTGCTCAGCTGCCGCATTCTTGGGAGAGGGATCGAGTCAGCCGTAATCAGTTCTTTAAAGGCTTATTGCCATGAACGGAAGGTCGAATATATGGAGGCTGTGTGCACAATTACCGGGAAAAATGAGCCGCTGCTCGCATTTTTGAGATCGGGACCGTGGAGCATCACGGAGGAGTCCGGCCGCAAGGTGCGTTTCCGGATTGCAGTAAAGGATATCCCTGATTCCATCAAGCATATTGAAGTCCTTAACGAGCCACTGCCCGGCGCAGGACTGACCCAGTCTCAGCTCAGCGGCAGCGAAAATCAAGGAGAAGCGGGCACCGCCGCAGGGACGGTGCGAAGTTTAGAGAGAACGGGCTGGGAAGAAGTTCTCAGCGGCCGTGAAAATCAGCAGCATCGCCGACATTTGCTTCCGCTGCAGTATTCTGACGCTTCAAGGATGCTCCAGATTCCGGTAAAGGAAGTAGAAGAGAGCGCAGCTCTGAGAGCTCCGTACCGGGCGCCGTCCAATCAGACAGAGGAAGCCTTAGTGCAAATTTGGGAACGGGTGCTCGGGATCGGCGGCATCGGAATTGATGACGATTTTTTCCGGCTGGGCGGAACGTCCCTTCATGCTATTCGGGTTGAGATCGAAATGGAGAAACAAGGTTTATCGGCAGAAGGACAGCAATTATTCAAATATCGCACGATTCATCAATTAAGTCCGTTCATTCGAATCTCTGTCATGGAATAATACGAGGCAAATTTACCAGCAAGGCATCATGAGACAAGGCTATCGCCTGTCAACGGATGCCTTGCTTTTTTATGGTAAATATAGGATAATGATTGAGCTTCATGGGAATACAATAATATACAATTGTGCATTGTGTTGGATAATATATTTATTAAAGGAGCTGGTGGTAAATATATGAACGAGGAACTGATAGATTACGTTTATTCTCAAGTGTCAATGAAGGAAGGAAAAAAAGTAATTGAGAATATTCTTCTGGATATTTACTTCAAACCGGGCATTTCCACCAAAGAGATTGCCAGAAAAACGCTGCTGCCCCTGCCGCTGGTGTCCGCAATTAAGAAAGAGCTAATCAAGGTTGGCCTCATTGAACAAAAGCGGGGGGTGAACTGCACGGCAAGAGGAAGCCGTTTTGTCGAGCAAGTGATGGGGTTCGGCGATTTGGAGCATGACCTGTATCAGCGTTTGAAGTACGAGCAGTGGCAGCCTGACGAACTGAAGGACATGATGACCAAGCTGGAGAGCGTTTTTGAGGGACGGCCTCAGGTCGATGTTACGATTGATCAGTCAAGCTGCACTCTGGCTACGAGCATGAACCGGGCTGTTCTGGCGCTTCGTCACGAGGCTCTAATCGGCAGGGACATCGTTTGTCTGGGGGACGATGATCTCGTCAGCGTGTCGCTGGCGTTTCTGCTGAAGCAGCTTTATCGTAATGATGCCTCCAAGTCGAACACCCGTATTTACGTATTCGAAATTGACAAACGTATTACCAGCTATGTGAACTATCTGGCGGAAACCGAAGATTTGCCTATCGTCTGCTACGAAATGGATTTTCGCGAACAGCTTCCGTCTGAATTTCTGCACCGCTTTGATTGCGTGTTCACCGATCCGCCTTATACACAGCAGGGGATGTCGTTATTCGTCTCCCGCGGAATTCAATTGCTGAAGCGGGATGTAGGACTGCCTATCTTCCTGTCGTTCGCCCACAAATCGCCTGACTTTACCTTGGCGATGCAGCGCGAATTTGCCAATATGGGCTTGTTAGTGACGAGTGTCTTGCCTCGCTTCAATGAATATATCGGTGCGGAAATTATTGGTAACACAAGCCAGATGATTGTGTTACAATCTACTGAAGAGACGCATGAAAGTATCGAACGTGAATACAGGCAAGCGCTGTATACCGGAGAAGTCAAACGTACGGTTCGCTTATACGAGTGCAAACGCTGTAATCGCGTGACCGAAGTAGGTTTCCAAATGGAGTGGCAAACGATTGAGCACCTGAAGAAAGAGGGCTGCCCGGGCTGCCGCTATGAGACTTTCGAGCTCATTCAAAAAAAGAACGCATAAGAATACAGATTGGAGTTACAGCAAGATGCCGATTAGAGAAATCGAGCCCCAGGATATTCCCGTTATTACAATATTCGAGACAGAAATCTCCATGATTTCATTCGGAGAAGATGCGATTACCGATCCTCTATTTCATACGAAAAAGCTAGAAAAGGCTCTTCGATATGAAAGGGAAGGAATGCTTGTTCTCGATGTGGATGGGGAAGTCTCAGGCTGGATGTGGATAACCCCGCGTAAAAACTCGGTTACCAAAGAGACGTATGCGAATTTCAAAAGTTTCTATATTGCTGAATCCTGCCGGGGAACCGCCTATGTCGATGAGCTCTTCGAGGCGGGAATGAACTACTGCAGAAGCGAGGAAGTTACGCAGATCGTAGGTAAGGTGCATGTGAGCAACTTGCCGATGCGGCTTCTCTATAAGAAATACGGCTTCAAGCCGACACATTTGACGATGGAGCTATTTCCTAATGGACCCCAAGATTAAATGTCTAGTATGGGACTTAGACGATACGTTGTGGCAGGGGACGCTTAAAGAAGACGAAGCAGGCATTAAACTGCTGCCGGGGATAATAAATGTCCTCGATACATTGGACCGACGCGGAATTGTTCAGAGCATAGCCAGCCGCAACAATTGGGACCAGGTGAAAAGCAAGCTGGAGGAGCTGGGCGTCGGTCAATATTTTCTGTATCCA
This sequence comes from Paenibacillus sp. EZ-K15, assembly GCF_002573715.1. Lineage (GTDB taxonomy): Bacteria > Bacillota > Bacilli > Paenibacillales > Paenibacillaceae > Paenibacillus_AQ. The sequence continues at coordinate 75,960 of NZ_PDHM01000024.1, read as the reverse complement.
CAGTGTCATTTTGACTCAAAAGCGCTCAGTATGGAACGGATAGCGAAGGAACTGAACATCGGATTGGATACGCTGGCTTTGATCGACAATGATCCGTTCGAACGGTTTGAAATAAACTATTATGCTCCTCAGATACGTACATATGACGCCCGTCAATTTCGGGATTTGCCTGAGTACCCCGAATTTCAGATCGGTCATGCGACCGAGGAATCGGAGAACCGGCGTCAATATATGCAGGCGCGATCTAGGAGAGAAGAAGCCCAAAAAGAGCACAAGGGAAGCCGGGAGCAATTTTTAAAGGAATGCGGTATGAAGCTGCAGATCCGATTAGCGCAGGAGAGGGATTACCCCCGGGTTGTTGAATTGTCCCATCGTACGAATCAGATGAACAGTTTGCTGGAGAGAATTGACATGACGTTCGTCGATTCCTATTGCAAGCAGGACGGCCGCTATTTGTATGTGGCCAAGCTTGAGGATCGGTTCGGCGCGCACGGGCTTATCGGGACCTGTTTTGTGAATATCGTCGACGCAGAGATCAATCTTGATCTCTTTTGCATCTCCTGTCGGATCGAAGGCCGTGGCATCGCTTCGGCATTTTTATATACGGTTCTTGAACGGCTGGGACAACAGGTGCCGATGGCGAAAGCTGTACGGTGCCGATTGGTGCGCAAACAGCGAAATTTACCGGCCAGACTGTTATTGGAAATGCTGGGCTTCAAGAAATCCGCTGCGGATGACTTGGCATCCACTTACATACTGCAACTGCCGCTTCCGCACAAAGTATTTAATTGGCTCGAGATTGGAGAATGAACGATGAACCGCGATGCGATCGAACAAGAGATTACGGACATAATTAAGAAAATGCTTCAGTTGTCATTTGTTGATAATGATACCGTCTTAATTGGCACGGCCGGAGTATTGGATTCTATGACATTTATTAGACTGCTTGCGGAGTTAGAGAAGCGGTTTGACTTTACGGTGGACGAGGATGATTTGACTCTGGATTCAATCAGCAGTGTTAAGAACCTGACGGAATGGGTGATTAAGAGCAAACGGGAGAACTCCTGAATTACAGCAGGCATCAGAAGATAGGATCCTCACAATACCATGACGAAGCGGGAATTATTCCTGCTTCGTCATGGTATTTTTCATTTTATTGAATAAACAGGTGGATAATCATGCAAAGATCAATTGATATCCCTGCCAATATTCAGTAGATTTTATTTATTATAACAAGTTTTGCCTTCTTACCATAATATTTACATGCTATAATTCTATTATATCTCATACAACTTATGGAAGACTTTCGAAAACTTGTATGCGGTATAAGAGGAAGGAACCCAGGTGTTTGTTCTCATCTTATTCATGGCAGGCATAACAGAACCGATTCACGTTGTACAAAGAAAAACTTTGAACTACGGGAGGAATGTAAGAATGTCCAAAGAAGATGTGAAGGCGAATGTGACCGATCCGCAGGCGCCAAATCCTGTAACTATTATCGGGTATACGAATGAATTCAGCGTCCAGCCCGGTCAAGATCTGCACTTTATGATTGATACCGGAAGCTCGGTATATACGGCTAATGTTGTGCGTTTAATCGGAGGAATGCCTGATCCGGACAACTCGACTTTTTTGCCGACAGAACCGGTGACGGCAGATTGTGCAGGTGAATATCCTGGGCGACGGCAGATAACGGCTCCAGGTTCCTATGCCGAGTTGCCCCTGCCGGGAAATTGGATGCAGAGCGGCGAATTCTCGGCACAGCTGTGGATTTACCCGACGGTTCCCATCTATGACTATATCCAGACCGTCTGGTCCGCACGCTCAGCAGATGGCACATCCGGCGCTGCCCTGGCATTGGAAACTGACGGACGTCTGGCGTTATCCCTAACCGGGGGCTGCGGGCAATCCGTTACAGTCCGCACCGATATCCCGCTTAAGGAAAATATATGGTATTCCGTAGTCCTTCAGTATGCTGCAAGCACACAGGCAGCCAAGCTTTTTGTCACCAGCCGGGACGGGTGGAAGGCGGATGATGGCCTACAAGTTCATACCGCTGCTGCAAATCTGGATTACAGCAATGTCGCCTTAGCGCGTGTGCTGCTCGCTGCGGATTCCGACCCTGCCGCTCCGGGACGCACCATTCATCATTACAATGGCAAAATCGGCAATCCCCGGTTCTGGGGAGAGCTTCTACCCGAGGAGTTGTTATCGGACGTGCTGCTTGGCACAGACGGAATTGGCGTTGTTCCCCTTGCGGATTACGATTTCAGCGTCGATATTGCTTCAACACGCCTTGAGGACCTGTCGGCAGGCGGCTACCACGGCACCCTGCATCAGGGGGGAACAAGGGCGGTAACCAGTCACAGCTGGACTGGGGAACACCTGGACTACCGGCACGCACCTAAACAATATGCGGCTGTTCACTTTCATGATAATGATCTTGTCGATGCCGAGTGGGAGATTGATATTTCCTGGAAAATCCCGGACGATCTGCCGAGCGGAATATATGCGCTCAAACTTGAAGCTGAAGGCAGCGTAGACTTTATTCCTTTCTTTGTTCGCCCTCTTCAAGGAACCGTAAGTGCACCCGTTCTGTTTCTTGCGCCGACTAATACTTATTTGGCTTACGGGAACGAACGGCTGTTTAAATTTGCCAAAGACTATCTGGGTGAGGACTACGTTCTTCCTTCCCAGGACGTTTATTTGGATGAACATCCCGAGGTGGGCAACTCCATCTACGACCTGCATAACGATGGCAGCGGCGTGCAATTCTCATCCCGTCTGCGACCGCTTCTGAATATCCGGCCTCACTACCGTAATTGGCGGGCTGTCCGCCACTTTTCCGCCGATCTGTACATTACAGGGTGGCTGGAAAAACGGGGTCAGAGCTATGACGTTGCTACGGACGAGGATTTGCATCATGAGGGAGTTCATCTATTGAGCCCTTACAAGGTGCTGATCACCGGCAGCCATCCCGAATACTGGACGAGACCGATGATGAAGGCGCTGGAGCAATATTTAGCGAACGGCGGGCGGGTCATGTATTTAGGCGGAAACGGGTTTTATTGGGTGACGAGTCTTGAGCCGGACCGGCCGTCACTATTGGAAGTAAGGCGCGGTAACGCCGGTTCACGTGCTTCGGATTCTCCTCCGGGTGAACTGTTCCACAGCACGACGGGGGAGTCCGGTGGTCTATGGCGTCACCATGGTTATGTGCCCCAGCGTCTAGTCGGTGTAGGAACTAGCGCTTTGGGTGGCGGGTCTGCTGCCGGCTACCGGCGGTTAGACGACAGCTTCAAACCGGAAGCCGGGTTTATTTTTGAGGGTATCGACGAGAACGAGATCATTGGTGATTTCGGACATGCTGCCGGAGGAGCAGCTGGCGATGAGATCGACCGTTACGATCTGAGTTTCGGAACACCTCCGCACACGCTGCGTCTTGCGACGTCGACCGGTCATGACGATAACTACCAATTCGTGCATGAAGATCAACTTCATACTGCACCAGGTCAGGGAGGCACCACAAATCCGCTCGTGCGGGCGGACATGACTTATTTTGATATTCATGGCGGCGGCGCTGTGTTCTCTGTCGGTTCGGTTAACTGGGCCGGCAGCCTAGGTTGGAACGATTATAACAACAATGTAGTCCGTATCAGTGACAACGTGCTGAGCAAGCTGCTGCTGTAGCAAACAGGACATGCATCAATTCATCCGAGACAACAGTGGGCGAATCGGGGCACGCATGTGCCCCGTTCATATTTGGTTCCAGCTTCAGAATACCCGTTAAGGAAGGTGAGGAACTGTGAAAATTAAGCTTTCAGCTGCTGCCATATTGACTCTTGTGCTGGTATGCTGCATTTTGGGTTTACAGGCTGACCAATCGGCGGAGGCAGCCGCCTCCAATTCTCGTACGAAGGCCAAAAACGTAATCTTTATGATTCCGGATGGATTTTCACCTGCCTATGCAGCCAACTACCGCTTGTACAAGGGTGAGCCCTCTGTGATGGACTCCATGATTGTGGGCATGGTAAGGACATATTCGGCTGATTCCGCGCTCACCGATTCAGCCGCTGCGGCGACTGCAATGGCCACGGGATACAAGACGAATAACGGAATGATCGGGAGGACTCCCGATGGGATTGAGCGTAAGACGATTCTTGAGGCGGCCCGCGAACAGGGTAAGGCAACCGGTCTCGTAGCTACTTCGAGCATTACCGATGCGACCCCAGCTGCGTTCTCATCGCATGTATTCTCAAGGAAAGATGAAAGCCATATTGCGTCGCAGCAACTGCAAATTGCGGATGTTTTGCTAGGGGGAGGTAAGGCCTTCTTTCTTCCTGAGACGATGGGAGGGAAGCAAAGCAGCCGCAATCTGTTGGAAGAAGCGAAACAGAGAGGTTATCATGTAGTTGAGAACCGGACTCAACTGGAATTAGCAAGAGGAAACCGAATTCTCGGTTTGTTCGCGGACGGAGACATGGCGCCTGAGCTGGACCGGGAGCATACGAACGAACCAAGCCTGAAAGAAATGACGGGAAAAGCGATCGATATTCTCCGTAGAGACAAGGACGGTTTTTTCCTGCTGGTGGAAGGAAGCCAGATTGATTCGGCCGGTCACTACAATGATGCCGCATGGGCCATGAAGGACACGGAATCGTTCGAAGAAGCAGTGGAGCTGGCAAGAAAGTTTGCAGAAGAGGACGGGAACACGCTAGTCGTTATAGCCGGTGATCACGACACCGGAGGAATGGCGGTCGGAGGATATGATCAAACGGACGCCAAACTGGAGGTGCTGCGGCAGGTACAAGCATCCGGACTCTATATGACTAAACAGCTGAAGACGGATAGAAGCAATGTCAAAGAGGTGCTCAAAGCTTATGCTGGCATCGATGTGACGCCTGAGGAAGAAATCGCAATTATCAATGCTTCTGACGCTATGCAAGCTATAAATCAAGTCATCAGCAAACGTTCCCTCGTGGGATGGAATACCTATCTGCATACGGGTGTGGATGTTCCGCTGTATGCTTTTGGACCGGGATCTGAGTTATTCCGCGGACTACACAATAATACGGACTTACCGCATTTGGTCGCTCGGATAATGAACATCGATTTCGGTGAGGACAAGTATAAAAAGTGAAGCGAGCTGAATGTGAATTTCATATTCTCATAAGGCAATGATATGACAGCGGCTGCTCTTCGGTTATTTTGGCTAAACCATGGAGCAGTCTTTTTTATGGAGATGTGTGTCCGTTCGGCGGCTATAACGAGGTTGTTATGTAATCGATCCAGGGGTGACCCGATGGAAACTGCGAATGGAGCGCATAGGTAAGCCATGTTTTAGCTTGCGGGTGAAGGAAGGGGAGCACCTTGATTAAATCCTGCTCGTCTTTTTCCCGAATGTTCTTACTGCCACCCTTATATAGAAGCTGTATCTCCGGTTTTAGATAGGGAATTCCTTGGTCTGTTTTTAAGGATATATCTTGGAGAGGTCTTCGGATCGACGGTTCTCTTCGATAAACCCAGCGGTCCTGTTCGGTTTCTACCAACATGATCTGGAATGAAAATGGGGCTTCATCATTCCGGCTTACCCATACATCGCCAACCGAATGCAAATATTCGCCTTCCTCCCAGATGGATAAGGTTCCTTGATCCGCTTTGTACAGCGTCCATTCTTTGGCTAATGCAGCGTAAATGGCTGCCTGCTCTTCGCGAAGGATCAGGATATCGATATCGCCGTGTTCCCGGGTCTGCTCTCCCAAATATAAATCCAAAGCCCAGCCTCCGGCGATATACCAACGAGCAGGGATATCAGCAAAAATTCTGACGGTATCCGATACGCTGATCAGTTCCCAATGATCATAATCAGTTCTCATGTTCAACTCTCCCTTACGTTTTCATGCGTCTTCGATTCATTCCTCCATTGTACAGGTTTTATCCTGTCCGTGAAATGAGGAAAAATAGATAGGGTCAGGCTTTCCCACCTTCGCGCAGGCATTCTGCATAAAGAGAGTAGGGTGCATGGTTCGTTCTCTCCCGATATTTTTCAGCCGCTGTTTATCCCATGCGCTGTATATTTCCAATTGTTTCATAATAATCTGTAAGGAGGCGTTTATCCAATTCAAGGTGAAAGGGAGTAGAAGGATAACCATGACGGAAAGGCAATGGGGAGCTGGCAGTGAATTGGGAGAGCGTCGATTTGAAGATGAAGAGTTCATCGGAGCAGAGGAGATTATGGCAAACGAGATTTCTCCCGAGACGGATCTGCTGAAGCATTTTGCAATGGCAGGAGGAGTCACCCATGAGGAGGTATTGCTGTTACTGGCATCGCCTGACGATATTGAAGAAGCCCTCAGGGTTTCCGGGATCCGGCATAACGGCACGGACAGACCTTCCTTGACCCGACTGCTGGGGTGGAGTGACAGGAACCGAAGACTGAAAGTCATGAGCCGATCCGCAGACCCTGAATCCATTGCACGAGATATCAGGCAAGGTGCTCAGGGAATTGGGCTGATACGCGGGGAGGATGCTGTGCAGCATGGCCTGCTGCAGGAGGTTTACACGGCGTGGTTGAATTCGCGGAGCGCAGAGAAGAGCGCCCTGTTAAGGCGGAGACTCATTATGCTATGGAAGACCTATTGGGTGTCGGTGTTTCAGGCGGCGGGTGGAGCCCGATGTGCGGTCAGCTTGCTGCATGATGCCCGGCTTTCCAACACGATGGAGTTACGTGAAGCGCAGGATGCTCAGCTGGAGTCCCTGTTCCGAGCTATGGAGCAGTGCAGCGAGGAAGGCGTAGATTGCCAATTAGAGCTCCTGGCTGTACGTCCGGCGCACGCGGATGACTTTATATCGATTCATAATTTTATCGAAGAAGTGGCAGAGCAGACCCTTATGGATCAAAGGCGTTTTGTGCGTATTCGCTATGGGGCGCTGTTCGGAGAAGGGATGAAACCAGCAGCGGCAGCGGAGATTGCCCGTTTGGCCGATGTGATTGTATTCGATTCGGAGGGTACGGAGAATTCCGGATCGTCGGATGAGGCAGGACACAGGGTTGCGGCTTTCTCAGAGATGATCCATCGAATTAGGCGAACGAAGCCACAATTAACGCTCCGGATCAATGGGGTAGCTACCACGGATTTACGGATGGTTTACCGGCAGGGCATACACGAAGTGTGCTGTCAGCCCTCAGAGATTGCAGCCATTCGAATAACCGGCGCGAGGCTGGAGATGCGCCGCAGATGTTCGACGGTTGTCGATTGATGGAATGTGAGCGCTTTACGAAATAAGTGATTGTATAGAGAGAAGTCCTTGCGAGAGATCGCAAGGGCTTTTTTACGTGTTGAAGGTTCATCTTCATCCTCAGGAACGCCAATAGGCACTCTTCAGCAATTAAAAAATGTGAAAAATATGGTTTACAAATGAGGGTGAAGTGAGTATGATACATATAAAGTTGTACGAAGGAAAATAAATTGTATAAGTTCAAAAATGATTCTCATTCTCATTTAGCATGCTGCTCCGGCCAAGCCGGGGCAGCATGTGTCATTTTAAGGGTAGTAATAATGGATCTCATTCTCAACTAGGAAGGTGATTGGTTATGCAATGGATACAAAGTCAAACGACGACTGGACGCATATCGACAATAGAAAATGGAGCCGATCCACGTGAGCCGCGGCAGCCTGGGAAGTGGGATATACGCAGCCTGCTGAGCAATGCGGAGGTGGTGGCTGCACTGGGCAGCGGCCTGCTGATGCTGGTGGCTTGGCTGACCAGCCAATGGTCTGAGCCGCTCTCTGTTGTGTTGTACGTGATATCCTACGCCGTCGGCGGATGGGTAAAAGCCAAAGAAGGTGTGGAGACCCTTCTGAAGGAGCGCGATCTGGATGTGAATCTGCTAATGATTGCTGCTGCTATGGGAGCTGCAGCGATCGGGTACTGGAATGAAGGCGCAATGCTGATCTTCATTTTTGCCCTCAGTGGGGCGCTTGAGAGTTATACCATGGAGAGAAGCCGCAAGGATATCTCGTCCTTGATGGAGCTGCAGCCGGAGACGGCCCTGCGTATCGAGAAGGGGGAGATGGTATCGGTATCCATCAGCAAGCTGGAGATCGGCGATCTGATTCTGGTAAAGCCGGGCGAGCTTATTCCTGCAGACGGCAACATTTATCGCGGCAGCTCCTCCGTCAACCAGGCTTCGATTACCGGTGAATCCGTACCGGTCGATAAGTCCATAGGCGATGAAGTATTTACCGGAACCTTGAATGGGGAAGGCGTATTGTACATTGAGGTTACCCAGTCGGCGGAATCAACGTTGTTCGCCAAGATTATCAAGCTGGTGGAAGAAGCGGAGAACGAAGTACCGGAATCGCAGCGGTTCATCAAGCGGTTCGAATCGATTTATGCCCGTGTTGTTGTCATTGCGACCGTGGCCCTGATTGTTCTGGCTACTCCCGTCTTGGGATGGGACTGGGATACAACCTTCTACAAAGCGATGGTGTTTCTCGTCGTGGCATCCCCTTGCGCGCTGGTATCTTCGATCATGCCTGCGATGCTGTCGGCGATTTCGAATCGCGCCAGAAAAGGCGTACTGTTCAAAGGCGGCGCCCATATCGAGAATATGGCACGTACGGCGGTTGTCGCTTTTGATAAGACCGGTACCTTGACGCTTGGTACGCCAGTGGTTACGGATTTTATCGCAGGTGAGGGCTGGGATCGGCATGAATTGCTTGGCATCAGTGCTTCTATCGAAAGAATGTCGAAGCATCCTCTGGCCTTGGCGATTGTCCAATCGGCTGAGAAAGAGGGAGCTCAACTGCAGCAGGTGGAGAACGGCCAGTCCATAACAGGCTGGGGGATGCAGGCGGATGTAGAGGGTATTACCTGGAAAATAGGAAAAAGCGATATTCTGGATCAACCGACTGTAGATCAGTATTCGGGTGAAGCTTCCGCACAAAAGGAAATGAACGCGCGCCAGCATTGGCTGTCTATCCGGAACACGCTGGAATCCGAAGGCAAGACGGTATCCGTTATCCTGAAGGGAGACCGTATCGCGGGTATGATCGCTTTGCAGGATGCGGTCCGGCCACAAGCGGCGATGGCTGTTAAGCGGCTTCAGCAGTTGGGCATCAAGGTAGCGATGCTGACAGGGGACCGCAAGGCGACGGCGGACGTGATTGCGAAGCAAAGCGGCGTAGACATGGTGTTCTCCGATTTGCTGCCGGAAGATAAAGTTACACATATTAAGGAGCTTCGGGCCCGTTACGGCCATGTGGTCATGGTTGGAGATGGTGTGAACGATGCGCCGGCACTGGCTACCGCGACCGTTGGCATCGGCATGGGCGTTTCGGGAAGCGGAACGGCGCTGGAGGTAGCGGACGCGGTGCTTATGAATGACAACATCGACGAAATCGCCGGTACCGTCAAAGTGGCACGCCGGGTTCAACGCATCGTGAAGCAAAATATGATCTTTGCCATTACCGTGATTTTGACGCTGATAGCAGCCAATTTCATTCAAGGCGTTGCACTGCCGCTGGGCGTCATCGGTCACGAAGGAAGCACCATTCTGGTTATATTGAACGGGCTTCGTCTGCTGCGCTCTAGCCGTTAATCGATCGGTCATCGCTAATCTGTGCTTGTGTTAATGATAAAGTCCCCTTCTTTTCCTCTTCGGGAAGAAGGGGATTTTTTGGTTGGCTCTCAATGGCCGTGGTCGCTCTCGATTTCTCTCAAGCTTCTACGCTGCTAAGTTCGGCATTAGGGCTCGTGCCAACGTTATCCTTTTTTCATCAAACATTCATCTTCCTTTCGTTAAAAGAGTGGGGGAGGCACTTGGTAGCCGTACATTCATCTAACCCCCTCTATGCGCGCGATTATTTTCGGAGTAAACGTTTCCAGAACATCAAGATCGTCTTCTTCATTGGAGAAAGGGGTCCATTTCCCAAAAATATTGGATTTCATTGCGATTTATGAAGAATGGATTAACAATATTTTCAGAGAGGGTGTGATGTGACATATTGACAGACGGCTCTGATATAACCATAATTAATATTAATTTATAATGATTATAATTAAGCGTTCCATATATAGGAGGGAAACGATATGTACAAATCCGTTATTATAGGCACAGGCCCTGCCGGCCTTACGGCTGCAATCTATCTGGCTCGTGCCAACCTGAGCCCGCTCGTCATTGAAGGTCCGCAACCTGGCGGACAGCTGACAACCACAACCGAAGTTGAGAATTTCCCGGGTTTTCCCGAAGGTATCATGGGTCCTGAGCTGATGGACAATATGCGTCAGCAGGCTGAACGTTTTGGCGCAGAATTTCGTACAGGCTGGGTGAACAGCGTGGAATTCGGAGAGCGTCCGTTCAAGCTGGACGTAGACGGTATCGGCGAGGTAGTTGCCGAAACGTTGATCATCTCTACAGGCGCAACGGCCAAATACCTTGGCATTCCGGGAGAACAGGATAATGTAGGACGCGGAGTAAGTACCTGCGCAACATGTGATGGATTCTTCTTCCGCGGCAAAGAGATCGTTGTTGTCGGCGGCGGCGATTCCGCGCTGGAGGAAGCGAACTTCTTGACTCGCTTTGCATCCAAAGTAACGCTGGTTCACCGTCGGGAGGAGCTTCGTGCATCGAAAATCATGCAGGATCGCGCCCGCGCTAACGAGAAAATCGAATGGGCACTGAACCGCACACCGCAGGAAGTCATTGCGGACGAGACAGGCGTCAAAGGCATCAAAGTGCTCAACAATGAGACTGGCGAAGAAGAGACGATCACAGTCAGCGGCGTATTTGTGGCGATCGGTCATCATCCGAACACCAGTTTCCTCGGCGGAAACATTACGACGGATCCGAACGGTTATATCGTAACGACCCCGGGAACATCCGAGACGAATATCCAAGGCGTATTTGCTTGCGGCGATGTGCAGGATACTCGTTACAGACAAGCGATCACGGCGGCAGGAAGCGGCTGTATGGCAGCTATGGATGCGGAGAAATATATCGAGAGCTTGGAACACAACGCTGTCGTGTTGTAAACTGATAGATAGAGATCGAAATGGCTTTAAGCAGAGCCAAATCATGAGTAGAGGAGACTGACCAACCATGGAAAATGTGATTGTATACACTTCGAACAACTGCCCGCACTGCAAACAAGTAAAAGGCTTCTTGTCCGATCAAGGCATCGAATTTGAAGAGCGCAACATCGAGCAAAACGACGAATTCGCACAGCAAGTATGGGATATGGGCGTTCGCGCAGTACCGCTCACGATCATCGGCGAGCACCGCATTCTTGGCATGAACAAGCTCCAGTTCAACAAAGCGTTGAACCCGGAGGGTTAATCTAATCAGGCGTCATCGCAAGCCGATCGCTTGCTTCATGATATGAATAAAAAGCTCCTTCCCTGAATCAGGGAAGGAGCTTTTTTAGCTTCCGAGTCTATGCTGCCAACGTTCGCTCAGATCGTGTTCACTTGCTAAAAAACAGACTCATGATGATCTGGAATACGACGTATGCAGCCACGCCGGAGCCGAGGAGAATGAAACCGACTTTTTTCTTGCCTTGAAAAAAACGCATGATGGCGAGACTGAACAAAGGTGCGATAACTAGGAGAAACAGCAATATGGTCACAAACATTTGTGCCGATATTTCCGCAGTGCTTACATAGGTCATTTGAGCGTTTCCTCTCCCTTTTGTATAACGATCACACGTTTCTCCTCAAGGAGAATCGTGATTTAATTACAGGACGAGATTAATTATAGCGGAAAATCGCGGGATTTTCCTTAATATGCAGGGTGTTAATTACGACAAAATATCGTCAATTTTAATGAATTGGCATGGAGACCCGCACCGGCCCCAGAAACTGCGAGATGGCGGAGTAGGCCGCACCGATCATGGTCGAGCGGCTGCCCAGCTCGGCGAACCGGATCTCCATTAGCTCACGGTGGTAGGGAAGCGTGCGCTGGGCAACGACCTGTCGCAGCGTATCCTCAATCCAAGCTCGCGCGTCGGACAGCGGACCGCCAATAATGACCGATTGCGGATTGAATCCGTTGACAAGATTGGTAATGCCAACGCCGAGATAACGTCCGAGCTCTTCAAAATGCCGGATGGTCTCTTCATGGCCTCGCTCTGCATGGTGAATCAGCTCGGATGTCCGCCTGGACGGGAGAGCGGCACCTTTGCTGTCGTAGGATTTCTCCGAGGCATACAGCTCCCAGCAGCCGCGGTTGCCGCAGGTGCATTCCAGTCCATCGGCTTCGATGGACATATGGCCGCTTTCGCCGGCATATCCGCGGGCGCCCTTATAAAGCTCGCCATTGATGATAATGCCGGAGCCGATACCGCTGCCGGCACTGATATAGAGGAGATGGCGGGCGTCCCGGCCAGCTCCGAAGCGCAGCTCGCCTTGGGCGCCCGCGTTCGCTTCATTGTCGATGGTAACGGGAAGTCCCAGCTCCTGCTCGAGCTGCTTCTGCAGCGGCACCATGTCCCATCCCAGGTTGGGGGCGAAGAGGACGGTGCCGTCACCGTCCACCATCCCAGGGACGCCTACGCCGATCCCGATGATGCCGTATGGGGAGGGAGGAGCCTGCCGCATCAGGCCATGAATCAGGCTAACCATCAGCCGCGTCACCGATTCCACGTCATGTCCTTCAAGGGCGGTATCCTCTTCGGAAAGAATCCGGCCTTCCAGATCTGTAAGCACGGCGGTCATTTGCTTGACGCGCAGCTCGACGCCGACGGCATAACCAGCTTGTCCGTTAAACAGCAGCAGCTGCGGCTTCCTGCCGCCGCTGGATTCGCCGGGGCCGATCTCCTGGACCAGGTGGTTGCTGCACAGCTCCTGTACGAGATTGGAGACGGTAGCCTTGTTCAGTCCGGTCAGCTTGGATACTTTTGCTCGGGAAACAGGGGCGTGCTGCCGTATCGTATCGAGAATAATTGAGGTGTTTATTTTTTTGACCAGAGCCTGGTCACCGGTAATATTCGCCATGTGTACTCATCCTTTTAGTCTTGCTTTCTGATCATTATAAGTTTTGGAGACTTGATATGCTCATAGTCTAGGGGCTAAGCCCGGAAATTGCAACAGCCCGTAACGCTGCCCGGGTACGCACAATCCTTAGTCCGGTGGTTTCCATCGTCGAACATTTGAATATGGATTTAGAGGAATCATAGGCAGTGAGCCAAACGGAGATATGTTGAACTTTAGCGGGAAATAACCCTAATAGGAGGGGGCATCGGTTTTGAAAAAGTTGTAAAGGAATAACTTTGTTTAACCAATAGACAAAGTGGAAATCCTGTGATAGGATAACCTTGTAAGCGTTAACCACACCTTAACAAGGTATAGGAGGATTTATTCATGGCCTATTTTAACAACATTAGCAAAGTCGAGTACGAAGGCAGCCAATCAACCAACCCTTATGCTTTTAAATTTTATAATCCAACAGAAGTTGTAGCCGGCAAAACGATGGAAGAGCATCTCCGTTTCGCCATGGCTTACTGGCATACATTGACTGCAGGGGGTTCGGATCCGTTCGGCGCCGACACTGCGGTTCGCCCTTGGGGCAATTACTCCGGCATGGATCTCGCCAAAGCACGCGTTGAGGCAGGCTTTGAGTTCATGGAGAAAATGAACCTTCCGTATTTCTGCTTCCACGATGTGGACATTGCACCGGAAGGCAGCAGCCTGCGTGAGTTCTACAGCAACATTGATACAATCGTGGATTCGATTGAAGACCACATGAAGTCCACCGGCAAAAAATTGCTCTGGAACACGGCGAACATGTTCACCAATCCTCGTTTCATGCATGGTGCGGGCACTACGTGCAACGCGGATGTATACGCTCATGCGGCTGCGCAAGTGAAAAAAGGACTTGAGGTGGGCAAACGCCTTGGCGCCGAGAACTATGTGTTCTGGGGAGGCCGCGAAGGTTATGAGACCCTGCTCAACACGGATATGGGCCTTGAACTGGATAACCTGGCTCGCCTGTTCCATATGGCGGTTGATTATGCGAAGGAAAACGGCTTTGATGCCCAATTCCTGATCGAGCCTAAACCGAAGGAGCCAACGAAGCACCAATATGACTTTGATGCGGCTACAACGATTGCATTCCTGCAGAAATATGGCCTCGACAAGCACTTTAAACTGAATCTCGAAGCCAACCACGCCACGCTCGCCGGTCATACCTTCGAACATGAGCTTTGCGTAGCACGCATCAACGGCATGCTCGGTTCCCTCGACGCGAACCAAGGTGATATGCTCATCGGATGGGATACGGACGAATTCCCGGTTAACATCTATGACGCGACATTGACGCTGTACGAAGTGCTGATGAACGGCGGTCTCGGCCGCGGCGGCGTGAACTTCGATGCGAAGGTTCGTCGTCCATCCTTCGAGCCGGAAGATCTGTTCCATGCGCACATCGCCGGTATGGATACTTACGCAAAAGGCTTGAAGGTGGCAGCGAAGCTGATCGAAGACCGCGTATTCGAGGACTTCATCGCGAAGCGCTACAGCAGCTTTAGTGAAGGCATCGGCGCAGACGTCGTATCCGGCAAGGCTACACTGGCTTCCCTTGCAGAATACGCGCTGAACAACGAGTCTCCGCGCAAGAACGAATCCGGACGTCAAGAAATGCTGAAAGCGATTCTGAACCAGTACATTCTTGCCAATTAATCGATACACGTTTTAGTGCTTGTACCATGAAATCCAAACCTTCACCGGCTCCCTTCAGGGAAGCCGGTGTACTTATTTCAAACAGGAAACTATAGCGAGCTAGGGTCGACAGCCATCCAAGCATGCTCCGGATCACGCATCGTGAGCCCGGGGGGAAATACCAACGATGTTTTCATGTTCGGTTCATGAGGAGACGAAGGAGGATTTAGATGAGTTACGTTATCGGAGTTGATTTGGGAACCAGTGCTGTGAAGACCGTGCTGGTGGACCGCAGCGGCAAGGTTGTCGCCGAGCATTCGGAATCGTATCCGCTGAGCCAGCCGAAGCCGGGATACAGCGAGCAGCGACCGGAGGATTGGGTGGACAAAACGGTATTGTCGTTACGGCAATTAATGAACGGAAACAACATTGACCCATCCGAGGTTGAGGGGTTAAGCTTTTCCGGCCAGATGCACGGTCTGGTCTTGGTAGACGGTGAGGGTGCAGTGCTGCGACCGGCCATTCTGTGGAATGACACGCGCACAACGGCGCAATGCCGTCGCATCGAGGAGACCCTGCAGGAGAAGCTACTCGGGATTGCACGCAATCGCGCGCTGGAAGGTTTCACCCTGCCCAAGATTCTATGGGTGCAGGAGTTTGAACCGGAGCTGCTCGAACAGGCTGCCCTGTTCCTGCTGCCTAAAGATTATGTGCGTTTCCGCCTGACTGGGCAATACGCGATGGACTATTCCGATGCAGCCGGAACGCTGCTGCTGGATGTGGCGGGCAAGACTTGGAGCACCGATATTCTGGATGCCTTCCAGCTGCCGCACACCTTATGCCCACCGTTGGTCGAATCCTTCGACGAGTGCGGCACTCTGCTTCCAGAGATCGCTAAGCAGTCGGCTCTATTGCCAGAGACGAAGGTATTTGCCGGCGGGGCGGACAATGCCTGCGGCGCCATCGGCGCCGGCATTCTCGAAGAAGGGCAGACGATGTGCAGTATTGGTACATCAGGCGTGGTCTTGTCCTATGAGGAGCGTCGCGAGGTGGATTTTGCAGGGAAGGTCCATTTCTTTAATCATAGCGAGAAAGACGCTTACTATATCATGGGCGTGACCCTGGCAGCGGGATACAGCCTGACCTGGTTCAAGGATACCTTTGCGCCGGATGTCTCCTTTGACGCGCTGTTGAGCGATATCGGAAGCATCCCGGCTGGTAGCGGAGGGCTGCTGTTCACGCCGTATATCGTCGGTGAACGCACGCCGCATCCGGATGCCACCATCCGAGGCAGCTTCATTGGCATGGACGCCGGACATAAGCTGCCTCACTTTGCACGTTCGGTACTCGAGGGGATTACGTTCTCTCTCCGCGAATCCATCGATATCCTCCGCGCATCCGGCAAGCGGATCGACCGCGTTATTTCCATCGGGGGCGGCGCCAAGAACGAAACGTGGCTGCAAATGCAGGCGGACGTGTTTAATGCTGAAATCGTGAAGCTGGAAAGCGAACAGGGCCCGGCTATGGGTGCGGCGATGCTGGCAGCTTACGGCTGCGGCTGGTTCCCGAGCCTTCAGGACTGCGCAAAGGCGTTTTTGCGGCCGGCACGCTCGTATTCTCCGAATCCGCAGGCGGTTCAGGCCTATGATAAATTGTTTGGACTCTATCAAAGCGTATATGGAGCAACGCGTGAACTCGGCGCAGAGCTGTCTGAATTCCGCGGATAACCTTATAGATGTTAAAGAGCAGGTCGGGAAGACAGTTTTCCGGGCCTGCTCTTTTTGCGTGAACGCTTCGGACCGCATATACTTGAAGCAGGCTGAAGTTACGGCCCTTGCGATTTAGGAACGTGCCGGAAGTTTAAATAGAAATGGGGGAACACATTGAAACTGACAGCTGAACTCAAACGCGAGAAAATTGTTGCCATCGTGCGGGGCATTACGAGAGAACAGGCGAACTTCGTAGGAGAAGGATTGACCCAAGGTGGAGTCCGGTTCATGGAAGTGACCATGAATACGGAAGGTGCTTTACATATGATCCAGGATTGGCGTACTCGCTATGATGGCGCTGTATATATAGGCGCGGGAACCGTGCTTGATGTGGAGATGGCGAAGGAAGCGGTCTCAGCCGGAGCTCAATTTCTGATTTCCCCGAACACGGATCTTTCCGTCATCGAATTTGCTTTGGAGCAGGGAATTGATGTATGGCCAGGGGCAATGACGCCAACGGAGATCGTCGCGGCGTACGCAGCCGGGGCCGAGATCGTGAAGCTGTTTCCTATGGCCAGTCTGGGCTTGTCATTTATCCGGGAGCTTCAGGGTCCGCTGAATCACATTCCGCTGCTTGCAACGGGTGGAGTTACGTTGGATAATCTTACGGATTATTTTCATGCAGGCGCGGCAGCGGTTGGTTTAGGCAGCGCGCTGCTTCCGCAGGATGCCCTCGTGTCCGGCAATATGGAGGAGATCAAGCGTCGCACTGCGGCTTTTGTTGAAGCGGCGCGGCTTGGTTAAGATGTGTTCGAAAGGGAATTCCCCATTCGCAAGAAGCGGGATCGAAATAGTTACACTTTGTTCATCCTTAACTATGCAGGTTATGTTTCGGAAGCTTACTACATAAGGAATATATAGACAAGTTATGGTATTATTTAGGTAGCTTGGTTATGTCATTGCTGCCGTGTACAGGCACTTGTTAAGGATATCATCATGTGTAAGTAAGACATGGTTAGGTTCAAGTAATGGAAGGGAGCGAATCAAGTGAATCCATCGGGTAAGAAGAAGGTAAGGGTAAAAAAGACCGTGTGCGCGGTTACGGCTACAGCCATGCTATGTTTGGCGCAGCCGGTATGGGGAGACAATTCCGTTCCGGGCAGCGGAATCGTTGTATCCGATACGGTAACTACCGTGACTAGCAGCGATAACACCGGTTCGGAAAGCGTAACGGATAACGAAATACCGAAGGGCGCAAAAATTTCATCCAAGCAGGCGGAAGACATCATTAAGAAGGCTTTCCCGGAGCTCAAGTACGTGAAAGTGTCGAACGTGCAGTTCCTGGAGAATGATGGCATGAGATCGAGCGCGCTTGCTTGGGATCTGCAAATGGTACTGACCAAAGGGAACTCAAGCTCCGGCTTCAATGCCCAGGTCAATGCGGTCACGGGGGAACTTCTTAACATTTATATCCCTCATTCTTTGATGAACCCTGGTAGCGACAAACCGGTATTAACCCGGGAAGCAGCCAAGGAGAAGGCGCTGAAATGGATCGGCAGCCATGTATCGGATGTGAAGACGAGTGAGCTTAAGGAGAATGAGGCTTATCTTGGGATGCAGACGGCATTGTTCAGCCCGCCGCGGTTTGAGTTTTATTTTCAGACCTCGGTGAACGGGATTGAATCGGATGTGAATAGCATCTCGATCACGCTTGACGGACAGGGCAATACCGTTAACTATTCCCGCAATCAAATCAATGAGGAGTTTCCTTCATCCACACCGAAATGGAATGAGGCCTCCATCCGTAAAGTGTTTGAAGATCAGTTCCAGGTATCCTTGGCCTATGTACCTGATAATTTATATAACAACGCCAAAGGCAATTATTTCTTAGGTTACATACCTAATGATCAATCAGGCAATTCACTGGATGCCAATACAGGCAAGTTCATTAGTTTCTCAGGGGAAGAGAGCGGGCTTACCTCGGTTGAGAACGGCGCGATTCCGGCATCCAAAGAAACCTTTAAGCCAATCACCGCTCCATTCGCTGGCGGAGAGGCAGCAGCCATATGGGTGGAATCGCAGATCAAGCTCCCGTCGGGTTTAAAGACCGAATCCAAGAGACTGGGTACAAGATGGAACAACAGCGAGGTTAAGACGTGGAACATAAGTTGGGGCGAAAATAAGCTCTCCGCCATGGGCGGAGGGGAGACGGTATCCGCAGAGGTGGACGCCAGGACCGGGCAGATTTACTCGTACAACCGATATCGTTTTGACCGGGCCGAGGCTGCGGAAGTGAAGAACCCGATTTCGCAGCAGGCTGCGCAGGATCTCGCATTCGAGACGGTAAGCAAGCTGGTACCGCATGCTGCCGAGGAATGGAAGCTGACATCGGTTGATAAAATGGGCAAAGACACTAAAACCCTCAGCTACCAATTTTCATTCCAACGCTATGTCGGTGATATTCGCGTCATGGGTGATTCCCTGAGCCTCACGATGGAGGCCAATGGGCAAATCCAGGGCTTTAGCGTGAATTCGGACGCCGTTCTGTCCAAACTGCCAACGGATGCAAAACCGGCCATCAGTGCGGAGCAGGCAAGAGCTAAATATCTGGAAGAAATTGATCTGAAGTTGAAATACGGTTACTACGGTGGCTACTCAATGGCCGGTAATGAGGTTATGAAGCCTTTCATTAAGCTGATTTATTATCCGACACATAAAAAGGCGGCCTTCGGCGGCATTACGGTACCGCTTGATGCCAAGAGCGGGGAATGGCGCGATATCATGCCCGAAATGAGCCGCAAGGATATTCCGGCGGTTACCGATACGACGGGGCATTATGCGGAAGCGGCTCTTAAGGAGCTGGTGAAATATCGGGTGCTGGTTCCGGACAAGGACGGAAAGGTGTACCCGGATCGCCAGATTTCCCTTGGCGAATGGTATCAGCTGGTGGCGGCTTCGGTAAGCCCGTCCTATGAGCAGCTGTATGGAAGATCTACCATGGATCCATATGCAGGCTTGCAGCCGGACCATCCGTATTACCAGGCCATTCAGGTGCTAATCGGTCAGAACTGGATCCCTTATGATCCGGACAGCCCGCTGCAGCTGGACGGCAAGCTGACAAGGGATGAATTGGCAAGCTCGCTGACCCGCATCCTGAATTATGAGAAGCTGTCCAAAGCCTTTATCCTTCCAACTGACGTGCAAGGGATATCGGATGCCGACGCCATCACTAACAAAGGAGCAGCCCTGATTGCTCTCAAGCTGGGTCTTCTGCCGGCAGTTGATGGCAAGTTCTTGCCGGGGCGTGAGGTGACGCGAGCGGAGGCTGCAGAGGTACTGGTCCGCATGTCGAAGCTGGCGGGACGTAGCGATTCCTTCCTGTCCTCATTTTATTGGTAGTATTTGATATTCGTGCCCGGTCGACAAAACTAGAACCCTTAAGCCCTGATGTTATGTGTTACAATAATGGTGCATACGGATGAGGAAGATGAAGGGCGGGTGTACCGATGAAACGAAGCCGAGGAACAATCGTTAAATTACTGTTCATAGGGTCTTTGGCGGTAACCGTTGCAGCAGTACCTGAACCAGCTAATCTCAGTGATGTCTATGCCACTTCCAACAAAGCGGTCGTAAAGTCGGTCAATGGGATTCAGCAAAAACTGCTGACAGCGATGAGCGACAGGCAGTCGACGGTGCGTTTTGTTTACCAGGGCGAGACCCAATCGCTGAAATCGCAGCTTAAAGATGCACTTGATCAGGCGATGGCCAGTGATCCCTATATTCACTACACCATCGCTAGTTATAGCTACGACTATCGTGGGACATCCAGTTCCGCCAATGTCACGGTTCGGTTGAGTTATCGCGAAACTGCGGAGCAGACGAACTATGTGAACCAGAATGCCGACAGCATTTTGAAGCAGATCGTCAAGCCGGGCATGAATGATCATGAGAAGGTGAAAGCCATCCATGATTGGGTTGTCCGGAACTTGAAATACGATACCACGCTTACGAAATATACGGCCTATGACGGGCTCTACACCGGAAGCACAGTATGCCAGGGCTATTCCCTGTTAACGCATAAACTGCTCAAGGAAGCCGGAATCCAGAACAAAATTGTGGAGGGGACGGCTTATGCCTCCGATAATCCGAAGGGCCAGCTCCATGCCTGGAATCTGGTCCTTCTGGACGGCAAATGGTACCATCTGGACACGACGTGGAACGATCCTGTGCCGGATCGGGACAACGAGGTATCCTATACGTACTACCTCCGGACGGATGAACAGATGGGCCGTGATCATACCTGGGTCAAATCCTATCCGAAGGCGAGCACCCTTTACCGCAACACGCTGTCAGGGCTTGCCGTAAAGGATCGTTCGAGAGCCGGAGTATACGAACAATTGAAACGGGATCTGGAATATCAGCTCTATGATGCCCGTTCCATCGTCAGCTCCTACACGCAGCTCCAACCATTGGTTAAAGCTGCAAAGGCTGAAGGCAGCCAGAAGCTGGTGTTCCGGTTCGACGGCAGCGAGCGAGAGCTTGTGAATGTGCTCCAGCAATTGCAGATGAAGAGCAATCTCGGCTCCATCCAATACTATCATCATGCGTTTGAGAACACCGATGATCTGAGAGTGCAGATTATTTGGTAATATGTCCGCATCAAAAAAAGCAGCTTCCGTTCCCAAGTATGGGAGGGAGGCTGCTTTTGGTATGTCTGGTCTATATTATTTGACGTTCGTGCTTAAATCGCACTCGTCCAATGGCACGACGTGGCTCTTCTTAATCAAGCGGTAGCCGAACCAGATGGAGAGGAACAACGGAATGCTGACATAAGTGGCAATGATCGTTAACCAATCGATCTCCCCGCTGAAATTGCCTTGACCGATAATGGCTACAAGACAGAGCAGGAAGGCGAAGATGGGACCGAAGGGGAACCAGCGTGCACGGAACGGCAGCTCCTTCAGGTCTTTACCTTGGGCGACATAAGCTTTGCGGAAGCGGTAATGACTCACGGCAATGGCCAGCCAGTTAATGAATCCGCACATCCCGGAGGCATTCAGGAGCCACACGTATACCACGCCATCGCCGAAGAAGGAGGCCAGGAAGGCCAGCATACCTACGGCAGAGGTTACGATTAGAGCCGCAACCGGTACGCCGCGACTGTTCAGGCGGCTCAGCCATCTCGGAGCCATTCCTTGTTTCGCCATGGCATACAGGACACGGGTTGAAGCATACATCCCCGAGTTGCCTGCCGACAGCACGGAGCTTAGAATAACGGCATTCATGACAGATGCGGCAAAGGCAAGCCCGGCCTTCTCAAACACCAGCGTGAAAGGGCTGACTCCGATATTATCGACCCCGGATTGAAGCAAGCTCGGGTGGGTGTAAGGGATCAGCATGCCGATGACAAAAATAGCGAAAATATAGAAGATCAGGATGCGCCAGAACACTTGACGGATGGCTTTAGGGACATGTTTTCTCGGATTTTCGCTCTCGCCGGCTGCGACCCCGATCAGCTCGGTTCCCTGGAAGGAGAAGCCGGCAGCCATGAACACGCCGACCAGCGCGAAGAACCCGCCGTGTACCGGCCCATCGCCTAGGTTAAAGGTGCTGAATCCAACGGCTTCACCGCCAAGAATACCGAATATCATCATGACACCGATGATGAGGAAGATAATGACGGTTGCAACCTTAATGATAGCAAACCAATATTCCGATTCGCCGTATCCTTTGGCGGATAGAAAGTTTAAGCCGAACATAATCGCCAGGAACAGAAGACTCCACAGAAATGACGGGCTGTCCGGGAACCAAAATTTAATAATAACCGTGGCCGCCGCGAGCTCGGCGGCGATGGTAACAGCCCAGTTGTACCAGAAGTTCCAGCCGACGGCAAATCCGAAGGCAGGGCTGACAAACCGGGAGGCGTAGGTGCTGAACGAGCCGGAATCCGGAAGATACGTAGCGAGCTCGCCCAGGCTGGTCATCAGAAAGTAAACCATGAGGCCAACCGCGGCATAAGCGATAAGCGCTCCGCCTGGGCCGGCAGAGGCGATGGCCGTTCCGCTCGCCAGAAACAGGCCGGTACCGATCGATCCGCCAAGGGCGATCATGGTCATATGACGGGCTTTAAAGCTCTGCTTCAGCGAAGCAGCTGGTGCTTTTTTGCGATTCAAGATCGAACACTCCTTCTATACATTAAGAAATGATATTTAAAATATACCCTGTTAGAACAAAAAGACCGCAGGTATTATACCTGCGGTCTTTATCGTATCCGCATCATACCCTCCATGAAGATAGCTCAACACGGGGAAATCCCCGTGACAGTTCCGTCTCTTTCGACAACGGCCCCAGCACAGAATACAAGAGTATACCCTGCACTTCGGCATTCATGCCTTTCACTGTGCTTCACCGGCTTCTCTTCGCCTCGGCACAACTACTGATCATGTCTGCAACCTCTACCTCATCTTGGAATGATGAGGCTATCTATATATTCAATTCTAACAAGAGAGTCCTAGTATAAATCACATCCCATGTCAGAGGCAATGGTTAAATTTTACGGTATGAAGGTGGTCCTGCTGATACGATTACGATTGATTCCGTTTGGCCATTTGCTGCCAGACGGTTCCGGCAGCTTCTTCGCCGGATTCGATGCGTTCCAGTGCCATTCGTGCCTGCAGACTAACCTCGAATTCCGGATCGTCGGCGGCTTCCTCCAGGGCGGAGCGGGCTTCCTCGGTACCTACTTCATACAGGAAACGGGCCGCACGCCAGCGTACGATTTTGCTGCTGTCTTTCAAAGATTCGATCATGACCGGGGTAGCGGCAGCATCGCCGATATCGGACAGCGTATCGCCTGCGGTACGGCGAACGGCCGGTGTTTCGTCGCGCATGGCTTCATATAGGAGCTCCATCGCTTCAGGGGTGCGAAGATCGCCCAAGTAGACGACGACCAGCCGGCGGATCTGCATCTTCGGATCCCGAAGCGCTTGGCGGAGAAGCGGAATATGCTTCTCGGATGGCTCTAGTGCATCCAACGCGGCATAACGGACGCGCCAGTCCTCATTCTGCAGCGCGGCTTCGGTTTCCTCGTCACTCAGCTTCCGGCGCTGCTCGACGAAATCCTCGTCGCTGGCACCGTGGGCAATCGCCTGGGCAACGACCTTATCGAGGCGCTCCTGCGGGAAGGCAGCTTCAAGCTCCTGCTCTACGTCACGGGCGATGCCTTCCAGCTGGCCGTAGCGCACGCCGTACTCCTTGAGCTTGCGCTCCTTGATGAGCGTCGTGGTTCCCACCGCGGCTACCGCTTTGGCGAAGCGCTCCGACAGACCGATGCGTTCTTCCTGATTCCCGCTTTTGACACGAATTTGCATCGGAATATTCCGGAAATACTGCACGAATACTTGAGCCTCTCCAAAAGCGATATCATCCGCACCTTCTTGGAGTCCGGCCGCAAGGCCCTCCTGACCGAATATTTCCTGAACGGCGCCCAGAATGGAAGGCCAATCGGCGTTGCCTTTACGGTCGAGCGCAATGAAATCAAGGGTATGAAAGACGCTCTTTACGCCCGGGATATGAAGCAATTGCCTGATCCAGGGGGGAGCCGACCGTTCGTTGTCCAGTGTATATGTTCTGCGAATCCCGGACTCTAGCGTTTCGTTAAGGTGAAGCATCATGGAGTTCGGGCTCGGTGTTGGTTCAATAAATGTAATTTTCATGGTATGATCTCGCCTCCTTATCCTCTTATTGTACCTCTTTTCCATGCAGGAAAAAACATCATGGCAAGGATTCAAACAAAATAAGCAGACTTTGGATAAAAAGAGGAAAGGTTTGTAAAACTGATAATGATTGGATGTATGCCATTTGTGTTTCAAGAGAATGACGTGTGGAAGGGCCGCGCCCTTGCAGAAGGGCTGAAATA
>NZ_PDHM01000024.1:0-51323 GCF_002573715.1 Paenibacillus sp. EZ-K15 | reverse complement strand
AAACCTACCTATGCATCGCGGTCGCTCATCCTTGAAGTGGCCTCGATAGAGGTTTTCTTATCAAAAGCAGACTTTTTGAACAACCTCTAAAGGAGGCTAGGCTGACGGATGCACAGGAAGCAGGAGCGAAAGCTTGCGATTCTATGCTTTATTGTTGCGGCCATTATGCTATACGGCGCCGTGAAAGGGTATCTGCGCTATATGAAATATTTTGGATAAAGAAACCGAGGAGTGAACCTGATGTCTTCACTGGACCCCGTACTGATGAGCCGGATCCTGACCGGTTTGACCCTGTTTGTACATATTGTTCTGGCAACCATCGGCGTTGGGATTCCGATTATGCTGGCTCTGGCGGAATGGAGGGGGATTCGGACAGGGGACAACCATTATACGTTGCTCGCCAGGCGCTGGGCGCGGGGATTCGTGATTACGGTGGCCGTCGGCGTTGTGACAGGTACTGCCATCGGCTTGCAGCTTAGCTTGTTATGGCCCACCTTTATGCGTGTAGCCGGTAAAGCCATTGCGCTGCCGCTGTTTATGGAAACCTTTGCTTTTTTTGTGGAGGCGATCTTTCTTGGCATTTATCTCTATACATGGGATCGATTCAAAAATAAATGGACCCATTTGCTGCTGCTTATTCCCGTGGCGATCGGCTCCTCCGCGTCAGCGTTCTTTATCACGAGCATGAATGCTTTTATGAATCAACCCCAGGGCTTCGAGCTGGTGGATGGGGTATTTACGAATGTGAATCCGTTCGTGGCCATGTTCAATCCGGCAACGCCGACCAAGGTGAGCCATGTGCTGGCGTCAGCGTATACGACCAGTGCGGCTGCGCTGGCCAGCATAGCCGCTTTCAGTTTATTGCGGGGAAGCAGGCACATCTACTTTAAGAAAGCGCTGAAGCTTACTGTTGTGTCTACCTTTGTTTTTGCAGTGGCCACCGTGATGATCGGAGATTTCTCAGGCAAATTTTTGGCTAAATACCAGCCCGAGAAGCTGGCGGCGGCCGAGTGGCATTTTGGGACGATGACACAAGCCCCGCTCATTTACGGCGGCTTTCTGGATGAGAATAACGAGATTAAGTATGCATTGAAGATTCCCTATGCGCTAAGCATATTGGCGGGAAACAGCCCCAGCACGGAGGTCGTTGGTCTGAATGAATTTCCGGAGAATGAGAGGCCGCCGATGTCAGTGCATTATTTTTTCGATTTGAAGGTGACCAGCGGCGCCGTGATCGTTCTGATTCCGCTCCTGTATATGTTCCGAAAGAAACTTCCTGGCAAAAGGCCTTATCCAAAATGGCTGCTGCTCAGTATATTGGCTTTGGGGCCTCTATCGATGTCAGCCATATGGCTGGGCTGGTTCCTTGCTGAGATCGGAAGGCAGCCGTGGATTGTGCGGGGATACATGAAGGTATCGGATGCGGCAACCACTTCATCAAGCGTCGGCTGGATGCTGGTGCTGTTTATTATCCTGTATCTGGTGCTATCCGTATCCGCGATCCGCGTGCTGAGCCAATTGTTCCGGAATAAAAGCGCCGAAGAGGAAATCCGGCTGCTGGGACTCGAAATCGAAGGGGGAGACCGCAAATGAGCTATGCAATGGTAGCAATAACCGTGCTGTGGACATTTCTGTTTGGCTATTTGCTGGTGGCCTCGATTGATTTCGGTGCCGGATTTTTCAGCTATTTCAGCGTGCTCACTGGACACGAGAACAAGATTCATAACATCATCCAGCGGTATTTATCTCCCGTCTGGGAAGTGACCAACGTGTTCCTGATCTTTTTTGTGGTCGGGCTTGTCGGATTCTTTCCGGATGCTGCGTATTATTATGGCACCGCGCTGCTTGTTCCGGGCAGCTTGGCCCTTGTGCTGCTGGCGATCCGCGGCGCTTACTACGCCTATCACACGTATGGCAGCCAGACCGGGAACAATATCGTGTATATGGGGCTCTACGGGGCAACGGGGCTTCTCATCCCGGCCGCCTTGTCAACGATATTGGCCATCTCGGAAGGTGGGATTATCTATATGGACAACGGGAAGGTGGAGCTTCATTGGTATACGTTCTTCACGAACCCGTACACGTGGTCGGTCATCCTGCTTGCGCTTGTGAGCGTTCTGTACATCTCGGCGATGTTCCTATCCTATTACGCGCAGCGTGCGGGGGATGAGGTAGCGTTCGGCGTGGTCCGGGGTTATGCGTTGGGGTGGAGCGGACCGACGATCCTGGCTTCGGTTTTCGCGTTTTTTCAGATCAACCATCAGAACCCGGTGCATTTTGGGCAGATGCTGGATATCGCATGGATGTTTATCGCGTCGTTCATCTGCTTTGTCATTGCGGTGTACCTCGTATGGAAACGAATCCGTCTCGGCATCGCTTTTATCATGGTCATGCTCCAATTTGCCTTTGCCTGGTATGGGTATGGACGCTCGCATCTGCCGTATATTCTCTATGATTACATCCATATTCATGAGAGTATTACCAACGATACGATGGCGATCGCTTTGATTACCGCATTTATCCTGGGTTTCTGCGTATTGGTTCCTTCCCTGATCCTGCTGATGCGATTGTTTCTGTTCGATGCAAACTACATTCGCGGCAAATCCGCGAAGAAGGGGTGAGGCAAATGGAGGACTTCGGCATTTTCATAGCTCCGCTGATCACCGTACTGGCTGCTGTAGCCTTTATGGCGATCTACGTCGTCAAGTATAAAGATCCATCGGATTGATTCTGAACAAAGGCAAATACGGGTTGTTTCGCCACGAATCATTCGGTGTAAAAAGAACAACATACGCAAAGTTGAGCAGAGAGGTCAATACGGGGTAAAATACAGGGTAATGGAAGGAGGAGGCTGCATGCCAAAAATTCGCTATAACAATATCGATAACGTCAGCACGGATAAAACACTTAAACAATTCAAGCAGTGGCGCGACGAACGTCGTCAGAAGAAGAAGGATTATTCCTACTGCATTCCGAACCTGACGCCGGATCTTCAGTATTTGCATAGCAACCGGCACGAAACCTCCGTTACCTGGATCGGGCACGCTACGTTCTTCATCCAATATGAAGGCTTGAATATCGTGACTGATCCCGTATGGGCGCGGAGAATGGGGTTTAATAAGCGCCTTGGAGAACCTGGACTTCCCATTCATGAGATCCCCCCGATCGATGTCATTTTAATCTCGCATTCCCATTATGACCATATGCATGTTGCCTCGATCCGTAGGCTGTACCGTGCGGACACCACGATCATTGTACCCGTTGGTCTGCGTCGCAAAATGATCAACAAAGGCTTTCGCCGCGTGATCGAACTGCAGTGGTGGGAATCCGAAACCATCAAGGGCGTGAAGTTCTCCTTCGTGCCGACACAGCATTGGACTCGGCGTACGCCATTTGACACGAATACATCCCATTGGGGAGGATTCGTGATGGAGCCCGTGCTGCAGGATGCGAAGAGGGATTCGGGTTCTTCCGATGAATCGCCATGCGATAACGAACCTGTCGCGGAGGATGGTACCCGCCTGCTTCCGCCGAATTTGTATTTTGCCGGAGACAGCGGTTATTTCGAGGGCTTTAAGCTGATCGGAGAACGTTTCAACATTCACCTTGCTTTGATGCCGATCGGGGCATATGAGCCGGAATGGTTCATGACGTCACAGCACGTCAATCCGGAAGAAGCGCTGCAGGCGTTCCAGGACGTGAAGGCTGAGACGATGATTCCAATGCATTATGGCACCTTCAAGCTGGCAGACGATACGGCCAGAGAAGCGCTGGATAGGATGGAAGCGGAACGCGAGCGGCTGGGGATCGCCAAGGAGCGGATTCGCGTATTAAAGTACGGAGAGACCTTCAAGGTTCAGCCTGAGCGGAGAAGTGTGACATCGTAACTGAAACGTACAAGCGATTCTGATCAACATACACCATAGACTACCAAAAGAAGGCCCGGAAGGTTTTTTATAACCTCTCGGGCCCATTTTCAGTTGGACTTTTTCTATTAAACTAGAAAAAGTAGTTTTTAATCGACAGCGTCCTGCCCTGTGCGCTTGAGAAAAGGGTGCAAGCAGGAGGTTATATTTGTTTAAAACCGTTTTATATCGTCCAGAAGCTTCGATAACCGTCGTACTTATGCTATAATGTGCTGAAACCAATAGTGATAAAGGATGGTAATGCTTAATGATCAGTACAAGCGGCGTAACGCTCCGCTATGGCAAACGAGCACTATTTGAAGATGTCAATATAAAATTCACCCCGGGTAACTGCTACGGCCTCATCGGCGCCAACGGGGCGGGTAAGTCTACATTTCTGAAAATCCTCTCCGGTGAGATTGAACCGAACCAAGGCGAGGTTCATATGACACCGAATGAACGGATGGCGGTTCTGAAGCAGAACCACTATGAATACGACCAGTATCCAGTCCTGGAGACGGTTATTATGGGTCATGCCCGGCTGTATAACATCATGAAAGAGAAGGATGCGCTGTATGCGAAATCCGATTTCTCTGAAGCAGACGGCATGCGTGCGGGTGAGCTGGAAGGCGAATTCGCAGAGCTAAACGGATGGGATGCAGAGCCGGATGCGGCAGCGCTCCTGATCGGTCTCGGCATTCCACGTGAGCTGCATGATAAGAAAATGTCGGAGCTGAGCGGTAATGAGAAGGTACGCGTTCTCTTGGCGCAAGCATTGTTTGGCCGTCCGCATAACCTGCTGCTGGATGAGCCTACCAACCACTTGGACCTGGAATCGATTCAGTGGCTCGAGAACTTCCTTATGGATTATGAAGGCACCGTTATCGTGGTATCCCATGACCGTCACTTCCTGAACAAGGTGTGTACGCATATTGCGGATATCGACTTCGGTAAAATACAGCTGTATGTCGGCAACTATGACTTCTGGTATGAATCCAGTAAGCTGGCGCTTGAACTTCAACGGGATGCCAACAAGAAGAAGGAAGAGAAGATCAAGGAATTGCAGGCATTTATTCAACGCTTCTCGGCGAATGCTTCCAAATCGAAGCAGGCGACTTCCCGTAAGAAACAGCTCGATAAAATTACGCTGGAGGATCTTCGTCCTTCGAACCGTAAATATCCGTTTCTTCATTTCAAGCCTGAACGCGAGGCGGGCAAGCAGCTGCTTACGGTTGAGGGCATTACCAAATCGATGGATGGGGAAAAGGTTCTGGATAATGTCAGCTTTGTTGTAAACAAAGGCGACAAAATCGCATTTGTTGGACCGAACGGTATGCCGAAAACGACGCTGTTCCAGGTTATTACAGGAGAAACCGAAGCGGATGCCGGTGAATACAGCTGGGGTGTAACAACCACCCAGGCGTATTTCCCGAAAGACAACTCTGCTTATTTTGACGGTGTTGATATCAACCTTGTGGAATGGCTGCGCCAATATTCCAAGGATCAAGATGAGACATTCTTGCGCGGATTCCTTGGCCGCATGCTGTTCTCGGGTGAGGAAGCGTTGAAGAAAGCAAGCGTTTTGTCCGGGGGCGAGAAGGTCCGCTGTATGTTGGCCAAAATGATGCTGAACGGCGCGAACGTGCTCATCTTCGATGAGCCGACGAACCACTTGGATCTCGAATCCATCACGGCACTCAACAATGGTCTGATCGATTTCGACGGAACGATTCTGTTCACCTCGCATGACCATCAGTTCATTCAGACGATTGCCAACCGAATTATCGAGATTACGCCAAATGGCATCATCGACCGCAGTATGAGTTATGATGAGTATCTTGAGAGTGAAGAGATCAAGGGTCTTCGCGAAAGCATGTACCCGGTTGAAGTTTAAGAAATAGGATACGGCGGCGAAGATGATGGCGCGAGCTTTCATCTCGCACGATCCATTAAAAAATGCTGCACCTTCCAAGTATGGGAGGTGCAGCATTTTTTGCGTTATGCACGGACGGGCTCTTCTACGAACCGCCGGTACGACGACGCTGGTTGTTTGGTTTTTTATTGTTTTGGCTTTTCATTTTTTGCGCTGAACCGGCCTGGAATTGTCCGGGCTTGTTCGCGGATGAGTTTTGCTGTTTCTTTTGTTCCAGCTTTTGCCGGATTGCATCAGCCAAATTCACTTTACGTGACTCATTATTATTCTCGGGCATAGTATCACCCTCCTCTTTGTGTTCGCTTGTCCTCATTTTATTCGTTTTTAAATCGCCCGGCAAGGGTAACAATGATTAATACCATTTTCTACGCCCATGGTTCTCTTTGACCGAAAGCAATTATGTTTCTCTAGACCCACACGAATGACCTTTGCTAGGATTAAATATGGATAATGATGGATATCGCTTGAGGCCTGCATAAGAGCAAGCAAAGGAGAGACGTGTAAAGTGAATAATGCCTATGATAACATCAAACAAGGGGAACGCGGGGCTTGGATCAGTATTGCCGCCTACCTCGTGTTGTCATCATTTAAAATATTCTGTGGAT
The DNA here is from genome assembly GCF_002573715.1 of Paenibacillus sp. EZ-K15. Classification (GTDB taxonomy): domain Bacteria; phylum Bacillota; class Bacilli; order Paenibacillales; family Paenibacillaceae; genus Paenibacillus_AQ. The sequence continues at coordinate 44,880 of NZ_PDHM01000024.1, read as the reverse complement.
ACTTATTTTCATCCAGTGCTTTGCTTGCTGACGGTTTCAACAACCTGACGGATATTGTGGCATCACTCGCCGTATTGATCGGACTGCGAATTTCCCAGAAACCGCCGGATTCCGATCATGCGTATGGGCATTTAAGGGCGGAAACGATTGCGGCTCTGGTTGCTTCATTTATTATGGCGGTTGTGGGTATCCAAGTGCTGGTTGAAGCCGTTCGTTCATTTTTTGAAGGCTCTAAGGAAATACCGAATTTATGGTCTGCCGGCGTGGCCGGCATCTGTGCCATTGCCATGCTTGGCGTATACCGGTACAATCGGAATCTCGCACGGCGCATCGATAACCAGGCACTCATGGCAGCGGCCAAGGATAATTTATCGGATGCACTTGTCAGTGTGGGGGCAGCTGTTGGTATTATCGGCGCTCAATTCGGCCTGCCTTGGCTGGATACCGTAGCGGCGGTAGCGGTGGGTGTCATTATTTGCAAAACGGCTTGGGAAATATTCAGAGATTGCACCTATAGTCTAACGGACGGTTTTGATGAAAACCGTTTGTCGGACTTGCGCAGTACGATTGCCCGTACGCCCGGTGTCGAGGGGATTAAGGACATGAAGGCCCGAATTCACGGCAATCATGTGCTGGTGGATGTTGTCATCGAGGTGGACCCGGACATCAGTGTTTTGGAGGGTCATCAGATCAGTGACCAGATCGAAGAACAGATGGAGAAGATTCACAATATTATGAGTGTCCACATTCATGTGGAGCCTAAGGGATCGTCCTAGGGGAACCGAAGAGGTATGCATACAAATGGCAGGCCAAGATCATCTTGACCTGCCATTTAATCTGCTAGGATACATGAGGGATCATGAAGTCCGGCAGTCATACAAGATTACGCTACATAAATCCAAGCTTTACCGAGCCATGTATAAACTTCAACCCATTCGCCGCCAAGCACGACACCCGTTCGATTACCGGTTGTGTCGATTTTTTGCGAAGCCAAGGCACCAAGCTTCTCGCCGTTTGGAGCGTTATAGAAGTAGGTTCTTTCCGCAATCTCGATCATAGGTGTAGGCACCAACACGACTTCTTCCGGTTTGATAATAGGGTCTGTCGTCGAGATTGGAGCCGGTCCTGAAGTTTCAGTTACCGTCCCTGAAGTTTCGGATACCGTCCCGTTAATCGGGTCTGCGCTTGCTACGGCGGTCAGGGACAGGGTGAGTGCTAGGGCTGCAGTAATGCTTAGAGTTTTTTTCATGGAATAATTCCTCCTTGGGACCGAAGTATGATGTTAACACGCTATTTTAACACACTATCGTAATAACCACGATTTGGATGTTTTGAATCAAGAAAGTTGGGTACATTTCTCAAATCGTGACAAGTTTCATGGATTCCTATATACTTTGGAGATGGGAAAAGCCTTGTTACTGCAGGAATATCCTAGGGAGGAGGGACTTTGAATGGTACGCCGAAAAAAAAGAGCCGGACGTTTCCTGCTGGGTATATTTGTCCTTCTGCTTGTGATTATCGGTGCGTTGGTCTGGTTTGTTTATCCTACGCAATCTCTTGATATGCGATATCGTTCCGTTGATTTTAAGGACAAGTTGATGACTATGGTATCAAATCGGGATACCCGCATGCTGCTGAGCACAGAAGAAGTCGGGGAACTCAGCAAGAAGAACATGGTCAAATATATGAGCACCCATGACCTGGGCGTAGATATTACAGGCGCCGATTTCATGATGAATGGCACCACAATGACGGCCCGTATGAACGGGCAATGGGGGATCCTTCCCTTTGGCGCTGTGCTGCGCTTTCAAATGTCGGCCGAGGGAAGCCATCTTCACCTGACACATGAATCGACGACGATTCGGGGAGTTGAGATCCCTTTGAATATGTTCCGCCTGGACCCGATTCAAATTTCGCTCAAGGACTATTTACCGGATCTGGTAACTGTGAAAAATGTGAAATTTCTGTCCGATGGCTTGGAATTGAACTTCACCATGGATTGGATGTCCATTCCGTCGCTATTTAAGTAAAGCAAGGGAATCGGCTAAAGACTCAGACAAGGGAAGAATGTCTGGGTCTTTTTTTTGTGTTTTTCAAGAGATGTCATTATTTTCAGAAAAAAACTATGAAGAAAATACATATGTAAACATTGACACTATACTCATCCGCCACTATAATCAATAAATGTTTAGAAATAAATGTTTTAGTACTAAAGTATATAGAGGCAAAGTAGGCTGTCTCTGTTGAAGGAGTGCTGGACCTTTTAAAGGAGTGAAAAAATAGATGTCCATGCGGAATGAAATTCTGGAGTTGGAGATGCTATTTAAAAAGATGGTTCGGACAGTGCATCATGAATGGCAGAAGGAGGGATTTCCTAAACTAGGCAGAACCCAGTATACCGCCTTGGAGATGCTTCATGAACAGGGAGCTTTGAGATTGTCGGATTTGGCCGATTCCATTCATGTGACATGCGGAGCGGTTACAGGCATATCCGATAAATTGATCGAAGGTGGGTTCGCGCGCCGAATAAGGGATACAACCGACCGAAGAGTCATCCATCTGGAGATTACGCCGCTTGGGCGGGAACTGATCGAACAGCTGGCCAATAAACGTGCCGAGTTGAGCGATTTGTTATACGGTTTTCTAACGGACGAAGAGGTTAAGCAATTGAGTGTCCTATACCGCAAAATTTTGACGAATGTTGAGCACATCCAAGGTCAGATGTCCACATAGAACTAACATGCTATATGTATGATTTTACTTAGAAAGAGAGTGAAGGCTGCACATGAGTACCCATACCGTTGCTCGCCCCGGCGAGCCTGTTAAGAAAGGCCCTATCATTGCTGCACTTATGATTGGCGCTTTCGTCGCCATTCTTAACCAGACATTGATGAATGTTGCTCTGCCGAGCATCATGGAAAATTTGAGCATTAAACCGACAATAGCCCAGTGGCTGACCACAGGCTTTATGCTGGTGAACGGGGTCTTGATCCCCGTTACCGCTTATCTGATTGCGCGTTTCTCGACAAGGCAGCTGTTCATCAGTGCGATGACGCTGTTTACGATTGGCACCTTGCTGTGTGCCGTCAGCCCCAATTTTGCGTTCCTGCTTACCGGACGCCTCGTTCAGGCTGCGGGTGCAGGTATTTTGATGCCGCTTATGACCGTTGTATTTCTGAACATTTTCCCTATTGAGAACCGCGGCAAGGCGATGGGGATGATGGGGATCGCCATGATATTTGCTCCTGCTATCGGACCTACGCTTTCAGGATATATTGTGGAGCACTATGATTGGCGTGTGCTGTTCTACATGATTCTGCCTTTCTCGATTATTGCTACGCTAATCGGAGTTTTCTTCCTGAAAAATGTGACCGAGGTCAGCCGGCCGAAGCTGGACATGATCGCGATCATTTTATCCACCCTGGGCTTTGGCGGTTTGCTGTACGGCTTCAGTGATGCCGGGAATGACGGTTGGTCCAGCACGCCGGTTGTTGCAACCCTAGTGGTCGGAGCGATTGCCCTCATCCTGTTTGTATGGCGGGAGATGAAGACCGACAATCCGATGCTAGAATTCCGGATATTCAAATACAATATGTTTACGCTAACTACCCTTATCAATGTCATTGTCACGATGGCGATGTATGCCGGCATGATCCTGCTGCCCATTTATCTGCAGCAGATTCGTGGATTTACGCCGGTGGAATCAGGACTTCTTATGCTTCCCGGCGCTATTCTGATGGGAATCATGTCACCGATCACGGGAGCGATCTTCGATAAGGTTGGCGCAAGATGGCTGGCTGTAATCGGTCTGGCGATTACGGTCATTACGACGTGGGAGTTCAGTAATTTGACCGAAACCATGTCTTACAGCCACATGATGATCATCTATACGGCCCGGATGTTCGGGATGTCGATGCTCATGATGCCGATCCAGACGGCCGGCCTAAATCAGCTGCCGCGGAGCTTGAACGCCCATGGTACGGCCATGTCCAATACACTCCGCATGGTTTCCGGCTCGATCGGAACGGCGATTCTTGTTACCGTAATGTCCACCCAGGCAGAGAGCAAAGGGGAAGCCCTGATGCAATCGGGACTTTTTGATCCGGAGAATCAAGCCGACCTGCTCAAGCTGGGGAATGAAGCAACCATTTATGGCATTAACTATGCCTTTGTTATTGCCACATGGATCAGCGTCGCTTCCTTGATCCTGGCTTTCTTTATCAAGAAGACAAAGCCGGCGGAAGAGCCGAAAACATCAGGAAATCAGGAGGCTGCAGCAACGAACGTATAACCCGATCCGATTTTGCGTTGCGCATAACGCATAAAAAGGGTGTCCAATCCGTTTATCAAACGGAGGACACCCTTTTTCATTTCCAAATGTGTATATTCAATGCATGGGCTTTAGTATGTGACAGCGTCACATACTTCGTCTGCGTCCGGTGAAGAGAGAGATCACAAACAGGACAACGAAGATGAAGAACAGCACCTTCGCGATACTGGCTGCAGCCTCAACGATGCCGAAGAAGCCAAAGATCCCTGCAATCAGTGCAACAACTAGAAAAATTACGGACCATTTTAACATCCTATTCACCCTGCTTTCTTTATCGATTTTATTGGATATAGCAAGTAGTCTCATGAGGCTCCAAGAAGCGGCATATACCCAATTTGAAGCTCGGTAGGGAGCTATCGGCTGTTGCCACAGCGCCCTTCGTAGTGTTCTTTAACCGGGGCGGCAGAGGATGAAACAAGCTGCAGAACAATGGTATGAATGGCAACCGTCCCTTTGTTTCGTGAGTTGGGGGATAGGGTAACTATTGCGTATCCGAAACCAACATACTTGAAAGTGAGGGACAACGTATGCTAACCCAAATCAGTGTTGCCATTATTGCCGTGGCATTTGCGGTTCTGGTTTTCTTTTTAATCAAGACATTAAAGGCTGCGACACAATCGCTCGAAAAGGTAACAGAAACACTCCAGGATGTCCAAAAGACGGTGGACGAATTGACTTATGAAGTGAAGCAGACCATTCGAAATACGAACGATATTACGGTGGATGTTCAGCATAAGATGAGACAGATCGATCCGGTACTGGATACCGTTAAGAATCTGGGGGAAGCTTTAAGCGAAGTCACCTATGCGGTGAAGCAGGTATCCTCCGGCATGGTTAGCCGCTTTAAGCAATCCCGGATGGAACAGAAGAAAGAGCAGCCTGCCCGTACGGAAGTGCCTTTGACGGCCCAGGATCGTACATTCCAGTCCTATGATGCGGTATACCAGCATACGGAAGCAGAAGAAAAGTCACGCGGCCGGAATTGGTTAGCCTACGTGGATACAGCGGTTGGTCTGTGGAACAGCTTTCGTCGTCAAAAAGCCAGATAAATGTAAAAAAGCCAAGCCCGGGTATAGCTCTGCAAGCTGAAGAAAGGAGGAGGTCGCATGTGGAATGTCGCACTGTTGATGGTAGGGCTCTTGATTTACTCCGGAGGTGGAGGTGCTGTGGCAGAGCCGCAGCCTTCTGCCGGGATGTCGCCACCGCCTATTATTCATGCCGCATCGGATGTTGGACAAGCACAAACCAGCGACAACTCTACGGAGAGCTATGGAACTTTAAACGGGATTTCGTTAACGGATAACAAGCGCGATGTCATTCGCAAGCTGGGAGCACCGGCTCGAATTGAGCATGAGGAGCTGACCGGAATGACCAAGCTGGATTACAAAGATTTGGAGGTTGGGGTCCGCAACGGCTACACGGAATATGTTCATGTGAAGCCCTCTGCCGTATCCTTTCAGGTTGAAGACCAGCGTATAGGTATGACAACCAATCAAATTCGGGCATCTCTGGGTAAGCCGTATTTTAAAGCGGAGGACGGGGATGTGTACCTTGAGAACCATCATGCGCTTAAGGTGTTTATTGACCGGAACTCCGGTGAAATTACAGGAATTGATTTGTTTTTCGATTATAGCGAGTAAATTTGTTTCAACCTTAAGAAATCAGTTTAATAACAAATGGACTACAACCTACTGAGGTTTTACACTATTAGGGGAGGTTTTCACAATGGAATTTACCAACACGAAGTCATATGCCAAAGTCGTTGAGAACGGTACACAAGCGGTTCAGGAGGTTCAGAACCTACGCCAGTCCGGTTACGATCAGGATCGGATTTATGTATTGGCTCATGATTCGGACAAGACAAGCCGGATCGTGGATGCATCCGATGCCAACAACGTAGGCATCAAGGAAGAAGGCGTGTTTGACGCCTTTGCGAATTTATTCCGGTCCCGCGGCGATGAGCTCCGCGCCAAAATCGTATCGCTTGGCTTCACGGAGGCTGAGGCTGGATTCTATGAGAAACAGCTGGATCTAGGCAAAGTACTCGTCATCGCTAAAAAAGATGAATGATATAGCATCGAAAACTCAGCTTATGGCAGCATCAAATAGTAGGCGTTATAGGACTTAAAACATAGATAAGGAATGAGACCTTGGACGTCTCATTCCTTATCTATGTTTTAAAAGAATGTTCCATAAACCTTATAAAGGTGGAAGATTCAAGATATAGAGCCTTTTTCTATGGCAATTGATCAGAAGGTTATTATAGTATAATAGTAGGAAAAGGATTTCTGTCGTATAATCCGTAACGTTAAGGGAGAGGGCAATGAGAATATTAATCGTAGATGACAATCCGACTAACGTCATTATTATTCGAGAAATCTTAAAAAAGGAAAACTATCAGAATACTTTATCTGCATCTTCAGCCCTGGAAATGCTGGAACATCTGGGGATTGGCGATCGCAGCCGTGAGCTGCATCCCCGGAGAGCGGATATCGATCTGATTCTGCTCGATATGATGATGCCTGAGATGGATGGAATTGAAGCTTGCCGTATTGTACAGCAATATGAGCATTTGAAAGATATACCGATCATTATGGTCACTGCCGTCGGGGATTCCAAGAAGCTGGCGGAAGCGCTGGATGCCGGAGCCGTCGATTATGTGACGAAGCCGATCAACAAGGTGGAGCTTATGGCACGGATTCGCCTGGCGCTCCGGTTGAAGCATGAGAAAGACTGGCATATTGAGAGGGAACAGCGGGTCCAGGCTGAATTGAAGCTGGCGGCCATGGTTCAGAATGCCGTATTGAGCTCACCAATTGAAGATGATCAGCTTGAGATTCATGCGCTATACCAGCCCTCAGCGGAGCTTGCGGGGGATTTGTATGCATGGTACCCGCTTGGCGATGGCCGTTATGGCGTGATTCTGCTGGATATGATGGGACACGGGATTACTTCGTCCCTATTTTGCATGTTCATCGCTTCGGTTCTGAAGGACACGGTGACAACTTATGTCGAACCGGAGAAGGTGGTTCAGGAATTGAATCGCAGGTTCAATCAGTTAAACCTCGGCGAACAACTGATACAATACTATTTTACAGCGATCTATCTTGTTGTAGACACCCGTTTGAAGCGGGTGGACTATGTTAACGCAGGGCATCCTCCGGCTCTTTTCTTTCAGGAAAGCGGGGATGTGATGACCTTGGATCAAGGCTGCTGCCCAGTGGGGTTATTCGACCGGATCGAAGACATGGAGCCAAGAAGCTTTCAGTATGAAGGCGAAGGACATTTGGTTATGTATACGGATGGCCTGCTCGAACTGGTAGAGGGTGGTCATGACGAGAAGCTGGATTATCTGAAGGAACATTTGGGCGGCCCTCATCATTGGCGAGAAGATGAAATGAAGGAGCAATATTTTGTGGATGATCCATCGCAGGAGCGAGAGGACGATAAATGCCTGGTTTGGATATCTCTTAAAAAAGGAGAGGAAACCAATCAATGAAGCTTAGGAGCAAGTTAGTCATTGGTTTTACGACTTTACTGGCGCTCATGCTGGTTCTGACCTTGATTGGTTATGACCGAATCACTTATATGAACGACCAGATGGACCAGGTCTATCAGGAGCGCTATCAAAAGGTACGAAACTCCAGCGCAATGCGCGGAGAGGTCAACGATATGGCGCGCGAGCTTACGAATATGATATTGAGTAATGACCAGTCCACGTACGCTGTGTCCCAACAGGAACTGGAAACGATGACAACACAAGCTCAGGCGTATTTTAAAGCGATCAAGGAAAGTGCAAATACCGCCGAAGAGCAGCAATTGTTAGTCAGGATTGATCGTGCGGTGAATCAATATATCGTTTATCAAAACAAGACATTGGAACTATTGGCAAAGAGCAATGCAACAGAGGCCAATCTGCTACGCAGCTCGACTGGACAAGCTGTCCAGGAAGAGATGCTGACGAGTTTGAACGAGCTTAGCAGCTATGAGAACCAGAAGATCAATGATGAAATAACAGCAGCAAAAGCGGCATATGACCGCTCTGTCCAAATGTTCATCTATATCATGGCTGGCGGATTATTAATCGGAATGCTGGTCATTCTATGGATTCTCCCAAGCATTACCCGGGGCATCAACGTGGTCTCCATGATGCTGAAGAGCTTCGGCGAAGGCAGATTGAAGGCGATCCGTCGTATTAAAGTTACGTCCAAGGATGAGTTTGGCGATGTGGCTCGGGTATTTAAAGACCTGTCGGAAGACATTATCGAGAAGCAGCGTATCGAGGAAATCTATCTCCAGGCGCAGCGTGATCAGTCCTGGCTGAACTCGAATATGGCCAGAGTCACGGAGCTGCTGGAGGGGATCAATTCCCTGGAGGAAGTCGGTCAGCGGTTCATCAGTGAGTTCACGCCGATTTTGGGTGCGCATTATGGAGCTATCTATATCCGTCAAGAAGACAAACATCCGAATAAGTTGGAGATGAAGGGCTCCTACGCCCATGAAGGCGGCGAAGAACCGAAGATTTCTTTCATGATCGGGGAAGGGCTTGTTGGTCAAGTTGCATTCGACAAGAAACCTATCGTACTGAAAAGCGCACCAGAGGATTACATGAAGGTGGAATCCGCATGGGGATCATCGAAGCCGGTATCCGTCATGATCTATCCGATTCTGTTTGAAAATGAAGTGTTGGGTGTTATGGAGTTGGCAGCCTTTGAGGAAACAACCTCACTACAGCAGCAGCTAATATCTCAGCTGAGTCAATCTCTTGGCATCATTCTGAACAATATTACAGGCCGTCTGCGGGTGGAGCAGCTGCTGCGCGAATCGCAGGCCATGACCGAGGAACTGCAGGTTCAATCGGAAGAGCTGCAGACCCAGCAGGAAGAGCTTCGCCGTACGAACGAAAATCTGGAGGAGCAAACCAATGCCCTCAAGCGTTCCGAGGACTTGCTGCAGCGCCAGCAGGAAGAGTTGGAGCATTACAATAGCGAGCTTGTTGCCAAGACGCGTGCCCTTGAGGAACAGGTGCAGGAAGTGGAAGAGAAGAACGATGAAATCGAGAAGGCGAGAATGCAGCTTGAGCAGCAAGCGAAGCAGCTTTCGATTACAACCAAATATAAGTCGGAGTTCATGGCCAATATGTCCCACGAACTGCGGACCCCGCTTAACAGTCTGCTGATATTATCACAGCTGTTGTCGGAGAATAAGGATGGAAATCTGAGCAATAAGCAGATTGAATATGCACAGACTATTTACATGTCGGGCTCCGATCTGCTGAAAATGATTGATGAGATTCTCGATTTGTCCAAAGTGGATGCAGGGAAAATGGAGATCCAATATGAGGATGTTCAGCTTCCGGATATTGAAGCCTTCGTGGAGCAGAATTTTGCCGCCGTTGCATCGCGCAAGCATATTGACCTGGGTGTGCACATTGGTGCAGATATTCCGCAGAGCATTGTCACGGATAGCCATCGTGTGAAGCAAATTCTTCGTAATCTGTTGTCGAACGCCTTCAAATTTACCAATAGCGGCTCTGTCGAGCTGCATGTGGAGAAAGCCGACAAGGAGAAACTTCCGCTTTACCTGAATGCCGAAGCGGATTATGTGGCCTTTGCTGTCAGAGATACCGGAATCGGTATCCCGGCTGATAAAACGGATCTAATCTTTGAAGCCTTCCAGCAGGTAGACGGCACAACCAGCCGAAAATACGGGGGAACCGGGCTTGGTTTATCCATCAGCCGCGAGCTTTCCCGTCTGCTGGGCGGAGGCATTCTGGTTGAATCGGAAGAAGGCAAGGGAAGCTGCTTCACACTCTTCCTGCCAGCTAGTCCTCCGGATTTGGTAGAAGGTACACAGCAGGCAGCCGCAGCAATTGAGGCGCCACCGGAGCGTAATCTGATCGTGCCGAAGGCAAAGATGATTACGAAAGAGGTTCAGCCGTCCGTACAGGTGGATGACGATCGCAACCAGCTCGGACCGACAGATAAAGTGCTGCTTATCATAGAGGATGACGTGAAGTTTGCCAGAATTCTTATGGATATGGCCAGAGGACGCGGCTTCAAGGCGTTGGTTGCATTGCAGGGGGATATCGGTCTGGAGATGGCCAAGTCGTACAAACCGGATGCCATCATCCTGGATATCCAGCTTCCGGTTATTGATGGCTGGTCTGTCATGGGCGAGCTGAAGAGCTCAGCGGTTACGCGCCACATTCCAGTGCATGTCATTTCGGTCGTGGATGAAGTGAAGCAAGGATTAATGATGGGAGCGATCGCTTACTTGAAGAAGCCGTCATCCAGAGAAGCGCTGGAGGGCGCGTTTACGCATATCGAATCCTATACGGAAAAATCGATGAAGCATCTGCTGATTGTCGAGGATGATGACATTCAGCGGAATTCCATTATTGAATTGATTGGTCATGACGATGTATCGATTACGGCGGCATCCACAGGCGCCGAAGCGCTCAGTGAGCTGCGCAAACAGCACTATGATTGTATGGTGCTTGATCTGATGCTGACGGACATGACAGGTTTTGAGCTGCTAGATCAGATCCGCGACGATGAGAACCTGGTGGATCTGCCGATTATTATTTATACAGGCAAGGACCTTGATTCGAAGGAAGAGATGCAGCTTCGCAAATATGCGGAGTCGATCATCATTAAAGACGTAAAATCGCCAGAGCGGCTTTTGGATGAAACGACACTGTTCCTCCATCGGGTCGAGGCTGATTTGCCGGAAGATAAGCGTAAAATCCTGCAGAAGCTGCACAACAAGGAAGAGCTGTTTGAAGGTAAGAAGATTCTGCTGGTGGACGATGATATCCGCAACGTGTTTGCTCTCTCCAGCGTGCTGGAGGGATACCATATGGAAGTTACCTTCGCTGAGAACGGCCGGGAAGCAATCGAGCTGCTTCAGGAACATCCGGATTTTGATCTGGTGTTAATGGATATGATGATGCCGGAGATGGACGGTTATGAAGCGATGCGACGTTTACGCGAAATGCCGGAATTCGAGAAACTGCCGATTATTGCCCTGACAGCCAAAGCCATGAAAGAGGATCGCGCGAAATGTATTGAAGCAGGAGCTTCCGATTATATGAAGAAGCCGATACAAACGGAGCAACTTCTTTCGCTTATGAGGGTTTGGTTGTATTCGTAAGCTGCTTTTGTGGGTAAAGTACAAGTAGCAAATAAACACGGGGAAAGCGGTGCAAGCGTAATGTCATCTAGTGACCATATGGAATCAGAACAACTGTTGTTAACAGAGGAAAGCGAACGTGAGCTGGAACAGATCGAGATTGAGCTTCTTTTGGAAGGAATTCATCGATTCTATGGTTACGACTTTCGCAATTACGCTATTCCCTCATTGAGGCGGAGAATCTGGCATCATGTTCATGCCGAGGGCGTATCCACAATCTCAGCCCTTCAGGATAAAGTGCTTCACGACCGTTCTTGTTTTGAACGGCTCATATATAATCTATCGATTCCGGTTACGGAAATGTTCAGGGATCCGAAACTATTCCTGACATTCAGGCAGTCGGTAGTTCCATTGCTTCGTACGTATCCTTATATACGGATTTGGCATGCCGGCTGTTCGACTGGAGAAGAAGTGTATTCCATGGCCATTTTGCTTCATGAAGAGGGACTGTATGAGAAATCCCGGATTTATGCGACAGACATGAATTCACGTTCTCTCCAGCAGGCCAAGGAAGGCGTATTCGACATCAAACGCATGAAGCAATACACCAAGAATTATATGGAGGCGGGCGGTACCCGCTCGTTCTCCGAATACTATACAGCGAAGTACAATTCGGTTATTTTCCAACCGTTTTTGAAGAAAAACATGATATTTGCCGAGCATAATTTGGCAACAGACCGTTCCTTTAACGAGTTTAATGTGATCTTTTGCCGGAATGTCATGATTTATTTTAATGATCAGCTGCGGGATCACGTACATGGATTATTTCACGAGAGTCTAAGCCATTTTGGTATTCTCGTACTGGGTTCTAAAGAGTCCATACACTTTACGAATTATAGTGAAGCTTATGAGACGATGGACCGGGTGGAGAAAATATACCGGAAGATTAAATAGAAGTTTTGTAGGAGGATCTCATGGGGTTTCACGAACCGATTCATATTCTGTTGGTAGATGACCGCCCTGAAAACTTACTTGCACTCGAAGCTGTTCTGGACAGCGAACAATACACGCTCATTAAAGCTACTTCGGGGGAAGAGGCTTTGCGATATCTCTTGAAGTATGATTTTGCCGTGATTGTTCTCGATGTACAAATGCCCGGCATGGACGGTATCGAAACAGCAAGGCTGATCAAGGCGAGAGACAAGACAAAGGATATTCCGATTATATTCATTTCTGCGAACAGCAAGGACGCGGAGCATCTTTTTGCAGGATACTCTGCGGGGGCAATCGACTATATGGTTAAACCCTTTATTCCTCAAATTTTGAAGTCCAAGATCGAGGGTTTTGTCGATATGTACCGGACCAATAACAGGCTGAAAATTCAGTCCATGCAGTTGCACCAGAAGACCCAGGAGCTTGAAAAGATTAATCAAGAACTTGTGCTGGCCAAGGAAGAAGCGGAGATTGCCGCCAAAGCCAAAACGGAATTTCTGGCGATGATGAGTCACGAGATCCGCACGCCGATGAATGGCGTCATCGGGATGATTGATTTGCTGATGGACAGCGACCTCCAGGATGAACAGCGGGAATACGCAACGATTATCCGCAACAGCGCGGATGCCTTGGTTAACATCATTAATGACATTCTGGATTTTTCCAAGATGGAATCAGGCAAAATGGAGCTGGAGGAATATCCGTTCGATCTCAAGTCCTGCGTTCAGGAAGTGTTTGGTTTGTTCTCCGGAGAAGCCTCCAAGAAGAACCTGGAGCTTACGTATTACATCGAGGATCAAATTCCTGCGATCATATTCGGTGATATGGGACGCCTTCGTCAAGTGTTGGTGAATCTGGTATCCAATGCCGTGAAGTTTACGAGTGAGGGCGGCGTGTATTTGGTTGTTTCGCTTGCCCAAGCTGAAGAGAACCGGTTAACCCTTGAATTCACGGTGAAGGATACGGGGATCGGTATCTCATCCAAGAAGCTTGATCGGTTATTCAAGCCGTTCTCTCAATTGGATTCCTCGATGACAAGGCGCTATGGTGGAACAGGACTTGGGCTTGCGATCTGTAAATCGCTCGTACAGATGATGGGCGGAGAGATCGCGGTTGAGTCCATGGAAGGCAAAGGAGCCACCTTCGTATTTACGATCTGCGTTCATACGCATGAGGAAGAGTATCGTCGAATCCGGGAAGAGGAGCGTTCGGCAAGATATCGTGTGCATGGAGAGAGGCAACCAAACATCCTGATTGTGGACGATCATCCGATTAATCGAAAGCTGATGGACAGCATGCTTGAAAAGATGGGGATGAAAGCGGATATGGCGGAGGACGGCAGGCAGGCGGTTGAGATGGTTGCCGGTCCTAAAGTCTACGACATGATCTTCATGGATTTGCAGATGCCGGTAATGGATGGTCTGGAAGCAGCGCGTCTGATCCGCCAGATGAAACCGGAGGCTGAGGCTCCCGTTCTGGTTGCGATGACGGCTAATGTGATGAACGGGATTCAGAAGCGCTGCTCCGACGCGGGTATGAATGAATATATCAGCAAGCCGGTCAAAATCAGCTGTGTGAAGCATTTGATATCCCGGTATGTACCGGTAGAACCGGAAGGGTGGGATATCACCCCAAGCCCTGTTCGCATCATCAACGGTTAGCGCAGCAATCGGTTTCCATATATTGGCGTGTCTACAACCCTCTTAACCTGTTTCAACAAGCGAGATAACGGGTTATGTAAAGGGAAAACAAATGATTGGGAGAGAGTGTCTATGAATACAAAAACGAATGATAAGTTCAATGCTAAGACCCAAATGAACGAGGGCGTATGCACGGTATTTTTGAGCGGTGAACTTGATCTGTCCGTCGCTCCGGATTTTCGGTTAGTCATGGAGCCTCTTGTCGGCAATTCCGAAGTAGACTTGATCGTCAACATGAAGGACATGACATATATTGATAGCACGGGTATTGGTATTCTTCTGTCGATACTGAAAGCCAGACATGGCATGGAAGCACGCTTTGCAGTCGAGGAAGTTCCGCCGCAAATTCAAAAGCTGTTCGATATGACGGGTATTGCGAAGTTCTTTCAGTCGTAAGAAGAATTCCCAATAGGAAAGGATCGAAAAGAATGAATTCAGATGTACAAAGAGTAACGCTTAATTTGCCTGCCAGTGCTGAATACGTGGATATTGTAAGACTGAATCTCTATGGAATAGCATCCAAGATGGGCTTTTCCTATGAAGAGATCGAAGATATGAAGGTTGCGGTGTCGGAGGCCTGTAATAACTCGGTCTTGTATGCATATAGTCAGGAAGGCGGAATGGTAGAGGTTTTATTTCAAGTGACCAGCGATTCGCTATCCATTACGGTCAGAGACGAAGGGGAGAGTTTCGACAGTGTGGGAGCGGTTGGCAACCGTACACTTCATGATAAAGATCTCAGCGAGGTCCAAATCGGAGGACTAGGCTTCTACCTGATGGAGGCGCTTATGGATGAGGTAAGCGTGACAAACCAGGCTGGAAAGGGAACCGAGGTTATGCTGACAAAGCGGCTCGCAAGAAGCGAGGAACCGGTATGAGTGATAAGGCGACTCCCCAAGAGTCCAGAGATGAAGCCGTTCATTTAATTGAACAATATCAGCAAACGAAGGATAACGATATCGCGACGGTGCTGATTAAGAAATATGAACCGATGGTTAAAATGGCGGCAGGCAAGATTGCCCGAAATCGGCCCGACCTGTATGAGGATTTGTATCAGGTTGGCCAAATGGCATTAATTCGCCTTCTGCAGCAATATGACATCAGCCTGGGGATTCCGTTTGAGCCCTATGCCATGAAGAGCATGATCGGACATATGAAAAACTTCCTCCGCGATAAATCATGGTACATTCAAGTACCAAGGCGAATCAAGGAGAAGGGTGCCTTGGTTCAGCAAGCGATTGATGAATTAATGGTAAAGCTGGAGAGATCTCCCGATGTGAATGAGATCGCATCCTACCTGGATCTTTCCGTTGAGGAAACGGTTGAAGTACTAGCCGGACGTGAATGCTATCATTATGTATCATTGGATTCCCCTTTATCTCAGGAAGAAACCGGAGCGACGCTTGGAGAGCTAATCAGTTCGGATGTAAATGATTTTGATTCCGTTGAGAAGCGCATGGATCTTCAGCAGGCGATGAGCCAGTTGAAGGAGCAAGAGCAGAAGGTGCTATTGCTGGCATTTCAGGAGGGACAGTCCCAGAGAGCGATCGCTCAGAGGTTAGGGGTGTCGCAAATGAGTGTCTCGCGTATCCAGAAGCGGGCAACGGAAAAACTGAAGCAGATCATGTCCAATTCTTCTTACTGATATGGACAAGCCTCGTAGAATCAGACGCATAGCAACATAAGGCACGCTTCCTCCATTACAGGAAAGCGTGCCTTTTTGGAACCTGCGATTCGTATTTATAGAAGGGAGTGGCAAGGAAACATGCTGGGGCCGGATAGGATGGAAGGTCAGGATATTTATACTTTTGCAGGGGGATGGAAGTGGTACGATGTTCGAACGGATGACTGGCAATCCTCCTGGATCGGTGAACTTCGGACGCGCTATCCTTATACAGCCGAATGGTTTGATCTGGCATCGACGTTAAAGGAACGAAACTACTTATCCGTCCGATTCAAGGATGGGGTGGAGCCGGTCATTATGGGAACCATGCTTTATAAGGTTACGGATGATGCCGATCATTACAAGTCGGAACAGTTCTATTTTTATACAGACCACCAAGTGCTGATCACCATCAATTTGGATGAGCATACCCGAAGCGTGATGGCTAAGTCCGATAGAGCTTCCATGCTTCATCAATGCCAAAAGCCTGTCGACGGCATGTTTGTGCTGGCTCGGGCCATTCTGCATTATTACCATGCGGGAATGGACCAATTCGAGCATAACCTGCGTCTTGTTGAAAGCGATATGCGTACACGCAACCGAAGGTCCTTAATGGACAGCATACTGTCGTCCCGGTTTGAGCTGTTGGAGTGGAGTAATCTGTTTATTCCTTTTCAGGAGCTGATCGCCGCAGCAAAGGAAGGGTATCATGGCGAGCTGGATAGCAGCCGCTCGTTTCAACAGCTCCTTCATCGAGTGGAACGAATGGAAAAGCTGATTCATCATTATGAGCGCGAAATCGATACGCTGGTATCGATAGACGATGCAATCTCTGCGTTCCGTGGTAATGAAATTATGAAGACACTGACGATTTTTACGGTCGTGCTCACGCCGGCAACCGTGGTTGGAGCCATATGGGGTATGAATTTTGAGAATTTGCCCGCCATTAAGACGTTCTGGGGATTTACGGCAATCAGCGGCTTCACCCTGCTGTGGACCGGGGGGATGTATCTTTGGATGCGTGCGAAGGGATGGACGGGGGACCTGCTTCAAGTGAAGTCCAGCAACAAAAACCTTTAAGGTACGAAGGATATGCATGAATGGCAGTAAGAATGATCACAACGCCCGGTGACCTCTAAAGGCACCGGGCGTGTTCATGAGTTAAAGACACACTAGGATCTGGATTGATCAATATATCCTTGCAAATCCGAGATGAAATCCCCGATCATCGGTACGTTGACAAAGAAGCTGAGAATATAACCCAGAAGACCCAGCACGAGTGCCGTGCCAAGCGTTAAGCCTAGCCCCCGGGATAGTCCGGCTGTGAGGTTGGCGATGATGCGTTTCTTGGGATTCATGTAATGATCGATCATGTCCCTCATTTCGGATTTCTCCAGCGTGGTGGCAATTTTGTCCAGACGCGTGTTCAGTTTCTTTACTTCGTGCCGCAGTTCAAAGGGATGCTCCTGGATATCATCCGTCTCCCGGGAGCGCCTTTCTTTACTTGTTTCGGATTCCATTCGTGGCTCCTCGCGTCGTGTCGAACGATCGCCGCTCCGGGTCGAGAAGCTGGAGCCGCTATGATATGGGTTCGCTTTACTCATGAGATATCCCCGCTTTCTAGGCAGATGCGCCGTTTCATTTCAATTATCAATCCATATGATGCTTATAAGCTGACTGTCAAGATCTGGCACAAAAATAGCCAGCTGTGTCAGCTGGCTATTCGTGACCTCACGAATTAAACATTCGTTGTCGATTTTATTTCACGGCTGACATCGGAAGAAGTGTCCATCGCTTGATCCTTTACGTCTTTGGAAGCATTAGAAACCTCGCTGGACACGTCCGCCGATGCTTCCTTGACGCTGGACATAATGTTTTGGCGGCCTTCATTCACGGTGGCCATCACATCGGAGGCTTTGGTGCCCACGGTTTTGGCCAGTTCAGAAGCTTTATCGCCTACGGTATAAGCAACTTCCTTGGTTTTATCCGTTACCATGCTCAGTTTCTCGGACAAATCCCCGCGCAGTTCGCGGCCTGGCTTTGGAGCGAACAACAGAGCTGCTGCCGCTCCGACCAAGGCACCGATGAAAGCACCCTTGAAGAATGTGGAACCGCTTTGTACTCGATGTTCTTGTTCTGTGTGATTCATAACTTTCACTCCTTTTAGTTAATATAAAAAGAATATAGACACGAGAATCAGGCTGTACGTCTAAATAGCTTGGCAACAAGACCGAGCAAGAATACGAAGATAGCTGTACCGATGATAGCGGGCACAATGGCAAATCCGCCAATGACAGGCCCCCATGCTCCGAAGAGCCATGGTCCGAGCCATGCGCCCACGAAACCAGCGATCATGGATCCGATAATTCCGCCCGGCATTTCATGACCAACCAGTGCATCCCCGATAATCCCGATGATGATTGCCATTACGATGCTGATGATGATTCCCCACATACGATCGCCTCCTTTTTAAAGAGCAATGTTTTTCGAGTGGGCTTGCTTATCTCGTAATTAAACCTAAGGGCACATCGTGAAACAGGACAGCGTGAAACGGGAGATAAAATGGAGTGTCCGTCCCCTACGGAATTTAGCCTGCTGTTATTTGCAGATTTTTGTACTATACTGAATACAGATTTGCAATAATCCTCGAATAAGCGAGGAATATAGGTACCACACATGAAGAGGTTTTTAAGGCAGGAATACGGTCACAGACGGTTATAGAAGGAGTTATTCAACATGGACACTGTATTAGTGAATGAATATCGGGCGGACATATTAGAGTGCGTCCACAATGGACATATATGTATTGTTAATGAACAAGGAAGCGTTCAGGCTTACGCGGGAGATCCGGAATATGTCGCATTTACGCGCTCTTCGGCCAAGCCGATGCAGGCGATCCCCTCCATCCGCGGCGGGCTTGCTGACCATTATGGACTGACGGATAAGGAAATCGCGATCATGACGGCTTCGCATCGGGCGGAGCCGGCTCACATAAAAGTATTGGAAGGCTTTGCCCGCAAGGTGAATATTAGCGAAGCTCACATGGTTTGCGCGTCCAGCTGGCCGCTGGATGAGGAAAATAAAGAAGCTCTTCTGCGAGAGCGGAGAGACAAGAGTAAATGGTACCATAATTGCTCCGGCAAGCATTATGGCATGCTGGCCTATTGCCAGATGGCAGGATATCCGCTGACGGGATACGATCAGCCGGAACATCCGCTGCAGCAGGAGATCCTTCAGACGATCTCCGATTTGGCCGGACTGGCTCCCTCTGATATCCGGTTGGGAACCGATGGTTGCGGCCTGCCGGTATTTGCCATGCCGCTTCGTGCTCTGGCTACAGCCTATATGAAGCTTGCATCCCCGGAACTTATTGAGGATGAGCCAACACAAAGGGCGGTCATCCGAATTACGGAGGCCATGCATGCATCTCCCTATATGGTGGCGGGAAATCACAAGGTGGACACCCTTCTTTTGGAAGATGATAATATTGTGGCCAAGGGAGGCTTTAAAGGTGTGTACTGCTTGGGTCTGAAGAAGGAGCGCCTAGGCATTTCGTTCAAGATTGCAGATGGCTCTGAAGAAGAATGGGGCTGGGTAGCGGAGTCCATATTGGAGCAAATCGGGTATAACAACAAAACAACCATCGATCGCCTGAAAGCCGCGTATCCCAAGGACTTATACAACGATGAAGGCCTTAAAGTAGGCAGGGTGGAAACCGCATTTAGGCTGACTCATACGTAAGCATGACTGATTAGACCGGAAACCGCCGGGGTATTGATTAGTAAAAACGGCGGAGGTGACCGGCCATGATTAAAATCATGACGGCAGCGGAACGACATACGACCCATAAAGACGGGATTCATAGTGAATTCAGCTTTTCCTTTGGTGATTATACAGACCCACATAACGAGCATTTTGGAAGCTTGCTGGCACATAATGAATATGTGCTTAAGCCGATGGAAGGTTTTGATCGAAGGTTTCATCATGACTTGGTCATTGTCCATTTGGTGCTGGAAGGCACGTTAACGTATGAAGATGATACAGGGAAAGAAATGGAGCTGACACCCGGTTCGATTCATGTCGTGAATACAGGCTCCGGCGTGTACCATGCAGAGAAGAATGACTCATCTTCCGAGGACGTACGCTATCTGGAAATGTGGTTTCTACCTGCGGAGCCGAACCTTGAGACCAGTCATCACCAAGGCGATTTTACAAAAGAACAGCAATTGAACCAGGTGCTTCCGATTATGGGGCCGGGCCACGGGGAGCGTAGCTTGCCCGAGTCGCTGGATGTTGTAATGTACAGTACCATACTGGAGACAGGACAAGAACTGACGTACAGCCTGGCCGAAGGTCGGAGAATGCATTTGTACGTGATTAGCGGTCAAGTCGAAATATCATCGGAAGACGGCATGTTTGATATTACAGCGGGTGACGCGGCCAGGATACAGCGCCGTCATGAGCTGACATTCCGAGGGAACTCAAGTGAGGGGAACTCGGAAGTGGTGATGATTGATATGCCGTAGAGAAGGACAGAAAGCCCCCGGAACTTTGCTTAGATTAGCGAAGTTCCGGGGGCTTTGCTATACAAGGGCTCTTCTTTTTGATCTTTTCAAGCTTTTCGGGCAATGATGATCTATTGGTTCCCACGCAGCTGCCCGAGCTCCGATACAACGGCTTCCACTTCCGATATACTAAGGTTTTGCTTATTCATGACCATGTCGTACAAATCATAAATATCATCATATTGGTTAACCGAGAAGGCGGAGGCTTGCATAGCAGCCCCTGTAGCCATCCGAAGCTTGGTTTTAATCTGTTCAATCATATACTCGACATTGGCTTGGGATTTTTCACTCAAATCCATGGATTAACACCATCCTCTCATAGGCGGATTTACGATTTTCGTCCCTGTATTGTACCATGTTACCGTGCGGCTCGACCAATGTTTTTGCCATCGGAGACAGAGATAGGTTAAAATCAGGAAAAAAAGGTTTTTCAGGCTGCGGGAGCAAGGCTTCAAGCGATGTAATCAAGGAGGAGGTCCGTCATGAGCGAACAAGCCGGCAAGACGCCAGGCGTACAGGCTGTAAAAGCTAAAATGTCGGGGCATGAACTAACGGATTTTTTTCGGTCCATTTCGCAGCGGCATGCGCTGGACAGCATCGTATTTTTATGTATAGGCACCGACCGTTCCACAGGAGATGCACTTGGACCGCTCACAGGAAGCCGGCTCATGGAATACGGTTTTCCGCATGTGATCGGGACGCTGCCCGAGCCGTGTGACGCCTTTAATCTTGAGTCAAGGCTTCAAGGTATACCTGAAGACAAGGAAATTATTGCCATTGATGCATGCCTGGGACAAGCCTCGTCAGTCGGATATTTCTTTACATGCGATGGCCCGCTGACGCCTGCCCAGTCCGTCGGCGGGAGGCTTCCGGCAGTGGGAGATTACAGCGTGGCAGCGGTTGTGAACGTCCATGGACCGAAGCCATATTGGACTCTCCAAGTGACGTCCCTATACCAAGTCATGGGGATGGCGGAGCAGATAGCAAAGCAAGCCGCTATAGCCTTTGGCCTTTAGGCCGTAAGACACGGCGTTTCAGCCGGTGTTGTTTTTGTTTAATAATAGATCATTCTTTATAAAATAATGGGTGTCTATCACATGGCATCCGCTGAATAGAAAGAAGGGTATCGCTATGGAAAAAGTACAATGCAACGGCAGCACGATTTGTTATGTTGATCAGGGACAAGGTGAGCCAATCATTCTGCTTCACGGTTTCTGCGGAAGCTCCGCCTACTGGGAACAGGTCCTGCCATTTCTTCAAGGCTTTAGAGTCATTGTACCGGATCTCCGTGGTCACGGGCGGTCTGATGCACCGATGGGATCGTATACCATTGAACAGATGGCAGACGATGTGCTGCTATTGATGGATGAGCTCGACATCCCGAAGGCAGCATTACTCGGTCATTCCCTCGGAGGATACATCACGCTCTCCTTCGCCCAGCGTTACGCTTCTCGTTTGAACGCCTTCGGCCTGATTCATTCCACAGGCTACCCGGATTCGGACGAAGCGAAGGAGAAGCGGGTGAAGGCGGTCAGCACCATCCAAGGGGAGGGCATTACGGCTTTTGTTGACGGATTGGTGCCCGGCTTATTCGCTCCGGATACGAAGGATAACAAGCCGGAATGTATTCAGCGGGCGAAGGAGATAGGCTATCTAACGCCACCTCAGGGAGCGATCGGAGCGGCGCTGGCGATGCGTGAGCGTCCGGACCGACGCGATGTGCTCTCGGCGTCCATTCTGCCTATTCTGCTGGTAGCCGGGGAGAAGGACGGATTGATTCCGGCAGAGCGTACCTTTACGACAGACCATGACAACGTGACCCAATTTGTAATCGAGGGCGCAGGACATATGAGTATGATGGAGACGCCTGAGAAGCTCGGCGAAGTCATCACTTCTTTCATGGGACGGCTTGAACATGAATAAACGCATGAGAATCTTTCGATAGTTTATAATGAACGGATACCCCCTTGCGGGATATCCGTTTTATTTTTGTGCCCAGCGTACTCTCCGTCGTTCGCTTGTCCGGCCGTTGAAATAGAGCCGAGAATGGGGGGAGGGCCGGCTACTGGAATTCTGGCCCCGGATAGCCTACAATTTAATCGTGATCCGGTTTGGATGTGGACCCGGCAAGATCAGAATACGCTGCATTTGTCATGGATGCAGGTTGGGGGTGGGCGAATGTTTCGCAGGGATTATCTCGTGCGGCTAATTGAGGATATGACACAGATGATTGCCAAGGTGTTTTCGCTGAAGCAGGAGCGCAAGCACACAGAAGCCCTATGGGAGCTGGATGAGCTCTTCAAACGGCAGTTCCGGTTGAATTCAGAGCTGCTTCGCTCATTGTCCGCTGCCGATATTGAACAGTTATTTCGGAGTCATGGTTATCTGGAAGCGGACAAGCTGCAAAGCGCCGTCAGGCTTATGGAAGAGGAAGCATCCCTGCTGCTTGAGCTGGAGCGTGAAGAAGAAGCTGTTATGCTCTATACCAAGGTTTTTCAGCTGTATTTGAAGTCGGCCCTGCAAGGAGCGGATTTGAAGCTGATCGGGTTGACGGAACGGATCGGTATGGTGAGAGAACGTTTAAGGTCATACGCATTGCCCGAGACGGCGATGCGGGATTACTATGCATATACGGAGCAGCAGGGGATGTACGCGGAAGCGGAGAACACCCTCTACCAACTGCTGGATAACGGCAAGATGGAATATGGCGAAGCCGTACAGTTCTATCAAAGATTGCAGCTGAAGCTGCCCGAGGATTTGGCGAAGGGCGGGCTTCCGCTGGAGGAAGTCTACGAAGGAATGGATGAGCTTAACCGTCGTTTTCCACATGCAGCGGTGAACGGTGACAAGTCGTTTACCTAAGCGGGATTAACCTGTCTATCACATAAAGAAAGCGAGATGTGCCTTTTGGATGCATTAAGAAAATTGATTCATAACATCATGGAAGAAGGCTCGTTGATCACGGCTACGCTAAGCCAGCTTCGCAAGCGGGAAGGCATGACTTACAGCAAAGTAACGGTTAAGCCCGTAGAGCTCAAGAATAAGCTGCACTACCAGTTCGCCTATTATTCCGGAACCAAAGTCACCCATCAGAACGTGCCGGCGGATGAGGCGGAGGCGGTGTTGGTTGACATGTTCGAGAATGTATTCCGGCAAGCGATGATGTATACGCCGGAAGCGGATTATCAGGTACTGATCTCGAAGAAATACAAGGTTTCGATTCTGACCAAATCCGCCTCCAAGACCAAGACGGATTTGTCTCATAACCGGAAAAAGACGTATATCCTTGAAGAGGGAGAGCCCGTTCCGTTTCTGGTGGAGCTCGGCATCATGAGTGAGGACGGCAAAGTATTTGCTCGCCGGTACGATAAGTTCAAACAGATCAACCGGTTTTTGGAGATGGTTGAGGATGTGCTTCCCCACCTGCCGGAGGACCGTCCACTGACGATCGTTGATTTTGGCTGCGGCAAATCCTATCTGACCTTCGCTTTATATCACTATTTGGCGGTAACCGCGCGCAGAAAGCTGAATATTGTCGGATTGGATCTCAAGGCGGATGTCATCGAACACTGCAGTATGCTGGCGAAAAAACTGAACTACACCCAATTGCAGTTTCTTGTCGGTGACATTGCGGAATATGACGAGCTGGAGCAGGTGGATATGGTGGTCACGCTGCATGCATGTGATACGGCAACAGACGCTGCGCTGGAAAAAGCGGTCCGTTGGGGTGCTTCGGTTATTCTGTCGGTGCCTTGCTGCCAGCATGAGCTGTTCTCCCAAGTCCAAAGCCCTGTTATGGAGCCGCTGCTGTCCCACGGTATTCTGAAGGAACGATTCTCGGCGCTTGCCACGGACGCCATTCGAGCCAAGCTCCTCGATCTGATGGGCTACAAGACACAGCTGCTGGAGTTTATTGATATGGAACATACTCCGAAAAATATATTGATCCGTGCGGTTAGCGGTTCTGCCGGAGATCGCGATCAGCTGTGGCAGGAATATACCGCGTTCCGCGATTTTTTAAGCGCCTCGCCATATCTTGAGCGGGCGTGCAAGGACTTGCTGCCGGATACGTAAAATAACATCATGTTGATCTCAGAAAAGCGATGAAAGTGCAACTGCACTTTCATCGCTTTTTTAAGTATCAGAAAGTATAAACTTCGAAGCTTGGACTTCCAGATATCGCAAGAAAGTTTGGCATCGAGCAGATATCTTCACCCCCGCTTGCGGTGATTTCGATTCTGCCGGGGAACATCTAAGCGTGGTCTTTTCTTCTGAGAATGTACGTCAAAATAGACACTTTTTCTTATGATGGCATTCGAAGCCTTAATCTAGGGGATCAAGCGGCCTTATAGCCCGATGAGATCACAGACGCTGCTTCAAAGAATAACGACGTAAGTCCTTGTCCACAATGGCTAATAGCTGGTTTGGCCAGAAGGACGGATGCCGTGTAAGGAGCAGCTGAGGTTGAATGGTTATGCATGAGAACGGGGGCGTTGGTTCATGGCAAGGAAGACCCCACATCGTAATTGCGGGATGATGCTGATTGTACTTGTCTTGGTGGCAGGTATCCGGAGCGGAATGTTTTTTGATGGGGATATCTATGGGATCGGAGCGGGTTTTGGAGTGCTTCTGCTGCTTATGATGGGAACTAAACGGCATGGTGGAATCCAAGGTCAGGAGGTTCATGGCATTGGCATGATGCCTGGATTGGTTAATTTGGATAAAGGTTTGCGAGTGGTGCTTGGGTGCATCTGCGGAATGATTCTCATGTATGTGCTTCATGCAATCGGGCGACCACTCTCCCTGGAAGGCACGATGAAAGAGATCATCCTGTGGGGAAGCTACGGCTCCTTTGCAGCTGTCGCCTGGCGTATATGCCGTGCAGGTGATGGCTTACGTATGATGCAGGCGGGTTGGCATCTGATGGGTGCTGTGCTTTGCGGCGGTGCTTTGCTTGCCGTATATGGGCTTTTGGAGCTGCCGTATGGGATCTATCATACGGCGGATGCGGACATCAGCGCGACGGGCGCGAGGCTTGGTGGCCTGCTTCAGTACCCGAACACGTTCGGGGCCGTGATGGCCGCCTTCCTGCTGGAGCGGCTGTTCGCGCTGCCGTCCGTCCTGCGGAACGGGACGGGCACGCTCCGCGCAGCGGCTGCCCTGCTGCCGCTGCTGCCCTACACCGCCGCGCTGCTCCTGACGGAGTCGCGCGGCGCCTGGCTCGCGGCCGCCCTCGCGTGCGCGGCCGGATTCGCCAAGGAGCGGCGTGCTTTCGCGCCGCTCCTGGTGGCTGCCGCCGCGCCATTGGCGAGCGCGGCGCTGCTGTACCGCCAACTGGCGGAGGCCAAGCTGGCGCCAGCCGTGCTGCCCGGCCTGCTATGGCTGGCCGGGCTTTGGGCCGGCGGCGTCCTCGCCGGCCTGCTGCTGTGCCGCTGGCGGCACAGCGGGGGCCCGCGGCGGGGGTATGCCGTGCCAGGGGCCCTGGGGGCTGCGGCGCTGCTGGCTGCCGCAGCCGGAGCAGTGATCCTGCATCAGGTGCAGGATCGGACTCTGGGCGGCGCGGCAACGTTGAGCGCGCGCCGCCTCATGTACAGCGACGCATGGCAGCTGGCCCGGTCGTCGCTGTGGCTGGGACGGGGAGGGGAGACGTGGCGGCAATCCTACCTTGCCATTCAGTCCCAGCCCTACGTGGGTGCCGAGGTGCACAGCGGATATATGGATATCCTGCTGAATGCGGGAGTGATCGGGTTTCTGCTTGTCCTTGTTCTGGTTAGCTTTATAGTTGCGAGGCTCATTGCTGTGAGCTCCCGACTCATGCCCGCTGCCTTCGTGCTGATCGGACACGCGGCGGTGGACTTTGACTGGAGCTTTGGCCTGGTATGGCTGCTGCTGCTGTGGCTTACAGTAATGGGCTTCGCTGCGGCCTCTTCTGGTCGGGAAGTACAGAATGGCCCTGACACAGCTCAAAGACGCAAACCCTTCAAAATAGAGAAGAAGCTGCTAGCCGTTTATGAAGGGAACCAGGGAAATCGGTCGTTACAGTCGCTGCCACTGCTCAGGGTTACGACGATCGTTCTGCTCGCGGGCTGGGTTCTTCTCGCTGCTGTGCTGGGCATCAGCGAGGTCAAAGAGCGTGGGGTCGCCTCGGAATCGCCCGCACGGCAGATCGCCCTCCTCCAATCCTCGTTAAGGTGGAGCCCCGCCAACACGGAGGCGGCACTGAGCCTGGCGGATTGGCTTCCCCCAAGTCAGCGAATCCCGCTGCTGATGGAAAGTTTGGTGTATGCACCGAATCACCCGGGGCTGAGCTGGAAACTGGCAGAGGCTTACTCGCTTAGAGGTGAATCGGAAGAGGCGGCAGCCTGGTATATAGCGGCCATCGATCGGGATCGGTTCAATTCAATCAAGCAAACCCGAGCCGTGCTGAAGCTGGCTTCCCTCGCAGATTGGCACCGGACGGCAGGAGATTCCGCCAGATCGGTTGAAGCGGCTCGGGCTGGATTGGAGATTTTGAAGCGCTATCGGTCCCTTGCAGCCGATCTTTATGAGATGGATGATCATCGAAATGACCGGGAATTCGATCTGTCTGTGCTTGCGGTACGGCAGGCCAACCGATTGGAGAAAACGCTGAAAGGGGGAACGCGGAAGCATGCGGCAAGGCAGCCAGTGGAAGTGAATATCCCCCGCCAGCGATAACGCGAATCGTGCCCTATTTGTCCATTTCACAACAGGCAACGGACAAGGAAGAGCAGTGTTATCCGCCGAAGGCATCCCGGAAAGCCGAGGCCAATTGACGTTCCGGAACCTCCCACAGCTCGGCCAGTTCGCCGCAGACTTCCTTTTCCCACCAGTCGCACAAAAGTTTCTTATTACTGTGGTTTTCGTGGATCCAGATCAAATTGCCGATAACCTTCCGGTAATACAATTCTTCACCTTGCTTCAAGGTTTCCGGAGGAAGGTACAGCTTGAGACGTTTGGTCGTGCGGTATAATTCTTTGCTGCAGGCCCGCCGTATGCCGCGCGGGGAGGGGGGCTTGCGGCCAGGTTGTTTGGCATGGGGAGAATGCATGCGTGACTCACTCCTTTTGCTTCACCATATGTCCCGAAACGGGCGAAAGTCACTGTGCCGCTTATAATTGGGCGCAGTAGAAGGCATGTCCCGGGCTGTGTTAGAATAGGCTAGTATAAGAAATCAACGTAGGGAGAAAGCGGGGGACAAGCGTGGAGTTCTTATATGAGGCCATAGGCCGATTGTTTGAATGGATCCAGCAGTTGGGCTATTTCGGAATCATGCTCGGTTTGATGGTGGAGGTCATTCCCAGTGAGATCGTACTCGCCTATGGCGGTTATCTGGTATCCTTGGGTGAGGTGCATTTTCTCGGAGCCATGCTCTTCGGTACCGTTGGCGGCGTGCTCGCACAGTTGTTTATTTATTGGATCGGCCGTTATGGAGGCAGGCCCTTCTTGGAGAAGTACGGGAAGTACATATTGATTAAGAAGAAGCATATCGATTACGCCGAGGAATGGTTTGGCAAGTACGGCACCGGCGTTATATTTACGGCACGGTTTGTACCGGTGGTACGGCATGCGATTTCCATACCGGCAGGCATCTCCAAGATGCATGTGGGACGGTTTACGCTGTTGACCACCCTGGCCGTTATTCCATGGACGGCATTATTCTTATACCTCGGATTGCTTCTGGGTGATCAATGGGAGCATATTGACGAGAAGGCAGGGCCGTACGTGCAGGAAATTCTGCTGGGAGCATTGGCCGTCATGATTCTTTATTTTTTGATAAAATGGATAAAAACATCGAAGGGGAGGTCGAAATAACGAATGAGTATGAATATGGCAAATCATTTGGGGACAGGCATATCTCCACAGCAATTTATGGACGGCATGCAGAAGAATCAGGAGACGTTCAAGGCAGGGTATGAACAGTTTGTCTGGGAGAATGAAGACGATAAAGAGTTCTTCGAAAGCCTGAATTTCCGGGATGACCTGCGGGTCCTCATTCTGGCAGCGGATTGGTGCGGCGATGTTGCACGCAATATACCTGTCGTATTCCGTGCGATGGAGACGGCGGGGATGGAGACTGAAGTGCTGATTATGGAAGAGAATCTGGACGTCATGGATCAGTTCCTGACCATGGGCGGACGCTCCGTTCCGGTTGTTATCTTTTCGGATACTGGAGGACATGTTCTCGGTACATGGGGACCGCGTCCGGCGCATGTTCAGAAGTTTATGATTGAGTTTAAGCAGAACAATCCGGATCGTGAAGCACCGGACTATCAGGACAACCTTGCGGTCACACGACAAAGCATTATTCAAGCCTACGGGGAAGGGTATGAGTTTCACGCTGCAATCATTAAGGAATTGCGTGAACTTATGTCAGGGTTCTAATTATGACACTTCATATTGAGACTTTTAATTTAGGCCCGCTTCAGACGAATGCGTATTTACTGACAGGGCCTGCAGAAGGCAAAGCAGTCATCATCGACCCTGGCATGAACCCGGGAGCGCTGTTGAAGCGAATAGCCGATTTGGAAATTGAAGCGATCCTGCTGACCCATGCGCATTTTGATCATATGGGGGGTGTCGAGGAAATCCGCAAGCTGAAGGGCTGCCCGGTTTACCTGCACACCCTGGAGAGTGAATGGCTGTCCAATCCGAAGCTTAACGGCTCGATGATGTGGCCACAGGTAACGGAACCGCTGTCCACCGAGCCGGCTGAGTACGATTTGGCGGATGGACTTGAGCTGCAGCTGATCGGACATACCTTCAGTGTCTTTCATACACCTGGCCATTCACCGGGAAGTGTGAGCTTCAAATGTGGAAATGATCTGTTTTCCGGCGATGTGCTGTTCCGTCTAGGCGTTGGGCGAACGGACCTTCCTGGAGGTCGTGAACGTGATTTGATTGATTCCATTCAAAATACGCTGTATAGCTTCCCGGATGAAGTCGTTGTGTACTCGGGCCATGGACCCCGGACAACCATTGGCTATGAAAAACAGCGGAATCCTTACGTCCCTGTCAGCCGATAAGATAGCTTCCGACATAAATCGGGAATTTTTGTCTGGACAAACATAGACAACATTGATACAATACGGTTAATTAAATGTTACCCTTGCGAAGCACGCAGACTGTGGAATTTATCCCGGTTTGCGTTCTTTTATTTTATGGGGAGTTTTTTTGGCATGGACGTGATTAGGGGGAAGCGCCAGTGAGGAAAGATCATCTATCGCTGTTGAACGGAAGGGCTACAAGAAGCGAAGCGATTGATCGACAATCGGAGTCCCGCCGGCAGACCCAGACGGAAATATCCTCGGTTGTCTGGGACAGGCTGGTAAAGGATGAAGGGATAGCGCAGCAGCCATGGCATCATCGGCTGCAGGTTATAAGATCTAATCAATAGATCGACATACGAACATGACACCCTCATCATGAACTACATGTGTTCTTTCTATTGGAGAGGGCAGCCGGTTATTTGCCGGCTGCTTTTTTTTGAGTTTTTTTACAGATATCGATGAATTTCTTGCCGTCCTGATTGAATTTAAATAAATGATATCATTCGGTATACGATAAATATAAATATTCATTTGAACGATTGACTGCCGGTAATCGTATTACGGTGGAATGTGAAAGAAGGTGATGATTTCATCATGATCCCTGATGAAGCGGGTTTGATACGACAAGCGCAATTAGGAGATGCAGCGGCTATGGCGCTATTATTCAAGCAGCATTATTCCTTTCTTTATAAATATTTGCTTAAGGTGACGATGGACCCGATGGTTGCAGAAGATACTGCACAGGATACCATTGTTCGATGCATGGAGAATATGGACCGTTACAACGGAACGTCATCTTTTTCCTCATGGATGATAACCATTGCTACTCGATTGTTCATCGATAGTACCCGGCGAAGGAAGCGGGAGAAGAAATGGCTGGAGCAGGAGGCGGTTCAGTCGGCAAGGCGGATGCGCTGGCAGATGGAGCGGCGGGGAGAAGATTGGACAGACATGCTGGATGGATTATCGCGCTTATCCGAAGATCACCGGATTGCCATACTGCTGAAGCATTATTACGGTTACAGCTATGATGAAATCGGAACCATGCTTGGCATTCCCGAGGGAACGGTAAAATCACGAACAGCCTACGGTATCAAGCAGTTGCGAAAGGAGATGGGTGATGATGGTCAAAGGGCCTGAGCATGTGGATGATGCTTGGATTGAAGGATTGACTCAAGAGTTGAAAAGAGTAGATGAATTGTTTGAGGACGTGCCGTCGCCCTCTCTGGAAGGAATGCACAAGTTGGCCGTTCATACCTTGGAGCGGCGCCGGCGCCGGATGAAATACGAGTTGATACTCTTTCTTCTGATTGCACTCTTTATCGTTGGTGGCGGATTGATGGCTGCCTTGGCGGCGCCGATGATCCTACTGTTTATTCACGGGTTCGGCATGGTTGCCGGGATTTCTGTTCTTGTATTTTCCAAGAGTCTGAGATCTGCCGGAAAGAAGGGAATCTGATGAATGAAGTTAACGAGAGCCCGCTGGGAGTGATCATCCTTGCCGTTGTGCTTGTGCTGATCCAAGGGACATGGCTTTTCCTGGATGCCAGGAAGCGGGGGCTTGGCAAGATGGCCTGGTTCTGGGGGATATGGGGGTCTACGACAATGCCAATGCCGCTGCTCTTTTACTGGATATTCGTCATCCACAAAGATGACCGCAAGTCTTAAGTTCTTACATTATATATGGAAAATTAGGGGGATTAAGAATGGATATGATTTGGGGATTGATCTGGCCGATCCTTGCACTGCAAGTGATTCTCGCGGTGACAGGACTTGTATCTCTGTTCAGGGCAGAGCCTGCGAGTATTCGTGGAGCGAGATGGATGTGGGTGCTCATTATACTGCTGGGCAACCTGATTGGCAGCGTTGCTTATTTCGTTGCGGGGAGGCGAGAAGTTTGACGGAGAAGCTTTTAAGCATTCATGAATTGACCAAAAGCATAGGAAGCATCACACCGGTCAAGGGTATCTCATTTGAATTGCAGCGTGGAAGCTGCACCGCCCTGCTTGGTCCTAATGGTGCCGGCAAAACAACCACATTGCGGATGTTGGCTGGATTGATACCTCCAACCCGGGGGGAGATCCGATATGGATCAGCCGATACGCAAACGATCGGCTGGCGTAACCGTATTGGTTACTTGCCTCAGTACCCGAAATTTTATAGCTGGATGTCGGGCATGGAGTACTTGTCTTTCAGCGCCAAGCTGTCGGGATTATCCGGACGAGAGGCTATTAAGCGAAGTCGGGAAGTCATCGAAATGGTAGGCCTGCAGCAGGCGGCTAAACGCCGAATATCCGGTTACTCCGGCGGAATGAAGCAGCGGCTTGGCATTGCTCAGGCACTTGTGCATGAGCCCGAGCTGATTATGCTGGACGAGCCGGTATCGGCGCTTGATCCGATCGGGCGCCGTGAGGTTATGGATCTTTTGGATCGCTTGCGCGGGGAAGTCACCGTTCTGTTCTCTACCCATGTGCTTCACGATGCGGAGGAAATTTGCGATGACATGGTACTGATGGTAGACGGGGAAATTGCGGAGAAAGGCGCCCTTAGTGAACTTCGCACGAAATACCGCCAGCCGGTCCTATCGATTGAGGTTGAACCGGGGGAGCGGGAGGTTGCTTGGCTCGACAGTCTTGCGAGCCGTCCTTATGTGCATGAGATCGAGCTCGGCAAACGCGGCGCCAAGCTGATGGTGACGGATATGGATGTTGCGCGTGCTGCGTTAATCAAGGAGCTTGCCGATGACGGAATCGAGCTGCTTCGTTTTGAAGCGGGCACGTCTTCGCTCGAGGATATGTTTATGAAGGTGGTGGGCTCATGAAGCCGTTCTGGATTTATTATCAAAAAGAAATGCTCGAGGCAGGTCGGACCTATAAATGGATTTGGGTCCCCGCGGTCTTTCTGCTTCTTGGCATTATGCAGCCGGTATCCACTTATTATTTGCCGGAGATTCTTACCATGGCCGGGGAGTTGCCCCCGGAGGCAGCGGCGTTATTTACTGTCCCGCCCGCTGAGAGCGTGATGGCATCAACCTTGAGCCAATTCAGTACCATCGGCCTGCTGGTGCTTGTGCTGGCCGGAATGAACACGGTAGCAGGGGAGCGGGCCACCGGCACGGCTGAGCTTGTTCTCGCCCGCTCGGTATCCACGATTCCCATGATGGCTGCCAAATGGGCTGCCATGATGACGTTGATGGTCGTTTCTTTTGCGCTTGGGCTTGGCGGTGCTGCTTATTACACGTATCAGCTCATCGGTCCTTTGGAATGGGGAGCGGTTACCAGCGGCGGAGGTTTATATGCGGTATGGCTGGCCTGGATCGTAACGCTTGTGCTGCCGCTCGGCGCCTTCCTTCGCGGGCCAGCTGCGGCCTTCATCAGCTTGGCCGTTGCCGGCGTACTTTCGCTCTTATCCGGGCTGCTGCCCTCCCGCGTTCAATGGAGCCCGGGCCGGTTAAGCAGCATGGCCGCGGAGCGAATCCTTGGCATAGGGAGCAGCGCGTGGTCACCGATACTCGTTGCCATGCTGATTATGGTGGTGTCGATTATCGTTGCCGCCAAGCTGCTCAGAAGGAGTCCATTGTCCCCGCAATCCTAGTTTCCATGGGAGATTCAGGTTTTATCTGAATCACATGGACATCTCTATCTTTTTTTAGTAGACTATGAAGACAAGAAAAACGTCTATCGACGTACGTTATCAGAAGAGAGACCGTATTTAGCGGAAGTTTTTCTTGCGAGATAAGGATGATAAGCCTCTGAAGTTTATATTTTCTTATCTCTTAAAAAAGGATAGACAACTCAGGAGGTAGACGATGCTGCGTTTAGGGGAAAAGATTACAATCGTTGCGGACGCCTTTGAGCAGAATCTTCCAATCGGTCAATACGGTTATATCATCGCTTATGACCGAAATCCGGACAATGCGTTCGATTACGTCATTCGGATTCCGAGCCTCAACCGTAATTTTTTTGTTCCGGCAGATGATGTAGAGCTGGAATCAATCGTGTTGAAACAGGAAGCCGAGCGGGTCGAGCGGGAAGCGCTCATCGATTTCGCCCTGTCGACATATAATGAGAAGCTGTTTCATCAAGTGATGAACGGCGAGTTGGAAAGTGTTGAAGAGGAAGAAGAGACTAAGGAAGCAATATCCCAGGCGGATTTCATCAAACAAGTGAATCTTCGTGCTTGGATTTAGAAGAGTCGGCTGAGGCCGACTCTTTTTTGATGGGATGGAAAAGTAACTTTGAAGCAGCAAGCTTCAAGCTGTTTGGATTGAATCTTGCATGCTTCTACAATATAATGAGAAAAGTTGTCGTGACAGACTTTACCCCTTTAACTGGATAGGGGCATGAAGGAGGATGTAAAGCCATGAGCATTACCGATAAGGATGTTCAGCATGTAGCGAAGCTGGCCCGTTTGAATTTGACGCCTGAAGAAGAGCAGATGTTTACCGGCCAACTGAATGCGATTTTACAATATGCCGAGAAGTTAAATGAATTGGATACAGAAGGTGTTGAGCCGACTACACACGTGCTTCATCTCAGCAATGTCATGAGAGAAGACGAAGTACGCGAGAGCTTGCCCATCGAGAAAGTGCTGCTTAACGCACCGGATGAAGAAGACGATCAAATTAAAGTACCTGCTGTTTTGGAATAGCCTGAAGGGAGGATACACACTTGAGTCTGTTTGATTATAAGTTAACGGAGATACATAATAAGCTGCAGAATAAGGAGCTTTCTGTAACCGATCTGGTTGACCAAGCTTTTACTCGTATTTCCGAACGTGAGGATCGGGTGAAGGCATTTATTACTTTGGACGAAGAAGGTGCACGTTCATCCGCCAAGGCTTTGGATGAGAAGCTGGCTTCAGAGGGGACGCGCGGGCTGTTGTTCGGGCTTCCTGTCGGAATCAAGGATAATATCGTGACAGAAGGACTTCGCACCACATGTGCAAGTCAGTTTTTGTCCAATTTCACACCGGTTTATGATGCGACGGTTGTCGGTAAATTGCGTGCAGCGGATACGGTGACAATCGGCAAGCTGAACATGGATGAATTTGCAATGGGAGGCTCCAATGAGAACTCCAGCTTCTACCCGGTGCGAAACCCATGGGATTTAGATCGGGTGCCCGGTGGATCCAGCGGCGGCTCGGCTGCGGCTGTAGCTGCAGGTGAAGCATACTTTGCGCTAGGGTCGGATACAGGCGGTTCCATCAGGCAGCCTGCCTCTTATTGCGGTGTCGTGGGACTGAAACCAACCTATGGCCTCGTATCCCGGTTCGGCCTTGTTGCCTTTGCATCATCGCTGGATCAGATCGGACCTTTGACGAAAAATGTGGAAGATTCCGCGTATGTCCTGCAAGCGATTGCCGGCTATGACCCAATGGATTCGACATCTGCCAAAGTGGACGTGCCTGACTATCTGAGCGCGTTATCCGGAGATGTTACGGGTCTTCGCATTGCCGTGCCTAAGGAATACCTGGGCGAGGGCGTTGACGCTGAAGTGAAGGAAACCGTCCTGAATGCACTGAAGGTGCTCGAAGCAATGGGCGCTACCTGGGATGAAGTTTCCCTGCCACATACCGACTATGCGGTAGCAACGTATTATTTGCTCGCTTCTTCGGAGGCTTCTTCGAACCTGGCCCGCTTTGACGGCGTACGCTATGGCGTTCGTTCCGACAATGCAGGCAGCCTGATCGACCTGTATCATGAGTCCCGCAGCCAAGGCTTCGGCGATGAGGTGAAACGCCGCATCATGCTGGGCACCTATGCGCTTAGCTCGGGCTATTACGACGCCTATTATTTGAAGGCACAGAAAGCCCGTACGCTCATTAAGCAGGACTTCGATAAAGTATTCGAGCAATATGATGTCATCATCGGACCTACAGCTCCGACTACGGCTTTCAAGCTGGGAGCTCAGGTGGACGATCCGCTCACGATGTATTTGAATGATATCCTGACGATTCCTGTCAGCTTGGCAGGTGTGCCGGCAGTCAGTGTTCCTTGCGGATTCGCGGACGGACTGCCCGTAGGTATGCAAATTATCGGCAAAGCCTTTGATGAGTCGACCGTACTGCGCGTCGCACATGCCTACGAGCAAAATACTGAACACCATAAACGGCGCCCTGAACTGTAAACCGGCGGCAGAGAAGGAGGGAAACAATCGATGTCTACATCAAAATATGAAACGGTTATCGGATTGGAAGTGCACGTAGAGCTGCATACGAATTCCAAAATATTTTGCGGCTGCTCCACTGCGTTTGGAGCCCCGCCGAACACGCATACATGTCCCATCTGTCTTGGCCATCCCGGCGTGCTGCCCGTATTAAACCGCCAGGCTGTGGAATATGCTATGAAGGCTGCGATGGCGCTGAACTGCACCATCGGCGATATCAGCAAATTTGACCGCAAGAACTATTTCTACCCGGATTCTCCGAAAGCATACCAGATTTCCCAGTACGATCAGCCGATCGGTGAAAACGGCTGGATCGATATTGAGGTGGATGGGAAGACGAAGCGAATCGGGATTACCCGGCTTCATCTAGAGGAGGATGCCGGTAAACTCACGCACGTGGATGGCGGATATGCTTCCTTGGTGGATTTTAACCGCGTAGGAACGCCGCTCGTTGAGATCGTGTCCGAACCGGAGATCTCATCGCCCGAGGAAGCCAAGGCTTATCTGGAGAAAATACGTGCGATTATGCAATACTGCGACGTCTCCGACGTGAAGATGGAGGAGGGTTCGCTTCGCTGCGACGCCAACATCAGCCTTCGTCCATGGGGACAGGAAGAATTCGGCACCAAGGCCGAGCTGAAGAATATGAACTCCTTCCGCGGTGTACAGCGCGGTTTGGAATATGAGCAGTACCGACAAACGGAAATTCTTGATGAGGGTGGCGTGATCGTACAGGAAACCCGCCGCTGGGACGAAGCACAGGCAAAAACCTTCTCCATGCGCGGGAAGGAGCAGGCGCACGACTACCGTTATTTCCCGGACCCGGATCTGGTATCAGTGCATATTAGCGAGGAATGGAAAGAAGCGATTCGTGCGACGATTCCGGAGCTTCCGGATGCCCGTAAGGCACGTTATGCTTCGGAGTATGGATTGCCGGATTATGATGCTGCGGTCATTACGTCGTCCAAGCTGCTCGCCGACTTCTTCGAGGACAGCTTGAACTATACGAAGGATGCCAAATCCGTATCGAACTGGATCATGGGAGATTTGCTGGGTTATTTGAACTCGAACAATCTGGAGCTGTCTGAAGTGAAGATCACGGGCCAAGGTCTGGGCGAGATGATCGGATTGATCGAGAAGGGAACCATCAGCAGCAAAATCGCCAAAACCGTCTTCAAAGAGATGCTGGAGAGCGGCAAGCTGCCTGCGCAAATCGTTGAGGAGAAGGGCCTCGTCCAAATCAGCGATGAAGGTGCGATCAAGAGCATTGTCGAGCAGGTGGTTGCAAACAATCCGCAATCCGTGGAGGACTACAAGGCAGGTAAACAGAAAGCGATCGGCTTCCTGGTTGGTCAAGTGATGAAAGAGAGCAAGGGGAAAGCCAATCCTGCGCTGGCCAACAAACTGCTGGTTGAGGTGCTGAACGGATAATCAACGTTTATCCGTCATGTTCCCGAATTGTTTTTAGATAATGGGAGCTTGCCCCGCATCAGGGGCAAGTTCCTTTTTAAGATATCAGAAATAATAACTTGGGTTAGGGGATGAATATATGATAAGAGCATTATCCTTGGAGGATAGGGATACCGTCCAGCAGATATGGAGTCTGCAGCACATGGCGTACCCTTTGGAAGCTGAATTAATTGGATTCTCAGAAATCCCTCCGCTGCAGGATACCTTCGATACGATCCGTACGAGCGGGGAAACCTTTTTTGGTTATATAAATGAAGAAGGCGATCTTGTCGGAGCTATTGCGGTAGAGCCGGAACAGGAGCAGGTCACCATATCACGGATGATGGTCCATCCGGGTCATTTTCGCAAAGGCATCGCGGGGACTTTAATTCGATATGTGTTGGAATCCTACAAGGAGGCACCCATGTTCGTGGTCTCGACAGGGACGCGCAATACGCCTGCAGTAACGTTGTATGAGAAATTCGGGTTTGTAAAGAATCACGCTTTTGAGGTTGCTCCGGGCGTGGAATTGACCGAGTTCCATCTTCATATACAATGAATGATATAGCATAAGCGATTGAAGCCGACGTGAGGGGAGTATCGTTCTTTTGAATAATCCTTGGGTGATAGATAATGTATCCATTCTATTAAGATTGCTGCTGGCTATGCTGCTTGGCGGCTTGATCGGTTTTGAACGGGAACGTTCCAACCATGCTGCAGGATTGCGCACGCATATATTGGTATGCTTGGGTTCTACACTTATTATGCTGTTATCCATTTACGGTTTTTCTGATTTTGTAGACGAGATTAACGTTCGGATTGACCCTGCGCGCTTGGCAACGGCCGTCATTACAGGGATTGGCTTCTTGGGTGCCGGTACCATTCTGTTTACGGGTAAATCCATTACCGGATTAACCACTGCTGCGTCCATCTGGGTTGTGGGAGCCGTAGGGTTGGCGGTCGGGGCTGGCTTTTATTTTGCCTCGATTGTATCGACCGTACTAATTCTTCTTAATCTGGTTGTCTTCAATAAGCTGGAGCAGCGTTACATCCGCGGCAGCAAACTACATCTCATCACTGTCCATGCAGCGAATACGCCGAATATTTTGGAGGACATATCCGCTGTTCTGGAGGAACAGGAATTCGTGATCAAGAAGCTTATCGTTAACGAACGAAGTAGTGTGGCATACGGGGAGCTGCAGCCTGCGGTATTAGGGCTCGAAATTTCGCTGCACGTCTTGACCGATCGCAAATTCGAACCGATGGAGATTACCCGGCAGTTGCGGGGAGTCGGTCATGTAACGATGGTAACGGCTGAATAGGATATGGAATGAACCATAACAAACGGCAACTGCTGAACCACCGGCGGTGCCGTTTTTTTGCGGGCTTGCCGGCCTTCTGTGGACGGTCTATCCAGTTTTTTGCCAGTTACTTCGGCTCCTCGTTGGGGTACTATCAAAGAAAAACATCGTAAAACAACGCCTGTCCCAGGATGTTTGGAAGGAGGCGAGAAGTTTATGAATCCAACACCCGAACCACAGACCGAAGTCAGCAAGAAGAAACGGCATCAGGTCCAGGTTAAGCGTCACCCGGGGCTGCAGCGAAAAAAGCGGAAGTTATATGCACTTCTATTAGCCGCTCTCATTCCGGGCCTGGGTCATTTATACCTCGGTATGTACCGCAAGGGGATAACATTTATTATGTTGCTGCTGCTGGATATATCGGCGCTTTTATATTTCTCTTCCATCGGTATGCAGATCAATGTACCGCTGCTTGTCGTCCTGGGTCTTCTGATTCCGGTAGGGTATTTCTATAACGTGTATGACGTGCTGCAGGCAGCAGAATATATTATTTCCCGAAAAAAACGTGGTGAGGTAGCCGCTGCCTCCGAGGACGGAAGAGGACGGAACCATCCGTTCCGGGGTGAACGGGGAATCGCTTTTGGCATCATGTTGGTTGTTACCGGGACCCTGCTTATTTTGTTTCATCAGAAGCCGCCTTGGCTGCAGACAGGAATCCGCGACTATGGTGCGGAAGCCTCTGCCATCATGCTGATCGTTATCGGGATATGGGCAGGCATCCGGGAAGCTCTCCGGCACCGAAGAGACAAGGGCAAGTTCCTATAACGCACACAGTGTACGGTGATAGCTGCCCAACAGATGAGGGAGGAGACGGATGAAACATAAAATTAGAGTGGGACGATATACAGCCGCTTTGCTGCTTGTATGTACAGGCGTTTTATTGCTGCTGGACGAGTGGAGAGGCACGGATTATATATTTACGCTCCAGCGTTGGTGGCCGCTGTTGTTTATCCTGCTCGGCGTTGAATATTTAGTCAGGTACACGCTGTCGCGTCTCTTAGCCAGAGGCAAAGAATTTCGGTTTCGGCCAGACATGAGGGGGATTTTACTGGCAGTGGCTGTTACGGCCTCCGTATTCGTCATTTCCCAGCAGGAGCATTTTCTCCATCTCTGGAACCGGGTGAGCCTGAACTTGACGGCAGCGGGAGTGGATTACAGCGAAGCTGAAGATAACCGGTTCCAGAAGCCGATATTGGAGATTCCGGTGGAGCTTGGAACCGAGAAAATTATCGTTGATCACTTAAACGGGGATATCTCCATCACACGGCAGGATGTAGACGATATCAAGGTGGAGACGGAAGTGTGGGTCGATCATGAGCAGCCCGGTTTAGCTGAAGCGATCGCTGAGCAGTCGACGATCGAAGTGGGGGAAGGCAAGACGATCACGATTCGTTCCAAGGGGAAGGCCTATGGAGAATCGGGTAAACGGCAGCCCCGTATGAACGTGAACATCGCGGTTCCGGATGATCGACGATTCAATTTTGAGATACGGACGATGAACGGAGCCATTACGTTAAACCGCGTGGAAGCGATTGAGAATATTTTGCTGGAGAGCGGTAATGGGCCTATTACGATGGATCGGATATACGGAAATGTTACGGGCAAGACCTTAAATGGCGAAATTACGGCGCGCGGCGTTACCGGTAATATTAAAATGTCCACTAATCGTGGGAATATGCTGGCCGTCGACATTACGGGCGAAACGGATTTAACCACGCAAGTAGGGAATATGACGGTAAAGCGAACGACCGATCTTATCCGGGCTCAGACGAGGAACGGCAATATTCTGATCAGCGGGGCAGAGTCGCAATTAAGCGCTGAATCTCTCAATGGTGGAGTGGCTATACGTTCATCCCGCATTGGCGGCGATTGGAATATATACAGTGCGGTTGGAGAGATGAATCTTCAGATTCCGCTCGAGGGCGATTACAAGCTAGAAGGGACGATTAGCTACGGCAGAATTCTGACGACGCTGCCCAATCTCTTGATCGAACAGAAAACCATCTCCGGTGAATCCGGTACAGGCGAACATTCCATACGTATTGAGGGAAACAGTAATCTGAACATCTACCGAAGCTATCCGGAGCAGGAGGAAGGCCGGAACAGCGGGGGCTGGACGCCTCTGCCGGATTGACAACAATCCAAGAAACGCCGTACAATGAAGTCTAAGAACGGTATAGGTTTTGTAAAAACCAGTTAAACTTGAAGGCGGTGGGCAACCATGGGAACGTCCGTACAGCATGCGCTGGAACAACTGAAAACGACCGGTGTCCGTATCACGCCGCAACGTCATGCGATTTTAACGTATCTGGTGGAATCTATGTGCCATCCGACAGCGGATGATATTTATCGGGCTCTGGAACCTAATTTTCCTAGTATGAGCGTAGCCACAGTATACAACAATCTAAAAATGTTTATTGAAGCCGGCATGGTGCGTGAGCTGACGTACGGGGATAACTCGAGTCGTTTTGACGCCAACGTATCGGATCATCATCATGTTATATGTCAGAGTTGCGGTAAAATCGAAGATTTCAGCTATCCGTCCCTTGAAGATGTTGGAATACAGGCTGAGAAAAGCACCGGGTTTGAAGTAAAGGGACTACGAATGGAGCTGTATGGGCTCTGCAAGTCCTGCCAATAGACGCCGGTTATTATAAATGAACGTGCGGAATGAACCATTCCACACGTTTTTATTTTTAAGGGCGTTATTCTGTATCAAGGGATTAGTCATGAGCAAGAGTGAAATGGGGGAGTAGGTTGGCAAGAAGAAGATATCGGGGAAAGAAGAGGCGTACGAGAGGAAGCTCTTTCTTTCTGGGGTTGTTGTTGATTGCGGCGGGGGTCTGGTGGGTTGTTACCACATTATTTCCGAACCAGACCTATACCGTGCCGGACTGGCGTGGAATGGACAAGCCGATTTTTGTTCAGGGGGAACTGAAGGAACAGCCTGCACGGGGCTCCGGCGAAGAGCTGCTGCTGCCGATAACGGTAATTCAGGAGAGCGTGGATGCCAACATCCGTTATGAGCAGAAAACGGAATCCGTCATTGTAACGACTTCGGAATCGGTATTCCGCATGAAGATGGACAGCACGAAGGGCGAGCTGAACGGCAAGGCGGTCAGCATTCCCTACGCACCTAAGCTGATTGACGGCATTGCCTATGTTCCGATTAAGCCGCTCAAACAGCATTATGGTGTGGTCGTTCACGAGGACACGGAGACAGGCGCCATCATTCTGATGCGTGCGGGGGATTCGATTCAGCTTGCCGAGGCAGCACCCGGTAACCCTGAGGACACCGTGGCTCTGCGCGAGAGCGGGGAGAAGAGGTCTCCGATTGTACTGGACATGCCGGCCGGTGAGCGGCTTCGCGTATGGCGTGAAGAAGAGGGATGGTTATTCGTTCAGGCGGATAACGGGTATACGGGATATGCTCTTAAAGAGCATATTAAACTTGGGGACGTGAAGGAACTTCCGTTGCTTGCGCAGACTCCTTCGCGGGCAGAGCTGGAATGGAAGGATCAGTCAGTCAATCTGGCATGGGAAGCTGTTTATACCAAAAATCCCAGCACGGATCGCATTGGCGAACTGCCCGGTGTCAACGTGGTCAGTCCGACCTGGTTCAACATTGCGGATGGTGAGGGCACGGTCAAATCCAAAGCCGTTAAGCAGTATGTAAGCTGGGCCCATAACAGGAACATGGAGGTCTGGGGTCTGATGGACAACAGCTTCGACCCTGATATGACAACCGAGGCGCTGTCTACTTTTGATAGAAGATCACATATTATCAAGCAGATGCTGTCTTATGCCAAGCAATATAAACTCGACGGAATCAATATCGACTTTGAAAATGTCCATACCAAGGATAAAGATCATGTCGTTCAGTTCGTGAGGGAAATGAAGCCGCTGGCCAAAGCCAGAGGGCTGATCGTTTCTATTGATGTTACGCCAAAATCCAACAGCGAGATGTGGTCGCTCTTTCTCGATCGGAAGCGGCTCGGAGAGACGGTTGATTACATGATGGTGATGGCTTATGACGAGCACTGGGCCGCGAGTCCGAAAGCGGGATCCGTATCTTCATTGCCATGGGCCGAGCAGTCGGTAAGGCGAATCATGGAGGAGGACGCGGTACCGTCGTCCAAGCTTGTGTTGGGCGTACCGTTATATACACGGGTGTGGACGGAGACAAGCGAAGCGGGAGAGACGAAGGTATCCTCGAAAGCGATTGGAATGGAGAAGCTGCAGACCCTGCTTAAAGAACAAAAAGTGAAAGGTACGCTTGATGCCAGTACAGGGCAGAACTATGTTCAATTCACAGAGGGAGAATCCATCAAGAAAATATGGATGGAGGACGGCACTTCTTTGCAGTCCCGAGTGAATATGGCCAAAAAACTGAAGCTCGGCGGCATTGCTTCGTGGAATCGAAGCTTTGCCATTCCGGAAACCTGGCATGTTTTAAAGACCATACATGATTAAGGATGAACAGAACTTATCTTCATATCATAATAAAGAACCCGGTTATCGCGAGGATGACCGGGTTCTTTGTGTTTAATCGTCTTACGAGTTGCGAATCCTATTGAATATGCAGGTTCTGCAAATCCCTTTAGGATTTGGTCTGCTGGGCTTCAAGCTCTTCTGCTGTGATGTTGGCCTGACCTGGATCCAGTGTCAAAATCGTATGGCAGAACATGCAGCGGTCGGTTTTTCCCAACATCTTGGTCAATTTATTGCATTCCGGGCACTGAATTTGGACGGCACTCGTGGATAACATACCAGCCCAGAAGTAAATGCCGAGACTCCCCAGCATCATAATCAGGCCAAACACCAATCCGATTCCGGCAAATATTTTGCCTGCTTGGCCGAAGAATACGATTCCGGCTGTACCAAGCACCATAAGGCCCATACCCAGCATCGTCAGCAGCAATCCCCAAGTGCGGAAGGCGTTGATTTTTGCGTTCTTAAAGATCATGGCTCGAAAACTCCTGTCATTCAAATAGTTGTTTATGAAATAACGTGAACCGAGAAATGAAATCTTGTATTTTCGTTTGTCGTCTTCATAAGATCTTATCTCCTAAAAGAAGGAACTTACATGGACATGTAGAATTACATTATAACTGAAATGGCTGAAATTCGCCAAGGAATGTATGGAGGGAAACGTGGAATTAACCAACTTTTCTTTTTATTATGGAAATACGGTTGATGAGGAAGCTGTAGGGGCGATAGCATACCGTAATTCGGACAAAAGGCAGCAAGGATTACTTGTTTATGATTTTGAGGTCAATATTGTCGTCGTGTATGACGGAACACCTGATGAGCCTCCCATCCAGCATTCTATTGTAGGCGGGGAACGCTGCCAGGTTGTAAGTATCGGACTGGACGGTTTGCATCGGGAACTCCTGAGCGGCACACACAAAGTATTGATCAAATGCTTCCTAGAAGGAGATATCATAAAAGACGATCAAGATCGCCTGTCCAATCTGCGCCGTGATTTCCTTAGGTTTGCTGAACCGTTCCGGGAGCAAAAATTGTTTATTGGTTTTGCCCACTTTCTACAAAAGTATATGGATGCCAAGATGCACTTGAAGGAAGAGCGGGTTCTGGATGCTTACCATACTCTATTAGAAGGTCTACATCATTGGGGGCAGCTGGAGCTGATCGAGCGGGGGATTCATCCGGAGTCGGCTGTTTGGGAGCAGATTACAGGATTGAATACACCCGTCCGCAAATTATATGAAGA
This sequence comes from Paenibacillus sp. EZ-K15, assembly GCF_002573715.1. Taxonomy (GTDB): domain Bacteria; phylum Bacillota; class Bacilli; order Paenibacillales; family Paenibacillaceae; genus Paenibacillus_AQ. The sequence continues at coordinate 716 of NZ_PDHM01000024.1, read as the reverse complement.
GCTTACGGTCAGTACGGAAACGCTCGGGCAGCGAGTGGAGCTGGCCCTGCTGGCCTATGAATTCTCCATGATATCCAAGCTAGAGAGCTCAGCAGCGCTGCTGCTTCGCGTTTTAAGAAGCCGGCGGAATCCTTGGACGATACAGGAGCTTATTCTTCACCCTGAGCTGGCACCTGTATGCAAAGAGCTGCCGATTGTAATGCGCAAGCTGGTGTATCAATCACTTGTGAAGGAAGTTCCGCTATGGAGAGGAATTCGATCTTATGGATCTGAAGCCATCCGGTACTACACCGACTAAGGAAGGACGCGAGTCCTTCTTTTTTGTGCCGAAGCATTTGATATAACGGTTATAAAACAGCATCTAAGGAGACAGTATCTAACGTTAGTGTAGAAAAAAGATGTTCTTAACCGTGCAAAGATGTCTTAGGACGTTTGTTAAAAGAAGCCTGAAAATAATTTGGTGAATTATGTTGACGAGCCACCTGTTTCTGTGATAAATTATAACTCGCCCCTTCGAAAGGGACTTTGATAATTCGGTTAAGAAAATGTCGAATTAAAAAGTTTTCAAAAAAAAGTTCTTGACGAAACGATGGGCACCATGATATATTATAAAGGTCGCCGCTGAAAACGAGTTTTCGGCGAAAGACAAAGAAGTTGATCTTTGAAAACTGAACAACGAGTGAGTAAAACGGACCACTTCGGTGGAACGTTGAAAT
>NZ_PDHM01000015.1 GCF_002573715.1 Paenibacillus sp. EZ-K15 | reverse complement strand
TTGAACAGCTCTACTACGAGAATGCAGCTTAACTTCTAAAGGTGTCCACTTTCTTGACAGAAGAGCATAATAACCTCTCTTTCTAATCTGCTTGTTAGTTTAAAGGAAACTAAGAGTTAATTGATGTTTGATATTATCGGTTTTTGCGCTGATTTCCTATAACGTTCCTGTATTCACGAACCCGAGAGGCTTAAAGGAGCGTCAGCGACTGGGTCGAAGACTTAGCCTCGCAGGAGTTGTCTGCCGGATACTACTTCCTCGAAATCCCTCTGGCAGACCAAGGGGCGTAGCCCCGCAGCGTGAATACGTTGTTAGCAGATTTCAGGGGCTTCTTCGAGCTACTTTCAATGTGCTTAGTTCATTAAGATTGAGATATATTCTTCATCTTTAAGCCTTGTCACCTTACAATTCTCATTGGATTCAAATTCTACTATTCTCTCTTCAATTGTTTTATTAGTACTATCTTTAAATACGTCCTCTCTATCATAGTGAGGAAAAATAAGCTTGTCGGTTACACCTAATGCCTTAAAATCCGTTAAATCCATTGTGTTCATCTGTGGAGTAAAGAAATCGACAATGTTAATATTCGGCCCCAGTAATAACGCTCCAGCACTTACTCCAACTATAATTACATTCTGTGCGGCCAGTGTTTTAATAATTTCATCAGCACCACTTTTCTTAGCGTAATACAATAATGTAAATGGATTTCCACCATTGATATATATAACATCTCTATGTATGAGAATTTGCGGGTCATCAAATTCTATATCTACAAAATTAATATGCTGAAACCCCATGTCCTTGAAATCTTGCATTGCCCTTTGTGCATATCTATTATTTTCTTTCATAGGGGATGCTGTTGTAATAATAGAGACCTTTAATTGAGAAATATCTCTATCAATAAAATCCAGAAATTGATTTTTAATATCTTCAGTATAAAAACCACAAGAGGTTAGTAACAAGCTACTCATTGAAATCCCCGTCCTTAAATAATAGTTTATCTAATCTTTATAATTTAATTAAGCATTCCCCTGATTTCTGCTAACGTCTTATCTACGAACTTCGCGAATACTTCCATATTACGTGTATTCCCGTACTTCGTAAACACTCCCTTCATCAGGATATCTACGAACTCCCTCTCCGTAATACCCCGATTTCAATAATCCAGCCGGCTCTTAATCTATCTGGCGTCCTTCATAGACACATGAGTATAACGCACTGTTGTTCGACTGCTTTGGTGCCCGAGTAACTCTTGTATATACCTTGGATCCGTACCTCCTTACAGTAAATGCTTTGTAAAGGAATGTCACAACACGTGAATACTCACCTTTTTCGCTACATTGGACCGGTTTTTCGCATGTTAAAACACCTTCTACACAGAAGGCTCTGTCAAGTGCCCTTCGTGCGATTGGCCCGAGAAAATCCATTCCTCGGGTTTATACACTCATTTCTGCAAAAAAAGACCCGCAGATCACATTTGTGACACCTGCAGGTCTCCGGTCTCCAGCCTTTTATTCATATCTCTTTCACTGTAGCCGTATATCTCTAAACATTTATCATTTGATATTACGAATATTGAGACAGATTTCTCGTAAAAATAGAACTTTTCGCATTCGACTTTCAAAAAAATATAATTCTTTTTATCATTTCAACTGTTCAAGAGCGTACTCCGTTGTAATCGTAATATTATCTGGCATGTCATGAATAGAAACCATTGTACTTCCTGTAAAGCATGAGGCTCCTTATTGAATTCTATTTTTTGAGGTGAGTTGTGTTTAACATACTTTTAAACCTCAGCTTGCTCAGTGCGTATTGTTTCTTAATCGACACGGAAAACAGGTCCTTTAGGAGAAAAAGGTAGTTCATTTCCTTTTGGCAATATATAAGCATGTTCTCGTCGAATGGTCAGTTTGTCGCAATAACCATCGGTAATAATTAAAAGTGGTCCATTTTTTGGAAAGTCCTCAGCATGAGTGATTAAATCAACCGCAGGCTGCAAAACGGTTCCCCCTCTACCTCTGACTTGAACACGATCTGCGATTGTCTCTGGGGCAACATAACCCGCATCGTAAGGAGCTGCATCGCAGAACACAAGACGAGCAAATGGTACATCTCGAGCTTGCGCGTAACTAGCAATAGCACCAAGCGCCTTAGCGAGCAATTTTTTATCCATTGAACCAGACGTATCCAAAATCACACCAAACGTACGTCCATCCTCAGATGAACCGCTGTAAACCCATTGAGGTCTTGGGATATCTGGCGTTGATGATTGGCGACGGCTGACACGGGCATAGGACCGCGTTTTTTCAAGTGGAGAAAAATATGAATCAAACCATTTGGCAAGCTCAACATCCCATTTAATCGGTGGTTGACCAAGTGCTCTAATTTCTTCAACAAGCCCAGAAGGAAGTAAACCCCTAGCTTGTTCTTCGTGATACATTAAACCTTGTTGAAGAGCATTCTTGCAAAAATCATCAAGCGTTTGCCCATTTCGAACATCCCAGAGCGACGCATCACCTTTGCCAATCATATCGCCTAATCCATTGCCACGAAGCGTAGCTAGTTTTCTATATAAGCGAATATCTCCAACCATTTTGTCGTAAATCGATTCTGCAGATAAACCTTTCAACTCTGGGTCTAAAAGCAGACCGATATTAGGATATTCACCAACTTGCATTTCAACCAACCAAAGGTTGATGACATAATCACAAGCGACATTCCACAAATAAGGATCGCGACCTTGGCAGCGTTCATGATGCTGTAGACCTGCGTGTAATAACTCATGCGCCATCACAAAAATACATTCTTCGTCCGTTAATCCAGCTGCTGGATTCATGTAAATTTCGCGTTCTACAACATCAATAGCCGCAACGGAAATGCTTAATCTTTGGCAGATAGCTTGGTCTTCAATAATTGAAAAACCGGAAGCAAGTGCGCCGAGCAATGGATAACGGTCCATGAACCACCGTTTTGCCCGCTGTGCAGCACTTTTAACACTCGTAGAATCTGTCAGGGAAGCGGAGTAACCTCCTGCAACACTTACAGCACTTGTGACCGCGTTAGATAACCCAATTGCAAAGTATTTTTCCCATTCGGGTTCTCCCCCCCAATAGCTACGCGCTGCTGTATCCCGAACATCCATATCCGAACTTGCTACACCTGCTGTGCCAAAATATTTCAAAACTTCCGGAACGCCCCGTGCACAAAATTGCTCATAAAGAAACTCCTCATCCTTTACGGTCATATCCGTTCGTGTTTCCATATCAGAAGGAGGTGTTCCTAGTTTTAAATCAGCAAGAAATTTGGCAATGTATAAATCACAAGCTGCATTCCATGCCACTGGATGATCTTTCGTTTTCAAATGACCAAGTCCTAAATGCAACAAACAATGAGCAAGCACATAGACCCACTCCGAGGTTTCGCCTCGGCGTTTAGGGTGCGTGTAAATATATCCACCTTTTGTAACAGTTGCCCAACCATTTATTGGATAAGGGGTCCCATCACGATGGACAATACTGGTTCTTGAACATAAAGGCGAAAATATAGGATGGTTTTCAATTATCTCTACTGCTGCTTGGAATTGTTTTAAAGCTGGATTTACAGGTGTCGATTTTTTTGACATCATTACCCCTTATCTTTAACGGCGAGCCGTGGTAAGTCACGAACAATTTCCACCATTAGCCAGTCAGGAATATTAGAGGATTGTTCATTTTTCGCAACAACGAGCTGTGCAATTTCAAAACTAATGGCAGACAAGTCTTTAATCAATTTTTTCACCGTATGAGCAAACTGCCTATGATTCCCACTGATATCATCTTTTCGAGCAGGAAGTTCTTTAATAATTTGTGCTCGAAAAGATTGAGCCAGAAAATAGAGAACATCACGATCTTCTGCAGCAGACGGAAATGAAATTTTGCCCTCTAAAATAGCATTTAATTGATATTTACCACTTAGATTTTTGTAAAAAGCTTTAAATTGTGTTGCATGAGCAGGAGTTAAAGAACCACCCGCTAAAATGCCGACCACTTCTGGTGATAAATTATCGCCAAACTCACGAAGTGCATCCGAAAGCATGTGCCAGGATCGGGGCGTGGAAAAAGGTTCTTCCGTTTTCGGAGGGGCACTCCAAAGATGATCAGGGCGAGACTCTAAATATTCAATAACTATCGTATGAATTTCGTTTTCGTAAGCCCAAGAAATCCAGTCTTGAAACGATACATTAAGTTGAACATGGAACATACGATTAATGAGCGCAGAGGACATTGGTTTTACAATTGCACTATCTTGCGCACGGTTGCCGGCACCGATTACAATCGAGCCTTCTGGAAGATGATAATCACCAATTCGACGCTCATGAATAAGACTGTAAAAAGCTTTTTGGACTTCTTGCGAGCAAGCATTAAGTTCGTCCAAAAATAAACAGTAAGGTTCATTGCGAGCAATCATTTTGGGTGGACAAAATTGACTTTTGCCATCAACGATCTGAGGCACGCCAATAATATCTTCTGGCGCAAGCTGAGAGCCTAAAAGTGAAACACATGGAAGTCCGACTTGATCTGCAAATGATTCAACTAAAGCTGATTTTCCAATCCCTGGGGCTCCCCAAATAAAGACAGGGCGAATAACGGAAACGTTAAGCAATATCTGCATCAATTGTGACTGTGTAACGGGAACAGCAAGATTCAATAGATATACTCCTTTTTCTTGAAAGATAATCTTATTATAACAAAAACCACCATTACGGCGGTTTTAAGAAAGCGTAAAATATGTTGTTTAAGTAACGATGTTACTAAAGGGAATAGCGTTGCTGCTGCGTTCCTTGCCTATCACGACTGTATCTACAAACCTTTTCCATTTAATCGACTCTTTTAGTTTAGTGAAAGAAGGAATAAAATACTAACAATAGAGACCCTCCGGCTTTATAACCCGTTTTACTTCTTTAATCACTTGGTGAATTTCGGCCTTGGGAACATGTAAGGGCAGTTTAGCGCATATACTGCATGGAATGAATTATCATCGAAATTGTGAGCCTTGAAAGATTAGAACACGGTCGGATCCTCCGGCATTTGTTCCAAAAATGCGCTGTCTTGTTACATCATCGTTTTACAAGCATTTTTCATAGTTCAATACTAAATTCCAAGAAATAAAGAAGCCGAATGGATCGTTCTCATCCACTCAGCGCTTAGGGTTATTTTACAATAATTTGTATAACATCACTTACCGTTGTTCCACTTCCATTCATAAACTCACCGCGATATTGATAAATGCCAGGAGATTTCCCAGAGATTTGTGTAATGGCCGATTGAGCACTTGGTGTTTGTGAAGATAAAGATTGCGTTTCAATGAGTTCGCCATTTTCATATAATCGATACTGTGCTGCGTTCGTGCCCCACCACATATTAGCAGTAATGGTATAGTTCCCATCTTGATCCCAGTTGTCACTGGACAACACAGGTTTGCCGGGATTCGCCTCAGTCACGGTGACGGTGTGTGGATCACACGAAGTCGTTCCATACAAATTCGATAACTCACAAGTATACACATAGGTTCCATTCGGCTTTCCTTGAATAGGAATCATGGAAGTCTGGGCAGCTGGCGAAACATCGGCCATTGACTTCGTTTGGATCAATTGGCCATTCTCGTACAACTTATACAGTGAGCCATTGTTTCCCCACCACATATTCATCGTAACCTCATAATTGCCATCATGTAAGCCTGTCGCAACACCGCTATTATTCAGAAAGTGTCGGTTTACCAGGCTCCTCATTTGCAAGCAGCTCCGGACTAACGGAATGCCGTTCGAACTTGACTGCATCAACTCTTGTATAGATCATATCGGCAGGAAGCGTTGGCGGGTCTACCGTTGTAGGAGTCTCCCTGGTTAAACGAACATACTCGCTGCCGTCTCCCGTAAAGTCGAACGTTCCTAGATTAACCCAACCCGATGAGCCGACCGTTGCATCGATATACGTGACCTCGGTACCCGTCTGATGCTTCACTTCCACTTTGACATGATTATCGTTTGCCGTCGTATGAACAAGCTTGTAGATGGAGACCGTATATTTCCCCTCTGGGAACTGACCTTTCCACGTTGCTGATGATCCTTGAACTGTAGTGTAACGGGACTTAACCCCAATTTTGTATCCGGCTAAATTGCTTTGGCTCCAAGACCCTTCTGTCGTGTATAACCCCGTTGTATCTGTACTGTCGACGATAACCGTTAGGTCCTTGATCGTTATGGTCAATGGCGGCGTTGTTAAGGTCACTCCGTCCATCGTTACAGTGGCCCATACCTCAATGTGATCCGTTTCCCCATCGAGATTTAGAAGGGTCAACCTACCGCTGCTAGCGACTTCAGCCAGATCTGTACGATCCACGAAATACTGCACATTTGCCTGTGTCAGATCACCGATCAAACCGTTATCCAAATAACCGGTTACGCTCAGTTGTGCGGTTTGAGTCATCTGCAGCTCGTTCCGATCGGACAGGATCACCGCAGATTCCAGTTGCGGTATCCTGTTCGGGTCCACCCACATTATCGCATCGGCAACTACCCTTGACTTGTTGGCTTTATTGGTTAGTTCCACATACCCGCTATCACCTGCAGCAAAAGGATAATCACCTAGGTGCACCCAAGTTCCATTCGCCGTTGTCTCATCAACGGTAACCGTCACGGTGCCCCCGCTATAATGAACGGTAAATGAGGCATTCGTTGCCCAGTTTTCACTCGCAGCTGTTATCTGCGGAAGCTTGTAATACACACTGTAAGTAACACTTTCCGGCAGCTCCGGCCGCCATTTCATTTTGCTTGTCGCTGTGCCGGCCGTCGATTTGGCATACACATAGTTATCATAGTAATAGTCGTTAGCCGTCGTATCCCTTATCCAGACGCCTTCTGTCTCCGCCTCCGTATTATCCACAATGATAGATGAACCATCCTGCCCATCATCGGGTTGGACTGGAGTTTCCGTTACTTGATCAGGCAGATAGAGTGTCCGCTTGCGGGTCTGTTTCCCTTCCGATTCCACATAATACGTGAAGGTTTGGGATAAATCGTTCACCCGTATTGACCATTCCATCGGATAGATCGTATCTGGGATGGTCGTATACGTAGCCCCGCCATCCAAGGAATAATGGATTGTCGCTGGTTTTGTCGTTTTGGCTTGCACATAAGCATCATAAACCGTTTCGTCGGGTTTGACGAACAGCATGCCTTTAACCGCATCGATTGGACTGTGGATATCGAAGAAATAGCTTGCATCCGATGTATCCGCAGTTCTGACCTGGTGCAGCGGCACATCAATGTTGAGTCCTTCTACAATGATAGCTGTGATTCCCTTGCTTGAAACCGTGGCTTGAATGATTCCGCCACTCATAATCGCTTGCTCTGGTGTGCCATTATCACGTATGATCGTTACGGTATAATCTTGTGCCGGGTTGAACCCAATGATTTGTTCATTCAATTCGATTGAAGTCTGAACTTCATCTGACGATACGTTGCTTAACCCGATGTAGAATTTATCCCCGCTCTCTCCTGTTATCCAGTTCAACTGAGGATCGTTAGTCTGGATAATTCCTTTGGGCATCCAGAGCCAAACGTCGGAATTACCGTAGAAATGACCTGGTTTATTCCCATAAAGGTGATATTTGAACCATAAAAAATTAGTTTCAAATACGGAAGGAAATGTAATGCTCCCATTCGATTTCAACGATTGTTCACTGATCAAATAATCCATCGTTTGCCCGAGCTGCCCCGGTATATGGTGATAATAGATGGATGTAGCCCCGCTTGGGCCTTCCAGAGGGAAATCCGGTTCAAGTTGGCTAACGGCGAAGCCATTATAGTAATAACCTGGATAACTGGAATATCGACCAATAACCGCATTATGAGCAATATCCTGCAGTAGTTTATCACCTGTATAGAGCGACAATCTCAGCATGAATGGAGCTTCCTGAGCATTCATCCGATAATAGCCGGTTGTACTTCCCGCTTCAAACGTCAATCCGCTCGGTGAAATAAGCCAACTATCCGCTTGTACGCCTCCTGCTACATCTTCTGGGAGCTTGCTCCTAGGATATTGAAATTTACCGCTTTCCGGCCAATGGAACGACTCCGCGTAATTATACGTCTCCGGCTGCGGAATCGTAACGTTACCTTCAGGAACCGGACGAGCAACAAACATGGTGGCATACCGTTTGGCTTCCTTATAAGCGGCATTCAAGTATTTGGGATCCTGAGTTTCCTCATAAAGCTCCAAGATCTCCATCCACAGCTTGCTATAATAATAAATGAACTCATTTTTACTTACATTCACGGATGCAGGCGTATCGATATGCTGCATGATATAGCTGTCGGCTGCATCCTTGGCAGCCTGTAAATACTGCGCATCTCCCGTCATACGATACATCATCAGGGGCTGAATGACAGGACCCCGGTCTTTCTGGTCAGGATCACGCACGAGGTACTCTTCCTGTGCCAGCGCCCCAATTCCTGCCGAAGTGCCCATCATCTGATTAACAGCGGCGACGCTTGAGACATCGAACGGCAGGGTGGCCATTTTCCATAACGAAGGCACACCGTATACTTTCTTCTGTGTCGGCGACCATCCGATACCATTTCGCGATACGCCATACTGGACGGACGGCAATGCTCTCGTATCGTAAAGCTGGTCATCTCCAGTCAAATAGTAAGCCCCCAGAAGAACCGCATTCGAGCTTGTTCGAACGCTATCCTCGTTTTCGATATCAATAAAGCCCTTGGCACGGCTCCACCACCCGCTGGGTGACGGGACATAATCAACAGAGTCGTCCCCTTGCGGCTCTATCTTAAGTAGATCGATCATATTGAACATCGCGTCAGTAAGCGACTGGTCTGAGACATTTTCCCGGTATGCCGAGTAACCGTACTCGTTGCGAAGAATATCCGCGTAGGACTCATACAGATTGCTTTTTTGAGCGATTAGTCCCATATGAAATTGATAGGTGCTTTCCGCGGTCATTTGCGAATAAGTCCCTAATTGAGGAGCATACAGGATTGGCTGCACGCTGCCTTCGTTGTTGACAAGGCTCATGCCAAGCCGTTGTTTCGTAACGCCTCCCGTCGGTTCAAATTCAACCGGAAGCTCTTCCGAGGGTACAAATACCCCATACGTCAATGGATTCCCCGAACCGTCATTCTTCTCAACCAGACTCATCGGAGCGCTCAGCTCCCTCAAGCTTGTTGATTCCACCGTACCTACCATTTTTGCATGCGACCTAAATCCATTTAATACTTCATTGACGCCGGAGATCAGCTCTGTAGTGAAGGACTGATATCCAATCACATAATTGCCATCGCGGCGAGGTGTGAAGGCTAAGGAAACATCTGGTTTATCCCCTGCCATGGACCAGTTCACTTCAAAATCGTAATCACTTCCATGAGAGGAATCAGTTAATACCGCCGTGTGGTTGTCGGGAAAAGTGACCCCGTCAAATGTAATCCAGCGTTTGTTCATTGTATCGTAGTAATTGGTTCGGCTCCCCGCATTCCCTTCCAATAAAACCCATTGCTCCTCAAGTCTTTCCGCCACATTATTTATCGGCACCCAGTTTCCCGTGTCCGTGTTCTTGTAGAACAAGTCACGAACGATGGATTTGCCCCCATCCCATGCTGCCTCATAGAAGGTCGCCTTATAGTTATCATTTTCGATGCTGCCTTTTTCCGTGTAACTGAGATTCGCTAATGTGCGGCTCCGCAGCGGGGGCAACGGCGGGGCTTGCTGCCTGATATTTCCTTCGAACTTGACTGCATCGGCCCGAGTAATAATCGTGCCCGTCGTAGGTTGTGTTCGAGTCAGCCTGACAAATTCGGTATCATCACCACTGAATTCATACTCCCCCAATCCACCCATCCAACGGATGGACCCGACGAAGGTCTAAGATCCATAAACATGACATCCGTGGTCCCGTTATGAACAATCTCAATCTTCACATTACTATCTGCTTTATCCGCCCAATCAAGCTTATAGAACGATATTCTCGCCGTCCCTGCTTCCAAGCGAGGATTCCATGTGATGCTCCTACCTACGGCATCCGTATATTTGGAACTGGAATTATTGTATCCCTTCACTCCTGCGCTTGTTGTCCAATAAGGAGCGGAGAACCCGTTATTCTCGTTACCCGCATCAGGCGTCACAACATCATTGATCGTAATGCTCCCGTCATCGATAATAATCGTCTGATAAGGTAAGGTCTCCGCATAAGCGGTCCTTATTCCGACCAGGCTGAAAGGAACTACTATCGTCAACATGAAAACGATTAAGAAAAACAGCTTCCTTTTGACCATACAAATCACAGCCTCTCCTCTTAATGACAACGCTTTCAAAATAATAATGCCCCTTTGCTCGAATGATCGAATGATCGAATGATCGTAAAGAAGCAATCAGCCTGATCCTTCTGGGTAATCCCGCTCTGTCGTTTTTATCATAGCATGTCACATCACCGTGAAATTTCTTTCATTTTAAGAATTTCTTATAAGATTTTAAGTAAAAAAAGAAACCTACATTCGAATTGATCGCTCCATTGCAGTCAGTTCGAATGTAGGTCTTCCAAGTGGACAAATCCATTATAATGGCGGCTGCACCAATAGCAACTTCCCAAGCTGAATGACCGTTTGATCATACCAAGCGGGATGCTGCCGAATATGCTCCATGCTTCGTTCATTGCCGCCTGCCTCAAACACGGCCGCTTTGTCTGTCTTCTCGTGATCAACTTCGAAGCGAACCGTATGTTTCCCATTCGGTAGCTCCGGCAAGAAAACATACTGATTTCGATTATGATCGTTATAGGGTGTGAATCGATCGATAAGAAAGGGTTCTCCTCCATCCACCGACACCTTCAATCTGCCAGAATCCGGCCCCCCGATATCGAATAACCCGATGTGGGTTCCCTCAAACTGCACCGAGATAGCCTCTCCGGGATCGACTGCTCGCCATAGACCGGGGAACAACCAATCGTACTCGCGCACCAAAGCAAAATTATCAGGGGTCATGTAAGACCATCCTGCCGAAAAAAGAGTAAAGCTATCTAGCGGCAGCATGGTCGCATACTCCCAAGGATTGGCCGGGACCAAAGGGTCCTGAGGCAAGTGATGCTCGACCTTTCCCACGCGATCTCGAAGTTCGCTCATTTTCTCAAACGACCGGGTGATTGTATCCGTGTAAATCTGGTGTCCTTCGGGAATAGTCGGATGGATCGAATCATGCGTAAAAATAACGGCTCGAGGAATGGACACGTCTGCCTTTGAGGTGAAAATAAGCTTTCCATCCGAAACCAATTGACTGACCGCAACGCCCAGATGAATTGAAGGAATGCCGTAATAGTCGGCGACTTCCTCCTGCATAAGAGCTCCCTTCTGGTATTCCCCGGATTGAAATAAGGGCAAATCCCGCTCCTTAACCGTATACACGAACAGGATATCGATAAACCGGCTGCGCTTGCGGATCTGTCGGACAATTCCTTCGATCCTCGCCTTGGACTCGGGAACGCCGCCATCGTTACCAACAAATTCAACAAACACGAGATCAGGCTGATGACGCAGTACATCAGTCTCCAAACGGGCGCAGCCCAGGTCCGATCCTGTCCCATCAATGCCTGCGTTCACAGAGCGGATATCCGCATTGGGATATTGTCCTCGAAGCCAATCCGCCGTCATGACCCTGTATCCTTCAGAACGCGTATTACTGCCGCCGAAATAAACGATTGTCACGGTTTCCCCATTTTCCAACTTCTGAATGACATTAGGCAGCCCTCTTCGAGGGAAAAATTCCTTCATCGCGACTTCACCCGACCTCACTTAGCGTTTTAGGAACAAAAAATTTTACAGCAAACACTTCATAATAAGGAGAACCATACGTTGCACAGAAATCAAACCGGATTCGGGTTACCCCTTTTGCATGCACCTGATGTTTATTCAACGAAAGATAATTCCCACGGATATTAATTTCACTCTCGGTTCCGTCTTCTAAGGTTAAGGTCACATCATAATCTTGGATAAGTGGCACGATCGGATCGTCGAAATGCTCCAAATTCAGCTGCGAATTGAACACAAGATGGATTTCATCCAAATTCTTGGGGCTTGCAAAACCAAATTCCAACCATTCCTGTCCTTCCGTACGTTCAGAAATCCAGCCGTTTGGCAGACCATAAGGTCTGGAGAAACCGTTGACGACATTCGCGGGATTATACATATTTTGGGATGGTATCAGATCCTTGAAGCAAATGCTCTTATTGATTTTCTTCAGCCTGGACGGCTCTTCCGGCCTATAATGGAAGCTGACCGCTCCTGTCATTTTCTCTTCATTGCCGTGTACGGCAAGGCTCGCCGTACCTTCCAATACGATGTAGATTTTGTCGTCATCTGGCTTCTTGCAGCTGAGGTCCAACGTAATCCAGTCATCGTGACCAGCTGGAATAAGCAAGCGGTAGTCTTTCAGCTCGCTGGTGGGAATATAGTTTTCCTTCCGCTCCCCGCCAAACAGCTTCACTTGCAAAGTTTCCGAATACTCGGATCTATTTTTAATTTTGATCCGCACGCTTTCGGCCACGGATGTCTGAATCGGCAAGACCAAACATAACGCTTTCTCCAAGGAAATCTCTTCGGTTGGATGAAGATTATTATAGCTGCGCTGAGACGAGGCACGAATCGTTAATCCGTCAGCGAAATAAGGATCCAACTCCTCTTGAAGCCCTACAATCGTTTGCCCGTCTCGAAGCAGCTGCGCTTGAAGCTCACCCATATGGGCTTTGACGATGGCCGCGGGGTCTGTCTCGTATTTTATGCATAACGCAGCAGCCGTTCCTACCGCCTGGCCCATACAACCGCAGGTTGCCATGACCCTTGTCGATCCGAAAGCCACATGGGTAGCGCTTATATTGCGGCCAGCGAACATGAGATTAGGAATATTTCGTGAAAATAAGCTGCGGAAAGGGATATTATACAATCCCGGCACGAAATTCCATGCTGTAGCCGGCCCCTCATCGTAGATGCCTTTATTCGCATGCAGATCCATATACCAGCCTCCGACGGATACCGCATCTTCGAAATGAGGCTTTGCAGTAAGATCGTTCTGAGACAGCATGTGCTCTCCTATAAACCGCCTCGACTCCCGCTTTCCCGGAATCGGGCATACATAATCCAGGATGAGATTGTCCACATCGTCAAACTCGCCGCTATTTTTGATATAATCCCATATCCCGTACACCAATTTCCGGAGTTCCAATGCGATGTCTTCATTATTCTTGATAATATCCATATGTCCGCCGTATTCCAGCCACCACAATCCGCCAAGCCCGTTGATTTTCCTTGGAAAAGACCGATGGTTTAAGCCTTTTCTGATACTATCGAAAAAGGCCAACTTCGTAATATCATACGCAAAGCCAGGCCTTTTGTAAGGAACGGAATAGTCTACGTCACGGGCTTGAAACAGAATCGTATCGCCCATGGTGTAATGATCCGCCACTTCAGGAGCCAACTCCTCCTTGTATTCATGCTTCGCCTCTCTTCCCCATCGGAAGTGAGCACCTGCCTGGTATCCAACAACTCCATCGCCGGAGCAATCGATGTAGGTTCGGCTTTCAAACCGGAATTTCCTTTCGGAAGCCAATTGAAGGCCCTCCACCCATTTAATTCTGCCGTTCTCCATGACCGTTTCATGCACACATGTATTCAGGAATAGAGAGATGTTAGGCTCATCATAAACCATGTCGAGCAAGACCGTATCCGAAAGCGAAAGCATAAGCTTCTTGTTGTATAACGGATTATAATGAAAGATCTTCAGCTTGAGTTCTTCCACCAACCCGCCCTCGCGTGCATAATAGGATGGACTGTTTCCGAGATATGCCGACCCGTTGATATGAACCCTGACCTCGCTGCTCGCATTTCCCCCAAGAACCGGTCGATCATTAATAAGTGAAACCTGCAGCCCTTGGCGTGCGGCAGCAATGGCAGCGCATATCCCAGCAATACCTCCGCCTACGACGGTTACATCTGCCTTTATAAGCTCCATTTTGATAACCTCCATGATTAGATGCTTCTATCATGGTAATTGTTTTGGTCCTCTTTTTTTTACATGATTTCGCGAAAAAATCATACATTTTTTGCATCCTTATTTGGATTCGTAGCGCGTCATTTTTATCCGGTATTGCTTAGGCGTATCACCCGTATATTCTTTAAATAGTTTGCAAAAATAACCTTCATTGACGATGCCTACTTCCTCGCACAATTCCAATAAAGAATAATCCTGAACATTTAACAGTTCGAGAGCTAATTGGATTTTTTTACGGTTGATGTAGCTGATCACGCCTTCGTTCATTGTTTTTTTGAATAAGCTGCTAAAATACGATGGTGCTAAATTCACTTCCTCGGCAATAGCCTCCAGGGTTAAACGCTGTTTCAGGTTTTTCTCTATAAAATCCATAGCACTCATGATTTCTGCACGATGTAATAGTTGGCCCGCGTGTACGTATTCGAAGGTGAAGTCGCCAATATAGGCGAGTTGCTCCTTAAATGCCATAAATTCCATGGGGAATTCTGCTGCTTCCGTGTACAGCTTGTTCCCCGATTTAAACTTCTTGGTAATGTCTCTGTACAAGTCTCTAATCATCGGTGCCATGATGGACTTGTGGATTTTATGATCCGTAACAAATTGGTTCAGATCGGCGATTGCATTGTCCAGCTCTTCCTTGGAAATCTTCCTTTTCACCCATATCAGAAAATCAGCCAGCTTCTGCTGAAAGTCTGCTTTTTTGTCATTATGGTATTGGAACCGATGCAGGGGTGTTTTTACGACTTTCTCTGTATGGTAATAGAAATCCTCACTCACATTTTTAGCTTCCGTGTACGCTTGTTTGATCGATTCCCAGCCTCGGTACGGACCTCCAAAAGCGACGGAAACCCTTTGATTCAAATATTGATGTAAATGGGAGACGATCTGCCCTCCCAAGGATTGGCAAGCATATTCCGTTTCCATATCACTACGGTTATTTTCCCAGGATAAAAAGCCAATAAAACGATTATCGGACAGATCCGCAGCTACGCCGCTGCCACCATTCATCACCGTTTCTTCGATTACATTCGTAATCGCATATTTCAAGATGTTTTGATCAACGGCTGAGTATTCGTTTCGGAAACTTTCATAGGTATTCATTTCAACGATGAAGCAGCAATAGTTGGTTTGAAAGAAATGAAACTGCATGCGATTGGCAAAATCCGATGCCCGATGAGAAGGAATTTCGCCTCTGATCAGTTCGTTAAAAAATTGCTTGCGGACTCTATATTTATTTTCAAGTACGGATACGTTTAACGATTGAAATTCCGCTTCTTTTTTCTTAACCTCATTCAAAATTCCGGCTGCCTTATCTAGAGCTCGATTCAAATCCGCTTCCCTGAGGGGAACCTTTACAATGTACTCCAACACGTTGGCATGAATAGCTCGCTGGGCGTATTCAAAGGATGAATAGGCGGTCAGAAGTATGTATTGGGTATGGGGGAGTTCCGGCTTTAACTGCTCAATCATGGAGATTCCATCCATTCGCGGCATAACAATATCGGATATGACGATATCCGGCTTAAGTTTTAAAATCTCCTCGATCCCATTCAGCCCATTAGTCGCTTTTCCCACGAGAACAAATCGCTTATCCATATGGGAGAGCTCATTAAAAAACAATTCCAATCTTTGAATGATCAGGTCTTCATCGTCAACAATGAAGCAGGTATAGTCTCTCACCATTATGCATCTCCTCTTAGCAAGTCTGCCGGGAATAAGGCACGTACACGGGTTGTTTCCTTAGGTATGCTAATGATTTGGAGCCCGAATTGTTCTCCGTAGTGAAGTCTTATTCGGCCATGGATATTATTTAATCCGATTCTTTTCCTTTTTATTTCCACATCACTTGGTTCTGAAATTAAAATATGCTTTATTCGATCGGCTGGAATTCCCTCACCTTGATCAACGACTTCTATGATGACGATGCCGTCCTCCCTGTACGCATGAATCGTAATAGGGCCTTCGATCCCCCCTCCGTTATAACCATGGAAGATACTATTCTCCACAAGGGGCTGCAGCAGCATCCGGAAAACCGGAAAATCTAGTAACCCTGCTTCGATATGTTCAATCAAGTGGAAAGTTCTGTTATACCGGATGTTCTGGATCTCGATATAGTCTGCTACATTTCGTAATTCCTGGCGTAGGGAAACTTTCTCTGAAGCGTCATCTACCCCGTATTCCAATAATGAAATGAGCGACCCAATCACCACATCTACTTTCTCTATTTGTCCGAGACGTATAACATTGCTGATCGAACCAAGCGTGTTATACAGAAAATGAGGGTTTATTTGAGACTGCAGCACTTGAATCTCCAGCTTCCGCTCAAGCTCATTATGAAGCTCCGCTCGCCGAATCAGTTCCACAATTTGCTGCAGCATCCGATCGAAGGCTCGGGAGAGATCTCCGAACTCATCGTTTCGATTAATCGTTATTGTAGTCGTGAGGTTGCCTTGCTCCACCCGTTTCATTTTTGTTTTGAGCGCATATAGCGGATTCCTTATATATTTGGCAATAAAAAAAGAAATGAATAAACTTAAGAGAAGACCTGCAGCTAGCAGCTCGATATAAAAGGTTTCCAGTCGGGACAAAGCTGCTTTCAAGCGTGATTCATCGTTGATCGAAATCATGGTCCAGTTGAATTTCTCCGTCGGTTTTTTGAGAAGGTAGACCGGAATGCCATCGTTGGTATGCAGTTGAAGGCTTGTTTCTGTCGTATCCAGAATTTGTTCCGCTGACGTTTCTCCGATTGAAAACGTATGATCTTGAATATTCAGTAGTCCTTTATTCTCAGAAAATCCGGCAATAATTTGACCCGATGCGGTGATAAGAGCCAGATTCATTTGTTCCTGTTTATTAATCTTGAACAAGGTCTCTTCAATAGCATTTAGATCCAAATCTACCGCAATAGCCATAGGAAACGGAGCTCCGTTCAGATATCGAACCATCGTAACGGTCCAGCCGGAATACTTAGATTTGTAAGGATCACTAACAAAAGTAGTCCTTCTGTTCTTGTCAGCCGCATCAAACAAAGGCTCTCTTTCCGATAAAGGTTCATCGAATATTCGGGTAGGTGTACTTCCCCCTAGAATGGATAAATCGCTTTTGATCAAATAAATATTACTGACGTAATTACTGTTGAGTTCATATAGCTCTCTTAATTGCTTTTTAATGACTTCCGTATTGTCAATGTTGGCTTTCACCGATGTTTCGACCGAGAAGAGGATCGTCTGGAAGGAGGAAAAATTAACGGTGAAATACTGGTCTACCTTGTCAAGTATTTGGTTGGTATAATAAATGTCATTGGTTCGTATTTCCTTTTGGACATAGCGATAAGACAATTGGCTAATCAAGATTATGCAGCTTAATACAAATGCAAACACGATAAAAAATAATTTTAAAGGCAAGCTGATTCTTCTTCGCATCGATCATCTTCCTTTTAATTCTGTATTAAACTAAGAATAGCATATGACAATAAAGAGAGGGGCTACGAATAGCCACTCTCTTCCTTTATATTACTTGATAAGGCCGGCTTCTTTAAATTGCTTGATTGCTGTGTCCTTATATTTCTGCATGTCAAACTTGGTATCCAACGTTTGGAGAAAATTGTCCCAGTTGGAAAGAGGCTCTTTGCCCGTCATAAATTTGACCAAGCTTTCATTAATGAAACGTTGGCGGTCAGCATCCAAGGTATCGCTGGGGTCTGGGGTCAATAAATTTCCGGGCAACGTTGGCCCCACATATTTCTGATTGTTCATGAAGGCTTCTGCCGTCTTAGGATTCTGGAAGCTGAAGTACTCAGCATCATCACCACGGCGCGGCATTCTATAATGATCGACCCATAGGTACTTTTCTTTCATTTCCTTCGATAATTCGGAGGTTTTATTTTTGATCTTGCCGTCCACCAAATCCCAATGAATCCCTTTAATTCCGTATGCAAAATTCGGATATGCTTCTTTGTCCGTAAAGAGATAATTCAGCATGGACAAGATCCGAATGATTTTGTCCTTATCCGCTTTCGCGGATATGGCCCATGAATTGCCTTGGAACGATTTTCTCTCTACAATTTGATCACCGTAAGGACCTTTCATCGGAGGAATGACGATCCATTCCGGCACCTCTCCACTGATTTCTTTCATTTTCTGCTGATAATCCGGCTCCAGCCTACGGGCATCTCTGATCATGAAGCCAACTTTACCCTTAAATAACTTCTGGTCCAACAACTCAGGCGAATTCATCGTCACCCAGTCTGGGTCTACCACATTGGCTGCCATCATTTTATTAATGTAAGCAAGCGCCTCTTTCATTTTGGGATCGATAAATAGGAATACCGGTTCATTATCTTTCACTTCAACGGCTGAAGGAGGATTGACGCCAAACATCCACATCAAGCTATCGAAGCCGTAGGTTTGCAAATTGCCTTCTTTATTCATACCGCCTATGAATCCGTACGTATCGTTTTTGCCATTACCGTCCGGGTCTTTCTCTGTAAAGGCTTTCATAACTTCGAACAGCTCATCAGGTGTCGTTGGCACTTCCATATTCAGCTTTTTCAGCCAATCATTTCGGATGAAGAAGCTTCGGCTGATACCGTTTACATTATCATAGCCTGGAACTCCAATGGTTTTTCCTTGATAGGACATCGCCTCCCAGGAGTCGTTGCCAAACCGTTTCTGTAATTCAGGGAATTGATCCAGATACGGTGTCAAATCCGCAAGAACGCCTTGGTCATAATATTGTGCGAGATCAGCACGGCTCTTCAAGAAGATCAAATCTGGAATATCCCCGCCTGCAATGAGCGTATTCAGTTTGGTTGTTGCCTGCCCAGCTTGAGGAATCATCATTTCCAAGTCGATATTCACTGCTTTTTCCAACATTTGGCGTTGAATATCTTCTTCACGGGGAGGAATCGGAGCAGCCGCGTTGAAAGTGCCTTGGTTAAACATCGAGATTTTCATTTTGGTTGCAAACTGACCAGGCTCACCTTGCGAATTACTCGAAACTGTCGATGTAACTTCTCCATTTTCCCCACAACCTGACAATAACGTTCCTAAACCAACTATTGCCGTCAGAATAGCAAATGAAATCTTTTTACGCTGCATATTGACCTCTCCTTTTGCTTATATATTATCACGGTTTCCCCGTAATAACTCAGGTTGGAACGTCTTTTAACCTTTAACTGATCCCAAGAGCACACCTTTGGTAAAATGCTTCTGCATGAAAGGATAAACCATCAAAATCGGAACCGTAGTCACGACGACAGCCGCCATTTGCACAGCGAATGTGCTAACTGCTCCGGTATTGGCAATCGAATCAGCGCTTTGTGTTGCGACGTTAAGCAGAATGTTGCGCAAGACAACTTGAAGTGGCATGAAATTGGAATCATTGATATACACAATAGCATCGAAATAACTGTTCCAATGGCCGACGGCGTAAAACAAGGAAATGGTGGCAAGGACGGGCAAAGACAGGGGTAAAATGATCCGCCATAACGACTGAAGCTCACTTGCACCGTCAACCCTCGCTGATTCCTCGATTTCGCCAGGCAATTGCTCGAAAAAGCCTTTAATAATCACCAGATTAAAAGCACTAATGAGATTTGGAATAATCAATACCCAAGGACTGTCTAGTAATCCCAGAGAGCGGATTAGTAAATAAGTCGGAATTAACCCCCCACTGAACATCATGGTAAACACAATGAATAGTAAAAACGGACTTCGTCCTGGCAAATATTTTTTGGATAACGGGTACGCCGCGATTACCGTAAAAAACACATTTAACGCAGTGCCTACAATCGTTCGAAACAATGTGATTTTATACGCCTGCCCGATACCATGAGAAATGAATACTTCTTTATAGGCTATAAAAGTAAAGGATTCTGGTATAATAACAATCCCTTTTCTTAACACTTCCGATTCTGGCGTCACTGAGACAACAACCACATATAGAAAAGGTAGTAAGCAAAGTAGGGATAGAAAAATAAGAATCAAATAAACGACGGCTTGCCAGACTTTTTCCCCGATTGTCAAATTGATCATTTTAATAACCACCTCACCAAATTTGCCCATCGAATTTTTTGGCGAGCTTATTCGCTGCCAACACTAAAATAAATCCGATGACAGCTTTAAACAATCCTACAGCAGTAGCCAAGCCAATCTTAAGACGCTCCAACCCTTCACGGTATACCCATGTGTCGATAATGTCGATCTTCTCCTGGTTAAAGCTGTTGGCAAACATGAAGATTTGGTCAAAGCCAGCATCCAGAATATGGCTTAATTTAAGGATCAGCATCAGAATAATGACTCCTCGAATGCCGGGTAAAGTGATATGCCAGAGCTGTCTCCATTTGGAAGCGCCATCCATTCGAGCCGCTTCATATAAACTTGGATCGATTCCTGCTAATGCTGCAAGGTACAATATCGCTCCCCAACCAATGTCCTTCCAAATTTCAGATAAGATGATCAGCAGTCTGCCCCAGGCAGGTTCCGTTAGAAATGAGATGGGTTCAACACCAATTTCCTTCAAAATCATGTTAAAGAGACCATCCCCTGGGGCTAATAATGCCACCAAGATTCCATAAACAATGACCCATGACAGAAAGTGAGGCAAATAAGTGATCGTTTGTACGATTTTCTTAAACCCTTGGCTATAAACTTCATTGAGGAGTAAAGCGAGTACGATGGGAGCGGAGAAACCGAACAATAGCTTATACAGCGATATGATAATCGTATTTCCCATGATGTCCCAGAAATAAACGCCGTTCATAAAATCCGTAAAATTTTTGAATCCCACCCATGGGCTATCCCATAGTCCCAAAGCCAGGTTATAGTTTTTAAAAGCAATCATGATTCCCGCCATAGGAATGTATTTGAATACGGCAAAGTAAATTAAGGCCGGTAATAAGAGAGCATACATCACTTTATACTTTTGTATTGTCCTTATCCATGACTTCCGCTTTTTGGAGAGGGGAATGGCGTCCGCTGCCAATTTCGTTTGCATATCATCACCTCATCTTTATTTGTAGTTGTATAATAGCATCCTCCTATCGGATAAATTTCTGAAATTTCAAGAATTTCTTACAAGATATTAAGTAAGTGGGCTTTACAACGAAACTGAAGGGCCGATTTATTATCTTTGGCAAAATTATTAAGTCATCAAGAACTCAGTACTACAAAAATCTATCCAACCGTAATAAAGGAAAAGCTTAGATCCATGGTTTTATCAAATCCACTAGAACATATGTAGCGTTTTTTGTTAAATAAATCATGCAATAAAACAACAACTAAAAATCCTGAAAAGTCATAAATACCCGTCCAACGGGTCTTATTGATCAAACCCTCGTTCCCTCCACCCGCATATCGGGCGTTTTTTTGTTTCGCGCGTTTCACGCACTCAACTGGCTAAAGCCTAAACAAAGGCAGCCGATCTCAACGTGATCGGCTGCCTTCTTGCTTGTATTGAGCTATCGTTTTCCGCTAATTCAAGCGTATTGGTGAACCCACTCTTTTATCCGAGAGGCGACTTCGGTTACATCAGTATCCGTTGTATCAATAGTAGGCATAGGTGGGTTATAGACTTCATCGGCAATCTCAAGCAATCGTTTTGCAAAGTTTTTGTGGTTTTGAATCTCTTCCTCTGACCAATTTCTTTCACGCAAACGTTTCTCGCGGGTTTCTTCATCACAATGTAAGTTTATGTAATATACATGCTTAAAAAAAGGAAAGTCAGCACATTTTTCAATATCCCAAGGCATCATTGTTCCGCATATTATAGTCATGCGCCCACTTTGAGCGATATTTCGTGCAACCCGAAGCCAAATATTTCGCATTTTCTCCCAATCATGTCCAATAAATTCGACAAGATTATCCGGGTCAAAAACATCATAATCTAGCATCATTCTTCGTAATTCTTTGATGACATATGTTTTCCCTGAACCACTTGCACCCGTTACGATAAATAGAGGCAATTTTATTTCCATTAGTTACTAACCTCATCTCGTCTAATATATCGCGATACTATTATTGGCCACAAATGCCAAGTGCGCTAATGCACAAATTATGTTGATTTTTTCGTTTTGCGCTGAATCTCTTATAACGTTTGGCATTTCTGACGTTCAAGCGGCTTAAGGACCGTAGGTCCGGGTCGTCAGACTTAGCCGGTTGAATGTGTCTCCTGAATCCGGATCTCTGTCATCCCTCTTGGCCCAAGGAGAGTTAGCGACGCAGCAGGAATGTTTTGTTAGACGATGGATCACTCATCCTTGAACAATCTATCGAAATAATCTCTCCAATAATTCACTATCCAATCATTATATTTCACATATAGGTGTCTTAATTGTTCTTTAGTTTTTGAATAAATAATACAACCTCTATCATCATACATGTTAAATACAATGTCCTTGTCCTTATTAATAAAAAAGACACTTTGACCTATCGAGGGCTCTCTTCCTTGCTCGTAATGACTAATCCCTTCAAGAATTTGCCTATATGGAAATGAAGAAACAAGCCCATTTAAGATCTTGACTTGATATTCTTGCTTTATTTCAATTGTATTTCCTTCTTCATCTTCGTCTTCATCTAAATCAAATAATGTTTCCTCTTCTATTGTCCTTCCATTTAGTAACTCGTAGAGATATTCGGGTGTTGTATTCCCAAACATAAGATCTTCTATAATCCCCCAATCTTTGATATATACAAAAATAGAATCATTTTGGTCAAAAACCTCTTCAAATATAGTTACAACTCTTTTATTCACTTGTTTAATTCTTCGATTTGAACCATTTCGAAATGGTTCCCCAAGTTCAAATCTTATATGTATGTCACTACCCAAATTCGGGAAATTATCATTAAGGTATTTTATAATTTCTTTTTTCATTTGATCCCCTGTACTTTTTTGTTTTTACTCTTCTAGTGATCTTTCGCCTAACGTTCAGGTATTCACGAAACACCCCAGCCTTAGATAGCTCTTATCTTAGGCTGGGGTGCTTGTTGTCTGAGCTTTCTTCCTAGATTATACATCTGACAACCAAAGGGTGATAGCCCTGCAGCGCGAATACCGTGTTAACCGATGTCGACGACCTCTTTGAACAACTATATCCTCGAACTTGAAATAATCTTTATACCAACTTCATTGAAATACTTTTAACAAAAGTCACTTAGGCTATCCTCTATTAGCAAACACTTCAGTAAACATTAGAGCACCCATTTTAAAACCATAGATGAAAACCTCGGTTGAATATATTGAGGAAGATATCCCAAGTAAATCAAATGTTTCTTCAAGAAGTTCCATATCATTTTCTGAAAGCTTCATCTTAAGTTGTTCCTTCGAGTCGGAAATTTTGTTATTTAGAGATCTGTATTCAGGGTTCTTTGGCACAATCACTTCTTCAGGTCTAATTTCTCCAAAATATAATTGCTCCAATATGCTATTCATTCCCTACCTCTCCCTCCAATAAGTTCATTACAGAATATTTTAGCGATTTTATCGCTAAAGATCAATAGCGAATAATTCGCTAAGGTATTCTTGTAATGGAGGTGTTAGGTATGTACGAAAGAATCAGAAGTTTACGTGAGGATAAAGATTTGACGCAGTCTCAAATTGCTGCATATCTAAATTGTAGTCAACGAATCTACAGTAATTACGAACGCGGCGAAGTCGATATTCCCACAGCAATACTGATTAAACTTGCCGATTTCCATCAAACCAGTACGGACTATCTTCTAAACAGAACCAACATCAAGAAGGCTTATCCTGTTGATTGAAATAGGTATCTATGTGAATCTTAAATACAACTTTCGTTGATTTCAGTTAACGTTCCTGTATCTACGAACCCGAGAGGCTTAAGTGACCGCAGGGAACGGGTCGTCAGACTTAGGCTCGCAGGGTTGTCCGGCTGACTCTGCTTCTCCGAAGTTCCTCGGCCCGGACCAAGGGAACTTAAGCTCCCGCAGCGTGAATACATTGTTATGCGCCGTTACTGTCTTCGAATCATCACCTAAAAAACTTTGATCAAGATTCCAACTCTATTTTTTACTTTGGTATAAAAACTCAACTTCACCATCTAGCAAATATCGATATTCAAATAATTGCATTGTTCTTTCCCTTATTCTCTCCTTTATAACTGTGACTAAGCTTACCGATCCTCGTGATCCAAGGTAACCATTATCAATAAATGTCTTCTCTACAAATTTTGTTTCCCTTAAGTGATATTGTAACCATTCTTTCTGCGATTCAATTAGTGCTTCTCTTGGTTCTCTATCCAACTTAGAAAGAAGCTTTTTATATATTTGATTCAACTCTTTATCCCAAATCTCTGTATATTTACTTTCCAACGCCCCCCATCCCAATGTTGTAATAATCTCTTTGGAATTTTGAAATTCATTAAATTCCACTTCATAATCATGATCTATAGGATTTCGAAGCATTTCATCATAAAATTCTCCTTTCAATTCATAGTTCCCAATGCTCATGGATAACACTTCATTGTTAGAAGGATCTGATCGACCTTCAGTTATTTCTTTCGATTCTGTTCCATTACCTGTACTCACTACATCAGGAGGCAGTTCAGAATTCATTATTGATTTAGTTTCGCTGTTCAAGGTAGTCGATTGACTAATATTTTGACAAGATGAAAACACTATCGTAATAAAAAATAATAAGAGTATCTTACCTTTCATAAATTATCTCCTTAAATATTATCTTTAATATTTACCGGTAATGGCGCATAACGTTGTTGTATTCCCGAACCCGAGAACCTTAAGGCCCGAAGGGCCGGCCGCGGCGCGGTTAGGTTCGCAGGGTTGTCCGCCAACGCTTCCCTGTACTCTGAATTCGCTCCGCAGTGAAATCCCTTCGCTCTTGGCGGACCAAGGGGCGAACGCCCCGCTGCGTATGGTGTTATGTGATGTCTGCCTCATCTTCGAAAAACTTTCAAAAATTATAAGTACTTCTTAAAGGCTTTACTCGAATCACCGTCATAACCTAACTTTGTATAGAACTCGTGTGCTTGCTTCCTCGAAGCTCCGCTGGTTAAAAAGACCTTAACACAATCCCTTGAAATACACAGATCTTCAATATGCTTCATAATGAGCGATCCATAACCTTGACCTTGTCTGTTTCCAGATACAATTACACGTTCTACAACCCCAAAAGGTTGTGACTCTATCAACGCATCTAAACATAGATGCAGATGTGCACTTGCAACGATCTCTTGGTCTACTTCGCAAATGAACAAGAAACTATTAGGATTTTGTTTAATTTCTTCTATTCTATCTTCCAACACTTTTATTTTTGGGTTGTTTGGAAGCAACTCTTTATATAGTCGTTCAATAGCTTCGGCGTCATTTGTTTCAGCTTCACGAATTATCATTCACATTCTCCTCTGTATTTAGGCTGATTTCACATAACGTTCCCGTATTCACGACGCGAGCCGACCTTAGATAGCTCCTATCTTAGGTCAGCTCGTGTGTCGTCTGAGTTATCTCCCATGATTATACATCGGGCGATCAAGGGGCGTAAGTCCGCAGCGTGAATATAATGTTATATGACGTACTTGCCTTCCTGAATCACCACTGAAATACGATACTTCTCTGACATCATTGATCTCACTTACAAGATTGGCTTTCGGATTCCTTCAACTTAATAATATCTTACAAATTTAATATAATAGACTCATTATAATTCATGTCCTGTATATCCTTTTTCCAGTATCTTTCACTTGTTATTGGGAACAATTAGATTTCTTTAAATATTCATGTTTCAAAATACTCATCATTATACGATCGACATATTGACCATTTTTATAGACCTCGTCTCTTAGTATGCCATCCTTCTTGAAACCAGCCTTTTCATAACTCCGAATAGCACCAGGATTATCAGCATCTACCGTCAAATACACTTTATGAAGGTTTAAACGCTCGAACGCAAAATCCAGGACAACACTTGTCACTTCTGTTGCATAACCTTGCCCCCATACCATTTTGTTCCCAATCCAAATACCAAATTCAGCATGCTTGGACCAAGGATGGATCTTAAACAATTGGGTACTGCCAATCGGGATGCCGTCTTCTTTTATTATGGTAAAATAGACAGCTGATGAATCTGTTTGCGCGTACCTCCGTGTACGTTCTCTGACCACTTCCGGTGTTAGGGGCATACCACTTCCTGATGGTAACGTTCGGTTAACTACAGGATCGGACAGCCATTCATATCGTAGTTCCCAATCTTCTTCAACAACAGGCCGTAATGTTACTCGTTGTCCGTATAGCATATTTCCCCTCCGTGTACCTAGATAGTTAATTATTTTAGCCCACAATTATGGGTATACCATTTGTATCATAATAATGAATTTTATCTAAGCAAGTATGTTATATAATGTGCCCGCATTGACGAACCCTCACCGACTTAAGCTACCAACGGGAGCGGCCGCGATGCGGTTGTCGATGCAGGGTTGTCGCCTGGTTCCACTTCCCTGAAATGCCTCTCGGCGACCATGGGGCAGCTTTCTGGCCCGCAGGGTGAATACAGTGTTATATGATGGGAATGCTTTCTTCAAGTTTAAGACAATTGCTTTACCCAATTTGGTATGTGATGACCAAAGTATTTAGTAATCTTCTCAGCTTCTGTTAATACATACTTGATACCTTGGTCATTTAAAAACCAGTTATTCTTGCTTATTCTAAAATCATCTTGCTTTACTTGGAAAACTATATTTGACGGGAATACTGTTTGATAAGTCATTAATGCACGTCTTGAGAAAAATGATTTACAAACTATAATAGCTCGAGTGACCATAATGTTATGTTCTTTTAAGACTTGCCATGAGTTTCTTGCATTATCGAATGTGTTCTTAGCTTGATCCTCTTTAAGAATTGCCTCTTTAGGAATTCCAAGTGACAAACCGATGTCTCTTTGAAATTCCCATTCAGTGATTGTTAACTTAGGATTATTACCACCGGATGGAAGTATATATGGTGCTAATCCAGATTTATATAAATCACATGCAATCTTCATCGGCTTTGTATGACTTCCTCCGGGAACAAGGATGACATCTGCCGGTAAAAGCTCTTCTTCTTTTACAAATACTAGTTGAATAATGCAATCAAAAGGATATTGCTTCAAGGTAACACCTCCAAATATGCATTCCTTTCATATAACGTTCTTGTATTCACGAAGCCGAGAACCTTAAGGGACAGAGTCCCGGCCGCGACGCGGTTAGGT
>NZ_PDHM01000030.1 GCF_002573715.1 Paenibacillus sp. EZ-K15 | reverse complement strand
TTTGGATAAGCCCTCGACCGATTAGTATTGGTCAGCTCCATGCATTGCTGCACTTCCACCTCCAACCTATCTACCTCGTGGTCTTCAAGGGGTCTTACTAGTTGGGAAATCTCATCTTGAGGGGGGCTTCACGCTTAGATGCTTTCAGCGCTTATCCCTTCCGTACGTAGCTACCCAGCCATGCTCCTGGCGGAACAACTGGTGCACCAGCGGTACGTCCATCCCGGTCCTCTCGTACTAAGGACAGCTCCTCTCAAATTTCCTACGCCCACGACAGATAGGGACCGAACTGTCTCACGACGTTCTGAACCCAGCTCGCGTACCGCTTTAATGGGCGAACAGCCCAACCCTTGGGACCTACTTCAGCCCCAGGATGCGATGAGCCGACATCGAGGTGCCAAACCTCCCCGTCGATGTGGACTCTTGGGGGAGATAAGCCTGTTATCCCCAGGGTAGCTTTTATCCGTTGAGCGATGGCCCTTCCATGCGGTACCACCGGATCACTAAGCCCGACTTTCGTCCCTGCTCGACTTGTAGGTCTCGCAGTCAAGCTCCCTTATGCCTTTGCACTCTTCGAATGATTTCCAACCATTCTGAGGGAACCTTGGGGCGCCTCCGTTACTCTTTAGGAGGCGACCGCCCCAGTCAAACTGCCCGCCTGACACTGTCCCCGTACCGGATTACGGTAC
>NZ_PDHM01000020.1 GCF_002573715.1 Paenibacillus sp. EZ-K15 | reverse complement strand
TTGAACAGCTCTACTACGAGAATGCAGCTTAACTTCTAAAGGTGTCCACTTTCTTGACAGAAGAGCATGGTGTCCGTTAGGATGAGAAAATCGCCTGAATCGTGCAAATAACGGATCTGTGGTCCGTTAGATGCGGCTTGTTGTGGTGATAGTAGCTGCTTGTTGGTGATAGAACCCGCCTTTTTGGTGACGGAGGCCGTCTGTTAGGATGGAATCTCGCTTGTTTGGAGACGGCATCCACCTGTCTGGGGATAGCAGCCAGTATTAAGTTTTTTGTAGGACACACCCCATGGCCGATTTCTTCGGTAAACCGAAGCCGCAGGCCGATGGTCGGTATGTGCATGGCGTAAGAGGCTTTTCTTAAAAAACAAAGAACGCGTATTGGCAGGGATTCGGTTATCCCGCCATACGCGTTCTTTTTTAGGATCTTTACGATTACTCTTTGGGCTTTCCTTCCCGCGTGAAGGTCGCGGTATCCAGGTGATGTTGGCGTCTACGCTTTGGCCGTTGGCGGCAAAAGTTTACGCGAGCTTCAAATACTCAACGATCGTCAGCAAGCCCTTATCGAAATTCTCCAAATTCAAATGCTCGTTCGGCGCATGCAGATTCTCGTCCGGCAAGCCAAAGCCCATCATGACGGCAGGAGCATCAAGCGTGCTGGACAACTTCTCCACGATCGGGATGGATCCGCCATCCTTTGTAAAGAGGGCACGCGTGCCGTAGACATGTTCGAAGGCGTCCGCGGCTTTTTGCAGCATTGGATGGGACGGATCGATGTTGAAGGCGAATGCCTTTTCCTTCGGTTTAAACGTAATCTTCGAACCGATTGGAGTGTGGGCATGCAAGTGGGCTTCAATTGCGTCAAGAACCGCTTGCGGATCCTGGTCCGCTACCAAGCGGCAAGTAATTTTGGCATGAGCTTCCTTCGGAATGACCGTCTTGCTGCCTTCACCCTGGAATCCGCCATATACGCCGTTCAGCTCAAGGGTCGGACGCGCTCCCACGCGTTCAACGAAGGAGAATCCTTCCTCACCGTACAGGGAATCGAGGCCGAGATCCTGCTTCAGCTTATCCTCGTCGAATTCCTGCTTGGCAAATTCCTCGCGCATTTCAGGCGACAGCTCGAGCACGCCGTCATAGAAGCCTTTTACGGCGACACGGCCTTGCTCGTCATGAAGCGAAGAGAGCAGGGAGACGAGGGCATGCAAGGCGTTAGGTACGCCGCCGCCATATGTACCGGAATGAAGGTCGGTATTGGCTGTTTCCAGAGACAACTCCAGGGAGCACAATCCGCGAAGGCCTGTGGAAATGGCCGGTTTGCCAGGTGCGAGCAGGGATGTATCCGAGATCACGATGGCGTCTGCGGCCAGCTTGTCCTTGTTGTTGTCAAGATAGAGCGGGAGATTCGGGCTGGACACCTCTTCTTCGCCTTCAATGCAGAATTTGATGTTGACCGGAAGCTCTTTCTCTTGCTTCAAAATGGCTTCAACAGCTTTGACATGCAGGAAAAGCTGGCCTTTATCGTCCGTTGCTCCGCGTGCATACAATTTGCCGTTACGGATAGCCGGCTCGAAGGGCGGCGTTTCCCACAGATGAAGCGGGTCTACAGGCTGTACGTCATAGTGACCGTAAACGAGCACGGTTGGTTTGCCTTCGGCATGCAGATAGTCTGCCGTAATAATAGGGTGTCCCGCCGTTTGATGAACTTCCACATGCTCAAGGCCTGCTTCCGTCAGCTTGCCTGCGAGCCACTCGGCAGCTTTTGCCACATCGCCTTTGTGCTCGGACAGGGCCGAAATGCTCGGAATGGACAACCATTCCTTCAGCTCATTCAGATGGGTTTCGCGGTGTTCAGCGAAATACGCTTTATAATCAACGCTCATGTTATAGGGATCCTCCTTCAATATACATTGGCATTCGATGGATGCCGTACCTTACTATTCTAACCGTTTTTCGAAGAATACGAAATATAGCGGGATTAATCTTGAAACTTTCACGCCCAAAGCCCGAAGAATTGACGGAGATCCGTGCACCGTTTCATCAGTCGCCGCGTTATATGGATAAAACGATTGTTTTCGGACACACTACTACGTTTCGTCTGGGTGTACCGCCAGAGGAGCCCTGGTATGGCGATGGCAAGCTGGGGATCGATACAGGCGCAGGACATGGATATTATTTAAGCCTGGTGAATTTGACATCGGGCATTCAGTGGTCCATTTCGGTTACACGGCCTGAGAACATTACGTGCCGGAAGCTGAAAATAAGGGGAGCATCCGGTCTTCCTAAATAATATAATTCCATATAAAAAAGAAATACGCAGCATCACTGTTCGTCAGTGATGCTGCGTATGGCGTTCGAGGGCCTATAATCACCAAAGGGTTGATCAGAATTGATCCCAGCCATTTCCAATCAGCTGGCGCTGTAAGAATGGCAGCTGCCGTTGCTGTTGGATGAATTGCTGACGCTGTTGTTCTTGTAACTGCTGTTGTGAACGGAATTGTTCTTGTGATGGAGTTGGTGTTCGCTGCGGTTCAGCAGCATATGCTCCATGCTGCGGTTGATCCTGAGCTTGAAATTGCTGCTGGAACATCGGTTGCTGTTGCTGCTGCTGAAATTGCAGCTGCTGTTGCTGATATTGCTGCTGCTGCTGCTTCTGAAGAAGCTCATAGTCTCGATTACCAGATGTTTCTTGATGATAATAGTACTGATTTTGATGTGACGAATGTTGAGGATGTTTCATCTGCCCTTGCTGCGAGCAGTTGTTGGGCGGGCCGATGATAACCGTATCGGTAATCGGAGCCAGGGTATCCTTGACTTTGGCTTCATCCAGGCAGTAGGTGTGAGCGAACACGCTGGCCGGCGTCAATCTCAAAAGATCCGAGCCTCCAATAAACTCAGGCACCGGTGCGTCAAAGACCGCGATCAGGTGCGTGTTGTCAACCGTCGCCATTTCATAATGCCACCAGCCTTGGGGCACAAGCGCAACCTGACCCGGCGTTACCGTGAAGTTCAGCAGCTCTTTCGTAAACGGATTGACAAGGGAGACGATGGCTGAGCCGGAAACGACATATACCAGCTCCGTTGCATTCTGATGGATATGCGGCTCCACTACGTTTCCGGTACTGAGGTATATATCCAGCAGGGAAGCGTTGCCGAGCGTGTTCAATTCTTTTACGGAGAGAGAATTAATGTAATTTTGACTATCTTTTTTGAAAAAAGGGTTATTGCTCATATCGTAAGTATACCGAACGGAGGGTGAGGTGAAATCCATATAAGAGACCGCCACTATTGATTCCTGCCCTTCATAATGTAATAGGCGTTGACCCATAACACACGTTATGCCCATGGGCAAACATCCGTGAGCCCATTTTATGAATCAGCAGATGCAAGCCGCCCGCTGGCAGGGCGGCTTGCGCTAAACCCCTATGGCGGAGCAGGCGAGGTCAGGCTGATTTCGGTATGGAAATCGGCGACTTCCGTCCAGCCGAGAAGCTGACCAGTCCTGCAGCCAGTCCAAGCGCGAGCACGAATCCACCGAGCCATGGATGATATTGAAGCGTGAATGTCGTATTGACCATGAAGCCTCCCGCACCCGCGCCTGCGGCTAACCCGAGGTGCACAATGGAGGTGTTTAAGCTGAGAATCAGATTGGAGGAGCCCGGTGCCTGCTGGATAAAATAACTCTGGACCGCCGGACCTGCCGCAAACATGGACAGCACCATGATTCCCATCAGCCCGAGTCCTATAAACGATTGGCCTGAGAGCAGCGGAAGAAGTGCGAAAACCGCGATATGAATGAGCGTGCTGAGGGTAATCACTTTCGCAGGCCCAAACCGGTCGACCCCATATCCGCCGAGCCTCGAGCCGATCGCTCCAAATAGTCCAAAGCCGAGCATAATGATACTGATGCCTGACGGAGCGATATGGAAGATATCCTGGATAAATGGCGTAACATACGTGAACAGTACCGAGTTGCCGGATTCCCGGAAGAACGTAAGCAGCAGCGCGCTCACGATTACGGCGCTCCCCAGCACTTTGAATTGCTGGTGAAAGGGAACAGGAGCGTCCCCTTCAACATCTGGCAGGAGTCTGATCAGGACAAAGGCGACCAGCAGACTGAGCAGAGCCAGCAGCAGAAAGATCGATTGCCAGTTCAGCAGATTCGTGAGCCATATTCCGATCGGTACGCCCAGCACCATGGCGCTGCTGAAACCTAGCACGATGGTGCCGATGGCACGGCCTAACGTATCCGGTGATACCAGCTTGGCTGCTGTCCCCATTGCGGCAACGAGATAGACGCCTGAGCCTACCCCCAGAATGACGCGGGAACCCATGAGCATCCATACTTCGGTGCTGAAATAGGAAACGAGACTGCCGGCAATGAACAGCAGCAGCGAGCCCAGCAGCACCTTTTTACGGTTGAACCGAGCGGTGAGCGAGACCAGAAACGGTGTTCCGATCGCAAAAGCAAGCGAATAAGCGGTAATCAGCTGGCCGGCAAAGGCCAAGGAAATATGAAGATCGTCTGCGATCGCATACAGAATACCCGAGACGACCAGTTCCGAGGTGGCAGTAAGAAAAACCCCAAGCGCCAATAAATATATCGTAAATCGATTCATATCCATTCATCCCTTCGTTAGCAAATCAATACCTCTGCGATCATGGCTAGCACATGCCGCAAACGGGTTGGTATAACTTGAAATCTCTTTGTGTTTGTATTATAAGTAAGACGCATATATTATGTAAGAAGGCAAAGTATTTGGATATTATCCAATCATTTAGACTAACTTACGATTAGTTAGTGATGGGGTGAGGCTGTGGAACCGGTTAGAGAAGACTTTCAGGAAACGCCGGCGTTCAATCATATCTGCTCAGTGCTGCAAATTCTTGGAGCCAAATGGGCGTTTCTTGTCATCGCGCAATTAGCTCAAGGAGCGAAACGTTTTAATCAGCTTCATCGGGATGCAGCTATCATCAAGACGCAATCCTTAACGGATGTGCTGCGGCATTTGGAAGCAAACGGTATCGTAAGACGTGAGGTATTCCCTACCGTTCCGGTATCCGTGGAATATTCATTGACCGACAAGGGATTGGACTTCCTGGATTCTTTGAAAGAGATGGAGAAGTGGGCCGAAAAATGGGGAGTGGAACAATCCTCTTGACTGCTGCCACAAAAATAGTACACATATCAAAAAACTCATTTCCAAAGGTTTAACACAGGAAATGAGTTTTCTTTTTTTTGAAAATTACGTATTCTTATAGATAACATTTTCAGATTGGGTATGAAGGATAGGGAGGTGGTCGCCGCTTGCGAATCCATAAGATTAACCTGCTGACAAAATTGTTGATTTCCTATTTGCTTGTACTGATGTTTCCCGTGATCGTCATCCTGTGCTATTACTATCCCTATTCGGCGGAAGTGGTGAAAGAGAAGGAAATGGACTGGAATGCGCATATTACGGAGCAGTTCATGACATCGATGGATACGTTTACAAGGTATGTGTACAATCTGCCGTTTGAGCTGGTGCAGAACCGGGAATTCAAAATGTATAAGGCGGAGGAAAGCGACTACCAGCGGGTGCTTATTGCCAATGAGATGAAAAAATACAATGCAACCGATGCTTTTATTTACAACACCTTGCTGTATGTGAAGAACATCGGTTATTTGTTTTCCAAAACTGGAAGCGCATACAGTCTGGATGACCTCTCCATTCCGGGTGTCGGTTACTATTATGAAAACTGGGCGCACGAAGATATGATCCAGACCCTGAATGATCTTAGTTCCCCTATCGTCAGGCCTGTGGAGAATGTAGTTGTGCCCGGGAATAACCGGGTCAGAATGCTGACCTTTGTACAGCCGCTGCCGGTAGGAGGCTCGAATTCCCCCGGGGCCGTCATGATCATGGTCAGGGAGGATACGATTGTCCGGATGATGAAGTCCGTTTCGGAAACCTATAGCGGCGATTTTTTTGTGTTAGACGGCCAGGGAAGGCGATTGGTATCCTCCAATGATACGTCATACCAATCCTCCGATGATTTCAGGAAGCTTGTGCACGGCATAGGGGAGGAGTCAGCTTCTTCTTCGGGCATTTACCAAATCAGCGGAACGGACTATCTGGTGTCGTTCTCCGTTTCGGATAAGAATGGCTGGAAATACGTGAGTTTGCTGCCGGTATCTAAGTCCCTGCAGGGCATTCGGACGATTCAACTGAATACAGCCATCCTTGTCGGGCTGATCCTGCTGCTTGAAGTGTTCATCATCTACGTATCCATCCGGAAGAACTACCAGCCAATTCGCCGTCTGGTTGATCTTGCCGTACATGTGTTTGAACCACAGGAGCGAAAACCGATGAATGAGATTGACACGATCAAGTATACGTTGGAGGAGCTTTCGCAGGCTAACAGCAAGCTGGACGAGCATGTGAGGGGCTCTTTGCCGATTATGCGGGATAACTTGCTGTTTGAGCTGGTGAGTGGGCATATTCCAGACTGGGAGAACTTTGAACAGGAAGCCCGCAGGGTCGGCATCCGGTTTCATCATGATAACTTCACGGTTGCCGTATTATGCTGTGAAGCGGACGGAGTAGGGATGGACAAGATATTGGCTTGCTGCCGGGATGATGAGGGACTGCTGCCTGATGCTGCCCAAGGCTACTTCTTCAAGAGCATCTATCAGCAGGAATTGATTCTGGTGTGCTCTCATGCAGACGATTTCCCTATCAAATCCTGCCTAGAGCAACTACAGGAAGAAATCTTGGAGCGTACGGGCCAACAGACGGCGATTGGCATCGGCAAGCCTAGCGCAGCCCAATCGCCCGTGGACCTCCATCTCTCCTACCTGCAGGCGCTCCGCACAGCGGAGTTTCTGCGCATCCGGAAGACCGGGACCGTGCTGGTCTTTGACAACCTCGAGGTCCCCCAAACTGGAGCCGTCTCCTATTTTGCCGAAATCCTGCAATCCCTCGAGCTTGCGATCCTCAAGAACGATGCGGGCATGCTGTCCTCTTTAGCGGAGCGAATGATCGGTTACTTAAGCAATGACAGCCTGCCCCCGCATATGATACGGAGCGTGTACCTCAATACGGTTACCGTCATCTTCAACGGCCTCCAGCGGTTCAATCATGACGACCAGAGCCTGCTGCGGCTAACCGAGGCGGCATTTAACCACCGCTATACGCTGGAGCAGATGATCGGGATTATCAGGGAGAGTTATGCCAAGCTGTGCGATATGATCAGCGAAACGCTCCCCGTGTCCCGTACGGCAACGCAGGAAGAGATTCTGTCCCTCATAGCGGAGAAAGGAATGGATCCAAACTGCTCGCTGCAGATGATGGCCGATTATTTTGATATGTCAGTCTCCAACTTCAGCCATCACTTCAAGAAAACGATGGGGCAAAATTTCAAGGAGTATATCGACCAGCTTCGCATCCAGAAATCCATACAGCTTCTGCGGGACAGCGAGGAGACCCTCGAATCCATTTCCCAACAGGTCGGATACACCAACACCTCGAGTTTTATCCGTTCCTTCAAAAAGATGGTGGGCACGACGCCCGGTCAATATCGAAATACGCATAAAGCATAAACGAAGACCGCTGATGCCGAATAAGGCAGCTTACAGCGGTCTTTTGTAAACTTTTTTCGTTATACGCTTCTTGTGCCAGCGCTTTCTTAAAGCGGAGCAGCTTCAATTTTTGAACATATACAATATTTGAATTCCCTGTAGCGATCCGGACTGGTTGCACTTTCACCCCTTTAATTATAAGCGCTTTCAAAAAATGAGGATGCTTAAAAAACTGTTCGTTTACGGGGCTCTTCCCCTCCGTTTAGAGTGAAATGTGTCCCAAGGCAAGGCCAAGACATGGCCGCATTCCCCCATGGACTAGAATGGACCAGACCAACAAACCAAATCAGGAGGTAATGGAATGAAGAAAAGGGTAAACGTTTTCATCTCGCTTATCGTCGTCTCTGCATTATTGTTAGCAGGATGCAGCGGGGGCGGAGGTGACGCTAACGAATCGGCCGAAACACCCGGAGATCAAACAGGCAAAAAAGTAAAGCTCACTGCCATCATTACCAAGCATCCGCTTACGAAGCCGCTGGCTGAAATGGAATGGCTGCAAAAGGTTGAGGAGACGGCGGGCGTGGACATCGAATGGCAGGAGATTACCGCGGACTGGGGACAGAAGAAAGGGACGATGCTAGCCAGCGGGGATATACCGGATCTGTTTATCGGTCCGAACGTGATTACGGATGCCGACTTCGCGCAGTTCCAGGGGCTCTTCCGGGATCTGTCCGGCATGCTTGATCAGGCACCCAACGTACAGAACATGTTTAATGAAAAACCAGATACAAAAGTGATTGCAACGCAGTCGGACGGAAAAATCTACGGTCTCCCGAAATATCAGCGGTTCTGGCCGGCTTCCGCCAGCAGGCAATTCATTAACCAGCAGTGGCTGGATCACCTCGGACTGAGCATGCCGACGACATGGGATGAGCTGTATGAAGTGCTCGTTGCCTTCAAAGAGAAGGATGCGAACGGCAATGGCGATCCCCATG
The DNA here is from genome assembly GCF_002573715.1 of Paenibacillus sp. EZ-K15. Classification (GTDB taxonomy): domain Bacteria; phylum Bacillota; class Bacilli; order Paenibacillales; family Paenibacillaceae; genus Paenibacillus_AQ. The sequence continues at coordinate 231,320 of NZ_PDHM01000020.1, read as the reverse complement.
ACGAGATTCCGATGGATTGGCCGGGAGGCATCGGCGGATATTTTAACCCTGCGGTACTCTTGGGGAGCATGGGCATTACGCTGACCGATGGGAGCGGACAGGGCTATTTCGTGGAGGACGGTCAAGTGAAGAACTTCCTGACGGATGAACGGTACAAAACGATGGTTATATTCCTTAACAAGCTGTACAAGGCGGGGCTGATTAACCCGGAAGTGTTCACCCATGATTATACGAAATATCAATCCATTGCGCGCGGCGAAGGGGACACGGCCAAGGTCGGCTTCACCTGGGGATGGGTGGCGTCCGACCGTTTCGGCGAGCAGTTGGCACCGCAGTATGCTTCCATGCCGCCGATGAAAGTATCGGCAGATTATGCAGGGAAGCTGTCCTGGAGCTATGATCATTACTCCCTGAACTATGGACCTAACCATATCGTCATGTCCGCTAAGACCAAGAACAAGGAAGCGGCCATGAAATTCATCAACGAGCTCTATGCGCCCGAGGTGGGTATGCAAGTGCTGTTCGGATCCATCGGTCCGAATATTAAAGATAACGGAGACGGTACATATGCCGTTCTGCCTCCTGCCGATGCCAAGATGGATCCGGGCACATGGAAATGGACCTCAACGATGGCGGACAACGGCGCATTTTATATCCCAGATTCCTTGAAGCTGACGCTCGGCACCGATATGCAGGAGGTGCTGGGACAATCAGAGCCTCTGGAGGCCGTTTTAGACGTGGATCCCGACAAGGACGTGTTTCCCGGCATGTTTATTAAATACTCCACCATGGACAATAACGCCATGAGCCTGAACAACACCAACGTGATGAATCTGGCGGAATCCAGCTTTGCCAAATGGGTGACCAAGGGCGGCGTGGAATCCGAATGGGACACGTACATCAAGGAAAGCGAGAAAGCAGGCCTGAAGCAGAACTTGGAGATTATGCAAAAATATTATGACGACTACATGAATCAAAACTAGGAGGGAGGATATGGAATCCGGCAAAAGACAGAACACCTTCAGACGAGATTATCAGCTGTGGATTATGATTTTTCCGGCTATTATCGTCATCCTGTTGTTTAACTATATCCCGATGTACGGCATCCAGCTTGCTTTTCGGGATTACGATTTCAGCAAAGGTTTGACTGGTGGCGAGTGGCGCGGGCTCGCCTACTTTCAGCAATTCATCGACAGTTATCTGTTCACGGATTTGATGCGTAACACGTTTCTGATCAGTTTGGCCACAATCGTGCTCGGCTTTCCCGCTCCGATCATATTGGCTCTCATCCTTAATCAGATCCGCAGAAAAAGAATGAAGCAGCTGATGCAGACCACCGTATACCTGCCCCATTTCATATCCATTATCGTGCTGGTCGGCATGCTGAATGTGCTGCTATCCTCCGAAACCGGAGTTGTCGGTCACTTCATGAAGGCGGTGGGGCTGGGACATATCAATCTGTTAGCCTCCACCTCGACCTTTATCCCGGTGTATGTGCTTTCCGACATATGGCAGCACTGCGGCTGGAACAGCATTATCTATCTTGCAGCCTTGTCCACCGTGGATCCCCAGCTGTATGATGCCGCGAAAATTGATGGAGCCAGCCGATGGCAGACGATCCGGTATGTCGATATTCCAGCCCTTATTCCAACGATCATCATCCTGTTTATTCTCAGTATGGGGAATATCCTCGGGACCGGCTTCGAGAAAATATTCCTGATGCAGAATTCGCTGAACCTTCCCGTCTCGGAGGTCATTGCCACCTACGTCTATAAAATCGGGATCATCTCCAATCAATTCAGCTTGGCTTCGGCCATCGGTTTGTTTAACACGCTCATCAATTTCGTATTCTTGTATGCGATGAACACGATATCGAAGAGAATGTCGGAAACGAGCCTATTCTAATGATCGGGGAAGGAGAAACGGTTGTGGAACATGAACATACGAGAACGCGTTTCAACGGCAAGGAGATAGCGTTTAAAATCACATTGGGTTTTCTGTGCGGTTTGATTTTTCTGCTGATCGCCTATCCGCTATACTTTATCATCATTGCTTCGTTCAGCGACTCAACGCTCGTATCGACGGGGAAGGTTATGTTTATCCCCAAAAATATCAGCTTTTTCGGTTACCAGGAGATTTTCAAGGATATGCGGATTTGGACCGGGTACCGAAATACGCTGTTTTACACGGTGTTCGGAACCTTGGTTAACATGCTGTTCACGCTTCCGGCGGCTTACGTGCTGTCCAGAAAGGAATTTCGCGCCAGAAGGATCATCATGTTCATTTTCGTGATCACGATGTTTTTCAACGGGGGGCTGATTCCCACCTATTTGTTGATGAAGGGGCTTGGCCTGACCAACACGATCTGGGTGTTCATTCTCCCGTTCTCCGTGAATGTGTTCTATTTGATCATTGCGCGGACGTTTTTTGAAAACTCGCTGCCGCAGGAGCTGCATGAGGCGGCCGTCATGGACGGCTGCTCCCACTTCACCTTTTTCTTCAAAGTGGCCTTGCCGCTGTCCAAAGCCTTGGTATCCGTCATCGGACTTTATTATTTGGTGGGGCATTGGAATGATTTCTTCACCGCGCTGATCTATATCCGGGACACGAAGCTCCAGCCGCTGCAAATCGTTCTGCGGGATATTCTGCTGTCGAACCAGGTGTTCTCAAGCGGTGCCGGAACAGGTGGGGATGCAGGGGGATATGCCCAGCGGTATGCCGATCAGATCAAGTACGGGGTCATTATCGTATCAACGCTTCCGATTCTGCTCATTTATCCGTTTATGCAAAAATATTTCGAGAAAGGCGTCATGATCGGCTCTATTAAAGGTTAACGCGTTCGGCGAATTTAATAATCAAGCTTCAGAAGAGTAGACAAAAAAAGGGGCTCCCCCAAAAGATCCTGGATCTGGCGGGACGCCCCATTGCTGTCGGAGCCCGATCCCCGTAAAGGAGAGAATCCCGTTGCTCGTTATCTCGGTGAGCTGGCCATAGCATCAGGAGAAGAGGCTGGCGAAGAATTGGGCGTCATTTTAGCGGAGGCATTACGTGCCGCATTTGCCCAGGTTGTGGAACAGAATGGCGGCGAGGCTACCATGAGAGCGGTGTTGAATCGATTATTAACCTCATGAATGGAATGTTTTGATTCTCCTTCACATTAATATGGTAATGATGCATATCATGATCAATTTGAAGGAGGATGGCATGTTTAATGAGGAATACGGGAATGAACCGCGGCCTGATCAAACCGATATTAGTCATTTTGACGCTGCTGTTATTGACGTCTACATGGGTTAGATTGGACTACGCTAATGCCGTGTCGCGAGTGGTATCTGGTGGAAAGGATACATTAAGCAGAAAGGGTACGGCTCTTGCCGAATGCACGACTATGCCCTGGAATATTGGTAGCGCTTACAATAGCGGAGCTGAAGTATCGCATCTCGGGAAACGGTGGAAGGCGAAATGGTGGACGACTGGCGAAGAGCCGGGAACCACTGGCCTTTGGGGCGTGTGGCAGGATAAAGGACCATGCAATTCCGAAAACGGCGGCGGGGGCACGCCGAACCCTGATCCGTCGGATCTTATCGCTTGTTCCACAACGTCATGCTTGCAGAGCGCATTGAAGAACGTGGTACCCGGGAAGCGAATTGTCCTGGCACCCGGGACATACACGGGAAGTTTCTCCACGGATGTCGAGGGAACTGCCCTGCAGCCTATCGTCATCGAGAGTCAGAACCCGGCTGAACCAGCCATTATTTCCGGGTATTCCGCAGGTTCTGGTTACAGTTTACGCGTTCGGGGCGACTACTGGATCATACGCAATTTAAAGTTTACCAATGCGCAAAAGGGAATCATCCTGGACAATTCCAACTTTACCCGCATCACGGATGTGGAGGTTTACCATATCGGTTACGAAGCCGTGCATTTCCGGGACGGGACTTCCTACAGCTCCATTGAGAACTCCCGTATTCATAATACCGGCAAAACGGGAGCTGGCTTTGGGGAAGGGGTCTACGTAGGTTCTGCAGAAGGAGTGAGCTACAACCAGAATACCCACTACAATACGATACGTAACGTTGTTTTTGGCCCGAATATAACGGCAGAGCACATTGATATCAAGGAACGGTCGATGGGAACGCTCGTTGAGAACTGTATCTTTTATGGCGAGGGAATTAGCGGTGCGAATTATGCTGACAGCTTTATCGATGTGAAAGGCAATGGGGCTATCATACGGAATAATACGGCTTATCAGAACGGGAACAGCATCATTGTGGATGCGTTTCAGCTCCACGAGATCGTGCCGGGGTGGGGAATCGATAACGAGATCTCCAACAATACGCTTTACCTGACAGACCCTTCCGCGTATGTGATCGGGGCTTATAACAATGCATCAGGAGCGGCACATCAGAATACGAGAAGCCCGGCAGGCAATATGTATAGGGGAAATGTAACGGTAACTTACTGATTCCGGATCATATCCACGAAGTTCATGGCGGCAGCGGATAACGGTTCATGCTTGCGGGTGCAGACTGCTATGATATTTTGCAGCTCGATTCCATCAACATAGACCCGGCTCAGCTCGCCGCGTTCCACATACTCCCGCACGACGAGTGAAGACACAAAGTTTGCGCCGTATCCGGCAATGACGGCTGTGATCGCTTCGTGCAGACCATTGAATTGCAGCGCGATCCGCGGGGAAGGCGCGCTATGGGTACGACATAAGGCCAATAACCGTTCCCGAGTTGAGCTGCCTTCCTCCCGCATAACAAAAGGCTCTCTCATCATCTCTTCCAGGGTGATACGCTGATTGGCATAACGGTGATCGGGGGATACGACAAACCATAACTCATCCCGGAACAGCTCCTCGGTCTGTATCGTATTCGGAGATTCCTCTGGCAGGCCGCCATATATCGCAAGGTCGACATCCATATTTAACAGCTGCTTAAGCGCATCGCTTGAATTCGTGGTAGTTATGCTCATTTCTACTTCTTCGTACCGCTGCTTGTATTTCGCAAGCCAGGCTGGCAGGAGAAAATGGGAAGGTAGATAGGTTGCCGCCAAGCGGATCTGTCCCCTCGAACCGCTGCGGTAATCCAGACAGAATTGTTCAATCTGCTGTTCAACCGAGAAGAGTCTTTTGGCAAGCGGGACGAGCTCGGCTCCGGCCTCCGTCAATCCGATGCCCCTGCCTTGTGGCTTGAACAGAGTAAGGGAGAGCTCCTTCTCGAATTTTTTAATCTGGGCTGTTATGGCGGGTTGGCTTATATTTAACAATTCAGCAGCACGGGTAACACTGCCCGTTGTGGCGATGACGTGAAAGAGACGTAATGCGTGTAAATTCATGAGAGCCGCACTCCTATCCAATCATATATTTAAGTTATATAAGTCTTTTAAATATATATTATATCTATAACAATAAATCACATACAATGATTTTGTAAGATCCAGATGGAGAATAAGGGAGGAAACGGACATGGAAAAGAAGGATGCTATAGCTGAAACTTGGGAAAAGGTGGATGATTACATCACAGAACATTTGATTCCTTATGATGAAGTGCTGGAGAAGGCGTTAGCTGCAAATCGGGAGGCCGGATTGCCGGAAATTGATGTATCCAAGGCTCAAGGTAAGCTGCTGAACATTATCGTTCAGATCAAGGGCGCGAAACGAATTTTGGAGATCGGTACGCTGGGAGGTTACAGTACGATCTGGATGGCTAGGGCGATTGGGGCTGAGGGGCAGCTAATTTCACTGGAGCTCGATCCGCATCATGCCGAGGTTGCCAAATCCAATGTGGCATTGGCCGGACTACAGGATAGGGTGGAAATCCGGGTAGGCGATGCTCTGCTGCAGTTGGAGCAGCTGGCCAAGGAGAAGATGAAGCCGTTTGACCTGATCTTTATCGATGCCGATAAACCCAACAATCCGAATTATTTGAAGTGGGCGTTACAGTTCTCACGGCCAGGCACCGTCATTATTAGCGATAATGTGATCCGGGACGGAGAAGTTATCGATCATCACAGCACAGACCCTCGGGTGCACGGTATCCGCAAATTCATGGATATGCTGTCCGCCCACTCCGCCATTTCCGGCACAGCCATTCAAACGGTGGGAAGTAAGGGGTATGACGGGTTTTATATCGGAGTTGTATCGTGAGCTGCTAGACTGGAGCATCTTTTTCGTTTGCGGCGATCCTGATCAAGTTAATGGAAGAAGGAACAAGAACCCGAAGCAATCGGTTCCGTCTATATTTGAAAAAAAGGAGGGTGTCCCAAAGATCTTAGATCGATCTTAGATCTGACGGGACCCCCTCCTTTTTCTGTTAAGAGATGCTATTCCTCCGGATCAGGGATGACAAAAGATACGCTTGTCCCCTCACGGACCTCGCTTTGAATGGAAAGACCGCTCCCATACGTCTGAATCAACCTGCGATTCGTGTTGTACAGGCCGATTCCTCTTTTGTCCTTGCTCGGAGCATCCAGCAACTCCTGTACTTTTTCTCTATTCATTCCCATGCCGTTATCCTTGACCTGAATTAGCGTGGACTGCTCCTGACGGATTATATGGATTTCGACGGTGCCGCCTTTAGCTATTGGGATGATACCGTGCTGTACCGCATTCTCGACCAGAGGCTGAATCGTTAAGGGAGGAAGCAGGAGGTTTGCGTCCTGATCCTGGTTCCATATGACATGGAGCCGGTTACCATGTCGCTCCTTCTCAACATACAAGTAAGCGCGTACGAGTTCGAGTTCTTCCGATAGTGAGACAAATTTGCCGGAGTTTTGATATTGAAAACTGATTTGCAGGTATGAACTAAAAGCCTCATTAAGTTTTCGCATTCTTTCCACATCAATTTCACTCAAAGCGTGGATGGAATTCAAGGTGTTAAACAAAAAATGCGGATGGATTTGCGCTTGCAGATAAGCGGCCTCCATACGAAGACGCTCGTTTACGGACTGCTTTAACGTAATTAATGACTGGATACGGTATTTAAGCTCCATTGGGTCCACCGGTTTCGTGACATAATCGTTGGCACCTGCCCGAAATCCCGCATACATGTCGGAGGGCTCGCTGCGCGCCGTCAGCAGAAGCACAGGGAGTTCGGAAGGGGAATAACGCTCTCTTATCAACCGTGTCAGCTCGTAGCCTGAAATCTGCGGCATCATCACGTCTGCGATTACCAAATCCCATGGTTTCGTTCCGAGCAATTCCAGCGCTTCTCCGGCCGAAGTTGCTAATTGCAGGTGGTAAGGTTCAGTCATCAGTATGCTGGCAAGCACTCTTAAATTTACAAGATTATCGTCAACGGCCAGGATATTCATCTGATCTTCCATGGACGGCGCTTCTACGGTTAGGAGCGGCTGGCCGTTGAGGTCGTTCCGGCTTGCTGCCATTTCTTCATAGGCTCCGAGCCGCTCGGTCAATATGCTCGGAGAAATCTCTATACCCGTCGAATCAGCCAAAGGAAGGGTGAAGGTAAACGTTGAACCCTTTCCGACTTCGGAGTGAACCGTCATGCTGCCGCCATGAAGCTCTACCAGCTCTCTGCTGATGCTAAGGCCCAAACCGATGCCGTTGGTGTCGCCGTATCCGGGATCGCCTTGTTCGTATGGTAGAAATACACGCTGCTGTGTTTCCTGATCCATTCCTGTTCCCGTGTCCGTTACCTCGATGATCATTTGCCCGTTCCTGGCGATGGCCGATACGGCAATGATTCCTTCCTCGGTATGTTTGATGGCATTATGCAGTACATTCATGAGGATTTGCACAAGCCTCTTTTCATCGGCCATAACGAGAGGGAGGGCTTCGGATATGTCTAAATTCATTTTCAACTCTACGGCTTTTCCTTCGACCAAATACTTCAAGATATCGATAACGCCATTTACGACAGAGGGCAGGGACAGCGGCTCGGCATGCAGTATGATTCGCTTTTCCCTCAGCCTTACGGCGTCCAGGAGATCATTCAGCAAATGCGACATCTGACGTCCAACCATAATAAGGAGATTCATATCCTCTGCACTTCGACTGTCCATATGATGCTGCTCCCTGTCCGTCACACTCTGGGCGATATTCATGATCCCATGCAGCGGCGTTCTCAGCTCATGTGACGTCTGGGCTAGAAACCGGTCTTTCATTTTGTCCGCTTTCTGCAATTGGCGGTTGAGCTTGCTGATTTTATCGGCATTGCGGAAATAACGCTTAAACCAATAGGCCGAGAAACCGATGATGGCCGCGATGACATCAACGGGGTAGTATACGGTTGGAAGCTCCTGATATTTGTTGAGCGCTCCCCAGATCACGCTGGAGAAAATGCCGCTGGCTGCCAGGAGCAGAAAGATCGCGTCATCCCGGCTTGCAGCCACCATTCTCCCGAACATATAGATAGAGATGACAACCGGCAATATATAATAAATGCTAAAAACTTTATATTCCACCGTCCAGAAAACAAGGGAAGCAGGTGCGATTGCAATAAATCCGGAATATAGAAGCAGGGAAATGCCATAACCGATAAACCATCGGCTGCGAGTCTTTATGGTGAAACTTCTGGTCATTTTCAATATGAAAAAAGATAGCCAAGAATAAGACAAAATGGAGATTTTAAGATCCCAAGTGTAATTGATGGACAGCCATTTCAGCAGTAAATCATCATCTGACACTACAATCGTCACGGATGCGGTGAGAAGCAGCAGGAAAAAATCAAGCAGCGTCCATTCCTTCGGATTGAATAAGAACAGGATGCAGGAATACAGACCGTGAAGGATGAGCACGACGAATGTAATGAGTTGAAGATCGATGGAAAGTCCGCGTTCATCGTGGATGGCTTCGCTGGATCCCAGCTTGATGGAATTTACAATTCCGCCTTTGAGCGGATGCTCATTGTTGGCCACCCGTATAATCAAATCGATTTCTTGCGTGTGGTTAGCGGGAGCGTAATCGACAACGAAGGGACTTCGAGCCGGTGAATAGGTGTCTTTTCCGTCCTCTCCGGTTTTGCCCATCTCCCCTACCTTAAGCCCGTTTATCTCGACGCTCGCCGAAGCCTGAATTTGTTGGATCCAGAAGGAAAGGGGAGCGGTTAAGGGTTGATCGACCAGAATACGAAGTCGATAGGTTCCAGTACCATAGGCGGATTCGGATTCCTTTGTTTGGCTCCCCTGCCAATCTCCCGGAACCTGCACATAGCGATGCTGCGGATGGGTTAGCTCCAGCTCCTGTTTTGTGGCGAGTTTGTCAGGATAGAATGCCCATTCCCCGTCCAATGTTATGGATTTGGAATGAATGAGGTCCCAGCTGCGTAAGTCGAGCACCCCTTGGGAGGCTTTCGGGTGGTGGGGAGGAACGAAGGCCTCGATCCAATACCAGCGAATGCTGAGGAGCACGGACAGAAAAACAGTAATTGCCAATATATACTGAACAATCTTTTTACTTCCAATGTGATATGTATTTTTTGCAGATCGAGTCGGCACGGTTCACGTTCCTTCTAGGTTTTGTATGGGGTGTTGTGAAATTCGAGATTCTTCTTCTTAATATACGAGAAAATGTGACGGTCGTATAGTTATTCCCCTGCAAAAAGCATTTGTTCAGTTCTTTGGAGGCAGTTCCAAGTACGAACAAGGTTTCCGTTCATTTTTAATGATATGGCGTATAAAAAACCGCCTTTTTACCTGTCATCAATCAGGAAAAAGGCGGTTATTGTGAATATTGTTAGGTTTGGGTCATCTTTATAATGGTTACATTCCTACGTCATGTCCGGACGGGCTGCTCTTTGTGTCCTGCTCCTTGGGGGTGAACGGCCACCAGTTAGCCCGGCCAAAGATACGGACCATTACCGGTACGAAGAATGGCAGGAACAGGAGTGCATAGAGCACAAGTCCAACCAGGACAACCGTTGCGATCTGCATCATGGACAGTACGCCGGATGGATACATCGCCGCAAAGGTACCGCCAAGAATGACCACCGCGGACAGGATCACGGTTCCCATGTTGCGCATGGCATGCAGAATGGCATCCTGAACATTCCAGGACTTGTTCTCGTTGAAGCGCGCCATGAGGAAAATGCTGTAATCCACCCCAAGCGCGATCAGCATGACAAAGCTGAAGAACGGCGTAGCCCAGGTAATGCCGGAATACCCGAAGCCGTGAACGAAGATCATCTCGGTTACGCCGACAGCCGTAAAGTATGTGATGACCAGTGAGACAATCAGATAGATCGGCATCACGATGGAGCGCAGCAGCACGACCAGGATAATGAAGATTCCGCTCAGCATAAGAATGACGGTACGCGCGTAGTCTTCATTCGATATGTTTTGCAAATCGTTATTCGTGCTGGTAATGCCGCTGATGGCAGCTTCGGCGTTCTCCAATTTCGTGTCTTTTACTGCACGGTCTACCGCAGCTTGAATTTGTTCAACGCTGCCCAGAGCTTCTTCGCTGTACGGATTGGTTGCCAGAACCACATCCAGCGTCATCACTTTGCGGTCCTTGCTGAGATAGGTATCGAATACCGTCTGGAATTCTTTATTCTCCAGGGCTTCCTGTGGAATGAAGAACCCGCTGAGCTCTTCATCCTGAACGTCCTGGATCTGCTGCAGATAATCCTGAGCGGAATGCAGTCCGTCCGAAATTTGCTTCAATCCGTCCGCGCTGGAGTTCAGTCCTGCCGTCAGCTCTCCGATCTGGCCGGTTAGATCGCCAAAGCCGTCGGCAAGCTGCTTCTGCCCGCCCTGCAGCTGGTCCAGACCGCCCGTAATGGAAGGAATTCGGTTCACGATCTGTCCTTGCCCGTTAGCTGCCTGCGAAAGGCCGGATTGCAGCTCGGCGATACCGGTCACGAGCTGCTGAAGACCGTCGGCAAGCGCCGTTTGCCCGGCGGCTGCCTTAGCGTAGCCGGCGTTTGCTTCCGATAAGCCGGCAGACGCACCTTTAAGCTGCTCGGAGATTTGTCCTAACCCTGCTGCCAGTTCGGCTGTGCCTGCAGCTGTTTGCGTAACGGTACCCTTAATGGTTTGGTAGTCGGTATCTTGAATGAGTTCCGGGTAATTGCTCTCCAATCCCGTGAAGGAGCCTTCAAGTCCACTCAGTGCGGTCGCCACGCCGCCCAGTTGCTCTTTAAGTTCGGCAACGCCGCCGTCAAGAGCTGCTAATCCGGTATCAAGCTGTTTATAACCTTGAAGAAGCTGGGCATGGGCTGCAGCTAACTCTTTCGCGCTTTTCGCAGCTTGGGCAAGCCCGGTTTTGAGTTCGCCTGCGCCTGCGCTTCCGCTTTGGATTCCTTTTTGAATGGCGCTGAGGCCTTGGCCAAGCTCCGTAATGCCGTCCTTGAGGTCGGCGGTTCCCTTGGTCAGCTCTTTGGCTCCCGCTGCGGCTTCATTCAGCTTCGGCGTATTCTCGCTAAGCTGCTTGCCTGCTTCGGATAGTCCATTCTGGATTTGGGTCAGTCCGTCTTTGGACTCTCCCAATCCTTCATTTAACGTTTTCACTTGCGTTGGAATGAGGAAATCGTTGATCTGCTCACCGGTTGGACGGGAGAGCCCGCGTACGCTGGATACGCCATCAACCTTTTCCACTTCCCGGCTGATTTTTTCCGCGAGTCCCATGTATTCTGCCGTATCCATCCGGTCATCGTTCTTGATCACGATGGTGGAAGGCAGCGATTGTCCGGGACCGAAGCTGTCCGAAATAATGTTAAAGCCCTTGACTGAAGCGTAACTTGGCCCGATTTCCTCCAGGCTGTTAAATGACAGTTTGCCGCTGTATGTAGCCAAGAAAGGGGCCACGATCACAGCGACGACAAGCAATGCCGCCCAAGGGCGCTTAAGAGAGAAGGATCCTGCCGCTCCCCAAAGCTTATTCTCGCTATGCTCCAGCTTGCCGCGTGACGGCCAGAAGAGCTTCTTGCCCAGCACCGCCATGAAGAATGGAACGACTGTAACCAATGCTAGAAGCATAACGGCGATGCCAATTGCAACCGCAACCGCGGATTTGTACAGAATAAATTTGGATAACCCGATGGCTGCAAAGCCGACAAATACGGCAAGCCCGGAATAAAGCACGGTGCCGCCGGCTTTTCGGTAAGTCTCGATGATGGCCGATTTGGTATCCTCGGACGTGGTAAGTTCTTCCTTAAACCGACTGATCAACAGGATGCAGTAGTCGGTCCCGATCCCGAACATAACGGCCACCATAAAGATCTGGGTGAAGGACGATATCGGGAAGTTGAACTGGTCCACGAGAAAAGAAACGACTGACTGTGACACGATATAACTGAGACCTACGGTCAACAGCGGTACGAATGGTGCTACGAAGGAACGGAATACAACGAATAGAATGAGGAGAATAAAGACAACCGTAATATATTCCGTTTTCTTCAGGCCTTCCTCCGAGCTGACGATGGTGTCTTCATTGATGAGACCCTCGCTTGTCAGGTAATGATCGGCTTGAACGCCTTCCAGCACCTGATCAACCTTCTGGGGCAGAGCTTTCACGGCTTCCTGGCCACCGCTGACCTGAAGCGCGACCATGATGGTCTTGCCGTCTTTGGCAATCAGCGTGTCTTCCAGCTCCGTTTGCGTGAACGGTTCATTGATGGAATCGATATGGAGGCTTTCTTTATTGTTGTTTAAAGCTTGAACGCCCTCCCGGATACTCTCCTTATCCGATTCGCTTAATCCATCAGGTTTATTGAAGACCAGTGCAACCTGGTGCAGGGTTTCCCCGCCCTCGCCGCCGGAGGCTTCCTTCAGAATTTCAGCGGCGCGCGAAGAGGTATAACCGTCCGGTACGGATAATTGCCCTTTCTCCCGCACCAGGTCCGACATGGATGGCGCGAACCAAAACAGCACAACTGCGGCAGCCAGCCACAGCACGATAATGGCCCATCTTGCTTTCAGTATGGCTTTCAATTCTTTCTCCCCCCTGATTCAAGCATCAATTGCCCCAGCTTCTCGAACATCGAGATAAACATTTCGATATCTTTTTCTTCAAAATGCTCCAGGTAAGGGGAAACGATTTCCCTCATCTGTTCCTGGGCAGATTCAAAAATCGTACGTCCGTATTCCGTTAAAGTCAGATAAACTAGTCTGCGATCTGCTTTGTCCCGGGTTCTGTCGATAAAACCGGCATCCACGAGGCGATTGACGATAGCCGTAACCGAGCTTTTGCCAACCGCGAGAGCTTCTGCGAGATAGGATGAAGTACAGTGATCCGTGCCGTTGATCAAGCGCACCACTTGAAACTGGTCACTTGTCAGATCCTCGCCGAGCTGCTCTCGAATCTGGGCATTGATCCGCCGGGATACCAGCAGATAGACATCGACATACCGGTCGATCCACTGCTTTGCCTTGTCGTTCAATGGTAGTTCTCCTCTCAAATAGTTCACGTGTGAAATAGTTTTATTACTGAACTATATGGCAGAAGGAAAGAAAAGTCAAATGTCACAAAGCGCGTATGTATGGAGGTAATATTTATGAAACTACAAATTGAAAAATAGGTAGAGGAAACGAAGCCTTTTAAGGAATCAGACTCAGCCAATGAATTTTTTGAGGAATCTGTGCGTTGCTACAAAATTGGAGCATATAAACGGAGAGATTGAGGCATACAGTTTAGCTGACAAGCAAGACACTTCGTTCGTACTGGATACATTTCAGGTCTATCAAGAAGCTGTAAACGGAAAAGGCATTACCATGAGTATGTCCCGCAAGGGTAACAAAACTAAACAACCAGTCGCCGGTTCATTTCCGGCAACTGGTTGTTTAAACTTGAAGGGTGTTTTGATCCCTGTCTCACAAACGGCGATCAGTTTCTCTTTTCCCAGAAAACTTTTTTGTTACAAGTAAAACCCCATAACCACCCTTATAGGATGATGATCACCATCCGCCTTCACCATGTTGAGGGCTTGCAGCAGTATAAGGCTTCTTTATTATCAAACTTGCTTCATTCGCTGAACTTATACCGCTTGGTAATACAAAAATCACTAGACTAGCAATTAAAGATAGCAACACCATTGTTTTCTTCATCTTGATCGTAAACCTCCTTCATAATTGCAGCGTATTTTTGGAGATCTGAATGATCTATTTTAGATCGAATTTTCTCGATCGTGCTGCAGCACCTCACGATATTCGCGGCATTATTGATTTTATATGAAACTGCCAAACTATCCAATATATATCGAACGCCATTATGGATATTATTTCTGCTTAAATAATATAAACCTACATCGGTCAAAAAATTTGCAAAACGATCATCAAAGAAATGAGCCGTATAGCTACCAACGGTTTCACTTCGTTCCAGTTGATCTGATATAAAATCCTTAAAGCGCTCGAGATAATTATCGATATCATACCTATAGAAATTTGCGGCTTGAACGATCTTAAATAGCGCCATCAACACCTCATTTTTACGAACAGAAACATAATCTACGTACTCTTCCAATACATCAGTATTCCCGGACATTAACCGGTAGAGATACTTGTTTCCTATTGCCCACTCCTGGAATTGTTTTTTGGTTTGCTCCGATACCTCATCTGTTTCTATAACCCAGCTAAGATCTTCATAACAGGAAACGTAATATAGGGCTTGATCATAATCAGCGTTTTCAGCAGCGATTGCGCCCAACATTAAGTTGGAATATAAAATATAACCAAACAGTGGTTTTGCCGGCACTACAGATTTTTTTCCCTGTTTATTTCGATTTATTTTTCGATCGTAAAGATTTTTAGAGATGCGACCCATCAATTGTGCATAGTATTTTGCTTTAGTCCATTTTCGTAAGGATAAAAAAATATTCGAGAGATCCTTTAATGCGTCTAATTGCTCAGATTCACCAAGACGTGATACATACGATTCAAGTTGTAAAGCACACTCCAAATTGTGCTCTTGATTCTTATTTAGAGAGCAAGTAAATATTCTGTATTGGCATAAGGCTAACCTCTCTGCATGCTGATATCTTTCACTTTCAGCCACTTTTTTGTATATAATCACTGCGGCATCTTTATAACCTGCTATATATAAATTTTCCGCACATTCAAAAAGCACAGCTGCATAGCTGAGACTATCCATCATCAAACTAACTACTTGATCAATAATTTGTAATTTCTTGAGTTCAGCACACCGTTTGATGAAAGGTCCAAGCCGTCTCCAATCGAGAGAAGATAACATACAAGTTTCATTAGCGTATAAAGAATATAAAGATCCTTCCTCAAGATTCATCGCCTTGGTTACTAAATCAAGACTAGATACGGAAATAGATTGTTGCCCATTTATGATTCTGCTAAGAGTCCCCGAGTTGATCCCCGATTTATCTGCAAAGAATGAGATCGTAACATTCTCTTGCCTTAAATATCGTAACAATTCTGAACTAATTGTTCTGTCTGTAGGTTCCAATGAGACCCCCCCAGATCCAAATCCAGTATTTTCTAAATGATTTATTTATACTAAGTAATTTAATGTATAAATATACCAGTGGTCAATATTTTTTGAATATTTATCTATAAAATCAGAAAACGATGCCCTATATGTCCATGTCGTGGCGGAAGGGGGCAATCCGTTTTCCTAGCGTCAGACCGGTCCATACCAGCAGCAGGGTGATCGGCAGGGCGATGATGGTTCCGAGGGCGAATGAAGCTATATTTATGATGTCTGCGTGAAAGAGGCGATAGAGCGCATAAATCCCGTAAGGAATTTCAAGGATGGCGGCTGTAATGACACCCGGGGTGTATGCCCACAGAGCGATCGAGACTCCCACATGTTTCACGCCATCCAGCAGGAACACCGTGACAAAGCCCGCGAACAGCGCGTTGAATGGGCTGCCGATCTCGAAGTTAAGAGCCGTAAGGGCCGTTACGCTGGTGAGAATGAAGCCGATCAGCAGGACGGCAAATGTAAATTGCAGGGTGATATTTTTATCCCACGGAGTGGAGACAGGCGAGATTTTGGATAGCACAGGGTTATTCTTGTACTTCCTGAGCCACCATTCCATCGTGGCAATCTCTTCTCCATCGTGAATGAAAAATACAACCGGCAGCAGCCACAACATCATGACGAAGCTCCAATCTGACATGAATGACAGCATGATCCTCATTTCTCCCTTCAATATGATATATTGAGTGACACTTCAAAATTGAGTAAACACTCAAATTTAGCGGATAAAAGAAGCTGATGCAGTGTAGGGTGCTTCTGTTCTGCTATCAGCTTTTCTTTTCTATCCTTACTGGGATGGACATCGTCGACTTAGGATTCTTCATTAAAACCACGCATCAGCAGCCGGACGAGCTCGCGAATATAGGATTCGTCTCCGAGTGGGAGCGCTTCCTGTTCGAAACGGGAATGGAGCATGCAATAGACCAGAATGGAGGAGGTCATCATCATCATCGCAACCTGAACCGTATGTTCTGATGGATGCTTTGGTCTCGCCGCCTGTTTGAGTATGCTGCTGCCTGCTGTCCCAAAACCTTCGATCAGCCGCGACACCTCACTCGATACCTCGGCATCCCTTATGAGTTCTGGTGACCAAATGAGCATTAGATAATCCATGTTCGTCCTGAGGAACCCAAGATACGCCAACCCGTATTGAAACAGGGCCTCCTCGGCAGGAAGCTTCGACAGTTCACCGGCTTCCTCTTGAAGCTGCGTAACAAAGGAAAAATTGTTCACAAGGTAGAGCAGCAGCTTCCGCTTATCTCCGAAGTGGTAGAAGATCAGCCCTTCGGCAACGCCGCTTTCGGCGGCAATCTCTTTGGTTGTCGTCGCATGAAATCCCTGCTGCGAGAACAGCTTCAGAGCGGCGTTCAATATCCGTTCCTTTTTGGCATTTCGATTGTTTGTTGAAGGCATAGGCAGATGGCTTCCTTTTTTGATTGAATGACGAACCTCATATACTGAGTGTTTACTCAAGAGTATAGTCATTTCCAGGTATTGTCAAGCCTCGAAATATCAAGACATGGAATGTTCTAAATTTTCAATGTTATTGATAATTATGAAGGGAGGATTGTTTAGAGCATGCTGCATATGTGATGGAGAAGAGGAGAATCACATAAATTGCTTGTCTGTTTTTCGGCATGCAGTTTATGTGTTTTTTTGTTCTCTTTTTTTACCGATCCTTGCGTCTTTTCGAATGGCAGAGAGAAATTTTCGAAGAAAGGGGAATGTCGGTTGTCTAGTAATGAAAGCGTTTTACACGGCAAGAAACCTAAAAGTGCAGCGATAAGAAAAAGGCTCTGGGGTGAGCATGCTTTAGCCTATGGATTTCTGGCACCCTCCATCATCTTGTTTATGATGTTCTTGTTCTACCCGATGCTGAAATCGGTTTATCTCAGCATGACGATAACGGATCCGCGGGGTCAGGTTGTTGAATTTGTATGGTTGGAGAATTTTATTCGGCTTTTATCATCAGGATCATTCTATAAGAATCTTGGCGTAACGCTGATGTTTATTTCGTTTACCGTGCCCACCTCCTTGATATGGTCGCTGTTTCTTGCCGCCATTACCCACAACAAGCTGCGAGGGATGAAGGTGTTTCAGTTTGTTTTCTCATTGCCGATTGTCATTTCCGTCGGGACCGGTTCGATTATATGGTTTTTGTTGTTTCATCCTACGGCGGGCATGCTGAACTATTTTCTAAGCTTCGTTCATCTCGGGCCGATCCCTTGGTTAACCGATCCTTCCTGGGCTCTGATCTCGATCTCGATCATGACGATCTGGATGAACATGGGGTTTCTGTTTATTGTGCTGTCCAGCGGTTTGCAGGGAGTTCCGGAAGAAATATACGAGAGCGCCAAAATGGACGGTTCCGGGCCGATCCGGACCTTTATCCAAATCGTACTGCCACTGCTGTCACCTACGATTTTCTTTGCTTTGATTGTATCGGTTATCGGTGCATTTCAAGCATTCGGGCAAATCCACATTCTGACCAAGGGAGGTCCGATCAACTCCACCAATGTCATGGTTTACTCCATTTATCAGGATGCCTTCGTCAATTTCCGGTTTGGCATCGGCAGTGCACAGGCTCTGATCCTGTTTGCGATTATTCTGCTCCTTACGCTGCTGCAGTTTAAAGTTCTGGAAAAGAAGGTGCATTACCAATGACCTTGCGCGGATTCACGTCCTTGTTTACCTATCTGCTGCTCATCCTCCTGTCTTTGATTGTGTTATATCCGCTCATCTTTACGGTGTTCTCAGCCTTTATGACCGAGAAGGAGGTAGCTAATTTCCCACCACCGCTGTTCCCGTCGAGCTTCTATCTGGGCAATTTTACGGAGGCCATCTCCGGCTTCCCGATTATTCGCTTTATTCTGAACAGCATTATTGTCTCGTCGGCCATCATGATCAGTCAGGTCATTACATCAAGTCTCGCCGCATACGCGTTTGCATTTCTGAATTTTAAGGGCAAGGCACTGCTGTTCGGACTCTTCTTGTCAACGATGATGATTCCTTGGGAAGTCACGATTATTCCGAATTATCTGACCATTAAGGATTGGGGCTGGATGGACAGCTACCAGGGATTGATCGTGCCGTTTATGGCAGGGGCCTTTGGCGTGTTTCTGCTGCGCCAGTTTTTTCTGCAGCTTCCGCGTGAACTGTTTGATGCGGCCAAAATCGACGGGTGCGGTCATATCCGGAGTTTTCTGTCCATGGTGCTGCCGTTGTCCCGGTCTTCCATTGCTACCTTGGCGGTGTATACCTTCCTCACGCACTGGAATCACTTCTTGTGGCCGCTTTTGATCACGAACCAGGCCTCGATGCGAACCGTACAGATCGGGGTGGCAATGCTGCAGCATGCTGAGGTGATGTCATGGAACCTGATTCTGGCCGGCGTGACCATCGTGCTGATCCCTTCCTTTGTGCTGCTGGCTTTTGGCGTCAAACAATTGGTGCGCGGAATTACCGCTGGTGCGTTGAAAGGTTAGTGCGGTGGTTGGCCTGTCATATGCAGGTTTATCATAGGAAGCATTTTACGAACGAAGGGGGAGAATTGCGGATGAAAAGAAGAACGAGGTTGGTAAGTATCGTGTTAGCTGCGATCATGCTGCTGCTTAGCGCGTGTAACATTAACATGGGTGAGGAGCCTGATAAGGGGACGGATTCCGTACCAAAGACCGATGTTGGTGTTCAAAAAGTGGTGTTCTGGCATGCGATGGGAGGAGCTAATACCAAGGTGGTTGATCAATTAGTCGCCAACTTTAACGCTTCACAGGACAAGGTGCAGGTAGAGGCGGTGTATCAGGGAACCTATGATGACCTGTTAAGTAAACTGAAGGCGTCGATGGGCACAAACGAGGGACCATCCGTGGTCCAGATGTACGAGATCGGCAGCCGGTTTATGATCGATTCCAAACTAATTACACCCATGCAGGAGTTCATTGATGCGGATCAGTGGGATGTATCGCAGCTAGAGCCTAATATCAGCGGGTATTATACATTTGGGGATAAGCTGTATTCCATGCCTTTCAACTCCTCTAATCCGATACTGTATTACAATAAAGACCTGTTCAAGGATGCAGGGCTCGATCCGGAAAGTCCGCCTAAGACGTTTGAAGAACTGAAAATCGCGGCAGACACGATATCGAAAAAAGGGAAGGCGGTTGGAGCGAATTTTGCTATATACGGCTGGTTTATGGAGCAGTTGTTTGCCAATCAGGGTGCGGAGTATGTGAACAACGGCAATGGCCGAGACGATCTGGCGACCGAGTCACTGGTCAATACCGAGCCTGGCGTAAAGGTGCTGACTTGGTGGAAGGATCTGATCGATTCCAAGGCAGCCAATAACCTGGGACGTAAAACCGATGATTCCAAGAAGGCATTCTCGGCCGGTCAGGTCGCTATGATTCTGGACTCAACCGCAGCTTTAAAGGGACTTGTGGATAGCTCAGAAGGCAAGTTTGAAGTAGGCACGGGCTTCCTTCCGAAGCCGGAAGGAGCGGGAGAAGGCGGTGTTACCGTGGGCGGAGCAAGCCTGTGGATGATGAACAGTCGTCCTGAAGCAGAGCAAAAAGCCGCATGGGAGTTTATTAAATTCCTGACCTCTCCATCGGAGCAGGCATACTGGCATATCAATACCGGGTACTTCCCGATTACGACAAAGGCGTATGAGGAAGAAAGCGTGAAGGAGAACCTGAAGAAATTCCCGCAATTCCAGACGGCCATTGATCAGCTGCACCAGACGAAGCTGGTTAAAGCGACCCAGGGCGCTGTGATGGGCGTATTCCCCGAGGCAAGACAGATTGTGGAAGGGGCGATTGAAGAGGTGCTGAACAATAAAAAGTCACCGCAGCAGGCACTGGACGACGCAGCGAAAGAAATTACGACCAAGATTCAGGATTACAACCGTACCGTGAAGTAACATAGATGGGGAGCTTCAAACTAAAGGAGAGACAGGGAGTAACAAGCCGATCCATCAGGATCGGCTTGTTGGTTCGTGGCATGAATGCTCAGCCAATAAACGATTCACCGGCAGTTTCGCTTAAGCGATACATTCTTAGAAAGAAATCCACCTCAACCGCAAGCGACGGAATCATGAGTACCTGCGTTCTCTTGAGGCTATACTGGTGGTGTTTGAGTTTACAAAAGAAACGCGAAAGCGTATACTCAGACAAAATAATCGTTAATTATAGTACCTCACCGAATAACAGCCACTTCGTGAGAAAATTCCCTTCCTCGTGTTAACATTCACATTTAGGGCGTATATAACGTTATTCGAAGCTGAATGCCCCTATCCCGGCAAGAACGCGATTAATCGCGCTTATCGGATGGAGGGCGTTTTTTCATATCGTGGCGGACATAGACAGGGGATAGACAAGATGAGCAGATTGACGAAGGAATTGGCGCAAGAAATTGTAACGCGGACGATGCAAGTGATTCATTATAATGTGAACGTCATGGATGAACGGGGACGGATTATCGGTTCTGGCGACCGCTCGCGCTTATATCAGAAGCACGAAGGGGCGCTCATTGCGGTTGAGAGGAATGGTCGCTTCGAGATTGACGAGGAAAGCGCGCGCAAGCTGCAAGGGGTGCTGCCCGGAACCAATCTGGCCATTCACTTCCAGGGCGAAGTTGTTGGGGTCATCGGTATTACCGGCGATCCGAACGAGGTGACCAAGTACGGCGAGCTGGTGAAAATGACGGCGGAAATGTACTTGGAGCAAGCAGATCTGCTGGAAAAAGCCCAATGGGATAAGCGGATGAAGGAGGATTTCCTTCAGTCCGTCATTCATGCGGACGGCAAGGATAACGCCATGCTGCGCCTCCAGGCGGAACGGATTGGCTTCCATCCGGATAAGGCGCGGGTTGCATGCATTATGGAGCTGACCGGTGCGCAGGACGCGAATTCATTGTCTACGCTCAAGCAGGTGGTCGAAATATTGGAGGGTCGGCCGGCCATCGACCTGATCGCCATTCACAATACGCGCCAAATCGTGTTGTATAAGCCCCATCTCCATCCGCGGGAGCCGAACGCCGATATATGCGAAGGCATCCGCCACATTCGCAGGCTGCTGGAGGAGAAGCGGATTGCGCCGCTCCGCATTGCGGTTGGCAAGGCGTATTCCGGCATCGACGGCTTAATCGCGTCTTATCGTTCCGCGCAAGATACGATGCGGGCGGGCCAGGCGATATTCCCGGAGCAGACGGTATACTACGGCGAAGATATGCCGAATGAAACCGTGGCAGCGAACGTTACGCCCTCGTGGGTGGCGGAAGAGCTGCAGCGGCTATGGCGGCGGTTCGTGCAGGAGGATAAGAGCGGGGAACTGCAGCAGACGCTGGAGGCCTATTATGATGAGAACGGCGAGCAGCAGCGCATCGCCGAGCGGCTGTCGATTCACCGGAATACGCTTCGCTACCGGCTGCAGCGCATTCATGAGGCGACCGGCAAAGACCCGAGGCATTTTCGCGATTTATATACGCTGATGACGGCCCGCTGGCTAAGCGCGCTTGGAAGAGAGGAAGCCGGAGAGTGACGGCGTCTGGAAGGAACATGCATGATTGTGCATTTGAACAAAAAACATGTTCTATAAAGCGCTTTATTTTATTTTTATGCATGATGAAGCGCTTTCACATTACAGGTACAGTAATAGTATAACGAATTGAGACAACACATTAGGGGGTCTTGACTATGGACGTATCTGTAACTGTACTTGGTGCTTTGACGGCATTGGTTGTGGCGATTGTGCTTATATTGCGTAAAGTCCCTCCCGCCTATGGCATGATGATTGGGGCACTTGCCGGAGGGGTCGTCGGCGGAATCGGGCTGGTTGATTCGGTGAATTTGATGATGGATGGCGCGAAGGGCATGATTCCGGCCGTGCTGCGCATCCTGGCAGCCGGCGTGCTTGCCGGCGTCCTGATTGAATCGGGCGGTGCGAAGACGATTGCCGAAACGTTGGTCCGCAAGGTCGGCGAGACGCGTGCGCTGTTTGCGCTGGCGTTCGCGACGATGGTACTGACGGCGGTCGGCGTATTTATCGACGTCGCGGTCATTACGGTGGCGCCGATTGCGATCGCGATTGCGCAGCGCGCCGACTTGTCCCGCATGGCGATATTGCTTGCCATGATCGGCGGCGGGAAGGCCGGCAACATTATGTCGCCGAATCCGAACGCCATCTCGGCGGCAGAGGCATTCAATATTCCGCTGACATCAATGATGATGGCAGGAATCATACCGGCTGTCCTTGGGCTATTTGCCACTTATCTGATCGCGAAGCGCCTGTCCAAAAAGGGGACGAAGATCACGGGCCAGGAAAGCGTAGACGACGGGGCTCAGCAGCTTCCGAGCTTCCTGGCGGCGATGGCGGCTCCGATCACGGCGATTGTGCTGTTGGCACTGCGCCCGCTGGCCGGCATCGTCATCGATCCGGTTATCGCGCTGCCGGTCGGAGGCCTCGTTGGCGCCTTGTGCATGGGCCGCATCAAGCAGATCAATCAATTTGCGGTATCGGGCTTGGGCAAAATGTCGGGCGTGGCTGTCATGCTGCTCGGCACGGGGACGTTGGCAGGCATTATATCGAATTCGCAATTGAAGGATGTCATCATCGACAGTCTGGCCTCCTCCGGCTTGCCGGCTTACTTGCTTGCGCCGATAAGCGGCGCGTTCATGTCCTTGGCCACCGCTTCGACAACAGCAGGTACCGCGGTCGCCAGCTCGGTGTTCGGCTCGACGATTATGGGGCTTGGCGTTGCTTCCCTGGGCGCTGCGGCGATGATTCACGCCGGGGCGACCGTCTTCGACCATATGCCGCACGGCAGCTTCTTCCACGCAACGGGCGGAAGCGTCAATATGGCGATGAAGGAGCGTCTGCGTCTTATTCCGTATGAGACCGCAATCGGTCTCGTCCTGGCCGTCGTATCGACATTGGTGTTCGGCGTGTTCGGCTGGTTCTTGTAATTTGCGGCAAAATGATGGTTCAGGCAGTTGGTTAAGACTGATGGAGAGGGAGTGGAGAGAATGAAGGTTGTAATTGCTCCAGACTCATTTAAAGAGAGTTTATCCGCATTAGAGGCATGTCATGCCATAGAGAAGGGAATGCGCGCCGTGTATCCCGAAGCGGATATCGTCAATGTGCCGATGGCTGACGGCGGGGAGGGCACGGTGCAGTCTTTGGTGGATGCGACAGGTGGACGATTGGTTCACCGCGAAGTGACGGGACCGCTTGGCACCCCCGTGACCGCGTTCTACGGCATACTTGGTGACGGGAAGACCGCGATTATTGAAATGGCGGCCGCCTCGGGACTAGCGCTTGTGCCGCCGGAGCAGCGCAATCCGCTCGCGACGACGACGCGCGGCACCGGCGAGCTTATTACGTCGGCGCTGAACGAAGGCGTCAGCACGATTATTCTCGGCTTGGGCGGCAGCGCCACGAACGACGGCGGCGCTGGCATGGCGCAGGCGATCGGGGTGCGGCTGCTTGACGCCGATGGCTCGGAAATTGGCCATGGCGGCGGAGAGTTGCATCGCATTGCCCGCATCGATACGGGCGGAGCCGATCCACGGCTGAAGCAGGTTGCCTTCGTGGCCGCGTGCGATGTGGACAACCCGCTGACCGGAGAGCGCGGCGCCTCGGCCGTATTTGGCCCCCAAAAAGGCGCCGATCCGGCCATGGTACAGCAGCTTGACGGCAATCTCGCCCATTATGCGGCGATGATTAAGGCATGCTTGGGCCGCGACGTGGCCCAGATTCCCGGCGCTGGCGCAGCCGGAGGGCTTGGCGCCGGTATGCTCGCTTTTTTGGCCGCTGAGTTGAAGCGGGGCGTGGATATCGTTATCGAAGCGACGGGGCTGGCTTCGCAAGTGAAGGATGCGGATCTCGTCATTACGGGAGAAGGCCGAATCGACGGCCAGACGATTTACGGCAAAACGCCGATGGGCGTGGCCAAGACGGCCAAGCGGTACGGAGTGCCGGTTATCGGCATCGCGGGCTCGCTTGCGGACGGGCATGAAGCGGTGCTTGAGCATGGCATCGATATCGTGTTCACGATCGTGCCCGGCGTATGCAGCCTGGACGATGCGATAAGACAAGCCGCCGCCAATATGGAGCGTACAGCGCGCAATATGGCGATGACGTTAAAATGCGGTAGCAAGTTGGCTTGAATAAGATGACGATTAGAGGCGGGCATGATGGAATTCGAGTATAGGATTTGATTGGCAATCCTGTTGCTTTGGCACTAGAGTATAACGTAACATCTAAGAATTTACGTAGTTTCCGGTACTTAAGGGGCCATCCCATAAGTAAGTCTGCTTACTCGATGAGACGGCTCAATTGATGAAAAAACAGCAAAAAATAAAGGAATGGCGGTTCCAGGGAGGTCAGCCCTGTACCGCCATTTCTGTTTTTGACGTAATTCTAGATCCGTTGTGTGTAAGCGTAGACGATGACTTTGGTGAGCATCTTGGGATGGTAGCTGTCTTTGACCGCCGCCGGGATAGGCACTCGCGATCTTTGCGTCTAAAAAAGTAAGAAATCTGCACGGCGTAGCGGAGAGGACGAAACGATTCCGGACAAGCGTCAGCGCTCGCCTCCCTCCTTATGATTCAATTTTCTTGCGCTAGCTCGCTAATTCGCAGGATTTCATTCGTTATGAAAACAAATGTGACAACGAAGGCGACAAAAGGGGGACCGTATGGCGAATGTGGGCATAACGAAATAAGGGGAAGTGCGAAATTCCCATAATTTTCCTTTATTCGCATGCTCCATCTTCGTCCTTGAGGTTTGCCCTCCCATGTCTCAACGGGTCTATGCCCTTTCATTCCTTCGTTACACCTATCAAGGAGATGGAGTCCGTTACTGCTTTGTCCACGGGTCTGAGCCCTTTAGGCGAGCGTATCGGTTCTTCATGCTTCTTGTGAATCCTGCGAATGAGCCAGTAGGCAAGTGGTCGGTTATTAAGCGGCGACCGTTACTTTGTTGATGTCGTAAACGGAATGCTTCTTCGCCATAGCTACAAGCATACGAGCAAGCTTCCCGCACAGCTTCATGATCGACTTCATACCTTTCATGTTCTTCACTTGTTTGTTGTACTGATGCAGCGCCCGAAATTCTGGATTAATGGAAACCATATGAAAGACCGTCATGAAAAGAAGTTTTCGCAGTCCAGGTCGCCCTCGCTTCGTGATTTTCACTTCGCCCTTGTAGGTACCTGAGCTGTTTTCGGACAGATGTAAGCCAGCTAACCGAAGGACTTGGTTACCATGAGTAAAGCCGCCCAAATCACCCGCTTCACTGTATAACGTAGCCAGCGTAATATCATTCATGCCTTTAATGGTACGAAGGAGCTTTGCTGTGGGAATGCTTCGAAGGAGTTGACTCATCTTTTCTTCCAGTTGATTCAATTGGTCGTTATACATCTGCAGTTGTTGCAGCAGTAACGATATACTAAGTTTTGCTTCCTCTACACAATTCGGAATGGCAGCTGTCCGTTGCGCCGCATGGATGAGGGCAGCGGATACCTTACGGCTGCCTGCGCGCTTCAGTCGTTTTCTCCACCCGGCGATAACGTCTTCAACCGTTAAGTGGCGAAGATCGGATGGATGCGCAAATTCGGCCAACGTTGCGAGTGCCGTCTTCGAGGTGATGTCCTTAAATACCTGCTGAAACTCAGGGAAGTACATGTCAGTCCACCGATACATCTGGTTGACGACACTGGAGACTTGCTTGGTCACAAAGTCTCTGGTGCCCACAAGCTGCCTAAGCGCCCGATACGGCTCGGCGTGAATATGAGTTTCAGAATAGTATCCATTCTTCACCATGTCGGCAATGACCAAGGCATCTTTGACATCGTTTTTAGTTGGAGAGTTGTCCCGGTTTTCTTTGTTACGCTTCACTTGAAACGGGTTAACGAGAACGAGCTCGAGCAGCCTCTCTTTAAGCCAGAACGCTAGGTTGAACCAGTAGTGACCGGTTGGCTCAACGCCGAAGATGACATCGGTCTTGTTAAACTGAAGCATTAGAGCTTGCATCCACTGATATAACTTTTCATATCCTTCGAGATCGTTAGAGAACACAAGGTAGGAACCTCGTTCAATGCCACGATAGTCTGTCGCACGTGCGACATGTTTAAATTTTGCAATGTCGATGCCAATGATGAGATGATGGTTGGTTATACGTTCAATTCGTTGATTTTGTTTAACTGATTGTTTAAACTTCATAATAAGAGCACCTTCCTTATGATGTTGTGGTTGTCGTAGTGGACACCTTTCATCATAAGGAGGTGCTCGTTCAATTTCAAAGCCGAAATTTAAGAGCATACAGGAATGCTTTGCCCACACATTTCGTCCTTGCCCAGAACCATTCCAAGAAATGTGGGGGCAACAGCGATGGTAGGAACGATTCGTACACGGAGCGTCTTCTAACAGCAAGAAGGGGGTCTCCCGCAAGATCTAAGATCCTTTGGGACAGCCCCCTTGTGGTCGTCTTACCGTGACTCCGTGTAATATTCCACGAGGAAATCACGGAAAGAAATCGCAGCCTTGGACAAGTACCTGGATTCCAGCCATGCCATTTGGAATATGCGGCGGGCGAGGGGTTCTTGAATGCTTAGCTTCGTCAGCTTTAATTCCTCGCTGCTTCTGCATTCACCGATTAAAGCTACGCCAAACCCGGAACGGACCAGATCGGATATGGTTCCGGGGTCCTCCACCTCGCAGACGACCTTCGGGTGAAAACCAGCTTGTTTGCAAAATTCATTATTCATCTTCTGATATGGGTGACCTTCTTTATAACCGACAAACGATTCTCCTGCAGCCTCGCTTAAGTGAATTTGATTTTTTTCGGCTAAGCGATGGGTGGGGGGAACGGCCAAGAACACCTCTTCTACGAGCAAAGGCAAGCTGCGAATATCCGGGTGCCGGATAGGCATAGAGGTGAGAAAGAAATCAACCTCATTATGTTCAATGGTCTGAACCATATCCTCCATCGAAGACTGAATGATATGAAAGTTAACTTTCGGATGTTTGTTTAGAAACAATCTTAAAGGCTCGCGGAGCTGCTCCATGTTGGATAAGGCCAAATGAATACGCCCATGCTCCAGCCCCGCCAAATCCTCGACTTCACGCCGTCCCTCCTCCAGCAGCTGCAGAGCTGCTTTGGCTTTTACCAAAAATGCTTTACCATACGGATTGAGACGAATCTGCCGGCCTTGGCGTTCAAATAACGGAGCGCCGAGATCCTCCTCGAGTCTGGAAATGGTCTTGCTGAGCGCCGGCTGAGCAATATGGAGCTCCTCTGCGGCTTTGGTCATATGTTCAAGTCTTGCTACGGTTACAAAATACTTCAGCTGTAACATTTCCACTAACGGTTCACCCCCCTTGCTTATATACTCCAGTATATATACACATAGACATTTTTGTATTTTTTATTATCTATCGATGATTATAGAATGATCTCAGAAACAAGATCAAGGGATTCATGAAAGGATGATCGATATGAAAGCCGTAGCGTTTAGTACGATTGGACCGCCGGATGTCCTGCGTGTTTTGGAATTTGAAGATCCTCAGGCCGGTAACGGTCAGATAAGAGTTAAAGTCAAGGCAGCCGGGGTACAGCCTGCCGACTGCGGGATAAGGGGAAGCGGCTGGGCTCCGCCTAATGTGACATTGCGGATGCCGCAAATTCTTGGCAATGAGTTCGCTGGGACGATAGATCAGGTAGGTGAGGGGGTCACCGACTTTGAGGTTGGAGAGAACGTCATTGGCTGGTCTTTACTCGCCTGCTACGCGGAGTATGTGGTAGTCAGGACAGATCAAGTTGTACGCAAGCCGGATTCCATGCCGTGGGAAGAAGCGGGCGTGCTGACTGCATCTGGGCAAACTGCCCATACGGCTCTTCAGGCGTTAGGAATAGGTGAAGGCGATACCGTTCTGATTCATGCAGCAGCAGGTGGCGTCGGTTCTTTCGCCGTCCAAATCGCTCGTGCCTGGGGAGCCCGGGTCATCGGAACGGCAAGCGAGCGAAATCATGATTATCTTCGTTCACTGGGTGCAGTTCCTGTTGTTTATGGCCCGGGTCTTGTAGACCGGGTTAAGCCGGCAGCCCCCGAGGGAGTGAGTGCTGCGCTGGATGCAGCTGGCGAAGAAGCGCTGCTGGCCTCGTTGGAGCTTGTCGGCGACCGGAGTCGCATCGGCACGATTGTAGCTTTTGATCGGGTAGAAGAACTGGGCGTTCGCGCGATCCGCAGTCAGCGATCCAAGGATCGATTGGCCGAACTGGTTCAATTATATGAACAAGGGAATCTGCAGATCCATGTGTCCCGGACGTTTTCGCTGAGCGAAGCGGCAGAAGCGCATCGCACCGTGGAGTCCGGCCATGTTCGGGGGAAGGTCGTGCTGCGGATAGACCAGCCATGAGATGGAAGCGGTCGCCTTTGTCCCCGAATTTCTACCGTTACCAAACAATGATTGAAATTTGGGGGCGACAGCGATTGGAGGCATGATTCGTACACGCGGCGTCATACAAAAGACGGAGGAGGGGTCCCAGACTAAGGTCCAGGAAGAAACTGGTCCGTGGCAGCGTGTTAACTTTTTCCTTCACGATATAATGGAAATATACATAAAGAGAAATGACGTGGAGGATTTTATGAGAAAACAGAGTATGATGGCAGTAAAGATCTCATCGTTGTTGATATTTGCTGTCCTGGTAGGATGCGATGCCGCTAATAATGCGGAGGAAGCAGTAAAGCGGGAGCTTGATCAATTGGCACAAGTCGGGAATATGGCCGGCGATTCAGCGCTTGCTATTAGTGATCATGTAAAGCGGGAAGGGAAAGAGTTCGAGTTGACGACGGCTCAGGAAGTCGGCACAGCCGAGGGACTGGCCATCGACCATGCTGTAGGCAATGTTGAGCTCATCGCTGTACCCGGTGATGAGATCAAAGTGAAAACGACGGTGTGGTTTAACGAAGGCTTCTTCAAGAATGACAACATTCGTACCCAGGTTACGGAGCAGGCCGCTACTTCCTTTACGCTCAAGGACGACATCCTGGAATTAAGAACGCACCCTATGGAGGACTCCAGCAAGAGTTTATGGGATTGGTCGCAGAAGCAATTTGGCGACTCCGGATTCATGATAGATTATGTAATCGAAGTACCGGAAGACCTGCAGCATATCCGCATAAAGAATGATGTTGGGAAGATTCGGGTGAACGAATTGAAGGGGGATTTTGAACTTCAGTTGGGAGCCGGGGAAATTCAGCTCGCCAAAACGGAAATCACGGGCAATTCCAAGATCGTATCCGAAGCGGGCAGCGTGAAGCTGGACCTTGAGCAGATCGATAAGGACAGCACGCTGACAGCCAACACATCGGCAGGCAGTATCACAGCCATGTTTGCGCCGTCCATGAAATACACGCTGGATACCGAAACCGAGCTTGGACAGATTACTGGAGCAAGCCGGGGTCAGAGTGACATAAACGGCGGCGGAGCGAAAATATCCCTGACGACCGCCCTTGGTTCCATCAAAGTTAATCCATAAGCGGCACATGATAGCTAAGAGCACTTGCCAAATTCCATAACGAGATAACCTCTTGGATAATCGGTGAAACTCTTTGAGTCTCCCTAATATATAGTGATCAAGGATCAAAAAAACAATCACGGATGTAGATCATCCGCGATTGTTTTTTTTGTATGTTAAACCACAGAGTGAATGGGGAATGGGCCTTACATTAATTTCAGAACTTGGCACAGCTGATATAGATAGTGCACGCCGCGTATTTGGTTATGGTTGCGGTAGTTGAGGTATACCAGCGTGTCCTTGAGCACCCGTCTGGCGTTATCGACTTGATGATGCTCGAGTTCATGCAGTACATCCTTGATGACCTCCAGCGGGTAATTCGCTGAGCGGAGAATCCGAATGATCATGATCTGCCGGATCTGGGCGCCATCGAACTTCCGATAGCCGTTTTCCCGATCCCGAGGCAGATGAAGTACGCCTTCCTTCTCCCAGTGGCGGATGGCCGAGGTGGGAACGCCGGTCTCGGCCGCAACCTCCCCGATGGTCAGCTCTCTTTTTCGGCCACGGGTATCGACAACGTCAAGCTGCTCGGTTTCCAGAATGCGGATGGTCCGCTCCGTTAGGATTTTATCCTGCTGGAGATTGGCTTGGACCTCATTTACGATCCAGAGCGCTTCATCCAGCTCGCTCTCCTGCAGCTTGACCATCACTTGCTTCGTAACGTCTACGCCGAAACCGGGAAACATGGCCCTTATGCATTCAAAGTAAGCGGCATGCTCCTCGGTATATATCCGGTATCCGTTCGGAGCACGCTTCGCGGGAGGAACAATCCCCCATTGCTCGTAGTGCTTGAGCGCACTTGTGGTAATCCCCAATTTCTTGGCGATATCAATTGGTCTGATACCCATGACGTTCCCCCTTACCTCATACGGATCTGCCTGCATCCTTTTTCCTGGGGGATTGTATCATGAAGAACGGTCAATGGAAAGCCTGCTGGGAAAATAACGAAACGATCGTCTGGATCCATATCATGATGATTGACGTTCCAAAAATGCGCGGATATATCCGATGATTTCCGGTCCATGTGATTCCAACGCAAAATGCCCGGCATCCTTCAGGATGTGAAGCTCGGCATCGGGCAGATCCCGCAGATACGGATGGGCCCCATTCTCAGGGAAGATGTGGTCGCCTTGCCCCCACACGATAAGGGTCGGTGGCTGCGCATCGCGGAAATATTGCTGCCAGGCCGGATATAAAGGAGGATTCGATCCGTAATCCAGGAACAAATCCAGCTGAATTTCCTGGTTACCGGGGCGGTCAAGCAGCGCTTGATCCAGCGTGTAGGTGTCCGGGCTAATGAAGGAGGTATCATGGACGCCATGCGTATACTGCCACTTCGTTGCCTCGATGCTGGTTAACCAGCGCAGAGCCTCGCGTTTATCCGAATTCGCGGGATCTTCCCAGTACGCTTTAATGGGATTCCAGAATTCTTCGAGCCCCTCCTCGTAGGCATTTCCATTCTGGATGATCAGCCCCCGAACCTGCTCGGGATGGCGTGCTGCAATCCGGAACCCCACGGGTGCACCGTAATCCATAAGGTAGACGTAGAAGCTCTGGATATTTAATTGGGCGAGCAATTCCTCGATGAGCTGACTGAAATGGTCAAAGCTATACTGGAATTGATCATGGTCAGGTGCGCTGCTGTATCCAAATCCGGGATAATCAGGTGCAATCACATGATACTGTTCGGCAAGAGCCGGCATCAATTGACGATACATTTGACTGGAAGTCGGGAAACCATGCAGAAGTAATACAACAGGCGAGCCGGGGGTCCCTGCTTCACGGTAAAAAATGTCCAAGCCTTCGATTTGGGCCGTGTGATACTGGATTTTATGATTCATCTGATAAATACCTCCTTGAATTTACCTGCGTTTTTTTATGATGCGATTGTTATGTAGATCCTTTTGACTGGTCGTCATGAGAAGAAGAAAACACCACCTCCTTTATTTTATTAACCATCATTAATGATTTAAGGGTATTATATAATTCGTTTTTTAACCTGTAAAGTATAATTTTGGGTATTAAAAAAAGGAATCTTAGAGGGTTTATCTAAGATTCCTTCATTTGCTGCTGTTTCTGACGCTCCAGATAGGCAGCGACCTTCATGCGGTTTCCGCATGTTTTGGGGCTGCACCAGCGCCTTGTGCCGTTTTTGCTATTGTCGTAAAAGCGAAGCACGCACGCCGGATTTTCGCATTTTTTCACCAGTTTCAGGTCATAGGTAGTTAAAAAATCAACGGCAGAGGCGGCGACCGGGGTCAACAGATCCAGCGGCTTGCGAAACAGCATCCGGCTTTTGCGGCTGTACATGTTGCCTTCTGCCACAAGCGTTGTGCGAATGATTTGCTCCTGCAGCAGCCCATTGACAAACTGTAGGCTTGCCTCCGTTGAGGTTTCGTTCACACTGCCCGGCTGAATCAGATTAAAGAGGTGGTCACGGAGCAATCTGGCGGCCTCCACGATTCCGGCTTCCTCCTCGGAGCCAATCCATACCGCCTTGCGCAAGTTACGCTCTACCTCGGACAGCAGGTTAGCCTTAACCATCCAATCCAATAAAGAGTCGAATGTATCAAGCAAATCCAGCGGCTGACCGTTGACAGCGATCTTGGTATTGACGAAATCCAGTATAGGATGGTTGCCAATAAAATAAAATTCGGGTGCGATTTTTTTCGGCATAGGTAATGCTCTCCTCAGAACATACGATAAGTACTTATTTGTAGCCCATTATATAGTCAATGCTGTGTTTACACAAATGAAACGGCATCAAACATTATACATAAACCTTCAAGCTCCGTGACGGCTTTTGATTTCGAAAACGGCGATAGATCAACCTTTTTTGGTTTGGAATTTTGTACTTGCATCAATGTTGTAAGATGGGTTTGTAAAATGAGGTATGGAGCTAGCTTCCACAATGAAAGAGTATGTTTTCGAAGCGAGTTTGATTGCGAAGATTCTCATGGAAGCTAAGCCAGACAAAACGAAGAGTATGCTTTTGAGGCGAGTTTTATTGCGAAGTGTTCCAATGAAGTTATGCTCCATAAAACTTTTAGGAGGTTCGAAAATGGAAGGAACGATTAAAATTCGCGGTGCCCGGGAGAACAACCTGAAGAATGTTTCGCTTGAAATCCCGAAGTACAAATTGGTTGTTATGACAGGGCCGTCCGGCTCGGGTAAGTCCACGCTTGCGATGGATACGCTGCAGCGGGAGTGCCAGCGGCAGTACATGGAATCCATGGGCATGGTGTCGGACTCGGTCAGCAAGCCGAAGGTGGATTCGATTGAAGGTCTCTCCCCGTCGATCAGCGTGGGACAGCACATTACGAACCGGAACCCAAGATCCACCATCGGAACGGTGACGGATATCTACACGCTGCTGCGAATTCTGTTTGCCAAGCTTGGTGAACGTACATGTCCGTCGTGTGGCGATACGGTGATGCCTCATGTGGACGGAGAAGCCTATCACGGGCTAGCGGATGAGGAAGAGATCAGTGATTCCCACGAGACGGTTCATTGTAGGCGATGCGGCTATGGTCTCGAAAAATTGACGATGTCGCATTTTTCCTTTAACAAGCCGGAAGGCGCATGCGAAACATGCAGCGGACTCGGTCAAACGGTGAGTCTGAACATGGATGCCGTGTTCCGTCCGGAATTAAGCTTAAGAGACGGCGGGGTGGCAATGTGGTACAGCGCTCTTACCAATTATAACACCAGCATTCTGAAAGCGGCAGCCAAGTATTATGGATTCGCATTCGATGAGTTCATGCCGCTTCGGGACTATGACGAGGTTCAGCGTGATCTCCTGTATTACGGCGTAGAGAGCGAGCAGTTCAGCCGGCATTTTCCTGAGATAAAGCCGCCGAAGTCCGTAGGGCAAGGCAAGTATGAGGGCGTCGTCACCGGGATATGGAGAAGGTACCGGGAGAAGGGGAGCGAATCCGGCGAAGCGTCCCTGTTTCATGAGCATGTCTGTCCGGATTGTCAGGGTACGAAGCTGAAGGAGGACAGCCGCCGCGTCCGGGTAGATGGAGTCTCTATTAACGAAGTCAACGCCTGGTCGATCGGGGAGGCCTTGAATTGGATGGAGGCGCTGCTGAAGAAGCTGACGGAGGATCAATTAACGATTGTGGAACCGCTCATTCATGATTCCGTCGTGAGACTAAAACGCATTATGGATGTCGGGCTGGGTTACATGTCCATGGAAAGGCAGGTCGTGACGATGTCAGGCGGGGAAGCTCAGAGGCTTCGGCTCGCATCGATTTTGGGATCAGGCCTCACGGGGGTGCTGTACATTTTGGACGAACCGACAACGGGGCTGCATCCCAAAGATACCAGGGGACTTATCCAGGTTCTGAAACAACTGAGGGATCTGGGTAACACCGTGCTCGTCATCGAGCATGACGAGGAAGTGATGCGGGCCGCTGACCATATCATTGATATCGGACCGGGCGCGGGAACGATGGGCGGCACGGTCGTCGGTCAAGGAACGCTGGAGGAATTAATCCAAAATCCCACGTCCGTGACCGGATCCTACTTCAGGGAAAACACGATGCTTAACGCACCGAGTCAGCGCAGGGCTGGAAATGGAAGCCTGCTGACGATCGAGGATGCACATTTGAGAAATCTGAAACATATCACGACCTCTTTCCCGCTCGGCTGTCTCATATCGGTGACAGGTGTATCGGGATCTGGTAAATCCACGCTATTGTTTGATCTTCTGGCGGAATCCGGAAGCGATCAATCAACTCCAATCGGCTGCAAGGCCATCACGGGTTGGGAATCGGTAGGGCAGCTGATTACGGTTGACCAATCGCCGGTATCCCGAATGCAGCGCTCCAACATTGCTACGTATACCGATGTTTACACCCATATCAGAAACTGGTACGCCAGCTTGCCTGAAGCTAAGGAGAGTCATTTGACGGCCAAGCACTTTTCCTTTAACACGCAAGGAGGGCGATGCGAGACTTGCCAAGGCCTTGGCGTCGTGTCCGTGCATATGCACTTCCTTCCGGAGCTGGAAGTTCGTTGCCCGGATTGCAAAGGCAAGCGGTTTAAGGATGAGGTTTTGCGCGTGACCTATAACGGTTACACCATCTCCGACATTTTGGATATGACGATTGAGGAAAGTCTGTCGATTCTGGAGGATCGGCCGAAAATAATGGAATTGACCCAGCTGCTCTGCGATGTCGGACTTGGGTATTTGAAGTGGGGGCAATCGGTGAGTACCTTATCCGGCGGTGAAGGGCAGCGGATTAAATTGGCCAAGGAATTGAGCAAGAAGACCAAAAACCACACGCTGTATTTGCTGGATGAACCTTCAACCGGGCTTCACCCTGGAGATGTCCAGCAGCTGCTCGTTCTGCTCAACCGCTTGGTAGATGCGGGGAACACCGTCATTTTGGTTGAGCACAATCTGGACCTGATCTGGCATTCGGATTGGATCATCGATATCGGGCCTGGCGGAGGAGATGCCGGCGGGTCTGTCGTGGCAACAGGAACGCCTGAGGAAGTGGCGGCTGTGGAAGCCTCGTTTACCGGCCGTTTTATCAATGAAATCTATATGTGACGGCTGGATGAGAAAAGGGAGGAATTCCATATGGAGCAAACCGTAGAAGAGAAGGGTAAGGTTACAAAAACCACGATTCGATATTTTATTAAGCTGCTGCGTTCTTCGGGTATCCCGAAGCTGGTGCTCTTTCTGGCCATCGTGCTCAGTTTGGTTGGTGCGGTGACGGGACTGGTCGTCCCGCTCATCACCGGCCAATTCATCGATAATTTTGCGGCAGATTCGTTCAATATTCGCATGGTCGGCTTTTTGGCCGTTCTGTTCCTGCTGGAAGCCGTGGCGAGCGGACTTTCCTATTATATGCTTGCCTATGTCGGGAACCAGACGGTGAACAAAATTCGGAAACGGCTCTGGACCAAGGTGCTGGCCTTGCCGGTTCGGTTCTTTGACAAGCATCGCTCGGCAGAAACGATGAGCCGGGTGACCAACGATACAAACGAAGTGAAGACGCTGATCACGGATCATTTGATTGCTTTTTGCTCGAATCTATTGACCGTTTTGGGGGCCGTTGCAATCTTGTTTTACTTGGATTGGCGGATGACCCTCATCATCCTGATTGCCGTTCCGGTAGGGTTCGGCATATTAATGCCCATTGGCGGGAAGATGTACAAAATCTCCATCAGTATGTATGGACAGCTGGCACAGCTGTCCGCCATGCTGACCCAGGTGATCGGCGAGATCCGCCTGGTGAAAGCCTCCAATGCAGAACGGAGGGAGGAGAAAAGCGGGTATGACGATATGGACAGCCTGTACCGATTCGGCATGAAGGAAGCCAAGATCAATTCGGTCCTGATTCCGTTGATGTCGATGGTCATGGTCGTGCTGCTGGTGGTCATCATCGGATACGGCGGCGTTCGCGTCTCTTCAGGGGCACTCAGTGCAGGCGAACTGGTATCGTTTATTCTGCTGCTGTTCCAGATCATGTTTCCTTTCAGCCAGTTTGCCACTTTCTATTCCCAGCTCCAAAAAGTGATGGCGGCGACCGAGAGATTGCGACTTATCCTCGAATATGAGCCGGAGAGCGACGATCGTGCGGTGCGCATGGCACCGGAAGGGCATCGGGATGTTGAATTTAAAGAGGTGACGTTTGCTTATCATGAAGGCGAGACTATTCTGTCCAGGGTATCCTTTTCGATTCCTGCCAAGAAGGTTACCGCTCTGGTAGGACCCAGCGGCAGCGGCAAAACCACGGTGTTCTCCTTGATTGAGCGGTTCTACGCGGCATCCGGCGGGGAAATCTATTTTGGCTCGGAAGCGATCCGCGATTATACTTTGGAGTCCTGGCGGCGGAAGCTCGGGTATGTGTCCCAGGACAGCCCGCTGATGACCGGAACGATTCGGGACAATATCATCTATGGACGTGAGGAGCCGGTCTCCGACGGGGAAATTGCCGAAGCGGCGAGGCTTGCCTATGCAGAGGGATTTATCGAGGCACTGCCGAGAGGATATGACACGGAGGTTGGGGAGCGAGGCATCCAGTTATCCGGAGGTCAGCGTCAACGCGTGGCGATTGCAAGGGCGCTGCTGCGAAAGCCGGATATCCTGCTTCTAGATGAAGCGACGGCAAGCCTGGACAGCGACTCCGAGCATGAAGTGCAGAAGGCGCTGAACAATCTGATGGTCGAGCGTACGACCGTGGTCATTGCCCACCGTTTATCGACTGTCGTCGAGGCGGACCAGATTATTGTTCTGGAGAAGGGTCATATTACGGGAAGCGGGACGCATGAGGAATTGATCCGAAACCATCCTTCCTATGTGGAGTGGGCCAAGAAACAGTTCCAGACTGGGGAATAGGGACGGGGCGAGAAGGTATTTTACTATTCGAATCGAATGAAATTATATAGGTAACATAGCTTGAGCTTAGATGAGAATAGAGGAGTTGAGCAGAGCATGGCGCAGATCAAAATTTATGGTGTACGGGAGCGGCTGAACCCGGTCAAGGAGCCATTATCGGAAGTGATACACGCATGTGTGGTCGAAGCTTTTGAACTTCCGGCGGATAAGAAATTCCATCGGTTTTTCCCCATGAACCGGGAGGACTTTCACTTCCCTGACGGGAGAACGGATCGCTACACCGTGATCGAGATTAGCATATTTGAAGGCCGTACTGTGGAGGCCAAGAAACATCTGATTCGATTGTTATTCGAACGGATTCTGAATACGCTGCATATCGCTCCGCAGGATGTGGAGATTACGATATTTGAAACGCCGCAGCACAACTGGGGAATCCGGGGTCTTCCGGGGGATGAATTGGCACTGGGTTATAAGGTAAATATTTAGAACATCAAGGAAGCGCGAAGTGCTTAAGGGACAGTCCAAGCGACTGTTCCTGTTTATTTGTGTTGGAGAATGCAGGACTTCCCACATTCACTCCTTCAAACGCTCTATAATAAGATTTAAATCGGCAACCAGCTTGGTCATGATGTCGGCTGCATCCGAAACTTGCTTAATGGATTCAAAATGTTGCTTCCAAGCGTAAGGATGAGCGTATGTAAGTACGGAATGATCGGATGATCCGAGCGCCTTGCATAGATGGCAAAGGTTACTGCCAGTAGAACAACAGGAAGAGCAAGCAGCATATACAATGTGGGGCCGTACTGACTTTCCATCTCGGAAGATGTTAGCATGCCATGTGCATGCATGGTATGATCAAACACATGAAATTTCCGGGCGAGCAAATGTACGATGCCGGCAATTACGATGACGGCCAGTGAGACTGAATTCATAAGCTTGTTCTTTTGTTTCAGCATAGAAAGTTCATCGCGCTCCTTATCTTTCGACATAATGACATCAAAACCTGGATATATCCTACCTTATTTGACAGGACTGGTGTTTTCCTTCAAATAGAGATATATAATTTTTAAATATAAAAAATGATTCTATACGAGTTATTTATCGGTATCTCAATTCAAAATTAAAGAGGGGGATATTCCTTGACCTTACAGCAGCTGAAATACGCCATTGAGGTAGCCAATCGAGGCTCGATGAATGAGGCGGCCAAACGCTTGTTCATTTCCCAGCCCAGTCTGTCCAACGCGATTAAGGATCTGGAAGATGAGCTTCGTATTACGATATTCGAGCGGACCAACAAAGGCATATCATTGTCCAAAGAGGGCGCGGAGTTTCTAGGATATGCACGACAGGTGGTAGAGCAGGCCGAGCTACTGGAGGGACGTTATCTGAATGCGAAGCCTTCTCCGCAGCATTTTTCGGTATCCACTCAGCACTATGCTTTTGCGGTCAATGCCTTCGTGAATCTGGTTCAGGAATACGGACAGGATGAATATGAGTTGGCACTGCGGGAGACGAAGACTTATGAAATTATTCAGGATGTTAAAACCCTGCGCAGCGAAATCGGCATTCTGTACCTCAATGAATTCAATGCCAAGGTGATCAACAAGCTGTTGAAGGATGCAGGACTGCAGTTTACCAGCTTGTTTACGGCGAGGCCGCATATTTTTATCAGCATCAAAAATCCGCTGGCGAAGCAGTCCATCGTGACCATTGACGAGCTTCAGAATTATCCGTATTTATCCTTTGAGCAGGGGGAATACAATTCGTTTCACTTCTCTGAGGAAATTCTCAGCACGTTATCCCATAAAAAGAGCATCCGGGTCAATGACCGCGCGACCCTGTTCAATCTCCTGATTGGTCTGAACGGCTATACCATTTCGACCGGAGTGCTGAGCGCTGACCTGAATGGGAACGAGATTATTCCGGTTCCGCTCGCATGTGATGAGACGATCAACGTCGGATGGATCAGTCATAAGAATGCGACCCTGTCCAAGCTTGCTGCCGCTTATGTCGAGGCGCTGCATGAAGCGATATCCACCTGATTTTGTTGGGTATAGCTTCCGGCTATAGCTCATTACAGCAGCACGGAAGAACTGGTGAGCGATATCGTGAAGGCAATCGGGGCGCCATTCAGGCATTCTATGACGCGGGATGCCGCAGCTTGCAGCTGGACGATTGCACGTGGGGGAGGCTGTGCGACAAGAATTACTGGGAAGCCCGTCAGCAGGAGGGCGTTGACGTTCAGGAAATTGCCAAGCTGTACGCCCATGTCAACCAGGAAGCGGTGAAGGGATTCCTGGAGGATCTGATTATCACGACTCACGTATGCCGCGGCAACTATCATTCATTAAGGAGATTGCGGACGAGATTTGGAATTCGTAATCAAATAGTCGACCATCATATCCCCCTTGGGAGGTATCGGAAAAGGATTCCGATAACCCTCTCAGGGGGATTTTTATTAGCGGTTGGACATGATCTGGTTACGGAATTCCCCCGGCGACATGTTGGTGAACTGCTTGAATACCCGGCATAAATAATGGACCTCCATTCCCACCTTCCTCCCGATTTCCTCCAGCGTCAAATCCGTGGTCATCAATAGACCCCTTGTTTTCTCGATCCTGACTTTAATAATATACTGTACAGGTGTCATCTTCATTTTGGATTTGAAGAAGCGGATAAAATAGTTGGGATTATAATGGATAAGTCCCGCCAATTGTTCCACGCTTACGTTTTCGCTGATATGCTCCTCGATATACTGGAATACCGTGTTGAGCTTCTGCATATCAGGCAGCATGGACAGCGAGATTTGGCGATCGGGAACGATGTCAAGATAATGTCGGACAAGCTTCATCAGTATTTCGTTCCTTTGCAGTGGGGCGGTCCAAGCGCTGCTCCCATATGCATCGATCAATTCCTTGAATAACTGCTCCATATATGACTCGTCCGGCACATCCAGCACGTGGGGAAGATGAATCAGCTGAAACAAGTTCAGCGTGTCTACCTTGGCGGTAAAATGGCACCAGAACTTCCTGTAGGTGTTGTCGTTAACGACAGAGATGGAATGAAGCGATCCGGCTGGCATGAGAACGATTTGTCCGGGGGAGGGATGATATTCTTGTTCGTCGATCTTAATCCAGCCTTCCCCTTCCCTTATAAAATAAAGGGCGTTATAGGACGGCCTCATATTAAAGAAGCGCCAGTTCTGGGACACTTTATCAACCTTGGCAATGGATAAGCGAAGGTTCGCGTTAGCGAGGTAATTCTGAATCAACTTCAGGTGATTAATATCCAATGGCTGCCCCCTACCGGTTGTGTATTTTGGATACATTGATGTGTTTTTTATGCATTACAAATCCGAGCGGCATTCATTAAGCTAAATGAGGAATCCCATTCAATGACATATCAAGGGGGAGGTAATGACTTCAAAGCTTTGGGCTGATTTGCCATTCCATCAGGATATCAAAGGAAATCGAGGAGGAATCGTTAAGGAATGAAGATGATGAAACGGATTAAGAAATTCGCAGTAATCGGGTCAGCGATATTATTAATGACCGCATCCATTGCAGCTGCCGAACCTGGGGAGATCAGTAAACGGACAGTGACAGATCCTGCAATGGCAAATGCCACCGGGCCGACCGAACTTCAATCATCCGGATTGGCCGATGCTCCCTGGTCGGCCAGAACGCCTTTGGACGTGCTTAAGAACGATTTCAGCATATTTTATAAGGATTTGCAAGCGATTCCATATTTCGCTGGCGGCGGCGTTGCTGCAGTAGGGGACGCTGCATTCAATATCAACGTGCCCGATTATTATATTCCAGCCATCTCGGCAGCCCGTTACGGCAAAGGGCGTATCGTTGTCGCCGGGAGCAAGGAGTATTTCAATCTGTCCGGGTCGGCGGGTGATCCCGCGGGTAAGCTTGCCCGGAATATTTTATGGTGGCTGACGGACGATGCCTCTACGAATCAAGGTCAAGGAAATGATCATACGAACCGCTATGAGGATGCATTAAGGAAGCCGGGAAAGAAAATTCGATTAATAACTACCTCTGCCGCTCTCACGGTAAATTCGGATTTACCCATTGAATTGGTGAAAATCGACAGTTGGGCTTCCGTAAACCTGAATCCGCAAAAATATGCGGTAGCCTATGTAGACCATACGATGAAGGATAAGGATCTGGAAGCGCTGGGCCAATATCTACGGTTAGGCGGCGGCATCGTCGTGGCGGATAACCTGAGCGGCATCGAGGGAATAACACGTGATACCCCTGAGGAAATCGTGCTTCAGGTCGGCAATCTGAGGGGAGCCAGACTCAGCCGTGATTTTGCGATTCAAAAGCTGCTTAACCGGGCTGGACTGACGCTGATGAATAGAGGCTCAGAGTCCAATGTGGGCGAATCGGCATTGACCTATGAGCAAGCCAACGATCATCATATCAAGACACGGCTTGCTCAAGGCAAGGAAGTGGAAGAGGGAACGATCACTTACGATCAAATCAATATCGGTCCGCCGGGCACACCCACGAACAAAAAACAGGAGCGGCTCTACAATATACTAAACGAGACGCTCGAAACGTTATCCAGCGAATCCCCGCTGTACGCTTGGGCAGATACAGAGGCCGACAGCCTGCCGCCCGCCGAGTTCCCGATCCAAAAATTTCAGCAGCCCTATACGAATGCGCTGCATAACTTCCGTTTCAGTCATTTTACCTTGGATAAGGCCAACGAGAAATCTCCGTATGCCGACGCATTTCCGGGAGTAGTTTCGGAGGAAGCGGCCATCGTTAACGACCGTGAAGTCGAGGTCGACTTTGATTTCCCCAATACGATGTACACGCACGCCCTTCCGTCGAAAAATTGGATCAGTACCGGATTGTATGCACCCCCCGGTAAAGTCATTACGCTTGAAGTACCGCAAGGCGTGGAGCATTTAACGGTTCAAATCGTTCGCATGATGACGATTTGAGAGGATCCGGCAAGTGGGGACGAGTTCCGCTTATCGTAAACCACCAGAAGCTGACCCCGGGCATCCATCAAGTCAACAGCCCATATGGTGGCTTCATATATCTCATTCCCCTAAAGGCGAAGGATGATTTTCGGGCAACCGTCAAGATCAGCGGGGCGGCGGAAGCACCGCATTACGTGCTCGGCAAGACTACGCTTGAGGAATGGGATAGAATTCGCACGGGGCCGGTTGCCGTCCCTTTTGCGGAGCTTCAAGGCGAAAGAATTATCCTGACGGTCCCCTCGGATTTGATTCACCAAGTAACCGACCCGGAGGAGTTGATGCGGACCTGGGACGAAATTTACGACAGTTATGATGAACTGGTAGGCCTTGATCCGGACAGGGCGATGCCTCATACCGCCCATCAATTGAACCGCCGTTACGTCGCCGACGGACAGATCTCTTCCGGGGCGATGCATGCGGGATATCCGATCATGATGCCGTTCAGTTATGCGGCCAACCTGCTGGATGTCCATTATGTAAAAACAAGCGCTTGGGGATTCTGGCATGAACTTGGGCATGAATACCAGCAGCGGACATGGACCTGGAGCGATGTAGGGGAAGTGACCGTTAACCTATTCTCACTGTACACCCAAGAGAAGTATGGGAATGCCTCCGAACTATTGAAAATCGGGAATGACGGCAAGAATTACTATGACCGGGGAATCGAATTTGTAGAAAACCATGATCCGGCAAAAAAATACGGCCAAATCGGCAATTATGAAAGACTGGTGATGTTCAAGCAGCTTCAGCTTGCTTACGGCTGGGAATTCTATACCCGGATATTCGAGAAATACCGCGAATTATCTCGCGACGAAATTCAAGGTACGGTGGATACTTTTGCCGTCATAGCTTCTCAAACGGCTGGGGAGGACCTGACTGAATTTTTCGACAAATGGGCAATAGGTCTGACGGAAGACGGAAGAGGAAGGATTGCCTCATTGAATTTGCCTAAGCCGCATACCGATATTTGGACGTTAAGAGAATAACCATGAAGAAGTCATGCTTTCTCAGTTGAGGAAGCATGGCTTTTTTCATTTATGCAATATAGCATATTTTTGTGCGGGATATTGCATACGTGTGACTTTTTGCATACAATGGAATGGTAAATGATATGTACGTTAAGATACTTCGGATCCACGGGAGGAATTTAATATGTCCAGTCAATCGTTAAGCGCTTTCTTACAGGATAATCTAACGGAACTCAAGGAGCAAGGACTCTATAATACGATCCAGCCTCTTGAAAGTCCGAATGGTCCGCTCATTACCATTCAGGGTCGTGAATTCGTGAATTTATCTTCCAACAACTATCTCGGACTGGCGAATGATGATCGATTGAAACAAGCGGCAATCCGGGCTACGACCGATTTCGGGACTGGAAGCGGCGCTGTTCGCTCCATTAACGGAACGCTTGCACTTCATGTAGAGCTTGAGGAGAAGCTTGCCCAGTTCAAGGGAACCGAGGCGGTGCTGACGTATCAATCCGGTTTCAATTGCAATATGGCGGCAATCTCGGCGGTGATGGGTGCCGGGGATGCGATTTTGTCGGATGAGCTCAACCATGCGTCCATTATTGACGGCTGCCGATTGACCAAGGCGAAGGTTATTCGTTTTAACCATTCGGACATGGACGATTTGCGTTCGAAAGCACAAGAAGCGAGAGAATCCGGTTTATATAACAAAATTATGGTCATTACCGATGGCGTGTTCTCGATGGATGGCGATATTGCGAAGCTCCCCGAAATCGTGGAGATCGCCGAAACCTATGATCTGATTACTTATGTGGATGACGCTCATGGATCTGGCGTTCTTGGGGGCGGTGCAGGTACGGTGAAGCATTTCGGGTTGTCGGAGCGGGTAGATATTCAGATCGGCACGCTGTCCAAGGCGGTTGG
Source organism: Paenibacillus sp. EZ-K15 (assembly GCF_002573715.1). Classification (GTDB taxonomy): domain Bacteria; phylum Bacillota; class Bacilli; order Paenibacillales; family Paenibacillaceae; genus Paenibacillus_AQ. The sequence continues at coordinate 187,072 of NZ_PDHM01000020.1, read as the reverse complement.
CGTTGTCGGCGGGTATGTTGCTGGATCACGGGATCTGGTGGATTGGCTCAAGGTCCGCAGCCGGCCGTTCCTGTTCTCCACGGCGCTGCCTCCAGGCACCGTAGCCGCTTGTATTACCGCTATCGATATCCTGCAGAACAGCAAAGATCTGCAAATGAAGCTGTGGGAGAACACCCGTTATCTGCAGGAAGGACTTAAGCGTCTTGGCTATTCTGTCGGTCGTACCGAAACTCCGATTACCCCCTGCATTATTGGAGATGAGGCAACCACCCAGAAATTCAGCACCAGATTGTACGAAGAAGGCGTGTATGTCAAATCGATCGTGTTCCCGACGGTGCCAAAAGGCACGGGAAGAGTTCGGAATATGCCAACCGCCATCCATACGAAGGAGATGCTGGATCGCGCACTTTCCGCATATGAAACCATCGGACGCGAGCTGGGTCTGATCTAATAAGGGGGCACAAGTGATGAAACGAATTATGGTAACCGGTGCGCTCGGTCAGATTGGCTCAGACCTGGTGGCGAAATTGCGGCAAGTTTACGGTGAAGAAGCTGTTCTCGCAACGGACATTCGCCAAATCCATCATGAAACGGTCCAATCAGGACCATTCAGAATACTGGATGTAACCGACCACCACGCATTCCACGAAGCGGCTAAAGAACACCGGGCGGATGCGATTATCCACCTTGCAGCCCTGTTGTCCGCCAAGGCGGAATCCAATCCGGCACTGGCGTGGAACCTGAACATGGGCGGTTTGTTAAGTGCCCTCGAGACGGCACGGGCATTATCCTGCCAGTTCTTTACGCCGAGCTCCATCGCGGCATTCGGGGCGGATACCCCGAAAAAAGCAACGCCGCAAGACACGGTGCAGCGCCCGTTAACGATGTATGGAGTCAGCAAGGTCTCGGGCGAGCTGTTGTGTGACTACTATTACCATAAATTCGGAGTGGATACCCGCGGATTGCGCTTTCCAGGGCTGATCTCCCACTCCGCGCCTCCGGGCGGGGGAACGACGGATTATGCGGTTGAGATGTATGTAGAGGCCATCCGCAATGGAAGCTACACTTCCTATATTGATAAAGGGACCTACCTTGACATGATGTACATGCCGGATGCGATTTCCGCCATCATGACATTGATGGAAGCTGATCCGTCCAAGCTGAAGCACCGTAACGCCTTTAATGTCACGGCGATGAGCATCGATCCTGAGGGGATTGCGGCCAGCATCCGCCGGCATATACCGGATTTCAGCCTCGACTATGACGTGGATCCTGTCCGTCAGGCGATTGCGAACGAATGGCCGGATTCCATCGATGCAACTGCAGCACGCGAAGAATGGGGATTTGATGTACAATATGATTTGAACCATATGACCGATGATATGGTGTCAAAGCTTATGGAGAAGCCGCAAGCGGATCAGAGCAAGATCAGTTAACGGCTTAGTTTCAGAAGGAGGATATGGTTACACTTGGAACCCATTCATAAAAAAGTAGGGAGAAATCTGCAAGCCATTCGCAAATCACGGGGCCTCAGCCTCGATAACGTAGCCGAGTTGACCGGTGTAAGCAAAGCCATGCTGGGACAGATCGAGCGGGGGGATTCCAATCCGACGATCTCCGTATTGTGGCGCATCGTTAGCGGCCTCGGCATTTCATTTACCACGCTCATCGAAGAGGCGGAAACCGAAGTAACCGTGGTATCACCTGAGGACGTGGAGCCTTTTCACGAGGCAGAAGGCGCGTACCGGGTATACCCTTTGTTCTCCTACAACCTGCGCACCAAATTTGAGTCCTATATGGTTATAATGGATCCGGGATGCGATCACGGATCTGAAGCTCATAATGATGGCGTGGAGGAGTATATTTTTGTGCACCAGGGGGAGCTGGAGCTCTGGCGCGAAGACGAGAGCTACACCGTCCCTGCCGGAAGCTCTGTGCATTTTTCAGCTAACCGGCCCCATCGGTACGTGAATCCTGGTAATGAAACAACGAAATTTTACACGATTATCTTCTATGCGGATGCCGCAGCCAGGGGCTGATCATTAGAAACAGGCACACCGCTTGATTACCGTCAACCGAATATTAAAAAAAGGCAGAGCCGTCCGGAAAAAATACAGTCCGATCTTAAAAATCGACTGTATGGTGTTCCGGGCGGCCGTTTTATATTTAGGACGTGGGGAGAAAGGGATCGCAGGGGAGGTGGAATCGAAGTTATTCGTTTCTCATTGCTAATTACGAAATCATCGACAAAGGAGTTGAACGGTTGACTATGGGTTTCCACACCAAAAAGTGGTTGAAGCTGTTATTGGCAGTTGCGTGCGCGCTTGTGGCCGTTCCGCCAGCAGGAAAGACACTGATGGCGGCCGATGGTATGACAGAGCAGGCTGATGTTCATGTATTAGACTCGAACACCGCCGCGAATATGGCGACTCAACAGGATCTTGATGTTATTTACAAGGGTTTGTCCGGTTATCCGACGGTATCGGCCACGTATAACGGGGGAGTAGCTGCCATCGGAGATCAAGCCTTCGTCCTGGCGGTGAACCCCGATACGACGCCGATTCTCGCGGCTGCCCGTTACGGAAAAGGCAAAGTCGTTGTTGCAGGTGACGATTCCTATTTCAAGTTTACCTCCGATATTACCGATGAGCGGAAGACGGTGGCCCGTAACATCCTCCTGTGGCTGACCGAGGATTCCGAGACGTTGACCTATCAGGAGGCATTGGAAGGCAAGGGCCGATTGCCCATGTTGTCGGCAACGTGGAAGAATTATACCATCGAAACCGATGTGCCGATCGATCTGGTCCGGTTGGAGCAATTCACGCCTGAGCACTTGGATCCGTCCCGCTACCCCGTAGCTTATGTTGACGGCACCTTGAAGGATAGTGAGGTCGACGTCCTCGAGGACTACGTCGCGCAAGGCGGTCATGTCGTTGTTCCCTTAAAGGGCTGGGTGATGGAGCAGTATCCGCATGTCTTTCTCGGGAATGCATATGAAGGCCGGTCGGGTAGGCTCAGTGAGGATTTCCCGGTACAGCGTCTTTTGAACCGGATGGGCCTAGGCTTAATGAACAATACGGCATCGACTCGAACGGAAACCCTGCCTAAACTGACGACGGAGCAATCCGCCAATTATCATTCGCTAAAGCTGCTGGAGCAGGCCGAAGCGATTGAGGCAGGAACGCTGTCACCGGATCAGGTGAACGTCGGGCGGCCTGGCGCCGGCGCGGATAAGAAGCTGCAGGTCATCGCTTCGGTGACAGGTGGAACCGTCAGCAGCATCACCCCTCAAAGTCCGCTGTATGCCGTGATCGAGCAGGATGCCAGCGATTTGGAGTCCCAGCTTACGTTTCCGCTGGACCGTTCCAAAGCGCCCTATACCAGTGCATTGTTAGCATTTCAATTGGGGCGGATCGGCAATGATCTGACGGCCCCCAAATCCCCTTATGCCGATCAATTTCCTGGAGCTGTTCCGGCGGACGCCCCGCGAGTGACGGGACAATCCGTTCACGTGAATTTTGATTATTCAACCTTTGACTATTTACGTCAAGGGACGGTTCCGAAGAATTGGATCAGCACGGGGCTGTACGCGCCGGCCGGAGATTGGGTAACGGTTCAGGTCCCTGAAGGCACGCAGCATCTGGATGTGCAGGTTGGGGCACACACGGACAATTTGACAAGTAAAACGGAATGGGAACGACCTCCGGTCATAACGCAGCGAAAGCCGCTCCTTCCGGGTGAAAATCGGATTCGCAGCCCTTATGGCGGTCTGATTTACCTGATTCCGACCAAGCTGCAGCCTGGCGTTGAGAAGAATATTGAAATCAGCGGGGGAGTTCGTGCTCCGTATTATATCCTTGGTGAGACCTCTTCTGACGAATGGGAAGATGCGATTCGATATTATCCTTCTCCATGGTCAGAACTTCAAGGACGCAGAGTGATCTTGACGCTTCCGTCCGAGTATATCAGGCAGCTTGGAGATCCGCAGCAATTATTGGAGAAGTGGGACGCGATCGTGGACTACACAGAGGAAGTCGCAGGACTCTCCCCAAATCAACCGCTTCCCCATAAGAGTATAGACCTTCCGTTCCGTTACGTTGCGGATCGTCAAATTAGTGCGGGTTATATGCATGCCGGCTATCCGATCATGTTCCACATCGATCCTTCAGCGGGCCATGCCGTGGACATATCCCGAGTTACTCAGGGAGGATGGGGCTTCTGGCACGAGACCGGCCACGAATATCAGCAAGGAGCCTGGAACTGGAACGTAACGGGTGAAATCACGGTAAATATTTACTCCTTATACGTCCAAGAGAAATTCGGCAACAGCAGCAACTTATTGATTCGCAATGCCGATGGGAAAGATTTCTATGACTTAGCGTTTGAATATATCGAAAGCGATCTTCCGGGCAGGTCGTTCGGCGCCTCGGGCCAGTTGGATCTCTTCGGCTATCTCGTGATGTTCCGCCAGCTTTCCCTGGCTTATGGATGGGATTTTTACGCCGAGCTTCACAAGGCCTACCGGGAGCTGCCGGCGTCGGAGCTGCCTGCGACGAACCAAGAGGAGATCGATACGTTTGTGGTCATGGCATCCACAATCGCAGGCGAGAATCTGACGGAATTCTTTGACAAATGGGCCCTGCCGTATTCCAAAGATGAGGTTCGTTCCCGCGTTGACGCCCTGAATCTGCCGATGCCTTCGCAGGAAGTATGGCGGCTACGGGAGACGAATATGCTGAACGCTCCTCCCGAGATTAAGGCCGACATGGACACCGAGTGGAACCGTGAATCGGTGAAGGTCACCGTTGCCATGACAGCGGAAGCTGAAGCGGCGGGCATGCGAAGCCAGTACAAGATCGGATCCGAAGGCAAATGGACGGATTACACGGCTCCCATACTTGTAGAAGCGGAAGGCCAGACAACGTTACATGCCCGAGCGGCCGCTATGTCGGGCGTGACAAGCGACGAAGCTTCCAAGACGGTGAAGATCGACCGGACCGGGCCGGAAATCACGGCAAACGTGACCCAATCCGTATACCAAACTGAGCATATCACCATTTCGCCTCAAATCTCGGACACATTAAGCGGTGTATCCAATATCGCCTTGGAGCTGGATGGTAAGGAAGCTCCTGATACGCTGGTTGTAGAAGCGTTAACGCTAACGGCCGGACCGCACACTCTTCGGATATCGGCAGAAGATGCAGCAGGGAATATCACGGTTCGCGAATACCCATTCGAAGTCGTTGTCGACCAGGAACAGCTCGACGATATCGTGAGAGCAGGGGAAGAGAAGGGATGGATCGATAATCGTGGTATCTCCCAAAGCTTATTGGCCAAAATCTCGGATCTCCAGCAGCATCCGGCCGGAAGCGAAGCTGCCGAAGAAGCGCTGACTTCACTGGAGAATGCCATCAAAGCGCAGCAAGGCAAGCATATCGATTTCGGCTTCGCGGAGCTTCTTCTTGGAGACATAGACTACATCCGAAGCCGCAGTTCGGCTTCGCTTCCTAGCAGCTTATATTGATGAAAAGGGCGGCCGTTTCGGCCGCCCTTCATTTCTGTAGTGGCCATCCATCATTAAATAAATCAGTCCAAGATTAAATTTAGACAATGTACCACCTTAAAAATATATTGCACAATTAGAAAACACGGCAGTGTTCAATCACCAAAATGTTCAGTAAGGTGGTGCTTAACAAACCAGAAGTGCACACAACATGCAAATGAAAAGGGAGGCAAATGATAATGAAGGTCAACAGGTTTAAAGTATTCTGGATGGTTTTGCTTGCCGCCACCATGGCCATTACAGCGGCAGGCTGCGGCGGCTCTGCCAAGGAACAACCGGAGGCAGCGTTGGACCCGGAATCCCCTCCGGTTCTATCGGAACTGACGTATTGGGTGCAAATCGTTAGCCAAGTGTCCGCTACGATGAAGAGTTATAACGAAATCGAGGCTTATAAGGAACTGGAGAGGATAACCGGGGTGAAAGTGGATTTTCAGCATCCTCCGCAGGGCCAGCAGGCTACGGAGCAGTTCAACCTCATGATGACCTCGGATAAGCTCCCGGACGTGATCGAATATTCATGGGCCGGTTACCCGGGGGGACCGGAGAAGGCGATCAAGGACGGCAAAATCATCAAACTCAATGATTTGATCGACCAATACGCCCCGAACTTTAAAAAAGTGCTTGAGGAGCATCCGGAGTGGAAGAAGGAAATTACGACCGATGACGGCAGCATATATGTGTTCCCGTTCCTGCGCACCGACGACAAGCTTAAGGTATTTCTCGGACCGACGGTCCGGCAGGATTGGTTAGATAAGCTGGGGCTTTCGATGCCGACAACGATTGATGAATGGTACAACGTGTTGAAGGCTTTTAAGGAACAAGATCCGAACGGCAATGGCAAGGCGGATGAGATTCCCTTGTATCTGACGAAAGGAGATGTCGATACAACGACCGCTTTTCTCGGGGCATGGGGAATTAATGCCGGATTTTACCAAGAGGAAGGACAGGTTAAATACGGCCCGACGGACCCGAGGTTCAAGGAATTCCTGACGCTCATGAACCAGTGGTACAAGGAAGGCTTACTTGATCAGGACTTTGCGACGACCGATGAGAAAATGCTGGAGGCCAAGATTACGGGCGGGCAGATCGGATCAGCGATTCTATACACCGGCAGCGGGATTGGCAAGTATGGAACGCTGATGAAGGATAAAGATCCGAACTTCAGATTGGTGGCAGCCCCATATCCTGTGATGAACCAAGGCGATAAGCAGATTTGGGGATATAAGGATTATGCATTTAACGGAATCGGGGCAGCCGTTACCACCAGCAACAAAAACCCGATTGAAACGGTGAAGTGGCTGGATTACGGCTATTCCGAGGAAGGCACCCTGTTGTTTAATTTCGGAAAAGAGGGCGTCAGCTACGCGATGGAGGACGGCAAGCCGATATTTAAGCCCGAAGTATTGAAAGATCCTTCCGGACTGCCATTGATCCAGTCCATGTCCAAGCATAACCGCGCAACCTTCAGCGGACCGTTCATGCTTGATATACGATTCGATCAACAATACACGACCGAGCCGGATCAGCTGGAGTCCAAGATCATCTGGGCAGAGCCGACCATGGAAAAGAAAATGCCGCGCACAACGCCGACCCAATCCGAGAGCAGCCGCTATGCTTCAATCATGACGGACATCAACACATACAAGGACGAGATGTACTTGAAGTTCGTCATGGGCGCCGAGCCTTTGGATCAGTTTGACAAGTATGTGAAAACCATTGAATCCATGGGTCTTGCCGAAGCTCTGGAAATACAGCAAAAAGCCTTGGAGCGTTACGGTAAACGGTAAACGGTTAAACGTCCTGAAGCGGCGGAAATCTGCAGTCTCCGCCGCTCTTGGCGCTGTAATATCAATCATTTTGGAGGGAGGGATTCGATTGTCTACAACCCAGGATAATCCCTTCGAGTATCGCAAAGGGAAATGGACAACGATTGCGAACGATTTGAGAAGGAATAAATTCGTTTATATACTGGCGCTTCCCGTCATTCTATACTATGCCGTCTTCCACTACGGACCCATGTACGGTCTCTTGATGGCTTTCAAAGATTTCAGCATTGCCGATGGCATCTGGGGAAGCGAGTGGATCGGATTTGAGCATTTCCGCAATTTCTTTAACAGCTATTATTTCGAACGCCTTCTGCGCAATACGGTGCTGATCAATGTCTATGAGCTTATCTTCGCGTTTCCGGCACCGATTATTCTTGCCCTGCTGCTGAACGAAATCCGCAGCCGGCTTTTTAAGCGTACGGTTCAGACGATATCATATTTGCCGCATTTCGTATCCATCGTCGTGGTGACAGGGATCATGTTCGATTTTCTTGCAAGAGATGGCTTGGTGAATCAGATTCTGGGCTTTTTCGGCATCGAATCGATTCCGTTCATGAGCGAGGCCAGCTGGTTCCGTACGATATATGTCGGCTCCGGCATTTGGCAAGGCGTAGGCTGGGGTTCGATCATTTATCTTGCCGCCATCGCCACCATTGACCCGACCCTTTACGAAGCTGCCAAGATGGACGGGGCAGGCCGGTGGAAACAAATGCTGCACATCACGCTGCCGGGCATGCTGCCAACGATCATCATCATTTTCATTCTCAATATGGGCTCCATGCTTAGTGTTGGCAGCGAAAAAGTATTGCTGATGTACAGCCCGCTTACTTATGAAACGGCAGACGTGATCTCGACCTTTGTCTACCGGAGAGGGGTTCTGGAGACGGATTACGGTTTCACGACCGCCGTTGGATTATTTAATTCGGTTGTCAGCTTCATCCTGCTTGTACTCGCGAACTCGATCAGCAAGCGGGTCAGCGAACATAAACTGTGGTAGAGAGGAGGGCGTTCATGGCTAACAAACGATCCGCAGGAGAGTTAACCTTCGTCTGTTTGAACGCGTTGATCCTGACGGGCCTCTGCTTCGTCACCTTATATCCGTTCGTGTATGTTGCCTTCGCTTCGTTCAGCGATCCCGCTTCATTGGCCCAACACCGGGGGCTGCTGTTCGCTCCGCTTGATATTAACTTCGAAGCCTATAAGGCGGTGTTTAACAATCCGATGATTACGACGGGATATCGGAACACGCTGATCTACGTCGCGGCGGGTACAGCCATCAATCTGGTGGCCACGGCGATCGGTGCTTACGTGCTGTCCCGCAGAAACCTGTACTTCAAAAATCTCTTGATGATGCTGATCGTCATCACCATGTTTTTCGGCGGCGGCCTAATTCCGACTTATCTGCTGATCAATAACCTGGGGATGCTGAACACGATCTGGGCGATGCTGATCCCCGGGATGATTGGCACGTTCAATATGATCATTATGCGGACCGCCTTTCAGTCCGTCCCGATTAGTCTTGAGGAGTCGGCGAAAATCGACGGTGCGAACGATCTGATCATTCTGTTCCGGATCATTATTCCGCTGTCCATGCCCGTTATCGCCGTCATGATTCTATGGTATGCCGTAGGGCACTGGAATTCATATTTCGGGGCGCTCATCTATCTAAGGGACCGGGAGCTATTCCCGCTCCAGCTCGTGCTACGGGAAATTCTCATAACCAATACAACGGACAGCATGATGACGGAAGCCTCGGGAGACCGGATGGCGATCGCGGACACCATTAAATATGCAACGATTATCGTATCCACATTGCCGATCCTGCTTCTGTATCCGTTTTTGCAAAAATATTTCGTCAAAGGCGTTTTGATCGGCGCCATTAAGGAATAGGAGGAGAACGATGGCTGACTCATTAGAGATCGTAACGGAAAGGAAGAACCGGATGCAGTGGTGGAAGGATGCCAAATTCGGCATGTTCATCCACTGGGGGGTATATTCGCTGCTTGGCAAAGGGGAGTGGGTCATGTATGCCAACAAAATACCGGTAAAGGAATATGAGAAACTTGCCGAGGAATTCAATCCGACACAGTTTGATGCCAAAGCTTGGGTGAATTGCGCCAAAAGGGCAGGCATGAAATATATCGTCATTACAGCCAAACATCACGATGGCTTCGCCATGTACCATTCACGGACGGACCCGTTCAATATCGTGGATGCTTCTCCATTCGGCCGGGATGCGTTGAAGGAATTATCCGAGGCCTGCAGGGAGGAAGGAATCCGCCTCTGCTTTTACTATTCGCATGTCATTGATTGGCACCATCCGCATGCGCTCCATGATACGTTTAACAATCTGTGGGACTACGAGCTGGAGAAGAAAGCGTTCTTCAGTTACTGGAACCATAAAGCGAAGGGACAAGTACGCGAGCTGCTGACGGAATACGGTCCGGTCGGCCTGCTCTGGTTCGACACATCCGGCGGATTGTCGAAGAAGGAGAGCGAAGCGATGGTGAACATGATCCGCGAGCTTCAGCCCGAATGCCTGATTAACAGCAGGGTAAGCCATTGGCCTGATTTCGGAGACTACCAATCCAAGGGTGATAACGAAATCCCGATGCATGGCGAGGAAACAAGGGAATGGGAGACGCCGATGACCCTAAATCAATCGTGGGGGTACAGCACGAAGGATCAAGTATGGAAATCGACGGATGCTTTGGTCCGAAAATTGGTGCACATCGTAAGCAAGGGAGGAAATCTGCTGCTCAATGTCGGCCCTACGGAAACAGGAATAATTCCGGAAAAATCCGCTCTACGCCTGGAGAAAGTTGGCGGTTGGCTGGCGCGAAATGGAGAGGCGGTCTACGGCACAAGCGCAAGCCCGTTCCCTTACGAGCTGGAATGGGGGGCGATTACGGTGAAAGGAAATACGATCTTCCTCCATGTGTACAATCGCCATTGGCCAACGGAAGATCTGGTATTGAACGGGGTGAGAAATACGGTTGAAAAAGCTTATCTGCTCACGGACCCGAGCACAGGCAGTCTTCCCGTGCAACAGAGCTATCGGCCGGAAACGGACCATCACGCGATGCGGATCCGATTGCCGGAGCTTCCTCCGGAAGATCACGTATCAGTTATTGCATTGGAAGTCGAGGGCAGGATCGATGTAGATCGGAGTTTTATCCAACAGGCGGAGGGCGCAATTCATTTGGATCTTGTACTGTCGGACATAACGACAGGCAACGGGATGAACGAGGCCCGGTGGACCTTTAAGGCGTCGTCGTCCGGCATATATGAAGTCAAACTCGTCAACTTTAAAAGATCCGATGCCGTTTGGGAAAAGGAATATGATCATGAAGTCACCGTACGGGCAGCAGAGCAGACGATTGCGTGTGTTCCTCAAGAGGATAAGGTCGTCAGCGACTCCATATCCTGCCAGCATCCGTATACCGAGGTTCAGTCATCGATCGGGCGAATCGTCATTGACAATCCAGGTACGTATGCATTGACCTTATCGACCAAGCTTGCGAAGCCGAAACCTTTCGGACCGGAAATTTGGCAGGCGGCTGCCGTGAAGCTTCGTTCGGTGCGATTAGTTCAGGTGTTTTAATACCCCGATATACCCAAAATTTAAGCATCCCTTTTAACGGGGGGTGGCGTCTCTCTTGGGGTGACCGAATTTATTAAAGGGTTTGCTAGTCCGTTTGGCGAAGGATTCAAGAAATAGGTTTTTCCATACATTTTCTTGGAGGAATGCGTCATGATCTCGATACCCGGCCTTCTTCCCGGCAAGCGAAAGAGCAGCCGGGGACGCGTCTTGAAAACCATGATCGTTTCGTATTTGCTCATCCTTTTATTGCCTATGACCGTGGGGCTTTTTCTATATGGACGGGTGGAAAACGTGATGGAAAACAATGCGGAGCGTTCAAATTCGGCGATGCTGGAGCAGCTGCGGCTTTCCATGGACAGCAAGCTTAAAGAAGTGGATATATTGGCCAAGCAAATTATGTTTAACCCCAAACTGGCTTATTTGCTGAATCTTAATCGGCATGATCAAGGGGGGGCGTACCGCCAGGTAGAATTCGTCCGCGATTACTTAAATCGTTATCAATCTTTTGTAAGCGGATTCGTGAAGGACTACTATGTTCATCTGCAGGCCGGAGACGTCATTTTGAAGCCTGGATTGCGGACGGATGCAAGAACCTTTTACGACAAGTATTACCGGTTTGGGCATATGGACTTTGATACATGGAAGCGGACGTTGCTTGGCAGCTATCATAACAAGGCATTTCTGCCCTCCGATGTGCTGCTTCAGGACCCGAACCAAGGAAATGGCAACCCGGCGAATGTGATCACTTATGCGCAATCCCTTCCGCTTCATGAAGTGTCTAATATCCGCGGAACGCTGGTTATCATGATCGATGGGCAGCAGCTTCAAGAAATGTTCCGGCAAATCGAGTCCGCCAACGACAGCGAGATTTATATCCTCGATAAGGAACGGGGCGTGATCGCAAGTTCCTCGGACTCGGAGCTGTCCGTGCAGGTGACGGAAAGACTAGCCGGTCCATCGGGATTGTTCAAGACAGCATTAAATGGCACGGACAGCATGATCACTTTTACGGAATCCAAGGAGGCCGGCTGGCAGTATGTATCCGTCATGCCGATGGACAGTGTCATGGAACGAGTAGCACAACTGAAGAGAATGGCGCTGACGGTGTTTGTCGTTTCGCTTGTCGCAGGAGCAGCCGTTGCTTGTTGGTTTGCATACCGACAATACAGTCCCGTCAAACGGGTGGTTGATGCCATTCTTCAAGGAAAGCCGATTCAGGATAAGCCGGCCGCGAACGAATATGATTTCATTTTGCAAACGATCGAAGGCTCGCTCGTTGAGCAGCGGCATCTGAGAGAGCGACTGTTCAGGCAAACGCCCGTCATCCGCGCTGATTTTCTGTCAAGGCTCATTCGGGGGTACATCGATCCGGATCATGCGGGGGATCAAGGAGGGCCGTCATTAGTGGCCATGGGCATACACTTCGGGTCTGATATGTTTGCAGTAATCATCGTTCAAGCTGTGGATATTTCAAGACTGTCACCGGAACCATCCGAGCAAGATTGGACGCAAATCCGCTTTATTGTCTCCAATATCGGCACGGACATTGCGAATTCGGGTCACCAGGGATTCGCCGTCGATATGGAACGAGACCGGGTAGCGTTCCTGGTCAATTTCCATCCGGTTGAGGAGGCGGATGCCGAGCTCTTCCTTCATGAGATTGCAGAGCGATTGCTCCGTATACTGGAGGACCGTTTCCACATTTCCGTGACGATTGCCGTCAGCAGCGTACACACAGGAAACGGAACCATCGGCAGCGCTTATCTCGAAGCCATGGCCGCCCTGGATTACCGCATGTTCAGCGGTAGAAATTCCATCATTCACTTCGGATATGTACGGGACATTAAGCATCATTATTACTATCCGATCGAGTTCGAGTCGCAGCTTGTTAATCATGTCAGAAGCGGCGATACGGAAAACGTTGCCAAGCTGCTGGACAATATTTACACGATGAATTTTAATTCGGCGGGCATGACCCCTGAACTGGGCAGATGCCTGTTCTTCAATATCATAAGCACCTTTCTGAAAATACTGAATTTGACGAACACGAATCATGAAACCCTGCTGGGACCGAGCTTTGATCCCGTAAAACACATATTCGGTTGTGCCACAAGTGATGAAATGCAGGCTGAGACCAAGCGGTTGTATGAAAAGCTGACCCGTCTCTTTCATACGGAGCACAGCGATCACAGCATCCAGCTGCAGCAGGATATGATGGCATTCATTGACCGGAATTTAACCGATTATAATTTAGGACTCGGTATGATCGCCGATCATTTCGGCATGACGCCGCAATATATTTCGAGTTTCTTTAAGAAGATGAATCGATGCAATATCACCGACTATATTACCCGAGCGAGAATTGAGAAAGCGAAGACATTGATGGAGCAATCGGAGCTGACCAATGCGCAGCTGGCCCAACTGGTCGGCTATACCAATGATGTCGTGTTCATCCGGGCATTCAAGAAATTGGAGGGGGTCACCCCCGGCAAATATCGGGTGAGCGCAAGCGGGCAATAACGTTAAACGCGGAGAGGAGTGGCCAATTAGAAATGGAAGCGATCCAGGAACCTTTAAAATACGGCGAGATAACGACATGGACGCAGCAAAGGACCAAAGCCACCATCGAATTCGTGCTGCATAAGATCGATGAGAATTTAGACACATTTTCAGGCCATTTTCCATCCCCTGCAAGCCGCAATCATATCTACGAGCCAATCGGCAATACGGAATGGACCTCGTCATTCTGGACCGGGATGCTGTGGCTTGCTTATGAGGTCACGGGGGATGCCAAGTACCGGTCGACTGCGGAGCTTCAGCTCCACAGCTACAAGGAGCGCGTGGAGCAGCGCATCGCCACGGAGACGCATGATCTGGGATTTTTGTATTCCTTGTCCTGCGTTGCCGCTTATAAGCTGACCGGGAATGAGGAAGCGAGACGGATTGCCTTGGCCGCAGCAGACCTGTTGATGGAGCGGTATTTCGAGAAAGCCGGGATCATTCAAGCTTGGGGCAAGCTGGACCAACCGTCACAGCGCGGCCGAATGATCATCGACTGCTGCATGAATTTGCCTTTGCTCTATTGGGCGGCAGAGGAAACCCGCAAACCGGAGTATCGGCGCGCCGCCATAAGCCATGCGCAGCAATCCTCCCGTTATTTGATCCGCGAGGATTCCTCAACGTATCACACGTATTATATGGATGTCGAGAGCGGAGAACCAAGGTTTGGGCAAACGTCCCAAGGATATGCGGATCATTCATGCTGGTCCCGCGGTCAGGCCTGGGCCATTTACGGTATGCCGCTCAGTTACGCATATACGAAGGATGAATCGCTGCTGCATGATGCCGAGCGAGTCACGAATTACTTTTTGAATCGGCTGCCAGAGGATTATGTGTGCTATTGGGATTTGATATTCACCAAAGGGCAGGAAGAGAGGGACAGCTCGGCAGCCGCTATTTCGGTATGCGGAATGCTGGAACTGGCAAAGCACTTGCCGCTCTCGTATCCGCAGCGTCGTACGTACGAGAACGCGGCACTGCGTGTGCTTGAGTCTTTAAGCGATCGATATACTACGGTATCGCTCCCAGGATCCAACGGTATTCTGCAGCATGCGGTGTACGGAAAGCCGCTCGGCAACGGAATCGACGAATGCTGCATCTGGGGGGACTATTTCTATTTCGAAGCTTTAGTGAGGGTCTTTAAAGATTGGGATATGTACTGGTAAAGGAAGAGAGCCCATATGCAAAAGACAGAGTGAAAGTATCCCGTACCCCTAACATCAGCGTGCCTGATGTTAGGGGTGTTTTGTCTGCCTATTTGATTTGGTTGTGTTGACAAAATAAATTAACTCGTGTTAATTTATTTATATGAGTTAACTTTAAGGGGTGCTAATCACAATGGAACTGGATATCCCATTAAGGGAATTAAAGAAAGCCAAGAACAAAATCGCGCTGTATGAAGCGGCATTATCCTTGATGAGCGATCGGATGTTTAGCCAGGTTATGGTGGAGGACATCTGCAGGCGAGCCGAAATCTCAAAGGTCACTTTTTTTAAGTTCTATCAACGTAAAGAAGATCTGCTGATTTATTTTATGCGGGTATGGCTGACCGAGCGGGTTATCGAGATCGATACGGAAGGGAAAAAAGGGTTTCAGGCGTTCCGGCATCTGTTGTCCCAAGTGGCTAATGAGCATCAATTGAGGCCAGGCATGATGCCGAGCCTGATCTCCTTTCTCGCGGAGCAGAACATGCAGCCCTGCATGCCGGAGCTTAGCTCTGCGGAAGTATCGCTGCTCTTTCCCGGTCACGAAGAAGCTGGGAGTAAGTCACCCAACATGTACGATTTGTTCCAGCAGTTCATGAAGGAAGAGGAGCAAGCCGGAAGGCTGAACAAAGCTTTTACCTTGGAGCAAGCCGTGCAGATCTGTTTCACCATTTTTTATGGCGCGTTTCTGACGGCGCAATTGTACAATTCAACCGAAATTGGTCGCTTTTACGAAACGCATCTTGGTCTGCTGGAAATTAAGGATGAGGAGTGAGCAAGTATGAGCAAAGTCATTCCAGGTCGATATACCGCACACATGGAAGGATCCTTTGTTGTATTCGTGATCGGGTTTCGGATTAACAAATGGTGGGCGGTGCATAAGTGGCTGCCTGTCATGAACGCCATGACCCCGATGATTCAGGAGCTGTACCGGAACAAGGAGGAGCTCGGCTTCATGGACGGTACCTATCATTTTTCCGGCCGGGGACTTACCCTCATTCAATATTGGAGGAGCTTCGAACACCTGGAGCATTATGCCCGTCACGGAGCCAATCACCTGAAGGCATGGCGGGATTTCAACCGCAAGGTCGGAACGGGAGGGGACGTAGGGATATTCCACGAAACCTATCTGGTTCCGGAAGGACAATATGAATGTCTGTACAACAATATGCCGAGGTTCGGTTTGGCCAAAGCGGGAGCTCATGTCCCCGCGACGGGACGCAGGGAAACGGCAAGCCGGAGGCTTGGCCGCGAGGGAGAACCGGCTGTGCCCACTCCTCCAAATCCGTAGTTCCGGCCTATCAGCGGCTGATCTCCCTCCGGTTGCCGCAGCTTATTAAGACAAGGATAATTACCATAGCTTAAGGGCTGTGTAAATGCTATGGAAGTCGTGATGCTTTAGACTTGTTTTTCTTCCGTGCTCCAAAAAAGTGTTGGTAATCCCCGTCCATTCTTCTATGATGAAATTACTTTCAATCGACGATGAGATAAGGATTCGCTTAGGGGGATGCCTATGGGAAGAAAAGCGTGGTTTTACCGTCAGCTTTTGTCGTATATGCCGGTCTTCTTTATCGTAATTTCCTTTGTGTTTTTTGTCTTTTTTCAAATGCTCGGCGAACAGTCGCGGCAGGGTGCGATTCAGGCGAATGAGACGATGATTCAGCAGGCGATGCGATCGGTGGATAATTCGCTGAAGGCCATCGATCAGATGCTGGTGCAGGAATTGCTGTTCAACCCCGATATGTCGGGATTTTTCAGCGGTGATTGAGTTGGACTTCGGGTGAGTGATCGATTTTGATCATATCGTATTGGCTGAATACCGGTACGGGCAGCGGATCGAGCGCTTCGAGCTTGAATATGAACTGGCATGCGATCCAATCCGGGACGGTGATCGGGCGCAAACGCATTTGCCGCTTTCCCGCTGTACGGGCTCAATATATCAGGCTTACCATTTTGGAATCGAGATGGTGTCCGCGTCTGTCCGGCTTTGAAGTATACCGTAGCTCGCAGGATTGATGGGAGAATTCTAGCATCTTCGCGGAATTCCGGTATGGAGCCATAATAAGGCGGCCACCGCAAAGGAGCGGTGGCTCCTTTTTTTTCGAAAACGCAAAATTCACCTTCCGTTTCATCCAGATTAGTGTAAGATGTACGTGAAAGTATCCCATTTCATTGTAGAGAGGTGTAACCTGCATGAGTCATTCCGTATCATTTGAGACCCGGCTGTTGAGCTCTTTGTCCAAAGTATTTGCCGATGAAGAACTATCCCAAGCCTCGTATGACAGAGGGTCGGCGTTTGGCAATGAGACGTACTCGTTTCAAGTTGCTTACCGTTCCAATCGCTTGTTGAAAAACATCCGGGTTCATCTGCAATCTGAGTTGAGCGAGCGGATTACCGTCCGTTCTGTAGGCCTGGTTCCATCGGAGATGCCTACGTATCATGATCATGACGAGTTTATCTTAAGAGCTACGCCCGGGCTGTATCCGGACCCGCTGCTGCCTCTGACATCAGAGCCTGTAATAACCGGATGCCCGAACCAGTGGAGAAGTCTATGGATTACGGTACAGCCTGAGGGTGAGATCAAGGGCGGTACATATGAAATCCGGGTCCGTTTTGAAGAAGAGTCAGGGGAGTCGCTTGGAGAAGAGGTGTTCACGCTCGAAGTGATTCCGGCAATCTTGCCGGACCAGACGCTGATTCATACGGAATGGTTCCATGCCGATTGCTTGGCGAACTACTACGAGGTGGAGATATTTAGTGAACGGCACTGGACGTTGATCGGTCAGTTTATGCGGACCGCCGCTCAGCATGGCATCAATATGATCCTGACGCCATTGTTTACGCCTCCGCTGGATACGGAAGTGGGCGGAGAACGGCCAACGGTGCAGCTGGTTGACGTTGTTGTAAACCAGGATGGAACATATGCATTTGGGTTTGATAAGCTGGACCACTGGGCAGACCTGTGTGATTCTAATGGGATTCAGTATCTGGAATTCTCGCATCTTTTCACCCAGTGGGGAGCCGGGCATGCGCCGAAGATTATGGCTAACGTGAAGGGAAAGCCTGAGAAGCTGTTCGGATGGGAGACGGATGCAACCGGAGAAGAGTATCATGCCTTCATCAGACAATTCATACCGGCCCTCACCGGTTGGATTAAAAGCCGGGGACTTGAGCAGCGCTGTTATTTCCATGTATCCGATGAGCCATCCGAGTCCCATCTGGAGGCCTACGGTCATGCAAGCCGGTTGATGAACGAGCTGCTGCCGGATTACCCGATCATTGACGCGCTCTCCGATATTTCGTTCTATGAGCAGGGGCTGGTGAAGCGTCCGATTCCGGCCAGCAATCACATTGAGCCTTTTCTGGATCAACAGGTAACGCCACTGTGGACCTATTATTGCTGTTCCCAGTACAAGGAAGTGTCCAACCGTTTCTTCAATTTGCCTTCGGCAAGAAACCGGATCATCGGGATTCAGCTGTATAAGTTTAATATCGAGGGATTTCTCCATTGGGGATATAACTTTTGGAATTCGCAATACTCGAAACGCGCCATTGATCCGTTCAAGGTGACGGATGCGGATTGCGGTTTTCCTTCCGGGGATGCTTTTGTGGTATACCCTGGTGAAGGAGGACCGATCGAATCCATTCGGTTGAAGGTATTCCAGGAAGCGCTTCAAGATTTGAGAGCGCTTCAGCTGCTGGAGACGCAGATCGGCAGAGAGGCTGTGCTGCAGGCGCTGGAGGAAGGGCTCGAAGAGCCAATCACCTTTAAGACGTATCCGAGGGAGCAGGAATGGCTGCTGTCGAAGCGGCAGTGGATCAACGATAAGATCAAGGAAAGTTTGGTTGTGAAGTAAGCGGGCTGGTGAGTACAAACTAAATCTTGGCGGCATTGAACTCTGTATAAGAAGGTCTCGCATTCCCGTTATAGGAATGTGAGACCTTTATTTTATTTACATAATACGCGCTTGAAGAAACGAATGGTTTCTTTCCATGATTCTACGCTTGCTTGTGCAAGAGCCTGTTGGTTTCCCTGATCGGAGGACACCGCTCGCAGATAAGGTATACCAATGTAATGTCCTGCCCCATCATAGATCAGATGCTTGGATACATCTTTGTGGATGGATGTCTTTCGTTTGAAACCTTGCTCCGAGAGATAAGCGGAATTCCAGCTCTCATCAGCCAATCCCGATATCATAAGGAGCTCACCGTGCATCCTTTCTAGAGGAATGGTTGCAGCTTCAACCCAATCCGTGTTTTTCGAAAGTCCGTCATGCCAGGTTCTGAAGGGGTTTCCATTCCGGTTGGTCCACATATCCTTACAATCACGCGCTAATTCGATTGGATTATCAGGCTGAAGGTAAGGAAGCGGCTGTCCTTGGTAGGTCCATGCAGGTGGAAGTGTCGGCTGATCAGTCCACGGAATAATGCCACAGAATGATACGGCCGAGCCGCTTAATGAAACCGCTGCATGAATGTCAGGAAACAAGGTCGCTGACCACAAAGCCAATTCACTGCCTCTGGAGGTACCATGAATGCCGATTCCACCTGCCGAAACTTCAGGTCTGTTGTGGAACCACGTTAAAGCCGTCTGTATGGTTTCAAGCGGAATATCTCTAAGTTGTTTTGGTAGACTCTCCAAGCCGAAGTAGGCCAGGGATAACACCGTGAATCCGTGTGAGGCTAAAAGAGCGGCGGTTTTCTCATTTATGCCTCCCTCGGATCCACCAACAACCATAATGGCAGGTCTAGGGTTCATATCCTGGCAATAGAAAAAACTACCAGTTAAACCGGCTTCCCGAATGTTAAGTTTCCTTATGTCATCGCTCATCCAATGGCGGGTGATCACTTGATGTGCAACCACCTTGTCGTTCATTTCCAGCAGGACAAGTAAAGCTTGCGGAGATAGCTCATCACGATGGTCGGCCTGAATCGATGTGTTGTCAAAATACTGCGTTATTGCATTTTTGGTGACCGGCTTCATGGACCAAAACAGAGCCATACCGTCAATGCCGCGGTACGTGCCGTGATCAGGAGCTAAATCATCCAGAACAACCTTGCCGTCTTGATCTGCCCTAAAGCTTGCCCATGAAGCTAAATAACGTGCTTCGTTTATTTTTTTGATGAGGTGGAACGTCACGGCTTCCCGTGGCTGCATACCCATGGCAGATATCTTTATAGGCTCGTCTATCATGGAATTAAGATTGCTGATTACAATTCTTGGAAGGTTCACCATCATAATCTCCTTTGCATTCGTGTCAAGATGGTATAGTTCTGTTAATGGACACTTAAATCCTGTTAAATCCAAAGAATTGGCCAAGGTTGTTTGATATAAAAAGCCGGACTGTCATCGGCAAACCACGCCCGAGGCGAAAGAGACCTGCTGTGGTTCTAGTGGTACCACCTGATTTATGCCATCATAAGAGCAAGGGGGTAAGAACGATGTATTTGGATTTCAAGTTGGCGGATGATCGTCCGGCGTACATTCAAGTTAAAGATTACATGAAGCGCTTGATGACGACCGGGGCGCTGCAAGCCGATCAGAAGCTCCCCTCCACGCGCGAGCTAAGCGCATTGTTTCGGGTGGGCCGTAATACGGTGCTGAGCGCTTACTCGGATTTGGAGGATGAAGGTTATATCTACGCGGTTAAAGGGCAAGGGCACTTTGTTGTCCCTTCGATCAGCGGGGCATCCATGCAGCCCGAAGGCAAACGGCTGGACTGGGGTCCTCGTCTGAACGAATACGCCAGGCTTGCGGAAGAGAATGATCTGATGAAGCACGGCATCCGCGCTGAGAAGGGCTCCATATCTTTTACAAGCATCGCTCCCGATGAGAAGCTGTTCGATCTGCAAAATGTCAAACGTGCATTCCTGGACCGGATGTCGCTTGAAGGTGATGTACTTCTAAACTATGGTTACGCCAAGGGCTATAAACCGCTTATTGATTACCTCCTCCGTTATATGGAGAACAAGGGCGTGAATATCCAGGGTAAGGATATGCTGATCACCAGCGGTTTTACGGAAGGATTAAGTCTGGTGCTATCCTCCTTGAACAAAGGGCATGGCCGCATTTTGTGCGAGAATCCTACCCATCATACAGCTATTAAAAATTTTAAAATGCACGGGTACGCCATTACCGGCGTTGAGATGGAGCAAGACGGCATCAGCCTGACGGGGCTTGCACGCGAGCTGTCGGAGCGGACGTACGACATGGCGTACCTTGTGCCTTCCTATCATAATCCTACAGGAATCGTAATGTCTCACCAGAAGAGGCTGGAAGCGCTCCGGCTGCTGAATGAGTACGAAATTCCCGTTATCGAAGACGGTTTCAACGAAGAGCTGCGCTATTCGGGCTCGCACATCGCACCTCTCGTTGCATGTGCAGGCGGCGAGAACAACAGCGTGATCTATTTGGGCAGCTTCTCCAAAATCCTATTTCCTGGCCTGCGAGTCGGTTGGGTGCTTGCCGACAAGACGCTGATTCATTATCTGGAGAGCGTGAAGCGCGCCCGCAGCATTCATACGTCGACCCTGGATCAATCCCTGCTCTTTCAATATTTGTACAATGGCAACTTCGAGAAATATTTAAAGAGGGCGAAGGCCGAGTACAAGCGAAAATATGAGCTGGCGATCCGCTGCTGCGAGGAGTGGATTCCGATGGAGCGGTTGTCCGGCGACGGCGGGCTTCACCTGTTCGTTGAATTCGGTCCCGAATTCCGGACCCGGGAACTGCTGGAAGCCTGCTCGACCCAGGGTGTGGTGTTCACGCCGGGCGATATTTTCTATACCGATGGCGGTGGCCATCACACCATGCGTCTCGGATTCTCCCGCGTTTCCGACGAGAACATCGAGAAGGGAATCCGCATCATCGGCGAGGCGGCGAGGAAGCTGGTGTAATTTGACTGCAACGGAGAAGGCGGAATGATTCTGGAGAAGCGTAGCGTTCTCCTTTGCCGTCGGATTTCAACAAATGAATATTCAAATCAGTAGAAATCTGAGGGCAACAGAGATCGGAAGAATAATCCGCATGCGGAGTGATGATTCAACATCCAAGGAAAGAAATTTTGAGGAGGTCTACATCATGAAGGTTGGCGTCATCATGGGAGGCGTATCATCCGAGCGGGAAGTTTCGCTAATGACTGGCAAAGAGATGATCGCTCATCTGGATAAAAGCCGCTACGAGGTTTATCCGATCGAGATTAACGATAAACGCGAGCTGATCAGCAAAACCGAAGGCATCGATATTGCTTTGCTCGCCTTGCACGGGCAATACGGGGAAGACGGGACGGTGCAAGGCACACTCGACTCTCTCGGCATTCCGTATACCGGCAGCGGCGTTCTCTCCAGCAGTGTTTGCATGGATAAAGACCTGAGCAAGAAGCTGCTGCGGTACGAGGGATTGATTGCAGCCGATTGGATCATGGTCAGCAGTATGGAGGAGTTGGCCGCCGCTGACGTGGAGGGACTCGGATTTCCTGTCGTGGTGAAGCCGAATGCAGGCGGGTCCAGCGTGGGCACTCGGATCGTGCGTGATATGGCAGCCCTTGCTTCTGCCGTCGAAGAGGCATTGCGGTGGGACCGCTCCGTGATGATCGAGCAACTGATCGAGGGAGAAGAGATTACATGCCCGGTCTTGAACGGCGAGATGCTCCCGATTGTGTCCATCAAGCCGAACTCCGAGTTTTTCGATTATACATCCAAATACGAAGAAGGCGAAGCGGATGAGCAAGTGATTGAGCTTCCTGCCGAACTTCAGCAGCGGGTGCGCGCAGCAGCGCTTCAATGCTATAAGGCGCTGAAGTGCAGTGTGTATGCCCGAATCGATATCATCCTGAAGGAAGAGACTCCTTATATTTTGGAGGTCAATACGCTTCCGGGTTTAACGAAGAACAGTTTGCTGCCAAGAAGCGCGGAAGCGGCGGGCTATTCGTTCAGCGGACTTCTGGATGCCATCATTGAAACTTCATTATCGGAACGAAAAAGCGAAGGCAAGGAGTAGAGGGATATGAATACAACGAGCAGCTTTCTAACATCAACGGTGCAAGTCATGCCGCCTTCCGGCATCCGGCAATTTTTTAATGCGGCGGAAGCGGACGATGATGTCATTTCTCTCGGCGTGGGGGAACCGGATTTTGTGACGCCTTCATGTGCGATTGAGGCCTGTAAACGAGCTCTGGAACATGGCCGCACGATGTATACGCCGAATGAAGGGCTAATGGAGCTAAGGGAAGGGATTGCGGAATATCTGGATACCGGATTCCAGCTGCAATACGAGCCGTCCAGAGAGATACTGGTCACGGTTGGCGGCAGCGAAGCGATTGATCTTACGCTGCGGGCGCTCATTTCGCCGGGAGATGAAATTATTATTCCCGTGCCGGGATATGTCGCTTATGCCCCTCTTGTGCAATTGAACGGAGGAACTGTCGTCGAACTGGAGCTCTCCGCAGAGCATAACTTCAAATTGACTGCGGATGCGCTGCAGAAGGCGATTACCCCTCGGACGAAAGCGATCGTTGTTAACTTTCCAAGCAATCCGACAGGCGCCGTGATGACCTATGAGGATTGGCTTCCGATTGCGCACCTTGCGGTTACGCACAATTTGGTGGTGATTTCAGACGAGATGTATGCCGAACTTACCTATGGCCGCACGCATACCAGTATTGCTTCGCTGCCTCGGATGCGGGAGCGCACCATCGTCATCGGTGGATTTTCCAAAGCCTTTGCCATGACGGGCTGGCGGGTCGGTTACCTCTGCGGCGAGTCCCACTTGGTGAGCGCTATGGTCAAGATTCATCAGTATACTGCGCTATGTGCACCCATCATGGGGCAGATTGCGGCTCTCGAATGTTTAAGGAATGGACTCGGGGATCGGGACGTGATGAAGCAGGCTTATGATGAACGCAGAAAGATGTTTGTGCAAGGTCTGACCGATATCGGTCTAAGCTGCCGCGATCCTCAGGGTGCTTTCTATGCATTCCCCAGCATAAGCGGCACCGGCCTAGGCTCGCAGCAGTTTGCGGAACGATTGCTTCGGGAGGCAAAAGTCGCCGTTGTACCCGGTTATGTGTTCGGTGCCGGGGGCGAAGGCTTTATTCGCTGCTCGTATGCCGCTTCGTCCGATCAATTGAGCGAAGCGCTCGATCGAATGGAGCGCTGGCTTCGAAAGCATGCAAGTGCTGACCGTGGTCTGCCCACCTTACAGAATTCTTGAGAGTTTACGGTAATCGGTAGCGGTAATCCCCTCCAGCCTGCGGAAGATCCGGCTGAAATAATGAATGTCCGGGTATCCGACCCCTTCGCCAACCATCTCGATCGAGATGTCGGATTCCCGGAGAAGCCGGCGCGCTTCGCGATGACGAACGGTTTGCACGAATTCACTTGGCGGCATTCCGGCAAAGCGTTTAAACAATTTAGCAGTATGATCCGGGCTTAACATCAAATGCTCCGCAATCACTTTGTTGCTCCAGTCTTTGGCTGGAGTTTTTTCGATTTGAGACATCAGTTCAATCAGTTTGGCATCATGCGGTGACGTTTCCGTCAAGGCTTGGGAAGGATGCGTCCGAAGCAGCTGAACCAGCACATCCAGCATCAGCCCTTTGCAGGCAAGCTCATAGCCGGCTGGACGCAGGGTGAATTCCTCTACGATTCGTTCCATCATCTGAACGCAAGGCAATGGGGGCGTGTAGATGACACGGGAAGACAGTGGGGGAAAAGCCGAGGACACCGCTTCATGCGCGAATTTATCCGTATCCAGCACGGCTTCATTCACGATCATATCCGCTTCGGTGTGTATGTCCAGCTCATCAAAGAAATCAAAATGAATCCCCAGAAACCGCGCGTCAGGATGGGAAACTACCTCATTCTGGTGGTAAACACCGGACGGCAGAAAGATCAGCTGACCCGCTTCGATGCGATAGCGGTTCCCGTACATCGTGGTAGCAGCTTCCCCTTGGTATACATAGAGGAGCTCAAAATCGTATAATCTGCGCTGCGGGAGTGATCCTGTCGCCATGCGTTGAAACTGCGCATAGTGAATGCAGGGTGACCATTCCCTAAAGGGCGCTTCGCGTTTTATCGGAAAATTGAGATCCATATCGGTCATTGTATGCTCACTCCAAAATGTTATTAAGAGATGATAAATAGAACGGAATTGTCCAAATAATCACTTTTCTATCTAAATCATTTGACGGAATATTTATTTATTATATAAGTATTATTACATCCGAATGGTTTATTTACAACTTGACGGAAAAAGTCAAATGATGTGTTTCAGAAAACGAGTGTTACAACATCAACCTATTGATTTTAGGAGGGATTCACGATGAAGAAAGGGATTAATATCTGGTCGTTCCCGGGAGATGCTTCCATCTCCGACTGCATCCGATTGGGAAAAGAAGCTGGGTTTGAAGGAATCGAATTGTCATTAAACCAAACAGGGGAGCTCGGACTTCAGGCTGGCGACAAGGAAGTACAGGCCATAGCGGCACAGCTGAAAGAAGCGGACCTGGAAATCGCGGGTTTGGCGACAGGTTTGTATTGGGAATACCCGATGACAAGTGATGACCCGGCTGTCCGTGAGAAGGCCATGGATATTTGCAAGAAGCAGCTGGAACTCGCGTCCGCTTTCGGAGTGGATGCCATACTTGTGATCCCAGGGGCAGTCGGGGTCGATTTTGTTCCTGGTTCAGCAGTTATCGATTACGAATATGCCTACGAACGGGCTCAAGAATCCATTCGTAAGCTGGTTCCTTACGCGGAAAGCGCCGGTGTTGCCATCGCGCTCGAGAATGTATGGAATAAATTCCTGCTGTCGCCGCTGGAATTGCGGACCTTCATTGATGAGATCGGTTCCGAATATGTCGGCTCCTATTTCGATGTAGGCAATGTTGTGCATAACGGTTATCCGGAGCACTGGATTCGGATTTTGGGTGAGCGGATCAAAAAAGTCCATTTCAAAGATTACCGCAGACAGGCAGGCGGATTGCACGGTTTTGTTGACCTGTTGGCAGGGGACGTTAATTATCCGGCCGTTGTTGAAGCGCTGCGCTTGATTGGCTATGACAACTATGTCACGGCAGAGATGATCCCGGCGTATACCCACTATTCGGAGCAGATCATATTTAATACATCCAATGCAATGGATGCGATTCTTGGACGTACGCCATCTTTGCGCAAGCCGGATGCACGCCAGCATCAAGGCCAATCATAATAAGGGATACGGAGGGAAAGAGAATGCTGAAAATCGGAATATTGGGATTTGGTTTCATGGGCCGCATGCATTTCGACAATTATCTTCGACTAGCCGAAGAGGGTGCGGACATCCAGCTAGTGGCGATTTGCGATCTGCGTATTGATGAGCTTAAGGACAGCAAAGCCAACGGCAATATGGCCACTGAGCGGGATGTATACGACCTGGAGCCCTATCATCTTTATGACCATGTGGACAAAATGCTGGAGAATGAAGAGCTGGATATAGTGGATGTATGCTTGCCGACATATTTGCATGCGGACATGTCCTGCATGCTGCTGGAGAAGGGCATTCACGTCATGTGCGAGAAACCTGTCGCAGGCAGTTCGGAGGAAGCCTGGCGCATGGTGAAAACAGCGGAGCGCACAGGAAAAACGCTCATGATCGGACAATGCCTGCGTTTCTGGCCAGCCTATGAATATTTGAAAGAATGTGTGGAGGACGGCCGTTATGGAAGCATCGTTGCAGGCGAATTCTTCCGGGGATCGGAGCCGCCTCAAGGCTGGTTCCTGGAAGGAGACAAGAGTGGTGGCTGTATCACGGACATGCATGTGCATGACGTGGATATGATCCACTATCTTATGGGCAAACCGGAGCGGGTATCGACATTTGCCAAAACGATTATTAAAGGAAGCTCGTACGATATCGTATCGACCCACTACAGTTTCCCGGATGGCAAAGTGATTAACGCACATGCGGATTGGACATTGCACGGCGAACACGGTTTCTATATGGGATATCGGGTGAATCTGGAAGAGGCTACGCTGGTGTTCGAGAATAATGAACTGACGGTGTACCCTGAAGACGCTCCAGGCTTTACGGCTGAGCTGTCCGAGGATTCCGGCTATTACCGTGAACTCCGGTATTTCATTGAGCATGTTGCGCAAGGAAAGCCGGTAACGGTATGTACACCAGAAAGCGCTGCCGGATCGCTAGAAATTATTGAAGCCGAGATTCGTTCGGCGAGAGCGAACGGCGCTTTGGAGACGGTATCGGGGAAACAGGTAGTATCTTAATTTTACTTACTATAGGGTAGAACAATATAAACAAGGCCAATCAGGTTATTCCCTGATTGGCCTTGTTTGGTTAATGATCTCATTGCAGACGATCAAAGCAAGAGCGCCTGACATCCCTCAGCAAGAACACTAAATAATCGTGTAAATGTTAAGCTCTGAATGTTTTCAAGAAGTCCACGGCGAGCTTGATATCCGCTTCCGGATTGGCTTTCACTTCACGTTCGATTGTCAGATACCCCGTATAGCCAATATCCTTGAGAGCTTGCAAGTAAGCATTCCAGTTAACGCCACCTTCTCCAAGAGGTACCTCACGGAACTTCTCGCCGGATTCGGCCATATCGGCAATTTTGTCATGGTCAAGCGCAGGTGCTTCGTATCCGAAATCACCGTATACATCGCGAGGATCGATATAGTCAGCCAGCTTGATTCCGTCCTTCGCGTGTGTATGAACGATATAATCCTTCAGATTGTACACACCCTGTACCGGATCGTCTCCAGTGACCATGACCATATTGGCAGGATCAAAGTTAACGGACACACCGTTGGAACCGAGACCATCCAGGAATGATTTCAAATGAGCCGAAGGCTCCGGACCTGTCTCGATGGCAAAGAAGGCGTCCATCGACTTCGCGAATGTGCTAAGCTCCAGACAAGCTTTATGCATCGTTTCATATACGCGGCTGTTATGGTCTTGCGGCACGATACCGATATGCGTGGTGATGATATTGGTTCCCAGCTCCAAGCCGAGCTCCATGATTCGTTTGGATTTCTCGATTTTAGCTGCATTTTCGGCAGGGTCCTGGAAACCGTGTCCGCCAAGGTCACCAACGAGAGCGGAGATTTCAAGTCCCAGTGAATCGATGTAATCCTTCAATTCTTTACGGGCCGAAGCAGAGAGGTTGGCCGGATCCATTTCGCCATGAACGGCATAGATCTGAACGCCGTCTGCTCCGACATCCCGGGCTTTAAGAAGGCCGTCTCTTACTCCAACTCGAAAGCTGTCAACAATAACGCCAATTTTGTTAGGCATGATAGGCTTCGACATCCTAATATCCCCCTTGTATCATCCTTGTGTTCATCCATCGACCGTCTAACTTAAACTTCATTCCAGGCTTTACGGACATATTCCAATCCAAACTTAGCTCCCGTGCGGCAATCTTCCAGCCCCTCGAATTCAATCGAGATGTAGCCGTCATAACCGGATTCCTTCACGATGCGAACGACTTCGGGCATATCGATATCGCCTTGGCCGACAATCGCGCCACGCAGCCAGTTGCCGCTGGAGGTATTAAACCAACCGGATCCAGGTGCGCGGTGAGCCGGGCGATAATAGAAGTCCTTAAAGTGAACCATCGAGGCCAAGCCGATGTTGTTCGCCACAGCCACAGTGGATACCTCATCAGCACAGAGGAAGTTTCCGATATCCAGGGTTGTTTTGAAGTTAGGGTGATTCACGGTCTGAACCAGCGCTTTTACACGGTCGCTATGTTGAATGAAATAGCCATGGTTCTCCACGCTTGTCGTAATGCCACGTTCAGCCGCATAATCGGCAATGATCCGGCATGCATTGGCGAGGCGGGGAAGCTCCTCCAGGAAATGCGTGATGGACAAGTCTTTGGAAGAGGCTACGTCATGACGCATCAGCTTAACGCCAAGTGCGGCTGCAATGTCCACTTCACCTTTAACTCGTTCAATCTCCGCTTCATATGCAGCGTCATCCAATTCCGCAAAATTGGCGCCGATGGCATAGTTGGAAATTTCAAGCCCTTTGGAAGCGGCATGGGATTTAATTGTATCGATCAACTCCGGTGTTTCCTTCAGGTTAAAGCCGAGCGGAACGATCTCGATATGCTCTCCACCAATTTCTGCAACGTAGTCGATGACATCGGTAATGGTCATTTCGCCTTTGTTCATGGCCTGGTACAGGCTGTACGAGCTTATTCCAAGTTTCATAGTAAAACTTCAACCCCTTTTTCGGCGGATTCATAGATCCCGCACAGAATCTTCATGATCTCAACGCCGTCTTCTACTGGGCTGAGAGGTGACGTGCCGTTCTCGATGCTGGAAATGAAATGATCGACTTCGCTTTGGAAAGCCGCGTCGAAAGCGAATCCTGTGCTGTCTGTCTGAGGCTGAATGTTGATGATGGTATCGTGTTTCTCCGTGACGATGACCACTTCAGGATCAATCTCAAAGCCGCCCTTGTCTCCATATAATTTAACGGATTGCAGATTTTCCTTAGCGTGCAGCGTGAAGCTGACGTCCACCAGTATAGAGGCGCCGTTTTCAAAACGGATCATCGCATTCGCCATATCCTCAACCGTGTTCTTCTCCGCGTCATAGTCAGCCGCTTTGTAGAAGGAGAGGTTGCGAACGTTAGAGCGATTGCCCAGCTTCCGGTATGTATTGGCGCTTACAGAAACTGGTTTAGGGCGACCCATCATGTACCAGCACAGATCAATGACATGCACGCCGATATCGATGAGAGGTCCGCCGCCGGAACGCTCAATGTCAGAGAACCAGCCGCCTGGATTGCCGAGACGGCGAACGGAGGAAGCCTTCGCGAAATAGATTTCCCCGAATTCACCCTTGTCTGCAAACTCGCGGAGCATTTGAGCGTTAGGATCGTAACGTCTTACGAAGCCGACCTGAAGCAGCTTGCCGGAAGATTTAACGGCTTCCTGTACTTGAAGCGCTTCCTCAACGGTACGGCAGAGAGGTTTCTCAACCAGAACGTGTTTGCCCGCATTCAGTGCCGCAATACTGATTTCGGCATGCGTATTGTTCCAGGTACAGATGCTTACAGCATCGATTTCCGGATCAGCCAGAAGTTCGTTATAATCGGTGTAGACTTTGGTAGCACCGTATTTTTCAGCTGCACGCTGTGCTCTTTCTTCATTTAAATCGCACACGGCGAGCAAATTCGCGTTCGCATGTTTTTGATAAGATTGCAAATGCATAGCAGAGATCGATCCCGTGCCAATGACGCCAATATTAATAGATTTCATGAGTTCACTCCTCTGAATTTACTGCATTACACTTTCGTATTATAATGCTTTTAGAGGAAGACACCATGATAAACCGTGCTGTTTGTTTGTACAATTGTGCTGTCTTACTGGAAGGAGATCAGAACATTGGACAAAACACTTCAAGAACCGATGACAATGCCGGATCCTCAGTTTCCGATTAAGGTCCATCGTTGCGAGTTTGACGGCCGGGGACAGGTTTTGTTTAACCATCATTGGCATGAACATCTTGAAATTCTATATATTATATCTGGGGAAGCGAGTCTGGAGTGCGGCTCGTCCACCTTCACGGTCAAGGAAGGCGATATGATCGTCATTAACCGGAATGAGCTGCATTACGGCCTTAGCCTATCGGATCATTTGTTTTATTATGCGTTAATCGCGGACTTTTCGCTGCTTCAGAGCCATTCGCTGGATGCAACCGAGATGAAATTCATCACACCCATCACCCAGAACCGGCTAATCTTCGAGAATCGAATTAGCGGGGATGATGCGCTAGCCTCCATGTTGTCCATCATTCATGAGCTGGAACAGCGGGAATTCGGTTATGAGCTGGCGGTCAAATCAGAGCTGTATCGGCTGCTTACGCTGCTTGTACGAGGTTATGTAGCGACGGTCCTTACACTGGATGAATACGTCGAGCGGATGAAGAATGTAGAGCGCTTTGCCCCGATATTCAAGTATATCGAGGAGCATTACCGGGAGGATTTGTCAGTGGAGCTCCTATCAAGCATGGCTGGTCTCAGCCGTTTTCATTTCAGCCGTTTGTTCAAGGAGATCAGCGGTCGGACCGTGACAGAGTATGTGAATGAGACGAGGCTCAACCGGGCGGATTATCTCCTTCGTGAAAGTCCGCTTACGGTATCCGAAATCGCGGCTGCAACCGGATTTAATGATATTTATTATTTCAGTCGAACCTTCAAAAAATATAAAAGTATGGCTCCATCGGCTTTACGAAAAAAGTGAGAATCGGCTTTAACGGTTCTGAATGGGCTCCATGTAGACATAAGTATAAAAGCAACCTATAATGAATAATCATATTTATTGCATAAAGTGGCGGAGATAATGGAGAACCCTTTTGCTTAAATGCGTACTGTATTCGGTATGTATTCTTAGCAGAAGCGGTTCTTTTTTTGAATTTTAAATTCAGAGAGGAGAATGTCAGGTGTACACAAGCTTATCCGCCAAGATGCGGACCCAATATTTGCAGGACATGTCGGCCAAAAAGCTGGATGTGCTGGTGATTGGCGGCGGTATCACGGGTGCGGGAATTGCTTGGGACGCCAGCTGTAGAGGGATGAGCGTCGGATTGGTGGAAATGAATGATTTTGCTTCGGGAACGAGTTGCAGATCAACGAAGCTGATTCATGGCGGTCTTCGGTATTTGAAGCAAGGAGAGATCGCCTTGGTACGCGAGGTAGGTTCTGAACGGGCACTGCTTCACCGGAGCGCTCCGCATCTGGTGGAGCCCATTCCCATGCTGCTCCCTATTTATAAAAAGGGTACTTATGGTTATCTTGCCAGCGCGATCGGGTTGTATCTGTACGACTGGTTGGCAAGGGTCAAACGAAGTGAACGGCGAAAGATGTTCCGGCGCGAGAGTACCCTGACCCTTGAACCGCTCTTTCGAAAGGAGGGATTGAAAGGTTCCGGTTATTATTATGAATACCGAACCGATGATGCGCGATTAACGGTTGAAGTGATGAAGTCTGCAAGGGCCAAGGGAGCTCTCATCGCGAATTATGCCAAAGTCCAGGAATTCATGTATCGAGGAGGAAAAGTAGTAGGAGTTCACGTAGAAGACCAAGTGAGTGGTAAGACCTATACGATATGCGCCAAAAAAATCATCAATGCGGCCGGGCCATGGGTGGATCAGGTCAGGCTCAAGGATAATTCGCTCAAGGGAAAGCGGCTGCTCTTAACGAAAGGCGTTCACCTGGTGGTGGATCATGCCAAGCTTCCCATACGCCAGGCTGCTTATTTCGATGTGCCGGGTGGAAGAATGATTTTTGTCATTCCAAGAGAGGGCAAGACCTACATCGGAACGACCGATACCCTTTATGAGGGTGCGATTGAGACGCCCGGTATTACCGAGGAGGATCGGCGGTATCTTATCGATGCGGTGAATCATGCTTTCCCGGAATCAAGGCTGAAGCTGAACGATATTGAATCCGGATGGTCGGGGTTACGGCCACTCGTCCGCGAGGAAGGAAAGGATCCTTCGGAAATATCAAGGAAAGATGAGATGTTTATATCCGATTCCGGATTGATCACCATTGCAGGCGGAAAGCTGACCGGATTTCGGAAAATGGCTGAAAAGGTCGTGAATCTTGCAGCCAGACAGCTTCAAGACGGCGATGGCACCATCTATCCTCCTTGTACGACGGATCGTGTTCCCATCAGCGGTGGCGAACTGAATGGCCTCACCTATGAGGAGGTTCAGAAGAAGTTAATCAAGAAGGGTGAATCCCTCGGCATCAGACCCGAAGACATTGTGAGCCTCATGAACAGGTACGGCTCCAATACGATGGAACTGATGAACCGGATCGGTGCTTCTTCGCAGGAAGCAGACACGGTCGAGCTTCGATTGTTACGCGCGGAAATCGAGTATTCCATCGAATATGAGATGACGATGACCGCAGTGGATTTTCTATTAAGAAGAACAGGCTGGATATTATTCGACCGGCAAAAAACCGAGCGAACCCTTGCTTCCGTGATGAGAATAATGCGTGAATATTTAGAATGGAATCATGTGGAAGTCAACAGGCAATGGGAGCTGCTGCAGGATCAATTGCAATTGGCATGGGGAATGGTGGAAGACAGCAGGATGGAACGGTTTACGGATCTGCCGGATCGGGAAGATGTCACAGGACCGCGCTCCGACGAGGAAGCCGAGCATTCCTCCGCCGTTTCAGCGATGAATCGATAGGAATCTTATTTATCAGGAGCATCTTGTCAAATGTAAAATGTGGATGTAGTATAACCATATAAAGTTATAGAGCTGGGCAGAGATGATGAGAAGCCCTTTGCATAACGAGAATCTTTCATTTGTCATGAATGAAGGCTTTTTCAATGCAAAGTGCTTCTCATTTTTTTGTATCCGCGTGGAACCGCTTGTCCAAGGACTAAAGGGCATGACGTTGTCATATGTATACTTTACGGATGGGAACTGTGGGTCCATAACAGAACTGATCTGGCCAGAACATGTCCAATTTACGTTTACGGGCGAAATTACAGATTGAACATGCAGAGGAGAACGAAATTATGGATCATTATTCAGGGTATATTTTTGATTTGGACGGCACGATTTATCTTGGGGCTGAGGCCATTGATGGTGCGGTGGAGACCATTCATTATTTGCAGGGACTAGGTAAGAGGCTATTATTTTTGACCAACAAAACGATAGATTCCAGGGAAAACTATTTGAAGAAATTAAGGAAGCTTGGCATTCAAGTTGAACTGAATAATATATTGAATCCTGCACTCGTTACGATTCATTATCTTCAAAAACATCATCCGGGCGCAAACGTGTATGTCATTGGCGAAGATATATTGAAGAATGAGCTGCTGGACAATGGAATACGATTCGCCTCATCGCCGGAGGAAACCGATGTTGTGGTTGTATCTTGGGATCGGGATTTTCACTACCGTCATCTGGATTTTGCATATCAGGCGATTAAACGGGGCGCTGAAGTGATTGCCACCCACCCGGATCGAACATGTCCAATGCCTGGCGGTGATGTGCCGGATTGCGGCGGTATGATCGGTGCCATCGAAGGCACTGCCGGTATAACAATCACGACCGTCATGGGCAAACCCTCCGTCTTGACGGCATTGACGGCTCTTGATATTTTGGGAGTGCAGGCTGAAGATTGTCTGATGTCAGGGGATCGGCTGGAGACGGATATCAAGATGGGAAATCAGGCAGGGATGAGTACGGCAATGGTGCTGACAGGCGTATCAACCAGGGACGATCTGATGAACAGCAGCGTGAAGCCCACCTATGTACTGAATTCGGTCTACGATATTTATCTCAGCGGTACTGCCGTGAAGCAGGCAGACGAAGCCGAGTCATGAGTATTTACAAAAATAAGCCGGGGCAACGGGAGAATTGGAGATGCTGCTGCGGCAACGAGGTGAAGACATGAAAACCAGTGTTGAAGGTGCACAACGAATTTCGTATTGCTTGAAGCGTAAGCCCATTATTACTTCATTAATGAATGCCGATGAACTCCCCAATGTACTAGCAACTGAGTCGAATATCGTGTTTATTCTTAAGACCGATATTTTTATCATCGAATCGATTGTTGAGCAGATTCGGGAGGCGGGCAAGCTCTCGTTTGTGCATTTTGATCTGATTGAAGGGATCGGCAAAGACAAGACGGGGGTTAAGTATTTAGCAGAAAAGGTTGGCATCGATGGTATTGTTACGACAAAAAACACCGCGATTGTTGAAGCGAAGAAACTGGGCTTGTTAACGGTTCAGCGACTGTTTGTATTCGATTCTGTTTCCCTGGACAACGGGATCAAGATGATTAAGGCCTCCAATCCGGATGCCATTGAAGTGCTGCCGGGCATGGTGTGTCAGCGGATTATGGAACGGATTCGTGCAGAGGTGGACGTGCCCGTCATCGCAGGAGGACTCATGATCGATCTGGAGGATTTTGATACAGCTTTGAAGAGCGGTGTAATTGGCATATCCACCTCCAGCAAAGAGCTATGGCGCTGGCAGGATGAACATATGGTATAGCGAAAGAGCCTCCGTAAATGACAAAGATGGGTGGAGATTAGGGAATGGATGTGTTTCAACTGGATACGGAGACCATGCTGATGCGGCTGCTATTGGCTGCATTGCTTGGCGGTTTAATCGGTTGGGAGCGGGAACGCAGAAACAAGCAGGCCGGTTTAAAAACCCATCTCTTGGTGGCTGTCGGATCAACACTGATTATGCTGACTTCCATTTACGGTTTTGATTCTGCACTGATCAATCATCCTAATGCGAGGGTTGATCCTGCCCGGCTGGCGGCACAAGTTGTAAGCGGTATCGGTTTCCTTGGTGCCGGGGCAATATTGCGGCGTTCCAATCATATCATTTCAGGTCTTACCACGGCGGCAACCCTATGGGTAGCAGCGGCTATCGGTTTAAGTGTCGGTTCCGGATTTTACTGGCCCGCGATCATAACGACGGCGATCGTTCTGGTCAGCACGCTGGTGTTGAATAAATTGGAATCAAAATTTCTCTTTATCAAAAAGTCAGGCAGTTTGAAGATCATCATTGAGGCTGGAGATCGTCCAGTTCATGTAAGTACCATTACGGAATTGCTGCAAAAGGCAAATATGACGGTGGAAGGCATGATCGTGAATAATGACACGACGGAAGACGACTCGACCAAGGTGACGATGGAATTCCGGGTGTATTCTTTTAACAGCAAGGGAATTAACGGATTGTTTGAGCAATTGTGGCAGGTAGAGGGGATTAAGCAGGTTCGCATGAACTGGCGGGATTAAGCGTTTATCGGATTTGCTTGATGCCCGAATGGTTATAAGGCCAGATCCTATGATTGGGCTAAATATGCTGTACAGGGCTGAGCCCGGGTGGATCCCTGGCTCAGCTTTTTTGCCTTCTATGGGGCTGCAGATGTATTCAAGGACGAGCTTCCTAAAGCCTGTACTTGAGGTCTATCAAAAGCCGAGATGCTTCTGGCAATCAGAAATTGGGCGGCATAATAAGTAGTCATGATCCATATGTCCGAATAGAGGATATCGGCAACAAACATGTTCCAGGACAAGATCGAGTCAGAGATGACAAAGAGCAGGCTTCCAACCATCGCATATCGATTTCCGGTCATGATGGCTGTCCAGAGCATGAACGAAATGACAGCAATATAGGCGATGACAGGAATAATCAAAGCCTGTTCTCCGTTTGATTTGAGAGAAGACACCAATTGGATACCCATCCATACCGAATAAGCTGCAATCGGAACGATGCTGAGGAGGCGGGGAGCTGAATAATGCCACTGTCCCAAGAAGCCGGCCGTATAGAACAGATGCCCGATCAGAAAAGCAGAGAGACCGACAACAAACCAGATGAGCGTCCCGTCACCGATCATAGAGAAGAATAGTCCTGCTAACAGTAGATAGTGAATCCTGGATCTATGGGGCGGGAATTGCCGATAGGCAAACAGGATGATGAGCCACATCGGAATGAGCTTGAACAGCAGTTTGACGACCAAGGGTTCGGATGGAATGAAGAAAATATAAAGCAGACTCATCATCAGGATGATCAATGGCAACATGTATCGTTTCAAATACAGTCCTCCTATGCGCATGTAATCTTAATGTTAGATTATTCTTCTTATAGCATCCCTATCCCTCTTTCCTGTCTTCGCATGAAATAGGAATGTAAAGCATTATTAGAAATAAATTAAATCTGCTGAAATTGCTTGGAAAATATATTCCGCGATTTTATATTTTAATTGCCTTAGTATAAGGGGGAACATATCATGGAGGATGAGTATTCGGAGCCCGTGAGCATGAATCGAGGTTTAAAGCGGAATCGCATCGTCATGGAAGTGTAAGAATAGATAAAATAACGTTTCGCGCTTGGAATTAAGGGTATAGACCATTTATCAGCGAAAATGGACAGAGAACATAAGAAGGGGTGACAGCTGTTGATGAAGAAGCGCAAAGGGGTTCGAGTGCTGCTGGCAGGGATTACTGCGGCGGTTATAGCCTTAACCGGAAACTTACAGTATGGAGGGGGAGTAGTGGCAGCGGAGGCATCCTCGAACAAACAGATTGAGATTAGAGTGAATGGAGGGAAGCTGATGCTCGATTCTCCGGCAATTATTCAGCATGGCCTAGTCATGGTTCCTTTTCGCGATATTTCGACTGCGATGGGGGCGGAGGTTCACTGGAATCAAGCCAAGCAGACCGCGGTTGTGAGCAACGGTAAACATACGACAAGTTATACAGTGGGAAAGCCCAATGCGATACAAGACGGTAAATGGGTGACGCTGGATGCTTCGCCTAAGCTTAAGGAAGGACGGGTCTATATTCCACTGCGGTTCTCGGCTGAAGGTCTCGGAGGCAAGGTAACCTGGAATAACGCTTCAAAACAAGCCATGATCTTTCCTGTGCTCACACCTAAAGAGGCTGAAACTGCCTTGTCCAAGAGCGCGGATCAAGTGATGACGCTATTGAAAAACAAAGATTTTGAGAAGCTTGCAGAATTCGCTCATTCAAAAGGAGTCACCTTCTCCCCATACGCTTATGTGGACCGTCAGAAGGATATCACGTTAAGCAAACAACAGCTGCGCGATGGGTTTAAAGATGATACCTTATACCGTTGGGGCGAGTTTGATGGCAGCGGTAAACCGATTTCCATGAATTTCGAAAAGTATTATAAGACGTTTATTTATACAAGCGATTTTGCCGCTGCGCCTTGGGTGGGTTACAACCAATCCAAAAGCGAAGGAAATACGTTGAACAATGCGACCAGCCAGTATAAAGGGGCAGTCATCGTTGAGTATTACTTCGATGGGGTTCATCCTGATTATGCTGGCATGGACTGGGAAAGCCTGCGTCTTGTGTTTCAGCAGGAAGGGAATACATGGGTCTTATCCGGAATTATTCATGATCAGTGGACGATCTGATGTTGCCATGAATGGTCGAAATCACGCGGAATATATGGTTTCGACCATTTTTTTAAAAAAATGCTTGCTTTTTAACTATGGGCGTAATATACTCTTAATTACGGTGATCAACACGATACCGACTTTACATAATATGCGGTCGTGGCGGAATTGGCAGACGCGCACGGTTCAGGTCCGTGTGGGCTAACCCCCGTGGAGGTTCGAGTCCTCTCGACCGCACCACTTCAATTATAATAGGTTTCTGATCTGCTTTTTTTGGCAGAGCAGGAACTTTTTTTATTTAAAATATTGAGGCTAGTGCTCATTACTTTCAGTAATTTGTAAGCTGTTTTTTTGGTGCTGATGCCGCCAAGCATTTCACACATTTGCTCCACCGTAACGACATCTGGGTAATTCAGAAGCAGAAGGGTATAAGGGTCAGGAATAATAGTCGGCTCTGAGCCGGCTTCTGACATGTTTTATCTCCTCGTAGCCTGGAAGAAACGAAAAAACCCGCGAAAAACCTTGATTTTACAAGGTTTTTCCGGGTTTTATGTTCCTCTTCTTGGACAATAACATGTACGACTCAAAATCGAGTGGGAAACCGTGGAGGTTCGAGTCCTCTCGCCGGTATTACTTTACTAAGAGCAGTTCATTAGATTAAAAATCTAGTGGACTGTTTTTATTTTTATTACTTCATTCATTCGGTTTGCGGAAGTGACCTTGGAACTGAATTCCAAGTGAGTATAGATGTTGGCTGTGGTGGAATAGACACTGTGACCCAGCCATTCTTGTACTTCTTTCATGCTAACGCCAATTGCTATGGCACGAACCCTACTGGTCATAGCCTATAGCATGCTGAAAAACAAAGAAGCTTACCTAGAAGGCCGACCCCAAAAACGAGCAAGTTAACGGGAGAATTGTCATGATTCTCCCTTTCTTCACACCATAGACCGGACAGCTTGGCCGTCACCAGCAGGACAACTTACGCCGTCAACCGCCGGTCATTATGTATTAGCAGTAACACTCCCAAACAGTAGCCGATTAGCTGAAATTGACGATGTCCGGTATCCAGAAGACGGGCCGCATAGTCGTCAGCCAGTCGTTCGATCAGTCCGTCAATGCTCCTGGTCTCAATAGCGCTCTACATCCGCAATCGTAATGCCAACAACTGGTCCCAGCCCTTGTTCATCCAGGTGTCGAAGCAGCAAATGGAAGCAGTTTATTGTTCCCAGACCTATACATGGAATACCACATGAAGCGGACCAGATTCCCCGCCGCCATAATAAGTGAACACTGCGTTGCTGCCAGTATTCAGTTGGGGCAGGACTTCGCTCAACGTTCCCCCCATCTCTGTTTCATGCTTCATAGAATCGCCCTTGAAACCGTCAGTTTGGCTAATTGTATTATTTTTTACGTATGAGGCAACAAAATCAGTGAGCTCTGCTACTGTTGGATCGTTCAACATTTGCCGCAGAAAGGCATCAAACGGAATGGACTGACCGTCACAAGCATAATTACTCAATCGCGCAGCTTCCCGTCAACCTGAGCCATGATTAGTGAATTCGCACCATGTTATGCGGAGGGCCCCCTGCCTATTGATAATAAG
This sequence comes from Paenibacillus sp. EZ-K15, assembly GCF_002573715.1. Taxonomy (GTDB): domain Bacteria; phylum Bacillota; class Bacilli; order Paenibacillales; family Paenibacillaceae; genus Paenibacillus_AQ. The sequence goes on along the minus strand of NZ_PDHM01000020.1, from coordinate 147,781 downwards.
GGACGGAATCCGCTAAATAATCATGCCCTGTCTTGACGCCGGGCCGGAGCAGCCGTATGGTACAAGTGACAAGAACTGACAATCGTAGGGAGATACATGCTCAAGAAGGGGGAAATATGAATACATTCACAGCCTATGGCCGGCAGCTCCGGCGGCAGATCGCCGGCAGGTATTACCGGATATCCATCAAACAGAGGATTCTGTTCTCGTTCATCGTGCTGATTACGCTGTCCATCAGTGCAATGGGCACCTTCTCGTATTGGATTGCCGCGCAGGAGATCGAGGATAATGTTTACGCCGGCAGCCGGGAGACCGTAAGCAAGACGGCACAGCTTCTGGATTCCCGCCTGAATGATGTAGCGCTGTCCGTGCAGTCCCTGATGCTGAGCGATGCGTACCGCAAGATGATGATGGATGTGCTGAGCCATGAGGTCTCTAATTATTATGTACATCTGTCTGATCTGCAATATGTACTCTCGCAGGCAACGTTCAATCAGCCGATCATTGAGAATGTGCTGATCGTTACCCCGATTGGCGATTTCTATTCCACTACGCAGATCCGGGCGCAGGACAACTCGTTCTACGGCTCGGAATTATATGATCTGAGCAAGGAGCAGCCGGGCGGCTACTGGGCCAAAGGACATTATGACCGGTTATTCACGGGCAGCCAGCGGGTGGTCTCCTTCATAGTCCGGGGAATCTATGAATACCCTTACACGCCGATCAGCAATGTATTTATTGTGGTCAATATCAGGGAGAGCCGGATAGATGAGCTGCTGAATAAAGGCGGTGAACAAGCAGGATGGAATTATTACCTGGTGAGCGGGGAAGGAGAGGCGGTAGTGGAGTCCCGCTGGCCGTTCCGGGGCAGATTCCCTTGGAAGCCGGTGCTTGCTGAAGCCGGAAAAGCAGCCGATCCGCAGGATCACAACTACAGCTATGGCGGCAAGGAGTATCTGGTAAATTATACAAGCTCAGCGGCATCACCCGACTGGATTATCTCCGGGATGCAGTCGCGGGACCAGTTGCTGGGTAAGCTGCAGCGGGTGCAGCGCATTACCCTCTATGTCATCGTTGTCTTCCTGCTGGCGACCTGGCTGATCTCCAATCAGCTGACATCTGTGCTGCTGAAGCCCCTGTTCAAGCTGCGGCGGCTGATGCGCAGAGTCGAAGAGAACCAGCTCAGTGTGGTGTATGAGAGCCGTTATGAGGACGAGGTTGCCCAGGTTGGCTTTCAGTTCAACCGGATGATGTCGGAGATTAAGACGTTGATCGAGGATGTGAAGACCAAGGAGGAGGGCAAGCGTCATGCAGAGATCCGTGCCCTTACGGCGCAGATGGAGCCGCACTTTCTGTACAATACGTTGAACACCATTTATTGCAAATCGGTAATGGGCGAGAATGACGATGTGAATGAGATGATCCTGTCTTTGTCGCAGATGTTCCAGATCGGGCTCAGCGGCGGCAAGGATCTGATTACCCTTGCGGATGAGCTGTCCCACATGCGGCAGTATTTCGCCATTCAGCAGAAATGCTATGAAGGACTGTTTGAATACACGGTGACGGTAGAGGACGAGGCCCTGCTGTCCTGCCTGCTGCCGAAGATTATCCTGCAGCCGGTGGTGGAGAACAGCATTCAGCATGGATTCAGCGACCGGACAAAAGGAGGCAGGATAGACATCACGGTCAGCCGGGAGCAGGGGCTCCTGCATATTTGCATTACCGACAACGGACGGGGGCTTGATGCTGAACGGGTCAAGCAGGGGCTGGTCAGGGCTCCGCAGTCGAGGAAAGGTTATGCCCTGTTCAACATCAGGCACCGGCTGGCCCTGTATTACGGGGACGAAGCCCGTATGGACGTTGGCGGCGAACCATGTAAGGGATCGCGGACGGATCTGTGGATTCCCGCAGAGGAGGAGAGTTGAAGGATGGACCAAAAGCTGGAGCCGGAAAGGTTCAAATTATGTGTAATCGACGATATCAAAAGTGTGGTGGAGATGGTCTCGCGCAAGCCGCCGTGGCAGGAGCACGGTATTGAGGTCACAGGTACGGCGCTTAACGGCGAAGCGGGCCTGCAGATCATCCGCGAGACCCGGCCGGACATTGTGCTGACGGATATCCGGATGCCAAGAATGGATGGCCTGCAGATGACCCGGGCGATACTGGAGGTGCTGCCGGACTGTAAGATTATTATCCTCAGCGCTTACTCGGAGTTCTCTTATGCCCAGGAAGCCATCCGGCTGGGGGCGCTTGATTTCGTGAAGAAGCCCTTTTCCCTGGAGGAGATTGTGAATGCAGTGCTGAAGGCCAGGGAGCTGTGCCGGGAGGAGCGTCAGGAGACCGCCAGACTTGCTGTAATGGAGGCGAGAATCAGGGAAAGTCTGCCTATTCTCCGCCAGGAATATCTCACCTTCCTGCTGCACCACCAGACGACAGAAGCGGATGCCCGTTCCCGCTGGGCCTATCTCGATATCCCGCTGGACCAGCATGATTTCTTCGTGTTTGTCGCCGAGATCGATCATTTCGCGGAGAAGCTGAGCGGCCAGCCTGTGCAGGAGGTCGAGCTGCTAAGATTCAGCCTGCACAATATTCTCGAAGAGACGATTTCCGCCCTGACCCGCGGCGTTATTATCCGGGAGGCGACAGACCGGTACGTCTGTATCATGAACGGCTCAGACCCGGAGACCGCCGCGCTGATTACGGAGGCCTGCTGCATGAATGTAAGCCGCTTCTCGCGTCATACCATTTCTATTGGCGTGGGCCTGGGCACAGCGGCGATTCAGGAGCTGGGCACGGCGTACAGGCAGGCGCTTAGCGCGCTGGGGTATCATTTCTATACCGGGGGCAACGGGGTATATCATTATAGCAATATCGAGAATAAACCTCTCTCGCTCCACAGCTATTCCGCCGCCGCCGAGCAGGAGCTGCTGTTCGCCCTGCGTTCCGGCAATTCCGCCAAAAGCCTGCAGGTGCTGGACCAGCTGTTCGCGGAGCTGCTGGACAGCGGGCTTTTGCCTGAGCCGCGTTATGTTGAAAGTGTCGGCTATGAGCTGAGCTCCAGGATCTGCCGGGTCCTGCTGGAGCAGTTCCCTTATGGGCAGGTGGAGCCGCTGGAACTCAGAATTGCTGCCATGAAGAACCAGGTGCATCCTTCCCTTCAAGATATACGGGACCTGCTGTCCTGGCTCTGCCGGGAGGCCTGTGCGCTGGTGGAGCAAGCCCGTTCTCTGGAGTCCACGCGGATTATCCGTCAGGCCGTCGAATATATCCATAGTCATCTGGACACGGGGCTGTCGCTGGAGCAGATGGCGAAGCAGATTAACCTTAGCCAGGGGTATTTCTCCAATCTGTTCAAGAAGGTGCAGGGAATTTCGTTTCAGCAGTATGTGATGCATGAGAAGATGGAGAAGGCCAAGGCGATGCTGATCAGCGGCCGGCAGGTTCAGGAGATCGCCCAGGATCTCGGGTATGAGCACAGGCGCTATTTCAGCGAGGTGTTCAAGAAATATACCGGCATGACCCCGTCCGAGTTCAAATTGTATTATCTTGGAAAAGAATAGGAATCAGCAGGGGAGGGATTTCCGCAGGGCGGAGATTACCTCCCTTGTCTGTATAGAACTCCTGCAGAAATCTGCCCTTAATGTGGGCTTACCCGCCTTATCTGGATGCGCCTATCGAACTATAATCAGGTTGTAAGCGAATACAGCAGGGATATATAAGGGGGCACTACCAATGATGAAGCGTATGCTAATGACATCTCTGAGCCTGGTCCTGGCACTTGGCTTGGCAGCCTGCGGCAACGGTAACAGCAACGGCGGCAATGCTGCTGAAGGCACGGGAAACGGGGCGACAGCCGGCTCGGGGGGGGAAACTAAAATCAGCTACTGGACAGGCGACCGCCACGATGCGGATTTCGTGAAGGAGAAGGTAGCCGAGTTCAACGCAACCAATACTGACGGGATTGAGGTGGAGCTGGTCGTCAAGGGCGACGACTTCGATACCGCGCTCGATCTGTCCTTCCAGACCTCCGATGCACCGGATGTGATCCGGGTGAAGGAGAATACCATCCAGACCTTCTACAAAAAAGGCTTTCTCGCTCCTATTGACGAGTTCCTGAACGATGAGCTGAAGGCGAAATTCCCGGCCATGCCGGATCTGAATGAATTCGACGGCAAGCGTTACAGTCTGCCGAACTATGGAACGACCATGCGTCTGGTGTACAACAAGGATCTGTTCGCCAAAGCGGGCATTGAACATCCGCCGACTACCCTGCAGGAGCTGGTGGATACAGCCAAGAAATTGACAGAAGCCGGCAAAGCGGACGGCGCTTACGGCTTCGCCCTTAACTTCAAGAGCCCCGGCAGTGCGTTCGCACGTTCGGCACGGGTGGTTGCGGAGATGAGCGGCTATGGCGGCTTCGGGTATGATTTCAAGACAGCCCGCTACGACTTCAGCGGCTTCGAGCCGATCATCAATGCCTTTAAGCAGATCAGGGACGACGGCAGCATGCTGCCGGGTGTAGAATCGCTGGATATTGATCCGCTGCGGGCGCAGTTTGCGGAAGGCAAGATCGGAATGTATATGTCCTACTCCTCAGAGCCTGGCGTCTACAAGAATCAGTTCCCGGCCAAGATTGACTGGGCGGCCGCTCCGGTTCCTACCATCGACGGCACCGTGAAGGGGGCTTCCGGCTTCCTCGGGGGCCAATGGCTGGCGCTGAGCTCGAAATCAGAGCATAAAGAAGCAGCCTGGAAGTTCATGGAGTTCATGTACGGCGATCAGGTGCTGACGGATTATCAGGAAAAAGGCTTCGGCATCTCCATGGTTCCATCCATTAGCGCAGCAGCCAAGACACCGGATGTGAACGGCATTGAAGGCTTCCTGCCGAACAAGCACGATGGGGTGTGGCCGGTCTATCCGTCTGTAGCACCGGAAGGAATGAAATCGGATGACGCCTTCTTCAAATATATGCTGAACGGCGGCGACCTGAAGGCGGTTATCGCTGATCTGAACAAACGCTATAACGCTGCACTGGACAGTGTGATTGCGAATGACGGCATAAAGGCTGAGCCGGATACCGGCTTTGATCCCGCCGCTCTGGGCGGCAAGTTCGCCAAGTAGACAGAAGGTTAGGGATAGAGATATAGGCCGGGATAGTGGGGGATGAGGGAGCAACTCCCTCATCCCTCTGCTCTGGTCGTAAAGGAAAGGAGCCGGAAGAAACCAGATGAACAAAACGAAACATGCCTTATTTTCATACAGTTTTATCTTTCCAAGTGCCTTGCTCACGTTGGTTCTCGGGATTTACCCGATTGCCTGGGCGTTCCGCTATATGTTCTATGATTACAAAGGGTTCGGAACGGCGCGGTTTACCGGTCTGGCCAATTTCAGCCGCATTCTGAAGGACACCCAGTTCTGGGATTCGGTGGTGAATACATTTGTCTATGCTGGCGGCAAGCTGCTGATCACCATTCCGCTGGCCTTGCTGCTGGCAGTCATATTGAACCGGGGGCTGCGGGGCAGACAACTGCTGCGGGGGATTTTCTTCATGCCGACCGTCATCAGTACCGCTGTAATGGCCGTAGTCTTCTTCACGATTTTCAACTCATATAACGGGATTCTCAACCAGTTTCTGATCCGCCTGGGCCTCTCCGATTCCGGTGTGGACTGGCTGGGGCCGAAATATGCCATGCTCACCGTCATTCTGGTTGCGGCCTGGGGGGCGGTCGGCAATTATATGCTGCTCTTCCTCGCCGGTCTGCAGAATATTCCGGAGGATGTGTATGAGGCGTCTTCCCTGGACGGGGCAGGCAGAATCCAGCAGTTCCGCTATGTCACCCTGCCGATGCTCGGACCTGTGATGCAGATGGTTATTATGCTGGCGATCATTACAGCCCTGAAGGGTTACGAGAGCATCATGGTTCTGACTGAAGGAGGTCCTGTAGGCAAGACAGAGGTCATGTTCCTGTATTTGTACAAATTATTTTTCCCTGTCGGCGGGAGCAGCGCGGCGGTTCAGGTCCAGGAGTTCGGATACGGCAGTGCGGTCGCCTTTGTGTCTGCGGTCATTGTAGGGATGATATCACTCATTTATTTCTACGCATCCAGACGCATGAATCAGACCGATTGAGGAGAGAGGCTATTATGAGACTAAGAACCATACTGGGCAATATCATCCTGTGGATTTTTTTGCTGGCTGTTGCTTTTATTACGCTGATTCCGGTCGTTTTCACCATCCTGGGCTCCTTCAAGACTAATGCTGAGCTTACTGCGGGAGCGACCTTCCTGCCGGCGAGCTGGCACTTCTCGAACTATGCCGAAGCCTGGGCGCAGGCCAATTTCTCCAGGTATACCCTGAACAGCCTGATTGTCTCCCTGGCGGCGGTGGTCGGCACGCTGCTGGTATCATCCATGGCGGCTTATGTGGTGGACCGGATGGATTTTGCCGGCAAAAAATTGTATATCGGACTGCAATCCTTCACCATGTTCGTGGTTGTAGGGGCGGTCGTGCTGCGTCCGCAGTTCGATCTGATGGTTAAGCTTCATCTGCACAGCAGCCTGTGGGGCGTTATATTGATTCTGATCTCCGCCCATGCTTCGATCTTCTTCATTCTCTCCAGCTTCATGAAGGGGATTCCCCGCGAGCTGGACGAGGCGGCGCTGATGGACGGCAGCTCTCCCGGCCGGACCTTCTGGCGGATAATTCTGCCGCTGCTCGGACCCGGACTTGGCGTAGGTGCCCTGTTCACCTTCCGCGGCGCGTGGAATGAATATCTGCTGCCGCTCGTGTTCACGATGACGAAGCCGGAGCTGCAGACGCTGACCGTCGGGCTGGCGAACCTGAAATACGGGATTTCGGCCGCTTCTCAGACCCACTATATGATGGCGGGCGCCTGCTTGTCCATTCTGCCGATTCTCGTGGCCTATCTGTTCGCCAACAAATCCTTCATGCAGATGACGGCCGGTTCCCTCAAAGGGTAGCGGTCCGGCCCTGCGCAACCCATATTCCATATTTAACATTCAAGGAGGTACACCCCATGACTCAACACGCTCCGGCAATTCTGCAATCTGCCCCGTTCATCCGGCGGTATCCGGGCAATCCGGTGCTGGATGCAACGAAGGTTCCTTACCCCACCGCACTGGTATTCAATGCCGGTGTAACGAAATTTAACGGCAAGTATGTGATGATCTTCCGTAATGATTACGGCTCACTGGTCGATCAGACGCTTGAGCCGCACCACACCACGGATCTCGGCATTGCTTACAGTGACGACGGGCTGAGCTGGACCGCCGGCCCGAAGCCAGTGTTCAAAATGCATGACGAGGAAATTATCCGCGCCTACGACCCGCGCCTGACCGTGATCGGCGGCCGTTGTTATATGTGTTTTGCCGTGGATACGCACCATGGCATCCGCGGCGGAATTGCCGTTACCGATGATCTGGAACACTTCGAGGTGCTCAGCCTGTCTACACCGGACCTGCGCAATATGGTACTGTTTCCCGAGTTGATCGGCGGCAAGTATGTCCGGCTGGAGCGTCCCTTCACGGTATACAGCCGCGGCGGCCGGGACCGCTTCGATGCCTGGATCTCCGAGTCGCCGGACCTGAAGCATTGGGGCAACTCCAGCCTACTGCTCGCCGTTGAGCAGGTGCCGTTTGCCAATGACAAGGTCGGCCCGGCCGCACCTCCGGTCCGGACGGATAAGGGCTGGCTGACCACCTTCCATGCGGTGGATGTGGACCCGGCCAGAGGCAAGCACGGTTGGGAGGACACCTGGAAGAAGCGCTATACCGCCGGAATTATGCTGCTGGATCTGGAGGACCCCCGCAAGGTGATCGGCATGAGCAGGCAGCCGCTGCTGGCACCGGAGACAGACTATGAGATTGGCGGGGGCTTCCGCAATCATGTGATTTTTCCGGGAGGGATGATTCTGGAGGATGACGGCGAGGTCAAGATCTATTACGGCTCTGCGGATACGGTGGAATGTCTGGCAACGGCCCATGTGGACGATATGCTCCGGCTCTGTCTGGAGCCGGAGCATAGATAAGATTGGAAGCAGGCTGAGGGCGGAAATGCGGAGTAACAGTGGGGCCATGTGCCATGATTGGAGCGGCTTGCGCGGAGATTGTGCATGAAGTGCAACAATGCTAGATCAATAGCAGCGACCGTGGGGAGATTGTGCATAAAATGCAACAATACAGCTCAGTAGTAGCGACCAACGCAGAAATCCTGCACAAGGTGCAACAAAACCGGGGCTGTACTTTAAAAGGAAACTTTGCTGATGCAGAAAAGGTTAGTATTACTCTGCCACTTCCGAAGCTGAACAGGAATATGTCGACTTTATGAAAAGAGTAATAGAGCATCACTGGTGAAATCATTATTCACTGATGACAGAGTATTTTCTGAAAATATGAAAGAGGTGTTTATTTATGTTAAAAAAGTTAAAATTATTAAGTTTAATTGTTTGTATGCTCGCCAGTCTGTTAGCTGTCGTTCCTTTGACAGCAAGAGCGGCGGCTACAATTGTAAGCTATCCATTACCGCCGATCTATACCACGACCAGTCAATACACGGTAACAGCAGACTCTACAAATATACCGGTAATCGACACTTCGGCGGTATTTGTAAACTATAATTATTGTAATTTCTCTTTTTCAGGTACTACTACAATCACAATAACAGCAAGCGAGCCAATCAATACCTATAATATTTCTCCCAAAGCTTTGGGAATCACTGCAACAAAGAGCGGAAATACACTTACATTTACACTTTCATCACCAACCTATCTTATAGTTAAAATCAATAACCTGAAAGATCTGGTTATTGCGGCAGATGCTCTTGAAACCAATGTTCCGGCTTCATCCGGTACAGGTATATACAATGTTAAAACTCAATACGGTGCCGACAGTACCGGTGCCGCTATGGCTACAACTGCAATACAAAACGCCATAAATGCGGCTAACGCAGCAGGTGGCGGTATCGTATACGTTCCAGCCGGAGTTTACAAGAGCGGAAACCTTGTTCTAAAAAGCAATGTTTCGGTTTATCTGGAGGGTGGTTCTGTTATAAGGGGTTCAGGAAATCCAAGCGATTACACTACTCATTTTCATAAGAATTCTCTGAATAAGGATGGAACATGGTTTATTTATACCGAAACAAATGCAAACAATATTAAGATATACGGCAGGGGGACTATTGACGGCAATGGCCATTATATGAGAAATACAAACAATTATTTGAACAATATTCTTGTACCCTTGCAGTGCAGCAACTTCACGGTTGACGGCATAACCATAAGAGACAGCGGTGGCTGGGCTACAATCGTTACAAGATCTAATAACGTAACATTCCAGAATACAAAGCACTTCAACAACAATGAACTTGATTATGAAAATGATGCAATAGACATTCAAGAGAGCCAGAATGTACTCATAAAGCACACGGTAGCAGTATCGGAGGATGACACATACTCATTTAAGACATGGGATGTAGCAACTACGGATATAGCTGCAAACTGGCCGGGAAGTCCTGAAAACCAGTCAAATGTAGTTGTGGATGATGCTTTGGCTTGGAGCAGATGTGGAGCATTCAAGGTTGGAGATGGAGTGAAACAGCTTCAGGATGGCATAGTTGTTAAAAACTCTTATGTATACAGATGCTGGCGCGCTTTAGCGGTAGGTCATCTTTATGGGACTCCAGCAGCACAAAACATCATATTTGACAATATAGATGTAGAAGGCTTCTGGCCAAGATCCGGTGTTCACTCCAGGTGGTTTGATCTTTCTGCAAAAACCGGTCCGATAAAAAATGTGGTCTATAATAATATCAATTTACGCGCTTTAGGTGAAGTTTCAATAATGAAGGGTTGGAGTGACACATCTACTGTCTCCGGAGTTACATTAAACAATGTTCGCGTCGGTGGAGTTGCGGCAACTACACTCGCAGAATTGAAAATAACAGATACTAACAGCTATGCTGCAGCTCCCAAATTCAACACATTGAAATTTGAAGCGGAAGGTTATAACCTTAGTTCAGGTGTTATATCCTATGAGGCAAGCACTGATGGTGGGCTGGATGTTGGTGGAGGGAGTAATGGCGACTATATAGCATTTAAAAATGTAGACTTTGGTAGTACAGCTAAAACAAGTATTGATTTGAAGGTTGCATCCGCTAATTCCGGCGGAAGGATAGAATTCCACTTGGACAGTCCTACAGGCACTATGCTGGGTTATTGGACGGCAGAAAGCACAGGCGGATGGCAGACATGGTCAGTCAAGAATATCCCGCTTAATGCCGGGACAGCTGTAGGAACCCATACGGTATATGTTACTTTTGTTAAGTCAGATTCAACCACAGTTGCAAATTTAACTTGGTTCCAGTTCAAATAGAATGGAAATTGTTTGATTTAATTGCAATAAGATGGATAAAGGGGTATATCAAATGATATGCCTCTTCATTCAGCTAAAGTTTTTTTCTACGACTGACCAACTAACACAAAAAAACAGCAAGTCTCCTAAGTGAAATAGGGACTTGCTGTTTGAGGTTTCAATTAATTCTTAAAGCTATGAATTGGAGCTGAGATTCGTCCGCCATGATTAACGAAGTTCGCGCAGTTGAAGCCGTTTACTGCTATAACTGGTGCATATCCGAGCAGGCCGCCAAATTCGACCAAAGGTCATAGCTTCCAGCTTCTCTAGTGTAAGGGTACCCCGCTGAACTGCTTGAATCATGCCGTGATCTTCATTGACCGGAATAAAGGCTCTACTATTAAGCCCACCTACATAGGAGGAGGCCATTACGCCACTTTTTTTAACATTGTCATTTAGGGCGTGTCTGAAAACTATCATTGAGTCAATTTAAAAATGGAAGCTATGTATATAAACGCGAGGAATGACTTAGCCAACTTATCGTAACGAGTGACCACACGGCGAAAGTGTTTGATTTTATTGAAAAAGCATTCAACCAAGTGGCGTTCTTTGTACCGATACCAATCGACCTTCCATGGATGTTGACTATTCGTTTTAGGCGGAATGGTGTAAGTGGCCTGTTTAGTCGTAATCCAGTTCCGAATCGCTTCTGAGCCATAGGCTTTGTCGCCAAGAATGTGGCTTCCCGTAATATCCAACTCCTGAAGCAATTCGATCGCTGGAACAGAATCATAAACTTGACCACCCGTCAGTAGAAAAGCTAGAGGGTTGCCTAATCCATCGACTACGGCATGAAGTTTGGTCGTCTTGCCGCCACGACTGACGCCGATGTGTTGGTTTACTTCGTGTCCATCTGCGATTTTTTTGCACCGGCACTGTGTTGGTGGGCTTTGACCGATGTAGAATCGATGCTCAAGTTTTCAAAATCGGGTTCGATGTGAAGGGCTTGGAAGATGGCGATAAGGAGTCCGGAGTCTCTCCATTTGCAGAAACGACTGTAGGCCGTTTTCCATGAACCATAACGTTCTTCCGGCAAGTCTCGCCATGCCTCACCACTTCGGGCAATCCAAAGAAAGGCGTTAAACATCGTACGATTGCTTAATTTCGACGGTCTTCCTGTTTGATAGGGCGGGAACATGTCCTTTATTTGTTCCCACTGTTCATCGGTTATTTCGTACCGTCTTGGAATCATGCTTGTTTCTCCATTCGTTTTTCTCATATCATACCATAGGATTCTTTAGTTTTCAGACACGACCTAGATAAAGCGTAAGCAAGATTGTATGCAGTGGTCGTTTTGCCTGTACCGCCTTTCTGATTGGCAATGGTAATAACCGTCGTTTTGGACATTTCAATTACCCTCCCTGAAGCAGATGCTTCATTATTTTGTCAATGGTAGGGAGCGGGCCGTTCTGTTGTTGTTCTTTCTGAGTTCTTCCCGAGTTCTCTCCAACATCCCCAAAAGGCTTCATTTTGCCCAGATGCCGGGAACCCTTACGGGGCTTGGAAAAGACCAGAAAAACCGCTGAAAACCTTGATTCTACAAGGCTTTTAGCGGTTTTTAAATTCCTCTTCTTGGACTTAACTTCTGCTATCTTCTCAATAGCAGTCGCGACTCAAAATCGTGAGGGAAACCGTGGAGGTTCGAGTCCTCTCACCGGCACCAAATGCATTTATCAGTAGTTCATTAGATCAATAGATCATGTGTCTAATTCGGCGTTTTTAGCGTTTGAGTGAGCTACCAGGTAATATGTTCGATACTGTAATTACATCCTACACTTTCCGTCCTAAGGTCTTGTAAAATAGATCTAGCCAATGGCTCTTGGGAACAGCAATCTCCTGAGAACTATCATGCATCCTTAAAGTAAGAGGCAGCAAGCCGGGTGGCATTCAGGTTTTTATTCCTGATTGTCCCCCAGGCATTTTTTTATTTACATTATCAATGCGCATTTTGAAGCAAATTGCGTAAACGTTTTAACAAGGAATTGATTGGAAAAAAGGAGTCTTAAATTAGGAAACAATGGGTTAAATCACTTCTGGTTTTTAGAGGAGTGGCTGACAGGTTAGATTCTAATAAAAATTGTATGATTTTTCCTGATATTTACTCGATACCAATGAAAGACTTGATTTCATGTTATAATATATGCCGCGAATACAAAGTTATATTAAAATTTAAGTTAAATACCAAACAAATACCTAACACATTAATGTTAGATATTAAAAATGTAACCGTTTTATTTTTCGATTTTTCGAAAAAAACCTATTGTAATCTGATTGATCATGAACTACAATAAAATCAGAAATTGCGTAAACGTTTACATTTTTAGAGTGGGAAATGAACTCATTTCGTTTATTATCAAAGGGAAATATTGAGAAAACGTTATGACTTTAAACTAAAGGAAGGGGGGTGGCTATGACGAACAAGGAAATTACAATTAAGGACGTAGCCAAGCAAGCAAATGTATCTGTAGCTACGGTATCCCGAGTGATGAATGGACGAGATCGCGTAAGTGAAGCCACTCGCAAGAAAATACTCAAAATAATCGAAGAGATGAACTTCGTTCCGAATACGATGGCTGCATCGATGGTCAATAAAAAAACCAACATGCTGTCCGTCGTGGTGCCGGAGATTCAGAATCCCTTCTACACCGCAGTCATTGGCGGTATGGTAGAGGTGGCCAAGAAGGAAGGCTTCTTTACTCTAGTAGTCGCCACGAATAGCGATGAGGCAGAGGAGGAAGAATTTTTTGAAAGCTTCCTAGGGAAAAATGTGGATGGAATCATCTTAATCGGTACGCATAAGGATGCAGAGTTTTACCGGAACATTCGCAAGCCTACCATCCTTGTCGACCGTTATATCAACGATTGCGGCCACGATGGTGTCTTAATCGACAACTTCCGCGGCGCGTACGAAGCGACCAAACATTTCGTGGACTATGGTCATGAACGCATTGCCATTATAGATGGGGCGCATGATTTTAACGATGGCAAGGACCGTTATTGGGGATATCGTCAAGCTATGCATGAGAGCGGCCTGACACCCGATCCTGCCTATCACAAGCAGGGGAAATGGCTGGAAGAGGACGGCTACCGATTTACGACGGAGCTTATGCAATCCGAGCAGCCACCGACAGCTATATTTGCGGCTAACAACGTCATCTGTACGGGTGCGATTAAAGCGATACGCGATTTGAATCTCCGAATCGGAGAGGATATTTCTTTAATTGGCTTTGATGATAACGAGCTTGCCCAGTTCGTGCAGCCAAGAGTGACTGTGGTCAGCAGACCGACAAGAGAGATGGGAATTCAAGCGGCGGAAATGCTCATTCAAAAAATCAAGAGAGAGCCTAAAGAGCGGACGAAGCTGAAAAAAATGATATTGGATGTTGAATTGAAGAAATTCGGCTCAGTCAAAAGACTGAAGGAGTAATATTGGGGGGAGAGCGCTATGGCGAAAATCTTGGTAGTGGGCAGCATGAATATGGACATTGTCACACAGGTTGAGCGTCACCCCATTCCCGGCGAAACGATACAGGGCAACGAGACCCGTTTCTTTATTGGGGGCAAGGGGGCTAACCAGGCTGTTGCCGCGTCTCGCTCCGGAGCTTCGGTCGCTATGGCGGGTGCACTGGGCTCGGATTCCTTTGGGATCGACATACGCAGGGAATTGGCGGAGGCTAGAATTGATCTTGATCATGTTATCGAGAAGCCGTGTATGACGGGGCTTGCTTTGATTACAATCGATGGAGCAGGCGAGAACAACATTATTTTATCCTCAGGCGCTAATGGAAGGTATGGTGCAGACGAGGTAGATAAATTGGACCTCTCTGGTTTCGACGTCATTTTGCTGCAAAATGAAATATCATCGGCAGCCAATCAAAGGGTGCTGGATAAAGCGGCAGAGCAACGTATTCCGGTATTTATGAATCCAGCTCCAATTGACGGGTTTGACCAGAGCCAACTGAGCAAGGTCACTTTCCTCATTCTGAATGAGGTCGAGGCGGAGGAGCTGAGCGGCATCCGTATTGAAGGAAGCAGCCAGGCTCTGGAGGCCGGAAAGAAACTGCTTAATGACGGCATTCCTCATCTCATTATTACTTTGGGAAGCAAAGGCTCTATCTATATGGACCAATCCGGAAGGCAAATCACATTAACCGCATTTTCGGTTGACGTAGTGGATACGACAGCGGCCGGAGACACCTTCATCGGAGCGTTCGCAGCCAAATATGTAACGGGAGCGGAGCTGCGCGATTGTCTGTGCTACGCGACAGCGGCATCGGCGCTGGCTGTATCTGAACCAGGTGCCCAAAGCTCGATTCCGACAGAAGAACAGGTACAATCGTTTCTTACGGTGTAGAACAATAGGTTAATAAGACCGTTATAAAAAAGGGTAATATACGGGGTTTTTTTCCTGGAAAGGGACACCTGTATTCTCAGACTTTGGCGATTTAACGCTTAGTCTTGTTAAAGTTATCCAAAAAGCAGCTCAGTAAGGTGAATAGGAGGTCGAACGATGAGGCATCCGGTTTTGAAAATGGAAGGCATCAGCAAGGAATTCCCAGGGGTCAAAGCGTTATCCGATGTTAGCTTTGAGCTCTATCCGGGCGAAGTCCATGCGCTTATGGGGGAGAACGGAGCAGGGAAATCCACGCTGATGAAAATTTTGTCCGGCGTATATTCACCGACGCAAGGAACGATCAGATTGAAGGGCAAAGAAGTGACATTCGGCAACCCGCTTGACGCCCAGCGGCAAGGAGTGTCCATTATCCATCAGGAATTCAATTTGTTTTCTAATTTGACAGCCGCGGAAAATATATTTATCGACCGTCCGGAAATGGTGGGCAAATTCGGCCGGATACAGTGGTCCAAAATGTATGACGAGGCGCAGCGTTTGGTTGATTCCATAGGGGGAGGTGAAATTGATGTCCGCCAGGAGGTCCGGCATCTTGGCGTTCACAGCCAGCAAGTAATCGAAATTGCGAAAGCGCTATCTTTTCAGGCGGATGTGCTCATTATGGATGAACCGTCAGCGGCGCTTCCGGAAAACGAAGTGAAAAAAATGTTTGATGTGGTCAACCGGCTCCGGGCGCAGGGCGTAGCCATCGTGTATGTCTCTCACCGCATGAAGGAAATATTTGAAATTGCGGATAAGGTAACGGTGCTGCGGGATGGAGCCAAGATTGATACCCGTGGAATCGAAGAGGTTACCGAACAGAGCTTGATTCAAATGATGGTGGGCAAAGAGGTTGGCCAGCTATATCCGGTCAGGGAACAGAAGCACGATCAAGAGGTTGTGCTGAAGGTCGAGCAGTTGTCGCTCGATTCCGCACACTGTGTATCTTTTGAGCTGCGAAAAGGAGAGATATTAGGGCTGTTCGGCGTTCCGGGTTCGGGCACGCACACGATTGCCGAGCGTTTATTCGGTCTAAAGCGGGGAACGGGTGAAATCACTATTCGTGGCGCAGCGGTGAAAATCAATAATCCGAGCCAGGCCAAAGCAAAGAAGATTGCTTATGTTCCGCCGGATCGTCACCGTCAAGGCATCATTAAACCGATGTCAATTCGGCAAAATCTGTCCATTCCGATGCTGCCGCAGCTTTCAAAGTATACGGTGCTGGACGAGGCGCGGATTAAAGAGATGAGCAAGGAGTATATGGAGAAGCTTCGAATAAAAGCGCCCAACGATGGCCAAAGCGTAGACTTTCTGAGTGGCGGCAACCAGCAAAAGGTTGTGATTGGCAAATGGCTTGCAGCGAATCCCGATATTCTTATTCTGGAGGAGCCGACCCGGGGAGTTGACGTCGGAGCGAAGGCGGAGATCTACAATATTATTCATCAACTGGCCCAGGAAGGCTTGAGCATCCTGCTGATTTCGTCCGAAATGCCGGAGGTGATTGGACTCTGTGATCGGATCCTGGTGCTATACAAAGGCACGATCGTGCATGAATTTGCACATGGCGAGGCTGATCAGGAACAATTGCTGCAGCGTGCTTCACATCCGCTTTCAGAAGGAGGCCGCATATGAAACGCCTACTAAATGTGCATGAAGCGCCTATTATTTTATTTACCATTCTCGTTACGCTGTTGTTTTCCATTATATCTCCTGACTTCTTGCAATTCGAAAATATAAGGCTGATTCTGGATCAGAACATCTCCATGTTCATCGTGGCGATCGGGATGACGATGGTCATTCTGCTGGGGGGCATGGATTTATCCGTCGGCTCCGTGCTGGCAGTGACAGCGACTTCTGTCGGATTGTTTCTCAGCCATGGCATCCATCCATGGATTGCAGCCGCTATGGGGATATGCATCGGGGTTCTATGCGGCATGGTCAATGGTTATTTCATTGCGGTTAGGAAAATACCGGACATCATCGTCACCTTGGCCACCATGTATATCTTCCGGGGCATTGCGGTAGGGATCAGCGGAGGAACCTGGATGACGAACTTTCCGGGAGGATTTCGATTCTTCGGACAAGGGTATTTGCTCGGCATTTCCTTCCCGCTGCTAATAGCCGTCATTCTTATCGCGGTCTTCATTTATTTAATGAAATTCGCCCGTGAGGGCCGAAGAATCTACTCCATTGGCGGGAATGGACCAGCAGCCAAGCTGGCGGGAATCAGCGTAGCCCGAACCAAGTTTAAGGTCTATGTATTAACCGGCTTGCTAGTCGGGATCGCCTCGGTTATTTTCGCAGCAAAGGTAGGCAGTGTGCAAGCCTCGACAGCAGGCAGCGGTTTAGCGTTTGAAGTCATGGCAGCCGTTCTTATCGGCGGGGGAAGCATCTTTGGAGGAGTCGGCACCATAGCCGGAACGATGCTGGGTGTGCTCTTTATGGGCATTGTCAAAAACGGGCTCATTATATCCAAGGTTTCTCCGTTCTGGGTTGATGCTGCAACCGGTTTTCTGATTATTCTGGCAATTGTCATTAATACGCTGCAGCGTATAAGGCAAAACAAAGGAAAAGAGGGGGATTTGGTATGAGTACATGGACAAGCCGGTTCCCGCTTAGGGGAAATAAGCTGATCGTTCAAATGCTGCTGCTGCTCGTCATTATCGTGCTGTTCAGCTTCTTGTCTCCCTATTTCCTGACCGTCACTAACTTTATGAATGTGCTGAACCAGATGGTTGAAGTAGGGCTGATCGCCATACCGATGACCATGATCATCATATCCGGTGCCATGGATCTTTCGGTAGGCTCAATTCTCGCTTTCTCCGCTGTAAGTATGGGAGTTGCCTTTGAGCGGGGCCTCGATATATGGATCAGCGTGATCATTGGGCTGCTGGCTGGCTTGCTGTGCGGGGCGGTTAACGGCTATCTGATCGCAAGGCACCGAATGCAGGCGATCGTTGTCACCATTGGCATGCTCGTGATGCTGCGGGGTCTGGTCTACGTAATCAATCAGGGCAGACCCATTAGCGGCTTTCCGGATGCATTCTACTTTATGGGCCAGCAGTATGTCGGCGGCATTCCGGTTAATGCGATTTTCCTAGTGGTGATGTTCCTTCTGGCCAGCTTTGTCATGAAGAAAACAAGATTCAGCACTTATGTGTACGGCATTGGCAACAATGAAGAGGTTGTCCGCTACTCAGGTATCTCGGTCGTACGCATCCGGTTTATCCTCTTTATGCTTAGCGGATTGTTTTCGGCCTTGGCGGGTATATTTCTGGTGTCGCGTCTGGCAAGCGCAGAGGCGACATCGGGTACCAATATAGAGCTCGATGTCATTACAGCGACTCTGATAGGGGGCACACATATTTTTGGAGGAAGGGGGAGTCTTTCAGGCACATTTGTCGGGCTGCTAATCATCGTGTTTTTGCGTAATGGATTGAATCTGTTAGGTGTATCCGTGCTTTACCAGGCAGTCATATTAGGGGCATTGCTTCTGCTTGCTGTAGGAAACAAAAAATTCAATGGAGAGTGAAACCTATGAAAAAGCTGGCATTGACGTTACTGACGGGCGTATTGGCTTTGAATTTGGCAGCATGCGGAAGTACAGGCGGGAATCAAACGGATAACGGAGGCAAAACGAATCAGGGAGCTTCGGGATCCAGAACTTACTTTATGAATCCAAAGTCCATCGGCCCTGCTTATTGGGCGGCGGCTGAGAAGGGCGCGAAGAAGGCGGAGGCCGATTTGAAGGTAAAGGTTCTGTTCAATGCGCCGACAGAGGCGGATTCCTCCAAGCAAATTAATATGATTCAGGATATGCTGACCCGCAAAGTAAGCGGCATCGGCGTATCGCCCAATGATGCGAAAGCGGTAGGCCCTGTGTTCAAGAAGGCGGCAGGCCAAGGCGTCAATATTGTGACCTGGGACAGTGACGCCCCGGACACAGACCGCCAATATTATGTAGCTCCGGCTACAGACCAAGAAATCGGGGAGCTTCTGGCCAAAACGATCGGAGAGGAAATCGGCGGCAAAGGACAGGTAGCGTTCATGGTAGCCGGTCTTGGCTCACAAAACCAGATTGCCAAATCCAATGCGGCTAAAGCCTATTTTGCAGCCAACTATCCGGATATTGAGGTCGTAACGACCGTTGCAAGCGACGACGATCAACAGAAGGCGTATGCCAATGCGCAAAACCTGCTTCAAACCTATCCTGATCTGAAAGGCATTATCGGATTTGCAGGCGGCGAACCTCCTGCAGCCGCGGAGGTCGTGGAGCAAGCTGTAAAGGCAGGCACTTTGGAGAAGAACCAAGTGGCCATTACAGGCATTGCCGTGCCGAGCGTCGTGAAAAATTACATCAAGAACGGCACGATCAAAACAGATATTATTTGGGATCCGGGCAAGCTGGCTTACGTAACGGTCTATATTATGGATCAACTGGCTCAAGGCAAGGAAATCAAAGACGGCATGGAGATTCCGACGATTGGAACAGTGAAGGTAGACGGACAAAGCGTCTTTATTGGCACGCTTGAAGTCACGAACGATAATGTGGACAGTTTTGATTTCTAATAACACCCTTAGGAGGCGGCCTTAATGGAGTATAAGGTGCAGATAGAAGATTTAACGGAGGAGGCTTTTGCTCCCTATGGCAAAGTGGTGGATGTGCCGGCGATTGACCCTTCCAAATCCGGTGACGGGTGGGATTGCTGGAGCTATGTTCAAATGCTGGACGTATGGGAGCCCATCGGATTTGGACTTGTCGACACCAAGCGGCGCGAATTTGTCGTCACAGCCATGGAGAGGCATGTCAGCCGCGAAGAGCTTCTGCTTACCTTTGATCGTGAGATTGTGCAGCCTGTAGCATTGTGCATGGATATTGACAATCCGGATGAAAGCCCTGATGCTTCCACCGTCAAGTGCTTCCGAATCAAGCCCGGACAAGCTATCGTCATCCATCGGGGGGTCTGGCATAGCCCGGCCTACCCGGCTGCGGACGACGCCCGTTATATGTTCGGCATCGAGAAGAAAAAGGATAAATTCGGGGATGAGATGATCAATCCCTGGGTTGATTTTATGAACGGAAGCACTGTTCGATTCGAATAAGGGAGCAGGCACGGCTCCTGATACTCTTGCTTACGGCAGCTGCGGATTCATGCGGTATCAGGAGAGTGCTGCCACAAAGGAGAGAGAGAGATGAACCAAGAACAAAGAGTGATGGATTGGATCGAGAATCATCAAGATGAAATTATTCAATTTTTACAACAGCTTATTCAAATTCCGAGCGTGAACCCCTGGTTCTTCGAGGAGCCAGGGCCATCGAAAGAGAAGGACCTGCAACAATTTATTGCCGGCAAGCTGGAGAAACTGGGTGCGGACATCGAGATTTGGGAGCCCGTCGCTGATGAACTGAAGCAATATGAAGGCATGGCGGGTTATTATCCGGGAAGAGATTTTACGGGCAGACCCAATCTGGCGGCTACGTTTGGCAAAGGAACGGAAGGCAAGTCCCTGCTCTTGTTTGGCCATATTGACGTCGTCATGGCAGGCTCCAAATGGACAGTCGATCCGTTCGAGGGCAAAGTGATCGACGGGAAGATGTATGGTCGCGGCACTGTTGACATGAAGGGCGGAGTTGCAGCCATGATTATGGCCGTCGAAGCTATTCTTCGCAGCGGGTTTAAGCTTAAAGGGCCGGTTGTTGTCGGCACGGTCGTCGATGAGGAAGCGGGAGGCATGGGAGCGCTTGATTTCATCCACCATGGCTATCGAGCAGATGCATGCATTTTGACAGAACCGACCTCGCTAACGATCGCCCCGCTGTGCCGTGGGATTTTATGGGGGAAAATCAAAATCCAAGGCCGCAGCGGCCATATTGAGATGCCGCAAGCGGATTGGCAGGACGGCGGCGCGGTGGATGCGATTAAGAAAGCGAGATATATTCTAGAGCATTTGGACCGCTTGAATGAGCAATGGGCTGTCAGCAAGACTCATCCCTACTTGGCGATCCCTTGTCAGGTGCATGTCGCGCAATTAAACGCTGGGGAATATCCGACCTCCTTCGCGAATGAGGCGGAAATCGTATTCAACGCGCAATACTTGCCTTCGGAGCGAGACGAGAAGCTTGTAGGCGGCAACGTAAAGAAGGAATTGACGGACTTTCTGCGCGAGGTATCGGAATCAGATCCTTGGCTGCGTGAGCATATGCCGGAAATCGAATGGCTGGTGGATGCCGATTGTGCAGAAACGAATGTGTCTCATCCCTTTGTTCAGACTTGTGTACAATCCTTGAAGGCTATTGGAGAGGAAGGGAAGATCGAAGGACTGGGCTTCCATACCGATATGGGCTGGCCGGTGAACGTCGGCATTCCGACCGTTAACTTTGGACCAGGCGACCCAAGTCTTGCCCATCATAGCGACGAATTTACACCTGTCGATGAAGTGATTCAGGCGGTCAAGATGATTGCCAAAACGATTGTGGACTGGTGTGAAATCACGGAGGCGTAAAAACGGGATCAAGACGGCCTGTAGGTATAGGGCCTGGTGATATACAATACGGAGGTGCTTGAACTGATGAAAATCTTATTTGTTGGCGAATCTTGGGTTGTGCATATGATTCATACGAAAGGTTATGACAGCTTTACCTCGACCAAGTACGAGGAGGGAGCAACCTATTTGCTCTCCTGTCTGCGTCAGGAGGGAATTGACGTCACCTATATGCCTGCGCATGAAGTACAGGTGCGCTTCCCTCAATCGTTGGAAGAACTAAAGGCCTATGATGCGATTGTACTTAGTGACGTAGGGGCCAACACATTCCTGCTCCAAAATCCAACCTTCTATCAAATGCAAATTATTCCGAACGCCCTTGAGCTAATGAAGCAGTATGTCGCTGAAGGGGGCGGCCTGCTGATGGTTGGCGGTTACCTGACCTTCATGGGAATCGAAGGAAAAGCCAATTATAGAAATACGATATTGGCCGATGTGCTGCCGGTAGTCATGATGGACAAAGATGATCGGGTAGAGATGCCGAGCGGCTTCTCGCCTGTCGTATCGCAGCCGCATCCACTGGTAAATGATTTGGGAGAATGGCCTAGGCTGCTGGGTTATAATAAACTGTCGGCCAAGCCGGGGGCAGAGGAATTGCTAAGCCATGAAGGCGATGCCATTCTGACGGTTGGAACCTACGGAGCCGGCAAGACGGCAGCCTTTGCAAGCGATTGTTCGCCGCACTGGGGATCGTTGGAGTTTATGAACTGGGAGCACTATTCAGCCTTTTGGTCCAAGCTTATCAAGTATTTGAACTAATGGAGCATTAAACATTCTCAAATGCCAAAACAGGCGTCTGCTGGCTCGATGCCAGCAGGCTAACTCCCGTGGAGGTTCGAATCCTCTCGACCGCATCGATGAAGCAAAGCTGTTTTTCAAGTGGGAATTTAACTTGAAGAACAGCCTTTTTTCGTTCCTCTTCATGCAGAACTCGCGTTATACTAAACAGGAGGAACCGTGCAGCTTTAAGGTGAATTCAATGGAGTTGGGTTTATAATAAAAGGCCTGTAAGCGGAAGTTAAGGGCTTGTAATTTTGAATACAAGGGGTGTGATTCTGTGATAAAACCTCGAATAAGGTTCAGCTTTATGTTGTCGATGCTCGTTGTTGTAAGTTTGTCTGTTGGATGCCAACCAACGGATGGGGGGAATGTGGCTGAGCATCCGGTACCTGAGCAACCGGTGATTTCTTCGAGTGAGGATACTCCGGAGACAGAGCCCCCTTCCGGCTCAGCTTCAGGTGGGGGTGATGACACCGCGGGAAGCAGTGCCGTTCCAGTACAGGATACGGGCGTATCGCCCGATCATCAGGCTGCTGAACTCGATGTCGATTTAGCGGATGTGACGGCGGTTCGGCTCATTAATCATAGCTCGGGCTGGATTGGCGGAGAAGGCTGGATTGCTTTTAGTGATAACGGTGGTACGGAATGGGAGGTTCAGGCTCAGCCGAAAGGCACGGTACGCCAAATCTTTGCGCTGAATGGCAAGCAGGCCTGGACCGTGATGGAGAACAACGATCTGTATCGCACCACGGATGGCGGGGAGACGTGGATTCGGATTGGAAGCACGCCGAATGCCGGATTTCTCCACTTTATCTCGCCTGAAACGGGATTCAGCGGTCAAGCCAAAACCGAAGACGGAGGTAAAACCTGGAGCGACCAGGATATACCGGATACGACCATTGGCAGCCCTGCCACGGGAGCTATCACCGATGAAGCTGTTGAAGCTCCAAAGAACGTAGGCGCTGTGTCTGGACCATTGTATGTTGTTAATACAAGGGCCCATAACAATGCATAACAAAGAAGCCCGGAACCTTCCGGTCTTCTTTGGTTATGTCTCCATTCCAGCGAGGAACAGGCAGAACGATGAATATCATATCGTTCATTAAGGGAGCTCTTTGAATATCATTCGGGAGCCTAGCCAAAGACCAGCCGCAACTCCGAATAAGCCGAAGAGGGCCACCAAGACGATCAGATTAAAGGAGTGCCAGCCGAGCAGGAATCCAATACCGCTTCCCATGGTTGTTCCGGTTAGCAATCCCAGTGCAGCGCCAATTTGTTTATGACGTAACGTCATATGTCTGGTCACCTCAATGTTGAATGTTGCAATCTTGAATGTTACTTGTATTCCCTGATCGTCTCGAAATATGCCATAACAGAAAATAAGCCCGGCTTAGCCGGACCGATCCGGCAAGCTGGGCATGGGTTGAAATATAAGTATGGTTATGATATTACGGCAACTTTAATTAGGAATTTTGCTTTAATGCGCAATCTGCGAATAGAACAGATTTAGGGATACGGAAGAACTGTTCCGCTTTTTCTTGGAACGCTGCGGATGGTACGGTCCCCTGGTGCAGCCATTTGCGGAATGTACCGGGGTGCACGCCGATCCAGCGGCTGACATCACTAACCGACAAATCATGAACCATGCACAGACCTGTCAAAATCCGGTTGCTAACGGGTGAACGTGTCAGGGTGCGTTTCATGAAGCGGGAAGGTGCCGGCTGACAGATTAAAGGAGACTTGTCCAGCAGTTCCTCTCTGAAGAGTATGTGGCGGGGATAACCCAAGTAGTCACAGGCCTTCTCCAGGTTGTTTTTTCCGGGAACGCGTCCCTCATATACCCAGGCGCTGACACTACGGGAGGATACTCCCAGTTCCTCGGCCAATTGCGACAATTTGATATCGTTGGCCATAAGTACGGCTAGTAGGACGCGGTTGCGAATTTGGCAGCGGGTCGGCCGGCGAAAGCGCTTGACTCGCACACCTTTCCCCAAATATTTACGATTGATCAGGGACCACGCCTCAATGGAGTGTTTTTCTTGCTGCAGTTGTGTAGGCATAATTCCTCCGATTTTTTTAACACAATACTACAATATTCGACACTCACTTTTCAATAGCCAAACATAAAACAATTGTTTCCATTTCGTTGTTACCTGATTTATAAGTCGGATGTAATGGTTCGATAGACCCGCTCATTTGATTAATCATTATAATGTAACGTTCGCCTTTTGTTGTTAAAACTCGGGTAATTGCGTTTTAATCCAGAATATAAAAGGTTATATACGAACAATAAACATAAATGAAATTGACTCATTCGTAAATTCGCTTTATATTAACTATGGTTGATAAAGAATAAGATGCTTATTTGTATATCCCTGAAAATAAGGTTCAGGGGTTTCTACAAGGGACCTTAAATTCCTGACTACGAATAGGATGCGCAAGCATACCTATTCGGAGCAGGGTTTTTTTTGTGCCCGAAGCGGTGTGTGCAAAGCGACAGTCAAACACACAGGGGGATATGATGAGCAAATATGATGTTATCGTTGTTGGTGCCGGTCCGGCTGGCATTTTCGCTTGTTATGAACTGACATTGAAGTCACCAGGAAGCAAGGTACTGCTGGTTGATAAGGGACATGATATTTACCGGAGAAGCTGTCCGATCCTGGAGGAGAAGATTAAGCTCTGTCCACCGGCAGTAGGACGTAAGGAATTTGCTGGTTGTTTGCCGGCTTGTTCGATTACAGTGATTGCCGACTGAAAGCCCACGGTTTTAATCGTGGGATGAAAGACGGCTTTGCCAGAACATCCCTTCATGGGATGGGAAGGGCAAACACATAGCACGTGTGCGTGTATGCTTTTCTTTTTGTTTAATCGTTGCAGTTGTGTGGTTAAACTGATACAATTGTTTTATGGGACAAGAATATAGACGTACAGCTACAACAGTATCTCTCATTAACTATCATTTTGTTTTCTGCCCTCGTTATCGAAGAAAAGTGTTAGTAAAACAAGTGGAAATTCGATTCAAGGAGCTATTAGCTGAAATATGCCATCAGAATAACTGGATTATTGTGGCGATGGAAGTTATGCCCGATCATGTCCATCTGTTCCTGAACTGTCTTCCCACCGATTCTCCATCAGACGTTATGGCAAAAGTGAAAGGAGTAACCTCTCGAATATTAAGGCAGGAGTTTGAGCATCTTGCTCATTTGCCTAGTCTGTGGACACGTTCTTTTTTCGTTAGTACAGCTGGAAACGTATCAAGCGAAACCGTAAAGCGTTATGTTGAAGAACAAAAGAAAAGGGGGTGAACACATGCAAGTTTTAACCGTTAAGATACGCATATTTCCTGATCAACCAGCCATTCTAGATCAATTGGGAAATGAGTACATTCGGGTAGTCAATCAACTAACCGAACGGGCTGAACAACTGGGGGCATTTCCGAAAATGACTACAAAAGATGTAGAAACAATTCTTCCGTCTGCCGTTTGTAATCAAGCGATTCGTGATGCCAAAAGTGTTTTCAGTAAAATCAAGAAACTTGGTGTTCGTCCAATTCTTAAAAAACCTGTATATTTCGTTAACAATCAAAACTACACGGTATCCGAAAATACAGTTGCTTTCCCTATCGTTGTAGATGAAAAGACGAAGAAAACAACGTTTCGTGCTACAGCGACTAGTAGAGATATGGAGCTGTTAAGAAAAGCCAAACTTGGATTGATGCGTATCATTGAAAAGTCAGGGAAATGGTACGCTCAAATTTCGGTAGAAGTGCCAACAAGTGTAACAAGCAACGAAAACATCATGGGAATTGATCTTGGTTTAAAAGTTCCTGCTGTTTCTGTAACTTCTACAGGTAAAACCCGATTCTTTGGAAACGGCAGACAAAACAAGTACATACGAAGAAAGCACCAACAACGTAGGCGTAAATTAGGAAAACTCAAAAAATTGTCTGCCATTCGTAAGCTAGGTAATAAAGAGCAACGTTGGATGAAAGATCAAAACCATAAGATTAGTCGGCAAATTGTCGATACAGCCATTGAGGAAGGTGTGTCAATCATCAAGCTTGAACGACTAGAGAATATTCGCAAGACGGCAAGAACAAGCCGCAAAAACGCAAAGAATCTGCATAGCTGGACATTCTATCAGCTTCAACAATTCATCTCCTACAAAGCAAAGCTTGTCGGCATTAAGGTTGTGGAGGTAGATCCTGCCTACACTTCGCAATCTTGTCCTGCCTGTGGGGAGAAGAACAAAGCAAAAGACAGAAGGTACGAATGCTCATGCGGATTCCACGCTCATCGTGATCGGGTTGGAGCGATCAATATTATGAATCAACCTGTGGCAGATGGTAACAGTCTGTCAGCCTAAGATGCTATATGCACTGTCTTAGGACGGGCTGATGAGACAGCCCTGAACTTGGGGGAACTACGGTTAGCAGAAATGCACGACCGACTACCACCCAAGAATCCCAATGATACCGAAGGTGTCAGCTTGCGGCTTTAGCCGTGGGAGTCTCAACGGTATCACAATGAAAGGCGGGGAGGTCCATGAGGCGAATTTAGTGATGGTTGCCCCTGGGCGTGACGGCTCTGCCTGGTTGACCGGTATATTAAAAAAACGCAGATTGAAAATGCATAATAACCAAGTGGACGTGGGCGTTCGGGTGGAAACCTCGGATGTGGTCATGCGCGAGATCAACGAGCATTTGTATGAAGGCAAATTCATCTTTAACACCTCGGTTGGACCCGGGTGCGTACGTTCTGCAGCAATCCTTCCGGTCATGTTGTGGTTGAGAACCATAGTGGAGTTATGGCGGCCAATGGCCATTCCTACAAAGATCCGGCTTTGGGATCAGCCAATACGAACTTTGCGCTGCTCGTATCCCATAAGTTTACGGAGCCGTTTGACAAGCCTAACGAATATGCGCGTGAAATATGCAAGCGGGCTAACGATCTATCCAGCGGCGGGGTCATTGTGCAGAAATACGGTGACGTGCTCCGCGGCCGGAGATCCACCGAAGGCCGAATTCGTGAAGGGTTTCTGGAGCCGACGCTGAAGGAAGCGGTTCCTGGAGATCTTGGCTTGGTGCTGCCGTACAACACTATGAAAAGCCTGATCGAGATGGTCGAAGCGCTTGATAAAGTCACGCCGGGGATTGCATCGGAGCACACGCTGTTCTACGGGGTGGAGGCCAAGTTCTACTCCGCAAGACCGAAGCTGTCGGAGTCCTTCGAGACGGAAATCAAGGGTCTTTATTGTGGCGGGGATGGTGCCGGAATTACCAGGGGACTTGCTCAGGCAGGAGCCGCCGGCGTCTGGGTTGCCTAGAACATGCTGAACCAATTAAGTTCGTGATTGTAGCGGTCGTTCCCTTAAATAGAATGTCGATTTCAGGAGCGCGTTCTGGCGTAAGTCAGAACGTGCTCCTATTTGGCTAGATCTGGCGCAGCTGATATGTCCGATATGTTAGTGGGAGCGATTTCTTTTTCCGGACGAACGGGGTATGATAGATACGAAAGATTTACATACATGCTAGAGATGGAGGAACGGACGATGATTAAACATATTGTTTTTTTCAAATTGAAGGATTCATCCGCCGAGAATATTGAGAAGACGGTGCAGGTGCTGCGTGATATGGATGGCAAGATTCCGATGCTAAGATCCCTTGAGGCAGGTGCCGATGTTATTCGCTCCGAGCGCTCTTATGATTTGGCTTTGATCGTTGAAGTGGACAATCTT
Organism: Paenibacillus sp. EZ-K15; assembly: GCF_002573715.1. Taxonomy (GTDB): domain Bacteria; phylum Bacillota; class Bacilli; order Paenibacillales; family Paenibacillaceae; genus Paenibacillus_AQ. The sequence continues at coordinate 119,901 of NZ_PDHM01000020.1, read as the reverse complement.
GAAGATTTGCAAGCATATGCCGTTCATCCTGTTCACCAGGAAGTGATCCAATACATCAATACGGTGAAAGATCATACGCTTAGCGTTGATTTTGAAGTGTAGGCAATGATATAGACTTTACAACAAACAGGCTGGAGGAGATTTACGGTGTATTATGTGAATCAAGAACAAATTGAACGGCGTCTGAGCGCGATTCCTGAAATTGCGGAAGGATTGCGTGCCGCGGCACAATCATGGGACGGAGGCCTGGTGCTGGGCTTGGTTCAGGAGCGAGCGCTTCATCTGGCGATCGAAGTCGTAACGGATGTCGGTAGCTACTTGATTGACGGATTTATTATGCGGGATGCCAGCAGTTATGAAGATATCATGGATATTAATCATGAGGAGAAGGTGTTCCCCGAAGAGGTTCATAAGGTGCTGCTGGAGCTGGTTCGATTGCGTAAACCGCTCGTGCAGGACTACTATGATTGGGACAGGCATACGCTTCATTCTTTAACCCCGATTCTGCCTGATGTGCTGGAGCAGTTTGCGGGAAATGTCCGTGAGTATTTAAAGAACGAGATGTACTGAGGCTTGTATAGTTTTAAAAAAGAGATATCCGTGATGCGCCATGGGCTCTTCCATACGATTCATCCAAAACAGACCGTTCAGGGAATCCCTGAACGGTCTGTTTTTTTGTTGACTTTATCTCAAGCGGCTGGGATGTTCCGAAGTTGCGGGGATACTCGTGGTTTTTCTCTGCTGGAATAAAAAAATCGCCGATGTTGTGTCAAGACAAGCCCATGCTGCTTATAATGCATCAAGCGACTAGGCATTCGCCCGGTCGGACGAAAGGAGGAGTTCCCGATGACAGAATGGAGTGCGCTGGCCGCTGCTATCGGCATCGTTCTGATCGCGGTTGCGGCGGTGATCATGATGGTGTCGGTTAAAAAGCTGATCAGGCGGGCCGAGACCATGCTGGGCCGGCTTGAGGAAGACAGTAGCCGATTGAGTCAAGAAGCCTCGCAAGTGCTGGAGCAGGCATCGGTCTCGTTAGAGATGATTCAGCGTCAGCTGGCGGCCAGCGAAGCTATTGCCGCTTCCATGTCCGATGCTGCGTCAGCGGTAGCCAAGACGGCCGATGCGGTTCATGCTGTAGGGAAAAAAGCTTCCATAACCGCCATTGAGCATCTGGAACGTGCTCGCCTCGATAATGAACGGCAGATCGGGGAGATGTTCCGGTGGGTTGATGCCGGAATGACGCTTTGGCATTCATGGAACAAATACACCTCCAAATCCGACGAAGGGCAAGCCAAATAGAAGGAGAGATGGAATAATGAAAGAGAAGAGCAAAGGACTCCTCTGGGGAGTATTGATCGGCAGTGTTGCAGGTTCTGTTACCGCACTTCTTCTGGCTCCAAAATCCGGCAAAGAGCTTCGGAATGACATTGCCGACGGCGCCCGCGGCATCGGCACCAAGGTGCAGGAGGCAGCAGAGAAGGTAGGAGAGCAGGGCGTTAACCTGATCGGCATTATGACGGATCGGGCAGAGAATGTGATCTCCGACATTCAGTCCTGGCGCAACCGGCAAGAAAGCTGGCTGGCGGATGAGGAAATTGCAGAAGTCTCCGCGTTTGACGAGGATTTTGAAGATGAGGCTTATGTGTCCACTGCTGCCGAAGTGAAGGTCAACGATTAATCCGGGATCAGATGACCGCTTCAGCACTCATTTACGAGGATAAGGATCACGCCAAAATACATGAAGGCCGGGGCGGCACAGAGCCCCGGCTTTGCTGTGTATAAACGATGCGAAATAAAGCCCCGATTACTGCCCTTTGCTCCTGTAATGGAAATTCGGCGAACGGATGTCGTTATGATAAGAGGTGTGGAAAATATGGGTTGTAGCCGGCGAGACCGGAGGAATCAACCAACTCCAATCCCCTGTGAGCTCCCGCCCGGCTTGCTGTTCGCGCTGTTCAAACAAACCAAATTGGGCTGCTGCCGAATGATGGTCCACGATGCTGACGCCTGCTTTTTTGTAGGAATAAAGCACGGCAGCATTGAGTTCAACCAATGCGCGATCCCTCCATAAGGTAGTTTCGCTGGAAGTATTCTGCCCCATCAGCTTGGCAATAAGCGGAAGCTTGTTGTAGCGCCCTTCGTCTGCAAGGTTACGGGCCCCGATTTCGGTTCCCATATACCAGCCGTTGAACGGTGCGGCCGTATACATAATGCCGCCGATTTCAAGCAGCATGTCTGAGATGAGAGGCACCCCATACCATTTTATCCCTTCCGCTTTAAGAGCAGGAAGTTCGGGATGCTCCAAAGGGACTTCCAGCACGTAGGATTTCGGTATCGCGAGCCACTCCGGCGGCTCATTCCCCTGCTGCACAACCAGCGGCAGCACATCATAGTCGGTCAAGTCTCCCTGCCACCCCAGCTCCATGCATTCCTTCGTGAAGGATAGAGAAGCCGGATCGCCAATCGTCCCGTCCGCCGTTTCGTAACCGGCATACCGAATCAACTGGTGGTTTTTGATAATAAGCGGGGCCTCCCTTGGACGTGCAGCCTTGAAAATCGTAATCGTAGGCATGATTTTTCCGCCATTGGTGGCACTCTCGATATGGTGAAGGAGTGCCGAGAAAATGTCAGAGGTCTCCGTTAAGTGCCTAGCATCGAATACCTTGAGGCGATCCCAAAACAGTCTGCCGATACAGCGGTTGCTGTTTCGCCAAGCCATTTTGGCTCCATGCGTCAGTTCCTCAAGCGTATGCTCATATGTACCTGTCAGCTCGATCTGTGAGCAGATGTTCATGAGCCGGTCCTCGGCTTCTTCCGGGCTGCGGTTTAATTCTGCATAACAAAGCTCGATAAACGGCTTCGCAGCTTCCATAAGGTCGGTATGATGTATGTTGTCATTCACGTAGAATTCTCCTTTACTATACGCGCGCTTACTATAGTATAAACTACCTACGGTCAGCGACCGGAGCAAGAGTCCTACAATTACTTGAACAATTAACCAACGGTCTTTTGGGAGCGGCGCCCTTGTTGAAGATAGGGGGGAATTAGGGTAAGATTTAAGGTACATTTCGATCCGAAATGACATATGGTATCACTGTAAACCATGAATTTGACAAGAAGGAAGCGGTGGGTTCGTGCAGCAAGCAATCGCAATACTAGACTCGGGTGTCGGCGGGCTGACTGTCGCTAAAGAAGTGATGAGACAGCTCCCGAGAGAGAAAATTATTTACTTCGGAGATACAGCCCGCGCACCCTACGGACCCCGTACGCCGGAAGAAGTCCGTTTATTTACGGAGCAAATTGTAGATTATTTAATTCAGTATGATCCTAAAATGATTGTAATCGCCTGTAATACGGCTACGGCGGCGGCGCTTGATTATATTTCGTCCAAAGTGCCTGTACCGGTCATCGGTGTCATTCACCCAGGGGCGCGTGCCGCCATAAGCGCAACAAAGACCGGTAACGTCGGCGTGATCGGTACTGTCGGAACCATTGGCAGCGGAGCATATACAGCGGCTCTGAAACAGCTCTCGCCTTACGTCGAGGTGGAAAGTCAAGCCTGTCCCGAACTGGTACCGCTCGTCGAACACGGATTGTTCCGATCCAAGGATGCCTTGCAGGTGGTGCAAGAATCCTTGAGAGGCATCAAGGATACCTCCATTGATTGCCTGATCCTGGGCTGTACTCACTATCCGTTCCTGATGAATACGATCCAGACGGTCATGGGGTCGTCCGTGAAACTGATCAGCTCCGCCGATGAGACGGCTCGCGAGGTCAGCACGATTCTGTACGATAAAGGTCAGCTTGCGAGCAGCATGGAGAGCCCGGTGCATCAATTTTTCTGTACAGGAGATCCGGTCATTTTTCAGAGCATTGCGACCGAATGGCTCGGAGATCATATCAAGCGGACACCTGTTGTCTGGCAAATTACGAAGCTATAATTCACGTTCATACCTTAGAGCTTATCTGGAATGAATAAGAGCAAGAAAACGCAGGCAGGACAAGGGATAACACCTTGTTCTGCCTTCATTATTTCCAGTGCCATGTTTCCAAAAGGATAGGGATATCGGAGCCTTTTTCGATCTTTTGCATCATACATGTTGGACAACCGGCCGCTCATATACATGGAATGGACGCTAATTGAAGCGGCTTTGCCGCGGAAAGGAATCCATTATGCAGCAATATGTCGTACAGAAAGGCGACACGCTAAGACGCGTGGCTGCCAGATATAGTCTGGCGTATGAACAGCTGATTACGGCGAATCCATGGGCGGCGCAGCAGCCGTATCTCCAGCAGGGGCAAATGCTCTATCTTCCTGCATCGTTGCGCCGAAGGTATGTCATTCAGGAACATGATACCTTTGATAGTATTGCGAGTACGTTCCGGTTTCGGAAGGAAGCCTTGGAAGAACTGAATCCCGGATTATCAGCTCATCATCTGCCACAGGGAAAAACGATCGTTCTGCCGGGTACCACGCATAGGCGCATGATACGATTAACCGGCGAATACGGACCGGGGGATCTGGAACGTGATATACAAGAGATGCAGCTTCGCTACCCTGTTATCGAGTGGAGTGTCATCGGCCGAAGTGTGCTCGGCAAACCGCTATATGCGGCCAAGATCGGTAAAGGCCCTAAGAACCTTCACATCAATGCAGCACTGCATGCCAATGAGTGGATCACAACCCCTTGTCTGATGCGATTCATGGAGGAATACGGCAGGGCATTATCGCAAGAGTCACCGGTTTATTTTCAGGAGCCGAATGCCTGGTACCGGAACTATACGTTATGGGTTGTGCCGATGGCAAACCCGGATGGGGTAGAGCTTGTACAGGAAGGCGTTACACCTTCTCATCCATATTATGAACGTCTGCTCGAGTGGAATGGCGGACGCGAGGATTTCCGGCGCTGGAAGGCGAATATGAACGGCGTGGATTTGGGTGACCAGTTCCCTGCGCATTGGCATGAGGAAGTCGAGCGAAGGGGAAAAATCCGTCCATCGCCTCAGGATTATGCGGGGACCAAGCCGCTGTGCGAGCCGGAAGCCGAAGCCGTCTATCAGCATACGTTATCGATATCTCCGGAACGGGCCATTTCCCTGCACAGCCAAGGCAGGGAAATCTATTGGAATTACAGGGACTACGAACCTCCGGAGAGTGAGGACATGGCCCGAAGATTAGGTCAGGCCGGCGGTTACAGGCCGGTGAAGCTGCAGGGCAGCGATGCAGGATACAAGGATTGGTTCATTCAGCATTACCGGAGGCCGGGCTTTACCGTGGAGATTGGTTATGGGATGAATCCGCTGCCGCTTGAGGATTTCGAGGATCTGTGCGTCGAGGTGGGTTCTATTCTAGCTGCGTTTATGTCTTTGGAATAGGATCGTTTGAAACGAATAGGTCTTATTCAACGTATAAAATATAGAAGAATACGGCCGCTGCTTTAATGGATCACAAGGCAGTGGCCTATTTTCGCCTTTTTTTGCTGCAGCCACCGGAATACTGTGTTGCCGGGATTTCTTAGAGATTTGCTAATTGGGTAATGATATAGACATGCTGCCTGGAATGGAGGGAACAATATGAAGTGGAGAAGATTATGGTCGCTTCGGCGCTGGTCGCATGTATTCCAGCGGATATTCGGGTATTTAGCCTCTTCCCGGGTTGCACTCGGGGACAAGCTGTTATTTCTGGTCCCCGTTGTGCTGTACTGGGTGCTGCCAGACTTTATGCCTTTGCTGCCGATCGACGATATCGGAGTCACGATGCTGCTGATGAACTGGTTCGTATCCCGTGTCGAACGGAAATATCCAGGTCTGCTCAGTGAGGACCAGGGTCCCGCCAAGCGCGTACGGTAAATGAGCTTCGGTGGCTGTAACAATACGGACAGGACCCTTGCGAAAAAGCCGGCAGGGGTCTACAATAACATATTGAATGAAACATCCGCGAGGAGATGAATATACGTGAAATGTAAAATTACCCGTAATGCCGCCAAGGTGTTAAAGCGAGAGCTGGACAAGGAAGAGAACAAGGATAAGAAACTTCGCGTGCTGGTTACCCATGCGCATGGCGATCATGCCCACTACGGCCTGGATCTGGACACGCCTAAGGAAAATGATGTCATCGTATCCACAGATAAAGAGATCGACGTCATTTTGGAGGCGGGACAACCTTTCCTGGACGGCGTTAAAATCGACTATCTTTATTTTCCTGAGGAAGGCTTTGTAATTACGAATCCGTCCCAGGGCAATCACGGCGACCACTAGGTTACTTCAGAATAAAGAAGGTAATGTTCAATGGCTAATGATATTCGCGTCTGCGAGAAGTGCAGACATACGAAGTTGAAGACAATGATCCCGAAAATTAAGAAAATGGTACCGGATGCCGACATTAAGATCGGCTGTAAATCCTATTGCGGTCCTTGCGGCAAACGAGCATTTATGTATATCAATGGCCGTTATGTCAGCGCGCCTACAGAGGATGAAGTGCTGGCAAAGGCGCTGCCGTTTGTGAAATAACAAACAAACAGGCTGTTTAACACACCTGCATTGAAGTTAAAGTGGAATTCCCATTCTACGGGTATAGTTCCTGGCTCAGCCATCCATGCTAAGAGGGCAACGGGAACAACAACTTTAGAAGGGAGCATCCGTCATGAACAGTCACGATTCCAGTCTACACTCCAACAGTCCCAGCAACAGCGCGCTAGATTCCGTGGAGAAGCTGCACCGTGCCGTATCCTCGGCAATGTCCCATCCGACGGAACAGCTGATTCAGCAAGCGGAGAATTCGTTATCCCATACGGAGCAAGCGGTTTCCCAGGTGATTGAGCAGGGAAATCGAAACGCGGTGGAATTGGCGGAAGAGTTGTTAGGCGATGAGAAGGAACGTCTGTCCAAGCTTCGTTCAGCTAAAAAGTAGTTTATGATCCTGTGCAGTCCGTTCAATAGCTTTCGAGCTAATGAACGGGCTTTTTTTAACCGTTCTGGCGTTCATGCTTCCGACATGGGGGAACGTTGTCGAAGCGGATGAAGGAATGACCGATAAGGTTGACCTCAACATGAAAGCGATGATGGAGGAATATCAAACTCCGGGCCTTTCCGTTGCCATCGTACAGGATGGGGACACGCTGTTTACAAACAGTTATGGCGTTACAGCAGAAGGCAGCACGGTCAGCTCCAATACTCCATTTTTCCTCGGATCCATCTCCAAATCCATGACGGCGTTAGGGATTGTCCAGCTTGCGGAGTCGGGCCAGGTCGACTTGGATGAGTCCATTGGAACCTATCTGCCATGGTTTGCGGCCGAAGCGTCTTCCGAGGCGTCGTCAATAACGATAAGGCAATTGCTTGCTCAGACGAGCGGATATAGTACATATACGGGCATGGAGTATTCCGATGTGGGTGCGAAGGATGCTTCTGCCCTGAAAGATAATGTGCGCAATCTCTCCCACGCGAAGCTTAGCAGAGCACCAGGGGAACAACATCAATACAGTAACGCCAATTATATGATCCTGGGTGCAGTTCTGGAGGAGGTGTCGGGTCAATCCTATGCCGATTATATGGAGCAGCATGTGTTTGGCCCGCTGGGCATGAGTACGGCTGCAGCCGATGAGGAGCGGGCGGTTCGATCCGGATTTGAACAAGGGTATCAATCCTGGTTCGGCTATCCGCGAGTGAGCAGCGTTCCCTATGACAATAGCGGTGCTTCTTATGGTTATATCACGGCGAGTATCGACGATATGGCACGGTATCTCCAATTTTTGCTCCAAGATAACGACATGTTGGTTCGTCGAGAATATAAGGAGCTGCTCCTGTCGCCTTTAGTTCAGCATCGACCGGATCGCGCCTATGGTTTTGGCTGGAGAATAAGCGAGACGGACCAAGGCGAGACTCTGGTATGGCATTCCGGATCAACGCCGGAGGCACGGGCGGAAATCTTCTTCATCCCGGATCGGGGCGTAGGGGCCGTTATTTTAACCAACAAGGATCACATTTTGGAGGAAGCCAGATTGTCTCAGGTCTCCAAGGATCTGAGGGGAATACTAGACGGACAAGACCCGAAACCGCCTTCCGCTGGAGTCCATCCGGTGATTTGGGGATTGGCGGGAACTTTGATCATCCTGCTCGCTATTCTGCTATGGTTGCTGCTAAGAATGAAGAAACGCAACTTGAAGTTATATCTCACGCTTCCGCTGAGTTTGGTTCTATTTGCGATGTCAGCTGGCATCATTCCGCTCTTCACGCGTCTGACAAGCTCCCCTTGGAATTCCATACGACTCTTCGCACCTGACATAGCCTATATGACGCTGGGGATTGTAGCCAGCCTGGCATGGATGGGGCTTGTGCTGATGTACGGAACGCTTGTCAATCGGAGAAAACATCTTGAGTCGGTTACCCGCCGGGCTTGATATAAGAAATGTTACCAGTAAAAAGATGATCCCTTCATAAATGCAGCTTGGAGTGCCTATTCGGACACGGCCTAGCCCAAAAAAACCAACCAGGCTGATGGATAAGATCAGCCTAGTTGGTTTGGTTTAAAGCAGCCTCAGTCAACAGCGATTAGAGGCTGAATAAAATTTGAAATTTGCTAATGTTAGGCCCGGTTATCGGGCATTCGCTTGGCCCTGTGATTTAAATAACTTCAGCAGGTCATACGTGATCACTTGATCGGAAATACGCAGCTGCTCCTGTGTCTCATCATAACCTTCACGGCAGGCCTGAATATCGGTCGGCTGACGCGTCGAAAGATCGTAGCAGGTTCCCCCTTCAAGTCCGGCCGTTTCGGTTGGCAGGTAGAACACCTTCTCATCGGAGAATGCGCCGCTGCGCAGCGGAATCAGACGCGGCTTGTCAGTAAACAGATGGCCTCCGATCCAGTAATACGGTTCCTTTGGCACGCCGAGAAGATGAAGAATACTTGGTGTCACGTTCATCATGCCGGAGGCTTCCGGATATACTCCGGCTTGCTTCCCATCAGGCAGGCGGATGAGCAGGGGAACCTGATTCATGATTTGCTCCATGTCGAGTGCATTCAGTTCTCGTCCCAGGAATTTCTCATAGTCCGCTTTTTCTTTGATCGAATTGTCGTGATCCCCATAGATGATCAATATGGTGTTATCCCACACTCCTTGCTGTTTCATCTGCTCGACGAACTGGCCGAATGCTTCGTCAACATAGTGGATCGACTGCAAATAGTTCCCGAATATCGATCCTTCAAAAGCCCCTGTATCCAGCTTCACACCATCCTTGGGGACATAATACGGATGATGGCTCGTTAACGTAATCAGGAAGGAATAGAAGGGCTGCTTGATACCTTTCATTGCATCCAGCGATTGCGCGAAGAACGCTTTGTCGCTCAATGACCATCCCTGCACATCGTTTATTTCAAAATCTTTCTTGCTGTAAAACCGGTCGTAATTCATTTCTCGGTACATTGTGGTACGGTTCCAGAAGCTGCTGTCATAGGCATGGAACACGTTTGCGCCATAGCCCTGTTCTTTCAGAATCTCCGGAAGGGTATCGTACTCGCGATCAGCATATCGCGTAAATACGGAACCTGTGGGCAGCGGAAGCAAGGAGCTGTGCGTGACAAAGTCCGCGTCGGACGTTCGCCCTTGACCGGTTTGATGATAAAAATTGCTGAAATACATACTGTCCTTCATCAAACGGTTGAAGTTAGGGGTGATTTCCTGCCCCCCGATCGACTGGCCGATGACAAAATTCATGAAGGCCTCCGTCTGAATCATGATGACATTGCTGCCTTTATACTTGCCGAACAAGGCGTCCGTATCGGACGGCTCCATACGTTTAGCATCAAACCATGCCTTGATCTGATTGATTTCCTCTTGCGGAAGCTTGGGCTGCCCCACGAGATGATCTCGTCCATAACGGTAGATATCATAACCGTGAAAGCCGATCAGTCCCGTCACATTATACAGCGTAATATTCCACCAATTGCCTTCAAAGAGGCCAACGGCCCATGTATTGGACGCTTTCTTGATCGGAATGAAAGTCATGACCATGCCCAGGATGAACACAAGTGTGCCTGTTACCAAACGGCGAATGATCCGGTTCCGCCGATGCTGGCGGTATTCACCCGGGAGTGTGTAGGTTCCAAAGGTGGATCTCCGTTTGCGGAACACCATCACGGCGGTAAATGGGACGATCATAAGCCAATCGATAAAAAAGAACAGATCGGACGCATGAATCAGGGAACGAATGCTATCCCCGAGGGAACCGACTTGTCCGGCCTGCATAAGCACCGGCACTGTAATGAAATCATCGAAGTAGCGATAATAGATCAAATCGGCGTACAGAATCCCCGTCCATAAGAGATTTAATAAAGTTAAGGCCGCAAGCCGGCTTCTTGCCGGAAGCCACAAGGTCCAGAAGGAGATCAGCAGGAGCGAGCCGACAGCGATCACATAGTCTGCCTGATCCAGCTTCATGTTGGTAATATGGAGATGATGATCAAGCATGATCAGCTTGTACATCATAAGGATAAGGAATATTAAATATGCGGTGTATCGGTAATGCAGCCCTTTGGAGACCCGGCTTCGGATATCGCTCCATGATGGGGATGAGAGCACGTGGGTATCCTCCTTTTTTCAAAAACATCCTTTTATTATAGCTTGGCCTGGATGACCGAGCAAAAAAGCCGCCCAAGGGCGGCGATTGCAGGAAGCGTCATTTCGTTATTCCGCCGATTTGTTACGCGGCGGCAAGGGGCCCAGGTATTGATAATACTGGCATTCGATCCGGCCATTGAACAGCTTGCGGCGCTTGTCCGCCTTGCGGCCGAAGTAATGCTCGAATTGCTTGGTCGGGCTAAGCGCGAAGAAGGACCAGGTCGGGAGTGAATGCGTTACGGATCCGAGCTGGCGAATGAGACGTTCAACTTCCTCTTTCTCGCTTAACCGCTCGCCATAGGGTGGATTGGTGATAATACAACCATATTCACCTTCAGGTATGGCTTTGGCTGCAGGGAGGACTCTAAAGTCGATTTCACCGGCAAGTCCCGCACTTTTGGCGGCGGCTTTGGCTACTTCGATCGCTTTCGGGTCGATATCGCTTCCGGCGATATGCAGCGGAATATCGTCCTTCACAGCGTCAAAAGCTTCCTCGCGTGCATCTTCCCAGAGGTTGTCTCCAATGATATCCCAATGCTCGGACGGAAACGAGCGGCGCAGGCCGGGCGCAATATTCCAAGCCATCATCGCGGCTTCGATCAGAATGGTGCCTGAACCGCAGCACGGGTCATACAGCGGACGATGTGGGCCCCAGCGGCTTAATTGCAGAAGAGCGGAAGCCATGGTTTCCTTCAGCGGAGCTTCCGTAACCAGCTTGCGGTAGCCACGTTTATGCAGGGCTGGTCCTGTAGTATCAAGGGTCAGTATGGCTCGATCCTTCAAGAGAGAAACCTCGACTACATAACGAGGGCCGTCCTCGGGGAACCATTCCGTATGGTGTGAGAGCTTCAGCTTCTCCACGATTGCTTTCTTCACCATGCCCTGACAGGCAGGAACGCTGCTAAGCTGAGATTTATGGGAGCGTCCTTCCACAGGAAATTCACCATCCGCCGGAATCCACTCTTCCCATGGAAGAGCTTTTGTTCCTTCAAAGAGTTCGTCGAAGGTAAAGGCTTTAAACTCACCCATCTTGACGAGAATACGGTCCGACGTCCGGAGCCACAGATTGCAGCGGCAAATATCAATCAGGTCACCTGAAAAGGTAACTCTACCATTCTCTACTTCCATGTCGGTGTACCCGAGCTCTTTCAACTCGCGGGCAACGACGGCTTCCAGCCCCATCGGGGCCGTCGCGATCAATTGTAATCGAGGCATTAACGATGTCAACTCCATTTAACATGTGTACGGCGATAGTCGCCGCCGGTTCAATCTATATAGTATAGGCGATTGCATTGACTAAGACAATTATCATATGATAGTTCTCGTTAGGTTTAACGGGAAACAACGCATCTTATTAAGACAAAGGAGGCGGCTTCATTGCTTACGACCCCTGATGATTATGTTAACCAATTATACCCTGAAGATGAAGAGCTTCAGTTCGTCATAGAGGCCATCCGCGAGCATGGGATGCCGGAGGTTTCGGTGGCACCGGCATATGGCCGACTGCTGACCATGCTGGTACAGACAGCCGGCGCTAGGAATATTCTCGAAATCGGCGCCCTTGGCGGCTATAGCGGCATCTGTCTGTGCCGAGGGCTTTCTGCGTACGGCAAACTCACCTCACTCGAGCTGAAGGAAGAATACGCGCAACTTGCAGGCAGACATCTGGAGAAGGCCGGATTCAAGGATCAGGTGGAGTACCGCATCGGTCCGGCGGCGGATAGTCTGGAAGCTTTGAAGCAGGAAGGGCGGACATTCGATTTTTTCTTTATTGATGCGGATAAGGAGAACTATCCCCTATACTTGGAATATGCCCTGGAGCTTGCGAATCCGGGTGCGCTTATAGCCGGGGATAACTGCTTTTTGCGCGGCAGAACACTTAACTCGGAGAAGAACGGTCCTTCGGTTCAAGCGGTACGCCGGTTTAATGAAATCATAGCGACGGACAAGAGGCTGGTCAGCACGCTGCTGCCCGCTTATGACGGGCTGATCCTTGCACGCGTTAAAGGATGAAACAATCAATAGCGAGATGTGCTGGACGATAAGATAACCATTGGAAGGAGTGCATCGGATCATTTTGTTGCTTGCCACCAGGTATAATCCGATGTAGGTGATTTGACGGGTACATGAATATAGTAAAGGGCTGTCCTCGGGTCGATGTAGACCACGGGACAGCCCTTTGTTGTTTGGTTTGGGAGACTAGCCCCATCTAGATGACAGACCCCGGGGGATCAACGATATTTGGGCGAGGGCTTTTGCGAGAACAGCTTTCGTCTCACCCACATCATATTGATGATCAACAAGCAGCCGGAAGTAATAAACAATCCTTCGATTCCGATGAAACCGGATAAGAATCCGCCGATCACCGCGCCCAGCATGTTGCCAAGCGCAAGCGAGCTTGTGTTGAAACCAAAGGAGCGGCTTTCCATGCCGTCCGGCGTGTAAGAGCGAATCAGCGCGTTGACACTCGGCAGCAGCCCGCCCATAAAGACGCCCATCATGAACCGTACAATAATCAATTGCCACACCGATTGAACGAAGGCTTGCGGGATCAGCGTAAGTCCCGTACCGATCAAGGCGTAGGTCAAGATGCGGTGCGCACCGACCTTGTCGCTGAGCTTACCGAGAATCGGGGAGGCGATCATGTTTGACAGCCCCGTTACGGCTACAACAAACCCGGCCCATATCGCAATATCCACCGCGGTTCCATGCAGCTTCTGAACGTACAGCGGGAGCAGTGCCATGGGACTAATCATGGCGAATTGCAGCAGGAACGTGACGGCGAATAACGCCGGCAGCTGCGGAATGTGGCTCAGCTCTTTAAGCCCGGCAATAACCGAAGGCTGCGGCGCCTTGGCTGCCTGCTCGCGGTTGAAGTTTTCTTTAACCAGGAACAAGGCAAGCATCGAAGCGGCGAAGATCAGTCCGCCGGTGATATAGAAAATTGGACGGAATCCGACCCAGCTGGCCATGAGTCCGCCGATCAACGGGCCGAGAATGGTGCCTGCAACTTGTCCAGATTGCATGATGCCCATCGCAAATCCCATTCGATTCTTGGGCGTCGTGCCCGATACGAGTGATATCGCCGCAGGGTTAAATCCCGATATGGTACCGTTCAGCAAACGCAGAACCAGCAGATGCCATGGATGGGTAGCAAAGCCCATGCAGGCAATGACCAGCGCCATGCCGAAGCCGGAGCGCAGCAGCATGATTTTGCGTCCGTATTTATCGGCGACTTTTCCCCAGATCGGTTGAAAAATGAATGATGTCAGGAAGTTGGCGGCGAATATCAATCCTGCCCATAGTCCTATTTCCCGGTCTCCAACAACATTCAGGTCTTGCGCCAGATATAATGTCAGGAACGGGGTGATCATGGTCATCCCGGAGTTGACCAAAAACTGTCCGAACCAAAGCACAATGAGATTGATTTTCCAATTGGTCAATGTGCCCTTCACTTCCTTTCTAAGCTGTCGAGCCCGGAATGACCGGGCGAATTGTGGGAGTACCCTAAAAATGCCATTCTTTCAGTATAACATATTTAAAAAGTGCCAAAAGCTAACAATGTCATAAGATTGTCATGTGATTTTCATAGGATGTCCATGTAAGACGGTTGTTACTTACTTTTAAAAAGGGCATAATGAAATTTAGGAAACTTTATACACATTGATGGGGGCCTAATCATGACCTATAACGATCAATTCATTCGCGCTTGCCGTAAGCAGGAAGTGAATCGCGTTCCTGTATGGTACATGCGTCAAGCGGGACGCTACGACCCGGAGTATCGAAAGATCAAAGAAAAGTACTCCTTACTGGAAATATGCAGTCAACCGGAGCTGGCGGCAGAGGTAACCTTGATGCCCGTACGGAAGCTTGGTGTAGATGCGGCTATTTTATATTCCGATATTATGAATCCCGTTGCCTCAATCGGCGTAGACTTCGATATTGTGAAAAATATCGGCCCGGTGATTGATAATCCGATCCGATCTGCGGCGGATGTAGAGAAACTACGCCCGATTGATGTCGAGGGGGATCTTGGACATGTCCTGGAGACGATCCGTATCCTGGATAAGGAGCTGGAAGTGCCGCTTATCACGTTTGCCGGCGCTCCGTTCACGATTGCCAGCTATCTGATCGAAGGCAGACCATCCAAAAATTATCTTCGTACGAAAGAGCTCATGTACAGTGAGCCGAAGGTATGGTTCTCGCTGATGGACAAACTTGGGGATATGGTGATCGCTTATTTGCGTGCCCACGTCGCTAACGGCGGGAAAGCGTTTCAATTGTTTGATAGCTGGGTGGGGGCATTGTCTCCACAGGATTTCCAAACGTTTGTCCTACCAACCATTAAGCGTATTTTTGCGGAGCTTCAGGACCTGAGTGTTCCGAAAATTTATTTTCCAGGCGTGAGCTCAGGTGAGCTGCTGCCTACGCTTACGGATCTCAGCACGGATGTCATCGGTCTCGACTGGCGTGTGTCCATTGCAGAAGGACGCCGCCGCTTAGAGCATAAGTATGCTGTTCAGGGCAATCTGGACCCGACCGTTCTGACCGGACCGATGCCGGTCATCCAGCAGTATGCGAAGGAGATTATCGATCAGGGGATTCAGGAGCCCGGCTTTGTGTTTAATCTAGGGCACGGTTTATTCCCGGAGGCTTCGTTAGAGAAACTGCGTGAGTTGACATCGTATATTCACGAATACTCCGCTCAGGCACTGCAGGCAGGTGCACAACGCTCTTAAATGTTGAATATTTTATTAGTCAGAGGTGAGATGGTATGAAGAACAAGATTGGCGTGTTGGTTATGTCCTACGGTACTCCGGAGAACATGGAAGGAATCGAGAGTTATTATACCCACATCCGCCGCGGGAATAAGCCGTCGGAGGAGCAGCTCAAGGAGCTTACTGACCGCTATGAGGCGATTGTTGGGGGTGTCTTTCCACTCCGGGAGAATACGGACCGACAGGTACGCACGCTGCAGGATACATTAAATGCGGATCCTCGCGCAATCGATCTTGAGTTTGTATGCTATCAGGGACTGAAGCACGCAGCTCCGTACATTGAAGATGGTGTTGAGCAAATGGTGCGGGACGGCATTATGGAAGCCGTCGGCATTGTGCTGGCTCCTCATTACTCCACGATGAGCATCGGATCCTACGTGAAGCGCGCTCAAGCCAAAGCGGATGAGTTGGGACTTGAGATCTCGTTTGTGGAGAGCTATCACATGCATCCGAAGCTGATCGAAGCCTTTGCAGACCGGGTGTCCGCCAAGCTGAACCAGTTCGAGGAAGCAGGGGCTGCCCGCGACAGCGTGAGAGTGCTGTTCAGTGCTCACAGCCTCCCGGAACGCATTTTGTCCATCGGAGATCCCTATCAGGAGCAGTTGCTTGAGACATCCAAAGCCGTAGCCGAACAGGCCGGCGTCAAGAAGTGGCAGTTCACATGGCAAAGTGCTGGCCGGACGGCGGAGCCTTGGCTCGGTCCTGACATTCTGGATACGCTGCAAACGCTGAATAAAGAAGAGCAGGTCGAGGATGTGCTGGTTGCGCCGGTCGGTTTCGTCTCGGATCATCTTGAGGTCCTGTACGACCTGGATATTGAAGCCAAAAGCATTGCCAAGGAAATGGATATGCGGCTTGAGCGCATCGACTCCTTGAACAGTGACCCGCTTTACATGGAAGCGCTCAGCGATTCCGTGATCACCTTGATAGGTCTGTAAATCCGTCATTACCGGAAATTCGAATAGAATGCTTAGATATGGAACTCCCCGGTGACGGGGGGTTCTATTCTTTATAAGGAAGCTGGTATAATGGGGGGAAGCGACTTATAACGCGAGCTCATAAGTGAATAAAGGAGTGACCTATGCATCTGTCACGATCAGAGAAAAGCAAGGCCGAGAAGAAGGCCCGTAAGCAGCGAACCGGACGGGTTTGGATCATACTTAACTTATGTTTGATTTTTATGATCGCTGCTTTGCTTGTCTATCATTTTAAATTTAAGGAAGATCCTGTTCAGCAAACGGCTTATCCGCCTGGTATGCCGGACTTTGGCATGGAAGGGGATCAGGCGGATAGCCCGGGCTCCGGACAACAAGCTGACGGGGAGGGGGCGGATTCGAAGCCTCCGAAGACGACGGAGACTGGCGAACCCCCAGGTTCCGATATAACCGAGCCAGAAGGCAGCGCAACAGATGATCCTTCCGATTCCACGATGGCAAAGCGGGTGGTTATGCATTTTGCAGGGGATACTTTGTTCTCAGGCAAGGTGGAGGCTGAGCTGAAGAAGCACGGATATGATTATCCCTACAAGCATCTGGGCACCGCATTCTTGGAGGACGATCTAACCGTGCTTAATCTGGAAACGCCGGTTACGACCGGAGGCGTTGGCGCCGCCAATAAAAAATTCGTATTCAAGTCCTCACCAGAAGTATTGCCGGCTCTCCGAGATGCGGGAGTTGAGGCCGTTAATCTGGCTAACAATCACATCCTGGATCAAGGCCAAGAAGGACTTTTGGATACCTTGAAGCATTTGAAGGACCAGGATATCCGTTATGTGGGAGCAGGACGGAATGAGGAGGAAGCCTTCGCGGCCCAGTATTTCGAGCTTCAGGGCATGAAGGTTGCATTGCTTGGATTCAGCCGTGTGCTACCGGAAACGACCTGGTACGCGCTGGAGAACAGGCCGGGGGTGGCTGGGGCGTATGATCATGTGCTGCCCAAGGCGGTTGAAGCGATCCAGACGGCGCGTTCCAAGGCCGATCTGGTGGTCGTGATTGCCCATTGGGGCGAGGAGCTCCATAAGACGCCGAATGTTCACCAGATTAATCTGTCACGCGCGTTCATAGACGGTGGGGCTGACCTGATTATCGGCGGACACCCCCATGTGCTGCAGGGATTGGAGCAGTACAAAGGCAAGTGGATTGCCTATAGTACCGGCAATTTTATATTTACTAAATCTTCGAATGAAGATACGTGGAAAACAGCCGTATTCCAGGCGTCATGCAGCAAGCAAGGAGACTGTGACTTGAAGCTGACGCCTTATCGTACGGAGATCGGACAGGTCATCCCGCTTGAAGGCAAAGAAGCTGAAGCCTTGCTGAAAGAGGTGGAGAAGCGATCCGTTGGCGGCGTCAAAATAGCGCTTGATGGTGAAGTAATTGCAGGCAAGGCTGTGGAATAATTCGTTAAACGTTACAGCAAGGAGGTCCCACCATGAACAATTTATGTGTGGCTCACCGGGGATTTTCCGGTAAAGCACCTGAGAATACGCGCGCAGCCATCCAGATGGCGATGGATGAGCCCTTCGTGCATTGGATGGAAATTGATGTGCAATTGACTCAGGACGGGGTCCCTGTAGTGATACATGACTTCAGCGTGGATCGTACGACGACCGGGAAGGGCAAGGTGAAGGATCTGACCTGGCAGCAAATCCGGAGGATGGACGCCGGAGAATGGAAGGGACGCCAATTCAGGGGAGAGCAGGTTCCATCGCTCGATGAAGTCCTGCAGCTTGTCAAAGGCCGATTGAAACTTAATATCGAACTTAAAACGAGCGGAGATATGTATCCCGGCCTTGAGAAGGCCGTTCTGGAACGGATTCATGCCCACCGGATGCTTCCGGATGTAGTGCTCACTTCCTTTGAGCCGAAAGCCTTGATGAAAGCGAAGGAATTGGAACCTGATGTGAGAACCGGACTTATTATTGATGCGCATCCTCGCAATTTGGTAGCACGCCTGAAGCAAATGAAATGTTCCTTTTTATCCATCGGCTACTCCCATCTGGATGCGGCCTTTGCGTCGGATTTGGTGAAGAATGGTATTACGCCGATGGCCTGGACGGTGGATGATGCGAAGAGCATGAGATCGCTGGCCAGAATGAATCCTGCCATCATGATCTGTACGAACCGCCCCGATACATGGGGGCAGATTTTTATCCATAAAATTGCACCCAAAGTTCCATTCTGGCGAAGAAAATGGAGGTTTTAATGTATGTGTGCCCTAGTGAACAACGTTTACTGTGTAGGTCGTAATTATCAATTGCATGCGGCGGAGCTCGGCAATGCCGTACCGGAAGAGCCGATGATTTTTCTTAAACCCTCGCATGCCGTCGTTCCGCTGGACGGCAGCGTGTTGAAACTGCCGATGGACCGCGGCAGTCTTCATTTTGAAGGTGAGCTTGTTATACAGCTTGCGGAGGATTATGCGCCAGGCAAAAGTGTTGACGAGCTTGTAAAAACGATGGCTCTTGGCATCGACTTCACGCTGCGTGACGTACAGTCGGTCATTAAGGAGAAGGGACATCCTTGGACAGCGGCAAAAGCGTTTAAATCTTCTGCACCGCTTACGCCATCCATAGCGTTTCCCGGAACCGCGAAGCTGACGGATATTGATTTTATCGTAAGGAAGAACGGCGAAGAGGTACAGCGCGGGAATGTGAAGGATATGATCTTCTCCCTTCAGCGCATCATCGATTACATCGGCGAACATTATGGCCTTGGTCAAGGTGATTTAATCTTCACGGGTACACCGGCTGGCGTAGGACCGACGGAATCCGGTGACGTATTCGAGTTGTTCTGGGGAGATGTCCGTCTGGGCCGCTGCGAAATCGGGTAATCTGATATGCTTTATCATGGGAGGGATCACAGATGGATTGGCTGATCGGAGCGGCAGGTGCCCTTATCGTGGCAGGAGCCGCATACAGGAAACGATCGCTATCGGAATCCGGAGCCGCAGCCGCTATTCTGATGGGTACCATATATTACGGAGCAGGGAACGTGTTTTGGTTCGGAACCCTGCTTCTTTTTTTCATAACGTCCACACTGCTCTCCCGGTACGGGAAACAGCGGAAGGCCGACCTGGAGAAATCCTATGCCAAGACAGGCCGGCGGGATGCGGGCCAGGTATTCGCTAATGGCGGCATCGGTATGGTGCTGTGTCTGTTAAACGCATGGTTCCCGTCCGATCAGTGGGTATTCCTGTTTATAGGTGTTATGGCTACCGTAACGGCGGATACCTGGGCCACGGAGTTAGGCAGCCTTAGCCGGAAGCCTCCGCGTTCCGTGCTGAACGGCAAGGTGCTGACCGCCGGCGAATCCGGCGGCGTCTCCTGGGTCGGCTCCACGGCTGCAGCGGTAGGGAGCATACTGATTGGGGCAGGCGGATGGTTACTTGCTGGATGGAGCGGCATGGATGCAGAGATATGGCCGTATGTCCTGGCAGCCCTTGCGGGCGGATTGGTTGGAGCTTTTGCCGATTCGTACCTCGGAGCGACTTTACAAGTGATGTATCGCTGCCGTGCGTGCGGCAAATCAGTGGAAGTATCTCAACACTGCGGCCAAGATACGGTGCGCATGCGCGGATATGCTTGGATGTCCAATGATGCAGTTAATCTGGTCAGTTCACTTCTCGGCGGCGCGGCAGCTTATGGGATTGCAGTGCTGATAGCGTTATAATGTATCCATCTTACCGATGAAACAACGCTCAACGAAATCTATAGATGTAAGTAGGGATCATAACAATGAATATTTTGACCGTCGAACAGGTAACAAAAAGCTATGGGGATAAAATTCTGTTTCAAGATGCGTCCTTCGGAATGGAGGATCAGGATAAAGTCGGCATTATCGGCGTTAACGGCACGGGGAAATCCACGTTTATGCGCGTCATCGCAGGGCTCGAGCCGCCCGACTCCGGTAAAATATCGATGGGAAATCGCATCCGGGTGCGTTACCTGGCACAGAACCCGGAGTTTGATCCGGACAAAACCGTCCTGCAGCAGGTGTTTGAGGGCGATCTTCCGGAGATGAAGGCGGTGCGGGATTACACCGAAACGATGGAGCTGCTGGAGCTGCATCCGAGTCATGAGGAGCTGCAGCAGAAACTGCTGAAGCTCAATCAGACGCTGGATACGCTGCAGGCGTGGCAGCTTGAAAGCGATGCGAAGACCATCCTGTCCAAGCTGGGGATTCGGAATTATGAAGCGAAGATGGGTACGCTGTCGGGTGGCCAGCGTAAGCGAGTGGCATTAGCCGCCGCTTTGATTCAGCCTTCCGATTTGCTCATTTTGGACGAGCCGACAAACCATATTGATAATGAATCCGTCGCCTGGCTGGAGCAGTATTTGCAGAAGCGCCGCGGTGCGCTGCTCATGATTACGCATGACCGGTATTTTCTGGACCGGGTGGCGAATGTCATGCTGGAGCTGGATCACGGACGGTTGTTCCGATATGAGGCGAATTACAGCCGTTTTCTGGAGCTGAAGGCAGAACGCGAGGAGCGCGAGGCTGCTTCCGAGCAAAAGCGTCAGAATTTGCTGCGGAGCGAGCTTGCCTGGATTCGTAGAGGTGCCAAGGCCCGTACGACCAAGCAGAAGGCGAGAATTGAGCGCTTCGAGAAACTCAAGGATCAGGAGATGGTGCACAGCTCTGGTGAACTTGACGTATCGGTCGCTTCCACCCGCTTGGGACGCAAAATTCTGGAGATCGAAGGACTCCGGAAGAAGATCGACGACAAAACGTTAATTCAGGACTTTTCCTACATCGCGGTTCCCGAAGATCGAATTGGCATCGTAGGCCCCAACGGCAGCGGCAAATCCACGCTGCTCAATCTGATTGCCGGGCGGATTCAGCCAGATGGCGGGGAAGTCGTGCTGGGACCGACGGTCAAGCTCGGTTATTTCACGCAGGAGCATCAGGAGATGGATGGCAGTCAGCGCGTGATTGAGTATATCAAGGATGAAGCAGAGGTTATCCGCACGGCGGACGGCTCGGCGATTACCGCGGCCCAGATGCTGGAGCGATTCCTGTTCCCGCCCGCGCTGCAGTGGACGCCGATTGCGAAGCTGTCCGGAGGCGAGAAGCGACGGTTGTATCTGTTGCGGGTGCTGATGAGCGCTCCGAATGTGCTGCTGCTGGATGAACCGACGAATGATTTGGACATCCAGACATTGTCCGTCTTGGAGCAGTATTTGGATGAGTTCCCGGGCGTCTGTATCGTGGTATCCCATGATCGCTTTTTCCTGGATCGAACGGTAGACAAGATTATGGCGTTTGAGGGCAACGGAGAGATCCGTGTCCATGTCGGCTCCTACAGCGAATATGCGGAATGGATGCAGCGCCATGGTGGTGCAGCTGCCGGGAATAAGGCGGAAGCATCCAGTTCCAAGTCTGCTTCGGGGAGCAATGATGGCACGGATAGCGATTCAGCTAAAGAAACACCGCGAGAGCGCTTGAAATTCAGTTACAAAGAACAGCGGGAGTATGAGCAGATTGACAGTCTCATTGAAGCAGCAGAGAGCAAGCTGGCATCCATTCAATCGGAAATGGAGACCGCCGGCAGCGATGCAGCCAGGCTTCAGGAGTTGATGAAGGCTCAAGAGGAAACGGAACGTGAGCTGGAGCATCTGATGGAACGCTGGACCTATTTGAACGAGCTCGCGGAGAAGATTGAACAGAGCAAGAAATCGTGATGATTCTAAGCGATCCATATCACTAACAAAGGGGCGTCCCCAGGCATAATGCCTTGGCTGGACGCCCCTTTGTTAGAGGTTTCAGCTTCGCTGAAACCTTGTGATATTCGTAAAGAACAACATTCTCTATACGTGGACGCTCCTCTATGAAAGTCCGTAAATAGACGTTGTTTATGAATGATTTACCTTACGTAGGCTGCCAGCAGCTTAACGGTGTTAAGAACGGCTTGTTTATGCGTTCTTTCCATGGCATGGGATGCATGAACGCCGGGACCGATCAACGCGGCCTTGATGTTGCTGCCTGCGGAAAGCGCCGCAGAGGCGTCAGAGCCGTAATGAGGGTAGACATCCACCGCATAAGCGATGCCTTCGCTCTCGGCCAGCTGGATCAAACGGCTGGTCATGTCATAGTCATAGGGACCGGATGAATCCTTCGCGCAGATGGATACATCGGTTTCCTTGCAGCTCAGGTCATCGCCGATGCAGCCCATATCAACCGCAATCATTTCATTGATGTCGGCAGGAATGTAGGCTGCGCCATGTCCCACTTCTTCATAGTTCGAGATGAGAAGCTTCACATTGTGTTTAGGTTTCCAGTTATCCCGCTTCATGCTTTCGAGCAAGCCGAAGAGGGCGGCAACGCTGGCTTTGTCATCCAGATGGCGCGATTTGATGTACCCGCTTGGCGTAATGACCGGACGAGCATCAAAGGAAACAAAATCGCCAACCCCAATGCCGAGTTTCTTCACATCATCGGCCGACTCCACCAGCTCGTCGATCCGGACCTCCATATGGGCTTCCTGGCGCTTGAAATCACGTGCATCGCTGTACACGTGAACGGAAGGATGCGTGGACAGGATGGTGCCTGTATATTTCTTGCCGCTGCGCGTGTGGATGATGCAGTATTCATTCTCAATGCTGTTCATCATGTATCCGCCAACGGAGGTAAGCCGGAGCGTGCCCTCTGATTTCACGGCACGAACCATCGCGCCAAGCGTGTCCACATGGGCGCTCAGTCCAACTGTACGGCTGCCGTCTTGTCCAGGAACGGACAGGATGGCACCGCCTTTTTCATTCCATTCCAGCGAGACATTCAGCGAAGCGGCTTCCTGTTCGATCCGCTTCATAATGTCTTGGGTATATCCGGTAGGGCTCGGTGTATCGAGCAGTTCTTTTAGCAGGTCCAGCACATAAGTTTCATTCGGTTGTATCGACACGAATTGTTAAGCCTCCTTGTTTGAAACGAACAGCCCTCCCTATTCAGCGGCGGGGGCGTCCTTCTCTTCTTTCTTGCTTTCCTCTTCGGCAGCTTGTACTTCAGGGGTGTATCCCGTTACTTCACGGATATGTATAAGTTGCTCCGCTAACGAACGGATTTCCTTCTGCATTTGATATTGACGGTAAATGCCGAACGTGCCGACAATCAGTCCCCCGATCAGTGAGCACCCGATAATCAGCAGAATCAGCGGTACATTGACTGTGCCGAATAACAGATTCACTTCGACCGGATTAACGTTGATGACGGCGAATACAGCCGTAATCAGGGCAAACAATAAGGCTGCGATTAGCGACCATTGAATTTTCATGGGGAACACCTCCTTCCTCCAAACAGTATAAAATCCCTTGCCTGTAAAGGGCAAGGGATTTTATTCCACTGGTCAATTTAAGAATCGCTCATCCTGCTATAGAGGCTGTTTATTTCGTCAATTGCTCCATTTGGCTGATGATGTCTTCAAACACGCTCATCGCCTCACGAATCGGCTCTGGTGAGGACATATCCACGCCGGCCTTCTTGAGAATGTTAATGGAGTAATCGCTGCCGCCGCTCTTCAGGAAGCCGAGGTAGCGGTCAACGGCAGGCTGGCCTTCTTCAAGGATCTGCTTGGAGAAGCTGGTCGCAGCCGAGAAGCCAGTCGCGTATTTGTACACATAGAAGCTGTTGTAGAAATGAGGAATCCGTGCCCATTCCATGCCGATCTCCTTATCCACCTGCATGCCTTTGCCGTGATATTTCACGTTCAGCTCATAGTAGATGTCGGATAGGTCTTGAGGAGTCAGGGATTCGCCGCTCTCCGCGCGTTCGTGCACAATCTTCTCGAACTCGGCGAACATCGTTTGACGGAATACCGTGGTCCGGAATTGATCGGCATAGTAAGTGAGCAGGTACATTTTTTGCTTCGGATCCTTGGCGTTTTTCAGCAAGTAATCCATCAACAACGCTTCGTTCGTGGTGGATGCCACTTCAGCCAGGAAGATGGTGTACTGCGCATCACGGTATTTCAGGGCGTTGTCGGAATAGTAAGAGTGAAGCGCATGACCCATCTCATGAGCAAGGGTAAACATGCTGTTCAGGTTATCTTTATGATTCAGCAGCACATAAGGATGGGTGCCGTAAGCGCCCCAGCTGTATGCGCCGGTCCGTTTGTTCTCATTCTCATATACATCGATCCAGCCGTTGTCATATCCGGCTTGCAGGCTGCTGAGATAATCTTCACCAAGCGGCGTGAGGCCTTCCTTGGTCATTTGTTTTGCTTCTTCGTAAGTGATGTCCCACTTGTACTCTTCTACGAGCGGTGCGAACAAATCGTACATGTGAAGCTCATCCACGCCCAGCAGCTTCTTGCGGAGCTCCATGTACCGGTGGAGGAGCGGCAGGCTCTCGTGAATGGTGTCGATCAGGTTGGTGTAGACTTCCTTCGGAATGTTATCGCCATAGAGCGCCATTTCCAGAACGGAAGGGTACTTGCGTACGCGGGAATAGAACATATTTTTGTTTACATTGGCATTCAGCGTAGCCGCAATCGTGTTTTTCTGCTTGCCATAGGTTTCGTATACGGCTTTGAAAGCACGCTCGCGAACTTCGCGGTTCGGGCTCTCCAAGAATTGAATATAGTTGCCGTGCGTGAGCTCGACTTCCTTGCCGTCCTCGTTTTTGATTTTCGGGAATTTCATATCCGCATTGTTAAGCATGCCGAAAATGGTCTGCGGCGCAGAGGAGAGGTTGCCGACTTGAGCCAGCAGCGCTTCTTCGGTCTTGGACAGAACATGCGCTTTCTCCCGTTTCATCTCGGACAGCGTAAATTTGAATTCCTTGAGGGAAGGGTCTTCAATGAGTTTGTCAAGCTCCGCTTCGGACAAGGACAGAATTTCCGGCGTGATGAAAGAGAGGGCTTCTCCGGCTTCGACATTCAATTTTTTGGCTTTGGCAGATAGCGCCTGATATGTAGGGTTTGCCGTATCCTCATCATGATGCATATGAGCATATACATATAAACGTTCGGCATGATATGAGATTTCGTCTTCAAGCTCGAAGCATTCCTTGATGGAAGCCGCGTTGGTTAACTTGCCTTGATAATCGGCTGTGCGTTTCAGAAGATTCTTCAGCTCCGCAAAGCTCGCATCCCATGCCTTCTGGTCAGCGAATAAATCTTCAAGCTTCCATTGATGCTCTTTAGGGACATCAGCGCGTTTTAACAATTGTTCCATGGAAATCCTCCTTGAATGATATGTATTAGTTGGAGTCCGGGTTCCTTCAGATAAGACTTCGTTGCGGGTAGTTAGAGCGATCAGGCAGATTGCAATTGTCATGCTGAGCACCTTGGCGCCTCCCATGGCATAATACCTCCTCGAATTGAAGCATCCGAGCGATAGTATGCCGCGTACCCGCCAATTTCATCCTATAAATTTACGAGGAACCTGGATTCAAGAAACTGTATACAATAAGGTAAAAGGCAAACAAGATGAAGGCGACGGCAATCAGGGCCATCCCCTTCCTCAGTCTTGGCGGTATCTTATCCCGGTACATGATCATGACGGCACCGAGACTGAACGCGAGAATAATGAAGATGACAATATTTGTATAATCCATGCTCTACACCTGCTTAAAAGCAGCCATCATTTCTCTCCACTCATCTTCCCGGCCTTCAAAATCTGCTTTGGGGAAACGGTTTTGAGCCCAGTGCATCAAGGCTGGCCGACTCATAAAGGTATGGGTCTCTTCGCCCCACTGGTCAGAAATCTCGCGTAGAACGATGTACCGGCCCTGAACTTCAACCGTCATCATGTTCCACTTGTCTTTTTTGTATATTTCATGTTTTTTGATCATATGCATTCTCCGTTTGCTACTTAGGCTTTTGGGTAAATGATAACGCACTCGTGGGCGTAAAAGCAAATAATCTTCTGTTAAATAGTGGTTCAAAAAAAGCCCCTTAGGGCGAATTGACGGATTGCATTGTCAGAAAACATGGGATATAATATGGATATTCGCCATAGATGGCGGTATTTTTAGGAGGTTGTTCATTTGAAAGGTACAGTTAAATGGTTTAACGCAGAAAAAGGTTACGGCTTCATTTCCGTTGAAGGTGGCGAGGATGTATTCGTACACTTCTCCGCAATTCAAGAAGAAGGCTTCAAGAGTTTGGAAGAAGGTCAAGCGGTTGAGTTCGACATCACTGAAGGTAACCGTGGTCCTCAAGCAGCCAACGTAACAAAACTGTAAGTTAGCTCCCAATACGGAGATCTTATAGAATTACCAAGGCAGGAAGCACAGTTCTCGGTTTTGAGAACTGTGCTTTTTTGTATTCTAATGGGTCAAGCTATTGCATCAGCAACAAAGGCAAGTACGGATGATTTTTGGTCCGTACTTGCCTTTATTGTTTTGGAGCTAGCGAGGGAAATCCAAGCGGATTCTCTAAGCGCTGATTCCGCCGACATTCATATCCTCCGGCTTGGCAAAGAGGTGTCGGTAAAGAAACCCGAGACCAGCGATAAAGGCCAGGAGGGCTGCAAGCTGGTAGAAGGCCGGTCTTCCTGCCGCTTCGAACAGCAAACCGCCGAAGGCTCCGCTGAGAAGTCCTGAAACGCTTGACCAGAAGATAATGAATAGAGCCATGCCGGTCGCGCGGTACTGCCAAGGAATGATCCTTGTAATATAACGCACGGCGGTTACATAGAACACGCCGAAGGTAATGCTGTGAAGCGACTGAACCGCGAGAACGGACAACGGGTCAGCTGCCAGTGCCATGAGCAGGAAACGGAGCGCAAACATTAGGCTTGCAAAGGTTAGCAGCGGCAGCTCCTTCATCTTGTCGCCATACTTGCTCAGCAGGAAGAAAATCGGGATCTCGCTGCCAGCCGAGACCATTAAGGACCAGCCGATGAGTCCTTCGCCCGCACCGAGCTCGGATAAGGTAAGCGTAAGAAAGGCTTCATTCATACGGTGGGCGATGGCAAGGCAGAACGTGCAGCCGAAGAACCACAATATTTCTTTGGAACGCAATATTTTGAGGAGGGCTCCCAGCTCAACAGGCTCTGACTTGACAGCAACTCCGTCGCGGAGAAGAAACGAGCAGAGCAGCGTGAACACGCCGATTCCGATGCCGATCGCCAGTGTGGCCGATGCGCCTGCAGCACCGATGGCATATCCAATGGCAAGCGCGAAGAACGCATAGCCGAGTGAGCCGAATACGCGAATGACGGTAAAGCTGCGTCCGTACCTCTGTGCCGTTTGGATGGCCATCGTATCCGCCAGGGGATAGACCGGATAGTAGAAAAAATAAAACAGACTGATCGTAAACAATACAACGCCGAAGCTTGCAACCTGCCACAACACAAGCATCGTGACAAGCTGTCCGATAATCAGAATGTTCATGATACGTTTGATGGTCCGGTATTTGTCGCTGGTGTAACTCCAAATCATATTGGAGAACATGGATATAAGCGGGCCGATGGCATACAGATAACCGATCTGCGCGCTGCTGAAGCCGATTTCTTTGAAATATAGCGGGAAATAGGAAATGACGAGGGCTGTCGTGCCAAAAATCGTAAACATAAAGGCGCGCAGCCAATTCTGATCCGGTCTGGGCGTAGCGGGAAGTTTCATGCTGGGGATCTCCGTTCTTTTCATGAGCCCGTATATAACGCTATTTGTGAGGTTCATGGGTCTGTTATTCAGCTCCGACTAGTATATAACATATCGCAGGATGGAGATAGATGGATTATAGGATGCGTCCAACTACCATACGCCGTCAATGATTTGTGTTATTTGTGCAAAATGAACGATCATATTATAATAGGTTTGATTTGGATAGGTATAAAAAGACAACCATGTGGAGGCAGAGTTCATTGAATAATCAAGAGCTAAGCCGTAAAGTTCCGCGCAGTCCGGTCGGGCTGATGAGCCGGGTGTATAAATTCATACTTCCGGAAGTGCGGATCGAATTGGAGAAGTGGCGCCGGGAGGCTGAGCAAATTCCGGATGAGGAGCTACGAAAGCAGGCACTGGCCAGTATAGATAACAAAAGATTTCACTGCCAGGGCGGAGCGGTGTATGCCGCAGCCAATCTGCCGGAGAAGCATATTCTCATTCCATTGATTGTAGCTTACCAGACAATTAGCGATTATCTCGATAATTTATGTGACCGTAGTACTTCGCTGGATCCAGCGGATTTCAGACAGCTCCATCAGTCGATGCTGGATGCCGTTACGCCTGAGATTGAGCCGGCCGATTATTACGCTCTCCGGACCGAAAGGGAGGATGGAGGTTACCTTCTCCGTCTTGTGCAGAAATGCCGGGATTGCATCGGTCAATTATCAGGATATGAAGCGGCAAAGCCCTACATAAGGGATTTGGCTGGGCTGTATACCGATTTGCAGGTACACAAGCACATCCATCCGGATAAGAGAGAAGCGGCATTGCTTGAATGGTGGTCCCAGCATGCTCATCGGACACCGCATCTGCGGTGGAACGAGTTTGCGGCTGCAACGGGATCAACCTTGGGTGTGTTCATGCTATTCTTGGCTGCAACCGATCCGTTTCTGGATGACGAGGATGCATCGTCCATTCATGCGTCTTATTTTCCGAATGTATGCAGTCTCCACATTATGCTGGATTATCTTATTGATCAAGACGAAGACAGGCTGGGTGGCGATCTGAACTTTTGTAATTATTACGAAGATGCCGATACGATGCTGAACCGTATAGCTTCCATAGTTGAGTGGGCCCGGAAGGATGTCAGAACAATTCCCTCGACCCCTTTTCATCGTATGATCATTGAGGGGTTACTGGCGTTATATTTATCCGATCCAAAAGTCAGCGAGCAGCAGCTGGTTCGCTCCGTATCCAAACGTTTGATGAAGAAGAGTCCGATGACCCGGATCTTTTTCTACGTCAACAGCCGATGGATTCGTAAGCATAAAGCATGAGTGACATTGAAGGAGGAAACGAAACATGGCAGAGGTTAAAAAAATTGCAGTTCTTACAAGTGGTGGCGATTCCCAAGGGATGAACGCAGCGCTTCGCGCCGTTGTACGCAGCGGTATGTATTATGGGCTTGAAGTATATGGGATTCAGCGCGGTTACCAAGGACTTCTGGAGAACGATATTATTAAAATGGATCTTCGCAGCGTAGGGGATATCATCCAGCGCGGAGGCACAATCCTTCGTTCCGCCCGCTGTGAAGAATTCAAGACGGCGGAAGGGCAGCAGAAAGGTGCCGACATTCTGAATCAGCATGGCATCGACGGACTGGTCGTTATCGGAGGAGACGGCTCTTACCATGGGGCGAACAAGCTCAGTAAACTCGGAATCAAAACGATGGGCCTTCCCGGAACGATTGATAACGATATTTCCTTTACCGATTATACGATCGGCTTTGATACAGCCGTTAGCGTCGTTGTAGACGCCGTTAATAAACTGCGCGACACAATGTCTTCTCATGCACGCTCGTCCGTTGTAGAGGTTATGGGACGCCACTGCGGCGACATTGCGCTCCATGCGGGTCTTGCATCAGGCGCAGAGACCATACTGGTGCCGGAAGTAGAGTACAACCTTGATGAAGTGGCAGCCCGCTTGCGCGAGAATTTTGCAAAAGGCAAACGTCACAGTATTATCATTGTGGCGGAAGGCGTCGGACGCGGCGAGGACATCGTATGTGATCTTAAAGAGTGCCATGCCTCAATCGATGCACGGGTAACGGTGCTTGGACATATCCAGCGCGGTGGAGCTCCGACTCCGTTTGACCGCAACCTGGCGAGCCGTCTTGGCGATTTTGCGGTTCGCAGTCTGATTGACGGCCAATCCGATAAAGGATGCGGCATCATCAAGGGCGAACTGGTCCTCACGGATATTGACAAGGTCGTTAACACGAAGAAAGAGTTTAACCGTGAGCTTTACGATTTGGCATTGCGATTGTCCCAATAAATTTGGCCGCTGCCTAATTTTTGATGATAAGCAAAAAGACCGTCTCTCATTGCAGAACGCATTCTGCATGGAGGCGGTCTTTTTGCTAAGAAGGTACGTCGATAGACGTTTAGGATACGGATCGGGATGAAGCATCTACCTGGCGTGTGTACTTGCGTTGAACTTTGACCAGACGCATAAGCATCAGGGCAGCGCCGACGGCAAGGCCTGTGATTAGCCCGATCCAGTAGCCGAAGGCTTGCCAATCGGTGTAGTTGGCGAGCACATATCCTACAGGCAGGCCAATCACCCAGAACGACAGAAAAGCAAGCATGAAAGCGACATTCACGTCTTTATAGCCTCGCAGCGCCCCTTGAGTCGGCGTGGCGATAGCGTCCGAGATCTGGAAGAAAATCGCGAACAGCAGGAACTGCTGGATCAGCGCCACGACGGCAGGCTCGTTAGAATATAATCCGGCGACCTGTCTGCCGGCCATAAACAGGATGACCGCCGTGATCAGCGATAGGATAACGGCTGTGCTAATGCCGAGTTTAGCGTACTTCCAGGCATCCTTCATGCGTCCAGAGCCGGCCTCGAAGCCTACAAGGATCGTCAGACTCATGCATATGCTTAACGGAAGCATGTACAGTGTCGTAGCGAAATTCAGGGCGGCTTGGTGTGCGGCAATGGTCGCCGTATCAAAGCTGCTCATAAGCAGCGTCACCGCTGCGAAGACGGCGGTCTCGAGGAAGATGGAGAACCCGATCGGTACGCCGATTTTTAACAGGCTTTTCCACGCGCTCAAGGAAACACCTTGGAGCTGCCTGAAGATGCCGAATGAAGAGAAGGGCTGATTTTTATGGATGATCACGATCGCGATGATGAGAACGGTCCAGTATGTAATCGCGGAAGCGATGCCGGCACCTACGCCTCCCATTCTTGGAAAGCCCCAGAATCCATAAATGAAGAGAGCGTTCAAGCCTACGTTCACCGGCAGGGTAATCAGCGTGATCACCATGGAAATTTTAGTTTGCCCAAGGGCATCGATAAAGCTGCGGAGCACGGTGTAGGCGAACAGCGGGATGATGCCGATCGATATGGCGGCGAGAAACTGGGAAGCAATCCGCCGAACTTCCGGCTCCAGGCTCATGGCTCCGAGAATGCCCGGTACAACGGCATACCCGATCGCAAGTACGACGATGGCGAGTAAGATGGACAGCCAGAGCGCCTGGTTCACTTGGTAAGCGACTTTATTTTCCTGTCGTCCGCCAACGAGCTGCGAAACGATGGGGGTTATTCCCATCAGAATTCCGCTAAGGCCGGTTTGGACCGGGATCCAGATGCTTGTAGCGATGGCTACGCCTGCCAAGTCGGCCGAGCTGAATTTTCCGGACATGTTGGTGTCAAAAAAAGTAATGGCCGATAAGGCTAGCTGCGTAATCAGAATGGGGATCAGAATGATCGCGAATTGCATCAGCTTCCCCCGTGTTGTTGTGGTCGGTTGCATGTGCGTTTGTGCCTTTCTTATTATAGTTTTTATGACGCTGCCCCCATATTGTAGGGTCCTGCTATGGATGGGAACAATAACTGGCTTATTGAGCGGCGAGCCAGAACTCAACCGGCGGTTGAATTGAAGCGCGTCAATTTCAAAGATTGAGGGGTGAAACCAGCCCTATCCATCATCATAGCATCTGCTGTCAAGAGAGTTCACCGAACGGTTTGAACGCAGAAAGGGCCGGCCCTGTTGTTGGCCGACCCTTTGCGACTGATAATTGAATTATTTATGAGTGACGCCTTCCGTATAACGGTTGGAAGCATTCCAGAGTAAATACTCATCGACGTTTGTATCTTTGAGGGCGCGAATCTGCTCCTCGATTTCCTTTTTGCCATACTTTGCATAATTTCCGCTTCCGAGCCAACTCGCGGTAAAGTCCTGAATCCAAGGTCGAATGATCGGTTTTTGATCTCCCAGCTCATCCAGCTTTTTGTGGGTAGCTTCCATGGAGCCTTTGATGGTCTGGTAAGGAGCTTTATCCGGTACAGGGGAGCCGAACCAGCCTGCCGTGTAATGGCTAGGGTATACCATCGGACTGATGATGTCGACGTTCTTGGAAATTTTGACGAAGTCTTGGCCGATCCCTTCTGCCGCGGGTACCGAAGCAGCATACCCGAAGATGTCAACGGATACGCGTATGCCGAGCGGTGCTAGTTCTTCCCGGGCATATTGTACAAAGTCGGATACCACGTCCACGCGCGATTGATCCGTCTTGGTATATTTCAGGGAATCGGCGCGTTTTTCGAAGCCCTCCGGAAAACGGACATAATCAAACTGGATTTCCTTGAATCCAAGTTTTGCAGCTTCCTTGGCGATTTCGATGTTGTAATCCCAAACCTCTTTACTGTACGGGTTCACGAAGCTGTCGCCCCCGCCATTGGTCCAGACGCTGCCGTCTCCTTTTCGGAAGGAAAGCTCCGGGTTTTTCTTGGCAAGAATCGTATCCTTGAACACGACAATTCTGGCGATCGGATAAATATCGTGTTTCTCCAGCCGCTTCATCAATTGCTTGATGTCTTTGATAAAAGGCTGAGATTTACCGAGTTCCTTCAGCTTCGGATTCTCGGTTTTGTACGTTATGTATCCTTCATCGTCCTTGATGTCAATGACCATGGCATTGAGATCGGTCTTGTCCATAAGATCCACGAGTTGATTCATTCTGGAGCCGCCTGCGCTATAAGCCGTTACATAAATGCCTTTGACTTTAGGCGCTTCAATCTGCGGATCGATCTCTGTTGTGTTTGATTTGATGCCGCTGTGGCCCTGACCTTGGTTGTTGTTTTGGTGCATACCCTGAATCATAGCGGTATTTAATGAAGCCTGAAGTTTGGCGGTAAGGCTGTTATCTTGCGGACTGGAACCGCCGAAGCCCGCGGACGCTAAGATGAATAAAGCCAAGATGATATTCATAATTACTCTCTCCCTTGTGTACATTCACATCATGATTATAAAGGAACGGATGCCTTCAAAAAGAACAGGATTGTTACAATCGACAATAAATTGGAAACGGGGGTGAGCGTACCTAGTTCATTAAACGGGTCAAGGGCGTTTTAAACGCTAAATATCGACATTTCTCGGCGCTGGCCGTGAACAACTTGTGAACATGGGGAGTGACTAGCATCGGAAATAATGAACATAAGAAGGTGGATAGCGTTTACTTGCAGCTTTATCTGCATGGTGGGGAAAGACGTGCTTATAGAATTTACATTTCTCCATAAAAAAATGCCGTTACTCACCGGTGAATTTTACCGGAGAATAACGGCACTTATTGTGCGATATTCACGTGTTGCATTAAAATTAATGAAGCGGCGTTTGATTCTGATGCTCGCAAATGCTGAACTGAATGATTTCAAGAGCGTCCTCCTGCTCCAGAATACTCAGCCCGTCCCTTAGAACGATCATGGAATTTAGTTCCTTCTGTCTAAAGAACGGTATCATTTCCGGGAACCACTTCATGACGATTTGTGACAATTTTACCGTTTCCATTTCCATAAAAATCACCCTTTCCTTCCAAATTGGTTAGGCAGGACGTTCTTTTGTAAAACGGAAAAACAATTAAAATTGGGCCAAAGCGATGCCCGGGAAACAGAACTCATGAATATTGTAGGAACCGCGCACAAATATTATACCACATATTTACCAACCCCTCACAGGTGGTAAATATTTAGTTCTTGCGGAATTGACCCATGACAGCCGTGGTTTCCACGATATTTACAAAGGCCAGGGGGTCTGTTTCTGTAATAATTTGTTTTAGCTCAGCCAGCTCATATCGCGTCGTGACGGTCATAAGCATATCCTTTTCTTTATGGCTGAAGGCTCCCTCGGTTTTGATCTTGGTTATGCCGCGGGGGCGCTTGAGCAGCTTCTCCAGCAGGGCCTCCGTCTGGTTCGTGACAATAAAGACGGTAACCTTGATATGACTGACGTGGAGCATATCCACCATTTTTCCGGCAACATAGATGGAAGCCATCGAGGCGAGGGCCAGATTCCAGTCGTCCTCCAAATAGGCAACCGTCATAATGACGATGGCGTTCAGCGTCACGAGTACACTTCCAACGGGGAAGTCTCGATATTTCGTAACGAGGGAGCCGATGATATCAAAACCCCCGGTGGAACCGCCAACCCGAAAGGAGAGGCCGGTGCCGAATCCGACAAGCACGCCGCCGAAAACGGAGGAGAGCAGCATATCGGTTGCAACCGGAGTAACCGGAATGAGCTCAAGGAACAGGGTAGTAACGATAACCGAGATAACGCTGAGACCAACAAACCTTTTGCCGAGCTTGAACCAACCGGTTATAAGAATCGGGATATTGAGCACAAAATACATGATGCTGATATTTAGCGGCGTGAAATAGCCAATAATCAGGGCCACGCCGGATACGCCGCCGCTGAGCAGATGATGGGGAATCAGGAACAGATTGAATCCAGCGGCAATGATGATACCGCCGAATATAATGGAGAAATAGGTCCATAGACGCTTCAACATAGGAATCACCTCCCGGTTATTATGACTTCTTTAAGCTTGCTGGTATTCCAGAATTGTTTTGTGATATAATGTATTGGATATTCTTGAGTAGTCCGTTACATTGATAACTTTGCAAGCTTATCAGGATGATTATACATTAGCCAGTCAACTACTGGTGATAGAGAAATATACCGGTTCACCTCGTGCAGAAAATCCTGCTGGCCGGGAAAGCCTATAAACGTTACCACTACTTAAGAATACAGAGAAGAAAGTGGAAGTCCACGATAGAAGGAGTATGAACCTATTGAAAAATTTTGCAGATTTTGGCTTGGAGCCGCGCGTGCTGCAAGCAATTACTGAACTTGGCTTTGAGGAAGCCACACCGATTCAATCCCAATCGATTCCGATTGCTCTTACCGGCAGGGATATGATTGGACAAGCACAGACAGGTACGGGTAAAACAGCAGCATTCGGCCTTCCTCTTATCCACAAAATCGCCAAAGAAGAGGAACGTATCGTCGCTCTCATTATGACACCGACCCGTGAACTTGCCATCCAGGTTGCTGAAGAAATCGGCAAACTGTCCCGCTTTAAAGGAATCCGTTCCTTGGCTATTTATGGTGGACAAGATATCGGTCGTCAGATCCGCGCTTTGAAAAAGAAGCCTCAAATTATTATCGGCACACCAGGTCGATTACTTGACCACATCAACAGAAAAACCATTCGTCTTGATGATGTACAAACCGTTGTACTCGATGAAGCGGATGAAATGCTGGATATGGGCTTCATGGAAGACATCCAGTCGATCCTTAAGCTTGTTCCTGAAGAACGTCAAACCTTGCTGTTCTCCGCAACTATGCCGGCTAACATTCAGAAACTGGCTTCTCAGTTCCTGAAAGACCCTGAGCATGTATCCGTTATTCCTAAGCACGTTAGTGCACCTCTGATTGATCAAGCGTACATTGAAGTTCCTGAGCGTCAAAAATTCGAAGCCTTGAGCCGCCTTCTGGATATGGAATCGCCTGAGCTTGCGATTGTATTCGGACGCACGAAGCGCCGGGTAGACGAACTGGCAGAAGCCCTGCAAAAACGCGGCTACTCTGCAGACGGTCTCCATGGTGACCTTTCTCAGCATCAACGTGATACCGTTATGCGTAAATTCCGTGACGGCAGCATTGATGTTCTCGTAGCGACAGATGTGGCTGCACGTGGTCTCGACGTATCGGGCGTTACTCATGTTGTGAACTTTGACTTGCCGCAAGATCCGGAAAGTTATGTACACCGTATTGGACGTACAGGCCGTGCTGGTAAAGAAGGTACGGCTTGGTCCTTCGTAACTCCTCGTGAGATGGATCATCTGTACTTTATCGAGCGTGTGACTCGTCACCGTATTCCACGTAAACCTTTGCCTACGATCGCTGAAGCTATTGAAGGTAAACAGCGCATTATCGCTGAGCGTGTGCTTGAAATTATTGAGCAAGGTGAATTGACCGAGTATAAAGGTCTTGCCATTCAATTGCTGGAACAATACGATTCCGTACAATTGCTGGCAGCTGCAATGAAAATCCTGACTGGAGACAAGAAGGAAGGATCCGATATTCACTTGACTCCGGAAGATCCGATCCGTGCAAAACGCCGGAAGCCGGACATCCGCAATGGCCGCAAGCCAAGCGGCGGCTATGGTGGCCGCAGCAGCGGCGGCGGATATCGCCGTGATGGTGGAGGCGGAAGCGGAAGTGGCAGCGGTGGTAACCGTGGCGGCTACTCCAAAGGCGGATACAACCGTGATGGCGGCGGCAGCAGTTATGGCAACCGCGATGGCGGTGGCTACAACCGTGACCGCAACAATAGCGGTGACCGTAAACCGCGTTCCTACAGCGGCGGCGAGCGTCGCCCTAACCGGAGCGGAGACGAATAATATTAACGGCTAACTTCCTTTGACAGAAGTAACCGAACACAAAAGACGAAGCAGCTGCCCACGCTAAGTGGAGCCGCGCTTCGTCTTTTGTTCATGTTTAAAGAAGATGCACCCAGGGTGCATCCCCTTTAAACTCGCAGTTTTAGAGCAATAACAGCTGATCTGTTTCACTCAATGATTCAAGGAGTCATTAGATATAGAATGTGCTGAGGATAATGACAAGGAGAATGAACAGAACCAGGACAATACCGACATTTGATCCGTAGCCGTAACCGCCACCTTCACAAGACATACATAATCCCTCCTCTTTTAATTTGGAAATTCAAGTTTGTTGAACGGATTACGAGATATCGTATGGAAAAACGATGGCGCTGGATTGGACATTCACCCAGGGGCGTATAAATTAGGCTCTGGCAATGCATGTACAAAATAAGGTATATTAATAGATACATGCATGATTTGAGTGAGGAGGAAACGGATTTGGAAATGAAAGGAGCCATGGGTGGCTTATACAAGCTCACCGAGTGGATTACCCGTATTGCTTTTTCGAACATCTTGTGGGTTATTTGTACATCGCCTTTCCTGTTTATTGTTCTAACCAAATTCCTGATGGCCGTTCAGACACCGGATGCGCATAATGAGCAGCTGCTGTCTAACTGGGTTCTCGGAATATTATCACCGTTTGTTCTGTTTCCGGCTACGGCGGCTTTATTTACCGTTGTACGTAAGTGGGTCATGGGCAATCCGGACGTGTCCGTATTCAAAACGTTCTTCAAGGGTTATAAGGAAAATTACAAGCAGAGCATGATCGGCGGCATTTTTTATACGCTGTTGTTCGTGATTATGTACGTGGATTACACGGTTTATATGACGCAGCTTGATGGTTTCCAGCTTGTCGGCATTGTGATGCTCGTGCTGCTTATCGTGCTGTTTGTCTCCCTGTTTAATTTCTTCTCCATGACTGTTCATTATGAGATGAAAACGTTGCAGCTGTTGAAAAATGCGGTGCTGCTGACATTGATTCGCCCGTTCCGGGTATTTTCGACTTTGATCGGAAGCGCTGTCTTGGCATATATCGGCACGCAGATGCCGGTGCTGTTCGTGTTCTTCCTGTTCTGCTTGATGGCATTGTTCGCGTTCTTTAACTTCTATGCTACCTTCACCAAAATGCAGGAACAGCAGGAGAAGATGAAGAAAGCCGAGGAAGAGGAGTCTGAAACCGAACAAGCTCTTCTGGAAAGCATGGATGCTGCCCAAAAGGGAGATAATGGATCGAAACCTTAATAATGCGAGGTTTACTTTTCCGGCAAAACCCCCTATAATAAGACTACATCCTGCGATGTTCGTTTCGGTTTTCCGTTGTTTTGAACCAATGACGATGTCTAGGGAGATCTATACGTAATCGTGGCTGAAATGCCCTGTCTATATGACAAGGGGAATTCATAAGCGGTTCTGCGGTCACCCACCTGCTAATGCAGGTTCGAAGACAATGTTTACCGGACGGCATAGGCGGGTTTCGTTAAACCAATGAATGGGCACCTCTTTCATTTCGAATTCGAAGTGAAAGAGGTGCCTTTTTGCTATATATAAAGGTTTGCTGAAAGCATAAACAATGTTAAACTAGAGTATGGATGGAACGGTCATTTATAAAGGAGGAACGGTCTTTGTCATTAAAACGAGTTCTAATTGGTATCGTGCGCAGCTATGACGGCACAAGCGACCGTGCTAAAGATCCCAAGCTGAAGACGCGTTATTACAATCTTTCAAAAGAAAAGTGTTTTGAAGAGGTTTCCTCGACACTAAAAAAAATTCCGGGTTACAAAGTTCTGCATGAGGTTAAATCCGTGGGAGAAATCACGCTCGAGAAAAGAACCTCGTTTGGACGTACACTGGACATTACCGTATCCGTGCTTGGCATCAGTCCGGTTCGCAGCGCAGTTGATATGTATTCGGCGTCCCGCGGTTCTCTAGGGGATCTGGGAGCGAACTACCGGGTTATCTTGAACCTGTACGCTGTTCTGGATAAAAAACTGAGCAAGTATAAAGTGGATGCTTAGTAGAATAAGAAAAAGCGGGAGAGCTGCTCTCCCGCTTTTTAAAAGTGTGCAGTGTATGTACCCTTTGGCGTGTTACCGCAAAGATTTTACTGCATCGATCGCGGCTTCGTAATTCGGGTGCTCCGACATTTCACCAAGGTATTCTACATAGGTGATGGTATCGTTAGTATCCACGACGAAGATCGAACGCATGTCGAGCTGGAATTCCTTGATGAGCACGCCATACGCTTCACCGAAAGAACGCGATTTATAGTCGGACAGCGTAATGACCCGGTCAACGCCTGCAGCTCCGCACCAGCGAGCTTGGGCGAAAGGAAGGTCGGCACTGATCGTAAGGATCACCACATCATCGCCTAGACCAGCGGCTTCTTCATTGAAACGGCGAGTCTGTGCGTCGCATACTCCGGTGTCGAGGGAAGGAACGACACTGATTAGCTTGATTTTACCAGCATAATCCTTAAGAGATGCGTCTTCGAGCAGGTTTTTGCTCACTGTAAAATCCGGCGCGGCATCACCAGCCTTGAGCTGTGGTCCGATGAGTGTAATAGGATTGCCTTTGAAAGTGGCAGCTCCTGAACGTTCTTGAGCCATGAGAAATCTCCTCCTTGGATATCAAAGTTTGGTGATCAGGTTCATGGTACATTATAATCTTTTTAAAAAGGGAATGTCCACTAAGGGGCATCCCTGGCCTGATTTAGGATGAGGAGGATGCTATGATATTCGTACGTTATGAAAATTGGAAAAGTTACTTGCGTTATTATCCCGTTACATCGCTGCTGCTCGTGATCAACCTGGTGATGTTTGCGATCACTTCCTTTGACGGCGGTTCCAGAAATCCGGTGACGCTGCTGAAATATGGAGCTTTATCGGATTTGCCGCAATTCGTTGACCAGGCATGGAGATACTTTACGGCGATGTTCCTGCATAACGGATTTGATCATTTATTATTCAACAGCTTTGCACTGCTGGTATTTGTTCCCCCGCTGGAGAGAATCATGGGGAGCTGGAAGTTTGCCATCCTGTATCTGCTCAGCGGTGTTCTCGGTAATGTAATCGGTTTGGCTTATTATGAGCGCATGGAGAGCTATACCTTCCTTGTAGGCGCGTCAGGAGCCATTTACGGAGCTTATGGCGCTTATCTGTACATCGCCCTGTTCCAGCGGCATGTCATTGATGAGTCGTCCCGCAAGACGCTGTTCACCCTGCTTATATTGGGGATTCTGTTCTCGTTTACCCCAGGGGTCAGCCTTGTAGCACATGTCGGCGGATTGGTAGGCGGATTTTTCCTCTACGGTCTCATGATTCGATTATTTAAACGTCGAACATAATCGGACCTTAGAGGGGTCTGTTATAATAGAATTGGATGATTTGATAAAGTCTTCAAGTCTTCTAGGGAATAAGAATGGAGCGATAAAAGGCGTGGAATTACGACAGTTGCAATACTTTGTAAAGGTTGCGCAAAAGGAACACGTTACCCAAGCGGCAGAAGAACTTCATGTGGCTCAGTCAGCCGTCAGCCGTCAAATACATCAGTTGGAAGAAGAGCTTGGTGTTAATTTGTTCATGCAAAAAGGACGGAATCTGCAGTTAACCCCGGTAGGTCAGCTTTTTTGCAAACGGGTTGAGAGCATTATGAAGGACCTGGACCGTGCGGTCGTCGAGATACATGAATTTCTGGACCCGGAGCAGGGGGAGATTCGCATCGGATTCCCGCACAGCCTGGGCATCCATTTAATTCCGTCCATTGTGGCTGAATTCCGGAAGAAATACCCGAACGTGAAGTTCCGGTTCAAGCAGGGGATGTTCCCGACTTTGATCCGGGACGTGGTTGGGGCTGAAGTGGATTTGGCATTTGTGTCGCCGTTTCCGGATCGTCATGATCAAGTGGATGGGGATATCGTCTTGACAGAGGAGTTGTTTGCGATCCTGCCGCCGAATCACCCGCTTGCGGGGGAGCAGTCCATCAAGCTGGAGCAATTGAAAGAGGAGCGCTTTGTGCTGTTCAGCAAAGGCTACTCCTTGCGTCCGATTGTGTGGCATGCCTGCCTGGAAGCCGGGTTCACGCCGAAAATTGCTTTTGAAGGCGAGGAAACGGATACGATCCGCGGGCTGGTTGCCGCCGGTATGGGGGTCAGCTTGCTTCCTGAAATGGCGCTATTCCAGACGAATCCGCTGCAGCCGGCACGCGTCCGGAT
Organism: Paenibacillus sp. EZ-K15; assembly: GCF_002573715.1. GTDB lineage: Bacteria > Bacillota > Bacilli > Paenibacillales > Paenibacillaceae > Paenibacillus_AQ. The sequence goes on along the minus strand of NZ_PDHM01000020.1, from coordinate 78,953 downwards.
CTCGGAGCCGAAGGTAACGCGTTCCATCGGTCTGATTCACCGCGCGGACGAGAAGCTGCCACCGGTTGCGCAAGCCTTCCGTGCGTTTCTGCTTCAATATTTTGGTATTGATCCGTCACCGAAAAAGGAAGGGAAAGCGGATTCCACATCAACTCCCTAACCTGGCTTCATTTATCAAGAATAATCTAATTAAAAAGAGGGCTTTCCTTCTCCACCAAACCATGGTAGAGAGGAAAGCCCTTTGTTGTTACGCTTTATTAAATTATTCCCGGTTGCTTGTAAAGATCATGATATAACGGATCAGCTCAAGCAGAGAGATCAAGGCGGCAGCGACATAGGTCAGAGCTGCGGCGTTCAATACTTTAGCGACTCCGCGTTCTTCGTCATTGGCGATATAGCCTTCTTGAACCATCAGCTGACGGGCACGGTTACTTGCGTTAAACTCGACCGGCAAGGTGACAAGCTGGAAGGCAACGGCGCAAGAGAAGAAGATAATGCCGAGACCGACCAGATTCATGGCTTGGAACAGGAATCCCGCAATCAAGAGAAACGGAGCGATACCCGATGCGAAATTTACGACCGGGAACATTTTGTGACGGGCGACAAGCATCGGATAGTGTTCCGCATGCTGGATCGCATGGCCGACCTCGTGACAAGCAACAGAGACAGCCGAGATGGAACGTTCATAATAAACGGGCTCGGACAAACGCACAACGCGTTTGGTCGGATCATAGTGGTCGGAGAGTGTGCCTGGCACCGGTTCAATTGGCACATCGTGGAGTCCGTTGGCATCCAGCATGTGCCGGGCAGCATCGTATCCGGTCATGCCGGTGCTGTTCTCGACCTTGGTCCATTTGTTAAAGGTGCCTTTGACCCGGAACTGAGCCCAGAGCGAGAATATAAAAGCGATAATAATGAGAATAAACATCCAGTCAGAATACATATATCATACCCCCATACAAAGTTGTCATTTGGTTCTTCACCATTACATCGAAGTGAACTGGTTCAACAAAATTTGAATCGACTCGATACAGGCAGCTCCTTTAGGAAGGATGTTAGCAAGTACTTCCCGGGCTTGACTTGGTTTTAATTCACGCAGAAGCGGGTTGAGTTCCTTCACATCCCGTTCCAGCTGTTTCATCTGTATTTCGAGCTTGGTTAGCTTCTCCGTCATTTCGGAATCATCAGGTACCGACTTCCAGCGATCCAGTCTCTCCTTAATCTCATCGAGAGTATATTTCTCTTGCTTTAACTGATTAATACGTTCGAGAGTGCTTAAGGTTTCAGAACTGTACAACCGGTAATTTTTTAACGTCCGTTTCTCAGGGGAGATCAAACCCAGCTTCGTATAATAGTCAATGGTTCTTTCGCTGATTCCGGCAACCTTGGCCAGCTCACCGATTCGGAAAAGGTTTCCTCTCGTGATCCCCATCATTCATCACCTCACAAGCTTTCATTGAATTGGACATTAATGAATGCATTTATATTTTCATTTTAATAGAAATATGATACATGATCATGAACCATACAGTCAAACGTCATAGTTGTGACAAAAAAACATGGATGTTTAGTCGTCTTTTTTAACTCTACATGATGTTAGACGATTTGCACTGAATGCACTTAATGTTAGATTATATTACATAAATGGTGTTTAACATGAAAAAAACCGTTGCAGATATTCATTCACCCCCCTATAATGACAATATGAATTCAAGTTGATGTTATATTATCTTACATTAAGGGGAGTGTGAAACATGAACAAAAGATGGCTAGGTTTAATGGCGGGAGCAATCGCATTGCTTGCATTCCCGGCGAGCGCGTTCGCCGCTGATGGGGGAGCCACAAATGTTGAATTAACGGCTGGTTTGAACTCCGTGTTCGTATTCTTGGCAGCATTGCTCGTATTCTTCATGCAAGCAGGGTTCGCACTGCTGGAAGCCGGATCGGTTCGTATGAAGAATGCAGGCCACGTTGCCGGTAAAACATTCCTGACCTTCGGCATTTCGATCGTCGCCTTCTGGGCGCTAGGATTTGGCCTGGCATTCGGTAACGGGAACAGCTTTTTCGGATTTGAAGGTTTTTTCTTAAGTGGTGACAATGCATCAGGCTCATTTGATTCCTTGTCCGCTTACGATGTGCCAACGACCATTATGTTTCTGTTCCATTTATCCTTTGCAGCCGTCTCCTTGGCTATCGCTTGCGGTGGTATGGCCGAACGTGCGAAGCTTAGCGTTTATATCGTGTTCGGATTGCTGTTCACCATCGTGATTTACCCGATTGTTGCTCACTGGGTGTGGGGCGGCGGCTGGCTTGGGGCTCTGGGTATGCAGGACTTTGCCGGATCGACGGTCGTTCACTTGACAGGTGCTACAGCGGCGCTGGTGGCTACCGTTCTTCTGAAACCCCGACTTGGCAAATATAATAAGGACGGGAAGCCTAACAGCATCCCAGGTCACAACCAGGTATTATCGGTACTCGGCGTGTTCATCATCTGGATTGGTTGGTTCGGATTTAATCCGGGGAGCACCATCTCCGCACTCACGGACGGCTTCTTCGGGTTTGTGGCTTTAAATACGAATATCGCAGCAGCGGCAGGTGCGCTTGCAGCGTTGCTGATCTCTTGGGCGGTTCTGGGCAAAGCGGATATACCCAGCATGCTGAACGGTATCCTCGCTGCATTTGTTGCCATCACAGGGGCTTGCGCATTCGTGGAACCTTGGGCGGCTGTCGTTATCGGTGCAGTAGCCGGTACGATTACCTTCTTTACGGCTCAGTGGTTTGACCGCAAAGGCATTGATGATCCTGTATATGCATTCTCCGTACATGGTATTGCCGGTATGTGGGGTGCCGTATCCACCGGTTTGTTCGCAGCACCGAGACTTGTTGAAATTACAGGCGTAGGCAAAGAAGGTTTGTTCTACGGCGGGGGCTTCGGTCAGCTTGGCGTTCAGCTTCTGGGTCTGGTCGGAACGTTTGCATTCGTACTCGTGATCTCATTCATCATTCTGTATATCATGAAAGTCACGATGGGTATTCGCGTAACGGAGGAAGAAGAATTGATGGGCCTTGATATCAGTGAACACGGAACTTACGGATATCCGGAGCAAATGAAACTTCTGGCGGAAGCGGAAGGGAAGTCCCCTGAGTTTCGTTCCGGAGGCAAAGCGTTACCTGGAAGCGACACCGCATTATAAATACTAAACTCGAAATGGTTAATGAATATGCAATAAGGAGGCCGCGGCATGAAACCTCTGAAATCCGTCAATCTGTTTCCGGTATTCTCGGAAATTCAGACAGCAACAACTGCTCAGGAAATACGAGATGAACGGATCGCTTGTCAGAACCATCTGATCGAGATGCGTCATGACATGGACCTGAGAGAGTGGATCGCATCCGTCAATACGATGCACGACCTGATTGGACAGCGTGCCGCGGCAATCTGTGAGCAGGACATGTGGGAGGCTGGCTTGGGCCGGCCTCCTGCGCGTTATGCGTTTGTTGCTTTTGGCAGCAGCGGAAGGCAGGAAGCTACGCTGTGGAGTGATCAGGACAATGGTCTGATCATTGGTGATGAGCTGGAGGAGGATCAGCTCCCTTTTTTTCGGGAATTTGGCCTTCGGCTGGCGAATCTGCTGGAGGTTGCAGGCTATCCCAAATGTTCGGGAAAGGTAATGTGTTCGGAACCATTATGGAGCAAAAAGCTTGGCGATTGGAAAAATCAGATTAGCGACTGGTGTGAAGACCAGCAGTGGGAGCCGATTCGCAATTTCATCATCGCCTCGGATCTCCGTCATGTAGCGGGAGATGGCAAACTATCGGAGGAATGGGTTGACCATTTCCGAAGCTCTGTCGAGCTGCACCCGAGCATCGGCAATGCCGTACTGCGAAACACGGTCAAGCACAAGGCAACGCTTAATGTCATGGGGCGAATTGTGACGGAGCGGTTTGGTGAGCATGCCGGTGAATTTGACGTAAAGTATGGCGTCTATATTCCGCTAGTGAACAGCATTCGCACGATGGCGCTGCAAAGAGGCATCATCGAAACCTCAACGCGAAAGCGCATGGAGAAGGTGATGCTGCTTGAGGGCGGCAACTTGCTGCTGGAAAGCGTGCAGCGTGCTTTCTTGACGGCGCTTCGGCTGAGAAATAACACGCCCCATCGGCTGGAGAACGGGCTGATCACGAGCAGCGGGTATATCCCGCAGGAGCAGCTCAAGAACAAAACCATGCAGTACGAGCTTCGCGATACGCTTGGTGTGGTCAGACGGATACACCGGTCATTGCAGCGAGAGCACCGTTTTGCGGAGAGGAGGAACCCATGACTGAACCGGGACCATCGAACGGTGGGTTCTGGAGATCACTCCGTTCGGGTAACTTTAATTCCGCCATCGCTTCCATGCGCGGCGCGCAGACGGCGCAGCAGTTGGCCTTTATCCGATCCCGGATGAAGGATAACCGGAGGCCGGAGGTTCTGGGTACCCCGCTGGACGAGCTGGAGGTTGTCGTATTTGATCTGGAGTCGACGGGGTTCAATCACCAGCACGGTGATGAAATTTTGTCATTCGGTGCAATTAAGGTCCTCGGCGAGCAAGTGATCGAGAACGAAACCTTTCATATGATCGTTAATAGCGGTGCTCCTGTTCCTCCATTCATTGCTGAGCTGACGGGAATTACGCAGCATATGGTTGATGCAGCCCCGCCTTTAATGGAGGGGCTGCATGATTTCATGGCTTTTATAGGCGGCAGGGTGCTTGTTGCCCATGCCGCTGCCCATGACCGCGGATTCCTGAACGCAGCCTTGTGGAAGACATCGAAGGTCCGATTAACCCATCGGCTCCTCGATACGATGATGCTCGCACAGAGATTATATCCTGAGCAGAAGGACTACAGTCTGGATGAGCTGCTTCGGAGCAGCGGCATCCCGGTGGAGGGCCGGCATCATGCTCTGTCCGACGCGCGCATGACTGCTCGGCTGTGGGCGGATTATATGAAAGAAATTCAGGCGCGCGGCCATGCAACCACGCTGGGAGATTTGTATGTCTATCTAAGCGAGGCATAACCTCGAACATGATGGATGCAGCAATAGCCTATTACCCTATTTGATCTGGCAAGGAATCGGGGTGAGGGAATAGAACTCTGCTGCCGGACGAACCCAGGAATTTGACGGTAGATGGCTGTCTAATTCGGCGGTTTCTTTTTCCCGCATAATTTTGTAGGCATGAAGCTGTAATGGTTTCATGCCGGGAGCGTTTGGAGCTGCAGGAGATCCGATGGCATATACCTGAAGCAATCCGCCGAAGGATGGAAGCTGCAGCAGATCCTCGCCGGACGGCTCAGGGGATGTGTGCGGGTGACTGTGAAACAAACCGACGATTCTTTTTTCAGTTAACACCAAGCGGGTCCATTGAACAGGGTCCAGATGAAAAGAATGCAGCGGAAACTCCGCTGTATTTTTTATGGGGATAAATTGCGTAACGGTTAACGATCGGCTTGTTGCGCTAGAGTGCCCGATAAGGACGCCACAGGCTTCCTCTGGCAGACAATCATACGTATAGTCCGATATATGCTGTTGTACTGCCGCGTGCAGCAGAAGCTGTTCCAGGGCCATGTCAGACGGGTTCATCTTTTTCCCTCCCGGGCTATAATTGAAGTTGATCGCGTGTTTGAAAGATCAGGGTTTCAGGGTACAATAGGGACTATAACTAAGTTTAGCAAAGGAACCTATACCTATGAAACGAAATATCATCATTCTCGTCCTGCTTGTAATTGCGGCAGGCGCTGTAATCTATAACCAAGCCGGTGACAATATCCAGGCCGTCTTCACGCAAGAGAAGCAGCTCCCGACGGAGACAGGCGCCAAGGCTGGACTGCTTGCCCCCACCTTCACCTTGAAGGGGATGGACGATAAGACCTATGCCGGCGGCGGAGCGCGCGATAAAGCAATGGTCGTCAATTTTTGGGCATCATGGTGTGAACCGTGCAAGCAAGAAGCCCCGGAGCTCGATAAGTTGGCGGCGGAATATGCAGATGAGCTGGAAATCTACGGCGTGAACGTGTCCAAGTATGACAATGAGAAGAAAGCGCGTCAATTCGTTAAGGATTTTGAACTCCGGTATCCGATCCTTCTCGATCCCAAAGGAGAAGTGTTCGAGGCGTTGTATAAAGGCCAGGTCTTCCCGACGAATGTGCTGATTGATCGAAACGGCGTGATCCAGGAAATCATTCTTGGCGCTCCGGATCCCAAGGATCTTCGCAAAAAGGTAACCAAGCTGTTGAATTAGTTAGTTGTGAAGCGAAAAGCGGCGGAAACACCAAAAAAAGCGCGGCCACCATGTTCATGACATGGCGGATACGCGCTTTTTATATTGGATACAGCCTTAGTGATTAACCAACCCTTGTCTAGTCGCGGACTCATGCACTTGTTCCGGTGAGATTTGGCCGAGCAGCGCATAGCGCATACTGTCCACCAGCGCTTCCCAGCTCGCCTCAATGACGTTGCTGGAGACACCGACGGTGTTCCAGGAATTCTCAAAGTTCTTGGACTCGATCAGCACCCGTACTTTGGCTGCCGTCGCATCCTTGTCATCCAGCACCCGTACCTTATAGTCAGCGAGATGCATTTCCTTGAGTGTCGGGAAGTATTGGACCAGCGCTTTACGCAGCGCATTGTCAAGCGCATTGACCGGACCGTTGCCTTCTGCCGCAGTGTAGATGCTCTCACCGGCAACGTTGACTTTAACGAAGGCTTCGGAGACAACCGGTTGCCCGGCTGATTTCTCTACCAGCATTTTGAAGGATTCGAAGGTAAACAGCTCCTTGAGCTCTCCGTTCGCTTCCCGAAGAAGCAGCTCCAGGGAGGCGTCTGCGCCTTCGAATTGATACCCTTCATGCTCAAGATCCTTGATTTTTCCGATAATATGCTTGGATTGTTCACTAGCCGGATCAAAGTCAAGACCCATGTCTTGCGCCTTCGATACGATGTTGCTCTGTCCTGCAAGCTCGGATACAAGCACGCGCTGCTTGTTTCCGACTTTCTCCGGTTCGATATGCTCGTACGTTCTAGAATCGCGCAGGATCGCCGAAACATGGATGCCTCCCTTATGGGCAAAGGCAGCGTTACCCACATACGGCTGGTTGACCGGCATATTGACGTTGGCGATTTCACTGATATACCGTGCGGTATTTGTCAGCGTGCGTAGGTTGTCGTCTCCGATGCATTCATAACCCAGCTTCAACTGCAGATTCGGGATGATGGAGCACAGGTTGGCATTCCCGCAACGTTCCCCATAACCGTTCATCGTTCCCTGCACATGCTGGACACCAGCCTGTACGGCACTCAGGGTGTTGGCAACGGCAAGCTCGCAATCGTTGTGGGTGTGAATGCCGAGTGGAGCGCCGGGCAATGGACCCGCTAAAGATGTCACAATGTTCGAGATCTCGTGCGGGAGACTGCCGCCGTTCGTATCGCACATGACAAGCCAATCAGCGCCTGCCTCTCGTGCTTTGGACAATACGGCAACAGCATATTCGGGATTGTTCTTATAGCCGTCAAAAAAGTGCTCGGCATCAAAAATCACTTCGAGGCCTTTTTGCTTCAGGAAAGCGATGGAATCATAGATCATCGCCAGATTCTCTTCGAGTGTCGTCTGAAGCGCGGTATGGACGTGGAAATCCCATGACTTCCCGACCAAAGTGGCCGCAGAAACGCCGGATTCCAAAATCCGAAGCAGATTGGCATCCTGGTCGGCGATGGAGCCTTTGCGGCGAGTGCTGCCAAACGCGGTTACTTTTGAGGTTAAGCCGAGATCCTGGACTCTTTTGAAAAATTCGATGTCCTTGCTGTTGCTTCCCGGGATACCGCCTTCAATATAATGAACACCAAGAGCATCGAGTTTCTTGGCGATTTTGACCTTGTCGTCCGCCGACAAGCTGATTCCTTCGCCTTGGGTTCCGTCGCGAAGTGTCGTATCAAAGATGGAAATGGACTTAGACATGATGTCCTCCTTTGGGTGTCCGGGATTGGACCGTATTGTTTATAATTTTGTATTATAACATTTCTTTGCGGGAAAGTAACAGAGTAAAAAACAAACCTTACCTATAGAGGCTTATTCTTGACCCGCGTTAAGGGTAACGATATGCTGGAGGCGTTGGTGAAGCCTTCATGATTCCTCATGGATAATGACATGAAGACACTTCATTGACTAAAGAGGATATAATGGAATGGAGTTTATGACATGATTCAATATTCTAATGATCAGGTGACGATTTTTCAAAGTGCGTTATTTCAGACCACTTCAACGGTAATCCAGCTGGATGAGAGTATCATTATCATCGATCCGAACTGGCTGCCGCACGAAATCGATGAGATTCGAGAACATGTTAACGCGGTTCGGGGAAACAGGGAATGTTATCTCATCTTTACGCATGGGGACTACGACCACATTATCGGATATAAGGCTTTCCCGGACGCCAAGACGATTGGGAGTGCCGGACTCAGAGATGACCCGGAAAAAGAGGATAAACTGAAATCAATTCGTGATTTTGATGCTTCCCACTATATTACTCGCGATTATCCCATAGAATTCCCAGTACTTGATATGGTTATCGAGGAAGATGGACAACAGCTCGCAATGGGCTCCACAACGCTTACGTTCTATAGAGCACCGGGACATACGGCCGACGGCTTGTTTACCGTGATTGATTCCGTGGGCGTATTTGCAGCCGGTGACTACTTATCCGATTTTGAGCTTCCATTTATCTTCCAAAGTGCGAGGGACTATGAAGGAACGATTCGCCAAGCTGCAAGGATCCTGAAGGAGCATCCGGTTGCTTTGCTCATCCCTGGGCATGGCCGGCATACGACAAGCCGATCTGAGATGAATCGAAGAGTGGAGGCAGCCCGAAGCTATCTGGAACGACTGCGTCAGGCTGTTATGGATGGCGATGATACGGCTCTTGACCAGCTGCGGCAGGAGCACGGATTTGTCTCCGAATTCACGGCGAAGTGCCATAAGGAAAACGTGAGAATCATTCAAAATGAACTCCAAGATGAGGGCAGCAATAAGACTTAAGTAGAACCGTGCCGAAGAAAGAAGGAATTCTGCGTGGGACATATCGACAATTATTATCCGGCCAGCGGCCGCGTTATACTTCATGTGGATATGAATGCTTTTTACTGTTCTGTACACGAAGCTGAGGAGCCGGAGCTCTATCGGGGCAAACCCACGGCTGTCGCGGGCAGCATCGAGCTGCGAAAAGGCGTCATCGTCACCTGCTCCTATGCGGCACGGTCACTTGGGATCCGCACAGGAATGAACGTGAGACAGGCGCTGCGGATCTACCCCGACCTGATGATCATCCAGCCGGATTTTCATCTGTACCGCAAGTATTCCAATGCATTTATGAATATAGCTTACGCCTATACGCCGCTGTTGGAAGCGACTTCGATTGACGAATGTTACCTGGATATAACGGGATCAAAGCAGTTCGGTACCCCCCTGGATATCGCCCGGGAGATCCAGCAGCGCATTCGCGAGGAGTTGTCGCTGCCTTGCTCCGTCGGCATTGCTCCGAATAAATTGCTGGCCAAGATGGCCTCGGACATGAAAAAGCCCAACGGGCTATCCGTGCTGCGGATACGGGATGTCCCGCAGGTACTCTGGAACAGACCCTGTGCAGAGCTGTTTGGCATCGGGAGCAAGACAGCCGACAAGCTGCGTAAGTTGAACATCCAGACCATCGGACAGCTGGCCGCTGCCGATGAAGGCCTGCTGACCTCAACTTTTGGCGTAATGGGGTCATGGATGAAAAGGGCAGCCAGCGGCATCGACCATGCTCCTGTCGTTGCGGAGCGGGAACAGAGCAAATCGATCGGACACACGACCACGCTCCCGCAGGATGTTACTTCGGCGGAGGAGGCGCGAAGGGTGCTGCTGAATCTGAGCGATCAGGTAGCGCGCCGGCTCCGCAGGCAGGGTCTAATGACCAGCGGCATACAGATCACGCTGCGTACACCGGATATGAAGACGATCACCCGGTCGAGGCATCTGGCCATACCGACGGAAAATACCGAGGATATCTACCGGGAAGCGTGCGAGCTGTATCACCGGCACTGGAAGCAGGACAAGCCGCTTCGTCTGCTTGGCGTTACGCTGCAGCAGCTTATCGCGAAGGAGGAATCCGCCATTCAGCTGGATTTGTTCGATTATGAGAAACAGCCAAAGAAAGAATCGCTGACCCGGGTCATGGACGAGCTGCGCAATAAATTCGGCGAGAGTGCGGTGCTGACCGCTGGCATGTTGGGAGATGATCCGTCGTCCTTAATCCGCAATCATAAGCGGAGAGGTACATCTTTACAGATGGATTTTGTAAGGGATCTGGGGAACGATAATAAAAATGCCGTTCAGCCGCCCGCGAAGGACCCGGACCGCGATTAGCCGTTTTTTTGATAGTTGAAGCTCCTTCATTTCCTTTGAAAATAACAAATTATTGTCGGAAAATGTTAGGAAATATATTTGTATTCCTAAAAAAATTGTATTAATATATGTAGATGGTGGCGGGAGACCGTCAGCTTATACTATGTTTATAGAGATGTTTATAGATATACAGGAGGAAGAGAGACTATGGCGAAGTTTACTTGGGTAGATAAAGATACCTGCATTGCTTGCGGCGCATGCGGAGCAACGGCACCCGATATTTACGATTACGACGACGAAGGCCTGGCAGAAGTTATTTTTGACGGAGACAACAACCGCGGGGTAACTGAAATTCCGGAAGATATGCATGATGATATGCTGGATGCTTGCGATGGCTGCCCAACAGATTCAATTCGGATTGCTGACGAGCCGTTTAACGCAGAATAACCAATACCGCTTTAAGCCCTGATATTCCATCTTGAACTTATACCGACGCCCTCTGCCCGACAAAGGCAGGGGGCGTTTTTTCGTATCCGACGATTCATACATAATTAGAGCGTTTATTCCGATATACAGGATAATAGAGGTAAAAATGTCATAAAAGGAGGCTCCCGAATGAACAATTCGCTGTACCTCAAAAGGTATGTGGAGACGCATCCTGATAATAAAATGGCCTGGTACCTGCTGGGGAAGGAATATGAACAGGCCGGCGAACAGGGCAAGGCAAATTACTGCTACAACAAGGCAGAAGGGGTCTATGAAGCCTTTGAGCTTAGTCAGGTCCCGTCCGATATATGGAAAAATTACGAACAGCGTTTATTGGAAATGGAGAGGGACAAGGATCGAAAGCGAAAAAGAACCCGGCGTTTGCTTGCTGCGCTGGTGTTATTGCTGCTGGTATTCCTTCCTCCAGCCCAGGCGCCGGGCTCCGTTCCGGGGGATTTTGCATCAGATGTATTCCCGCCGAATGAGCCGGTATCCGCCTCGGTCGTTAACAAAGAGAAGCGGGATTCGCGTAAAGAACCGCTGTACACCGCCGTTGCTTCCGGCCAGGGGAAGGATTCCGCCGGAGCCCTGTCCTCATTGCTTCGGCATCCGCAGGCATTGCCGAATTGGTCGGTTGCGCTTGGGATGAAGCAATCGGGCAAGTGGCAGTTATGGAGCAAGGACATGGAACGTTTATATGGATTGCATCGGGATGCTAAAGGCGCCATTGCGATCCAGCCATATGAAGGAGCGGCATTGGAGTGTGATTGCGAGCCTGCGGATAGTTCGCAGCTTAAGCGGAGCGCGGGGCAATGGGCGGATCTGCAAGTCGAGACGGCCGTGCTGCAGGAAGCGGCCAACCAGTATAAGGCTCGGCATGGACGCCTGCCTAAAGGCTTGAATGAACTGACGCAGCCGTATCCGAATAATTGGTTGTCCGGCCGTTCCAAAGCAATGGAGGCGATGTTCGGAGCATTAATGAAGCATAAGTCCCAAGGAACTGGCGGCCATGAGGACCAGCCGGGGCAGCAGCCTGGGAACGACCCGGAGGAGATTGGATATTGGGGGACTTCGCCGAACGGGGATCCTTTTTTTGAGCAGCCGCTTCAGGTCATCATTGACCGGAAACATCATCGGCTTGCCGTTGTCAGCGGCACCGTCATGCTGCGCAATTATGCGGTCGGGCTTGGAGGAGCGAAAACGCCGCTGGGTGATTTTCATATTAATGACAAGGTTGTTAATCCGAACGGGACCACGAAGGGCCCTTATGGGACGCGGGGAATGCAGCTGTCCGATACGCAATACGCGATACACGGTACGCTAGACGTGGACAGTATCGGAGCGAATGAATCTGAGGGCTGCATCCGTATGCTTAAAGAGGATGTGGAGGAGCTGTTTGATCTGGTTCCGATGGGAACCGTCGTGAAAATTCGGGAAGGGGTTCTGCCCGAGGACCTGTGGACGCCGAAAGAGCGTTTTAAGCTCAAGCTTGCCCAGGGGCAGACCAACCCCAACAAGGTGTATCACTGGCTGGATTAAGGCTGGGCGATCACAATTAAAACGATAATCAGGATAATAAGAAGAGCGATGCCGGAGCTGATCCATAGTATGGCCTTCTTATTAACCTCTTCTTTTTTCTGCTGCAAGGTCGGAGGCTTACGTTTGGCTGACATGTCTTTCCCCTCTTTCTCTCATGATCATGAAAATGATTTGTACAATCCTTCTTTATTGTAAGGGGTTTGTCCCGAAATTGCCATATCGCTTTCTCGTCAGGACGATCGCCCGGTTTATGCTGAAGAACTTTCTTTTTGAGGCAGAAACGGATAAACTGAAGGATAGAGAAATAACTGGATGAGAGGAAGAGTGGATGTGCTGTACCGCAACATAGGCAAACCTATATTTTTTAAACTCGATCCCGAGAAAGCTCACCACCTTGTGGTTGGCGGCCTTGGACGTGCCTCCGGCGTGGTTGGCGCAGACGCTGTCATGCGAGGGATGTACGGTGTTAGCGAAACACCGGATTTGGCAGTGGACCTGTTCGGGCTTCATTTCCCGACACCGGTCGGACTTGCCGCCGGGTTAGATAAAAATGCTCAGGCCGTCAAAGGTTTCTCCTCCATCGGCTTCGGATTTATGGAAGTAGGCACGGTGACCCCGAAGGGACAACCGGGCAACGAACAGCCGCGATTGTTCCGGCTTCCTCCGGATGAGGCACTCATCAACCGGATGGGCTTCAACAACGAAGGGGCCGAGGCGATGGCAAAAAGGCTGTCCGCACTCAAGGAACGCCGTATTCCGGTTGCCGTCAACATCGGAAAGAACAAGGCGACTCCGAACGAGAAAGCCAACGGTGATTACGAAGCTTGCATCCAAGCTTTATTTCCGTATGGCGACTTTTTTGTTGTCAACATCAGTTCCCCGAACACGCCGGACTTGCGCAGCCTTCAGCATGGGAGCGAATTGTCATCCTTGCTGGAAGACGTGAAGAACGAAATGTCCCGCCAAGCGAAGATCCATGGAGGCGAGAAGGCCGTCCTGGTGAAGATTGCGCCGGATGTGAGTGATGAGGAACTGGAATTCATGGTGGATACGATTAGCGCAAGCGGCGTTTCCGGCATTATCGCCACGAATACGACGCTTTCGCGGGATGGCCTGACGCACGGTAACGCCAAAGAAACCGGCGGCCTTAGCGGGAAACCGCTGCGTAACCGATCAACGGAGATCGTATCCCGGATTTACAAGCAGACCGGCGGTGCGCTTCCGATTATCGGGTCTGGCGGAATTTTTACGGCAAGTGATGCTTATGACAAAATACGCGCGGGCGCAAGCCTGGTGGAAATTTATACAGCACTTATCTATGAAGGGCCTGAGGTGAACCGCAAGCTTCATTCCGGTCTCCGGGAGCTGCTTGCACGGGATGGCTTCAGCCATATTTCCGAAGCCGTCGGGGCTAATCATCGGTAAAGGGTAAAGACAGGAGGCAAGGCGATGGACGTTAGAGACTGGGGGACATTTTTGCTTCCGTATGAGCAGACCGTTGAGGAATTGAAGGTTAAATTCAAGACGATGCGTTCCGAACTGAAAAAACGGGAGGAATACGCACCTATCGAATTCGTAACGGGTCGGGTCAAACGGATCTCGAGCATACTGGACAAGGCGAAACGCCTCGATGTGCCGATGGACGAGTTGGAAACCGGGATTGAGGATATCGCAGGCATTCGGATTATGTGTCAGTTCGTGGAGGATATCCGGCGGGTAGCCGAATATATCCGGGCACGGAAAGACCTGACTGTATTATACGAGAAGGATTACATTACCAATTTCAAAGAGAGCGGCTATCGGAGCTTTCATATGATTATCGAATATCCGGTGCAAACGGCTTTGGGGCAAAAGAAGGTGCTTGCCGAAATTCAGATCCGCACGCTGGCCATGAATTTCTGGGCTACGATTGAGCATTCCCTTAGCTACAAGTACCGGGAAAGCCTCCCGGATGACATTCGGGCACGGCTGAAGAAGGCCGGAGAAGCGGCGAATACGCTGGATACGGAAATGTCGAGCATCCGGGAGGATATATTGGAGGCGCAGCGGCAGTTCGAGGACGATTCCAATATTACGACACAGGTGCTGAACGCGATTCACAAGTTGTATTTCTTCCATCTGGTCAATGAGGCGATTGCTTTTCAGAGCCGATTTAACGCGATATTTCAGGATCATGACATGGATGCGATGAAGGTGCTTCTGGATGAGGTGAAGGAGCTGCTGGCCGAAGCTAAGAAGAAAGTAAACGAGCATGAGCTATGAACCGCTGTATGTCGCTTACCTCGTTTACTTTAACCGTGATCGGGACTACTTCGAATGTCATGAAGTGTTAGAGGAACTGTGGCTCGCGCGGGATCGTGATCCAAGGTATAAGGGACTTCTGCAAGTGGCTGTCGGGCTTTTTCATTTCCGGAACAACAACGTAAGAGGAGCATATAAAATGTTCACAAGCGCTGTATCCCGCCTCGGGAGTTGTCCCGGCGATGAACTGGGGATCTCGATGGGGAAGCTGGTGAGCGAGGTCCGGGACTACGCCAAGCAGCTGGCGTCGTATGACGTTCGTCCATTTCCCTATAGGGATTTGACGATCGAAATTGGGGATACTGAGCTTAAGCAGGCAGTTCAGTTGGCATCGGAGCGCATCATGCCGAACATTCCGCAGCGGCGAAAGCCGGAGCGGGCACATTCCAAGTAACTTTAGGAACAAGTGAAAAAAGAGCTGCCCGTCTGTAGAGGGATCTACTTTTGGGCAGCTCTTTTTTATGATTATTCAGAAATTCAGAATCAAGATTCGGTACCTTTGTATTTATCATCGATGAACTGTTTGATTTCCTCGACGGATTTTCCTTCGTCATGAAGCCGTTTGGCATCCTGCAGCTCGGTCAGGCAGATGCCGCATTGAGCGCCATGGTCCGTCCATTTGACTTCGCCGTCCTTGTTCTCGGCAATGAAGCAGCGATGAAGGGAATCGTGATAGCCGTTCTCCTCGTCCATGCAGCCGCAATAACATTTGATTTCCTTTATGATGTCCTCTAATTCTCCGACCGTAGCATAGGTTGCTTGCGTATTGTCGGTATAGCTCGACAAGAACTTCGGCATAACCGTCATGCTGGCTGTTGTCTCATATCGTTCAGAATCGGCGCCGTGCTGATGCCCGGCAGCGGATTCTTTACCGCCGCATGCGGTCAGCAGCATGCCTGAAATGACGAAGGTAAAGAGGATGGCGCGAGTGCGGTTCATTTCGTCACGCTCCCTTTATATTTATCCAGGATTTGCTTTAAGTCATCGATGGAGTAGCCTTCACTGGAACCTTCCGGTTTCAATCCGCCGACCATGCGTTCTTTCTCTACACCGTTCTCGAAGTAGACCAGCGTCGGGGTGAACTCAATGTTGTACTCTCTCCAGCCTTCCTGATACTCGCGAAGGTTGTACTGGTGCATGGTAATTCCAGCATCATCCGCCAAAGGCATCAGTTCCGGGGTTGTCGCACGGCAGTGCGGACAGTCGGATGCAAAGAAGTACACGAAGAAGTTCTCTTTGTTGTCGACCTTGCTCTTCAGCTGATCCGGCAAAATGATTTGCTGGTAGTTCGGATCATTAAGGAGTTCTTGCGTAGCCGGGTTCAGGCTGGAGACCTTCTTCCCTCCGTACAATTCGCTTGCTTCTCCTTGACCGTTCAAGAAAATGAGTGCAGCAATCAATAAGACGAAGACTCCGCCGAAGGCGTATAATGCGGTGTATTTATTCTTTTTTTTGTGGTTCATGGATCCACCCCCTAATGATTAATAATAAATAAGGACTTGTCCTTTTTAATGTAGTTTATTATACAATATTAAAAGTCGGAGCGGAACATGCGAATGTTTGCTTCAGCACGGTGAAAACATACTTTCAAACGATACGATACAGAACAGGTAGGTACCATGTATGGCATTACGACTGCCCTCGCCGTTTCTGGCGAAGATGAAATCGCTGCTTGGTGAAAACTATGACAATTTTATGAAGTCTTATGAACAAGCCCCGAATGCCGGCATTCGGGTGAATACGCTGAAGATCAGCAGAGAGGAATTCATGAAGTTGTCCCCCTTTGACCTTGCGCCCATCCCCTGGTGTTCCACCGGTTATTATACTCAGGCTGGAGAGCGTCCCGGACGGCATCCTTACTATCATGCGGGGTTATATTATATTCAGGAACCAAGCGCGATGGCTCCGGTTGAACTGCTCGGCGTAACGCCGGGGGATCTGGTGCTGGACCTGTGCGCGGCTCCCGGCGGCAAATCTACGCAGATTGCAGCAAAGCTGAGTGGGCAGGGGGTGCTGGTTAGCAATGATCTTCATCCGGACCGCACCAAAGCGCTTGCCAAAAACTTGGAGATGTACGGCGTGCGGAACGCCGTGGTGCTCAATGAGGATCCGGAGCGGATCGCGGGTGCTTTCCCCGGATTTTTCTCCAAAATATTGATCGATGCCCCCTGCTCCGGCGAAGGGATGTTCCGCAAAGACGAATCCATGCTGAAGTACTGGGACGAATCGTCTCCGCTCAAGTTTGCGGAGATGCAGCGGGATATTTTGAAATCGGCAGCAGCCATGCTCCGTCCGGGAGGTCGGCTGGTGTATTCTACCTGTACCTTCTCTCCGGAGGAGAACGAAGGGATGATTGCGGAGTTTCTGAATGAGCATCCGGATTTTTGCGTGGTCCCGGTGGATCATTCGGAATTTTTTTCTCCGGGGGAAACGGCCTGGATGTCGGGACAGGAAAAGGTGAAGGACGATGTGCTGAAGCAGCTTTCCGGGACCGCCAGACTGTGGCCGCATAAGGTCAGAGGCGAAGGACATTTCATGGCCGTGCTTCAGCGGGAGGGCGAGCTGGACATGCGTGAGGCTGAACGGGAACAAGCTCCATTATTCAAGCCAGGCGGCTTGATCAACGAGTCGCTTGCTATATCCTCCCGGACAGAGCAATCCCGTGAACGTAAAGGTAAAACTGCTCTTCGGGAGGAGCGATCAGGTAAACCAGGGAAATACGGTAAAGGTGCAACGCGCCAGCAGGCATCCCGCCGGAGCGTTACAGATTCTCAATCGGGTTCGATTCATCTATTCCAAGCCTTTATTCGCGAGCAGCTGGATATGGAGCTGACGGGATATCCCGTAATCTACGGGAACCATGTCTATGTATCGCTCCTGCCAGAAGAGCAGCTGAAGCAGCTCAAAGTGATTCGTCCCGGATGGTATATGGGACAGTTGAAGAATGAATGGTTTGTACCTGGACATCCCTTGGCTACAGCTCTTCGAGCGGATGAGGCTGTTAGATATGTCAGCCTGTCCTCCGAGGACGGGGAAGCGGTCCGGTATTTGAAAGGGGAAACCTTATCGATTCCGGAAGAGCGCGTGATCTGTCGATCGGGTGCTGAAGCGAAGGGTTATGTGTTAGTGTGTATAGACGGATACTCAGCCGGTTGGGGCAAATGGCAGGCAGGAATATTGAAGAATGAGTATCCGGCAGGGTGGAGGTGGACATCGATATGAGTGCTAAAGGCAGAACAACGCAAAGATTGGACAAGGTGTTATCCAATCTGGGATTCGGCTCGCGGGCCGAATTGAAGAAAAAGGCCAAACAAGGGAGCATTGTGGTCAACGGAACAGTGATGAAGGACTCTGGCAAACATGTTGATCCTTATACGGATATCATTGAGTTTGAGGGAGAGACCGTTCAATACCGGGAATTTGTGTATCTCATGCTGCACAAACCTCCGGGCGTCATTTCGGCGACCGAGGATCTTCGTGACCGTACGGTGCTGGATCTCCTGGATGAGGAATATCTGATCTTCGAGCCGTTTCCGGTGGGCCGATTAGATAAGGACACGGAAGGACTGCTGCTGCTTACAAATGACGGTAAATTGGCCCATGAGCTGCTGTCGCCCCGGAAGCATATCCCGAAAACCTATGAAGCGATTGTAGAGGGCAGGGTGGACGATGAGGATGTACGGTTGTTTGCTGCGGGAGTTACCTTAGATGACGGATACGTAACGTTGCCCGGAGAGCTGGTGATCCATTCCCATGAGGAACGAGGCGACGGGGCCCAGCTGTCCCGCATCTCGCTGACGATCCATGAAGGTAAATTTCATCAGGTCAAGCGGATGTTTGAGGCGGTAGGCAAAAAAGTCATTTATCTCAAAAGAGTCAGCATGGGCGAACTTCGATTGGATGAAAAGCTCGAGATCGGGGCGTACCGGGAGCTTACCGAGCAAGAATTGTCTTTGATCGGAAGGGCATAATCACGATAGAGAAATAGAGACTAAAGGATGGATGGAGAATGGCATACAAATTGGTAGCACTTGATGTTGATGGAACGCTGCTGAATGATGATCATGAAATCACGGAGAAAACGAGGAACACCGTAATGGAAGCCGCAAAACAAGGGGTGGAAATTGTACTGTGCACAGGCAGAGGACCGCTGAATTCGATTCCTTTTATGAAAAGCATGGGTCTTGGCGGTTATGTCATCAGTCATAATGGTGCGGCAACGGTAGAAGTGGAGACCCAAAAAATTGTGCATCAGTTCGGCATGGACCCGCTTCAGCTTGAGCCTTTCATGAAATACTGCCGTGAGCACGGGGTGCATTTTGACGTGAATACCGCCTTTGAGATGTATGTGGACCAAGTGGAGGAGCTTGCCGGTCCGGTGCGTTCGATGTACGAGAACTATTTAATGCTGCCAAGCAATCTGCCGTCATGGGAGGAACTGTCAGACCCGGTCGTCAAATTCACAACCTTTGGCGAATCCGCTGATATCGACCGCGTCTACGCAGATTGGAGCCAGTGGACCCTTCCTTTTAACATGCTGCGAAGCGGAGAGTACTTCATCGATCTTATGCATAGTGAGGCATCCAAGGGAAGCGCGCTTCAGCAGCTGGCAGCAAGAAGAGGTTATGAGCCGGACGAGGTGCTGGCCATCGGCAATTACTTCAACGATATTACGATGCTGACCTATGCAGGGATGGGGATTGCGATGGATAACTCTCCGGTCGAGGTCAAGGCTGCAGCCAATGCGGTGACAACTTCGAATAATGAGGACGGCGTACACGAGGCATTGGTGAAATACTGTTTGTCGTAAATCGACTATTTTATAAAAGAGAACCCGCCACAGGACACTTGGTAAAAGTGCCTAATGGCGGGTTTTTTGCGTAGTTTGGAACCTGTTAACAGGTTTCATTCAGAGTATAGGGACAAGAATTTCCTTCCAAATTTGGATTGACACGTTGCTAATGGCATGCTATTTTTATCAATGAAAATGATAATCATTATCAATTATTAAGGCTGATAAACATGCCTGCATAGCCTGCATCTCGTTTTATCGGAAAAAGGAGGCAACTCATGCGTACGGAAGAAGAGCTGAAAATAGATAGCCTATCGGATTCGGATCGTAGCGGGAGAACCAGTCTGGTTGAAATTAAGGAGTTTATCGATTGCCATTATAAAGAGGCGTTATCCATTGGCCAATTGGCCAGGATGGCTAATATTTGTCCTAAGTATTTTGTGGATTTATTTAAAAAGACATTCGGCCAAACCACGATCGATTACCTGACCCATGTTCGTATGAATCATGCCAAGCGTTATTTGGCCGAATCGGACGATCGGCTTCGGGACATTGCACAGCGAGTTGGCTATAAGGATGAGTTTTACTTCAGCCGCATCTTTAAAAAGAAGGTGGGCATGTCGCCATCCGAATATGCCCGAAATTCAAGGCAGCTTATTGCGGCCTGCTCTTCCTCTATCATCGGACAGCTGGTGGCATTGAATGTCGTCCCTGCCGCTGCGCCTCTTGACGCCAAGTGGACCCCGTATTACTACAATGCCTATCACTCGGAGATCAAATCGCGCTTGAAGCTAACGTCCCCTTATCCGGACAGCCGTTTCGAGGAGAATATCGAGCAGCTGTTCCGCGCCAAACCTGACGTTATTATCGGCATGGACCATCTCGGTCCAGAGGAAGTCACCAAGCTGGAGCATATTGCCCCTACCTTGATTGTTCCATCCCATGCAGGGTGGAGGAAGCAGCTGGAGAGTATCGCAACGTTTTTGAATAAAGAAGAGCAGGCACAATCCTGGATAGAACAGTATGAACGAAGAGTGCAGTACGCGCGCTCACGAATGCGGCAAGTAGTGGGAAGCGAGAGTGTCGTTGCGCTGCGAATATATGGACAGAGCCTCTATGCATACGGTAACCGGGGACTTAAGGAAGTGCTATATCAGGATTTACAGCTCAAGGAAGCTTGCGGTCTGGATACCATGCGTAATCAACAGATCACGCTGGATGATTTGCAACGGATCAATCCGGACCGGATCCTGATCGCGGTATGCCCTGAAGCCACATCACGCCGCTATTGGCTTGCACTTCAGCATTCTGCGATATGGCAGACACTCCGAGCTGTCGCTCGCGGTAGCGTCTATATGATCTCGTCCGATCCGTGGTTCGAATATTCCGCTCTTGCCGTGACGAGAATGCTGGACGAGGCATTGCTGCTGTTTACAGGAGATAGTCCAAACGGAGTTCTGGATAAAAGCCATGGTGAATCGTTTGCTACGTAATATATACTCGACTTAATTGAGAATCATTATCACAGGAGGAGATATATTGTGGCAGAACGTTTTAACCGTGGAGTAAGAAGTTGGAGGATTAAAATATCAGCACTTGCGTGCTGTGTTATCGTCATAGGCTTGTTGTCAGGCTGTGGGGACAAGGTGGATTCCGAAGCAGCGGGCGGCGATCAGCAGGCAGCGAAGAACATAGCAGTCGAGACGACCGGCACCGTTGAGGACGGTCAAGAATCGACGGAGGAAACAGGGACGAACAGTGAGGGGACATCGACGAAGGAGGAGCGAACGGTAACGGATGAGCTTGGGCATGAAGTGAAGATTCCGGCTGACGTGAAAAACGTGTTCGCACCGAACATGGAGGATTCTTTGCTGAAGCTCGGCGTGAAGCCTGTTGCACAATGGGCCAACGGCAAGATGGGACATACCTACTTGCAGAAGGAGCTGGACGGCGTCCCCCTGATTGATTTTTCAGGAGGCTTACCTTCACCGGAAGCCCTGATGTCCTATGAACCGGATCTCATCGTGCTCCATACCGAAACCTATGCCGCGGACGGTACATATGAGAAATATGCCAAAATCGCGCCAACATACGTGTTCAAAAATGCTTCCGGCAATGTTGAGAAATCGCTGACCACCTTGGGGGATCTGCTTGGGAAAGCAACGGAGGCCGAGACCGCTCTGAAGGATTACGAGCAAAAAGCAAGCGAAGCGAAGGCTAAGCTGAGTTCCGTGGTGGGGGACAAGAACGTTGCCATCATTCGTTTTGCACCTAGAGGCGTCAGTTTGATGGGCGGAAATTATCTCTGCGGCTTTGTGCTCCATCAAGACCTGGGACTGGGCAAGTCCAAGCTGGTCGAGAACGAGAATGCAGCTAACATCTCGCTGGAGATACTACCGCAGCTGGATGCGGACTATATTTTTGTCATTAACGCCTATGATCAGGGAACCGAGCGTTTGAAGGAAATCACGGAAAGCCCGATTTGGAAGGGCATGCCGGCCGTCAAGAACGGGCAGGTCTATGAAGCGAATAACGAATACTGGCTGGGAAGCGGCCTGATCGCCTACGAGAAAATCGTGGATGATGTCGTTCGCTCCATTACGGGTCAATAGGGAGGCACGACATGAGCAATCATACGCCTTCCGTTGATATGATGCGGCGCAGCGTGGAGCTGCCCCATGCGGAGCATTGGGTGATGCGCTCGAGGGCAGGACAGCGCCGCTACCGAATCATTGCCGCACAGCCGACGGGGCAGGCTCCGCCGTCAGGATATCCGGTCATCTATCTGTTAGACGGCAACAGCGTATTTCATACGATGGTCGAAACGCTGCGCCTGCAGTGCCACAGGCCGGATAAAACAGGGATATTGCCGGCGGTCATAGTCGGTATCGGTTACGAGACGGAGGGGCAGTATGCCCCGGACCGATTCTATGATTACACGCCCTACCCCAATACGAACTTCAAGAACAAGTGGGATAGCACCTCCGTCCCGGAACAGGGGGGAGCGGCTGAATTCCTGCAATTCATCGAGGAGGAACTGAAACCGCAGATCGAGAGCGAATTTAACATCGACCGCCGTCGTCAGACGATCTTCGGTCATTCCCTTGGCGGGCTGTTCACGCTCTATGCCATGTTCAGCAAACCGCAGGCATTCTCGTGTTATATCGCGGGCAGCCCATCTATTCACTGGAATCAGGAATATTTACATGAGCTGGAGCAGTGCTTTGTCGAACGTATCAAGGAAGAGCCTTGCCATGTTCGGCTGCTGCTTGGTGCAGGAGAGCGCGAGAGGTCCCATGTCACCGGCAATTGCATCAGCGCATCCCAACTCGCCGAGCGTCTGGCTGCTGTGTCTATGTATGGCATCTCAGCCGAATTCAAAGAGTTTGAGGACGAGGGGCATCTTTCCGTGCTGCCTGTCCTCATCAGCAGAGCATTACGGCATGCACTTTATCCTCACGACTAAGGAGGTGATCGCCTTGGAGATTACAGGTATTAACGGGAAAGTAGCCCTCGTGACCGGTGCCGCCCAAGGGATAGGCGAAGCGGTGGCAAGAGCCCTCGCCCGGGAAGGAGCTGTCGTCGCGGCTTGCGATCAGAAGGAGGCCGAGCTGATCAGCCTTACGGCCGATCTATGCGGCTCAGGTGTACAGGCTGCGGCTTACAAGACGGATGTCAGCTGCAGTGCCGAGGTTGAAGCGATGATCGAGCGGATTGAAGAGGAACTCGGTCCGATCGAGATTCTCGTTAACGTTGCCGGAGTGCTGCGAATCGGAGGGGTTGAGTCGCTTGGCGACGAGGATTGGCAGGCGCATTTCAACGTCAACACCAACGGCGTATTCTACACGTCACGCTCCGTCGTAAGACGGATGGCGAGCCGTAAATCCGGGGCTATCGTGACAGTGAGTTCGAATGCATCCAGAGTTCCACGGGCCCAGATGTCGGCTTATGCTGCTTCCAAGGCAGCGTCTACGATGTTCACGAAGTGTTTGGGGCTGGAATATGCCCGTCATCACATCCGCTGTAATGTGGTTTCCCCCGGTTCTACGGATACCGGTATGCAGCGTTTGCTCTGGAAGGATGATCAAGGCGCAGGGCCCATCATTGAGGGGGCGCTGGACTCTTACCGTGTCGGCATACCGCTTGGTCGAATCGCGCTCCCTTCCGATATTGCGGATGCCGTCATTTTTCTCGTATCCGATCGGGCCCGGCACATGACTATGCAGGATGTATGCGTGGATGGCGGTGCGACGTTGGGCTGCTGAGGATTCCCGTGTTTTATTCTTTTTACAAATTCGATAAATGGTAGGCTCATAAGCAGAGAGGAGACTGAAATGTTACAGTATGATGCTCCAACCGCAGCCGAGGCTGCGCAACTTATTGAACAATACCGGGTCGGTTCGTCCTTCTTCTTCTCATCTCCGCGCAAGACGTTGTTAACGCATGGAGAGTATTCAAGACTTTCAATTCCTTCAGGGAACGATCATAGTTCACTGCCGGAACGCGCCTGGGAACTGCTTGACCTCGCCAAGCAAGGGGGACGGTCGGATGCCGTTGTTGTAGGCGCCATCCCTTTTGACATATTGAAACCGGCGAACCTGTTTATTCCGCTTACGGCTCAGTGGTATGATTCCCTTTTATTCTCTTCAGGTGAAGCCCCGGAAAGGTCCCGGATTTCCAGTTACAACGTGCTGTCCGTTCCCGAACCGGCGACGTTCAAGGAAGGCGTGAACCGGTTGCTGGATCTGATTCGTCAAAAGAAACTCCATAAAGCGGTGCTATCTCGAACACTGGATATCACGCTTCCTCATGCCTTGTCCATTCCTCATATATTGAATCACTTAGCCTATCATCACTCCCATGGCTATACGTTTGCCGTTCCGTTGGCACCCGAGTTATCCCACGCTTCCAGTCCGGATGCCGTCGCATCCACAAGGACTCTGTTTGGCGCAAGTCCAGAGCTGCTCGTAACGAAGAAGGGGCTTCGGATCAAGGGGAATCCTTTGGCAGGTTCTGCCGCGCGGAGTGCCAATCCCATTGAAGATAAGCGGCGGGCGGCAGCGCTGCTGTCATCCGCCAAGGACCGATATGAGCATGCCATCGTGATTGATGCTGTGGCGTCGGCCTTGCAGCCTTTTTGCAGCAAGCTGGAGATTCCCGCCGAGCCTTCCCTCATCCACACGAATGCCATGTGGCATCTGTCTACCGAAATCAACGGCGTCCTGAAGGATGATTCCGTAACATCGTTGGATCTTGCTCTGGCGATGCACCCGACACCGGCGATCTGCGGTACGCCGACCGATGCGGCCAGGGATGTCATACGAGCGATCGAGCCATTTGATCGCGGCTTCTATTCGGGGACCGTTGGTTGGTCGGATGCTAAAGGAGACGGCGAGTGGGCCGTAACGATTCGCTGCGCGGAAACGGAAGGAACCTTATTGCGGGTGTTTGCGGGAGCCGGAATCGTATCAGGCTCCAATGCGGAAGCCGAGCTGGCCGAGACGTCAGCCAAATTCCGGACGATCCTTGCAGCCATGGGCTTGAATGAACAACAGACAACGCTTTTGGAGGAG
Source organism: Paenibacillus sp. EZ-K15 (assembly GCF_002573715.1). GTDB lineage: Bacteria > Bacillota > Bacilli > Paenibacillales > Paenibacillaceae > Paenibacillus_AQ. The sequence goes on along the minus strand of NZ_PDHM01000020.1, from coordinate 53,847 downwards.
GAATGAGGATGTTGGAATTGGCAGGTTGTAAGGCTTGGCCGGAGGAGTTTGCAACCCGTTATCGGGAGGAAGGATGCTGGCAGGGCGAAACGTTTGGAGCGCTGCTGCGGAAGCGTGCGGCAGCGCATGGGGAGCGGACTGCGATCGTGTGCGGCGATCAGCGTACAAGTTATGCCGAGCTGGACAGCCGGGTGGACCGCCTAGCAGCGGGATTTCTTAAGCTCGGAATTAAAGCGCAGGAACGGGTTATCGTTCAGCTGCCGAATATCGCGCCATTTTTCGATACGATATTTGCGCTGTTCCGCATCGGGGCAATTCCTGTCTTCGCCCTGCCCGTCCACCGGCGGAGCGAAATCGTATATCTATGCGGATTCAGCGAAGCTGCCGCTTATATTATTCCGGATCAGGATTCGGGATATGATTACCGGGACTTGGCAGCTCAAGTTCAGGCATCGGTTCCTTCGCTGCGAAATGTCATCGTTGCAGGCGACCCGGGCTCGGGTTCATTTCTATCCCTGGATGACCTGTATCTCGATGATTCGGGCAGTCCTTCAAGCGAATTAGACGAGGAAGGCCCCGATCCCGGCGATGTTGCGTTCCTGCAGCTGTCCGGCGGGACGACCGGACTGCCGAAGCTCATTCCGCGCACGCATGACGACTATATTTACAGCTTGCGCATGAGCGCCGAAATCTGCTCGCTGGATAAGGATAGCGTTTATTTGGCGGTACTTCCCGCTGCCCATAACTTCCCGCTTAGCTCGCCGGGCGTACTGGGGACGCTGTATGCGGGAGGGAGAGTCGTCCTTGCCCGGTCCGCGAGTCCGGAGGTGGCGTTTCCGCTGATCGCCTCCGAGGCCGTAACAATAACGGCGGTCGTCCCGCCTCTTGCCTTAATCTGGCTTGAGGCGGCACAATCCCGCTCGCATGACCTGTCTCACCTGCAGGTGCTGCAGGTGGGCGGGGCCAAGTTCAGCGCAGAGGCAGCCAAGCGGGTAAGAACTGTGCTGGGATGCACGCTGCAGCAAGTGTACGGTATGGCGGAAGGCTTGGTGAACTATACCAGACTGGATGATCCGGAAGAGATAACGGTGAATACGCAGGGGCGTCCGATGTCCCTGTATGACGAAGTGCGGCTGGTTGATGAGGATGACGTGGAGGTAGCTCCCGGTGAAGTGGGGGAATTGCTGACACGGGGACCTTACACGATTCGCGGCTACTATAAAGCGGACAAGTTTAACGAAAAGGCTTTTACCACAGACGGTTTCTATCGAACGGGTGATCTGGCGAGCATGACGCCCTCAGGATACCTGGTGATCGAAGGCCGTTCCAAGGATCAGATTAACCGCGGGGGCGACAAAATCGCGGCCGAGGAGGTCGAGAATCATTTGCTTGCCCATCCGAGCGTGCACGATGCAGCCGTGGTCGCCATGCCGGACGAGTATCTGGGCGAGCGGACCTGTGCCTTCGTTATCGTGCATGATGCTGCGGTTAGCGGCAATGAGCTGAGGACTTTTCTCAGAAATAGGGGGCTCGCTGCATACAAAATCCCGGATCGGGTGGAGTTTATGGATTCCTTCCCGCACACGGGTGTCGGTAAAGTAAGCAAAAAGAGTCTGCGCGAACTAGCGATACAGAATCATGGCGCTCGGGTGAATATATCAAATTAATTTAGAAATGAGGAGATATGATGGCACTTCCTAAGATTTTACCTTATCCCATGCCTGGGGAGGCGGATCTGCCCAAGAATAAGGTGGCATGGATGGCAGATCCCAGCCGTGCCGTGCTGCTCATCCACGATATGCAGCAATATTTCATCGACGCGTTCACTCCGGATCAATCGCCTGTCGTGGAGCTGATCGCCCATATTCAGAACCTTCGCTCCTGTTGTGCTGAGCTTGGCATTCCCGTGATCTATTCGGCACAACCTGGCGGACAAGCACCGGAGCAGCGTGGTCTGCTGCAGGATTTCTGGGGGTCCGGCATCAACGACGGTCCTTACCAGAAAAGGTTCGTGGATGCGGTGGCGCCGACGGAACGGGATCTGCTGTTAACCAAATGGAGATACAGCGCCTTCCAGAAAACCAATTTGCATGAAATGATGCGCGAGCAAGGCCGCGACCAGCTGATGATCTGCGGGATTTACGCTCATATCGGTTGTTTGCTGACCGCAACCGAAGCTTTTATGAAAGACATACAGCCTTTCTTCATTGCGGATGCCCTTGCCGATTTCTCGGAAGAGAAGCATCGTCTGGCACTGACTTATGCTGCCGAACGCTGCGCTGTTACGCTGACCACGGAACGTTTGGTTGCTTCGTTAACTCAAGGGCAGCATACGGTCTCGGAGCATTCTGTAGCTCCAAGCGGAGAGGGGGATTCGGAGAGTTCTACGGACGCACTACCGCTGCTGACACTGCAAACGTTGCGAGAGAACGTAGCAGATTTGCTGCAGGAGCAGTCGTCTAATATTGGCGAAGATGACCATCTGATTGAGTACTGGGGGCTGGATTCCATTCGGATCATGAGTTTGGCCGAGCGTATGCGGCGTGAAGGCATCGATATCAGCTTTGTGGAATTGGCCGAGCAGCCGACACTGGCGGGCTGGTGGGAATTGTTGTCGGATAAGCTGAGCTTGTGGCGGCCTAATTATGATTATTATACGGTGTAAGGAGGGATGGATATGCTTGAGCGGGAGAAGGAGCGCTGGTCTCTGTCCGGAGCGCAGCTGGGGATTTGGTACGCCCAGCAGCTTGATCCGGTCAATCCGATATTCAACACGGCGGAATGCATTGAAATACGAGGACCTATAGACCCGGTTCTGTTCGAGAGGGCTTTACGGCAGGTGGTCGTGGAGGCGGAAGCATTGCATGTTCGCTTCGGCGAAGATACGGACGGTCCTTGGCAGTCGATCGATCCATCTCCGGACTGGCCCCTTCATGTGCTGGATGTCAGCGGGGAGGAGAATCCTCATCATGCTGCCCAAAGCTGGATGGAACATGATCTTGCCCAAGCAGTCGATCTGAGCCGAGGGCCGCTATTTACGGAGGCGCTGTTCAAGATCGCTGCTGATCGCTACTATTGGTACCAACGCATTCATCATATCGTAATCGATGGGTTCGGCGTATCGCTTCTGCTGCAAAAAGTTTCCCAAGTCTACACGGAATTGGCGGGCAGAGTATCTTCCGGCATAGGAGCGTTCGGCAGGTTCCGTACGATCCTGGAAGAAGATGCGTCATACCGCATGTCGCAGCAGCTCGAGACGGATCGTGTATTCTGGCAGCGGCGCTTTGCCGATGAGCCGGAGGTCGTCAGCTTAGGCGGTCAGGCACAGCGTTCGGCACGGAGCTTCCTGCGCCGTTCGGTGCAGCTTCCCGAATCTTCGATCCATCGCTTACAGGAGGTCGCACAAGCATCAGGGACAAGCTGGCCGGATGTAATTGCGGGTGCAACGGCTCTATATATACACCGTATCACAGGCGCTGAGGATGTTGTGCTTGGACTGCCGGTGATGTGCCGCCTAGGTTCGGCCTCCATCCGTATTCCAGGCATGGTCATGAATGTGCTGCCGCTCCGGGTGCACATAAGGCCCGATATGAGTCTGATCAACCTGCTGCAGCAGGTCGCACGGGAGGTTCGCGAGATCAAGCGGCATCAGCGCTACAGGCATCAGGACATCCGGCGCGATCTCAAGCTGCTCGCCGATAACCGTAGGTTATTTGGACCGCTCGTCAATGTGATGCCCTTTACAACGGAATTGAACTTTGGAGGTTTCGGCGGCAGCGTCCGTAACCTGGCTTCCGGTCCGGTGGATGATCTGACCTTGAACGTGTATGGAAGTTCGGATGGGAACGGGCTAAGAGTCGATATGGATGCCAATCCATTGATCTATAACCTGGAGGAGTTAGGGTCCCATTTACATCGCTATTTGTATTTGCTGGACAGCCTGGCCGAAGCGGAGCCGGCCCATTCTGTAGGAAGCGTGGCCTTCATTTTGCCGGAAGAACGCGACAAGGTGCTTTTGCAATGGAATGTTACGGCTCGTCCCTTACCGCAGTTAAGCATACCGGAATTATTCGAGGAGCAGGTGACACGTACCCCTCAGGCGGAGGCGGTGGTATGCGAAGGGCTAACCCTTCGTTACGATGAGTTAAACAGGCGAGCGAACCGCTTGGCCAGCTTACTTATTGCCCGTGAAGTAGGTCCTGAACGAATCGTTGCCCTTTCCCTGCCCCGTTCGGCGGACATGATCGTTGGGATCCTGGCCGTGCATAAGGCTGGAGCGGCTTACTTGCCGTTAGATCCGGATTATCCGGACGAACGGATCGCCTATATGCTTGCAGATGCGAAGCCGGCGTGTTTGATAACAACACAGGAGCTGGCTGGAAATTTCGCAGCTGTCATAAAAGACAAGGACGTGATCGTGCTGGATGCGCCGGCTACCCACCAGCGATTGGAGCAGCAGGCGTTTCATAATCCTGTCGATGCTGATCGCATACGTCCGCTGCTGCCGCTTCACCCGTCCTACGTTATCTATACTTCCGGATCAACGGGACGACCTAAGGGCGTCCTGCTCACGTTCGAAGGGCTTGCCAATCTGCTGTCGGATATGCGCGAGCGATTGGAGATTGGGGAGCGGGATCGCTGGCTGTCGGTTACGACGATGTCATTCGACATCTCGGTCATGGAGGTGCTGCTGCCGTTGATCTCCGGTTCGACGCTCGACATCGTGATGCGGGATACCATTCTCGATGCAGAGGCGCTCATAGATAGAATTCGGGAAACGGGGGCGACCATCATGCAGGCGACCCCGACGTTATGGCAGTCCATTGTCGCTTGCCGTCCAGAAAAGTTTGAGCGTCTGAAAGTCATTACCGGGGGCGAGGCGCTGCCGGTCGGTCTTAAGCTTGCGCTGCAAGATCTAAACTGTGAAGTGAATAATCAATATGGACCGACGGAGACAACGATTTATTCGACGGCGGCGAAGCTCGATCATGAACGGGACAAGCCATCCATTGGGGGGCCCGTCTGGAATACGAGGCTATATGTGCTTGATTCGTCACTGTCCCCGGTTCCGCCAGGAGTAACGGGCGAGCTGTACATTGCAGGCTTGGGGCTTGGCCGGGGGTATCTGGGAAGACCCGATTTGACGGCGGAACGATTTGTAGCGGATCCCTTTGGTCCGCCCGGATCCCGGATGTACCGAACAGGCGACCTGGCCCGCTGGCTGGAGAATGGTTGGATTGATTATTTGGGGCGTGCCGATCATCAGATCAAGCTGCGCGGCTTCCGTATCGAGACGGGAGAGATTGAGTCCGTGCTTGTGGCTCATCACCAGGTGGAGCAGGCCTGTGTCATCATCCGTGAGGATCGGGCCGGTGATCGACGCCTCGTTGCTTATATCGTACCGTCTCCATCTGCTTCAAACCTCATCAATATGGCAGAATTACGGGATTATGCCGCAGAGAAACTGGCCGAGTACATGGTGCCGTCTGTTATCGTGGAACTCGACGCGCTGCCGTTAACGCCGAACAAGAAGGTGGATCGCAAGGCGCTGCCTGCGCCGGATCATCCGTTGATGGTCGGCCGTATGCCGCGGACACCGCAGGAGGAAATGCTCTGCACCATTTTTGCCGAGGTGCTCGGCTTTCCGCGGGTTACCATTGATGATGATTTCTTCGCCCTCGGCGGCCATTCTCTGCTTGCCGGCAGGGTGATGGTACGTGTCAGGGAGGCCTTCGGCGTGGAGCTTAGCATAGGAAGTCTATTTGAAGCAGCGACGGTCGCGAGTCTCGTCAAGCGGCTTGATTATGCGCAAGCGGCCAGACAGGTAGTACGTCCCGCGATGAGGACCGAGCATCCGCCGTTATCTTTTGCCCAGCAGCGGTTATGGTTTTTATATCGCCTGGAGGGTCCGAGCCCGACTTATAATATTCCGCTTGTGGCCCGCTTGTCAGGTGAGCTTGATCTGGACGCATTGCAAATGGCGCTGGGGGATGTGGCGGCTCGTCATGAATCGCTGCGCACGGTTTACCCGGATCAAGATGGGACTTCTTATCAACGCATCCTGGATGCCGAGGAGGCACGACCGGAACTGATGGTGACCGAAATCAGCGAGTCGGAGCTGCCTGATCGATTGGCCGAAGCTGTTAGGCACCCATTCGAGCTTGCCACCGTAACCCCGCTGCGGGTAGAGTTGTTCAAGCTGGGTAATGAAAAGTTTGTTCTGCTGTTACTGCTGCATCATATAGCGGGAGACGGCTGGTCGCTTACCCCCCTGACACGAGATCTATCGGATGCCTATACGGCACGGCGCCTGGGGAGTGAGCCGGAATGGTCTCCGTTACCGGTCCAATATGCAGATTATGCCGTTTGGCAGGAGAAGCTTCTTGGCAGCTCAGGCGATAAGAGCAGTTTGATCGCCCGCCAGCTGGACTATTGGACCGAGGCGCTTTGCGATTTACCGGAGCAATTGGAGCTGCCCACCGATTATCCGAGGTCAGCTGTCGCCAGCTATCAGGGCGGAAGCGTGTCGTTTCCGATTTCGCGTGAACTGCATCGGCAGTTGAATACGCTTGCGCAGAGCAATCGAGCGACTTTATTTATGGTGTTTCAGTCTGCGATGGCGGCGATGTTTACGAATCTGGGTGCAGGTACGGACATTCCGATCGGCAGTCCGGTTTCGGGCCGGAACGACGACAGTCTGGATCAATTGATTGGTTTCTTCATCAATACGCTTGTGTTTCGTGTCGACACGTCGGATGACCCACCATTTGACGAGCTGCTGCAACGGGTGCGGGAGAGGAGCCTGGCCGCCTTCGAGCATCAGGATGTGCCGTTCGAGCGGCTTGTCGAGACATTGAACCCGCCGCGTTCCCGGGCGAGACATCCGCTCTTCCAAGTGATGCTCGTGCTGCAAAATACGCCGGAAACTTCGCTTGAGCTGCCGGGAGTCAGCTCGAAGCTGCAGCTGCAAAGCGTAGGTACGGCGAAGTTTGACTTAACCTTCGAGCTGACAGAGCGGCGGGATATGAACGGCGAACCTGACGGAGTGGATGGTTTAATCGAATTCAGTACAGATTTGTTCGAGCGCAGAACGGCAGAAGCGATGGCGGAGCGATATGTGCGCGTGTTGGAGAGTGCTGCCATTGAACCAAGTAAAACCATCAGTCAACTTGATATATTAACCGTTCATGAGCGTGAGGAAATCCGTCGACAGTGGAGCGCTCCGCTGCCTGTCACTAAGCAGGCAACCTTGCCCCAGCAGTTTGAGGAGCAGGTCAGCCGCTCGCCTCAATCGGTCGCGATTGTCCATGATGGATTGTCTCTGAGTTATGAGGAGCTGAACGAGCGTGCCAATCGGCTTGCTCACTGGTTGATAACAACAGGCGTCGGTACGGGTCAGATCGTAGCGCTTGCCTTACCGCGTTCGATGGACATGGTCATCGGCATATTGGCTGTACTTAAGGCGGGGGCCGCTTACCTGCCGCTGGATCCGGAGTACCCGGAGGATCGACTGGCTTACATGATGGAGAACGCTTGTCCGGTATGTCTCATTACGAGTGCTCATGTGCTGGATCGGCTGCCGGGATCGGCAAACATCAGATGCCTTGTGATCGATGAGTCCGAGCAAGCTTTACGGTTGCAGCGTTATTCTAAAGAAAATCCAAGCGACCATGAGCGTCACAGGCCGCTTACGCCGCAGAATGCTGCTTATATCATTTATACCTCTGGGTCTACCGGCAAACCGAAGGGTGTGCTTGTACCGCACCAGAATGTCATCCGGTTGTTTGATTCTACCGCGAATTGGTTTCAATTTGATGAGACCGATGTATGGACATTATTCCACTCGTATGCCTTTGATTTCTCGGTATGGGAATTATGGGGACCGCTCTTGTACGGTGGCCGACTCGTCGTTGTTCCGCATACGATCAGCAGATCGCCGGACGACATGTTGAGCTTGCTGGTCCGGGAAGGCGTGACGGTGCTGAATCAGACGCCTTCGGCGTTCTATCCGTTGATTCAGGCGGATCGAGAGCAGACGGAGATGGGGCAGAAACTGTCGCTCAGGTACGTTGTGTTCGGCGGTGAAGCCTTGGAGCTCGGACGGCTTGCGGATTGGTATGAGCGTCATGCCGACGATGCCCCGCGTCTGATCAACATGTACGGCATTACGGAGACAACCGTGCATGTCAGCTATATGGAATTGAACCGGAACCTTGCGCTGCCGGGAGCCGGCAGCATGATCGGAGAAGCCATACCAGATCTCAGAGTATATGTCCTGGATGCCAAGCTTCGGCCCGTTCCGTATGGCGTAACCGGAGAGATGTATGTCGCCGGCGCAGGACTTGCGCGGGGGTATTGGAGACGACCCGACCTGACGGCCGACCGGTTTGTGGCAGATCCGTATGGTCCGCCTGGGACAAGAATGTACCGAACCGGCGATTTGGCGAAGCGGCTGGCTGACGGCACGCTGGATTATTTGGGACGGTCCGATCATCAGGTGAAAATACGGGGTTTCCGGATCGAGCTTGGTGAAATCGAATCGGTCCTCATACGCCATGAGGCACTCGCGCAGGCGGCTGTCATTGTGCGTGAGGATCAGCCAGGAGATCGGCGGATTGCGGCTTATGTCGTGAGCAAGCCCGGCGGCGAGCTGTCTTCAGGTGCAGAGCTGCGCCATTATGCCGCTTCGATGCTTCCTGATTACATGGTTCCGTGGGCTTTCGTCTTTATGGACAAGCTACCGCTTACGCCTAACGGAAAGCTTGACCGCAAAACGCTGCCGGCTCCCGACATGTCGCCGGATGCGGATGGACGCAATCCACGAACTCCGCAGGAGGAAGTGTTATGCGAGCTGTTTGCCGAAATACTCGGCGCCAAGCGGGTCGGCATTGATGACAGCTTCTTCGAGCTCGGCGGTCACTCTTTGTTGGCGGTCCGGCTCATCAGCCGGGTTCGCGAAGCGCTCGGCAAAGAATTAAGCATAGCAGCTTTATTCGAAGCACCTACGGTAGCAGGGCTTATCGACAAGCTTGAGATGGGCGGCGGAAACAGCGCGCTCCAGGTCGTGCTCCCGCTTCGGTCGCATGGAGATCAAATCCCGCTGTTCTGCGTGCACCCGGCAGGAGGATTAAGCTGGTGCTACGCCGGTTTAATGAAGCACCTCGGCATGGACTATCCGATTTATGGCTTGCAGGCGAGGGGAATTGCCCAAGCGGAGGAGCTGCCGGGAACGCTGGAAGAGATGACGGCCGACTACATCGGCCATATCCGTTCTCTTCAGCCAACGGGGCCATATCGGCTGCTTGGATGGTCCTTGGGCGGCAATGTCGCTCAGTCGATTGCGGTACAGCTGCAGGAAGCGGGTGAAGACATTGAATTGCTCGCCATACTGGATGCATATCCAAGCCACTATTTGCCGATTAAGGAAAATCCAGACGAAGACGAGGCTTTGACCGCGCTGCTGGCGCTTGGCGGCTTTGACAGGGAGAGCATTGAAGAGGGGCTTGGAGACACGCCGCTAACCATTGCGACGGCGCTAGAATTGCTGCGTAATGAGAGCAGTGCGCTGGCGTCCCTTGAGGAAGAAACGATGATGAATCTGAAGGCGACTTATGAGAACTCGGTTCAGCTGTTGAAGGCGTTCGTTCCGAAGAAGTTTGAGGGGGATATACTATTCTTCCACTCAACCATCATCCCCGATTGGTTTGAGCCCATCGAACCGGAGATGTGGAGCCCTTATGTTGGAGGGCGAATCGAACGGCATGATATCGAATGCCGACATAAGGATTTATGCCAGCCGGGTCCTCTGGACTATATCGGCAAGTGTATTCTAAGCAAGCTGGGGGCAGCTGCACCCCAAGGGCAGACCACATCGGATAGGAGGGAACTGATCTATGACCAATCCATTTGAGCAAGCCGACGGCAAGTTTCTTGTACTGATGAACCATGAGGGTCAATATTCGCTCTGGCCGGCTTTCGCGGCTATTCCGGCCGGCTGGCATCAGGTTCTGGGACTTAGCACACGGGAGGAATGCGTCGCCTATATCAACCAGAACTGGGTCGATTTACGACCGCGGAGCTTGTATGACATTGCCGGGTCATTACCGGAACACAGGCCATGAGCGATTGGCTGAATCCGAAAAGGGTAATATGCATCGTCTATGTGGCCGCGATGTTTGTGGTTGCCATGGACGCAACCGTGCTGAACGTGGCACTTCAGACGATCAGCCGGGAGCTTGAAGTGCCGCCTGCGGCCTCTGGTATTCTGAATGTCGGTTACCTGGTCAGCCTCGCCATCGTTCTGCCGATGGCGGGCTGGTTAGGCGACAAATGGGGGACCAAGCGAACGTTTCTGCTGGCACTGGCCATTTTCACGGGAGCGTCGGCACTATGCAGCTTTGCCGACAGTTTAGCTGCGCTGACGCTGTTTCGCGTGATCCAAGGCATTGGCGGCGGCTTGCTGACCCCGGTCGGCATGGCGATGTTGTTCCGCATGTTCCCGCCGCAGGAGCGCGCGAAAATCTCCCGGGCTCTCATCCTGCCCATTGCGATTGCGCCTGCAGTCGGTCCGATTGTGAGCGGTCTGCTGGTTGAGTATTTGACATGGCGGTGGATCTTCTATGTGAGTTTGCCGATTGGTATTCCTGCGCTAGTGTTCGGTCTGTTCTGGCTGAAGGAACATCGAGAGCCGGATGCCGGCAAACTGGACGTGCCAGGTCTGCTTCTGTCCGCGCCGGGTCTTGCACTGGTGATGTACGCCCTGAGCCAGGGACCGCTGCTTGGGTGGAACACCCCGCAGATATGGAGCGCCGGCTTGGCAGGCATGCTCCTACTCGCTGCACTGGTCAAGGTAGAGCTGAGCGCACAGAAACCGCTGCTGGATCTGCGGCTGTTAGGCAATCGCTTGTTTCGAACGACGGGTTTCATCGCGATGTGTGCTTCTGCGGGGTTGCTGGGAATGCTGTACGTATTCCCTTTGATGTATCAGAACGCCCTGCATGTTTCCGCGCTGGATACGGGGCTGACTACGTTTCCCGAAGCCATCGGACTTATGGTTGCCTCGCAGCTCGTACCCTGGACGTATCCAAGGCTCGGTCCAAGACGGGTGATCATGATGGGATTTGGGGCAACCGCGCTGATCTTTATTATGCTCAGCATGGTGGACGCAAGTACCAATCCGTGGTTCATACGGTCCCTGCTGTTTGGCGTGGGCATTTTCCTCGGGCAGACCGTTGGATCCGTTCAGATCGCGGCCTTCGCCACCATCCCGCCTGCTTCAATGGGGCGCGCTTCGACTTGGTTTACGGTTCAGAACAGGCTTGGTCCTGCCATAGGACTGGCCATTCTATCGGGCATATTGGCTGCCGTTGGTACGGGGACCGTGAACGCGGCAGGGGAGATGGAGCCGAATCTGATGGCATACCGCGCGGCATTGCTGGGGGCTGCAGGCTTCCTGCTCATCGGTACAGGAGCGGCGATATGGATTCGGGACGCCGATGCGGCGTCTACGATTCGCAAACCTGCCGCCAAGATTCCGGCGAAGGAACAGGCCGCTCCGGCCGAGAGTTAAATCAAGCTGCAAGGGAAGAAAAGAACGAGGAGTTTGGGGAGAAAACGCGGATCGGTTTTAAATCATGCAAGTGTTCTATACGATGGGGCTGTCTTGGCAAGTTTGGCGAGGCAGCCATTGTCGGTTTCTTACCTGTGGGTAAGGAGGAAATCAAATGGCAATATAAAATCTTTAAATCAAGATTCTCTATCTTGACAGTTTATCAATTAACTGATAAATTGATATCGAGGTAATGCATTATAAACTTCAAGGAGGGATGGGACGATATGATGATGAACACGGTATCTTCTTGGTTCGCATTCGATTGTTTGTATCTGTACCGCCCCAGCTCCGGGAAGTAGCTAACAGAAGCGGTAACCGTTACCCGACGTAGGAGGCTTTCAAATATAACCTCAGATGATAGATGAAACAAACAATAGCATAGCCGTAATCGTAAATCATTGATTATTGCAACAAGCTAGCGAAGAGCCTTTATATATCAATCACAAGCACAGATGTCATAAAACGGCTTATTTTTTTAATCATCACTTAATTAGTAAACTGAAAGAGGTGGAGATGCTATGAATCATATACCAGGGCATCATCATATATCCATGCTTACGAAGAATGCTCCATTAAATCATGAGTTTTATCAAAAGAAATTGGGCTTGCGCAGAGTGAAGAAGACGGTCAATCAGGACAATCCTTCCATGTACCATTTGTTTTATGGGGATTTAACGGGAAGCGCCGGTACGGAATTATCCTTTTTCGAAATGCCGGCTGCAGGGAGAACCGTGCGCGGAACCAACGCCATTACACAAATCGGGCTGCTTGTTCCGTCATTCGATAGTCTGAAGTATTGGAAAAAGCGCTTTGAACAACTTAGAGTTACGCACAGTGATATCACCATGTATGCAGGCAGAGAGGCATTGCCGTTTGAAGATCCGGAAGGGCTGCGCCTCATTCTGATTAACCATAACGGTGCAGAAGTGCCGGCAGACTGGGCAGCGTGGGAGGGGTCGCCCGTGGATCAGGCGCACCGCATCCTGGGGATGGGAACGGTAGAGATTACCGTACGCCATCTAGATAAAATGGCAGCCACGCTCACGAAAGTACTCGGGTATGTCGAGGTTTTCCGTTCGGAGCACGAAGCGATATATCAGTCCGTCGAAGGGCAAGCACTCGGCGAAATCGTGGTAAAAGAGCAGGATGGACCCAACGAAAGACCGGGACGCGGCAGTGTGCACCATCTGGCGATCCGCGTCAATGACGAGGAGGAATTGGCTTATTGGAACGAGGCGGTATCCCAACATGGCTTTCAATCAACCGGAATCATTGACCGATTTTATTTCAAAAGTTTGTATTTCCGTGAAACGAACGGCATCTTATTCGAAATGGCGACGGATGGACCCGGCTTTACAGCAGATTCCACCGTGGAAGAGCTGGGCAGGCAGCTGGATCTGCCGCCGTTCCTGGAGGCCAAGCGTGCTGAAATTGAAGCAGGATTAACACCAATAGACGAATAAAGGAGACATCAACCCATGAAAGAATATCGAATTCATCCAGACAAAGGAATGGAGATCGGGATTTACTCTATCGGTGAGCACATGATCAATCCGATGACTGGGAATCGCATAAGCGCGGAACAACGAATACATGAAATCATTGAGGCCGCCAAGCTGGCGGATGAGGCCGGGTTGGATGTGGTTGCGGTAGGGGAGAGCCACCAGACGTATTTTACCACCCAAGCGCATACGGTCATCCTTGGCGCGATTGCCCAAGCGACCCGAAACATAAAAATCGCAAGCTCGGCTACGGTGTTAAGCACGTCGGATCCTGTGCGCGTGTATGAGGATTTCGCGACACTCGACTTGATATCGGGAGGTCGTGCCGAAATTGTAGCCGGCCGCGGCTCTCGCGTCGGCGCGTACAGCTTGCTTGGTTATGACGTGCGTGATTACGAGGAATTATTCGAGGAGAAGATGGAGCTTCTGCTCAAAATCAACGCGGAAGAATCCGTAACCTGGGAGGGACAGTTCCGAGCACCGCTGAATCAAGCGACCATTCTTCCGCAGCCTCAATCCGGGAAATTGCCGATCTGGCGTGCAGTTGGCGGCCCGCCGGCTAGTGCAATTAAGGCAGGCTACGCCGGCGTTCCGATGATGCTGACCACGCTTGGCGGCCCGGCCATTAATTTCAAGCTAGCCGTGGAGGCCTACCGGGAATCGTTGCAGCGGAGCGGCTATGATCCTTCTCAGTTTCCGATCGCGACGACCAGTTTGTTATATACGGCGGAGAACTCGCAGGATGCGCTTCGAGAGTACTACCCGCACATCAATTCCGGCATGATGGCATTGAAAGGCAGTGGTTATCCGAAGCAGCAATTCGCGCAGTCGACGGATCACCGGGATGCTCTGATGGTCGGCAGTCCGCAGCAGATTATCGAGAAGATGCTGTATCAATATGAGCTGTACGGACAACAGCGCTTCCTGGCACAGATCGACTTTGGTGGATTGGCGTTTGACAAAATCGCCAAAAACATTGAACTGATCGCTACGGTAATCGCGCCGGAGATCAGAAAACATACTGCAAAAAGCAAGGAGGAAATCGGATGAACATCGTAGGAATCGCCGGCTCGAACGTCGGCACCAAGACCAAAACGGCGATGAATTATACGCTCAAGGCTGCCCGCGATAAGTATCCGGATGCCGAGATGATCTTGCTGGATTTAGCTGAATACAACCTTGTTTTCGGCGATGGCCGGGATTATCGGGAATATGAGGGGGATACCCGCTATGTAGCCGAAACGATTATGGCGGCAGATGCCCTCATCATCGGTACGCCTACCTTCCAGGCTTCCATCCCGGCGACGCTCAAGAACGTTTTCGATTTATTGCCGGTGAACGCTTTTCGGGGCAAGGTCGTCAGTATGCTGGCAACGGCAGGGTCTGCGAAACATTTTCTAATGATCGAGCAGCAGTTAAAGCCGATTCTGTCCTATATGAAGGCGCATATCGTTCCAACGTACGTGTTTATTGAAGAAAAGGACTTTCACCGCAATGAAATCGTGAATGACGATATCCTCTTACGCATTGAGCGTCTGGTCGAGGACACGGTGATGCATCTGAATGTGGTGTCCGCTATTCAGGAGGCCAAAGACGCAGCCTATGATTTTTGATCAGATTAGATGGCCAGATAAAGTTTTATAAATAAAGGGGCTATACTCCCTGCATGTAGTTGCAGAGAGATGGCCCCTTTGTACATATTTAATCAGACTGCTGAGTTCGGAAGCTTATCCGTTTTAACGATGGTTTCGATCTATACGGTTCTGTATGGGTTTTAGAAATGGGCGTTACTTGGGATTACGCAAGCCTTTGGGCAGGTGATTCTTGAGCTGTCCACCGCTGGCTTTGCCCCAACCCAGAGGTAATCCATCCGTGGTTACCAACGTCCATCCCCGGTATTCGGAAGGAATGGAGAGCACCTCTCCCCGTAAATAAGCAGCTGCCTCGGCTGAATCTGAAGGCAGATCCCAGCTGCGGGCAGCTTGGCCAGGATGCAAGGACATAGCAAGGGCATGCGCCGGTTCGATGCGGTTTTTCTTCAGATGAGCCAGATGCAGACCTGCGCGCGGCATCTTCAATCCCTTTAGCTGCTTGTCATTCCATGCCAAGCTCTCGCTGACCGGAAGCCAGTACAGCTCTTCACCGAACAATATCGGAGTACCGCCGTTAAGCTCAAATCCTGGGATGTCCTGCTTCGCCCAAGCCTGATATTCAGCCAAAGCGGAAGGCGCAGGCGTTTGTTTGCTGCCCCGATTTGATTTTGCCGGGGATTTACTTCTGACCGCAGAGTAATCGAGGTCTTCATGTAAAGCTTCGGCAGCCGCCGATTTGACCAAGATAGCAACAAAATGCCCCTCCCCCCGTTCCAAGTGGGGCCACAAGCGCTTCATTTCACGCAGCTCCATATCGGGATACTGCGAAAGAATGTGCTCAATCATCTCTTCATTCTCGGCCGTGTTGAATGTACAGGTGGAATAAGCCAGAGTTCCTCCCGGTTTGAGCATCCGGTAAGCCTCTTGGACAATGTCCCACTGCCGGGCGACGCATAGATCCACATGTTCAGGTGACCATTCCTCAATCGCTGTGGCATCCTTTCGAAACATGCCTTCACCGGAGCATGGCGCATCGAGCATGATCCGGTCAAAGCAGGCAACGAAACGGCGGGATAGCTGATCCGGTGCCGCACTCGTAACGACTGTATTCATGATTCCCATACGTTCCACGTTCTCGGCCAGAATCCGCGCCCGTTCGGGATGGATTTCATTGGAGACGAGCAGTCCCCGTCCCATCATCTTGGAGGCAATATGGCTGGTCTTGCCGCCGGGAGCTGCCGCAAGATCCAGGATGGTCTCTCCGGGCTGAGGATTCAACAGCTCGACTGCGGACATTGCCGAGGGCTCCTGAATATAATATAGTCCAGCGGCATGATAGGGGTGTTTGCCTGGACGCAGGATTTCATCATAATAGTATCCGGTATCACACCAGGGCACTGGCGTCAGCTCGAATTGCCGGATGAGTTTTTTTACGCTGTCTGCGGCATGAACCGCTTTTAGCCGGTTAAGACGCAGCCCGTGGGTGCGGGGGAAATCATAGCTGTCCCAAAAATCGCACGAGGCATCCCCAAGAATATCATTCATGCTGGCGACAAAGCCAACAGGCAATAGTTCCTTTCTCATTCGTTATATTGCTCCTTCTTTAGAATAAGGTACATGCTGCAGTGTAAGGCAAAAAAATCCCGGTTCAGAGTTCATTTCTTCTCTGGCTTTAAGGAATCGGTCATTAGTTTATCATGTTGCCAAGGGCGTAGTAAAGAAATGTCAAGCAAAAAAAAGACCGCCCACTTCATATAGTGGGCAGCCTGCGTCAGTGTTATCCGGCGGATTCCGTTGATTCGGTAGATGAGGTTTTTAAGGACCGGTAATCGGATACCTTGTTTTTGCCGGTCGTTTTGGAATGATACATCGCTTTATCGGCTTGTTTCATGAGTTCATCGCCGCGAACGCCTTTGCGCAGTACGCTGTAGCCGATACTGATGGTGACGATGCTCTCGCTTGCCACTCTGGCTCGGATGTTCTCGGCGACCTGCGCGGGTTTGACTTTGCGATCAACCACCAGGGCGACCAATTCCTCACCGCCATACCTGCCGGTAATCCCGATACCATCAAGCTCTTCCTCCATAATGGCGGCGACCTGCTTCAGCACTTCATCGGCTCTGGCATGGCCCTGGGTATCATTCAGCTTCTTGAAATTGTCGATGTCGCAGAAGATAGCGGATATCTTCAATTCCTGAGACGCGTAATGGTCCAGATACTTCATAAAATGCCTGCGGTTGTAGAGCCCGGTTAATCCGTCCGTAATGGCGGACCGGTAGATGGACTGCATCAGCTCGACAATGCGTCTGAACAGGATGAAGAACACGATGCTATAGAAAAGCACCGGCAGGGCGAGTGCGAGTCCCTGAAGCGCAGGCGACAGACTGCCGGAATAGGTATGTATGGATTGCAGGATAGCCGAGATGGCGTAGACGGCAAGTCCAATCGCATATTTGATCGGTTGTCCGATCCGCGGGGTGACTTTGGTATAAGCCAAATAGAGTGCAACGAGCTGAAAACCATCAAAATATATGCTTTGCCATATCGGGTCCAGGGTGTAAGGAAGAAATGAGGGAAGAATGAGCGGAAGCATAAGCAGTGCGGCTGACAACAAGGGAAGCCAATAATGCATGGTCTTGACTCTACGGTACAGCATGACAATCGAGACGTTCAGCAGGACAAACGAAAAAAGCTGAATGAAACGAAGGACGTCCGATTCCGGTGGAAAAACAGATTTTCCACTCCAAGCCGAATGGATGTTCAGACCCTCGTATGTCATAATGAAGAAGAAGGCTGCCGCCATATATATGTAAGCATTCTTGCGTTGCTTGCTGTACATAAAGAGACACATGATCAGCATCATAAGCGCGATATAAGCTCCGCATACAGCAAATATGGTAGGTAGTGGAGAAGTGGACCAGTAACTCAATTCATAGGACAAATCGATTCACTCCTGAGTAGGGATAGGTTTCCTTTGTATGAAACATATGTTCTAATATATCATATCGAAAAACAATGAATCTGAAAAGAGATTTAGAGAAAGGGGGATCCCCATGAAACTTCTTCAAGCATTATTCTTCCCTCCTGAACAGCCGGGTGGCGTCTCGTCCATGATTCCTTATTTGCAGGAGCGTTTTCATTCCTCCCGTTGGGAGATGGAGATGTTCTGGTTGCCCAAGCGGATCCGCAACAAAGGCCAGGAGGATCCGGTATTCCATACCTTTGATTGGAAAGAGTTCGAAGGGAGTGCGATTGTAGCCAAATACCTTCAAACCTACCGGGATTACCTGTGGTGGACACGTCTGCGTCTTCAAAAGCCTTATGATCTTATCCACAGTCATCATCCGATTGCAGGCATGTCGATGAAAGCCGTATTCCCTGAGGCTCCGCTCATCCAAACCGTGCATTCCAGTTACGAGCGCGAGCTCATCCTGAACGGAAGAATCAAAGAAGGAGGACTGGAGCACAGATTCCTGGTCTCTTTATATAAGGAGCTTGAGTACATCAGCGACCGTCTGTTGACGGTGTCGAACTCCTTCAAGGATTACATGGCTCCGTACGTGAATACCCCCGAATCAATCGGGGTTATTCATAACGGATTTGATGATAAAAGATTTAAACCAGTGCCTCATGAAAATGCGGTGCCGCAGTTGATTACGGTATGCCGTCTGGTACCTGCAAAAGGATTGGACATTCTGCTCCAAGCCTGCGCGGAACTGAAACGCAAAGGATATGATTACGTCCTTCATATTATCGGCGACGGACCTTCCCGACAGGAGCTCGAGGAGATGGCCAAAACACTCGGCATCTACCAGGAGACGATTTTTTACGGATATACGCTGCATCCCGAGGAGTTTATGCCGTTCTTTGATATCTTTGTCCTGCCTTCGAGAGCGGAGGCGTTCGGCTCGGTGTTCGCGGAAGCGGCGCTTAGTTGCCTTGCGCTGGTAGGCACCGATGTCGGCGGCATCGCTGAGCAGATCGAGGATGGGGTAAACGGCTTGCTTGTACCGCCGGAGGATCCGATAGCACTCAGCGTGGCGCTCGAGAAGGTCATCAGTGATCCGCTCTATCGTTATGAGCTTGCCCGGACCGCTTCGGATAAGGCGAAGAGTCAATACTCCCTGTCCAGATCCGTAAATGAACTGAAAAAAATGTATTTGAAATTTCAACCTATGATAGAGAGTTAGGGATCGGTTATGGCTTCTTTTCGATTTATGCATGCTGCGGATTTACATCTGGACAGTCCGTTTATCGGGATCAGCGGGCTCGATGACAACCTGCGGTCTTTCGTTCAGGAATCGACCTTCCGTGCGCTGGAGCGGCTCGTGCAGCTCGCCATCGACCAGCATGTTGATTTTATCGTCATCAGCGGGGATATATATGATAGCTCCAACATCTCGCTGCGCGCACAGCTTCGCTTCCTGGAGTCCCTTAACCGTCTGGGAATGGAAGGGATTGCGGTATATGTAATCCATGGAAATCATGATCCGCTGGACAGCACCAAGCTTACTATGACGCTGCCTCCCCATGTCCATGTGTTTGGGGCGGAGCCTGCAAGCGTAACGGCGGTTCGCCGCTCGGATCATCAAGAAGTGGCGGTCATTACCGGGATGTCGTATCCGACCTCGAAGGTAACCGATAATATTGCGATACGTTATCCTGCTCCGTCATCCGTTCTCTACCATATCGGACTTCTGCACGCGAACGTGGATGGGGATCCCCAGCACGAAACCTATGCACCCTGTACAAAAAGGGATCTAATCCAGGCCGGATTTCATTACTGGGCGCTCGGGCATATTCACTCCCGTCGAACCTTGCAGGAATCTCCTTATATTGTGTATCCGGGAAATATCCAGGGACGTCATGTCCGGGAGACAGGACCCAAGGGATGTTATATCGTCGATGTGGATGGGAGCTTGAACTCGAAGCTGAGCTTCCATGAACTTGATTCCATGCGCTGGCACATCGTTGAAGCGCCACTTGATTCTTATCAGGATGTCGATGAATGGAGACGCGCTTTGGAATCCATTCTCACCAAAATAACCACAGCGTACGCGAATGGGCTTAGCATGATCCGCGTTCGGATTACGGGAAGAGGTCCGGTTCATCGTCAGCTTGAAGGCGGATATGTGCTTGATGAGCTGCTGACCGATCTGCGGAGAAGAGAAGCCGCGAAGGGACAGACATGCGGCTATCGGGGATGCGTCTGGATCGAGAGTTTCTCCCTTCAATCCGGGGACGCGATCGATACAGAGAGGCTGCTTGCGGAAGACAGCTTTGCAGGGGACTTGCTTCGTCTTGTTCGAGGGGAACAGGGACGGGTTCAAGATCCTGACGGGGTTGTTGCGAAGAGCTTGGAGCCTCTGCTGGAGCATGCGGAGCTCCGCTCCTTGCTGGACGAGATCAGTCCGGAGGAAATGCTGGAATGGGTTCGCAGAGCGGAGGAACTGACCTTAGGGTTATTGCTGCGCGACCGTTCGCAAGGGGAAGGTGTCGGAACATGAGACTAGAGCGGATGAACATTCAAGGTTTCGGAGCCGTCCGGGACATGAGCCTTGCGATAGATGCACCTGTGACCGTGCTGTATGGGCCGAATGAAGCTGGAAAGAGCAGTGTCCTGTATTTTATCCGAGCCATGCTGTACGGATTCCCGGGGAAGGGCTCGCCGGCAGAACGCGGCGAGCCTTCGGGGGAAGGCGTACACGGCGGCGAGCTGCGTTTTCTGGATAAGGAGGGAGTACCTTGGGTGGTCCGGCGCTACAACCGGCCCAGAGAAGGAAATTCAGCCACCAGCAGGGGTGAGCGCGTACATATTCATAAACTAGCGGATAACGGGATCGTGATCGAGCTTGGACAGCAGGAGCTGGAGCAATATGCCTTGGGCGGTGTGTCCAGAGATATGTTTCGTCAGCTGTTTGCTATCTCGTTAAGCGAGCTGCAGGAAATCCGCAGCCTGCAATCTGCCGAGATGAGCGGTTACCTGTTCCATGCCGGAATCGGCGGCGGGGCCAATATACTGGAAGCCGAACGCAAGTTGTCTCAGGAGATGGACAAGCTGTATAAGCCGCGCGGAAAGGTTCAGCATACCGCCAAGCTGCTGCAATCCATCGAGCATTTAAGAACCCAGGTTTCCGAGAGCAAGACGTACGTTTCCCGATATAACGAGACCCTTACATCCATTCTGGAAATACAGGAACAGTTGAATCTTCTGGAAAAGGATCGTACCAGGGACGCTGAGGATTTGTCGCTTCTTCGAAAAGCCCAGGATATTCGTCCGGCCTGGCTGGAATGGCGTGAGGCCAGGTTGGAACTGAAGGATCTGATGGACAGTGGCAACTTTCCTCCGGATGGAATCCCCCGTTACGAAAAGATGCAGGAAGAAGAGCGTCTCCTTCTCGCCCAGTCCATCCGCGTCGAGCGGGCGATCGAGGACGTGGAGGATAAGCTGAGAGCCCTCCCCCTTAATGCGTTCATGGAACAGTATGGCGAACGGATTGAGGAGCTGTGGGCGAAACGAAGCCTGCACGAAGCCGTAAACCGGGAGCTTGCCGATCTTACGGCCGAATACAAGTCTCAGGAGATCCGGCTGGAACAGCTGCTCCGAGATATCGATCCGGCATGGACCCGGCAAGAGATGCTAACTCTATCAGTATCCGCTTCGGAGCGCGAGGAGGTACGACGAATCAGTACGGCCTTTGCCGGATATGATCGCCGGATGGAGGCGCTGTTCATTGAACAGCGCGGAGCCCAGCGTTCTGCAGCGGCAGCTGAATCGGCGCAGCGGGAAGCCAGGCGGCAGCTGCGCGAGGAAATGGATCGGGGACAAGAGGCATTTGCCATGATTCAGCCGGCAGCGCCCCAGGAGACCGCTGCACTGTGGAATCAGCTGCAGCTGGAGATCGAGCGTTGGCGCGAACGGAGATTGACCCGGACACAGCCTGAGCCTTCTTCCGCGCGCCAATCGGGGAGGGGCCGATTACCTCGGATGTACAAGGGTCTGCTGGCGGGAATGGCTGTTATGACATTCCTGTTGGTAGCTGTATTGCTATGGACATCAACCACGGAAGCTGCCGTGGTCTCAGGCATCGTGATGCTGCTCGGCATGAGTTATGTATTCTGGAGCGGTCTACATGGCCGGGAAGTTCATGGTACGGTTTCGAATGAGATCCATAATCTAGACGGGCAGGGAACGGAACATATAGATCATCTCTATTCCAGGCTGGTCTCTGCCCCTTACGCGGCAGCAGCAGTGAGTACGATCCCGGGCAGTCGAAGGGACAAAAACGTTGTCCTGGCTCGCGACCCCTTCATGGTGGAGGCGCAGATGCGCGAGCTTCGATCCGTGATGGAGGGCTGGCAAGCATGGCGGCAGCGGCTCGATCGATTGACGTCCGATTGTGCGGCGGCTGAGGAGAAGGCTGCGCTGCAACAGGTTGAATTACAAACGGTTCAGGGCGCCATCGATCAGGAAGAGAAGCGATATTTGGAGCTGGAGCGGCAGTGGGAGGCTTGGCTTATGTCCATATCACTCCCGCAGAGTCTGTCGCCTGACGTGATGCTGGACGTATTCGTAAAAGTTGAGCAGGGGCAGGAGCTGATCCGGCAGCAGAAATCGCTTGGCCTGAAAATGGATGTGCTGTTAAAAGAGGCGGAGGATTATATCATCCAATGCCATGAGATCTTTGCGGCGGATCCCCGAGGAGACGCTAACGGCAGCCGAATCCCAGCCGTCGCTGAGCTCGGCAACGTCCATTCCAGATGGAAGAGCTATCAAGAGGATTCGAGACAGAAGAAGGTCCTTGCAGAGCGTATTCAAGAGCTTCGCAAAGAGTGGGCTGCGATAGAAGAGGAGCGGGAAGGGCTGCAGCTGCGTAAAGCGGCTCTGATTGCATCGTCTCAATCGGCAGACGAAGAAACCTTTCTTCGTATGGGAGCTGCTGCGAAACGCCGGGAGGAACTTGTTCGCACGATCCGCCATCACGAAATTACCATGTTCAGCGGCTGGGATGCTGCGGGTCGCCGACAGCTTGAACAGCTGCTGGAGCTAACGGATGCTGCGGAACTTGAAGCTCAATGTTTCAAGAAGGAGGAAGCCGTATCCGCCGCGCTCCACCTGCGGGACGAGCTTCAGGAACGGCGGGGGCGGCTGCTTCAGGAGAGAGAGTCACTGGAAGCAGCGGGAAACCAGGATTCCGCCCTGCAGCAGCTGGAGGAGCAACGATCCGCCCTGCGGGAATTAGTCTCGCAATATGCGGTACGTTCGATGGCCTCCGAATTTATCAAACGTACGCGCCGCATGTACGAGGAAGAGAAACAGCCGCAGGTGCTGCAGCTGGCTTCCCGCTACTTCTCCATGCTGACCGGCGGCATGTACAGCCGGATGGTCATGCGGATGGGAGATCAGAGCCTGCTGGCAGAGCGCCCGACTGGTGAATTGGTGGAGAGCAGCAGGCTTAGCCGCGGCACGGCGGAACAGTTATATTTGGCGATGCGGCTCGGTCTGATTCAATCGATGCCACATGCAATGGGTTTGCCGCTATTGCTTGATGATCTGTTTGTTAATTTTGACGGTGAACGGCTCGGACATGCGCTCGAGCTTCTCGCGGAATTGTCGCAAGACCGGCAAGTCGTGATGATGACGTGTCATCGACATGTAGCGGAGCAAACCATGAAACGCATACCCAATGCACAATTTATCACGATGTAGCCATAAGAAGGGGCTTCCCAAGGGCAGGTTTATCATATCTTTGGGAAAGCCCCTTTATTTTCCCCTGATATCGGGGGTTCCGAACAAAGTTAGTCGGAG
Source organism: Paenibacillus sp. EZ-K15 (assembly GCF_002573715.1). Lineage (GTDB taxonomy): Bacteria > Bacillota > Bacilli > Paenibacillales > Paenibacillaceae > Paenibacillus_AQ. The sequence goes on along the minus strand of NZ_PDHM01000020.1, from coordinate 30,333 downwards.
CACCCAGAGCAGACACAGTCCCCCGAACATCGGATAGAGGAGAGAGAGCAAGGAACTGAACCCGAACTGGCTGAAGAAATAACAGAACACCATGATGCCAAGGGTAATCACTCTGGGCGAGAGCGAGGTTCGCTGCTGAACCTGCAGGGTAATCCCGTAGATATTGGCCACGAAGGTGCTGAAAATTTCAAGGAAGATCAGAATGAGATAGATGATCTGCACCAGCCAGCCCAGCTGGTTGGCGATGCTGCCCATCGGGATTTCGAATTGGGCGATGCCGGGCATATGGGCGGACATCGCAAAATGCGCTGCCATCAGCATAAACCCTACCCCCGTACCTCCAATAATGCCTCCCCAGGTTACGGTGCGCGCACTTTCGGTCTGGCTGCCGAGCGGGACCAGCACCGGCATTGCCATGACCAGGTTAAAGGCGGTGTAGAGCAGGGGCGCCAGCCAAACCGCAGGCAGGCTATGGTCCGTTGTCAAGGTTAAGAAACGGGTGGCACCCGGCGCTTGAATCGTCTGAGAAATAATCGCAAGCGATAAGGTCAGCATCATGGGAACAACGAGACTGTTCATCGTCATGATGGACTGGATGCCTTTTCTGAGAATGAAATAGGTTCCGATCATCGTGACAAACAACCCGGTCTGATAGCTTAAATTCAGATGCTCCACAAAAACAGATCCGGCGCCTGCAAGCATGATGCTGTTCACCCCGAGCAGAATGACAAACATAAAGAGGCTGATCCAGACGCCGACTTTTTCTCCAAACAGAAATTTGTTCAAGTCCTCAAAGGATTTGGCCCCGATCCGCCTGGATATCGTCAAGATTTTCGTGCCGAGCCAAATGAATAGTCCTGTCGTAAGCAGAATGGTCAGTGTGGCCCATTGTCCATATTGGGTAAAGAATTGAAGGATTTCCCGTCCGGTCGCAAAGCCAGCGCCAACGATGGTTCCGATATATGTAAAGGCGATCTGTAAAACACGAATAGAATTACGCAAGCCCCGCATCCCCCTTGAAAGTTAATCGTTCTGCATAGTACAAGGTATGCTTGGCTCAGCTGGGACATGACTCCTACCTGTCCAGGTCCTTTGCCGGAGGTATGACAAGGATGAGCGCCCGGCAACGGAGATCAATGTCAGGAATGATGACGGAAACCGTACAGTTAAATGACGGAGTCTCCGTTTGTACTTGCCGTACAGGGAGGAATATGTTACTTTTACGACAAAGGAATCGTGGGAGGTCTTTTGGATGGATTGGTTGAAGGAGCGGATCATCAAAGAAGGTGTCGTGTTGTCGGATCAGGTGCTGAAGCTGGATGCTCTGCTGACGCATCAAGTAGATCCGGCTTTAATTATGGATATGGGTCGGGAATTCGCGGCGAGATTTAAAGAAAGCGGTGTGACCAAGGTCGTAACGCTGGAATCCTCCGGCATTTCTGTTGCTTTTGCCGCGGCGCTGGAATTGGGAGTTCCGATGGTATTCGCCCGGCGCAAAAAAACGCTGCTCGCCGATCCAGACGCCTTGTGTGAGCGGGTTCCGTCTTTCACCAAGGGCATTGTCACGGACATTATGGTATCGCGCCAGTTTATCGGTGAAGAGGATAAGTTACTCTTCATTGATGACATTATCGCGAACGGGGACGCTGCAAGAGGCCTGATCAAGATTATTGAACGAGCAGGGGCGGAATTAATCGGGCTTGGCGTTGTGATTGAAAAGAGCTTCCAGGCCGGAGCGCGAACGCTGCGCGAACAGAATGTTCATGTGGAATCGCTTGTCGCCATATCGTCGCTTGAGGACGGCAAGATTACGTTCAGCTAGGATTAGGAATTTACCAAACGCTAATGATATGTCAGGAGTAGAGCCGAAAGGCAGGACTTAAGTCATGAACGTTTGTACCCTAGCCTCTGGAGTGCGTAATAGTGTAAATTCGAAGTCGATTTTAAATGGATTTCAGCCTAAAATCACAACAAAATCTTTTCGCCTCCGTGATTTTCGCTTATAATAAAGAGGTAGGCAAGAGAGAGGAGGCAGCACCATGGGGAAACAACCTGTAACCGAGCCGTTTTTGATTGAGAAGCTGAATGAAGCAAAGGTACATTTTGAACGTGCTTTGGATTGTAAACATACGGAGTTTGATGATCTATATCCCTATATGATTGAACATCCTCAGTTTTTCTGGTACAAACGCTATGTTGCCTGGTCAGAACTGCTGACGATTGCCGGATTGTGTGAGGAGGTTTCCTTCGAATGGAAGGAACAGTTTACGCCTCAGCAGGTAGAATATATCGAGAAGCGCGTCATGTCTTCAACCGTTCTGGATTTTTGGTACGAGAAGAATGACAGCATTGAGCCGGCACAGCGTTAATAGGTATATAGAACATCTCTTAGTCGGGATGTTTGTCGATATCGCAACGCATTCAAAAGACCTAAATGATCTCATTTAGGTCTTTTTTTGCAGAGTTCGTTTATGAAGGAGGTATGGTGATGATTAGCGATGAAAGACTCGATGAGCTGCGGCTCTCCGGCGAATTGGTCCGGGTTGTGCGGGATGGCTTGGAGACCAATGATATTATAGGCTTTGTTGTAGCCTGGGACCCGGAGCAGGTCATTATACGCCGCAGAAACCGGCGGGTCGTTAAACTGGATCGACGCTACAGCTACCAGCTTAAAAATGATCCAAGAATAAGCCCGATCGAAGAGTAGGCATAGATCTCGAACTTGTCGGACAACTTAACCTCGCATCAAATTTTTGTGGAAGAGGTGCTTTGGGTTATGGAAATGTCCAATGACAAGGTCTCGGCTTATAAGAATGAAATTCTGAATTTGAAGCAGAGCATGCCGGAGATGGCAGAGGCGTATCATCAGTTCACCGGCGTTTGCTTTCAGGATGGCGAGCTGGATGAGCGGACGAAGCAGCTGATCGCGCTCGGGATCGGACTGTTTGCCAATAATGAGCTGTGTACCTTCTACCATATGGAGGAAGCCCGTGCGAAGGGAGCCTCGGATGCTCAGATTATGGAGGCTGTAGCCGTGGCGTCTGCCGCCAGTGCGGGACATGCTCTCTCGCAGGGACTGACCCGCGTGCAGCATAATCTTCATTGATTCACGTGTTACCAATAACCGTCTCAACCGGAGCATTCTTGTTCAGTGGGGGGAGACGGTTATTCTCTGTTTAAAGGGCGGCGATTTAGCGGGCGGAAACAGCGGCAGGAGGATGGGCTTGCTCGGAGGACTCGGTCTCGGGCGAAACCAGCCCCAGATAGGCTCGCATGCGGTCCATCATCTCTTCACGGAAGGATGGCCATAGAATGTTCATCGAACCAATGTAACCCCGGCATGCATATCGCGCCTGGATTCCATCCTGGTTTTGCCCAATATCATACACCTTGATCGCCCGCTTGGTGAATTCCTGCTTCACCTCACGAAGAAGCACAGCAGCACGCTTGGCTCCGTTCCCCACAACTTCTACATACAATTGAGGGCTCTTGAAGACACCGCTCTCCTGAATGATTCGGCAATCCCTTTCAAACACTTTATGAATGAACATCAGCAGCAGGTAACTCTTGATCAATGCTCGTTCTTCTGTCGTAACAGCCGGTATGGCCATCAACATCACCGCCTTTATATAGAAAATGGTTATTGAATGAGAACTTATGTTCTTATTTTAACCGAAAAACAGGTTTTTAATCAAGCTCAAAAAAAGTGTTGACTCGATTTACCTGGCGTGATATTATATATCTTGTCGCCGCTGATAAGAGCTTGTCTCCTAAAAGCGATGAACATGATACGCGGTCGTGGCGGAATTGGCAGACGCGCACGGTTCAGGTCCGTGTGGGCTAACCCCCGTGGAGGTTCGAGTCCTCTCGACCGCATCCTTATGAAGAAGCTCGTAAACTTGCTTTTTAGCAGTTTACGAGCTTTTTTGTGTTGAGATTTGGATGGGCGGGATGAGGATTTAACGCAAATAAAATGATGCGCGTATTCATAGTAAACACTGATATGGTTAGTTGAAAGATGGGATTGCCCTGCCAGCCAAGTCATTGCCTGAAACGAGGCGCTTCCCGTGTATGGGAAGCGCCTTGTTGTTATCCCTTGTGCAAGGAATTTTCTTATGCCCAGCGCTTTGCTAATCGGCAACATTTACTTTCTGACTTACATATTTGATTAACTTTTCTCAAACAATACGGTTAGGTATGTATGAATAGGAGTGGGAAGGGGCGTCAAGATGCGGAAGGTATATAAAAATTTGGTGATCCTGCTGTGTATGGCATGGGGGATCGTGAACGGACCACAGATCGGCTATGGGGCAGGGGTGGTTGCTTCGGCTGATCTGTCACGTCAGGAACCAAACCAAGTGCACGAAGAATCCGGACTCAACAAGCCAGGTCAGGAAGCGAAAGTCAATAAGCTAGCCGTCATCATCGATGATTTTGGCAATGATCAGAAAGGGACTCAGGAAATGCTCAATCTGCCAATCAAGATCACGGTGGCCGTGATGCCTTTTTTGCCGACAAGCGTGAAGGACGCCGAAGCCGCGCATCGGCAAGGCCATGACGTCATTATCCATATGCCCATGGAGCCTAAGCAAGGACGAACTTCCTGGCTTGGACCGGGTGCCATTCTTAGTTCGCTCACCGATGAGGAAATTCGTAAACGCATGGAAGAGGCCATCGATTCGGTTCCTTACGCCGTTGGGATTAATAATCATATGGGCTCCAAGGTTACCGGGGATGCGCGGGTTATGTCCATTGTACTCGACGTATGCAGGGAGAGAGGGCTGTTCTTTATCGACAGCAAGACGAATTACCACAGCGTGGTTGGCAAACTGGCAGCGGAGAAGGGGATGCCGTCCATCGCCAACGATATCTTCCTGGATGACGTTCATACCGTTCAGCACGTGAGCAAGCAGCTCCTGACCGCGGCGCAGCATGCGGAAGAGAGAACATCCTGCATTGCAATAGGTCATGTTGGCGTGTATGGAATCCGCACGGCAGAAGCGCTGAAAGGAACCATTCCGAAACTGCAGACAAAGGTTGAGTTTGTGGGTATCAGTGATCTGGTTAGGGAGCAGTCAAGCTGGCGGCCGAATCCGCTGCCTGCGTATTAATGTTAGCAGTAGAGCCGAAGTCGGTTTCGACATGCTGTGAGTAACTGACGGTATAAGGTTATCCGACAAAGGTCAGCCCATATCTTGCATAGCGATAAAAAATCAATAGCCTTCCAGACAAGGAGCCGGTGATTCCGATCCCTGTATGGGAGGCTGTACATATGTTGAGGCGCTGGCTGCGCATGCTGTGAATTATCTCGCTAATGTTGCCGCTGACCCGCTGTACGGAAGTGTGGTGCTGTGAAGTCGATCAGCAATACGCCCGATTTCTTTGCGGCCTCGGTCAGGGAAGAGGCACATCATTCCCCAAACATTCGGACAATGGGACAAGTGGAACGTACATCTTTGCCAATCACAGAAATGTGGCGGTGGTAATCGGAATATCCCAGAAAGGCCACGAACAGATGATTTCCGTTCCGAATCGTGTTGGCTACTGAGCCGGGTAGGATGAAACCAAAAAAAGCCCCAAACTACAGGGCCGTTAAATAACTGACAATCCCGTCGGCAATGGCCTCGGCGATCTGCATTTGACCGTTTCGGCCGGTTAATAATTTCCGGTCCTCCATGTTGCTGAGGAAACCCGTTTCAACGATGACGGCGGGTACTTGGGTTTGATTGAGCAGATAATACGGCTTGCCTATCATGATGCCATTGTTGCTGCGATAAACCAGATTTAATTGTTCTTGAATGGTTTCCGCAAGCAAGGTGCTGCGACCCTCGGATTGGTGGAGCACGATTCCCCCACGTCGGGAGGAATTCTTTCCCCAATTCACATGAACACTGACCACCAGCTTGGTCGGAATTTCGCTGCTGAGCTGTTTACGCTGCGACAAATCCCGGCGATGTCTGGAGGAGCTTCGATGCCAGCGGTTGTCGTCGCTAAGGGCGTAATCAGCATCGCGATTCAGCACGGCATGATATCCCTCCCTGCGAAGCAGCATGAACAGTCTGCGTGAAATGGCCAGGTTGATATCTTTTTCGAGAATGTCCCCATACGATGTACCGCCGTCAATACCGCCATGACCCACATCGATCAGGATGACATCATGAGCAAAAGGGTGCAGGTGCCGGAGCTTGGACTGGTCGATTTCCTGACCCGAAGAGTGGGTGGATTCCGGCGTTTTGGACGTAAGCCCAGCTGTCTGTATCGATGTCTGATGAACGGTTCTTGCGGGATGCGTCATGGCATGCTTCTTCACTGGACAGGCTTCAATGACAGAACCCGGGAATGCCAGCGTAAAGAGAAGCATCAACACCCCTGCTGCCTTAACCATGATGGATTCCTTCTTTCGCGTAAAATTTCGGCTTTATTAGAATGTGCATTTAGCGGAAAAATCATGCCGTTCAAATGCGTGCGTCTAGAATCGATCGAAATGGAGCAAACTGATACTGGGATGTGGATAAACCATAAGGAGTTGATTCATATGGCTAGCGGCGATGATTTGATCAAGTACATTACCGAGCGCGTGGTTCATTATATAGATACGCCCAAGGACGTTCGGCGCAAGGCGAAGGTGAAGGAATCCTGGACCACAAGGTGGTTCGGCATGATTCCGTTCTCCATGTCGCTATGGAAAGAGGATGTAACCACCAAGCGCAAAAAAAGGACAAAGTAGCAGCTACTGCATGTTCCTTCATGAAGTCGCATTTTGTACATCGTGCGAATTGCTCCCTGTGGCACGATGTCAGGCTCGGAACATGCTTTTGGATGGCTATCGACCCTTGTGAGTGCTGAGTACACACTTATAAACCGCCTTGAAATATAAAGGACGCTGCCCATAAAAGGGTCGCGTCCTTTTGTCAGTTATGGCATATTGCATGGTGAGGGCTGTTTGCTATAACCCGTATTATTCCGGCTGGGCATAAAATTGACCTTGTCCAATTAACCGGGATGCCGGCAGGAAACGGAGGGTGTCTGTATTCCGCAAGGGAACCGAAACATAAAGCGCAGCCGGGTTCTCCTGATTCCCCGAGGACCAGCGATGCCAGCCGGTTAAGTTAAAAGGTGTGCCGTAAGCGGCATTTCCTTTTTTGGACTTGAAAATCAGGATGGAGTGCTCCTGCAGTAAATTCCGCAGATCGGCGCTGCTTCGGGTCGTTAGATCGCTTGAGGTCAGCCACAGCAGATTATCGTAAGGATCAATGGAGTCGCCGGTTGCGATGAAGGGCGTTCCGGCATACCAATGATTAGATGTGGATGAAGCTACGAGTCCTTTGGATGCGTCAGGCAGAGATACGGATACCGGCTTAGTCGTTGAATGCGTCTGCTGGGGCTCATCCGGGAGAGCTTCACTATTCAATGCACTAAAATAGATCGGCTTCTTGCCGGGCAGCTGAACCTGCCAGACGGGGGACACGTCATACAGCTTGCGCAAGATGCTTCCTTGAGGCAACGATCCTTCGGCCTTCACAAGTCCTTCCGCAGCGAGCCGCTCTTTCAGCGGCGCTTGGCTATAGGGAAGGGTCGAGCCGATCCCGTATTCACTCAGGATATATCCACCGTCTTCTCCTGCACTGATAATCATGTATCCTTGCGGCAGTCCTTCAGCGGAAATCGTGACCAACCAGCCGTGCGTGCCCGGACCGAGCGGGGTGAATTCGAGCTTGGCTTCATCCCAGGTCGTAAATGGCGCATGGGCCGATAATTGAGCGACAGTCTCCTCAGCAAAGCCCATCAAACTCCCGGGCACCTGAGCCACGGCGTTGTTCTGATTAACACCTGAAACGCCTAATATATGATGATCCGCTGTAAGCTGAGTGCCTGTCAGATTAAGGCTGTTCGCAGAAATGGAAACGTCGGCTTGGCTAGCGGCAGCCATGCTTGCCTGCGGCTGGACCGTGCTGAACCACAGGATAGTTGTTACGATCATTGAGACAGACAGCATTCGATATCGGCTGGTCTGCTTGTTATCGGGTGATTTTGGCTGGGAATTCTTGCAATCCTTGTCATCATGGTTATGAAGTTTCATGTTCCACTGTTTCAAATCATTAACCGCCTTTCCTTGGCCCTACGCGCCGTGGATGTGTTGGAATCATCATATCGGACAAGCTCTGCAAAGGCTGTTGCAAGCTGTCGCGGTAGGAGAAGGGAGAATGGTTCTTTTTTTGCCTGCTTTTGTAGAGGGGCGTCATGATGACGCACCCACAGGTGAACACAGATGAAATAGACCGCAGGTTATGACGGACAAGCTCACTTTTGGCTCGTACTGCCACTGCATTTCGGACCGGCGGTTCTTATATTGCTCCTCGATGAGCGCTTTTTTCTCTTCGTCTTGCTCCTTGAGCAGGTCCTCGTAATAGCTGTCGATCACCAACAGTTCTTCTTCAAGACGTTCTCTTGCTTTGGTTGCCCAGTCATAGTCCAGCTTGCTTATCTTGTCGATAAGATGGTTCTCCAGCGCATCTACGGCCTGCTCGAGCGTCAGAGCCGCCGGTCTGACGTGAACGCTCTCCGGCAAGCGAGGCGTCAGTTCGCGTCCATTCAGGATCGCCGGGAAGTCTTGGGCGATCGCACGGCTAGATAGTGAGATTCCGAGAAAAAACAATTCCTCCCGCTTCAGATCACAGCTGAACTCCACCTTGAAGCATACGCCCAGCCACTGCTCATACGGAGTGGAACGGGCTCTCGGACGCGGCTCGGTATCGCGCTGCTGGAACAGATAGACGCATTTGCCTTCCTCCCGGGAAGCATTCCAGATTTGGGCGAGCCGGCTGCTGCCGTAGCCAATATTCTCCCGCTGAATGCGGCCGGGACCGAGGATAGGCAGAACCGGGGCATTCCCGTAAAAGCGGGCCAGGAGCGGATCCTGTGAGGGTGCGGCGAGCTGCGCTTTGGCCTCGGCTTCTTGGGTCTTTGCAAGCCGTTCGTCGTATTTCTCGGGATCAAACACGAAATTGAATGACAACGTTTCGGCGGGAGCGCCGGTACGTTCCACGAAGCCCCAGTAATACGGGCGGTTGGTGAGCATTTTGTCGGCTTGCGGTGACAGTTTCACGGTGACATGCTCAGGCGATTTTTCAATGACGGTGCATTCGGTGGCTTCCAAATAGGCCATGAAGTGCTGCTGCACCTCCTGCGGCGTCATGGTCATATTAGGCTTCTTCCTCTCTTAGATTTTCTTCGACGGTGCTTCCCTGCTCGATATCCTGTTTAATATGGTGAATCGAGTCGCCCAATGTGCTGATGCGCTGGCGGAGCTCATCGTCGTTGCCGGACTCCAGCATGATTTTGTACAGACTCTTCTCGATGGATTCCTTCTTCTCGAACCGCTCCAGAATGACATCCAGTCCTCCGATGACCATCTCGAACATGTTGATCTTCTCGTGCAGCAGGTTCAGGATGTGCTCTTCAATGGTTCCCGAAGTGGACAGGTTGTAGATCTTCACGTCATTGGTCTGGCCGAGACGATGAACGCGCCCGATTCGCTGCTCAACCCGCATGGGATTCCAGGGCAGATCAAAGTTGATCATATGGTGGCAGAATTGCAGATTGATGCCTTCGCCGCCAGCTTCCGTCGCGATCATGACCTGTGCCTTGCCGCGGAAGAGATCCATCATCCAGTCCTTCTTGCCGCGGTTCATTCCGCCCCGGTACGGTACGGAGATCAGTCCGTGATCGCGGAAGTAATTCAGCAAGTATTCCTGTGTGGCGCGGTATTCCGTAAATACGATGACCTTCTCGTTCATTTGCTGGATCAGCTCAATGGCTTTTTCCGCCTTGGTGTTGGCTTTGATGGCCTTGATGAGATAGACCAGCTCCCAGATTTTATCACGCAGCGGAGAGTCCTCCGGCAGTTTCTTGGACAGATTAACAAGAGTCACGAAGACGGCATCGCGGCTGCTGCACACTTCACGCTGGAGGGTAACGAGGGACAGCATACTGCTTAAATTTCCCCCTGCTGCCTGATACTGATCTTTGACGAAGGACGTGACGCCGTCGTATAATGACTGTTCTTCGGGCGAGAGGCTAAGCCCCACATTGCGGACGGATCGCTTGGTGAATTTCACTTCGCCTTCGCCGCGGCGGTTACGGATCATGACCTTGGACAGCTCATCCTTGAGCTGATCCTGGTTCTTGGGTCTTCGTTTATCGACAACAAAATTAGCGGCAAACTGTCCTTGGCCTCCGAGCTGGCCCGGCTTCAGCAGGGTGATCAGATTGAAGAGCTCGCTGAGATCGTTCTGCACCGGTGTGGCCGTCAGCAAGAGGCAGTATTTTTTACGCAACTTTTGAATGAATTGATAATTGGATGTTTTCTTGTTCTTGAGCTTGTGCGCCTCATCGATGATGAGCATATCGTATTCCTCATTCAGCAGAATCTCCTGATGCGGATCGCGTTTGGCCGTGTCCATGGATGCGACAACGATGTCATTGCCCCAGGAGTACGCTTTTTTCTGCGCAATCGCAGGTATGCCGAACTTGGAGTTCAGCTCGCGAACCCATTGCAGCACAAGGGAAGCCGGAACGAGAATCAACACTTTGGATACCAGGCCGCGCACAATGTATTCTTTTAAAATAAGGCCGGCTTCAATCGTCTTTCCAAGTCCCACCTCATCGGCCAGAATCGCTCTGCCCGACATCTCGAACAATACGCGTCTTGCGGTATCGGTCTGATGGGGGAGCGGGGATAAGCCGCCAAGGTGCTTGAGGCATTGCAGTTCTTCAAAGCTTGTAACCAAGCGGGATTTCTCGCCCTCCACGGCAAGCTGGGCCAGACGATAGTCACCCCAAGGGCCACCCTTGTCCAGTCGACTGGCGAGATCGTCAAACCAGGAACGGTCGATCTGCAATGGAACGGGAAGACGCGGGTCGATGATCATGCCTGAGTTGGCAGATGGCTGATGGTTCATGTCGATCTCCTCCTGTTGTGAAAGATTCCGGGCCAGCGGTGTATATGTAGTATGGACGAAAAAAGAAGTCTTCATAACCTTGCACGGATTCGGGAGGCGAGGAATATCCTATAGGGCGTGCGGCTGCGGGAATTGGATATTTTCATACTTTTTTTCATAGGGAACAGCGAAAAAGAGAGCGAGAGGAAGAAAGCGGAAGCTTGCGAGCGGGAGCTTGGATCTGTTGGCTTAATTTTCACATTATCGGCATAGTTAACCTATATATAGTGTAGTATAATGGATAAATAGCACTATATGTGGTGTATATAGTGGTTTTGGATGTTTGACCGGCTACATAACAGGTTATGTTGTTGGTGAGCGCATATACTTGGGAATCTTTTTAAATTTTATATCTTATATAGGAGGTAGTTGCTCTTGAGTACGATGCAGAATCAGCGGCTGGAGGGTTTAAGCGAGAAGATCTTTTTGGACCGGTATGCCTGGAAGGATGCGGACACCAACAACGCTAGAGTAGGCGATGTGGTGCTCGTTTTGACGAAGGATGATCCTAAATTTCCGACCAAGGAAGTTGGCGAAATCGTGAAGCGCGAAGGCCGCAAGGTCACGGTGAAGACACGGAAGGGCGAGCTTGTGGAATCGGATGTAGAGAAGCTGACGTTAACCATCGAGAAAACGCCGGAAGAAATGTGGGATCGACTCGCGGCTGCCATGTCATCGGTTGAGGCAACGCCGGAACTGCAGGAAGAGTGGCGCGGAAAGTTCCGCGAGATTCTGGATGATTGGAAGCTGGTGCCGGGCGGACGGATTGCGGCTGGAGCGGGCGCAAGCGATGAATTGACACTGTTCAACTGCTACGTGATTCCTTCACCGAAGGACAGCCGGGGCGGTATTATGGAAACCCTGAGCGAGATGACCGAGATTATGGCACGCGGCGGCGGTGTCGGCATTAACTTGTCTTCCCTGCGTCCTCGGCGCGCGATCGTAAGGGGCGTGAACGGTTCTTCCAGCGGTGCGGTATCGTGGGGCGGATTGTTCAGTTATACGACGGGATTGATCGAGCAGGGCGGAAGCCGCCGGGGTGCGCTCATGCTGATGATTAACGATTGGCATCCGGACGTGGAGGACTTCATTACCGTGAAGCAGACGATGGGACAAGTTACGAATGCGAACCTGTCGGTATGCGTCAGCAATGACTTCATGAAGGCTGTGAAGGAAGATCTGGACTGGGAGCTGGTGTTCCCGGATACTACTGATCCTGACTATGATGAGCTGTGGGACGGGGATCTGGATAAATGGAAGAAAGCCGGACACAGTATCATTCCATATAAAACCGTAAAAGCACGCGAGGTCTGGCACACGATTATCGAATCCGCATGGAAATCGGCAGAGCCGGGCGTCGTATTCATGGAATACTATAACCAGATGTCCAACAGCTGGTATTTCAATCCAATTATCTGTACGAACCCTTGCGGTGAGCAAGGACTTCCGGGCTGGGGCGTATGTAATCTGTCCGCGATGAACCTGTCGAAGTTCTATGATGAAGCGAATCATGACGTTGCCTGGGATGAGCTGGCGACAACGACGCGTTACTCCGTGCGTTTCCTGGATAATGTCATTGACCGGACGCCGTACCATTTTGAAGAAAACGAATTGAACCAGAAAAAAGAGCGCCGCGTGGGTCTCGGAACGATGGGTCTGGCCGAGCTGATGATCAAGCTGAACATCCGTTACGGCAGCCCGGAATCGCTGGAGTTCCTGGATAAGCTGTATGGCTTCATCGCGCGCGAAGCGTATCTTGCTTCTGCCGATATTGCCGAGGAGAAAGGTTCGTTCCAAGCATTCGATGCCGAACTGTACCTGCAAAGCGGATTCATGAAAAATATGGCCGAGGTGTATCCTGAAGTTGCCGAAGCGGTGCGTAAAAAAGGTGCGCGCAACGTTACCGTCATTACCCAAGCGCCAACGGGCAGCACGGGAACGATGGTCGGAACGTCGACAGGCATCGAGCCGTACTTCGCCTTCAAATACTTCCGTCAAAGCCGTCTAGGCTTCGATGAACAGTTTGTGCCGATTGCCCAGGATTGGCTGGACAGCCATCCGGGCGAAGAGCTTCCGGATTATTATGTCACGGCTATGAGTCTCTCCGCCGAGGATCATATCCGCGTGCAGGCAGCGATTCAGCGCTGGGTGGACAGTTCGATCTCGAAGACGGCCAACTGTCCGTCGGACTTCACGGTTGAAGATACGAAGCGCCTGTATGAACTGGCATTCGACTTGGGCTGCAAAGGCGTAACGATCTACCGCGACGGCAGCCGCGACGTGCAGGTGCTGCAAACGGAGAAAAAAGAGGATAAAGCCACCGAAGCGACGACAGCTTCTACTGCGGAAACGGCAGGCCAAGCTGCAGAGGACGCGGCAAGCGTGGAGCCGGCGGCTGCAAGCGTGGCAGTGACAGCCTCAGCAAGCAAGAGCGGGCTGGATAAACAATACAAGAAGCGCCCGCAAGTGCTGCGCGGCGCAACCTATAAAATGAACACGCCGTTCGGCATGGCGTATATTACGATCAACGATCTGGACGGCATTCCAAGCGAAATCTTCCTGAACGTCGGCAAGGCCGGATCGGATGTGTTCGCGATGGCGGAAGCCTTGGGACGCGTCTGCTCCCTGTTCCTCCGATACGGGGACCACGGTAATAAGGTAGAGCTGCTGATCAAGCACCTCAAAGGCATCGGCGGCACCGGTGCGATCGGCTTCGGCGCAAACCGCGTGGAGTCCATCGCCGACGCGGTGGCAAAGGCGCTCGAAACGCACGTGGCGAACAACGCCGAGGCGGATCATGACCATGATCCGGCACCGGTCGCAGCTACGATGGCGCCTGCTGATGCAGATGCCGGGAGTGAGTCCGTAGCCGCGGGATATGGTGGACATGGTTCGCACGCAGGCGGCAATTCCATGTCGCTGGATCTGTGCCCATCTTGTGGCGGGGCGTCTCTGATTAACATCGAGGGATGCAAGACTTGCGGGAACTGTGGGTATAGTAAGTGTTCTTAAGGAAGTTGAACTCTTCGTTTAGAAAACAACATTATATTAAATAATGAATGATCATTTTAAAGGCATTGGAGATTTCCGCGAAGGTGGGGATCTCTTTTTTTATGGTTCCGGCAGAGCATGAGACGATGGCGATAGTATGTAGTTCTTTAGAAAGCATTCCAGTGAAAATGGCAGAACGGTCATTTGTCTAGACTTGGAACATATGTCATATCAATTTAAAAATAGTGAATGACATAGCATTCATTAAAAAAGTCAGCCAATACAGGCTGACTTCTATGTCTTTCAATTAATTAAAATGCTGTATCCCTAGCTTTCGCTTACTACTCTATTCGAATGAGTTTAACCTGCTCTTTCTTTTGCTTTGTTTTTTCTGATGTAGCTGTAGCAGCTATATCTAAGATAGCTTCCATTCTCTCAACATACTGCTCAGGGATTTCATCTAGCAGGGAAAAGATTTTCTTGAAGGATTTTTCGTAAGCGTAATGTACGTATTGATCATATACTTCTTTGCCTGTTTGGGTAGCCTTAATAATAATGTTTTTCTTATTGTCAGAGGTATGGTATTTTTCGAGAAACCCTTTCTCTACCATTTTTGCGACATTTTTCGAGAATGCACTTTTAGATATTCCCAACCGATTAGAAATTTCAAGCATGTTTTGGTTTTTATCTTCATTCTCCAATATATATTCTAGTACTTGAATTTGAGCAGCAGAAAATAAAAAAGGAGTATTATACGGATACTCTTTTTTGTAGGAGTCCGCATAAGCATTACCGAATTTTACAAGCCTCTCAACAAATATTCTATTTTTCCCCATCCATTCTAGTGACATCGACATCACTCTTTTCCTGTTCATTTAGCTCTTAAAATTATATCAAAAAAAATAACTTCAACAAAGGGATATATTCTATATTGCTTTCACTTATAATGTATAGTATAAAAACAATATGGTTTACAGTGGAAACTATATTGTTTTTATACTTCGAGGAGGCATTTTATGGATAAGAAGAGCATACGAAGGTTATTTGTCGTATCTGTTGTCATGATTATTGTAAGCGTTTGTTTATCCGGTTTTTTGCAAACTTCCTTTGGAAAGACGGAAATCATTAATTTTAAGGTTCCAACTGAAAATGGACAGTGGTTGTCTGGACAACTATATAAACCCAAACGATCGAGCGCAGAGAACAAGGTTCCTTTGGTTATAACCGAGCATGGTTATCTAAACAATAAACATATGCAGAATGTAAATGCCATTGAATTATCGCGAAGAGGGATTGCTGTCATGACATTCGATGCATACTATCATGGAAAATCAAGCTCGGCGAGTGAACCGGTAATGGAGGCCGTTGTTGCAAATGGGGAGGGAATGATACCTCTAGTGGAATTTGCCTACCATAATCTAGATTACATCGATAACCATCGGATCGGTGTTATGGGACATTCCATGGGGGGGATGTCAACATGGATGACGTTAATGCATTATGGTTCACAGTATTATACTGCAATAGAAAAAGCGAAAACTCCGGATTCGGAAGGCGGAGAAGACATTACGGATCGTGAACTGGAATATGCAAATTCTTTGAATAAAGTATCAGCAGGACTGCCAATAGGAAATATTCGTTTATCAAGTGAAGAGGTTTTTAGCCAAATTCACGCTAACTTAGGAATTATTTATGGTCAATTGGATGAGGGGAATTATGATTTGTCCCAAGGAAATGGTGATCTATCCAACAATGCCCTTGAGGGCCTGGTCGCAATTAACTCGATTTTTCCAGAAGATGAACAGCAGTCAAGCTTTGCGGTAGGTCAATATTATGGAGATGCAGAAAGCCAAACGTTGAGAGTAGTTCACAATCCAAAGCAAACGCATGAATGGGCGCATTTTTCCCAAAAGACAGTTGCCGAAACGGTCGATTTTTTTAACCATTCGTTCGGGCTCTCACCAAAAATAAAAAATACCGATCAGCTTTGGATCTGGAAAGAGCTTTTTAGTTTTATCGGATTATTGGGCATCTTTCTATTGATTTATCCGGCATCCTATTACTTATTAAAAATTCCGTACTTCCGGCAGTTAAAATTAACAAAAGAACAAAAGAATTCGTTAACCAGTACGATGCCAACGGGAAAAAGTAATAAGAAAACCAGATTTTTTTGGATAAGCTGGCTGCTTAGTTGGCTGTTTTCTGCAGTTGGAGTCATTGTAGCCTTAAAACTAGACCGGTTTATTTTTAAGAGCACGTCCAGTTTCTTGTCTGTAAAATGGTTTCCGCAGCCGATTACAAACTATATTATGATATGGGCGATCTTTAATAGTCTTGTTGGATTAGCCCTGTTTATATGGAAATACAGACTGGAGAAAAGAAATAACGCTGAGTTTTCTATTCAACATCTAGGATTAAAAATCGGTCTGAACAATTGGATGAAGACCTTTATACTTGCTCTATGTATCTTTGGAGTCTTTTTTACGGTTGTATTTTTGGCAGAATACTTCTTAAATGCTAATTTTAAATTATGGATACTGGGGGTATTTACATTCCATTCAGATAAGTTCTTGGTATGGATGAACTACCTGCCATTCTTCTTCATTTTCTATCTGACGAACGCGTTATTTATAAACAAATTGAGTTTTAGCAATATCAAGTCTGAAAAAGTAAACATGATTGTCGCTGGATTCGGAAATGTGCTTGGAATCATGTTGATCAATGGAATCCAGTATGCGGTTTTATTTATGACGGGCAACTCCTTCTGGCAAGAGACGAGACTTTATCCCATGGTTTTGCTTCCCTTTATTTTCTTATTATTTGCAGCAGCCATGATTAGTCGGAGCCTATACAAATTGACAGGAAACATTTGGCTCGGTGCAATGGTGAATACATTGATCATAACGATGATTGGAGTTGCGAACACGGCTACCTTGGTTCCTTTTCAGACCTAAAATCTAGAAGTACCAGTTCCTCTGCACTGTAGATGGAATTGGTGCTTTTTTTCTAATAGATTAACCGTACCATCAACACCAAACACTTTTTTAATCAGAATTTTAATATATATGCATATAATATTTATTTTGATATAATAGTTAAAATATTACTTTTGATCTAACGATTACATATATTTTCTCTACTGACGTTCTAAATCAAGAAGGAAAGAAGGGAGGTGAAGGAATGAAAAAAGTAGTATTGATTCTATTATTAGCATGCTTCTCTTTTTCTACCAGCGCATTTGCAGCTTACACTGCAACATCCCATGATTTGACAGTTTTCCAACCAGCTCAACATAAATTAAGCGTAGGCCTATGGAGCTCTACGAATGAAACCGTTGATCTAACGCTTTATTCCAAAGGACCATCTGGCCAACTTAGTACAGTCTTCTCGACTACCGTCAATATTGGGCCAACTTCTTCAAGCCCTGTCGAGTATTCAGTAGGTTATCTTAGCCCTGGAACTTATGTCCTCAAAGGACAATTCCAAGGGTCTTATGGTAGTTTAGGACCTGTTAGTTTGAATCAAGCCAATTAATAAAAGGCATAGAGATCAAAACGGCCAAGCCCAATCGTTTGGCCGTTTTATTTTTTGGAAGTGAAAAATGCAGGGGCATGGAGAAGCAAATCGTTACTTTTCACAACGTGTTGGTCCACCAGAGGTAATTTAAAGAAGTGGAATCAGGAGGACACCCTGCGAACCTAACCGCGTCGCGTTCTCCCCGTTGGAGCTTAAGATTTTCGGGTTCATGAATACGAGAACGTTATCGGAAATAAATGCAAATACATCGGATGAAATAATTGAAATTATTTCACCTTTTATGATTCGGATGGGCATTATTTTCGGTTGGTAGAAGAAAGGATAGTGGGATTTAGTTTTTAGTAGTAAGCAAGACAGAAACGAGAATTACTGGATACCGAGAAAGACTGCGTTGAAGAAACTTATTGGTTACAAAAAAATGCTGACTGTACGGACTGCCCAGTCTTAATCAAGTAATCCCTTTACTTATTTTCTTAATGAAATACCTGCTTATTTCTACCCAAAGCCAGCTGTAGAAAAGCGAGAACACATAAACGATGGCGATCGTACTTAGGCTAAATGAAGATGAAACTGCCGGGCCCAGAACAGGAAATCGAAAAACGTATAGCAACAAAAGGATTCCTGCCCACAAAGAAAAAGATCCGGCAACCACGGCCGGCAAGCGTATTTTCAAATATAACAGCGAACCGCCAATCCCAAGCCCCAATAAGCCTGTCGTGAAAGGAAAAACGATCAGTTCGCTTGGTTGGATAAAAAAGAGAAGCACAATCGTGAGCGAATAGGCGGTCAGACCGGAACCGACGGAAAGGATCGTACATAACACAATGGGGGCTGTAGCGAGGGGACTAATCAAGTAGCCTATCCCTGGCAGTAACCCTCCCATGGATTGAAAAATGGCGGATAGCGCGGCAAGAAAAGCGACCGTAATCATTTTTCTTGTGGCATATTCGACTGCTCCAAAACGGGTGTTAATCTCTGAAACTTCTGCACAAACAGAATTTAACCAGTAATTTTTCATGGGATTCATCGTTCAAAAACTTCTCCTTTCAACAGCACATGGATCAGAAGCAGAGCCAGCGCAGAAATGATCGTCAACCAATCGCGCCAACTAAACTGTAAACGGCGTGCCCGGATTTTATTTCCCGGTAAGTAACAACGAGCGTCCATCGCGAGAGCCAGTTGGTTCGCACGGCGAAGCACGGCAACGAACAGAGCAACGAGAAGCTGAAGAAGAGATTGTAAAGTGGTTCGAAAGCCTTCGCCTTTATAACGCGCGTGTTTCACTTTTTGCGATTTCAACATGGAGTCGGCTTCATCGATAAAGAGAGGAATAAACCGGAAGGCAATTGAGATCATAAATACGAAATTCTGAACCGGAAATCGAATGCGAGTAAGCGGGTGTAGTATGGCTTCTAGACCGTCTGCCAGTTTGGTCGGGGGGGTCGTTGCACTGAGCGCTATAGCCGTTGTGATAAAAAAAATGAGCTTGCAAGGCAGAAGAATTGCATTTTTAAGATCGCCTAACACCATGTGGAAACAAAACAGCGTGATCTGAAGGGGGAGCAAACCCTGCAGGCCGTTCCATAAATAAGCTAGCGGTAATCGGGCGGCGAGAACCAACAACAATCCAACGATTGCATAGAAAACCACGCTGACTAGATCATTTGAAATGGTAACCAAAGATAAATATGTCGCTGTAAAGATAAGTTTTGAACGAGGATCCAAGTCCTGCAAAAAAGAGCGCGTGTTCATAGACGGCCCGAAGGACAGCAACTTCAACCATTGCACGTCACAGTTCCTCCCTAGAGAGATTCGTGATGAATGACATCAATTGCTCCTCTTTATATACACTATCGAGCAGATTTTTGGCGGACCGTTCTTCGAGTGAATCTATAAAACGGAGCAGGGGCGTTTTCACAAAACCGATTCGCTCCAACCGCTGCCAGTGATCCCGAATGTTACAAGGGTGGAAATCCGCGTATAATTGACCATGGTTTAACACGAGAATCCGATCAGCGTTTTCGAGGGCCTCTTCAAGCCGATGAGTCATGTAGAGAACCGTCATTTTTTTCTCATCATGAATTAGCTTTATATACGACAACACTCTGCTCCGTTCCCAGCTATCCAGGCCCGCTGTCGGTTCGTCCAGAATGAGAATTTTCGGTTCCGTAACGAGCACCCCTGCTAGTGCGATCCGCCGCAATTCACCGCCGCTGATTTGAAATGGTGACCGGTCTTTGAACTGCGAAAAGCACAAACCTACGGCTTCCATCGTTTGTTTCACTTGCTCGGCAACCCATTCCCGCCTCGTACCTAGTCGATTTAGTCCGGCTCCGATATGGTTGAAAACCGTATCCTCCATTACTTGGTGCTCGGGGAATTGGAACAAAAAACCGATTGCTTTCCAAAGACGGAGGCGGTCGGACTTTTTATTGACTTGGTAAGGTCCGATCCGTATTACCCCTGATTGAGGGAGGATCAGTCCTCCAATCAACTGTCCCAATGTGGTTTTTCCACTCCCGGTCGGCCCCATAATCGCCACGAACTGTCCTGCAGGAACGTGCAGCGAGATTCGATCAATGGCTTTTTTATTAAAAGGGGTTCTGGCGGCAAGCATGCAATTGACGTTCTCTAAAATAATATCCATCACTGATCCCCGAATTTAAATTCATTCGTAGTAGGTAAATTCAGTCCTTTTTGTTTGGCAAGATCACGCATTCGAACAGAAAACGGAGGGAGAAGGCCGGAGTCTGTAAAAACGCATGAATTTGAAGCCGCTTCTTGGGGCGTTCCATCGAACCGGATCTTGCCTTTATGCATGACGGCAAGACGATCGGCAGTGAAAATCTCTTCGACCTCATGGGTCACCTGAATAAGCGTGAATCGGTTACGATGCAGTTCGGACATGATCTCATGAATTTGTCGGGCGCTTTCGGTATCAAGCATGGAAGTGGACTCGTCAACAATGATCACTTTGGGCTCCATGGCCAGAACTCCGGCAATCGCCAACTTTTGTTTTTCCCCGCCGGATAGAAAATACGGAGGACGATCTTTCAGTTCATAGAGCCCAAGCAATTGCAAGACGGATCGGCAACGGGATTCTGCTTCATCCGGGGAAACGCCGATATTATACAAACCAAAAGTCGTATCCTCCTGAACGGTCATGCCAACAATTTGATTCTCCGCGTTGGGGAACACCATACCCACATTTTGGCGAACATTCCATAAGTTTCGATGATCGCATGTATTCTTTCCGTAAACGGTGACTTCTCCCAATGTAGGTTGGAGCAGGCCGTTAATCAATCGAACTAACGTTGATTTTCCGGAACCGTTACCACCCACGATCGTAAGCCATTCTCCTTCATAAAGGGTTAGATTGATCTCCCGAAGTGTCCAATCCTGGCGCGCATCGTACCGGAACCATACGTTTTTGAACGATATAACGTTGTCCATCTTTCCCTCCGGCTTTGGTTCGTTATGAATCATGGAACAATTTCAAAAACGGTTCCTTGGTTAGCATCAGCCACTTTCATCGAGCCATAAACCCCTAAATAGAGTCTGGTTTGATTCAGATTCGTTCCCAAACTAACATAATACGAAGATTGAGACCCAAACTGATAATCGGTTTCAATAACATTAAAATCATTTAGCGTACAATCCGTTCTTACCCTGGTATAAGCTAAGACTCCTCTAACGGGAAGTTGAGATTCATTCCCTCGAGCTAGATCGGTAAACACAACGTTTCCTGATAAAGAGGGGATTTCATTTCCCATATAGGGCTGTACTCCTGTAAGTGCAGTTGCTCTAAACTTATCGGTTCGGGAATCTTCATGAAAATAACTTGTCAGAGGGTGAAGACGCCGTACGGAAGTTTTTACTGCTTCATCGTAATAAGCAATTGTTTTCTCGTTCAATGCCGGATTTGCAGAGCAGCCGGTTATGATCGAGGTCGGAAAAGCACCTTCCCACCCGCGCCAGCCCAAGTTAATAAATCCCTCTTGGTCAGGTTCCGTTTTCATTAAAGAAGCTTGAATAAGCTGAGTAACCGGTATCGGTTTATAATGAACGAACGAAAAAATCGACTCTACGAGATCCTGTCCGACATTTCCTACGTATTTGATAAACTGATTATAAAACTTTTGAAATGAAATGCCGGGTATATTGCGAACGCCTTTGGCCATTACCGTAAGCGTTTCCTGAATGGGTACGGGCAGTTCATTAAAGCGCGTAACTACGGGCGGATTATCGATAAACGTATTCTTAACGACATCAATTTCGATGATTTTACCTGCGATCTCCATATCGTCTTGGCTTAAATTAAACGGATCATAGCCTGATCCGCCATCACCGGTTGTCAAAACAAGCTTTCCTGTTTCAGGGGAAAAGTTTAAGCTATTGACACCGTTATGGTTTAAAAATGGCCTTCTGATGTTAAGTAATGTCCGCCTTTTTTGCGGTTGGCCATTCGATTGCAGAATCCATTCTTCGACTGTATCGATATGATCGTATTGATGTTCTCTGTTTACCCACTTTAGGTTTAAGGTGCTAGCATCGCACGGGTTAGGCTTAAAAGATTCAAGAGGAGCACCTGGAAGAGCGCCTGGACCTTGGGTTCCAGCTACTGAATAGTGGAGATAAAATAGACGATTATAATAAAATTGGGGATGAAATGCTAGCCCTAGCAATCCCCGTTCATCATATCCGCCGCTAGAACCACCTAGTTTCAGGATTCGCGGGCGAATATCTAAGAAAGTCTCTATAACTCCGTTTCCTATGTAAAAGATCTCTCCTACTTGGGTTGCAATAAATAATCTTTCGATGGAGTCGCCCGGAAGAATCGTAGTTTTCAACACCGTGGGTAAATTCAGCTTGCTAACAATGGGCCGCAAACTAACGTTAACTTTCGTCAATTCACTTAACCCTCCTTTTATGGCTTTCTTGTATAAGCTTATGATTAGAACCGGTTATTATTCCGGAGGAGCGGCTAGTAGAGTCCATATAATTGTGCACTATGGTCCATGGAAAAAAAGACGAGCAATGATAAAAATCCTCGGAGAAAGATGAGCGCAAAACTATTAGCAGCACATCCTTTCTTTTAATGAGAGGTGTGCTGCCAATGTAGAATAATGCAGTAAGAATTCCTATTCACTTAATCCAGCACATTTCGTCATACTCTCTCTATATTTACCGGGAGTAATGCCTTCGACCTTCTTAAAAACCCGAATGAAAACCGTATCGCTTGTATAACCGACCATCTTGGCAATCTGTGCGTTGGTCAGTCCAGGATCCGACATCAGTTTCTTAGCGTGATCCATGCGTACGACAGTCAGGTAGTCGTTGAAGTTCTGTCCACTCACTCTTTTAAAAAATTGTGAAATATATTGCGGCGTGATCTGCAAATGCTCAGACACTAAATTCAAGCTCATATTGGGATCGGCGTAATTCGCTTGAATGCAGGTTTGAATTTGCAGCAGGAGCTGTTCATTGTGATCGCTTCGTTCCAGTTTGAACGATTCGGCGGCCGATACATACAGGTCCTTCGCTTTTTCAAACATTTCGTCGGTTGTTTTACAGGAAAGCAGGAAACGCACAGGGTGGATGTCACCTTCTGTAAGCTTCCGGTAGGCCAGCGTATCCGAATCCGATGCCATGATACGCAGCAGGGTACCGGCAAGACTGAATAATAGGCATCTCCCGAGCTCCGGAGTGATGGATTCGTCGCGAAAATTTCGATCGAACAGCTGTGTAAGCAGTTGGACCACTTGCTCTGTATCGCCGCTTCGAATACAGTTGATTAACTGCAGCTCGGTTTCGACAGGGTAATAATACTGCAGCTTTTTCTGGCGAATATCATGATAGTAAAAGGTCGACAGCTGCCCATTGACCATCCTGTACTCCAAGGCGGCAGCCGCTTCCAAATAGGCTTCTCCAATCTGATGCTGGCCCTTATGAACGCCGCTTATGGCTATGCTGATAGCCAGCTTGAACCTAGTCTCCAGCATGCGATGCAATCCGGATACGATGTCCTTCACCCGGCAAGTCGGATGATCCATCTGATCCGGCATTAGATTAACGAGCAGGGCTAGCCGGTCTTTCTCCAAGTCGATCGTATGTATCGTATGCCCTTCATAGACTGTATCTTCAGCCAGATTGGAGATGATAAATCGCACCAATGCCCATTGTTTTTCACTTTGGTTCGGTGCGAACCGGGTCATGTCGTCCACTTGAACGAGAATGACAATAAAATGAGAAAACGGAAAATGGATGCCCATAAATTCCAGCGATTGTTTCATTTGCTCTGGAGGCTCAAAGTAGCCTTGAAGCACACGATGTAAATAGTTAGAACGCAGAATGGGCAGTTGTTGAGTCAGTTTGTTTTTAATATGCCTTTCCTCGTCCCAGGAAATTTTCATCATTTCCAGGATGTAGTCCAATTCATTCACTGCAGGTTTGCGTGGATGAGACTTTCCGGCCTGAATGGCCTCTACCATTCTTTTGATCGGAAAATAGTTTCGATAAGCGATTCCATATGCAGCCGCACTCCCCGCAAGGATACATAGCAAGAGAAGCCACAGCGCAAGATGCTCCATTTGTTTCACTTTCTGCAAATATACATTCAAGGGCATCACAGCAATATAGTACCATCCGACTTGTCCCGAGGTTGTGAATGATACCGTTACATCTTGACCGTTCAGATTGGAATTGCGTAAACCGGATTTCGACTTCAGTTCATTCAATATCGAGTTTGATAACGGACTTGCACCAGGGGTACTGCTGATGAGTTCATGATTTTGGTTCACGATATAAACGGAACTCCCGTTTGCGGACTCGATTTGTCGTGTCATTTCGTGAATCTTGGTTTCATCAATCAGAACCGTAAGATTCCCTTTCATATTGGATGTTTCTTCGACCGGCAACGATTGCATAAAGGTAATCACTTGCATGGGGTCATCCTTCAGGTAGCCGTTTCGTTGTAAGGTGGAGGACGGCAGGTATGTTTGACTATGATAGCTAGTCATCTGCTTACGCCATTCTTCATAGTTCAGATGTTCAAAGCGATAATATTTATCATAAAAATTGTGAGAATCGGTTACGAGATTCGGTTTGATCACAGAATCGCTTCGGTCCAAAAAAATATAGAAATCGTACACAAAATCCTTGGTCATTCTCGAATGCATTGTTAAATAATCTCTTGTAAACTGGACCAAATGATACCGCTCTGACAAGTCTTTGATTTCCGTATCCAATAAATAACGCAGCTTCGGATTGAGTATAATCTGATGGGATAACTGTTCAATTTCTTTGAAGTGGCTGTCTATATTGAGACGCATCTGCTCCAGCATGCCGAGATTGGACCGTTCCGCATTGGATTTCATGATATGTTCAATATTGGTATAGAACACAAACCAAATCAGGATGGGAAGCAGGAGCAGAAGACAATTGGATACGAGCATCCTGATGAACAGGCTTCTTCTTCGGCTCCCGGCATTCTTTCTTCGAATGATTGAAAACATGGCGATCACTCCTAATATAGAAAAGCTTGCTCAGTCCCATATACTTCGGGAAGAGCAAGCTTGCTCCCTTCATTGGATGACCGATTCGTGTGATGATCATTCTTTTAACGCACCGATCAGGACACCGTGCACAAAATACTTTTGCAGAAACGGATACAGGCATAATATCGGAAGTGTAGAGATGATAATCGTCGCATATTTGATCGTGATCCCGATGTCCAGCCGATCTGTGGCTGCTGCGCCGGTCGTCATGCTGTCCGTACTGTTCGAGATCAGAATTTCACGGAGCACTAACTGCAAGGGAAATAACTCCCGATCACGCAAATAAATCAATGCGCTAAAGTATGAATTCCAATGTCCCACTGCATACCACAAAACCATGACGGCAATAACGGGCATCGAAAGAGGAACAATGATTCTGCTCATAATGATCCAATCATTGGCCCCGTCGATCCGCGCGGATTCCTCCAAACTAACGGGTACCGCTTGAAAGGCGGTTCGCATAATGATCAAGTTAAATGAACTGATAGCCCCCGGCAAGAGAAGAGCCCAAGGCGTATCCAGCATGCCGAGACTGTTCACCAGCAGAAACGTTGGAATGAGCCCCCCATTGAACACCATCGTGATCACGATGATGAGCATGATGGAATTGTTGAAATAGACGTTGCGGCGAGAAAGGGCATAGGCACCGAGCGTTGTCATGAATAGGTTGATGATTGTGCCGCCAGCGACATAGAAGAGGGTGTTCCGGTAACCGGTCAGAATCATGGGATTATCCATGACGGCTTTATACGCATCCAGATTAAACCCGGTAGGGAAAAACAGCATGCCGCGAAATCGGGCGATTTCTGCAGGATCGCTTAAAGATGCGAATAATACGTAAAGGAACGGATAAAGCGTGACGAAGCAAAGTAGGAGCATGAAGCACGTATTGACGACGGAAAATATCGATTCACCCAGGCTGCGTTTGTGAAACATACCGTTCCTCCCTTACCACAATTTATGTTCACTCACTCGTTTGCTAATGGAATTGGCGAGTACAATCAGAATGAAGCTGATGACCGAATTGAATAGTCCAACGGCAGCGGTATAACCGAAATCGGCTCCCAGGATACCTTTCCTGAATACATAGGTAGAGATGACATCGGCCGTCTCATAGGTCATCGGATTGTACATTAAAATAATTTTCTCGCTCCCGACGGAAAGCATGGATCCCATGTTGAGAATGAGCAATATCACAATGGTCGGCATGATCCCGGGCAGGGTAATATGCAAGGTCTGTTTCCATCGTCCCGCTCCGTCAATCCGGGCCGCATCATAGAGCGTCGGATCAATGTTGGCTATGGCGGCGAGATAGATAATAGAGCCCCATCCGATTCCCTGCCAGACGCCGGAAGAGACGTACATGAACCGAAACCACCCCGGCTCCTGCATGAATGCAATCGGTTCAAGTCCGATCATGCCAAGAAGTTGATTCACTAGACCGTCGCGGGCAAAGAAGTCGATCATCATCCCGACCACAACGACGATGGAGATAAAGTGCGGGAGATAGCTTATCGTCTGGACGATCCGTTTAAAAAAACTCCTGCGAATCTCATTAAGCAATAAGGCAAGTATGATCGAAGCGGGGAACGCAAACAGCAATTCATAGATATTGATCAGCAAGGTGTTCCGAATCAGTCTCCAAAAATAGTAGTTTCCAAAAAAACTTTCAAAATGATCGAAACCCATCCATGGACTTCCCCAAATTCCGTCGGCAAGTCCGTAATCTTTAAAAGCGATTTGCAGACCATACATGGGTCCGTAATGAAAAACGATGTAGTAGGCAACGACGGGCAGCAGGATAAGATAAATGTAGCGGTTCCGAATTATGTCCTTTTTTATCATGCTCCATTTCTTCTCTGCCCGGTTCCCCGTTGCCGTCTTCACAATGTTTCTCTGTACATTAGGCATGGTTTACTCCTTCTTTGAATACTGGAGAACGGCAAGCTGCAAGCTTTCCGTCTCCAGTGTAGTAGACGTTTTATCGGTCGTTGTAGCGTTCCAATCCGGATTGCTGCATTTGAATTGCCTCGTCGATACCCATGCTTTTCATGGTAGCGACATACTCATCGAACTTATCCAGCGATTCTGCACCCATAATGAATTTAACGATCATTTCATTTTTATACGTATCGATATCGTTCATGATCGAGGCATATCGGCTATTGTTTTCCCGGGCGATGGTGATCGGAGGCATTCTTTTTTCATTCGAAGGTTCTGCCCAGACGGTTAAAGCTTCTTGCTGCTCCGGTCTGGCCGCATATTGCTCCATATAGCGTACATCCTGCAAGAAAGGACCGGCATCAGCGGACAAGACATGCTTTTTAACGGATTGGGCAAGCGGCAATCCATCCAGATTGTTCATGACGGAGTCCGTATACTTCGGATAACCGTTATCCATCGTATAGGATACGCCTTCTTTACCGAAGTTCATGATCATTCGTCCTTCTTCACTATAGAAGTAATCGAAGAATTTTACAGTTTCAGCAACGTGCTTGTTGCTTCCGGTTATAGCAGTGAATATGCCTACAATTTGATTGTCCATTTGACCGAATATCGGTTTATCGCCAGATTGCAATGTCGGATAGGGTGTGGCAACAAGCTTGAATTGCGGTTCCTTGGACTCCATTAAATCCATAAACCTGCCCATGCCTCCGCCTACAGCCATAACAGCCGCACCGACCTGATTGCCGGTTATTTTGGCATCGTACATTTTGCTGTCATTGGCTGCAAAGTCTTTGTCCAGCAAGCCCTCATTGTACCAACGGTTCATGGTTGTAAGGTATTGCTTATATTCGGGTTGAACGGGGCCATATTTAACCGTATTTCCTTCGTGATAGAAGCCGTTCGGGATGCCAAAAGCGCCAGTAAAAGCAAGCTCGCCTGCTCCCATCATGATCGGAATTTCATCCGCCTTTCCGTTTCCGTTGGGATCTTGTTCCTTAAACGCTTTCAAAACGGTATACCATTCGTCGATGGTTCTAGGAGTAGGCAAATCCAACTTGTCCAACCAATCTTTACGTACAACCGGGCCGGAGTGGGTTTGCAGTTTTCTCACGGGGCGGATGAATGGGAAACCGATAAGATCGCCATCGTCCGTCGAAGCCTGTCTTCTCCATTCCGGGTTTTCGTCCAGCAGCTTTTTGAAGTTAGGCGCATCGTCCAAATAGTCGTTTAATGGAATGATTTTACCATCCTTAATCGCTTTTTGAGCGCCTCCCGGATAATTATTCCACGTATACTCAACGACATCGGGCAGCGATTTCGAGGCCATCATCAAGTTGAATTGTTCGCCAGCTTGGCCTTGGGCCGGGTGTTGGTAATCGATTTTGACACCGGTTTTATTTTCGATTTCTTTAATAGCGGTAATCTCTCCATAGCTTTTCATAATGGCGGCTGCGTCGTGATGCATCTGTTTCCAATACGATAAGTTGCTCAAAGGTTGGGTTGACTCTGTGGATTCCGTTCTCCCCTTTGGCATCTCCTTACTGCTGCAGCCGGCCATTGCTGTGGCAGCCAGTCCCAGACATGTTATAACAGGTATAAGCTTATTGATGATTTTCCTGCTCATCTGCATAAACCGTAGTTCCTCCTCCATATTTGATGTGTTTTTGACATATTCAGCATAAAGGATGGTTGTTTTTTCCGGAATCATATAAAATCAGGAAAGGGTTGCCATTATTAAGATCAAGCACTGGCGAATATAAAACTGAATCGACCAAATTAAAGATTGGCCCTTATACAGTGGGGAGAGATTGCAAATCATTGGGGCTAAGCAGGGAGCCGCGAGCCGCAAGCTGCGAAAAAATCTTCGCATAGTTTCAACAAGTTAACGTCGGAGATGTGCATGAACCACAACTTTGAAACAAACAAAAAACGGACGCAAGTAGGTGGACGCTTGATTGTGATTACCCGTGTTTGATACTCCACGCGATCTCGTGTTGGATGTTTGGACGGAAGAGGAGAATCTGTCGAAGTGGGGAAGTGAATGGGGATAGATAAGAATAATCCTAAAGAATTGATTGCAAAAAATAGATTTTTAGACATTAATAATAACAACAAGAAAAAGTAAAAACCCACCCCAAGGTTGCAGCCAAAGGTGGGTTTATCTCCGTATTGACTCAGAAGGGGCTACCCATCCAAGCCAATTGTATGGACCAAGTGTTGACGCACTTGGTCTTTATTAAGTATATAATACCATAATTGAAAAGATGTATCAAAGAATTTAAAATGAATTCAAATGAATACGAAAGTTATTTGAAGAGGGCATCCCCCTCAAATAACAACAACATATCTACGCTACGGGCTACGGACTCTTGGTCTGCAGATTGTTTCGTTGAAGCAATTCAGCAGACAACCCTGCGAGGCTGAGTCCGTCGGACTTGGTCGCGTACGCTCCCCTAAGCCTCTTGATTTCGTAGGTACAACTATGTTAAGTGAAAATTACTACAGACAGTACATATTAGATATTAAATAAACAAACAAAACCTATACAAGCGTTAATATAACGGAATTAGATGTAGTTACAAGAGCAGAGGAAACCATGTGTCATTAATTGAAGAAAGACAAGCTGAGGATTTAATTGAAGCAACAGACATTGCAAATTCTGACCCATTAATTGCATCGGGGTGCAAATCATATGAAATAAGGACGCTAAAGTTGGCCAATGAAGAAAATAATTATTTACTAGCAAAATGAGGAAGATTTAAACAATAATAGAATTATTATAGTTTGGACTTTCAGGTTCTCGGGTTCATGAATACAAGAACGTTAGACGAAATCATTTGAAACAGGGAAGGATGGGAGATAATGAAATTAGAGATTTTAAATGTTCCCTCGTATTGGAAAACTGAAATGAAACAAAAATATATTCAACTGTATGAGGAAAACAGCAAGTTGGTTGTTCTGTTTCCCGGAAAAAACTATCCTTGTGATAAACCAATTCTACATTTTGCTGGAACCTCCGCACTTCAAAGTGGTTTTGACTTATTGGTACTGGAATATGGATATCAAGCTGCGAGAACGAATTTGGATGTTAATGAACTGCAAAGAGTCATAGAAGATAGCCACGAATCGGTTCAACGAATCATTGGCAAGTACAATCAAGTTGTTTTTATTAGTAAGAGCATAGGGACAATAGTTGCTGGTGAAGTTCATGGGATACTTGAAATTCCAATCAAAGAGTCTGTAAAATAAATTGTGTAAACTCCCAAATCTATTAAAATGGAAGTAATAGAAAGGTTGGGGAG
>NZ_PDHM01000007.1:5808-225471 GCF_002573715.1 Paenibacillus sp. EZ-K15 | reverse complement strand
ACTCTCCAATAAAGTGTTTGACTTGCTCATTTCTTAACTGACGAGAATTTGTTCAATTCTCTATTTCACCGTTCCACCGAAGTGGTCCGTTTTACTCACTCGTTGTTCAGTTTTCAAAGATCAACTTCTTCGTTCGCCGCTAACAATTCATCTCGTTAGCAACTCTTATATCTTATCACATCCGCTCGATCATCGCAAGCCTTTTTTGAATTTATTTTTCAAATTCATTTTGGCTTGTTGTCTCAAGCGTTTGTTTCGACCGTATTTCTTGGCCGGAAATATAATATACCATGGGCGGAACTAGAATACAAGTCTTTTTTTAAAAGTTTTTTTCATAGAATTGCTCTCTATCTAATATAAAGACCACTGAATATAGTATAGGCTGTGACACCCCTACAATAAAACCCACATTCTTATCGGATATACACATGTGTTCGTAATGAGCAGATGTCAATTACAGTCCCATAATGAAATAGAAAAGAAACTGAACCCTTTTTCGCTCCTGCTCTTGATGACATGTCTACTCGATGACGGAACCTTTCTATAATAATATGACTAACTTAGCCCCCAGCTTCCCAAAATCCTGTTATCTTAGTAAACAGCCGTTCATGCATTTGTAGACATGAAAAAAGCGAAAGCTCCGGATAGATACCCGAAGCCCTCGCTTTATTTGTTCATTAGAATAGAATTCCGAAACTATTCGGCACCGAGGAAAGCGTACCGGATCAAGATGATCACAAACAGGATCCACATTAGCCAGTGCACCTTGGTGTCTGTACGTCCAGTCAGCTTGCCGAATACCGCAAGAACCACATAAGCAATGATACCAGCAGAAATACCGTTAGCGATACCGCCAGTGAAAGGCATCAGGATGATAGTCAAGAATGCCGGGAATGCCTGCATGAAATCATCCCAGTCGATATCCCGTACCTGGCTCATCATCAGTACACCGACAATGACAAGCGCTGGAGCGGTAGCAGCCGAAGGAACAACCAGAGCAATCGGAGCCAAGAACAATGCCAGAATAAAGAGTATGCCCGTAGTAACAGCAGTCAAGCCTGTACGTCCACCCTCTGCAACACCGGAGGTACTTTCTACGAAAGCAGTGATTGTACTTGTTCCAAGGAATGCGCCCGCGCTTACGCCGCCGGCATCCACGAGCATCGCTTTACCAAGCTTCTTCTCGCCTTCCTCTTTGTTCTTCAGGAGTCCCGCACGGCCTGCGGTACCAACCAATGTACCGAACGTATCGAACAGTTCCACGAATGTAAAGATGAAAATAACTTCTAGAAGACCCATGCCAAGTGCGCCCTTCAAGTCCATCTGACCGACGGCCAGATTATCAAATGAAGGAATCCAGCTTGCAGTACTCAGACCTGACAGATCGGTTACTCCCATTGGAATACCAATCAGCGTTGTCAGCACGATACCGATAAGCAAAGCGCCCTTCAATTTGAGAACCATCAGGATGGCGATCAGGAACAGCCCGATTATTGCAAGCAGCGTATCTTTGTTCTGAATGAAATTCCCAAGACCTAGATTGAAGGCACCGCCTGGTACCGGATGAGTAATATCCGTTCCTGGGTTAATGGAAGCCGTCACGATGTTGCCCAGCTTAAGACCAACGATGGTAATGAACAAGCCGATACCGACCGTAATGGCAATCTTTAAATTGTTTGGAACCGCAGTCAGCAACATTTGGCGGACTTTGGTAACCGTAAGAATAATGAAGACAATACCGGAGATGAATACTGCACCGAGTGCGGCCTGCCAAGTAATCGCTCCGTTCGAGCTTAATACAACTGTCATGAAATATGCGTTCAAACCCATACCTGGTGCCAACGCAACCGGAATGTTAACGAAGAAGCCCATCGCCATCGTCACAAGGCCGGCACCTACTGCAGTAGCGAAAAATACGCCTTCCTGCGGAATACCTGCGCCATCAGGACCCAGGAACAGATTGTTGACCAGCAGGATGTAAGCCATGGTCATAAATGTCGTCAAGCCTGCGATAATCTCGGTTCTTACATTTGTTCCGTGTTCCTTTAGTTTAAAGAAACGCTCCATTGTAGAGATATCCCCCTTAAAATTAATGACCGGCAACATACAAAAAGACCCTAAGGATAAATCCCCAGGGCCGTCGCTTGAAAAAAGAGCCGCAAAACAATCTTTCGCATGCTGCCGGGCAGCATCCTTATCGAACAACCGGCTGCTGCTTTATGGAGCGCCGCTCCATAAACAGGCCGATATCTCGAATGCTGGACGAGTCCGCATCATTATATTGCCGCTCTTCTTTTCGTAGCGAGATCATTACGGTGACCTGTAGAGACTCCCGGGCCCATTCCCAGGATTATACGAAAAAGCTCGTTATTTGTAGTTGTCATGTCAGTTTCTACACATATTCTAGGACGAGAAGCCCAACCTTGTCAATAACAAAAGCGAATATTATGCTTGTAAATTTAAAGAAATGTTCGGAAATTGATACTCCGCCACCTATTGATTCTAGGACAACTGAACTACATACGACAAAATACATCATGGAATAATGCGCACATGATCACAGAAATCCGTTCGGGAGGTGTTTCATCGATGGTAGCAGAAGCGGTCGAAACCGAATTGTTTCCCACGCAGGGGGAAATTGGGATCGTGTGCTCCTTAGGAGAAACTTATTGCTATTTTACCGACGGCATGGTGGGTCTCACTTAATGCGTGGGCATCGTAGAGCCCTTTTTGCGAAAAAGGAAACGTAGCTCCCACTACTGATCTTACTTTTTTTTGCTCCAACAGGTTGGCTATTTCCTGAAGCTGCTGACCATTGGGATCCAGCCATATATTTTTGGCGGTTACGTCGTATTCTCTTACCAGCTCCTCATCAAAATCGCTGACAATCGATATGATTCGCCCGGTGTGTTTTTTCAACACTTTAAAGCTGTTCTTCTGAACGTCACCGCCCATCGTATCGAACACAACATCCACGTCCGATAATACATCTTGAAATGGGGTCGTGCGATAGTCAATTATCTGATCAGCTCCGAGTGAGGCCAGCAGTTCATGATTACGCTCACTGGCGGTCGTAATAACGTAGGCTCCCGCTTGTTTGGCAAACTGGATAGCGAACATCCCAACACCGCCTGCACCTGCGTGGATCAATACCTTCTCTCCTTTGGTCAGTTCACCATGTGTAAAAAGCGCCTGCCAAGCAGTCAGCCCTGCGAGCGGAACGGATGCGGCTTCCTCCCATGACATAGCAGGAGGCTTACGCGCCAGCAGATGATCATCCACCAAAGTATATTCGGCATAAGTGCCAAAATGAGTCGTTTCCGGACGGGCAAACACTTCGTCTCCCACTTTCCAATCCGTTACCTCGTGCCCAATTCCTGAGATTGTCCCGGCAACATCCCAACCTAAAATAATCGGAAACTCCCAATCCATCATTTGTTTTAAATAGCCTTCACGGAGCTTCCAGTCAATTGGATTTATCGAGGTGGCGGCCACCTTAACTAAGACCTGATGCGCTTGTGGTGTAGGGGTAGGTACTTCTCTTTCCTGTAGTTCCTCCTTGCCCCCGTAACGATCGATGACGATAGCTTTCATTATTTTCCCTCCTCGGTCTTGGTTCAACTTCCTTTTAGGACTTTGTTCAACCTCCTAAACGCTCGCACCTAACTTTTGCACCTTAACGTATTATTGATCTTATTACACAAAAGATGCATACAATAAAACCATGGGCATCTATCCGTCCATTGATTACAGGAAAAAGTTCGTGTGGTAAAACCACACATAAAAAAGCCTTCAATCCCACAGATGTGGATTGAAGGCTTTTGTTTTAGTACAGCAGTATAAAAACTACTCCCACTCGATCGTTGCTGGCGGTTTGGACGTCACGTCATACACGATACGGTTGACGTTCTCGACTTCGTTCACGATACGGACGGAGATCTTCTCAAGAATATCCCATGGGATTCGGGCCCAGTCCGCTGTCATGCCGTCAATGGAGGTTACGGCACGGATGCCTACGGTGTAGGAATACGTACGTGCATCACCCATTACGCCGACACTCTTCATGTTCGGAAGCGCCGTGAAATACTGCCAGATCTCGCGATCCAGTCCCGCTTTCGCGATTTCTTCGCGCAGGATGTAGTCGGAATCACGAACGATTTGCAGCTTGTCCTCCGTTACTTCACCCAATACGCGAATCGCAAGACCCGGACCAGGGAAAGGTTGACGGTGAACGATCTCATCCGGCAAACCAAGCTCCTCGCCGACTTTACGAACCTCATCCTTAAAGAGAGCTTTCAGCGGCTCGATCAGCGTGAATTTCATGTCTTCAGGCAGACCGCCGACATTGTGGTGGGATTTGATCGTATGTGCCGTGTCCGTACCGCTCTCCACGATATCGGTATACAGCGTGCCTTGAGCCAAGAATGCAAAATCATCAAACTTGCTGGACTCCTCATCGAATACGTAGATGAACTCGTTGCCGATGATTTTCCGTTTTTTCTCCGGATCGTCTACGCCTCTCAGCTTGGACAAAAAGCGTTCCTGAGCGTCAATCTTAACGACCTTCATATCAAACTTGCCGACGAAGGTTTCCATAACGCTCTCAGCCTCGCCCTTGCGCAGCAGTCCATGATCGATGAACATGCATGTCAGCTGATCGCCGATTGCCTTGTGAATCAACATGGCCACAACGGAGGAATCAACGCCGCCGCTCAGAGCGCACAGCACTTTTTGCTCGCCGACAACTTCGCGGATTTCGCGAACCTGGTCCTCGATAAAAGTCTCCATGCTCCAGTTGCCTTCACAACCACACACTTCGTACAAGAAATTCTTGATCATTTCGTTACCATGGACGGAGTGACGAACTTCCGGATGGAACTGCACGCCATACAGCTTCTTATCCTCGTTACTCATCGCAGCGATCGGAGCGGATTCCGTTCCTGCATCCAGCTTAAAGCCGGTAGGCAGCGATACCACGTGATCACCATGACTCATCCATACGGTTTGTTTTTGCTCAATCCCTTTGACAAGCGTCGAGTTCGGAGCAAATTCCAATTCGGCTTTACCGTATTCGCGCTTCGAAGCACGTTCTACTTTTCCGTCCAACTGTTGAGCCATCAGCTGCATGCCGTAGCAAATGCCGAAAATCGGCAGTCCCAGATCATAGATGGCCGGGTCCACATGCGGTGCATTCTCGGAATACACGCTGGAAGGACCTCCTGAGAAAACAATGCCGCGCGGGGAAAGTTCTTTGATTTTCTCAGCGGGCGTGTTGTATGGCAGAAGCTCACTATAAACGCCAAGATCGCGAATGCGTCGTGCTATAAGTTGGTTGTACTGTCCACCGAAGTCCAAAACGACGATGATTTCATTAGGCTTATTCATTACCGGGCCTCCCTTGATTAATGAAATTAATTATACGCAACCCGAATTCATACCGTCAAGAAAGAGGGCCTTTTGTTTTCATGCCAGTTTTTTGACAATTCGAATACATTGGCGTAAAAAGAGTACTTTTTCGGTACGGGACCACGGTTTATCATGGTATGCCGCCCGCTCCCAGCGCTGCGCAAACTGCTCCAGCTCCGCCCTGAATTCGACATCGGCAATCGACAAAGCATTGACGTATTGACGCATGGTCTGCCCTCTTTCCACATCTCCAAATCTTCGCTGGAGCTTGTCCCAAACCCACACCGAGGCCGATACGAGCCCCTCCCGCCTGCTTAACGCTATCGTTCTGGCCATCCTCATGAAGGCCAAGCTTTGGCGAACGGTCGGCATTTGATAAACAACTGCCACAAGGATGGGAAGAGCCAATAGAAGAACGCCCCCAAACATCACAGGACCGATTGCGGCTATCAGAAAGAGTACTTTAACGACGCCGTAAAGCATGGAATTCCACATGCTGTTCCAGTACTTAAGCCCGGCAGAACCGGAATCACCGGCAATCGGAGGTGTGGACATCTGCTCGATGCCAAAGCCTGGGGTCGGATCAAACATCACCCAGCCTTGTCCCGGAAAAAAAACCTCAACCCATGCATGCGCATTCTTTTGGGCCACCTCATAACGATCAACCGTACCTGCTACCCGCTCACCCGGTGCAAACCCGGTCACGTAGCGTGCGGGGATGCCTTCGGATCGGAGCAGGACGGTCATTGTCGTAGCAAAATGTACGCAGTACCCTTCCTTCGTATCAAACAAAAAGTGATCCGTAAAATCCCGGCCCTTCGGTGGCACGGATGTTTGCAGCGTATACGTATAGTTCTGCTCCAAATAGGATTCGATAGCTTTCGCCTTTTCATACCTGTTCACAGCGTCCAATGTGATCTTCTGCGCTAAATCCCTCACCCTCAGGGGCAGCTCCTCAGGAAGCTGCAGGTACATCTCCTTCATATATTCGGGATCGTTGTCATTAGCCCTGCGGAGCGATTGCTCCTCCGGCTGTCTATATAGAGTTTCTATGGTATAACCGGATACCGCCCTCTCACCTTGCAAGGATACCGTTTCGGACAGCCTGTCAACGGCAAGCCTCGGTGTACCTCTCTCTTTGGAGAAATGCATCTCCTTTACGCGGGTAATAATACCTCCGGACAGTAAAAATTGGACGGGGGTATCTTGTTCAAAAGTCAGCGACTGAACGATCGTCTCTCCAGAAGGACGCTCCCAATACGGCAGGATGCCGCTCAGATCTTCGGATAGTTTGACGGGCTTGCGGATGGAAGGATCTGCATCCCACTTCCGGCCGTCATACCGAGTATACGTCTCTCCCCGCCAATAAGTCGGTTCAGGCGATTGCGCGGTAAAATACATCGCATCGCTCAGCGTCAGCGGACCTCCCAGATCTTTTCCCTGGGAAGTGTATCCGGCAACCTGAGAGGCAGGAATCGACGGTTCCGCGTTTCCCCGGAGCCTGTCCCCCCATCCCGTCAGACGTTCCGCTAATTCGGATACCGTTAATCCCACACCTGCCGAAGGCTCGCTAAAAGCTCCTCCCACTCGGGTCATTCCGGCGATTAGACAGGAAGCAAGCACCACCACCATACTCCAGCGAAGCACAGGCAGCCCGGACAAGCGGCCGGATCGAACAGGCTCAGGAATGTCCGCTCCCCTATGGGTTCCCTCAACGGTTTCCTGCTTCAGCTTAAGAATCAGCATCATGCCCTGGGCCAGCAAAATATACAATACAGCTCGCAGCATATCACGGTATATGCTCTCCTCCATGGCGGATTCGAGCACCGCCAAATAAACCAGCGTCGAACCGCCAAACAACCACACGGTTCGGCGATACAAAGCCAGCATATGGACCGCGGACACCATGATAGCCCAGCCGACAAGCAGGATGATCGTTCTCGTCTCCTGGCTTAAGGCAGTAAACTCCCACGCATTTCCGAATATCGAAACGTCACCCGGAAGTATAGCCGAAGAATAATCGGATAACCATGCCAGCGGATCACTATATTCAAACAATCGGGCACACAGCCAGACCACCAGAACGGCGTTCAGCGGCAGCCATACCCAGCCCCGCAGCGTAAACAATCCTTGAAGCAGCAAGAATAAAGCCCAGATGAATAAGGTTTCCAGCATAAGATGGCCGCCCATATCCCCTGCATCTCGAAGCGGCAATAGCCACTCTGACAGCAGTCCCATAACCGGCAGCGTAATCAATATGCGATGAAGAAGCGTTCCGTGCGACAATCGGGAGACGAAAATATGGGGCACACTAAAGGCTCCGGAAAAACCGGTCTTCCGATAGCCTCCATCCCTAACGGGCGAGCTTCCCGGTTCGATCATGGCCGACACCTCCTATCTGCATTGGCTTCCCTTCTGTCGGCTGTTCATGCAAATAAACCAGTCTCCCGCCTTTGCTGAAAAACTCTCGTGCCCACTCCGGCTGCGCCTGATTCTCCATTGGACTATTTGGACTAACCCATGAGCTTGAATTCCCGGCCAGTTTCAAGCGATTTACACTTTGCGTACAGAAGATGGTAACCTTTCTGCTTCCTGCATTCAGCAGGTTGACCGCTGCAACAGCCGCTCCCTGATGAAAAACGCCTGTGATAATCGCCCAATCTGTATTCTTTTGTGAGGAAGAAAGAGACTTCTCGAAACTTCGGTTCCATATAGGATCCTTCCCGGTTAGCTGAACGGAGGCAAACGGTACTAACGTATCCTGGTGCGCCTTGAACACACCCTTGTATTCGATCCGCCGATCCTCCATCCCATCCTCATCCATACATAGTTGATAGGGAACTTTGTAGCGGATGAGCTGGGATACAAATCCTGCTGCAGCAGATACCGCGTCTTCAAATGCATCCTCCGGTTTCAAGGCACCAAGACCTGCATACCCTTGGAGCGATGTATCCAGTACAACTCCCTGCCTTGATCCATAGCCCTCATGCGGCATGAAGGATTGCAGGCGTCCGAGCTTCGCGGAATTCTTCCAATGAATCCGGTTCATAGGATCACCGGGAACATAGTCGCGCACACCCGATCCTCTCATTTCATTCCAAACCTTGAAGCGAACCCGTTCATCTTCCAGGTCCATATCGCTTCCATGCATGGGCACCTGGGCCTCCGGCCACGCGGCCGGCCTTGGCAGCACGATCATGCCACCCGTATCGCTTTGGACACTCCGGCTTATCCTAAACCAGCCGAACATATCGCCCCATTCCACCTCGCTATAGATCGAAGACCAGACTCCACGGGGAACCTGGTTCAGTCTGTAGGTATACTCGAGCCTTCGCTTCATGCCCGGGAACAGCAGCTTGCGATACTCCCTGCTGCCGATCCGGTCGGTTATGATAAGCCATGGCACGGGCAGAAGGGAACGATAGGTTACTTGAACCGTCATCTGAGCAGAATCACCCGCCTGTATGCACAAAGGAGAGCTTGTATGCGATATGGTGATTCGGGTTGGGCCCAGCAATCTCGTCAAAGCCCCGCCAAGCAATAGAATCGTGGATGCCCACCATACAAGCCGCAGCGATTCCCCGCCTAACCAAACATAAAGGCCCAACGAAACGGACCAGATGGCCACTCCTCTCGACCATTCCAGCAGACGGCGTCTCATGACGGATTTCCCTTACGACTTCGCTGGCGCGGCAGATCAAACCTCGTAATGATGGACTCCACCATTTCATAAGGAGTTACACCGGCAGCGCGTGCCTCATGAGACAGATGAATCCGGTGGGTCAGCACCGGTACGGCAACACGCAGGCAGTCATCCGGAATGACATACATTCGTCCTGTCAGAAACGCAGTCGCCTGTGAAGCGCGAAGCCACGCCAATGTCCCTCTCGGGCTAATCCCCAGGGTCACGCCCTGCTGTTTTCGGGAAGCATCGGCCACACTGACCATGTAACGTTTTATGGTGTCATCCACAAATACACGGGAAACCATCTGCTGCATCCGGATGAGCTCAGATCCCATCATAAGGGGCTTCAGATCGTCCAGTCTGGAACTGCCCATCCCCCGCTCCAGCAGCTCCAATTCGCCTTCTATATTGGGATATCCCAGCGATAATCTCATCAAAAAGCGGTCCAGCTGCGCCTCCGGCAGACGGCTTGTCCCTTCATATTCATAGGGATTTTGCGTTGCCAGCAGGAAGAAGGGGGCTGGCAGCGGATA
Source organism: Paenibacillus sp. EZ-K15 (assembly GCF_002573715.1). GTDB lineage: Bacteria > Bacillota > Bacilli > Paenibacillales > Paenibacillaceae > Paenibacillus_AQ. The sequence goes on along the minus strand of NZ_PDHM01000007.1, from coordinate 215,847 downwards.
CGTATGGCCGTCCACGGTGACGCGCCCCTCTTCCATCGCCTCCAGCAGCGCGGATTGTGCCCGCGGCGATGCCCGGTTAATTTCATCGGCCAGCACAATATTGGACATCACGGGTCCGGGCCTAAATACGAATTCCCCCGTATGCGGATAATAGACCGATGCCCCAGTAATGTCGCCTGGCATCAAATCATACGTAAACTGAATGCGGCTGAAATCACAGCCAATTAACGCAGCCACCGACTTCACCAGCATGGTCTTCCCGACTCCCGGCACATCCTCCAGCAGCACATGTCCTCCGGCCAGTAAGGCCATCATCGTTAACGAGATTTGCTCCTCATGTCCGACAATGACACTCCCGATCCGTTTGGTAACCCTCTCCAAAAGCTCAGGTGCCCACTCCGGATGATTTGCTTCTTCAGCATGAACGGATGAACTAAACAAGAACATCAACCTCCAACCTATATTCATAGACTATTAGATAGCGGTAACTTGGAATCTTGAATCTATGAATAGGTTTTCCAAGAAAGCAAGAAGATAGACGTCATTTGCTAGAAAAGGATTGGTCTTTCCTCCATGATTTATAGCGTACGGTCCACCTAGCCTGATCGGCATCTACACGAAAAAGGCCAGCCCGTTGCTCACGGCTGGCCTCCAATTCATTCTACTTACATGCTGACTTTCATCGTTCACGTCCGATCATCATATTAACGATTCACAGCCTTAATCATTCCAATTCAAAATCCGGTCAAGGATAATCCAGTGACCCCTATCTACAGAACACAAATAACCCGTAAGCGGGTTCCTCATACAAGAAACCCCGCTTACGGGCTGCTTAAGCCCTCTTATCCCTTAATCCCGGATAAAGTAACGCCTTCAATAATATATTTCTGGCCGATGATATACACGATGAGGACCGGGATCAGCGCAATGGATGCTCCGGCCATCATGAGCGTCCAATCCGTTGAATACATGCCCCGGTACAAATTCAGCATCATCGGAACGGTAAACTTATCTGTACTGCTGAGAAAGATCAACGGGTTAAAGAAGTTGTTCCACATCCCGAGGAAGGTGAAAATCCCGAGTGCCGATAAAGCCGGTTTGATTAAAGGCAGCATAATCCGGGTGTATATCGTCCAGCGGTTCGCGCCGTCCACGATGGCCGCCTCCTCCATTTCCTTCGGAATGCCTCTGAAGAATTGCCGGAGCAGAAACACCCCGAAGGCGTTGAGAAGTGCCGAAGGAACGATAATCGCCAGATGCGTATCCAGCCATCCGATATTTTTCATGATCAGATAGAGCGGAATGATGGTCACTTGTCCCGGCACCATCATGGTAGCCAGAAACAGAATGAACAGCGGCTCCCGGAACGGGAACGTGATTTTGGCAAACGCATAGGCCGCCATGGAACAGGTAATCAGCTGTGAAACCACGACGATCATATTGATGTAGAAGCTGTTAAAATACGCGCGCCCGAAAGGCAGCGCCGTCAGCGAATCCTTGTAATTGGACCAGATGAACGGGTCCGGAATCCATTTGGGCGGCACGACGAATACTTGCGACAAATCCTTGAGCGAGCTGAGCACCATCCAGACAAACGGCAAGGCCATCATGCACGCGCCTATGATCAGCACGATATGCAGCACTACGGTGGACATCCTCAATCCCCGATGTATCATTCATTTTCCCTCCTTCCTAAAGGTTCGACCGTCAGTCTTCGTAATGCACCCACCGCTTGGACATCCTCATCTGGAACAAGGTGAGCGACAGGATCATCACGAACAGGATGACCGCCGACGCCGTGCTCTTGCCAAAGGTAAAGTCCGCGAAGGCCGTCTCATAGATGTGATAGACAAGCGTATAGCTGGCCTTCGCCGGTCCGCCGGAGGTCATGACAAACGACTGGTCAAACACCTGGAAGGAACCGATAATGGACATGATCGTTACGAAAAAGGTCGTCGGGGACAGCAGCGGAATCGTAATATGGATCAGTTGCTGCCATTTGCCGGCACCGTCAATCTCGGCCGCCTCGTAATAACTTCTCGATATGCCCTGAAGCCCGGCAAGGAACAGCACCATATTGCCACCCAGCCCCATCCAGACGCTCAGCAGGGCAATCGAAGGCATCACGTACCTGGAATCCGTCAGCCAGGAGGGGCCCGTTATCCCGAACCACTGCTGCAGGTACATGTTAATTAGGCCGAAGTCGGCGTTGAACAGCCACATAAACACGACGGCGACGGCAACGGACATCGTAATGTTCGGCATGAAGTAGATCAGCCGGTACAGAATCTTCCCGCGAACCCGGTTTAAGCCTACCGCCACCAGCATGGCCAGAACGATGCCTGTCGGTACCGAAAGAATCGTGTAATACACCGTGTTCACCAGTGCGATGTGGAACTCCTCATCCTGAAGCTGGGACACGAAATTTTGGAGACCGATAAACTTCTTGGCTCCCATGCCGTCCCAGTTCATCATGCTGATGACAAAAGCCGAGATGAGCGGGACCAATGAAAAAGCGATCAAGCCGATCATCTGGGGAAAGATAAAAAAGTAGCCCCATAAACCGTCGGACGTCTTGCTCTTCAAGGTCGTTCTCCTCTCCGGAAACCGCTCCGGAGAAGGAGCGGCGCCGGAGCTTCCTGCAGGCTGCGTGTTCATTTCATCTCACCGTTCCTCCCCAGAGCTGGATCAATTCTTGCCGCTCTTGTAATCTTGAATTTTCTTGTTGGCCATATCCTGAATGTCCTTCATCGAGCTTTCAAGATCCTGATCTTTCAGCCACAGTGCCTCGAACTTGGACGTAATATCCTGGCTAAGCCCGGGAATGCCGGCCTCGAACGGAGTCAGGGAGTACCCGATCTCACGCGCGTCCAGGAATAACTGGGCATGCTCCGGCAGATTCCCTTCCAGCACCACCTCATCCGTTCCCTGTACCGACGGGACAGCATTGCCGCCGCCCTGCAGGCGAAAGCGTTGACCCTCTTTACTCACGTACTCGGAGAAGAAGGTGTATGCCGCTTCCTTATTCTTCGATGCCTTGTTCATCACCATGTATGCGGTCGGGATACCGGCCGGCTCGATCTTATTGCCGGTATTGGTTGGCCATGTGACCACGTCATATTCAAGTCCTTGATTCTTCTTGAACAGCGGCAAGTACCAGCGGCCTGCAGCAACGAATCCAACTTGGTTGGACATAAACATGGCATCCCCGCCCTGCCCTTTGGGAAGCGTGCCGGAGAAGGTGATGTTTTTGGATTTCACGTTGTCGTACAGGAAGCGGAACGCCTCCATTGCCTTCGGATCCGAAGCCGCCACGAAGTTCCCTTCGTCGTCATACACCCGGCCGCCGTTGGAAGTAACCCAGCTGTGGTAGCTGTTCCAGGAGTTATCCAGCACGTAGCCGTACTTTTTGCTGTCCCGGATCTTGTCCGACATTTCCTTGAATTTGTCCCAGGTCCACTGTCCGCTCGCCTGAAGATCGGCCGGCATCTCGGTGATCCCTGCTTCCTTCAGCACCTTCTTGTTGTACCACAGCACCATCGGGTTACAGTCCACCGGTACCCCGAAGGTCTGATCATCCCGCACGGCTGCGCCCCACAAGCCTTCGAAATAATCCTCTTTCTTGATCACGCTTTCCGCTGCTTCCATATACGGCGTCAAATTCTCAATGCTATGATTCTCGATCAGTTTCACGACCAGGGCGTCCCCTGCATAGAAGATATCCGGGGCCGTCCCACCTGTTAATTGGGTTAATATTTTCTGATCATACTCGCCCGGAATCGGAATAAATTCGACCTCAATGTCCGAGTGATTCTTATTAAAGTCCTTCGTGAGCTCCTGAAAGCGGCTAAGCTCGCCGGGATTTCCCCAGGTCGCCCATTTAATCTTGACCTTCTCGCCGCTTCCGGGCTCCCCGCCTTCTGATGTTCCGCCGCCTCCACACGCTTGGAGTATGGATGATAGTAGAAGAATGATTGCAAGCAATGACCCTCTCACCTGTTTCCTTGTCATTTCATTTCCTCCATTCAAACCAGATTTGGACTCGCTGGCAAGCTCTTGTAAACGCTTTAATTATAAAATTTTGGCAAAAAGCTTTTGAACGGATTATGTTCCGAAAAAGTGGATTCTTTTCCGATCCTAAGAAATTCCCATTATTTTCGATGCTGTCCCTGGTACTCAGCAGGCGTCATGCCTACCAACTTCTTGAACAGCTTGCTAAAGTATTTCACGTCATTAAATCCGGAACGATCCGCCACTTCATACACTCGTAGCGATGTGGTGGAAAGCAGCTCCTTGGCCCGTTTCAGCCGCAGATCAATCACATAGTCAATGAAGTTGTGCCCCGTGACGCGCTTAAACAATTCGCTAAAATAGTTGCGGCTTACGGCCACCTCGTCCGCCACCTCCTGCAGGGAGATCGGCTCGGTGAAGTGCGCCTTAATATATTGGACGGCCTGCAGCACGATTCGCTCATGCAGCGTGGATTCCGGTACGGGGTGACGCATGGCTTCCTCCCGCAAAGTATGGAAGCCTTGGAGCACCAGCTCTTTCACTTCCTCTACCGAGCGAAGCTTGCCCACTTCCCCGATCTGCGGAAACGGCGGGCAGCCGGGAAGATGAAACATAGCGAGCAAGCTCAGAAGCTCCTCTGCTTCCCGGAGGACTGCCCGTTTCTTCATCCTTCCGGGCTGCCAGCGCAGCATAATGGACTGCAGACGCTCTTCGCTGATATCCATGTTCCCGACGGTCAGTGCGGCTCTTAGGGCATGCAACTCGGCGGCCGGCCTCTTCTGAGCCGAATCGGCCTCGGTCAGAGGGAGCTCCTCTGCCCGAAGAATCTGTTGATCTTTATGAAAGAAGAGGCCTTCCAGGCTCTCGCTAGCTTCTCGAAACGCTTCTTGCAGCTTATCCATGCCGTTATATCTCCTGCTGAGCCCCATCGCGCACCGGATCGGCAGACGGATGGCCGCTTCGTGCTCTGAAGCTGGCAGCCTTCCTGCATGCCGTAGGGGCACGTAGACTGCGATCCGATCCGTCTCCAGCCGAGCTGCCAGCGCCTCCGGCACCTGGTCATATAACTGTCCCATTAATCGCTCGATCTCGTCATGCCAATCCTTGTGCTGAACCCCGGCCGCGCCAGCCCCTGGATCAGAATTAAGCTGGAGCACGGCCAGCAGATAAGGACCGTTATGGTTCCATGCTTCCAGCTCTGCGAGCGCACCGGGCTCACCGGACAGCGCCTGAAAGAGGACTTTTTCCGCGGCCTTCTTCTGATTCAGACGCTGCTGCTGCTCATGCTCGGTCAAAATCCGCTGCATCTGCTTCTCCTCTTCCAGCTTCGAACGCATGTGATTAAGCACAGCACCCAAAGAGTCCGCATCCAGCGTCGGCTTGAGAATATAATCCGATGCGCCAAGCCTGATGCCTTCGCGCACGAACTCGAAATCGCTATGACAGCTGAGCAGCAGCACCTTCACCCAAGGACAAAGCTCCCTTGTCCGGCGGGTCAGCTCCAAACCATCCATGACCGGCATCGCGATATCCGTGATCAGAATGTCTAGATCCCCGTTCAGAATCCATTTCATGGCCCGTTGTCCATTGGAGGCCTCGCCCACAAGCCGGTAACCATATTTCTCCCAATCGAAGGTCGATCGAAGTCCTGTACGTGCGATCGCTTCGTCATCCACGAGCAGCACTCTGTACATAATCGTCACCCCTTTGCCTCGCAAATGTTATCGTGACCCGCGTTCCTCCGCCTTCCGGGCTTTCTACCCATACCCCGTAGCGACTGCCGTAATACAACTGGACCGTTTGGTGAACATGACGCAGCCCGATGTGGGTCATGCCTTGCTTGGAGTGATCCTGCTCATACGACAGCAGTGCCGCTATTCGTTCGGGCTTGATGCCGATTCCATTGTCCTCGATCCGAACCATGACATCCTGCTGGTGCGATGTTATGCGAATCGTGATAACGCCAGGATCATCAAGCGGGGCGATCCCATGAAAGATCGCATTCTCCACGATCGGCTGCAGCAGCATCCGGGGAACATAGAGATCCTCCATTTGCTCGAGGCAGTCGATCCTCAGCTCAATTTGATGGTCGTATCGGTAATTCTGGATGATCATATATTTCCGAAGCAGCTCCAGTTCATCTCCAAGGCGTATGAACACCCCATTTCGCTCCAGGCTCCCCTCCAGCAGGTGAACAAGGGCCGTAACCGATCGATCCACGTCATTCGTCCGGTTCAGCTTGGCCATCCAGCGGATCGAGTTCAGCGTATTGTAGAGAAAATGAGGGTTGATCTGATACCGCAGCGCGCGGATTTCCGCCTTTTTTTTCTCGGATTCCTCCGCGGCGATTCGCCGGATCAGCAGATCGATCTGCTCAATCATTTTGTTGAAGCTTCTGCCCAGCTGACCGATTTCACTGGGACCCACATTCTTGCTGCGGACCGATAAATCGCCTGCTTCGCTTCTGCGCATCAAGCGGCTTAAATGAACGAGCGGATTGCCGATCCTCCGCGTCATGAAATAACCGATCCCGATCGCTGCCAGAATCGATCCGAATACAATCCAGACCGTGAAACTCCGGATGCTGGCGGAATCGGCCGTCAATTCCTTAAGCGGCACCATGCCCACCACATGCCAGCCGTTGTTCAGGCGCGAAGGGATCATCAGCGTTTTGTTGTTGTTCAGGTTGTATTCCGTCAAACCCGAGGGCAGCTTGATCCGGGACGGCTTCCCGTACATGGAAGGATCGGGATGGTAAAAGTAACGATTCTCGTCATTGGCCACGTACATATACCCCGTGTCGCCGAATTGGACATGGTTTAATTCATCAATCAGGGCATCCCCCATAATCTCGATGAACATCACCCCGACGATCTCCCCCGTATCCCAGCTCCGGATTGCCCGGCCCAGCCCAAACACGGGAAATCCCATTCCCGTTTGCTTCAGGTAGGAGGTATCCGACAAGCCGAACCATACCGCCTGCCCGTTAGCCTCGAGTATCGCTCGATACCAAGGAGAATCCCACTGGTCCGGGATGGACATCAAAGAATCGGCGCTCAGGACCGAATTGTTCCGCTGCACGTCAAACACGTACACGTCCAATATCTCCGGCGAATTAATCATGATGGAGGTCAACAGATCCTTTCCCTCCTTCACCTTCAACGTCAGGTCGTATTTACTGATATCCTGATCCTCGAGGATGCCATGAACCACTTTGCTGTTCAGCACCATCATCGAGGAGTCATCCAGTTTCTTGAAGAACATATTCAGCTTGTCACTAACTTGGGTGATGGTGAGGGAAGCCACTTTACTGACCTGCTCCTCCACGATTGAGGCTGACTTGTGATACGACAGGAAACCCATGATGAGAACCGGGAGTGTGGTGCCGATGAAAAAAAACAAAAAAAGTTGAATGACAATGGAATGAAGACGTTGATATCCCCGCATACATGCTCCCTCCGTTTCATAAAATGAAAACTGCGAACCTTTTACGATAGCGCTTACATAACTGTTTAACCTTCTTTCTTCTTCCTTTTGGACTTTCACCTTTCAGTCTCTCCCTTACCTCCTTCTCTAACATCCCGCTCTGGAGCACGCGTGTGAAATCCCTTGGTATTCCTCGCTCCCGGGTGTAACCATCGTATTATGTTTTCATGTCGATGTCCCTAAGTCCATCTGCTTATGTTTGGGCTGCGAAATAAAAAAAAGATGGACCCGAAAACTCAGGGTCCATCTCTTTATATGTGAATATAATGCCGCCTTCTAGGCTTAGTAAGCCAGTGTAAACAAACCGTTGATGTGGGACAGGTAACGCATGTTACTTGCTTCTTTCATCAAGGTTGCAGGCAGACCCTTCAATTGGGTCTTGTTAGCACCAATGGTACCGATGGCATCTTTACGTCCCAAGCTGCCGAGCGTACCGGAGAATACCGGTGTGAACGAAGCTGGTACGCCGCCATTCAATTGAGCGAAGATGTTGTAGCCGATCAGCTCGCCCATTTGCCATGCCAGCTGTGCTGTTGGCGGGTATGGACGACCTTCCGGTCCCATAACAACCGCGCTGTCACCAGCAACGTATACGTCAGGGTGGGATGCGGATTGCAGGAATTCGTTAACAACCGCACGTCCACGGTTGACTTCGATGCCGCAGTTAGCCACAACGGAATTACCCTGTACGCCGCCAGTCCATATCAATGTGCTGGTTTCGATCGTGCTGCCGTCTTTCAGTTCAACGGTAGTGCCATCCATTTTGGTAATCGGCAATCCGGTCAGGAAGTTCACGCCGCGTTTTTGCAGGCTTGTTGTTGCGCGGTCAACCAGTTCTGCAGGGAAGCCTGGCAGAATGGAAGGAGCTGCTTCAACACAATAAAGCGTGATTTCTTGTGGATCGATACCGTATTTGCGAGCCAGCTCGCTTTTCATATCGGCATATTCACCAACAAGCTCAACGCCTGTCAAGCCGCCGCCGCCAACAACGATGGTAGCGTCCGCTTTGTTTTTCGTTTTGCTATATTCCGCAATGCGGGACTCCACATGAGCACGCAGACGGTTAGCATCGTTCACGGACTTCAGGATGAAGCTGTTCTCTTGCAGTCCTGGAATGCCGAAGAAGGCCGTTTCGCTGCCCAGTGCGATAACCAGGGCATCATATGTGAAGTTTCCGCCGTCATCGAGGGAAACCGAACGCTCATCCGGCTTGATTTCCTTAACGTTGCCGATGCGCAGGTCAACGTTCGCGCCGCGCAGAAGCTTATCGAGTGGCAAAGCTACTGCTTTCTCTGCGATGTTGCCTGCTGCCAGACGGTGCAATTCCGTAATGATCTGATGGGTTGGGAAACGGTTGATCAGCGTGATTTTTGCACCAGCACCAAAATGCTCGCGTGCAGAAAGCGCACTAAGCAAGCCGCCATAGCCTCCGCCCAAAATTAAAATATGTTTAGACATGACCATCCTCCGTTCTTCGTATGATTTATGGATTAACGCTTGTTTTGTTGGTCGCGCTCGTTAAGAACGTCCAAAAAAGCCTGAGCATAGCGAAGACCCTTTTGAACCTGAGGATCTTTCAGCATTTTCATCAGACCAAATACGCCAATCTGAGCTTGGTCGCCTTGAGCGTGTACACGGTCTCCGGCTTCGATAGCTGCAGATGCAACGCTTTTCGCTGCTGTCGTGACCGGCTTCGCGAATCCGCTAAGGGAAGCCATAGTGTCTTCCGCAAGCACGGGATCCGTAGCTACGGATTTACCGAAGTCATAAGCTTTAGTCATGACGGTCAGCATTTCTGCAAGTTTTGGAAGATTGTCCACGAGAGTTGTGAGGGATTCCTGAACCTCGGGCTTGAGCAGTTGTTCGAGCAGCACATCAGGACGGCTGGACGCCGCAGCTTCTTGGTTTCCTACAACATTTTCCGGAGTTTCGGACGGCTGTGGAGAAGATGTTTCTGTCATAAAGAATTGCCTCCTTTTCTTTAAGTGAATTCCCAAGATGGACTTGGCGACGATCGAACCGGTTAGCTTTAATTTTGGGGATAACCGGTATCTATTATGCATCACTTACAAAAGTGCGAACTTAAGGGTGACTCACTATCGCCAAAAATAAAGCAGGGGGAAGCTTCCCCCTCCTTTATTCTAAAACAATCTTAGGGATTGTGATAAATATCTCTAAGTACTAGTCTATAACTTGTGAAGCATAATTACAAACATAAAATGCAATTTTCGACTACAAAGTTAGAACGCGATACTCGCTTTCTTCATATGTCACTCTTGTAACAGGGCGGCCGGAAAAGTCAAGCGCTTCCCGAAGCGGAATCCAAGCGGTACCGCCGATTAAATGAACATCCGAAGACACCGGTTTGCCCCCTGTTTGCATGGGGAATAGCAAGCCGCCCACCGGGTCTGCTTCCCAGCGATTCCCTGCCAGCGTCACCTGCACGGTCTTGTTGTGAGACTTCCAGGACACGCTTCCGCCGAGCCGCTCCACCAGGGCGCGCAGCGGTACCATCAACCGGCCGTCCACCATTTTGTATTCCCCTGCCGCGAACGCAGTCTCCATTCCTCCGAATTCCACGGCCAGCGTTCGCCCAGTCTCGAATAGCGCGGCATTGGCTGCGACATGCTCCTCAATCCATTGCTTTGAAGGCTGCGAAACCTTACGTGCACTCTGCTGGGCACGAAATTGAACGGGCTGGATTTCCGGAGATAGTACATCAAAGGCATAGCCTTGCTTTTTATAATAAGAAATGATGTCCGGCAGAGCCTTTACGCTTTCGACATGCCCTCTACCGTCATGAAGAAGCACAATTGCCTCATTGCCGTTCACTTTCGTGGTTGCCCCTTTAACGATGTCTTTAACCGGGACGCCTCGATACCTGGAGTCGCCGCTGTCGACGTTCCAATCGAATACATGATAGCCCCCCTGCTTCATGAATTGAAAATAGGCTTCGTCAAAATGGCCGGCCGTTCCCCCGGGAGCTCTGACCAGCTGCGGTCGTTCCCCCGTAATTAAACGAATGATTTCCTCCGTTTTCTTAATCTGTCCCCAGAAATCCTGAAAATGCCCGTAGAGCTTGTCATAACGATGATCATATGTATGATTCCCGATCACATGGCCTTCCTCATAGATGCGGTTAATAATCTCGGGACGGGTCTCCGCTTCCTTACCCAGTACAAAAAACGTGCCTTTAATTCCTTCGCGCTTCAAAATATTGAGCACATCAAGCGTCAAATCCGATGGCCCGTCATCAAATGTCAGGTATACTGTTTTGTCACTTTGTTTCTTATATTGAACAGGTGCGGCGTTCACGGCCGATGTATTCTTGTATGCAGTCGTGACGATAGGCTTGCTTGCCTCTTCCGGCTTCACCTGTATATCCTGCCCAGTTACTGTCATGGGCGCTGCTGCCAGAGGAGCCTGTTCCATATATATGTCAGTCGGCTGCTGGATCTCAAGCCCCATACCGATCATGATGAGCACTGCCAATACGCCGAAAAATACCGCAATTGATGTTACCCGCACCATATTTTTCATAATCAACTCTACCTCCATCGTTTCTATGAGTTCGGCTTCCTGATAGATTATATGGAGGGTGTTTCAAAAAAAGACTAGGATTTGATATTTTCTTGTGCCCTTGATTTCTCTTCACATTACTAGTAAACTGAATTCAATTCCTTAATTCATTATCATGCTCAAATAGTTTTTTGGAGCTTCGCTATACGAATTACCCTCTTCACCCATTACACAATTGGAAGGGATGATAGAACATATGAATCACCCACCTCTCATCAAGCGTGATATTACGGAAGTCCAAGATGTCGTTCTTCGGCGTCACAGCCCTATCCATGCCGCGGGACCCGTCATCGAATTCGGAAACTGGAGCCAATCCGATCCGTTTCTCGGAATGATGGAAGATAAGTTCCAGGCCGGTTCATTCGACGACCACCCCCATCGGGGAATCGAGACCGTTACCTATGTTATCGATGGGACCATCGAGCATTATGACAGCGTCTCCGAGCAAGGCGGGATGCTGGGACCGGGAGACGTCCAGTGGATGACGGCCGGAAGCGGGGTCATTCACAACGAAGTGCCGTCAGAGGGGATAACGGCTCACACCCTGCAGCTCTGGATCAATCTGCCCCGCGAGCAGAAAATGACAACTCCCCGCTACCAAAACCTGAAGGGAACCGATATGCCGGTCAGACAAGAGGATGGTGCGCTCGTGCGAGTCTTCTCCGGTTCTTCCAGCGATGTCGTTTCCCCCACTAAAAATCATGTTCCGGTCACCATGGTTGAGGTGTCGATGGAATCTGGCGCTTCCATCACGCAAGACCTGCCCGGCAGTTATAACGGCTTCATCTATATCCTAGAGGGCAGCGGAACCTTTGGCAGCAACGGCGTGAACGCGGCCAAAAGCCAGGTGTTGTGGCTGGGCGCAGGAATCGATGGAGAGCTAAGCGAAATACAGGCAACGGCGACGGAGCCTCTTCGCTTTGTCCTATATGCGGGCGAACCGGTACGAGAGCCCGTAGCGGCCCGCGGTCCCTTCGTCATGAATACGGAGGAAGAAGTGAATGAAGCCTTTCGCGAGTATCGGAATGGCACGTTCTTGAAACATTAATTCATCTAGGCCGGCCTATTCCTCTGGTCTTATTTATTTAAAAAACGGTCCCTTATCATGCCTGTCCAGGCATGCTGAGGGACCGTTCTTCATATAGCTATGACAGCACGGCTGCGAGAACCGCTTCGACATGACCTTTCACTTTTACTTTCCGCCACTCGCCTTCAAGCTTTCCCTGCTCATCAATCAAGAAGGTAGAGCGTACAATACCCATATACTCGCGGCCGAACATCTTCTTCATCTGCCATACGCCAAACATTTCGCTTACGTTGTGCTCTTCATCAGACATGAGCAAATAGGGAAGGCTATGCTTATCAATGAATTTGGCATGGGATTTCAGTGGATCCGGGCTAATCCCGATCACCACTGCGCCAGCTTGCTCCAACGCACCATAGTTGTCCCGGAAGCTGCAAGCCTCCTCGGTACAGGTTGGGGTCATATTTTTCGGATAGAAGAACAGCACGACTTTACGTCCGCGAAAATCGCTTAATGCTACCTTCTCCCCGTTCGAAGCCGGAAGTGAAAAATCCGGCACCTGGCTTCCGACTGTCAACTGCGTTTGATCTACGATAAGGCTCAACTCCTACTATACGGACTTTAGTCCCGAAAATTGATTGTCTTTTCGAAAAAAATTATAATAGAATGAATGTCGAATGTTCAAATGTTCTATCGAATTTATTCATCAGCGTAATCCGAAAGGAAGAACACAATGACCAAAAAAACAAAGAAGACGATTATATGGAGTGTCAGCCTCATCCTCGCCGCTGTTATTGGTTACGGCATTTATTATGCGGCGTCGTTCTACGACGGCTTGCAAAGTCTTCAGAAATCAGGTGATTCCTCCCCTTTTCGCGAAATTGAAAAGGTAAATGCCAAGGTTCCTGCGCCACCCGAGTGGGAAGGAACGGAGACGGTTAACATTCTGCTGATGGGCGTTGATGCACGCGGTTTTGAGGAAGGCGAAATTCCTCGTTCCGACAGTATGCTTGTTGCCTCGATTGATCCGGTGAAGAAAAAAATGCACTTATTCTCTATTTTGCGCGATACTTACGTAGAAATACCCGGATATGACCGAAACCGAATCAATACGGCCATCACGCACGGCCCGAATACGGCCATGAAGGCTGTAGGCGATCTGCTGGGCATTCCGGTTCAATACTACGTCTATACGGATTTTCAGGGTTTCATGAAGCTGGTTGATTCCGTCGGCGGGGTTGATTTCTATGTTGAGAAGGACATGAATTATTCCAGTAAAGCAGACAAAAACGAATACGACATTGAATTGAAGCAAGGCATGCAGCATCTAGATGGCAACACGGCACTGCAATATGTCCGGTTCCGCTATGATGCGATGGGCGACTTTACCCGCACCGAGCGGCAGCGCGAGCTTTTGAAGGCCGTAGCCAAGAAAATGCAGACCACCACGTCCATCATGAAGCTTCCGGACATTCTGAAGTCCGTCAGCCCATATATTGATACCAATCTCGATGTCGAGGATATGTGGAAGCTTGCGAACGTTGCCTATAAGAGTAACATGAGCGGCAGCGAACAGGTTCCTCCGATGAAACTCCTGAAGGAAGAACATATCGGCGGTGCTGCCGTTCTAACGGTAGGCAATCCGGATACGCTGAAACAGTATATCCAGGACATAATAAATCCGCCAACGCCTGACACTGAGACAGAAGGCAGCGAAGGTACGGAAAACAATTCTGAGAACAGTGGTTCTGAGAATAAGGATTCTGAGAATGGTAATTCCGAAAGCTCCATAACTCCATCTGCAACAACGGATCGTAACTAATACACTTACAGCAAGCAGGACAGGACGCTACGTCATTTTAGCTTCCTGTCCTGCTTCATGAAGAAAGGAAGTTTTACTCTCATGTCAACATCAAGAAACCGTTCCGAAACTCTGTATCAAGAAGCGCTGCAGCATATCGTAGGCGGCGTAAACAGCCCCTCCCGTTCCTTTAAAGCCGTAGGCGGTGGTGCCCCCGTCTTTATGAAACGCGCAAGCGGAGCCCACTTCTGGGACGAGGACGGCAACCGTTATATCGATTACTTGGCGGCTTATGGCCCGATCATAACCGGACATGCCCATCCGCATATTACGGCTGCAATCACAACAGCAGCTCAAAACGGTACTCTTTACGGGACGCCAACAGAGCTTGAGATCACCTTGGCCAAAATGCTGAAGGCCGCCATCCCGTCCATGGATAAGGTGCGTTTTGTCAATTCCGGCACCGAGGCGGTCATGACCACGATCCGGGTCGCCCGCGCCTACACCAAGCGCAACAAAATCATCAAGTTCGCCGGCTGCTACCATGGACATTCCGATCTTGTCCTCGTGGCAGCAGGCTCCGGTCCTTCCACGCTCGGCATTCCGGACAGCGCCGGGATCCCGGCCAGCATTGCGACGGAAGTCATTACCGTTCCGTTCAACGACCTGGATGGCTTACGGGCCGCCCTCGACGCATGGGGCGATGATGTGGCTGCCGTTATGGTGGAGCCCATCGTCGGCAACTTCGGGATGGTCATGCCGAAACCGGGATTCCTCGAAGGCTTATGCCAGATGACGCACGACAACGGCTCGCTGGTCATCTATGACGAAGTCATCAGCGCTTTCCGCTTCCACTACGGATCTACCCAAACCTATGCGGGTCTGGCCAATCACGAAGCGATTCAGCCGGATCTTACGGCTCTTGGCAAAATCATCGGCGGCGGCCTGCCTATCGGCGCATATGGCGGCCGTAAACATGTGATGGAACAGGTCGCACCGCTCGGTCCTGCTTATCAGGCAGGAACGATGGCAGGTAATCCTGCCTCCATCGCCGCCGGAATCGCTTGCTTGGAGGTTCTGCAGGGTGAAGGCGTATATGAAGAAATGGAGCGCTTGACCATCAAGCTGACGGAAGGCTTGCAGGCATCCGCCGACCGCCACGGCATTCCGCTCACAATCAACCGCATCCGCGGCTCCTTCTCCACTCATTTCTGTGATCATCCGGTCACGAACTATGACGAAGCGCAGGACACCGACGGTGAAGCCTTCGCGGCATTCTTCCGCCATATGCTGGACCGCGGCGTGAACCTCGCTCCTTCCAAATACGAGGCCTGGTTCATGACCACCGCCCATACGGATGCCGACATCGAGGCTACGCTTGAGGCTGCGGAGGAATCTTTTAAGGCCATGAAGAATTAATTTAGATACATTCAAAATCGGAAAAGGAGATTTCCTCATGAAAAAGCGCTTGAACAAGTTATAACATGCTCCATATCCATGCCATGCTTCTACGGTCCGAATTCGTGGACCTCCTGACCTGTCCGATTCGAATCATCAATAATCTAAATATGAATACGGAGGCTGGATAACATGAGAAGCGAACAAGAAATGATGGATTTGGTATTGGGCTACGCAGCCCGCGACGAACGGGTTCGGGCGGTGACCCTGGAGGGCTCCCGAACGAATCCCAATGTGCCGAAGGATATTTTTCAGGATTACGATATCAGCTTTCATGTTACGGACATGGACAGCTTTATTCAGGATCCGAACTGGATTGACGTCTTCGGGGAACGGTTGATTCTGCAGACGCCGGAAGATATGGCCATGTTCCCTCCGGATCTTGGAGGCTGGTTTTCGTACCTGATGTTATTTACCGACGGCAACCGGATTGACATGACTCTGATTCCCATCGAGGAGAAGGAGAAATACTGCAAGGAAGACAAACTGATCCAGATCTTAATGGACAAAGATCAGACCTTTCCCAAGATTCCTGCCCCGTCCGACGAGGATTTCTGGGTACAGCGTCCGCCCGCAGCCTTCTTCGAGGATTGCTGCAATGAGTTCTGGTGGGTATCCACGTATGTAGCCAAGGGCTTGTGGCGGGAAGAAATACTGTATGCCCAAGACCACTTCCACAACATCATGCGGCCGATGCTGATGAAAATGCTGGAGTGGCAGGTGGGCACCCAGACCGATTTCTCGCTCAGCGTGGGCAAGAACGGCAAGTACTTGAAAAACTACCTGTCTGCGGACAGCTGGAACGAGCTGATGTCCACCTACCCTCGCGGAACCTACGAAGAGGTGTGGGAGGCGCTGTTTACGATGGGAGCGCTATTCCGCAGAACCGCGCTGGATGTCGCTGAGCAGCTGGGCTTTGAATACGATATGGGGCAGGATCGGCGTGTAACGGGCTTCCTGCAGCATGTCCGGCAGCTTCCAGCGGATGCGAAGGCGATTTATTAAGATTGCGGAAGCTGCGGTTCCCTTGATTCCAAATATGGAATCAGGCAGCCGTGCTCGAGGAGGACTGACCACGGGTCCAAATCAACTCCCGATTGCAAGGAAATGAATCAGCAAAGAGAGACGCCGCCCCGGCGTCTCTCTTTTTTGCGATGCAGAAGTCTCTCCAATCCCATCCGGGAGCGCTCCCTTACTCCAACCCGATTTTCGAATGCGCTCTCCTGCAAACAAGATTAATTGAATCGATTTGTCACATTTGTGCTCTGCCCAAGCGTAATACAAATTGTAAAGGGGTGAAACCACTTGGATGAACCAGCATTCCATCAGATCGTTGCTGATGTTTTGAAGGGAGAGATCGACAAATATGAGCTGATCATGAACCGTTGCCACAAAGCCATCTTCAACTATTGCTATCACATGCTTGGCGACTATGCCGAAGCCGAAGATTGCACCCAGGATGCTTTTTTGAAAGCTTATCGCAATCTATCTAAATTCGAATCGGACAAGCCCTTCGAAGCCTGGCTGTACCGCATCGCCTCCAACCAGTGCATCGACTACCTCCGCAAGCGAAAGCTATCCCGATACCTCCCCTTTCTGTATCAGAAGGATCAGGATAACAGGCATGTCGATCAGGTCATCGAGCACAAATACTACAATCCGTCCGTGCTCCGGGCGCTGGCCAGGCTGACCGCCGAGGAACGGAGCCTGCTCATCCTGCGCTGCGTCGAGGACAAGAGCTATCACGAGATCAGCCTTATTTTGCAACAAAGCACGACCTATCTTAGGAAAAAATTTCAGCGGGCCGCAGCCAAGTTCCGCAAACATTATGCCATGGCCGAGGGGGAAGAAACGAATGAGCATGGACAACGACCAGGACCTGAAACCACTCTTTCAAAGGGTTGAGCCGCTCGGGACGGCCCTCCAGGAACGCGTCATGAACCAAATTCGGGAAAAACATCTTAAAAGGGAGCGATTTTTCGTGAAAAACAAAGTAAGCATTCTCTTAATTACCGGCATGCTGCTTACCGCATCGACCGGTTTCGCAGCAGTAAAGTACCACTCTTTAACCAACGGCAAGGGAGAGGTTGTCTATGAGGAGAAATCGAAGGCAGAGTCGCCTTCGCCTAAGAACTATTCAAAAGAGGAACTGAACCGTATACATCTGATGAACACCATCTGGGACGAACAGATCAAGCCGGGCGAAGCCGCCATCATTTATGTCGTACCGGATAATCCGAAGCATGCCATCGACATCAAATCCACTCCACATGCCGTCAAGGATTTCGCCAAGCTGCAAAGCATGGTGAACGTGCCCGGTTTGCCGCTGGCCAAGGAGCTGTCCGGTTCGGGCACATACACGTTCAATAACGCCAGCGTGCACATGGAGCGCGAGACTGACGTGAACCCGCTGACCGAGCAGGAAAAAGCCGACATCGCCAAAAAGCTGCTTGAGAAAGCCAAAGCTTCCGGGAAAGACTACGCCCTGATGCCGGTGAAGTTCACCGATAATTTCTGGCTTTCAACGGTATATTATACCAGCGACAACAAGGAAGTCTCTCTTACCATCCTGAATAACGGGGACCACGGAAGCGTGACCTCCTACTGGGACGACAATAGTGACATGATCAACCGGAAGATCGAGATTAACGGGCAGGACGTGCTGCAAAAAACGTGGAACGGCGGAAGCTCGGCGCAGTTGGACTGGGCCTATGAAGAACCAACGACCGGGCACCACTACATGCTTAGGCTTAGCTCTTCCCAGGGAGAGATCGCTGCCGAAGAGCTGATCCGCATCGCCAATACGATCATTCCGAAGGCGGATTCCAAATAAGCAGCGTTATGTCTCTTGGCTTAAGGACATCATCATCGCCAATCATTATACCAATATGGCTCTTTTCTCGTAGAAACGCTGTAAAAATGATAGATAATACAGAAAAAGTCGCCTGTGGCGGTCTCGGGACCCGGACACAAATCTGGCGGCCATGCTTGGGAAGGGCTGACCTTTCGCCCGGCTTTAGCAACTATTACCAAGGATATGAAAAAGCAAAGAGAGACGCCGCTCCGGCGTCTCTCTTTGTTGTGCTGCCATGTTCCCCAATCCCATCCAGGCCATCCGCACCCTTACTTCTGTTCAATCTTATCGAAGAAATTCTCCTGAACCAACTTTGCCGTCTCGTCCAGCTGTTTCTTGGAATCCGTGCCTTCCTTTGAGAACGATTCCTGCACGACATTGGACATCGCAGCATAATAATCCTGCGTGCCGAATTGCGCTTCCGGTTTGCCTTCCAACAGGCTGAAGAGCTGCGGATCATATTTGTAGACGTTGTCGTACTTATCGTAGATGGCTTTCACCTTCGCGGCATACTCGGAATCATCGCTGAAATATTCCAGCGGCGTCGGTACAAAGTATTTACCTTCTGCTTTGCGAGCATTAATCGTATCTTCCACCGATTTCAGCGCATCATCCGTAAAATAATCAAACGTGATGTAACGGAATGCCATTTCCTGCTCTTCCTTCGTGGCATTCGGGTTGATGACCAAATAATTTCCGCCTAAAATGCCGTGATGCGCTCCGCCTTTCTCCATGGCAGGCATCGGATACGCAAGCACATCCTCAGGCTTCATACCGCCCTCATTCAATGCCGGCTGGATCACGTCAAATGCGCCTGCAATGACCATCGCCGTACGTCCCTGCTGGAACGAGCTGACGGCATCGCCCCAACCGAGGGCCCAGTCCTGCGGAATGGCATTCGCTTCCCATCTCAGCTTCTTGTAGAAGTCCAGCGCCTTCACGCCGGCTTCCGAGTTAAACACCGCTTTCACTTTACCGTCTTCGTTCACTTCAATGTCCCCGCCAGCTTCAAACAGGAAATTGGTCCAGTTCCAACCCGCCTCATTGCCTTTACCCATCGGCGCGATTCCGGATATACCGGCCTTCGGGTCTGCGGCGCCCTTCGCTGTGTTGTACATGTCGTCCCATGTCCAATCCATTGGCGGAACCGGTACGCCCTTCGCATCCAGCAGCTTCTTGTTCACGATCGTTGACGTGATGTATCCGTTCTGCGTAACGCCGTACACCTTGCCGTCCACGATGAATTGATCCTGCAGCACGGGATTCATGTCGTCCTTGTACTCCCAGTCGTTCCAGAACTCCGTAATGTCGGCCACCCAGCCCCGCTCCACGAGCAGCTGTGCTTCCGTAGCCCAAGTGTTATAAAACGTCGGTGCTTCGTTCGAAGCCATCTTGACCCCAATTTCGTTGACGCTGTACTGCCAGTCGTCCTTCACGATGGTCACGTTCGGATATTTCGCCTGGAAACGGGCGATTTTATCATCCTCCTGCTGACGCAGCGTCGTGTCGTCCGGCAGCGGATAGTGGATCTTAATCGTTATCTTTTGATCCGCGATATCCTCTTTTGGTTCCTCTGTCTGCGTTGTCGTCGTTCCGCCCGAATTGGCGGTCCCTCCATCTTTATTGCCGACCTCCGGCGCTGTTTTGCCGCCGCCGCATGCTGCGAGCAAGGAGCTGAACAGCATAAGGCAGATCAGTAGTGCTGAGAACTTGCGCATGGATACTCCCCTTTTCCTTTTTGAAATGATAATGTCCTTTCCTATCTCCATCATAAAATTGAAACCCCGAAAGGACGATGTGCATTCATATGACGATCATGTGCAGGGCTACGATGGTGTGGTATACAAGCTGCCCTACCCTTTAACGGCCGAGAGACTGACACTGCGCATAATGAATTTCTGGAAGACCAGAAATACGAAGATCGGCGGCACCATGACCATGAAGAGAATCGAGAATTTGATGCTGCTGTCCAGGCTCCTTGCGTTGATGACATACTTGTAGATGGCCGTAGCCAGCGTGTACTTGTCCTGCGTCTGCATAACAAGCGACGGCCAGAACCAGTCATTCCATGCCGTGGAGAAGATAAAGATCGCCAGCGTTGCGAAGATCGGAACGGACAGAGGAACGGCAATCCGCAGGAAGCTGCTCAACTCCGAAGCGCCGTCGATGCGCGCTGCCTCGAAGATTTCCGGATGAATGCCATCGAAAAAGTTTTTGATCAGCAGGAAGAAGTAAGCATTCGCTCCGGCCGGCAGCCAGAAGGCCCAATAGGAATTCAGCAACCCAAGCTCCTTCAAATTGACGAAGTTCGGAATCATGTAACTCGACGCCGGAATAAACAAGGTCATGAGAATGAAGAAATAGATGACGCGGTGATAGGGAACCCGGATACGGGAAATGCTGAAGGCCGCCAAGCCCAGTACCAGAATCGTCACCAGCAGATTGCCGCCAAAAATAAGCAGCGTATTCTTCAGAAACATCGGCAGATCGATGTATTCCCACCCCTTCGGGACGTTATCCCAATGCCATTCCGACGGGAAAAAGCGTGGCGGAAACGTGTTGATCTCCTGATTGCTCTTCAGCCCGTTAAACATCGTCATGCCGATCGGATACAGCATCGTAAAGACCATCACCGCGATGCACAGCACCATAAACCCGTATACCGCCTTGTTCCACGGTTTTCTCAAATCCGATGCGGACAGTATGCCTCTCTCTTTCATCCTAGTACTCCTCCCTGTTCATCTTGAATTGCAGGATGCCCAGCAAACTCAGCACCAGGAACATCAAAATGCCCATGGCGGTTCCTGCCCCGTAATCCAGCTGGTTAAACGCGTATTTTACGGTTAGAAGCGCATAGGTGAGCGTGGCCTTGTTCGGTCCGCCGTCCAGCATCGCAAGTTGCGACTGATACGCCTGCGAAGTGCCGATCAGCTGCAGAATCAGCATGAGCATAATCAAATTGCGCATCGAGGGGAGCGTAATGTATTTAATCCGGGCCCATACGCCCGCACCGTCGATTTCGGCGGCCTCATACCAATCCTTCGGTATGCTCAGCACGCCGGCCAGATAGATCAGCATCGCCGAGCCGAATTGCTGCCATGTCTCCATCACGACAAGCGACACCATGGAGAAACGGCTATCCGAAATAAACGATACCGATTCTGCCCCGAAGAAGCCGAACAGGGCGTTGATCGGACCTACCGGGTCATACATCCACCTCCACATACCGTAGAGCACAACGCCAGGTACGACAAACGGGAGATACGCCGCAATCCGGGCGAAGCCCTGGAACAGCTTCAGCTCCGAGATGGCGATGGAGGCGGCGATGGGTACCCAGAAGCCGATGACCAGCGTTAACAGCATGAAATATAAAGTATTTCGAACAGAAAGCAGCAGGTCCGGATTGCTCAGCACCTTGGCATAATTATCGAACCCGACGAAGGTGTTTCCTTTTACGAAATCGATATGATAAAAGCTGTAAAAGATCCCTTTAAAGATCGGCACCCACAAAAAGACGATAAAGATCGCAATGGCCGGAACGAGGAACAAATATCCCCATATGTACTTCTTCCACAGCGGCTTGCGCTTATGCTCTTTTCGGGTGGGATGACCAAGCTCTAACCGAGCCTGACCTTGCTGCATGGCCGTTTCTTCCATCTGACTCCCTCATTCCTTTATTAAATGTCCAGCTTTAATTGTAAAAAGGAAGGGAGTCTTACAACATGTCTAAAACTATGTGAAGTATAACCGTTCTTACTTCTTTAGCTCGCTTGGGCTGACACCGTAATATTTTTTGAAGATTTTGCTAAAATGCTCCGGGGATTCATAGCCGACTCGCTCGGCGATTTCGTAACGGCGGAGATCCGTGCTCAGGATCAGAGACCTGCTCTCCTCCATCCGCAGCTTTACGACATACTCCCACAGGCTGCTGCCGGTATATTTTTTGAACAGATAACTCAAATAGTTCGGACTCACGTGATTGTTCTTGGCTACCTCGTGAATCGTCAATCCCTTCTGGCGATAATGCTCATCGATATACTGCCTCGTATTCTCGACGATCCGGTTGCTCTGGCTCGAGAGCACCTCTTGCGACGTCTCCTGGGCATAGTTGTGCCAATTGAAATCCCCGTAATAAAACACGTGAAAATCATGCAGCTGCTCGCTCCACAGCATCGCTTTGTCCGCCTGACGGCTGAGCACACTCAAAAATTCAGGCCCTCTCAGTATTTGACTGATCCCCACGTTACAGCTACGTTTCAGGTACAGCTCCACATGGTGGTGCAGGCTCCGGCCAATCATCTCCAGATGGTGGATCTTGCTGCTCGCATTCTCCTCCATCTCCTGCTCGCTCCATTGGAGGATGATGTTGATATCCCGTTCCGGCGAATAGAACACGAAGGTGTGCGGCTCCTGCTCCAGCAGCTCCTTGGCGATATTCAGCGCGGCATATTGAATCAGATTTATATCTTGCCTGGAAAAAGAAGCGCTGCTGTCTTCCGTTAGGCCCAGCTTCATCTTGATGACCGCAAAATAAGGACCGATCAAGCCAAGTTCCGATTCGTCTAGACCGGCTAGGTCCGGCTGATCCGGCTCTGTGGAGAGCCGCTGGTTCAGCCGCTCTATTCGTTCAGACGGAGGCTCCTCCATCCGAAAATGCTCGTTATCGGCCATGAGAAACGACTCCACCTGAGGCACCGGTCGGTCCATCTTGAGCAGCACGCTGCGGACCGAATCCAGAAACTGCTCACTGTTCAGCGGTTTGATCAAATAATCCTTGGCTCCAAGCTGAAGCGCCCGCTGCGCATATTGAAATGTTTCATGGGCTGAAATAATGATCGTCTGAACCCACGGTTTCACAATCTTCGCCTGCTGCATCAGCTCAATGCCGTTCATCTCGCCCATCTGGATATCGGTGACCAGCAGATCGATATCCCCCATCCGTATGTAATCCAGCGCTTCCTGCCCGCTGTAAGCCGTGGTAATCCCATCGATGGCAAGGCCCGAGGACGTTAACAGCCCGGCTAAGCCCTTGCAGATCAAAGGTTCGTCATCTACCACCAAAATGTTATACATCAGGAGACCTCCTGTCCGGTTGTGGTAATGGTTGCAACTTCTGTTCGGGGAATCGTAATCGTCACACGGGTTCCCCCTTCTTCTCTTGGTTCATATTCCAGCCCATAGCAGTTTCCAAAATGCAGCCGGATCCGCTCCTGGATATTGCGAATGCCGTAGCCCAATGAAGGGTCCTGCACTTCATTATGGAGCAGTCTATGAATAGACTCGTAGTTTACGGGACGGAAGCCGTTATCTTCGATGACGATCCGGAAGCATTTATCCTCCAGATGTCCTGAAATCCGAATGATTCCGTCCTCGCCCATATTTTTAATGCCATGAATGATCGCGTTCTCCAGCAGCGGCTGCAGCGTAATCTTCGGCACATGGTTCACCAGCAAGGACTCGGGAACTTCCCAGCGGACGGTAAACTGATAGTCGTAACGGTTCAGCTGGAGATTAATATAAGCCCCCGCATGCTCGAGCTCTTCCCCAAGCGTGATGAGATCCCGACCCCGGCTGAGACTGATCTTCATTAATTTGGACAAATCCTTGATCATCTCCGCGGACTCGGTATTGCCCTCCATCGTGCTCTTCCAATAAATACTTTCCAAGGTGTTGTACAGCAGATGGGGGTTAATCTGCTGATAAAGCAGCTGCAGCTGTGCTTCCTTCTGCTTCAGATCCATATGGTATTTATAGTGGATCAGATCATTCAATCGGCGGGCCATATCATAAATCGTGGAGATGAGGACACTGACTTCATCTTTTCTGCGCCTATAGGGGGTTTCCGGCACGACGTTCCCCGGTTCGTACCTTCTCACGAAATGCGCCAGTTTCTGGAGCGGGGTCATCAGCGACTGCCAGAAGTAGAAAACGATAATGAGGCCCACGGCAAAGTAAGCGATGGAGATGACCTGAATGACGCGCTTCATTTCGCTTTGCTGGGCGAGCAGCGTTTTGACAGGCACCTTGTAGACCAACTTTTGCTGGAGCACGTAGTTATAATCGATGACATAGATAAAATCAGACGTGATCACGTCCATGACGCCGATCGTGGAATGGCCCGGATCCGCTTCGGGCGGCAATTCCAGCTTGCCCGCCATGCCCTGTACCGACGAGGTCAGAATATTATCGTTCCAATCCGTAAAATACAACTCCCCGTCCGGTATCGAAACCGTCGATAACGACTCGCCGATCCGCGCGTCCAAATTCGTGACCACCAGAACGCCGATGGTCCCGCCCCTATAAATATTGTTAACGGCCCTCACATAGCTTAAGGTCTCTTGATCCTGCCGCCCTTGTACCGGCGGGGACAGATTCGCTATCCGCTTGAGATATCCGTTCCCTTTCATCGCCACGGCCTCATCGAACCATGCCGGCTTCTCCTTCTCGTCGGAGAAAAAATACACCCCCGCTTTTCTGCGGTCAGGGTAATAGGGAGCAAAGAAGTAGCTGTTGTCCGGGTCATACACATAGAGCGAGTAATAGACTGGTTCGCGTTCATCCGTCTCTTGTGAGAAGGACAACAGCATTTTTTCCAGCTGCTCGTAGTTTTTGACGCGCGCAAGAACAGTGCCCTCCGCAAAGGGATCCAGCTGCTGGATCTGCGAGTTTTGGATGACCGTGGAGGTCACTTTGTTAACGGTTTCAATATCACGGTTAATCAGCTTGAAGTTCTGCTTGTTCAGTTCGATATAAGCATTAGTCACATGACGCTTCAGGATTTGACCGGCCATGGAATTCCCGTAGGCATTTAGCGCAAACAACGGGATGACCAGCACCAGAAACAGCAGAATCATCTGCTGTTTGATATTCATGCGGCCCAGCGGATTTTTGAAGCTGTTCTTCATCGGTCCTTGCACCTCCGGCTTTCTCAAGCATAGCAACAATCCAGCAGCACCAGCGTAGTCATTTCTACGGAAATGATGCGTATTTTTACGATGAGGCAGGAAGTTACAAATTCAACTATTAGCCTCGGGACAGGCGATTTCCTTCTTACTAAGGCTGGCCTGCCAATTGTTAACGGACTTACCATGAGCAAATTTGCCTGATAGGTAAGTACACTCCAATATGCATTATAGCCAAATAGAATAACACCCCCATGCTGGATCCTGACGGACCCAACATAGAGGTGTTCATATGCAAAATCCCTCTAGAACGGAAAGAACATCGGCAGTACCGCCATCATGACCAGGCCGATTACCAGTTGAAGCGGCAATCCAACCTTCACATAGTGACTGAATTTATAACGGCCTGCGGACATGACGAGTGCATTCGGCGGCGTAGAGAACGGAGAAGCAAAGCACATGCTTGCTCCAATGGAGACGGCGAACAGAAACGGATACGGGCTCGCCCCCATCTGAATGGCAGCCGATAGGGCAATCGGCGCAAATAATACGGCGCAGGCCGTATTGCTGATGAACATTGTCAACAGCGAGGTAGTGAAGTATACCCCTGCCAGCAGGGCAAGCGGTCCATAGCTGCCCAGTGAATGGACCAGCATATCCGAAATCAGCGTGGCAGCTCCCGTTTTCTCAATGGCAATGGACATCGGAATCATGCCGCCAATAAGCACAATGCTCTCCCAATTAACCGTCTTATAGGCCTCCTCCATGTTACGCACGCATCCAAACACAACCATCAATACCGCAGCAACCATCACGGAGGCGACCGCCGGAATCCATTCCGTCACCAGCAGGATCACCATCAAGAGCATGATCCCGGCCGCAATCGGCGCTTTATGGTCCATCGTCAATTTGCGCGACTCTTCCACTGGCTGCCCTACCACCACGACATCCGTTTGCTCGGCAGCCAGGAGGGCTATATCCTTCCAAGTGCCCTGAACGAGCAGGGCATCGCCAAAGCGCATTTTCTCTTCTTTCAGATGGTGCAGAAGATACTGTTCTTTTCGCTGGATGCCCAAAATGTTCACCCGATACTTCTCCCGGAAGCCCGAATGTTTAACGAGATGGCCAATCAGGCGCGAAGATGGAGTCAGCATCACCTCGGCAATGCCGACGTCACTCGTGGCGTACTGCGACTCTTCGGCACGTTTCCGAAGCTCGGGTGCACGCTGGTCCAGCATGATAAGCCCATACGTCTCCGCAAACTCCGCGGCCCGCTCGAACGGGCCGTTTACATACAGAATATCGTCTTCCTCAATCACAGTCTCAGGACCTGCGATCTCCTGGTTGATCGTCTTAAAGAATTGATTCTTGGCCGACATTTTACGGCGGATTTCAATGACGTTCACTTCGAACTTCGCCGGAATGTCCAGCTCTCGCAATGTCTTGGATCGAATGGAGGAATCGGCTCCAACCTGAATGCGATACAGGTTCTGGGTCAGCCGATACTGTTTGGCCAGTTCTCGAAGCGAGCGCCCGCTTTGTTTACCAGCTCCCCCTTCTTCATTGCTGGGAAGAAAACGGCGAAGAAACAGTATCGCGATGATCCCCGTTGCCAAACACACAAGTCCGATCGGCAAAAAAGCAAAGAACGACAGCCGTTCGTATCCTGCGTTGATCAGTGTCTCCTGAATCACGAGATTCGGCGGCGTACCGATTAACGTAAGCATGCCGCCCAGGCTGCTTGCAAAAGCAAGGGGCATCAGCAGCCGCCCCGGATTTATCTCGGCGCTGAACGCCAGACTGACAACGATGGGCAGCATCACCGCTACCGTGCCGGTATTGCTGACGAATCCGCCAATGAGCGACGTCACCAACATGATCATAATCAAGAGCCGGGTCTCGCTTCCGCCGCCAAGCTTCAGCAGCTTACCGCTGGCCATCTTGGCTAATCCGGTCTGAAAAATTCCACCGCCCACAACAAACAAACCGATCATCATAATGACAACCGAATTGGAAAAGCCTGAAAGGGCTTCAGACGGACTTAAAATGTCCGTTAACATAAGTACCATCAACACGCCGATCGCGACTAAATCCGACCGCACTTTTCCCGACATGAACAATGCAGATGCCACGGCCAAGACAGACAACGTAACGATCATCGGTCCATTCATTCCTTGTTCCCCCTAAAATGCCATATCTATGTTTCTTCCAAGATTCGACATTCAACAACTCTTTCCCTGCCGCTTTTACGCTTCTCCACCTTCCATCATGTCAGAATTAGGTTCAACTTCTGATCTGATGCAAACCATTCACGAAGGGAAATGATGTCGTATTGTACCACCTGCCCGGAGTTACTCATGTTAGAAACATCACACCGCTGTCAAGTACATCTCTAACCTAAATCCCAAGCATGTTGTTCGTTATCCCGCCGTCAACAAACGGGGAAGATCAACCGGTTTCTCTCATTGGCCATCACCACAATCGGTAATCACAACAAAAAAAGCTGCATCGACTCCTTCCAGCCGATGCAGCTTGCTTATGGGATTACAAGTTAATGAATGCGGTACGCAATTTGGTGCTGTATTGAACATCAAAACCAAGACCGGATGCAATCACCGCGAGCGGAACGTAAGTTTTATCTTCTTTCCCAACCTTTTGCAGGAAAGCCGGCGTATCGATCGGTACAGCCGTTCCGTTAACTTGAACGGTTTTGGCACCGATCTTCACCACCACCGTCTGATCTCCGAACGT
Organism: Paenibacillus sp. EZ-K15; assembly: GCF_002573715.1. Classification (GTDB taxonomy): domain Bacteria; phylum Bacillota; class Bacilli; order Paenibacillales; family Paenibacillaceae; genus Paenibacillus_AQ. The sequence continues at coordinate 187,981 of NZ_PDHM01000007.1, read as the reverse complement.
AATCGTTGCACTGGACGTTTTATTTTCCCATGTGGTCGTCGCTCCCACTGCATTTACGATATCCTGTATCGCGACGTAATTCAGGTTATCGCGAAGGATCGGCTTATATGGCGTGTTCAGCTCCTGCCCCTTCACGATGATGCGCATCGGTTGCCCCTGTTCCTGAACAGCGGTATTCTTGTAGCTGCCCCAGATCGTCTCTGCGAACACGCCGGCCATGGTCTCGTATCCATATTGGTTCGGATGAATATCGTCTTTCAGGATATGGGTCATCGTCAGCTCGGAGCCCACGAATTTCTTCGCAACATGGGCTACCTTGATGTTTACGCCCTGAGTTGCAAAACTGTCAGCTACGCCTTCCACCAGCTTCGTGAACTCTCCAGATGCTGCAAGCAATTTGGCGTATGCGACCTCGTCAGCGACTTTGGGCACCGGATTGTACTGATCCGCCACCACGATAGAGGCATCAGGATTGATGGCATGCAAGTTGGTAATGACGGATGAGACATTATCCGTATAGGTCTTGAACAGTTCCTGCATCTTTGCTTTCAGCTCTTCGTCGCTTAATGTTTCCACGGTACTGACTAGACTCATCATGTCATTGCCGCCGATGGTAATGGTAATCAGATCCGCATTGGCGATGATCGGCTTGGCTTTCGCTGCGTCAGCGCCCATCTGCTTGGTGCGCGGATCAATGCCGCTGAGGCCTGGCTGCAGCTCCTCCGCCGTAATCGCGCGTTCATCCAAGACGGCCTTGACGTAATGGTTCAGCCCATCGGTTTTCAAGCCGCCGATCCCCAAATTCGTTACCTCGGTCCGGCCATGGAACAATCCCTGCTCATACAGCCGGTCAACAAAACCATAAGGCTTGCTGTTCAGATCCATTCCCGGCTCATACCCAACGGTCAGCGAGTCCCCCAGCGCTACAATATGATATGTATCCTTGGCTGTAACCTCATCGGCATAAGCCGGCGCAACACCCGGTCCAACCAGTGCCACCGCGAGCGTCAAGGTGCCGGTTACTGCCGCCAGCCCCTTCTTCCATTGTTTGAACATGCCTTCACTCCCTTAACGTCAATTATCTTAATACAGCCTTATTTTACCACCAGCAATCTGCGAATGGTACCGAATCAACCAAGACGATAGGGTTTCATGAGAACCCCCCCCTATGGACAAGGTCAAACCTCGTGACTCCAACTTGAGCCATCTTGAGAAAGTTTACCTTGGCTAGTGATCATAAAAAAATGGACAGCTCGCTCTATGCTGTCCATTCCTGGTTCGGGCCTTTAATAATTGGAGATGCTTCTGCTTCGTAAACATCCCTTAAAGCGCTATCAAGCTTCTTCACCTGAATCCTCAGGCTTATCCTTCTTAACTGTCTTATCCATATACTTGTCATAGCGATCATCCACTTCCTTCGCCATGCTGCGGTATTTCTGCGTCTCTTCCACGATGGGATCGAGCTGCGTCTGAATTCGGATCTCATATTTCGGAGAGAGAAGCCTGCGCTCCTCCTTCTCCCGATCCTTCTTCTCCATTTCACCGTCCGTTAACATCTCGCTGAGCTGGCGCTCCAAATCCTGATCCGACTTCTCATTCATCGTAAGCACACTCCTTTATCAAGCGGTTGTAAGTGACCTGTATTCCTCTGTTGTCCCGGGTCGTTAGCGAACCAAAGCTTCGCCCGCGTCTTTTAGTGTATCCAGAAAACGCTGATGAATCAGCCCATTGGTTGCCGCCAAATGACGCACCGACAGATCGTATGACTTTCCTTCCGTATCGGTTACTTTACCGCCGGACTCCTGAACCAATAGCGCGCCTGCGGCAACGTCCCAAACGCTCAAGCCATGCTCCCAATATCCGCTAAGCCGGCCGGCAGCCACATAAGCAAGATGAAGCGCAGCGGAGCCGCCGGCTCTTACATTGCGAACCATCGGCAGCAGCGCCTGCAGCTCAGCCATATTCAGCGGCAGGTTGACTGTGCTGTCCAGTGGGAAGCCCGTGGCCAGCAAGCTGTCCGACAATTGATCCTCCTTGGAAACATAGGTAGGGTTGCCGTGAACGTAGGCCCCTTTTCCTTTTTCCGCAACAAACAACTCGTCCCGGGAAGGATCGTAAATAACGCCGACAATGACTTCACCATGATGAGCCAGTGCAATCGACACGGAGTAAAACGGAAATCCGTGAACATAGTTCGTCGTTCCGTCCACAGGGTCGATAATCCAGAGATACTCTTCGTCCTTGGCGTCCTCGAGCGCCTTCACATAGGCATCGGTACCCGGGGCAACCCCTTCTTCTCCGAGAATTGCATGATCCGGAAAGTGCGTCAAGATCAGCTTGCGGATCATCTGCTCCGCGCCTTTGTCCACCTCGGTTACGATATCCTGTGCCGAAGACTTGGTGCTCAACTGCTTGACAGTACCGAGTTTGCTCTTAATCCACTCTCCCGCTTTGGCGGCGCAATTAATCGCAACGGCGGTGTAGCTCTTACTGCTGACAACATAAGGAATCTTTTCATTCTCGTTCAAAGCATTCACTCTACTTTCTATATCAATCTAGTGATTTTTGACAATCCCTACATCCTATTCAGTCATTGCTGTAATCGAAAGGGCAGCCACGCGAAAATTCCGCCTATTTCAATAAAAGTCCGTCCTATGCTGTGCACCTGAATGCTTGGCGAGAACGAACTTTTTATCCAATGTCATGTATTAAGGGGAATCTCTGTTTGGATACTTCCAACGTAACCCAAAATCCATCAACTTGCAAGTGTTAACAAGCTCATCTTGTCGGGTTAAGGGTTAACTTGGATGGAAGCACCGTCTAGAATGGTTATGCCCTCTTCCGTATAATCTCCCAAATCCTTCATCAGATCAAACAAGGCGCCGTCCTTCATCTTCGCTTCAATCATAACGTCCACCTTCGGCGTAGACCTCGCAATATTCCGTAAAAACGCCAGCAATGGCACAACATCCACCCCATCCGCATGACTGCGGATATCGGCCTTGCTCTTGGGACTGGATACATGAATCTTGGGCGGCAGCGGGTGCGCCCGGTCCGAATCCGCCTGCGCTAGCGGCGTCTCCCAGGTGCGAAGAATATCCGGCCACAGTTCCCAAGGTGCCTCGCCATCGTTATTGACCCACTGATGATGAATATCCAACACCATCGGCAGCCCCGTTTGCCGGCATACGGCCAGCGTTTCCTGCGCAGTAAAGGTTTTGTCGTCATTTTCAAGGGTCAGCCGTTCCTTGATATGCGGGTCAAGCCTATGAAAATGATCCACGAATCGGGCCGAGGCCGAAGGCTTGTCTCCATAAGCGCCGCCGATGTGAATGTTATTTTTCATAGAAGCAGGCAGCTCCATCGCCTGCAGCATATGGACGTGCGACTTCAGATCACGGATCGAGTTGACCAGCACCTCAGGACGCGGCGTGCTCAGCACCGTGAAATGATCCGGATGAAAAGATACCCGCATCCCGTGTTTTTTCACAAAATCCCCAATGGCCTGAAAGCCTTCTTGCAAAGCCGGGAACGGATCCCAATCCTGCATATCTTGATGTGTAGCCAGCGGAATCAGCTTGGACGAGAAGCGGTACAACTTGATATCGTGAGCCGCATTATGCTTTAGAAGCCGTAGGGTATTATGTAGATTCTCATTCGCGATCCGCTCCAGTTTGTGTATGCCGGCCTCACGGTCATTCAGCTTCATAAAGCTTTTCATGGTCATCGTCTTGGAAGGAGAAGCATTCTGCACAACCGTGGACATGGCTACATAACCGAAACGAACAATCATGCATGATCTCCAAAGAACATTTCGTGAGCGAGGGCTGTCTGTACGCGTGCCTCCTCTTCGGTCAATTTGCGGATCAGCTGCAGCTCGACCGAAGTGACCTCGCGGCCCTGGAAGTTAATCTCCGATACGCATGCGGTGATCAGAACGATTGCCACCGCCTGGTTATCCGGCGTATAAGCAATGACCTTCTGTCCTGTCGGAAATACCCGAAGCCCATCCTTCAGCATTTTACCGCGGCCGTATTCCAGCAGCTCATAGAGCTCCTGCTCACTCTTAAACTTACAAACGGAATTGAACTCGGTTTGAAATCCCATATTACGTATCTTCCTTTCATCCCAAAATATTAGAGTCAAGGGGAGCCGTAATGAATAGCGCGGACTCCCCCTGGTGTTTCATATCCTATTGTGACGGCTTACGCCTGGTTCTCATAAATTAGGGATTGCTTGCGGTTGTACCGCTCAAGACCCAGCTCGATCATCCGGTCAAGCAGCTCGCGGTAGGACACGCCCGTTTCCCGCCACAGAAGCGGGTACATGCTGTACGGTGTAAAGCCCGGCATCGTGTTCACTTCATTGATCAGAATCGCGCCGTCCGAACGGCGGACAAAGAAGTCGGCCCGAGTAATGCCGCCGCCTTCAATCGCTTTGAACGCGGTAATGGCAAGATCACGCAGACGATCAGCCGTATCCGGCTCGATCTCGGCCGGGATTTGTATCTGTGACTGTCCATCTGTATATTTGGCCGCATAGTCGTAGTATTCACTGGAAGAGACTATTTCACCCGGAACGGATGCCATCGGCTCATCATTGCCAAGCACGCTGACCTCCACTTCGCGCGCATCCACGAACTCTTCAACGATGATCTTGTCATCGAACCGGAGCGCGGATTCAATCGCCGTCTTAAGCTGCTCCCGGTTTTTTGCCTTGGATATCCCGACGCTTGAGCCTAGGTTAGCCGGCTTGACGAAGCTTGGGAATCCGAGTTTGTCCTCGATATCCTTCAGCACTTCATGCTGGCTCCGCTCCCACTGGGTACGATTGAAATAACAATACTCGCATTGCGGTAATCCCGCTTGGGCGAAGAGCTTCTTCATCACGACTTTATCCATCCCCGCAGCCGACGCAAGTACACCGGTTCCCACATAAGGAATGTCCGCCATTTCGAACAGCCCCTGAATCGTTCCGTCCTCCCCGAACGTCCCGTGAAGAAGCGGAAACATAATGTCCACCGCCTGAGTCTCTTGGCCATACAATCTGCTGAACACGGCGTTCAGCGCTGTTTGCGTGCCTTCCCCTTCAGCCAGCTTCAATTCCTCCAACTGGGCAAAAGGAGCCGACAGCTTGCTGCCGATTCTCCAGGTACCCTGCTTGGAAATATAAAACGGAACAATCTCATATTTATCATAATCAAAAGCGTTCATGACCGCGAATGCCGTGGATAGCGACACCTCATGCTCGCCGGATTTCCCCCCGTATATTAAACCAACCGTCAATTTATCCTGTCCCATGTTAACCTCTCTCTTGTCCGTATTGCAGCATGACATGCTGTCATCCTAAAAATAATCGGGGATATGGTAAAACCGGTATTCGGTGTTATCGTTCCAAGCGTAGGAATCCCGGTAGTCCCAATAGCGATGGCGGCTGGACACCGTATGTGCATTAACCAGCGGCATGCCGCCTGCGTCAAACGCCGTCACGATGGTGCTGTGCTGAAACGCACCATCACCATCCCAGTCGTACACGATGACATCCCCCAGCATCAGCTGTTCGGGACGCTCCACCCGCTCGGCCCGAAGCCCCGAGGTACTGGCGTTCAAATAATGCGCAAAGCTGTTCGATACCGCCCAGCTGTAACTCCACCATTCCCGCTTGTTTACGTACCCCTTGTACCACCATCCCGTTTCTCTTTTACCAGTATAGAGGATTGGGGCTTTGCCTGCAAAGAGGCACTGGGAGATATAATTCGTGCAATCCACGTCAAATTCCTCAAACTCCGGATTCCCGGAATCCCACCAACGATCGGCATAAGCAGCTGCGGCCTCACGCTCATACCGGCCGGACCGCGTGCTGCTGCCGGCGGCGTATACGCGGCCATTCATATAGGGGGTGGACGGCTCTCTTCCAGCCCCATCCGTGCCTGCTGCCGGGACATCGGTTCTTTGCAGGGGATGACGTTCATCCTGCAGACGTTCAATGCCAACGATCAACCAGGCATCCCCGTCTCGGATCAGCGTCAGCCGCTCCCTAAAAACCGTATCTTCCCGGTGCGTCATCCCTCTTTTTTCATAATAAAATACGCTGTGAAGCCGCACGTCCGCGACCACATCATCCTCCGTCTCCCTCAGGATGCGCAGGAGGCGGGCACGAGTCTCGCTCTTAAGCGGCGTTGCCTCCCGCTGCGCATACCACGTCTGCAGCCGAAACTGCCTTTCTCCTCTCTCTACCAGGAAATTCAGATCCGCTACAATCTGCTCTTTCAGGCCTGAAGAATAGTCCACGCGATTTTGGTTATATTGATTGACGTAAATATATAGAGCTTGCTTCCAAGGCTTCTCTGCTTGCTTCAGACTGTTCATCTACTCTCCTCCTCTAACCTTGCCTTTCACGCTGTTCCCTATCACAACTATATGAGGAAAATCTCCAGGCTATGAACTTCGGTCAAGAGAATACAGAAACACCGAGATTACACACGGCTGTATTCGGGTTAAAAACGGGCTTGTTTTCACCTTTTTGAAATACTTTTCTTCTATAAAAAATGCTTTACGCAGCGAGTTGAAAACGGTATACTTAAAGTAGATAATTTATGAAATTAGGTTTCACCTAGTGAAACCACAGAGGATTTGACTCACACTTTTATTCGATTTATGAAATGACTTAAGGAGGTTCATCAATGCCAGCAAAGGATCAATTCTCCATCTCCCGCAACCTCGAGGTGGGTGGTAAAAGTTACCGTTATTTCAGCCTGCAGGCGCTCGAAGAGCAAGGATACGGCAATGTATCCAAGCTTCCTTTCTCCATTCGGGTACTGCTGGAAGCTGCCGTACGTCAGTTCGACGGACGCGCAATTACCGAAGATCACGTAAAACTCTTGTCCAAGTGGAATGAAGGACGCGACAACAACAAGGAAATTCCGTTCATTCCTGCCCGTATCGTGTTGCAGGACTTCACCGGCGTTCCGGTTGTCGTTGACCTTGCAGCTATGCGTGACACCGTTAAAAAGTCCGGCGGCGACCCTAAACAGATCAACCCTCTCGTTCCGGTTGACCTCGTTATCGACCACTCCGTCATGGTTGACGCTTTTGGTACTGACCAAGCTCTTGAAACGAATATGAAGCTTGAATTTGAGCGTAACGAAGAGCGTTACCGCTTCCTTCGCTGGGCTCAAACGGCATTCAACAACTTCCGCGCAGTTCCTCCGGGAACGGGTATCGTTCACCAGGTTAACCTGGAATACCTTGCTTCCGTAGCAGCTACGAAGACGGTTGACGGTGAAACGCTTGTCTTCCCTGACTCCCTCGTAGGTACGGATTCCCATACAACCATGATCAACGGCCTTGGCGTTGTGGGCTGGGGCGTAGGCGGTATCGAGGCGGAAGCCGGTATGCTCGGCCAACCGCTGTATTTTGTAACACCTGAAGTTATCGGCTTCAAGCTGACAGGCAGCCTGGCGGAAGGCGCAACAGCGACCGACCTTGCCCTCACGGTAACCGAGCTTCTCCGTAAGAAAGGCGTTGTAGGCAAATTCGTAGAATTCTACGGACCGGGCCTTGCTAACATCAGCCTGGCTGACCGTGCAACGGTAGCCAACATGGCTCCAGAATACGGCGCTACCATCGGATTCTTCCCGGTTGATAGTGAAACCCTGGCTTATCTCCGCAATACGGGCCGCACCGACGAGCAGGTTGAACTCGTGGAGAGCTACTATAAAGCGCAAAACATGTTCCGTACGGCAGATACACCGGACCCTGAGTTCTCTGATGTAATCGAATTGGATCTCGCTTCGGTTGTACCAAGCTTGGCTGGACCAAAGCGTCCGCAAGACCGTATCGAGCTGACCAACATGAAACAAAACTTTAACGATATCATCCGTACGCCAATCGACAAAGGCGGATACGGCCTCAGCGATGAGAAAATCGCGGAAACCGTTAAAGTCAATCATAAAGACGGCTCTACCAGTGAAATGGGAACGGGTGCGGTTGTTATCGCAGCCATCACCAGCTGTACGAATACGTCAAACCCGAGCGTTATGCTCGGCGCAGGTCTCCTGGCGAAGAAAGCCGTTGAACGCGGCCTGACAAAGCCCGGCTATGTGAAGAGCAGCTTGACTCCAGGTTCCCTTGTCGTAACCGACTACCTCGAGAAGTCCGGTCTATTGCACTACCTTGAAGCTCTCGGCTTCTATGTTGCAGGCTATGGTTGCGCAACTTGTATCGGTAACTCCGGTCCTTTGCCGGATGAAGTGAGCGAAGCGATTACCGACAACGACATGACGGTAGCCGCCGTATTGTCGGGTAACCGTAACTTCGAAGGCCGCGTGCATGCTCAAGTCAAAGCCAACTACCTGGCTTCGCCGCCGCTGGTTGTGGCTTACGCCCTGGCAGGCACAGTGAACATCGACCTGCAGAACGAGCCGATCGGTTACGATCCGAACAATGAGCCTGTATATCTGAAAGACATCTGGCCAACGAGCGCGGAAATCCGCGAAGCGATCGGTCAAGCCGTTAGCCCTGACGCTTTCCGTGAAAAGTACGAGAATGTGTTCACCGCCAATGAGCGTTGGAACAAGATTCCTGTTCCTGAAGGCGAGCTGTACGAGTGGGACGATCAATCCACTTACATTCAGAACCCGCCATTCTTCGAAAGCCTCGGCAACGGCTTGAACGACATCCAGGACATCAAAGAAGCGCGCGTGCTTGCTCTCTTGGGCGATTCCGTTACAACGGACCATATCTCCCCAGCGGGTAACATTGCAACCAACAGCCCTGCCGGCAAATATCTGAGCGACCGCAACGTTGAACGCAAAGACTTCAACTCCTACGGCTCCCGCCGTGGTAACCACGAAGTCATGATGCGCGGTACCTTCGCTAACATCCGGATCCGTAACCAGGTAGCTCCAGGTACGGAAGGCGGCGTAACGACTTACCTGCCAACGGAAGAAGTGATGTCCATCTATGATGCTTCGATGAATTATCAAGCAGGCGGACAGAACCTCGTCGTTATCGCAGGTAAAGAATACGGTACAGGAAGCTCCCGTGACTGGGCGGCAAAAGGTACCTATCTCCTCGGTGTCAAAGCTGTACTGGCTGAAAGCTTCGAGCGTATTCACCGCTCCAACCTTGTGGGCATGGGCGTTCTTCCGCTCCAGTTCCAGGAAGGCCATGGCTGGAAGAGCCTTGGTCTGAACGGCCGCGAGACATTCGATATCCTGGGCCTCAGCAACGACGTGAAGCCAGGCCAGGAATTGACGGTTGTCGCTACGCGCGAAGACGGAACCCAATTCGAGTTCCAAGCTATCGCCCGTCTCGACAGCATGGTGGACGTGGATTACTACCATAATGGAGGTATCCTCCAAACGGTACTGCGTCAAATGATCGCATCGAACCAATAAGGCATTCTTATAGGTGATTTGGCCTTAGTAAAAAATCCCCATCATCCGCGCATGGATGATGGGGATTTTGTTATTTTCCGGTACTTCTTTCCTGAATATTGGAAACTCCGTTTCGAATGATGCCATGGAGGTTAATGGGTAAAAAACATTCGCGGAAATCCAGACCTAGGAGGAAGGTACCTATGATCAAAATACATACGATGACATCGCTCCATTATCAATACCAACGGCCGCAGCCGGTGGCTGCACCCAAAAGAGAGGAAGCAAAAGATAAGCCCCTCACCTTCCAAGAGATCCTCAATCAGAAAATAAAGGAAAAGAATATGAAGCTGACCTAAGAGACGCTTACCTATTATATCGTTGAGCCGTTACGACAAAAGGACCGTTTCCCCAATCGCCAAGATTGTAGGGAGCGGTCTTTTTGTTGGAATGAGGATTGAACCCCCTTTCCTTATATCCTTTGGCCTTGCCATGTAACGTATCGTTTCGTATATTTCGTCTCGTATCGTTTCGTTTCAATTCCCGTTTTCAAATGGTTGACCCCCGCATAAAAATAACCGGGCGGCTGTATCACATGGAGCCTCCCGGTCATTCAATAACTTATAGTGATGCTGTCCGCACTCCGGCAATAGAATGAATTAAATCATCATTCCCATTTCCCGTGCCGCCTCCATCAGGATTGGCGCATGTTCGCGGAGCGTTTCCGCTGACAGACGGGTGACTGGCCCTGACATCGACAGTGCTGCCGCCACTTGACCATTCCGGTCAAAGATCGGTACAGATACCGCAGCGGCCCCAGGCTCGCGCTCTTCGATGCTGATCGCGTATCCCTTCTCCAGTATTTCGGCCAGCTGCTGCCGGTAAACGATCCTATCAACTGACTCCGGCCAATCCGGCGCATTCAGCAGCTCCTCCTGATCGGCCGGTGGCGCAAAGGCCACCAGAACCTTGCTAGAGGCGCCAACCGACAACGGTAGTCGTACTCCGACCTGGGCGACCCGCCGAATGCCCTGGTTGCTCTGAACCGCTTGAATCCGAAGACGATCCGAACCGTCTCTTAAATACAAACTCACCGTTTCCCCAAGCCGATCCCGTAAGGCTTCCATCGCGGGCAAAAGGCGAATCGCCGGGTCGTCGCTTTGGGACAGATGCATAGACAGCTCCCATATTTTCAAGCCGAGCCGATATTTCTCCGTTTCTTTATTACGAACAACGAATCCTTTGTCTTCCAGCGTTGTTAACAGCCGATGTACAGTACTTTTATGTAATCCGATAAGGGTAGAAATCTCCGTGAGGGCAAGTTCACTGTCTTTCGTAAAACACATCAATATATCAAGTGCCCGCTCTACAGCACGCACCGTCAATTTACGGTCTTCCATCCCGACCAGCTCCTCTCCTGTTTCATTCTATGAAACCTGGTTACAAGAATTATATGAGAATTCTTCTCAAAAGTAAACCATGGAGACAGGGACTTTACAGTTGTCTTACAATCTATGGATTTGCATTGACTTTATAGGCATCCGGGCATACGATTATTATAATTTCAACTCTTTCATGTTAACGAAACATATCCAGACTATATGGTAAGGAGGGGCCACTTATGAGCACAACGACTGGTAGTAATGCCCCACTCTCCCAATTAAATGACACGCCAGCCGAACTGTCGACGGGCTTGGTTCGTTTAAAGCATATTATATTAGCGTTGTTATTATCTGTCGTTTTTTTCCTTGTTTTCTGTTTTATTGCGCTTCATGCTTATATTGCTTGGGTTTTGTCGAATCCAACGGTTGCTCCACTCTATTCCAACCCCAAGCTTGCTAAAGATATGAATTACGAGAATGTCACATTCCACTCCATTGACGGCAAACGAAATATAAATGGCTGGTATATACCGGCCGAGAATTCTTCGAAAACCATCGTGCTCAGCCATGGTTATGGCGCCAATCGGGAGGAAACCTGGGTACCGATGTACGATATCGCCCATTATGCGCATAACATGAATTTTAATGTGCTCATGTTTGATTACGGTTTTGCCTCCCAGACCAGCAAGGAAGTGGCGACCGGAGGCAAGGAAGAGAAACGCCAGCTACTTGGAGCCATTGAACATGTGAAGCAGCGCGGCGCGAAGCAAATTGTCGTCTGGGGCTTCTCCATGGGGGCCGGGACCGCACTGCAGGCAGGGCTTGAGACCAAGGATGTGGATGCCATGATTCTGGACAGCGCTTTTTTATTGGAGCCGGACACGCTTTACCATAATATTCACAACCAGATCAATCTCCCGCGTCATCCGTCCCTGGAGATTCTGGAGCTGCTCTTCCCGGTGCTCAACGGCACAAGCCTGGATCAGATCCCTTACAATGAGGTGAAGAAGCACGATTATCCGTTCCCGACCTTGTTCATCCACGGAACGAAAGACGATAAGGCACCTTACCCGATCGCCGAAAAGATTGCTTCCAATCAAACCCATACGGATTCGGATTCCTGGATTGTAGAGGATGCGCATCATGAGCTTATCTTCCGTGAGCACCCTAAAGAATACCTGCGCAGAGTATCCACCTTTCTAGGAAAACTCGAAACTCCGGATGAATCCTGATGCTTTTAACAAATGCACTTACTATAAATAGCCATTCATCATACGATCCATCTCCCCCCGCTGCTTTGATGCAGCGGGGGATTTTTAATTTCCCCCTCATAATACAGGCCGCTAACTGAATATAGTGTGTTTAGTGAACCTGATACTGGAGGGAACGGACATGTTATTTATTTACGGAGCGAAGCTCCCGATACGATTACTCGAAGAGATTCGCTATTGGAAGCATCAGGAAAGGAAGCATACCAGGCTCATCAAAGCTATTGTTCCGGATCTGGAGCCGGTCTATGTCAAGATGCTGGATCAATGGGCCGTGGTGTTCGCTGACACGGAAAAAGCGGCAGACGAACTTCTGCGTCACATTCTTCGTTATGACGGACCTCCTTCACCTCAAGTGCTGGCCCAGGTCGAGCAGCTGTTGCGCGCTTCCTGCGAGCAATCCAGAGAGTTCATCCGCCAGCTCCACGGATTGAAGGAGAATAGTGAGGCTGTTCAGAAAGTTCCGCTCGCCGCCACGGTCCTGCACCATGTGATTCGGGAGTCCGAATACTTCCTGAACACGCTGGAGACGCTCAACTCCGCCGGAGCGCTGGAAAGATTCATGGATGTGGATATGCCGATGCAGTCGATGACGCTACACGAGGCCACGTCTCCTCCGCCGTCCCCTCCCGAGGCCGAGCTATCCATTCAAGGCATGGGAGACAGCGGCGGCAAGGCTGTTCCGATTGGCGGGCACCGCCTTCCTCCACTGCCTTACGCTTATAATGCGCTGGAGCCTCATATTGACGAGAAAACCATGCGGATTCATCACGACATCCATCACCAAAGTTATGTCGACGGTCTGAACAAGGCGGAGAAGAAATTGGAGGAGGCCCGAAAAAGCGGTGATTTCGAGCTGGTGAAGCATTGGGAACGCGAGCTGGCTTTTCATGGTGCCGGCCACTATCTGCACACGATCTTCTGGAACATTATGAACCCGCGGGGCGGTGGCGAGCCTGGCGGGGAGCTAGCCCAACAGATCAAGAAGGATTTTGGAAGTTTCGACCGCTTTAAAAAGCACTTTAGCGAAGCTGCAGACAAAGTGGAGGGCGGCGGCTGGGCAATCCTCGTCTGGAGTCCGCGCAGCCATCGACTTGAAATTTTACAGGCCGAGAAACATCAGAATCTCTCCCAGTGGGATGTCGTCCCTCTCCTCGCTCTGGATGTATGGGAGCATTCCTACTACCTTAAACATCAAAATAAACGCAAGGATTACATCAACGATTGGTGGAACGTGGTCTACTGGCCGGAGGTTGCGGAGCGCTTCAAACATGCCAGTAAGCTGAAATGGAAGCCTTTCTAATTCAAAGCCTGGCTGGGCTGCTTCACATTGGTTAATATTGGGTATGATGTCTATAGCCCTCCTTACTTCATTATGGAGTTTAAGGAGGGCTTATCATTATTCAAGGGGGTGACTCATGAAACCGGGCACTTGGTCATGAGTCCAGAATTAGAAAAAGTAGTTCAAGCTAAGGAATAACCCGATCCTATTGTTAGGTCTTTTTTACCACATATCTGGTTATTTATTCGGTTGAATGCTACCATATGCTGGATTATGATATGACAGTGAGCTTGATATGCAGCTTCTACATTGCCTAGGCAAAAGGAAGAGAATCTTATGCGATCCATGCTAAGACTGCAAGATTCAGTTTGCCCGTAAGAGCAGAACATCACCACTGAAGGGATGGGTCAGTGTGAACAGTAGGTTCAAATCACGTGTTTTTATTTTTGCTTTTGTGCTTATCATTTTAATTGTTGGAGGATGCCAGCCAGTGAACAATAACCAAGCTACTACAGACGACAGCTCGGACGAAGTCATAACAAAGGCTAAAACCACAGCCGTTGAGTATTTTAAAGAGAAATACGACTTGGATGTAGAGATTACCAAAGAAGAGATGATGCCTTCGATCGTAGCGGACAAGGTCAACCTCGAAGGGTTTGTCGTAGATCATCCTGAACAAACCTTTAAAATATCCATTGATTTCAACACAGGCGAGACATCCAACTTCGTGATGAACCCGGAGCTCAGAAGAGCGATTAAGGGCGAGTGATGGTTGTGGCTGCCATTTGGCTGTAACTACAGGTTCTGATCCTGCTGAGTCATGTTAAGGAGGGAGTATATTTGAGTTCACCGCAAGTGGATGACGAGACATACCGATTGATGTCAGAAGCGGCTTATCTCGATCTAAAAAAAGAAGATACCGTTGAGGACTTGCCTGGATGGGAGGTCCTTGAGGACTATAAGAGCAACAGCGTATCAGGTTTTGATGCGGTAACTTTCTACAACAAGGAAACGAACCAGGCCGTTATCGCATACCGGGGCACCGAGGCAGGCAAAGATTTATCCCATGCTCTCCCCGATTATTTGGCTGATGCGGATATTGGCATTGAAGAGATCAAAAGAAAAATCCCGGAATTTCGGCCACCTTGGGCGGACCATGTGGACAAAGTCAAAGAAGTCACGGGGATTAACGATGTCACGGATTGGTTCGGTGAACAATCGAGGAAGATCGATAAAAAAACGGATATATGGGGAACCAACCAATTGTACCAAGCTGAGGATTATGCGCTGGAAATGAAGGAGAAATACAAGGGCGTTGATTTCACCCTCACGGGTCACTCCCTAGGGGGAGCTAACGCGCAATATGCTGCCGCCTATACGGGCATGTCCGCTGTCACCTTCAGTGCTCCATCGGTTATCGGAAGCCTCTCCCCTGAAGCCAGAAGAAAGGCAGAGAACGGGGAATTCGACTCTCAAATCATAAACTTCGCCCATCCTGGCGACATTATTGCCAGCGGTGCGCTCGGCGGCTTCGATGGCCACGTCGGTTCTACCTATTACATAGACTCCAGTTATAAAGACGCCAATGACGGGCTTAGTATAAAAGAAAAAATTGATAATACACTGGGCGGCCCCAATTATCATCAGCTTGACCGCTATCGATTCGAGGATGGCTACATCTCAAATCCTCTGTACGACGGCGCTACGGACAAAGCCGCTGATTCGCCCAGAATACCTGCCCATAGCAGTCTTTTGTTCGGCCTGGGTGGGCCGATGAGCCATTTAGGTTTAGGCGGCTCGCTGGCAGCTATAGCCGGTTCCGCAGGAGGCTCAGCTGGAACCATTCAGGTGACCCCTGCCGAGCTGCGAAGCGTAGCCGAGAAATGGAGAGCACACGCCCATCAAAGTGATGCCGAAATACAGGGAATCCGGCAGCGCCTCTCCAAATACATGTTCTCCAGCCACAGCAGGCGTCTGCAGCCGATTGTCCAGCAGCTGGATACATCCATCATGTCGATGAGTCAATGGCATCTGCAGCATACCACCGACATCGTTCAATATATTAAATTCAAGGCGGATTTATTTGAACGGACAGACAACAGCGGATAAACATCGATACGAAAACTACCGGGAGGGATGGAGATGAGTCGAGAGATTCTGCTGGAGCTTGATGATTTGCTTCAAGCCGAACGCGAGCTGTCAGGACTGCTGGCAGCCATTCGGGCCGACGAACAGGAGGCACGGGTCATGTACGCCCGTCTGCAGGATTGGAAGGGACAATCCGCCAATGTGCTGCGCGACCAGATTGAAACCTTCTTTATGGAGATGTCCCGCCGCATCCGGGATATCGAGGAGCAAAAACATGCACTCATCCAGTATGTGCAATATATGAAACAAGTGGATGGCGCTTCTTGAGGAACCCTTGCCCAACATCGATTATCATGAGCTCACATTCATTATTAAGCACAAAAAAAGGCTTCGCCTCCGTGGGCGAAGCCTTTTTCAATTGTCTGGATCATGGTTAGTCTTTAATCAAAGACAGAAATTCCGAACGCTGTGCAGAATCACTCTGGAAGCTACCACGTACAGCTGACGTGACCGTCTTGCTGCCCGGCTTCTTCACTCCGCGCGCGCACATGCACAGATGCTCGCCTTCCACAACGACCATTACGCCGTTTGGCTGCAGCGCCTCCACCATAATGTCCGCGATTTGCGAGGTAATACGCTCCTGTACCTGAAGACGGCGGGTAACCGCCTCTACCAGACGTGCCAGCTTGCTCAAGCCGGCGATTTTGCCGCTAGGGACATAACCGATATGGACTTTACCAAAGAACGGCGCCATATGGTGCTCGCACTGGCTGTAATATACGATATCCTTCACGATAACCAATTCCTCATGATTCTCGTCAAAGGTAACCCCGAGAACATCCTTGGGATCCACTTCGTATCCGGCAAAGATCTCCTCATACATCCGCGTCACACGGGCCGGTGTCTCAAGGAGTCCCTCACGCTGGGGATCTTCACCGATCAGTTTCAATATTTGCTCTACATGATACTCGATCTGCTCTCGGTTATCGCCGACTTTATTGTTTACATAATCCTTTACACCTGCCACAGTACATCCCCCTTTTTCGTTCCATATAAAAAGCAAACGGTTAACTTATAGCCGCTGTTAGCGGCCTTTTAAATAGAAATGCCCCTCCGTCATCCATTCAGACGGGAGTGGGCTTTCTTGCATTATGATTTGCGTTTACGGCCTTGTCCTTTACCCGGCACAGGCTGATTTTTCATCATTTGCTGTGCACGCTGCATCTGCTTGCTGTTCATGTTATACCCCATTTGTTTTGCCATCTTCTGCAGCATTTGCGGATCGTTCTGCATCTTTTCCAATTGCTTGCGCAAATAGAATACGCCGATGAAAAATCCGCCGACCAGACCCACGATCAATGTAATAATCGGAATGACAATATCCATCACTTGACCACCTTCTACTAATATCTGCCATTTAATGGCGCATACACGAACCTATCATAGCATGTCCTTTTCGTCACAGCAAATGAAAATAACAGATACATGGCAGCAGACAGGCCCGATGATACGCCTTGGTCAACTACGACCCTTTCCGGCCCGGCATGGCTCCTTCTATCGTTAACAAGGTGCGCTTGATTTCCGGACCGCCGGCATAGCCGATCAAGGCTCCATCGGCTCCTACCACCCGGTGGCACGGCACGATGATCGGAACGGGGTTCTTGTTGTTCGCCCCGCCAACGGCACGAACCGCTTTAGGACGCCCGATGGATTCGGCTACATCCTTATAGGAACAAACCGTTCCATAAGGAATGGACTTCAGCGCTTCCCATACCTGCAATTGGAATGAGGTGCCGCGCATGTCCAACTGTACGTCGAACGCCTTCAGCTCCCCTGCAAAATACTGCTTCAACTGCGTGATCGCAGGAGCTAATCTTGCCTCGTCACGCTGATAGCCGCCGTTACCGGCCCAGGTCCGTGACCACTGCTGGATGACCGCTTCTTTCACATAGAAGCTGCCAAATTCAATCAGACATAATCCCTTCTCCGTTGCGCAGACCGTCAGCGGTCCAATCGGAGATTGAAGTTCATCGTAATACAGCATTTCCGGTCCTCCCTCAGGGACGGCCATCGGCTCGACTCCCTGAATAACAGGACTTTCCTGTCCCGGCTTGTCCCCATTAGAGGAACCTGCAACAGGAGTGCTAGCGGAGGAAGCATCAGCTGCAGCCGCAGCTACGGCAGACGCTTCTTTCTCACTTGGTTCATTCAGTTTATTCAAGGCTTGCTGCAGCATATCTCGTACTTGGGAATCCCCTTCTGATTTCATGCTTTTCTCTAAGTTGTTCAACGCTTCTTCGCCTCCAATACGGCCCAGAGCCCATGCAGCGGTTCCCCGCAGCTCCGGGCGCGGGTCTTTCAGCAGTACTTCGCTCAGCTTCGGTACGGCTGAAATATCTTTAAAGTTGCCAAGCGCGATGACAGCATTGCGCTGAATCGGCTTTCGGCCGCGCCATGCGGCCGAAGTATCTCCGAATGCCTCCTTGAATTCCCGGTTACTCATATCCAGGATGGGCAGGAGCAGCGGCTTGGCTTTTTCAGGATCGGGCTTGAAGTCCTCTTGATGAGTCCAGTTCTTGCCCCGGTTCTTCGGACAAACAATTTGACAGGTATCGCATCCATACAGCCGGTTGCCGATCTTGCGCATGGCCTCTTCGTCCAGAAACCCTTTGGTCTGGGTCAGAAAAGAAACGCAGCGCTGGGCATTCAGCTGCCCGGGACCGACAAGGGCGCCGGTTGGGCAAGCATCGATGCATTTGGTGCACTCCCCGCAATCCTCAGTTACCGGCGTATCCGGAGGAAACGGGATGTTCGTTACCATTTCGCCAAGGAATATCCAGGAACCGAATTTCGGGGAGATGATGGAGCAGTTCTTGGCGCTAAAGCCAATCCCGGCTCGCTGCGAAACCGCCCGGTCGACAAGCGCGCCGGTGTCCACCATGCTTTCAAGCTTCGCATCCGGCACGCGTTCTTTAATGTATTCCTCGAGACGGCTCATGGCCTCCCGGAGCACCTGATGATAATCCCTTCCCCAAGCAGACCGCGCCATAATCCCCCTGTACTTGCCGGGCTCCGATTTGGGCGGGTTCTCCATCTTGGAGTGGTACGTTATTGCGATGGCGATCAGAGACTTCGGCTCCGTTCCGGGAAGGGCCGGAGTAACCCGCTTATCCAGATCCGACTCCTCAAAGCCCGATTCATACCCTTTATCCCGATGGTTTTGCAAAATTCCCTTCAGGGATTGGAACGGCTCCGCCGAAGCGAAGCCGATATCATCAATGCCGAGCTCCGGCGCAACGGCCTTGAGCTCCTGCTTGAGCTCCTCCCATACCGAAGGCGGAGGAGCGTACGAGCCGAGTGTGTAGGTCATTCTCCAGCGCCTCCTTTCCTGGGATGATGTTCTGTCTTTCAGTTACAGCTTTTTGATCTCAGACAACGGCCAGAAAATAAATTCGGCTCTGCCTACGATGTCGCTTTCCTTCACGCTGCCGAACATGCGGCTGTCCTTGCTCTTTCCAAGATGGCGGTTATCTCCCATAACGAAGTAGCGGCCCTCTTCCAGTACTATAGGCTCAAAGCCAGGATCCTCGATCGGGACATCGGTATATCCTTCCTGCTGTGCAACCCCGTTTACGTACAGCTTCTGGTCCTTTACCTCAATGGTATCTCCAGGTACGCCCACGACACGTTTTACCAGAAACTCCTTCTTATCCGGGCCATCACTCGGGTCCTTAAGAACAATAACATCGCCATGGCTCGGTGCTGAAAAGCGATATACCACTTTATTAATAAATAGCCGCTCCGATGCTACCAGTGTCGGCTGCATAGATTCACCTTTAACCATAGACAGGTTGAACACAAACATATTTAGAAGCACCATAATAACAAATGCAATCGCAATCGTCTTTACCCAATCCCAAAGCTCGGCAGCCCAGCCGTTTTTCTTGCCAGGTTGATTCTGAGGTTCGTTGTTCTCGCCATGCTCAGTTGAATCCGGAGAAATCACTTGTCCCATGCTACACCTACTTTACTTCGATTTCACCTCCGGAAAACGAAGGCGGCACCTTCAAAAAAGGTACATTAATAGAAAAGCATATCTCCCACCCATTTGCAACGGCTGAAAGATATGCTTCATATCGAAAAAATGTCGTTTCTTATCTCTGTCGAAGCTTAAAGCCGCCGTTTGCGTCGCTCGTATGTACCGCTTTTGTCATTACGACTATTGACCAAGGATACTGAGCTTCTGGAACGACCGCAGGATTTGGCTGGCACCGTATCCCATGGCTTCATAAAATGGCATGGCTGCGGCGTTGTGCTCGTCTCCGGCTACCATAATCCGACTGACTTTCCGTGATTGAAAACGCTGTTCCATTGCCGAAATCAAAGATTTGCCAATCCCTTTTCTACGATAGTCGGGATGAATGGCAATGCGGTAATAACAACCATGATTGCGTTCGATCGTACCGATTAAGGCACCAACGATTTCACCGTTTTCTTCAGCTACCATAATCAGATCGGAATCCCAAGCAAGCTGCCTGGAGAAGGGCTCCATCGTGTTTTCGTAGCATTCTTCCGATAAAGCAATCTGAAGTAGCTCGGTTACGGGGTTACAGTCACTCAACTGAAAGGAACGAACATGCATTTCAAAATCTCCCTTTTCGTTAGCATGATGCGGTTTACCCGGTTTACAAAAATCTAGTATTCCGTTTACGCAAACCTGACATTTATATTACTACAAAAAACCCGAAAATCCTCTTTCCTTGTCCATTAAACCACATCTTTCTCGTAAATTCACGAGTTTTCTTCTGAAAGCGCTTTATAGGAAGCGTTTTCATCATTTTAGCTGGATAAAATTCCATATTTTTGTTGAATGCTAGGTTTGTTTCCTGCTGCTAAACCATTAGCTCACTGTTAAAATAGGCCCATTAATTTCCAGGGGTTTTCTTTCTTATTTAAGATTTATACTTCGATAAAATAACCAAACTTCTCCCGTTCCACCGAGGATAAAGACAAGTAGTAAAAAACAACAGCGTCCTCTCGGCTATGTGCCTCTGAGGAACGCTGTGTTTTTTGATCATGATATTTACTTACTGGAGAACGACGGTGTCGCCCACTTTCAGCCCTGACAAAACCTCGACTTTATCCAGCGTCTGCAAGCCGGTCTCGATATCCTGCCGTTCAATCTGGCCGCCTCCCTTGTCCACCATGACATAGGAGGTGCCTCCGTCCGTCATAACGGCAAGTTTAGGAACTACAACCGCCTTATCCTTCCGTTTGGTTACAATGTCTCCGTTTAGCGTCAGCCCACCGATCAAACGCTCTTCCTTCGGCAGCGAGATGATCACCTTAAACTGCGGTGCCTGGGAAGTTTGCTTCTCCTGGGCCGTCGTCTCGGCGAATTTAGCTACTTCCAGCACCTTTCCCTTCAGCTTTAGATCCTTGATGGACGGCATCTTAACCTCAACCGCCATGTCCGGCTTAATGCTGAATATATCGTTTTCCCCGACAAATGCCACTAATCGAAGAGAATCCAGGTCGACGATTTTGCCGATATACTGGTTCGCCGTCATCGATTGCGGCCGCTGCTGCGTCGGGTCGAACAGAAACAGGCCTGTTGCAGGTGATAAGTATGTAGCTTTCTTCAGCCTGTCATTCAAGTCGGCCATCGTCTGGCGCTCAATATCGTTAGTAACCTCGTCCAGTTGACTGCTCAGCCGAGCATTTTCCTGATCTGCCAGCATTTTAAGGCGTTCGGCCTCCGTTGCTAAAGCCGGGGCGCTATCGAGGTCCTGATTTAACGTGAACTCCTTCAGCTCCTTCTCCAGCTTCCGCTTCTGCAGCTCGGCTTCCTTCTGCTGAAGCTGCTGGCGAATGGCCGTTTGCTCTAATTTAAAAAGCGCATCGCCTTTCTTGATCTGCTGACCGTTCTCAACGTTCCAGGACTCCACTTTCGCTTCAAAAGGTGCGTACACATTGGTCTCCCGCCCGTATTCGGACGTTCCCTTGACCTGCACGGTCGAGACGATGGTTTCCTCCGTTACGGGAAATGTGATGACCTGCGGCTCTTCCATCATGGGAATCTCGGGTTCTTTCGGTTTGACCTGTCCGTATCCCCAATATCCCACCAAGCCCAGCACGGCAACGATAACCGTCCATTTTATGATTTTTTTTATCATACCGATTTAGCTTCCTTTCCGATGCTCATTATCCTAATCCCGCTTGATGGCCAGAAGTGCATTCGTTCTTGCTGCGCTGATCGCCGGATAGATCCCCGAGAAGATTCCGGTCATCACAGCGAAAGCAATGCCGATGGGCAGCGTCTCCAGCGTAACCGCAATTTGCAGCCCTGACATGCCCGCCGAAGCCATGATGAATGAATTCAGTCCCTTGATGATCAAAAATGCGAATACGATGCCAAGCAATCCGCCAAGCAAACCGAGCAGGCTGGCTTCTACGATGAACATGTTGCGGATTTGCGGCATATTCGCCCCAAGGACCTTCATGATGCCGATTTGCCTACGCCGCTGATGCGTAGACATCGTCATGGCTACGATGATTGATATCGAGGCCAATAACAGGATAAATACGCCTATGCCGAGAGCGATCGCTTTGAATGTATCCAATTGGGAAGCGACTTGATCACGCATGGCCAGATTGTCGCTCGCATTCAGCGCAAGTTTTGAGATCAAATCCTCAAGCGGTTTAATACTCTGCAGATCATCCACTTTGATGGTTAGACTATCGTATACCCGCTGTTTCGAAGTTGTTCTATTTTGCAGGTTCAAACTGTTTGTTAGCCATTCCGCCGTATCAAAGGAAATATAGGCCTGACGATCGTAGAACGCAAACTGGGCATCTCTCCCCGTAGGCACGTCCAGCACGCCTCCAACATAAAGCTGTGGGCTAAGCTGTTTCTTGTCTGCGTCCATCGACTCCAGCTGAATATTTTTGCCGTTCATTTCCGAAACGGTGCTCTCATACATCTGATATTCTTCCCATAGCTTCGGGTTATTGGGATCGGTACTTATCATATTCATCAATCTTTCGCTCGTCTCTGCATCCTTCCATCCGGTTGTTGCTCCGTAATTGAGCACCATCGCACCGATCTGTTCAAGCGCGCCACCTTCCTTGAACCTGTTACCCTGCTCTTTGAGCTTTGACAGGTCCACGGCCACGACGTTGAAGCCGTCGTTTACCAGGTTGTCGGACGAAATGGCTCTAAAATACCCGAGCTGCTTGGAGGCTATAACGGATTTGACATGATCAAAGCCCTGAATCACCTGAACTTTATCATCCGTTAGCAATCCCCGGTCAGCTCCGGCCGCGGGGCCGCTGCCTTCTCCTTGCCCGCTTGAGCCCTGTGGAGTCACCGTAATTTCGTCAAGCTTCATGCCGCCTATAATTTCCGTCTCCAAATAATTCTGGGCGCCGTTGCCAATGCTGATCGCTACGATAATAGCCGCGCATCCAATCGAAATACCAGTCATGCACAGGGCTGTCACCACTTTACGACGTTTAATCTGTCCCCATGCCAGCCGTATGCTGTCTAAAATTATCAGCTGACCTCACCTGCCCCCTCCGTATGAACCGGGACCCCAGGCAGGGACGAGGGGCCGTTTGGCCCCCGTTGAACTGCTGCTGGCGTCGTATAGTCCTCCGGCTGAACCAGATAACCGTCACGGAGCATAATCGTTTTTTTCATTTGGGCAGCGACTTCCATCTCGTGAGTAACGATGACAAATGTCGTTTTCATGGACTCGTTTAGCGCCATCATAATTCGGATGATTTCCTCTTCCGTTTTGGTGTCCAGGTTACCCGTCGGCTCGTCCGCAAAAATAACGGAAGGCTCGGTAATCAACGAGCGCGCAATACTAACGCGCTGCTGCTGTCCGCCTGACAGTTGGGACGGGTACAGTGAAGCCTTATCACCGATCCCCGTCATCTCCAGAAGCTCCATCGCTTTCTTCCGGCGCTTGGACGGAGAAACGGATTGAAAGACGAGGGGAAGCTCCACGTTTTCACGAATCGTGAGCGTCGGGATCAGTTCATAGGCCTGAAAAATAAAGCCGATATGCTTGCGCCGGAAGACAGCAAGCTTGTTTTCCCCGTACTTGACAATATCCTGATCGGCAATATAAATATGGCCTTCCGTCGGCTTCATCAGTCCTGCCATCAAGTTGAGCAGCGTGGACTTGCCCGACCCGGAGCTGCCCAGCAGGGCAATCATCTCTCCCTTCTGGACTTCGAACTCGATATTATGGAGCACCTTTAACACTTCGTTACCGTTCTTAAAGCTGTGCGATACATTTTCCAAACGCAACATGTTCGCTATTCCTTTCCGGTTCTTAATTTAACTCTCCTCGTCAGGAACTGCTGTAGGCGTGAATATCAGATTGTAGCTTTGACTGCCTAGCGTGATCCGCTCATTCTGGAATTCATCCACCAGGGTCAAGTTAAACCAACCGCCTCGAAGTTTTTTGTATTGCTCATCCGACAGCTCGATCGACATCGACCGGGTGCCTGGGACCTGAATATCGGTTCCTGGCGTGAGCGTGCGCTCCTGTGTCTGCCCGAGGTTGTCCTTGATGATTAAAATCAGCTTGTGGCCGGAGTCCGCCGCAATGATGCTCTCGCTGCGTTTTACATCAATCGTGATATTCAGCGGAATAGATGAGCTGCCTTCCTGCAGATGTCCTACCGCTTTCGTAACCGAAACGTGGTAAGGATACCAATCAAGGTTTGTCAGTCCGGAGCTTATGGCAGGTCTGATCGGATTCAGCATCAATTTTTTCATGCCCATGACACCGGTAGCGTCTTTACCTGTTTCAGCAAGCTTGCCTCCGGTCATCGCCGTACCCAGAGCAAGCCCCAGTTCGCTTGCAGCCCCCTTCGGCACTCTGGCCCAAAAGACAATCGACTGCTTGGATCCTGGCTGAAGCGAGGCTTCAGGCTGAATGGTTTCCGCTTCATAGATCTTTCCATCCGTGCTTTGGAAATACCCCTTCAGCACCGCTGCTTGAACGCGGCGCTGCTCATTGCTGGTCAGCAAGAACTCGGAATAGACAATATCGGAGTCCACACCTTCATAGATGACCGTCCGCCGTTCCTGCGCCTCTGCGCGCTTACCAATCGCGGTAACGGTATACGGCTTCCCTTTCTCCAAAGTGCTGATCGACTGCGTCATGCCGGACGTGGTCATGGTAAGGAACGACGTTTTGGCCGTATCCTGCTGCGTAAACAGCTCGAAGCGAAGCGAACGGATATCCTTGGTATACGGGATCCGCGCCATGACATATACCTCGGTTGATGACCCCGGGGAAATCAGGGAACCCTGCTCCTCCGCAATAACCTCCGAA
This sequence comes from Paenibacillus sp. EZ-K15, assembly GCF_002573715.1. GTDB lineage: Bacteria > Bacillota > Bacilli > Paenibacillales > Paenibacillaceae > Paenibacillus_AQ. The sequence goes on along the minus strand of NZ_PDHM01000007.1, from coordinate 163,226 downwards.
CCAGCCAGACTTGTTTTTTCGTCCGCTGTGACGTTCACTTTAAGCTCAGGCAGCGGCAGCGATTTGGATTCCTGAGTATTCCGCAGACGCAGCTTCGCAACGATCAGATCCTGATCCTGCCATGGCAGGCGCTGGATGGATTCCAGCGTGTACGCAAATCCTTTGGCCGTCTGCGCGTCGTACTCCACACCGATAGATGATTTGCGTTCCGTTTGATAAGGGATGGCAAAGTATGCAATCGGCAGGGTCAATGACTCCTGGACCTCGGTGGTCGGCTCACCGGCCGGTTCACCCGAGCTCGCCGGCGGTTTAGATGAGCTGGCTGGTCCAGATGTCCCGATCATTTGCAGCTTCAATCGGTCCTGCTTGAGATCTAGCGGGAGCGTTATTTCCATCACCATCGTTTTCTCTTCCCCGGGACGCAGCGTCAAACCCGCTTTGTTATCCGGAGTGTAAGGATGGAAGGAGCCTTCGGATGCTTTAATCGCAAATTCGTAGGCCGGAACCTCCACCGATTTTTTCCCTTTATTCTTGAAGGCCATCTCGATATTCCATATGCCCTGCCCCCCTGAGGCACGCAGCGAAGCTTGGCGGATTCTGGCATCGACCGGAATCCCCTTGATGGTCAACTTCTTGGCCGCGCCCGCCGCAACATCCCACTTTGGAGCTGTTGCCGCAGGCAGCTTGAAGGATGCGACCGGCAACGACAGCTTCAGCGTTTCATCGTTTTCGGTCCACAGGAAATGCAAACCGGTCGTTTTAAGATAAGAGGGAACTTCTGTTATGTAATAAACCAGTTTCTTTTCTTTCGGCTGAACAGGCACACCCTCAGCCCCTGCCTCATGACGCAGAAGGAACGAACTGCCGCTTGCCGTCGCCAAATACGGTTCGAACCCCCGATCATTCCATACCTTTCCACCATGGTTCGTCATATACATCCCGACTTTGGCGATGACTTTGCCGTCATACTTGATGATCTCCAGTGATTCAGCCTGTACGGTAACCGGAGTGCCGCCCAGATTCAGCTTGGAGCTCGAACCAGATGGTACGGCTGCTGTATAATTGGCGGGCATTCTGTACGTTCCGACACGCTGCAGGTAACCTTTGACTTGCGGATTCCATACGTCCATCACCAGCTTCATGCCGGACAAGGAGCTGCTCTCGGTCTTCGCATAGTAGGTTACACTCAGGCTTTGCCCGGGCTCTACCTTCTTCTTGGCCAGATCCTTGGATATGGGATTGGCCGCCGTCACGGAACCGCCGGGAAGCACCACCTTGGGAAAATAAGATACCAGGCGCGCTGCGCTTTTCCCCCCGTTTTTATAAGTCAGTGTAAATACCGCCACATTCGTGCCGGTCTGCTGCCATACGTCGGCATGGTCAAGCTTTGCCGTGACGTTGTTGCCAAGCTGCACGCTCCAGGCCAGCGCTGCACCCTTCTGCGCAGTCGACTTCGTGATTTGCGATGGCTGTGTCTTAGTTGCTGCAGCTTCCACTTGCGGTGCCGCAGCCAGAATGGCAGCCATCAGAATGGCAGTCACTCTGAGCTTTGTACTATTCATGTTATGTACCGACTCCTTTCTACCTCGACATATCCCTTCTATATCGACGTTGAAATCATAGATTTTTTCAAGACTATATATATAACGACAAGTTTCACAGAAAAGTTTTCCAATTATTATTCTTTGCACTGAAACTACGTTCCTTCATGCAATAAATCAGCCCTCTCGGACTTTTCAAACATAAAAGTTGATTTAATCACCCAAAACGGTTTAATATATGTAGTGTAGCCGGATTACATATTACGTCTCCGGGATGATAAAGACTTCCTGATGAAGGAAGACCCTTTCATCATAACCAAAAACTAAATTTACAGGAGGTTTTTACTATGGCATTTCAATTACCAGCACTTCCTTACGCAAACGACGCGCTCGAGCCTCATATCGACGCACAAACGATGGAGATCCACCATGATCGCCACCATAATACCTACGTAACCAACCTGAACGCTGCTCTTGAGAACGCTCCTGAGCTTCAAGGCAAATCCCTTGAGGATCTGATCGCTAACCTTGACGCTGTACCGGAAAGCATCCGCACAGCGGTTCGCAACAACGGCGGCGGCCATGCTAACCACTCCCTGTTCTGGGAAGTTATCGGACCAAACGGCGGCGGAGAACCGACTGGCGCATTGGCTGATGCCATCAACAGCGAGCTGGGCGGCTTCGACAAATTCAAAGAAGATTTCGCAAAAGCGGCTACAACCCGTTTCGGCAGCGGCTGGGCTTGGCTCGTTGTTAAAGACGGCAAACTGGCAGTAACCAGCACACCGAACCAAGACAGCCCGATCATGGAAGGTCAAACCCCTCTCCTCGGCCTGGACGTTTGGGAGCATGCTTACTACCTGAAATATCAGAACAAACGCCCTGATTACATCTCCGCATTCTGGAATGTAGTGAACTGGGAAGAAGTCGGCAAACGTTACGATAACGCGAAATAATATCGCTTAACTAAAAACCGATATCATACTAAAAAGGCTGCTTTCAGCTGTAGACCCTGTCTACTACGAAAGCAGCCTTTTTCTATATCTATATTATGCTGTTACGTGTTATTTACCGCTGCTGCAGAGCCTGACTCATAATGGCGGACCTTGGATGGCGCATAGATGACCACCAGCAGGATGACCGAGATCAGGACGGCTGCACCTGCACCGATCAGGCATACGGCCTGCAGCGGCCAGGCAGCTGCGGCAAAACCGAGCAGAAGTGTTAAGAGAATCTGCAGCATCCCTTCCAGCAAGCGGGTCACGCTCGTAAAGCGCCCCATCAGATCAATAGGCACCTGATTTTGATAAAAAGTGGTATATCCCGCATTCGCATACGAAGAGAAGAAACCAAACACGATAAAGCCGATAACGGCCGTCAAGAGGCCGGATGCGGCATAGAAGATCATATACCCGGCACTCGACAGAAGTACACCCGCCCCGATAAACATGCGCAATGACAGCCATTTGACAGTTAGAGACGCAGCCGCTGAGCCGGCCAAATACCCTGCTCCGGCTACGCTGACGAGTAGTCCGTAATCCTCGTCGCCGAGGAGCAGCACCTGTTTAATGAAGGTGGCCTCTTGGGAATCGAGCGCGAAGCCGAGCAGCATGGCGGATTGAAATAACAGATATACGAGCATAAAATACTTCGCCGCTTTCCCGAAATCAATAACCGCAGCCCAGTCCCGAAGCAGTGTCTTCATTGTGATGGCATCCCGTCCATTGCCTGCGCTCTCCTCTCCATCCACATCGGGAAGGAAGTAAATGACAAGCGCGCAGATGAAGAAAGATACGGCATTGATGAAGATGCTGATCCGAATGTCCGTATAAGCGATCAATAGACCGGATATGGCGGGTCCAAGCAGCACCGCGCCGGATGTCGTAAAGCTGGACCATGCGTTGAACCGCTTCCGTTCCTCTACCGGGATCAGCTTCGTTATATAAGTCATAGACGTAGGCCCGAAGAAAGCCCCCACCACGTTAATCAGAAACATGATACAGTAGATGCCCCAAACCGAAGACATGAAGGGGATAAGGGCAATCAAAGCCCCCCGGATCACATCGGTGGTGATCATAAGCCTGCGCTTATTCGCCCGGTCAATAATACTGCCCGCCCAGGAGTTGGTTAACAGGGTTGCGAGCGGCCGGATGATAAACAATCCAGCCACTGCCGCAGGAGAACCAGTCATATGCAGCACAAGCAAATTAATCGCGACCAGATAGATCCAGTTCCCCAGATTGGAAACCCCGATGCCAAAAATGTAAAGAAGCGCATTCTTCCAGCTATGCAAAAGCTCCACTACTCCTTACGAGACCATTCTATCCCCATGGAAGGGAAATTACGGCTTTAAGATGAGAAATACGAGTTCAGAATCCGAATGAACACATTCGGAAATGCGTAGCGTTCCATGTCATGAACGTGAATCCAGCGAAAGTTCTCTTCGCCTGTCTCATATGCCACTGCACTTTCTGCTGCTTGCAGGGCTGCAGGTGGCACTTCCTGCCATTTACAGCGGTACACGCCCATACTCCATTGAATATGACTAAAGGTATGCTCGGCGTCCATCACATGGCCCATCGGCAGGATCGGAACTCCTTCCTCCAGCAAGGCATCACGCAAGCGGCTCATCGCCGTCTCCTCGGACATTACGGCCGGTACGCCTCTTCCCTCGGTCGATACGATCACATGCGGCAGCTCCCACATCCCTGCCAATAAACCGGTGGATGGACGCTTGCGGATCAGAATCTTCCCTTCGTGCACGCCAGTGCCCTCTACAATGGCCGTAAGGCGGTATTCAGGACGCGGCGGCTTGGCCTTCGTCTTAATAGGAAGGGACTCCTCTTTGCCCTCAAACCGCGCTGTACAATGCTCCATCACCGGGCATACCAGACATTTGGGGGACTTCGGCGTACAGATCAACGCCCCCAGCTCCATCAACGCCTGGGTGAAATCCGATGCTCGCCCATCCGGAACCAGCGTAAGCACCAGCTCCTCCATCTTGGTGCGGGTCTTCACTTTCATAATATCTTCTTCAATCAAAAAATAGCGGGACAGCACACGCATGACGTTACCGTCCACTGCTGCGGCAGGAATGTTGAAGGCGATGCTGCGAATGGCACCCGAGGTATAAGGACCAATGCCTTTAAGTCCCGACACTTCATCTTTGCCGCTCGGCATAACGCCCCCATACTGCTCTGTCACCTGCCTTGCGGCAGCCTGAAGGTTGCGTGCCCGGGAATAATAGCCAAGGCCCTCCCAGCACTTCAACACATCGTCCTCCGGCGCATCCGCAAGCGACTGAATCGTTGGAAACCGCTCGATAAACCGGTGGAAATATGGGATTACCGTGTCCACCCGGGTCTGCTGCAGCATAATTTCAGATACCCATATATAGTAGGGATCGCGATGCCTGCGCCATGGCAAATCCCTTTTGTTGATCTCATACCAATCCAGCAGCTCTTGGCTGAAGTATTGTTTGTGTTCCGTATTATGCATCTATAAGTAATCTCCTTCGTCAACCTTACTTTATCTTCTCAACCACGGCGAAAGCGGAAGCCAGCGTGGCCTGATGCGAAATCGTCAGATGAATCGCATAATGTGTCGACTCCTCTATTCCGAGGCGATCCCAGGCTTCCTGGGATAGTCGAGTCTCAGGCCTGCCAAGAGCACCCGGCAGCACTTCTATGTCACGGAACCCGATTATACCTCCGATTCCGGAGCCAAAGGCTTTGGATATCGCCTCTTTGGCAGCAAAGCGCCCGGCAACAAACTCCGTCCGATTCGCCCCCTTACTGGCGGCAATGACCTGCTCACCCTGCGTAAGCACGCGCTTCATGAATCTTTCTCCATGAGGACCTGTCATCAACATCTCCATTCGCTTCATGTCCAGCACATCATGTCCGATTCCGTAGATCACAATCGTCCGCTCTCCTTCATGGATCCAGTCTTCCTGTCCCAAAAATATACTCTTACTTATTGTATCAGTCGAAGTACGTCAACGCGAGACCAACGGCGTTACAACAACGTCAACAACTCATGACTGAAGTCACAAGCTTGTAACTGCCCGGAAGTGCGAACAATTCTTGCGAATCTCCTTCCTTAGTGTGGCGTTACATCAGGCAGGTTGACTACTACCCAACTACAAAAGACATGCTTAGGCAGTTACTTCAGCGATGTACTCAATTCCTTTTCGATGAAGATTCATTGCTCCTACACGATCATCATTTGATGTGTAGCAGCAGTTTTTACAGCAAAACACGTGTTTCGTTTTGTCTCGGTTAGCCTTCTCTGTGTGACCACATTTCGGGCAGGTTTGCGAAGTGTACCGTGGATCAACAGTGAGAACCTTAGACCCAGACATGACAGCTTTGTAAACTAGCATTTGACGAAACTCGAAGAATGACCAAGAAACGGTGACGTATCGATCCTTAACTCTTACCCTTTCGGTAGCATTACGTACTCCAGACAAGTCTTCAATCACAAACATGGTGTTGCTTCCATAATGGTCAACGAGTGCCTTACTGATCTGATGATTTACATCAGTCATCCAACGGGATTCTCGTTGTCCGATCCGCTTTAATTTTCGGCGTGAGGACGCAGTTCCTAGCTGCTGCAGTTGTTTGCGAAGAAACTTGTATTTAGAGCGCTTATGCTTGATGGGTCTTCCATTGAAGAAGAGAGTGTTGTCTTGTGAATCATAGGTGGTTGCAACAAAATTGATTCCCAAGTCAACTCCGACAACATTATTGATATTGTAGTCTAAAACATCTTCAACTTCTTTGGTCATTGGGATGTGTAGAAACCACTTCCCATACTTGTTTACTAACTTAGCTGTACCAAAAGACCACTCAGATTCGAAGTACTGCTCCATGCCCTTTGATTCATAGGGAACTTTAATTCTCCCTTCAACCGTGTTCAAAGAGAATACTTCCTTAGACAAAGAGTAATCTCTGTTCCACACAAGGTCATACTCTAGTCTTTTGAATGTGACAAGAGACCATTCATACCCATTACTCTTATTGGTCTTATATCTTGCAATGACGGTTTTCATGACAGACTGTGCCATTTGTGATCGCAATCCATACTGAGTACGAAGGGCTCCATATGTGACTTTATGCAAAGAAGCTTGTTTGAGATCTACAGACTCAAATACGATCCTTGAAACAAAATTACATCCTTGCCTGTAGGCAATCATTGTTTCGTTCAGCTGAGATACTTGATCTTCTGTAGGTTTGATCTTTATTTTAGCTGTAATCGTAATTTGCAAATAAACACCCCCTTCACTAAATACACTTTACGAGATAGTTAGTGAAAGCGTCAATTAAATAATAGTATAAAGGGAGGGAGAAGTGGGTGATGCGAGACAAACACCAGCGACACTGTTTCCTTACACGACTAAAGTCTCGTGTATCCACAGTGATTTAGATGAATCAAATAAATTTGTTGTATTTCAAATTTTATCCATATAGACTGTACAAAATGGCATGATGTAAGGGGGAATCATATTATGGGCTCATTGATTTATCACGTGGCCGTTTCGCTTGACTATTTTATCGCCGATCAAGCCATGATGGATGGAAGGATCGACCGCACTCTCTTTTTATTCGATGGGGAGCATGTTCCGGACTTCTTGACTGAAATTCAGGAGTTTGAGGCTGTGCTGATGGGTGGTAAAACGTATGAGTTTGGATTTAAGATGGGGGCTAAGCCCGGTGAGCCTGGTTACAAAGGACTCAAGCATTATATATTCTCACGCTCATTAGAATTCGAATCCAACGAAGAAGTTGAATTAGTCAAGGAGGACGCCATCCCGTACATCCATAATCTCAAACAACAGACAGACGGCAGGCTGTGGCTGTGCGGCGGCGGGGAATTGGCAGGAAGCCTGCTTCAGCATCAACTGATCGATCAGCTTGTATTAAAGGTAAACCCGGTAATGGTTGGTGACGGCGTTCCGTTGTTCGGCAGTGTCAAACCGCGGCTAAGACTCGAACTGGTTGATATGAAGCAGTATGCCAACGGCGTCCTCAAACCGACCTACAATATCATATATACCTAATGTCGCGCTAAATAAATAGCCTTCCGGAGGGTATTCCTCCCGGAAGGCTATTTGCCTGGATATTCGTATGTTAGATGCCTGGAATCGTATTGCGTTTGTGCGCGGTTCTGACGTAATAGCTCTCGAGTTTCTGCTGAACATCAGGGTCGATCGTCTTGCCTTCCAGATAATCGCTGTTATCCTCGTAGCTGATTCCGAGCTCTTTCTCGTCCGTCTGACCTTCCCAAAGGCCGGCAGAAGGGGCCTTGTCCAGAATCGATTGCGGAACCCCCAAATAGGATGCAAGCATACGTACCTGACGCTTGTTCAGGGAACTCAGCGGCGTAATGTCCACTGCTCCATCGCCCCACTTGGTATAGAAGCCGGTAATCGCCTCGGAAGCATGATCCGTGCCGACCACGATCAAATTCTGCTCGAATGCCAGCGCATATTGTACCACCATACGCACTCTGGCCTTCACATTGCCTTTACCGGGAATACTCATATGCTTATGGACACCGATATTTTTCAGGCCATGCTCAACCTCCAACGCTATTTCGTTCACCGTTTCCTCGATATTCGTCTCGACGGTATGTTTCAAATCGAAGGCCTTCGCTGTCGCATAGCTGTCTGAAATATCAGCCTGCTCGCCGTATGGCTGGAACACCCCGAGTGTCTTGTATTCCTTGCCATTCTCCTCCGTGAGCTCATCAGTAGCCCGCTTGCACAGACCGGCAGCCACGGCGGAATCAATCCCGCCGCTAATGGCGATCAGCAGTCCGGAAGTGCCCGAGTTCTTTACATAGTTTTTCAGAAAATCAACGCGCTTGCGTACCTCTTCCTCCACACTAATGGTAGGTTTGACACCCAGCTCTGCGATAATTTGTTCTTGTAGGCTCATGATATATGACTCCTTTCAGTATGTTCCCTCTTCTGAAGTACTTCCTTGATATAAGAAAAACATCTATCGACATACTTTCTCAGAAGACAGACCGCATTTAGCGGAAGTTTTTCTTGCGATATAGAATTTCATCAGCGTTGCTGATAACTTATAAATTCTATATCTATAAGAAAAACGTCTATCGACGTACTCTCTTAGAAGACAGACCGCATTTAGCGGAAGTTTTTCTTGCGATATAGAATTTCATCAGCGTAGCTGATAACTTATAAATTCTATATCTATAACAAAAGCCCCGCGGCTTCGGAATATGCCGAATGCTTCGGGGCCTATGTAACTGCCGGATTACTGGCAGTAGCGATTGAATGCGTCGGTCAAATCCGCCGCGATTTCTTCTGCAGAACGATTCTCCACTTGATGACGCTCAATAAAGTGCACCAATTCCCCGTCCTTCAACAGAGCAATCGATGGGGAGGATGGAGGATACGGAGCAAAATACTCACGGGCTTTAGCCGTTGCTTCCTTATCCTGTCCGGCGAACACGGTAAACAATTGATCCGGCTTCACCGTGTTCTCAAGCGCTATGGCTACACCAGGACGCGCTTGCCCTGCTGCGCAGCCGCATACGGAGTTTACAACGACCAGCGTTGTCCCTTTCGCTGTAGGAAGAACTTCCTCCACCTCTTCAGGTGTTGTCAGCTCCTTGATTCCCAAGCTGGTCAGCTCATCCCGCATCGGTTGAACCATATCGCGCATATATCGGTCAAAAGACATACCCATAACTTTTCACTCCTTATATAAACAAGATTGTTCGAATTATAACAGCTCATCGATATCTATATTATACAATCCTAAAGAGTGAAAGCAAGAAAATACAAAACGAGCAGCATCACAAAATAGGATACCGCCCGTTTTTCATTGTTCCATAGGTTGAACTAGGTAGCAGGATAGTTTACCCCATCTTTTTTCTTGTCAACGATGGGCTCGCCACGGCGATCTTTGTTTTCCCGCTCCTGCTGCTCCTGTTGCTTGGAATCATTTTTACTCATCCGAATCCCTCCTTTACCCTAAGCTCTGCCTTATGATGCCTAATTACCAATCTGTTTATTCGGAAGCGGCAGCGCTCTGGGATTCCGGCAACCCTTGCGGGTACGAGTGAAGAGGAAATGAAATAATGAAAACCGTTCCCTCGCCAAGCTTCGACTTCACATCAATGGTTCCATGATGACGCTGTACAATGCTCATGCACAGGGCGAGTCCAAGCCCCGTTCCCTTGCTCTTCGTCGTAAAGAATGGTTCAAACAAACGTTCCAGCTCATTCTCCGAGATGCCGATACCGGTATCCGCAACGTACAGCTGCGCCCGATCTCCTTCCATCCGAGTTTCAATCGTCAACGTTCCCTTATCGTCCATAGCCTCCATCCCGTTTCGGCATAAATTCAGAATCAGCTGTTTCATTTCCTTGGTATTCAGGTACAGATGGGGAATTTCGGTTCCGAGTTTCAGCTCAATGCTCTGTCCGCGCAAATTCGCGTCAGCCCACAAGAGCGGATTGAGCTCATGGATAATGTCATGAAGGTGACACTCTTCTTTTTCTGCCACCCTGTTTTGGGCGAGGGATAAAAAATCGCTGATGATACCGTTGGCCCGATCGAGCTCCTCCATGACGATCCGGTAATAATGGTCCAGCGTATCCGGACTCTTCTCCTGCATCAGCTGCAAGAATCCGCGCACGACAGCCATCGGATTGCGAATCTCATGGGTAATGCTTGCCGCCATTTGGCCAACCAAACTTAAACGCTCTACATTCATAAATTCCGTGCGAAGCCTTTCCAGCTCCGTAATGTCTTCCATAATACCTACCGCACCCAAAATGTCGCCGTTTCCGTTATGTATAAGCGGATAGATGTCGGTGGAATACACCCGGGTAGCGCTTCGCATAATCTCGCCTGTGCTTTCAATTCCATCTACGGCTCTCTGAAACCGGTTGCGCAGATGTTCCTTCTGAATCATGCCGTCCAATAAATCAAATAATGGTCTGCCGATGACATCCTTGGTCGTCAGATTAGGAAAGACGTTTCGAAAGCTGCGGATAAGCGGTTGATTAAAGGCGATGATATTGCCGCTTCGATCCACCGCAACCATGCCTAAAGGAATCATCTCCATCATTTTTGTTAAAGATGACCACTCTTTGACCTTCACATCGTATTGGCCTGCGCTCAGGCGCTCACATGTTAATTCGATCCAGTACACAATCATTCCAGAATAAAAAATACCGATCAGCATATACAGAATGGTTACCAGAATCGTATCCGGGTTCAGAACATCATGGTTAACCTTCCCTTCAATCGCGTGGGAGGCTACAATAATCAGCATAGCCGGAATAAGCGCACTCCACAGCCAACAAATCTTTTCGGTCATGGAGCCTTTCTTGAAATTGGAGGCAATCCAGGGTAATAGCGAGTACCCCAGAACCAGCATATACAGAATGAGGCCGATCGTGGACCAGCCGTTCATCAGCCCATGGCTTGTAATATATATAGCTGCAAGACATAGCCCTGAACGTCGACTTCCATATAATATGCCTAAAAATAACGGGATTACGCCAAGATGGATCGGAACGTAATAATCGTTCATGGCCGAGATCAAGACGCATAATACAGTGCTGATTCCGCATGCAATGACAATATGTTGGCGAAATCGAAGCAGATCATCCGGATTCTTCTTGTTCAGGCACTTTAGATGTCTGTCGAGGAGAAGCGGCAGATGAAAGATGAGTGTACCAGACAGCAAAACTTGCAGCAAAATATCTTTCCATAGGCTCAGCACAGCGATCGATCACCTCAATTGGACAACGCATCTAATATTTCTGATTAAAGCATAGGCGACATCATATTACAATATATTGTAATTTCTCATTCGAAGCCTGGGGAAACTCCATCCTATGTCCTATTCATGAGGTTTGGGATAATTCGCAAATATCCTATATAATAAGATTCATCTATTAATTGATATACCCCCAAAGGAGCTATGAGCAAACATGCTTGATTATGATATTATTGTCGTCGGCGGCGGACCTTCCGGATTGATGTCCTGCGTTGCTGCAGGGGAAAGAGGAGCTTCCGTTTTGCTAATCGACAAAGGAGATAAACTGGGCCGTAAACTTGGCATATCGGGCGGCGGAAGATGCAATGTGACGAATGCCAAAGAACAGGATGAATTAATTGCCAACATCCCGGGAAACGGCCGTTTTTTATATAGTGCTTTTCAGCATTGGAACAACAAGGATATCATGTCTTTTTTTGAAGGGCTTGGCATTCGCCTCAAAGAAGAGGACAACGGGCGCATGTTTCCTGTGACGGATAAAGCCTCGAGCGTTGTGAATGCCTTGATTGGCAAAGTGAAGGAGCTTGGTACTGACATTCGGACAAACAGTCCGGTGAAGAGCGTTCTCTATGCGAACGGCCGGACGGCCGGGGTCGAGCTGAAATCCGGGGAAGTAATCAAGTCCTCCTGCGTAATTATTGCAACGGGCGGACAATCCGTGCCTCAAACCGGTTCCACGGGGGACGGCTATCCATGGGCTGAGGCGGCAGGACATACCATCACGGAGCTGTATCCAACTGAAGTGCCTATCGTCTCCACCGAGCCTTTTATTGCCTCTAAAGAGCTGCAGGGCTTGTCACTGCGGGATGTTGAGCTGTCCGTCTGGAATCCGAAAGGAAAAAAAGTAATTGCTCACCGGGGAGATATGCTGTTCACCCATTTCGGAGTGTCCGGTCCGATCGCGCTGCGCTGCAGTCAGTTCATCCGCCAGGTGCAGCGGAAGTTTGATATCGTGAATGTGGACATGGGCATCGATATGTTCCCCGACCGTTCCCAAGCGGAGCTTGAGGCCGAGCTCAAAGGTCGACTGGAGGATGAGCCAAGAAAGAGCATCAAAAACGTGCTCAAAGGCATGCTCCCGGAACGAATGATCCCCCTGCTGCTATCCAAGTCGTCCATCGACAGCGAAATGATCTGCAGCGGTATCTCCAAAACGTCACTGACAACCCTTGCCTCCATTCTAAAAAAGTTCACGTTCCGCGCTTCGGGCACCCGTTCGCTGAAGGAGGCCTTCGTGACAGGCGGCGGCGTCAGCCTCAAGGAAGTCCAACCCAAAAGCATGGAATCCAAGCTGATGCCCGGCCTCTTCTTCTGTGGTGAAATTCTGGATATTCACGGATACACCGGCGGTTACAATATTACGGCCGCCTTTGCAACCGGTTATACGGCAGGAAAGCATGCAGCCGAAGCCGCAGTGATAAACAAATAATGAATAAAAGCGCGCTGTATGTCCCATCCATTGGAGCTTTCCAGCGCGCTTTTTATTATTCTTGTGGGTATCTCTCCTCCTTGTAGACCGGCCAAGACATGAGCGAGGGCGCGACCATGACAGCCAGCACAGTCAATACAAGCGCGGCGAGCCATCCCATTCCCCCTTGTAAAAGCGTTAGCCCTGTCATGAGCGAATAAAGAAAGGCGGGAAGTGCGAGTAAGGTTCGGACCGCGAGAACACCAGCCGAACGATGCTGCTGATTCGTAAACGGGAGCACCTGCATAAATTCGGCTTTGGCGAACAACGCCCACCTTGTATTCAGCCAATACGACATCATCAATACCAAAGCAAGATATACGATGATTTTGATGATCGGCGGCGGCAGCCAGACGGCCAGGATGCCGACCAGCGTAATCTGAATATATAATAACAAGCTCTCAGGGTGGCGCAAAATCGCCTTTAACCCCGCATCGGCAAGCCTCTTCTCTGCCGTACCTTTGAACAATCGGCCGGACTTGCGCATAAACCAGGTTTTACTTCGTACGCTGGGAGGTTTACCGACAGCTTGAATGAGCAGCTTCTCCGTCAACTGGATCCTTGTCTTCGCATCCTCACGCGCATCTGCGATGAAGGTCCCTTGCATAGCAAGACGCTTGCGGCTAAGAAGAAATAGCACCAAGAGCAGAATCAAGGAAGCTGCCCATAGTACAACGTAGGACTCAAGCCAAAATGTAACAAGCAACGCCAGCAGTCCGAATGATAGCCAGCGTACGATATAAGTGAGCACATGTTTCCGCCAGCCTTTATAGCTTGCACGAATCATAGCGGTTAATAGATTCGCGCACCAGGCGCATACAGCTGTAATCATCAGCAAGGTCACCAGAACAATACCGGTTATCCCATGTTCCCTGACCAAGATTGGGAGCGCAAGCACTGTAACGACCAATCCCTTGATTGCTGAGACCGTATGGCTGTATACCATGCCTCTGATCATTAAGCCCTTCATCCATCCCCCCTGCTGCCGAAGAAACAACACGTCAGCCTCTTCCAGGAACAGCAGCACTCTGCCGGAGAACATAAAGAGCAGGATGCCTACCACCGCCTGCAGCGGGAAGAACTGTGCCCATCCGGGAAGCGGGCTCGTCCATAACTCGCGGTAGAGCCCGCCTCCCAGCAGCAGACCCGGAACAATGATGTACAGCATCACGATCCAGTCGACCACGGTTGCCAGATTGTCTCGTTGATTCTTCCAATGTGCGGTTACCCTTCGCCAAAAGAGGGCGCCTGGATGGCTAAAATGATAGGATCGATCCATATCCATCACCTCCCTCATGTGAGCGCATCGAAGCAATCAAACAACGATGCGCCGGGAAGATCAGCAGCCTGGCGGATTTGATCCAACGTGCCCTCCGAAGCAATCCGGCCTCCGGATATGAGCACAAAGCGATCGCAAATCTTTTCTGCGGTATCCAGCACATGGGTAGACATCAATACACCGGCTCCCCGGCGTCTCTCCTCAAGCAGCAGATTCAAAAAATCTCGGGTGGCCCGGGGATCCAATCCGATAAACGGTTCATCTACAATATAGACGTCTGGCTTGGAGAGAAAGCCGATCATCAGCATCATCTTCTGCTTCATTCCTTTGGAGAAGCCTCCCGGCAGTTCATTGCGCACCGACTCCATTCCAAACTGACGGAGAAGCTGATCAGCCTGTGCTTCGAAATGTTCATCATTCATTCCAAATGCGGCAGCTGCCAAATCCAGATGCTCCCATAGCGTCAATTCCTCGTAAAACACCGGCTGCTCGGGAACGTAAGCATATCGAGGAGGATGGCCTGCAATAAAGACGTCGGCTTTACTATCTTTAAGCAACCCCAACACCGTCTTAATGGTCGTGCTTTTTCCGGCTCCATTCGGTCCGATCAACCCCAGCAGTTCGCCGGGTACCACTTGAAACGATATATCCCGTATGCGTGGGCGACCTGGTTCGTAACCCGACTGCTGAATATCCACCTTCAGCACCGGCTCGGGCTCAAGTCCATTTTCTTGAATCCTATGCATCTTAACACCCCATCCATTAATCCTATTCTCAGTATTACGCAGATGGATGGGGATTCGTTGCATTTAGTGAAACACTCTTCCATTACATCGTAGAAGTTTCAGGGACCCTATGGACTTCATCTCCTGTGGCAGAGGCTTCATCCTTCCGTTCGATTCTGCCTTTGAACAGCAGCAGCACGGCACCCACTGCAGCAGTTCCAAGCCCTGCAACGATATAAGTCGGCACAGGTCCCAGGCCTGTAACGAGGGCGCCGCCGAGCGTAGGCCCGATGATCGCCGCACCGCTGGTAAGACTATTGACCGTTCCGAATACGCGGCTCGTCATGTGCTCCGGGGTCCTCTTCATTAGCAGCATCTGGAACGGTACAAGCACGAACCCTCCGCCTGCACCCGCCAGAAAGAAGGATCCGAACAGAACTACGCTCTGCAGCAGATGGGGCATTTCGGTCACGACAACTACGGCACATACGGCAAACACCAAACCCGCTGCGGCAGCGCCTATTCCCATCTTGGCAAGCGTGCTCCAGCTCAGCTTGCGGACAAACATGGCTGCGATTAACGTACCAAAGCCGCTGGCAGAAATACAGTAACCAAGCAGATCTTCTGATACATTAGGAATCAACCGGAACAAGGTTACAATCTGAGAATCAGCCATTTGCAGCACCAGTACTACTGCGCATATCGTAACAACGCCTCCCAGCAGCAGCGGTATGCCATAGATCAGCTGCACTCCTTCCCCGATTTCCTTGAAGAAGGATTTTTTTCGTCCGTCATGCCCACCACGCCCTTCATTTGGCGACTCACCGGTCAGTCCTTTCTGCTTAAGCTGCTTCCCACCCGGCACGCCAAGCAGAAACAGCGCCGATATAACGAAGGCCCCGGCATCGATAATGAAGCATAACTGAATGCCGAACAACGCCATTAATAAACCGCCCAAGGACGGCCCGATGATCTTGGACAACTGCTCGATCGATGAACTGATCGTCACCGCCTGATCGATGTGCTTCGGCTCTACGATCTCTTTGATCTTGCCGCTCTTGGCAGGAGAGAACAGGACATCCATCAGGCCTTTAACGATCAGCAGTATATAAATTTGTATTAGATTGCCTGCAAACAAAACCCCAATCAAGATAAAAACTCTGACCACGTCCGATATCACCATGATTTTTTTGCGGTCATACCGGTCACCGATCCATCCTGCCACGGGGCCGCCAATCAAGACGGGAATGGCCATGCATAATGTCATCGCCGTTATTTCCCAGGGCGCGGCCTGCCATTTCAATCCGACAAGCGTCAAGAGCGCGATGATATACAGCCACTCTCCCATGTTGGACACCAGCTGAGATCCCATCAATAACATATAGTTCCGATTGCGCAGCAGCGGTTTTAATCCCTCTGATTCCACGCTTTGTGCTTGATTCATGTTCCCCACCCTTTTCATCCCATCTGAATAGTTTCATTATAAAATCGGCGTTCAGAAGGCGTATCGGGCTGGAGGTGTAGTTAATACGGAGCCGGAGAATGAAAATGTTTCGGCTGCATTGTGACAAATCACATGTTGAATTTATTCATTTCAGCGTAATCTTAGATTTGAAGTAATTCAGGACATGAGTCCATATCAAAGGCGGGAGAATGTATGAAGGTGTCACATGAACGCGATACACAGCTTGCTATGCACCTGTATCGGGTGTTTGCCAAGTCATTCAAGAGCGTCAACGAACATGTCGTGAATGGCAGTAAAATCGAAGGCTTTAATCCAACTTCATTTGCCGTAATGGAAGTACTGTTCTATAAAGGCCGCCAGCCCATCCAGCAGATCGGGGCACAGCTGCTCCTGCAGAGCGGAAACGTAACCTATGTGGTTGATAAGCTCGTCGAAAAAGGATATGTACGCCGCAAGCCCTGTCCCGAGGACAGAAGAGTGATTTACGCCGAGCTGACTCCGCCCGGAGAACAATTAATGCAGAAGCTTTACCCCCTGCATGAACGTCACATCCAGCATGCCCTGGGTGGATTGGATGAGGAAGAGAAGTATCAACTGATTGGACTTCTGAGTAAAATGGGCAAACATGCGGAACAGGTGCAAATCGTACGCCAGCAAGGCTGAAAAAGCAAAGAGAAGAACCCTTCCTCCTTCTCGGAATCAGGGTTCTTCTTATTAATAAGAGTCTATTATCATTTCATTGAAGTCTGCGCCTCTTCCGTTTCCGCCTCCGGTTCAGGAGGAGCATTGCGGAAGGCGGCCACGATAAACAAACAGATCACGGCCATGACGGCCATCACCACAAACAGCGAATTCAGACTGCCCTCCAGTATTCCGCTCAGCAGACCGCCTGACCCTTCAGGCAGTTCAGCCATTCCATGCGGAGAGAGTAATTTGTTAATGTCGTCGCTGGTAATACCTGCAGCATCCGGCTCCGCCGCAAGTCTGCCCGCAATTCCCGCGTTGACCCATAATCCGAACACCGCTACGCCCACGGTCTGACCGAACGTCCGAATGAAGGAGTTCAGCGCCGTGGACGCTCCCCGAACCTGATAACCCACCGAGGATTGTGCAATGATCTGAAACAAGGTGGAGATATATCCGAAGCCGACCCCATAAATGAACGTAAAGACCAGCAGCACGCCCAGCGCCGTATCCTTATGCATATAAGCCAACCCCACCGCTCCGATCATTAGGAATACGACGCCGATAATCGCTGTTTTCCGGGAGCCGGATTTAACGATCAAACGGCCGCTGATAATCGAACCGATGAGCCATCCGATCGACATCGGGGCCAATGTCAGTCCCGACAAGGTTGCGTTGCCACCTCGAACGCCTTGAATCCACAGCGGCAAATACGTGGTCAACCCGATGATAAGCGCACTGACCAGAATGTTGGCCACCGTCGATACCGTAATATCCCTGATCTTGAACAGATGAAGCGGCAGCATCGGCTCCTTCACCTTGCTTTCCACCACCAGGAACGCAAGAAGCAGCACCACGGAACCGATGATCAGACTGAGCATGAATGGAGAAGTCCAGGAATACGTCTCTCCGCCGCCTACCGCGAGTGCAAATAGCAGCGCCGTCATCCCTACGGTAAACAGGGCCGCTCCCCCGTAATCGATCGACACCTCGCGGGTGGTGCGTTCCTCTTTGAAATAACGGAAAATCAGCCATATCGATAACAGCGCAAACGGTACATTAAAGACAAAGATCCAGTGCCAGGACAGGTAGTCGACAAAATACCCGCCAAGCAGTGGGCCGATCAGAGAGGAGATTCCCCATACGGAGCTGATCATCCCCTGAATTTTTCCACGCTCCTCCAGATTGTAAATGTCCCCGACAATCGTGAAGGTCACGGGAATGACGGCGCCCGCCCCGATCCCTTGGATCGCCCTGAATATAATCAGCTGCGTCATGTTCTGCGACAGGCCGCACAGCAATGAGCCTACGAGAAAAATCAGCGAGCCGTATAAAAATACGGGCTTGCGTCCATATAAATCGCTTATTTTACCGAAGATCGGCGTTGTCACAGCCATCGTCAGCAGATAGGCCGTGAAGATCCAGCTCATCAGACTCACGCTGCCGAAGCTGCTGATAATCGCCGGGCCCGCCGGACCGACAACCGTTCCTTCAATCGCAGCCATAAAGGTGGATAACAGAATACCAACCAAGATATAACCGCGTTTGTTTTGTTTTAATACACCCACGTTCCTTCGTCCCCTTTACTCTAGACAGCCCCGGTATAATCCCAGCCCTGCTGCAACAGGTTTCTGGTATGTATCCTTTATAGAGATAGGGTTCAACCGGGGCCAACAGCATAAAAAGCGCCTCCCGATACCAGGAGCGCTTTCATATCATGTAATATTTCTATTATAAAGGTTACCTTGAAGGTTGCACAGTCACTTTTTCCCGCTCTTCAGATGAATGAACGATGTAGCATGTCTCTTCATGAGCTCGGGATCGTGCGTAATCATCAATATGGCCGAACCTTCCCCAATGACAAAATGGCACAGCTCGATCACCTTATCGATGGCGGCATAGTCCATCCCCGACGTCGGTTCGTCCAGGATGTACAGCGCTCTCTCCAGCATCAATTGGCTGATGATGCTCAGAAGGCGCTTCTCACCCTGACTGAGCAGGTAGGGTGACATCTGAAGCCGATCCGCAAGTCCCGCCTTCTCCAACAGGAACCTCGCTCGTTGCTGCTGGCTGGCAGACAGCTCCGGACGCTTCTTCACGGACACCCCTCCATGAAGACTGTAAATCAGTTCCTCCCACACATTCGGGGCGGTAAACATATATTCCGGCTGCTGGAACACATAGCCGATCATCTCGGCTCTGCGGTAGACGGCCATTCCCTTCGTATCTTCCCCTTGCCAGCGTATGCTGCCTGCCGGAGCCGGCAGCAGCCCCATGATCAGGCGGCTGAGGGTTGTTTTGCCGGAGCCGTTCTCCCCCGTTAACAGCACCCAGTCGCCGGGGTAAATGTTCGCATGGATATCGCACAGCGCCTCCCGGCCCCCGGGATAGGCAAATGTTAGCGAATCGATCTCAAGCAATGGGGAGGCGGCAGACTCCCTCCCGCCTTTTGCATGGGGTACCGCCGCAGGCATGGAACCTGCGGCGATCTGCTTGCCCGCATGGCGCTCAGCCAGATGCGGGGGAGTTGCCGCCGGGACAAGCTTGTCTCCGGCGGACGCGCTTGTTGCCTCGCCTGCGGGCCGAGGCAACAAGCCCAACTGCACCAGCTGCTCCCCGCAGCGGTGCAGCAGCTCCTCCGGCGGACCGTCAAGCACGACGGTCCCGCCGTCCAGGACGATGACGCGCTGCGCTGCGCGCGCGACATCGTCAAAGCGGCCGGACGCGGTGATGAGCGTCCGGCCCTCCGCCTGCAGCTTATGGCACAGCTGCAGGAAGTTCGCCTGCGCCGCGGCATCCAGGCTCGCGCAGGCGTCGTCGAAGACGAAGAGCCGCGGGCGCAGCGCCAGCACCGCGGCAATGGCCGTCCGCTGCCGCTGTCCGCCGGACAGGCTGCGCACCGGATCCATCCGGCGCTCCAGCAGCTCGACCGCCGTAAGGGAGTGCACCACCCGCTCCTCAATCTCAGCGGGTGAAACCCGCATATTTTCAGGACCGAAGGCCGCCTCGTCCTCTACGATGCCTTGAACGAGCTGCGCATCCGGATCCTGAAACAATACCCCTACCGCCTCGGCTACGTCGGCAATCGGCGCCGCTGCGGGATCAATGCCATCCAGCAGCACTTCCCCTGTTCTTGTACCTCCGCCGCTCCGCGGAAGAAGACCGCACAGCAGTTGGCAAAGCGTCGACTTCCCGCTGCCGCTTGCCCCAAGGATAGCGACCCACCCGTTCTGCTCGATCTCCAGATGGAGATCCTGTATAACCGTGCGCTCTTCTCCATCGTAGATAAACCCGAGTTCTCGGCATGTTACCGTTGTTCCCGACATGGTACCTATCCCTTCACGGCGATGGCAAACCGGCGAAGCAGGCCTGTCTTCACTAACGCCTCTCCTAACACTTTGGTTAACAGACCACAGAGGAGCACGCCGCTCAGAATGCGCACAACCAGCGCGATGCTAAGCACTTCAAGCGGCCAGGACGTATATCCGAACATGTTGGCCGCGAACAGGAACCATAACGGTACCATCGCGCCGCCAACCAGCATGAGCACGCCGGCACTCCACTTTTTGTGGCGGTAGATGGCAAAAATCGTCTCGGCCACGATCATATAACAGCCTGCGGCCACAAAACATGAAGCGATGCCGTATACCGTGCCCGTCAGAGCCTGAATCGTGCCGCCAATCGCAAACGTAACAACCGCCGTTCCCGGTTTACGAATGATGTAATAGGCCAAGAGCCCATATACCATATAGATGCCCGTCGTCGTCGAAGTCGCGATGGGTCCGCCAAGACTGTTCAGCAGTTTGTTAACCGGCCCTATGTATACAGTCAGAACGGCATTGACGGCAGCGAGCATCGCCATCAGGATAATTTCCTGCGTCGTAAAAACAAACCATTTTTTGGGGGATGATGATGAATTCAAATGTAGTCCTCCTTATTTCCAGCCATGGGCGGCTGTACTAGCGCTTTCGAATGCTTCATTTCATATTTTGCATGCTTCCGCCCTTAACGTCAACCTAATTTTTATTATTATTGGTTAACAATTCGGACAATCCACCACACGAAAACCGTTGCCAGTACATACAAGACAGCCGATATGACCGCCCAAGATGGAATGTTAACCTCCGTGCGGTACGTTCGGTCCGGATACGCGCCAAAGCCTTTGGACTCCATGGCACCCGCCGTTTGCTGCACACGCCGCAGCGCATTGAGCAGAACAGCCGATGCAAACTTCAAGCCGTAGCGGATGCGGTTACCGAGGCCCCTGGGCGGTCGATGGCCCCTTACTTGCTGAGCAGCCAGAATATGAGTTCCCTCTTCCTCCAACAGCGGGATGAAGGTTAGCGCAGCGGATATGCCAAACGCAAACCGGTAAGGGATTCGAAGACGTCGGGTCAATTCGGCTACCAGTTCTCTCGGATCTGTTGTCAAGATATAAGCCATCGAGGTTAGAAACAAGGTAAACATCCGGAGCGTCATGGCACCCGAAGCGTTCAGCGCCTCCACCGTCAGGGAGATAGGTCCCCACTGTAGCCATACCGTCTCTCCTTTGACCGTCAGGCTGGTCAGAATGAAATAGGGGACCGCAACCATCCCAATCAGCCGGATCCCACCCAGCAGCCGTTTGCCTGATACCTGGCCTGCAAATCGGGCTTGTCCGACGCATAGCAGGAGGAATACTGCCTGCTGCCAGGTCTGATCAAGCAGCATGGCTATCACAGCGGTACAAAATAATATCACCAGCTTGCTTAATGGATCATATCGATGAAGAAGCGTGTTACCCTTCTCATATTGAATCAGCATATTACAACTCCTGCCTCTCTATCGGCCTTTCCCAATCTTTTCTTAACCGTGAAAAAACGACGGCATCCACATAACCGCTTGGCGTATGGCGATAATCCCGTAATAGTCCTTCGCGCGTATAACCGATCCCCGTAAACCAACGGCATGCCCGTTCATTTCTCGGATCAACAAAAGCTTCGATCCGGTTTAGTCCCATGGATGTGTACCCAAATGCCGCAACCATTTCGGCCGCCTCCGACATGAAGCCCTGCCCCCAATAAGCGCTTGTGAGCTCACAGCCGAACTCGCCCTTGAATGCGCCCTCCAGCTGCCAAATATTAAACCCGCAGCTGCCGATCAATTGGCCGGTGTCGATGACTTCGATGCCCCAGCGGATGGCTTCGTCCTGCTCGGCAAGCAGATGCAGCCAATGAATCAATGCCTTTGCGTCCTCAGCCGAATGCATAGCAGGCAAATCCAGAAAAGCGCTCGTCTTCGGATCGGACCAACAGTGCAGCATCGCCTCCGCATCATCCGCTTCCATCCTTCGCAGGCGTATTCGCCCGCCTTTTATTTCCGGAATGATTCCCTCGCAAACATACATGGCTTTCGCACCTCCTTGCAAAAAAACTGACTTGTATGCGCTGTTTCCGGTGATACTATGTGCGTGTATAAAAGAGTATAGCGAATATTTAATCCGTGTCCTGGTCATCCATCTGCATCTTAGAACCTAGATGTATCTATATTGATGGATTCGGGAGGCTTACGTCAATATGCATGTTACGGCCCCCCTTGTACAGCACGGAAGAAGGAGGAAAGTCATCTGAGTATGTATATCGCGATTGTCTTGCTGTTCACCGTCGTTGTCATTGCCGCTGCCATTACACAAATCGGATATCTGCAAATTACGAGGATGCGAGTAAAGAACGATCTCAAGCTGTTCACCGTTCTGGAAAAAGCCGGACTATACAGCAGAAAGCAATATGAGTCACTTCAGAAGAACGAAGTGGTTATCACGAGTTTTGACGGATTGAAGCTGTGCGGCGCAGCCATTGAGAACAATCCCGGCTCCAAGCATTGGATGCTTCTCGCTCACGGCTATACCGGATCCCGAGCCGTATCCACTCAATTTATCGATTTGTTCACAGAAGAGGGCTACAATGTACTCCTCATCGATCAACGCCGGCATGGACGAAGCGAAGGACGTTATACTACCTACGGCTATTATGAGAAACATGATGTGCAAGCGTGGGTGCGCTGGCTTATTCGACAGTATGGCCAGGATGTGGCCATCGGGCTGCATGGTCAATCGCTGGGAGGCGGAACCGTGCTTGAATATTTGTCCATTGCCGAGCCGCAGGTCAAGCTTGTCATCGCCGATTGCCCGTATTCCGATTTGACGGATTTAATGCGGCATCAGCTTACGCGCATTAACAAAGTTCCTTCGGTGCCGTTCTTGTCTTGGGTCAACGCCAGAATTCGGCGCAAAGCCGGGTTCAGCCTCGATCAAGTCAGTCCGATCCGTGCTGTTCGGAACAGCACGCTGCCGGTTATGTTTATCCATGGCACCAAGGATAATTACGTGCCTACCCGGATGAGTATCGAGATGTTCGAGGCTAAACCGGACCCGAAAAAACTTCTTCTTATCGAAGGCGCTATCCATGCGAACGCTTATCATATTAATCCCAAGTTATATCGGGAAAGCGTGCACTCTTTCCTTCGTGAACATATTGATCAACCCGTGAAAGTACCGCAGTCGGAAGCTGAACGAGTATCTCAGCCGGAAACGGAGGCTGCGCCTGCCCCGCATCCTTTCCAGCTGGAGATGGACGGCTCACTTGAAACGATATAGTTCACTGGCTATAACCCTTTCTTATCTCTTCAAAAAAGCCCCCGCCTGCACGCATAAGAACCAGCGTGGGTCGGGGGCTTCTTCATAATGTTATGCTGTTAGCTAATTACGCCATGGAGTCTGCCTTCTTGGGATTCACCGGTTTAAGCACTTCATCGCAAAGCTCCTTAAGCCTGCTCTGAATTTCCTTGAATTCCTCGATCCCGGCTCCCGTGAGGCTGTATCCTTCACCGTGCGCCGTCAGGAAGTTCTCCTCGGTCAATCGTTCGAGCTCATGCTTAACCTCCCTATCGCCAACCTTATATCCATGGCGCTCCAGCTCGGGCTGCATCTCGCTGATCGTAAGGTCCCGCTCATGGGCGTGATAGAGCATATGAATACCAATAAACAAATTCTGTACGTCTGCCCGCATTAAGGTTCTCTCCCTCCACCTGATTAAATTGATACCTGGTCATGTCATACATTACCCTTGCGCCTAGGAGAGGAATCAGCTGGATTCACTTGGGGCTTTCTTCCTCTTGGCTTGTCTCTTGACGAATATCATATACTTATACTAAGGTGATGGAACCAACGCGAAAATAAGGAAAGGCGGATAATCACATGTTTCAAAACACACCCTACGAAGGCACCCGGAGCGAGCAATATGCCCAGGTCCTGAACCAGTTAAAAGCACTTATACACGATGAGCCCAATGCCATTGCCAATTTGTCCAATGCCTCGGCGCTGCTCAAGCAGTTTCTGTCTGATACGAATTGGGTCGGCTTCTATCTCTATGATGGCAAAGAACTGGTGCTCGGGCCGTTCCAAGGACTGCCCGCTTGCATTCGGATTCCGATGAATCGTGGCGTTTGCGGCACGGCTGCGGCTGAACAGACGACACTGCTAGTTGCCGATGTACATGAATTCCCCGGGCACATTGCCTGTGATGCAGCTTCGAACAGCGAGATTGTTGTTCCGGTAATGGTGGATGGCGCATTGTATGGCGTTCTCGATATCGATAGTCCGCTGAAGAACCGTTTCGACCAGGAGGATCAAGCTTTTCTGGAGGGGTTTGTCCATATATTGGAAGGGCAGCTCACTTTATAATCAGGATGTTTTTACGTATTCTTCCGTACACTAACCAAGGATTTGAAACCACAATTCTTAGGAGGAATACAAGCTATGTATCAAATGAATAACAACAACTCGCAAATTTCGCAGCAAATTCGTCAGTGCGAGCAAATTCTTCAGCAGTTGACCCAGCAAACACAGCAGGGTTCGGCTATGTACCAGCAGCTGATGCAGCAAGAGCAACAAAATGCAGCCCGCCTGGAGGAGCTCGCTCAACGTGAGCGTCAAGCGGCACAGATGATCCAGTCTGCCCTTCAAGGACATCAACAGGCGATGCAGCAGTATCAGCAAATCTCCCAAATCGTTAGACAAGTCGAGAATTCCGTGCAAGCTCACAACCAAACACAGCACATTCAGCCTTCGTTTGGCCAACAGGGTTTTCCTAACACACACCAAGGCCAAGGCTTCCAATAATAATCTAAAAGGGGTATCTCATAGATCGATAAGATCTGCGAGATACCCCTTCTATTATTATCTACTTCTTCTCTGCACTTACTTTGAATTCGATCTCGGCTTGTACCTTATACCTCTTTGGCTCTTCCCCGTTCGAACCGCCCTGATCCACGCCTTGCGACTGTGAATCCATCACGAAATCCGCGGATCCATAGACGACGTAGTCCCCATCTGGAAAGCCATTCTTCAGGGAACGGATAAAATCTTTGAACTTTTTATCGTCATTGCTGCCGTATCCGCTACGCATTTTATAATACTCGCGAAGGGGCTCGCCCTTTTTCAGCGTGGTTGTAATATAGGGCTCATTCATGGCATAACTGATGTTGTAGTCCCTTGTGAGCTCTTTCATCGGGAAATAAAAGGCGGAAGCCGCATGGCCAATCGTAACCTCATCCAACTCGCCGACATACTCCAGTTCCGCGTATACTCGAACCTGATCTCCATGCTCGTACTGCTCCTTCTCGCTAACGAGGCGATACACGAAGTCGCCGTCAGGAACTTCCGCATGATGTCCCTTGGCAGCTATATTCAATGGAGGATCAGACGGAGCCGCCCCTAGCGTCTCCTGCTTCACACAACCTGTTAGCATCAACATCAAGATAAATCCCATATAAAGGTATCTTTTCATCTTCATTTTCACCTCAACTTCCAGACGGATGGTCAGAGGGCAATGTTGCACAGAACTGCAAAAAAGCCGTATCCAAAACTCCTCAGAATTGCGAAGTTTTGGATCGACTTATAGTCAAACTGTTCTATTCATGGCAGCCTGAGTTTTTTGACGGCCACAGGACTGCTTCGAATTTCAAGACTCATAAATGTTCTTTATCCGTCCCACCTGGCCATCTTGAAGGCGTACTTTAATGCCATGCGGATGGTTCGGGGAATTGGTCAGAATATCCTTGACCACGCCGCGCGTTAATTTGCCCGTTCGCTGATCCTGCTTCAATACGATATCAACCTCAAGTCCCGGTTTGATATTGGAACGCTGCCCACCGTTCATCGTCGTCCCTCCTGTCCATTTCTTGATGCTGTCCATTCTCTATTGTCCACCTTACTGAAATCAAGGTTGAAAAGCAAATTCCAAACAACAAAGGACTGCCCGTTAAAAGATCATTCAGATCCTCGAATCGGACAGTCCTTCTATCTCATTCTAAGTACGGGTACATACCCAATGAAAAATTATGATGCGCTACAGGACGCTTCCTCCATGCATGAAGCGATTTTTCCAGGAATCACCGAAGGTACCTACAAGGACACCACCGGATTGTTTTGAGTACGTATGCAGCAGCTTATTGTCTCCCAAATAAATAGCTACATGGGTGATCCGCTGTTTGGACTTGTCCAATCCGGCATAAGCGGATGCCGATGAACCTCTGTAACTCATAAAGAATACGAGATCCCCGCGTTTTAATTGATTCACGTTATAAACAGCTGTGCCTTTGTCCTTGACGTATTGCCCTTGCGCACGGGAATCGCTTGGCAGCGTAATGTTGGCGCCTTCCATAAATGCGCGGCGGACAAAGGCCGAGCAGTCAAAGGTTTTCGTTGAATTACGGTTAGAACCGAACTCGTACGGCGTGCCCAGATACTTCATGCCTGCACTGATTACTTTTTCAACGCTGGCGCTGGTAGAAGGCGCAGTACTTCCCGAATTGCCGGAATTGTTAGAAGAGCCGCTGCTTTGGTTAATATATTTAGACGAAGCATATCCTTGCTTGCCGTCCGAGGTTTTGATCTTATACCAGCCTGAGCTGCTGCCCAGAATTTGAACGCGGTCACCCTTATGCACGCGGTCAACGACTTTACCCGAAGTCGAAGCCTTATTGCGCATATACACATTCGAGCTTGCTACACCTTTGGTTACTGACTGCACGCTGGCAGCAGCCACTTCATTCACAGACCCATATCCGTAAGAACCAAGAACCGCTGCTGATAGAAGCGCTCCGGCCATCAATTGTTTAAAGCTTTTTTTCGAGAAAATAATGATCTCCCCCATCTCGTTAGATTGCGGAATGACGAAATTGTCATTTTCGTCATCCCGCAATCATTATAGACAGGCCATGTCTCGGGACGCATGCTACCATCCTCACAAAAGCGCATGCCAACTATTGGTAAAGAGGGGGACTTTAGTCTCTATTTATACTTGAATTTAGTATAAATAGATTATTATAGAAATAAAACATGCCAAAATAACCCAACCAGCCCGGTATAACGAACGCCGGAATCCTCTGTTGGGTCTTTCTACTTACCATATATACGTATTTTTTCTTACTATTGTTGCATGAGAGAATATATTTCGATCCTTCCTACAGCTGAAAAAGCCTGCCCAGACGGGTATCCCCATCTGACAGACTCTAGTTTATCGTACATCCTAAATTTCATTCCACTACAATTTTGTAAACTTTTGACCTTATGGCCTCTTGGAATAGAGCGGATACCCAGGGTTTTCCGGTACGTCAATCAGGATAACCCTGACATTGTCTTGCGCCTTAAGGCTTAGCGTCTCGCCCAGCTTTGTATCCATTACCATAAAGTCCCGCTGACGAAATAGAAGACTTTCCTCTTCGGTACAAAAGCTGCCAGCTCCCCTTACGGCAAGCACAGCCGCTCTCCTGCCCGACTTCAGTTCATACTGAGCTCCATTACCAGCCAGAATCTGAATATCCAGCATCCTCACATCTACGGATAAATCGGTTGGTGCAGAACCGCCAATCATCGTTTTGACCAGTCCACCCTGTATGCGGGTTACCGGGAAGAAATCCGGTCGATACTGACGACAGGCAGGGTTCTGTTTCAATGAATCGCGAAGATACGGCTCGAACCAAATCTGAAATCCTTCTGCATCCGGCCCAGTCAGACGTTCTTCGTGCGTTAGTCCGGAACCGGCCCTCATCAATTGCAGGCCTCCAGGCCCCAACTCATTGAGCGTGCCATGCGAATCCTTATGGACGCCCTTTCCCTGAATCATATAAGTCACGATTTCAAAACCCTGATGGGGATGAGGCGCGATATAACCTTCGACGGGCGAACGAAACCAGGACCAATAGAAAAGCGGTCCCACCCGGGTCACGGCAGACCCTTCTCCGGAGAAACCGATCGGCTTCTGCTCCGTTATCCTTCCTCCATCGAGAGAGCCCTCGCTCTGATTCTCGGGTGGATATACATTTCCTATCATGTCCAGTCTCCTCCTTTCACCCATCCATGATGGACCCTGAACAGGTGCTGCATTGATTATCTCGGCTTTAAGATAGTATCAACGATAACAGAATATATATCAACATCCTTAAATTCCCTTATTGAGAATGCATATTTGCGAATCACTTTTCAGTTTATTTTCAGTTCACGTTCAGTCTTCATTCAGCTAGAGCACGTATGATAAAGTTGAAGGAATGAGATAAGGGGAGTTTTGTGCTATGGAATCAATGCATCGTATTCGCGTTTTGCTAGTGGATGACGAGCCGCATATCCTGCAGTTTCTGGAGCTTGGCCTCCAAAATGAAGGGTTTGAGGTACGAACGGTCCCTGATGGGGAACGTGCGATAATGGAAGCAAGCCGCTTCGAGCCGCATATCATCGTACTGGATGTGATGATGCCGGGAATGGACGGGCTTGCGGTATGCAGACGGTTGAAGGAGGAGGGCCGGGATGTCGCGATCATTATGCTTACCGCGAAGGACGAGATTGATGATCGTGTGAAGGGCCTTATGATTGGAGCGGATGATTACATGGCCAAGCCTTTCAGTTTCGAAGAGCTGCTTGCCCGAATTCAAGCAAGGATGCGCAACCAGTTCCCGAGCCTGCTGGGTGAAATCCAGCTTGGTCCATTCATCATCGATGACCGCAAGAAAGAAATTGCATACCAGGGGGAGGCTCTTGAGCTGTCGCCCACGGAGTATAAGCTGCTTAAACTGCTTGTGACCAAACACGGCAGCGTTTTGAGTAAAACGAACATTTTGAATATTGTGTGGGATTATGACTTTGGCGGAGAGGATAACATCGTGGAGGTTTATATCCGATCCCTGCGCGAGAAGCTCGGCGATAAGGAGCACCGGGTCATTCGCACGCTCCGCGGAGCCGGCTACCGGGTCGATTTGCCATGAGTTTGCGAAACCGTATACGTTCATCCGGGCCTACGTCTCTACGTACGCAGCTCCTGTCACGATCCCTCATTGTCTTGGCGCTTCTGCTCGTGCTGATCGGCGCATTACAATATGTGTTAATGAAAAATGCCCTGTTCCGCAATCAAGCCGAGGCACTTTCCCTTCAGGCTCGCTCGATCCCCGTGGAGTTATGGGGGCCTGATCGGGAGCCGCGTAACCGGCCTGCAGGGCGAAATAACGAAGCCCTTCCGGAAAACCCGCGTCAGGAAGACAGACCTATGTTCTTTCTGCCGAATATGTCGCTTGCCAAGATCGAAACCGACGGAAGCTACACCGACCTGGCCGCGGACAACGGTCTGTCCGCACCACAGCTGACAGCAGAAGCTTATTCAGCGATCCTAGAGAAATTCCAGGAGCGTCAGCCTATTCCGTATGAAGTAATCGACAATGCCGAGGGCACCGAGCAGATCATTGTCTTTCGCCCTTACGGCAATCCGAGCAGCCCCTCAGGTGTGCTGCAGCTTGGATTGGATACGCAGCCCCTGCATGCCGTTCTGCTGCGGCAGCTGCTGATTTTTGCCGTACTGGCTGTACTTGCCATGGCTGCGGGGGTTGCACTGTACCTGCCTTTGCTGCGCCGGACGCTCCACCCGCTGAACCGAATGGTCGAAACGGTAGAGCGGACAGACGCTGGAAACTTGGCGGAGCGTTTTCCAGCCGTACAGGGTCAACGGGAGATTGACCGTTTGGCCGAATCGTTTAACGGCATGCTGGAAAGGCTCGAAGATGCGTTTGAAACGGAACGCGAAGCCAAAGAGCAGATGCGGAGGTTTATTGCCGATGCTTCCCATGAGCTGCGAACGCCGCTCACTTCGATTCACGGCTTTCTGGAGGTGCTTGGCCGCGGCGCTGCCGACAACCCGGAGCAGCTGCATGCTGCACTATCCAGCATGCACGGGGAATCCAAGCGCATGAAGAAGTTGGTCGAGGATTTGCTTCTGTTAGCCAAGCTTGACCGCAAGCCGGAGCTTCATCTGCAGGAAACCCGGCTGGATCAGCTGCTGCTTGAGATGGAGCCCCATCTGAGGATGCTTGCCCAAGGCAGGAGTGTAACGATTCAAGCGGTACCGGTGCTGTGCCGGTGTGACCCCGATAAGATCAAACAGGTCATCTATAACCTGTTTCATAATGCGGTACAGCATACCGATTCTGCCACAGGGCGGATTACCCTTACGGTTAATAAAACCAAGGACCAGGCCGTACTACTGGTTAGCGATAATGGAGCCGGGATTCCGGAGGAGCATCTGCCCCATCTGTTCGAGCGGTTCTACCGCATCGATGAATCCCGGACCAGACAGCATGGTGGTGCGGGTCTTGGATTATCCATTACCCAATCCATCATTGCCGCACATGGCGGTCAAATGAGCATGGACAGCACGGTCAACCAAGGAACGGTTTTTCGTGCCGAGTGGCCGGGTATCATTCATTCCTTAGCCTGAAATCCCCTTCACAAGCCCCCGCAGGGCCACCACCAATGACGAGAACATCGGCCGTCAGTTTGAGTTCGTCATTTGCACGCAATCGATGATTCCCCCTCCTTGGTTGCTAAATAATATGAGATCATAACAATAAAAAAGGAGATCATGAAGGATGCTCATGATCTCCAGTAGACTGGTCGATTGAATTTATCACAGTTATTCGATTGGAATTATCAAGTATATTATCAGCAGATGACACAAGCGTCAAGTCATTTTTTAGGAGAAATCACGATGGGCGCAAGGCATAATTTCCCACCGCTCTCCCTAATGTCCCACTGTCTTTGCTAACGTATTTTTTTCCTTATATCCTGACAATTTGGTACAATACACTCGGTACTAGAAGAATGTAAAATGAAGGGACTATGATCGCTATGTTCAAAATCTTTATTGTCGAAGACGATACCGGGCTGGTCAACCTGCTGAAAGAGTATCTTCATAAATTCGGTTACATGACGCAGTCCGTTCATGATTTCGAGACGGTACGCGATCAATTTGAATCGTATGACCCCCACCTTGTGCTTCTGGATATCAATCTGCCAAAATACGACGGATATTACTGGTGCCGCCAGTTCCGAAGCCTCTCCACCTGCCCGATCATCTTCATCTCCGCCCGCGACGGGAAGATGGATCAGGTGATGGCGCTGGAGAACGGTGCCGATGATTATATAACCAAACCCTTTGACTACGAGATTGCCATGGCCAAAATCAAGAGCCAGCTCCGGCGTGCCTACGGCTCTTATGCTGTCGCTCAGAATGAGCGCGTGCTTAGCGTCACCGGACTCACGCTGGACGTTGAACGTCTCTCCCTGTCGCTTGGGCAGAACCAGACGGAGCTCAGCCATACTGAAGCCAAAATATTGGACGAGTTAATGAAGAAGCCCGAGCAGATCATCAGCAGGGACCGGCTTCTGGAGAAAATATGGGATGATCAGGCCTTCGTGGACGATAATACGCTGAACGTATACATCACCCGCGTCCGCAAGAAACTTGCTGCCCTCGGGATCGAGGATGGCCTTCAAACCGTGCGCGGTCGCGGCTATCGACTGGTACCGAACTGGGGGGACGAAGCATGAGGCTATTTCTGCAAGAACAGCGTCCCTTAATGATTATCTACATAGCCCAGCTTCTCGTAATAACACTCATTTACAGACTGGATGGCTATCGCAATTTGATGGTTAGTCTGTACGCAGGCATCATCAGCTTGCTGCTGCTTCTCGGCTATCTGGCCTTCCGATTTATTGCCAACCGTTCATTCTATAAACGATTAGAACAGCCGCTCCCGGGAGAATCCCTCACCGGCGAATCCTCGGCAGAATCCTCCCATACTCCGCTCGCCGAAGCGCTTCATCAACTGCTGAAAACCCAGTTCCGGCATTACACCACGGATCTGCATAACTATAAGCATAAGATTGAAGGCCATCTTCAGTTCATCAACCAATGGGCCCACCAGATGAAAACCCCGATTTCGGTCATTCACCTGATCCTTCAGGATGACGATGATCCCCGTTTTGCCGCGATCGGCGACGAGCTGGATCGACTCAAAAAAGGGCTTGATCTGGTGCTGTACACCGCCAGGCTTGATACGTTCGAGCATGACTTTCACGTGGAGAATCTGCCGCTTCAGCGAATCGTCCGTCATGTCACTTCCGAGCAAAAGCGTCTGTTCATCCGGCGGAGAATTTACCCGTCCATCCGGATCGATTCCGGACTAACGGTGGCCACGGACGAGAAATGGCTCTCTTTTGTGCTGACACAGCTGCTGACCAATGCGGTTCGCTATACGCTGAAGGAACAAGGCACCCTCTTTTTTAACGGCTACACCCGGGAGAATCAAGTTGTGCTTGAAATCCGGGACGAAGGCATCGGCATTCCCCAGAGCGACCTGCCGCGCGTGTTCGACCCCTATTTTACCGGAGAGAACGGGCGCAGGTTCCAAGAATCTACAGGCATGGGGCTGTTTCTTGTCAAACAAATATGCGATAAACTTGGACATGCCTTTGAGATCGAATCCAAGGTCGATGAAGGAACGACGGTCCGCATCATATTTACAGATTCTTCAGGCCAGATTGCACAATAATGTTCAACGGCAGGTAGGGCAGCACTTTTTGCCCATTAGGAAACGATAGCAGTGGCAGTTCCTGATCTAACTTACGGCAGTTAAAGAAACCTTACAAGGTTGTAAGGTAACTGTAAGTTACGAATATGGCATGAACGGGAACGAATCTTTTACAATGATATCATCGTTATAGAGGAGTGAAGATATGCCCATCCTGAGCGTCAAGCATCTATCTAAAATCTATGAGGGCAAAGTGGCGTTCCAAGCGCTGAACAATATTCACTTCAACGTCACCAAAGGGGAATTCGTCGGCATTATGGGTCCTTCCGGCAGCGGAAAAACCACGCTCCTCAATCTGATTGCAACCATTGATCAGCCCACGGCCGGAGAAGTGATCATAGGCGGGCGCAATCCTCATCTTCTCAGCAGAAGCGAGACCGCTCTGTTCCGGCGCCGGGAGCTGGGCTTCGTCTTCCAGCACTTCAATCTGCTGGATACGCTAACCGTTGAGGAAAATATCGTTCTCCCATTGACGCTGGAGGGCATGCCGCTTGACGAAATGGGCATCCGGCTAAGTCGAATCGCAGATCGACTCGGCATCGAGTCCATTCTGCACAAGCATACCTATGAAATTTCCGGCGGACAGATGCAGCGCACCGCCATTGCCAGGGCGCTCATTCAGGAGCCCTCTCTAATTCTCGCTGACGAGCCCACCGGCAACCTGGACTCCAAAGCCTCCAAAGAGGTGATGCAGACGCTTTCTGCTTCGAGTAAAGAGGCTTCCGCAACGATTCTCATGGTCACTCATGATCCGGTGGCAGCCAGCTACTGTGACCGCGTCTTGTTCATCAAAGACGGACAACTATATAATGAAATGTACTGCGGTGACAACCGCCAAGCCTTTTTCCAGAAAATCATCGATATGCTGGCTTTACTCGGAGGAGGCAGTCATGACCTTTCGACAATTCGCATTTAGGAATGTCCTGAGGAATAAGCGGACCTATGCTGCCTATTTCTTAAGCAGCGCATTCTCCGTCATGATTTTCTTTGTGTGCGCGCTGTTCCTGTTCCACCCTTCGATAGCGAACGAGATGTTCTACCCGGTTGTTATCCAGGCGATGCTCGGGGCCGAGCTGATCATGTATGTATTCTCGTTTTTCTTCGTGCTGTATTCCGTGGGGGCTTTTCTAAAGACACGTAAGCGCGAGTTCGGCATTCTGTTCATGCATGGTATGACGGATCGCCAATTTAACAAGATGTTGTTTCTCGAAAATATGATCATCGGCGTAAGCGCCATTGCTACAGGCATTCTGTTCGGCATCATTACAGGCAAGCTATTTCTGATGGCAGGCTCGGTCTTTCTTGGAATCCCGCCTCTGCCGTTTCGATTGCCCCTGTGTGCGCTTGGACTGACGGTTGCAAGTTATGTGCTGCTGTTTATCATTATCTCGCTGTGCACCTCTAGGCTGCTGCGTCCTAAAGCGTTGATCGATCTGTTCCAATCCGGACAGCGGCCGAAAACCGCGCCCAGGACATCGCCCTGGTTATCGATATTGGCAGCCGTGCTGCTGGTGGTCAGCTACAGCTTGGCCGCCACGACAAGCGCGTCGACCCTGGCGCTGCGCATGTTCCCGGTTACGTTAATGACGATGATCGGCACTTATCTGTTGTATACGCAGCTAGGGGTTGCTCTCGTGAGAAGGTTGAAGCAGAGCCGCCGGTTAGCCTGGAGAAAGACTAAGCTGATCTCGCTCTCCAGCCTGCATTACCGGCTTAGAGATCACGCACAGATGTTCTCGATGGTGACAATCGTACTGGCTGTTTCCTTTTGCTCGGTAGGCGTATTTGCCTCCATCCCGGTGCTCACGAAGCAGTTCAACGAGGATTTCCCTGCCGCCATCGGTTATCTTGCCAAAACGGGAGATACCTCCGAGAAGCAGCATTTACGCGAAATCCGACAGGAGCTTGAATCGAAGAAAATACCGTTTGAAACGCTATCGTTTCGCGTTAAATATACGGAAGCCCAGCCGGCTTCCGCACAGGTCGGGCAGTTGCAAAATCCGTTGGCACTGATCTCCTTCTCCGACTATAAGGCTGCGGTGCTAATGGCGGGACTGCCATTTGATGAACAGCCGCTGAGCGGTGAGGATGCGCTTGTCCTCATTGCTTCGCAAAATGACAGGGCTTATATCCGCGACCGGGAGCACGCTTCGTACCGGATCCATGATTCCGAAATCCTCCTGCATGAAATCGGTTATTCCGATCATGTCGGCGTACCGGAATATTTGCTGCCGGAAATGGACGACGATTCTCGCTTCGGCGGGCTTGTAGTCAGTGACGAAGCCTTCGCCGCCATCACGAATCCGGTCCGACTAGAGCGATACACCGGCTTCTATGTGGATGATTTCACAGAGACGGAGGGCATCGTCCCTCATCTGGCCCCGCGCGGGGCGGTGCGTTATGAAATGGACCAGCCTTATGCGCTGGCGGTCAGCGGCACGCTCTTTGCCCTTCGGGACAGCCTATACAATATGCTGCTCTTCGCAGCACTGCTTGTGGGCACGGTGTTTTTTATCGCGGCAGGAAGCTTCCTATACTTCCGCCTCTATGCCGATCTGGATTATGACCGCAGGCATTATGCCACGATATCCCGGCTTGGAATGACCGATAAGGAGTTCCGGCGGATCGTCACCGGACAGCTGGCGCTGCTGTTTTTTGTACCGATCAGCCTTGCGATTGTGCACAGCATCTTTGCCTTTGTCGCGCTGCAGAGCTACTTCTATTTATCCATTGCGGCTGAAATGGGCATCGTGCTGATCAGCTTCCTGATGATGCAGGTCCTGTATTTCTTCTTCATCCGCAGTCAATATCTGCGCAAGCTGAA
Source organism: Paenibacillus sp. EZ-K15 (assembly GCF_002573715.1). Taxonomy (GTDB): domain Bacteria; phylum Bacillota; class Bacilli; order Paenibacillales; family Paenibacillaceae; genus Paenibacillus_AQ. The sequence continues at coordinate 127,465 of NZ_PDHM01000007.1, read as the reverse complement.
GCAGACCCTTATATAAAGGATGAAAGCAGCATCCTTATCTTTGAAAGAGGTGTAACTTTTGGAAAACTGGATTACGGATATTATGGAGCAGTTCGGCTATATCGGCATCCTGCTGATGATTGCCCTGGAAAATGTGTTTCCTCCGATCCCCTCCGAGGTCATTCTTACCTTCGGCGGATTCATGACCACCTACACGAAACTGACGGTGCCCGGTGTCATTATTGCAGCTACCGTTGGGTCTGTGGTCGGTGCCGTCATTCTGTACGGGATTGGCCGTCTGCTCGATGTCGAGCGGCTTGAAAAAATCGTTGATCGCTGGGGTCATATCCTCCGTGTCAAAAAAGAAGACATCCGCAAGGCGGATGCGTGGTTTGATAAATACGGCTACTGGACCGTGCTGTTCTGCCGCATGATTCCGCTGATCCGAAGCTTGATCTCCATCCCGGCAGGGATGTCCAACATGAAGTTCGGTATGTTCCTCCTCTTCACGACCATCGGTACCCTGATCTGGAACATTATTCTGGTATGCGTGGGAGCCGCTGTCGGCGATTCATGGGAAAAAATCGTAGCCTTCATGGACGTCTATTCCAATATCGCTTATGCTGTAATAGCTGTGGCCGTAATTGCGTTCCTGTTCTTTTTCTTCCGCAAGCGGAGAAAGTCAGCTTAAATCACGCATGTCATGCCACTTATCATTCATATCATTATATTTCTCATTTTTTTGTAAGGGAGAGACTGTGGGTCATGGATTTTTTAACCATCCTCAAAGCAATTATTCTGGGTATCGTCGAGGGACTGACCGAGTTCGCTCCTGTATCCTCTACCGGTCATATGATCATCGTTGATGATATGTGGCTGAGATCCGAGGAGTTTCTGACGAAATACGTAGCCAACACCTTTAAGGTTGTCATTCAGCTTGGCTCCATTCTAGCCGTCCTCGTTGTGTTTAAGGACCGCTTCCTGGATCTCTTGGGCCTCAAGCGCAAAAAGCCTGAAGCCGGCGTACCGGCGGTTACGGGCAGACTGAAGCTCAGCCAGGTTATCGTCGGTTTGATTCCGGCCGGTGTTCTGGGCGTCTTGTTCGAAGACCTCATTGACGAGCATTTATTTTCTACCGAAACGGTGCTTATCGGCCTCGTGATCGGGGCCATCTTCATGATCGTTGCCGATAAAGTCAGCTCGAAAAGAGAGCCGAACGTGGTCACTGTCGACCAAATAACGTACAAACAGGCATTCAGCGTCGGATTGATTCAGTGTTTGTCGCTCTGGCCAGGCTTCTCCCGCTCCGGCTCCACCATCTCCGGAGGCGTCATGCTCGGTATGAGTCACCGTGCGGCGGCGGACTTCACCTTCATTATGGCGGTGCCGATCATGTTCGGAGCCAGCTTACTGTCGCTGCTGAAGAACTGGGAATACTTCACGCTGGAGGCTCTACCGTTCTTCATCGCCGGATTCGTGGCCGCCTTCGTCTTCGCCTTGATCTCCATCCGCTTCTTCCTGAAGCTGATTAACCGGATCAAGCTGGTGCCGTTTGCGATCTACCGGATCGTGCTCGCTGCTATTATTGCGTTGGTGCTTTATCTGTAATACCGTTCTACAAGTACCGTATATAGTCCTAGAGGCGCTCGCGCACGTAAAGGGGCTGTCCCAGAGTCATCTTTAATGACTTTTGGGACAGCCCCGTTTTATTAAAAGTGCGCGAATGCTACGGTACTAACGGACTATATAACAAATCTTTCCTCTATGCTTCTTTTGTTATAGAACTTCGTTTACCTCATCAGAGAACCATTTCGCGATGATTTGCGGCCTTGTTATGGCGCTGCCTACAACCACACAATGAGCCCCCATTTTGATCGCTTTTGCAGCCTGCTCCGGTGTGTTGAAGTTGCCTTCTGCAATGACTGGTTTCTTACACTGCTTAATCAGTTCTTCCAGCACGGTGAACTTCTCCACTTGCTGAGACTGCGGTGTATAACCAATGAGTGTCGTTCCAATGTAGTGGAACCCCAATCGATCTGCTCGCAACCCCTCTTCCGTGGTGGAGATATCCGCCATGAACTTCTGCGAAGGGTATTTTGTAAAGATCGATTTCAGGAATGCCTCATCCTGATCCATCGTTGCTTGCACAGCGATAATTTCAACCCCCGTACCAACAAGCGCATCCACTTCGGTCATGGTCGCTGTAATGAACGATTGCATACCCGGATATTCTTTTTTGATAATGCCAATAATGGGCAACTCAACTTGCTTCTTAATCTCTTCGATGTCTTCAACGCTATTCGCACGAATCCCCACCGCACCGGCTTCGGCAGCCGCAATGGCCATACGCCCCATAATAAATGAACTATGCAACGGTTCGCCTGGCAAAGCCTGACATGATACAATTAATCCTCGATTCACAATATGTTCCCTCCATGCCCTATCCTGATTTATTCTTCTCCAATAGTCTCATTTATCTTTTGTTTAATTAAGTCAGCTTTGGCGCCAAATACAGCCTGAATCCCACCTTTTACTTCCAATACTGCGGTAGCACCCAGTTCTTTGATTGTATCCTTATCTACTTTTGATACATCTTTGACGGCAACACGAAGTCTTGTAATACATGCATCGACATCTTCCAGGTTCTCCTTGCCGCCAAGCGCACTCAGCACTTTCATCGCCGTCTCTCCAATACTGTCCTTGGATTCAACCGATACGCTCTCCCCATCACTTTCACGTCCAGGTGTCGCCACATTGAATTTCGTAATTAAGAAGCGGAACACAAGGTAATAGATGATCGCCCAGAAGAGCCCCACAATGATGACATAGATCCAATTAGTCTTGGCATTCCCCTGCAGAACCCCGAAGAGCAAGAAGTCGATGGCCCCGCCAGAGAAGGTGTTCCCGAGACGAACGGATAACATATCCGCGATCATAAAGGATAGACCGTCTAGAGCCGCATGAATCACATATAACCAAGGAGCGACGAATAAGAACATAAACTCAATCGGCTCCGTAATCCCTGTCAGGAACGATGTAAGCGCTGCACTAAAGAACAAACCAAACACAAGTTTGCGACGGTTCTTCGGTACGCAATGATACATCGCAAGGCATGCCGCAGGAAGACCAAACATCATCGTAGCAAAACGTCCTGCAAAAAAACGGGTTCCTTCGGAGAACATTCCAACATGATTCGGATCAGCCAGTTCGGCAAAAAAGATTTTCTGCGCGCCCACCACTTGCTGACCTGCAACCGTGGCGACACCGCCCAGCTCAGTGAACCAGAACATCGGATAAATCATATGGTGTAAACCGACAGCACCTGTAAGACGAAGCAAGAATCCGTATAAATAGGTTCCGAAATATCCCATTCCGGCAATAGCAGTTCCTGCCGCTACCAGCCAGCCTTGAAACGTAGGCCAGATTAAGAAGAAGATCCCGCCTACAAAAATAGCACTAAACGATGAGACGATTGGAATAAACCGCGAGCCCCCAAAAAATCCTAAAAAGGAAGGTAATTGAATCCCCCGGTATCGATTATTCAAAAAAGTTACCAGGATACCAATGACAATAGCCCCTACAACCCCGGTGTCAATGGATTCAACGCTTGGATTGAATACCGTAATCATAGCACCAATCGATGCATTCATAACCATGAACGAGACGGCTGCTGCCAGCGCGGCAGTACCTTTATCTTTTTTCGCTAATCCCACGGCAAGACCAATACACATGATTAGCGCTAAGTTGGTAAACACAACGTTGCCGGCTGCTGACATAATTTGAAAAATAGCTTGTAAAAACCGCGTATTCAGAATCGGATATGCCGCAATCGTATTCGCATTCGATAAGGATCCGCCAATCCCAAGCAGCAAACCCGCAGCAGGTAGGATTGCAATCGGTAACATAAATGACTTACCAAGTTTTTGCAACTGTTTAAACATGGATTTTCCTCCTATTAGATCAAGCATTGTACTTCCATCGCGATATGTCGATTCTACATCATGAAATTATTTTAGTAAATATAATTTAATTAAAATAATTTTATTATCGCCTGGCAATTAAATCCATAACAACCCTTAATACGGACAAATACAATAAAAAAACCTGTGACCCTCCAGTAGACGAAAAGTACGTCAACTTCTGTGGTTCACAGGTACGATGAAAGCTTTATGGTTATTCCGTTCGATTATGATCAAGAATCGTATTCACTGTAATTTGCATACGACTATTCAAATCCGTATCCGCGAGTAAGATCATACATAAAATATCGATCGCATACATGACGGAAAATTGACTATTTACAAACCTTTCTTTATCAACAAACAATGTATTGGGAACCAGAATAAAAGAGTCCACTTGCTGCGCCAGCGTACTCTCGGAGAAGCTGGTCAGACAGATGACTTTGCACCGATTATTCTTTGCAATTCTGGTTGCGTCGACAATGACAGACGTTTCCCCTGAACTGGAAATCGCAATAACGAAATCATTCTCATTCACTATCGAACTATTGATCAGCATTAAATGCGAATCCGTAATACTCTGCACATTGAAGCCCATACGCAGCAAACGAAGCATCATTTCCTTCGCTGAAAGTCCCGAGCTTCCGATCCCGTATATGAAAATCCGTGCTGCACCCTTAATCGCTTCAGCAAGCCGATGCAAATATGTAATATCCAGTAATTGATTCGAACGCTCAATGACTGTCTGATAGAATTTAGATACTTGTATGAGAAGATCGTCCTCCACCGAAGGAGCCGTCGCAGTACGTAGCCTGCCTAACTGAACCTTTAATTCGGCAAAATTATTGCAACCAATCTTCTTGCAAAAATGCGTGATTGTTCCATTCGAGACACCAACATGGTTCGCGAGCACAGATATATTCATGTTATTAATCGATTGACCTTCTTGAAGAATATAATTCGCTACCAACTGTTCTTTCTTCGAGAAACTCGGATATAACTGCTGAATAACCATATAAATATCCATTGAATCCACCACCGCCATTTGGGAATTATAACAAAAAAAGCATACGGATTCAATATTATTGCTATGATAGGGAGCATTGCTCAAGACCAATCATAGGAATAGACATGATGCAGCGCAACCACCATCCATCCATGAAGAAAAAAGAAGAAGCCCTCCGCTTTTGGAGAGACTTCCAGGTTATAGTTGAATGAGAGCTTCCCCTATCCATCAGCACGCTAGGATCATTTCATTTCTATAATGGTGTGTGAAAGCCAGGAGCCCTACGCCTCACTCTTCAAACGATAAATTGGTAGGCTCCTCCAGCAGCTCATAGTGAAAATCGAAGTTCGTCGTCGGTACGCTAAGATCCACCTCTTCAAAGCGGAGGCTGTCCAGCCACACCTTGCCTGCCCCCATCAACAGAACACCGATCGAAATCGTGGCGCTGTCCTCGGGTACGTCGAGCACGATGGTATAGTGATTCCAATGCGTGCTGCCGACAATGCGCCGATCATTCATATTATCGAACTGAAGCACGTCTTCCGCACGATTGTCAACACGCATCCACAGCCCGCAGTATTCTTTGACGTTCTCGGTTTTGACAAATCCGGAGAACCGCATCCGTTTGCCCGCATACTTATCGGCTTTGAACTGCTGCATCATGGTCGCAAAAGCGTCTGCCTCCATTGGGGTAAGGGCTTTTAGGTAACCGGAAGTGCTTCCTTGGTGGACGGTGAACCGGTCGACGCCAATTTCATAATCATGCGGGTGACTTCCGCTCAGAAACCAGCCTTTTAATGCGGATTGAGATTGCTGCTGCATATGATCCTCTCCTTTTTGGTAATTTGAGTGATGAGCGTGAACCGCAAAGATTTTCCGGTAACGCCCCGGCGGCATGCCGTATAATTTTTTGAATGCTCTCGTAAACGACTCCTGACTCTCGAAGTGGCAGTGCAGGGAAATGTCGATAATCGCAGCCTCGGAGTGCAGTAGGAGCTGTGCTGCATAACAGAGTCTTCGTTTTCTAAGGTAATCCGCGATGTTCATACCGACCTCCTTCCGAAACAAGCGGTGGAAGTGATATGGCGAAAAACCGGCATAGGATGCAATATCCGCGAGGGTCAGCTGCTCCTCCAGATGCTGCTCCATGTACGCTATACTTTTTTGGATGATACGCTGGGTACTCAAGGTTAGGCCCTCCTTTGTTATTAAGAATACCAAAAGGGAGAAAAGCGTTTTTGATCTTTTTTGCCAACATCAAAAAAGCCCCTTCGATTACAAAGATCGAAGAGGCTTATGCCATGATACGATTCTCGTTATGGATCACAGGAAAGGCTCCCTGCCATGGAGAAGCTAAAACCCCATTACCCCAGCGGCTTCAGCTGAACGGTGCGCTTGGTGCTTGCGGATTCGTACGCTGCAATGGCAACACGGGCAGAGTAATAGCCGTCTTCCCCTGTTATTTCGACCGGCTTGCCATCGCGAATGCTGTCGATAAAGCTGTTGACGAGACCTTCGTCCATATCATCGCCCCAGAAGCTCCACGCCGCTTTCCCAGTTACATCGCTGTAGACATCGTTCTTCTGGGCAAAAGAATCAATATTCAGCACACCCTTGGTGCCGATGATCTCAAGCGTGACATCCCCCCAGGTCGGGAAGGTGCGATTACGGGACCAGCTTGGGTCCAGTACGGCAACAACGCCATTCGCGAACTTGACGTGGACCATGCCGGCATCGTCAATCTCCGTGTCATTGAAGAGCGTTTCCGCATGGGCGTATACTGCCTCTGCCTTGCTGCCGGTAAACCAGTGCATCAGATCCATCACATGGACCGTATGGTCCAATACGGCTCCGCCGCCCGATTTCTCCCGTTCGATAAACCAGCCGCCAGGCATGCTTCCCCGGTTGGTTCCCTTCATGGCCAAAATTTCGCCGATCTGTCCTGCGTCAATCGCTTCCTTCGCCTGACGAACGGACGTAATATAACGGCAAGGAAAAGCCGTCATAAGCTGCACGCCATGATCCTTGCACACTTGAATCATCTCCAGCATCTCGGACTCGGACAAACCTAACGGCTTCTCGCACAGCACATGCTTGCCCGCCGCAGCGGCAAGCTTGGTAAATTCCGCATGACGCGCATTTTCCGAGCAGATGACGACAGCATCCAGTTCCTGTGCCAGCAATTCATTGTAGTCCGCATAGTACGGGATACCTCGGTCCACAGAGTATGGACGCACACGCTCCGCGTTTTCATCGGCGACTCCGACCACCTCGACATCATCCCGCTTCAGCATGCCTAGGAGATAGCTCGCTGCATGCATATGGGCAAAGCTGATAAAGCCTACTTTAACTTTCTTCATGAAACCGTCCCTCCGATCATCACGGGCTGTCCAGTCTGAGCCGATTGCTCCGCTGCCTGAGCGATTTCAACGGCATAGCAAGCATCCTTAATACTTACGAGCGGCTCGCTGCCGTTTCGGATGCACTCGATAAAATGCTGCACCTCGTTATAATAAGGGTCATACAGACTTGGGCTTGAAGGAACCTGTACAGCTGCTCCCTCCCCTGCCTCCGCATTGACCAGTTTAATGTCCAAAGACTGCACCTGATTGCTATCAAATCTTATGATTCCCTGGTCACCCGAAATCTCGAACTGCGTCGTAAACGGTCCGGGATACCCCCAATAGCCGGTTAGACTGGCGATTGCGCTATTTTTAAAATGAAGCGTAAGCTGAGCATACTCCATCTCAGGCTCATCCCGCTTAACGATGGAAGCATATACCGACTCCACTTCCCCGAATAGCCAGCAGGCAAAATCGATATCGTGAATCATGAGATCCATGATAACACCGCCGCTCTTGCCCGGGTCGTTATACCATCCATCCATACCCTGCGGATACGAACCGTACCGCTTGAAGTGAGCCATCTTCGGTGTTCCGATGCTCCCGGCGTGGGCCTGCCGATAGGCATCATGATAGTTCGGGAAGAATCGGACGACATGTCCGATAAACAACCGGACTCCGTTCTTCTCGCAGGCCGCTTTCATCTCTTGTGCATCCTCCAGGGTCAATGCAGCCGGTTTTTCGCAGATGACGTGCAGCCCTTTTTCAGCTAGTTTCAATACAAACGGTTTATGGAGATAGGTGGGCAGACACACCGCAACCGTTTCCAAATCTTTTTGTTCAAACAGCGACTCTACATCCGTGTATGCCTTCGCCCCGGTCAAAGCTGCAGCCCGCTCAGCACGCCCGGCGTTAATATCGACCACACCCGTCACTGTTACTCCCGGCATTTTCGCCAAATTATGCGCATAGGCTGTCCCCATCGTTCCGCAGCCCAAAATCGCAATGTTCATGCTTATCCCTCCAGTATACCTATAATGACTTGGACCAAAAAGTGATGCCGTATCCGTTGTCCGCGAATACTACCCACCCTGTTACATTCTTCATATAACATAACATTCCTGCCTCTATTTCGCATGATTCGTGCTTTTTTGAACTTATGCCGCTAACTTGGTAAAGTGTATATAGAGAGTAGTATAAATCTTCTATTATCACGCCTCAGCCATTTATAAATAACATTCGGATAGGGTCGACAGCCATCCAAGCACGCCCCAGACCAAGCACCATGCGTACAAGGAGCAGAGCCAAGGTGTACATAGAAGCACCGCTGCAGATTCGAAGAATTTCGACATTCCAAGAAATATCCAGAGAGAAAGGGTGTAGAGAGAACATGTCAGAACTTGTCGTTCAAACGAAAGACGGGCGTATTCAAGGCAGTTCGGAAAACGGAGTACGTGTATGGAAGGGAATCCCTTATGCGAAGCCCCCGGTAGGCCCGCTTCGATTCCGTGCTCCTGTTCCCCCCGATTCATGGGACGGGATAAAAGATACCACCGCTTTCAGCCCCATGTGCCTTCAGCCACTAGAATCCACGTCAAGCATGCTTGGCGGAGGAGTGACCAAAACGGTGTCCGAGGATTGTCTCTACCTCAATGTGTGGGCACCCCTGAACACGCCAGCGGAGCCTCTACCCGTCATGGTATGGATTCACGGGGGCACTTTCATCACGGGCTCCGGCAGTTTGCCAAGCTATAACGGTACATCTTTCGTACTCCGAGGCGACGTGATTGTGGTAACCATCAATTACCGGCTGGGTCCGCTAGGCTTTCTCCATCTCTCCCCATACGGCGAATCCTTTTCCTCCAATATCGGTTTACTGGACCAGATTGCGGCCCTGCAATGGGTACGAGATCATATCGCGGCCTTCGGCGGCGACCCCAAACGGGTTACGGTATTCGGAGAGTCGGCCGGCAGCATGAGCATTGCAGCTTTACTTGCAATGCCGGCAGCCAAAGGGTTGTTTCAGCGAGCCATCATGGAAAGCGGTGCTGCCCAGGTGATGGCTCCGGAGCAGGCACAGATGATAACGGCTGGTTTGCTTAAAGAGCTGGACATAACCCCGGATAAGGCCCATCAGCTTGAATCCCTCACAGGTGAGCAAATATTTGAAGCCGGGGAACGGCTGAAGAAACGGATCGGTCCCGGCGTCAGCATGATCTTCCAACCAGTGCTGGAACCCCACACGCTGCCTCATGATCCGCTGCAGGCTATTCAATCGGGCTGGGCGAAGGACGTGCCAATCCTGATCGGAACGAATCTCGATGAAGGTGCCTTGTTCTTCCGGCCGGACATGCCGCTTGTGAAGGAGGACGATCTTGTCCGCACCGTTGAAATGATGACCGGCATCCAGGATGCTGCGCCTATCACCAAGGAATATCCGTACAGCATCGACGGACATGCCCAGATTATGACCGACCTGTATTTCTGGCGCTCGGCCCTGCAGTTCGCTTCCGCTCAGAGTAAGCACACGCCGGTATGGATGTACCGATTCGATTGGACGCTACCGAATCATCCGGTTCTCGGCAAAGCGATGCACGCCCTGGAAATACCGTTTGTATTCAACACGCTGGGGCTGTTTCAGAACATCGGTGTGCAAGTCGATGCCGCCACACAAGCCCTGTCCGACCGGATGCAGGAGGCTTGGATTGCATTTGCACGCAATGGCTCACCGGATACGGAGGCACTGCCGTGGCCTGCTTATGATTCAGCATCGCGTTCAACGATGATATTCAACAACGACAGCAGGATCATCGAGGACCCGGATGCGGAGAAGCGGGAAATGCTGCAATTATAATATGGACAAGCCATAAGCAAGGTGCCCTTTCGCCGGAGGGAACTCTTATGGCAGCAAAAAAGCTGTATTTCCAGGCATGACATCATGGATATCATGCTGGAATACAGCTTTTCGTTATTACGGACCGCACATACACGGCTAACCTCTGGCGTACTTCTATCCTATAGCGCCCGATCAGGCTCCGTCGAAAGAAACTGGGATCGGACCGGCCCTTCCTTATTTCGCAGATGATGAGCGGCAATTCCATGAACATAAAAAAACCAGCAGATCAGGGTCTTCGTCCTGATCTGCTGGCGAGGATCGGCTATCATTTCATAGCCCGATTCAACCTACTCCAACCATTTCTTATGAATGTCCGCAAACTTGCCTTGCAGCTTCATTTCATCAATCCACATTTCCAGATAGCTTGCATATTCAAAGTCACCGCGAGGAATCATGTAGCCTTTTTCGCTGTTAGTGAAAGGCTTATCCGTCAATGCAGCGTACAGTCTAGAGTCTGCTTTTGCATACGTAATCGCTTCGATCGTATCGGTAATCATCACGTCATACGTACCGTCCGCTACCAAATGCGGGATATCCAGATTATTTGGAACGACGGTCACATTAGCTTTCGTCAGATGCTCGCGTACGAACACTTCGTTCGTTCCGCCCGGATTGACGCCAATGCGTACCGAAGGTTTATTAATGTCTTCGATCGTCAGGTATTTGTCCTTGTCTTCAGCACGGATCAACGGTGCTTTACCGAAGGAAATGTACCCTTGGGACACATAAGCCGTTTTTTGTCTAGCCGTGTTACGGGTAACGCCGCCCACTGCGATGTCGAATTTATCAGCCTGCAGGTCCTTCAACATGTTGGACCAAGTGGTGTTGACGTAGCGAACTTCCACGCCAAGATCTTTACCAAGCTCTTCCATAGCGTCGACATCATAACCTTCATACTCTTTTGTAACAGGATTCAAATATGTAAACGGTTTGTAATCCCCTGTCATACCAACTCGGATGTAGCCTCTTTCGATAATTTCATCCAGCTGGGAAGCCGCTTGTTTCTTTAGTTGCCCGGGTGCATTGGTCGAAGCCGACTTAGCGGATACCTCCGGTGATGTGAGCACCTCGTTTGCAGCAAAACCCGTTGCTACCAATGATAAGCTGACTACCCCTGCTAGTAATACCTTTTTCCAATTCTTAGCCATGTTTTTGTTTCCTCCAGTTTTCTTCTAGTTGTACATCCTAATGCCTTGATCGGCGGTGGCATTGGTCTGCCTTCCCACTCTGAAAGACCTTAGCCTTTCCCTTGCTGCTTACTACCTCTTACTTCCTTGCCTTACACATCTAATGCTCGATCCTCATTCCTTCCAGGCCTCCCCCCTCTCAAGTACCCATACGTGCGGTCCATAAGATTTAGGGAATGCTACAGACTGAATTTGCCAAGCTCTTTGCTAAGCTCCTGAGCGACCGTCTCCAGATGTTTAACGGAGTTCGAAATTTCCTTGATGGTTGAAATTTGCTCTTCCACGGCAGCGGTCACATTCTGTGCGTCATTAGAAGTCAAATCCGCAATGGATTTCAGCTCTTCCACCGAAGCACTGACCTGTTCGGATCCCGCGGACATTTCCTCGGATGCCGCCGATACCTCCAGGATGTGATCAGCCACGTTGCGTGTCGCACTCAGAATGTTGTCGAATTTCTCGCGCACCTCTTCAATCAGCGCAATTCCATCCTGTACATCCTTCCGGCTGACGTCCATGACCTGTACGGCGTTAATCGTGTCTTCGCGTATTTCTGTAATCAGCTTCGCAATCTGATCAGTCGATACCTCGGACTGTCCAGCCAGTTTCTTGACTTCTTCAGCCACGACTGCAAAGCCGCGTCCATGCTCGCCAGCTCTGGCTGCTTCGATGGAGGCATTCAAGGACAGCAAGCGAATCCGGGAGGTCACTTCCGTGATGAAGCTCAGAATCTGCTCGATTTCGGAAGAACGCTCATTCAAGCGCTCAATCGCCGTTCCGACCTTGGTTGTGCCCACTCCGATGTTGCCGATCTGCTTCACGGCTTGTTCAACGACAACCGATCCGGTCTCTGCTTGACTTGCCGCTTCCTGTGCAGCTTCGGACACCATGGAGGACGTTTCAGCAATTTTGACGATCCCGCTGGCCATGTCACTCATGGATACTGCGATTTCGTTGGAGCTTGAGGCGTGAGCATTCGCGCCGCTTGCAATTTGACGAATGGAAGTGCCGATACGATCCACGCTGTCCGTAGCCGTCTCTACCCCGCTCGAAACGATTTCCGTGACGGACATGACCTGGCGGGAGGAATCGTTCACACCGAGGACCAGATGTTTCAGATGCGATACCGTCTGGTTAAAATCGCCGGAAAGGACGGCAACCTCATCCTTGCCGCTAACCTGAATGGTCTTGGTCAAATCGCCTGCCGCAACTTCCTTAACTGCCGTGTTGAGCCTGCGGATCGGTCGGACGATCTGGGCCGTGAACCAAACCGCTGCACAGGCGGAAACGACCAGCGCGGCAACCGAAATAATGACTAACGTAGCCGACATCTCCTCGATCGGAGCATTCAGCTCCTGGGTCGGTGCCGTCACGAATACCCCCCAGTTCAAGTTGGACGGTGCATAGGCAGCCGAGTACTCAACGTTATCCAGTGTATAGTCGAATTCTCCTAACTCGCCTTGACGAACCTTGTCAAAAGCCTGCGATAATTCCGCGCTTTCCACATCTTCGACTTTCTTCTGAAGGACGAATTCCTTGGTTGGATACCACATGAACGTTCCCGCTTTACTCAAAAGAAAAGCGTATCCGGTATCACCGAAGGTTTGGGAGGATACTTTTTTCTGCACCTCGTTGATCGGAAGGGTAGAGCCCATGTATCCGTACTGTTTCCCGTCCTTCATCAGCGGAATGATCATCGTTACGATGTTGTTGCCCGTACGCTTGGAAAGCACGGGCTCCGATACAACCAGCTTGCCTTCGCCCTTCCCGGCCTCCTGATAGTGAACGCGATCGGATACGTCGGTCACTTCGCCCAGAAAGTTAATGACATTCTTCCCTGTCAAATCGTACGAGAAGAAAAAGGTTTCAAATTCCGGGTTCACTTCCTGCGCCGCTTGTATCAATTGCAAATCTTGCTCTTTATTCCCTGTAACGAATTTGCCCACGCTTTCAACCTTGGCAATTTCCACGTCCAGAAATTGGTCGATCTGAAGCGCCAGCTTCTCCGCGCTAAGCTGTGCTTCCTTGTCTAAGCTCTCCTGCAGCAAGTCAGATGACCGGTTGTAAGTTACGGCAAAGACGGATCCAAGACTGACGAGCAAGAGCAAACAAATCATTGTAATCATTTTTTGCTTGAGACTCTTAAGCATGCTGTAAACCCTCCCCAAAAATAGTGCTCGGGTCCTATCTGATCATTCGTCCAAAAATTTTTGCAGGTGCTCTTTTTCCTGTAAGGACTTTCTCTCTACAAACAAAAATGAACAAATTACGTCGAAAAATTATGGTATAAAATGGTGAAATAAGACTCCACTTTATAGTTATCGGTGGGGTATGTTCGTTTTTTGAGAGGTTAATGAGACATTTTACACAATTCGCCATCATCGTGGAAACGCGAATTATTCAGGGGTTTATCTAGTCCAAAAGACATAAATGTATATCAATATTTTCATATATCTTTAGTCGTTGCTCACATGTTGCAGGAATTTCTTGAGTTTATATGGAATGTATCAGCACCCTAAGTAGGAGTGAGCCGCTTGTGACATTTACATTCAACGATAATATATCCCAGCTGTTACCCGACCTTAGGAGCTATTGCATGCAGCTTGCATCCGGTTCCAAGTGGGACGCTGAGGATATCGTGCAAGAATCGCTGATCAAGGTCCATCATGCTCTTGAACAGTCGCCTAATCGCAAGGTCACCAAAGCCTATCTATACCGGATAGCACAGACCACCTGGATTAATATGTACCGTAAGCAGAACAAAAAGCCCGTTCTACAGGCAGATGCTGGCGAACGCGAGGCATATCATGACCATCGCTTCTTGGTTAGGGAATCGCTGGAGCTGCTTGCATCCCAACTCACCGCCCTTCAGACCGTCCTTATCATCCTTGTCGATTTCTTCTCCTATACAGCCAAAGAAGCGGCCCAACTTATCCATAGTACGGAGGGGGCTTGGAACGGCTGGCCAACTCCAGAAGACCAGTCCGAATAAAAGCACAGCTGGATAGAAGCAAATAAGGCTGTCCCCTATCAAGCAGAATGATCTGCTTGAGGGAACAGCCTTATTTCATTGCATGTGGACCCTTAGTTTACGAATAGGGCTCCCTGTTCATTATAGGCATGGAGCAGCGTGTACCGACTGTTTCGAACCTTGTGGGCTTCACCCAGGCTCCGCTTCAGCAATTCGCTCTTGATCGGAAGCTCCGATACCCCGGCTGGTCCGCCAACCGAGCGCATCAGATCGGCCAGCTCTGCAGGTTGCGGGATTTGCATTATATGCGACCGGATTTCGTTCCAATGCTGCGTGATCCGAAGTGCAATGTCATTCGCACCTCCGGAGGCGCCTCTGTTCATCTCAAGCCCCTGTTCCCCAAGACGGTGATACAGCTTCGAGATTTCCACGCAAGCGGCACCCACCTTGGCTCCGTGCAGCAGCTGCTTCTCCCCTAGCCGAATAAACTCCATCTCCCAATAGTGGGACAGATGATGCTCCGAGCCTGAAGCCGGATGGGATTGACCGAACAGCAGCATGGCTAAGCCGGATTCGACGAGCGCCCCCATTAAGATGCGTACACCCTCCTCGGTTCGCTTCCCAATCTGCTCAACCCCGTTCACGCATTGGTTGAGCGCGGATCGCGTAATATCCGCCGAGATCTGCAAATAGGGTTCATCGGCCACCAGACTGCCGAATTTCCAGTCGAACAGGGACGTATACTTGCCCAGCATATCCCCGAACCCGGCCGCGGTAAGCTGCGGGGGAGCCGACATGAGAATATCGACATCCGCAAAAATCGCGCTCGGTCCAATAGCTGGAATCGTCTTCTTCTCGCCCCGTATAATGATGGGCGCTCCCTTGGAATTAAATCCATCCACCGAAGCGGCCGTGGGTACCGAGATGAACGGGATACCCGCAGTATAAGCGGCGTACCGGCTAATATCGTGAATCGTTCCCCCGCCTACCGCAAGCACCGCCTTCGCCCTGCTTTGCTGGATATCCAGGATGACCTGAATCAGGGAAACCTCATCCGCGATAACATCTCCCTTCCGATCAGGAAGAAGCTTGGTAACTTGGACCTGAATCGAGGATTTCGTGAGCAGGTTTGCAAGCGGCTGGCCCGCGACGTCATAAGTATCGCCGTCTACGACCATCACCACCGAGGTCCACTGTTTCGTCTCAAGGTAACCCGCGACCTCGCGTAGAGCTCCGGACTGGATCTGAATCGACTCCACTTCGTCCAGATTCGAAAGCTGCCTAGCAGGTAAATGCGCCGCCAAACTTCGGATATTCGATAAAATGGAGGTCATATCCGCGTGCCCTTCTTTCCGATCATCGCCAGCGCCGGAAGGGGGTTATTGCAGGTCATGCCGGTAACCCCGCATTCCAGCGAATAGCGGACACCCTCCTCATCGTCCGGGCAATAGCTCCAGACCAGCAGCCCCTGTTCCTGGAACCGGGCAACGAGCTCCGGCGTAAGCAGCGACATCTCTACGCCGATTGCCCACATCTTGGAGTAGGTTCCATCCTCCTCGAAGACAAATCGGGACATTTTCCCACCCGGGAAGCCCTGTGTCTTCAGACCATGCGTATCATGAATATGCGTCAGAACTTCTGCATCGAAACAGGTGAATACACAGCGCGGCAGGTACCCGTATTGGTTCAGCACATCAACCGCCAGGTCTGCGGCCTCTTTGGCATCAGGGCTTGGCTTAATCTCCACGTTGCACAGAACTTCGGGATATTCCCGGAGCAGCTCGCATAGCTCCGCAAGCGTCGGGATCTTCAATCCTTCAAACTCCCGAGCGAACCAGCCGCCCGCATCCAACGATTTCAGTTCCTCCAGCGTAAAATCCCTCACCTCGCCAGCGCCGCTCGTCGTACGCTGAACCGTTGCATCATGGATAACCACCACTTCCTTATCAAGCGTCAGCCGGAGATCAAACTCCAGCATATCTACGCCTAACTCCAGCGCCTTGCGAAAGGCCAGCAGCGTATTTTCCGGATAAGCTGATTTATACCCGCGGTGTGCAGCCACCATCGTACAGGATGGTTCCCGTAGTCGTTCGATCATATGTCCTGCCACTCCTTTACCAGTTGTTATTGGGCCAAAATCCGTTCCGTCTCTTTCTTGAAGGTATCCAGCGTAGCCGGAATATCCTTGCTGTCGTACATGATCGCTTCCATAGCCGAGAAGAACTCATGCATAATCTCCGGCCATGCCACGTCCTTATTGGTATCGACGGCAAATTCCAGCTGATCATAAGCGACTTTGCGGTTCGGTTCTTTGGCCCACAGCTCTTGGATCTGCTCCGACTCCACCATCTTCTTCGTGAATGGCAGGTAGCCAGATTGCAAAATAAATTCAAGACCGCCTTCCTCTTCCATCTCCATCCACCGGATGAATTCCCATGCCGCTTCCTTGTTCTTGGAAGAGGACAGCATCGTCACATTCGCGCCTCCGGTCGGATTCGCATACACTTCGTCCTTAGGCAAGAACGCTGTCACGTAATCAAAATCCACCGCGCTGGACAACCCGCCAATCGATCCCGTAGATTGATACATCATTCCGACCTTGCCTTCCACAAACATGCTGTTCACAATGTTGCCGGAATCCTGAGCCGGCGGATAATACAAGGCGCCTGTGCTCTGCAGTTCTTTAAGGTAAGCGAACATCTTGGCGCCGACACCGTTATCCCCAAAGCCGATCGACGTATTGTCATCATTGAAGAAAGTGCCGCCCGCCTGCGAGATCATGGCAATCGGATACCAAGTGTCATAGGGCATCGTAACGCCGTATCGCTTATACTCGCTGCCTTCCTTGACTACAAGCGCATTTGCGACCTCCTTCAGCTCCTCCCATGTGGTCGGAATTTGCAGCCCCTGCTCATCCAGCAATGTTTTGTTCACATGCAGAATCGGGGTGGAACGGTTCAGCGGCAGCGATACCAATTGATCATTGAAGACGGAGTGTCCCATCAGCCCCGGCGTAAAGTCATCGGCGCTGATACCAGAGCCTTCAAGATAAGGCGTCAGATCCTCAAGCACTTCGGAATCGGCGAACATCTGGACGTAGGCTCGCTCCAGCATGCTGACATCCGGACCGGTATCGGAGGCTATCGCTTGCTGCAGCTTGGTTACCGTCTCGTCATAACTTCCCTGAAAGGTGCCTACCACTTCGATGTCCTCATGGGATGCATTAAAACGCTGGATGAGCGCGTCCATGTATTCCCCGTTCTTGCCACCCAGCGAGTGCCAGAACTGAACTGTAGTTTTCCCTTTGTCTCCGGACGGGGCTTCGGTTCCCCCGCTTCCCGGCGCTTTGCCCGTATCACCGGAAGTTCCCCCACTACCACACGCGGCAAGCAAACTGAACAGCATAATGACGGACAGCAGTGTATACCATTTGGATTTCATATTGACTCATTCCTCCATTAATCATTCGATTATGACTTGCCGAACCCTGTTATTTCCTGTAATTATTTAATGCCTGAATAAACAAAAGCCTTCACGATGTGCTTCGAGCAGAATACATACACAAGCAGGATGGGCACCACCAGAATCACATTGCCGGCCATGATGATATGCCAGTTGCTGATGCCCTCGGTCTCCCTTAGCATGGCGATCCCCAGGGTCAGCGGCCGGACGGAAGCTGAATCGGTCATGACGAGCGGCCAGAAATAGTCATTCCAGTGACTGACAAAGCTGAACAGCGCAATGGTCGCAAGTGCCGGCTTCGACATGGGAACCATGATTTTCCGAATGATTTTGAATTCGCTCGCATTATCAAGACGGGCCGCTTCAATGATTTCCTCCGGAATCTGCATGAAGTACTGCCTCAGCAGGAAGATGCCGAAGGCATTCGAGATGAACGGGATGATCTGCGGCAGCAGGGTTTTGACTAATCCCCAATCTGCCATCATCAGATAGACCGGTATGAACGTAACCTGACCCGGGATCATGAATGCCAGAAGGATCATGCCGAACAGCAGCGTTTTTCCCGGAAACTTATACTTCGCAAATGCATACGCGGCCGGGATCATGATCAGAAACTGCAGAACGATGATGGATCCGGTAACGACAACCGAGTTCCTGAAATAGGTAAGAAAAGGACCTGCATTCATCGCCTCAGCGAAGTTGCCCCATTGCGGCGAGGCCGGAAACCACGTCGGTGGAAACGTCATCGTTTCCCGGAATGTCTGGAGGGATGTGGAGATCATCCACAGAAACGGAAAGATGAAAATCATGAGCACTGCGGCCTTCAGCAAATAGCCCAGCGCAGTCCATACGATTTTTAAGTCAAAGGTCTTCAAACTGTGCCTCCTTTCTGCATGGCCAAAGCCTTATTGATAATGGACCTTCTTGGACAGCAGCCGGAAATAGATGAACGTAAGCAATCCGATAATGGCCATGAGCACGACGCCTGTCGCAGCCGAATAACCGATGTTGGTCGTTCGGAAGCCGTATATGTAATACACAAGCGTGGTCGTTGCATTATTCGGTCCTCCGCCTGTCATCACCTGAACGGTATCGAATACTTTGAAGGAACCGATCGTCATGATGATCAGGATAAAAAACAGCTGCGGCGAAATCATCGGCAATGTGATTTTGTAAAACACCTTGAACCTGCTGGCATTATCCAGGGCCGCCGCTTCATAAATGCTTGGCGATATGCTCTGCAGGGCTGCCACAATGATCAGGGTGTAATAACCGATGGCCTGCCAGACCGATACGATAATGACGGATATCAATGCGGTCTTGGAGCTTTGCAGCCATGCGGACGGCGGGAGCCCCACCAGCTTGAACAGATAATTGAGAAGTCCTTGATTCGGCTCCATCAGCCACAGCCAGACCAGCGAGATCGATACAATGGAAACGACGTGCGGCGTGAAAATCCCGGCCTGAACGACCGAATTGAAACGGCCCTTCTTGTTCAGCCACACCGCAATCAACAGAGACAGCAGCATGGTTAGAATCACGACGCCGACTGTATAGATGGAAGTGTTCCATAACGCTTTGTAGAAATCCCCGCGACCCAGAATCTGGGTGAAATTGTCCAGTCCGACAAACTTGCTCTTGTCTTTGTTCATCAGGTTGTATTTGAACAGGCTTAAGTAAACCAGATAACCTACCGGATACATCACAAACAGCATAATACCCGCCATGGCCGGCGCGATTAGCACATAGGGCCTGATCCCTTCCCAAATCCGCTTCTTATCCATGAGCCAGCCCTCTCAGCCGCTCCATAAACTCCCTATAGCGGACGTCCTGCTCTTCGACCCGATTCTCATCCGCCCCGAAGAAAAACAATTTATCCGCCGGCACGCCGAGATATACCTCCTGATCGACATGGAATTTGTCATCCTGGCACTTCACCATGAAGGCCTGGCCCTCCGTCGTCCTTACCTGATAAATTGTCTCGGAGCCCAGCATTTCGCGCGTGATGACCTCACCCTTGGCCCTATAATGGAACGACTCCGGTTCTGTTCCGATCACAACGCTCTCCGGTCGGAATCCGAATGTGGTGCGATCGTCGCCCAGCGGCGCAATGTTCATGGGGGGAACCCCGATAAACTGGGCCGCAAACAGATTGCTAGGCTCGCGGTACACCACTTCAGGCGGAGCTTCCTGCTGAATGACGCCTTTGTTCATGAGCACGATGGTATCTGCCATCGACATCGCCTCGATTTGGTCATGAGTCACATAGACAAAGGTCGTTCCCAGCTTCTTGTGCAGCTCAATCAGCTCGATCCGCATCTGAACTCTCAGCTTGGCATCCAGATTGGACAGCGGCTCATCCATCAGGAATACGGACGGATTTTTAACCATCGCCCGGGCCAAAGCCACTCGTTGCCGTTGTCCGCCAGACAAGGTGGAAGGCTTACGATCCAAGTAATCGTTCAGTCCAACGGTTGCCCCTATGGTCTCCACCAAACGTGTACGCTCGGCTTTGGGAACTTTGTTGTTCACGAGACCAAACTCGATATTCTCGCGGACCGACATCGTCGGGTAAATCGCGTAATTCTGAAATACCATGGCCACGCCGCGCTTCCCCGGTGCAATGCGCGTAACATCCTTGCCATCGATAAGAACGGAACCGGAGGTTTGAGGGTCAATGCCCGCGATCATCCTTAAGAGCGTTGTTTTCCCGCAGCCTGACGGACCGACCAGCACGGTGAATTTTCCGTCTTCGATGGTAAGATCCAGGTCCTGGATGACGGTTTGACGATCAAACGACTTGCTTACTTTCACAAATTCAATGGATGCCAAGAGCGATCCCCCTCACGAAAGTGTAATGATGTTGTCATGACAAGCGAAAAATCAATGAATCCATAAAAATGAAATCCCTTACATGCACCTGATAATAAGTACGCATCAAATGCACATGTAATGATCACTTTTGTTCATTTTTATTTAATTTGATTGTAGATGTGCAATATTAGGAGAGTGTTAGACCTTCGTACGGATTTTGTAAATTCGCTTCGCATCAAGGGATTTAACATGGAATTAACATAATGGGAGTACACTATTAAGACATGGAATCCTTAAGCATAAAAGAGCAAAAGTGCGCATTGTATGTATAAACACACCTCTACAGCTCATTGTCCATTCAGGAAGGGAGAAATTATCGATTGCTGGCACATGAAAGAAAGAAAAGGATCATTGATTACGTAAGGCAATACCGAACAGCAACGGTTGCTGCGCTGGCATCGGAATTCGGTGTTCACACGGCCACCATTCGCCGTGATCTGGCGGAGATTGAACAGGAAGGCGCTTTGAAGCGCACACATGGCGGGGTCATCATGGAGCAATGGACGCATAACGAGCCATCCTTTAATGAGCGAACCAACTTTCACCGGGACGAGAAAATACGCATCGGTCAGCTTGCGGCTTCGCTTGTGGAAGACGGGGAGAATATCATCATTGATTCGGGAACAACCACCCTTCATATTGCGACGCATCTTGTGCACCGCTCGGACATTACGGTCATTACGAACGATATGAACGTCGCTGTTGAGCTTCGCGATGCTCCGGGAATCAAAGTCATTCTGACCGGCGGGGAGCTGTACCCATCGAGTTATATGCTAAACGGCATGTTTACCGACCATGTGCTGAAATCCCTGCATGTCGAGAAAGCGTTCATCGGTACCCCTGCCCTGCATCCTCAGCATGGCCTCATGCACCCGGAAGCGCTGCTCGTCCCGGCCAAACAGAACATGATTCAAGCCGCCGGCGAAATTGTCGTGGTCACCGACCACAGCAAGATTGGCAAGCTGTCACTGCACACGGTCGCTCCCAACAGCGCGATACATACCCTCGTCACCGGTACTGAGGCTTCCGACTCGGATATCAGGCCGTTTCAGGAACGGGGCATTACCGTGTACAGGGTTTGAGGCTTGCACTCTTTGTATACTTTTCATACTTTGCATACCTTTGCGCATCTTTGCGCACCTTGGCATACCTGGAAATACCTCTTACAGAAAACACAAAAGGCACCCTCGGGGTGCCCTGATCAAGCTGCTGCATGCTGGCAGCTTATTTATTTCTATTCCACTACTATGTTTACCATCCATACTCGCTCTTTTTTCGCGATCCCCCCGCTTAGACCAAAAGGGCAATAAGCAGAAATTCACTGTACGTCCAAAAATACGATCGCCATATCATTCAATATGTCCAAAACTCAACTTGTTCTTTGGTGTGAGGACTTCCTAACGGACTCAGAATACCTTATTTCATAGAAAACAGCCCTTTTAGTAACTTTAGCGGACCCAGCGGACCTTATTTGCTGTTTTAATCGGTATTTGCTCCCGTAATTCTCATAATAGCGGATCTGGAGTCCGGTACATTGTGAAAAATCGGGTTATGATCTTAAATAACGGAACTAGGGTCCGTTAAAGTTGACGAAGGCCATGAAATCATCGAATGAAGAACATCGACAGTCAGTGAACCCACAACATTTCGATAGGTAATTCCAAGAGCCACCAGGGTCAATGCGTAGCCGACGGAAGCTATTTCCTCTACACTTATTCATGAACCCCACTCTCTCATTCCCTGCCCAAAAAGCTGCTTAAAAAAAGATCCGGCAGTCATTAGACGCCGGATCTCTCACACTATTCGATTAAGGGATGACCTTCCAAACATCGGCAGATCCAGGAGTTTCGCCTTGAGTCCACCATTTTGCCTCATAGTTCACGCCGTTGTAGCTGACTTTGCTGCCACCTAAGTAAACGGCGGTTGCATTCCATGCCGGATAGGTCGTTGCGCTTCCGGATGTTGATACGGTGAGGGGAGCGGATGCTGAAGATTTGCTGCCCGTACTGCTTACAGCTACCACTGTATACGTATAGGACGTTCCTTCGGCTAACCCCGTATTGGTATAGGAGGTTGTAGTGGATGTACCCACAAGGGATCCGTCACGGTAGATTTCGTAACTGGAAGCACCTGTGGAAGCTGCCCATGCCAAGGAAACACTGTTGTTGGTTTGGGATGGGGAAGTAAGTCCTGTCGGTGCCGGTACGCCTGGGTTCGGAGTTCCGCCGCCACCGCCAAAGTCCACGTCGATAACGTTATAGAAAGCGTTAGGTGTGTCAGCTACTTCCCATACCGCCAGAATGACATGGTAACCGGATTTAGCAGGAACGTTACAAGTGGACGCATAGTTTGTCGGAGGTTTTACACCGCCGTAGTCAATGGAGCAGAAAGGCGTCAGATCAAACGAAGCTCTGCTCAGCGGAGCATTTTGATCCCAGCCGTCTTTCGTAATGTAGTATTTCCAGCTTGCCGTCACATGATTGGCTGTCAAATGCCATTGGAACGTTGTGGTTCCCGGGGAAATGCTTACTTTGCTCCAGCGAGTTGCGGATTGCTCGTCAAGTTTAGGGAACGCGCCGCCTGCACTGGCGATTTTGCCATCGGCAGGACCTGCATTCGGCCAGCCTTTAGGAGCTTCTAAGCTTTGAGGCTCATACACGATTGCGCCGCAATCGGTATTTTGCCCCTGCTTACACAGAATGGCGCGGCTGCCTGGAGAATCGACATACCCGTGGGCAAAAGCTTTATCCGCAAATAAAACCATGAATAAGGTCATCACTAACATCGTGGAACCGGCAATGATTAGATGCTTGAGCCAAGCTTTGTTCGGCAAACTTAAAGTCATACAATTAATCCTCCTTTAATATAAAAGATAATAAATAAAGCGTTTACACAACCTCCGGCTGTTCAGTCCACCTCCCTTTCTTCGATACAGTAGTTACCTCTTAACTTGACTAGATAACTTGACTGAACTTGGAAACCTTACACAACCATCGTCCAAGCTTTACCAGTGCTATCATTATTTTAAAGCATCTGGAAGCCATATCCCATAATACTAATCAACGATTTGTTACACATTTCAACGAAATTGGATAAATATGTAACATGAAATGTTATGAAAATACGTGGAGTTTGCTGAAAATAATCACAAAAAAAGCATAAATCCCCTGCAGGATTTATGCTTCATTCAAACATTTTATCCGTTCTGTTCGGCAGAACGACTCCTATTCCACGCCGTCCTTAAAATGCTTCTTATAATGTTTATCCCCTTTGTGCTCCAAATCCTCAATCGTCAGCTCCAGGGTATGCACAATTTGTTCCTTGACCTGATTCAAGGTGTCGAAATAAACATGTTCCTCCGTCCCCACAATGCGTGTACCGCTGAGTGCCTGAACGGCCTGGTAAACCCGGTGCTGTTCGGCCAAATCATCAACGGCTTTCAACGTATGTTTCATCTGAAGGAACAAATCCTTATGATGCTGGGTCGTCAACCGCTTTTCAAGCTCCTCGATTCTAGCATTCATGGCAGCTCTCTCCTTCACAATAAGATGCTTTCGATTATACTTCCCTGGCATTCGCATTTCCAATAAATTCTTCTTATATATATCACGGTTTATTTCCAATGAAACAGGAAATTGACCACTGCTCAGCGAACTATGATAACGTTAACATTTTGCACAGTTACATACACTCAGAAGGACGAAATCGATCAAACATTTGGAGGTAGCAATGGAAAACAACGGACTCGGAGGAAAAAGCATTATCCTCAGACTAGAAATGAATACACAAGAAATCAAATTCGGTCAAGTTGCATCCGCCATATTTGAGGCGGGGGGAGACATGGTCGCCATCGACGTCATTCAGGCGAGCGGCCACATTACCGTACGCGATATTACTATTACGGTTACGGACAGCGTGGATATCGGTAAAATTACTAATTCAGTGAAAAATCTAAAGGGCGTCCGGCTCGTCAACGTTTCGGACCGTACCTTCCTGCTGCATCTCGGCGGCAAGATCGAAACCCAGCCCAAAATCCCAATCCAAAACCGTGATGACCTGTCGCGCGTCTATACGCCAGATGTTGCCCGCGTATGTTCAGCCATCCAAGAAGACCCGAAAAAAGCCTTTACGCTTACAATTAAAAGAAATACGGTGGCCGTCATCTCGGACGGAAGCGCCGTACTCGGTTTGGGCAACATCGGTCCTTATGCGGCCATGCCGGTCATGGAAGGAAAGTCGATGCTCTTCAAACAGTTTGCAGGAGTAGACTCCTTTCCGATCTGCCTGGATACCCAGGATACCGAAGAGATTATTGCCTGCATCAAAGCAATGGCTCCGGCTTTTGGCGGCATTAACCTGGAGGATATCTCCTCCCCGCGCTGCTTCGAGATTGAACAACGACTGCGGGATGAGCTGGACATTCCCGTGTTTCACGATGACCAGCACGGCACGGCGGTGGTTCTGTATGCGGCACTGATCAATTCGTTGAAAATTGTCGGGAAATCGATCGATAACATTAGGGTCGTGGTGTGTGGAATCGGTGCTGCGGGCGTAGCATGCAGCAAAATCCTCCTGTCAGCCGGTGTCAAGGACATCATTGGCGTAGACCGCGAGGGTGCACTGGTTGGCGGACATGCATACAGCAATAGTATGTGGCAATGGTACGCAGAGCATACGAACCCGAATAAAGTCGAAGGTTCCTTGCGTGAAGTGATCCAAGGTGCCGACGTGTTCATCGGCCTCTCTGCCGGCGGCCTGCTCCGCCGTGAGGACGTACAAGCCATGGCCGATCAACCGATCGTGTTTGCAATGGCAAACCCTACGCCCGAGATTAAACCGGAAGAGGTCGAGGATATTGTAGGCGTTATTGCAACCGGACGTTCGGATTATCCGAACCAGATTAATAACGTCCTCTGTTTCCCGGGTATTTTCCGTGCGGCCTTGGACTGCAGAGCGACCACGATTAATGAGGAGATGAAGCTGGCTGCAGCCGAAGCCATTGCATCCGCCGTATCGGACGAAGAACGCAACCCGTCGTATATTATTCCAAGCGTGTTTAACCAGAACGTCGTGAAAGCCATTCGGGAGCTTGTCGTGAAAGCAGCAATCAAAACCGGCGTTGCCCGGAGAATTCCGCGTGAATAAGAAATCCCTCATTCGGAAGTTCAATAAACAGGCAGCGATATATGAAAGGAACACCAGGCAACGGAGGCTCGGTGAATGGAGACAGCGGCTGCTTCAGGATGTAGAGGGTGACGTGCTTGAGGTAGCTGTTGGCGCCGGCGCGAATTTCCCCTTTTATCATCGCGATAAGGTGAACGTAACGGCTGTGGATTTCAGTCCTGAGATGCTAAGCCGTGCGCGGCGGATGGCCTCCGAGCTTGGCATTCGGGCCAATTTCCTGGAACGGGATATCGAGACGCTGGAGCTGCCGGAACGTTCCTATGATTGCGTTGTATCTACCCTGTCGCTATGCGGCTATGAGGATCCGGTCAAAGCTTTGAATAAAATCAACCGCTGGGTCAAACCCGGCGGCCGCGTTTACTTGCTGGAGCATGGCATGAGCACGAACCGGCTCCTTGGCGCCATGCAGCATCTGATCAACCCCGCAGCACGGCGGATATCCGGCTGTCATTATAATAGGGACATGATCCAGATCGCGAATGCCTCGGAACTGAATATCATGAAGACGGAGCGCTATTGGAACGGCATCGTCCATCTAATCTGGGCACAAGCAACCGGATCCATTCATTGATTTTGACCTGTCTGCATAATTTTAATGTAAGCTCTTATAAATTGATCTGGAGGAACTTGTTATGAATACAAGGCCTGATTCTAATGAATATTTGCTCCTCGCCGAAAAATACGTCTCTCTTGTCCCCGAAGGCCATATTGCCGAGGTATTGCAGCGGCAGCATGATGAAACGTTGAGATCGCTCAGCGATCTGACGGAAGAACAAGCGAATGTTCGTTATGCGGAAGGGAAATGGAGTCTAAAACAGGTGGTCGGACACATCGCCGATGTAGAGCGCTTATGGAACTATCGCATTCTCTACATCGCGCGTGGGGATGCCCGTGAATTTTCGGGATACGACCGGGAGATTTTTGTCCAGAATTCTCCTTTCAGCCATCTCCCGTTACGGGAAGCCCTTAAGGATTATGCTGCCGTCAGGCAGTCTACCATTACACTGGTTGGAAGCTTGACGGAGGAAGCGCTGCTGCGTCAAGGCACATTCAATAATTACCCGCTCTCCGCCCGGGCAGCCGCCTATGTCATAGCTGGGCATGAGCTTCATCACCTGAATATTCTGCGGGATAAATATTTAACGTAGTTTATGAAAATGGCTTAGCAAAATGGTTTAATATCACTTCTCTTTACCAAAAAAAGGCCTCAGTCGAGGCCTTTTTTCTATCTAATATGTAGAGTTTCCGGAACATAAGCTGCCCTAACTCCAATTCCATACCTCGATGCGGCCCAAACGGAATCCCCAGAATTCCGACTCCTCCTTCAGCTTCTCCAGCTCCCGCACAGGTCCCGTAACGGTTGCTCCGTAAACTAGAACTCCATTTTTCTTCAAGTAGGCCAGCCGGTGTTTGTCATCATCCACACCGTTATATTTGATATTGTTAGTCATCCATTCAACGTCGGCGATCAGTTGCTGCTCATGATCCGTTATCCCGGCATCCAGTGAGAAGAAAGTATGCCAACTAGAAAGAAAATGATTATCGCTAAACTGAACCTTGGGCCTCAATGTAAGATGGGGGATCGTGTGACCAGCGCTACTAGAGCTATAATTACCCAGCTTGAAATCCTTCAGTTCGCCTGCAAAAACAGCCATACTGGTTGCTTTAACATCATAGTCCGACAAGAGCTCCAAAACCTCCTCCGGTGATCTAAGCGTTCGAAGCGAGAAGAATAATTCCGCTACGTTTCCGTCTTCAAGTCTCCCTAACTGGTTCATTGCACCAGTAGGGTGAGGATCGTCTTTAATCCCCCTACCCTCCAGCAGCGCAGAGTTCAGGATATAAGGATTTCTTTCCTCACGATTCAAATAAGGATTCAGTTCCTCAATAGAATACGTAAGTTTTCCCCCTAATTGCTTCTTCGCGTGAAGCTCTCCGACAATTACCTGCCATTCCCCCACATTCTTATACACTTTCAGATTTGTCTTCTGAGTGAGGAAGGGCGTCACTTCACCCAAAGACGAGCTTCGTTTATCTACTATAAGTCCACTTTCATGCAATTCAACCGTTGTTATGACGGTCCTTAGAAATTTATCATTTAGGCCGGTTTTATAATGGTAGATGTGGATAGCTGAGTTATATACGGCATAAATAAAAAACAATATTAATACAACTAACAAAGCATATATAAGCTCCTTCACCCTTGTCCGCCAGGTCATCCGATTAATCAATCCGTATCCATCTCCTCTCTACCTTCTCATGTAGACAACGGTTTAATCGCGCAAATGTTACGGTAAAATAAGAAAAATCGCTACAGCAGCTAAAAGCACGCAACTACTGTAACGATTCCATATCACATCAAATTCTACATTATTTCGCTTCAGTGGATGGGGTGTTGTGTCCATCCCAGCATTCCACATCCTGCAGCCCTTTGATGCTGTCCTTGGTGAAGACAGGGTTCACGCCAGCCCGCTTCTGCTTCAAATAATCCTGAAGCGCGGCGAAAGCCGTTCGGGAAAGCAGCGTGATGGCCACAAGATTCACAATCACCATCAATCCCATGAACAGGTCGGCCAAATCCCACACCAGCTTCACGCTGGTAACGGAGCCGAAAATGACCATAGCCAGCACAGAAGCCCGATAGACCCATATCCATGCCCGATTCGACTTCAAAAATTCGATATTGGTTTCCCCGTAGTAATAATTGCCGATCAGCGTGCTGAACGCAAACAGGAAGACCATGATCGCCAGGAAGTCGGACGCCCATGCCCCCATCTCCATGCCCAGCGCAGCCTGAGTCAGGGCGATTCCATCAAGTCCGGTCTGCTGGTAGGCACCGGTAAAAAGAATAATGAAGGCGGTGCTTGTACATATGACCAGCGTATCAATCATTACGCCCAGCGCCTGCACCAATCCTTGCTTGGCAGGATGGCTTGTTGTTGCGGTAGCTGCTGCGTTAGGCGCGCTCCCCATGCCGGCTTCGTTGGAGAACAGCCCTCTTTTGATCCCGTTCATGAGGGCGGCACCGATCGACCCGCCAACGACCTGCTCATAGCCGAACGCGCTTTTGACGATAAGAGCAAAAACTTCCGGCAGCTTGGTGATGTTGGCTAGTACGATAAACAGCGCGGCACCGACATACACCACAGCCAATACAACAACGATCAGTTCCGACATTTTGGCAATTCGCTTCACGCCGCCAAAGATGATAACCGCGAAGATAACCGCCATGATAATTCCGATAGTTAAACGATCGGTTCCGAATGAATTCTCGAAAGCAATCGTAATCGTATTGGACTGGACCGCATTAAAGACAAGCCCGAAGGACAAGGTGATCAGGATCGCAAACAACACGCCCATCCACCGTTTCTTTAATCCTTGCTGCATGTAATAAGCGGGACCGCCGCGATAACCGCCCGCCCCATCTTTTACTTTATAGATCTGGGCCAGCGTACTCTCGATAAAGCTGGATGCCGAACCGATAAGCGCAATAATCCACATCCAGAATACGGCCCCAGGTCCCCCAAGCGAGATGGCCAGAGCCACCCCGGTTATATTCCCTGTCCCGACACGGGCTGCCATACTGATGGCAAATGCCTGAAAAGGGGAAATGCTGCCCTTCGCTTTACTCTTGGGTTCGCGGATGACCCGGAACATCTCGCCGATCAGGCGAAACTGCAGAAACTTGGTCCCCACCGTGAAATACAGGCCAACGGCAATCAGCAATACGATGAGCAGTTTAGACCATAAAAAATCATTAAAGATATTCACTACCTGCTGTACAATTTGATCCATACTCTACCCTCGCTATATAAGTCATCACCCATGGTGTAGGTTTTGTGTAAAATAGTCCACGTTTCATCTAACCATTACTTCCCCTTCGGAAACAAGAGGTTAATTGTGGAAATTGGGGGACATGGTTTCGACGGGAACCCTCCTCCCGAAAGTCGAGACAATTGTTTAGGTACTCCCTACTCGGCAGCAGGGTGAGCAGAGCATGGACCTGCAAGGGATACCATATAAAAAAAGACCCTCTCCTCTGCGCGTTAAAGCGCAGGAAAAGGGTCCAGTCATCATGTTCAGGCTACCTACAACCAGCCTTTCTATGATGAAGGGTTCATGCCTGTGTAGATCAGAATCGCATCGCGGAGGAACACTGCCGTTCCGGGCTGCTTCGCATCGTAATGAGCGGTAAAACGCTCATCATCAACGTACATCTGAGCGAGGCCTGCATGGGCCTCTTTGCTGTAATCGTTCCAATAATAGGTGAGCCAACGCTTGTGAAGATCGGCCGCCTTCTGGGCCAGCTCACTGGCAGGATCGCCTTGCTTAAACGCTTCGGCCAGCGTCTCGTACAGCTCATCAGCCAGACGCGTTACTTCCTCATGCTGCGCTTGCGTCATATTTTTCAGCTTGGCATTGGATTTATTTACAGTCTCTTCGCCATACTTCTCGCGAATTTCTTTCCCGTATTTCTTCTCATTATCATCAATCAGCTTCTGCTTGAATCCTTCGAATTTCTCTTGGTCACTCATGGTCTTTCTCCCTTCGGCGGAGGCGATCGTGTTCTCCACATTGGTAATCAGCAAATCCAATTGCCTTCTTTTGTCTAGGAGCTGCGCATGGTGTTCCTGGAGCGCCTGGGCCCGGTTGAAGGATGGTGAGGTCATAATCTCTTTGATCCCGTCCAATGGAAGTCCGAGCTCCCGGTAAAACAAGATCTGCTGCAATTGATCGACCTCCTCCTGCCCATAAATCCGATATCCTGACGAGTTGATTCTGGCCGGCTTCAGAATGCCAATCTCATCGTAATAACGGAGCGTCCGGGTACTTATTCCTGCCAACTTTCCAAGCTTCTGCACCGTGTATTCCATGGTTTCACCTCCTGACAACATCAATGTACACCTTTACGTAACGTTAAGGTCAACACTATTCGCAAAAAAAATGATACCCGCCATCCTCAGCATACAAAATAAAAAAGAAACTGAATGTATTCTTAACAGAATATCACCCAGTCTCCCAAAACGATCCCATTCAGTATGTTAGTTCGCTTCCTCTTCCGTATCCGCTGCAGCGGCTGCGGATTTATCGGCATCTGTATGCTTCTCGTTAATCCACTGCTTCAAGGGCTCGGTCATTTGATCCTTCAGCTTCTGAACCAATTGCTCCTCTGCAATCCCCTTCGAGGTGGCTATCTCCGCTAGCGATTGCCCTTCCTTCATTTCCGCTTTCAACTCGTCCTCCGATAATCCGAGTAAAGCTGCAATTTCCTCCGGATTACCGAATTTGCCGAAACCTCGGCCGCCTTTGCCATGACCTTTTCCAAAACCGACTTCATTGCTCTCTACCATTTGCGTAAGGCGGGCACTCAGCCCCTCTTTCCACTCGGCTGCTTCGGTTTCCGTTATACCGCCTTCACTCAGGCGTTCATCGATCTTAGCGGTTTCCAGCTCGGTCAGCTTCTGCACGAACACGGATTGGGTCATTCCTTTGCCTTCGGCAATTTCGGCAAATGTGCTGCCCGCTTCAAGCGCCGTCCGGAACTCTGCCTCCGTGAGCCCAAGGACCTCGGCCGTCTCTTTGACGATGTTACCACCCCGAGGTCCACCCGCTTTACGATCCATCCACTTTCCAGCTCGGTTCTTCACTGCATCCGCAGCCGATGAGTCTGTCCCCGTCTGTCCATCCTCGGATACCGAGGTGGAAGCATCCGTGCTCGCCGCTGCAAAAACCTTGTTCTGAAGGTACCCGGCTCCCCCCAGCACAATCGTTGCTGCCATGCTGCTTACTAATACTTTTTTACTTATCGGATTCATCTTCATCTCTCCTTCTAGGGTTATGGTTTGTCTTACAATTTGAAGTATAGAGAGGGAATCTGAAAGTAAACTTAGGGGAACGTTATGCCAGGCTTAGGCTAAGCTGAAGGTTTGCTGAATGCTAGAGACAACATACCGTGTTCACCAGGATCGCGGACGCGGTTTATAGCTATTCCCAATCAAAAAGACAACGAAAAAAAACCGCCGGAGGCAGCCTCTTCAGCGGTTCCTGTCTGTTATTCCTTCACGATTCAATAAGCAACTATTCTCGAAATGGCCTCATCCCATCATATCGAGCTTTAGTTCCCCTACTCCTCCACTTCCGAAATGGCTCGACGGGCGAGATTCGTCAGCACGACATCGTCCATCGGCGGATTATGAAGACCCGCCCGGACATCCCTGTACATTCGTTCCAACGGGAGCTGCCGGGAGAGACTCAATCCTCCAACGATCCGCATGGCGTGATCAACAATCCGGACCGCTGCATTGGTCACGACATATTTGGCAAGACCCAGCTCAGGCTTGAGCGCAGCGCGGTTCTCCACTTCCTTGTCCCAGCGGTCGGCAGTTTGATACAAATAACTGCGGGCCGTAAGCAGATCCACTTCGATTTCGGCGATGTGTCTTTGGATATTCGGCAATTCGGCAATGGGGACCGTCAAGGAGTTCGGTTTATGATGACGGGCAAAATCGATGGCAAAATTACGCGCGGCATAAGCAATCCCCATATAACATGCCGGGATGTGAAGCAGAATGCCTTCCGTCGGCACGGGAAACTCAGGTTTCTCATAATCGAGTCCCCGAATCACTTCCGTCTCCGGAACGAAGACGTCCTCCAGAATCATGTCATGGCTTCCCGTTGCCCGCATGCCCATCGTATTCCAGGTTTCCTCGACCTTGACCCCGGGTCCGCTGCGAACGAGGAATGCACCAACCTTCTCGCTATCCTCGATACCGGCCGTAACCACAAATTGCTTCAAGATCGGGCTTAACGTGCTGAAGGTTTTGCGTCCGGTAATGCGCCAGCCGCCCGACACCCGCCGTGCCGTGGTCTCCGGCCTTCCGCCCCGGCTGGGACTCCCTGTCGCAGGTTCGCTCGCCAGTTCATTAATGAGCACGCCTTCAGCTACAACGTCCTTGCACAGCCTCTCAAATAAAGGCTCCGGCCAAGCCCCGGATAGGCGCAGCTGGAGTATTTGCCCGATATGCCAACCGACCGCCAGCGCCGTAGAGCCGTCGCCTCTGGCGAGTCTTTCCTGGGCAAGCACCATTTCGTATACGGAGGCTTCTTCTCCTCCAAAGGATGCCGGTACGGTCAGTTTCAGATAGCCCGACTCCTTCAGGTCATCAAAATTCTCGAACGGAAACGATCCCTCCAAGTCGTGCCGTGGAGCTCTTTCCGCGAATTTGGCCCCAAGCTTATCCGCCCGAGCTGCGATCATGGCTTCGCGTGCATTACGTATGAATGGATCTGTGGAACCGGATCGATTCAAGTTCGTCCCCTCCTTGCTAACCCTTGTATTCCGATAGATATATACTTGAAATTGTAGCAACCCTATTTTGGGGTGTCAATGAGGGGGCTCACCGATCGCCGCTCCCCCCTTTAGTTCGGATATATCCAGTGTATGAATTCCGAATCATAGAAGACAGACCGCGTTTAGATAAAGTTTTTCTTGCAAAAAAATCCGCGCTGCAGAAACAACGCGGATCCAAGACGCAAATAGAATAGTCTACATCGCGTTCTCTGTCAGAAATGAAGCGATGGCTTCATTGACTTCATCCGGGTTATCCAAATTCGTTGCATGGTGAGCGTTCCGGATGATTCTTAATCGCGAATCCGCAATTCTCTCCTGCATGTATTCCTGCTGCCTTCGGATCATCGTGTCGCTCTCTCCTTGGAGAAGCAAGGTTGGACAATGGATCTTATGCAGATCCTGCGTGCTCTCCATCCGGGTCACCGCATCCCATATCCGAACCCAGTTGGAATGCGGGATGGAACGAAAGGCTTTCTCTATATAAGCTTGATTGCTCTTATTGTACTTGGATAGCATTTTCCCTTGCATTTTTCCCGATAAGGACATCGGCATCAAGTAACTTGACCAGCGATTTAGCGGCACGAACATTCGCTCATACCAATTGAACGCATTCGTGAACGGAGTGCCGATCAGTACCAGGGCTGCGACCTTGTCAGGATAGCGAACGGCCGTCTGCAGCGAGATATGCCCACCCAGGGATAACCCGCAAAGGATCGCTTTCTCGATGCCCAGATGACTTAGCAGATCCGCCAAATCCCTGCTAAAATCCTCCGAATCCACCTTGCCGCCCGGCAAGGAAGACGAACCATGTCCCCGAACATCCCACACCACGGTTTGGTACTGGCGAGAGAAATAATCGACTTGCGGCCGCCATTGTTCATGATTCCATGAGGCCCCATGCGTAAAAACAAGCGGTTTTCCTTCTCCCTTTACTTCATAGTACAGATCGACTTCCCTTCCTTTGAAAATCGGCATATAACCATCCTCCTTGCTATATTTGAAATGATTGCGTACCGGCTTTCCATGACGGAGCAAATATCACCTGAAAGCACTCATCAAACAGTTCGTCCAACGTTCGGTTTGACTCTTTAATCCAGATCATCATGGCCCCGCTGATGGCGGCTTGCAGTACCCTGCTAACCATAGCTACGTCGCATTCAGCGATTTCTTTGTTCGTAATCGCCTGGCTGAGC
The DNA here is from genome assembly GCF_002573715.1 of Paenibacillus sp. EZ-K15. GTDB lineage: Bacteria > Bacillota > Bacilli > Paenibacillales > Paenibacillaceae > Paenibacillus_AQ. The sequence goes on along the minus strand of NZ_PDHM01000007.1, from coordinate 93,064 downwards.
ATCTGCCGGGTAAACTCATCGATCAGCTGCAATCGGTACCGGGTCTTCTCCAACAAATCCGGATCATTCGTCCCTTCCAGATAGAAGGAAGTATGGTTAGCCAATTCAACAGGATCTTTCATATGTAAAACCGCATGTTTAAACACGGCCTTTAGTGCATCAAGTCTGGATTGATCGGATAGGCTGGCCTCCTGGAAGGCATGCCTGGTTAGTTCAATAACATAATCGCTATAGGCCAGGAACAAATTCTTCTTCGAACCGAATCGCTTCATTAAGGCTGCAGGCGAAATATTCACTTCATGCGTGATGTCGGTTAATGTTGCTTGACCGTATCCTTTTTTGGACAGTGCCTGGTAGACACCGTAGAAGATAGCCTCATCTTGAAATTCGCGAGGTCTTACCATACGTAATCGCCTCCCCACAGTTAGTGAATGACCATTTACTAACCATTGTTTCATAAACCTTTTCAAATGTAAACCGTGAAATGCCTGGAGGTGAACACGCACATTAAAATACGACCTGCCTCCTGCAAAAAGACTCTGTCCCCCTCTGCTGACCGCTCTAGTGCATAATCCGGCTGTCATTTTTAATAGAAAAACGCAACTTCTTTATACTCTTGGACCGAATTAACCTCTATACTGACAGTAGAAGGAAACCATAATCTAGGAGGAGCTGAGCACATTGCGTACCAAATTCATTTACCAAGCACCTGCAAACGGTTATCCCGAATGGAATAATAATCCGAATATTTTTCAGCTAAACCGTCACAAAGCCCATGCTTACATGATGATGTTCCCATCGGAGTCTGAGGCGCTAAGCCATGCCCACTCTCTGTCCCCCTGGTATCAGTCGTTGAACGGGATGTGGAAGTTTGCATTTGCCGAAACCCCTGACAAGCGCATCCAAAATTTCTACGAGGCCGATTATGATTCCGGCAGCTGGGCTGATATGCCTGTCCCTTCCCATTGGCAGCTTCAAGGCTATGACTATCCTCAATATACAAATGTTAGATACCCCTGGTCCGAATCGGAGCCTGAATTGAAAGCCCCCTTCGCGCCAACACGATACAATCCCGTGGGCTCCTACATTCGTGAATTCACGGTGCCGGACACATGGAAGGAACAGCCCGTTTATATTAGCTTCCAAGGTGTTGAATCCGCTTTCTATGTATGGGTGAACGGCGAAATGGTGGGGTATAGCGAAGATACGTTTACGCCGGCCGAGTTCGACATTACCCCCTATCTGATTGAAGGCGAGAATAAATTGGCTGTTGAAGTGTATCGCTGGTGTGATGCGAGTTGGCTCGAGGATCAGGATTTCTGGAGGCTTAGCGGGATCTTCCGCGAAGTCTACCTCTATTCCGTCCCTGCCATCCATATCTCCGATTTCTTCGTCCGGCCGGTTCTTGATGACGATTACCGGAATGCCGAGCTGCAGATCGATGCAACCGTTACGAATTATTTTAATGAAACCATCGATAAGGACAGGCTTCAGCTTGAGGCACTTCTATACGACCAGGATCGTCAGCTGGTTCGGAAACAAACGCTCACCATAGCAGATTACATTATGGTGGAGAGCACCTTCACCCTGATCATGAACGCACCCGAACCTAAAAAATGGAGCGCGGAATCGCCTTATCTGTATACCGTCGTTCTGGCATTAAAGGATACGGACGGAGCATGCCTCGGAGCCGTAAGCTGTCGCACCGGCTTCCGCCGCTTCGAGCTGAAGGGCGGATTGATGCGGATTAATGGTCAGCGCATTCTGTTCAAAGGCGTGAACCGGCATGAATTCTCTCCGGATACCGGACGGGCGCTTTCCCGCGAAGACATGATCACCGATATTGAGCTGATGAAGACGCATAACATCAATGCGGTACGGACTTCCCATTACCCGAATCAATCCGTATGGTATGACCTCTGCGATGAATACGGCTTATATGTGATCGATGAGACGAATCTGGAGACGCACGGAACGTGGGAGTACCGGCAGCAGGAACTGAAAGAAACGGTCCCCGGCAGCAAGCTCGAGTGGCGCGACAACGTGTTGGACCGCTGCAATTCGATGTTTCAACGAGACAAGAATCACCCTTCCGTCATCATCTGGTCGCTTGGCAACGAATCCTTCGGAGGCGACAACTTCATTGCGATGCACGATTTCCTGAAGGAGGCCGATCCGTCGCGGCTCGTTCATTATGAAGGGATTTTTCATTATAGGGCGTCCGAGGCTGCCAGCGATATGGAATCCACCATGTATGCAAAACCGCAGGAAGTGGAGAAGTATGCAACCAGCAACCCGAGCAAGCCTTACATCATTTGCGAATACAGTCACGCGATGGGCAATTCCTGCGGCGGGCTTCACCTGTATTGGGAGCTGTTTGAGAAATATGACATTTTACAGGGAGCTTTTATATGGGACTGGATCGATCAAGCGATCCGCACCCAAACGGCCGACGGTATCGAATATTTAGCGTATGGCGGGGACTTCAACGAAACGCCGCATGACGGCAATTTCAGCGGAAATGGCCTGATCTTCGCGGACCGCAGCAAAACCCCCAAGCTGGACGAAGTGAAAAAATGCTACCAGAACGTCAAGTTCGAATGTTTGGACCTTGCTGCAGGCCGGATTCGGGTCAGCAACCGTTTCTTGTTTACTAATCTCGATCAGTATCTTGTAAAATGGGAGATCCAACTGAACGGAGAAGAAAGCCAATCCGGCACGCTCCAGCTCTCGCTCCAGCCCGGTGACCATACCGAAATCAAGATTCCTTATTCTCCTATAGAGGACGATGGAAAAGAAGCGATTCTCACCGTCTCCCTGGTTCGGAAGGAGAGCGCCAAGTGGGCAACCGCAGGACATGAAGAGGCTTGGGAGCAGTTCGCGCTAACGCCTTATATAGCGAGCCAATCGGAAACAGACTCTCTTTCAAACGTGGAGATCCTGGAAGTTACCGAGTCGGATGAAGAGCTTCTCATCACGGGTCCTGCCGTTTCGTTACGCTTCGACCTTGGCACCGGCGATCTGACATCTTACGCGCGATCCGGCAAGGAATACCTGCTGGCACCGGTCAGACCGAATTTCTGGCGGGCCGTCACCGATAACGATCTGGGCAACCGGCTCCCTGAACGCTGCGGCGTATGGAGAACGGCCCACGACCGGCGGAAGCTGCTGGCTCTGCGCTGGCATACGGAGGGCCCTGCCGTCGTGGTCTCCAGTCAATATCAGATCGAGACAACTCCTATATCCGGACTGACCTTGGAGTATCGAATCTTCCCGGATGGAACCATCCGCGTGCAAGAAACCTTTGTTCCGGGCAGCGGCTTGCCTGACATTCCGGAAATCGGTATGCTGTTCTTGCTGGATGAAAGTCTCGATATGCTCAGCTGGTACGGCCGGGGGCCGCATGATAATTATTGGGACCGGAAGACAGGCGCCAAAATCGGTCGATACACGGGAAGAATAGCCGATCAGTTCGTTCCTTATCTGAGACCTCAAGAATGCGGGAACAAAACGGATGTACGCATCGCGAGCCTTACCGAAGGAAGCAGCGGGGAAGGTCTACGATTCGAAAGCTCCTCCCTCATGGAGTTATGCGCCCTGCCGTGGACGCCGGATGAACTGGAGGGGAGCGACCATGTATACAAGCTCCCGCCAAGCGATAAAACCGTCCTGCGCATCAACTACAAGCAAATGGGCGTAGGCGGCGACGACAGCTGGGGAGCGCCAATCCATGAAGCGTTCACGCTGCCCTCCAACCGTACGTATAGCTTCAGCTTTACGATGGGAAGAGCACGTTGAACCCATCTATAAAACAAATACAAAGAGCAGCTTCTAAGTTTAGAAGCTGCTTTTTGTGCTATGACTTTCTATCCGCCATCATGAATTCAGATCGACGGTTTTGTTAATATCCGAGTCACCCTCCGGCTGTTGGCCCACCATTTTTTTGAAGAAGGCTTTCACCGTTTTGGTTTTGTTCCCGGTTTCCCAATACTCCGCGGTATCCGTATCCACCTTGATCAAAATAATGTTGGGATTATCGTAGGACGTTTGCAGAAATTTCTCATATGCCGCATTCCAAAGCGCCTTTTTCCGTTCTAGGTCATCCACGACTTGGGCCGTTCCCCGAATCGATACATAGGAGTTGCCGACATAAGCGACATTGACGTTGGGATTGGCCATGATTTCTTGATATTTGCTGGTGTCCCTTTTCGTTAAAAACCACAAATCGCCGTCGAATTCGATATCCTGCGTTTGCATCGGTCTGGAATTGATCCCGCCCTCCGATATCGTGGAGAACATCGCTGTTTCAATATCCTTAATAATATCCTTCACGGTCTCGACCGCTTCTTGGTTCACTACAGTTCCGTTTGACATCTGAATCACCCCATCCTTGTATTTAGTCTGTATTTACACTTCCCATAATTAAGTTAAACGATGAATCCTTTATAATTCCGTTTTCCTTTGCTGAGTCATCTATCATGATCCAGGCAGAGCCTAAACCATCCGCCTGCACCAAAAAAAGCCGGAAACTGCCAGCGCAGTCCGACTTTTTATGAACAATTCGTTATGAAGCTTACTTTATTTCTTTGTACCTTGCGCGCCACTATACACGCGCTTTGAATTCAAGTGCGTAAACAGATGAAGGTCGTAACCGATGCCCCCGCTGCCATGCTTCTACCGGCACCTTGCTTTCCTTGCACACAATATGATCCGGCTGGAATACGGAGTTAATATCATCGTAAGAATTGCCGGTGATTTCATAAAGGATCGTTTCCCCCGAAGCCTCGAAGGCCTGCAAATCCAGGACGGCCGTTACCTCCTCCAGACTACGATTCACGATAAATACGGTGACTCGGCTACCGTCGTCATTCGTCCCGGCCACAATGTCCAGGTCCAAAAGCGCGTCAAGCTCCACAGGCGTCTTCTTGCTTGATGCCACGGAGAAAGTTCCGCATACCGCTTGGACGGGGAGAATACGCCGGACGTCCCGATTCGCGTAAAGTTTTAACACTTCGTAAGTCGGCGTCCCGTATATCGTGAGCGGAAGCCCGCTCCATCCGGGTTCCTTGCCGCAATACTGATCCGCATAGTAGTCCCCGACTCGTATGCATCCTCCGAGCCAACCATTCACAAGATCGGAGAAGCTGCCGATATGCACCATGTCGCTGCAGCGAATCATTTCGTTCAGGTTGGCGGCATTGGCCACCGCGGCTCCTAACGTATGCTCGTTCGGCAGCCCTTTTCGCACCGTATTCGGATAGTACATTGTGTTGTATTCGGTGATCGCCAGCTTCACGTGGCTGTGCTTCGCCTTGGACTCAATAAGCTCCGTCGTCTGCCGGATATGGTGCCGGGTCCACTCGGGATAAGAGGCAATCGCTTTATAGCGTTCCTCTGCCGGCGTATCCCCGTTCATGCCGAAGGGTCCGTAGCCATGATACAAATGCAGCGTCAAATAATCCATATACTCGCCTGCCAAATCCAGCACGGTTCGGTTCCATTCCTGCTCGTAATGCCCGCAGGCCAGCAACACGATGGAATCGTCCGCCTCCTTCATGGCCTTGGCAAACGAGATCGTCCGCTCCGCAAACCGGTCTGCCGTACAAGTGCCGACCTGCCATTGGCCCCATACTTCGTTGCCGATCTCCCAATACTTGACGTTATACGGCTCTGGGAAACCGTTTCGGGCTCGCAGAGCTCCCATCGGCGTATCGACGCTTCCATTGCAATACTCGACCCACTGGGCGGCTTCCTCTGGCGTACCGGATCCGTCATTCACGCAAATCAAAGGTTCCACCTGCAGCTCGCGGCAAAAGCGGATGAATTCGTCCGTTCCGAAATATTTGCTGGTCCATCCTCCCCAAGCCTCGTTGTACATGACCGGTCTCTCCAGAACCGGACCGATGCCGTGCTCCCAATGGTAAGCGCTGATGTAATTGCCTGCGAGTCTCATCATGCCCGCATTCAGCTCTCTCGTCATCTCGACCACTTCACGCTTCACCATGGCGATGCTATCGATCGGCAGCAGGGACACGTGATCGATCCAGAGCATCCCGGTGGATACGTGATCGATCCACCTTGGATGCTCGGCCGGAACATACACCCGGATCTCGGCATCGCTGCAAGCGCGTGATATGGACAGCTCTCCCTCGTATTCCTGCCAGTTGTGGCTGCCCAGCTCCACGCGAAGCTGACCAAGCATCTCCTCCGTGCGCCGGTCCACGGCTTCGACCCTCACGTATTGAAGCTCAATGGAAGCGCGGGCAACAAGCCGGACCGTATACTTCATCGGACCCTTTAATGCCGCTTTCTGCGCGATGCCGGCATAGGCTTCGTCATCGCTCAGGATGTGGATGCGCTGGGCGCGTCCCGAATGCCGGGGTGCCGGCGCTTCCATGGCGTATCTGGTGTTCCGCCCGTTGGTATAGGCGCGCCAGCTTCCCGATACCGGCGTCTTGGTCTCCGCCTCGCTTTCAAAATCCATGTCCATCAGCGGAAAAGCAAGCATCGCCTCCATATGGTCCCGAATATCCTCCACAAAATGCCCGAACAGATAAGGATTGATCGTATGCTCGCTCTTTCGACTGCAATCAATGGTAATCGTTGCGTTCGTATTCAACATAAAACCTCCCAAAGGAATTTTAGGCTGGCCCGTACGATCGGTATCGGAAATCAACCTTTAATCGAGCCAATCATGACGCCTTTAACGAAATGCCGCTGCACGAACGGATACATCAACAGCACAGGTAAACTTGAGACGATAATTACCGCGTATTTAATACTCTCGGCAAGTAAAATTTTATCCTCCAGTCCAACGCTGCCGTCCACGGAAGCGGATTGGCTGATCAGCAAAATTTCGCGCAGCACCAGCTGAAGCGGGTGCAAATTCTCGTTACGAATATAGATGAGCGCATTAAAGAATGAATTCCAGTGACCTACCGCATAAAACAAAACCATGACTGCCAGGATCGGCTTGGACAGAGGCAGAATGATACTGAAAAGCAGCCTCCAGTTGGAGCAGCCGTCGATATGGGCGGCCTCCTGCAGCTCCCAGGGAATGCTCGATTGGAAATAGGTCCTCATCACGATCAGATTGTAAGTAGCGATGGCGCCGGGAACAATCAGCGCCCACATCGTATCGACCATTCCCAAATCCTTGACCAGCAGATACGTTGGAATCAACCCTCCGCTGAAGAACATGGTCAGTGTGATAAACACCATGATGGCATTGCGCCCCGGAAGGTCAGGCCTCGATAGCGGGTAGGCAGCCAAGATCGTCATGATAATATTGATCACTGTACCGACGATCGTATAGAAGATCGTGTTGCGATATCCTATCCAAATCTTTTCGTTTTGCAAAATATTCGTATAGGCATCCAGCGTGACGCTTTTCGGCAGCAGCCAAACTTCGCCGTTCAATACCCTTGTCGGATCACTGAACGAAGCGCTGACAATAAAAATCAACGGGTACAGCACAATGACGATAATGATCGCGGCGATCACGTAAATAATGACATCGAATACCCGCTCATTCGCGGCTTCTTTTACTATCGACGGCTTGGGCATGGCGCGTCCCCTCCTTTACCATAAGCTTGTCTCTGACGTCTTACGCGCAATCCGGTTTACGAACAGCAACAGGATCAGATTGATGACCGAATTAAACAGCCCGATCGCTGCCGTGTAACTGTATTCTCCCTTTAAAATGCCTGTCGTGTAGACAAACGTGGAAATGACGTCGCTCGATTCCAGATTCAAGTTGTTCTGCATCAACAATATTTTCTCAAAACCAATGTTCATGAAATGGCCGATATCCAAAATAAGCAAAATGATAACGACAGGCGCGATTCCCGGCAAAGAGATGTGCCAAATGCGCCGCAGCCTCGACGCCCCGTCCATCTTGGCCGCCTCATAGAGCTGCGGGTTCACCCCGCTCAGCGCCGCAATATAGATGATGGACTGCCACCCCATGTTCTGCCAGATGTTAGATCCTATAAAGATGGTCTTGAACCAGCTAGCTTCCTCAAGAAAACGGATCGGCGTACCGCCGACGGCCTCAATCAACAGATTGATCGGACCGCTATTGGGCGAGAGGAACACGTTCAGAATGCCAACAATCACAACCACCGAAATAAAATGTGGAATGTACGTAATGTTTTGCAGCCATTTGCTGAAAGTCTTGTTGCGTATTTCATTGATGATCAGCGCCAGCAAGATCGGAATCGGGAAGGCGATTAACAAGGAAAACAAATTGATGGACAGTGTATTCCACAACAGCCGCCAAAAATAATACGAATCAAAGAAGCGTTCGAAATGCCCGAAGCCCTCCCAGCTGCTGCCGAGGATTCCTTTTGCCGGATTGAAATTTTTAAACGCGATCTGCAGCCCGTACAACGGACCATAATGAAAGACCAGATACCAGACAACCGGCAGAAGCAGCATGAGATACAGGTCATATCGCTTGGCCATTTGCCTTAAAAGGCGGGGACCCCGCCTCGAATCGCTTCGAGGCAGAGCCATCGATGTATCGGCTTTGACACGCTTCATGGGCATCCACTCCTTATCCATGATGTAGCAGCATTATTTCTGCATTTTGTCATAGGCACCCTGGTACAATTGCTCCAGCTCGCCTACTTTCATCTTCTTGAGCGTGGATTGGAATTCTCCCCACTTGTCGAAGCTAAGGGCGCCAACAATGAATTTCGTGCTTTGCTCTTCGTAATATTTGTCGATATCGTTGCGCAGAATGTTGACCTGCTGTGCGGTTTGTTCATCAAACATCGGAGCCGCATAACGAACCTCCGGCATGAACGGATCCAGCTTCTGCTGCGCTTCCTGCACCTGCGGCGGATTGATGAAAGAAGCAACCTGCTCGCTGATGAGATGAGGTGCCCCTCCCCCGGCGTAAGGCGTGATTTTGGCCTGATTGGTAATATCCTTCAGGAAATCCTCGGTATAGAACGGAATCCCGTCCTTAAGTTCATAATGCTCCCCTTCCCTGCCGAACCTCAGGAGCGTCGATCCTTCGTCACTATAGAAATAGTCGATCCAGCGCATCGTTACGTCCGGGTATTTATTAATGGATGTGATGGCAAAGGCTCCAAAATCCCGCGCAATCGGCAAGGCCTGGCTTTGCATCCGATCTCCGTTCGGGCCAGCCGGAGGCGCGATTCCGGTATACTGGTCCTGGATCGACAAGAAATTATTGTTAGTCTGGTCAAAGAAGAATCCCGCATTGCCCGACCCCTGCTTGGCCAAATATTGCGCTTCGGTGTGTGAGAATATCTCGGGATCCAGAAGCTTCTCCTTGTAAAGCTTGTTTAAGTACATGAGCATCTCTTTATTCTTGTCGCTGCCCATCCAGATACTAACTTTGTCATTCTCGATATTGACGTTATAGCCGAGCTGGGAATCCAGTCCGAATGATCCGCTCATTGCGGCCACAACCGGCAATCCGAGCCGAGCCGTCATCGGGATTTCGTCCTGTTTACCGTTGCCGTTCGGGTCCCCGTCACGGAAGGCCAGCAGCACTTCATACAATTCTTCCGTCGTCTCCGGCACCTCCAGATTCAGCTTCTCCAGCCACATCTGGTTGATCCATTTCTTATCCGTCCGTGCCGCGCCCAGTGTTACAATGCCCGGAATCGCATAGATATGCCCCTCCGGCGTCGTGATGCCCGAGCGAATTTCGGGATATTGCTCCATCAATTTTTTCAGATTCGGCGCATATTCATCGATAAGGCCTTCCAGCGGAATCAATTGCCCTGCCGATCCGTAGCGAACGGCCTCGAGCGGTGATAGGCCGGAACGGAACAAGGCATCAGGCAGCTCGTTGGAGGCGAACAACAGATTTTTCTTCTCCTGAAAACCATCCGTCGGCGCTTCAATAAATTCAACCTTCACATTGCTCAATTTCTCGTAGTCCTGAAATACCGGCATCTCTTTGAACGGACCGTTCACGGGTGCAATCCGGGTGAACATCTTGAGATCCACGGGCTGCCCTACAATCGGAAACCCTGTAGCATGAACCACATTCTCTGTACCTTCGGGTGCAGCTTCTTTCTTCGAACCTCCATCGGAACTGCATCCAGCCAGCATCAAGCTGGAAGCGATCATTGTGATGACCGCGTTTCTTCCCCAGCGTTTACGCATAAATAAGCGACCCCCATATCCCTTCATTCACCAAGCGCCATTTGTAAGCGTTTACTATTGGTGTGTGATTATTATAATTCACCCTTCAAGACGGCCCATTACAAAAATATGACCATTTACTCCACATATTTTACGGTTTGTGAGCGGCGTCCTCCCCGCACGGCTCTTCTGCCGATCTGAATACTTGGTTTTTGGCCTATTCTCTTCCCAAGCGGTTCAAATACTCCTGCGGGGTTACCCCCGTTATTTCCTTGAATACTTTAAAAAAATAGTTATGGGTCGTGAAACCCACTTGATTGCTGATTTCCTTGATCGAGTATTTGCCGCTTTCCAGCAGCTTCCGCCCTGCGTCGATTCGAACCCGATTCAGATACTCCGAGAACGTCCGCTGCGTCTCTTCCTTGAATATTCTGCTTAAATAAGAAGAGTTCAGGCCGATTGCACCGGCGGCAAGCTCCAGCGTGACATAACCCGGATACCTCTCCAGAATAAAATGAACGGCCTGCGTGACATGCCGGGAATACGGTCCCGCCGCACGGTGCTGCTTCAGCAGGCCAAGCAAGTCCGCATAGTAGGATTGCAGCCATTGCACCAACTCTCCAACAGTGCCGATTCTTCCGAGCTCGCTTCTTGAAGGAAGCTTCTCCTTCGCGGCTTCCGCAGATTGCATCCATGTCTTCCATGCCTTATCCCCGGTTTGCATGAGCTCGCTGACTATCATTTGGACCGTATGCGAATGGATTGGCAGATGACGGATTGAAGCAAAGATGGAGAAGATTAACCCGTGCACGTCTTCAATGTCCAGCCTTTCAATCGATAGCAGAAGCTGTTTGTGTTCCTCGATCGTCAAAGATACGCGCTGATGGTTTCCGCCCGCAAGTCCCCCGGCCCGGCCCGGTATCCTTGGAGCTGCACTGCTTCCGGACGGCTCTGCAGTGGAAGCGTCGAGCACCCGCTCAGCGGAGATATAACTTGAGCCGAGTTGTGACAAGCTGGTGCATACATGTCCGACGGAGACCACGCATTTTAAATTAAGGAACAGCTCAAGCGCATGCTGAAGCTTTCTCATCCGTCCGGCTATCTCGTTATTGATGGCATGCTCGCTCCGCTCCTTGAACGCAAACACGACAATAAACCGTCCATCCTCCACGTAAGCCGCCGTCCGCTCCTGAATATCACCCAAGCTCTGCTGCATCATATCGACCACCTGCTGAACCAGCCGGTTCGTTTGCACGTCGCTGTATGACTCCGTCAGCAGCAGGAACGGAACAATCTGCACGGCCGCTGCCGCATAGCTTAACGCGTGGGTGTACAGGCTGTTTTTTTGTGAGAAAGCCTTAACCTCCGTGGTTGCATCCTTCTGCCCGCTAACGAGGTAAACGATATAATCGCGGATCAGTGCGGGAATTAGAACTTCGGTCTCGACCTCGTGAGTCATGCGTACTTCCAGCAACCGATCTTCCTGCCGCAATTCCAGGACCGCTTTATTTAACAGGGTGACTAGCGCTGCACCGTCCAGCCGATGCTTCAACAGATAATCGATGGAGCCGTTCTTCAGGCACTCCCGCACGTAGTCATAATCATCAAAGCTGCTGAGCATAATCGTCTGAATGAACGGAAACCGTTCTTTAATCGCCCGGTTGAGCTCTACGCCGTTCATTTCGGGCATATTCACGTCAATGATCGCAATATGCGGGGGAGACTGCTCAATCATGGCCAAGGCCATCAATCCGTTATGCGCTTGGCCGCATAATTCGAATCCATGCTCATTCCAGTCCAATAACGTTCGCAGATCATGCCGCACGAGCGGCTCATCATCAACGAGCAGCACTTGAAACATGGCTCTATATCACCTCTTGTCGGGATTTGTCCGAACTCTCCATTTTTTTCGGCAGCCGGATCTCGGCCTTTGTATATAAACCCGGCTCACTGTACAGCTTGACGCCGTACGAATCGCCGTACATGTGAACGATCCGCTCATGCACATTACGCACGCCCATACCGCTAAAACGGGAGGTTTCTCCCTTCGTTCCCGTCCCACCCAGCAGGTGTGCCCTTTGCCCTTCCGTTATGCCCTTGCCATTGTCGATCACTTCAATCCTCAAATCGCTGCCCTCATCGCATACGCGTATCAGCACGAGTCCTTCCTGCTCCATCGCTCCGATTCCATGAATGATGGCATTCTCCACAAGGGGCTGCAGCATCAGCTTCAGCACCCGGCATTCCAGCAAAATGTCGTCCTCGATCTGGGTAACCATCCGGACCGGCTCCATATACCTGTACTTCACGATCGAGATATAGCGTTCAACATAATCCAGTTCCTCCCTCACCGTCAGAAATTCACTCGAATTGCCCAGAACACCGCGCATAAGCTCAATCAGCGATCCGGACACCTCTTCGATATTCGGCACGCCATTCATCTTGGCCAAATACTTGATCGTGTTCAGCGAGTTGTATAAAAAATGGGGATGAATTTGCGCCTGAAGCGCCGTTAACTCAGCCTCCCGCTTCTCCTTCTCGCTGACCCGGATCCCTTCCAGCAGTCGCTTCAATTCCTCCACCATGCTGATAAAGACGCGGTACAGCTGCCCGGTCTCGTCTTCGCTTGTTATCTCTTTTCTCGGAAACGTCAGATTCCCTTCCTTCACAAACATCATTAAGGACTTCAACCTCCGGATATTAAGGGTGATTCGGGAAGATACCTGCAGCGAACCGATCAGGACAACAATGAAGACGATAACCGATACCTCCGCCAACAGTTTACGGAGCTTTGTCGATTCGCTAAGCAACGAATCCATCGGTATCAAAGCTAGGGTAGTCCATCCCGTATAACCGGATTGGCGGCTGACAACGATGTAGTCTCTGCCGTCAATGGCTTGCTTGATGGCATCCCCATTCCCTGCGAGTTCTCCGTGGATGCTGAGAATCTTCTCGAACGACGGGGCAAAGGACGGCGCCGATTCGGCCTCATAGACAAACCCGCCCTGCTTGTCCAGTACATAGACCATGCTATCGGTGGTCGGCTTCACGCCATATGTTTTTTGGATGAAATCATAATTCAAATCCACCATGACAACCCCGATCGGTTCCCGGTTATATCGGATCTCCCGCCCGATCGTGATGGCATCCGACACCCCGGTCTGCTTGAAATACGCATGACGCGATCCATTCTGGAGCATGTAATCCATCATTCCGGTCCCCAAGACCGTCTTGTCCAGCCACGGACCACCCGAGAAAAACACCTTGCCGTTCAAACCGACCACGGCAATTCGTGAAATATAAGGCTTGTAATCAATCAGCACGGATAGAAACTCATCGATCCGTTTCTGCTCTTGAAACCATTCATAACTTATTTCTTCATGAGGGCTCAGCAGGGTGTCGATCACCGTGTTTTTGTTGGTCACCACGACGGTGTTCAGCCGGTCGATCTCTTCCAGCATCATATTCAGCGATTCATCCGCCTGCCTGATGCTGTCCGAAACCGAGGTGATCGCATTTTGCATGATCGTCTCGCGCATGCTCATATACACGATGACCGTAATGGAGACAATGGACACGAACGTAACCGCACTGAACGCAATAAAGATTTTCCCCTGAATACTTCGTCTGGGTGATATCCACCTTTGAATCGTAGAGAGTTTCATGGCGCGTGTCTCCTTTTTCCAGATCAGAAGAAATCGATAGTAAACGTTTACAAAAACATATTGCCGTCCGTACGGTCAGCATTGAGCTCCGCGCATGGTTATGGGAGGCACCTTATAATAGATCTTGAAAGCCCTGGTGAACGAATACAAATTCGGATAGCCGAGAGACAAGGCAATCTCGGTAATCGTTGCGTCCGTTTCTTGTAACAACCGTTTTGCCTTTTCCATTCGTATGCGCTGAAGGTATTTTAACGGCGGCATTCCTACCTGATGGGTGAACATATTGGAGAAGTACGACCGATGCACCCCCGCGAATTCGGCAACCTGTTGTACGGAAATCCCCTCGGTAGCATGCAGCTCCATATAATCCAAACACTCGTGAATCCATCCCGCTAGTTCCGTCGGCTGTGCGGAAGCCATATCCGGGACCATGCCGGCGAGCAGTCCATAAATCAAGCCGTGCAGCTCCAGCGATACCGCCGGTTTCCAGCGCTCGACACCGGCCAGGGCATCAATCACGCGTTCGGAGGATTCTTTGACTCTAGAGGATATCATTTGTTTGCCGAACGGGCTTTCCGGAAATAAGCCGGCCAGCTCCAACAATGGCTTGACCCTGTACCCGTCCACTGCCAACCAGCTCATCTGAAGCGGTGCTTCCGCGGGAAGCATGTGATAATAATAGGTCCGGCCCGGAAACAGGCAGAACAGATCATTCTTCTGCAGATCCACTCGCTTGTCATCGAACTCTAGCCGTACCATGCCTTCATGTACAAAATGCAGGCTATAACACTCGATTCGCTTCGGTCCGACTCTGTAATTGGGCTTGGCAATGCTTCGCCCAGCCCGGACAGGCCAGATCTGCTCCTCTTTATCCAAATATCCCGGCGTATAATAGATGAATTCCGCATATTCATATTCGTATTCCTGCATCATGACTCCCTCCTCTTCCTTCATTTTTCCATCAAGAATAACAAAATGACAACAAAAATATAACACCTCGCTATTTTTATAACCCGTTATTTTCAATATCATCATACTAGGAGGGGATTACACTTGTCGAGAAGACCTAACATTTTGCTAATCACAAGCGATCAGCAGCATTGGAATACAATCGGAGCCTTTCAGCCTGAAATCTCTACGCCCAATCTGGACCGTCTGGCGCGTCAAGGGACGACGTTCGATCGGGCGTATTGCCCCAATCCCACCTGCACGCCGAGTCGAGCTTCCATCATTACGGGGCAGTACCCGAGCCAGCATGGAGCATGGACCTTGGGGACGAAGCTGCTGGAAGACCGCCATACCGTGGGAGAAAGCTTCCAAGGCGCTGACTACCGGACCGCGCTGGTGGGAAAAGCGCATTTTCAGCCGTTGAAATCAACGGAAGATTACCCATCCGTAGAGGCCTACCCGATTCTTCAAGATTTGGAGTATTGGCGGAATTTTAACGGCCCTTTTTACGGATTCGATCACGTCGAGCTGGCCCGCAACCATACGAATGAGGCCCATGTCGGACAACATTATGCCTTATGGCTGGAGGAGCAAGGATGCGCCAATTGGCGGGAGTATTTCCTACCGCCTACGGGAACCATGGATCCTTCCCAAACATACACCTGGCCCATCCCGGAAAAATACCACTACAACACCTGGATCGCCGAGCGAACCAACTCTCTTTTGGAAGAATATAAGAAAGCGGATGACTCCTTCTTTATGTGGGCGAGCTTCTTCGACCCGCACCCGGAATACCTGGTGCCGGAACCATGGGCTTCCATGTACGATCCGGATAAACTCACGATCCCATCCCTGACGCGAGGTGAGCATGACCGCAATCCGCCGCACTTCCGCTTGACGCAGGAAGAAGACCCGGATTTTTCGCATCTCGCTGAAACCGGGTTCGGCATTCACGGCTACCGTTCCCATCATTATTACGAATACGGCTCGAAATCCAGGTTAACGGAGTACGACAAGAAGAAGCTGGTCGCCGTGTATTACGGCATGATCAGCATGATGGATAAATATATCGGCAGCATTCTCGATAAACTGGATGAACTGGGACTGACCGAGGATACAATCGTTGTCTTCACCACTGATCATGGACATTTCTTCGGCCAGCATGGCCTTCAAGCCAAGGGCGGGTTCCATTACGAGGATTTAATCAAGCTTCCATTCATTGCACGATATCCAGGGAGGGTGCCTGCCGGAAAAAGGACCACTGCAATGCAGTCCCTGGTCGACCTGGCCCCTACCTTCCTCTCCTTCTGCAATATACCGATACCGCCAGCGATGACGGGCATCGACCAAAAGGAAGTGTGGCTCGGTAACGCGAACGCCGCGCGGCAGCACGCGCTCTGCGAATTCCGGCATGAACCTTCGACGATTCATCAGAAAACGTACATCGAGCAGCGCTATAAGATCA
Source organism: Paenibacillus sp. EZ-K15 (assembly GCF_002573715.1). GTDB lineage: Bacteria > Bacillota > Bacilli > Paenibacillales > Paenibacillaceae > Paenibacillus_AQ. The sequence goes on along the minus strand of NZ_PDHM01000007.1, from coordinate 76,858 downwards.
CCGTTTATTACAATCAAACCTACGGCGAGCTCTTTGACTTAGAAGCGGATCCCGGCGAGCTGCGCAATTTATGGGACGAACCGGGGTACGAGCCGCTGAAGGCGGAGCTTCTGCTCAAATACATCTGGGCCGAGCTTGGCAAGGAGCCGATGCCGATGCCGAGAATTCATCACGCTTAATGGAAAGGATAAACGCGTACTTTAGCAGTCTGAAAGAACGGTTAACGCTGCTGGCCCAGCTATTTTGGACCTTCTTTCGCATCGGGCCTTCCACCTTTGGAGGCGGATATGCGATGCTGCCCATTATTGAGCGCGAAGTGGTAAGCAAGAAAAAGTGGGTAAACGAGGAGGAGATCGGTGAGCTTATCTCGCTTGCCGGTTCCGCTCCCGGTGGAGTCGGCGTGAATGCGGCCGCGATGATCGGCCACCGGCAAGCCGGCATTGCCGGGGCTGTTTCGGCTGTGCTTGGCGTGACATGCCCTACGTTTTTGATCGTGATCCTGATCAGCATAGGCGCCATTTTTTTTCGGGATCAACCCAAGGTTGAAGCTGCTTTAAAGGGGATGCATGGCGCCGTTATTGCGTTGATCGCCGTCGCTGCTTACCGGATGGCCAAACATGCCGTCTTTGATGCAACGACAACGATATCCGCCCTAGCCACCGTATCCGTGATGCTGTTTACAAGCGTGCACCCCCTCTATCTTATTGCGCTAAGCTTACTATGCGGAATGGCTGTCATTCAGATCAAAAAACGGCTGGGCCTTCAAGCGAATACAGAGAAGAAAGCTGCGATCAACAGCTGCCCGGAACTGGAATATTACATTTGAGCGAAACGAATCGGGGCGATTGAAACATGTATTGGGACTTGTTCATGATGTTCATAAGTGTAGGCCTCGTGTCCTTTGGCGGCGGTTATGCGGTAATCCCGGTCATTCAGAAGGAGGTAACGGAAAAAGGGCTGCTGACTGCCGCGGAATTCCAGCAGACCGTGGCGCTGGCCGGCATGGCGCCCGGTTCGATCGCCACCAATGCCGCTACGCTGATTGGCTATCAGTCCGCCGGCTATATCGGAGCCGCCGTCGCAACTGCGGGCATCATCCTGCCGTCGCTGGTCGTCATCGTGCTGCTGTCCGCCCTCTTCTATCGCATGCGGGGCAATCCATATGTACAATCTTCTTTATACGGCCTGCGTCCCGTAACGACAGGACTCATTGTATATGCAGCTATTCATTTTGGGTATCCCGATGAGGGTGAAGGGCTCATTCAGGGCCTCATTCCTACGCTGCTGATTTGCGGAGCCTGTTTATTTCTCTTGCTGAAGTATAAACTTCACCCGTTGTTAATACTCCTCATGGCCGGCGCTGCCGGTATTGTTTTATTCTAATAAGTTGGATGGCTGTCGGCCGTGCGTGAAGGATTGGACAAGGTTTCCTTTCCAAAGCACGAATAACAAGCCGGCACCTTCATGGTCCGGCTTGTTTTGGTTTCTTTTTTTATGGTGTCATCCGTTCCGAAATCCTCTTGGCCATCCACTCGTTTACTTCCCATAGATCAGTAACAGGAGCTCCTGTGAAAGGCAGCGTATGCATGTAACCGGAATTGGCAGGCCCGAATTCAGGCGTTATGCTGGTATAGCTGAACCCTTGCTCTCTCCGGCATTGGACAATTCGTTTCCACCACGTTTCAAATGCGGCCAGTTCCCGGCTATATTCGGGCGCTCCGGGATGGGGAACCTGCGGGCCCTGAGCGTAACCTACGCGAGCGTGTATATGAACGGCGCGGCGAATAGCGATCTCCATGTCTTCCGCATAATCCTCCAGCATGGTCTCCGTCACACAGCACCAATGGCTGAAATCAGCCGTAATACTCAGCTCGGGGAACTCCTCCAGCAAGCGGCGCGTTGTCCATGGCGTAAACATCGCCCGCGATCGGTGGGTTTCATGGCCGATGGTAATGCCGACCTCTTGCTCAATCTTCAACGCGGCTTCGAAAAAACGCAACTGGTCCTCTATCTTCATGCCATCCCGGGCACTATGGGACACGATCAGTTTCGGATCGAAATCGGCAGCCCGGCGTACCTGCTCGGCGAAGGTTTCTTGATGGGGAACGGAAGTGACCACCTGGGCAATATAGTGAAGCTGCAGCTCAGCAAGCAGGTCTTTGAATTCGTGTTCCAATTCCCGAGGAGGCAGCGGGGCTTCAATCCCCGTGTAACCGGCCTGTGCAGCCCGCGTCAATTGGTCCCTGTAGCTTCCTTCCATGCCCCATAAGGCTTTATACAGCTGAATATTCAATTCGCGAATTCTCCTTTTCCCCTTCAGGTTATTCGTTGACGAATTTCGTTCCGGCTATATTCTTTCCGCGGGCCAGCCACACTTTAAAGCCCGGGTTCTTATCCGGGTAGACAAGCGCTTCCGTCGAGAAATACCGCATGGTGTAGCCGCAGCGACGGTACGGGCTAGTATTCGGCTCCGCGCCATGAATGATCCGCGAATCGTGAAGCGAGCATTCTCCCGCTTCCAACTCGAAGTAAACCGCTTGAGACTCATCGACGGAACCGCTCTTGATTTGGGTGTCGAACAAATTGCTCGCCCGGTCTACTTCCTCATAATCCGAGAAACCGTTACGATGCGTACCCGGAATGACCCGCATGCATCCGTTTTCCTTCCAACTGCGGTCGATCGCCAGCCATACGGTGATAATCTTGTCGAAGCTGCTTAATCTTCCGTTCCAGTAGGCCGAATCCTCATGCCACGGCGTAGCACGTCCGACAAGCGGATCTTTACAGATAAAGTGGCTGGACCACAACCCGATATTCGGACCAATGATCGGTTCAACCAGATCCAGTACCTCATCGGATAACAGAAAGTCGAGCAGCCTTTCGTCACGGAAATGCGGCGTATCCAGCTCGTCGGATAATTTGCTGCCCTTCTCCTCCAGCTGCTCTTCAAAGATGGATGTCAGAACCTGCATTTTTTCGTCACTAAAGAGCGGCTTCTTGTACAAGTAGTACCCATTTTCCTTATAAAACTCAACTTCTTGCTTCGAAAGGGCTTGCGTTGTCATCATCATAACCTCCAGTCAAGTAGGGATTTCGTTAACTGTGGTCATTATATCCCGGACGGTCAGAGCCATACTGCGCATTCGTTAGGATAAATGCTGCATATCTTCGGTTATCTCTGCCTTGTTGCGGTACTGTCGGGGGGACATTCCTTTTCGCTGACGAAACACCCTTTCAAAATGCCCCAATGTATTAAAGCCGGAGACATAACAAATTTCGGTAACAGGCAGCGAAGAGGCCTGAAGCAGCGATTCGGCGAATTGCATTCTGACATTTTGCAGATAACGTTGAAAAGACTGCCCCACGGATTTCGAGAAACACTCGCTGAAATAAGTAGCCGAGTATTGGGCCTGACCCGCTGCATCCTCCAATCTCAAATCCTCACGGAAATGATGATGAATGTAGATCAGAGCCTTTTGCAGGTTTAAGTTGAGCTGCCGATCTCTCGTCCCGTTCGTGGGCTGGATGCGATTTGCGGCGCTGCCACGATACAGATCCACCAACAGCCGCTGAAGCGTAGCCCGGATCACGATCTCGCTGCCTTCCCGCCAAGCTCCGTTTTCCTCCCTCATCCGTTCGTAGTCGGCGAATACCCCCGGGAGCTGCTTCTCCTCAAGCTGTGCTTGCAGCAGACGTTTCCCGCCGAATAACCAATGGTAGACGTTATCATCCATCATAGCCTCGGTGAAAATGACATTATAAATTTCAAGAGGTTCCTCTTTCAACGAAACCAGCTCATGAAAATCGGCTGGCGTCAGCAAGAAGATGGTTCCGGATGACAGCGGATACGAGGAACCGTTGAGCCTGTGCTCACCTTTCCCGGAAACCACATAACTCAGCTCGTAAAATTCATGCCAATGCAGCGGAATCGTCCCCGGATGGATGCCATGAAACACCTGAACAGGCGCGTGGGGCTGCAATTGGTAATCTTCATTGGTTAGCCTGGGAGGCTGCTTGGTTTCCACTTAAGACGCTCCTTTTCACTTTTGATTTCACAATAATTCCAACACGGATAAGGGCGAACAGGCTAGAATCCTCTTAGGCGATGTCCTGCCGGTGCGATTCGGCCAGACTTGCGAAGTATCGAATGATGAAATCCCGGAACAGTACTGCAGTATGCGTGAGGTATCGGTCCTCGGGCCAAGACAAGGAGATTGAGCGTTTGCACCAGCTTTCTTCGAGCCGCAGTTGGACGACATCAGGTCCGGTTGATCCGCCCCACGTAACGGCTGGCAGGAAGGCAACTCCCTGACCAGCTCGAATTAGCCCTCGGACGGTGGCGGGATCGTCGCTCTCAAATCGGATACGGGGGGTAAATCCGGCAAGGCGGCAAAAGGCATCGGTTGTTTCACGCAGCGATTTACCCGGAGGCAGGGTAATGAAGCTCTCTTCCTTGAGCTCCTGCAAGCTGACATGGTTCCGATCCGCAAGCGGGTGCTCGGCGGGAACGGCAACCACGATATCCTCTTCGAGCAAGCAGACCGACGCTGTTCCTTTTGGTGGTGTTGCGCCATCGGATAGGCACAGATCGAAGCTCGGCATACCTTCGAATGACGAAACATGCTGCTGCAATTGAAACTCTGCATTCGGCCATTCTTTGCGGAAATCGGCCAATAGATCCGGCAGTAAATGCGAGGAGACGCGAACATCAAGCGTGATGGCAGCGGGGGCGCTGCCATTAGCATCCTGCAGCTGCAGCTTTCCATCCTCCAGCGCTTGCAGCGCGATATTCACTTGATGGAGAAACAGCTTGCCGTGCTCGTTCAGCCGTATCGTTTTACGCTCCCGTTTGAACAGCTTGGTTCCCAGCTCGGCTTCAAGCGACGCGATCATTTTGCTTAGTGCCGGCTGAGAGATATGTAGGCTATGGGCTGCTTTCGTCATGTGCTGCATTCGGGCGGCAGTCTGAAAATACTTTAATTGCAACAGTTCCATTCCGATCCCCACTTTCTACAATACATAACCTAAAAGTTATAATTAATATAAATCAATATATATTAGGGTTCATAAAATATACAAGATATAATAGTCTCAAATCGTAAGGATAGGAGACGATCAACTTGATCGTACAGACATTATCAGGAAAAGTTGCAGGCGTAAAATTAAAAGGCTCGTATGTATTCCGGGGCATCCCTTATGCTGCCCCGCCAATCGGTAAGCGAAGATTCAAGCCTCCGGCACCTCCGCTCTCCTGGCCGGGCGTGAGGCAGTGCAATCAATTCGGACCTATCGCACCGCAGAAGCATAATCCGCATGGCTGCATGCCGGAGCTTGTGCAGTCCGAAGATTGCTTAAATTTAAATGTGTGGACATCAGACGCAAGTGAAAATTTAAAGCCTGTCATGGTCTATATTCATGGCGGCGGGTTCGTGTCGGGCATGGGGGCGGAGTGCGATGGATCTCGATATGCAGCAGAGAATGGAATCGTCTACGTATCGATCAACTATCGGCTTGGTGCTTTAGGTTTCTTGTATTTGGGAGGACTGCTGGGCAAAGATTATGAAACCTCGGGCAATAATGGAATGCTCGATATTGCAGCTGCGCTGCAATGGGTTCAGTTTAATATTACCGCTTTCGGCGGCGACCCGTCGCGAGTAACCGTCATCGGCAATTCTGCCGGGGCCAAATGCACGGCCGCACTTTACGTGATGAAGACGACACGTGGCCTTTTCCACCAGGCTATCGCCCAGAGCGGCGCGACGCAGTCGATACGAGATTGTCAAACCGCTAATGTAACGAGTCTTCAGTTGCTTGAAGAGCTGGGATTATCTCAAGCCCAGGCGCATCAGCTGCTTGAACTTCCTGCGGAGAAAATAATCGAAGCACAGTCAACGATCGGTTCCGATACCTCGCGCAGCCTGCACATGTTCGGTCCGGTATCCGATGGCCATGTTATCCCCGTAGATCCCCTGGCGAGCATAACCGGCAGCATCGATCTGCCGCCGCTGCTGATCGGAACGAATGAGGATGAAGCGGCCATCTTCATTCATGATGATCCCTTGCTTCAATCACCGGCCTCCGAGACGCTCGATCGATTCTTCGGAGCGAATGCCGCTGTCGTGTGGGATGCTTATGGTCGTTATAATCAATCGATGTCATCGAGTGATGCATGGAACAAAGCGTTAACCGAGCACCTATATACGATTGGAGCGATGCAGTTCGCAGAAGCCGTGGCATCGTCCGGAACATCGGTGTGGATGTATCGGCTTCAATGCGGCGGCACACTCGGCGCGATACACGGTTATGAAGGCAGTCTCATCCATGCGGCGTTACCCCACAATCCTATGTCCACATTGCCCACCAATGAGGATCCATATGCTGTAACAGCTGAGAGTTATGCACTGGCAGGCGCCATGCGGGAAGCATGGGTTGCATTTATACAAAGCGGAGATCCGAATATCCATGCGCTGCCGGCTTGGCCCGTCTATGGAAGCGGGTACGCCACTATGGTTCTGGACAAGATTTGCTGCGTTCGCGAAGACCTGCCGGTTCCGGCTGGGATCGGCGTTCCCCATCAGGTTTGGAGGATGGTCTGATGCAGTTGGTCGATATTGCCCTCGTTATGGTGCTGCTCGGACTCCTTCTCGGTTTCGTAGGTGCAGGCGGCTCAGGTTTCATTATATCCATCCTAACCGTCGTATTCGGTTATCCCATTCATACCGCGCTGGGTACCGCACTGGCGGCGATGTTCTTCTCGTCGCTTTCCGGTTCTGTCAGCCATTACCGGGAAGGGAACATGGTACTGAAGACGGGGGCCGTCGTCGGCTTGGCCGGTGCGGCAGGGGCATGGGTTAGCTCAGGCTGGTCCTCGCTTATTCCCGAGGATAAGCTGGGCTTCATGACATCCGGTATGCTGTTCGCCTCTGGACTAGCCTTATGGTTCAGGATGCTGTACGTCTCACGTCGGTCGAAGGATTCCGGGGACTCGATGCCATCCGTCGTCCATGACTTCCGATACTGGCTGCAGGCGCTGCTAATCGGACTCATCACCGGCGCCTTATCGGGGCTGTTCGGAATCGGCTCCACCCCTTTCATCCAGTTAGGGCTTATGCTGATCCTCGGCATGTCGATGCGTTTTGCCGCCGGCACGACCATGCTGGTCATTATACCAATCGCACTGGCCGGAGGAGCCGGGTACTTCTCGATCGGGTACCTGGATGTTCAACTGCTCGTCGCTGTTGTGATCGGTACGATGTCCGGCTCGTATGTGGGGGCAAAGTTTACGAAGCGGGTACCCGTTGTCTGGCTGAAAACCTGCATGGTCCTCACCCCAATGATTGGTGCTGCCATTCTATTGCTGTAGAGGTTGCCCAACCAGTTAGGGAGTTGAATGAGCAAACATGATCTCTAAGTTAATTGCTGCGCAATCTCCCAGACTTGTCCTGCCGGAACTGTGAAGGCAGCAGTGCTAGAGTAAAGGGCAGATAATTTTCTGCCCCTCCGGGTAGAAGGGCCACCCAACTGGTGGCCCGAACCCCCACAGAACCCGAATACCACTATTATAGCTTGATTTGATTTATCGGGAGAGCGGTATTTTGATGCTTATTTCCGGCATCCGAGGCAAACCTATTTATAGGAATTAAAGGGGATCCCCAAGCTTATATTGGGAATATGTGCGTTTCTTAATGAATTAATAGATTCAGATGGATTCAATTACATGGAGATATCCACGTCCACCCGCTCCGGTCGGATAGCAGATTCAATTTTTTTATAAGCGACAGCCGCTGTAAACATAAACAAACAAGTGAACACTGTTGCCAGCGGGAGTAGCAGCACGACATCATGCGTGAAGATGAACGGAAGCAGCGGGAAAGCATATATCGCGGGCATACGAATCTTAACTATCCACTGCAATAACAGCATCAGCATCATATCCAGTACCGTTATGATGACCAAAGAATCCAAAGCCAGAAACAGCAGTGTCCCAATCGTCGCGGATACAGTTAATGCAGCTCCCTGCTTCAATGCCAGCTTACCGCTGTACTCACTTTTTTGAATCGACTCATATACCACGACAATGATGGGCGGAATAACGGCCAGCTTCCCGAAGCCGGTGATCCAGCATATTCCGATCCACACAAAGATCAGACACAGGAAAAAGTACGTATATTTATAATGGATCTGCACCTTCTTCTCCAGGGATGCATTCATTCGAAAGAATATAACCACCAGCATTAATATCAAAGTGGCGAGGAAAATGATCAGGACAAGCTTCCAATCATGCGCGTTGGTGATCAGAGGGAGCAAGCCGGTCGCAAGGGACGGAGCGAAGTTGGATTGGATCAAACGCAAACAGGCCATAATCAAGATGAAATCGATACCTACTTTACAGAGATAAGCAGCATGGAGATGATTAATGGTAAAACCGATCACGGATGTGAGTGTGGGAGCAAGGCAAATCTGAAGCGGATGCCTGAGCCAATTCGGATCCCGGTAGACCCACATGGCGATCACCATGGCCGCGATTTCGGGCAGGATAAACTCATGATTATGACGAAGGTCCGAAGCCCCGGCCATCAGGATAATCGTGGCGAAAGCCATCGTGTAAGCCAAGAGAGCTTTCCTTTTCTTCGTGTTCATGCATCCTCCCTTTATTTCAGCAACACTTCTGCGCTTCCCTCGTAATGAGAGGTGTCCCCGTACAGCTCGATGAATGGATGAGAATCATGAAATACAATTTTGCTTAAGCTCGCTGAAGGAACATCCGGCAAATTCCCCATGTCACTCAACTCCATTCCGGAATAATGGTTCAATAACGTCTTTAAGGTCATACGGTGGGTTACGATCAGAACGGTTCCTCCCGGACAGCTTAGCAGGATTCTTTCCACAGCGATTACCGCCCGATCCAGCAGCTCCGGAAAGGTCTCTCCCTGTCCTGTTGGACGGTATAAATGAGGTTTATGCAAAAAATGATCAAACTCAGCGGTATGCTCATTCTGTATTGTTGGTACGCTTTGTCCTTCCCACAGCCCCATGTGAATTTCCTTCAGTTCATCTAATTTAATGATTCTTTCCGATTTGCTTCCGCAAATCATCTGGGCCGTTGTCAACGCTCTCGGACTGGTACTCGAAAAAATCGCATCAAACGTGACCGTCTGTAACCGGTCACGCAACCGTGCAGCTTGCCGTCTGCCTTCAGGTGTTAACGGTGAGTCCATATGCCCCTGCATCTTCTGTTCCACGTTCCACTGGGTCTGGCCGTGTCTTACGAAATAAATGGTGGTGGTCGTCATGTTGCTCCCTCCTTTGTTGGTAATTGAAGTATACGTCCACAATGTATAAAATAAAAATATATGTTTTATATTATGTATTAACAAAATGTATAGGAGGTGATGGGATTGTCTCTCAATCTGCATGCATTGATGCTGTTCTATAACGTTGCTCTTGCCGGAAGCGTTACCGAGGCCTCCAAGAGGCTGAATATCAGCCAGCCTGCCATCTCTGCCCAAATTCGGAATTTTGAAAAGCAGTACAACGTCATTTTATTTGAGAAAAAAGGAAGAAACCTGGTTCTGACCTCTTTTGGCCAAAAGCTGTTTAAACCCACCGAAAAGCTGTTTCTTCTCGAAGAACAAATCGAAACCATGATTGAAGACTATCATAAACATCCGCAGGGAAAACTTCGGCTCTCCGGAAATTACCTCGCGACCAGCGTTCTGATCCCCAAGTGGGCTTCCTTATTCAAGCAAAGATATCCGAAAGTGGAAGTGGAAATTACGACGGTGAATTCACAAGTTGCACTTGAAAGATTGACGAATTACGAGGCGGATATCGCCATCTTTGGAAATAGCGAAATTACAAATCAAAATGACCATTCCCTCCATTGCCTAGAATTATATCAAGACGAATTCAAATTTGTGGTTGCGCCGAATCATAAGTATGCCAACAGGCAAATTTCCATGGAAGACATGGTGAAAGAGCCGTTTATTATGCGGGAGGAAGGCAGCACGACCCGAAAGAGGCTCCTTGAGCTGTGCAGCGTTCAAGATGTCAGCCCACCAAAGATCGAACTGCAATTTAACGGCCTTAATGAAACCATCCAGGCTGTGGTCGCCGGATATGGCGTCAGCTTTGTATCCTCTCTTGTGGCCAGTCCATTCATCAAACGGGGAGAATTAGCTAAAGTGGATGTCATTGGCGTCCGTTTTACCAACAAAATCGTGCTCTGCTCTCATGATAAAGATAATCTGGAGGGATTCATCCGCGATTTTATTTCGATCGCAAAGAAAGGTTAGATCCACACTGTAATGGGTCAATGGTCGTCTATCGATTAAAAAAGGAAGCCGTTTTTTCCGGCTTCCTCCAAATGGTACTATCCATTAATAAGCGGTGATTCTTTAGCTCATCTCATCGTTTTGAACGACCAGTTTCTTTTCACTCGTCGTTACCGACGCCGCTCCATTTTTCACGTGGGCTTTGACGAAATACTCCCCGCCTTCAGAAAACAGCGTTTTAATCCGGTAATTCCCATCCTGGTCTGGAATGGCAGTGATCATATCATGTTCGGGACTGTCTTTTTTCCATATTTCGAATTCGACTTGCGCGGTATCGACGATTGGATCGCTTCCCTTTGTTATATGGGCATCTATGAGAATGGCACGGCCGGATACAAGGACGTCTTGAACAGGATTCACTTCAACTTGCAGTTTGTCCGATTCTTTGGCCTCTCCCCCGCCAACGCCGGAACAGGCGACAGAGATCAATAAACATACGGCTGCAATCAAGAGCAGCACACTTCTTCTCACACGAATCATCTCCATTTCCTGTATAGTCCAAATCTCGTGGTGCATCCTAAGTATACAGAGACAAGTCATTAAGAAATAATATATTATATGTCCGATATATAAATAATAAGTATATATGGTAATAGAAGGAAGATTTTAGTTGCAACAGTAACAAAAAAAAGAAGCCAGATTAATCGACTTCTTTTTGTACTTCCGATTATATTTCAAAAGCTAATTTGTATTCTATTAAACGCTAAATATAAAGGTTTTCTAAATCGAAACTATTAGTAGACGTGCTCCACAACCGTTCATGCTAACAGCACTCGTTCTATCCCTCTTCGCCGATCATTTGCAGCTCAATTTGTTTCATTTCATAAAAATATCCCTGTTGCTCCATCAGCTCTGAATACGTGCCTGCTTCAATGACCCTGCCTTGGTCCATGACCAAAATACGGTCCATCTCTTCCAAGCCGGTCAGCCGATGGCAAATCAGAAGAAGCGTATCGTTAACCGCTTGCGCCAACAGATGCCGAAAAACACGCTGCTCCGTAACGTAATCCAGTGAAGACGTCGGTTCGTCCAGAAGCCATAACCGCCCTTCTCGGAGCATCGCCCGGGCCAAGGCTAAGCGCTGCTTCTCTCCATCCGACAAGTTCTCCCCTTTTTCATACACCATATCGTCCAGGGTCTTATTCGGCAGCTGCACTTTATCCAGTATAATCGACAACGCTTGGTCAGAATGATGCTCCTCATTCAACAGCAGGTTGTCCCGAACGGTGCCCCGAAAGAAATGACTGTGTTGCAGTACTACCTTTGAGGCTTGCCAAATGCTCGCTTCATCCAGTTCCTTAATCGAAGTATCATTTAAACGAATCTGACCGTCTGTCGGTGTGCGCAGCTTGAGCAGCAATTCGATGAGGGTTGTTTTCCCTGATCCACTCGGACCGACAATGGCGGTTTTAGACCCCGGCGGAAGATAGAGGGAAATGTCCTTCAGCGCTGGTCGCCATTCATCTTCATATTGAAATGAAACACCGCTCAGCTCAATGGAAACGGCTTTCTCGATAGGGAGGACACCGCATGGCTGCGGCGGCTGCTTATCTGCTGCATGAACCGTTTCCGCAAGCCGAGCTGCCGCATGTTCGCTATCCAGCTTATAAGCAGGCAGTGTGGCCATTGGCGCAGCTTCTTCAAACACCGTAAGCGAAGCCATGATCAGCATGGCAAGAAATACGCCGGCAAGCGAGCCATCCATAATCAAATAGGCGCCAAGAATCAGTACGCCCCACGAAATCAGATACGTTACAAAAACATGCAGTGATTGCCCGCGCAGCAGATGCCGGGCTGCCGCTTGCTGTTCCGCTGCCAATGCGGCGGAGGTACGCTGCAGCTGCTGCTCGCGCTTTTTCATTTGCCCGTATACTTTCAAATCGCGGAAACCGTAAAGCAATTCGGTCACTTCTGTGGAAAGCGCCGCTCGCTCTTGGCGAACGCGGCCATATATCCTTCTCTGTCCAAGGAGAACAAGTCCCGGAACCACAAAAGCCGTTGCCAGCATCCCCAGCACAAACAAACAGGCAATCCAGAATGAAAAGGCGGAAGTAAACAAAACCGTAGCCAGAAAGACCATGACAACAATGACAGGCGGATAGGCGACACGCAGAAAGTAATGCTGTAAGCTCTCTACATCCCCGACGATCCGTGCGAGCAGTTCTCCGCTCCGCTTTTTGCCCAATATCCCTGGCGTCAAAGGAACAAGCTTGGCAAAAAAGGATGTACGCAAACGGCTGAGCAGAGAGAATGTCGCCCGATGGGAATACAAGCGTTCCGCGTAGCGGCTTGCCGCCCGCAGCAGACCAAGTAACTTTACCAGGGACGTCAGCACAATCAAGGTGTAGAGCGGCGGGGCAAATACAGTCTGGGAGATCAGATACCCGCTTGCGGCGAAGAGGCATACACCTGCGATGCCGGCAACGAATCCTCCGATGATGGCGATGGCAATATCCTTCCGTTCCTGAATCATCGCCTTGGTTAAAATAGCCAGCTCATTCATGCGAGTCCCCCTTTCCGCTGGGCATCCACCATTTCAGCATATTGGGGCAGACGCGTAAGAAGCTCATCATGGCACCCGCTGTCCAGCAGCACTCCGTTGTCCATAAACAATATCCGGTCGGCATGTCGTATCGTGTACAAGCGGTGCGCCACGGTAATCATGGTCGCCTTGCTTGCAAGCTCGGCAATGGACCGCTGTAAGACGCGTTCGGTGTGCAAGTCCAATCCGACGGTGGGTTCATCAAACAAAATAACGGCAGGCCGCTTCAAAAAAGCACGCGCCAGCGCTAGCCTCTGCTTCTCGCCGCCCGACAACCCCCGGCCTCCTTCGCCGACAAAGGTGTCATAGCCCTGCTCCAACTCGGCTGCAACCGCAGCTAGTCCGGCGGCCTCCGCCGCCTGCACGACTTCGTCCCTGGAGGCGGCCCTGCCCGCACCAATCGCAATATTGTCGGCAAACGTGCCGGCAAAAATATACGGATGCTGGGTAATGTAGCTAACATGATCAAACCAGTGAGCCTCATCGTATTGCGCAAGCGGACGTCCGTTCACCAGCACTTCTCCCGACGTCGGCGCAAGCAGCCCGGCAATCACATGCAGCAAGGTGGTTTTGCCGGATCCGCTTTTACCGACAATGGCGATTTGCTCCCCTGGTCCAAACGACATGGAGCCGGCTGCAAGCTCGAACGAATCCGGCGCATACCGAAACCGGACATCCCTCAGTTCGATGGATGGCGGCATCCGTATCAAACCCAAATCGGCTGTCTCAGGCTTATCCACCGTATCCATCGGATCGACCCGGTTTGTTCTGTCCTTTTTCGCGGCGCCCTCTTGCCCATCTGTCACTGCTCCTGCTTCCCTTGTTTCCGTTAGCATCTCCTCTACTTTTCGGATAGCCCCCATGCTGGTACGACCGCTGTGAAAAGCAGTTCCGGTGTTTTTTAACAGGCTGTAAAACTCGGGCACCAGCAGCAGGATCAAAAAGGCAGTGTGGAAGGAAAGCGATTTGAAAACCAGCAGCTGCAGCGCCAGCTCAAGGGCGACAACGCCAATGCTAAGCATAACGATGGATTCCAGCATGAAGGTGTTGGTAAACGCAATCCGTAAAATGCCCATCGTTGCATCCCGATAGCCCAGGCTGCTGCGTTCAATTTCCTGTTGCTGATGATCCGTCCGACCAAACAGCTTGAGCGAAACCAGCCCTTGAAGAGAGTCGAGAAACGTACCGGAGAACTCGGCCAGCTGTGCGAATTTCTCCTCCGATTTGTTCTTCGTTTTCAACCCCACAAGCACCATAAAAATCGGGATAAAGGGGGCGGTAACCAGCATAATCAAGCCGGAATTCACATGCTCAGTAAAAACAATGACCAGAATCAGGACGGGAATAATGGCGGCTTCTATCATACGCGGTATATACTGGCTGAAATAACTGTCCGCCTCGTCCACCGCATCCAGCGCCACACTGACCTTTCCGCCCGTTTGTCCACGAAGCGTTGAAGCTACGGAAGCATGGGTCAGCTTTCGCAGCACCGCTGCTCGCATCTCCGTCTTAGCGCTTGCAGCCATGTGCAAGCCGATTATCCCGTTTCCATAAGACAGCAGCGTCCGCGCAGCCATCACAGCCAGCAATGAGCCAAGTATGACAACAACCGACGAAAAGGAAGCCCGCTGCACAAAAATCCTCTGGACCGCTTCGGCGAGCAGCGCGGCCTGGCCTGTCATGGCTGCACCGAGCGCAAGCGACATGAACCCCAAGAGAATAATACGTTTCCTTTGTGCGGACATTTGCTGAGACAGCAGACTGGTTTTCCCCTTCAAGTAACTCCCCTCCTTTATACCAAACCGCTGCAAGGTACTCCTGAATGAAGTGATACCCACGCACGATTATTATTTTTTGCCTTTTACATAATCCGCATCAAACAGGAATAGCCTAAAGACCAGTATAAGGGACGGAATCAGCAGGCATAGGCCGCCGATAAAGGCTGCCACAAGCGCAGCGCCCATCGACTCATGCGTGGCTCCGCTTTGAATGGTAATGTACGGATCCAGAATATAAGGATATTGCCCGATACCGTATGCAAAAAATGCACAGAAAAATTGCAGCATGACACAGATAAAAGCCAGCCCGTAGCGGCGTCCTTTGTACAGCAGCCATATGGCTATCATGAAAAAACCAACGGAAAGCGCCAGCAGCCACCATAAATCCATCATGTTTTGAAAATGCCGCTCATTATGTTGACTGAGGAAAATAAAAGCCGTGAGCGCGGCAATAATGGTTGGCGTACTCCAAAACAGGGCATATGTCCGCACCAGCTTTAGCGCTGGCTGATCGTCCGCACGGGATGCGTAGAAGGCCAGGAACGACCCGCTTATAAACAGTACCGATACGATGGCCAATGCGACGATGCTCCACGACAACGGACTCGTCATTAGCGTCCAATATTCCAGAGAAACAGTTCCGCCTCTATCCACAATAAAACCGCCTTCGGAAAGCGTTAATGCTACCGACAAGGAAGCCGGAATCAGCAAACCTGTGGCCCCATATAAAAACAGATACACGAGGTTTTCTTTGGAGCCGTAATTTTCAAACGCGTAAAAGGAGCCGCGGATTGCCAGCAGAATAATGGCGATGCTTCCCGGTATAAGCAGCGCAGATCCATAATAATAGGCTGTGTCCGGGAAAAAACCGACAATGCCGATAAAGAAAAAGACAAAAAACACATTGGTAATCTCCCAGACCGGCGATAAATAACGGGATATCAATCGATTGATCAGGTGGTCCTGCTTCGTCAGACGGGCATAGAAGGCAAAAAAACCGGCGCCGTAATCAATGGAAGCTATAATTAAATAGCCGTATAAAAACAGCCAAAGAACGGAGATGCCTATCAACTCGTAATTAATCATACCGGCTCACCCTTTCCCGTGGATTGATCGCGTTTCTCTCTCACGAACTCGTCCAGCTCGGCTTCTGCTGGTTTGTTACGGAACAAACGTCTCAGGACAAAGACACACATGGTCCCAAGAACAATATACAGTAGCAGGAAGAGGAAAAAGAGAATCCTCACATTCGGTGAAGTCGTAGCCGCCTCCTCTACGCGCATATATCCGCGGATAATCCACGGCTGCCGCCCGAGCTCCGCATAGAACCAGCCCATTTCAACGCCCAAAAATGCGAGAGGCGCACTAAAAACAATGGCCCGAAGCAGCCACTTGTTGAGCTCATTGCGTCTCTTCCAGAACAAAAACAGGAAATACAGGACCGCAACGGCCAACATAACAAAACCGATCCCGGCCATGAAATCAAACAAGTAATGGACAAGCAGCGGCGGCCTTTCATCAAGCGGAAACTCCTCCAGCCCCTTTACCTCGGCATCAAAGTCTCCAAAGGCCAGGAAGCTGAGCGCTTTCGGAATGTGGATGGCTCCCATTACCTTCTGCTCCGCATTAAGCCAGCCCAGTAATATCAAATCCGCACCGCTTTCCGTTTCAAAATGCCATTCTGCAGCGGCCAGCTTCTCCGGTTGATGCTCCGCCAAAAACTTGGCCGACATATCACCGGCTAAGGTTGTCAGCAAGCTGAACACCAGAACAACCGCCATCATGAGCTTCAATGCTTTCTTGTAATATGCCGAGGCCCCTTTTCTCAGAATAACGTAGGCTGCGATTCCTGCCAGCAGGGCAGCTCCCGTCAAATAGGCCGAGGTTAGTACATGGAATACTTTTGAAGGCGTTGCGGTATTCAACATCGCTTGCAGCGGGTTAACCGCCGTAAAGTGGCCTGCTTCCATGACGAAGCCTCCAGGCTGATTCATGAATCCGTTCACCGTCGTTATAAAAATAGCGGACATGCCTGCCCCGGCGACAATCGGAATCGTCAGCAGCCAATGGATATACGGGTTGCGGAACCGATCCCACGTGTACATATAAATCCCCAGGAAAATGGCTTCAAAAAAGAATGCAAAAACCTCCATAAACAACGGGAGTGCAATGACATTCCCCGCCACTTGCATAAAATTCGGCCAAACAAGCGCGAGCAGCAAGGATATCGCCGTTCCAGTCACCACGCCAACCGCCACCGAAATAACGAATCCTCGCGTCCATCTTTTGGCCATGAGCATGTAATGGGGATCCTTCTTACGTATACCAACAAATTCGGCAATGGCAATCATTAACGGAACACCGACGCCAACCGTGGCAAAAATGACATGAAACGCCAAGGTTAGCCCTGTCAGCCATTTGCTCCACAGCACCGTATCTATAACCACGAGATACTGCCTCCTTTCAAACCCTGTTCATTCGTTGATCGGGATTGACCCTAACCATACTTACCCGATAATTAAACGTTATTATAACGAAGCAATGTCTCAAATGAATCACGAAAGCCTCTCGTTCAACAAACAATCGTATCTTTCCGACAACTCGGTGAAAAACAAGAAAATCACTCTATCGAGTCATTGATCTATTAACCGATGTATGGTATTTGAAGCTGCATGCTTATCTACTCATACATTCGATAAAAAGAAAAAGTCCCCGTAAATACGGGGACCAGGCACTCTTCTTTGAATGAAACAACTGACTATTCTGCAGGCATAACCGTAGATGCTCTTACGATAAGTTCAGGGTCAATCCGAACATTGCCCCCACGTTTCATCGTACCATCCATACGCTTCAGCAGCATTTCCGCTGCGGCAAGCCCAATCCGGTCAGTAGGCTGCCGGACCGTTGTCAAATGGGGGCGCAGCTTAGATGAGATATACTGATCGTCATAGCCCACAATGGCTACCTGTTCTGGAACCCGGATGCCTTCTTCCAGAAGAGCGTTCATGACCCCGAGCGCGATATTGTCATCGCCTGCGAAAACGGCGGAAGGAAGTCGCCCTTCCTGCAGCCATTTGCGGCAGATATCATAGCCAAAGTCGATCTCGAAATCACCTGTAACCATTTCGAACGGCGCCATGCTCTTTTCCTTAAGTGCCTGCAGAAAGCCGCTGCGGCGTTCCCTCGTGCTGCGGAACATATCCTGCCCGCTTAAATGCGCAATGGAAGTATGGCCGAGATCGAGCAGGTGCTTCGTTGCGGTATAACCGCCTTTGTAGTTGTCTATGGTGACGGAAAAAGCGTCATTATCCGGCTTCTGGTTGTCAATCAGGACATAAGGGATATTGCGCCGTTTCAATTCCACGATATAGTTGTCTTCTTCCATTGGCGAGAGCAGAATCAGTCCGTCCACGCGATCTTCCTGAATCAGATAATGGGCTTCGTCAGAGCCTATGCCCGTAGAGACCGAAATGGCCAGGAAATAACCGTGAAGTGCCAGCACTTCATTCAACTCCTTGACTACAGCGTCGAAGAAGGAGTCCTGAAGGGTGGTCACGATCAAACCGACAATCCCTGTCTTACCGCGGGCTAAACTCCGAGCGGCAGCATTAGGACGGTAATCAAGCTCCTTGATGGCTTCCAGAACCTTTTGTCTGTTTTTCTCTCGAACAGATTCGGCACCGTTTAAGACACGTGACACCGTTACAACGGACAGGCCTGATTTTTTTGCTACGTCAAATATACTAACCTTCATTGTTTATACTCCTTGCGGCGGATTTTCCGTACGTTTACATTGGCTTAACACTAGTATACATGGACGGAGGCCTGGCCGCGAAGCTAAATTAACAGATGTACCGCCCCTTTCGGGGCGGTACATCTGTCTGCATTAACGTTTGATAATTTCCATGACTTTTTTCTGAATCGTTGGCATCACTTCTTCAACGGTCTTGTGTCCGGTATCGATCGGCTGCATTTCGTTGATGAACATGTCATTGATTTGCGAGTAGTTGGTGATCAAGTGATTATAGGATTCAAAGCCGTATTTCACAGCGCCTTCATAAACCTTTTTCACATCTTCCGGATCGATGCCCTCAAAATGCTTGTAATAAGCTTCAGCTGCCTTCGTATTGACAGGTGGATTGCCGCCGCTCAGGTCAATGGATTTTTCCTGAACTTCTTCGCTGACCAGATATTTGATCCATTCAAAAGCTTCCTTCGGATGCTTGGAACCTTTCAGAATAAAGAGTGGATCGACGAACAGCACGCTGCGGATCTTGTCGTTGCCGCCGGCAGGAACTGCAGCCACGCCGACCTCGAACGGAAAGTCATTGGAGCCTGCAAGGCTCCAGGAGCCGCTGACGGTCATGCCAACCTTGCCGGTTACGAATGCATCGCCATTTTGCCCGGCTACGCTCTTACTCCATTCCGTCGTCGGGGAAACCTTATCCTTCAAAATCAGGTCAAACAGTTTGTTGTAGGTTGCAATCACTTCAGGAGAATCAAAGTGTGTCTCCGAGGGCACGCCGCCGTTGGTCCAGGTATCCTGGGAGTAGGGCTCAACGCCGAAATACAGCGGGCGCATATCGCGTTCGGACCATGTAAAGTCGACGCCATACTGTGTTTTAGCGATATCGTCGGATACATGCGTCATTTTCTTGGCTTCTTCAACCATTTTGTCAAACGTCCAGCTCTTGTCCTCGTAATCGCTTGGAGGATAAGGAACATTGGCAGCATCAAACATGTCTTTGTTATAGAGCATGAGGGTCACATACATATTGACCGGAATCCCGTATACATGGTCTTTGATGGTATAGATGTCCATGAGGTCTTCCGGGATGCTGTAATCGGATGCCTTAAAGCCGTCTTCCTTTATAATGTCGTTCATGTCAAGCAGCATATCTTTGTTGAAATATTCCGCAAAACCGCCGTAGCCATAATGGCTTGTCACGTCAGGCGATTTACCGCCAGCGATCAGCGTTTGCAGCTTGCTATCAAACTGCTCGTAAGGAGCCTTTTCTATTCGGACCTTGATGTTAGGGTGCTTGGCTTCAAAGTCCGGAACCAGCTTTTCAATAAAAGTCCGGTCTTCCGAATCCATCGTGTAATGCGTAATGGTTACTTGCTCGCCTGAAGAACCGCCGCTGTCGCCTTTGCCTTCGGGAGCTACCTCTCCCGCTGATTTGCCGCCGGTGCAGCCGGACAATGCCAATACGACGAGCATGCTGAACGCAAGCAGAAGTGCATAGGTCTTTTTAATCCTTCTTTTTTTCATGAACTACAGTCCCCCATATACTCAAGTTTGTTTGCCGCCGCTGCGGCGGGGTCTTTACTTGATGCCTGTAAGTACAATTCCTTCAACAAATCGTTTCTGGGCTATCGCAAATAAGGTGACAATCGGCAGCATGGCGAGCACGGAGGCAACCATGAGTAGATGCCACGGTGGAATGCGAAACCGCGACGAGGTGAAGGAAGACATACCGACCGGAAGCGTAAATTTATCCGATGAGCTTAGGTAGAGCACGGGTGTCAGCAGGTCGTTCCAGCTGTAAATGAAGGCAAAGATGGCAACGGTTGCAAGTGCCGGACCAGACAGAGGCAAGGCAATCCGCCACCACATCCGCAGCTCGCTGCAACCGTCCATGCGCCCTGCGTCAAACAACTCATCCGGCAGCGTGGAAAAGAACTGGCGCAGCAAAAAGATGTTGTATGCCGAGCCGAAAAATGCAGGTACGATCAGCGGCAAGAACGTATCGATCCAGTTCAGCTTGGAAAAAAGAATGAACTGCGGGATCATAATCGCTGGATAAGGAAGCATCATGGTGCTGAGCATCAACATGAACCACAGGTTGCTGCCCTTGCCCCGGTATCTGGCAAAGCCGTAGGCTGCCAGCGCCGACGACAACAGAGTGCCGACCACGGTCAAAGTGCCGATAATGAGACTGTTCATGTACATTTGGCCGAAGTTTAGCGTTTCGAAAATTTCCTTGTAGTTGCTCCACTGCCAGGAATCCGGCAAAAAGGTCGGAGGAAACTTCAGGAGTTCCTTCTTCGATTTCAGCGAGGTCGAAACCATGAAAAACAAAGGCAGGAGCATGAGAAAGGTGGTGACCACTAAGGCAATAAAGCTGGCAATGCTTACGACATCGATTTTGCGCCGGCGTTTATTCGTAGAAGGTGAAGCCGAAGGACTGGCTGTCGGAATGGTTCTCATTTGCGTCCGCCTCCTTCATAGTGAACATAACGGTTCGAGAATTTCATAATTAGTGCCGTAAACAGCATGACAACGATCAGCAGAACCCACGCGAGAGCGGATGAGTATCCAGCCCGGTATTCTTTGAAGGCGCTGGTGTACAGGTTGTAAACATAGAACCATGTTGAGTAGTTAGGACCGCCCTGGGTCATGACGTACGCTTGCGTAAATACCTGGAAGGAGTCAATGACACCCATAATCAGCTGGAACAACAGCACCGGTGATATCATGGGGAGCGTCACATTCAGAAAAATCCGGAAGCGTCCCGCACCGTCAAGCTTGGCGGCTTCCACGAGACTGGCAGGCACGCTCATGAGTCCTGCGAGGAACAGAATCATGCCTGAACCTACTGTCCAGAAGGACATAATGATCAGAGCGTAAAGCGCATAATCCGGACTCATAAGCCAGGACGGGCCACTGATGCCGAACCAGGACAAAACATAGTTGAACAGACCGATCGATGGATTGAAAATCCAGTACCACAGCAGTGACATCGCCACGCCGGATACCATGCTCGGAAAATACATGGCGGTCCGGAAAAATCCGCGGAACGGTATTTTCGTATTGAGCAGGAGCGCAAATCCGAGTGCCAGCAACAGTTGGATCGGTACGCTTATAAACGTATACCGTACCGTTACCACAACGGATTTCCAAAACAGATCATCTTGAAACATTTCGGAGTAGTTCGCCAGGCCGACATATTTCGGTGGGTGGATAATGTCATAGTCCGTGAAACTGTAATAAAGGGATGACAGAATCGGATACAAGGCAAACACCAGGAAACCGATAAGCCATGGAGCGATGAAGAGGTACATGTATAACGTCTGCCGTCGGCTTTCGCGATGGGTCACGGAAACACCAACCTTTCTTTTTATTTTGAAAATTATAACGCTTTAACTTTCAATATAAAGTTTCCCCTGTTTTCAGGGTTTCATAGGATGATGTATGTATAAAAGTTAAAGTGCTTTAATTTTCATATCCGGTCTGATGACATTATCATAGAGGATGATTTCTCAATTATCAACTGTTTTTTTGGAAAAATGAAAGCGCTGCATTGATTGCCACTGCCGAAACCATTTGGTCGGAAGTCTGTCAAAGGCTGGTGCAGAACGGTTTGCAGCCGATGTCTAGACTCTAGAAACATCATGAAATTTCTGCCAGGAAGAACAATTAAAAAAACCTTCCAATGATCGAATAACGATCATTGGAAGGTTTTCGTTTCCTGAAGGCCACAAACCTGTAGCTATTTATTTGCGAACGACAGTATAGCCTTTATCCTTAAGCAGCTTCACAATGCCATGCTCACCCAGATAATGAGCTGACCCTACCACAATGAAATACTCTTCGTTTTTGCCGTTTTTCAAATATCCGTCGATTTTGTCTGCCATGCCGATGTTGCGGTCGATCAGCATCGCTTTGTTATATTCCTCGTCACCCGACATGCTGTTTGTTAACTCGAGCAGCTGCTCGTCATTGCCTGTTTTCCACATTTCGGCCATCTGGTTCACGCTCTCGTCCAGTACGTCGAAGTTATCGAGGGCGATATTGAGGTTTTTCTCCTGCAGCTCCTTGGAGAAGTTATCAAACATGCCCAGCTGGGATTCATAAGTCTCCAGTTCCAGAATCGGCACTTTGCGTTCAATAGCCTTCTGGATGAAATACAGGTCGATTCCAGCTGATGCGTCGTACCCGGCTTTCACGGATTTCAGACTACTGATCGTGGTTTCGGCAACCCAAGGCTTGAATGCATCGAGTGCATTCGGCTGCATGCCACTTTGCTTCAGAATTCCGCCAAGCTTGGCATAGGTCTCACTGGATACATGGTCCTTCAAGGTTGTCCCATCCTGATACATTCCCAGATCCATGATCAGTTTCTGCTGCTCCTCATCAGCCGCTTTGCTGATATCAATCTCAACACCGAGATAGTCTGCCTCGGCAAATGCTTCTTCAAACTCTGGACGTAGCGGGTAGAAGCTGTCATCCGCGATATGCATGGAGCCTACGAGGTACACTGTATTCCCGTTGCTCTCCACTTCCCACATGAAGCCGCGGCCGCCAGCTTGTGCGGTTTCTGTTTCCTTGGAAACCAGCAGAACGGCGCGAGTTTTCGCATCCCAGCTAACCTTATAACCCGCAGCGTCCCCAACAACTCGAATTGGCGCATAGGTTACACCATTGATTTGTTTCAGTTTACCTTTCAGCGTAATGGTTTTGCCATCCACAACGACATGGATCGTGTCATCTGCTGTACCCTTCAGTTTCACGTCCAGAGCCTGAAGCGTTGTTCTGAGCGGAACAAGCGTTGTGCCCTTGTCTATAATCGGTGTACCAAGCGAATATTGAACAACCTGGTTATCCACTTTCACTGCCGGCTGTTGTTGTAGGGCAGCCATGGCAGGTACTGCCGAAGCGAGTAACCCAACCGAAATCGCGAGGGACAAGAGCATTTTTTTCCAGTTTTTCATTTATGTAATCTCCTTTATTTTCGTATAATCTTGAAAATTTCATCTTGTAATTCTTGTTCCAAAGAATAACTGCCAGTGCGCTTCATTAATGATCAAAGATTTATGATGGTTCGCCATACCGATGGTTGGTATGGCGCCCACTAGTCTTCTACTTTCTTGCTTCAGCAGCCCACAACTATTTGTGCTGCCTATGCTTACATCTTATAAGCCTTCATCGCTTTTCTAAGCTCCTTGAATGTAGGGCGCTTGCCGTACATCAGGACACCGGTGCGATAGATTTTCGCAGCCAGCCAACCGAAAACGAGGATGGATACGATCAGGATCGCCAGCGAAAGAAGAATCTCCCACACTGCTATATCGCCAAGGCCGATACGAACCAGAATCGTGGTTGGCGAGATGAACGGGATGTAGGTGGATACCTTCATCAGCATCGAATTCGGAGCACTTAGGCTAAAGATGGCGATATAGAATGCCACCAGGGACAGCATCGTAATCGGCATGACCGCCTGCCCCAAATCCTCGGTACGGCTGACAATCGAACCGATAGCCGCGTAGAGCATCGCATACAAGAAATAGCCAAGGATGTAGAAGATTAAACCGAACACCAGCAGCATCGGGTCTATGGCTGTCAGGTCGAGATTCATGTCCTTCAATGTATCTATATTGTGCGGCAGTATCAAGTTCACAACAACTACAACTCCAAATGCCGCGATCTGTGACAGTCCCAACAGGAACATGCCGATAACCTTACCAAACATTTGGCTCAGCGGAGATACGCTTGTAATCAAAATCTCCATAATGCGGGAGCTCTTCTCTGTTGTTACTTCAGATGCGATCATGTTACCTGTCCCCATCAAAGTGAAGAAGAAGAGAATAATCAGTGCATACACAACAATGTAGTTAATAACCTCGGAAGCTCCTTCTTTCTCTCCGGAAGCTCCGCCAGCGTTACCTGTTTCTGTAGGATCGATACTCCGAGCGTCAATCTGAACCGGTTGATTCAGTTCATTAATCTGCGCATCGGACAAATCAAGTCCGTCTACAATGCTGCGCGTCTTTGCCACTTGTAGAGCTGCTTGCAGATTGGATTGCAGTTCCGGGCTCATCGCCTCATCTTCAGAGCTGTAGACCACGGTCGGGAACGTATTGCCTTCTTGCGCTTCGAATTTCAGATAACCTTCGATTACGTCATCCTTAATATCCTTATTCAGCGCGGCTTCATCAGCCGTTTCGTATTTTATTAATTCATAGGAAGTTGTCGGCAGGTTACTCCAGGTAGTCTCCAGTTGTTCGGCGAGCATCTGCTCCTGTCCGTATACCAGGCCGATGCGGGTGGTTTCTTCGGATCCAGCCTTATCTCCCGTAAACATTTGGATCAGAAAAGGAAGATTGATCCCGATCGTAATAATGAGTGCAAAAATCAAAGTTGAAACGAGAAAGGACTTTGTTCTTATTTTATTCATGAACGTAAATCGGATAACGGTCCACATATTATTCATTGGATTCACCTACCGCCTTTATGAAGATTTGATTGAGTGTCGGCTCCTTCACTTCAAACCGATGGATCGTGCTTTGCGACATGGCTGTATTCAAAATGTTTTGCGCTGCATCAACCTGGCTGATCCGGATGGAGTAGCCGTCTTCTGTTCGCTCCACAGCCGTTACGCCTGGTAGAGCTTCAAGACCCCCGACTTCACCGGACGTACCGAGCAACACTTCTTCACGAGGATACTTGGATTTGATATCCTTCAGATTTCCCTTCACTACCGTATTGGAGCGATGCAGAATGGTAATGTTCTTACACAACTCCTCGACATGTTCCATCCGGTGGGTGGAGAACAGAATGCTTGTACCCTTGTCGCGAAGTTCTTTTACCGTTGATTTCAGAAGTTCGACGTTCACCGGATCCAGCCCGCTGAAGGCTTCGTCCAGAATCAGAATTTGCGGGTCATGAACAACCGCTGCGATAAAGCCCATTTTTTGCTGGTTACCTTTGGAGAGTTCCTCAATCTTCTTATCGTAATAGTCAGGTACTTCAAACCGTTCCAGCCAATATTTCAGACTCTTATCCGCGTCTTTCGCGGACATGCCCCGCAGCTGCGCCAAGTAGGAAATCTGCTCGCTGACTTTCACTTTCGGGTATAACCCGCGCTCCTCCGGCAAGTAACCCATAATGTGGCGCAGTTCCTTGTTATACGGCTTTCCGTTATACAGAATTGTTCCGTCATCCGGGTAGATCAATCCAAGCACCATCCGCATGGTGGTTGTTTTGCCAGCGCCGTTAGCACCCAGCAGTCCGTAGATTTCACCTTCCTCAACCTGAAGCGAAATCCGGTTTACCGCCGTTTTGTCCGCATAAATCTTAACTACATTGTCTAATTGCAAGCGTTGCATATCGTAAAAACCCCTCTCTATCCTAGTTCTGCACGTTGGCAGGTATGTTTCCGTCAATCCATAATCGAAGCACTTCATCCAGCTCCAGGGAACGGGTCTGAATAAACGGTATGCCTGCAGACTGCAGGATCTTCTCCACTTCCAAGCATTCCGTCGTTATAAAAGAAATCGTAGTCGCTGTCTCTTGTTTGAAACTCAGAATACCCGGCAGCTCCTCGACAATGGAGGCATCCTCTTGGATCCAGCACTCCTTCCAGTTATCCAGCAGCGAGTCCTTCTCCACCATGCCCAGCAGCTTCCCATGATGGATTAAAATGACGTAGTCTGCCAGACGGCGAATTTCATCCACCACATGGGTTGAGAGCACGATTGTTGTGTCCATGGACTTCATCACTTTGTGCAGCTGATCGATCATCAGCTTCCAAGCGAAAGGATCAAGACCGGAAGAAGGTTCATCCAGCAGCAAAAACTTGGGCCTTGGCGCAAGTGCAGCGGCAATCTCGAATTTGCGTCGTTCCCCTTTGGACATCTTGCGAAGTTTTACCCCCCGCGGGACATCGAACCGGGATAACAGCTCATCGAAAAAATAACCGTCCCAAGTGTCATACCAGGAAGCGCGAAAGCTGGCCGCTTCATCCACCGTCATATTCTGTTCCTCTACGCTCAGCTGCTCAGGTACGAAGCCCATTTGTTTACGGATGGAGACGGGAAGCTCTCCCCGGTAAGACTCGCCGAACCAAGTGATCTCCCCTTCGTCCGGAAACACGGTCTGCATCATCATGTTCAGCAAGGTGCTTTTTCCCGAGCCATTAGGTCCCACCAGAGCAACAATATATCCTTGAGGGATCGATAATTGTATCGGACCGATGGTTTTCGTTTTCCGTCGTTTAATGACATTACGAAATTCAATAACATGCGGTTCCATGGAATGTTAGCGACCTCCTTTTGTGTCATATTTTTCGCGGACAACTTCCATGAACATCTCTTTCATCTCATCTTCATTGAATTGAACGGCAAGCCCTTTATCTACAGCAATCCTTAATGCCTCTATAACCGCATCGCGTTTATATTGTTCTCGGGCCTGGTCGCCGACACCAGCAACAAAAGTTCCCGTACCTTGTCTCGTTCGCAGCAACCCTTCATTCTCAAGATCCTGATACACCCTGCGCACCGTAATAACGCTACACTTCAGATTCCCGGCAAATTCCCTAATGGATGGCAATAGCGTTCCCTCCTCGATCTGACCGCTAATAATGAGCGAGCGCAGCTGTGTTTCAATCTGGTGATATAAAGGCTCTGCGCTATTTTCATTGATCTGTATCAGAAGTCGCACCTTTTATCACCTCGCTTTTCTTTTGTACATAAACCCGTGCCATTGCTATGCAATACGGATTCAACTTCATATCCTTCATGATAAATCCCGGGTCTGCTGCCGAATGTATGTTAATTTGCTCATAAGCATCATAGACGCCAATCCCGCAATCAACGAGCCCCACATCACAGGGGATAACAGTCCCCATTTCATGGCGGCATTCGCTACGAATTCGAATATGCTGTATCCCAGAAGGCTTAGTACGGCGACCGATCCGGCAATGAGCGGATTCAGAAGAACGGTGTTCCTGAGATACACCTTGCCGCTGCACATGTTTTCCCAGTAAATATAAGGCCCCGTTAATAAAAATCCGACACCGACCCACGTCAGCATAAAGGCGATATATTCGGGAATAGCCATCGCACTTCTTATGTGATTCCCCATTGCGTAGATGAATCCATAAAACACGATGCTGTTGATGGCAAAAGCGATCAGGCTATTTATGATCCGACTAACAAAAATCGCGGAAGCCGGCACCGGTATGCTCCGGTAAAAGTACAGCATTCGGGTGTATGAATCCTCGTTCAAATATTTGAAGGACCTTCTGTTAAATACAAATCCTACAAAAGGAGCAAAAAGCACCATGATAAAATCGACAAACGGGTTGTTGTATTCCTCTAGATGCTCAAACTGAACGTTTATGACGAAACTCGTGGAAAGCCCCATGTACAGCATGAACAGTATCGTCCATATGAGTTGGAACTTATCGCTTGCGAAGTCTTTCTTCACGATCTTCATCGCATTATGGAAAACCTGTTGCAATGCGTCTCATCCTTTCATTCCTTCATATATTCATTTCGTTTTATCATCGCAGTCTAAGTTTCACTGTGCTTAGTGTGATTACTGTGCTCACTGTGTATATCTTTATACACAGTATATAGTGTGTATATAAACAGTGTCAATAGAAGTTGTAAAAAAATTCCCGGCCGAGGTTTCCTGCCGGGTGCCACTCTCCCCTGCTGCGGCTCATTCAAGAGCTTCCCTGAACAAGGGGAGTGTAGCCGTGGAGGAGACCTGGCGTTCGCCTTTGAAACCGGGAAACAACCACCTTATCTCATCCTAGTTTCCTGGTTTCAACAGCGACCGGAGCGGGTACACTCCCCACCACATCCCGCACACTCTAAACACCGGCAGAGGTTTCCTGCCGGGTGCCACCTCCCTGCTGCGGCTCATTCAAGAGCTTCCCAGCAACAGGGGAGTGTAGCCGTGGAGGAGACCTGGCGTTCGCCTTTGAAACCGGGAAACAACCACCTTATCTCATCCTAGTTTCCTGGTTTCAACAGCGACCGGAGCGGTTACACTCCCCCACCACTGCCTCACATTGCCTCTTGAATGAGCCGCTCCTCAAATTAAAAAACACCCGCCAGATCTCTCTGACGGGTGTTCTCCCACGCTTACATTCCAAATATCACTTTCCATACAGGCTGAGTATGCCCGCCCGGATATAACAAGTACAGCAAGGTATACACGGCTACGCCGGTAATGGCAGTAAAGAACCAGATGATCGACGTAACTCTGCCCCACTTGCGATGCTTGGAATACTTCTCCTTAAAGCCGAGGGTCAATGTCGTGATCCCAAAGACCGCTGCTACGGTAGCCAGTACAATGTGGAAGACCAGGAATACCTGATAATACGGTTGCAGATCATCGGGACCACCCCATGACGTGTTGCCGATGAATACGGTGCGCGAGGAATAGATGATAAAGAAGATGACAGCCGCGACGGCCGCCCAGATCATCACTTTCTTGTGGGCTTCGCGCTTCCCCTTAATAATAAGACCCCAGCCAATCGCTACCAGCACGGCGCTGATGACAATAAACGTTGTACTGACCGTAGGAAATATAAAAAACCAATCCATATGGATCCCCCTTCAATAATCCTGTTACGCCTGATTGAGCTTGCCGGGAGGAATCTCGCCAGGCAAAGGATCGTCTTCCTGATTTTCTCGTTTGTACCAATGAAAGAACACATAGGCCAGCATCGAAGCAAAAATAATCTCTTGGAAAAACTTCATGATGATCCCGCCCACTCGCTGGTCAATCGAGGGCTCCAGATAACCGAAGAACTCCGGTCCGCCAAATTGACTAAGCAATGCCGAAGTATCACCAGCTACGCAGTATCCCATCGCCTTCGCCCATACCACCGGATCGCTGTAGGTCGCGTACATCGGCTCGCTCGAGAAAATAATGAGCGCGCATGCCGGTGTCAGCAAGACCATATTCAGAAAGATGTACCCCATTTTCAAAAGCCCTGAGGACTTGTCCTTCTCCGGGATCGGGTTAATAATGGCCCACCACATCAGCAGTGAGGCAATGAACAGGATCATATAGTACAGACGGTGCACCCAGAAGTTCAACATAACAAAATCATGGATAACCGGGACATGGTAAAAAGAAAATAAACCGTTAAACAGAACCGCGGCAACAATCGGACGCGCCAGGAAACCGAGCTTCTTAAACGGATTAACCTTATCGAAGGCACGCCACATCCAAACAGGAATACCCAGAATCAAGAGTGGCACCGCCATTAAATAGGACATTGCCATACTGACCATGTGAAACGAGAACATCGTATGCCCCAGCAGATCAATGGGGCCACCCTGTGCAAGATAGAACGAAAGCATACCGCCTACAAACAGTGTTTTCCTTCCTGCGGAAACCGGAGCACTCCCTTCGAATCGACTGCTCAGCGGCCCGGTCAACAGGAAGTAACCTGCTGTTACGAGCAGCATAAATGCCAGGAACAAGGGACTCCATTTATCTGCAAAACTAAAATATTCTAAGCCCAGCATGCAAAAACCTCCCCATAACGGGTTAAATTCTGTCCAAATTGTGACACCTACCTACGATTTAAAAAAAGAGGGGGCTGATAGTAGCCCACCTCTTTTTCATTTTACCACCAAACCCAGAACAGTGCCATGACAATACAGGTACTAGCTACGAAGAAGCCGCCAATCATAAACAGGATCGGCATTAGATGCCCTTTGTCCTTCAAGTGCATCCAGTAACCCATTTGCACGAACACCTGCAACACAGCCATAACCAGCAAAATGATGATCGTAAATGCTGTGTTGATGCCACCGGCTGCGACAGCCGCAAAAGCAATCGCAGTCAGGACAATGGAGAAAATAAAGACAACAATGTGTTTCTCGGGGCCTTCCACACGATGGCGGTGTTTCACTGTAGGCCCCTCATTAGATTGTTGATTCGCAGTCATTCCTTAGCCCACCTTTCCAAGAAGGTATACGACCGAGAAGATGAACACCCATACAACGTCGATAAAGTGCCAGTACATGGCAGAAACATATACCTTAGGTGCTGTAACCACGGTTAACCCTTTTCTGTACAGCTGAGCGATCAACAGGCTGATCCACACAACCCCGAAAGCAACGTGGGCACCGTGGAAGCCAACCAGCGTATAGAATGCAGACGAGAATGCACTCGTCTTCATGTTAAACGATTCATGCACAACATATTCATAGAACTCATAAATCTCAAGGCCAAGGAACCCAAGACCCAGAACAACGGTTACGATCAGCCACAACTTCAGCTTCTCGATATTGTGACGGTGAAGCGCCTGAATGGCGAACACACTGGTCAAGGAACTGACAAGCAATATCAGCGTTGCTGCTGCCGTAATTGGCAGAGAGAACAGCTCGGCTGCGGTTGGGCCTTCGTTGTTCTGGCCGCGAAGCGCCAGGAACGTTGCAAACAACGTACCGAAGAGCACGGCCTCTCCACCGAGGAAGAGCCAGAAACCAAGAACCTTATTACGGCCTTCGAGTGTTGCCTTCTCCGGCTCGTGAGGAAGTTCGCCGTTTACATGTTCAGCGTGACTCATGCTTTCCCCTCCCCTTCCAGTTCTTCAACTTCGATATGATATCCATGATCATCGTACAGGGAACGAGCGATCATTGCCGCGAACGTAATCAGAAGACCAACAATCAGAACGATATATTTATTGAAGATTAAGCTCATGAACGAATTCGAGAAGTCCTCCGTGCTAAACATGAAACCTAGACCCGCGATAAACAGACCCAGTGACATCACAAACGGAAGGATGCTTGGCGAAGGCATGTGGATCGGACCAACCGGTTCGGATGGTGTCATCTCTTTATTGCCTGCCATCTTCTCTTTCCAATAAGCGTCTATACCGCGAACAAGCGGAATTTGCTTAAAGTTGTACTCTGGCGGTGGAGAAGGAATACTCCACTCGAGCGTACGGCCATCTTCCCATGGATCGTTAGGAGCACCAACCGGTTTTCTTGAAGTGGCAACAACGTTTGCCAGGAAAGCCAAAACGCCGATCCCCATCAAGATTGCACCGATGGTACTGATAAAGTTAAGTTCGTCAAAATTCTGGTTCGGCAGATAAGAGACAATCCGCCGCTGCATACCGAGCAAACCAAGGAAATGCTGTACGAAGAATGTCATATGGAAGCCGATTGCGAACAACCAGAACGTCCATTTGCCAAGCGTTTCGTTCAGTACGCGACCGAACATTTTTGGCCACCAGTAGTGGAGTCCGGCAAACAAACCGAATACCAGACCACCAACGATAACGTAGTGGAAGTGAGCTACAACGAAATACGTATCATGGTACTGGAAGTCTGCAGGAGCAGATGCCAGCATGACACCGGTAACCCCACCCATAACGAACGTCGGTACGAAACCGATCGCGAACAGGTTTGCACTGGTAAAGCGGATTTGACCGCCCCACATCGTAAAGAGCCAGTTAAAGATTTTGATACCGGTAGGAACGGCGATTAGCATCGTTGCGATGGAGAAGAGCGCATTCGCTACAGGTCCAAGACCTGTCGTAAACATATGGTGAGCCCAAACCATGAAGCCCAAGAAGGCGATCAGGATGGTTGCAAATACCATGGAGCTGTATCCGAACAAACGTTTACGGGAGAATGTCGGAATAACTTCTGAGATAATACCGAATGCCGGCAAAATCAGAATGTAAACTTCAGGGTGACCGAAAATCCAGAAAATATGCTGCCACAACACGGGGCTACCGCCAGCCGCAACATCAAAGAAATTGGCACCGAGCAAACGGTCAAAGCTAAGCAATACGAGACCTACCGTAACTGCAGGGAATGCGAACAGGATCATGGCCGATGTAATGAAAGCCGTCCATGTAAACATTGGCATTCTCATGAAGGACATTCCAGGTGCACGCATCGTTATGATGGTAGCCAGGAAGTTGATACCACCGATCAACGTACCCAGACCCGCTATCTGAAGACCTATCGTATAGAAGTCTACACCATGTGTAGATGAATAGTCCGTTGTGGATAGCGGCGTATAGGATGTCCAGCCCGCATCAGGCGCTCCGCCCATAATCCAGCTAAGGTTAAGCAAAATTCCACCGAACAAAAATGTCCAAAATCCGAGCGAGTTCAAAAATGGAAACGCGACGTCACGTGCACCGATCTGAAGCGGAATGACCGCATTCATCACGGCAAAAATAACTGGCATTACGCCAAGGAAGATCATCGTCGTTCCGTGCATGGTAATCAATTCGTTAAATACCTGAGCCGATACCAGATCGTTCATCGGCTTGATCAGCTGCAAGCGAATCAGAATCGCTTCAATACCGCCAATCCCGAAGAATAAGCCGCCCGCTATCAGGTATAATATACCGATTTTCTTGTGGTCAACGGTTGTTAGCCAATCCATTAACCCCGAGTAGCGTTTGACGCTATGGCTTTGAGCATGAGCGTGAGCCAAGGTTTGTACCCCCTTTTAAAGTTCTTGCTGTATTAATTATCCAACTTATAATTGGCCAAGTAATCGGCGATCTGCTCGATTTCTTCGTCACTGAAGCCGAGATCCTTCGGATTAGGCATCGTGTTGCCAGGTTTTACAGCCTGAGGCTCCATCAGCCATTCCACCAGGTTGTCTTTTGTCGGCTTCGTGCCTGGTTTGCCGCTTATGTCGTTCAGCAAGATACTCGCTATCGTCTCACGTGATCCAATGCCGGTCAGGTTTGGTCCCATTGCCCCGCCTTGGTCGCCGACAGCGTGGCAAGAAAGGCAGTTGGTTTTGAATTTCTCGGCGAGTGCCGCATCCGCAGGAAGCACAGCAGGTTCTTTGAATGCCGCAACCCATTTGTCAAATGCCGCATCGTCAACCGCTTTCACCCGGAATTCCATGAAACCGTGAGAAGGACCGCACAACTCTGCGCATTTACCAATGTATGTATCCGCTTTGTCAGCAACCAGAGTCATGTAGTTAACGCTGCCTTCTGTGTTTGTATCCATCTTGCCGCCGAGCGATGGTACCCAGAAGGAGTGAAGCACATCATTCGTTTTTAATTGGAAAGCAATTTTCTTGCCTACAGGAATAACCAGCTCTTGAGCGGTTCTTACGCCGTAGTCTGGATAATTGAACTCCCACCAGAATTGGTGAGAAGTAACTTCCACCTTAACTGCATCTGGATTGTTCCAGTCGTTCTCTCCGTAAGCAAATACCTTTTGAATAGTAGGAACTGCAAGCACGAGTACCAAGAGCAGCGGAATCGCCGTCCAAATAATCTCTAGCTTATGGTTACCTTCTACTTGCTCAGGAATTTCATCTTGTCCCTTCTTTCTACGGAATTTAACAAGCACGTATGCGGCAATTCCAAATACCACAACCATTACGACGGTCATAATCGAAATGGAGAGCTTAATTAAATCCAGTTGACCTTGTGCTACCGGACCTTGTGGTCTTAAGACCGACAAATCCTCTCGGCCGCAGCCGGATAACACCAAAGCAAACATGGCCATCAAAGGAAGAAGACGCTTTACAGCCTGCCACCGTTTCATCATTGATCTACCCCACTTTTCCGATTTTCGTAGACTACCATCCGGCGCAAACAGCGGTAATCTACCTGCACAATCACGGATGAAGTAATCCTGTCAATTAAAGCAATCACTTATTAAATATAAGTTCATGGGTTGCTTTTGTCAATCATTCACAGGGAGTTCACAAATTGTTCGAAAAGTCGTCAAAGTCGCGCCGTTACTGATTTTGCAATCGCTTTCAAACGGTATCTCCCACCCGACGACCTATCATTCGACATCCTCTGCAACCCGTCAGCGACAGCCTTCATAGCTATATATACAGTCATTTCCGCCTTTTTGAATCTGTGTGCAGCCACTCCCCGTTCATCTGAGCCCCCATGATAAAGGAGGCGTTCTCCGCAAGCCTAGGCAACATCGCGAAGAATATCTTCTATTATTATGGTATATTTTTCGCAATCTTAATCCGTCAGAATAACAGCACCTTCACGAGTAACCGCAATGGTATGCTCATACTGTACGCCTACCGATCCATCCGCACTGGAGATGGTCCAACTGTCATCCCCCCAGAACACGGCACCCGAAGATCCCAGGGTGAACACCGGTTCGATGGTAATCACCATTCCTTGTTTGAGTTTCAGTCCCCTCCCCGGAATTCCATAGTTCGGCACATCGGGCGGTTCGTGAATGGCCCGGCCGATGCCATGACCGACAAGCGATTTGACAATCCCGTAGCCTTCCCTTTCGGCAACCTGCTCGATCGCATAGCCCACGTCACCCAAGGTTACCCCATGCCGTACCGCCTCGATCCCTTTAAACAACGCTTCATGCGTATGTTTCATCAGCTGCTTTACTTCTGGGGAAACCGTATCTACCGCATAGGTCCAGCCGGAGTCCGCCAGCCATCCGTTTTTATTCACCACCATATCAATGGTCACAACATCCCCCGCTTGCAGCGGCCTCCGGTCGGGAAATCCGTGACACACCACATCATTTACAGATGCACAAGTGGCGTATGGAAATCCTTTATAGCCTTTTTGCTCGGGAAAGGCTCCGTTCTTCTCCAGGAATTTCTCGACCCTGGCATCGATCTCGCTCGTTGTGATCCCCGGTTTGATGACTTTCGCTATTTCACGGTGACACGCAGCCAATATACGTCCCGCCTCGCGGATATGTCCGATCTCTTCCTTCCGTCTCAGCTGTATCCTCACATCTGTCCACTCCCTTATATCCTAATCGGATCGATTGCTAACAATATATGTAGGGACAGTTGCAAAATACCCCTAGAAAATGGACTTTCCGAGGAAGTATGAGCCTGTTGACTAAACGGGGACTGACAAACGCAAAAAAACCGCTTTCGGGACATTGGTCCCAAAAACGGTTTAACCATAGACTCTAAATGGTTCATGTCATTAGTCATTAACAAGGTGAAGATGCGATGCGTGTTGGTGATATTTCTATAGACCAGGTGCTATTACAGGTTACGAAACGGAGGAATTCAGCTTGCCAAGTTCATGCTCAACAACAAGAGTAAGCTCTTCTTCATAGCCCCCCATAATATGGTACTTCCGGACATACTCCTTTACAAATTTTTTCGGATCTTTAGGCCGGAAAATTCGTGTCATTTCCCGCAGACTTTCCTTAACCTCATTGTGACCTTTCGTTGCCATGATGGATCCCTCCCAAAACGTGTGGAATAAAATTACTCCGTTTAAAGAGAATGCCGAAAAGATCTACCTCATTAAGTTGAAGCCATATTGCAGTTCTTACGGTGATGATTAGGTTGATATTCAGCAACTTACCAATGCACCTGACACTATACATACCCAAACAGCATGCAACTGAATCATTAATATATTATATCATATTCTTCTGTTTGTTTCATCTTTCCCAAAAAATGTTTTTTTGTCCTATGTTTTTTCATCAGGTCATTCTTTGTGCCCGGAATTGGTTAAGATACATTCAATCGAACCTCCCGCCAACTCTAGAAATCAGCGAATATCACAAATTGATACTCAGAATAACATATTTAAGATACAAGGAGGCCTTTAAATATGATGTCGAATACCCAGTCTTTTCTCCACTCCTCTGTTGATATAAGCTCGCCTATTCCTGTTGCGGAGCCTGAAGACGCAGGCCTTCAGCGCGATGTGCTCGATCAGGTCGATCAGATCATTCAGAAACAATACCCGAAAATGCGCAGCTTTCTTCTGCTCCATGCCGGCAAACTCATCTACGAACGCTATTACAACGGTCATGGCATTACCTCGCTGAATGATCTCAGGTCCGCTACCAAGAGTTTTACGTCGGTATTATGCGGCATCGCCCACTCACGCGGCGAATTACCTGACCTGAATTCCTCAGTAATTGACATCTTCCAGCGATATGTTCCCGAACGAGCCCATCCCCTATTGCAAAAGGTTTCCCTTCATCATCTGCTGACGATGACCTCAGGCTTTGCGTGGCAAACCGGTAAAAAGCTCGGGGAACCGCTCATTCACCGGTTCCACCGCAACCAAAAATGGACGAGCTTCGCGCTATCCCTCCCTGTCATTGAACAGGAAATGGGCCTCTTTCAATACCGGAGCACGGATTCCCATCTGCTCTCCGTTGCCATTAGCGAGGCTACGGGATTGGATGCTTACGCCTATGCCAGACAACATGTATTCGAGCCGCTCGGCATTCGTCATACCGCCTGGTCTCCAAGCCCCGAGGGCCACAGTATGGGTCACATCGGCCTCTATCTTACCTCACGCGACATGGCCAAGTTCGGTCTTTGCTGCCTAAATGGGGGACTTTGGCAAGGCACCACGCTCATCCCGGAATCATGGCTTAAGCAAGCACTCGCTCCGCAGGTTGAGGGCTATCCCGCGTTTGGCGATTACGGATTCCAGTGGTGGACCGGGGTTCAGAACGGGACCCCCTTTGCGCTTGCACACGGCCATGGAGGACAGCAAATCTACCTTTTCCCCCAATTGGATACGGTCGCCGTATTTACGGCCGACAGCAAAGTCAGCCGCTGGAAGAACCCGCGGTTTCTGCTGGAGCGGTATATTCTCGATGATCTAAAATCAAAATCCGCAACGAATTCGCCAAATAGCTGACAAATCGCCAGCGTCGGACTCTATGCAAGAAGCATTCGATTCGTTAACAAGCCTATAATCTGACCTTTCATGCAAATTTCAGCGGATAGTACCTCCTCTTTCTGGTTACTTTATGCGATATGAATCATTTCTAAAATCAAGCCTGAGAGGAGCATGCGACATGTCCGGTAAAGACAAGGATCTCCACCCTATTTCGCGAGAAGAGGTTGAAGTAGACGGAACATATACGAATGAATGGGGACGGGAGGAATATTTGAAACGCGGCGAGGAATTTCCGTTCGATCCGCAGAAGGGCTCCACGGAGTGGCGGCTGGCGGAGTATGATTTTGAAAACCACCATCGAGGCATGACAGATGAGCGTCTGGTTCCGAAGGAAAAAGGTCCTGATAAACAGGTGAATGCCGAATCTCCGCTGCGGCATGATGTGGAAGTAGATTAAAGCCCTTGCATATCGGCAGTGAAGAGATGATTCATCAGACCTGCTTATAAAAGGGTGATGTGACATGCGAAAATCGAAGCGACTTCTGCTATGGCTGATCCCGATCGCCATCGTAGGAGCCATATGGCTTGCAGCTTCTATCGTGGAGCCGGAATACGCCTATATACCACCGGCACATAAGCTTGAGAATACCACGCAGCTCCAAGCCCAGCAAACGGGTTTCATTCGTCAGTATGATATCTGGGGCAAGACGCTTACGGTTCCCGGTACCGCCCTGAAGGATCAGGACCCCAGATTAACAGCCGCCCATGGCGCCGTTGAGGTGACGAAAGAGCTGCTTGCCTTAGGGCGCCGTACACTGTATGAGGAGTCCTTTGGCAATGAGGTTTTTTTAACGGATATCTTAGGGATCGTCGATGGTCCGATGAAGCTAAAAAACGTGGCAAAAGCTATCGCCGAGCTGAAGGGACGCGAAACAACGAATCTACGCGTTGAACTCGATCAGGATGTTACGATCGGCGACAAATCCTTCCGCAAGGGAGATAAGATTGATACCGGCTTTGACGTAGCCAAAGGCGCCTATTCCCCCATTGGCGTTACGATTAAATATGCCGAAGGCAAAGCCCGCATCGGCGTTAGCTGCATGGCCTGCCATGCGACCGTAAACCGGGAAACGGGAATGGTCGTGGAAGGAGCGCCCAATTCCGATCTGAACCTCGGTTTAATGCTGGCACTGGCCCCGAATAGCACGGCGTATTTTACCCATACCGACATTACGAGCCTGGTGGATTATGTCAAGAACGAGCAGCGTACGGTTGTAAACTCTAAAGGAAAAACCGAAGCGCTGCCGGATCCCGCCCTGCTTGAGAAAGCCGTTGACGAAAATCTGGTCAAATGGATGCCCGGCACATTCGATACAACCGTGGATTTGGTGAGCGACGTGACCCAAATTCCCGATATGTTTACGAAAGGCGATCATCCCTACAGCTGGAGCGGCTTCGCTACCGCGGGTCCCTTCAGGGGACTTAGCACCTTCAGCAACAATGTTCACGCCCAGAATACGGATACCTTGAGTCAAACCGAGGTTAGCGAACCGTTATGGGGGATCGACAAAGAGATTTATGTGGGCACTATTCTGCAAAATGCAGCCCATCGCAAGTTTCGCTATGATCCAAGCAGCGGGCTGAAGCCAACCGAATTCTTTAACCGGCTGGATCCCAATCCCGGAACCCCTGGTGTGAATGAGGTTGTTAAGATTCCGAATTTCCCGAAAGTTTCAGCCATCGCCCCGAACGGGCTGTACATCAGTTCGCCGGGATTCAAAGCCGGGGAGCAGGTTAACGCCATGTCCGCCTATCAAAATACCATCCGTCCGCCTGAAACGGATCCCAAGGAAATCTCGGATGCCAAGACGATCAACCTCGGAGCGGAAGTCTTCAAAAAAGCACAATGCATCACTTGTCACGCTGGCGACTTCTTTACGAATAATCGCGTTATGCGCGCGGCTGAAATTGGCACTGAGCCTACAAGGGCCAAGGCTTTCCATCGTACGCAGAATGCTTTTGGCGAAGCAGAGTTCTATCCACCTGACACTCCAGTGCCGATCCCTCCGGATGCCAAGGTAATCAGAATCCCACTGGACGATATCGACCCCGAGCAGATCGAGCTGGGCTTCGGCCATAAACAGTTGGGCGGCGGTTACAAGGTCAAAGGGCTGATCGGTCTTCGCTGGTCCGCACCGTATTTGCACGACGGCGGTGTAGCGGTCGGGCCTAAGCTGACGCAAACCGGCGTATCGCAGACGCTTATGAAAGGGATTCACCCGGACCCATACAACAGCCTGAAAGCCCTGATTGACCGCAAGCTGAGAGTGCAGGTCATCGAGGCTAACCGTAAGGACTTAAGGCTGAGAGACACCCATGTCACTGGTCAGGGGCATGAGTATTGGGTGGACGAAAGCAGCGGTTTCACGCAAGAGCAGCAGGATGCTCTCGTGAAGTATCTGCTGCAATTAAAAATGAAATAAGTTCGGGATTTAACCATCATACTTTGTCCCATCGGCTCATAAGGTAAGGTATAAAGCTTGCCCTACCCCAGAACCGGTCTAAGACAAGGAGTTGATGAGATGTCCCCTTTCAAATCGTCCACAGGACTTCCCGAGAATCTGGCGGCTACGCTGTGCTATCTTTTTCCCATGGTCGGAGGAATTCTGTTTCTTTCATTAGAAAAAAGAAGCCGCTACGTCATATTCCATGCTCTGCAGTCCTTGCTGGCCTTCGGCATCCTGGCCGTCGCTCACCTACTGTCGAGTGCGGTGCCTATCATCGGCCTTCTGGCCTCCGCCCTCCTGGCACTGGTCGGCGTCTTGATGTGGCTGGTGCTTATGGCCAACGCCATTCAGGGAAAATGGTTCAAGCTGCCCTGGATCGGCAATATTGCAGAGAAACAAATGCAGCGCGTTTAAAGCTTTTGTACCTCACGTAAAAACGGCTACCTTCACTCTATGGAGGTAGCCGTTTTGTTGGGATTCGAACTAACGGGACCGGATCAAAAAAAGCAGCCGGAGTTCATCCGGCTGCTTTTAGGGACATTTGTTATGCAGCGTGCCCTTCTGCTGAATCACCTTGCTCTGTGGAATTGGGCTTGGTATTTCTCAAACCATTGAAGATCAGGTTCAGCACAATCGCTGTCAAGCTGCCCGCCACAATGCCGTTATCGGCAAGGATACGCAGGTTGTCAGGCAGACTCGCGAACAGACCCGGTACGGTTGTCACACCAAGGCCCATGCCGACGGAACATGCGATAATGAACAGGTTCTCGTGTCGGTTAAGGTCTACTTGATCGCCTAACATCCGAATACCGGAAGATACAACCATCCCGAACAGGGCTACCATGGCTCCACCCAGAACCGATGTTGGTACAAGCTGTGTCATGGCGGCAATTTTCGGAACAAATCCGATCAAGACCAGCAGGCCGCCTGCCACAACGATCACGTCACGCGTCTTCACACGGCTCATCTGAATCAGACCCACGTTTTGAGAGTATGTGGTATAAGGGAACGAATTGAAAATACCACCTACCACAATCGCAAGACCCTCCGCACGGTAGCCACGGGACAGATCCTTGGAGGTAATGTCACGATCCACGATTTTGCCAAGTGCCATAAATACGCCTGTCGATTCGGCAACACTGACAATCGCCACGAGAATCATTGTCATGATCGGAACGATCTTAAACTCCGGCGTACCAAAAAAGAAAGGCTGTGGAGCACGGAACCAGCCGGCTTCGCGCAGCGGGGTTAAATCCACTTCACCGTAGAATGCGGCTACCAAGGTGCCTAGAATAAGACCTAGAAGTACCGATATCGAACGCAAGAAACCTTTGGCAAACCGATTCATGATAATGATGAAGGCAAGAACGCCGAAGCCAAGGGAAATGTTGAGCGCACTGCCAAAATCCTCGCTGCCTTGACCGCCGCCAAGGTCATTCAAAGCTACGGGAATCAGCGTCAAACCGATAATTGTAACAACAGAGCCTGTCACGACAGGCGGGAATACCTTAATCAGCTTACCGAATAAACCGGAGAACAGAATGACAAATAAACCGGAAGCGATAATCGCTCCATAAATTGCCGACATCCCGTGCTGCTGTCCGATAATGATCATCGGACCTACGGCCTGAAACGCGCAGCCGAGCATAACCGGAAGACCGATACCGAAGTACTTGTTGCCGAATACCTGCAGCAAGGTTGCAACCCCGCAGGCAAGCAGGTCGATGGCGATGAGATACGTCAGCTGCTCCGTCGTTAAGCCGAGCTGTCCGCCAACGATAAGCGGTACGATGATAGCCCCTGCGTACATTGCCAATACATGCTGTAAACCCAATGAAAAGGTTTTGCCCGGACTCCGATTTTTATCAAAAATCGGTTCTTGCACCGCTTGTTTCTGTTGTTCCATGGCTTCTTGATTCCCCCCAATTAAATTGTTAGCTTTCGGCCTATGCGAATGTCACTACGCCATCATCAAGTGATGCAATCCGTACGAGCGATTCTACTCGGTAGCCCGCTTCGGCTAACAAGCGTCCTCCTGGTTGAAATGCCTTTTCAATGACGATCCCGATGCCTACCACCTCGGCACCCGCCTGCTCTACGATTCTGGCAAGCCCGAACGCCGCCTCGCCGTTGGCAAGGAAGTCATCCACGATCAGCACTTTATCGCCGGGCTTGATGAATTTCTTCGCGACCGTAATTTCGTTCGTCTCCTGCTTGGTGAAGGAATACACCTTCTCCACGAATATATCCTCACGGAGGGTCAGCGACTTCTGCTTTCGTGCAAAGATGAGAGGCACTTCCATCTCAAGCGCGGTCATAATGCCGGGCGCGATGCCGGAGGATTCAATGGTCAATACACGAGTCACGTTCGCTTCCTTAAACAATCGCGTAAATTCCTTTCCCACCTCTTTCATCAATACCGGGTCCATCTGGTGGTTCAGGAATGAATCCACCTTAAGTACCTGTCCGCTTAATACAATGCCTTCCTCTTTCACTTTGTTCTGCAGTAATTGCATGATGCTCCCCCTTAAATTTGTTTACATTCCAAGCAAAAAAAGCCCACTTCCTCCTTTCACCGAATCGCCGGGAAAGAAACAAATGGGCATAAGCAACAAAAACGCACCGTGAGCCACCTGAGGTCAAATGGAATTGACCTGGCTTGTCCGCTGCTGCTGCTATAACCCGTAGTCCAATCATTTCCGGTGATCGGGTAGAGACATGCAGGCCAATTCCTGCACCTATACGAGAAAATGTATAAAATCCAAATTCCTTAGAATGCTTACGTGTAAATGTTATATTTCCGAATGAATGAAGTATAACGCATTCCCTATGAAAAAATAAAGTGAAAATTTACGGAAATAATAAACTGCCGGTCAATTAAAGAAAAAAAGCCGCCCCATAAGTTTCATGGGACAGCCTGCAGAGGCACTAAATCAGCTACAAAACCTCCATAATCGATTCCATAGGATCACCGATGAGCACCGATACATCGCCGTTTACATCAACCAGCTGGATACGGAACGTATAAGTTCCACCATGAGCTTGCTGCCAGAGGAATAAGATATCACTCCCATTCCCTTCCAGTTCCATGTCGCCAGCGGTTAAACCTGCGTTCACTCGGTATACCCCTCAATATCAGCTATTGAAATGTAACATGGATTTGAATAATCTCGGAGCGGGAACCCAGACGAATCGGCGGTCCCCAGAAGCCGTAGCCCGAGGACACGATGGAATGCATCTGGCCTTTTTGCAGATATCCCCAATCATTCTCGAACATGGCCTCCGTAATCAGATGTGCCGGAAATACCTGCCCACGGTGCGTATGCCCAGAAACGATAAGGTCTACGCCCTGCTGCTGTGCTTCCTCCAGCGCATTCGGCTGATGATCAAGCAGAAGGATCGGCTGGGATAGATCGGTCCCATCCATGATCGTGGACAATTCGGCCCGCTCCTGATCCTGTTTATCCCGTCTACCAACCAGCGTGAAGCCCTCCACCGTCAATTTCTCATCATACAGCACGGTCATGCCGCTATGCTCAAGAGCCGCGATCAGTTCCGGAATTTCCCCTTCGAATCGGTCATGATTGCCCAGTGAGGCATACACACCATACGTTGCCTGGATACCGGTCAGAATCTGATCGATCCCCTGACGTAAATAAGCATCCAGGTCGTCATCGATGATATCGCCTGGAAACAATACCAGATCCGGCTTTAAGTCATTGATCTCCTTCACCATGCGCGCAGCATGGGCTTTACCTGACAAGACGCCGAAGTGCATGTCGGATGCCATAACGATATTCAACTGCTCAAGTGTGCCGGCGTTCTTGTCTACGTGAATATCATAAGCCCGAACCGTTGGACTATAAGCATTAAATGAGCCGAAACCGATCACAATCACCATGAACACCAATACGATAAATCCCGCCGCCTTCTCCGTGCTGTCTCTTCGCAATGCCGTCAATCTCAGCAGCCACAACATGATATGCATCAACGGGAGAAGGATGATCAGGAAATAGAAAATAGCCATCCAATACGATCCTATCACACTCAGCACGGTGAGGTTGCCGAAGAACCGCCCTGAAATAAACGATGTCGATACCACCGTCAGCACGACTATGTATGTCCATTTGAGCACAAGGGATGGACCCGGTTTCATCCAGCTCCATACGCTTCGACCAATATAATAAACCAGCAAGCCGTAAATCAATAATGCGACGATTCCTGCAAAAATAAACATCTCCATCCCCTTCCGTACATCCATTATAACAAGCGGATTTTGCGAATCCCAGCGGACGTTACGGAAGGCAGATGGGGTTATTCTTTTCTTCGCAAGTATCGAGATGTCTCCAGCAAGCCGTTACAAGCCCGTGCGTTGTTTAGGCAGCAGCTCGTTCAGCAGCGATTTCAGATTGCGGTCTTCCGTATATTTTTCTTGACCCATATCGAGTTCATTCACACGGATATAAGTATAACTTTCCGTGGGATTCTCCGGTTTAAAAAGAAGTTCATCATGCGGGTCAGGTACCACCTTGTACTCCATTTCATGAAACATATCGAGCAGCTGCTGACCTGTAGGATTCTCTCCTTTATCCACAAAAATCAATCCCCGAAGCTTCTTAGGTTCTTCCTTATGTCCCACTGTAAAATGAACGATGCATTCCATGCTCATTCATCCCCCTTCTCTTGGTTGTCATGATTGCGATTAAAAACCGCCTCATTCATTCTCTCCTGCCAGCCACAAACCTTCATTCCCGCCTGTTGCTGGATCTTAAGCAAATAAACGCCAAGATAAATCCCGGCGTTCCTTATCTATATGTTTATTACATTGTACGATGAACCATGATGCCTAACTGTGATGAAAGTCACTTCTAGGAAGACCTCCCATGAGCTGCGCCTAAACCCTAGGCCGTATTTCGACTGGTATCCCCGTCCATTGAGTCAGAATCAGCTTCATACTCTGCTAGTTTGGATTTCGATTCCGCAGCCTGGTCTTCCTGAACTTCAGCATCGGCTTCCGCATTAAGATACTGGCTCTGGATCAGACCAAAGTGCTCTCCATAACGCGCCTCCAACTGCTCACCCATGTCCTGTTCAAGCTGGAACAATACCATCTCCTGAGTGAAATGATGCAGCAGGAGCTCCGCTAGTACCGGATGCTCCGTGATGACCGCTCCTGTATCATATTCCCCGCCGCGCATCCCTAATATGCACCACTGCCGGTCCACAACAAAGGAGAATTTCCGTCCGCCTCCTCTGCGCTC
Source organism: Paenibacillus sp. EZ-K15 (assembly GCF_002573715.1). Classification (GTDB taxonomy): domain Bacteria; phylum Bacillota; class Bacilli; order Paenibacillales; family Paenibacillaceae; genus Paenibacillus_AQ. Next base: position 32,078 of record NZ_PDHM01000007.1, on the reverse strand, counting down.
CGCAAGGCCGTTCCACCCAGGCCACGCCAGCGTCCTTGAGAGTCCCTGGTCCGGGCCGTCACAAGCCCACAGCACCTTGACTCCCCTAGCCTCCGCTTCAGCCAGCGGTTCACGCAGAAGCGATGCCTCTTCACGCCAGACGTCAACCACGATCTCCTGTTTCGCTCGCTTCAATTCCCGGACGAGCACATCAAGCACCGCCTGATCTCCTTCCATACTAAGGAAGGGAGCAGCGGTACCGCTTCCTCGCGGCAAGCTCTTCTCAACAAAAGCGAGTGATGCCTCCACACGGCCGGATATCATCCGTGTCAGTTCCTCCGGTTTCAACGAACGGTAACGGACGGGTTCCCCGTCCATTCGCTCAAGTGCCCCTTGTCGCTCCAAACGCTGCATGGCTGCATAGACATTAGAGCGCGAAGCTCCGAGTCGTTTAGCTACCTCATAACCACCCGCCGGCCCATACTCGGCAAGGTCCACCATAATTTTCGATTCAATCTCCGTAAATCCCAAATTTCGCAAATGATGCAGCAATTGTTCCATAATATTAGTCCTCCCAAGATGCTCGAACGCTTGCTCTATCATTCATACTGTCATATTAACACTCGCGTTAAGGGCATGATCGTCCGAATCCCTATATCTTAAATCTGTTCAGCTCCGCAGCGCGGACACCATTTCGAGCCTTTAGGCAGGTCGACACTGCAAATCTGGCACTTCACCATATCGCGCGTTTCCTCATCATCACCAACATAGTCCTGACTTTGGTTATTCTCCTGCCAGAAACGAATGCGGCGGTCCAGTTCCAACTGCCTCTCCCGCTCCCGCTCGAGTTCTTCCCAGTGACGGCGCTCCTTCTCCTGCTCCTCCTGCTCGATACGCAGCTGTTCCGGATCAACCTCCGGTTCAGACAGCTCCATTTCCTCGTGCTGCCGCTCCGGCTCCGGTTCATACATATCCGGCTCGTATGGATCCGGATTCGAACGGAAATCATAGGTATGCAATTCGTCCTGCTCCGGTTGTTCTTCAGCCGCTGCATATTCATGTTTATCAAACATGATCTTACGCTCAGGCTCCCTTGGTTCTTCCGCTGTTGACTTCTCAGGGTGAATTAAATTATCAAGCTTATTCCCACAGTACGGACAGAAATTTGCATCCAGTGCGACCACCCGCCCGCATTCACAGACCCGCTCATTCTTGAGGACCGCAATGCGGTTCCGAATTGCTTCGATTTGCTCCTGCAATCCATCGCAGGTTTGCGCAAGCTCGACCATTTCTTTTTCTGCCATCGTCATGTCCTGCTGACGGTAGCCCTCATAGAACACTTTACCCATCTGCAAGTAATATGAGTTCTTCTGCTGTTCGATTTCGGAAATTTGGCTGTTGAGCTTATTCACTTCCACCACGTGCTGAGCCTTTTCCGTTGCGCGGTTGGCTCCATCCTTGAGCTTTTGTAAAATATTCATTTATGAATCCTCCTCTTTCTCATATCCCGATTCACCAGCGAGCCGCCGGCGCATTGTCATATCTCTTCATTAAGGTTATTAACGATTTTTAGCTAGCCATAAACCGGCTATCCCATGTTTTTTTACCGTTTCGCATACTACTCATTGTGATGATATGCTCCTCATCGTCCAGTATACTGCCACCATGGTGATTCTATCATACCAAATTCCTTGCCCCATGTGAAAAAGGAAGCACCTTCCAACCCGGCTGCTGATTCATCCGGGTCCCGAACGTGTATATGATTAGAAAACTGGACAGTACAATGCCATTATACTGTCGGCTTGCAGCCGCGTCCTATTCCGAGCAGCCCTTAGCTGCCGAAGTCTGGAGGGATTTAATATGAGAAACGATAAAAAGACGTATTATGTTTCAGTCAATCACAATCTGATCCAGGATGTACCGAACGATACGAATGAATATGTCGTATATATGGATGATGAAGAGGTCTCCAAGCTGAGGGGGCTGCTGTATGAAGTCAGCAGCAGCGATCGGTATGCGTTTAAACGTACATTCGTCCCTTACAAGTCAGCGGATCATGACGATGCTGCCGAGCAATATGATGAACGAACGATGAACCTCTACCACTTTCTCCATGAACATGGGGATGAACGCACGCGCAAAACCATTGAGGACATGAATATCCTCGGCAAGCTGACCGACACCGGCTACGATGATCCCGGTTATGAGGACTCGCCATTAAATAAGTAAAGACTATCAGTCCGTAAGAAAAACGTATATCGACGTACCTTCTCAGAAGACAGACCGCATTTAGCGGAAGTTTTTCTTGCGAGATCAGGATGGTAAGCCTCTGAAGTTGATGCTTTCTTATCTCGTAAAATACGAATGAATCCCGGAGCCAAGCCGCCCCGGGATTCATTCGTATAACAAGAACATCGCCCGGCCTTGCGCAGGTCCTGTTCTACTTTATAGATTCGCAAGCCGGTGTACAAGGATAAAAAGTCCCGTTTATCCTACGACTATTAGCACAGCTTACAGTTTAATGTTCGCCTCATCGAGGTATTCTTCCAGCGTCATGCCGCTGTCGGCAATATCCGGCGCCAGATCCTTGCCTACATAACGGATATGCCATGGCTCGTATACATAACCGGTAATATCCTCGGCCCCTTCCGGATATCGAATGATGAAGCCGAATTCCGACGCGTGTTGCGCCAGCCACTGCCCTTCAGCCGTATGACCGAACGTTTCCTCCAATGCATTACCTGCGCTTGGGCTGGACACGTCAATCGTAAGGCCTGTCTGATGCTCACTCGTACCCGGCACCGCGCTTACACGATTAGCCTCGGCTTCCCCTTTGGTACGAACATTATTCTCATATATACTTTTCTGACGGGCATAGGAACGGTATCCCGATACGGCGCGCAACTCGATGCCATCCGCTTTGGCCGCATTGAACAATTCCTCGAGCGCGTCCGCCGCTTCTTTTCTCAGATGCCGTTTTTCATGCGGCTCATCAAAAGAAAATGGGACATTCGGCTCCACGAGATCACTTGGTTCATAACCATCTGGCAAGCTGCGCTGCTTATTTACAACCACCGTCATAGCCTCCGCGTTGGTTACGACCTGCTTACCGCCGCTTTCCTGGATCGTGGCTTGAAGCGCATTCTCGCTGCGCTTCGCCATAACCGGATCCGCTGGCTGATTCTCAGCCCCTGCCTCTCCATTGTCCGCACTGCCCTCAGGAAGCGTGTTTCCTTCCTGGCCCTCGGCCGGCGACTGCAATTCCTGACCCTGTTCCTTACCGGAACCGGTATCATTCGATTGACATCCTGCCAGAATGGCCCCTGCTAACAGCAAGGATGACAGCATTACGCTTGTAAATCGTGTTCGTTTTCCCGAAAATGCATTCATCTATTGCTTCTTCCTTTCCCACGGTTTGTCCTGCACCCATTGTACCTTATTCAGAATAAGCAGGACAAACGAGCGGCTGTCGAATCCTGCCGGATAATCTCCGTTTACGTCAAATATCCGGCCGTTTCCCTCGATTTATGACGCCGCTTCTATCAAATTCATTACAATTCTGTGATGGATTTCCAATCTTACGGTGTCTTCAAACTGCGGCGCTTCTGCTCGGCTTGTTTGGCCGCTCCGCGGGCAATCACGCTGAGCGCTTTGGAAGCGCCGCGAACGCCAGGCAGTAAGCTTGTCCAGTCGCCGACTGGACCTAGCTGATCTGCCGGAGGCGGCGGTGATAGCTGCACCGCTAGCTCGCTAAGCTGCGGGCCAGGCCGGTGCAATCGGCCCTCGGCCGCCGCTTCAGCCACCCATTCGCCCGGAGAAGGACCGGACGGTCCCTTCTCCTTCGCCCGGGTGGCCTGCTCTGCGGCAGAGCCGCCTGCTGGCGGCGGGGCTGCTTTGGCCCAGGCGTCGAAGACGCCGGCCAGCAGCGCTTCCCGCGGCAGCCCCAGCAGCATCAGCTGCTGGAGCGGCTCTGCCGCAAGCCGCAGGGCCGCGGCAGCCAGCAAGGCTGCGGCATGCCCGCAGGCCCTTTGGCCGCAGGTGCAGCGGGCATCGGCGGCCGGCTCTTCGCCCTGCAGGGGCGATGGCGCCAGCTCGGCCAGCCAAGGGGCGTCCTGCCCTGCAAGCAGGCGGTACAGCGCCTGCGGGTCTTCCTCCAGATAAGCCAGCACCGCCTCACGGGCAGCAGGGTTCAGCGTCTTCACCTGAACGCTGACCTCATGCGTCCCCGATGATTCATCGGCTCCATCCACTTTCCCCTTTAACCATCCAGGTTCGATCTCCAGCCTAATTCCTTCGGCCGATTCCGCAGATTCCATAGCCCACACCTCCTTGGCGTCCATTTTTGTATGTCTTTTCGACGGCTCCATGCGCCGTACGCAATCTGGTTACATCCAATCTTGCTCCTGCAGCTCAATCAACTGGCGGAGCTCACCGTCCGACATTTCCGTCAGCCATGTTTCGCCTGACCCGACAACCTGCTCGGATAACGCCTTCTTCTGTTCGATCAGCTCGTCAATCCGCTCCTCCAGCGTTCCCTGAGAAATCAGCTTGTGCACCTGAACGTTACGGTGCTGCCCGATCCGGAATACACGGTCCGTCGCCTGATTCTCGACCGCTGGGTTCCACCACCGGTCATAGTGAAGCACATGGTTCGCGCGGGTCAAATTCAGTCCTACGCCCCCGGCTTTTAACGATAGGACAAAGAACTCGGGTCCCTCGCCAGCCTGGAATGCCCGTACCATCTCATCCCGTTCCCGTTTGGGCACCCCTCCGTGAAGGAAATACGGCTCCTTCCCGTATTTACGTCCAAGCATGCTTACCAGCAGTTCACCCATGCCCACATACTGGGTAAAGATCAACGCCGATTCTCCGACATCTGCGATGCTGTCGAGAATTTCAAGCATGCGCTCCATTTTGCCCGAGGACTCCGCACGCACCGCGCGTCCTTCGTCACGTCGAAGCAGCTGCGGATGATCGCATATTTGCTTCAGCTTGGTGAGGGACGAAAGCACGAGTCCCTTACGGGCCATGCCCGACCGGCTCTCGATCTGTCCCATCATCTCATCGACAACCGCTTGGTACATCGCACCTTGAACCTCGGTCAGCGGGCAATATGATTTCAATTCCAGCTTCTCCGGCAGATCCTTGCGGATATCCGGATCGCTCTTGAGTCTGCGCAGCATGAATGGAGATACCAGCTTATGAAGCTCACGGAATCTCTCCTGCTGCCCCTCTCCTGGCGCATAGCGCTGACGGAAGGTATTAAAGGAGCCGAGATATCCCGGATTGAGAAAATGAAAGATCGACCACAGCTCCGCCAAACGATTCTCCACCGGTGTTCCGGTCATGGCAATACGGTGAGGCGCTGATAATTTCATGACGCTCTGCGCCTGCTTCGTACGGTAATTCTTAATATATTGTGCTTCGTCGAGCACCACACTCGACCACTGGATAGCGGATAAATCACCGCCGTCTCTTCCCGCCAAGTGATAGGTGGTCAGCACGATATCATGATTGGCCGCTTCCTGCAGAAAGTCTTCGCCACGCAGGCGTCGAACGCCATGGTGCACATGCAAGGTCAGATCCGGTGCAAATCGCTGAATTTCCCGCTGCCAGTTACCCAGAAGCGAGGTCGGGCAAATAATCAGCACCGGACCGCCAGCGGATTCCGTATTGAGACGCTCCAGCAGACAGGTGATGACCTGTACCGTTTTTCCAAGTCCCATATCGTCGGCAAGGCAAACACCAAATCCCAAATCGCGCATCACGCTAAGCCACTGATATCCCCGTTCCTGATACGGTCTCAGTTCGCCGTGAAGCGAGGAAGGAATCGGGCGGGACGGCAGCTTGCGGGACGTCTCTCCATCCAGTAAAGAAGATAGCAAACCCGTTGTCTCCACTTCTTCGATAAAGAGACCCTTCCACAGGCGTTCTCCATCCATATCAGCGCTAAGGTGCATCCATTCCGCAAGCTCCATCTCGCCCTGCTCATGGCGCTTCATGAACCGCAGCACTTGGTTGATCTCCTTCAGATCCACCTCAACCCATTCCCCGCGGAACTGGACATAGGGCAGATTCTGTTCGGCCAGAAACTTTAACTCTTCGCGCGTCAGGGATTGGCCTCCCATCGCTGCAGAGATCTGAAAGCTGACCAGATGCTCCATGCCTAACACCGGCAGCGGATGCGCTTCACCGGATGATCTTGCATCCGGCATCATTTTGAGAGATAAGCCGACGCGGCGGCGCCCTTCCCTGCTCCATCGTGAAGGCATTTGAACCGTGACGCCGCTCGCCGTTAATTTCGGAACCGATTCCTTCATAAACGTGGACAAGCGGTCAAGCGATAGCGACACGCTCTCGGGAGCACGCCCATACAAGCCTGCGGCCAGCTCCGGTGCCAGTTCTACCGCTTCTCCCAGCTTCATTAACAGCTGCAGCTGAATCCTAGAATACATCCGTCCACGGATCAGCTGATCGGATTCCGGATTTCCCCAAATGCTGCGGACTGGCATTGATAAGCCTTCGTCCTCCTGGCTTCGTACCCAGAAGGACACCTTCCAGTCCTTCTGGGTCTCGTCCAAAGGCGGCTCAAGCCGCAGCCCAAGTCCAACGGTTCCGTTCTCGGGAGGCTGATCCTCCCCGCTGGCATAAGGAAACGTTGTCCCTCCAACACGTTCAACAGCTTCCTCCAGCTCGCTGACTTCCTCAGCCGTCCCTTGAATGGGAATATCCCGACTGACGGTCAACAGGCTGTTCCACCACAGCTCGGCCAGGGGAGATTGTCCCCGCCGGTAATTCGCCAGATAGGTACGAAGCTTATCCTCCGATTCACGGACAGCTGCCCGGGCCTGGCTGTCGATCACGCCGCACAGAAAAGAATACAGCACAATAGCCCCTGCTTCCTCACGGGTTGAAGGATCGAATCCGGCAAGAGCTGCGGGCGTCCCAATCGCAATGGGCGGGATATTCGCTGCCAGCTGCAAAAAGCGTGCTGTATCCTCGGCAGACAGCTGCGGCTTCCATACCGCTTTTATATTTTGCATCGTTGTCCGGCGCCTGCCCACGGAAGGCACCTCGGCTGTCCCCGGTGCAAACTTCCCTTGCAGGAGCAGTTCCAATGCAAATCTGCTCACTTGTACCCAATATTCCATTTCTTCACCGACGTTTAGTCCCTGAGTCTGATAATACTCAGAATCCAGCGAGATCAGCAATTGAAATGCGTCTCCCGGTGTCAGAGCAAGCCCTTCCATCGTCCGTCCGCCAAGTGTCTTCCGTTCCGGACGCCGTGTGCTTTTCGATCCGAGGACTTTGGCCGGATATCTGAGCTCGGCAAGCCGGAGGGAAGCGTTAGCGAAGGGACGGGTTCCATCCGGTCTGCGAAAGGTACGGACCACGCGGCTCCAAGCATCCACTCTCGGTTCCGAAACCTCACCGGAAAAACAAAAGAATACGTCACCTAGCCATACGCCATAGAGCGGTTGATTCATCGTTGTCTCCCGTCTTTTCCTGCTTTATAGATATTATTACTATCTTAATACGATAGCTTCAACATTTCAAAACGATGGCGAAATCGTTCCCACGCCAAAATAACGTCAACCTTTATCATACCATGTATTTACTATTTCGTTGTGATCTATGTATTGCAGAATTCTCTTATATAGGTTAATAAAATATCCCTATTCTTATGCAATCTCCGGTTACCCCCGGCAGGAAAATTCCAAATCTTTTTGTTTTTTTGCGACCCTTCTGCTGATCGACCGTATGTAGATCATACATTTAGAGTTCGGGAGGGTATTTTATTATGAGTTTTGTTGGCTTTGGTATCTTAGGAATTGTGACGTTATTACTGGGATTCTTCTTCTTCTTCCTTCACATTGCCGTCTGCGTATGGGGTTATAATGACGCCCAGCGAAAAGGCCGCAGCCCCGAATTTGCGATTCTGGTTGTGCTGGGCTTGTTGTTCTTCCCTGTTGTCGGTCTCATTATTTATTTGCTGATCCGAAATAATTATTAGTAATAACCATGCTCCGCTTCTTCTTCCCCTTGGACGGGGCATACTTATCAACTATAAAGACGTTGCCCCAAAGCTAAGGTATGTGACAAACAAAAAGGTCGAAGACCAGCGCTCTAAATGAGTCTGTCTTCGACCTTTTATGATGCATGAATGACATCGGGACTGTTTTCAAAAAGACGATATATCTTTGAGACAGCCCCTATTCACGTCAATGGATCATTTTGATGGTATAGCATGGTAGACGTCACCTTCGTGATTACTTCGCCTTCAAGCTTTCCCATGATTTCTGAATGCCTTCAAACAATTGGTTCTTGTCCACATTGCCAGCCACATAACCCTGCATCTGGCTGCCGAATTCATTCATACCGCCGTCAGGGAATTTGTTGAACTCCCAGCTGAGCGCTTTATTTTCTTTACTGTATTTCATGACATCGTTACCCAGATCGCCAAGCGTCTCGCTGTTCGCCTCGATGCTGGTCAGTGCCGGGATGAACTTGAACTCTTCTGTAATATAACGTTTACCGGTCTCCGAAGTAACGAGCCAGTTCAGGAATTCCTTGGCTTCATCCTTCACCTTGGATTTGTTGTTCACGACCCAGTTGTTTGGCACACCGATCGGAAGCTTGTCATTCTCTTCGGCATTGTCATTGATCGGCATTGGCAGAAAGCCAATGTTCAGATCCGGATTGATGCCGTCGATTTGCACTTGCGTCCAGTTCCCGTTCTGGGTCATGGCTGCTTCACCGCTGGCAAAGGTCGTGATTTCCGTGTTGTAATCTGTCGTCAGCGGGTTCTTCTGACCGTACTGAACAGTAAGGTCGAACAGTCTCATCCATTCGTCGAATTTCGCGTTGCCTACCAGTTTCTCCGTACCTTCATTCATTCCTTTGACGAATGAACCCGGATCTTCCTGATGGGCGAATGGAATGTTCAGCAAGTGGTTGGCCAAAATCCAGGTCTCTTGGTATCCGTTAACGAATGGCGTAATGCCAGCCGCTTGCAGTTTTTTGGCCGCATCCTCAAGCTCCGTAAGCGTCTTAGGAAGCTCGGTAATACCCGCTTTCTCAAACAAGTCTTTATTATAAATGAATCCATAACCCTCGATAGTCATCGGTTGTCCGTACAGTTTACCGTCTTTGGTCATAGGCTCTTTGGCAACGTCAACCACGTCCTTCACCCATGGCTGATCCGAAAGATCCTCGACATTCTCGAACCACGTTTCGAGATCGCGATATCCGCCAACGTTGAAAATGTCCGGCTCATCGCCGGAAGCGAACTTCGCTTTCAGCGCTGCGCCATAGTCGGAGCCGCCACCAACGGTTTGAATGTCCAGCTTAATGCCGGGATGTTCTTTTTCGTATTCAGCTTTCAGTTTATTGAGAGCCTCGGCGATTTCGACTTTAAATTGGAAAATCTTAATTGTTTTCGTTCCGCCTTCGGCACCACCCTCAGCGCCTTGATTATCCTCATTCTTGCCGCCGCAGGCCGCAAGCAGCGTGGAGAAAGCCAGAACCATGACCAGGAGCAGCTTACCGTATTTCTTCATTGTGAATCCTCCCTTTTTTCTATTAATTGTGTGCAGTATTTATTGATAGCGTTTTCTTTTTCAGTATAATCAACCTTTTTTCGTTAAATCAGGTATTATATTGATCTTTGAGGGGGAGGGAATTGACCGATTGACAACTATCCCTTCACCGCTCCTTGCGTGATGCCTTCAATGATGTATTTCTGCATGGCCAGGAAGAAAATAATGACCGGCATGATCCCCAGCACCAGCGCCGGAAGAGCCAAATCCCACTGCTTCGTATACTGCCCAAAAAAGGCAAAAGTAGCAATTGGAATGGTCCGAAGCTCTGCGGACTGCAGGATCAAGGATGGAAGCAGATAGTCATTCCAGATCCACAAGGTGTTCAGGATGATGACCGTAACGAACATCGGCTTCATCAGCGGGAATACCACCCGGAAGAAGACGCCGTATCCGCTGGATCCATCCACGGTTGCAGCTTCTTCGATCTCCATCGGGATCGATTTCACGAACCCATGAAACAGGAATACGCTCAGCGGAACTCCGAAGCCCAGGTAACAGATAATAAGTCCATACAAGCTGTTGTTAATCCCGAGCGTTGCCGTCACCTTCACGAGCGGAATCATGATCGATTGGAACGGTATGACCATCGCCGCCACAAACAGCGCAAACATGATCTGGTTAAAACGCGTGTTCCGGCGAACCATCTGGTAAGCGGTCATGGCACTTAACAGCGCCAGCAGCAGATTGCTTGCCACCGTAACGACCAGCGAATTCCAGAACGCCTGCGGAAAGTTGGTAATGTCCCACGCCCGAGAGTAGTTATTCCATTCAAAGGCGGTCGGAAGCCCGGCCGAATCCGTCAATAGCTCGCCGAAGGTTTTGACGGAGTTCACGAACAGGAAGTAGAACGGGACCAAGAAGAGCAAGGCTACGATGATCATGATGATCTCAGTGGCCATGGTGTTTAGCCGGTATTTTCTCGTGGTCTCCATTACGCTTCAACCTCCTTGCTCTTCGTGAATCGAACCTGCAGACTTGTTATGATGGCAACCACGATGAAGAAGATGACTGCCTTCGCCGTTCCGAGTCCGAGACGATTATTCGTATAAGCCTCGTTGTAAATATTCATGGCCACCGACTCCGTGGAACCGAACGGCCCGCCTTTGGTCAGGGAAAGGTTCAAGTCGAACATTTTGAAGGACCAGGATATCGCCAGGAACAAACATACCGTAACCGCCGGCATGACAAGCGGGATAATAATGGACCGCAGGACCTGCCCTCTGCTCGCACCGTCAATTTCGGCAGCCTCCAGAATATCCTTCGGCACGTTGTTAAGCGAGGAGATGTAGATAACCATCAGGTAACCGGCCGTCTGCCAGACGAAAACGATTACAATTGCCCAGAAGGCAGTCCCCTTGGTACCGAGCCACGGCAGGTTAAAGAATCCCAGGTTCGTCGCATTGCCGATCGCTGCAAACCCTTTGACAAAGATAAATTGCCAGATGAAACCGAGCAGCAAGCCGCCGATCACGTTTGGCATGAAGAAGATCGTCCGAAGGATGTTCCGCGTCTTAAGCGGCTTGGTCAGGAAGTATGCCAGTAAAAATCCGAGCAGATTCGTCAGGATGACGCCAAGCACCGTAAACCGGGTTGTGAACCAGAAGGCATCACGGAATTTATCATCATTGGTAAAGATGGTAACAAAATTATCAAAACCGACAAAGTCGATTTTGCTTGACACGCCATTCCAGTTCGTGAAGGAATAATAAAGACCCAGAAGGAACGGAATGATCATGATCAGGATGAAAAAAATAGTGGAAGGTCCCACGAAAAGAAACTGCTGCAGCAGCGCCGAAGATTTTTTTCGATTCATCCCTTGATCTCCCCTTTTCGTTAAGTTGTTGTATGATGTACAGCCATTATGCGGTAACCTGTAAACAATAAACACGGAGAATCATGAACCGTTAGGTGTAAAATATTGACCATACGCGCTTATGCCCATTCGATAATCCAGGGGGTGATCCTTCATGAAATACCGCAGCATCCAGACCCGGCTGATCACGTTCATGCTCGCTGTCACTACCATTCCGCTCCTGCTCTCGCTATTCATTACGTTTACGCATACCCGCGAGTCGGTGAAGGAGCAGACGGTGAATGAAAATATACGGTTGATTTATCAAGGAGCGACCAATCTGATGAACTATTTGCACGGCATCGACCGCGCCTCCCTGTCCGTATATTCCGATCCCCATTTTCTGCGCAATCTTGCTCTGGATCCCGATAATCACCGGGTTGTAGCCGAGCTGTATACGACCTTGCAGGCCATTCAAACGGGCACGCAAGACGTGCATCAAATCTATCTGCACAATAATTTGACTGGACAGTCCACCCAAGTATCCAGCAATCTGCCTCGCAGGGAATTCCGACAGGCGCCCTATCGCAAAATAGAAGAGTTCGGCACGGGCAATACGGCCATTGAGCCCGTCCATCAGGTGCACAGTTACGGGTTCCCTCCGCGGCCTGCGGACATTCTGAATTTTGAAGTTTTCACCTTCTATCGATCCATCACCAACGTACCGTCACCCGATCAATATGCCCTTATGGCCATCGATGTGAAACTTGACAGTATTTTGGCTATTTGCGATCAGCTGTATGCTAAAGGGGAAGAACAGCTATACTTGATTGATGACAAGGGGAGCATCATCTACGGTCCGGATTCGCAGCAGAGAGGGCAACGTCTGGACGACCCTGTGCTAATGGGCGAAATTGCTCAAGCGGATAATGGATATTACGATGGCAAAGACGCGATGATTGTCTACGAGAAGCTGGATTTGCCCTATGCTCCCTGGACGCTTGTCAAACAAATCCCGCATCAAACGCTGTACAAACATTCGACAGAACTAACGAGCATTAACGCGATTATTGCGATATTAGCACTGTTCATTGTCATATTCGGCACGCTATGGATATCCATTCGGATTACAAAACCCATTAAACAACTCACAAGCTATATGAATCAGGTGAAAACCGGGCGGCTTGACGTGGATATTGAGGTTACAAGCCCGGATGAGATCGGGATTCTCTCCCGCCGCTTCCGAACCATGATGGACACCATCAACAACCTGATCCTGCGTGAGTACCGGCTGGAAATCGCCAATAAGACCAATCAGTTGAAGGCACTCCAAGCTCAGATCGATCCGCATTTCCTATACAATTCACTCCAGTCGATTGGTACCTTGGCCCTGCAGCACAATGTGCCGCGAATCTATTCCCTGCTCTCTTCACTGGCGAATATGATGCGCTACAATATGCGAAACAGCGAGGGCAAAGTAACGCTCCAGGATGAGATCAACCATGTGCGGCTGTACCTTGAGCTGCAGAAGCAGCGGTTCCGGGACCAGTTGGACATCACATGGGATTTGGATCCGGAGAGTCTTACGGCTCCGGTTCCGAAAATGATCCTGCAGCCGATTGTCGAGAATTATTTCAAGCATGGCATGAATACACACGCCGGCGTCGGACATATATCCATATCTTCCCTCATCTCGGAAGATCGCCGCTTGATCGTCGTCGTTGAAAATAACGGGTCATCCATCGAAGAGGCCGAGCTCGCTTCGATTCGTAGCAAGCTTGCAACTGCTTACGGCCACCCGGACCGAAACGATGCCGGCAATGATTCGATCGGGCTCTTAAACGTATTGATGCGTTTGAACTTATACTCCGACAACAAGGCTGGGTTAACGATAGAGAATGTAGTGCCACACGGCGTCAGGGTCACGCTCGATATCAACATATGGGAGAGTGAACAGTAGAATGAGAGTATTGATCGTAGATGACGAACAGCATGTGCGGGAGGCTATAGGGCTCCTGGCAGACTGGGAGCGGCATGGCATCACGGAAATCGATCAGGCCGCTGACGGTGAGGAAGCGGTGCGCTTAATCGAGGAGAACAAACCGCAAATTGTCATGACCGACATGCGAATGCCCCGCAAAAACGGACTGGAGCTGCTCACCTGGCTGCATACCACGAAACCGGATATTAAAGTGCTCGTCATTAGCGGATATGATGATTTTGAATATGTACGTCATACGATCCGTTCGGGAGGCATTGACTATATTCTCAAGCCCGTTGAACCGGACAGCTTGAACGAGGCGCTGACCAAAGCGGTTCAAACCTGGCAGCTCGAGGAAGAGAAACGGCAGCAGATTACCAATCAGAATATCGAAATGAATCAGATGACCCCTTTCTATATGGACCGCCTGCTCTCGGATCTAGTTAACGGCTATGGCAACAAGGACAGCGTGGTTTCTCAATTGCGGAACCGGATGACGCTGCCAGTAACCAGCATGATCTATAATGTTGCGGTGCTACGCGATGATCAATTTGACGAAGCTTTGCTGTCCAAATTCCGCAACAGGCGCCATCTGCTATCCTTCACGCTCATTAATATTTGCAATGAGCTGTTGATGGATCAGGGGGTTGCCTTTCGACATATCGACAAACCCGGGGAAATCATCATTCTCTGTTGGAATCCGCGGCTTCCCTTTAACGACGTACTGGATCGAATCAATGACGGGTTCTTCTCCACCCTTCGCAGGCGGAGCCATTTCGGTGCCGCCAAAGCAGGCGCCTTTCCCGACGATCTGCCGAAGGCTTATCTAAATGCCGTCCAAGCCTTGTACAGCCGCAATTTATTAACCGGCAAATGCCGCATCCATCGCGAACGTGCCGTTGAAAGCGAAGGCTCGCGCACCCTGCGGCTCTCCTCCTACGAGGAGAAATTCAAGCTGGCTGCACTCAGCGGGAGCAAGGAACGCATCGAGACAGCCACGGAAGAGTGGCTGCAGGATGTTCGCGAGAGGGATCTCGTATCGCCGGAGCATCTGGCGAGGTGGAATTCAGAATGGGACTGGATTCAGTATCACTGGACGGAAAATGAGGTAAAAAGCACACAGGAACCCGTCGAAGATGCTGAAATCTCGCAAGACCTTCCCTCCCCGCTTCCTTACAGCGAGGATGGCATGATCTGCTGGGATCGCTGGCGCGAACAGATCAGCGGAAGGCTTTATGCGGCATCCCGTGTTCTTACTCAGATTCATTCCAAGGACAATCATATCATTCATGACATTGCCCGCTATTTGGAGCAGCACTATCATGAGGAGATTTCCCTTCAGCAAATTGCGGGGAAGTTCTTTCTTAGCAGGGAATACATTTCTCGCAAATTCAAGCAGGAATTCGGTGTGACGCTATCGGATTTTCTCGGGCGGATTCGAATCGACAAAGCTAAAACGCTGCTGCTCAATCCCCAGATCCGGATCGCCCAAATCGCGGAGATGGTCGGTTACCAGGATGAGAAGTATTTCAGCAAAGTGTTCAAGAAGATGGAGGGTTTCACGCCCAACGAATACCGCAAGAAACATATGAGTTAAGTGAAGGGCTAGTGCCCTTTTCTTTTAGCTGCTGGCTCGATATTCATTCTTTTGGGTATATTCTATATATTCCAGACTGATATCAGGAGGAGATTATATGTACCGCAACAACCCGTACCGCTGGTGGAATCTGCTGTTTTTCGCCGGGGTAATCGCCATGAATGTGTTATCAGGCATGCTGCCGCTTGGCGGTAGAACAACCGGGGAGATATCGGATAAGTATTATACGGCGATCACTCCCGCAGGATATGCCTTTTCCATATGGTCCGTCATCTATGTGCTGCTGTTCTTTTTTGTCATCTACCAGTTGCGTCGTGACACCGGAAACCGCGATTCCGTAAGATCCATCGGACCATGGTTTATACTTAGCTGTGTATTCAATATGGCGTGGCTTGTATTATGGCACTATTTGTATATTGAATGGTCTGTCGTGATGATGTTCTTACTGCTGTTAACCCTGTGGGTTCTATATGTGCGCACGCATACGATCGACTACCCGACGTCAGGCGAGAAGTTCTGTCTGAAATTGCCGTTTAGCCTATATCTCGGCTGGGTGTGCCCTGCCTTTATCGTCAATGTCGGGATCGTGTTTCAGAAGAATGACTGGAGCCTCTTCGGCCTGCGCGAAACCACTTTGGGGGTTGTGCTGCTCTGCATCGGTGCTTTACTCGCCATACTGATCGGCCAGCGTTACCGGGACAGCATCGTGCCGCTGGTCTTCACCTGGGCTTACATCGCCATCGCGGCCGAGCATCGGGAGACCGACGGCATCTTAATGACCGCCTTTGTGCTCTCTATCGTCCTGCTTGTATATGCCATATGGCTCTTCTTTACGCGCAATCGGAGAAGATCCCGGTATTAAACCGAGTCCGGATCTTACGCAAAAGAGAAGTTTCTTGCTTACGATTCGCTTCCTACTCGATCTACGTAAAGGCTGTTGTTGATCTAATCCAAGGGGTTGAAAGGGTTCTATTCCATTGATCTCAGAATATCTCCTATAATCCCCTTGGATTGATGAACACCCAGATCTGTATTTGTCATGATTATGATCCCCTTCCCTGAATACGGCCGCATGGTCATCATGCATTGAAATCCTACACCCCATCCGAGTGATGAAACCTCAAACTCTTGATCAGACCCACCCAAAAAAACACCCAGCCCGGTCCATTCCTTGCTGCATTGAGGAGTAATCCATTCCTTCGCTCTGTCCTCGGATAACCCTATTCTGCTTCTGCCATTTAAAGAATCCATGAATTCAATCGCCAAGATGGCTAGATCGGATGGTGTGGTCCATAAACCGGATGCTGCCGCGTAGGGGTACATCGGATATTTGCCCTGAACTAACTCCCCGTTCTTGTGATGGCCACATGATAACTGTCCGCTTATGGATTGGGGAATGGTCGGATTCAGTATACTGTCCTTCATATTTAACGGTTCAAATACCTGCTCCTTCATCAGCACCTGAAATGGCTTACCGGACACGTCTTCGATCAGCAATTGAATAATGCAAAAACCGGCATCCGAGTATGCAAATTCACTCCCAGGCTCATATGTGACACGAATCGCTTCATTACAATATGGCGTCCTTCCCTCCAACAGCTCTACCATTGAGGGGAAACCATACGCGGGGTCCCATTCGCCAAAGCTGCCTTTAGGATCCATGATTCCCGACTGATGGCACAATAATGTTCGAAGGGTCACTTTGCTATGCCGGGTGAATTCGTTCTCCGGAACTTTCCAGGTAGAGAGTTTAACATTAACATCTTCATCCAAATCCAGCAGCCCTTGACCAACCTGCTTCATAACGAGCATCGAGGTAACGAATTTACTGATCGAACAAGCGTTAAATATTGAATGTCCGGTTACCATGTTGCCGGTTCCAGCTTCCAAAGTGCCGTAGCCTTCTGCTACCCGAATATGACCTTCAGCAATCCGTGCCATGCTTAAACCAGATACATGATATTGCTCCATCCATTCTCCAATACTCTTATCCATATTAGGCTCCATCCCCAAGGTACCCCCTCCCTATTATTAGTTTGACCTCTATACTTGCTTCTCCGTTTATTATAGAACGTAAGTTCGCATTACTCAATGTGCACGATCTCCAATAAACATAAAAAAAACGTCTATCGACGTACTTTCTCAGAAGACAGACCGCATTTAGCGGAAGTTTTTCTTGCGAGATAAGGATGCTGAGCCTCGGATGTTTATACTTTCTTATCTCTTAAAAAAGGAGCTTTGCCAATGCAGGCAAAGCTCCCTTTTACATTGATAATCGCTTATTGCTTAACGGCGATGACCTCAATCTCAACCAGTCCGTCCTTCGGCAAACGAGCAACCTCAACGGCGCTGCGTGCCGGGTATGGCTCGGAGAAAAAGCTGCCGTACACTTCGTTCACCGCTGCGAAATCGTTCATATCCTTCAAAAACACGGTGGTTTTCACCACGTGGTCGAGGCTTGTCCCTGCAGCTTCAAGAATCGCCTTTACGTTGCTGAGCGACAGCTTCGCTTGCTCCTGAACCCCCTCGCCGAACTCGCCCGTTTCCGGATTCAATCCCAGTTGGCCTGAGGTATATACGAATCCGTTGATTTCTACAGCTTGGCTGTAAGGTCCGATTGCACCCGGGGCTTTGTTAGTCGATATGATATGTTTACTCATGGTCTGTCACCCTTTCTATGTATTCATTTCTGTGTACATTGTAATCTGCCACAGGTACTCTGGCAAATTTAATCGGCAGCCTCGCCGAGAACATGGATGACTTCATTGGTATACACATGGTGGCCTTTCATATCCGTTAAGCCGATATTCACCATCGACTTGGCTACTTTCCGCGCAGGTATAGCCCGGTATGGGGCCAGCTTCGGACCTTTGAATGCAAAGTCGAGGGAAGTCATGAGAACCGATGCCACCCGCTCTCCAAACCGCCACTCGGGCCGCTCGCCCAGCAATAATGACGGTCTGAACAGATGCAGCCCCCAAAAACCAATCTTGGCCAGCTTCTCTTCAACCTCTCCCTTGGTCCGAAGATAGAAATTACGCACCTTCGGATTGGCGCCTGCGGAGCTGACCGCCATAAATTGTCTCACCCCGTACCGCTTGGCCAATTCCGCTGTCTTGATGACATAATCCACATCCACTTTACGGAACTGCTGCTGGGAACCAGCCTTTTTGATCGTTGTTCCCAGGCAGCAATACACGCTATGGACGCCGGAAAAAGCTTCGCTGTATCGATCTAGCTGATCCCATTCCACCAGAATAGGCAACAGCTTGGGATGCGCAACATCAGGAAGTCTTCGTACCAGCACGCGGACCTCCTCCACCTCCGCACGGCCCAGCAGTTCTTCGGTTACCATACGACCCACAAGCCCTGTGGCCCCGACTACGAGTGCAACCATTCCACCTCACACCCTCCCTCAATTCATGATATGAAATATGAATGACATGAAAGGCCTCTGCAGCCTGCCACTCTTCTAAGCAGCACGAAGCACTCTCCGCCCCACCGTCAAAGCGATGAGCACCATCAGCATGCCCACTGTGGTTTGGAAGCCATATCGGGCTACCCAGTCCGGTGCATCTGCGATCCCTTTGAATATGAACCCGCCCAGCACGGGACCCAGAAAAGAGGTAAAACCCGTGATGGCAGAGTATACGGCGATAAACATTGGTCGTTCGCTTTTCGGCGTATCCCCGATCATAAAGTTAAAGGCAAGCTGGTTAAAGCCGCCTACGCCGGCACCAAGCAGCATATGAGACAGCAGCAGCACCGGAATCACGGGCAGGACGGACAGCAAGCCCCATGTCAAGCATGACCCCGCAATCAGCGGCAATGTCCAATAGAGCAAGGTTCTGTTGCGAAAGCGCGCATTCAAATTCCCCCATACGTAGAAACCGATCATCATGATCACGGTCTGTGCAACGGTCATAATGGATACGACCGAATACGAAATATGCAGGACGTCCAGCATCGCATACGAGTAGAGCGGAACAATCAACGTCTGCAGGAAGAGCCAGCCCGCCAGAAACAGTGTAGATTTGATAAACGTGGTATCCGACAGCGGCTTTCGGATCATCGCCTTAAACTTACGCTCGCTCGAGTGCTCGAAGGGAGGGTCAGGGTACAAAAAGAATAAGGATAAGTTAGCAGCAATGGCGATCCAAGAAATGATGAACAGAATAAGGAAGCCACCGCCGCCGGGAACACGGTCCAGGATGATCCCGCCAACAAACAGAGTCAAGGCGCCGAGCGCATTCAAAATGGTATTACGTATGCCAAAATAACGTCCCCGGACCTTGGACGGCACCATGTCGCTGATCAGCGAGGTCCAGAGCATACCGGATACGGTATTGGCAATAAAGGCGGCCATATAGAGGATCATAAACACCGGAATCCACCATCGTTCCGGGAAGATAAACGGGATGATCCCCGTGGCCCCCCACAAAATGCGGTGCATAAAGGTGAAAACAATCATCGCCTTCTTGCGGTATTGCAGGCGCTGGATCAGGTACGCAACCAGAATCTGAAGCACGTTGAACAGCGTAGTGACAGCCAGAACAAACCCAACCTCACTGGATTCCGCACCTAAGTACAATAAGTACCCTGTCAAGAAGGGACCGCCCAATAGCGCCTGCAGAATGACGGCCGGCACCCCTTCCCATGTAGCCGTCATCAAATGTTTGCGCTGGTGCGAAACCTGTTTGCGCGGCTTGTGAATAACCTGGACAGCCTTGATGGTGATACACTCCTTCGATGACTTCAAATGGGCTGATCATACTTCCTTTTGACCTCATTCTACACCGCATCGGACCCAAGTCAATATGACTTTTTAAATATAAAACTCACATGAATTTCTCATGGCGCATAACCTGAACATCCAAGCTTAAAAAGACATAAAAAGAGCGCAAATCAGGCTCGATTTGCACTCTTTCTCCAAGCTGTTATGAAACTGGTCAGCGGTTTCCACTCCCTGCGGAGCCAGCCGGAGGATTCGGCCGTTTCCTTCGCCATAAGCCCCGCGGTGGACACTGACGCCTGCTGACTGTCTGTGACAGGAAGACCTTCCTCATTCATCATCTCATAGTATCCCAAATGATAGGTGCTGACCATGTCTCCGTGTAAGGTAAACACCTTGCCGTCACGAATATCGATCACCTTGCCAGTCACAACCCGGGATTCCAACATGATTCGTTCTGCCTCCCTTATCTTCCTCAAGACTAGTCGCGGTATCTTGAACTCCAATCCGTATATTCACGCTCCGCCGCATCCTTCGTATGTCCGTATCGTTCCTGCAGCTTGCCAACCAATTTATCTTTCTCGCCGTCGATCACATCAAGATCGTCATCCGTCAATTTGCCCCATTGCTTCTTCGCTTCACCCTTCATCTGTTTCCATTTCCCTTTAAATACGTTGCTATCCATAAATATCAGCTCCTCTTAGAGTAATGAATGATGAAATGTAGAATCGCCTTTACTTGTGTATACCCCTTAGAAGTTTCTCTGAATCCTGGCAAACGATGTCATCACGATGAGACGGTATACGACTCAACAGATGATATGATATCCATATTTCATTCATCCCTAGCCAACTGGCAGAAGCAGTATGGAAATCGCAACACTTGTCTGGCTGCCCTGGGGTCCAGTGATATGTTAATGACAGTCTCACAAAAAAGAGGCCGTTTACCTGCACAGGTACGGTCTCTTTCTTATTCCTATTCCACAGAACCAGCTGCGATTCCCTGCTTGACACCGCTAGCGGATCGTAATGACCTTCTTCTCCGCTTTCATATATTTAACGAACATGCCCGCATAATCGGGATCCCACTGGGTTCCCCTACCGGCTTCCAGTATGTTCAAGGCATCCACGGATTTCATGCCGCTGCGGTAGGGCCGATCCGACGTCATGGCATCATAGGCATCGGCCACAGCAATAATTCGGCCAAACAGCGGGATTTCCTTCCCCTTCAACCCATCAGGATATCCGCCCCCGTCATAACGCTCATGATGGGATCGCACTCCCTCCAGATAAGGCGCCATCGCATCGGCAGGCTCGATCTGCAGCAGAATGTTCTCTCCTTGAGCCGGGTGGGCCTTTACTTGATCGAACTCCTCTGCCGTCAGCTTTCCTTCCTTCAACAAAATGTTGTCCCGGACCCCAATTTTGCCGATATCATGCAGCAATGCCGTCTTGTGCAAAAGATCAACCTGCACTTCGCTGAGTCCCGCCAACTGGCCGATTAACACCGAGTATTCCGCCACCCGAAGCGAATGACCTGCCGTGTAAGGATCTCTGGCATCCAGCGCCGCTGCCAGGGCAGCAAAGTAACTGTCCAGCAGCTTGCGGTTCCGCTCCTCCCGCACCTGCAGACCGCGAACCATCATATTGAACCCCGCGATCAAATTGGAGAATTCATCGGAATAGAGATTGGAGGTCTGGATCAGACGTCCTTCCTTAATCTCATTCATCGCCCGGTACAGCTGCCGGATCGGCCGCTGTAAATCCTGGGTCAAGAGCCAAGCGCCGATATAAGCAAAACCGACACCCAGAAGCAATATAAATCCAGCCCAACCCCAGTACTGCTGAGCTACGATCTGACTGAGTCCCTCCAGACGGATCTGCACCGCTAGACTGAACAGAAACAGCGGAAAGGTGCCGATCAGCATCGTGCTCAGCAGAAACTTCGTCCGAATCGCCATGAATACATGGCCCTCAAGGGAAAAATCCACGCCATAACGCGACAACGCCTGCCGCCGGATCTCCTTGATCAGCGGACGGATAGCAGCGATCGTCAGGAAGAATTCGATCATGGCATGACAGCTGGCTAGCAGGACCGCCCCAAGGCAAGCCAGCCATATATAGAACGGCGGAAAATTCAGTTTTTCCTGCTCCATCATCCAAACCGTAAGCAGAATGGCCGGAAGCGACAAACCGAGCAGATGAGGTCCGAATATGCGGTATACCACCATACGCGGCATGCGGTGTATACTCAAGTATGCTTTTTCCAACGTTTCCAAATCCGTATGGCCTTCATCAAACCCCGCGTGAATCGGTCGTAAATACCGAAGAAAGACGGTCAGCTCCGACGCAATCATCACCATGAACGAGATGGCCAATATGACCACAAGACGCGCGCCTTCCTCAAAAGGAATTTCCAGAGTCGTTACCATTAATACGCCACCCACAACAAGCACAGCTGCAATGGACCCGATCATATAGTTCCGGATTAGCTGTTTAAGAAAAGACTTATACAGTTGCATGGAACGCCTACTTTCATTAACAGATGATACACATCGGCAAGGCATATGAGATCCGAACGTATTCGACACATGATGCTACAATTTTAAGATTTCAGCTGCAGAATTTGCAAGAAAAAACTGTTAATATGAATATCGTTGGATTTCAGGAAAAAATCAAGCGTTTTTACATGACATTCTAATATTCATTTAAATATCTTTGCTTATTACGAGTACTTGTGCTATAATAAGTAATTGTTACATGAAGTTTAACCCCGTTAGTTCCTCGAAACATGGTTATTTACATCTCTGTTGAAGTGCAAATTCCTATTTTATGACCCTAAGAGTAAGAGTTTTATGGAACGGTTTTCTGATTCACACTGGAGCGGTCATCGGAGCCGCAAGGACGAAAGAGAGGCAGGGCTTTTGTCGTTTTAGAAGCAAAGATTCTTGAAAATACTTCAAATACGGAACCGACTGTACTGCCGTTATTGGCCGTCAGGGGTTAAATTTTATATGTGCTTTTTAGCGCTCAATCAAGGACTCGGCCTTTGGCCGGGTCCTTTTCCATGTTACGCTGCCCTTTCGTGTGTCGAATCCCAAAAGACCAGTGACAGCCGCCTAAACGGCTGCATATGATACCGAGACGATGAGTATTCGGAAGGAGCGTGTTGTTTTGAAGAAAAAGAAGAAAAGCCCATCATCTTCCTCTTCCCAGCCCTACAGGGTAGATCCCAGTACGAGGGAATTCGATCTGCTTGAGCGAAATAAAGGACGCAGCCACAAAAAAGATAAAGATGCCCATATCCTCTCAGCAGCAACCATTATGGATCTGGATGAGGATCTTATCGGCCTCATGGAATTAAAACAAGAAGAAGACAAAGAAAATAAAGAAAACAAAGAAAACACCCCACTATCGATATCT
Source organism: Paenibacillus sp. EZ-K15 (assembly GCF_002573715.1). Taxonomy (GTDB): domain Bacteria; phylum Bacillota; class Bacilli; order Paenibacillales; family Paenibacillaceae; genus Paenibacillus_AQ. Next base: position 8,973 of record NZ_PDHM01000007.1, on the reverse strand, counting down.
GACGAAGATGCTATCATACCTACAGAAGATGCTGTAGCCGCTGAACCCCCGACCATGCCTAACGATCCCCCATCCCTTCCAGAGATGGAGAACGAGCATGTGCAGTTGATTTCGGAAAAGGAGATGCCTGAAATTAAGGGCGCATTCATATATACCGAGGACATAGGGGAATATGCGGTAACCGAAAGCCGGATCGCTTCGAGAGCGGTCACAGCATCCAAGCTGTCACGTGGTGCCGTCGGACCTGAAGCTATACAGGATTACAGCATCACTAGTCTGCACCTTGCCGACGAATCCGTAACTTCCGGAAAAATCGCGCCATTATCGGTCACAGGAGAACATCTGATGGATGGCATCTTATCTACGCGCAAGTTTCGGGACGGTTCCGTAAATGCCAGCAAGATCAAGGATGGTAGTGTAACCTCACAGAAACTGGCTGACCACGCCGTGGTCAGCGAAAAAATCGCGGATGGGGCTATTACTGCACGTCATCTTCAACAGCTCCTCGTGACAAGCGACCTGCTCGAAGACCAAGCGGTTCAAGGGGACAAAATCGCATCCAGCGCCGTAGAAACCCGACATCTCGCTAATGAGAGCGTCCATAGCTCCAAGCTTGCGGAGGATGCAGTCACTTCAACCAAAATCCGTGACGAAGCCGTAACAGGCAAAAAAATCGCCGATGACACCATCTCAGGCTCTCACATAAAACCGCAAAGCATCGAAAGCAAACATTTGACCAGCGAGGCCGTAACTGCGAAGCACATTGCTGCCGGCAGCATCGGGCCAGGCCTAATTGCAGACGGTGCCATCAACGCAGGGCATATTAAAGAGGGCTCGCTCAGCTCCCGACATTTAGCGGACAGAGCCATAGGATCAGAGCAAATCCAGCCCGGCTCCATCGGTTCCGATCAGATCAGCATCAACGCTATATCCGCTCGCCATCTGTCTGATTCCAGTATCACCAGTTCCAAGCTTGCCGATCAATCCGTCCATACGGTGAAGCTGGTTGAACAAGCGGTTACGGCTTCGAAAATCGCGGATCAGAGCATACTCCCTAACAAAATTGCCAATGAAGCCGTTCAAACGCGCCATTTGGCTAAGGGTGCGGTGGAATCGGATCAAATTGCATCGGATGCCATTCAAACCCGGCATCTCGCTGCGGATAGTGTAAATGCAGAGCATATTGCCGAGGGCAGCATCTTACCTCAGCATTTCGCGACTCAGAGCGTCATAGGGCGTGCCATTCAGCCCAAAACGATAGCAGAACAGCATCTGGCAGACGGAGCGATCGGGAAGCAGCATCTTCAGCCTGCATCCGTCGGCGAAGAGACGCTGGCACCCAAAAGCGTGACCAGCCAAAAGCTTGCGCTTGGATCGGTTGGCGGAGCCATTATTGCTAAACATGGCGTAACCTCCGGCAATATCGCCAGCGAAGCCATTCAGCAGCAGCACTTGTCAGCAGGCAGTGTAGGTGCTGAAGCCCTGCAAAACGGTGCGGTTCGCGAGCCGCATCTGACCGATGGCTCTGTGGCCAGCCGCCATCTGCAGAAGGGAAGCGTACGGTCACAAGCGCTCGCCCAGGGAGCGGTAACGACAGATAAAATTGCTGCAGGCAGCATTGTGGAGTCCTCAATCGGCGATGGGGTTATTGCGCCACGACATTTGGGGGACCATGCAGTAACATCGCTGAAGCTGTCTCCGGAAAGCGTGTCCACGGATAAACTGACAGACCTGGCCGTTACTTCAAATAAACTAGCTGAGAGCAGTGTCTCCGCTGGCAAAATAGCTCCAAAGGCGGTTCAATCCACTCACTTCTCTCCGTATTCGGTAACTTCAGAAGCGATTCAGAATAAGGCCGTTACTTCGGAGAAAATTGCTCCGCAAGCTGTAGAGGGCGCGCATCTGGGACTGGAATCCATCCTGGGCAAACATATCGTGCAGGAAGCCATTCATGGCTATCACTTGAAGAAAAAATCCATCACGTTAAGCCATCTGGCAGACGAAAGCCGCTCAGCGGAAGCGTTGTTTGCAGACGGCAGCATCCCGGGCGTAAAAATCAGATCACAATCCATTACAGAAGCCCATCTCTCGCCTTCGTCGGTCTCGGGAGCCGCACTGCAAGCGAATGCCGTGAGTGGCGATAAGATCAAGCCTCTCTCCATTTCAACAGTGCATCTGCAAGAAGCGAGCGTCCAGTCTGACCACCTGGGCGTGGATATTGTCAAATCACAGCATATGGATGAAGGATCTGTGACCGGCCGCCATATTGCTTCCGGCTCTGTCAATGCCCGGCACATTCAAGCCGAGAGTATAGAATCCGCACATATTACGAACGGCGCCGTCCTTCCTGAGCATGTCGCCGGAGAATCGATCCAGAGCGGACATATCGCCGAAGGTGCTGTGAGCTCCAAGCATGTTGAATTGTTCTCGATTCAGAGCCATCATTTGGCGCCGTACTCGGTCAACGCAGCACATCTAGGAAATCAGTCTGTCGGTCATGTCCACCTGCAGCCGGACAGTGTTGGCGTCGATCATTTGCAGACGGGGGCCGTTAAATCGAGGCAGCTGGCGGAGGGCGCCGTTCTTCCCCATCACCTGCAAATTTCTAGCATCGGTTCGCAGCATATCGAAGCCGGCGCAATCACAACGGAACATATGCAGGACCGTGGAATTACGGGAAGCAAGATTTCGAAGGAGACGATATCCGGTGCTCACATTGCGAACGGCTCTCTCACAGGAGCTCAAATTGCCGATGGGACCATCGGCAGCCGGCATCTCGGATCGGATGCCTTCGATAACTTCATCCTAGACGAAGAATCGGTGACCGGCAGTAACATTGCTAAGGCTTCCATCACCGCCGATCACGTTGCAGATGGTTCGCTCACGGGCGCACAGATTGCCGAAGGCTCACTGACTGGTACGCAAATTGCCGACGGAGCCATCGCCAGCCGGCATCTCGGGCCGGATGCCTTCGATAACTTCACCCTAGATGAGGGATCGGTGACCGGCAGCAACATTGCTAAGGCTTCCATTACTGGCGCTCACGTTGCAGATGGTTCGCTCACGGGCGCACAGATTGCCGAAGGCTCACTGACTGGTGCGCAAATTGCTGACGGAGTGATCGGCAGCCGGCATCTCGGGCCAGATGCCTTCGATAACTTCACC
>NZ_PDHM01000007.1:5671-5798 GCF_002573715.1 Paenibacillus sp. EZ-K15 | reverse complement strand
ATTGCCGAAGGCTCACTGACTGGTGCGCAAATTGCTGACGGAGCCATCGGCAGCCGGCATCTCGGGCCGGATGCCTTCGATAACTTTACCCTAGACGAAGGCTCCATTGACGGCAGCAAGATTGCTG
>NZ_PDHM01000007.1:0-5661 GCF_002573715.1 Paenibacillus sp. EZ-K15 | reverse complement strand
TCCATTGACGGCAGCAAGATTGCTCAGGCTTCCATTACTGGCGCTCACGTTGCGGATGGTTCGCTCACAGGCACACAGATTGCCGAAGGCTCCCTGACTGGTGCGCAAATTGCTGACGGCGCCATCGGCAGCCGGCATCTCGGACCAGATGCCTTCGATAACTTTACCCTAGACGAAGAATCAGTAACAGGCAGCAACATTGCTAAGGCTTCCATCACCGCCGAACACGTTGCGGATGGTTCGCTCACAGGCACACAGATTGCCGAAGGCTCCCTCACTGGTGCGCAGATTGCCGACGGAACTATCGGCAGCAAGCACCTCGGACCTGATGCCTTCAACAACTTCTCGTTAGCCGATGGATCCATTGACGGTAGCAAGATTGCGGAGGCTTCCATCACTGGCACGCATGTTGCTGACGGCTCCCTCACTGGTGCGCAGATTGCCGACGGAACTATCGGCAGCAAGCACCTCGGACCTGATGCCTTCAATAACTTCACGTTAGCCGAAGGCTCCATTGACGGCAGCAAGATTGCTCAGGCTTCCATTACTGGCGCTCACGTTGCGGATGGTTCGCTCACGGGCGCCCAGATTGCCGAAGGCTCACTGACTGGTGCGCAAATTGCCGACGGGGCCATCGGCAGCCAGCATCTTGGACCGGATGCCTTCAGCGACTTCTCGTTAGCCGAAGGCTCCATTGACGGCAGCAAGATTGCTAATGCCTCCATCACTGGCGCTCACGTTGTAGATAGTTCGCTCACGGGCACGCAGATTGCCGACGGAACTATCGGCAGCAAGCACCTCGGACCTGATGCCTTCAACAACTTCTCGTTAGCCGATGGATCCATTGACGGCAGCAAGATTGCTAAGGCTTCCATCACTGGCACGCATGTTGCTGACAGTTCCCTGACTGGTGCGCAGATTGCCAACGGGGCGATCGGCAGCCAGCATCTCGGTCCGGATGCCTTCAATAGCTTCTCGTTAGCTGATGGATCGGTGACAGGCAACAAGATTGCGGAGGCTTCCATCACTGGATCGCACGTTGCTGATGGCTCCCTGACTGGTGCGCAGATTGCCGACCGAGCCATCGGCAGCCGACACCTCGGGCCGGATGCCTTCAATAACTTTACGTTAGCCGAAGGCTCCATTGATGGCAGCAAGATTGCCGACGCCTCCATCACGGGCGTTCACGTTGTAGATGGTTCGCTCACGGGCGCGCAGATTGCCGACGGAACTATCGGCAGCCGGCATCTCAGACCAGATGCCTTCGATAACTTCCCGTTAGCCGAAGGCTCCATTGACGGCAGCAAGATTGCTAAGGCTTCCCTCACAGGATCGCACGTTGCTGACGGCTCCCTGACTGGCGCACAAATTGCCGACGGAGCTATCGGCAGCAAGCACCTCGGACCGGATGCCTTCAATGACTTCACGTTAGCCGAAGGCTCCATTGACGGCAGCAAGATTGCTAAGGCCACCATTACAGGATCGCACGTTGCTGACGGCTCCCTGACTGGCGCGCAGATTGCCGACGGAACTATCGGTAACCAGCACCTCAGACCGGATGCCTTCAACGACTTCTCGTTAGCCGATGGATCGGTGACAGGCAACAAGATTGCGGAGGATTCCATCACTGGCAAGCATGTTGCTGACGGCTCCCTCACTGGTGCCCAGATTGCTGACGGAGCGATCGGCAGCCAGCATCTCGGACCGGATGCCTTCAATAACTTTACGTTAGCCGAAGGCTCCATTGACGGCAGCAAGATTGCCGACGCCTCCATCACGGGCGCTCACGTTGTAGATGGTTCGCTCACGGGCGCGCAGATTGCCGACGGAGCCATCGCCAGCCGACACCTCGGGCCGGATGCCTTCAACGACTTCTCGTTAGCCGAAGGATCTATAGACGGCAGCAAGATTGCTAATGCCACCATTACAGGATCGCACGTTGCTGATGGCTCCCTGACTGGTGCGCAGATTGCCAACGGAGCCATCGGCAGCAAGCACCTCGGACCAGATGCTTTCGATAACTTCACGTTAGCCGAAGGCTCCATTGACGGCAGCAAGATTGCGGATGCCACCATTACTGGATCGCAGGTTGCCGACGGCTCACTCACGGGTATGCAAATTGCCAACGGAGCCATCGGCAGCAAGCACCTCGGACCAGATGCCTTCAATAACTTTACGTTAGCCGAAGGCTCCATTGATAGCGATAAGCTTGCAAACGGCGCCGTCACAAGCACCCATCTGGCCGAAGGAGCCGTTACCGGACAACAATTGGCTAAAAGCGCAGTAACGCTAGAACATTTATCCTTTACGCCAGTACGCAGCACAGCCGGCCAGCCGAAGCTGCAGCAATTCGGCATGACGCCATTTGTATTTGGAGCTGAGGCGTTAACCGAGGTAACCGTCCAATTCGAGGAAGCTTTTGCTGGGATCAACTATATCATTGTGGGGATGAGCAACAATCCTGGCTTCCAAATCTCCCTGAAATCCCAGCGCGAGGATACCGCCGTCCTTGAAGTGAGCCGCCAGGCTAACTGCAATCTCGCCTATGGTTTCATGTCCTGGATTGCGATCGGTCCTTCACGGTAACACCATAGCATTCCAAAGGAGGCCCTCCCCTGCGTAACACGGGAGGGCCTCTTTTACGTCAATTTCTCCACATTCCCGGACTGGTGTACTTACCCTAACTGGCGTTTAAATGTTTTACTGGCGAAGAAGTAAGCGAAGACCATGATGCCAACGCACCAAGCAAGCGCGATCCAGATATCGTTGCCAACCGTCCCTTCATATAAGAGGGCACGAATCGCATTCACGATTGAAGTCACGGGCTGGTTCTCAGCAAACGCACGGACAATTTTAGGCATGGTTTCGGTGGGGACAAAGGCCGAACTTATAAACGGCAGGAAAATTAGCGGGTACGAGTAGGCTGTCGCCCCTTCCATAGACCCCGCTGTCAATCCGGGAATGACCGCCAGCCATGTCAGCGCCAGCGTAAACAACCCGAGTATCCCAGCTACCGCGAGCCAATCCAGGATATCGGCGCCGGAGCGGAAGCCCATCAAGAGCGCGACGAGGAAAACCACCACGACAGTAAGCGCATTGGAAACAAGCGAGGTCAACACGTGAGCCCACAATACCGACGAGCGCTTGATCGGCATGGTAATGAAACGCGCCATCAACCCGCTCTTTACATCCGTAAACAGCCGCAAGGAAGTGTAAGCAACGCCGGATGCGATAGCCATCAGCAAAATTCCCGGCAATAAATAATTGACGTAATTGTCCGTACCTGTCTCTATGGCGCCGCCAAATACGTAGACAAACAGCAGCATCATCATAATCGGCGTAATCGCCACCGTGATAATTGTGTCCGGGCTGCGCATGATGTTGCGCATTAAACGCCCTAGTAATACCCCTGTTTTGCTTTTCATTTACATCGCCTCCTTGCTGCCGATGATCGCGAGGAAAATTTCCTCCAATGTCGGCTGCTTCTCGATGTACTCCACTTTGGCTGGCGGGAACATCTCTTTGAGTTCGGTAAGGGTACCGGTCGTGATGATTTTTCCGCCATGCAGAATGGCGATACGGTCCGCCAGTTGTTCGGCTTCCTCCAGGTACTGGGTCGTCAGCAAGATGGTCGTGCCGCCGCCGGCAAGCTCCTTGACGGTATTCCAGACCTCAATCCGCGCTTCGGGGTCAAGCCCTGTCGTCGGTTCGTCGAGAAAAATGACGGCTGGTGTCCCGATCAGGCTCATGGCGATGTCAAGCCGGCGCTTCATCCCGCCGGAATATTTGTCGGCCCGGCGGCCCCCCGCATCGGTCAGGCTGAATCTTGCAAGCAGATCGTCGGCGACTTGAGCTGGATTGGAAACTCCCCGCATCTTGGCGATCATCATCAGGTTTTCCCGCCCGGTAAGCATGCCGTCTAAAGCTGCGAACTGCCCTGTCAGGCTGATGCTCTGGCGAACATGATCCGGTTGACGCTGGACGTCAAAACCGCAAATACCTACTTCGCCGTCATCGGGCTTCATCAGCGTCGAGAGGATGTTGACTGTCGTCGTCTTGCCTGCTCCATTTGAGCCCAGTAGCGCGAAAATTTCCCCACGCCGCACTTCAAAATCCACCCCCTTTAAGACTTCCTTGTCTTTAAAGGATTTTTTTAACCCTTTTACAGAAATCGCTGCATTCCTCATATTTTTTTCCTCCTTATAATTAGCACCTTGCGGAGCTAGATTGCCTCCTACTATTTAGTAGTACTGATAATCTGTATAACTTACTACCGGGTTAAAAATTAACTGAATAGCGAAGGCAGCAATTCACATTAGTAACCAGCTAATCAGTCGGTATGATCTATTGAATTTATTTTTTCCCCAATCGGTTCATGATACTCTGATTCAAATCTTCCCGATACTTGGCTACATAGGTTTTAGCGTTAGCCACTAGTTCGTCGGCAAAGGATGCCACGTCGTCCCCGGTGATTTCCAGCACTTGTCTGCCTTCAGCTGCTCCGGCTTCGAACAACTCGATTAATTCATACTGCATGTGCAGCATATCCATCCCGTTGCCCGCCGAAAAATTCCACATGTAGTTTTGAATTTTCTTAAATACAAACTGGTAGTCCTCAGGCAGGGCTTCAACCCGTGCCATCATCATTTTGTACTCTTTTTTATCACCAATCATTTTTTTGAACATTTCCAACATATTATTTTCCTCCTTTTATATAAAGCTGAACAAGGCACTCCAAAAATATCGGACGGAATATCTTATGAGGCTAGATTGACTTCAAGACGTTGATTTTTGATGATAAGAAATCCCACTTTTCCCAAAACAATTCAAGCTCCTGGCGGCCAGCCTCATTAAGTGAGTAAAACTTGCGCGGCGGCCCCATGTCTGACGGTTTCTTTTCAATGTTCACCAGCTTTTTCTTTTCTAACCGCACGAGTATGGTGTAGACCGTTCCTTCCACGACTTCGGTAAACCCAAGCTCGTTCAGACGGCGGGTAATCTCGTAACCATAGGTTTCACGGCGGCTGATGATTTCCAGCACACAGCCTTCCAGCGAACCCTTCAGCATTTCAGTTAAATTTTCCATATTCGAAAGCCTCCTCTATTTCGTCCCTCCCCTACTTAGTATTACCTATATTCAGTATAACATAGTACTAAGGGAAATTTTTACTTAATAGCATTTGGAAAAACACGCTATTAAGTATTACTCATTACATGTACATTGTAATACTGAGTAGTAGAGGGTGTCAACAACTTCTTTAAAATATTTTCGCAACCTCATTGTTCATTGGTGTCGGTATTCAGTGTGACCTACTACAGGTATATCGTAATACGTAGTAGATGGATTGTCAACCGGATTTCCAAATATTTTTAAAACCAGTATCGCCCCGCGATTTATTACGTTTCACGTTCCGTAAACCGTATGAATATACAGCGCTTGATAACGCTGGATTCTGGAAAGTGCGATTGCTTTTTGCGCTTGGGACATATTCGAACATCTCCTTTAAGAACGACATGAACCGTCTTGCGATGCTTGGGGTAGCTTGCGTCCGGATCAATTTATGCATGCAAAAAAGACGAGCTTTAAGCTCGCCAGGCTGTCGAGAAAGTCTCGACAGCTATTTTTTGTGTATTTAATTCAACACGACACCGCGTTAATAT
>NZ_PDHM01000022.1:292476-293099 GCF_002573715.1 Paenibacillus sp. EZ-K15 | reverse complement strand
GAGGGCTTATCCAAAACATATTTCAATGTGTTGCAAATTCGTTTCGTATCTAGTTTTCAGGTGATCAATCACTTGAATTAAATATTGTTCCCTGATAGCTCAGTTGGTAGAGCACTCGACTGTTAATCGAGTTGTCACAGGTTCGAGTCCTGTTCGGGGAGCCATTTATGGAGAGGTGTCCGAGTTGGCCGAAGGAGCACGATTGGAAATCGTGTAGGCGCCAAAAGCGTCTCGAGGGTTCGAATCCCTCTCTCTCCGCCATTATTATTTCAAGCAAGGCCCGTTGGTCAAGGGGTTAAGACACCTCCCTTTCACGGAGGTAACAGGGGTTCGAATCCCCTACGGGTCACCACTTTCTTTAAAAAAACACTTGCTTCTTATATCAGATTTTGGTATGATTAAAGTCGCTTTGTTACGGAGGCTTAGCTCAGCTGGGAGAGCATCTGCCTTACAAGCAGAGGGTCGGGGGTTCGATCCCCTCAGCCTCCACCATGATTTATCCCCAAAAAAGTGAAGCACATGCTTCGCAAGTAATTCCGATTACTTTTCGGGGACCCCATATAAGCAACCCTTTTAATGACGCGGGGTGGAGCAGTTCGGTAGCTCGTCGGGCTCATAACCCG
>NZ_PDHM01000022.1:50424-292425 GCF_002573715.1 Paenibacillus sp. EZ-K15 | reverse complement strand
GATAGCGATAATGCCTCATGGAACTGTGGTGTAGAGGCCTAACATGCCTGCCTGTCACGCAGGAGATCGCGGGTTCGAATCCCGTCAGTTCCGCCATTATTTATAACTTTGGGATGAGATGAGTATCCGATATTGGGTTCCGTCAAAGTTCGCGAAGAGCTTTAAGGCTCGGTAGCTCAGTCGGTAGAGCAGAGGACTGAAAATCCTCGTGTCGGCGGTTCGATTCCGTCCCGAGCCACCATGTACGTTTTATAACTTTATATGCCGGTGTAGCTCAATTGGTAGAGCAACTGACTTGTAATCAGTAGGTTGGGGGTTCAAGTCCTCTCGCCGGCACCATTCTGGAGGATTAGTGAAGTGGCTAAACACGGCAGACTGTAAATCTGCTCTCTTCGAGTTCGGTGGTTCGAATCCATCATCCTCCACCAGTTTTTAGGGGCATAGTTTAAAGGTAGAACAACGGTCTCCAAAACCGTTGGTGTGGGTTCAATTCCTGCTGCCCCTGCCATTGAATATTTATAATGAACTTGGCGATCGTGGCGAAGGGGTTAACGCACCGGATTGTGGTTCCGGCATTCGTGGGTTCGAGACCCATCGGTCGCCCATTATTTCATTATGATTATTCTCTAAAAAAACTATTACATTATGGCGATCGTGGCGAAGGGGTTAACGCACCGGATTGTGGTTCCGGCATTCGTGGGTTCGAGACCCATCGGTCGCCCCATAGTTTTTTAAAAAAATGTTGGGGATTAGCCAAGCGGTAAGGCAACGGACTTTGACTCCGTCATGCATAGGTTCGAATCCTATATCCCCAGCCATTGATTTTTATGTTTGCGGACGTGGCTCAGCGGTAGAGCATCGCCTTGCCAAGGCGAGGGTCGCGGGTTCGATTCCCGTCGTCCGCTCCATTTTTATTTCTGGCGCCATAGCCAAGTGGTAAGGCACAGCTCTGCAAAAGCTTTATCCCCAGTTCGAATCTGGGTGGCGCCTCCATAACAAAACTATGTGCCCTTAGCTCAGCTGGATAGAGCGTTTGACTACGAATCAAAAGGTCAGGAGTTCGAATCTCTTAGGGCACGCCATAAAGTAAGCCGGTGTGGCGGAATTGGCAGACGCGCGCGACTCAAAATCGTGAGGGAAACCGTGGGGGTTCGAGTCCCTTCACCGGCATCATTCAAAAGGAATGTAGACTATAAACGTCTGCATTCCTTTTTTCGTTGCAATTACATCGATAGCTTCGTTTCATGGAATCCTTCCTCGTGATTTTCATATTTGACTCCATGCTTCATCCTACCGCTACCTTAACCTACCGTTCCACGGGCTTTACTACTATCACCTTTATTAGGTAAAACAAAAGCAAGGATACCGGAGGATTCATCCACACAGGTCAGCTTATCGAATCATTGATCCAGTGCAGGGTTGGACGCAGGTCTATAGGAGGCCCCGCCTTAGGTCTAGGTGCAAAAACCGTCCCCAGGCCGTTTTAGTTAAACTCGAAATTACCTAGAATAGAGTCATAAGGTTGAACAAATGAAACAACGATCAAACAACAGAAAGGCGGTGTATAAATGAGAAATTCAAAAGGAAATGGAATGAGTATCCTGTTGATTGGTGTAGGGATCTTGGTTCTCCTGGGAGTATTCGGTCCTCTGCTTGGATGGTTGTTCAGTCTTGTAATTCCAATCCTGATGGTCGCTTTGGGATACTACGGGATCCGGAGAGGTAACACCTTGATGGGATGGGTTATTCTCGGTATCGGTGTGATCTGGTTGATGGGTAAACTGTCTTGGCTGATCGGTCCGATCCTTGGAATCATCTTGATCATCTACGGGGTGTCCCGATTGAAGAATGGTAGACCCCGTTATTGATAAAAACCACTACATTAAATAACATGCAAAAACAACAGATCATGATAGATGAGGAGGGCTAAGCGAATATGAGTGTTTTCCGGCGGATAAGAGACATAACCGTAGCAACATTGAATGAAAAGCTCGAGCAGAGCCAGGATCCGGTTCGATTGATCGACCAGTTCCTACATTCAACCAGACAGGACATTGCTGAGGCTGAGAAGCTGCAGCAGCAATGTCAAGTACATTCCAGACAGCTGAAGCAGCAGGTGGATCAAGCAGAAACCATGCGATATAAACGCGAAGAGCAGGCACTGCTTGCACTGAAGGCCGGTGAAGAACATCTTGCCAAGCTGGCATTGCAGGAGAAGCTGATCTATGAGGAAAAGATTGAACAGTATCAAGGCCTGTTGTCCTCAAGCCTGGAGTCGTTAAAAGAAATCGAGGAGCAGCTCGGCGAGCTGCGGATGGAATATCAGACGGTATACAGCAAACGTCAGTATTATGTTGCCCGAGTGGAAACCCTTCGTCTTCAGCAAAAAATGAATGAACGTACAGGCTCCTATGGCGGCGGTCCTGATGTACCGAAGATGTTCAATCGTCTCGAAGACCGTATCAGCGACTGGGAACTGGAAGCCAGAAGTCTTCGCGATTTACGCCGCATGGGGCAGGAATACATGGATCAGGCTGGTGAAACAGTCTCCACTGTATTGGAAAAAGAACTTGCCCGCCTGAAGCAAAAGCTGAATAACAGCGGAAAGGAGTAACCATGACTAGATTGTACCGTTCCACCCGAGACAAGATGTTCACAGGGTTGATCGGCGGTATATCCGATCATTTCGGAGTCGAATCTACCCTACTTAGAATCATATTTGTAGTCAGTATCTTTTTCACAGGCGGTACAACGCTGTTGATCTATCTGATTGCATCCCTTGTAGTACCTAAGGAGCCGTACTATCACGATCCGTATGGTCCACAGGGAAGACATGGTGGCGGATACCGTTACAACGATCATCCGGGCCCGGGACCAGGCTACAACAGCTATAACGATGCTTATGGACGTCAAGGCTATCCTAATGAGCATGGAAGTTTTGGCCCCAAATATGACCGTCCCAATGGCACAAGAAACAACGCGTCTGCGGATTCCGATCTGGATGCGATGATGAAGGATATTGAGAGAAAAGCAATGCAAAAAGAAATCGAAGAATTGAAGAAAAAACTTTCGAACTATGAGAAGGGAGATAAATAACATGGGAGTATTTAAAAGAATTAAGGATATGACGAAAGCATCGGTGAATGAACTGCTGGATAAAGTAGAGGATCCAATCGTAATGTTGAACCAGTACCTGCGCGACATGGAGGCAGAAATTCATGAAGCAGAGGTAACAGTTGCGAAGCAAATGGCTAACGAGCGTCGTATGAAGCAGCGCGTCGATGAGGCTGTGAAGATGGCGGCACAACGTGAAGCTCAAGCTGAATTGGCTCTTAAGAATGGTCAAGAAGAAGTGGCTCGCAAGCTGCTTGAAGAAAAAATCTATTTCGATCAAAAAGAAACCGAGTACGTGGAATTGCACCTGCAATCCGAGGCTCAAGCGAAAGAACTTGTAGCTCAGCTGCATGAAATGAAAGACGAGTTCTACAAAATGCGCAACAAGCGCAATGAGCTTGTTGCTCGCGCTCAAATGGCTAAAGCGAAGAAACAAATGTCTCAAGTGAGCAGCCTGCATACGATCGAAAGCGGCAGTGCTTCGATGGGCTTCCACCGCATGGAGGAAAAAATCATGCAACTGGAAGCAGAAGCTGATGTGCTTCGCGCCCCATACCGTCCTAACAATGCAGTATACACAAGCCCAGTGGATGCTGAGAAGCAATTGAAAGTTGATGAGCAGCTGCAAGCTTTGAAAAACAAAATGGGGAATTCTTCGAAGTCCGAGTAATTCCTTAACAAGTCAGCAAAATAAGATTAAACCGTATTCGAACACCATGTTCATATGATATGCTATACGAATGAGATTGTCGTATAGTACAGGCAAAGCCATACAGTGGAGAACGTCTCACTGCTATGGCTTTTCCGAGCTTATATCTTGGTCATCAAGGAGGTGCGACATGGACAGAAACCGCTGGATAGCAGTTGGTTTAATCAGCTTGGGTTTTATTATGCTTTTCGGCCGATGGTTTGGTTTCTTCACCATTGTCGCCCTGTTACTCATGTTCGCAGGTGTCCTTCAGATCAGACAAGGCCATTTGAAGAAGGGATACATTCTGCTCGGAGTAGGTGCCGTACTGCTGCTGCTAGAGCATCTCATGTTGATTATCGGCATCAGCTTGATATCGCTAGGTATTTTTTATGGCAAGTCCAAGCGAGCCCATACCACGACAAAGTACGTTCAGAAGCAGAACTTTATGTCTAACTTTGATTGGGACCGGACTCCATGGGTGATGCGCAGTCTGAGTGTGTGGCATGTACTTGGAGAAGCGGATGTGGATCTGTCCCTGGCGCTTCCGGAGGAACGCCAAACGGTCCTTATGTTCCATGGAATGCTGGGGGATATTGATCTGATGATCCCGGACTACTATGGGGTGGAGATCGAAGCCTCGATCCTGTTTGGCTCGATTCATATGGACGACCGGAAGGAAACCGGCATATTAAACCGCGTGCGGTATATATCACCCAATTACGAGGCCAGTGAATATAAAGTGAAATTTATTGTTTCTTATTTAGGCGGAGATTTGAATATAAAAATGACATAATAAACGTATGTCTTGTGTAAACCATTCAGGAGGGTTGCCCCGTGGAAACGGAAAAGAAAGCAAATATGATTACCCGAAGTATGCGTGAGGGGACCCTTCTGGGATTGGTTGTCATGCTCGTTGTCCTATATTTATTATATACATATGGTTATCTTCAACCGTTTGAGACGTGGAAGAACCGGATCGAAGCCGGCATCACTCTGGTATTGCTGCCGGTCGGGCTGGGTGCGATCTATGGCTTCTTCCAGGGATACCGGGTAAAACGACGAGTTGATCTTGTAAGGGAAACACTGGTGAACTGGGAAAAAGGCAGCCTTACGGACGTGATGCCGGACATCGGCGAAGACGAAGTAGGACGGCTTGGAGAACAGCTGGTGAAGATCAGCAAACGCTGGGAGGATCAGGTTTCATCTTTGCAGCGGTTATCTACGAATAACGCCCAGCTTGCCGAGCAGGCCAGGGTAACAGCAATTGTGGAAGAGAGGCAGCGTCTGGCGCGCGAGCTTCATGATGCGGTTTCTCAGCAGCTGTTTGCCATCTCGATGACGGCAACCGCTGTGGGTAGGACATTGGATAAGGATTTTGACAAAGCGCAGCGCCAGGTGGCTCTGATCGAGGAAATGTCGGCTGTGGCCCAGTCCGAGATGAGGGCGCTTCTTCTTCATCTGCGGCCGGTTTATCTCGAAGGGAAAGCACTGGAGCAAGGGCTGAAGGATCTGATCAAGGAATTGCGGATTAAAGTACCTATGGAAATTACGTTTGAGATGGACGATGACATACATTTGCTTAAAGGGATCGAAAATCATCTGTTCCGTATTATCCAGGAGGCCATGTCGAACACCCTCAGACACTCGAAAGCGGAGAAAATGGACATCCGAATTCACCGCAGGCAGAATACTGTTCGGGTAATGCTGCGGGACGATGGGATCGGATTTGAATTGGATGACAAGAAACAGACTTCCTACGGTCTATCGACGATGCAGGAACGGGTGACGGAGATCGGGGGCTCGGTACAATTCATAACAGCACCGGGTAAAGGGACTCGAATTGAGATCGTTGTGCCACTCATAAATGATGAACGTAAACGGGGGGATGTAGATGGAAACGCCGATTAAGGTGCTGTTGGTGGATGATCATGAGATGGTCCGGATCGGTTTAGCGGCTGTGCTTGGTACAGAGGACGGCATCGAGGTGGTTGGTGAAGCGGGCAGCGGCGAGGAAGGGATACGCTTAGCGCAGGAATATCATCCTGATGTGGTGCTGATGGACTTGGTGATGGACGGAATGGATGGAATCGAGACGACGCGCCAATTGATGAATCAGTTTCCGAATCTTAAGGTCATTGTACTGACCAGCTATCTGGACGATGAGAAGATGTATCCGGTTATTGAAGCAGGTGCGTTCAGTTATTTATTGAAGACATCCCGTGCTTCTGAAGTAGCTGATGCTATACGTGCAGCCGCACGCGGGCAGTCGGTGCTGGAGTCGCAGGTTGCCTCCAAGATGATGAATCGATTCCGGCATCCGCAAAATGAAGCTCCGGCGCATAACGACCTTACGGACCGGGAAATGGAAGTGCTGCGACTGGTGGCGCAGGGCAAGTCGAATCAGGATATTGCTGATGATTTGATTATAGGCATCAAAACCGTGAAATTTCATGTAACGAATATTTTAGGCAAGCTGGGGGTAGAGGATCGGACCCAAGCTGCCATCTACGCTTATAAAAATGGGCTGGCTGAGTAAGGAAGGCCAGCTCTTTTTTTATGCGACGAGCGTGACATAATCAGATCCAACATGCTGGGCGTGGTACAAAACAGTCCATGATGCTGCTTGTGGTATGACATATCCATGTAAACACTGAGAGATCAGGCTTAAAGACTCCCGGATCGGGAGTCTTTTATTTATGAACGGGGAAGCAGGAAGATTTACATACAGCCCGTTTGAAGGATCTTTTTAACAAGCGAGGTATAAATCCGCGGTAACGAGGCCATCCTTTTTACTAGATTGATAGATTCGAACGGGGAGGCGTGACTGACCATGCGGAAAATGCGTTTACAGATCATTGTGATGATGTTGTTGCTGTGCGGGGCAGCAGGTATGATGGCGGGTTTTGCGGGAACAACGGAAAGCAATCGAAATGAATCAGCTCCGCATGCGAGAGAAGCGTCAACTTCAGCTTCAGATGGAACGGGAGAAAAAGATATCGATGGAACAACTGGAGTCGGGGTAGCTGCAGAAAGCGATCTAACGCTTCTGACAACGCTCGGGCAAGAACATATGGAGCCTTCGGCAATGCTCACGGTAAAAATTCAAGGAGAAATGATAAATTCTGTTCCTAAGGATCAAGCTAAGACAGCAGCTGAGCAGCTGGCTCGTACAATGGGGCTCTCCGGAATTACGACGTCCCAGCTTCAAGGAAATGAAGTGTTCCAAGCAGAAGGCTTGCTCTCAGGTGTATCCGTGCATCTGGATTGGGCCCTCACAAAAGAGGGCCATAGTTATATCAGAGCCATGCTTGTTGGAGAAGCGGCTGGGCAGACACGGGAAATGATGGCCCTACAGCAGCAGATTCAAGAGATGATGAAGCAAACCGGCATACCGAACACATGGAATGCGTCCATTCAAGGGTATGCAACGAAGACCGCAAGCGTTGATGGGACGATGGCTCAGGTAGAAGAGGCTGCAGCCCAAAAACTCTCGCTTCGCTCCGTTGAGGATTATGCAGATGACAAAACACGGAGCCGTTCATATGAGGTTCCTTCACTGGGTGCTTTTGTGATGAGTGGCGACACGCCGATTCATATGCAGATTGCAGTGCATGAAGATTCGATGAAGAAAACTAGTAGAATAACGATCGGATTTCCCGTCATTACAATAGAATATTGAAAATGATTTCTGAAACTCCGATGAAAAAATGTGGAATGAGATAGCATACTTGAAATGAATATGCTAAAATGTCATCACATCGAGTTATGTGCCGATGCATAAAAATACACTATAATTCATAGAAAGAATGAGGAGCCATGGCTGAAAATCAAAATCTAGATACAATGAAGACACCGGGAGCTGTATTTTTCATCTTTGGAGCGACTGGTGATTTGGCAAGACGTAAGTTGTTTCCGGCGATCTACAGTCTTTATCGTGAAGGAAAACTGGATGAGGATTTTGCGGTAATCGGCGTGGCGCGGCGTCCGCGCACACAGGAAGAGTTTCGTGAGGACGTGTATCGTTCGATTCAGGAATTCTGCCGATACAGTTCGGAACAGGATAGTGAATGGAATGCATTTGCACAGCATTTTGAATATAAATCTTTAGATATTAACAATATTGACGGTTTCCGTGAGCTTCGTGAACAAACGGAGCAATTGGAAACGAAATTTAATATACCGGGTAATCGCTTGTTTTATCTGGCACTTGCACCGGAGTTGTTCGGCAGCGTATCGTTTAACCTGATGAAGGGCGGTATGCTCGACGGAGAAGGCTGGAACCGTCTTGTGATCGAGAAGCCATTCGGCTACGATCTGGAATCGGCTGCCAAGCTGAACGAAGAAATCCGTAAAGTATTCAAGGAAGAAGAGATCTACCGGATTGACCATTATCTTGGTAAAGAAATGGTACAGAACATCGAAGTTATGCGTTTTGCGAATGCTTTCTTTGAGCCGCTGTGGAACAACAAGCATATCGCCAACATCCAAATCACGCTTGGAGAGACGGTTGGTGTCGAGGAGCGCGGCGGATACTATGATCATGCCGGTGCACTAAGGGATATGGGTCAAAACCATATGCTGCAGCTGCTAACCATGATTGCGATGGAACCGCCTAGCCGTCTGCTCGCAGAGGATATCCGCGACGAGAAGGTAAAAGTGCTTCGTTCCTTGCGTCCGTATGCCACACATGAAGAAGTGAAGAACAACGTGGTTCGTGGTCAGTATACAAGCGGTTCGGCGGGCGGTAAAGATCTGCCGGCTTACCGTGAAGAGGACAAAGTTAATCCGGAATCCAATACGGAAACCTATTTTGCGGCCAGAGTATTCGTGGACAACTTCCGCTGGGCGGGTGTACCGTTCTATATCCGTACGGGCAAACGTCTGCCGGTTAAGACGACCGAGGTGGTTGTTGAGTTCAAACGGATGCCAACCAACGTATATTTGGGCCAAAAGCATTCCCTGGAGCCTAACCTGCTTGTCATCCGCGTGAATCCGATGGAAGGCATTTACGTGAAGATAAATGCGAAAAAGCCGGGATCTGAATCCGAGATCGCTCCTGTAGCGATGGACTTCTGCCAAAGCTGCATCGTGGGCATTAACTCTCCTGAAGCATATGAGCGTCTACTGCATGACGCTGCTCGTGGGGATTCCACTTACTTTACACGCTGGGACGAAGTGGCTTCGGCATGGTCCTTCGTGGATCGTATTGCCAGCGCATGGAGAGAGAACCAGGGCGAGCTGGAATCGTATCCTGCGGGTTCTTGGGGACCTGCCAAGGCAGATGAGCTGTTGAAGGAAGATGGATTCCACTGGTGGCCGGTTAACGGTCAGCTCGAGGATAATGTGGTGTGGTTGAAAAACTAAGATCATTTTCTAAAATTTACGTATTAAAAATCATCCTCATGCGCACGGCGCATGAGGATGATTTGCGTATGAATTGTGGTACAATGATATACATGACTTTAGTTACGAAGGGATAAGTGAAATGGCAAAGCTAATAGATGAACTGCAGCAGGAAGTGGATAAGCGCCGTACGTTCGCGATTATTTCCCACCCTGACGCCGGTAAAACAACACTGACCGAGAAGCTGCTCTTGTTCGGGGGCGCCATTCGTCTGGCTGGATCGGTTAAAGCTCGTAAAGCGAGCAAGCATGCAACGAGTGACTGGATGGAGATCGAGAAGCAGCGGGGAATCTCGGTTACCTCGTCTGTTATGCAATTTGATTATTTAGGGCATCGAATTAATATATTGGATACGCCGGGTCACCAAGACTTCAGTGAGGATACCTATCGTACGCTGACAGCTGCTGACAGCGCCGTCATGTTGATTGACGTAGCCAAAGGGGTCGAGGCTCAAACGATTAAATTATTCCAGGTGTGTGCGAAGCGGGGCATTCCGATCTTTACCTTTATCAACAAACTCGACCGCGAAGGGCGCAGCCCGTTTGATCTGATGGAGGAGCTTGAACAGGTTCTCGGCATCCGCTCCGTACCGATGAATTGGCCGATCGGCTCCGGGCGTGATCTGTGCGGCGTGTACGACCGGGTTAAGAATCAGGTTGAATTGTTCCAGGGGGACGACCATTCCACGATTAAAGTACAGAAGGTCGAGGGCTATGAGGATCCGATCATTCGCGAGATGGCAGGCGATTACCTGCATGATCAGTTATGTCAAGACCTCGAGCTGCTGGATGTTGCCGGAGACCAATTTGATCTGGAGAAAGTTATGCAGGGTCAGTTAACACCTGTATTCTTCGGAAGTGCGATCAATAATTTCGGCGTCCAGACCTTCCTGGAGAACTTTCTTCAGCTTGCGCCGAAACCGGAGCCGCGCCATAGTAAGGACGGTTTGGTGGAACCCACTGAAGAGAAGTTCTCCGGATACGTATTTAAGATTCAAGCCAATATGAATCCGGCTCACCGGGATCGTATCGCTTTCTTGCGAATCGTATCGGGCAAGTTCGAACGCGGTATGAGCGTGAAGCATGTTCGGGTAGGCAAGGAAATCAAGCTGGCGCAGCCGCAGCAGTTTTTGGCGCAGGATCGAGATATTGTGCAGGAGGCATACCCTGGCGATATTATCGGTCTGTTTGACCCGGGTATTTTCCGGATTGGGGACTCGCTCAGTCAAGGACGTGAAGTTGTATTCGATGAGCTTCCAACGTTCTCACCGGAAATCTTTGCCAAAGTAACGGTGAAGAATGCGCTGAAGCATAAGCAGTATCAGAAGGGGATTGATCAGCTGACGGAAGAGGGTACCATTCAGGTATTCCGTACCGTGAGTTTCGATGAGACCATTCTCGGGGTTGTCGGACAGCTCCAGTTCGAAGTCTTCGAGTACCGGATGAAGGGAGAATACGGCGTCGATGTCATGCTTCAACGGATGCCGTATCAGTTCGCTCGCTGGATCGTGGATGACAATATTGATCCGTCCAAGTTCCGGATTAACTCAACACTGGTCAAGGACAAGAAGGATAACTATGTTGTCTTGTTTGAAAATGAGTATGCGATGAGAACGGCTATCGACAAGAATCCAACCGCTCAGTTTCTTGAGACTGCTCCGTAAGTGGTGTTATAAATATCCAATGTAAAGAACAATCCCCCAGCTTTCAGGGCTTAGGGGATTGTTCTTTTTGTTGACTATGGGATTATCCTTGAAGTTTGCCAGGCGTAACGGTTTTCAAATGATCATGCAGGGAAGAGACAAGGCTGTTCTGCTGGGAAGCATTCATGTCTTTCCACATCATTTCAAACATTACACCGAGTCCCGGCAGGGCAGCTTCAGGCCCGTCAACGGAACCCTCGATCATGGAGCGCAGCTCTTCTTCGTCCTGATTGTGGACTTTATGAATGACGGCCTGCCTTAGATCTAACAATATGGACATGGATATGTTCCTCCTTGTTATGAAAGGGTCATTGTGTAATGTGCCCCTTCCAGCGCAGTTACATTCAAGTATTCGGGACAGTATGATATACTATTATCATTATGATTATGGATGACCTAGGCTCGTGGGGGGATATATAAATGGCTAAGAAGCAGTACGCAGTAATCGGTATGGGGCGTTTTGGCACGAGTGTTGCCAAGGAATTGAGCAGCATGGGATTTGATGTATTAGCCGTTGACGCGAGCGAACAGCGCATTCAGGAAATCGCGAGTATGGTCACGCATGCCGTATCGGCGGACTCGACCGATGAAGAAGCGCTTCGGGCGCTGGGCATACGGAATTTTGATGTGGTTGTCGTGGCCATCGGGGAGGATATTCAATCCAGCATTTTGACTACGCTGATCTTGAAGGATCTTGGCGTTCCGGCCATTATCGTGAAAGCGAAGAATGAGCTGCACGGAAAAGTGCTGAACAAAATCGGTGCAGATAAGGTGATTTTCCCTGAGCGGGATATGGGGCTGCGGGTTGCCCATCATCTGGTGTCACCGAATATTTTGGATTACATCGATTTGTCGGACGACTACAGCATTATGGAGATGCTTGCTACAGGAGATCTGGTCGGTCACAATCTGATAGAGTTGGATATTCGGGCACGGTTCGGCTGCAATGTCATGGCGATTCGAAGTGATGCGGACATGAACATTTCGCCAAGTCCGGATGACCGGATTGAGGAAGGCGATATTCTCGTTATTGTGGGTCATAAGAATGACTTAACGAAGCTGGAGCTTGCTTATCCGAAGTAATACTATCCATTTGGGGTATGCTGGGTTGAGCTGGACTCGGTTTTGTATATAAGTAAAGAACGGATGGATTACCATGGAGATACTATCGCCGCAGAATGCCAGAGTGAAGGGCTGGGCACAGCTGCAGGAGAAAAAACATCGAGACAAGCAGAACAAGTATGTGGTGGAAGGCATTCATCTCGTACAGGAAGCACTGTCATCCGGAGCGGACATCGAGTGCGTCGCTTATGATGTGGAGAAGGGCATTCCCCAAGAACTTCGTCATATATCGGATACAGGACATGGCGCCGAATGGATTGGCGTATCCCATGCCGTCATCTCGAAGGTCAGTAATACGCCGTCACCGCAGCAGGTGTTTGCCGTGGTTCGCAAAGAAGCACGTCAATGGCAGGATCTGATCCTGCGCGAGAACGGTTTGGTTGTCGTTCTGGACGGTCTTCAGGACCCGGGGAATGTGGGAACCATCATACGAAGCGCAGATGCCGTAGGGGCTGCTGGCGTGGTTCTGGGACGCGGCTGCGCGGATTTGTATAACCCCAAGACGCTGCGCTCTACCATGGGATCCCTGTTTCATCTACCTGTGCTGGAGGGTGATCTGCTGAGCATTTTGCCGGAAGCCAGGGAACGGGGAGCTCGATTGGTCACAACCATGCTGGAAGGGAAACGCTCCTGCTTCGAGTATGATTTCCAAGGGACAAGCTGGATCGTGATCGGAAGCGAAGGGCGCGGTGTCTCACCTGAGGTTGCGGAACTTGTGGACGATGCGATCCGGATTCCCATGCCGGGGAAAGCCGAATCGTTGAATGCGGCTATGGCTGCTTCGGTATTGATGTATGAGGCTTTACGGCAAAGAGAGTACGCAGGTCAATAAAGACCGGAACGGCTCGACAAGGCTGGAAGTGATTAGAAAGCAATTGCTAATCATATCCGGCTTTTTTTATTTAAGAGATAAGAAAGCATAAACTTCAGAGGCTTACCCTTCTTATCTCGGAAGAAAAACTTCCGCTAAATGCGGTCTGTCTTCTATGCAAGTATGTCGATGACGTTTTTCTTATTTTTGATAAGGATGGTAATAATAACAGAGAATTCGAAAGGAGTAAAACCCAATGTACGAGCAAAAAACCAAAGAAACGGATCACAGCGTGGTGGAGTTTATAGAGCAAGTGGATTCGCCGAAAAAACGGGAGGATGCTTATCGTTTGCTGGAGATTTTTGAGGAGACGAGCGGTTTTCCGGCTAAGATGTGGGGACCCAGCATCATCGGCTTTGGCTCTTACCATTACCGCTACGCTACCGGGCACGAAGGAGATGCGCCGTTTGTAGGTTTCTCGCCGCGCAAAGCGAAGATCAGCCTGTATTTTGCGCCGGGTGATGAGAAGCGGGAGGAGCTGTTGACGAGTTTCGGTAAACATACGGCCGGGAAAGGCTGCGTGTATATTAATAAAGTGGCGGACATTGATATGGAGGTCCTAAAGCAGCTGATTCGGGAATCGATCGCCTTCTTGAATAAGACCTACCCGGCTCAGACCTAGCGAGTTCAAAGTCATGAGATGTTGGGAAGATGCTTGGTTTGCCTGGCTTTAAGGGGAGCTGGACCTAGGTGTGCTGAATGGATATAAGGTGAATATTGGTATTTGACGTAAAACCATTTGGTGTCCTATAATGCAATAAGGGAAACCAAATGGTTTCATAATTTTAAACATAAGCGAGGTTAATGTGATATGGACAACGCATCAAACGGCAAGCTGCCGGATATTCGTCATACGCTTGTGCTGAAAGCGCCCATCGAGAAGGTGTGGAAAGCCGTGGCAACGGCTGAAGGGATTTCGGCTTGGTTCATGCCCAACAATTTTGAACCGGTGGAAGGATTTGAGTTTCAATTGAATGCAGGCCCATGGGGAAATTCTCCTTGCAAGGTCACGCTTATTGACGAGCCTAACCGTTTGTCTTTTAACTGGGGCAAGGATTGGAGCGTTACGTTCGAACTGGTACAGCAGGGAGAACATACGGAATTCACGCTCATTCACGGCGGGTGGACAGCGGATCAAGTGACCGAGTTC
Organism: Paenibacillus sp. EZ-K15; assembly: GCF_002573715.1. GTDB lineage: Bacteria > Bacillota > Bacilli > Paenibacillales > Paenibacillaceae > Paenibacillus_AQ. The sequence goes on along the minus strand of NZ_PDHM01000022.1, from coordinate 278,372 downwards.
GAGGAAGCTCACGATATCGTACGGGGTCGTATGGACAAAGGCTGGGCAGGCATTGTTCAGAAGCTTGCAGGATACGTCGAGGCCTAATCTATGTCGCAAGCTGCTCCGAAGCATGATGTTTATCAAGCGATCGCAGATCCGACACGCCGTAAGCTGCTTGGCTTGTTAAGTGATAAGGAAATGCCGGTTAAAGAAATTACAGGGCACTTCTCCATGACGCGGACCGCCGTCTCCAAGCATCTCCGAATTCTGGAGGAAGCGGGACTTGTGCATGACCGCAAGGTTGGACGCGAAACCCGCTATCGGCTGGATGTTGAACCGCTTCAGGAATTAAAGGATTGGCTGGCTTATTTCGACCGCTTCTGGGAGAATAAACTGTCGATGCTGAGATATTATGTGGAAGATAAAGAAGACCATCCAAAGAACGACCAGTAGATTCTTGATTCAGTCTTTCTTGAAAATGAGTATCTATAAGGAAGAAGAGTGAGGATAAGCCAACCTTGCTCTTCTTTTTTGCCGTTTGTCCGCATACCCTCTATACAGGATAGCTTGCCATGGTAAACATGCTCCTCTGGGAGTAAATAGGGGGGACCAAGCATGAGACGAAAGAGATGGGGAAGCAGACGTTTATCCTTTCCGTCCCTGTCATGGCCCAAACCAAGGAGGGCTTATAAACCACCGCGCAGAGGTTTCCGGCCCGTACCGCAGAGCCGAGCGCGTCCTCAGGTTGCCAAACGGCGCAGCGTGAAAAAATGGTGGCTCATCGGCGCTCTGCTCCTTGTGTTTGGGATCGTTGAGTTTTTTATGTATATTGAGCAGAATCTGCGGCCGCCGATCATGCATTTAGCCCAAATCAGGGTCAAACAGATTGCCACTGAAGCGATTAATAAAGCGATCACCTCTCAGGTGACGCAGGGCAAGGATTTTGATAATCTGGTCAATTGGAAAACGGATAGCTCCGGCAAAGTGACGGGATTCATGCTGAATTATGCCGAGCATTTAAAAATCACGTCCCATACAACGGATGTTGTTCAGAGCACATTGGACGATATCCATAAGCGCAAGGAGCATATTCCGCTTGGACAGGTGTTAAAAAGTCCGATCATCGCGTCATTCGGTCCGCAAATTCCATTAAAGATCGAGCCGCAGGGAGCGGTGAAGGTTCAACTGGACACGAGGCAGCAGGGTGCAGGCATCAACATGATTTTGGTGGAGGTATTCGTCCACATTGTAACGGAAGTAGCGGTTGTTGTTCCTTTTGACATGGAGCCGCAGATTGTGGAAACCGATATTCCCATCTCTTATCTGCTCGTGGTCGGCGATGTGCCGATGTATTATTATGACGGGCAAGGAAAAGCCGTCGGCGAGAACAAGGCAAGCGCGCCGAGCATAGCGATACCGCCGCCCGTTACCAATGAGAACAACCATAATACGGAGCAAGAAATCCCGCCTGCAACAACACCGGACCATCCTCCAGACGGAACAACGCCGCCTCTGGAAACTTCACCTGGCGCAGCGGACTTATCTGGGCAGGGGGGAAACAACACCGGAGGTTAAGAGCGCTGTTTAATTCCATTTTGGCGCTAGCGTATGGAGGCCTGCACCATGATTCAGTTAGCCAGTTACGTATGTCCGTACGGAGAAAACGCGCCCCTGGGTTGAACTCAGGAGCGCGTTTTTTTCGAGCGTTTTTCTTCCATTTCCCAGTGCTTTAGCAGCGGGTAAGGATCGAATGCCCATTCGGTCAATCCGGTATCCCGGTAGATGCCGTAATGGAGGTGTGGAGGGAATTTACCCTGGGTTCCCGGCTTGCCGTAGCCGGAGCTGCCAACCCAGCCAAGGGTTTGACCCGGCGTAACGACATCCCCGAGCGAGATCCCTTTGTCAAAGCCTTGCAGATGAGCGTAATAGTGATAATGATTGTTCAGATCACGGATGCCGATGCGCCACCCGCCATATTTATTCCAGCCTTTAATTTCGACGACGCCGTAACACGTACTCCGGACAGGGACTCCATAATTGGCAAACAAGTCCGTTCCTTCATGAACTCTTCTTCCTCCCCAGTTGCGTCCCATTCCAAATGTGCTTCGGTAGGAATAGTTGCTTTTGACCGGGAGAGGAAATGCATGGTCAAACAAGTCCAGCTTCCCAAAGGTCTCATACAATTTCGCGTATTGCATGACGCGCTGTACGGCCCGCGTGTTCTGGTAGTATGACCAGAGCCCGATGCTGAAATCATCAGGAGCATGTCCGTAGGGGGAGAGTCTTGCCGCAACGGTATATAGCAGGTCGATATCATTATTACGGTCTGCCTTGCCATCGCCATCCCCATCCAGCCCAATGCCGGAAAACACGCTGATCGACGTCGGATTTACATCTTCCTGATTGGGATTTAACGCCCCGGCCCATCTTGTGGAGGGGATGAAGATGCCGAGCGTCCGGTCCGGATGCTTGCGATCCTTGGGGTGGACTCTAGTTAGTGTCCGCTCATACTGGTCAATGGCAGCCAGGCGATACCAAGGAATTTGGGTAACGGTGGAAATCTCATCGTATAACGACTTCCGATCTGCGAAAATGGCGCTAGCATCCGTTATTTTTACCGTATCGTCAGCGGCGCTGACCGCAATAGAGGTGGATGCGGACACAGGCCCGCACATGCAGCAGCAGGCAGCTGTCAAGGCAGCCACAGCTGCAGCAGTGCAGCGAATCATGATGCCGCTTGCGCTCAATGGTTGAAAAATCCTCAATGTGTCCTTCTCCTCCTTTTGGATTGTCATAATTAAGGACGGACAGTCATGCCTATACTGTAGGGTGAATCGAAACAAGGATTTTTATCCATGCCGCAACTAGATCAATCTCATATCGATGCGAAACAAGTAATATGATGGTTTTCATGATATAATATGGGACAGCAAACGATGGGGTATGTCTTGAGTTACATCAATAAATTCGAAAGAAGGTTTTTTCTTTGTCTAAAACCAAACAGCCAAAACCTGACTGGATTCGAATCAAGCTGACTACTGGCGATAATTATAAAGAAATCAAAAGCATGATGCGATCCAAGACACTACACACGGTGTGTGAAGAGGCTCGCTGTCCGAATATTTATGAATGTTGGGCTAATCGTACGGCAACCTTTATGATTCTGGGTGATATTTGTACTCGCGCCTGTCGATTCTGCGCTGTCAATACGGGACTTCCAACGGAACTGGATCTTCAGGAGCCGGAGCGCGTAGCGGAAGCGGCGGAACAGATGAACCTGCGTCACTGCGTAGTAACAAGCGTGGCACGGGATGATTTGAAAGATGGCGGAGCCTACATATTCGCTGAAACGGTTAAAGCCATTCGCAGACGTCTGCCGCTATGCTCGGTGGAAGTGCTGATTCCGGATTTTATGGGAAGCGAAGAAGCACTTAAGATCGTCATGGATGTGAAACCGGACATCCTGAACCATAACATTGAGACGGTGGAGCGAATGTCGGATCGGGTTCGCGCCAAAGCCAAGTACACCCGTTCATTGCAATTGCTGCAGAATGCCAAGGCCATGCAGCCTGATATTCCAACCAAATCCAGCATTATGCTGGGTGTCGGCGAACAATGGCATGAAATTCTGGAAGCGATGGACGACCTGCGTTCGGTGGGTTGTGATATCATGACAATCGGCCAATATTTGCAGCCTTCGCCGAAGCATCTGAATGTGGAAAAATACTATACGCCGGAAGAGTTTGCGATCTTGAAAGAAGAGGGAATGAAGCGAGGATTCAGCCACGTGGAGTCCGGTCCTCTGGTGCGCAGCTCCTACCATGCACACGAGCAAGTGAAATCTGCGGAACGCAACAAGGAAGAGACCGTGCAGTCTTAACCTTTGGAAAGGCAGGGGAAGCTTTCAATGATCGTTATCGGAAACAAGAGTTATGAAGTGTTAAAGGACCATCGAAACGGCTGGAATCTGGAAGCTTTCCGGGAGCGGTACAGCGAGGTGCTGGACCGTTATGACTACATCGTGGGGGACTGGGGTTACAATCAGCTTCGGCTTAAAGGTTTCTATCGGGATAATCATCCTAAGGCTGCCAAGGATTCTACCTTCTCCAGCATGTCCGATTACATTAACGAATACTGCAATTTTGGTTGTGCTCACTTCGTGCTTCAGAAAACCAAGGAGCAGAAGGATGGCAAAGAGCAATCCAATTCCAAAGAGCCTGTGGAGATTCGTGAATTACCCCCCAAGGAAACCAAGGGTGAGGGGGAAGCGAAGGGAAGTAAGGAAACCCTGCAGGAGGGTCCTAAACCGGGCAAGGAGCACAAGGACCAACGCGAGCGGCGCGAAGCAAAGGAATCCAGACGCGAGCCACGTGATCCTAAGGAATCCAAAGAGAAGGAAGCAAAGCCTTCCAAGGAGCCTAATCTTCCGGCTGAACAGCCACAATAAAAAAGAACGGTCACCAGTAAACCAGGTGGCCGTTCTTCTTTTTTTTTAGCCAAGAAATGCATCACGGACACGATTCCAGAAGGGGAACGGCCGATAGCGTGCAAAACTGACCTGCTGTTCCGCCACTTGACAGCGTACGGATACGAGGTCGTCAATCGAGATATTCACATGATCGATAGTAAGCAGCAAACGCTGTTCTTTACGCGAGAATATATCACAATGATGATGCTTAGGCAGAAGCAGCGGTGAGCCCAGCGTACGGAAAATCCGATTGTTAATCGAGGCGATTTCCGCGATCTGCAGAGCATCGATGGAAGGATGAACCATCGCTCCGCCTACACTTTTGTTATAGGCCGTGCTTCCGGACGGCGTAGACACGCAGATCCCGTCTCCTCGGAACATTTCAAAGGTTACATCGTTGATGTCAATCTGCGCGACAACGGTACCGTCAACGCCTTTAAGCGTAAATTCGTTTAAGGCAATGTAAGAGGACGTTCCTGATTTCTTATGAATTTCCAGTTGAACCAGGGGGTACTTGACGAGGCGCGGCTTCACGTTGCCGTGTTCGCCTTCTCCGCTCATATGATCAATCAGCTCTGTCAGTTCATCGGCCTTCCAATCAGCATAGAATCCCAAGTGGCCCGTGTGGACACCGACAAAAGCGAGGTCAGGAATACGGTCAATAAAAGTATGGAAAGCATGCAGCATTGTACCATCTCCGCCGATTGAGACCACAATTTCCGGAGATTCTGCATCCAGCACAAACCCCCGCTGTTCCGCCAGCTTGTGAAATTGCTGGGTCAGCTCGACAGACAATGGGTCACCGCGGTCCAGAACATAATATCTCAAGTTGATAAGCTCCTTTGTAAGGTTATATAAAGATGATAATCAATCTTGGAGAAGAACACAATGTTCACCTTGGGAATTTGCGGATTTTCTGCTGCAGTCCTCGAATGATCCGAATAAACAACGCAACCGCAATCAGGAAACCGAGCAGGATGCAGAAAGCCGCCATAATATGGGTATACCCGTTTAGGGCGGAATCCGAAACAGCCGGCAGCGCCATGGTCGGTATCGAAGATCCCATGACACTTCTCCACAGCAGTAATACAGCGGTCGCGGCAATCACACCATGTATCAATCTGGCAATGACAAAAGGGAAGTATCTAAGGTTGGTAGAGTTCAGGATGCTGATGATCTGGGCATGAACGGACAAGCCGCCCCATGACAATATAAAGGCAGCCGCGGCCGCTTTGTATGGCAATGGAATTGCCGCCCCCGCTTCGCCGGCATATCGAGCACCGAGTGTGACCTCAAACAATCCTCCTACGATGGCAGTGGATAAGGATTCAGGCATCCCAACCAGAGATAACAGCAAACTGATGACTTCAGTTAGCGCTGGCATGGCGCCGGCCCGGGTCCAGAGCTCAAGAAATACGGAGAAGAAAACGACGAGCCCGCCGACAACGATAATGAGCTGAAGCGATGAATGTATCGCTTGTCTTAACAAGGTGCCGAGGTCTCGACCATCCTGCTCACGTGCCGCATGCATGGCATGCAGGGCGGACTTGAGTCTGCTTGTCTTAGCCTGGGACAGGTGGAGTGAATCGGTTGTTGTTTTGGATTCATGCCTGCCATGAAATCTCATAATCAAGCCCACGAGGAAACCTCCGCCATAATGGGACAAGGCAAGGATCAAACCAATCTTGGGGTCATGAAAGAATCCGATAGAGACCGCTCCAATTAGAAATATAGGGTCAGAAGAGGTAGTGAAAGCAACAAGCCGCTCACCTTCCTCCCGGTTTACCATTTTTTGTTCCCATAGCTTGGCGGTTAATTTGGCACCGACCGGGTATCCTGAAACATATCCCATCGCTGCCACGAATCCTCCTGCGCCCGGAATACGAAACAACGGCCTCATCATAGGGTCCAGGAGCGTGCCTATCAGGTGGACTACGCCAAACCCCAGCAGCACCTCTGAAATAACAAAGAACGGGAATAGGGAAGGGAATAGCACGTCCCACCATATCGACAGGCCACGGAGTGCGGATTGAAGCGCCGCTTCGGGAAATAAAGCCATTAGGACAATTACGCTGAGCAGTGCCGTCACAAGCAAGAGCCAGCCCATTTTTTTCATGGTCATAATAAGGAATACGCCCCCTGGCATCGATGTGAATGATAGAAATATAGGTCCGTTGTTAAAAAGCTATGCAGGATATAGGACAAACAGTATAAAAAAACATGAGAAAGCGGTTACATTTATGCTTTATTTTCGGGGATATTGTGCTATAATAAAAAACATCAAAGCACATCTTTCGTATTATGTTTGGATGGAGTGATGATCATGAGCATAGTCGCAGGTATCCTAGTATGCGCCTTCGTTTATGTTATACGTGCTTCTCTCGTCCAGAGTGAAGAGGACTGGCGCAGTTATTAATAAGTTCTAAAAGGTGCTAACCATTGCTTAGCGCCTTTTTTTGTTGTTTTTTGGTATAATGGATAGGTACATCCAATCGAAAGCGAATCATATAACAGATGGGAGAATTAGCGGGTATGGATCCGAACTTAAGCATCTATGATAACCTCGGGGGTGCCGAGGGTGTACGTTCGCTCGTCGAAGCTTTTTATCCGAGAGTGCAGCAAAATGAGCTGCTTTCGCCATTGTTTCCGGAAGACATTATGCCGGTGATGGAGAAACAATATATGTTCTTGAGCCAGTTTTTTGGAGGGCCAGCCTTGTTCTCGGAAGCATTCGGACATCCGATGATGCGGGCCAGGCACATGAAATTCCCGATTACGGATCGCCATGCCGAAGAATGGCTTGGCTGCATGGCAGGAGCCCTAATCGAAATTGGCGTGGAGGATGAATTACGTGATTTTGTGCTGCAGCGTCTGTCCGGCCCCGCCCACCATTTCGTGAATACTCCTTAGTGCCATATACCTACATCTAAACAGGAATTAGACACGAATGAAGGGATGGCGAATGGCGTGAAATTGGAACCCTTGTATTCCATCAAGGTGATTTGTGCGCACTGTGAACATGAATATGTAACGTCCAGGGTGAGACCCAGCTTTAAGAAGGCATACCGTACAGATACGGATTTTTGCGCTTACTATAAATCGGAGAATCCCGATTTTTACGTGGTGCGGATCTGTCCTGAATGCGGTTTTGCCTCCACGGAAAACTCGACCCTGAAATTGAACGAACGGCAGAAGGCGCTCTTTTATGAGCAAGTCGGATGCCGCTGGGAGAAGAGGGATATGAGCGGCTCGCGCAATCTGGAGGATGCTCTGGAGTCGTACAAGCTGGCTCTCCTCTGTGCGCAAGTGATCGGGGAGCGGGATCGCATTGTGGCCAGCCTGCTGCATCATATCGCTTGGCTGTACCGGTATCAGGGCAACGAGGATCAAGAGAAGCGGTTCTTGAGTTATAGCCTGGAATCCTATGTCCGAGTGTATGAGCTGGAAGGGGTAGGGGCGAATGATGCTAGGTTGCTGTATCTGATCGGGGAGATCCACAGAAGGCTGGGACAGTTTCAGGAGGCGGTTCAATGGTTCTCCAGAGTGGTCCAGGATGACAAGATTATGGATGCCGCGATGATACGCGCATCCAGAGAGCAATGGAAGCTGATATCCGAGCAGATCCGGGAGCAGAAGAACACGGCACTCAAGGCAGAGTCCTAATGTCCTAATGCAAATAGCCCGCTGAAGGGTGGGTCAGCAGGCTGTTGGATATGCACGAATAGGCTGAACTCATGCTCTACGGTGAAGTCAGCGTAATCGCTGATCCGTGAGCAAGTAGTCGATGTCGCTGTCCAGCACGGTTACTTTGTTGTGGCAGCAGGGGAAGATCAGCAGCTTCTTTTTCCCTTCCCTTACGCTTATCAGTTCTTTGGGTTTCATCGGCAGCAATACATTGTCGGTTCCGCAGAATGGGCAACTGTGTACATACACGTCGTTTCCAACGACATCATAAGGCCAAGTATTGGAAAAAGGAATCATGAGTTCTCCGATGATGGGGACTCATCATCTTTTTTCGTTGCTTTCGCTTCCTCATTCTTGGCAAGCTCGGCAATTTTTTGCATTAGTATATGCTGAGGCATGTGCATCAGCTGTTCCAGCGGAACGCCCAGCTGCTTGGACAATGTAACCGCCGTCTCCGGTGATATTTGCAAAGGTCTCATGGCTTCTAGCTCCTCCAGCAGTAAATTGGTTGTGCAGTAATAACATAAATTGAGTTATATATAGTTATACACTTTTCCCTAAGTCCACACAAATGGAATTCCGCTTGAATTCATATTTTATTTTGAAAGGTGATGAATGATCGATGGCACTTCAACAAACTTGGGATTTGGAATCGATATTTCCCGGAGGCTCTTCCTCACCGCAGCTCGTGAGCTTTCTTGAGGCTCTTGAGCAGGATGTACATAATCTGCAGCAAGCCGTTAAAGCATTGACCGTTCCGGAAACCATGGAGAACACATCCAGCCTTGAACACTTCCTTGAGCAATTCCAAAGTGCCTATGCCCGTATCCGTGAAGTCTCTGCATTCGTGAGTTGCCTGACCGCGCAGAATGTAAATGACAAGAAGGCGGTTCAATTATCCGGCCGGGTAACTTCGTTGTCCGCGACCCTGCAATCGGTTAAGAACCAATTCGATAACGTTCTTCGCGGTATGACTGACGAACTCTGGACCGCTTGGACCGGTACGGATAAGGTGTCCGCGCTTGATTTCGTATTGAACGAAAGCCGTAATCTCGCGAAAGATAAGATGAGTCCTGAGTTAGAGAGCCTGGCTCTGTCGCTTGGCGTAGACGGTTATCATGGATGGGGAGAGTTCTACGATACCATCGTTAAGAAAATCCAAATTCCATATGAGGAAGACGGTAAGACGGTCATGATGTCGGCAGGACAGGCGTTCAATAAAATGCATGATCCTCGCCGGGAAGTACGTCAATCCATGTTTGAAAAGTGGGAGCAGGCATGGGGAGATTCCGCTGATTACTGCGCGGATACCCTTAACCATTTATCCGGCTACCGCCTGAAGCTGTATGAGAACCGCGGCTGGGATGATATCTTGAAGGAGCCGCTAGCGATTGGCCGTATGAGCCGTGAGACGCTTGATACCATGTGGGCTGTAATCCAGGACACCAAGTCGGTGCTTGTGGAGTACCTAAACCGTAAAGCGAAGTTGCTTGGTCTGGAAGGCTTGTCTTGGACTGATGTAGATGCCCCGCTGCGTACTTCCGCAACCAAAATCTCATATGACGATGCCGCTGTTAACATTGTGGAGCAGTTCCGTAAGTTTAGCCCGAGATTGGCGGATTTCTCGCAAATGGCGTTTGATAAGAGCTGGATTGAGGTCGAGGATCGTGCCGGTAAGCGACCTGGTGGATTCTGTACTTCCTTCCCGGCTAGCGGCCAGACTCGGATCTTCATGACGTTTGGCGGAACAGCCTCGAACGTTTCGACCCTGGCGCATGAACTGGGCCATGCCTACCATCAGCATTTGATGGGCGGAATACCAGTGCTTAACCAAAAGTATGCGATGAATGTTGCCGAGACGGCATCTACTTTTGCTGAAATGATTGTTTTTGATGCCATGGTAAAGGGTGCCGGCAGCGAAGAAGAAAAGCTGGCTCTGCTGGAAGAGAAAATTCAGAACAGCGTAGCTTTTTTTATGAATATTCATGCACGTTTCTTGTTCGAAACCCGCTTCTATGACAAACGGAAGAGCGGTCTGCTCAGCAGCGAGGAAATTTCGGAATTGATGGTGGAGGCGCAGAAGGAAGCCTACTGTGATGCTCTGACATCATACCATCCGCATTTCTGGGCATCCAAGCTTCATTTCTATATCACAGGCACGCCGTTCTATAATTTCCCATACACCTTCGGTTATATGTTCAGTACCGGCCTCTATGTTCGGGCATTGGAAGAAGGTCCGACCTTTGCAGACAAATATGATGCCCTACTTCGGGATACCGGCGTGATGTCCGTGGAGAATCTGGCAAAGAAACATCTGAATGTGGATCTGACCCAGCGCGAATTCTGGCAAAGTGCAGCTGACTCTTGCGTATCCGATATTAGACAATTCTTGCAAATGACGGAACATATGGCGTGATTTGTTGATTTTCATCGGAAAAACAGATAAAAGAATTTGCTAGAGGGCTTTTGCCTCCCAAGTACATGCAAATTCCAACCTATGAAGAAGCCCGGCTTGGGCTTCTTTTTTTGTCGTAAAAGAATGAAAGTTGACGCAAAAAAGGAGCCGAAAACTAAATTATTTGTGCAATTTTAGTAATAAATACCCAAATGTGTTGAATATTGTTGATACATTGATTCCTTTACCCTATAATGAGTCATAAGCCCTAGTAATAGGGAGAATTTACTAATAAAGGAGGGGAGAAGAGATGGTAAAACTAGATCAATTATCACTGGCTAGACAATTGGACATCGTTTTTAAAGAGCTGGAAGAAGAGTTGGGAGGTCTAAGTTCAGGGACAGTATTTGTACAAATACGAAACAATGTAATTGGTAAATTTGGCATACGGCATAATCCATTGGCTGGGCGTAACGGGGTCATAGCTCCACTTGAGGAGGGGCTAAGTGAAGCTCAACAATTCTCTTTTCGTACGATGGCGCTTGAAAGTCTGAAACATAAACGACACTGGACACACGGCGAAATCAGTTATGAATTTATGGTACGACAAGGAATTGTCGTTGTAGATGCTATACTTGAATCCAACTATAACATGGCCAACTTGATGATTCGGTACCCTCGTAATACATATGCCGAAGCTGCTTCGGAATCCTGAAATCATTTATCATATAGAATATATAACGAAAGAGGCGATCTTTGGGGAGAAGATCGCCTCTTTCTAATTACGGCTGGAGGGAAGAGATGCGAATTACAGGTTCGAACGACCCGATAATTGCTGCTCAGCCAATTGTACCAGACGTTTGGTGATGTAACCTCCCAATGAACCTGTTTCACGGGAAGTATAGTTACCCATGTAACCGTCTTGAGGAAGCGTTACACCCAGTTCTTGAGCTGCTTCTACTTTCAATTGTTGAAGAGCTGCAGTTGCTTGAGGTACGACAAGATTGTTAGAAGAACGACCTTGAGCCATGTCATGTCACCTCCTTTGATGTTGTATATGGATATTATGACTGAATCCTAGGAATCTCATTCGTGCTTGAGGCAGATCATTTGGTGGTAAAATTATCCGAATCGCTGGAATGGTCGTTATCTTAGACAAACAAGAGCAGTCCTTTGATTTCAAAGGACTGCTCTTGTTGAAACATTAAGTATATAAAGATCTTATGGCTCACATGAAATGGCTTAACTACCCTTGCTCTGCCTCCGGTGACGTTTTTTGGATGCTGATTTGGGTATTCAGGTTCACGGTCTGTCCCGGTTCCAGATGAATCAGGCCGGTTTCTTCGCTTGGCAGATTCAAATTGGGCGCGTTCGGAAGCCAGGTATATGGCTCGATGCAGAGGAATTCCTCTGCGACGCCTTTCGTATAGAGCACCCAGTGCTTGAAAAAGGCGCGGTCTGCCGAATAATGAATTTGATAACCATCATCCCGTTGAAGCATGGCTTCGGCTGGTTTGCCCTCCGGGATTTTCAATATCGTGTCAAGGTCGGCTTCCTTCAGGTTGAGTCCGGAATTCAATTGTTCCAGATGGCCAAGCGGTGAAAGATCTCCGGTTGGAATCAGTTCATTATTCAAGGTATAGATGCCCTCTACAGGCAGATCCAGCGTCCAGCGATGCGGCTCACCATCAAGCAGGAACCACGTATGGTAACCCATGCCGAACGGGACAGGGCTGGAACCCAGATTCGTTGCACGAAGACTCTGCGATAAGCGGGTACCCTGAAGACGGAAGGTCATTTCCAGCTTCAGCGGTACTGGGAACTGGGCAATCCATTTCGGATCATCCGATGATATGAACTCTGTCGAAACGGCGCACCCATCATCCTCTTCCTCTATGTCGCTGACACACCAAGCCTGTGATCGGTGGAGACCGTGGATATGATTGTCGTTCGCTGTATTTTGATCAAATTGATACGATGTTCCGCCATACTCAAACTGGCCTTTGGAAATCCGGCCTGGCGGAATGAGCATCGGGATGCCGAAGTGGTAGGGCTTCTGAAGATAGAATGCAAGCTCACTTTCATCTGGTTTTCGAAGGATTTCGCGTGAGTTTTCAAGGTCTTTGATTCCAATGACATTGTTACCTAGACGAGGAAGGAGAGTCACTTCAAGACGGCCGCTGTTTAAAATATAGGTGTCGTAACCATTCCACTGGCCTTTGGTCACTTGATTCATATCGATGCTCCTTTACTAACAGAAATCATGGTCTTGACGATTACCCACATCATAACAGATTTTTGCGGAAAGGGTAAAAGAAATGCTTCAAAACATCGGACGACTTGATTCCAAAATGGAATTGACAAGGCAGAGCAAGAGTTTTATCATTGCATGTAATAGTGATCCAAAATGATTGAAACACGATGACAAGGACAAGTAAGCAGGTGCGGCCCATCCTTCAGAAAGCCGGTGGTTGATGTGAACCGGTGGATCCGCTTTGCTGAATGGACCTTTGAGTGCTAGGCTGAACAGGGATTATACTGTTATTCCTTAATATGCCGGCCGGGTATTCTCCGTTACAAGAATAGAAGGCTGCAGCTTAAGTATTAGAGTTACTGCAGCGAATAAGGGTGGCACCACGGTCTCACGTCCCTTGCGGATGTGAGGCCTTTTTGCGTTCATATATGTTCCCTTGAGCGGGGCAGACTTTGGATTAAAGAATGTTTAAATAAATGGAGGGCTAGTCATGAAAACAGTATTATCGGGAATTCAACCGAGCGGCAATTTGACACTGGGCAACTACATTGGAGCCATTAAAAATTTTGTTAAGCTTCAAGACGAGCATGATTGTTACTTTATGGTCGTCGATCTGCACGCCATTACGGTACCGCAGGAGCCAAGCTCCCTCCGAGATCGCTCCGAATCGGTTGCGGCACTGTACGTTGCAGCCGGAATCGACCCGAATCGTGCTAATATTTTTCTGCAATCCCATGTTCCTCAGCATGCCGAGCTGGGATGGATCATGACAACGATGGTGAATATGGGCGAATTGGAACGGATGACACAATTTAAGGACAAGTCGGAAGGTAAAGATTCCGTAGGAGCCGGTTTGTTTGTCTATCCAGCGCTTATGGCTGCAGATATATTGCTGTATAATGCCAATCTGGTACCGGTCGGAGATGACCAAAAGCAGCATTTGGAAATCACGCGCGATTTAGCTGCACGGTTCAATCATCGGTTCGGTTCCTATTTCAATATGCCGGAACCGTTCATTCCGGAAGTGGGCGCACGAATTATGTCGCTGGATGATGCTTCTAAAAAGATGAGCAAAAGTAATCCGGTTGAGGGCAGTTATATTGCGATGCTGGATACGCCGGACCAAATCCGCAAGAAAATCAGTAGAGCTACAACTGATTCCGGGGCCGAAGTGGTCTATGACCCGTCTGCTAAACCAGAGGTTAGCAATCTGATGAGTATCTATTCGGAGTGTGCTGGGGTGTCCTTGCAGGAAGTACAGGCGCGTTTTGAAGGGAAGATGTACGGGGCATTCAAGAAGGAGCTTGGCGAAGTTGTAGTAGCCGCTCTGGAACCACTCCAAAACAGATACTACGAAATTCGCCAAACCGGTGAGATTCATGACATTCTGGCCAAGGGAGCAGAGCAGGCACAGAAGACTGCAGCTCAAATACTGGATGGCGTCAAGGACAAGATGGGCTTTCTGGCTCGTAAATAAGCAGGGTTCTTCCTAAGAAGGCTTGCGTTTGGATTTGATAATGAATCCCCAGCCTATGTTGAGAATGGAGAGCAGGGCCAGACCGACGGCCAGAAATCCGTTGTAGCTGATGGATATGGCCGAGGCGGTCAGCAGGACGATCGAAGAGACCGCAAACCATAGTGATAAGCCTTTACTCATATGAAAAAAACCTCCAAAGATAAAAATTGAAAAAATACGTATAACGTTGCAAGAAGGAGCCATAATAAGTTTGCAAGCTTGCACTGGAATAACAGACATTCAGTGAAGGGAGATATTTAATATGGCACGCCGCAGCAACAATTTGGTTGTACCTCAAGCAACTGCAGCATTACAACGTTTGAAACTCGAGGCTGCTCAAGAACTAGGCGTAACGATTCCTCAGGACGGTTACTATGGTAACTATACTTCCCGTGAAACAGGATCCCTGGGTGGATACATTACAAAACGTTTGGTACAGCAAGCAGAACAGGCTCTTTCGGGGTCTGGCCGCACGCTGTAATCTCTTTCTCATAACGTGAGTATGGAAGCCCGGAGCGCTATCATTGCGCTCCGGGCTTTGTATTCATATTAAGGGATCGACACCCATCTTTGCTACATAGACAAATTGTGCCTTAAACAACGGCATAACGTCAAGAATATATCGCTTCCAAATGTCACTGAATTGTCATATAGATGGAACGAATTCCGAAGGATTGCTAAACACTTTTTACTAATGATATGATAAACTTTATAGCGGAGGCAGTACTTCCTCCATAACGACAGATACAAGGAGGAACGTTTACACGTGGATAATCACTTGAGATACCAAGCTCCTTCAGAATCCGCAGCACTTGCCTCGGCAGCGCCTGCACCTCCCGATAAGGCGGGGACTTGGAAAGATTTTATCACGGTAACGAAGCCCGGAATCATCCGGTCAAATTTGATAGCGGCTTTTGCCGGATTTTGGCTAGCATCGCGTTGGGATATCCAATTTGGATTGATGATTATGACACTTCTCGGAACCGTGCTTGTTATGGCTTCGTCCTGTGTTTTCAATAACTATTTCGACAGAGAGCTTGACATGAAGATGGAGCGTACACGGAATCGCTCACTTCCAACCGGACGGCTGACACCAAAGGTTGTTCTTTGGTATGCCATCATTCTTGGGGTCGTTGGACTAGCCATGTTGTTCCTGTTCTCAGGAGTATTGGCAGGGATATTCGGAGCGATCGGAATGTTCGTATACGTTGTGGTATACACATTATGGTTAAAGCGGTCATCAACATGGAGCACGTCGGTAGGCGCTATTTCCGGAGCGATGCCGCCGGTGATCGGCTATGTGGCCGTGACAGGAACCGTAGATATGGCTGCGGTTTTGCTGTTCGCTCTTCTGTTTCTCTGGCAGCCGCCGCATTTCTGGGCACTGGGCATTCGCCGGGTTGAAGAATATCGTGCAGCGGGCTTTCCGTTATTGCCGGTAGTTAAAGGAATTAAACGCACGAAGTATCAGATGATCCCTTACCTGGTACTGCTTATACCGATCCCCATCCTGATGTACACTTATGGATACGCCGGTATATTCTTTCTGGTTATCGGACTCCTTCTGGCTATTTGGTGGCTCTACGCCGCGCTCCAAGGTTTCCGTGCTAAGGACGATGAAGCTTGGTCCAAAAAAGTATTTATTATCTCCATTAACTACTTGACCTTGAGCCTGATCGTTCTCATACTCAATACCACTTTTTAATAGGTGGAAGGGCTTTAACGCTGCACTAAACCTGACAAGAACAGGGATTGCCTGAGACGAAGGGAGAACGGGGAAGGTCATGAATGCATTCAAACGTTACAAATGGACTTGGGTACTACTCGCTGTCTGCGTAATAGCAGCTATTTACCTGGTATACAACTCGTTAGGTTTCGGAAAAGAAAAGTTTCCAATCGTTCGTGAGGTAGCCGCATACTCCATGGAAAATGTGGATGGAAAGACGATCACATCGGACGATACCAAGGGCAAGGTGAAGCTCATGTACTTCTATTTCACCAGCTGCCCGGATGTATGCCCGATTACAACACTGGTTCTTTCGCAAATACAGGAAGACTTGAAGAAAGAGGGCATCTTCGGTAAAGAAGTTAACTTCGTGTCCATCTCCTTTGACCCGGAAACCGATACAAAAGAGAAGATTAAGGAGTTCGGGGACCGTTTCTATGCGGATTATAACGGCTGGTACTTCCTTCGTGGAGATCAGGAGGAAACACGGAAGCTGATGCAGGACTCTTTCAAAATCCCGCTGCTCGGCAATAACTCGACGAATTTCACGCATGGCAATTCCATTGCATTGGTTGACCGGAATAACAATATTCGGAAGACCTATAATGCAGCGGATCCGGCCCAAGTGAAGACCGAGGATATTGTGAAGGACATTAAGACCTTAATTAAGGAATAACCTATAGGTAAAACCAAAAGGCGCGCTCTATCGTTAAAGATGGAGGACGCCTTTTTTATTTAAAATAGCGATTTCTGATCTGCGATGTTAATAGCAGGAGGCGGGTAAATGATGAACTCTTCCAGCCCGGCCTTCTCTAACTGGGCAATCAGGTATTCGTCAGGCGTTCCTTCTACGCCGGCGTATCCCCGGCGCGTATAGATCTGTTCGGCATCAGGGAAGATGTCGCGCAGGGCACCGCGAATTTTCTTGCCGGAGCTGTCGTTATCCATAAAAAGATACACCTCTTGATCCTTCACCTGTATATGAAGGCTTTCCAGCTTGGCGGTGTTTAGCGTTCCAAATGTGCACAGGATGGTTATATCCGATGTCAGCAATCGGCGTAGTCGGCTCCGGTCGTTCTTGCCCTCTACAATGAGGAATATCGGCATCTTTTTTCACCTCTGTCATGATACGGAGATCCTTGGCAGCATTCCCCGGGAAATGATGATCCGCCGTCGAATGATGGTTGTGTCGAATGGTGTATGTATAGTTTAACTTGTTTTTTATCGATCATGCAAAGCGGGCAAAATAAACGGCCATCCGCTGGATGGCCGTAACAAGGTTAATCCATGTATTCTACTAGAAACAGCTCAAGATGATGACGAGCAGAATGTACAATACAAGAACCATTCCTACTGAATTTCCATAGCCCCCATGGCACTGTTTATGATGAACATGACTCATGATTACTTCACCCCTTGGTTAGATGTACGTGGTCATTTGCCACACTGTATCTTATGTGGTTTTACCCATATGGATTGTGTATTGGCCCATCCTTATCTTTTTGGGCGCTGGCTCAAGCCTGGTACAGCTTCCTTAGACGGTTGAGATTGGAGGTTCTGGTGAGACAGCTGTTAAAGGTGCTTCACGATTGCGTTTGGGCAGCAGCAGCAGCACGGTCATCAGCATCAGAAACGCGATAAAATAAGGAGACACCACCGTTCGGAGCTGTCCTGCCGCAATAGGACCTACAAAGGAACCCAGCGACATGGCGATGGATTGCAATGAGAAGACTTTCCCGAGTCTGCCTCCGCCGCTTAGCTCTATGAACAGTGAGGATAATGCCGGAAACAGCAATCCTTTAGCAAGTCCGAGCGCAAACAGGATGACCGTAATCGGTACATGGTCTGCTGCAGCCAGGGCGTAGAAGCAAATAGCGAGCCCCAATACGCCGATGGTCACCCTGATATAGGGCGCATAACGATTCAGAAACAGCATGCTTAATGTGACCAAAGCTCCAAGGCTAATGACGGAGAATAGAAGTCCGGTGGACATAATGCTTGCCAGCCCGCTTTCCCGCAGCGGTATTTCAAAGAACAGGATTCCTTGAGAGCATGCGATAGCAAATGGAATCAGATATAAGCGCAAGCTAAAAGGAAGCCGCGCCGGTGTCCCGCTGTTGATCGGAACAGCCTGCCCTTTATCTTTAGCAGTGGCTGACAGAGGCTTCGGGAGACTGAGAAACGCCATCAAGCCGGTGAAAATCAAAAGCCAGCCCAGACTCTGGAATGTACCGGAAAATCCTGCTTTGGCTACAATGAAAGCGCCGGCGGCCGGTGACAAGACAGAGGCAAGGGTGTGGATCACGCCATGACCGGACATATATTTGCCTTGCGTAACAGGATCCCGGGAGAGAGACGCAAGCAGCGCCAAACAGGCCGGTGACAAAAAGGCCAAGACGAAGCCGCTGATCGAGCGGAGCACGAGCAGCTGCCAGGGCAGTTGGACATGAGCCTGGAGCAGCAGGATAACACCAGCGGCAGTTAAGCTGAAAATAATGTAGCGTCTGCTACCGTGCCGATCGATCAGATTGCCTGCAAGCAGATTGCCAGGCAGATGAGTTAAAGCATAAATGCCCATCATCCAGCCGATAAACGTAGGGGCTGCGCCAAGGGAGATGGCAAAGGGCGTCAGTACTGGATACTGAGCATGCAAATCAAAAAACGCCAGAAACAAAAACATATAGAGCCATAATGCGGTTTTCAATATGGCACCCTCCTATCCGGCAAAAGTTGATATGGTATTACTACTTGTACGTTCGAGAGGGCAAGCTTATACCTTTTTGTGAAAAGACCCGGTTGGCTGACAGCTTTGCGGGGTATCATGTATAATTAATAAGACGGCCATGAACCGCCGCTTTTGAAACGATGAACGGGAGTGAATTGAATTGGATACTCAGGTCTGGATTGAATTTCTTAAACAAAACTGGCTGGTCATTGCCATCGCCTTAATTATCTTGTTTATTGTGCTGAATGTGGTGAGAACCGTCATTAAGTGGGCGCTAGCCGTACTCATCATCGTGGGATTGTTGGTGTATAGCGGAATTTCATTGGATAAAATCGGCGAGGTTGTAACCACGGTGAAGGAAGAAACGGTGGACACGATAAAAAAAGAAGCGCTGAACATGATGATGAAAGAAGCGAAGGAAGCAAAATATACATCGAATGGGGACGGTACCTACTCCATTAAAGCTCCTAATCTGGAGCTGAAAGGAAGTGACGGCTCCGAAGAAGTTGAAGTCACTTTCCGCGGTGTTTCGGTAGGGAAGTGGGATATCAACGATACGATTCAGAGCTTTATCGATGATGCCAAGAGCAATACGGCCTCTAAATAAAAAAAGATGAAACGCAATCGGAAGCGAATGTACGAGGGCGGCAGCGTTTTAGTGCTGCAGCTCGCTTACATCGGTTGACAAGACATCATGGGGAGAGGAGGGGATACCGTTGATGTCGGCATGGAAGGATAGTGTGCTGGGTGGGAACGGAATCACCATCTTGCTGCTGCTGATTGTGGCTTTTTCACTATTGCAGGGATGGAGTCGCGGAGCCTCCCGGTCAGCCGGGAAGCTTGTTTTTTTTCTGGGGGATGCGGTGCTGCGTCTGGTCGGGCTTGCGATCTCCGTTCCTTTTACATTATGGTTATCACCCAAGGCAGGCGATTGGCTGGGGACAGCCTCCAGTTTACCGAATCGAGAACTGCGCTTCTGGGAACAGATTTATTATACAGCCGTAAAATCGCTGGCGGATTTCCCGCTGCTCCGGTTTGCGGTGCTGTTTATGTTAAGTTACGCCCTTATCGTATTTATGCTGCGTCTGCTCGTTTCCCTGATCATGGGAGGCAGGCTGGGACTCTTCGGAACGAGAAAAGATACGTCGGCATCGCTGCTGAGCCGGCTAACAGGCGCGGGAATTGGCGTCATCATGGGTGCTGCCCGGAGCATTATCGTTATTGCGATCTTATTCATCTACGTTAGTCTGAATCCCGACCACGGCTTCAGCCGGTACGTTGAGGCTTCGCCGGTTTATCAGCAGGGAGCGAGGGCTGTAATAGAGCCTTTGTCGGGTTCTCTCGTCCGCGAGAAGCTGCCGGTCTTTACCCAATCGGTTCAAGAAGAATTGAATGGGATCATTCAGCGGAAGTATGAGGTCATCGACCACAAGATTCCCGAGGGGATCGAACAGACGGCAAGCCATGTCGTGAAGGGGGCAGCATCCGATGAAGAGAAAGCGCGAAAGCTCTATGATTGGGTTGGCAGCCGGATTACGTATGATCACGACAAAGTGACCTTGTATGAAGAGCAGCGGATATGGAAAGAGCAGACACCACAGGATACGTACGATACAAGGTTAGGTGTGTGCATTGATTATGCCCGGCTGTATGCCATGATGGCCCGGTCTCAGGATCTGAAAGTTCGGGTCGTAACTGGCAGGGGATATAATGGACAAGGCGGTTATGGTCCCCATGCCTGGAATGAGGTCTACTTGAGTGAAGAGAAGCGATGGATACCGCTGGACCCGACCTGGGCACAGAGCGGCAACTGGTTTAACCCGCCGCGCTTCAATGAGACGCATATTAAAGAGCAGGTGTTTTGATAAGTGTGTTGATATGGAGAAGGGCGGACTTTGAAGCAAGGGAAGTCCGCCCTTTCCCGTCAGGGGGCCCTTCCAGATGAAGTGGGGGGGCGTTTATGTTAATATGAGTTTATGTGATTGTGGATAAAGGGGAGAAGCATACGTGAAAGGGTTTAGGCCGGATAAGCGCAAACAAGAAGAACGAGATGCCGGCAGTCAGTTTAACTTGCGGGTTAATCTATTTTTTTTCAGCACTTTTATCATATTCTGTGTCGTTATTATACGTCTTGCTATACTGCAGTTCGTTGAAGGGCCTGAGCTAAAAGAGCTCGAAACCGGTGGGCAGGTTAAAAATTTCCCGCTTCAGCCGATCCGGGGCAGCATCGTTGATGCTTCCGGAACGCCGCTTGCATACTCGACACCCTCCCAAGCACTGTATTTAACGCTGTTAAAGGATTACAGTTCATCCGAACGAGGGAAGAAGAACCGTCCGGAGATCGAAAAGCTGGCCGAAGAAATGGTCAAGGTCTTCGAGCAGTATGGTGATCCAACAGCAGAAAAGTTGACTGTGGATGATGTGATCAAAGCGATGGACCTGGAATTCAACAAGCAGCCGGGTTATGAGCCGAGACGCATTAAGGCAGATCTCTCGACTAAAGAAGTGGCTTACTTTATGGAGCATAAGAATGAATATCCTGGAGTCGAGGTTGTCGAAGAGAGTCAGCGTCAATACAACCCGGAAAAAATCGCCGTTCAAACGATTGGTTATTTGAAAGAGTTCCGCGGAATTAAGACACTGGAAAAATATAAGGAGATTGATGAGCAGAACAAGAAACAAAAAGATCCGGGACTCATCTACACGGAGCAGGAGAAGGTCGGTGTAGACGGACTCGAAATGATGTTCCAGGATGAGCTGCGCGGCAAGAACGGATATATCGGGATTCCGATTAATCCGCAGAACATGGCGGACGGGGTGCCGACCATGATCGCCCCGGAGAAGGGCTACAATATTCATACGACGATTCATAAGGATATTCAGAAGGTTACGCAGCAGGCGATCATGGATCAGCTGAAATGGCTTCACGCTAATACAGTTTCCGGTAAAACGCATCCGAATGCGCAAACGGGTTATGCCGTAGCGATGGAAGTGGACACCGGGAACATTGTTGCCATGGCCAGCATGCCGGATTATGACCCGAATGTGTGGGAGAATGGGACCGATGATTGGGAATCCGTCATGAAGTACTACGGCAACGGAACGATCTCTCCATACAGTTCCGGTCGATCCGGCAACAATCTGGAATCGGTCGTGCTGCTCGGTTCCACCATGAAGCCTTTGACGGTATTAATTGGACTTAATGAAAAATTGTTCGGGCCGAACGATTATTATTATGATGGCGGTGCAGCATTCTTCGGTAAGGATAATACGAGAGTCCGGAACTCGGGCGGTAGAGCCTACGGATCTCTGAATGCGAGACAAGCGATTGAGCACTCCTCCAATGCCTTTATGGTTGACTGGATCGGGGAACGACTGTATAACAAATACGGCTCCAAATCCGTTGAAAAATGGGATGAATACATGAAGGAATTCGGGCTCGGGGTATCTACCGAATCCGGTCTGCCGAAGGAGCATAAAGGAATCATCGAGTATACCAATATCGAGCAGGCGGGAAGTTATCTAGCTGCCATGGCATACGCTTCATTCGGACAGTCCGGTAAATATACGACGCTCCAATTGGCACAGTATGCCAGCACGCTTGCCAATCGTGGAGAACGCATTCGGCCACAGCTTGCGAGCAAGATTGTAGATCAGGACGGCAATGTGATCAAGGAATTCAAGCGCGAAGTATTAAATAAAGCGGAATTCCCACAGCAGTACTGGAACGAAGTCATTGCAGGGATGAATACGCAGGGACTTCGAGCTTTTGAAGATTTTAAATATGATTTTGCACGGAAAACAGGAACATCCGAGCAGGATATTTATAAAAACGGTTCTCGGATCAGGGTGGAAAACGGGGTTTTCATCGCTTTTGCACCACGGCAAAATCCGAAGCTGGCCGTCGCCGTAGTCATACCGGAAGCAGGCTTTGGTTCCCAGAGTGCCGCGCCGGTTGCCCGCAAAATTTTCGATGCTTATGACGAAATTTACGGACTCGACGGTACGCCTCACCCTAAACAAACCGAGGGTGAGAATGAGGAAGGCAATCCGAACCAATAATAGGAAGCAGCATAACGGCAGCCAAGAGCCCTCAATGGGTTGGCTGCCGTTTCTTTATCCGTTATACATGGGCGTCCGGGGCCTTGTCTGCCACCAGATTCAGTTCGACGTTAAACTCCAGCAGCGCTTTGAGGCCGCAGAGCACCATGGTGTATCCTCCCATGGAATCAATAGCTCCCTGCACCATTTCATCCGCACTGCCTGTAAATCCGGAATGGGTAATGGCAACGAAGGTCTCATGATCGCCGCGTGGCGTGAATGTCCATTCGGTTTGGGTCCGGTCCGAAGACTCGATCGTGATGCGGCGGTTCACTTCAATATGTTGAACGTACACGTCATCATGTACCCCATACATCTCCCAATCCCAGCGGATATAACGGCCTTCCTCAAGCTTGCCGCTGCTTTTGGTAAACCAGAACTTGGTTGTAATCTCAGGGTCGATGAAAGCCTCGAATACTTGGGCTACCGGTCTTCGAATGAGCATCTCTGCCGTCACGACGGGGTTCTCATTGAGTTTGGTCATATGATTTTATGACTCCTTTCAGGGTTGTCTTCAGTAAATATCGTAGCACGAAGGAAGTCCTATTCTTTCTTTTACATTGCTTATTTATTTCAAGGGTCGTGTGATTTGTTCGAGCGCGTGGGGAAATCCTACTTGTGGCTAGGCTTTACCTCAGTTTTGGCCTGTTAAGTGGCTGCTATTCATGGGGTATGTTTTGACACCCTGCCTTTTGTGGTAAAATGTCGTTATGTTTGCTGATGATTCGTAAGGGGGTTAGTACCATGAAATATAAATATCGGTTGTTGGCACTGGATATGGACGGTACGCTGCTGCGGGACGATCATGAGGTGTCGGAGGAAACGGTGAAGTGGATCAAGGAAGCGGTACGGCACGGCATTCACGTCTGCCTCTCGACAGGTCGTCCGTTTCAGGATGCCTGTCCGTATGCCAAGCAGCTTGAACTGACGACACCGATGGTAACGGTGAACGGCGGCGAGGTATGGCGTGCGCCATATGAATTGCACCGCCGGGCGCTGCTCGACAGCAAGCTTGTGGAGGAAATGCACGCACTCGCCATTGAAACCGGATCATGGTTCTGGGCGTATTCTGTAGAAAGATTGTATACCTCTGAGAACTGGATCGGCGATGTCGCGAATCAGGAGTGGCTGAAGTTTGGTTACACCACGAATGATCATGAGGTACGCCACAACATTCTGATGCGCCTGCAGGATATGGGCGGATTGGAGATCACGAACTCCTCGCCGGATAACCTGGAAATCAATCCGCAGGGCGTTAACAAAGCGACCGGAATCGGACAGGTGTGCGAGCTGCTCGGAATTAGCATGTCCGAAGTCGTAGCCGTAGGTGACAGCCTGAACGACCTGGCTGTGATTCAGCAAGCCGGCCTCGGCGTGGCTATGGGCAATGCGCAGCAGACGGTAAAGGATGAAGCGGACCTTGTGGTTTCCAGCAACAATGAGGACGGCATCGTTGAGGTCATCAGGGATCATATTTTGATCGAAGGGTGAGATGTTGATGGACATATTGGGCTGGATTATTGTCATCGCTCTGTTTATCATTGGGATGGCCGGGGCGATTTATCCTATTCTGCCAGGGGTTATCGCCATTTACCTGGCGCTGTTTGTTTACGGCTGGTTCTTTACATTTGAGCATTACAATGCATGGTTCTGGATTATTCAGACGATCATTCTGGTGGTGCTCTTCATTGCCGATTATGCGGTTAACGCCTGGGGAGTTAAGAAACTCGGTGGTTCCAAAGCCTCGATATGGGGCAGCACCATCGGACTGATTATCGGACCGTTCGTTATTCCCGCTTTTGGATTGATAATTGGACCATTCCTCGGGGCATTTCTGGGTGAAATGCTGGCAGGCTCGGGACCGAGCAAATCCATGAAGGTTGGTTTCGGATCGGTCATTGGCTTGTTCAGCAGCATTGTGGTGAAGATTATTTTACAGCTCGCGATGATTATTATTTTCTTCATTTGGATTTTCTAATAGACGCTTAGGAATCGCTGTAAGAGGCGCTTTGGAGGAGAAAGAAGGGTACGGTTTTGTCAAAGAAAGAGTCATTTATTAAAGGCACGATCATCTTGGCCGCTGCTGCTCTGGTAGCCCGCGTGCTGGGTCTTGTCCAGCGGGTGCCGCTGGAGCATATGCTGAACGATATAGGGGATGCCTCATTTACGATCGCCAATAACGTATATTTAATGCTGTTAACGGTAGCAACGGCAGGCATTCCCAGCACACTCAGCAAAATGGTATCAGAACGTCATGCATTAAATAAGCCTGCGGAGGCTCGGCGTGTTTATCACGCTGCACTTATTTTTGCTGGGGTAGCGGGAGTTGTCATGACGCTGCTGCTTTATTTTGGAGCTCCTTATTATGCTACCCATATCTCTAAGCAGCCGGAGGCAGCCGCTGCCATTCAGGCACTCGCCCCAGCGCTGCTGCTGTTTCCGGCCATCGCGATGATGCGAGGATACTTCCAGGGACGTAATAACATGACAGCTGGCGGCATATCGCAGATCATCGAGCAGATTGCACGGGTTCTGACAGCCATCGGCTTGGCCTATGTGCTGCTGCGGATGGGGTACGACGATACCTGGATTGCGGCCGGAGCTTCCTTCGGTGGCGTACTCGGCAGTATCGGCGCATTTGCAGTCATGCTGTACTTTACGGTAAAACTTCGCCGAAGTGATCGTGAGCTCAAAATGCCGGCAGCAGACCGTACTATTCCGCTTGGTGGGATATACCGGGATATATTCACGCTGTCTATACCGATTGTGCTGTCTTCCCTGGCGGTTCCGGCTGTTAACTTCATTGACAGCTCCATAGTGAAGCCGCTGTTGATCGGGCAGATTGGTCTGGATCAGGCGACCGCAGCCCTCGCGGTGCTGGGAAACCGGGCTCAAAGCGTGGCGGGGATTCCGCCGATTCTAGCCATTGCTCTCAGCACCTCGCTCATTCCGATCATCTCTGCGGCATTTGCGAAGAAGGATCAGGAGCATTTGGAACAGCAAGTATCGCTGGCTATGCGTATAGCCATATTGACGGGCATGCCGATGGTGATTGCGCTATGCGTGGCATCCTATTCCATTAATGGTTTGCTGTTTAGTTCCTTGGGCGGCAGCGGGATTATTGGATTTCTGACGTTCGGTACGATTTTCCAGATCACGATGATGACTACAAATTCCATTCTTCTTGGAATCGGCAAGGCCAAACTCTCGATGATTCACGTGATGATCGGGGTTGCGATCAAGCTAGCAGCCAGCTTCCTGCTTGCTCCGTTCTTTGGTATCTACGGGATCATAGGGAGCACGGCGCTCTGTTTCCTTGTTATTACGATACTGAATATAAGATCGATTAAAGCGATTGTATCCTTCTCCATCCTGGGCAAACGCTGGACGGGCTTCTTGTTGACGGTGATTGCCGCCGGAGGAATTGGATATGGCCTGAATCTGGCCGGTATTCAAATGGTCGATATCATGCCGGCACGGTTGGCCTTCCTGCTGACTTGCCTGGTTGTAGGCGTGGCCGTGGTCATTATATATCTTGTCCTGCTGGTGGTGTTTGGCGTATTGCGGCAATCGGAGCTGAGCAGTTACCCGCGCCTTTTGCAGAAAGTGTTCCGTCCGCTTATGAGACTGCAGCCTGCACGAATGAGGAAGCGGGGATAAAAACATATACTTAGTTTCACTTATCGTGTGAATAGAACCGAACAGAGACCATCCTTGTAGTATCGGGACGGTCTCTTTCCATTTTAATGCCGATGGAACTGATCAGACACATCATGCACGATGGAGGTTTTCTCCAGAGCGGCCCGATGGGCATGGGTGATATCCGGCAGCAGCGGCCGTAACGGTTTACGGATATGCCTAAACATCGCGCGGCCCTGATACCAGTCGTACCGGGGAATCGGCTCGGGGGTCTCATCCTCCCAGATCTCCTCAAGATAAGGGCTGTACAAACGACGGCCATCGGGCAGCCATTCTGATGTGATGAGGTCAGATCCCGCGTGGCCATGATTCATGGCTTGCTTAAGCGTCGGCGTAAATAAGGCCGGCCAATATTCGGCGCGCGATCCCTGATGCTTGGTGGATCGTGCGAATGCCAGCACGGCGTGGTATATCTCCTCATATCCAAACAATAAAGCATACAGCGAACGGCCTGCCTTGATCCGAATGGAGAGGTTGTCAAACTTGGGTATGGTAAGTCCGGCCAGCGGCCTGGCTGGGGATAGGGGCTTCTGGGCAGGGCTTGCGCCCGACTCTGTTCTATGGACTTGACCCAGCGGAAACACGATTTGATTCAACCGGGTCAGCTCATGCATCCGAAAGAAGGGATCCTGTAGAATATGCTGTTGGTAAAAAGGTTGTCTCGCCACGCGCCCCTCAATATAGTTCTGCTCATTAATGATGAGGGCCACCGTAAGCAGCGAACTGCTCTGATCCTGCCAGAACTGCTCCCAGAACGGTGTCATGAACGATGAAACATGAAAGTGGGGGAGCAAATGAAATAGGGACTTACCTTTTTTTCGACTGTGTATATAGAGCAGAAGCTGGGGGTAGGCGTCCTGGAAGATCAGTGCATTGCAGCGCTCCAGGAAGCGATACAGGTTGTTCTTAAATGTCGGATCCATAAGATCCGACATCAATCCACCCTTCAGATCACTCATATTCCACCCGGC
Source organism: Paenibacillus sp. EZ-K15 (assembly GCF_002573715.1). Lineage (GTDB taxonomy): Bacteria > Bacillota > Bacilli > Paenibacillales > Paenibacillaceae > Paenibacillus_AQ. The sequence continues at coordinate 250,851 of NZ_PDHM01000022.1, read as the reverse complement.
ATTACGCGATACCATGTGGGCCAGAAAGGCCCAATGCAGCTCAGGATGTGATACATAGCAGTCCCAATAGGCTTGCGTACGGGTCACGTTACTCCGGTTGGCTGCAGCTGTGGCCTCTTGAATATGATGAATCAACTCCTGCTCTTCTGGAAATAGCTGAACATCTGCACCGGGCTCATGAATCCGAATATCGCTATACCCTTGCATGGAAGGGAGCGGAAACGAGGAGACGCTCTGCTGCAGATAGGGATGGGAGGAGAGGATGTCCTTGAGCTGCCTGCGAATTGTTCTAACGGCTGTGTAGTCCCAACGCAATTCGTGTCTGCTTGTCCGGAGCTTTAAGGAGAATCGCCATGATGCGATCATCCCCGACCAGGATTCGGTCAGGGCTTGCGGAATAGCTGCCGTCCATGACCATACATCCTTGCCCCGGTTTTTATTATCATTGACTCCATTCGAGTGCATTCGGGGGTCACCTGCACTTTCTGATGGTTAATCCCAGCCTGTGAGCATCATAATGTCAGTATGCTCTAAAATTTGACTTCCACTCAACATTTTGATTCACTAAGGGTGAAGGAACTCGACGTAAAGGGGAGATAATCAATGGAAAAAATCACTTCAGAAGCAGAATTTCAGGTTGCAATCCAGTCTCCGCGACTGACTGTTGCCGTATTTAAAGCAGACTGGTGCGGCGATTGCAAGTTTATCGATCCATTCATGCCGGAGGTTGAGACAAAGTTCTCAAACCAATTGACTCTGGTAGAGGTTGACGTCGATGCTGTCGGTGACGTGAGTCAGCAGCAAAATATTATGGGTATCCCTAGCTTTGTTGCATATTCCGATGGACGCGAGCTGGTTCGCTACGTTAACAAACTCCGCAAATCGCGCCAGGAGATTGAAGATTTCCTGCAGCGTGCCGTGGACGTATACAGTACGATTCATAAGTAAGAGTGACTATAGCACCGCCGCCTTGATCTATAACTGGCGGCGGTGTTGTTTTACATATCAGTTAGAGGTAGGGTGAAGAAGTCAAGTACCTGTATCATGAAGGTTCTTCTCATTTTTGAACATTTTGTCACAATCGCTCAAGTGACCGTAGCGGTAGAATCAGGTATAATGAAATGTGGGCTGTGTACGATGCGATCCTGTAAAGGTTTAAATAGTGAATGATTATGAGCAGCAGGTGAGATAAGTGAATGATAAACAATTAAAATGGCTGAGTTACATAACATGCTTAATTATGTTCTGCGCGACGTTCGGGGGCATGGTTGTGACAAAGACGGATTCGGGCCTCGGTTGCGGCCAGGAATGGCCGCTGTGTAACGGTAAATTTGTTCCCGCTTACACGGTATCCTCCATGATTGAGTATTCCCACCGGGCTGTCAGCGGAATGGCGGGGTTGGCCGCGCTGGCTTCGCTGATTGCGTTCTGGAAGTACAAGCGGGATCGCCGGGATTTGATGGCTTATGTTATCGGGACCTCGGTATTCGTTGTAGTGCAAGCGATCATGGGTGCGCTTGCGGTGGTTAAGCCTCAATCGGCTGCGATTATGGCGCTGCATTTTGGCTTCTCGCTGATTGCTTTTGCTAGCTCCGTCATGCTGGCTCTGGGTATGCGGCGGGTAGAACAGGCGAAGGGGCCCGCAGACTTGGAACGTCTGCCTCGGGTAAGCAAGGGTTTCCGCAATTTAGTCTGGGGTACAACCCTGTATAGCTACATCGTCGTTTATATTGGTGCATTCGTCAGCCACACCGATTCTAGAGAAGGTTGCTCGGGCTGGCCGCTGTGTAACGGGGAAGTGATCCCGGAACTGGGCGGTGGGGTCGGCATCGCCTTTATGCACCGGGTGGCAGCGCTTCTGCTGCTGATCGTGGTTGCGGTGATGGGGCATTTTGCATATTGGCGTAACCGCGACAACCGGGAGATACAAATGCTGGGCATCTCGGCAACCGTGCTCTGCTTGCTGCAAGTGTTTAGCGGTGCCCTCATTATGGCAACGATGCATAACGAGGAGGTTTACGTATTCTCCGCACTGGGACATACACTGCTGATCTCGGCCTTATTCGGCGTACTCTGTTATTTAAGTGTCAGGGTATGGCAGCTCAGCAAGCCGGTTAGAGCTGAAATGCGACCGGATCATAGCATGTCTCGTGAAAAGATTGTATAAAAAAGAAGCGAAAATGATTAAACAAAAAGATCGAATTTAAGGCAACATCGTTTATGCAAAGTCCCCGAACCAGCGTTCGAGGGCTTTGTTGTATAGTGAGGAGGGGAGTCGATGATAATCAAACCATCCGCTCGACCTGTCCGATATCACCTAGACGCTGGACGCAGTATTGAAAAGGTTTGATCCGGCAACGGATTAGGTTATATTTATTGAGACATCACATGGACTATACAGGTGGCGAACTTAATCATCGCAGTAAGGTGGTGCTTACGGGAATGGGCCATTCGATTCGCAAGCTGTCGCCACTGTTATGACGAAGGCGATATCCCGGGGATATCTCAAGTCGCTCCATTCTGTGGGGGTTGTCTGGTCGTTTCGGGGGCATCCTATAAGAACAATCCTCTGGTCATTGATGCACGAATGAAACCGGGATACCCGGGATGAGCTATTCCCGCGTGAGGATATCGTGAAGACGGTTGAAACGCGGTGGAATCACGATTTTGGCAAATAGCGATCCAAGAACCAAGGTTAATCTGATGACGCGAGGGGGTACCGCCATGCTTCGTATGTTACTTGGGGAACAGCCCCGGCAAAATAACGGCCTGCTTGAGGAAGCCATCGAGTCGATGGTCCAAACAACCCGGCTGCTGCAGAAGGAAATGGAGAAAAATCAGGATCCGACGCATGACTTTCGCAAGCTTGAGATTTGGACCCGGGGGTTGATTGTTTCCCTGGATGAGCTGGAACAGAGCTGGAATGCGGCCAGACATTTCAGTCAATCGATCCAATCGGGTTACATCGATGACATGTCGATTCAGGAGCAAGGGGAATATCAACGGTATGTGTATTTTTACAAAAACGGCTTCATACGCGTATTCTCGATCCTTGACAAGCTGGGGACGGTGCTGAACGATTTGTACGATCTTCATACCTCTAAGGTGAAGGCGCATTTCTCATATTTTACGGTCCTGCGGCAGTTTAAATTCCTGAAGGCCCACGGAGAGCTGGCCAAAGAGCTGGAAGCGATCAAGGATCGTTACAAGACGCCGCTGAACTCGCTTCGGAAACGGCGCAACGCCGAAATCCATTACATGAATTCCGAGATGCAGGATGATTTATGGCAGCGTCATCAAGGGCTGTCGGACAAGATCGAGCTGGAGGATATCGATCAGCACCTGGACGATCTCAAACAGGGCGTTGATATGGTATGCCGGAGTCTGGTGGCTTCGTATAAATATACTAACGAGCTTTGGGCGAAAAATGGAGTCAGGGCATAGGCACAAAATCGCCATGAAATTCCTTTTGACAAAAACCTGAAAAGAATCTATACTAACTATTGCATTCATTAAATGTTATTAAATCAGATCAAATTAATCGGAAAAATTTCATATCGATGTTTTCTTATCGAGAGAGGCGGAGGGACAGGCCCGATGAAGCCCGGCAACCGACTCCAGCGTGTAATTGCTTAACGCAATGACGCATGGAGTGACATGGTGCTAATTCCTTCAAAGCTACAGGATATCCTTTGGCTTTGACAGATGAGAAAAGGCGTTGACTTTTACGTAAAGAGGGCCCTTTTTGATTCTACAAAAAGAGGCTCTTTTCTTTTGGGTAAATAGATATGAAGCTACGGAAAAAGGAGGATTATCGGATTGATTGAGCTCAAGCAATTGACGAAGCAGTACGGAAAAGCCCGAACCTTAACAACTGCGTTGTCCGAATTGGATTTGTCGATTGAAAAAGGAGAAATTTTCGGAGTGATCGGACACTCCGGTGCAGGTAAAAGTACATTGATCCGTTGTATCAATTTGTTGGAGCGACCCACCTCGGGCGAGGTGTGGGTGAACGGTAAGAACTTAACGTTGCTTGGCAAGAAGCAGCTTCAGGCGGAACGCCGCAAAATCGGCATGATTTTTCAGCACTTTAACCTGCTGTCTTCCGCTAGCGTGTACGATAACATTGCGTTTCCGCTCCGTCTGGCCAAGACGCCGAAGGCGGAAATGGAACGCAAAGTATCCGAACTGCTGGCTTTGGTCGGCTTGGAGGCGCATCGGGATAAATACCCGTCTCAGCTATCAGGCGGTCAGAAGCAGCGGGTCGGTATAGCCAGAGCGCTCGCAAGCGATCCGGAAGTACTGCTGTGCGACGAAGCGACTTCGGCGCTTGATCCGCAGACCACGGATTCGATCCTGCGCTTGCTGCTGGACATTAACAAAAAGTTTCATCTAACGATCGTGCTGATTACCCATGAGATGCATGTGATTCAGAGCATATGCGACAAGGTCGCCGTCATTCATCAGGGCGGCATTGTGGAGCAAGGGCCGGTAACGGAAGTGTTCCTGAAGCCGAAACATGAAGTGACCCAGGAATTTATCCGTCAGGAGATGGACAGCGGCGAAGCTTTCCGTCTGGCCATTCAGGGCCAGACGAACGGACCTTCAAGGGCGGTGCAGATTACGTTCCTTGGATCGAAAACGTACGAATCGATTCTGTCCCATACCGTCCATGAGACGGGCGTGAATTTTGCGATTCTACAGGGCACGATTTCCACAATCAAAGAAACGCCGTACGGCCAGCTCATTGTCCGTTTCGAAGGGGAAGAGGGCGCCATTGAAGATACGATCCGGAAGCTGCTTGAACAAGGATTAGACGTGGAGGTGATTCATTAATGTTCGAACTCGATTTTACCCAGATCGACTGGAAAGAAATATGGACGGCAACCTTGGATAGCCTTCGGATGCTGGGGGCATCGGCATTGTTCAGCTTCATTATCGGTCTGCCGATTGGCGTGCTGCTCTACATGGCCGCTAGATCCACATCTGGCCTCGTACGCTTCGGTTACTCGATCCTGTCGTTCATTGTGAACATCCTGCGTTCGATTCCGTTCATTATCCTGATCGTTGCGATGATCCCGATTACGAAATCGCTTGTGGGTGTTTCGTATGGCGTGCTGGGAACCATTCCACCGCTCGTGATAGGCGCGGCGCCATTCTTCGCCAGACTCGTGGAAACCGCCTTGAATGAGGTGGACAAAGGGGTCATTGAAGCGGCTCATGCCATGGGCTCCTCGACAGGCCAGATCATATGGAGGGTTCTCCTCCCGGAGGCTCGTCCGGGCTTGCTGGCTGGGATGACCATCACGATTGTAACCCTGGTATCGTATACCGCGATGTCCGGTCAAGTCGGCGGCGGCGGTTTAGGAGATTTGGCCATCAAGTATGGGTATTACCGTTATGAGACCGAGATCATGATTCTGGCCGTCGTATTAATGATTGTGCTGGTACAGCTGCTGCAAATGGCAGGAGATCGTCTGGTCCGACATTTTACAAGAAAATAACGGGATGGATGAGGCATCAAGGAAGACAATATAAAAAATAATAAATTTTCGGAGGGAGAGTTTTTAGAATGAAGAAATGGACATTGGCATTGATCAGCTTGACATTGGTTACGGTGCTGGCTGCGTGCGGCAGCAAGCCTGCGGATAAAGCAGCTGAGCCAGGGGGAACAACAGGAGGCGGCGCTCAAGAAACCGTAACCTTGAAAGTAGGCGCTTCGCCTTCACCGCACGCCAAAATTTTGGAGCATGTTAAACCAGCGCTTGAAAAAGAGGGCGTTAACCTGGAAATCGTGGAATTCACGGATTATGTTCTGCCAAATACGCAAGTGGACTCCAAAGAAATCGACGCGAATTTCTTCCAGCACAAGCCTTACCTGGATAACGAAATCAAAGAGCGTAAATTAAATCTTGAATCCGTGATCGCGGTGCATGTGGAGCCGCTGGGTGCTTACTCCAAAACGATTAAATCTGCGGATGAGCTGAAGGATGGAGCAGTTGTAGCAATCCCGAATGATCCTTCGAATGCAGGCCGTGCGTTGACTCTGCTGTCCAAGAATGGCGTAATTAAGCTGCAAGATGAAACCAAGCTTGAAGCTACCGCTAAGGATATCGTGGAAAATCCGAAGAACCTGGAGTTCAAGGAAGTTGAAGCCGCCATGCTGCCGCGTATGTTGGATGAGCTGGATCTAGCTGTCATCAACACGAACTACGCGCTTGAAGCGGGACTGGACCCAACAAAGGATGCGCTCTTTATCGAAGACAAAGAGAACCCTTATGCCAACCTGCTGGTAGCTCGTCCGGATAACAAGGATTCCGACGCCATTCAAAAATTGGCGAAGGCACTGACTTCCGAGGACGTGAAGACCTTTATCGAAGAAGAGTACAAAGGTGCTGTAATTCCGGCATTCTAATTCGAGCACCAAGGCTCGATGATGCTGTAGATTAGTTCATCGTATCCGTGAAGAGAGGGCGTTATCCAAAAGACCGTGGGTCTTTATGGATAAGCCCTTTCTTTTTTTGTGTGGCGACCATCTATGCCGGGTTGCAAGTTGTTAGGCCTTATCAAATCTTTTATACTGAAGGAAGGATATCCATCTGAGGAGGGAAAGCCTTGAAGGGAAAAGTGGCGCTGATTACAGGCAGTGCGACAGGTTTGGGGAAAATGACGGCGCTGTCGTTAGCTCGGCAGGGATGTCATTTGGCTATAAATTATGTAAACAGCAAGGATGAAGCGGAGGCGCTCTCCCGTGAAATCGAGGGGTTTGGCGTGAAGTCTATTGCGATTAAAGCCGATATCGCCAGCGAGCGTGAGCTGTATTCATTGGTGGATCAGACGGAGGAGCAGTTGGGAAGCGTCGATATCCTGGTGAACAACGCAGGCCCGTTCATTCGGGAGCGTCGTCTGTTCTCAGAGTACAGCCGCGACGAAATCGTTCATATGGTGAATGGCAATTTAACCGGCGTCATGCTGCTGGACCACCGCGTTCTGCCTGCGATGCGGGAGAAAAAGTGGGGACGCATCATCCACTTTGGATTCGGACATGCGGGAGAAGCCCGCGCGTGGCCTCAGCGTTCAGCCTATGCGGCTGCTAAAGTGGGCCTGGTCTCCTTTACGAAGACGCTTGCGGTGGAAGAAGCGCCGTATGGAATCACCGTGAATATGATCTGTCCGGGGGACATCCGCGGAGCCAATAAAGAGAAGACCATCGATGAAGTATCCGGCATTCAAGATGGGCTGACCCCGCGCGGACGATCGGGAAGCGGGGAGGACATCGCCAGGGTGATCGAATATTTATGCCTGGATAATTCGGATTTCATTACCGGCAATATCATGGATATATCCGGTGGGCTGGACCCGATCCGCCCGTTGATTAAGCCGGAATAACATACAATAACCCCACAAAGTGGAGTCTATGCTTCGATGCTTATTCCAAATACTTTGCGGGGACCCCAAAACATATAAATGCGATTAAAGAATGGCTTACGCTTCGCTGAAAACTTATTCATTCTTTTATCTCAAAAAAAGAGTCTTGGTTCCACGAGGGAAACCAAGACTCTTTATAGTTAAAGAAGATTTAGAATACTTGAACTACTTCTTGAATGCCTTCTACTTCTTCAACCAGGGCGCGTTCAATCCCTGCCTTCAGAGTAATGGTGGAGCTAGGGCAGCTACCGCATGCACCCATCAATTTCAGCTTAACGATGCCGTCTTCAACGTCAACCAGTTCCACGTCACCGCCGTCGCGCTGCAGGAACGGACGAAGTTTATCAAGCACTTCAGCCACTTCATCATATACAGTGGTTTGCGTGTTTTCACTCATCTTGTTCAACTCCTTTCCTCCCTATATTATAGTACATAAACCGGCAAAATAAAATGCCAATCTTAAGGCAGGTCTAATCACAATGTCCATAATCATTGAGTTTTGCACAAGCAATTCCTATTTCGGCACGGATAAAGTTCTACAGACGCTTGAAGCCAAGTACGATTGTCAAGTCATCGAATATGGCTGCCTGACCAGCTGCGGCCAGTGCTACCTGATGCCCTTCGCTTATGTGGATGGCGAATGGGTCGAGGCCCCCACGGCTGAAGAGCTGCTTGACGTTGTCAAAGCCAAACTGGAAAGCTTTCAGGACTGCGAAGAGGAAAGCTGACGCCCGATCCCTGGCATATTCCGTAAGGCTCTAAAAAGCGACTGCAGCCTGCTCAGTGCTAGTAGTGACGCTTGGATTTCCAGAGAACGCCGCTCTTCAATATCCTTGGTACCCGGCCCAGCACCGAAGTGCTGCCCATGAGTCCAAAGCCTGCATGTTTGCCAAGGGAGCCGAGGGTTCCCTTGAGCTTCAGCGGAGATACCTTTGGCGTATCATCCCGCCATAATGCCTTCATGACATGTCCCACTTGCTCGGCTTGAGCCCCAGCCGCTTGGGCGCTTGGGACAAACGGGAGGCTGGCGCAGTCGCCGATCACGTACACTTCCGGATGGGACGGAACCTGATACCACTCGTTCAGCAGAATGCGTCCGCTGCGGTCTTTTGGCAGATCCAGATCCTGTACGACCTTTACGGGCTGAATACCCGCCGTCCATACAGCTAGGTCGGTTGCGATAGGCACATCCAGATTGTACACGGCGTCCTTCTCAACTCGGGATACGGAAACGCCGCTGTGGATATCCACATGGTGTTCCTCAAACCAGCGGTGAATATAAGCAGACAAACGGTTAGGAAAAGAAGAAAGTACCCGTTGTCCTCGGTCCAAGATGGCGATATTAAGGTCAGGCCGGCTTTCACGAAGATCGGCAGCGAGCTCGATGCCGCTTAAGCCTCCGCCAATGATATGAACATGACCATAAGGTCTGAGGTTGTTCAGGTGCAAATAGGTTTCCCGGGATGCAGAGAAAGATTGCAGGCTGAACGTGAATTCTTCAGCGCCCGGTACTCCATGATAACGGTCCGTACATCCCAGAGCAATGGCGAGTTGATCGTATTCCACGGGATCGTTGTTCGTCAGGTTAACAAGCCTCTTCTCTAGATCAATGGATGTGACTTCACCATATACAATTTGGAGGCGGTCATACACCGGGAATTTAACACGAACGGCGGTATCGGCCACGGTGCCTGCTGCCAGCGCGTAATATTCGGTTTTGAGTCCTTGGTATGGCATGCGGTCGATGAGCACGACCTCCACGTCCGGAGGAAGATAGCCGCTGAATAATTCTTGAATTAGGGCAAGACCACCATAGCCTCCGCCGAGAATGACGAGCTTTTTCATAAATTTCTTCCTTTCTCAAGAGATAAGAAGGTGAGCGCCGATTCGCAAGAAAAACGCCGCTAGAAGCGGCTTAGGTTACCCACGCTATATTATCTCTTTAACCTGTTTTCCGTTTTTTGGAACGTCTCTCGTTTGCTTAAATCCATGCTGGTAAGATTTATTCGTAAACCTTGATCTCGTTGTAGAAGGTATCGCGTTCAACCGGAATCCGGCCTGCGCCTTGGATGAGCCAGACGAGCTCCTTGCGTGTCAGTCCTTCCGGTGTTAGGGCTCCTGCAGCATGGCTGATACGTTCCTTGAGGATCGTACCATGGACGTCGGAAGCGCCGAAGCTGAGAGCAACTTGAGTTAATTGCGCCCCGATATTAATGAAGTACGCTTTGATGTGATCGATATTATCGAGCATCAAACGGCTGATGGCAATGGTTTTCAAATCTTCGTAGGCCGAATTGCGGCGCATGATGCCTGCATTCTTATTCTTCGGCTGCATGGATAGGGGAATGAATACCATGAATCCGTTCGTTTCATCTTGAAGATCCCGAATTTGCAGCATATGGCGGATCCGGTCCTCGTGGCTCTCGATCGATCCGTACAGCATGGTGGTGTGTGTCTTCATGCCAAGCTTATGCGCGGTACGGTGAACGTCGAGGTATTGATCCACGTTCGCTTTGTCCACTTTCATCTTTTGACGATATTGGTCAGACAGAATCTCGGCGCCGCCGCCTGTTAAGGATTGAAGACCTGCTTTCTGCAGTTCCTGGAGCACTTCCTTTGTGCTAAGTCCGCTAATGCGCGTGAAGAATTCAATCTCTGCTGCCGTATAGGCTTTTAGCGTTACTTCCGGGAAACGCTCGTTCAATGCCTTCAGGGAATCTACATAGTACTGGAACGGCACATGGTTATTATGTCCGCCAACGATGTGAAATTCACGAATGCCGGGATGAATATGCTGCTCGACATACTCAATCATCTCAGCGCCGGAAAGGGTATAGGAGCCTTCCTCGCCTTGATCTTTCCGGAAATTGCAAAAAGCGCAGTAGGATTCGCATACATTCGTGAAATAGAGACTCATGTTCTCAATGAAGTAAACTTTTTTCCCGTTCTTGCGCAAATTTGCTTCATTAGCCAGCTGCCCGAGGGTCAGCAGGTCATCGGTTTGGTACAAATACACACCGTCTTCAAGATTCAGGCGTTCGCCGCTTTGGACTTTCGCAACGATCTCGGCCATTCTCTGATCGGTAAATGGTGTCACAATTGTGGACATGTTCAATCCTCCTGTTCACACTTGATCTGCTTAGAAGATTCTGCAGAAAAGCGATCATAAAGTGAATCACTCCCCTAAGGGAACGGTCCGTTCATAGTGGTATAACAACAAACATCAATAATGGGCTGAATAATTAAATAAGTTTGTGAAAAAATATACAACTGTGGACCAGCCATAACCTTTGCCGCTTTTTAGCTGAGGGATGTGACAATTATCCAACAGTTGCCGCCCATGTTCCTTCCCTATTATAAACCTGACCCCGCGGGGTAGCAATACAAATAGAGGAATTGAAAATAGGTTATTCATTACATATCAAAAGCCATCATAACAACCTTGAGCGAATTCGCGAAGAGGAGTATACTTAAGGAGTGAACGAAAAGGAGGGTGACCTATGATTACAATCAGCGACTCAGCTGCAGAACGTTTGAAAGAAATGCTTGCTGAACAGGAAACGCCCAATATGTTCCTTCGACTGGGTGTCACTGCCGGCGGTTGCAGTGGTTTTTCATATGCAATGGGCTTTGACGATAATGAAACGGAAGCTGACGTATATATGGATCTGCAGGATATGAAGGTCGTTGTTGAGAAGGACGATCTGAAATACCTGAACGGTCTTGAAATCGACTTCGAGGAATCCGGCATGACTGGCGGCTTCACCATCCACAATCCGAACGCCACCGTAACGTGCGGCTGTGGTTCGTCATTCCGTACAGCAACGGATGCGGGCAAACCGAACGAGGAGCCTTGCTAATAAGGTAATAAGGACTCTCTCGAGGGTTAAAGCCTGTGTCCAACAGTTAAAGACCTCTCCCGACAATCTTGTCGCAGAGGTCTTTTTTGCGTTATCGGGAACATCCGCATAGCCAAATGAACCCAAAAAAGCAGCCAACTCCGCGAAAAGGGAGGGCTGCTTTTTTGGGTTCTTCCTATTCAGACCGGGAAGAAGAAGGTATCGTTCAGCATCAGCACGATCATGCCGGCGGCCACAAGCGAAAATACGATGCAGCCCGCTCCGAGTCCTCGGCGCTTGTCTTTGATGAACTTGAAGCCCATGGCAAAGATAAGAACGGTTACGGCTGCAAGGGCAATCGACATGCCGACAATGGCGATCCAGTATAAAACTTCAAACAATGCTGCCAAGGTGAAAAAGCCTCCTTTATCGTTCTCCAAGGTGATGGATTTATTACGGACAAAGCTCTGTTCTTACTATACGATAGATCACACCATTTGCAAAGGGAGGCTGCCTTGAGGCGCAAGAACCCCAATTATTAGGCATACCATCACGGACAATCATCCAAGACAAAGTGCGGATAGGGGAATAGGATAACGTATGTCATGAATAAAAGGAGGCGAAAGCAGCATGGCGGGAAGACAACTGGCCAGCAAGTGGCTGAAAACGGAAGCGCTGCTGACCGATCCGCAGGTTGCTCCCTACATTCCGGCTACTCAGTCGTATGGAGGGGATACCCTGGTCTCAATGCTGGCCGAACACGAAATGGTCGTGATCAAGCCGATTGTAGGAACCGGTGGTAACGGAGTCATCCGAATACAGAAAGACGGAACGGGATACTTGGTAACCCATAAGAGGCGTACTGTTCATGTAGATACATTGAATTCCCTGTTATATGTACTGAGCAGAATGAGACTGAGACGGCGTTACTTGATACAGCAGGGTATTCATTTGGCTAAAATACAGGGACGTCCGCTGGATTACCGGGTAAAGGTAGTCAAGGATCGAGGGAGATGGGAATTCCGGGCCATGCTTGGGCGGCTCGCGAGCCCAGGGCTTTTTGTGACGAATATTTGTAAAGGGGGAACGCTACTTCGTTGTGGTCACGCACTCCGGCTGTCACTGCCCCATATTAATGCGAGGGAAAAGCGCAATGAAATGCGCCAAGTAACCAGACAGTGCATAGGAATACTGGAATCCCGTTTTCCAGGGATCGGCGAACTGGGATTTGATTATGGATTAGACAACGAGGGCAAGATTTGGATTTTGGAGGTTAATACAAGACCAAGCTGAATTTTTGATTAATATTCTCAAATATAGCCGTTTATATGATTTTTTAATAGGGTAATAAAAAAATAACCATAATCTACCGATATTATAATTGATCAATTTTTTTTATAGTAGATTTTCCCCATATCCTGTGTATAACATTTATCCCCATAATCCACTTTGATATGACCCTGTTTTTTACACTTACCAACAAATTATACACAGGATTTCCACAAGAGGTTGTGGATAAGCGAACAGTTGTTCCGTTTTGGCATGTCTGATATGATAGATTCAGGAAATTTGAGGAAGGGGTGTGAGAGGGGTGGCTATGTTGACGGATGAGATGCTTCTCGATTCCTATCATATGGCTATTGAGTTGAAGTTGGAGCGAGAGTTCATCACTCTACTGCTAGCCGAAATTCATAAACGGAACTTGGACACCGATTCCGGCAGCATCCTGCATTAATCAGATTTTTCGTATATAGAATAGATAACTTACGACATGATACGTATATAATGTGGGAGCTTTCAACCAAGTTCTACATATGGTTTGAAGAATAGAAAAGGTATCTTCGATTCCGGGGCGGTGCATACCCCCTCGGAATGAAGATACCTTTTTTTCTATGGATATAGATGTATATGAAGTTAAAATCCGAACAGCCCTTACAATTTCATATTACTGCTGTGGCCCGGAGCCAATCTGGCCTCAGGATCGAAGTAAACCTTGGCATTGTTTACAGCGGTAGGTGCTTCGCCAAATCCAACAGCGATCAGTTTGACCTTGCCCGGATAGGTGGTGATGTCGCCGGCTGCAAAAATACCCGGGATACTTGTTTCCATACGGGAATCCACCACAATGGAGTTGCTTTCGATGGCGATGCCCCATTCGGAGATCGGACCGAGGGAGGACACAAACCCGAAATTGACAATGACATCGTCCACTTCAATCTCTTGCGTCTCTTTGGTCTTAATATGCGAAAGCGTAACCTTCGTAATGGTATCTTCACCATGCAATTCGGTGATCTCGGTTGGCGTAATGATGTTCACCTTCGATGCCATCAGTTGTTCAACACTATGCTCATGGGCACGGAATTTGTCACGGCGATGAACCAGTGTAACCTGCTCGGCGATCGGCTCGATCATGAGCGCCCAGTCTACCGCAGAGTCGCCGCCGCCGCTGATGAGAACCTTCTTACCTTTAAAGCGGCTAAGATCGTTGACGAAATAATGAAGGTTGGACTTTTCGTATGCTTCTGCCCCTTCAATCTCCAGTCGACGGGGTTGGAACGCTCCAACACCGGCTGTAATGATGACAGCTTTGGCGTGGTGTTCACCCAGATTCGTTTTTACGACAAAATGACGTTCTTCGAGTTTTTCCACAGCCTGTACTTTCTCTTCAAGACGAATGTCCGTTTTAAAGAGCTCCATTTGGGCAGACAGATTGTTCACAAGCTCTTGAGCGGTTACTTTCGGAAAGCCTGCTACGTCATAAATATATTTCTCAGGATACAGCGCAGCCAATTGGCCTCCAAGCTGAGGCATGCTCTCGATAAGTTTTACCGAAGCTTGGCGCATTCCGCCGTAAAAAGCAGCAAACATACCTGCAGGTCCGCCACCGATAATCAAAAGATCCGTCATATTGCTGTCTTGTGGCATCGTTGTCATGCGGTAAGCACCTCCATAAAATGAGTTTATATTCGAATCAGACAGACGTTCTTGTCCGGATAAAGCTGATTCATGAATTCCTTACCTATTATAATCGTCCCGAACCGGCATGAAAAGACGAGAATTGAGTTAAAATACCTAACATTGGAATGGATGCGCTTACTTAGTAAGTAAGGGGGTAAATGGCGGAATTATTTGCACATTATATGGCAAAAAATTTCTTGATATTTGCATGGTTTATGCATATGATTAACGTGATAACTTGCGTTCATTACAGGGTAGTCCCATATATTATCAACTGCAGCAGCAGTAAGGAAACTTAGTGTTTCAGCTGTTTTTGAACCTTAATGAACCTTCAGGTCAAATGATGAAACGGGCTCTGATAAGGGCTCTTCTCTTTTTTTGGATGCATTTTCACAGAATGTTAACATGTGTACCATACTGTATATATAAAGAGTAAGCTGGAAGGAGCAATAGAATGAGCAGCATACCGAAGATCGTAATCCTTGGCGCGGGTTACGGGGGCATATTGACAGCGCAGCGGCTGCAAAAAGAGCTGAATTATAATGAGGCCGATGTTACATTGGTGAATCGCCATGATTATCATTATATTACAACGCATTTGCATATGCCGGCAGCAGGAACAGACAGCATTGAGAACACCCGGGTATCCATTTCCAAGTTGATAGACGAATTCAAAATCGACCTGGTCAAATCCTCGGTTCAGGAAATCCGCCTTCACGATAAGAAGGTTATTCTTGAAGATGGAACGTTATCCTATGACTATCTTGTCATTGGACTCGGCGGAGAGCCGGAAACCTTTGGCATTCCAGGACTCGCAGAGCATGCGATGACGATCCGAAGCATCAACTCGGTACGATTGATTCGTGAGCATATTGAGTATCAATTTGCTTTATATAAAAATGAGCGCAGACCGCAAGAGCGCATTAACTTTGTGGTTGGCGGGGCCGGATTCAGCGGCATCGAGTTTGTAGCCGAGCTGGCGGACCGCATTCCGAGACTGTGCAAGGAATATGATGTGGATCCGACGCTGGTGAATATCTATAATGTTGAAGCCGCGCCTGCCGCGTTACCTGGGTTTGCACCGGAGCTGGTGGAGTACGCCATGAACGTTCTTGAGAAGAAAGGCGTTACCTTCAAGATGGGCATTGCGATCAAGGAATGCCTCCCAGGCGGAGTCGTTCTGAACAATGGTGAAGAGATCCGGGCGGCAACGGTGGTATGGACCGGCGGCATCCGTGGGAACCGTCTGGTGGAAGCAGCCGGTTTCGAAACGATGAGAGGCCGCGTCAAGGTGGATGAATATTTGCGCGCTCCCGGATATGAGAACATTTATATTATCGGCGATAACTCCCTGATTTTTAATGAGGAAGGCAGACCTTATCCGCCGACCGCTCAAATGGCGATGCAGCAGGGCGTGTGTTGTGCCCAAAATATCGTTGCCGCGATTCGGGACAAGTCCATGCGCAAATTCGAGTTCCACAATAAAGGCACGGTTGCTTCCCTCGGCCGGGGCGAAGGCATTGCGGTTGTCGGCGATAAGAAATATCAGGGATGGAGAGCGGCTCAGCTGAAAAAATTGGTTGATCTGCGCTACCTCTTCATTATTGGAGGGATTCCGCTCGTCCTGAAAAAAGGTAGGTTTCTATAAATGAGACACTGCAGCGTTCAAGTACGGGGGCTGCTCACAAGAGATGAGCTGGATCGTTATAACGCGCTGATGGAGGTCGGTTCCTATTTGGAGTCGCAAGAGCGGTACGATCTGGCTTACACCATTCAGCAGGAGGTCGACATTCTCATACTTCCTGCAATTGAGCGGCTCAAGGATAAGGGACGTGCCCGGGACCGGGCGACGGCTGAATATCTTGAAACCTTGCGCAAGCAAGAGCAAGATATGGACGACAGTGAGTAATAGAAGAAGGGATGCTCTCATGGAAGAGAGCATCCCTTTTTTGACATTATAAGTTTTTTGGGGTCCCCGCAAAGTATTTGGAATAAACATCGTAGCATAGGCTCCACTTTGTGGGGATATTTTGTACATCCTTTTTATGTGCAGAAGGAATTATACCTTCATTAAATCTGTAAACGAAGCCTGATCGAGCAGGTTGCCGACATAGAACGGACCAAACTCGCCGAAACGCGCACTTACCTCGTCAAATCTCATTTCGTACACGAGCTTCTTGAACTGAAGCGCGTCGTCACTGAACAGGGTTACGCCCCATTCCCAATCGTCGAATCCAACGGAACCGGTGATGATCTGTTTGACCTTGCCGGCATATCCACGGCCAATCATCCCATGGCTCTTCATCATGGATTTGCGTTCATCCATGCTCAGCATGTACCAGTTGTCTGACAAATCCCGCTTTTTGTTCATCGGATAGAAGCAAATATGCTTCGATTTTGGCAGAGCCGGCTTCAGACGGGCAATGACATGCGGATTCTGCATCGGATCCTCGTCGGAGGAGCCAGCCAGGTAGTTGCTCAGCTCGACAATGCTTACATACGAATAAGCCTTGGTGGTGAACTGGGCGAACGTTGTTTTGTTAAAGGCGTTCTCAATCGCGTTCAGCTCTTCCAGCGTCTCGCGCAAAAGCATGAATACGAAATCGGCTTTCTGACCGACGATGGTATATACAGCGGTACTGCCTTTCTGGGCAGCTTCGACGGCATCCCATTCCTCGAGGAACGCATTCAGCTCGTCCAGCGCAAAAGCACGTACTTCTTCATCTGCAGCTTTCCAGGCCGGCCAATTGATGGTGCGGAAATCATGCAGCGCATACCAGCCCTCAAGCGTCATTGCAGCTTCGTTCATGTGATCACTCCTAAACGTTATGTTCGTTATTATAGAAGCGGATGGCCGCTTGCATTAACTTCCTATATTGTACTGTAAGCGCAGTCGGAAGGGCAAACGCCGACACAATGATTTCACGATTGTTCGTTGATCTGTGACATTATTTTTAGTAAACTAGCTATTAGCTAAAGCTTGGTGTGCTGTTTCTTGCTGCAATAAAGTAGAATAGCTGCTACGCGTAGGTGATAAAGAAGAGGTGAAAACAGCGATCATGCTTCAATTTATTCCTGTGCTCGTGCTGATGATTTTGTTTTTTGTCATGATGTTCGGTATCGGTTTTATCCTAAATATGTTGATGAAGACGACCTGGTTTCCTTGCTATCTGTTTGTGATTGTCATTTTGCCGGTCGTTGTATACAGCTTGTGGGATCGGGGCCAAATGTCGTTTTGGACTCACGTCGGATCATTCCAATTGGTGGATTACTTAACGGGAGTTGCAGGTCTGATTGGTGCCTACATGAGCGGATGGACCATTAAGACATTGCGTATTAAAGGCTTTAGAATGTTTTAACGCGCGTGGCGCAAATTGAATGTAGTGTTGATGGCGGCTCTGCAATACCTGGGGGCCGTCATTTATTATTTGTGGAAGCATGGAAATGGCGGGCGCACGAATTCCAGAATTTTTGATGCGAAAGAACCGACTTCGAAACGACGGATTTATGATAGAATAGAGGAAGTCTATTTTTGGGCGACAGGGGGAGCATAAACGATGCGCATGACTAATTTTTTACATTTTACCGAGAACCACCGTTACTGCGTATACCGTGACTTCTGCTTAAGCGGCCTGGATGACAAAATGCTTGGTTCGATATATCAACCGATGGTTGGTGCGTTTGCGATCAGTCTGTACCGTCTTCTTGTATCGCATGTGCCGGTGGAGAAGGTGGGTTACTCGGCTATTGAACAGCAGCGAAGATTATTTTTGACATTAGGGCTTGAGCCTAGTGAAAAAGGACGCCGCTTTCTCATCGAGCAAACCTCCAAGCTGGAAGCGGTAGGTTTACTGCAGACAAGCCGGATGTTTGTCCCGGAAACGGACGACCATATCTATGAATATGAGCTGCAAGCACCGCTCAGTCCAGCGGAGTTCTTCAACACCCAGCATCTGACGCTGCTGCTTCGCGACAAGGTGGGGAAATTCGCTGTTTTGTCGCTAAGAGAAGAGCTCTGGAGCAAGGAACCCCTTGAATGGTCCGGTATTTCCTTCAACAAGGAGAACATTTCGGTTCCCTTTTATGATATTTTTGAGCTGAACACGCATGTCATTGATTATGAACTGGAGCAAGCGCTGGAAGAGGTCGCGGTGTCACGGAAGTCAGTGGTGCCGCCAAATCCGCAAGGAGAGGGTCTGAACTATGCGGACATTATTCTCCGTTTCCCGCGTGAATCCCGCAATCGGGTCTTTGTGGAGCGTCTTCGCTACGACCATGAACAGATGGGCATTGTGAATTACGTGGTGCGCAAATACGATCTCAGCACGCAGGATTTGTGCCGCCTGCTGGACGAGGACGGCATATTTACCGAGCATGGCGAGGTCGTGCTGGATGATCTGCAGCACAAGGCCAGTCTTCACTTTAGGCAGGGAATGAAGATGCAGGAGAAGCGGCAGATTACCGCGGGCAAGGTCGTTGCCTTGCATCAGGAGATGACGGCCGATCCGGAAGAGCCTGCACAGGAGCATGCGGTAGAGATGGAATACTATGTAGAAGTTCCTGCCCAGTTCCAATCGAAATGCGATATTCACCAATATAATATGATGCTCCGCAACGAGCCTTATACCCGGCTGCTGCAGACCTTCTTTCCGGGCTCGGTCCCAGCGCAGTTCCTGGACATCTTCGAAAAGATCGACCTGAGCTATAAGCTGCCGGGTGAAGTCATCAACGTGCTCATTCATTATTTAATGTCACTCATGGCCGCAGGCGGCGAGCAGCGCATCAACCGTAATTTCGTGGAGGCCATTGCTTCCAATATGCTGCTGAAGCAGATTAACAGCTATGAGAAAGCTGTTCAGTATATACGTGATCAAGCCAAGATGAAAGGCAAGCAGAAGGCAACCACCCAACGTACGCGTACATACGCTAAAGGCGGAAAGGTGAAGCCGGAAATTCCAGTGGCTCTGGAGTCCGATCAGGCGGAGGCCGTATCGGATGAGGAATTCGAAGAAATGATGCGATTTGCGGCAGAAATGCAGGCTGGCAACAAGAAGGGCGGATAAAGAAATCCTGCTGAAGAGAGGAGGGAACAAGAGATGGAGTCCCTTGGTGAACTGCTGGAAAGCATGAAAAGTCCTGCGCTCCGGCGCAGAACGGAGCAGATTACGGAGGATTTGCTTAGGAATCCTCTGATTCAAGCATTGCGGAGCGAATACCCGGAGATCGATGATCGGGTCATACGATTGAATTTAAGCAAACTGTATCAATATGCGGGAGATCAGGCCCACTGCAAGGAGTGTCCCGGTCTGGACCGGTGTCCGAATGATTTCCAGGGACATTTCAGCAAGCTGGATATCCAGCGGATGAACGGAACCGTGGAGATCTATGAGCGGAAGGCGCCGTGTTCCCTGCAGATTGCGAAAACTAATGAGGATCAGATCAAAAAACGGATTCGCAGCTTTTATGTCGATGAGCATGCCTTGAACGAAGGTTATGACAACATGGAGATTATGGCGAAGGACCGCTTGCGGGCACCGGCGGTGCACCAGGTCTTTAAATACATCCGGGATACGAAGGAGAATGGCTTGTCCCCGCGCGGCCTGTATCTCACCGGTTCGTTTGGTACGGGTAAGACCTACCTGATGGGCTACCTGATGCATGAGCTCGCGAAAGCGGGCCATTCGGGCGTTATCGTGTATATGCCTGATTTTGTGGAAGATCTGAAGACCATGATGCAGGACGGACAGAAGCTGAAGGACATGGTGGAGACGATGAAGCATTGCGATCTGCTGATCTTTGACGATATCGGAGCGGAGAATTTGAATCCGTGGGTTCGGGATCATGTCCTCGGTTCCATTCTGAATTTCCGGATGAACCGGCTGCCGACCTTCTATACGTCGAACTACCCGCTCGACGGGCTTGAACAGCATCTGAGCTTCACGAGCAAGGATGGGGAGGAGGCACACAAAGGACAGCGGTTGATGAACCGAATTGCGCCTTTTGTCGATGTCGTTCATTTATTCGGTGAGAATCAGAGAGGGAAATTCTAGTATTGCAAGCAAACTTCCTATGGACAAGCTTTTCCCTGAATTGTAAAAAGTCTGATCCCGTTAGCGTATGGAACGCGGCAGGATCAGACTTTTTATTTGTGCACAAGGAGTCATCAATAATTAGCCAACCAAGAACTTGATAATGACGAATCCGAAAAAGATGATGGTCATGAAACCAAACATCCCCACGAAGCCCATCATCAAATCGCCAAAGTCATTGCGTGGTTCTTCATTGATGTGCTCCCGTGGATCGTTAACGCGTACGTTTACATCCATGGTGCTTGCCTCCTCAAAAGGTGAACATGCCGTGCCAACACGAAAAACTTGACAGTCACCCGACTTGTTACTAGTAGTATACCCAATGCGCAAATCATTTGTAAAGATTGCATAAAAAACCCGTAAAATCCTCTTTCTTTAGGTGAGTATATTTCACTTTTTCCGACCGGTTGTGGTATACTAAGTTCGTCGACCCATTCGACAATTATGTTCGTACTATATGTAAAATTATCCGTGAGGAGGAGAATATAATGGCTATCGTAAACGTTACCGATCAATCCTTCGTAAGTGAAGTGGAAGGTCAAGGTACGGTTGTAGTTGATTTCTGGGCGCCATGGTGCGGTCCTTGTAAAATGCTTGCCCCGATTTTGGAAGAGCTGTCCACAGATCTTGGTGATGCTGTAAAAATTGCTAAGGTGAACGTGGATGAGAATCCGGAATCCGCAGCACGTTTCGGCGTGATGAGCATTCCGACTATGATTTTCTTCAAAGACGGCCAGCCTGTCGATAAAGTGGTAGGTCTGAACTCCAAAGAAGCCTTGAAGGGCATCATTGCAAAACATCAATAAGCAGGATTGGTCATAGACTTCAATCCGCTTTCATACAGCGCCTTCGGTGAAACCCGGAGGCGCTTTGTGTGGTTATTCATAATGTTTTATATTTAAGGTTAATACTATATAATCTCCTTGGAGAGGAGGGATAGCATGGACGATTTTGCCAAACAGCTTAAGGAGCAAGAGAGGGCGCTGGAGAATATCCGCCACAAGCTGGCATTGCTGCCGGACCAGCCCGGTTGTTACCTGATGAAGAATCATGAAGGCACGATAATTTATGTGGGCAAGGCGAAAGTGCTGAAGAACCGGGTACGCTCTTATTTTACCGGAAGCCATAACGGGAAGACCCAGATGCTTGTTTCGGAAATCCGCGATTTCGAATATATTGTGACCGGCAGCAACATGGAAGCCTTGATTCTGGAGTGTAACCTGATCAAAACCCATCAGCCGAGATTCAACGTGCTGCTGAAGGATGATAAAACCTATCCATATCTTAAAATAACGAATGAAGAGCATCCCCGTCTGGAAGTGACCAGAAGGGTGCTTAAAGATAAAGCCAAATACTTTGGCCCCTACCCGAATGCTTATGCGGCACAGCAGACCAAAAAGCTGCTGGACCGGATGTATCCTTTGCGCAAATGCGGCGTCATGCCGAAAGAAGTGTGCTTGTATTATCATATGGGACAATGCTTGGCTCCATGTGTAAAGGAAATTCCAAATTCTGCATATGAACAGATCATCGGGGAGATTACGTCATTCCTGAGCGGTGGGCATGAAGAGATCAAGAAGGAACTGCAGCGCAAGATGCAGGAGGCTGCGGAGGATTTGTATTTCGAGCGTGCCAAAGAACTGCGGGATCAGATCATCCATATCGATACGCTAATGGAGAAGCAGAAGATTACGACGACGGATACGCGGGACCGCGATGTATTCGGTTATGCTGTGGATAAAGGCTGGATGTGCGTACAGATTCTGTACATGCGCCAAGGAAAAATGGTACAGCGCAACAAGTCCGTTTTTCCGTTCTACGGCGATGCGCACAGTGACTTTATGTCTTTTATTGCTCAGTATTATAGTGATAATCCTGCATTGCCGCAGGAAATTCTGCTGCCTGAGCCTCTGTTGATAGGCGAGGCTGCTCCAGAGTCGGTTGCTGGAACGGCTGCGGGTGAAGGTGTGCTAGGCGCAGAGGAAGCCGTGGATTCGGCGAATACGCTTTCCGCAGGAACATCTGATGAGCAGCAGGCAGCCCTTGCCCAGGCACAGGAGAAGCAGGCCGAAGCTGCTGGCATCGTGGATGCAGCCGGAGGGGCTGCCGCCCTGCAGGAATGGCTCGGCGTGAAGGTACATGTGCCGCAGCGTGGTTTGAAGAAACAGATGGTGGGCATGGCGTCGGATAATGCAAAGGTGTCCTTAGACGAGAAATTCCGCTTGATTGAGCGCGATGAAGAACGCACCTCGGTCGCAGCAGCGAATCTGGGCGAAGTGATCGGCCTCCAGTCGCTGAACCGAATCGAGGCATTTGATAACTCGAACATCCAGGGGACCAACCCGGTATCGGCCATGGTTGTATTCACCAATGGGAAACCGGACAAGAAGGAATACCGGAAGTACAAGATCCGTACCGTGCTGGGACCGGACGATTATGATACGATGCGTGAAGTGATCCGGCGGCGGTACGAGCGCGTCTTGAAGGAGAATTTGCCACTTCCTGATCTGATTGTGGTCGATGGAGGGAAGGGACAGATTTCCGCCGCCAGCGATGTGTTGGAGAATGAGTTGGGGTTGTTTATCCCGGTTTGTGGGCTTGTGAAGGATGCCAAGCATAAAACAGCGCAGCTCATGGTCGGAGACCCGCCGGAGCCGGTTACGCTGCCCCGGGACAGCCAGGAGTTCTATTTGCTGCAGCGTATTCAAGATGAGGTTCACCGGTTTGCGATTTCCTTCCACCGCGAACAGCGCGGCAAATCGATGGTATCCTCCAAGCTGGATTCCATCCCGGGCATTGGAGAGAAGCGCCGCAAGCTGCTGTTGAAGCATTTTGGCTCGGTCAAAAAAATAAAAGAGGCTTCAGTCGAAGACTTCAAGCCCCTTTCAATCGGTGAGAAATTAGCAACGGAAATTCTTAAGGCACTTCGTGAGGAGGAGTCGTGACATACGGCTTCTCTTTTTTTGTTGGATTGAAACGGTAAATCGCATACGCAACAAGCGCAGGAAGCACCATGTAGAAAGCACCGATTAGCAAGTTGGTGGTGTCCTTAAGCAGGATCAGGCTAATGCCCATCAAGATGCTATTAAAGATGACATGGGAGAACATGGCCGCCAAATACCCGTATTTCAAAAAGATGTAACTGAACAGCAAGCCGATGATAACTAGTTCAATGGGCCGGGAAATTACAGGGTATATCGGATAAAGCGTATGCCCGAGCGCCCAGATGAGCGAGGTAATCAAACTGGCCACAAAAGTATTGCGGACGATCTTTTTCACCATTTTGATACCGAACAGTCGATAGACGGCCTCTTCGGATATGCCGGCCAGCCAGGCCATCAGCGGAAACAGCCAAGGATAGAGCATGTTGTAAGGCGACTGTGTGGCATCCGTGGTGGACCATGTATTTAAGGTTAGGCCCAGAACGATAAAGATAATGGATTGGACCCCAAGCAGGATGAAAGCCCACATATATCCCAGCTTCATGCTGTCCAGTACATAATGACCGTATCCGGGTTCTTTGGCGCGCGGCCATGGATTGAGCCCGTCTTCTTTTTGCCATAGCCCGTTGCCCCCGACAAGGGAGAAATAGAGCAGGGCGGAGAAGATGAGCGAATAGACCGCATAGAAAATCATCATCCCGAATATACCGGTTTGCGACATCCCCTCGGATTTGAAAACGGGAATCAGATTATACGTATTTAGCATCTGAATGATAAACAGCAGCACCGATAGGAACAGGCCGCGCTTAAACGACGTATAGGCTCTGGTCTTCACGCTGTACACAATCGCAAGAATGCCAAGGATGAGGGTGAACAGGCCATACCCTGCGAGTGTCAGCAGCGTTGCATCCTGAGTCTGCTTGTTGACATAGGCAGAATGGGCGGACGGGACTGAGAAGGATGGCTCATAGGAGCGTAATTTCCCATGTTCGAAGGTGAAACGGTGCTCCAATCGGGAATCGCCAATCTTGGATTCCGGGTCCACATATCGGAGCCGGGGTTCCCCTTCCCGCGTAACCAGCTCAAGGCGCGACAGGTCATATCCCGCTCGCTGGAGCCAAGGCTCCGCGAGCGCTTGCTTCTCGGCTAATGACATGCCGTCCTCGACGACAAGCAGCATCTGCCTTTGTACATCGCCCTTGTTCAGCTCAATCCGGTCATAGCTGGAGCGGGCGTAATCGTACGAGAAGCCGACGATGCCTGAATTTTGCATGTGCACGTCCACATTGAGGGCATCGCCTCCCGGCTCGCTGAAGCGAACGCGGTATACGTCATAGGGATATTTGGCTTCATAGGTTTTGTTGTATTCCGAAAGTTTCTTTTCCTTCGCCAGATATCCGTAAAGTTCCGATTTGGATTGATATGTAACCAATGTGTCATCCGTTTCCGCAGTCGTAAACTGCAAATGCTCCTGAGCAAAGCTTGAAGCCACTTGCCGAGCCTGCTCCTTGGATATGATATTCGGAGATGCCATCTCGGTAGAATCCGGATTCGTCGACGGAAACACCTGAAATAATAGGAACAGAATCAGGCCGACTGCGGCAGGCGCGATGAGCTGTTTCAGATTGGGCTTCAGCTTCAAGGGCTCTCTTGCACGATTCATGAAATTCCTCCTCTAGGAAAGTTGATACTCCCACTGGTATTCGATATGCCTGATTAAGTACGCATAGAGTCAATATAACATAGTTATGAAAGTCATAAGCAGCTTATCCCAATATCCGGAATAATGAAACAAATCGATGAAAATGAATGAAAGGTTTCGAAAACGTTAGAGAACCCTATGCTTGTATTCTTGAATATGCCCAATTCGCGCTCTTTTAAAGATTTTTTGGGTGAAAAACGGCATTGGGTTACGTACCAGATTGCGTTATAATCACATCATGCTTCAAGGAACCGAATATTCCAGCCGAATTTCGTACTGAAAATGGGGGAACCATGTAATTGGGGTGAATTTCATTATTCCTAGAATAATGAATAGGGCGACCTGTGGAAATGCCCGAATCCGTCAGCTAACCTCGTAGGCTGCAGCACAGGAACCAGACCGTAAAGGGCACTGCGTTTTCCAGTGTCTTTTTTCTTGATTTTTTTTAAGAAGGTGACCGATTGAACTCTAAATTTAACTGGCTCAGGTTGTCTCCGCCGCAGATTCTCGTGCTTGGTTTTGCGGCTATTATCTTCATCGGGACGGCGCTGTTAATGCTGCCGATTTCCACGAGTACAGGTGAACCGCTTGAATTTATCGATGCCTTGTTCACTTCGACATCGGCAACATGTGTAACGGGTCTGGTTGTGGTGGATACAGGAACGACATTCAGTTCCTTCGGAGAAGTCGTGATCATGCTGCTGATTCAGATCGGCGGGCTCGGATTCATGACGATGGCTACTTTATTTGCCTTGGCTCTGAAAAGGCGCATATCGCTCAAGGATCGTCTCATTCTGCAGGAAGCGATGAATCAGTCCTCGATGGAAGGAATCGTAAGGCTGATCCGCAGAGTGTTGTTGTACTCCCTCATCATCGAGGCCTGCGGTGCCATCATTCTATCGATCCGCTGGGCGTTTGATATGCCGATCGGCCAGGCAGTTTATTATGGCGTTTTTCATGCAGTCACGATGTTTAACAATGCCGGTTTCGATTTGTTTGGTGATTTTCGGAGTTTGACCGGGTATGTCTACGATCCTGTAGTCAACATAGTCGTGATGTTTTTGATTGTCTCAGGCGGCATTGGTTTTATCGTATTATCCGATCTGATTGATTTCCGAAAACAACGGAGACTTTCCTTGCACTCCAAAGTGGTGCTCACCATGACGGCTACCTTGCTGCTGGTTGGATTTATCGTCATTCTTATATTTGAATTCACCAATCCGAGGACACTCGGCTCTCTGAATTGGGGCGGGAAATTCTTCGGCGCGTTATTCCAGTCCGTAACGCCGCGTACAGCTGGCGCGAATACTATAGATATTACGGGACTTCGACAGGCCACGCAATTTTTTATCGTGATTCTGATGTTTATCGGAGCATCCCCAGGGTCAACCGGTGGCGGTATCAAAACAACAACCTTCACCATTATGGTGGGGGCGGTCATCGCCATGATGCGCGGGCGTGAAGACATCGTCATGTTCCGTTATCGCCTGGCACAGGAGCGGGTGCTGAAGGCACTGACCATTGCATTACTGGCACTGCTGCTCGTTCTAACCGTATCGATGATTCTGTCAACGACAGAGGAAGGGAGCTTCCTGGAAATCCTATTCGAAACGACATCCGCCTTCGGTACGGTGGGTCTCTCCATGGGCTTAACGCCCGAACTGACGGGGTTTGGGAAGATTTTGATCAGCATTACGATGTTTGCAGGGCGATTGGGGCCCTTGACGCTTGCTTATGCACTGGGGCCAAAAAAGGGTAAAGAATTATATCGTCATCCGGAAGGCAAAATGATTATTGGATAAGGAGTACGGGAGAGACATGAAACCAAAGCAATTTGCAATCATCGGTTTGGGACGATTTGGCGCCAGCCTGGCGCTTGAACTGATGGAACAGGGATATGAGGTGCTCGGCATCGACCGCAGTGAAGAGGTTGTCGAGGATATGAGTGAGCTGCTGACGCACACGGTGGTGGCGGATGCTACGGATGAAGAGGTGCTTAAATCGCTCGGTATCCGTAACTTCGACTGCGGGATTGTGGCGATCGGGAACGATATTCAGATGAGCATCTTATCCGCCATCTTGTTGAAAGAGCTTGGTGTCACCATGGTCGTTGCCAAGGCGATTTCGGTGCTGCACGGCCGGGCGCTGGAGAAGCTGGGCGTGGACCGGGTGATCTTTCCGGAACGGGATATGGGGATCCGGGTAGCTCACCAACTTGTCACGCCCAACTTGCTCGACTATATCGAATTATCCAAGGACTATCTGATTGTGGAGATGACGGTCACGGACTGCATGGACGGAAAAACGCTTAGCGAGCTCAATACGAGGGTTCGCTACGGTGTTAGCGTGGTGGCCCTGAATAAACAATCCGGCATCATCGTAGCGCCGACAGCCATGGATGTGGTGAACTCCGGCGACATTATGGTTGTTATCGGCTCCAATGATAATGTGGATCGCTTTGAGTCTGAGGTCGTGAATATGCTCGAAAACTAATAAATATAGAAGAAAAAAACCTGACGGTCATGGGGTCAGTCCCCATGTTTATCGTCAGGTTTTTTTCGTTTTATCCTCCTCCAGCTTACGGAACAGGATTTCCGTTTCGTCAATCCAGCGGCTGGCTGCCTTGCTCAGCTCCGAGGCTTGGCCGTAGATTAGCGAAGTTGTTCGCCGGGTTTCAATGAGTGCCGGAATATGAATGTCGACAAGCCCGTTATCGGACAACAGCTGCGGCCTGAGATAGGATTTGGGCAGAAGCGCGGCTGCCTTGCAGGTCGGGATGAGCCTGACGATCGCTTCGAAGGAATCGATCTCCATCCGGATATCCGGCATAATGCCCCAGCGGTGGAATAGGTCATCCGTCAACTTGCGGTACCAGGTTCCGGTCGAAAAAATGATCATCGGCAAGCCTTGAAGCTGCTCGATGCCGACATCCTCGATCTCCGCCAGCGGGTGTGAAGACGGGATAACAAGCTCCAGATGGTCATCAAACAGCGGAATGCAGTTTAAGCCAGGCTGGTTGATGGAGGAAGCGACAATGCCAACATCGACCCGTTTATCTCTTACATAAGAAACGATCTCATGGGTCTTGCCGGTGATCAGCTTGATTTCGGCCGCGGGATGACGCTCCATGAATGCGTTAACGAGCGGGGGCAAGGTGGTCTGCAGTGTGGTTAGACTGGCCCCCAGGTTGATCGAGATCTGATCCCCCTCCCGGTAATGGGCCAAAGTCTGCATGAACTTGATCTGCTGCTGGCGCTGCTCCAGGGCAAAGGTGTACACAATCTGTCCGATGGAGGTAAGCTCCAGCCGTTTGCCGCGGCGATTGAACAGCTGCAGTCCGAGCTGGTCCTCCAGCTTGGCTATTTTCCTGGACAGGGCTGGCTGTGACAAGTTAAGCAGCTTGGAGGCTTGGTTTATGCTGGATTGCTCTACAACGACGGCGAACATGTCCAGTTCTTCAAACATGGAATTCCTCCTATATAAAATAGACATGCGTACAAATAATTGCTTATGCGTATAGATTATAACGATTAATAATTATATTGCAATTCCATTATAAGAAAAAAAGGAGTAACATGAAACATGACACAAGTTGTTCACACGATTGCCGAAATAGGCAGCTTTTTGTCGTTGCAAGGGTTTTAGTGCGTGTTCAAAAAGGTCGGTTTTGATGCCGAGTGGCTTCCTGATTCACTTTGTGATCAAAGGCGGGCTTTATGAACAACCTCTTTTAGGACAGGGCAAGTGTAATTGTTCTGAAAATAGGAAAGATTGAAAATGAAAACGCTGCACATTGGAAAGGGGAACGTCAACTGATGAAAGGGTATTATTCCAGAAAGCTGCATTCTTTGCTCGGTGTCATACCGCTTGGAGCATTTTTGCTCAGCCATATGATTTCCAACTTTAAGGCTTTCGAGGGTGGAAAGGAAGGCTTTGCAAGCGCGGTCCATTTTTTGAACAGCATGCCGCTGATATTTTTCCTCGAGCTGTTCCTGATCTGGCTGCCACTGCTATATCACGGTGTCTACGGGTTATACATTGCTTACCAGGCAAATAACAACGTGGGCAATTACAACTATGAACGGAACATCCGCTTTACCGTCCAACGGATCACCGGCGTCATTACGTTCGTTTTTGTTATCTGGCATATGTACGATACGCGTTTCCAAATCATGATCGGCAAAATCACGCATGACGATTTGGGCGCGACCATGCACGGCATCATGAACAATCCGATTCTGTTTACTCTGTACGTCATCGGGGTTGTGTCGGCAGCCTTCCACTTCACAAACGGCCTGTGGGCGTTCCTCGTTAGCTGGGGCATCACCGTCGGTCCGCGCGCGCAGAAGGTATCCACTTACATCTGCATGGGCTTGTTCGTATTGATGAGCGTGCTGTTCGTTCTGGCTATGACAGCATTCCGCAGTTCCGAATTCGAGGCAGCGACAGCAGCGATCGATGTAGTTAAGACAGTCTTAAGTTAAGGGGAGTGAACGAAAAATGGCATCTAATATTATTGTAGTGGGTGGCGGCCTCGCCGGGCTGATGGCAACCATCAAAGCGGCAGAAGCAGGAGCTCACGTTCATCTATTCTCACTTGTACCTGTTAAACGCTCTCACTCCGTGTGCGCGCAAGGCGGCATCAATGGAGCCGTGAATACGAAAGGTGAGGGTGACTCTCCTTGGGAGCACTTTGACGATACGGTATACGGCGGCGACTTCCTTGCGAATCAGCCTCCGGTCAAAGCGATGTGTGAAGCAGCTCCGGGCATTATCCACTTGATGGACCGCATGGGCGTTATGTTTAACCGTACGCCCGAAGGTCTGCTCGATTTCCGTCGTTTCGGCGGAACGAAGCGTCACCGGACGGCATTCGCCGGCGCAACGACCGGACAGCAGCTGCTCTACGCGCTTGACGAGCAGGTTCGCCGCTGGGAAACTGCGGGTCTTGTGACGAAGTACGAGAACTGGGAGTTCCTGAATGCGATCATCGACGACGAAGGCGTATGCCGCGGTATCGCTGCTCAGGATCTCCGCTCGATGGAGATCAAGGCGTTCAAAGCTGAAGCCGTCATTCTCGCAAGCGGTGGTCCTGGTATTATTTTCGGAAAAACGACCAACTCGGTAATCAACACGGGAACAGCGGCCAGTGCCGTTTATCAGCAAGGCGTTCATTATGCCAACGGTGAGTTCATCCAGATTCACCCGACAGCCATTCCAGGCGATGACAAGCTCCGCTTGATGTCGGAATCGGCACGTGGTGAAGGCGGACGGATCTGGACCTATAAAGACGGCAAGCCGTGGTATTTCCTCGAAGAGAAATACCCTGCTTACGGAAACCTGGTGCCGCGTGACATCGCTACACGTGAAATCTTCTCCGTCTGCGTCGATATGGGACTTGGGATCAATGGCGAGAACATGGTCTACCTGGACCTCTCCCATAAAGATCCGAAAGAGCTGGACGTAAAGCTTGGCGGTATCATCGAGATCTATGAGAAATTCATGGGCGACGATCCGCGTAAAATCCCGATGAAGATCTTCCCGGCAGTCCATTATTCCATGGGCGGCATGTGGGTCGATTACAACCAAATGACGAACATTCCCGGGCTGTTTGCAGCCGGAGAATGCGAGTATCAATATCACGGTGCGAACCGTCTGGGAGCGAACTCCCTGGTCTCCGCCATTTACGGCGGTATGGTGGCCGGACCGAAGGCGATTGAATATGTCAAAGGCTTGAAGAAGTCCGCTGAGGACGTTTCCTCCACCGTATTTGACCGCGTAGCGAAAGAGCAAACGACCAAGTACGAAGGCCTGCTCAAGATGGAAGGAACCGAGAATGCTTATGTGATCCATAAAGAACTCGGCGAATGGATGACCAACAACATGACGGTGGTTCGCTACAACGACAAGCTTGAAGCTACCATCGGCAAAATCAAGGAATTGAAGCAGCGTTACCGCAATATC
Source organism: Paenibacillus sp. EZ-K15 (assembly GCF_002573715.1). Taxonomy (GTDB): domain Bacteria; phylum Bacillota; class Bacilli; order Paenibacillales; family Paenibacillaceae; genus Paenibacillus_AQ. The sequence goes on along the minus strand of NZ_PDHM01000022.1, from coordinate 219,929 downwards.
AATATGACGGATACCTCCCGCTGGAACAACCAGGGCGTGGCGTTCACACGCCAGCTGTGGAACATGCTGGAGCTGTCCGAGGCCATGACGCTGGGTGCGCTTCTCCGGAACGAAAGCCGGGGCGCTCACTACAAGCCGGATTTCCCTGATCGTAACGATGAAGAGTTCCTCAAGACAACCAAAGCAACCTGGACGCCTGATGGACCGCAGATTTCATACGAAGAAGTGGATGTTTCCTTAATCCCGCCGCGTATTCGCGACTATTCGAAAGACAAGTAAGAAGGAAGGGGGATTTACGATGTCTCAAACGGCAGCCGCCTCAAAGAGCGTTAAGTTTATCATTACACGTCAGGACAATCCGGAGACGAAATCCTATACTGAGGAATTCGAAATTCCGTACCGTCCCGGCATGAACGTCATTAGTGCGCTGATGGAAATTCAGCGCAATCCCAAAAATGCACAGGGCCAAACCACCGCACCTGTATGCTGGGACTCCAACTGCCTTGAAGAAGTGTGCGGAGCTTGCTCCATGGTTATTAACGGCAAGCCGCGCCAAGCGTGTGCGGCACTGATCGATAAGCTGGAACAGCCGATCCGGATTCAGCCGATGAAGACGTTCCCGGTTGTAAGAGACTTGGTTATCGACCGCAGTCGTATGTTCACGGCCCTCAAGCGCGTGAAGGCGTGGATTCCGATCGATGGCACCTACGACCTTGGCCCCGGACCTAAAATGGCGGAGAAGAAGCGCCAGTGGGCTTACGAGCTGTCCAAATGTATGACATGCGGCGTATGTCTTGAGGCTTGCCCGAATGTCAACGAAAAAACGGACTTTATCGGACCGGCCGCCATTTCCCAAGTTCGCTTGTTCAATGCTCACCCGACAGGTGAGATGAACAAGGAAGAGCGTCTGGAAGCGCTGATGCAGGACGGAGGCATCGAGGGCTGCGGCAACTCGCAGAACTGCGTACGTTCTTGTCCGAAGGGCATTCCGCTGACTACGTCGATTGCGGAAATGAACAAGGATACAACCAAACATCTGTTTAAGCGCTGGCTTGGCGTTTAATCGGTTTAGCTTCAACACCAAGGCGTCTGACCGGGGCATGGCTTCGGACAGGCGCTTTTTTTGTTATATGTGTTTATTAGGATATTGAAATGGAGATGAGTCACTTGATCATCGAAAGACCAATTACGATAAAGGATATAAGCGATGACCTGCTCGCTCTTGGCGTACGGAAGGGAATGACCCTGCTCGTCCATTCCTCGCTCAAGAGCGTGGGCGGATGGATTGTTGGTGGTCCAGAGGCTGTTATACTGGCCCTGGAGGACGTACTGGGCGATGAAGGGACACTGGTGATGCCAACGCAGTCTGCGAACTTAACCGATCCGAAGACATGGGGAAATCCTCCGGCCGACCCCAAATGGTGGGATTTGATCCGTGAGAGTATGCCTCCCTATGACCCGGACCTGACCGTCACATCAGGGATGGGGATCATTCCGGAAGTGTTCCGTAAACAAGAAGGGGTCATCCGAAGCCGTCATCCGCATGTTTCGTTTGCAGCACGCGGCAGGGATGCAAAGGCACTTATGCAATCCCATCCGCTCGATCATAGCCTGGGCGAAGCGTCGCCGCTGGCACGATTATATGAAGCGGGTGCTTACGTGCTTATGCTGGGTAGTGGCTATGGCAATAATACTTCCTTCCACCTTAGCGAATACCGCGCGGATTGGGCAGGCAAGAAGGTGGTAACCGCCCACGCGCCAGTACGCAGGGTGCAGGGAACAACAGAGTGGGAGGCATTCCAGGATATCAACTATCATTCCGACGATTTTGAAGCGATTGGAGCCTCGTTTGAAGCGCAATGCCCCGATGCATATAAGCATGGCCGTGTTGGAAAGGCAGACTGCGTATTGGCAGACCAGCGGGCCATGGTGGACCATGCCGCGGAGTGGTTGGAGAAGAACCGTTAGTTGCTAAAAGCATGCGGGACGGCTTTCGTTCGACCCGCTGTACGTGTTTTGGCGCTATTTTTAACACGTGATCAGCTGGACATGAACGTTGTCTAAAGTGAGCAAGGGCCGATTACCAGCGACCTCCAGGTGCATAAATACCGTTACAAGGGTAATAAAGATGTAATGGTGCGACCTGCAGGTTCAGGCTTCAAGCCAGCCAAAGGAGGGACTTGAAGATGTCATGGTGGATGTGGCTGCTCAATTTGACGGGTTTCCTGCTGTTGATTTATTTGTTCTACAGTATGGACAAGAAGTGGTCCAGCAGGCCTTTGCTGCTTGCTCCACTGCTCATTTATGTCCTGGTCTCGGTTGAAGATTTGCTAGGGTGGATCGATCTGATGAACGTGGTCCCCGGAGAAGGCGGCATGCGCGCTCTGATCCTGCTGTTTGCATTATGCTCGGTTATTTTTTATGTGCTGTATATATTCGATAGAATTGCAGACTCTGTCCATCAGCATGTTGATATGAAAACAACCCTGGTTCGGATCAGCATGGCGGCGGGGATGTGCATTTTGTTTTTCACGATGGTGTATATGTCGATCTATAAGCTGTTCGGAGGCATTTCCTTCGAAGGCAAGAATATCGGCCAGGATTTGCTAAGCCAGTTCATTAGCTTCCTGTATTTCAGTATGGCGACGTTTGTCACGGTCGGGTATGGCGATATAGCCCCAGTCGATAATACGTCCCGGCTTGTCGTGGTGATGGAGATTGCCTTCAGTTTCATTACCGTTGCGTATGCGCTGTCCATGCTGGGGACGCTGCGCCGGATCTTTAAGCCCGGCGATGACGGCTTGGAGATGGATGACAGTGAAGAGAAGGCGAAGGCCAATAAACCGCATCGGAGAAAGCATTCATCCATGTAAAAAAGGCGCACCATTGAAAAATGTACCCCGTAGGTTGACCCTTTTTTAGGTGTCTACTCTGTGGGGTGCATTTTATCGTCGGTGTGCCTTTATTATTTGTGCTATTGGGCAAGTAGTCAAAGTCTTAGTTCAAGCTACGGTTTCATCAGCTTTTTCAGAATGCCGAGCCCGTTCTTGGAAGGGTAACGGAATTTAAAATCGAACCGGTTGGTTTGCTTTAGCACGCTCTTCTTATGGGAGAAGGTCTGGAAGCTGTATTCCCCGTGGTAAGCGCCCATTCCGCTCTCACCGACACCCCCGAATGGAAGGAAGGGAGTGGCCAGATGCATCAGCGTATCGTTAACACATCCCCCGCCAAAAGAAACCGAGGAGAGTACGTAATCCTGAACGTCTTCATTCTCCGTGAACAAGTAAAGGGCGAGCGGCTTGGGACGGTGATTAATCGCCTGGATAGCTTCGTGTACATTCTCGTAAGTCAGGATCGGACACAGGGGGCCGAAAATCTCTTCTTCCATGACCGGCATATCCCAAGTGATATCGTCCAGCACGGTGGGCTCGATGAGCAATTTTTCCTTAGAACTGCTCCCGCCATGGCGCAGGGTTCCGTTGTTCAGAAAGCCGGACAGCCGGTCAAAATGCTTCTCCGAAACAATGCGCCCATAGTCGGGATTGGTTAGCGGGTTCTCGCCGTAGAACGAAGTGATGGCTTCCTTCAGGTGCGCGATGAACTTCTCCTTGACCTTGCTGTGTACGAGAACATAATCCGGCGCGACGCAGGTTTGGCCGGCATTTGTATACTTGCCGAATGCGATACGTGAAGCCGCCAGGGCCAGGGGGGCATCCTCGTGGACGATACAGGGGCTTTTGCCTCCTAGCTCTAGCGTCACCGGGATCAACTGCTTGGCGGCGGCTTCCATGACAATTTTGCCGACATGGGTACTGCCGGTAAAGAAGATATAATCCATCGGCTGCTCCAGCAGGATCGTGCTTACCTCGGGTCCTCCCTCCACCGAAGCCACATATTGCGGCTCAAACGTCTCCGTGATGATGGACGTAATGAGTCCGGATACGTTAGGTGTCAGCTCGGAGGGCTTCACAATCGCGGTGTTCCCGGCGGCTAAAGCTCCGATCAGCGGAGAGATGGCCAATTGCCAAGGATAATTCCAGGGAGCAATAATCAGTACCGTCCCGTAGGGCTCAGCGTAGACCATTCCCTTGCTGCCTACATGCGTCAGTGCGGTTTTGACACGCTGTGGCTTGGCCCAGCGCTTCAGATTCTTTATGATAAAGGAAAGCTCCTTATAGACAATCCCGATCTCAGTCGTGAAGGCCTCCTGCTCGCTTTTGTTCAAGTCTTTGCGAAGGGCCTCCATGATATTGTTTTCCCTGGCAATCAGTACTTGGCGGAGCTTGGTCAGCTGCTGTAGTCGGAAATCCACTTCCTTGGTGATGTCTTTATGAAAAAAACGCCGCTGAGCTGAAACTAATGCTGTGATTGAATCGTTATCAGTCATACGTAAACCCCTTTCTCTTGCTATTCCATATATATGAATAACCGTAAGGCCGTTAAAACTTGTATTCTTTTATTATTATATAGGAGGAAGTCCACCTATGAGAAATCCATCCTCGTCTACTCCCCATGGCACAGCTCATGACGGGGCAAAGCGAGACGTCATGCAGACGAAGATGTCGCGCCGCCAATTTCTGAAGATCGGTGTTTCCGCCGTGGTCGGCGTTGGCGCTGCAGGCGGGGCTTACGCGTCTTTATGGGAGCCTCATCAATTGGACATTACGAGACGGACATTGGCGCTTCCTTCACTGCCTAAGGCTTTTGACGGGATGAAGGTCGTTCAGTTTAGCGATTTGCATCTGGGCTTTCACACCGGGGCAAAAGACGTGGCCCGTGTGGTGCAAGCGATTCAACATGAGAAACCGGACATGATCTGTTTCACAGGGGATATGGTGGACGGAAACACAGAGGATATGAGGGCCGCCATTCAACCGTTCACCGAGCTGAAGGCCCCTCTCGGCTTATTTTCTATATTGGGTAACCATGATTACAAAGATGTGGAGACACTGATTTCTATGGAGGAAGAGGCCGGATTTCAGGTGCTGCGGAACACCGCCGTGAAGCTAAGGCGGGATGGTGCTGTCATCGCAGTGGCAGGTTTGGACGATGCATTCTGGGGCCAGCCGGATCCGGCAGCGGCCATTCAAGATTTACCCGACGGGATGTTCAAGCTGCTGCTGATGCACGAGCCGGATTATGCTGACACAACTGCAGCCCATTCATTCCATCTCCAGCTGTCGGGACACAGCCATGGGGGCCAGATCCGTTTGCCCTGGATGGGCGAGGTGATCACGCCGCCCGGGGCAAAGCGTTATGTGCAAGGTCTATATACCATCGGTTCGCAAGGAATGCTGCTCTATGTAAATAGGGGAATCGGCACGACGCAGCTGCCTTTTCGTTTCTTATGCAAACCGGAGCTTACCGTGCTCACCTTGCGCTCAATGGGATGAAGGGAATGAAATCTGTGATCTGAACATGTCAAGATGAAAGGCTCACTTGGAATTTGTTACACAAATGAAATATACCTGTTATCAAACTCTAACAGCCGCGGGTTAAACTTATCACATGACCCCCTTTTGAGAATATATATTATGTTTTGGACCCGGTAACGGGTCCACTTTTTTTGCCTATTTTGCTGTGCTTCCTATGTAAATGCAAAAAAAACAGAAGGAGGGTGTACCCCCTTAAAGAGGTACGGTCACCTTCTGTTTTTGTTCGAAATATACCCATTCCGTGTATCCGATTTCTTTAAGCACTTTGGCCACTTCGTCAAATTCATCTCCGACCCGTGACGGTTTGTGGGCGTCGGAGCCGAAGGTGACGTCAACACCGTGATGGTGCGCGACCTCCAAGATGGCGCCCGATGGATACCAGCCGCCGCACAGCTTGGTTTTGCCGGAAGTGTTGATCTCGATCGCCAGGCCCGATTCCGCGATGACTTTCAACGTTTCCTCGATCGCTTCGTCGGCCTTGATTTCGGAGAACAGCGGATAATTGCCCTTCATGGCATCCATATGGGCGATGATCTGGAACATGTCGCTTCGTGCGGATTGGCGGATTAGATTGAAGTATTCCTCTTTATCGGCAACCTGCTGCTGCGGGGTCAGTTTCTTCCAGCGGTTTTTATTGAAGATGCTGACATCCCTGACGTGATGGATGGAGCCGATGATGTAGTCAAAAGGGTAGGCATTTAATGCCTGCTGATAAACCTGGGCATGATTCGGAAAATAATCGGATTCAATGCCCAGCAGGACTTTGATTTTACCTTCATATTCCCGCTTTAAGTCCAGAACTTCTTGTACGTACTCCGCAAAGTCCCTTTTTGCCATGGAGATGGCTGGAAAGGGCTGCTCTTCCGGGCTCCCGAAGTATGGAGTGTGGTCTGAGATTCCAATCACCTGTAAATCTGCCGCAATCGCAGCCTCGATATAATCTCGAATGTTGCCGTCTGCGTGGCCGCAGCGGAAATGATGGGTGTGCAGATCAAATTTCATGTTGACCTCCTTCATATCGCTTGATTGGTTATTATTCTAGGTTTGATGTGGCGTTATTCGCTGCTGATGAACTGTGTCTCGGGCATGCCCTTCAGATCACTGAGGAATTGGCGCATAGCGGAGCTGACGTATCGTCCGCTCTTATAGATTACGCCGACAGGGTGGCTAACTTCAAGCTCGCTCAAGGGAACAATCTGCAGGGTGCCGTTGCGCAGTTCCGTCGCGACAGACTGCTTCGATATAATGGCTGCGCCCAAATTGATCTCGACCATCCGTTTAATTTCTTCACTGCTTGACAGTTCCATGACAACCTGCGGCTCAATGCCGTGCTTCTTCATTACGTCATCTGCGAAGCGGCGGCCGACGGTGTCACGTGTTAGCAGAATAAGGGGGGTTCCGCCTAGCACATCCATGTTTGCCGTAGAGAGTTTGGCTAGCGGGTGCTGAGGGGATACGACAAGCTCAAAGGTATCGTAGTACAGAATGGATGTGCTCAAGTTGGGATTGCGCTCGATCAGATAGCCGATCCCGATGTCGATGAGCCCGTTCTCTACGCTGTGATAGATTTGTGATGAGGCCATGGATTGAATGGTTGTTTTAATATGAGGGAATTGATCCTGGAAGTAGGAAAGAACCCGTGGCAGGATCTGAATCGCTATGGAAGTGGTTGTACCCAGCTGAATGTGACCCTGGGGAGTTTGATCAAGGTCGGATAGCCGCTGCTTCAGCTCATCCACGATCCCGAGGATTTGTTCGGCATGGTCCACGAAGACCTGCCCCCGGTCGGTTAACGTCACGGGCTGACTCCGGTCCACCAGCACCGTTTTAAATTCCTCTTCTAGGCTCTTGATCTGGGCGGATACCGCCGGTTGTGTCAGATTAAGAAGCTCTCCCGCTTTGCGAAAGCTCATCGTTTTGGAGATGGTAATAAGTGTTTCCAATTGGCTGATGTTCATAGCCTTCCTCCTTACTTGATATATTCTTCCGCTCATCTATCGCGTGCAAACTGTATTATTTAAATTATAGGTTATTCTTCCCGGTGGAGCAACGAAGGGAGCAAACCTGGTAATTATCGGCCGAAAAAATGAAAAACATTTTAATTTCCATTTAATTATTATTAAAAGATGGGGAAACCTTCCGATAATAGTAAAGTAGACATAGAACAAAGGTGAGACCAAAGGCCCGTTTAAGCGAAAGGAATATCTTCGTACTAGAGCGTTTCAAGCGATAGCTGACATGGCAAGACAGTTGTTGGAATGAGGGCTGTCGCTATTTTGTGATGATTTATTACAAGGTATCCATTATAATGTTTAAATATATAGGTGGGACTTTGGGACCCTGACCAACAACCCAGTGAAAGGGGCGTAATGAGGAATGAAAGCGGAAGTCATCAATCCTTTTTTAGAGTCCGCACGACACGTGATCGAACAAGTCATACAGGTTTCACCTTCCACGGGGAATCTTGGGGTCAAAGAGATCGGATATTTGGAGAATCATATCTGGATCCAAATCGGCATGACAGGCCAAATGAACGGTGACATTGTATTTGGAATTCAGGAGCAGGTAGCCTTGCAGATGGTATCAGTGATGATGGGCGGCTATGTCATTACCGAGATGGATGAGATGGGACAAAGCGCGATTTCAGAGCTCGGCAACATGATCAGCGGCAATGCCAGCACAATTTTATCGAACCAGGGAGTCAGCGTGGATATTACACCTCCCAAAGTAATGAAGTCGGATAGCACATCCACTCTTATTCGGAAGAAGGCACTTTGTATTCCGCTGAGAATGGAAGGAATCGGAGAGCTGGATATTCAAGTCATGATTTCATAAAATAGGAGTAATGAACCCAAAGGCCGTGTATATAAGGCTCTGTAATTGATGAGGAATCAAGAGCTGTGCCGGCGAAGAAAGGGATAATGAAATCATGCTGAAAAATAAAGTTGTCGTCGTAACGGGAGCCTCCAGCGGAATTGGCGCTTTGATCGCGGAGAAGCTTTCTGCGGAAGGAGTATACGTGGTGCTGTGCGCCCGTTCGGTAGAACGTCTGCAGGCGGTGGGTGCGCGAATGCCGGGCCCCCATGAGCTTGCAACCATGGATGTTCAGAGCCCTGAGCAGGTGCAGTCTGTCATGGAGGACCTTCTAAGTCGCCATGGCAGAATCGATGTGCTGATTAACAATGCCGGATACGGCAAGTTCGAAGCTGTTATGGACATGCGCCAAGAAGAGTTTCAAGACATGATGGACGTTAATTATATGGGCATCGTGCGCTGTACGCAAGCCGTGCTGCCAGGGATGCTGAAGCGGGCTGACGGCCACATCGTGAACATTGCATCCATGGCTGGAAAAATCGGAACGGCCAAATCCACCGCCTATTCGGCCACCAAGCATGCCGTGCTTGGGTTTAGCAATTCGCTCCGGCAGGAGCTGCGGAACACGGGCATAACCGTGTCTACGGTAAACCCGGGCCCCATCGATACCCCGTTCTTTTCCTTGGCAGATCCGACAGGCGGTTATGTCCAAAATGTGAGCTGGTTCATGATGAAGGCCGAATATGTTGCAGATCAGGTTGTGAAGCTGGTGAAAAAGCGCAAGGAAGAACTCAATCTTCCGAGGCTGGCCTCATTTGGCATCAGGATGTATCAGCTGTTTCCGAGGTTTGCAGACCGCGTGTCTTATAAATGGATGAATAAGAAATAACGGCTGCGGCGTTATAACGCTTCCGTTTCGGCAACAAGCTCCTGAAGCAGCGCAGTGGCTTGTTTTGTTTTTTCTGCATCTGATGAGAGCAGTGTGATTACTTGGTCCAAGCGCTGCTTGTAATTAGCCGGCTTGATGGGAAAGGTTTCGATCATGGCCACCGCACGCTTCTCATTGATGCAGTACAACTCATTTTTGGCAAACAGCACTTGATTCAAGCACGAAATGCAGCGGAAGCAGTGACCGGTTACATAGGTGATATCATCGCTGGCAGCTGTTTTATCCGCAAACATTAAGGAGAAGGATGCCTCGAAGGTAAAGAAGCCGACCATTGCATCCTTTAATGCTTTTGGATAAGGAGCTGTTCTGGCTTTCAGAGTCTGTATTCGGTTATCCGAATCCCACAGTATGCGGCAAATCGCGATTTCCCCCATATACATCACATTCAGATAAGCATGCGGATGTCCGGTTTGGTAATGAGCGGATACTAAGCCTGCGGAACAGTCGTCGATGATGCTGGACACGCGGTGTACATCACGGAATAAGAAATCCACATGATACCCCTCGATCACTAACCACCCGCCCCCGTTAACCCAGGCACCCCATTCACCTAATGAAGTGATAATCCCATCCCGATGCTCGTCATCTAATTTCTGCGCCACCCTAGCGATGTTCTCCACCTTGAATCCTGATGATTCATCGTAATAAATGCCGATATCGATATCGGAATCCGGTTTGGCGGTTCCTTTGGCTCTGGATCCTCCGAGTACGACCCCTATAACGCCGGGCACCTCCCGAAGTTCCTCTGCTATCCGCTGGATTAAAGAATCAACTTGTGAAGTCATGCATCTTCTCCTCCTTATATGTATCATACGGAATCGATCTACCCTTATGTATATCTTAGCTTCATGGATTCAATTTTCTCCCGAGTCCATTGAACCGCTTCAGCTGGCGAGATGATGGTTGCTTCCTCTCCGAGACGCCACACATAGTCCGAATAGAAGATGACGTCGGTTGCTGGTATTTCAAGCTGAACGACTCCGCTGCCATCCTTGTTCTTATGGATGTGGGGACCGAGGCGAGTATCTGTTTCAAGCAGCCAAACCCCTTTAGAAGTTAATTGTACCTCAAACGGCTTCATTTCCCCATTCCCGGTTTCCGGTATGTCACGCAGCGATTGTTTGGCGATATCTTCACGGATCGCGATGGACGCATTGGGACTGGCAGCAATGATCCGGTCAACTCTGAACTGTCTGATATCCTCTTGAGTGAAACAGTAGGCCGGACAATACCAGTAGCCTGAGCTTGCATACAAACCGATAGGCTGAATATGCCGCTGGCTGCTTCCGGCGGATGCACGATAGGAGATGGTGACCGCTTGCCGAACCATGACGGCTTCCATTAGCGTTTGTAAAATCTCGGTCGACATCGCACGGAATGGACTGTGAATCATAACGCGATCCTTAAGACGGTCGATCTGCTCCTTCGTATCTGCCGGCAAATAATGATAGAACTTGTGGAGTGCCGTGGCGGCCCCGTCACCGAACGGCAGCGTGCTGAAATAGCTTAAGGATTGGCAGGCAAAAAAGATGGCGATTGCTTCGCTTTCCGTGAAACTGATCGGAGGCAGCATCCGCTCCTGCAGCAATCTGTAGCCGCCGCCTCGACCTTGCACAGAGTAGATGGGAACGCCGAGCCCGCTCAGCTCATCCAAATCCCTTGAAAGGGTCCTGACGGAGAGACCGAATTCATCGGCCAGCTCTTTTACGGTAAACGATTTTTTTGCATTGATCATCATCATTAATTGAATCAGGCGCTGGGATTTCTGCATAGAACTACCTCCATCTCGTATCATTTATTTTATCTTATTCTCTAAATAAGACAATATTTGTCTTGTTTAAAGGATAAGATGTTCTCAAGAAGCAAGGGTTCACGATGAATCCTTGGAACAGGGTCCATCAAGGGAGGAGAATATAGGATGAAACAAGATAGGTTTAAAGAAGAGCTGGGATTTGTTTTTATTCATGGAGCAGGATTGAACGGAGGAGTATGGGATTTCGTTGTGAAAGGGCTGGGTCATCCGTGTTTGAAAGTGGATTACCCATTGCGGGATGGGGCTGAGATATCCGGACATCATTTGGCGCTGGAGGATTACGTAAACTATATGGCGGAGCAGGTGAGAACGTGGGGGACGAACAAGTTTGTCATTGTTGCGCATTCCCTGGGCGGGGTTTTGGCTATCGAACTGGCATCCCGGTTCACAGGCCGTGTTGCCGGGTTTATTGCCATCGGTGCGGCCATTCCTAAGCGCGGCGGTTCGTTTGTTTCGGCGCTTCCGTTTCCCCAGAGGATCATCATGCCGATCATTTTAAAAACGGCTGGCACGAAGCCGCCCGAATCCGCAATCCGTACTGGGCTGTGCAGTGATCTGCCGGAGGATCAGGCCTCCCGAATCGTAGCGGAGTTTGTTCCGGAAGCTCGCAGAGTCTATACGGATCGCGTTCAAGCGTCTATTCCCGATGTGCCAAAGCTTTACGTGAAGCTCATCCAAGACAAAGAGTTCGGATTATCCATGCAGGAAAGCATGATAGCCAATTTGTCTGCGGATGGGGTGGAAAGCCTCAGCACTGGCCATTTGCCAATGCTGAGTGATCCCCATGGTGTCCGGCGGATTCTGGAAAGCTTCGTAAATCAAGTGAAAGCAAGCCGTCGTCACCCGGTTATCTCATCATAATCTGATCCCGTCTCGGGCCGACGGAGATCGTCTTGATGGGAACGCCAATGGATGATTCAATGAACTGCACATATTGCTGCGCGGCTTCCGGGAGCTCTTCATAGGATCGGATATGCGACAGGTCACATTTCCAGCCCTTCAGCGTTCTCAGAACAGGCTTCGCAGACTGCAGATCGGCCGTTACCGGAAAATGGTCAATGATGCTTCCATCCTCTAATTCGTAACCAACGCATACGGGGATGTCATCCAGATACCCCAGGACATCAAGGTTGGTGAGAACGGCTTCGGTAGCTCCCTGCACCATACAGCCGTAACGGGTAGCTACCGTATCGAACCATCCCATTCGTCTTGGCCGGCCGGTTGTTGCCCCGTATTCGCCTGCATCGCCGCCGCGGCGGCGGAGTTCATCCGCTTCATCCCCATGCAGTTCGGTCACGAAGGGGCCAGCGCCGACACAGCTTGAATAAGCCTTAACAACGGCAATGACTTGGCTGATGGCGTACGGCGGCAGTCCTGCTCCGACCGGTGCATAGCCTGCCAGCGTGGAGGAGGAGGTCGAGAACGGGTAGATCCCGTGATCCGGGTCGCGCAGTGCTCCTAATTGGCCCTCCACGAGGATGGGGTCGCCTTTTATATACGCTTGCTGCAGCAGCGTGGTCGTATCCTCGATATACGAAGACAGGAACTGAAAGGACTCCAGCAGTTGCGTGACCATCTCATCAACGCTTAGTGGATCTCTCCCGTACAGATGCTGCAACTGCACGTTCTTGATGGCGAGCATCTGCTCGAGCCGTTCACGAAGTCGCTCAGGGTGGAACAGATCAGCGACCTGGATGCCCAGCTTGGCATATTTATCCGCATAGAATGGCGCGATCCCACGTTTCGTAGAACCGAATCCCCGGGCACCTAGCCGTTCTTCTTCCAGTTCATCCAGCAGCCGATGAATAGGAAGCACGACTTGGGCGCGCTCCGATATAAACAGCTTGGGGGCAGGAACGTTCCTTGCTTCCAGCTCCTGCAGCTCTTTGATCAATACCTCCATATCCAAAGCCGTTCCCGGACCAATGATATTCGTTACGTTGGGATAGAATACACCCGATGGCAGCATATGCAGCGAAAACTTCCCATAATCGTTAATAATGGTGTGCCCTGCATTGCTCCCTCCCTGAAATCGAACGACATACGACGATTGCGCCGCAAGAACATCCGTCATTTTTCCTTTGCCTTCATCTCCCCAATTGGCTCCTACAATGGCTGTGACTGTCAAAACGTGTTCGCCTCCTACGGTCTTTTTCTTTTACAGGGCTCATTATATGAGTTACAACATTATAAATAAAATTGATATTAGTAATAGTAGACATTAGATTAATTTATGTTATACGATTCTGTAGAGAAGAATACGGGTAACGGATGAATTTTTTAGCTATATCTTTCAATACAGGTTCCCGTTATCATTTGATAAAATCGAGGTAATCATGATGGAAATCAATATGGAGTGGTATCGTGTCTTTTATTGGACTGCCCGGCTCGGCAGTTTATCGAAGGCAGCGGAGCATCTGCATATCACCCAGCCGGCCGTCAGCCATACCATTAAGCATTTGGAGGGAACGATCGGAGGGCCGCTGTTCTTCCGGACAACCAGGGGGGTTAAACTCACGTCGGAGGGTGATGTGCTGTTTCGCTATATTGAGCAGGCCTTCAGTTTTATCGAGATCGGCGAGAAGGCGATTGCGGACATGCATAATTTGCATAGCGGCGAAATCAATATCGGAGCAAGCGATACGCTGTGCAAGTATTACCTGCTGCCGCATTTGGAGTATTTCCACGCCGCCTATCCGGATATTCGCATCCGCATTACTAACCGCACAACTCCGGAAACGTTGTCCCTACTCAAGGATGGGAAGATTGATTTTGGCATCGTTCATTTACCGGCCTCCGATAAACAAATCGATTTTCGCGCGAGTTCCCCGATCCATGATTGTTTAGTTGCCGGTAAATCATTTACGGAGCGGGCCAAGTTACAACACCCATTGTCCCTTCGCGATCTCGGGAACTACCCGCTGCTTATGCTGGAGAGGGGCGGGAGCACAAGAAACTATGTCGATCAATATGCCGAGCTGCAGGGAGTAACGCTAAAACCCGAGTTCGAGCTTGGCAGCATTGAGCTGCTGGTACAGTTTGCCCGGAGCGGCTTTGGCTTGGCTTTTGTCATTCGCGACTATGCTAACGAGGAATTGCAAGCAGGTCAGCTGATCGAGGTGCCGCTCCATCCGCCAATTCCCGAGCGCAGCATAGGAATTGCAACGCTTCGAGGTATTCCGCTATCTGCTGCCGCCAAGTCGTTTCTTTCTCTTTTGCCTTAACAGATGGGTGATCAAGCCTATTCGTATGACCATGTATGATGTGCTGTTCACTGCCGTTTAGGATGTTGATTTGGTGAGGACTCCTGTTTTGGCATATAATGAAAAAGAGCGAATAACACTTATTAGGAAACACGCCTGCTACCACCACTATTAAAGTAAACAAACCACATGTATCGGAAGGTTTTTCTAGCGATATCAGGCAGACGCGCTTTGGAATGATAGACTTCTGATATCTAAAAAAAGGATGGACTAACATATGACTGCAACTACATTTCATACATTAGGAATAGCCGAGGATTTGTCCTCCAGATTAACGGAGTTTGGCATTGTCACGCCTTCTCCCGTTCAGGCTGAGGCTATACCGCGCATACTCGAAGGCAAGGACGTGCTCGCGACTTCACAGACAGGCACAGGAAAGACGCTTGCTTATTTGTTGCCTGTGCTTCAGGGGATCGATCCTGAGATCAAGGGAGCCCAGAAATTGATTCTTGCTCCGACCCAAGAGCTTGCTGTTCAGATTGTGAGAGAGAGCGAGCGTTACGGGGAAGCCCGCGGAATCGGTGTGCTTGGTCTTATCGGCGGTGCCGCAGCCAAGCGTCAGATTGAGAAGCTTAAGCTGCATCCGCAGCTAATTGTAGGGACACCGGGACGTGTGCGGGAACTAATCGAAATCCGGAAACTGAAAATGCACCAAGTGACTACGATCGTAGTGGACGAGGTGGATCAAGTGTTTAATCTGGGCGGCGCCGGCGATGTGGATCGCATTCTGCGCAGTGCATTACGTGACCGTCAATTGGTGTTCTTATCTGCCACGGTAAGTCCGGAAACGGCAGAGCTCGTTAAGAAGGAGATGGATCAGCCGGTGGAAATCGGGATTGATCCGGAGCAGCGGACGCCGTCCGCGCTGGAGCATTATTATTTTGTGACGGAAGAGCGTGACAAGTTGGACATGCTGCGCCGCGTGGTCCGGCATTACAATCCAGACCGTGCGATTGTCTTCGTCAATGTCACCGAGAATTTGGCAGAGGTTGAAGCGAAGTTGAACTACCTCGGCTTAAATGCGGCTGCCATCTATGGTGATGCCGACAAGATGACTAGAAGCCGGGTTCTGAATGCGTTTAGAGAAGGGCGTACCAAGCTCTTGGTCGCTAGCGATGTCGCTGCCCGCGGACTTGATATCGAAGGACTCGGCATGGTGATCAATTACGATCCTCCTATTGATGCCGAGCATTATACACACCGCGCAGGACGTACTGGACGCATGGGGCGGAGCGGCATGGCGATAACGCTCGTAACGGACCGTCAGACGTTCATCATGCGCAAGTTCAATCGCGAGCTGGGCATATCGATCGAAGAACGCGCCCTTTATGGCGGCAAGGTAAGAGCCCCGCGTTCAACACCAACCGATCGAGGGCATGGTCCACGTGGGTCAGCCGGAGATACTGCCCGTAAAGAGAAACCAGCCCGAAAGCCTGCTTCCACCAGCGCCAATGGAAAGGCGGGAAGCGGAAAGGCATCGGGTCAGCGTCAGAGTGAAAGGGAGCGGGACCGCAAGAACAAGGGCGCTCCGAAATGGTTGAAGAACAAGCCTCCACGGAGCTAATGACTGTAAGCTCCATCAACGCGGAGCTTGCAACCGGAATGTTGTTTTCGGGTCCGATTCAACGGATGTGGTCGACATCCATAGGGACCGGACTTTTCAGAATAAGAGGTGATCGATAATGAGTGAACAGCCAGTATTGTCTGTTCAAGGATTAAGCGGCGGGTATAGCATGAACCGACCGGTTCTGCACGACGTAACCTTTCAGGTTGAACCGGGTGAGATGGTAGGTTTGATCGGCCTGAACGGCGCGGGCAAGAGTACCACGATGAAGCATATTCTCGGGCTGATGAATCCGCAAAAAGGGAGTATTCAGGTTCAAGGGAAGAGCCGCACAGAGCATTCGGAAGCTTATCACGGCGCCTTGGCGTTTGTTCCTGAATCTCCGCTGCTGTATGAGGAGATGACGGTACGCGAGCATCTGGAATTTACGGCACGTTCCTATGGCGTATCCCATGAAGATTATGAGGAGCGTTCGGAGCAGCTGGCGAAGATGTTCCGTATGGAAGAGAAGATGGACAGCCTGTCCACGCATTTATCCAAGGGTATGCGCCAAAAAGTGATGATCATGTGCGCGTTCGTAGCCAGACCGTCGCTGTACATTATTGACGAGCCCTTTCTTGGGCTTGATCCGCTCGGGATACGTTCGCTGCTTGACTTCATGCTGGAGCTGAAGGCGTCCGGCGCTTCGGTCTTGCTGAGCTCCCATATTCTCTCCACGATTGAGAATTATTGCGACCGGTTCATTGTGCTGCACCGCGGCAGCATCATTGCTCAGGGGACGCTGAAGGAAATTCAGGATCAAGCCGGAAGACCCGGCATGTCGCTGGAGGAGCTGTTTAATGTGCTGATTCAGGACGGTAACGGCGAATGAATCTGCGTGAGCTGTATGTCAAACGACGCGGGCAGTTCTGGGGTGAAATTTTCCCCTATCTGGGTTATGTCATACAGAGCGGAGTAGCCGTCGTATTTCTGTTCGTGCTGATTGCATTCGCTGCCTGGTACACCGCACTACTGCAGCAAGTTCCGCCAGATCTGCCGATTCGCTGGATCGTGATGATTATCCTTGTGCCCCTCATGATCAACAGCAGTATTCGCACGTATCTGCGTTCGGCGGATACGGTGTTCCTCATTCCGCAGGAATCCCGGATGAAGGAATACTTCAGTAAAGCGTGGTTCAGCGGCGTCATTTATAAAATCATCGGTTTAGGACTGGTGATGTTAATTCTATGGCCACTATACATACGCAGCGATGTTTCGCCAAAACCGCTGCTCGCTACGTTTGTTGTTCTGACGCTGTTTAAACTGCTGTCCAGCTATGGGAGCTGGAAGGAGCAGCTTATGGTGTCAAGGAACGCGGCAGCAGCCTACCGGGCACTCCGCTGGATCGTTCCGGCGCTGAGCTTAGCCGCCTGGTTATGGCATCCACCGGGCCGTGCCCTCCTATTTATGGCTCTGCTCGGCCTTACGTATGTTGCCGCCTTGTCAGTCCCCGTCAAGCATTTGGTCGCTTGGGAGCGATTAATCGCCGTCGATGAGAGACAGGCGAGCCGGGTGATGATGGTGCTGAGCTGGTTCGTGAATGTGCCTCAGCGCGGGCAGCGTGTCCATGCGCGGAAATGGCTGTCAGGATGGGGCAAGGGATTGGCGTGGAAGAAGGAAAGCGCCTATCGATTTCTTCTCATTAAGAGCCTGACACGCAGTGATATTCTGGGTATACTGATTCGGGTCGGACTGCTGGGTGCCTTTCTTGTGTGGGCAACCCGGGAGAGTCTGGTATCGGCGATTGTCTATTTGATCAGCCTGATGATCATCGGACTTCAACTGTCTGCACTGCGAAAGCTTCATCCGGAATCGTTCTGGCTGCATGTCTACCCGCTTCCGGAAGGAACGCGCCGCGACAATGAAGGGAAGCTCATCTTCCAGGTGCAGCTGTTCTGGGCTGTCCTGCTGTGGCTCCCGCTCATTCCGGGCATCCTTAGTGCCCCCGGGCGTATATTGGGTACGCTGGCTGCAGGTATCGTGCTTGTATTTCTGTTCCGAAGCGCTTCTGCTCGGAAGAGCCGGCGTGAAGACGATGACGACGAATAAATGGGAAGAGGCCGGGACGTTAGCGTCCCGGCCTTCTATTGTCATTATAGTATGGGATACTCCGTTTGCAGAAATCGCAGTGCGTGGTGTGTGGCTACCTGCGATTTCTGTTCGGCTGTTATCTAGTTGTCATTACACCCAGAAAGAACGAGTGATGATAACGAGCAGGATAAAGAGAACCAGGATTGCTCCAACTCCGTATCCACCGCCGTATCCGCCGTATCCGCCGTGTCTTACTTCTTCAACTGCACCCATGTTTATTCCCCTTTCAGTTCGTTGATTTGTAGTACACGGTATTGTATGTAGCTAATCGTCTATGTGTATGGGCGAGCGTTTATTTGTGACAGAAGAAAAAAATAAAGACCAGGGATGATTCTCCCCGGTCTTTATTATGCTTGGAACGGTTATATCTTCAGATACAGTGGCTCATCAAGCCTTCTGCAGGTCTTGAATTCCTTTATAGACCAGATCGAACAGATCCTCCAAATACTCCTCATCAATACAAGAGAAGGCAATCCGGAGATCATGCTCGCCTAAGGCGATGGTTCCTACGCCATACTCATGGATGAGATGGGAACGGAGCTCTTCGGCGTTTACCGTGTTCAGCTTTAGGCACATGAAGTAGCCGGAGTTGAACGGATAGTATTCCCATGCATCACCGTATTTGCCGCTGTCGAGAATGGATTTCACTTTGTTCGCGCGACCTTTCATGATGACGAATTTCTCTTCCTTCTGTTCGTGGAATTCCGGCGCCTTCAGCGCCTCCAGAACAAAGGTTTGCGAAGGGTGGGAGGCGCTGGATATCGTTGCCCGGATAATGCCGAGCGTCTTCTGCTCCAGTGCTTCCAGCACGTCTTTATCTTCTGCCGCATACGTGATAAAGCCGACACGGAATCCCCATACGAATTCTTCCTTGGTCGCACCGTCGACCTTCACAGGAAGCACGCGAGGGTGAAGGCCTGCCAGACGTCCGAAGAGCGATTCCTTCAGCGAATCTTCAAAGAACAATCCAAAATACGCATCATCCGTAACGACGACAATATTCATGCCGGCTTCGGCGGCTTCCTGGATCGCGGACACGATGGCGGCCCCTTCCTGAGCACCAGGCGTATAACCCGTCGGGTTGTTCGGGAAGTTCAGCAGAACGACCGCTTTGCCTTTATCCTTCTGGCTGAGCAGAGCCTGACGAAGTCCTTCGGCGTTAAATTTCATATCGTCCGTAAAGAGAGGATAGGTTACATGAATGCCATGGCGGCGAATGCCGAATGTCAGCTCGTAATTCTCCCAGTTCTTATCGGGATAAATGACGGCGTCCCCTTCATCCACGAACAAGTCGGCTACGATGCTAAGACCATGCGTCAGCGCATTCGTGACAATGGGATTGCTGAAGCTCTTGCCTTCGAGCGAAGGGTTCTCCTGAAGCATCTTGTTTCGCCATACGGAGCGCAGCTCCGGCTTGCCTGCTGGAGGGGCATACGGGTATAGATCCTTCGGCTGGTAAGCCGAAAGTTTGTCCTGGATGACGCCCAGATGCATCGGGATTCCGCCTTCGGTTGCAATACCGATCGTAGCGTTATATTTTTTCGCATGGCTCGTCGCTTCCGCAGATTGGCTCAGAATGCCTTCTTTCGGGAAGTAGATTTCTTTGCCGAGTGTGGAGAGCATGTCGTACACATGCGGGTTGCCGGCTTGCATTTTTCCATTCAATTGACCAACCAATGGGTTCATGAACTGATTCCTTCCTTCCGAATACTTTTGGTTAAGGTAAGTGTAGGTGACAAGTTGCCTTTACGTTTTCATTGCCTAACATTATACCACTTAGCCCAGTAACCGTCACGGATAATTGTAATGCTTTAACGCGGTCCAGGGTGATACTTGCATATCAGTCCGGCGGTTTCTTCATCCCGCTCTTTGCCGCGGCACTCAAGCCCTTCGACTACGGCCTGAAGCGAATCCTGCTTCAGGTTCTGGCCGAATTTGAACTTGGCGCTCATTCGCTGCGGAGCGAGTTTGATGACCGCTACCCCTTTCAGTCTGGGGATATAAGCCCGGTCATTCGCGTCAATGGCGCGGTATCCGCCTTCAGGCTGCAGTTTTGTCATCAGTGCCTCCATCGCAAGAGCCTTTTCCTCCAGATCATCCACGATCACCACCTCACCGATCGCTGTTACGCTTTTGAAGTAGGCCGTAGCCGGGCAGGCCATCTCCGGATCAGAGAAATAGGAAGGGATCAGTGCATACTCATCAGCTATGGTAAAGCACACGGCGGGCGTCCGGCGTAGATGATCCATTTTTTCACCCATCCGGCTGCCGTGAAAATAGAACGCTCCGTTAACATAGGCAAAGTTCAAGGGCGTTACACGCGGGATACCGTCTTCATCGGCTGTTCCAAGGAAACCAAAGCTCATGCCGCTGAGGAAATCCTCGATCTCTTGTTGATCCTCCATCGCAAATTCGTCTCTTCTCATGGTTAAACGCTCCCCCTATCATTTTGAATAACAGTTTACGATGAATATTGACAAGGAAAAAGCACCAATTTAGAGTAATTTATATAGTCCAATTTTATATCAAGAATGATAGGAGTCGTCATGATGGAGCTGGGATTGCCGTTCGAGACGTATGTGGAACAATATCGATATAAATATTTGGCTCTATACCACGCGATTCGTGCTGCCATTCATAGCGGCAAGCTGCCGGAAGGAACCCGCCTTCCCGCCACACGCGAGCTGGCAAAGCTGTATGGGGTGTCCAGAGGGTCGGCCGCGCAGAGCTATGACATGCTGATGGCCGAAGGTTATGTTGTGTCCAGGCAGGGTAGCGGAACTTACGTGGCAGAGGGGATTGCCATGGTAGACCAGCCGCCGCTGGCCGAGGGAGCGCCGGTACTCTCCGCATGGGGGCAACGACTGGTGAGCCAAAGCGGGGATTATACCTCGGCACAGATGCTGCTGAGAGAATCTCCCCCAGGTACAATTTCATTCGCGAATGCACGGATGCCCATGGAGGATTTTCCGTATTCGGAGTGGCGGAGCGCGTTATCCTATGCAGGTGGTAGCGGGGGAGTCGAGCTGCAGAACGGAGCGCCGCCGGAGGGAGATCTCGAACTGCGCCAGGCGATAGCCGGACACCTGCGTTTTACGCGGGGAATCCAGGCCGACCCCGAGCATATCGTGATCTTCAGCGGATCCATGCAGGGGTTAGTCCTCATGTTTCAGCTGCTGGTTGATCCTGGCGATCAGGTGGTCATGGAGGATCCGGGCTATCAAGGAATCTATCGGGGCATCAGCCTGAGTGGTGGGATTCCGCTGCCATCCCCGGTAGACGATGCCGGATTGATACCGCGTGACTGGGACGCCGGCCTCCTTGTCGTAAGCCCCAGCCGTCAATACCCGACGGGAGCGGTGCTGCCGCTGGAGCGAAGACGGGCGCTGCTGAATTGGGCGCGAAGCCGTCAGGCCTTTATTATCGAGGATGATTACGACAGCGAGTTCCGCTGGGGCGGCAAGCCCATTGAGCCCTTGCGGATGCTGGATAACGAGGGACGTGTCATCTTCGTCGGTTCGTTCTCCAAAACGATGTTCACCGGGCTCCGCATTGGGTATGCCGTGCTGCCCCCAAGCCTGGTTGAGGCGGTCGTGCAGGCTAAGGCTCTGTACGAGCCGATCTCACCAGCCGTATTGGAGCAGCGCGCGCTGGCGCGCTTTATTGTGCGAGGGGGTTACGGTCGGCATCTTAGAAGAATGACTCGGCTGTATGGTGCACGATATGAGGCGCTTCGTCAGGCGATGGATACGCATGCCTCCGAACTGTTTCGTCTTCATCCCGGCGATGCCGGCCTGCACGTTTATGCGAACTGGCTGCGCTCCGAGGAAGAGTATGTCCTGTTCCAAGAAGCTGCCCGCAAACGCGGTGTCATGTTTCGGGATGCATCGGTATATCATCGTATACCCGGATTGCCTGCCGCATGCTTTGGCTTCTCGCATCTGGACATAGCCAGCATCGAAGAAGGGGTTACCCGGATTGCGCAGGCATGGCTGGACATGCAAAAAACATAAAAAACGGGTATGATGGAAAAGAGGTCAATTTTTGAATGAGATGAGGGGGTTATGACGTGATGCTAAATGCATCGCCGTCTTCTTTTATAATCATGTCTGCGCTTGCCAAAATCGTATGTGAGCCAGGCTGGAAATGGCAAAAACGCGAAAGACCCATGCAGAATTATGATTTGTTCTATGTATGGAGCGGTGAAGGCACGGTCGAGCTCAATGACGAGCCCTTTGCTGTGGGAAAAGGAAGCTGCTTCCTGTTCCGACCAGGAGATCATACGAGTGCGACGCACAATCCGCAGAAACCGCTCGTATTGACATATATCCATTTTGATGTAGCCGACCCGGTGCAACATATTCCTGCATCCTATCGCAAGCTGACGGAAACGATGGATTTCGAATATTTGCTCGCGCGCTACGTGCGTTTGTATCTGGACAAGCCCTATGGATCATTGGAGGAGGGGCAGCTTATTCTGAAACAGCTGATGATTCATCTACTGCGTTCGGATCTCGCTGAGCCGGTGGTCAAAAAAGCAAGCAATCAGCTGTCAGAGGCTATCCATGAAATCGCGAATTATGTCCGCCAGCACCCGGGGGTTCCCCATCGGGTAGAGGATTTGGCGGCCAGGGCGGGGTTATCCCCTCGTTACTTCTCAATTAAGTTCAAGGAGCTGATCGGCACGCCGGTGCAATCCTACATCATTCAGATGCGGATCGAGCGAGCGCAGCATCTGCTGCTGCACCAGGGCATGAACGTAACGGAGGTAGCCGACGCGCTGGGTTACCGGGATATTTTCTTTTTTAGCCGGCAATTTAAGCAGTATACGGGCAAGAGCCCATCCGAGATTCGGTGATTCCCCGCCCTTCCATAACTTACCTGATTGGTGGGAGGGGTTAATGGTTTCATAGCAAGCGATTTAGGGTAAAAAAACGAGATACAGTATTATTTTATGAAGGGGGGAGAGAGGAATGAGCCCAAGAAGACGGGTGCGTGGACGTTTCTTCAGTCGTGGTGGCGGCGCTATTTTCAGAAATCGCTTGAACCGCATGAAGACAACGACTCAGGATCATCAGGATGTGTGGTTTTAAATGAGACCTGGCCTACATACGGGGGACGTTGAATCCCGTTATCATATACGCTTTTCTCTGGATGAACGCAAAAGGGAGCTAAATGGCTCTCTTTTTTTCGATATGTTTTGGGGTCCCCGCCAAGTATTTGGAATAAGCATCGAAGCACAGGCTTCGAATAACGGAAGGGTGATGGGAGTGAAGGAGAGAGTGGCATTGGCCGAGCAAGCGGTGATCCGGTGGTAATGGCAGGAGCAGGAAAGGTTGCGCTGATCACGGGCGCGTCGAGCGGATTCGGACTGCTCATCAGTCTGGAACTGGCAAAGGCAGGTTATGACGTGGTAGCGGGTCTGCGCAGGCCTGAGGCGGCAGCAGAACTGTTGGCCCGAACCGAACAAGTTGATGTTGTCGAGCGTATTCACGTATTTCAGCTGGATATCTGCATGGAGGAACAAGTCAAGGCCGCTGCCTTGGAGTTAGAGCAGAGGTATGGCCGCTTGGACGTGCTGGTGAACAATGCCGGGGAGGCGGTGGGCGGTATGGTGGAGGAAGTGCCGCTCAGCGGCTGGCGAAAGCAGATGGAGACGAATTTTTTCGGGACCGTATCGGTGACACAGCATATGCTGCCGCTGCTCCGCCGAACTGGAAAATCCAAAATCATTCTCATGAGCAGCATTAGCGGCGTGGTCGGCTTTCCGGGTTATGGACCCTATGCGTCCTCCAAATTTGCGCTGGAAGGGTTTGGCGAAAGCCTGTCCATGGAAGTGATGCCGTTTGGCATTGATGTCGTGCTGATCCAGCCTGGTGCCTATGGTACGCCGATCTGGAACAAAAGCTTTGGGGAGCTTACAGTGAAGGAAGGATCACCCTACAGCGGTCTGCTGAAGGGCGTGCTGGACTATTCCGAGCGGACAGCCAGAGGAAGCGGGGATCCGCAGGAGGTAGCCAGACTTGTGGCAAAAATTGCGTCCATGGCTAAGCCCAGGTTCCGCTATATGCTGCCCCGAGGCACGCGGCTGACCGCATGGATCAAGGGCGTACTGCCGGACAGGCTGTTTCAGCGGATCATATATCGGATGCTGGGCCGGCGTTAATCATTTCATGCAGTGAATGATGTATAGCGTTAACTTGTCATGTGATGTTTGGTTAAATGGAATCACCCTTTTCTGGCTGGGGACGGGTGAAGCAAACCGAGCAGTTCTCCCATCTTCACCTTGGAGCCGGGTTCCAGGTCACCGCGAGGGGTAAACGTGCCGTTCTCCGTTAAAAGTACAACTGTAGAGCCGAATTCAAAGTACGCGAGTTCATCGCCGATTTCGTATTTCTTCACGTTCTCGTCAGCATAACGGATGCTGCTTACGTTCATGGCTCCGACCTTCACGACGGCAACTTCCCCGAACTCATGCGCAATATAGGTAATGAGGCGCTCATTGCGGCTGAGCACATTCCGGATATGGGTCATCGCAAAATCGTTCACGGGGTAAACCCGTCCCTTCAGATGCTCGCTTTCCGCCTGAACACCGGTTACCGGGGAATGAATGCGATGATAGTCGGTCGGGCTTAAATACAATACAAATGCATAACCGTGGATGTAGTTTTCCATTCTCGGTGATTTGGCGAGCAGCTCGCTCAAGGTATAATCTTGTCCTTTAACGCTCAGAATGGTGCCGGCGTTAACGACGCCCATTGCCGAAATTGTGGCATCGACTGGGCTTACCATGGCGTCGGCGGTTTCATCTATGGCGCGGAGGCCTATTTTTAACCGGCGGGAAAAGAACTCGTTCAGTGAGCGGTATTCGTGGATCTCTTTCTCCGCTTCATGCGCCGGAATTTGATAAATTCGTATAAATGCAGGTATTAGATGACGGCTCAGCCGGCTGTGGGAACAATGCCCCATGATTCGGGACAGCCACTTGCGGGAAGACAGCTCAGTCATCAGACGCAGCAATTGTTTAGCCATGTCATTCTCCTTTGTGCATAGGTGTCAGCAATAAACGTTGGTGGAAAAGCCAATCACTCTGATATTGACATAGAATGAGATGGAAATCAATAAATAGCCATTTTTGAAAAAAGGTTCTTGCTTATTCCGGAGTGAATGTGTATTTTAAAGTTAACATGAAACCGAATAGGAATACGGGGGCTTGAGTGAATCAGGCTGAGATTGCAGCTGCTATCCGCTGTTGACCGTTAATCTGAACTGGGTAATGCCAGCGTAGAGAATATCCGACCCTGCCTACATAGGGCCTATTTTTCCGTCTGCGCGTTTTTCCAGACGGTTTTTTGTTGTGTTTACACAAAAATAGAGGTGGAGAGGGGAATGTGTTGTTATGGGAACGTCTGCGCAAGAGAAGTTGGGGGTTCAGCCCCGAAAAGGGCTTCGGTTAAGCGATATTTTGGTGACGGTACTGGTATCGCTGGTGCTTGGCGTCATTTATCACTTCTGGGGCTCGGTCTATAATCTGTTAAAACCGCTGTTCTTTGAAGCGGATGAGTTGTTATACGGCATGTGGTTCGCTGCAGCCACGCTTGCTTACTTGCTGATCCGAAAGCCGGGAGTGGCCATTATCGCGGAAGTGGCGGCGGCCCACGTAGAAGTGCTGTTTGGCAGCGGCTGGGGATTGACCCTACTGCTGTATGGCCTCATTCAAGGACTGGGGGCTGAATTGGTATTCGCGGCGTTCCGTTATCGGAGCACCTCGGCGTGGACGCTAGCGATTGCCGGTGCCGGCGCGGCCATCGGCTCGATGATCATGGACTTCTATTACAGCTATACCGATGACCTGCAGACATGGATGTTCCTGGCCAAATACGGTATGCGGGTACTTAGCGGCGCCGTCATTGCAGGCCTCCTTATGCTCCTGCTGGCCAAAGCGCTCGACCGTACGGGCGTGACATCCCTGCTCCGTCCTGCGTCGAAGAAGGATTACGAAGCACTGGATGATCCGCGCCATGTCTAATGCCACGGTTAGCCCGGTTCCGGCTCAGTCTGCTGAGATGCTTCCGGAACCGGCCGTGTATGTGGAGGGGTTGCGTCTGAAGTATCCGGGCGAGGAGCGATTGATGTTTAAAGACCTCTCCTTCTCGGCTGTCCGCGGGGAGAAGGTGCTGCTGCTCGGTCCGAGCGGCTGTGGCAAGTCCACGCTGCTGCAGGTGCTTAGCGGGATGATTCCCCGCGCAACGGAGGTGCCGATGAAATGCGAGGAGCAGCTAATTCCGCGCTCTTGGGGTTATGTATTTCAAGATCCGGATACCCAGTTCTGTATGCCGTACGTGGATGAAGAGCTCGCTTTCGTACTGGAAAATCTAAGTGTCCCCCGCGACGAGATGAAGGAGCGGATGCAGGCGGCCCTGATCGAGGTGGGGCTTGATCTTGAGGAGCTTCATATGCCGATCGGACATCTGTCCCAAGGCATGAAGCAACGACTGGCGCTGGCATCGGCTCTGATGCTAGAGCCGGAGGTGCTGTTCCTTGACGAGCCGTCTGCGCTGCTCGACCCGGAAGGCAGGGAGCAAATCTGGTCCGCGGTGAAGGCCGTATCCGAAGGGCGTACGCTGATCATCGTGGAGCACCGGATTGAAGAAATGGCCAAATACGTGGATCGCGTGGTGCTGTTCAGCCCGGATGGCGTGATTCTTGGCGAAGGTCCCCCAGCAGTGATATTCACTGAATACAAGAAGGAACTCCAAACCTATGGAATCTGGTATCCTGGCGTATGGGAAGATTACGAGCAGACCCGGGCGGGCAGAGAGTTGTTTGCTCCGGTCGATGCGCTTGGTGATGAGCCGGGTAATCTTCTGCATGAGGCTGCTCCACCGTACGCTCAGCGTGGGGAGCCTGTTATTCAATTGGCGGATTTCAGGGGACTCCGATGGGATAAACCCGTTATCGCTCTCCCTTCGACAGAGGTGTATCCGGGACAATTCATTGCAGTGGTGGGGCCGAACGGAGCAGGCAAAAGCTCGCTGCTGCTCAGTTTGATGGGGCTGCTGCGCTCCGAAGGGACCTATGTACTCTGCGGGGAAGAGGTCATTCAGGGCAAGCGCAGGAAGGTGCGAAAGAAGAGAGAGCAGCAGCTGCGTCATATCGGATTCGTGTTTCAGAATCCGGAGCTTCAATTCCTGACGGAGCGCATCGACGATGAGGTGGTTTACTCGCTGCTGGTGGATCATGTGCCGCCCGTGGAAGCGAAGAAGCAGGCCGACCGCTGTCTGGAACGCTTTGGACTGAAGGGTATGGAGGCCAGGCATCCGTACCAGCTGTCGACAGGTCAAAAACGCCGCCTGAGCGTGGCTACGGCCATGGCTAGACAGCCGTCCATCCTGCTCCTGGATGAGCCGACCTTCGGACAGGATGCGCGGAATACCTTCGCGATTCTGGCCATGTGCGAGCAACTGCGCCGCGCGGGAACCGCCATTCTCATGGTGACGCATGAAATGGAGATCGCGCAGCGGGTTGCCACGCATATATGGGAAATCCGGGAGGGACAGCTGACCTCGAGCATGCCTTCCCCGCGCTGGTCTGGCGGGATTGCATCCGAGCAGGCGGCTAAGGGAGTGAACGGCGCTGTCGACCCTCATGGTAACTTTGCCGGGGCCGATCATCGCCTTTCGGGGGTGAACGCATGAATATATGGAATCCCGTGCGGACTACTTGGCTGCACCGGGCGAATCCGGTGGTGAAGCTGGGTCTGATCTGTGCGCTATTTTTCATGACGGTGTTAACCCATGATCTTGATTTTGTTTTGTATCAAGCGTTGATCTTTATGGTCTGTCTCGTGGTGCTGAGCGGGGTGAAGCCGTGGAAAATGCTGTTGTTCTTCATTCCATTTCTGCTTGCTTTCATATCGTCCGCCTCTTCTATGATGCTGTTCGGTAAGGGGGAGACGATCTGGTGGGAGTGGGGGTTATTCCGGGTATCGGAAGAAAGCTTTTACCGGGGGCTGCATCTGGGCTTTAAGGGAATTGCCTTTGCCTCGGAGGGGCTGCTGCTCGTTACGACAACGTCCTCGGTGGATTTATTCTACAGCCTGATGCAGAAGCTGAGGCTGGCGCCCAAATATGCGTACAGTTTCATGGCTTCGATCCGGCTGCTGCCCATGGTGTGGGAGGAATATGTAATCCGCCGCCAAGCCTTGAAAGTGCGAGGAGTTCGCCCGATTCGCGGGATTCGCGGCATGGTGAATCGCGCAGGACTGTATGTGGTCCCGCTGCTGGCGCAGAGCATCCGCCGGGCCCATCGGGTAGCCGCTGCGATGGAGGCCAAGCAATTTGACGGGGATCAGGCGATGTCCAGGACGTATTATTATCCGTCGCATTACTCGCGCTATGACCTTCTTGTCATCGGATTACTCGCAGCTGCCGCCGCTTTCGCTTATGTGGCAGGCGGATATTTTCCTTGGTTCGGCATTGGCGACGTGCGGTTTGATTAAAGGGTGTTTCATCTATGAGAGCCTGCTTAAGGTATATAAGCGGGTTCTTTTTTTATGAGATCAGATTAACTTCAGAGGGTCTAGCCTGTTTATCTCGCAAGAAAAACTTTCTATTATAAGCGGCGGTCTGGCTACTGATAAAATGCACGAATCGCGTTTTTCTTCACATGTCTATTTTATAGAAATCATGTCTGGATTTCATGCGGATCGAGGTGTTATAATACTAATGGTACCGGAATCGTATTTACAGTACCAGAAGGGGAGTTTGTTCACTTGCGCGAGCGAATATTGAATGAAACGATCCGCTTAATTCAGCGGCAGGGGTTTACTTTTACGGTTAGTGATCTGGCCCGCGGACTTGCGATTAGTAAACGGACGATCTATGAGCACTTTTCATCCAAAGAAGAGATTGTCGAACATATCATCGACGGAATGATCCGGCACATCCAGCAGCGCGAACGTGAAATTGCGGGGGATGAGGAGCTTACCGTTCTGGAGAAGATTCACCAGATTCTAATCTGTCTGCCCCAGGAGATGGAGAAGATGGATTTGGGAATGCTGCCGGATCTGAAGCGCTCGCATTATGCGCAATGGGAGAAGCTGGACACCTTTTTCAGAGAGGAATGGGGCATTGTTACTGAGCTGATGGAGCAGGGGATGGCCGAGGGAAGTATCAAACGAATTCATATGCCGCTGTTCATCGATCTGTATCTCGGCTCGCTCCATCAGATTTATGATTCGAGGGCGACGGTGAAGCATCAATTGCCGCTAGGGGAGCTGCTGCAGTCCGTCATGGACATCTTATTGTTCGGCATTGCCGCAGGGAAACGGGAGGAGTCTTGAGATTATGCATTGGTTATATTTAAGTTTGGCTATTCTGTTTGAAGTGGCGGGGACGCTGAACATGAAGCTGTCGGAGGGGTTCAGCAAACCGCTGCCCAGCGTGCTGCTGGTGGTGTTCTATATTTGCAGCTTGAGCTTCCTGACGCTGAGCTTGAAGCAGATTGAAATATCCATAGCTTATGCGATCTGGTCGGGACTTGGCATCATGATCATTACCGTTATCGGTTATATGTTCTTTGCGGAGCAGATTAATGGTCTGAAAATATTCTCGATCCTGCTGATCATCGCGGGGGTCGTTCTACTGAATCTATCCGGCAGCGCACATGCGCAGGAACAACCAAAGACGCACCAGTCTGGTCACTAAGGGCGATAGAAAGGATCGAATCTGCGGAAGAGCCGTACTCGTGCGGCTCTTTTTCTACTGCAATAATGTACTATGTCCCGCTTCGCTTCCGACTCTATAATGGAAATTTGTGTATAGAATGGAAGAGGGACCGTGCGCGAACACGATCCCCGAGTACAACGTACCGCCATAAGAGCGGCCTTACTATAATTCGATCAGAAATAGACCGTGATCCTGACCAAGGGCGGTCTATTTCTTTTTATGGAACGAAAGTATTAACACAACCAGCGTCGCGAATGAAATCATTAGTGTCAATGTTTGGTACATTTTCGGTACTCGCCGTATTCAGCATGCGGTTTTTGATACAAGGCACGGGGATGTTAATCTGTATTTGGAGTCAGGCCATTTTGTTTTAGGTGTCGCACTTCATATTACAATCCGTCTTCCCTTGTCGTTTGACGATCCGGTCAAAAAATGCCCGCATTCTAGAGCTTTTGGTCATGGAGGCCGACCATGCGCATTGGCATAAAACCGCTTTGAGCATGCGTTTGCCCTTAGGAATGCGAGAGCTTTTCTTTTTGCCAGCACTCTCATGGTTGCCTGGACATCCCCCCGCCCGCCATACCCGAAGTCCCAAAGACATCGGAGATAAAAGCAGCGAATTTGATGTTGCCAATTTCGAGTATTTTTTGAATCCGACTCATCTCCGCGGTCACTTGAACGACTTAACTTGCGACGGTATCTGGTGAGATTGCGAAGTTGCGTAAAAGGTTTCATTCGGAACGAAGCTTCCCGCAATAAGCCCGCAGTGCAACAGTTGGGCTATCCACACGGCGTCTTTCACATCCGTTTTGCGCCCGGGTACATTTCTGATAAGACGAGCGTTACCCAAAACAAGCTGGAAACTCCCCTCCAGAATGTTCCACACGGGAACCCAAAGTACCCCGGTGCTTTCCATGGCAACATGGGAAACCTGGTGAGACTGAAGCCAATCCCGCAGCGGACACAGTTCGTTTGATGAACGTCCAGACCGCAACAACGTTCTAAAATAGCGTCCTTTGTGCATCCCTCACATTTAAAAGATGCGGGTCATGCATCCTTCGATTTGTATTTTTGTACACGTGCTTCATGCGACACTCGGCGGTACGCAAGGCTGCAACAGATCAGTTTGTGGGGTTATTTTAGTTTGATCGGTTATTTGAAGATGAATCTGAATATACCTCGGGGCCGTTGTTTCCAGTATATTAGAGTTATGGACGTAAAAAGAAAGGCGTGAATGACGTGGCTTCGAACATACTTCTTGTAGAGGATGACAGCTCGATTGGCGAAATGGTAGAGAGCTATTTGACGATGGAAGGTTTTCAGGTGGTGCTTGCCAAAGACGGAGAGGAGGCGCTCGAGCGGTTTGCCGAACGAGATTATGACCTCGTACTGCTGGATATGATGCTGCCCAAGATCAGCGGTATGGATTTTCTTAAAAAAATCAGGGAGAAAAGCCATGTGCCGGTACTGATCGTATCCGCAAAGGATGGGGAAGTGGACAAGGCGCTCGGCCTTGGTTTTGGCGCGGATGACTATATTACGAAACCTTTTTCGATGATTGAGCTGACGGCGAGAGTGAAGGCCGCTATCCGCCGCGTGACGGCTTATGCAATAGCACCCCCAACTGAGCAAAATAAAATCATCCGGGTCCATGAATTAGAGATGGATCTGGATCATTTGACCGTGACCAAAAACGGCCAGGAGATCAAGCTGACGGCCAAAGAACTGCAAATCTTAAAGCTGTTTATGACGAATCCGAAAAAGGTATTCACCAAGCAGCACATTTTCACATCCGTCTGGAATGACGACTATTTCGGTGATGAAAATGTCATTAATGTGCATATGAGCCGTTTGCGCGACAAAATTGAAGATCAGCCCTCCGATCCGCAGTACATCAAAACGCTGTGGGGCATCGGCTACCGCTTGGGGGAATTTTAGTGGTTGCCGTTCTGCTGATTGTTGTGATCATGTTGGCGTTGCTAAATGTGATGCAGTGGATGGGTCGGAAAAAAAGAGCTAAGCAGCTCGGCTACATCATCGATAAACTGAGTACGATTGAGGCTTCGTCCTCGCAGGAGCAACTGCTGCTTTTTACGGAGGATCCAGGATATCGTAGACTGTTGATTGCCATCAATCACTTGCTTTTGCAAACCAGGCAGTCCGAGACAGGATTTATGCGTACAGAAATCGCGATGCGCCGGATGTTGGCAAACATATCGCATGATTTGAAGACGCCGCTTACCGTGGTGCTCGGTTATATCGAAACGTTGAACCAGAAGGCCGACTTGCCAATGGAGGAAAGGGAGCGGCTACTGGATAAGGTGCATACGAAGACTGTAGAGATCGTAGAGTTGATCAACCGTTTTTTTGACCTGGCCAAGCTGGAATCGGGGGATAAGGAGATGCCCCTGACCCGCATACATATCAATGAAATTTCCAGAAACAGCATGCTGATGTTTTATGATCTGATCGAATCCGAAGGGTTGCAGGCTGACATCGATATTCCGGAAACGCCGCTTTATGCATGGGGCAATGAAGAAGGACTAAACCGCGCATTAAACAATGTGCTGAGCAATGCGATCCGTTATGGTTCACAGGGCAAGGTGATCGGCATGAAGCTGCGGGATGAGCAGGGCCGGGTGCTTATCGACATTTGGGATAAAGGCAAAGGTATTCATGAACGGGATCAGGAGCTTATTTTCGAGCGGATGTATACGCTGGAGGATTCAAGGAATAAAAGATTCCAGGGCAGCGGTTTGGGTCTGACGATTACGAAAAGACTGATCGAGCTGATGGGCGGGGAAATTCGCGTCGCAAGCAAGCCGTATGAACGGACCGTTTTCACGATCTCGTTAAAGAAGCTATCGTAGCGCGGCTTCTTAACATCATATTAGTGCTAGACAAAAAGCGAAAGTAGCGGAGGAGACGGAATCGATTCTTACGAAGCTGAAAGATTTTTGGGAAAAAAGCTACTTTGGAGCCATTTGCTGCATTCGCCTAAAAGCTTTCCGAAGGAAAGCTAGCATCGGCTAACGCTGCGAACCAAACGTAAATCGTAGCTGTAAATAAATAGTGAAATAACCCTCTGATGTCACGCTACAATGGCTGGCGTCAGAGGGTTTTTTGTTTGATTCTCGTTCTTGGGAACGATCCCACCGTATTGGGAGACCATGAGAAATCTCTTAAACGAACGTGTCGGTGATGCCGAAAAGGACAAAGAAATGCTGAAGCAAATTTCGCCAGTGTTCACGTCGATAAGATCGTAACGCCATGATTCGTGGCTCAAGGGGCGAATGATCCGCGGGTGATGAAGGACACGGCTTTACCAACGAAGAGAACTTGTTCGATTTCTTCAATACAATGATCAAGTTTTTGGATAAAAATCTGAAGCCGTAGAGCAAATAAGGTAAGAGTTGCTAGGGAATAGGTAACACATCTAATACAGAAGAAAGGAAGACTAAAGTGGAGTTTATTTTCAATAGCAGCACCAATTTGGATCATATTAATCTGACTGGTTGTGAGTGAACCGGTCTTTGTTTATTCCATGTGATATGATTGTTTATTATCGAGTCGCTTTCTACACTTAAGAGATTCGTAAGAATTGCGCAACAAATATGAAAATGTTGGCGGTTATACTATGATCAAGAGATAAGTGAGAGGGGTAAATATAAATGAGTTATGTCATCAGTACCCGCCATGTCAGCAAAACCTATAAAGGCAAAGATGTTGTCTCTGACGTCAGTATGAATATCAAGCAGGGGCAGATTTACGGACTGCTCGGTCCAAACGGAGCCGGTAAAACAACGCTAATGAAAATGATGCTGAATCTGGTCAAACCAACCAGCGGTGAGATTGAAATATTCGGAGAGAAGCTTACGCCTTCATCGGTTGAAATGTTTAAACGCATTGGCAGCATCATCGAGTATCCGATTTTTTACGATAAAATGACGGCGATTGAAAATCTGGAGATGCATGCGGAATATATGGGTTATTATAACAAACATGCAATTAACGAAGCGCTTGAGATGGTTAATCTAACTTCCATCCAAGGCAAATCGGTATCCGAATTTTCGCTTGGCATGAAGCAGCGCCTGGGCATGGCCCGCGCCATTATAACCAAACCCGAGCTGCTCATTCTGGATGAACCAATCAATGGACTTGATCCGGTCGGGATTAAGGATTTTAGAAGTTTGCTGAGCATGTTGAGCAAGGAGTACCGGATGACGCTGCTGGTATCCAGCCATTTGCTGGGTGAGATCGAACAAGTTGCAGATACGATCGGCATTCTTCAGGGCGGCAAATTTATCCGCGAAGTGTCTATGGATGAGATGCGCTGCGAAAACACAGATTATATCGAAATTGTGACCCCACAATGCAAACAAGCTGTATTTGTACTGGAAAATCAGCTGAAAGTCAGCAATTTCAAAATCGTCGGTGATTCAGCCATACGCATTTACGAGTCCAAATTTACGCAGCAGGAATTGACCAAGGCGCTGGTACTGAATGATGTGGCGATTGAATCGATAAACCATAAGCATACTTCGCTCGAGGAGTATTTTATGCATCAGATTAGCGGAGGTGAGCAGTATGCTTAAGCTGATCCGTATGGAGATGAAAAAGCAGAAGTTAGCCTGGTTTTATAGAGGGGCGGTTATTGCAACGATCCTATGCGCCGGTTTCATGTTTCTTATAGCCTACACGGAGGGGGGCGGAGATCCTGCATTCGGGAGTTTCGCCGATATAGCCTACACGGAGAGGGGCGGAGGTCCTGCATTCACGAGTTTCGCCGATGCGTTATCGATAGCGGGGCTACTTTGCCGTGCGGTATTTATCGTGTTTGCTTCAGTCTTGCTAAGCAGATTTATTATTGAGGAATACAAAAATAAAACGATCAGCTTATTGTTTACGTACCCGATCGAGCGTAAAAAACTGATCATGGCGAAAATGCTGCTGGCTCTGGCTCTTACGTTTGGAGCGATGCTCATCTCGACTTTTATTACCTGTATATCCATTCTGGCTCTGAACAGCCATTTTCAGTTTATTCCGGGAAAATTAGAGGCCGGCGTACTACTGCATACGGGGATCCAATTGTTGATCCAAACACTGTCAGCAGCGTGTCTCGGCCTCATTCCTTTATTCTTCGGGATGCGAAAAAAATCCGTACCGACAACGATCGTGTCCTCGATCATTATCGTGGTCTTAGTCAGCAACAACAGCCAGGGCCTTTCGCTTAGCAGAAATATAACGATACCGTTGATCTTGGGAGTTATCGGTCTTCTGATTGCTTATCTCTCGTTCCGCAACGTAGATAAGGTGGACGTAGCTTAACTAAAAAAGCACTCTTCTTAACGGCAGCTTCGCCTGAAAGAAGGGTGCTTTTTTACGGAGATACCTACATGAATTTGGTGTTCATCTCCGGGGAATTCGGCCCGGCTTAGCTCCGGCATTTTGCAAACGGTACATGCGGTCATGAGTGAATGAAATACCGGCTTCATAGAGGGCGATTTTGGTTTTGGCTTTTTTATTGCAATTGTGCATCCTTTCCTCGTTTATTTGTTGTTTGGAGCTCATAGGGTCGAAAAAGCTTGCACTTTCGCAGGTTTTTCCTAAAAGAGCGCGATTTAGGCCGGGGAAAAGTGCACTTTTGCATCAATATTCCAATAACCTCTTTTTTTGTAGAGAGGTAGGAGGGGCAATCACTAAATCGGAGCACTGGTAATGCCACCACGGCAAAAGCGCCACCACGCAAAGCCCGCTGGTACTGCCACCGCGTAAAACGGACCGCTGGACTATCATTAGGTAAAGGTCAAACACGCGCTGATAGGCATAACATTACTCTTTTCGATCACTCGATGTCTCTTGTTTTTGCTAATCCCAGCCCGGTTATCGGTACCATCTATTCCGCCGTACAAAGTGTGCATATCCCCCAGTATTAAGACTTAAGAAAACATTAAGAAACAAGAAAGGGAAAAGATAGAATCATTTTTTAAAATAATGGCATGGGTTTTTGGTTTTCCGCCATCTAACTAAACAAATGCCTTTCCTGCAGGGAATAAAGGCGAGGTATAACTGCAGAAGACCGATTCAAAAATGGAAAGGAAAGATGTGACCATAATGAACATGTTAGCTACCATTACGAAGGCAAGCGCTCAGTCGGTATGGATGGCTTGGGAAGCGGTTTTTGATCAAATCACGAAACTGCGCAGCGCCGGAATAAAAAGATACGGGATTTGCAAGCTGGTCATCCGCCGGCATCATGGAAAAAACCTGAAGTGCCAGGACGGAGAGTGGATTTATTCGGGGGATTGGGTCGGTGAACTCCATTTGGACAACCGGCAGGTATTGGAGCTTTCCAGAGAGCTGGGGGCTGACCGGGCCGCGCTTTTGACCGCAAGAATGCTGCGGAGATCGATTAAGCAAATTAGCGAGGCGATGGAGACGGAACCGGAGCTTGCGCAGGTCAAAGCTTTGACTGGAATAACGCTGCTGCACCGCGGTATTATTCACGGGCTCGGTTTTGAGCTGCATCCGCTGGAATCCAAGGGGTTTCGCGTGTTCTCTACTTATTATTTGCGGCTTTTACTCAGGGTGCTGCATCCGGTGGGTCGGGAACGCACGAAGAAAAATGCTCCCAAGCTTGTGCCCAAAATGCTGATGCTGACCAGAAAATCATTGCTTTTGCGTTATTCTAAGGAAACGGCATGAGTATGGTGATGCTGAATCTGCTGCTGATGTTTGTCTTTATCTATATGATCATTCCATATGTTATCACACGGATCTGGGGATTTGGGGTAACCCTGCGCGGCCGGCGTGGCCGGCAGATCGCTTTTACCTTTGATGATGGCCCAGACCCGCTGCATACTCCTAAACTGCTGGATCTTCTCAAGAAAAAAAGGATCAAGGCGACCTTTTTTGTACTGGGCAGCAAAGCGGAGCGATACCCGGAGCTTATGAAACGCATCCACATGGAAGGGCATCAAATCGGGATTCACAACTATTCCCATCTTCCCAATTGGCTAATGAGTCCGCGCCATATCCGGGACAAGCATGTGCACCGGTCTGCCGATATCATCGAACGAATCACGGGCGAGCGCCCGGCATTTTACCGTCCTCCGTGGGGGATTTTGAATTTAGGCGATTTATTTGCTTTGCGAAAATACCGGATCGTGCTGTGGTCGATCATGGGGTGGGATTGGGGCAAGGGGAGTAAGAACAAACCGCTCAAAGGACGGATCTTGGATCAGCTTGAGCCTGGCTCGATTATTTTGCTGCATGACAGCGGAGATACTTGGGGGGCGGAGCCTGATGCCCCAAGCAGAATGATCGCAAGCCTTGAGGAAGTGATTGACACGGTCCATATCCAAGGGTATGAATGCGTCCGCGCCGACGAACTGCTGCATAAGCCGCATGATTCGCGCAGCGACCTTTCAAAAGGCTTCCGGGTTGGCTGATGCGTGTAATATTAACAAAGAATGATCATGGCCCCAGATACTTTTAATAAAGCCGTGTTCGAACATAAAGGTACAGCCTTATGGATTTTGAGGTTGTGCTTTTTTATTTTGCATGGTTACAAATGGAAAAGTGTGGATTATTATGGTTTAAATCGATCTATAAAATTAGAACAAATAAATTATATAGAATGAACTATAAATTAGATCAGGGAGATATATGAATGAAAAACGAACAATCACAATCCGTCGAGCGGCTCTTGTTCCGCTGCAATAATGTACTATGCCCCGCTTTGCTTCCGACTCTATAATGACAAAGGAAATTCCTTTGTTAGGAGCTATCATCATGAACCTATCTTCGTTTTTTATTTACTGTTTTATCGTGGCTTTCTCGCCGGGGCCATCCAATATCGTCATTTTGTCTTCGGTTCAAAACTCCGGCATGAAGAAGACCCTGCGCTACATTGCCGGAGCCTCCATCGCTTTTTTCTTATTAATCGCCGCTTCGGTCGTATTAGGCCAGCTGCTGTCTACCGGCATGCCGATCATACTGCCAATCTTGCGGATCGTAGGTTGTCTGTTCATGCTGTATCTCACGTATCAGGTATATACCATGGACGTATCCCGGTCAGGCACTAATCAAACGGCGTCCTTCACGTCCGGCTTTCTGATGCAGTTTCTCAATCCGAAGGTGGTATTGTTCACGCTGACAGTCATTCCCAGCTACGTCATGCCGTATTATACGGCAGGCCCTGTTATCTCGGCGTTTGTTGTCGCGGTATCGTTAATCGGGCTGTCTGCGTATATGACCTGGGCCGTGTGCGGTAGCCTTTTTCAAGGAATTATGCAAAAATATCGGAGAACGACCAACACGATCCTGGCTTTGTTTCTGCTGTACTCGGCAATTGTCGTATCCGGCATACCGGAGCTCATAAAGGGGTGATGGAAGATGGAGCAGTTTATTTATAAAAAAGCGGTGGGCATCACGGCACTGTCCGCGAGCCTGACGGATTTCAAATATAAAAAACATTATCACGAGGAGTATGCCCTCGGCGTCACGCTGCGCGGCATTCAGAAGTACTCGCTGGACGGAAGTCAGCAGGCTTCTTACCAAAGCGGGGTTATGCTGTTCCATCCGGAGCAGAAACATGATGGCTGGTCCCAGGAACGAACGGGCATCGATTATGTGATGATTTACATTCATCCAGAGCTATTTCTGGAATTGATTCAGAAAAAGGATATCGTCCGGTTCCAATCCCCGATTGTCTATCACGCCGGGCTGCGGAAGAGCATCCTGGATGTGACGAGGTCGATCTTCACCGGTGAGCCGGAGGCTAGAAGCAGCGAGCTGCTTCTGGGTTTGGCGGGGCATTTTAATGAGGATATCCTGAATCCTGATAGCCGGAAGGACAGTATGTTTACGCGGAAGGCGAAAGATATGATGCAGGATCATCTGGAGCATGTTCTCCGTTTGGACGAATTAAGCGGGGAGTTCGGGATGTCGAAATATCAGTTCATCCGTACCTTTAAAGCGAATACGGGTCTGTCTCCGTATCAGTATTATCTGAATTGCAAAGTGGAGCACGCCAAGCAGCTGATCGAGGACAGCCGGGATGTATATCAGGCCGTTACCCAGTGCGGCTTCACGGATCTTGCCCATTTGAATCGACATTTCAAGAATGTGTACGGCACGACGGCATTTGATTACATGTCGCATCTGGATAAATAAAAGCGGGGTGCAGGATAGATATACCATGCGGATTTTGATATCTGGCCTAGGGATGTTAATCTGTATTTGGATTATTTGATATTACTCAGGCGTTAGCCGGATGGAAGGAATCATTCGAATGGAATATATCTATGAATCAGCCCAGCGCAGCTACGAGGATTTCGCCAGCGGCCGGGTTCTGTATAATGCGCAGGGAACGACTTCGTTTCCTGTCAGACTAGCCAGCGAGATTGCTCAGAGGTGCTTTCATCTATTGGAGAAAAAAGGGGTACGGGGGCCGTATACCTTGTTCGATCCCTGCTGCGGCGGGGCGTATCTGTTAACGGCGGTTGGCCTGCTGCACGGGCAGCGCATTCATCGCGTGGTCGGCTCTGATATTAACGCAGAGGTGCTCGGAATAGCCGAGAAGAACCTGTCGCTGCTCCGTGAAGAGGGGCTGGAACAACGCACCGAACAGCTGAAAGAACTGTTGGCGTTGTATCATAAGCCGTCCCACCAGGATGCGCTGCAAAGTGCTAGCCGATTGAGGGAGCTGCTAAGGTCGTCGTGCTTGGAAGAGACGGTTTGTTTTCAAGCCGACATAACTCAACCGAAGGAGAACCTGGCATCCTGCAAGGGAATCCATATCGTCATGACCGATCTCCCTTATGGTGACCTGGTTAGCTGGGGCGGTGGAAGCGAGGAGCCGGTGGAGGATTTCTTTAACGGCATTCATTCCATCTTGGACCCTGCCCGTTCCGTGGTTGCCGTCATATCCGATAAAGGGCAAAAATTAAAGCATGACCGGTTTCAAAGGATTCAGCATGTGAAGGTGGGCAAACGACAGGTAGCCATCTTTGAACCGCTTTGAACGGAGGGAAGGGGGACCTAACAATAGAACATCCGTCTGTCCCTGCTGCTAACCTCTTGTATGAACTCTTCTCTAAAAGGGGCTGGCATAGAAACCCGCTTTTGACGTCATGTCAAGAGCGGGTTGTTTTTTTGCTCGCAGGAAGGGGCTAGCTATATGGAATCCCTCACTATAATTCAGGAACATATGTTCGTTTAAAGTCTAAAAAAATATAGCATTTCTTGTGGAATGCCAGCTCGTAGATAGAACTCGTGCAAGGACTCACCCGGTCCGGGAGCCAGACCCGCCGTCAGTAGGGCAATGGCAAAGCGGTTCGCTTGCCGCTCCAGTTTGCCCGGACTGAAATAGGAATGCTCCTCCAGAAAAAAGCGGCTGATTCCCTTATGGAGACGGTCATGCCCGAGTTCATGCGCGCATACGAAACGCTGCCATGGCGGCGGCAGCTGATTGTGGATGACGATGAATCTCCGCCTTAGCTTACGGAAATACAGCCCTTTGGTCGTTTGGCCTAAATCTGCAAATCGAAT
This sequence comes from Paenibacillus sp. EZ-K15, assembly GCF_002573715.1. Lineage (GTDB taxonomy): Bacteria > Bacillota > Bacilli > Paenibacillales > Paenibacillaceae > Paenibacillus_AQ. The sequence continues at coordinate 179,678 of NZ_PDHM01000022.1, read as the reverse complement.
ATGTATGCCCAAGGAAGCCGCGATTTCAAAAGGGCAGTTGGTATGATGTTTTTTGATCAGCTGACGGATTAAGGGTTGTAAATGATCATCCATGCCGGTTCACCTGCAATATTGGTTTTGGTTGAATCGTTGTAATCGGTGTGTATCTCCTTATTATGTAGATTTATTTCTTGCGCTTGTTCATCTGCTTGGCTTCCCAGAACAGTCCGGTCAGGACGTCCTTGATGCGCTGCTTGTCCTCCTCGTTCAGAGGGACGCCGTCAAACATGAGCTCACCGTCATCCTCAAGCATTTTCTTGAAATCCCTTTTATCCCTGGAGGTTGCCCAAGCGGGAGCCGAGATGTCTTCGTGCTTGGCAGCATCCTGCTGCAAATAACCTGCTTTATTCATCAGCTCTTCATAGGGAACTTCAAGTGCCTCTGCCATTTTGCGAAGCGTTTGCGGCTTGGGGATGCCCCGCAGCCCATTCTCGATCCGGGAGATTTGTGATCCGCTGATATCGGCGGCTTGGGCCAGCTGATTGATGCTCCAGCCTTTGTTCTCCCGCATCTCTTTCAAGTATGATCCAAATATGCGTTCCACGTTCCGGCCACTCCTCACCATAGTCCATCTGAAACATCTACTTATAGTATAAACACATGACTCTCCTTTGCCAACAGGTAAAACAAAAGAGAGAATTATTGCCAAAAGGCAAGGATATGAAAGGTATGATCCATATTCTCCTGAATAGTTCGCCCATTTGAAGGTTTACGCCGGTCTCCAAATAGTGGTATATTAATGAAAAAATACGAACAACATACGAACACTTGAGATGAGACAAACTTCTGCCAAATGGCAAAGCAAACCTCGACAACGACAATCAAAAGGGGAGTGTTTTTCGAATGAACCCATTTTTACCGGAATTGGATCGCAGAAAGACCCAAAATGCTGTTGAAGCGATATTCGAGAAATATCGTATCTATAAAACCATTACATTTGAAGTCAGGGAGACGAGCGTCACTGCATCCTACACGGAACGATTTCACGGACCGACCAACGTCACCACGGACCAAACGGCCTCGGTTGCCATATATAATGTAGATATGCCTGCGGCCAGGAAGCAGTATTGCGAGACGATCGAGTCGATCGTGGAGCGGCTTGGCGACCGGGAACAAACCCTCATTCGGGAACGGTATATGAAACAGGACGACGTATTTGATTACAAGGTGTACAACCATATCCTTGAACCGCCTGTCAGCAAGGATACGTATACCAAGATCCGCACCCGGGCCTTCTATAAACTGGCACTGGCTTTAGCAGACAGGGGGCTGCTGAAGCTGCAGGAATTGGAGAAAGTCGCAAAGAGCAAAATGAGCTGAATAAGTGCCGAGCGAGCGTGGATCATCAAATCGAGCCAAAACCGGAGGACCTCAGAATGGAGGCCCTCCGGTTTTTTTGTTTCAAGTTGAGGCAGCGTTGTTGAGGAAGAGACCTAAGAGAACTGGTATGTAATCAAAAAATGCGAACATAGGTTCGTACTATTTTCCGCCGACATTCCACTTAAAGTTCCGCATTATCCGTCCTATAAGACGTCAGCGCATCCGATTTAGGGGTGTAAGATTGTATTATCGGAAATGAAGTTAAACAGAGCATACCGAACACACACAGTGTAGATGTGAGCCGGCCTTGAGAAGGACCGGTTTTTTTGCTGCGGCTTTAGGCTTCGATTGCTTCATTTTCGATGCTCTATATGAATAGAAAGGAGGGGGCCGTATTGCGCAAGCATGTGATCGTCGCAAGAAGCTGGCTATCCCATAACCGACCGGAAGCCACCCGGCTATCTGCGGAATGAGAGGGGCGGTCAAGCAGGCCGTTCTAGATATCGTTCCGGAGCTTGAAGGCCAAATATATGACGTACATCCGCCGGATGGGGTGAGCGAGCCTTTTTATGGCGTCATTACGCTGGGAGAGGACGTTTGGAAATCCTCATGGGCAGGGTACCGGCAGGTGGTTCGATTGAAGCTGTATGCGGATCGTTCCGAATTGCTTCAGTTGGATCGCTGGGTGGAACTTCTAATCCCGGGACTTCATCGCAAGCAGGTTATCGGAGCCGATGGGAAAGCATTCAAGCTGCATTATTTGGGTGTGCCGGAAGCCGACAAGTTCGATTCTGTTTCAGGCAAAATGATCCGGATCATGCGATTCGGCGTCTATATGCCGCAGGCATCCGGGGCCGGTTCCACCGGACAACCCGACGAGTGGCTGCATACGCTGACAGCCTGGACAGGAGATGTGCTGGGCGTTCCTTGGCGCATCTATCATACGGCATGGCCCGCGGGACGGGAAGATCACGCCGTACTATGGCGGATGACGGGCTGCGAGACCAAGATGGCGGGCGCTTCGATGTTCGAGGTTCGTAAAACCTTTACCGGACATATTGCCGCTCTTGATTCCGCGGACGAGCAGCTGACAGCTGCAAGGCTGGTGGAGGAGCTTGGTACCCAGATCCAGCTGAAGTTGGATTCGCAGGATCGCCGCTATTTATCCGTTGCGGAGATTACCTCCGATATGCAGGCTGATCCCATTCTGGACGGGCAGCTGAAGCTGACCCTGGCGCAGCGGAAGATGCGTTCACCGGAGGAAGCCGCCTTGATCAGGCGCATTAACGTTCATCCAATTTTAAAGTGAGGTGGTCACAATGGCTGTGAAAAAAACACTCAAGGCAGAATCTCGAAGTATCAGCGCTCCGCGATATGCGCTAGATGAACTCGAAACACACGCCAAGGAACTGTTCCAGGTTCGGGCGGAAGTGCTGGCAGGTGCCATGTATGGAGCAGACGGAGAGCTGTTCACGGTAACCGAAGTCAAGGAAAGAATCCAACAATTTATGAAAGCGAAGGTGGTCTAATCATGGCAGGTGGAACATGGGAAAGCACAAATAAACCGGTACTTCCGGGTTTGTATATGAATTTCAAGGCGGCAGCCGCGTCGGCTATTCAGGGTGGATCCCGGGGGACGGTCGTCGTGCCCGTTAAAGCCAATTGGGGACCCGTGCGCGAGTTCGTGGAGATCGGCAGCGAGTTCGCGATTTCCGAGCTGTATTCCGCGGATAGCCAGGATGGGGCTACGGCTTACGAAACGCTCTATCTGGCTTTGCTTGGCGGGCCGAAGAAGCTGCTGGCCTATCGCCTGGCAGATAACACGGCGGCAGCGGCTAGCGTAACGCTGCAAAATGCGGAAGCCACGCCTTCCGACGTGTTGAAGCTGCAGGCGAAATATCCCGGCAGTCGTGGCAACGGCTTCTCCGTAACCGTGCAGCCGTCGCTGATCGACCCGGCAGCACGCGAGCTTCGCCTCTATGAAGGTGCCAAGCTGCTTGGCACTTATACAAGCCTGGACGGGACAGCAGCGTCGATTGCGGCACAGATCAATGAAGACGATGAGAACCTCTGGGTAACGGCTACCGCACTGGAGGCGGCCGGCGTTCCTGCTGATGTGAACGGAGCTGTGCTGTCCGGAGGCAAAAGCGGCAACGGCGGCCTGACGAATGCAGATTATATCGAGATGCAGGATGCGGTCGAAGGCCAGGAATTCAACGTACTTGCCCTGGATTATGCTGCAGATATGGCTCTGCTGCAGAGCTTTGCGGCCTGGGTGAAGCGTCTTCGTCAAGAAGGACGCGGCGTGATGGCCGTATTCGGCGGCAGCGCTGCGGACGATACCTCCAAGGATGCAGCGAAACTGGCTGCGGCCCGTTCGCTTGCGTTGAACCATGAAGGGATTATTAATGTGGGGACGGGCGTGCGTCTGTCCGGCGTGAACTACAGTTCTGCCCAGACGGCTGCTTATGTGACCGGGCTTATTGCGGGTCAACGCTTGAACCAATCCGCTACATATGCGGTAACGCCATTCGAAGATGTGACCCGTCGCTGGACCCGATCCGAGCAGGAGCAGGCCGTACGAAATGGCGTGTTCGTACTCTTCTATGACGGACGTCAGGTGAAGGCGCTGCGCGGCATCAACACGTTGGTGAATCCGGCTGAAGGCCAAAACAATGCCTGGAAAAAAATCCGTTCCATCCGCGTGATGGATGCGATCCATGGGGACTTGCAGTTGGCCGCGGAACAGACCTACATCGGCAAGGTGAACAACACGGAGGAAGGTCGATTAGCGTTAATCGGCGCCGTGAAGGAATACCTCGCTTCGTTGTCACTGAGCAATGTCATCGAGCCGGACGGCTACGACGTCATTCTCGATCCGGCATACTATGGCGATTCCGCCGTGAACACGCCGGAGCCGGATCAGGTCTTCTTGCAGTGGAATGTGAAGTTAACCGATGTGATGGAGCAGCTGTTCGGTACATTTTACGTGCAATAATTAGAACGCCGATCAACATTTTTCTTATAAAAACTTAAAGAAATCGAGGAGGAACTAAATATGTTGGATGCTTCAAGAGTCATTATGGGGACATACGGCCAGGCGTATATTGACGGGGTTTGGCAGACGCACATCAACAAGCTGGAAGCCAGCGTGGAATTGGAGAAGCGCGAGCTGAAGCTGGTCGGCAACGACTGGACGGTGCACAAAAACGGCAGCAAAAAAGGAACCGGTACGATGAGCGGTTACAAGGTCACTTCCGATATGATCGCCCGCGGCTTCACTAAATTCGATATCATCTCCAAGCTGGATGATCCCGAATCCTACGGCCATGAGCGCGTTCGTCTGATCCGCTGCATGCCGGACAAAATCCAGCTAGCTAACTGGACAGCGGGTGAAGAAGTACAGGAGGAAACTTCATTTACCTTTGAGGGGTACGAGCTATTGGATCCGATTCAGGGGGATTAAGAGGTTTCTGCTTAAGCGCTGCTTGAGTACGTCAAATAGCGGGGGTTCGCCCGGGATGGTGTACCTCATACGGGCGAGCATCGCCCGCTGCAATAGGAAATGGAATCTATTATTTAATGAGCAAAGGAGATATACGCATGAGCTTGCACGAGAACATGAGCGAAGAGCAAATTTTGGACAGTCTGTTTGAGGCAGCCGAGAAGCTGCCGGAAGAAACGGTTCGCATTAAGCGCTTAGATATGAAAATGGTGCTCCAGGGTTTGACTTCGAGCAAGGTGGACAGCATCCGCGAGCGCTGTACCGTTCGCCGTACGGTAAAGGGTGCAGTGGATGAGAAGGTGGATACGGAAACGTTTAATGCATTGCTGATTTCCGAGGCCACGAGCAGTCTGTCGGTGAAGGGTTTGACGCTTAGCGGCTGGGGCGATCCGCGGATTACAAGCCGCTTGAAGCTGTCGGGCGGAGAGCAGGCGGTTCGCCGCATGCTGCTGGCCGGAGAGCTGGATGCCGTAGGCGATAAAGTGCTGGAGCTGTCCGGCTTTGGGGTCGAGATTGCTGACCTAAAAAACTGATTGGCTCCGGGGGAATGACGACGATGCTGTATCATCTGTGGGTCCGGCATCACCTTCGTCCCGGAGATTTTTGGCGGCTCCCGCGAGGCGAGCGCCTGCTGCTGCTCGCTTTCTCCCAGTCGGAGATCGAGGGCATGGCCGGTCAGAGTTTGAAGTGAATAGGGGGTGAAACGAAATGGCTGAAGCCATGAACTACCGCATGAATCTGGTCATTGATCCGAAAAACGTGATCAAGGCCAACCGCGAGCTGCGGGCGATGGAGCGTTATTTTGAGCGGATTCAGGGACGCGTCATGCGAATCGGGCGTACCCGCATGGCGCCTGAAATCGTGCTGAAGGACAGCGCCTCGAAGGGGCTGGACAGCCTGCTGGCCAAAATGCAGCGGGTGAAGTCACAAGTCATCCAAGCCTCGGCAAATGTAAAGCTGAACGTGCAGAAGCAGGTTGATACGAGTGTTCTAGTGGATTTGAAGGCATCAGGGTTTGATTTTTCTCCGTTGATTGATGCGCTGAGCGCGAATACGATTGCGGTGGATAATCTTACGGCGGAGCTTGGATCGCTTCAGCTTGGAGGCGGGGGTAGCGGTAAAAAGTCTGGATGGGATACGGCTCTAGGCATTTTAGGCGGTGTTATCACCGTGGGTTCCACTATGAAAAATGGTGGCCAACTATATGGTAAAGGAAAAAAGATGCGCGAAGCATGGAGTAAAGATACACCAGCTCCTACACCAGCCCCTAGGACGGCACCTAGGCCCAATGGGGTTAGAAGGGGGGGCGGCCGTGGATCCAATTCCAATCAAAGCCAGGCTGCCCCGACCCCGAATAGCCAAGGGGATAAGCCACTAACCAAATGGGGTAAGCGTTTTAACAAAGCTGAAACACTGGGAGATTTCATAGAAACTGCAGGCAACACAGGAAAGGGAGCTGTGACATTACTCAAGGATGCCGTGGGTATGACGAAAGGAATGTTTGGAGGCGGCGGAGGCAGCGGCATCGTTTCCGGAGGTGCGGCAAGCGCTGCCAAGACCGCTGCAGGGTCAGATTCAATAAAACAGGCAGCTGACGGCAGCCCTGGAGCAAGTGCAATAAAAAATGCAGGCAAAAAGGGTCTAGGCTCCGGCTTGATGAAGGGTCTTGGTAAACGTGCACTCGGCCCATTGGGATATATAGCCGATGCGACCGCAATCGCCTCTGCCGAATCCGGAAAAGAACGTAATCAGGCCATAGGCTCTGCCGTTGGTGGAGGTATAGGAAGCACGATCGGAGGGATCATCGGATCCGTTATCCCGGTTGCAGGTACGATGATCGGCTCAACGCTCGGCGGCACCGTAGGAAGCTATATTGGTGAGAAAGTGGGCGGCGCCTTTACCGGTATTGGTGAGAAGTTCAAAGAAGGTAAGGAGCAGGTATCCAAGTGGTTTTCCAACGCGTTTTCCTTCGGGAAAAAAGACAAGGAAGCTGCTCAACCGAAGGAAACGCCGAAGGCACCACCTTCTAATTCAACGGCAGTCGCTGTTCAAGGACCGATAATTCCAAATGCTGCGCCCACTAATGTCAGTACACCGCTGTTACCTGATCGATCATCGATTTCGACATACGGCTCATACGTGCCGCTTAGTCACTCTTCAAGTAGTGGATCTTTTGGTCCACCTGCGAGTGCAGCTCAAAATCAAGCGGTTTCCGGGAAAATGATGTCGCCTCAGCTCGTTCAGATCAGTCCGGAGCAGATGAGCACGATATCCGGCTTGCTGACGGACTTCAAAGCGGAGACGAGTGTGAATTACAATCTACCTCCAGGCGCGGTGCAGGTTACGGTGCATGAGGAACACCCGATCGATGTGGAAGGATTGATCCTTCAGATCGGACAACGGCTGAGAGCCGAATTCAGTAAAGCGGCGCAGAACCGGAAGCCGACTCCAATGGCCTATTGAAGATGATGGTTAACAGCAGACATGGAGTCGGTCCGAAGGCATCCATACAGAAAGGAGGGGGCCAAGGTGGAGTTTATGTTGAAGAATGGAAAAGGCATGACGTTCCTATTCCCGGTTAATCCCGAAGAGGTGAGCATTTCACGCCAAAAAGGCCTGGAAACGGCTACGATTCTCAACTACGGGGAGTTTGATTTTCCTCAAGGCAATCGGATTAAAGAGATATCGTTCTCTTCATTTTTCCCACAAGAGTATGATGCAGCTTTTTGCAAAGGTGAAGAGGAAGATCATATTAAACCGCAAACCGCGATGAATAAACTTAACGAGTTTTTGATGTATAAAACACCGTTGCAATTCGTCATTACCAAGACGGCGGTGAATGTGCCGGTGTATGTCGCTTCCCATCAGTCCACGTTCCGTGGCGGGGAGGTCGGGGATGTGTATTTTGACATTACGCTCCGGACATGGAGTGAAATGAAGGTGGCCAAAACGGCAGGCAGTAGCGGGGCTGCCGGTACGAATAAAAAGCCCCGGGCCGACATGAAGGAAAAGAACAAAACCTACATTATGAAGCCGGGGGACTCACTTTCCAAAATCGCCAAGCTGGAGCTCGGGGACAGCTCGAAATGGAACCAGATCTACAAGCTGAATCAGAAGATGATCGGTAAAGATCCGAATGCCATCAAGCCTGGGCAGAAGCTGGTGCTGTCATGAGTTATAAGGTGATTTTGCAAGATCAATATGATGTATCATCCTTGGTGGAAGCGATCAATCTACGGGACTCACTCGAACAAGTTGCTTATCAGGGAACTGTCAATTTGGTCGTAACGCCGGATATGCCGCCGATCTCGCCGGGAATGGCGATCCGAATCAGCGGAATTCCTTACGGTAAGAAGGATTATGTCCCCCTGCTGCACCCGGCTGTCGTGTGGGAAGTAGAAACCTCGAATAATGGGGTGAAGCGGATGACCCTCACGCTGTACGATCGGACGGTATATTTGGACAAATCGGAGGATGAATATCTGTTTCCGGCGAAGCAGACCGCTACCCAGCGATTCAAAAAGTACGCGGCGGACTGGAACCTGAAAATTGCGGTACTGCCGGATACCGAGAAGCAGTTGGGGCGTTCCGTTTACCGGACACAATCGATCTATGCGAGCATGTTCGCTGATCTGCGGGAGACGGCCAAAGCCGGCGGCAAGCTGTATCATCCGCGGATGATCTCTTCAGGGCTTGAGCTGTACGAGTTAGGAACGAACAAAGAGGTCTACATCCTGGAGGCCATCACGGATACTACGCAATCGCGGACGTTGGAGGGCGCGGCGACCAAGGTCAAAGTGCTGGCGACAGCCGCAAGCGAGACCGGAAAAGAGGTTCCTTCCAAGGTGATGGCCATCGAGGAGAAGGATATCGCAAAATACGGCCAACTCCAGGCTATTATTCAGGACGATGAAGTGAAGTCGCCTGCGGCTGCCCGCCAGCTGGCCCGGAGCAAACTGAGGGGGATTCGGGAGACCATCTCCCTGAATGCACCTGATGTCAATACGATCCGCGCCGGAGATGCGGTCATGCTGGGCTCGATGAAACTGCTCGTAATTTCCGTCAGCCGGGAGCTGGGCAGTCCCGGAAGCATGATGCTGGAGCTGGGGAGTTATGACGATGTAAAAAGGAGGTTTTACCTTGAATAAAGACCCCTATGGACAATTGGCGTCCTCCTTATATGCCTCAATGAATAAGCAAACCCGTCAAGCCATGGGCGGCGTAGGGGCCGTGCTCGGCACGATAACTTCTACGGGACTCAAGCTGGATGATTTCAAGCATGAGCTGCAGGACTATATGGTAGCGGAGCTGCCGGGAATGCTGTCCTTTCCCCGTTATACGGCAAAGGGCACCGTGACTTGGGGGGGCCAGCAGCAAGATATGACGTTTGATGCCGAAGAGAACGAAGTTGAAGATACCCTTTTTGTATTGGGAAAAGGCCTGAAACCGGGAGACCGCGTGCTCGCCGTTCGGGTCAACAGCGGTAACGACGTGGTGGTCCTATGCAAGGTGGTGAGCAGTGGTGGCTAATTTATTCCCTGAAGGCGATGATATGATCTGGACGGATGCGACCGATCCAGAGGTGCTGGAAGGAGACGGGGCTGTTTTTGGACGGAGCTGGAGGTATGATTTTGAAGCCGGCGAGTTTGTAATGTCCCCGACCCGGAAGATTCCGGTAGCGGACGAGAAGGAAGCCTGGGTCATTTGGTGTGAAAAAGCGATTCGTACGCCGCGTTACCGTCATTTGATCTATACGCGCGATTACGGAAGCGAGCTGGAGGAGCTGGTCGGCAAAGGATATGACCGATCTCTGCAAGAAAGCGAGATTCAGCGCATGGTGACCGAGACGCTGCTGGCGGATGCGCGGACGGAGAGCGTGGATCAGTTCCTTTTTGCCTGGGAAGGAGAAGCTTGCCGTTTCAGCTGCCGAATCACGAGTGTTCGGGATGAGACGGAAATTATAGAAAGCGTGGTGATCTGATGGCAGATTTGCCGTTGTATTTGTTGGATCAGACGGAAGAGAACATTATGAACCGCATGCTGAACAAAGTGCCTTCGGACATCGACAAGTCGGAGGGCTCTTTTATTTGGGATGCGCAGGCGCCGGTCGCGTTTATGCTGTCTGAGGCAGCTTTGTGGGCTCAGGAGCTGCTGCGTCGAGGCTTTGCGAGTACCGTGGCAAGCGATCATCCGGATATCCGTTCTGCCGAACTCGATCTGAGGACGGCAGAGCATGGGATTACTAGGCGGGAAGCGGTCGCTTCGTCCGGCAGCGTTCTGTTTACGGGGAAGCCAGGGACGACCGTGCCTGCCGGAACCTATGTCGCTACACCAGCCGATGAGGGCTCCGGGGAATCCTCCGTGGAGTATGTGACCACATCAGGCGTGACGCTGAGTGACTTGGGTACCGGCACGGCGCCGATCCGAGCCGTCACGCCGGGCAGTAATGGCAATGTTCCCGCAGGTGTCATTCAGCTCATGATGACGTCAGTCAGCGGCGTAACATCGGTTACGAACCCGGAGCCCACGCGGAGCGGGACGGATACCGAAAGCGACCAGTCGCTCCTGGAGCGTTTTTACGCCAAAGTCCGGAGTCAGGGAACGAGCGGCAACAAAGCGCAGTACATGCAGTGGGCCAATGAGATCGCGGGTGTTGGCGGCGTCGAAGTAGCGCCATTGTGGAAAGGACCCGGTACCGTCGGGCTGTATCTCATAGATACGGACAAGCGTGCGGCAAGCCAGGATATCGTGGATGCCGTTCAGCAGTACATTGACCCGTCCCGGGATGGACAAGGCGAAGGCGTTGCCCCGGCCGGTCCGGTGATCACGGTGATGCCTGCGGCGGAAGTGGCGATTGATATCTCCGTCAAAGTGCAGCGCACGCAGGAGCAGCCTTCGACAATGGAAGAAATCCGGAAGCTGATCGAAGACGGCGTTCGCACGTATTTACAGCAGATCGCTTTTAACCGGAAGGATCCTTTGGTAAGGTATACGCGAATTGCCGCCGTATTGCTGGATATTCCAATTATCGTCGACTACTCGGATTTGACGATTAACGGCCACACCGAGCAGCAAAATATCGAAATTGGCTCCGGTCAGGTAGCGGTGCTGGGGACGGTGAGCGTAAGTGAATAATATCCGAATGAACAGCTTGCGAGGTCGCGAGCTGTTTTCTTATCTTCCGGCCTATTACGAGACCTCCCGTGTCATGCAATCCGATATGGATGCCAAGGGTAGCGAACTGGACGCGCTTTATCAGGCGCTGAACTCAGCTGCAGACCAGTTCTTTGTCCGCACAGCGACTTGGGGTTTGGAACGCTGGGAGATGGAGCTCGGCATTTCGACAGATCGGAATAAACCGATCGAGCAGCGACGGGCGGTGCTGGAGTCCAAGCTGCGCGGAGCGGGAACCTTCTCGGGAGCGCTCGTAAAGAATGTGGCGGAAGCTTACGATGGCGGCACGGTTGAGGTATCTTTTCAGCCCGAGGAATGGGGCTTCACGGTTAAATTCGTGGATACGCTCGGCATCCCGCCGAATCTGGAGGATTTGAAAGCCGCGATCGAGGAGATCAAGCCGGCGCATCTGGCGGTGGCGTATGCGTTCCGGTTTTATACTTATGTTGAGCTTGTGGAGAGTGGCCTGACATATGGGGATGTGGCGGCAACGGGAAAAACATATGGCGCAATTTATAATAGGGGGTTGACGTAACATATGGCACTAACAGCAGCTTTAGGACTACCGCTCATTGATGACACAATGACGGCGAACGTTGTCAGAGATCTGAACGCTCTAGCGGAAGATATCGATAGCAAAGTAATGCCTAGGAAGGGGGGGGTACTAGATGCGGGAATGATAGATGTAACCGACGGAACACGTATTCTTCGAATCGGTTCCGATGCAAATGATCCATGGATCGGTACGCCAACGAATCATGATTTTCGATTCATCACGAATAATCAAGTGCGCGGTCGAGTTACAGCGTCCGGTTCTTTTGTATGGCTGGATCGTATTTTGACCAGCCGTGCCGGGATGCAGATCGGACAGGATTCAATGGCAGCGAAAAACTTCCACCTTGTTTCAGATGATGTGTCCACAAAGCCTGCCTTACGAGTCTATAACGGCAATTACGGTACCGGTACACGAATGTTTGGAATCGATACATCTGGACACATCATGATAGGGAGCCAAACAGAGGCATGGAATACCGAAGGATGGTCCAAGGTAGTTGACATTTATCGAACCGGTAACCTAAATCTCACGCTTCGGACGGATCAATCGCAGGGGGTTCTTGCCGTTCATGATTCAGGATTCTACGGATGTAATCCGGGTCTTATTATCGGGACTGCAACGGCTCAGGAACTTTCTTTTGTTGTTGGTAAAACACGGCGCGCAGCTTTCGGTACAGACGGATCCTTTACAGTAACTACCGGAGCCATGGGCGTCTCGACGTCCCAAGATGCTTATGTTTTCTTAAATGCTGGAAATATACCGTTAAATGGATGGCGTAATAAAGCGATTATTAATAGTGTTAATGACGCTTATGGGGGGGCAGGTCTTATTTTTCGAGCTACTCGACCAAGTGATAACGCCTTAATTGATATAAAGCTAAATTGGAATAAAGGCGGAGGCGATATTATGACCGAGTCGCATATTGTCAAATCAACAGCAGCGCCGTCTGGTGGGTTCGATGGTCAAATATGGATTCAATATTCATAAGGAAAGGGGGACCCTTTTATGGCGCTAAGTGTTCGTGCCGGAGGCACGTTTCGAAACGTCTCTAGCGTTCATACTCGAGTAGGCGGAACATGGCGGAAAGCAACTCAGGTTTGGGTAAGGATCGGTGGAGTTTGGAAGCAGGTTTGGACAGGTCAAGGATTTAAAGTAGTGGCTAATATGAATACAACTCATGTCTGGGGCTACGTAAATTCCGTAGGAAACTATGTGTATACAATTGGTGGATTTGCTGGAGCTATTGCAGATGGCTATGAGTCAAAACGTAATGAGCGATACGATCCAATAACGAATACATGGTCGTTTATGGCAGATATGTTTTATAGAAAGGTAAATGGCGCGTCTTTCGTTATTAACAATGAGATTTATATGCAGGGTGGTAACGCAGACTACCATATAGGAGTTATTTATAGTCCAACAACGAATACGTACCGAAGTTATCAAGCAACGGCATCTGGAGAATCACAATTTTCTGGCACTATCGGTTCATTTGGATATACAGCAGGTGGTTTTGACCGTTACTTATACATGAACACATACCAGTACAATCCAGCAACTAATAGCTCTACGATAATGGCAAGCATGCCTAATCCTATTGCATATGGAGCCTCAGCGGTAGTCAGCAATAGTCTTTATACTATCGGTGGTATGACGACTGAGAATCGTTGGACGAACTACGTTTATCAGTTTACACCTAGCACAAATACTTGGACGCAAAAGGCGAACGCGTTGTTCGCTAATGAGCGGCCTTGCGCATGGTCATATAACAATAAAGTTTATGTATATCGATTATGGAATCAACTTGATGTCTATGATCCAGTAACAAATACATGGGTGACTTCGCCCGATGTATCACCAAGTGGACAGTCGATCTATGGAACAAAAGGAGCAGTTGTCGGGAATAAGGCTTACATTCCAGGAGGTGTGAACGCCAATAATGGTTCGTTCTCATATCAAACCTTGGAATACACAATGGGGTAGGGAGGTACCAAATGGAATACAAAGGTAGAGAATTAATTTGTACAGAAGAGGAGTTACAACAGTTTATCGGTGGGTTAACCGTTATGCATCAAGTGTATAAGTTCACTGACAAGTTCAATGGACAGTTTATCCATAACCCGACTGGAAATGATAACGCACGTTATTACGTATTACAGGTCGGAGACAGGACGTTTCTTCAACCTCATGCGCCATTTGAAATGGGTATTGTTCCTATTACGGAGGAGAATGCGCTTGAATACATTGAGCGTCACGCGGATGAGTTAACCGATATGGTTATATTTGAAAAATTCGCTGTTCAACCAGAAGATTCCCTAGAAGTTCTGAAAAAGAAAAACTCTGAATTGCAAATTATAGCCGACGAGTTGAAGCTTCGCAATGCAGCAATGCAAGACGACCAGCTTTTTATTCTCGAAGCTCTTGCGACCGAAGGCATTATTTAAATATCTGGGAGGTGATTTTTTTGCTGACAGCAAGACAACGCATGGTACGAGGGTATGGATTCGCAATATTTGAGGATGGTACTCGAAAATTTAATTCCATAGGACACAGCTTTCACTTGGACATAAAGTCGTATGCAGCAGCCAATTTTGGAAAGGACAAGATCGACTTTGCGCTTTCAACTGAAAGAATTACTGAAGATGAATATCAGGAAACGTTAGCGCTGGTTGGAACTGACCAGGCAAATGAATGGTTCAATATTTAGGGAGGAAAAGATACGATGGAAAATACGCAAGATATCCGACAACTTGCAAAGCTGCGTTTGCAGGAGATTCACGCGCAAATGTACGTACTGAGCGAAGAAGCCAGAATTATTAATGGTTTTCTTACTCTGAGAGATCAAGAGGAAGCAAATACTAATTCGACTGATATCCAGATGGAACATTTTGAAGAGTAACTGTTGGAGCTCGTTGAATTTGCCTTAGCACAGTTCATAGGTCCTTACTCTTGGGATAATGAATTTATAAAAATTTATGATTATTACACCTACAGCCTTCAAGCCGGAAGAGGAGGTGATCTAGTATGATTGTTCAGCAAATGCAAACTTCTCTGAAAAGCGCCTTGCAAACGAAATTTAAAGACATCTCCCTCATTTTCAAAGAGGATGCCACACCACTACCACCAGCCCCATACTTCAAAACTGAGCTAACCCTAGCCGAGTTCGAGCCGATATCGACAAGTCGATATGCGGCTCGTTTTCGTTTCCACATCTCTTACGTGCCAACGGAAGGGAAGTCAGTGGCAACGATCATGGACGATATGCTTGAAACGTTGACTTCACTAGATATTGGCGGTCGACCATGCCGCGCCTCATCAGTGGCGTGGGAGCGCCCAACGGGGAATGATGGGGCAATGGGAGAAGGATATTTTCGCGCAGAGTATGTCATTCAGATGACAACGGATCAGGAAGAGAACGACATGAAGATGCAAACATTGAAACAGGGAGGCGGATTGAAATGAGTAAAAAAGAAACAGCACCAGCGTTCAACAAACACCAGTTGGCACAATCCAATCAATTCAGTAATCGCGAGAAGGATGTGCTGAGCGCCATTCTCGAAGAGGGCAAGACGTACACCATTCAGCAAGCGAAAGACCAATTAACCACATTTTTGAAAAAGGAGGTCATCTAAATGGCCGGAGGAACATGGACAACACCAAACAAAGTAAGACCAGGCGTATACACCCAAATCTCATCGCAGGAGCAGCCGATCGGGCGCGTAGGTGAAAGGGGGATTGCGGCGTTGGGCTTGTCCCTTCCATGGGGAGAGCCACATAAAATCCTGACGATCAAACCAGGCACCAACCTGGTAGAGGTGCTGGGATATGATATCACATCACTACAGTTGCTCTCGGTAAAAGAAGTACTTAAGCGTGCTGGCACGCTTCTGTTGTACCGCTTAAATAGCGGCGCCCAGGCTGCAGCTTCTGTTGCTGGTCTCAAAGTAACCGCACTTTATGGCGGCGAACGCGGAAATGACATCCAGATCGTCATTGAGAACGCCGTCGATGATCCCGGCAAGTTCGTGGTCAGCACCTTGCTGAGCGGCAAAGTCGTAGAAAAACAGCTTGTAGCCAGTGCGGCCGAACTGAAACCGAACTTGTACGTAGCCTTCGCACCGGATACCGGCGATTTGGCGGCTACGGCTGGCTTTGCTCTCACAGGCGGCGCGAACGGCACCGTAACCAACCAAGAGCATGTGGATTTTCTTGCCGCGCTTGAGGTTCAAGAATTCCAGACTGTAGGTCTGTTGTCGGGTGACCCAACGCTTAAGTCCCTGTATACCGCATTCGTCAAGCGTCTTCGTGAGCAGGAAGGCAAGAAAGTTCAAGCTGTGCTGTCTGATTATTCGGCTGCGGATTATGAAGGAGTCATCAGCGTAAAAAATGGCGTTGTTCTCACCGACAGCACCGTCGTGGATAAGGTGAAGGCAGTTGCCTGGGTCACTGGTGCTACGGCTGCAGCAGCCGTTAACGAATCCCTTACGTATGCGGCTTACGATGAAGCGGTGGATACCGATGTTCGCTTGAGCCATACGGAGATTGAAGCGGCGCTCACGAAGGGCGAGTTTCTGTTCAGCTACAGCGGCGGGAAAGCCGTGGTCGAGCAGGATATTAACAGCTTTACCTCGATTGAGCCAGCGAAAGCGCGACACTTTTCCAAAAACCGGGTGGTTCGCGTGCTGGATGGAATTGCAAACGATCTAAAGCTGATTTTTGAGAAGTCCTATATCGGTAAGGTAGATAACAATGTGGATGGCCGGACGCTGTTCTGGGCGGAATGTGCGGCGTATTTTGCATCTCTGCAGAATATTGGAGCTATTCAGAATTTTGATGCGAACGAGGATATTGTGGTGACACCTGGTACAGAAGGCGATGTGCTGTTTGTGGATATTAAGGTACAGCCAGTGGATGCAATTGAAAAAGTATACATGAAAGTGAAGGTGGTCTAAGATGGCATTTTTACGGGCAAACGACACGATTTCCGGGCAAGAGGGCAAGGCATTCGTCAAGATTGGCGAGCGTATGGAGGAAATGTTCTACATTAAAACACTGGAAGCTACGGTGGAGAAGGAAAAAGCCGAGCTGAAAACGATGGGCCAACGCGCCGTACAGCACAAAGCCATTGGCTGGAAGGGCAGCGGCACGATGACCATTTATTATGTGACCTCACTGTTCCGCGAGCTGATGATGGAATACATCCAGACCGGCAAAGATTCTTACTTCATGATCGAAGTGCGCAATGAGGATCCGGGTTCGTCAACGGGACGTCAGACGGTGATTTTGGAAGGGGTCAACCTCGACAGCGTGATTATGGCATCTCTCGACACCGAAGCGGAGGCGCTGGAGGAAGAAGTGGCCTTCACGTTTGAGAATGTGCGAATTGAGACGCCGTTTAACCCATTGGCCTAATACTTAACATTGAATGAGGAGGAAGGAATATGAGCGATTTTAGTATGTTTTTTGCTGGACAGTCGTCTGCGGAGATCACGGAGGAATTCGTGGTCTCTGTTCGTTTTAAGGATGCTGAAGGAGGTCCTGTGCCCTGGAAGCTGCGCAGCATTACGGAGGAAGAGAACCAGGAATGCCGCAAAGCGGCTACCCGTAAGGTCAAAGGCAAGAACGGTGTATTCACGCCGGAAATCGACCCGAATGACTATATGACGAAATTGATGGTATCCAGCGTTATTTACCCGGATTTGAAAAACAGCGAGCTGCAAAAATCCTACGGCGTGCTCGGTGCTGAATCCCTGCTCCGCAAAATGCTGCTACCGGGCGAGTTCGCCGCGCTTGGCGAGCGGGTGCAAGCCCTGAATGGTTTTGACCGGGATATGAACGAACTGGTGGATGACGTAAAAAACTAATCAAAGAGGGCGACGGTGATGCGAACTATGCGTACTACGCCCTCCATGAACTGCACATCCTTCCTCACCAGCTCATGGCGATGACGGTCCGGGAACGGGCCGCCATCTATGCCATGATCTCGATGCGGGTGGAGAAGGAGAAGCGTGAGCGAGTCCGGAAGCGGAGATAGGTTGTAGAAAAGGGGGTGAAGGAATGGCGAGCGTAAAGGATGCACTCCTGCGCTTAAATAATCTGGCTAATGAAATGATCGTGAATCAGCTGTTACAGCTTGAAAACAGCTTTCAACAAACTGTTGATCAAATTGCTGAGGCAGCAGCAGAACAAGAGCAGCTTAATGAACGGATTGAGCAAGGGGAAAAGAAAGCCAGTAAACTTGGGAATGCTTTTAAATTGTTAAAATCCGCATATAAAGCGGCCGATTTTGTTGCGAAAATGACGATTATTCCAGCAGCAAAAGAACAAGTAACGGAAGACTTCTTTAAAGTTAAGACTGGTGATGCCGAGGTAGGTTCAGCTATATTCGAGAACGTCAAACAGAATGCATTGAAAACCGGGTTAGATGTTAATGATTCGCTAAATAATGCTTTAACGTTTATGTCAATGACTAAAAACTCAGATCAAATTGCGCAATTAAATGGCTTCGCTGATCGAATGAGCACACTATCAACAGACGGCAAGAGTTCAAAAGATGCAACAGGGGCGATTATGAGTGCGATGCGTGGCGATACCAGCTCTCTAGCTAAAGATTTTAATATTCCTGATTCCCAGATTAAAAGCTTTAATGCAGAAATCATATCATCTAAAGGGAATTTTACTGCATTTCTTTCATCCATGGACAAACTGCTGCAAAAATCAGGCATGACACAGGAAGCTATGGATGCCATGCTGGATTCGCCTGTTAATAAGTGGCAGCAACTAATGGGATCCGTCAACAATTCTTTTGTTCAGATGGGGGGTGGCGCATTAGCTGCAATCATGCCAATTCTGGATATGTTGAATGCAGCTTTTGAAAACGGGACTTTCCAGCCTTTTATTGATGCTATATCCATAGGATTAACCGTAATTGCTGAGGGGTTTTTGTGGGTAGCGCAAATGATTCCTCCAGCCTGGGAATTCATTAAAGCTACGATTGCTGGTGTCGGTAACACGATATGGAATCTGGTCACTATATTTATGGGGTTGCTTCCTGTTATCGCTTTAGTGGGTGTTTTTTTTGCAATGTTAAATGCAGGGATGATCATGGGAAGAATATCGGCTTACGCATTTACTGCGGCACAAACTGTGATGGCTACGGTTACGAATATAGCGGCAGGTGCAATGAGATTATTTAATATGGTGGTTAAGGCTAATCCTCTTATGCTGTTCATTTCTTTAGTTATCGCTGCGATGGCCGCATTCGGGGCTTGGCAAGTGGTGACTATGGGCCTTAAGCAGATATTTAGCAATGTATTTGGTTTCATTGTCGATCTGGCGCAAAACACGGTTAACACGGTCATTTCAGTTATTAACGGGATCATTAAAGGTGTTAACGCGGTAGCGGGCTTTTTTGGCAAGGTTCTTGGCGTTGATACCAAGCAAATTGCGGAGATTGAATATAAGGCGGATTTTACGAATTTCAAGGATAAAGGGCAAGACTATATTGAAGATTTCTCTATAGATAAGTTCAAAAATCAATTCATGCCGGCTAAGAACACGGGCAAGAACAACGAGGAGTTATTGGAACAGTACAATATGGGAAAAACCGGATACGATGTTCCCGTTCCAAAAACAGCCCCAACTCCGTCCATGCCTGCCATGCCAACAGCCCCAATCCCGGTAGCCCCTGCGGGCGGCAGTATCGATTCCATTGGTAAAGTGGATAACTCGGTGGACGTGGCGAGCGAGGATCTGAAAATTATGCGCGACTTAGCAGAAGTGAATGCGATCAGCAATATGATTACTCTGACGCCTACCGTGCAGATGACAACAGGAGATATTAACTCCGGGGCCGATCTGGATACGATCATGTCGAGAATTAACCGAACGCTGGAGGAGCAGTTTGTGTCCAGTGCCGAGGGGGTGTATCTGTAGCATGAGCGATTATGGATTTTTTCTGAGCTTCAATAACCAGGAGGAGGTTTTTCGATTTCCGGTGAACCCCGAGCGGATTGACGTGAAGGATAGCGGCGAAGGCAAATCCTATACGGTAGCGGGGCTTGGTGAAGTGAATGCAATTCTGCATCCGAAGCTGACGGAGATCTCGTTTGAAAGCTTTTTTCCGGGTAGGATGTACCCCTTTGTCCATCTAGGATCTGACCAGGAGCTGAAGCTACCGATTGATTACGTAAATACCATTAAGGGCTGGATGGAGACCCGCCGACCTGTGCGCTTTGTCATGACGGGCCTCGTTCCCGATCCGCTAAGCGGTACGGACGGCAAGAATGTGGCTCGGGCAATGAAGTCTTTTGGCATCAACATGGCGGCATCTATCGAAAGCTTTAACTGGAATACGATGGCCGGATCGCCGGAAGATATCGAGTTCTCGATTACGCTCAAACGCTATGTGTTTTATGGGGCTCGGAAGGTAGTACCGGTAAAAGACAAAAAGGCGGCAGCCGTGAAGAAGAAAGACCGGCCGGATGACCGCGAAAAACCAACCTCCTATACGGTTGCCAAAGGCGACACCCTGTGGAGCATTGCCCAAAAGCTGCTCGGCAGCGGTTCCCGTCATGCGGACATCCAAAAACTGAACGGAATTAAGGACCATGAGGTTCGGAAGCTGGCTATCGGCCGGGTTCTTAAGATTCCCTAAAGAGGTGGCGCCATGATTGAACTGATGATTGACCGTAAGAACGGAAGCGTGTGGGATCTGGGGCAGATCGTAACCGACATCACGTGGAAAACAAGCCGTCAGGCGAAGCCGGCGAGTCTGGATATCAACTATGTGAACGATGGTCTTGCGCAGAGCAAGGAATTCGAAGTGGAAAACGGCGACATTGTGCGCTTTCGGAAGGATAATAAGGATCTGTTTTATGGTTATGTTTTTTCCAAGGAGTGGGGTATGGACGCCCAGGTCAAGGTTATGGCTTATGACCAGCTGCGTTACCTGTCCAGCAACGACACCTACCGGTTCACGAATGCCAAGGTGGAGGATATCATCCGGAAGATTGCCAAGGATTTCAATCTGAAGACAGGAACGCTTGCCGATACCGGCCATACGATCCCTGCGATGCTGGAAGCGGACAAAAAACTGATCGATATTATCTGCAAGGCCCTGGAGTCCACGTTGATCGCGACCAAGCAGTACTATATGTTTTACGACCAGTACGGTGAACTGACGCTGACCAATATCAACGACATGCTGCTTAAACTCGCGGTGGGAGAAGACAGCCTCATGACGGATTTTTCATATAAAAAAAGCATCGACAACGAGACGTATAACCGCATCAAAGTCGTGCGGGACAACAAGGAAATCGGGAAGAGGGACGTGTATGTTTACCAGCATGGGCAGAACATCGCCCAGTGGGGGCTGCTCCAGTTGTATGAGGTTGCTGACGAGAACATGAACCCCGCTCAATTGAAGCAGTTAGCGCAAAATTTGCTGGAGCTGAAGAACAGGGAGCAGCAGACGTTGTCGATCGAGGCTATTGGAGATTTGCGGGTACGTGCAGGAAACACGATCTATGTGAATCTTCCAGAAGAAGGCTTGAAGCCGTATCTCATTGATGAGTGTACGCATAAATTCTCGGATGGTAAGCACACGATGTCGCTGAATATGAAGGTGGTGTAAGCAGTGATGCTGGATATTATCAAAAAAGCCAGTCTCAGCGCCGTGGGAAGCACAAACCCGATGGCGGTGCTGTATGGCACAGTCACATCAACACATCCTCTCGAGGTGAACGTGGATCAGCGTTTCAGCCTGACGGAGGATTTTTTAGTTATCGGAGAATCAATGACCGAGTACAAGTTGAATATTAGCGGCGCCGAGTATGTAATTCGAAAAGGGCTGGAGATTGGTGATACGGTGCTGCTCATTCGTTACCAGGGCGGGCAAACGTATCTCGTGCTGGATCGGTTGGTGAAGCCATCATGATTCCGCAGGGAGGAACGCTGCAACCGGGTAGCGAGATCGTGGAAACACTGGAGCAGCCCAGCCTGACGTATAACTTGAACCTGGAGGAAGGTACGATATCCGGTCACATTGACGGTCTTGAGGCCGTTAAACAGGCTGTCGTAAAAATTCTTCAGACGCGCCGTTTTGAACATCTGATCTACAGCAGTAACTATGGGCAGGAGCTGGACTCCGTCATTGGCCGTGACCCGCTGTGGGCCTATGCTGAAATCGAACGGCACATCAAGGAAGCGCTGCTGCAGGATGACCGCATTTTGTCGGTAGATGATATGAATATTACCTTTGTGGGCGATCAGGCCGTGGCAGAATTTACGGTCCGAAGCGTGTATGGGGCTTTCAATATGACCAAGGAGGTGAGAGAGGATGGTTGAGGAACAGACGTACGAAGCAATTCTGGAGCGGATGATGGATCGAATTCCGGATGGTATGGATAAAAGGGAAGGCAGCATCATCTACGATGCGTTGGCACCTTCTGCTGCTGAGCTTGCGCAGATGTACGTAGAATTGGGG
This sequence comes from Paenibacillus sp. EZ-K15, assembly GCF_002573715.1. Taxonomy (GTDB): domain Bacteria; phylum Bacillota; class Bacilli; order Paenibacillales; family Paenibacillaceae; genus Paenibacillus_AQ. The sequence continues at coordinate 157,598 of NZ_PDHM01000022.1, read as the reverse complement.
TACTCCATGAACCTGAAATTTGCCGCTACGGCCTCGGGCGAATTTTTGGATCGGAGCATTGCCTGGTCGGGTCTGACCCGGAAGCAGGCTACAAAAGCACAGCTTCTGGGACACTTTTCAGGTAATAACGGTGCCGCGGTGGATGTGCCTCTAGGGAGTCGTTTTTCATTGGATCCGCTGAATTACAAAGTCATCACCCGTCTGGATGCAGGGCAATATGTGCTAGAATGCGAGACAAGCGGGAAGGAAGGCAACCGCCGATTCGGCTCGCTGCTTCCGCTGGAATACGTCGAAGGCTTGGTGAAGGCGGAGCTGATGGAGCTCTGGGTACCTGGCGAAGATACCGAGTCGGATGAAGCGTTGTATGACCGATACCGCGAAAAAATCTCCCGTCCCGTGACTAGTGCAAACCGGAATCAGTATGAACTGTGGGCGAGGGAGAAAGCCGGGGTTGGCAAGGCCAAGGCTTTTCCGTTATGGAATGGTCCGGGCACCGTTAAGGTGGTGCTGCTGGATAATGAGATGCGATCGCCAACGCCTTCCGTTGTGGAATCGGTGCAGCTGTATATCGATCCGACCATGGATGGCATGGGGGAAGGCGCAGCTCCCGTCGGTTCGGTTGTCACCGTTGTTGGGGCGGTTGAAGTGCCTGTCAATATTGATGTACAGGTTACGTTGCTCGATGGAGCCGGCATGGATGGCGTGCAGGAAGCCATTGAGCGGGGCGTTCGCCAGTATCTGAAAGACCTGGCTATGTCCGACCCGTTGGTCCGGTATAACCGGATCGCCAATGTGATCTTGGATATTCCGGCAGTCATCGACTACGAGGTATTGACCGTGAACGGAGGTACGGACAGCCTTCCGATCGAACCGGAAGCGGTAGCTGTCCTGGGGATGGTGACAGTCCGATGAGTAAAGCCGAAGCCTGGCTGGGTTATCTGCCGTCCTTTTATCACGATGTTCGAGAAATGAAAGCCATTGCCGGAGCCGAAGGGGCTGAGTTGGACAAGCTGGCGCAGGAACTGGAGGATCAGTTGGACCAGTATTATCCCGAAACCGCTACTTGGGCGCTGTCCCGGTTCGAGCAGGACTTGAACATTTCGGTGAACCTCGCCAAGCCGATCGAGCAACGTCGTTCGGTCATCATTTCGAAAATGCGGGGGAGCGGCAAGGTGTCTGCCAGCATGCTCAAAAATGTGGCGCAAGCCTATGAGCGGGGCAGCATCGAGGTCTCCGTCCAGCCAGCGGAGTATAAAGTGACGATTCATTTTAGAGATACGCTGGGCATCCCGCCGAATTTAAGTGATTTGAAATCAGCCATTGAGGAGATCAAACCAGCGCATATTTCGGTCGAGTACGCACTGCGTTATCTCACCATAGCTGAAGTGGAGGGCATGACCTTTGAGGAAATATCAGCAACGACACAAGACAGATTGTTGGGAGGAGGAGCCTAAATGACGAATCCGGTTACGCCGAATATCGGGTTGAACAAAATTGATCGAACCTCACCGTCCACGACGTATTTCGATCTGGAGAAATATATCGACCAAAACGCAGATGCTGTAGATCGGTTCGCAGGTGAAACCAGCGAGGCCATCGGCGCATTGGAAAAGCGTCTGGACACGGAGGAGCGCAGGGAAGTCGTGCTGCAGCCGGGGCTTCAGATTGTGAACGCAGAGCGGAGCGCGCCTTTTAAGTTGAGTGGGATTAAAGGGCGGACGTTGGTGAATTTGGCTGGACGATGGACTAATCGAAGCCCATCAAACCCTGCGACAACTACCTTAAGTGTTGGGTCGGACACCACCGGTAATAATACTGAGATTATAAATGTAGCTGTTACAAATACAGACGAGGGGTACATCATATATAGACAAGTAGGGGGCTCAGCTTTTCTTGCTCTTGCTGGGAAATATTACGTAATATCGGCAGAAGTGAAAATAAACAGCATTTCTGATAGCGGGTTAGTTAAATTAGGCGCAAATGTTGGAATTGGGGCAGATGCTGTTGATAAGACTAAACTGGGGATTTGGCAAAGAATTTATTATGGGTTTACAAAATCGGCTGACACCGCTTTTGATATTATAGTTGGAGTTTGTTACGCGGGTGGGGTATATGCTGCCGTCAACTTTGATGTTAAAAACGTAAGTTTATATGAAATTTCACAATCAGAGTATAACAATATTACATCGTATTCCGCAGAACAAATGGATATTAAATATCCATACGTCGATAGTATTCAACCTGTACGAAATCCGTATGTGATCCGGTACGGAGAGAATCTGGCTCCTACACTATTTGAAGGCACGGTTGAAAGTTCAACGAAAGTGCTATCTGAATATTCGGCTATAGTAAAAGCGACAGGTTCAACGGTTGTGGAATACCGGTCTAAACTTATACCTGCTATACCTAATACTAACTATGCACTCCGTGCGAAAATCACTCTAAATGGCCTAGAAAAATACGATGGAGTGTACGTTGATGTACTGGGTTACGATGAAGCTGGGTTGTATGTATTAGACACACCTGGAACCTCCGTCAATGGAACAGGCACTGGAACAGATATATTTGCTACTCCGGCAAACATCAAAACTATGGAGGTTCGTATTGTAGCACCTCAAGATGCAGCTGTTGGTGACTATGTTATTGAAGATATTACGCTTAATCTCGGAGCTACGGTCAAAACACATAAACCACGTGAAGACTGTATACTTGCGCTGCAAACGGACTTATACTCCGATCCGGTGACAGGTGCGAATGCTGACGAGGTGTTCGAAAAAGACGGACAGTATTTCAGGTTCGCGAAGTGGGGGAAAGCTACACTAACCGACAAATTTAACTATGTTGGTATTGGTGGGAAGGGAACCGGATGGAAACAGACTTTCTTTGATTTACTTAGTAACACATCTGGACCGTATTCTGAAACAGTCGTAAAATATGACGGCAAAAAACTCCAATCGGATCAGATTACCAATAACCCCGATATTAGTGCAATTGATTCAGGAAACGCAAAGCGTTGTTATATTTCAATAGCCAATACAGACAGCGGCTGGGGCGACAACTATTCGCCGACAGCCGACGAGATTAAGGCGTATTTTATGGGTTGGACGATGTACGACGGATCAGGGAGTAACGCAACGCCTGATAATCCGGTTAATAACTTTTACAACGGAACAGGGGTAAAAGCGTGGGCTTATCGGGCGGACGGTGTGACTAGATCGTGGTTAGGCTGGACAGATAAACTTCCAACAACTCAAGCTCCTAATTGGACGCCTTACCAACTCTTGTACCGTCTAGCTAAAGAAACTATCGAGCCTATCGTTTCTGAAGGTACGTTGACGTTTAACGAGGTAGATAATCAGATCGAGGTTGGAACAGGGATTGTGCTGCGTGAACGGGCGAATTCGGTTACCGGAGCGACCGTGACTCAGTTTAACAGGACTGATTCGATATTCTCTGGCACCGCCCTAAGAAATAAAGTCGGACAGTTTTTGACTGTTTATAAAAACGGCCTAAAAGACAGCGTATGGAGGTTTGAGTTCACTCTAAGTGCCTCAAACGGCAACTATCACGCTTACACAGCCAATGCAGATTACGATCCATCCGCAGCCTATTCCGTAACATACCTGATGCTGGATAAGACGCCTAACGTTCCGTTCACCGGCTCGTACGCAGCTAACGAAAAGGCGATGCTCCAAGAGTTGACCGACGCCGTACAGCAGAATGCGACCGCTGTATCGGTGCTGATGAATAAGAAGGCAGATAAGGATAACTCTGTTGTATGGGTTGAACCTACTCTGATTAATGGTGCTACTGAATATACCGAAACAAATTTCCGTAAGCCAAGTTATACTAAAATTGGAAATTGGGTTAAATTAAGTGGACTAATTAAAGTTACAGTTTCTGGTACAATGTTTTACCTTCCCCCAGGATATCGCCCAAACAAAGTCCTTATATTTGCGGGTTTGTCCGGAGGTATTGCTTCTTATACTATGATGGACCTCCGAGTTACTCCAACGGGTAATGTGACCGTTAATACAACAAGTCCATTAGACTGGCTTAGTTTAGACCATATTATATTCCAAGCAGAACAATAAAGGAGGTATCACATGAAAGCTGTACCTAAAGTAAATATAGACGGCCTCTATTTAGAGGATATGCTCATGGACGATGCCATTTCCGGTGTCGTCCCTTTTTATGAGGAGATCGAGCCGCAGCCGCCCGCCGATCTGGATGAAGAAGGGGACGCCGAGGGACAAACGGAGGAGGAAGCGGAACCGGAACCGGAAATCACCGGATATATCGTCGGCGTGCCAGTTATGCCTGGACTGTTCATGCCGCGCTTCGACATCCCGGCTTGGGAGGCCTACCAGGACGATCTGCAGGCAGCAGAATCAGATTATCGCCAAGCGTATGACGAATGGCAGGTACAGCCTGAGGACGAGCGGGGGGAGCCGCCGACGTACGTCACTCCCGAGATGCCGACACTTTGGATCGAAGGTTTAACCCAGGAAGAAATCGAGGAGCTAACTAGACCTCAACCACAGGAACCTAATGAAGTGGATCGCTTAGGTTCTGAGATGGTTGCACGGGAGCTCGAGGCCATGGAGTTGCGCCAGCAAAATGAGGCGCAAGGCGCTCAAATTGTAGGGCTTGAATTACGGTTGTTATCACTTGAAAATAGCTGATCGAAAGGAGCGGAAGACGATGTTCGAGAACGATTTTGAACGCTTGAAGTACTACTATGAAAAGAAGTGGGCGCAGAAGCCTCAATTGAGACAATATGTTGCGTTTGGCGTGATCACTCCCGAAGAATATGAAGTCATCACTGGCGAGGCTTACTAAACGCTGCTTTGAATTACTCTACAGAAGACTTCAACGAAGAAGGCGGAATCATGCTGTAGAAGCGGAGCGGTCGCCTTTGTCCCCGGATTTTAACCTTATCCATAAGTGTTCAGGAAAATCCGGGGGCAACAGTTATCATGAACGAGACAGACTCCCCGTAATTGCAACATCTTAGGTTAATTTTGGGAATAATGGTGTAGTAGAAGCTAAACCAAAACCAAAATCAGAGCTAAATTGCAAAGGAGAGTCTGTACTATGAAGGATACCATAAAATACGTAGGCTTAGACGTGTCGAAGGAAAATATTGCTGTATCTGTAGCTGATCCAGGAAGAGAAGGCGCTCGGTATTTGGGCACGATTCCTCATACCGAGTATCACATCTTGAAAGTATTGAGGAAGTTAGGCCAACCCAATGAATTAAGCGTTTGTTACGAGGCAGGTCCAACAGGATATCCTTTAGTTCGTTTGCTAACTGCACATGGATATGACTGCATTGTTATCGCCCCATCACTTATGCCTAGTCGTCCAGGAGAACGGGTAAAAACGGATCGTAGGGATTCGATGCGTCTGGCACAATTACTTCGAGCAGGTGAATTAACACGTGTGCATGTACCTACTCCAGAGGAAGAAGCACTTCGTGATTTGGTACGAATGCGTGAAGATGTTAAGGAAGACCGAACTCGAATCCGGCAGCGGATCGGGAAGTTTCTCCTTCGTCATCAGATTGCACCTAAAGAGCCACTTCGCCGCTGGACGGCTAAGTACCGGTTATGGTTAGGACGTATTCCATTCGAGTCCGCTTCTCAACGCTTGGTTCTGCAGGAAATGCTGCATCAGATGGATGAAAATGAAGAACGTCTGAAGCGTATGGAAGCAGCCATTCACGAAGAAGCCACGGAAGGGCACCACGCCCCCTTAATACAAGCCCTTCAAACCTTACGTGGAGTAGCTGAAACGACAGCAACAGGAATCGTAGCGGAAGTGTGTTCATTTACCCGGTTTGGTAATGCGAAGGCTTTCATGGGGTACACAGGTTTGGTGCCGAGGGAATACTCAAGTGGCCAAAGCCGATGGCAGGGAAACATTACGAAATCGGGGAATACCCACCTTCGTCGTTTATTGGTCGAATCCGCTTGGAGTTACCGCTATAAACCTGCGCTACAAGGAGAGTTAAAGAAACGTCAACAAGGAAAATCTCCTGAAATTCAGGCCATATCCTGGAAGGCACAGCATCGACTACATCGAAAATACACGAAAATGCTGTCAAAGGGTAAGCCTAGTGGCAAAGCAGTTGTGGCCGTGGCGCGTGAACTAAGTGGATTTATTTGGTCGATTGCCCGAGAACTTGAAGAGAAAAGGATAAATAGGTGATCACCATTCCTATTGGAATCTAGTCGTATTGTGAGAATTGTTGATTCAAGGTGATCCCGTTCCCCCAAAAAACAGGTGGAAGATGAAAAACTGAGTTAGAAGGCAAAGGGAAAAGCCGTAAGAGAGAATCCACGTCCATCGCTATGTGCCATCCCTCCAAAGGAAACGACGCACGACAACAGTTCGTGGTGCACTCTCTGCAGACGGAGAGAAAACATGCGGTATACAAAACCCGCGGATATCAGACTGCTCACCGTTGATAGCTTTTGCCTTCTAGTTCAGTTTTTACACCCTCTCTTGTATAAAGGGGGATTGGGAAAAACAAGGGAGTTACAAACTGCTATTTGACAGGTCTCGTTCATATCAGCGATCGGAAGCATGATCCACAGGCGAAGTGACGTGCATGCTAACAATGGATTCTCTCTCTTAGAGCAACTATGAATAGCAGTAACGCAAGCCCTCGGCTCCACCGAGGGCTTTTTCACAACTTCAAAACCATATAAAGGAGGAACAATTATGTATGAGCACATCGGTCAGCTGTTTAAGATGCTGGTGGCGGGGACGGGGGCCGTGACAGGTTACGTCTGGGGCGGATGGTCGCTGCCGCTGCATCTGTTGTTGTGGTTCGTGGTGATCGATTGGTTGACCGGATGGGGCGCGGCCTGGATGAACGGCGAGCTGCGCAGCCGCATTGGTTATACTGGGATTGCACGCAAAATGACCATTTTTCTCATCATCGCCCTGATGCATCTGGTGGACCGGGTGCTGGGGGAGATGAATTATTTTCAGAATACCGTGATCTTCTTCTATCTCGCAAATGAGCTGCTGTCTATTATTGAGAACGTTGGGAGAATGGGGGTACCGATCCCCCAGTCCCTGCGTAATGTGGTACAGGTATTCCAGATCAAATCCGAAGAAGGAGATAAGCCAACCGCACGAAAGGAGGAGAAAAAGGATGAAACCCTCTGAATTTATAGCCAAGCTCGCACCTATAGCCAATCAGGACATGCGTCAGTACGGGGTGCCTGCTTCGCTTACGCTCGCTCAGGCAATCCTGGAATCCAATTGGGGAATGAGCGGTCTAACGCAAAAAGCGAACAATCTGTTTGGCATCAAAGGAACCGGTCCGGCGGGAAGCGTCACCATGCAGACAACCGAATACCGGGGGCAGACGCCCTACACGACCCAAGCTCAGTTTCGTAAGTATAACAGCTGGAGTGAATCGGTTGCCGATCATACCCGGCTGATCCTGAATGGCACACGTGACAAGCCACAGCGTTACCATGGCGTATTGTGGGCGGATTATAAAACGGCTGCGACCGAGATTTGGAGAGGGGGCTATGCCACAGACCCCAATTATCCGAAAAAGCTAATTTCTATTATGGAGCAGAACTCGCTCTATCAATATGATGTGCCTAGTCCAGAGGAGGAGGAAGGTATGAAAATCGAACAATTAACGGCCGAGCTGCAAAAAACACAAGAGCAGATTCAGCAGCTTAGCAAGCAATATGCTTCTGCGATGAAACTGCTAACGGAGCAAAGCAATACCACTCAGCAGATGAACGTAAGGCTCAAGGCAGTTGAGACGGAGAAACCAGCGAAAGTTCCATCTTGGGCAGAACCGGCAGTACAAGCTGCACAGCAAGCAGAAGTATTGCATGATCCTAAGGGTAGCTACGATTTTTACCGAATCATGACCGTGCTGCATCGTTTGGGGATTTTCGATAGTCCGAGCAAGTGATACAAAAATTAACATGGCAGCTGCTCTCGCAAGTTCCATCTATATAATGAAGCGTTTTTTGAGCTGTGTTGAACAATAAAGCTGCCCAACCGTTTAGGACGGTATGGGCAGCTTTTGTTGTTTATATCAGTTGGTGTTTTACTAGCATCTTCATTCTCGATTATTCATTTTCGGAATGTGCTTTTATAGTGTGTTCGAGCCGTCTTTTCCGTCTCGGCGCATTTAGCCGGTGGAATTGCTCAGCGAACCCTATCCGTGCATTCAGAAATAATAATTCACTACGTAGATTATCTTACTTCACCCTCACCGTCCCCACCGCCTGCGCTTGATTCCCCGCATGGTCCGTAACGGTATAAGTCACCGTGTAGATTCGGCTTTGACCGCGTACCGATTTCTCCGCTCGCAGCTGGAAATGAGTGTCATGGGTTCCGAATTCGGCATTCTGAATATCCGGTCCCCGATCGCCTCGATTGTCTTTGCTTTCACTGTTACCCGTGTCCTTATCTTTCCCGTTCAAGTTCTCTTGAATATCTCCGCTATTTCCCTTGCCGTCCGCACTTTCCACGGTAATGGAGGTTAGAGTGATTGACACGACGCCAGAGCCTTCATCGCTAGATTCGAGGTCAGCATGAATATCGACCATTTTGTGGTTCGGAGCCTTTAATACGGAAGGTGAGAGTGTAACCTTCAGCACCGGAGCGATTTTATCGATGTTCGATACGGTAGCCGTCATTGTCCCCTTGTTGCCGTCCTCATCCGCATATTCGAAGGTAAATGAACCGTTCTCCGTAAAATTGTAAGTAGGAGAGCCGCCGTTATTGGTAACGATAATTGGACGCTTCGACACCAAGGCTGCAACAACGTCTCCATTCGTCGGGGCCGTCGTGCTGTACTCCAGGCCCACGGTGAGATCGGTATACGTGACGCCAGGTGCCGCCGTGAAGTTCTCGCCGATATTGTCCAGCGTATTGCCGCGTAGCTTGATATTCTTGCCTGTCTGGAGCTGAATTCCGTTGCTGTTGCCGGTGAAGATATTGTCCAGAATCTGCACGTTCTCCGGGTCTCCAGCTCCGATGCCGCCCGCGTTGGTGTCCCCGTTGTCGTGCTCGAGCAGGATACCCCAATAATGCTCGGCGGTGTTCTGGCGGATCGTGTTGCCTTTGATGATCGTGCCCGGACCGTTCAAAATGTTGATGCCGGCGGCATCCGGAATGTCGACGGTATTTTCGATTCGGTTGTTCTCAATGATGGTATCCGGCGAGCCCATCGATACGACGATGCCTTCCCGCGTATTGCGGATCGTGTTGTCGTGGATATAGTTTTGCGGGCCGGATTTGCTGTGATTGGTCGGGGCGGTCCCCCCGGTATTCCCGATGCCGATGCCGCCGCCATACGGCATGTCGGTGATCAGGTTATCGTGGATCTCGTTAAAATACTCCAGCTCCCCATGCAGATCAATCGCATCCAGCCGGACCTGGTGGAATTCATTGTGCCGAACCACATTGTTATGGGCCACATATTGAATGAGTGCCCCGTGACGAAGATAAGGCCCCTCGAAGGAAGAGTCCTCGACCAGATTCCACCGGGTATCATTGGCAAAACCGTTGCGGTCGACCTTCGGTACGCCCTGAATGGATACGCCGTATCCGGCACCACCAGGTCCAAGATCCGTGGCATTTCGGAACGTGGTGTTGCGGACGACGATATCATGGCTGTTCTCAATGCGGACCCCCATGCGGCTGAATTTTTCGATCGTCACGCTGTCGATCGTGATGTTGTACGAAGGCGCCTCGCCATAATTGGCGGCAATGATCATCATGTCGGGGCCGCCGGCATCCGGATTGTTAATTCTATGATCCGTCGTATATTGACCCTCCCAAGCAGATGTCAGCGTCAGGTTGGAGATGGTTAGATCATGCTGCTTGGCGGATCTAAGCATCGTACTGTTCCGAACCTTGTTCAGCGAAGTCTTGAGGATCGCGCCGTTCTGGCTCTCCCCCCGTAAATTGACCTTCGATTTCAGTATCAGATTGGTCAGGCCATCCGGCGTACTGTTTAAGTTGTATACGCCATTAGGGAAGAACACCTCGTCTCCAGGGAGCGCCTCATCAATTGCACGCTGAATCGCCGGTCGATCGTCCGAATCATTGTCCGCAGGATTGGCTCCGTAATCGACTACGTTCAGTGTCCTTCCGGTTGCAGCAAAGGCCTGATGCACCGGATGGTCGCTCCCGTCCGCATTTTTCATGCCGGGAGCGGTAAAAGGAACTGTCCCCTCCGGCGGCTGCGGTACAAAATCCGGTATTATCGCCACAGGCGTATCCCCGTTAGCAAAAGGCGGATAGATATGGACTTCCGTCAGACTCGTGTAGGCACTGCCGTCCGAATTTCCGCGCCCGATCAGCTTGACGTACCGGGCGTTTGTGTCCGGGACGTTAAATGGCTGCATCGCGGTGGTGGTTCCGCTGCTCGAATCGTTGAAGAGGGGAGACCAGGTTACTCCGTCATCGGAGGTTTCGATATCGATCTGCGTCGCGCGAACATCCCCTTTGTAGAAGGCGATGCCAAGATAGCCGATGTCCCGGGTCTCGCCCAGATCGTACATGATCCACGGACCGTCACCGGCCGCTGACCAGCGGGTGTACAGATTCTGGTCCAGGGTATTATCCTCGATGTTGCCGTCGCTGCCGCTTGCCGTGACTGAGACCACAGGCCAAGGTGCTAAGGGTGCGCCAAGCGTCGTAATCGACAACGTCAGCGGAACCGGACTGACATTTCCGGCGGCATCCACGGCCTCGACCTTATAGCTGTACTCCGTGTGCGGAGACAGTCCTTCCGTTTCATAGCGGGTGATGTCGGAGCGTAGCTCCGTTACTTTGACATCGTTTTGATAAACGTTATACTTCGCAACCAACTTGTTGTCTTCCGCCGTCGGCCATGCCAAGTGCACATAATCTTCGCCAATGCTGGCGATGGACAGACGGCTTCCGTCCGGCCAGGACGGTGGCGTATTATCCTGACTGGAATCCACCAACTCGCTTACGACCAGCGCAGGTCTTGGATTGCTGGAGCCGTTGGCTTCTTTGCTATAGATATTGACGCTGACACCGGTATGGCTCGCATCTGCAAGGAGAAACGATACGCTGCCTTCTGCTAGATGACTGCGGACATAGTCCGTCACATCGACGCTGTACACCTCCGGGCGCCCGCTATTCTCGGCCTTTACCGTAAACGACCCCACATAAGTGGCCGGATCGAGGCTATTCGTGGGCGCATTGTTCCAGGTCAGCTCGCTTTCGTTCCAGGCTGTATTCTCGATCCCGTAGAGGGAGAGCTCCAGGTCCGTGTTGCTGGTGCCTTTTTTCGCGGCGACCTGGAATTCGTAGCGGTAGTCCGGATCGCTCAGGGTGGAAGCATCGAATTTGAAATAGACAACCTTTTTGTTGGTTGTACCGGACGATACGCTAAAAAGGCCGATGCTTGTGCCTGTAGCGGAATCGATATTGGTGTCCGGTTTAGAACTGTCGATCAAGGCATCGTCCGAGGGCTCCAAACGCCCAACCTCAACGGGAATGCCCGGTGAAGGATCTGTGGGATCTGTCGGGTCTGTCGGATCAGGAGGCGTATAACCTTCTTTGTAGAGGATCGGCGTCGTTACCTCAAGATTTTTTACATGCTGCGCCATGAAGGCCCAAGCTTCCGCTTCTGCGGTTGACTTGGCTTCTCCGGTAAAACCATGACCCTGGCCGGGCACGATCTCAAAATCCACGACCGGAACACCGGCGCTTGTCAATTGATCCGCGAATGTCACGCTGTCGGTGTAAGGGATGGTGGCGTCCGCGTCACCGTGCCGGATCCAGAACGGCGGATCATCGGGAGTGGCATACGTCCCCGGCATGGCAAGCCGAGCCTCAATCGGGACGGACAGGGCGTTATGCCCACCGAGCAGCTTTGTGACCGAGCTGTAACGGTCGGCAAAATCGGTCGTGAAGTCTGCCGGTCCGTACCAGTCCACCACCGCTTGCACCTTGGTGGAGTATTCCGGCCAGCCTCCTGCGCCTTCGATATCAGGAAGATGCACCGTATCTCCAGTATCCAGCGTGACCGTATCCTCCATGGTCAGGTCTCCGGTCGTTCCAAGCAGGGAAGCGAGATGCCCTCCCGCCGAAGTGCCCCAAACGCCGATCCGGCTCGGATCGATGTGATATTGCTCGGCATGGGCACGAAGATACCGAATGGCCAGCTTCACGTCTTGAATCTGGGCCGGGTAAGGCGCTTCGGGGGTTAGCCGGTAGCTTAAGGAAACGCCGATGTACCCGCGTTTAAGGACATAGTTGCAGATGCTGCCGAGAGCGTTTTTGCGGTCGCCTTTATTCCAGCCTCCGCCGTGAATGTAGATCATGACCGGCATAGGCTCGGCTGGCGGGGTGCTCGGAACGGCAATGGACGTGAAGAGATCCCGATCGCCGGCTTTGCCGATCAAAACGTCCTCATAGAGGGTTACGCCTTCCGGCGCAGGGTACGGGCCCGTTTCGGTCGGCGGGGGTTCAGGCACAGGATCGACCGCAGGCGGTATGCCCGGTATGGCCTGACCGGACAGCGAGATGCTGTCGATGTACATGTTGGCGTTCATCGGATCACCTACCCGAAACTGGATTTGTACGTTTGGGTTACTGTTAGCCTCAGGGGGCAGCGTCCAGGTTTTCAACGTGTTGGATTCGCTGCGCGGCGCTTCGGGCGTTCCGGGGGCAAGCTTGAAATCCTCCAGCGTGCTCCAGGTTACGCCGCCGTCGCCTGACCATTCGGCCACAATGCTTCCGCTGACATAGGATGAAGCTCTTGTATAATAGCTCAGCTTGATATTGCCATAACCCGTCGTATTGACGGGCAGATAGACCGAGTCGGTCACATCGATCTTCATAAGGTTCGGCGTGGACGGAGCGCTGCTGGATACGGAGGTTTTGGCTTTACTCCCGCCATCCCCGGTCTGAACCCATGGCAGCGGAATCACGACGCCGCCCGTGGTTCCGTAGCGGTCCGAATCAAAGTTATCGGAGAAGAAGAGAATATCTGGCCCTTCTGGTTCCGGTAGGGGATCGGAATTCGGTGCAAAAGATTCATCCGCAAGATCGAATTCTGAAACCGATTGTGCAGATACGGCACGAAGCTGCCCTGGGGATGCCATGATGCTTATGGTGATCAGCAGGCAGAGGATTAGGCATGAGATTCGGTTAAGTGTCTTCTTCAACGTTCCATCCCTCGCTTTTCAATTTGTGATTGAAGCGTGTTTAAGAAAACCCGAGAGCAGGCGCTTGACTGCCCCAGGCATAAGAAGGCCAATGAATGTTTGGGGTGCATGTGGGTATAGGAGAAGAAGGTGGCTTTAACATGGTCGGACTGATCCGGGGTGGTATCGGATTTGCTTTATGACTCTTATGAAATATCATTTCCCTCCTTTCCGTGGCGCGCTTCAAAAAGGAAAATGACAGCGCTTACCTAACAACGTAGCAAGAATGTGCGCACAGGTCTTGTGTTAATCCTATAAGCGCTTGGTGTTTTTACATAATGGTGGGTTCCTTGATGCTTATACCCTCTCGAGGGTGTGAAAATAGCGCAGTGGAGATTGCAATTATCTTTTAAATGTTTTGCTCCATCCATCACCCTGACGGGAATATCGTGCTTAACGGATAACCGATGTGACAATTCGGGTATACAGAGAGGGGACGGCTTAACTTGGGAATAACATTTTTCTTTCAGCTGCCGTATGGCATATAATCATAAGAACGAACGATTCCGAATCGACCCTATACAGATAAAACAGGAGTGGGATAAATGACACTGAAGGAGCTTAGAGAGCATCGCCAATATCCGGAGCAAACGAAGTCGGATGCTTCACGCGCGGTATACGAGCGGGATTATTCGCGCCTGATCCATTCGCCGACGTTCCGCCGGCTGCAAGGAAAATCACAGGTATTCGGTGCCGGCACCGGCGATTACTACCGGACGCGCTTAACGCATTCGCTTGAGGTGGCGCAGATTGCGCGCGAAGCGGCACGGAGTTTGAGCCGCAATTATCCCGAAGTGATGCCGGACCAGGCGGAAAACGCCGGACTGATGATTGACCCCGAGGTGGTAGAATGCGCGGCGATCGCCCATGATTTCGGGCATCCTCCATTCGGCCATAAGGGCGAAGAGGTGCTGCAGGGTATTCTGGAGAAGCTCATTGACCGCAGGACTGAGAAGGAACTGACGCGTCAGCCAGGTACGCCGACACCGGAGCGGGCAGCAGAGGTACAGCAGGTGATGCGGCGTAAATATGAGCATTTCGAAGGGAATGCGCACAATTTTCGGCTGATCATGTTTTTGGAGAAAAGAGAGAATGTCAACGGACTCAATCTGTCCGATGCGGTGCTGCTTGGCATCAATAAATATCCGTTCTCCGGGTTGGATAATCACAAGGGGATGTACCGGCATGAATGGGAATACATCTCCCAGATTCGGAAGGAGTGGCAAATTCCCGGCACGCATCGAACGCTCGAAGCGCAGCTGATGGATCTTTGTGATGACATCGCCTATTCCGCGCATGATCTGGAGGATGGCATCAAAGCTGGGAAGATCGAGGTGCATGAACACTTTTTGCGGGATAGTCATCTGAACAAACTGATCGTGCAGAAGATCATGACGCTGGAAGACGAGGTATGGAAGGGATGGACCAAAGAGCAGATTCATCCGAAGGTGGATACGGTGCTGGATGAGTTTCTGAAAATCTGGAATGAGAAGATGCCGACCTGCGAGAATGACTATTCCCGTACCCGGCGGGAGGTTAAGGCCTACTGGGTCAGCCTGTTTGTAGGCAGCTTGGGCGTGATTACGAACGGGGATTGGAAAAAGGTGACGTTTGTCAAAGACGGCGTGGAAGACGAGGATATGCTGCGTACGGTCAGCGTCCTGAAGAGTTTTGCCTGGGTGACCATGATTCGCGACCTGCGGGTGCAGCGCCTGCAAAAACGCAGCGAATGGATCATCAAGCGCTTGTGGGATGCTTTTCTGGATCCTGTAGCCTCAACGGCGATCATTCCGTCCGACTGGCTTCAGCGCTATGAAGCGGATCAGAAGCGGGCCCAGCCGATCTGGACGTGGGAGCATATGGTGATTGATTATATCGCAGGGATGACGGACGCTTTTGCCGAGAAAATCTATAACGAGTTATATGGACTCAAGGTAGGTTCGATCTATGATTTGGATTAGGATCGGCGGAACAAGGGGGATTGCATGAATAGCCAATTGAAATTGAGCGTGCTTGATCTGGTCCCGCGTTTGGGAGAGAGCTCGTTCGAAGAGGCCTTGCAGCAGGCAGTGACACTGGCCCAAAAAGTGGAAGCATGGGGCTACGGGCGTTACTGGGCGGCGGAGCATCATGATCTGGTGCATCTGTCCTGTGCGTCGCCCGAGATTTTGCTATCTCATATCGGCGCCAGGACAACGCGCATCCGGCTCGGCTCCGGGGCCGTGCTGCTACCCCACTACAGCCCGCTGAAGGTGGCGGAGAATTTCCGCATGCTGGCAGCGCTGTATCCCGGACGCATCGATCTCGGGATCGGGCGGGCGCCGGGTGGTTCGGCGCATACGAGCATGGCGCTTAGCGGGAATTTCCTGGGTCATGTGGCGGATTTGCCGCAGCGGATTCGGGCTTTGACCGAACTGCTAGAGGATCGGTACCGCTATGAAGACGTGCCGGTAGCAGCGAAACCGGTGCCTGTAACTCCGCCCGTGATGTGGATGCTCGGTACGAATAAGAAGAGCGCGGGTTATGCGGCCGAATTCGGGACGGGCTACGTGTTCGGACAGTTTATGAGCGATACGGACGGGGCGGAGGTTCTCGAATCTTATAGGGTAGCTTTTCAGCCAAGCGCTCACTTACAAGAACCACAAACGATGGTGGCGGTAAACGTGGTATGCGCGGAGACGGAGGAACAGGCAAAGAAGCTTGCAACGCAAATTCCCCGACCAGGGCAGCGCACCGTGCCCGCAGACCCGTCTGGTTCCGATTCGTCAGGCCCATCCCAGCGGCTTATCATCGGTACGCCTGCAAGTGTGCGAAACAGACTGCAGCATATGGCAGAGCAGTACGGATGTGACGAATTCCTGATCGTCACGCCGGTAAGTGATTACAATGCACGGCTGGAATCCTATCGGCTGTTAATGGAGCAGTAGTCAACTGCTGCACATATATAATAGAAGAGAGACGAAATCAATGATGAATTTAAACGACTATGATATGACCTTTGGTCCGCTCTACATAAGCGATAAATCCTCTTATCTGTATACTTATGCCTGTCATGAAACGGAGCGAGAGCTGTGCTTGATGGAGCTGACGGAGCTGTTCGGTCATGAGCCTGACGGTGAGGATTGGCTGGAAAGCGAGTTATGGGTTGATCCGGATCGGAGCCCGTTCTTATCGGCCTGCATCGATGTCAGGATAACTGGAGAATCCATCGAACGAATCGCCGAGCAAGCAGGCCGCATTCACCTTAATAATGCGACCTTCAAAGTCGTCTGTCTCAAGGCGGGGGATCGATTCAGTTATGAACAATCACGCGGGTATGAACGGATGGTCGGCCGCCAAATAACAGGAACCGCACATATGAAAGCTCCGGATGTCACGTTCGGTATGGTGTCCACAGGCGACATCTGGAGATTGGGAATTCTTCATGAACCTGAACGTGCATGGCTGAATCATAAACAGAAGCCGCAAAATTACTCCACAGGCCTCAGCTCGCGGATCGCGAGGGCATTGGTCAACCTGGCAGTTCCTCGGTTAGGCGGAGTCACGCTCCTGGACCCCTGCTGCGGCATGGGAAATGTATTGATCGAGTCGTTGTCGATGGGAATCGCGGCCGAGGGTCATGACATCAATCCGCTTGCCATTCGGGGAGCGAGGGTGAATCTGAGGCACTACGGTTACGATGATAACAAAGTTGCCATTCAGGATATGAATACATTGCAAGGTCATTATGATGCCGCGATCCTGGACCTGCCGTATAATCTGTGTTCCGTTTTCCCGGAGGAAGAGAAGTTGCAGATGCTGCATAGCTTACGTCGGTTGTCAGATCGAGCTGTCATCGTCAGCACAGAGCCATTACGCGAGCAGCTGATGAATACGGGCTGGAAGGTCCTGCGTCATTGCACGACCCGCAAGGGGAGTTTTGTAAGGGATATTTGGTTGTGCGAATAATAGGGCATATTATCTATTCCGCAGGATCATAACGATATTTCTCTAAATCAATGATACCTTTGGGATTGACGACAACGCCTTCGTCCTGGAGATACAGCTCCTGCATGAGCCTGGATTCATCGTCCTTGATGGCGATCTCTCCTTTTGCGTTGACGACGCGGTGCCAAGGCAGCTTGTGAATGTGACTGAGGGTGTGAAGTATTCTGACGACTTGACGGGCGCCCCTTGGGCTACCAGCCAGTCTGGCCACTTGTCCATACGTCATGACATATCCTTCCGGAATGCTCCGGATCACTTCAATTACACGTTCCGTATACGGTTGCATCGATTCTCTCTCCCATTGCGTATAAAAGTAGTAAAAAATAAAAAGGGGCGTCCCGGAAGGTGTGAAAATGAAAACCTCGGGACGTTCCTTTTGTAGTATAGATCTTGTGGTCTTTGTTGCAAGATCTTAGCTCCTTTTGAGAGCAGGATTAAAGCTGTATTTAAGAACTTGTTACCTGGTCTTAGTACGACTTGCTATAGTCGATTACATTTCGGGACAGCGGCTTACCGCTTACATAGCTCTGTAAATTTTCCAGGAAAATATCCACGGCACGCTCGCCGTAGCGATCCGTATCGCCCGCCATATGAGGGGTCATGATGACGTTCTCCATGGTCCACAGCGGATGGTCTGACGGAAGCGGTTCTTCCTCGAACACATCCAGTCCCGCACCCGCCAATGACCCGGATTGAAGTGCCTGAATCATGTCTTCGGTTACTACGGTTTGACCCCGGCCTACGTTAACGAAAAAGGCGGAGTCCTTCATCGCCGAGAATCTTGCTTTATTGAACAGTCCACGGGTATCATCGGTGAGGGGAAGGATGTTCACGATATAATCGCCTTCCGCCAGCGCTTCATCAAGCTGATCGACCTTATACATCGCTTCCACATAAGGATCGGACTTGCCGGAATGACGGACCCCGACGGTCCGCATACCGAACGCTTGGGCCACGCGCGCCGTATGACTGCCGATCTGGCCGACGCCGACGATGACGATGGTTTTGCCTGCCAATTCCGTGAACGTGCCGGACGTATCCCATTTGTTGTTCGATTGCTGTCGAATGGCGAGATGAAGGTTGCGCGTGAAGGCCAGAATCATCGCAAAAACATGCTCCGTGATTGGAACGCTATGTACGCCGCTGGCATTGGTAAGCTGAATGCCCTTTTCTTCGAGCTCTTTGAGCGGCATTTTATCCACACCGGCTGACCATGCTTGAATCCATTTCAGTTTGCTGTCGGCAGACAATATATCCTCCTGTATGGAGCGTGACCAGCCGATCATGATTTCGGCATCCTGAACGATACTTGGCGTAAGCTCTTTCGCTTTTGTGACCAGCAGCTCGTAGTCAGGGGCGATATCCTTGATTTTTTGCTGTTGTTCGGTGGTTAAGTCGTGTATGGCAACGATTTTCGGCATGGTGCTACCTCCTAAGGAATGTGATATAAACCAGAATAAAAGCGTAACGCTCTTTGGGAACATATTATCAGAAATCATAACTTTGCGCATGGACGAACTATCGAGATTGGTAAATTTGTACATGAATTATTGTTCGTTTTATGGTAAATTGAAGCTTCATCATATTTTTAGGCGAATTTGATGTACCCTCATACTATTTTCAGGTAACATTGCTCAAACTATAAACGAACCGTGAAAACATGGTGCTTATAGCAGCCGGTGGCTGCTTAGGATAAAAGAGGATTGGAAGGAAGTGTCTTAGTTGAGCCATTCGGCTGAGGGAGCTATGGATCGTTTATTTGTTGCCGTACATCTGCCTTCCGAGGTGTCTTCCCGGATTCAGGATTGGACGGAAACATTGAGGGAGCAAGTGAATTTCAAAAAATGGGTTCATCCGCAGGATTACCACATTACCTTACAGTTTCTAGGCGATACGCCGTCAAATCGCATAGCGGAGCTTACAGCGGCGCTGCAGGAAGTCGCCAAGGAGCATAAGCCCTTCAGGCTTGGCCTTTATGATGCCGGCGTGTTCGGGGCAAGCGCCTCGCCAAGAATTTTATGGGCGGGAGTCGGCGGGGATTTGAATGCTCTGTCTCAGCTTCAGCAATCGGTGGTATCGAGGATGGAGGCTTTCGGATTTGTACCGGAGGAGAGACCCTTTCGTCCGCATATTACGATTGGCCGGAAATTTCAAGGAAATCAAAAATTTTCATTGGATGTTATCGGAACAGGACCCAAACCCATCCAGTGGGAAGTGCAGCAACTCGTTCTTTTTCGAACAAATTTGCATGCAAGTCCGATGTACGAAACAGTAGGTGTGGCGCGGCTTTCGACATTTTTCTGAAATTGAAAATAGAATGTTCATAAAATTACCATGTTTTCAACGCCTAAAAATGTGGTTACATAGTGTAGGAATGTGCCGACATCATAGGAGGAAAAATATGGTTATGAAAGTGCTACGGCAAAATCGCTGGGTTGCGCTGCTCATCGGAGCGCTCTTTGTGAGTTTGTCTCTTATAAGTTTACTTGGAATGCAGACAAAGACAACGAAAGGGGAAGAACAGCAGCAGGATATGCCGAAGTTTGTGACGGCTGCACCGGCTTCTGTAAATGACCCTGATCTCTTCGTAAAAGAGGCGAGTACCAAGCAGGATAGGGAACCTGTCAATATTTTGTCTTCAATTGTTTTCCAAGAGTGGAATAAGCCGGGGAGCAAGAGTCATGCTTTTTCAAGCGCAAAAGGCATAGGTTTGGCTGAAAACGGATATTGGAACTCGCAACAAGCATTGAAGACTGCAGATGAGAAAAAGAAACCATCGAAATCTCAGACTGCGGACGGGAAACCGGCAAAACAAAAGGGGACGCATGTCGTCAAATCTCAGACTGAAAGCTTATCACCCCCCACAACTTTATTCTTCACAAGAACAAATACGTTAACCCAGGATCAGAAAGCCAAAGCGACCTGGACCTATGATTTGTCAGCTGAAGAACTGCTTCTGCTCCAGAAGATTGTCATGGCAGAGGCGGAAGGCGAACCGTACGAAGGCAAAGTAGCAGTTGCTAACGTTGTCTTAAACCGGCTGCGGTCAGCTAATTTTCCCGATACGATTACCGATGTCATCTATCAAAAACACCAATTTAGTCCTGTAGCGAACGGGCGTCTTAAACGTGTCAATCCGAACAAAGAGACGATTAAATCCGTGAATGCGGCACTTCATGGTCAAAAAGAGGTAAAGGACGATACGTACTTCTTCCTGTCTTTGAAGCTGGCTCAGGACCTGACGGTACATCATTCAAGAACGTTCGTTAAAAAAATAGGAAATCACTCTTTTTACAAGTAGTGCCTGTATGGGTAAACTATGATGTAGGAGGTGTGTTTAAGCATGAATATTACGTATTACGGCCATTCTAGCATTTTGGTGGAAGAAGGCGGAGTTCGTGTGATCATCGACCCGCTGCTATCAGGGAATCCAGGCTCAGGCATCGAGCCCAAAGACGTAAAGGTGGATGCGGTTGTGCTGACGCATGGGCACTCCGATCATTTTGGCGATTGTATCGAGATTGCGAAACAGAATGATTGCCCGATTATCGCGGTCTATGAACTCGCCGTGTATTGCGGCAGCCTGGGTGCCAAATCCCATGGGATGAACATCGGCGGAAGCGCGCAATTCGATGGCTTTAAGGTGAAGTTTACCCCAGCCTTTCATTCTTCATCCATTTCGGTAGGGGACACCTGGATCTATGCAGGGCAGCCTGGTGGCGTCATTCTGACGATGGGCAGCAAAACGTTCTATCATGCAGGCGATACGAGTTTGTTTGGCGATATGCGCTTAATCGGAGAGATGAACCAAATTGATGCAGCTGCGCTGCCAATTGGAGATTTATTGACGATGGGACCACAGGACGCCCTGCTGGCCGCACAGTGGATTCGTGCGAAGCATGTCATCCCAGTCCATTATGACACGTTCCCGGGCATTAAACAGGACGCTGGGGCCTTTTGCGGCGAACTAGCCAAAACAGGCATTCAGGGTCATCCATTAAAGGCTGGAGAAACGCTGGAAATATAGATGGATTGTTCATGGAAAAAGCTTCCTTGTCACGAAGACAGGGAAGCTTTTTTGGGGTGAAAGTTCAAAAGCGGGAATTATAGAACATGCTATAGATATTAGGGCTGGTCCGCCAACAGTTTGACGGGATCTTCACGATTACCGGGCATGTGTCCTTCGGTCAGCAATCCCATCACCTGGCTGGCACAGTGGTCGGGCTCCAGATGCGGTATGCGACGCCGGCCTGCTCCGTTACGTTTCTTACTTACCTGATCATAATGATCGGACAGCAGGTTCAGCCATTTGTCGATCACGGCAGGAGAGTCCAAAATTTCCGCATAGCCTTCGCTGACAAAGAAATGGGAATTCACTTCTTCCTGTCCCGGAATAGGCTCATAGAACAGCATAGGAATTCCCTTGGCAGCTCCCTCTGTACACGTCATCCCGCCTGGCTTCGTAATGAGCAAATCGGACACTTCCATAAGTTTATGTATATCGTCACGATAACCGAGAACATGAATGTTGGGATGCTGAAAGATCGGGTCTTCGCGCATGCTGGCAACCAACTTCTCGTTCTGTCCCATACAGAAGACCAGCTGGATATCATCGGCCCTGCTGGCCAGCTTGCTGAGCAGCTCCTTGTTGAATACGAGACCCCAACCGCCTCCCATAATCAGCACGGTTGGCATGTTCTTTAGTTGAAGCTCGGCTTGAAGCGCTTCTCGATTACCCCTTTCCCAGAACTTGGGATGCACCGGAATACCGGTCACATGGATGTATTCGGGCTGAATGTCCCGCAGCAGCAGCAGCTGTTTCACATGAGGTGTTGATACGAGATATTCATCCACTTCCGGATTGACCCAGGTGCCATGGGCATCATAGTCGGTAATCAGCGTATAGAGCGGAACCTCAAGCCCCTGACGCTTCAGGCGGGAGACCACAGCGTTAGGAAAGGGGTGGGTACATATGATGAGATCCGGTTTCAGCTGCTCGATGACCTGCTGGGCCTGCGCATAGAATATCCGGTGCAGCGCGAGCCGCGTCAGACGGTTTAACGATTTCTTATATTGCGAACGGTACAGCATGCCGACAAGGCGCGGGCGGGTGCTGACGGTTTTTCGATAAGCGGATAAAATTAACGGCCCCACGGTTGGATTTAAAAAATTACCGAGCTCAATGACACGGCTGTGGATGCCGGGATTCATCCGTTGTATACCTTCAGCCAGCGCATACGCTGCTTGCGTATGTCCTGTGCCGAAACCCTCGGAAAAGAGGAGCACTCTTGTATATCGCATGGTTTCACCTACTTCTTTCTCCCTCTATCTTACAAAACAGGAATCATTTTTTGAAGAGCGGCGCGAAAAAAAAGAGTATGCATCATAAGTATACGCGCCAAAGGGAAAAGCATTTCAATTATTTTACGGCCGGGAGTCAGAGTGTACCCTTACCTTAGACGTCATGATCAGATTTGAACCCTGCATATAAAATATTAAAAAATTTAACGAAAAGATATTGCAATGAATCCGATTATCTGGTAAAGTGATTTTTGACCGAATGACCGAAAAAGTATTTTGGTCAGTTTTGAAATGAAGGCCAATTTTAAAAGATCAAGAAGGAGGGGTAAGCATGTCAGCTGTGGACCGTCGGAAGCAGGTGCTAGATGCTGCCTCCAAGTCGTTTGCTTTGTTCGGATATAAAGCGACGACGATGGAACAGGTGGCGAAGATTGCGAATGTAGGGAAAGGTACGATTTACACGTTTTTCACGAATAAGGACGAACTGTTTGACGAGATTTTGCTGTCGGCCATTATGGAGATGAAACGTATTGCCGAGCGCGAGATCCAGAAGGACAGAGATTTCTTCGACAATCTGTATCGGGTGCTGGATGCGCTGCTTGAATTCCGAAGCGAGCATGAGCTGTTCATTAAGCTATCGCAAGAAGTGCGGGATATCGGCACGCCGAAGGCACATGAAGGGTTGACGAAGGTGGAGAACGGAATCGTCGGGTATCTCGAGGGGATTGTGGAGCAGGCCATCTCGATCGGTGAGCTCAAGCCCCTGGATGCTCAAGTGGTATCCTTCGTGATGCTGAAGCTGTATGTTGCGCTCACGACGGACTTTAATCAGCTTCACAAGCCGCTGAGCAAGGAACAGATCAAGGAATATATGATGGTGTTCTTGGCTAACGGGTTGAAGGCCACTTCATAAGAAGGATGCAAGAACCTCCTTCGTGATGAGGAAGGCGGACTCTCTAGGCTTGAGGGATCGTCTTCCTTGCCAGGGATCGTTTTTTTTGGCCTGAATTGACTAGATGAGGATATTGGTCATTCTGTACTGGAATGTGATCTGCGAGAATGCAGATTCATGTCGGCTGGTTATCTAGAGAAAAAAAGGAGAGAGACTGGATGAAGTCATTATCTGTATTTGGAAAAGATCTTGGCGCTGCCGTTCGGAATAAAAAAATACTGATTCCGATCATCGCGGTGCTGTTCATACCGGTCATGTATAGCGGTATGTTTCTCGGGGCCTTTTGGGACCCGTACGGAAAGATGGAGGATTTGCCCGTTGCGGTCGTCAATAATGACCAGGGTGCTGTTTTTGAAGAAAAGACGCTTCACGCTGGCGAGGATTTGGTTGCCGAGCTGAAGAAGGGAAAAGATTTTAATTGGCAATTCGTTGATCGGCAAGAAGCTGAGCAGGGCATGAAGGATAACAAATACTACATGACCATCAGCATTCCCGAGAATTTCTCACAGCAGGCGACAACTTTAATGGATGAACATCCGCAGCCTGCGCAAATTGTGTTTGAGCCGAATGAAGGCTATAACTTCCTAGCAGCTCAAATCGGTGGATCAGCGGTGAAGCAGATTCAGGCCAAGGTGTCCGCGAAAGTGACGGAAGCCTATACGGAAACCCTGTTCGATCAAGTAGCCAAAGTTTCCGATGGCTTGAGCGAAGCGGGAGACGGCGCGACCAAGATATCGGAAGGTGCCGTGAAACTGGATGATGGCGCAGTGAAGCTGAAGGAAAACCTGGCTAAACTTGTCAGTGGCACACAGGAGCTTCAGGATGGAATCGCACCTTTGACCAAAGGCGTGCAGGAACTGAATAACGGTGCAGGCAAGTTGAACACAGGAGCGGGCACCCTCGCTTCCGGCTTGGATCAGCTTAAAGCGGGTCACAGCAAGCTGCAAGCGGGAGCTGAGGAAGCGAGCAAGGGTGGTGCGAAGCTGCAAGCGGGGATTGAATCTGCCGCAGCCGGCAGTACCACTCTGAATAACGGCTTGCAAGCCAACCAGGCAGGGGCTTCCCAGCTTGCGGCAGGCGCGAAAAGCGCTCATGATGGCAGCAGCAGTCTGAAAGCCGGACTGAATCAATCGCTGGAGGCTACGGCTTCCTTGGAGCAAGGCGCCAAGGCTGTTGCAGACGGATTGAAGAAGCTGGCTGAAAGCAATCCGGAGCTGGCGCAAAGTCCGGAGGTTCAGCAGCTGCTGGCCGTGAGCCAATCCGTTGCCACTGGCACAAGCGGGCTGAATGCCGGCCAGAAACAGCTGGCACAAGGCGCAGCCGATCTGAATCAAGGCACGCTGCAGCTGCAGGAAGGCGCTGGCAAGCTGAGCGCAGGAGCGAACCAGCTGGCTGAAGGCGGCAAACAGCTCGCAGCTGGCGGTCAAGAGCTGCTGGCTGGTGCGAAACAGCTGAGCGCTGGCCAAAAGCAATTGGCTGATGGCATGAAGCTGTTCGGCACGAAGCTGAGCGAAGCGGCAGCTGGCGGTAAACAGCTCGCAAGCGGCGCAGCGACCCTTTCGCAAGGGACGCAGCAGCTAGCAGGAGGAGCAGGTAAGCTCGGAAGTGGTGTTACAACGCTTGCCGACGGCTCTAAAAAGCTGGATTCCGGAGCTGGTGAGCTGGTAAACGGAATGAATGAATTGAAGGAAGGCAGCGGAGAGCTTGCAGGCAAGCTGAACGAGGCTGCCGACAAGACAGGCGATATCAAAACAACCGATGAAACGGTCACCATGTTTGCCGGTCCGGTACAGGTTGAAGAGCACAAAGTGAACGAAGTGCCGAACTACGGTACAGGATTCGCACCATACTTCCTGTCGCTCGGTTTGTTTGTCGGAGCCCTGCTCTGTACAATTATTATGCCAATCCGCAGTGCATCGGTACCGAATGCATCGGGCTGGAACCGGTTTGTCAGCCGTACGCTCTCCTTTGCCGGCATGGGATTGATTCAAGCGCTGCTGGCAGCGGTCGTCATGCTGTACGGATTGAAGCTTGAGGTACAGAGCGTTCCGCTCTTCTATCTCTTCTCCATCATTACAAGCTTGTCGTTCATGTTCCTGGTGCAAATGTTCGTAACATGGCTGGATCAGCCTGGACGCTTCGTCGTCATCGTTATCCTGATCCTCCAATTGACAACAAGCGCAGGCACGTTCCCGGTAGAGCTGATTCCGAACTGGATGAAAGCATTGAATCCGCTTCTGCCGATGACTTACAGCGTAAAAGGATACAAGGACGTCATTTCCACAGGAAGCTTCGACGGCATGTGGGCCAATGTTGGTGTACTGGCCGGATTCGGTCTCGTATTCCTGGCACTGACCGCCGTGTACTTCCTGGCTACTCGAAACAGCAAGAAAGCAGCAGACACCGATACAGCGTTGACTGCATAAGTAAGATAGCTATTATATGAAGGAAGAGGACTTCCCTGAAGATCGATCAGATCTCGGGGAAGTCTTTTTTTTGAAGAGATGTTGGGAGCGGGAGGGTGTTTTAAAAGAAGAAAAGGCCCCTTTCGAATATGAAGGTGTAGTGTAAATCTGAGCGGATGGTTGTGTGGAAATGAGAGAAGGTGAACAAAACCGCCTGTTCGGAATGTTTTATTTGCATGTTTTTTTGCACTATTCTACATAAGTTTTAACAGTGTATTGTGATAACTCTCATAAAAACAATTCTTATCAAATTCATAAAAACTTTGAATTGCCTGCACTGTATGACGGTGCTAAAATATATAGAACTAATAAATCTTACGTGTTAGGTAAATGTTACCCCTTGCCGCTTTTGCACAATACTGCATCGCCTCATGACAGTGTGTTCACTGCAGGAGAGGATTGATGTCCAACCTTTATGTTTTCTGTTATTGATCAGCAGCATTTTATTCTATACAAAGAAAGGTTGCATCTTATGAAACATACTGATTTTCCCCAGAAACAGGGCCTCTATGATCCGCAGTTTGAAAAAGATGCTTGCGGTATGGGTTTTGTTGCCCATATCAAGGGTAAGCCATCCCATGAAATCGTTAGCAGCGCGCTGACCATGCTTGCTAATATGGAGCATCGCGGCGGTCAGGGCAGCGAGCCGAACTCCGGTGACGGTGCTGGGATTATGTTGCAAATTCCTCACTCTTTCTTCTCCTCCGAAGCAGCGAAACTGGGCTTTGAGCTTCCGGAAGCCGGGCATTATGGTGCCGGCATGCTGTTCCTATCCCATGATCCTGCTGTCCGTTTGGCCCATGAAGACCAGTTGGCTTCGATTATTGCTGAAGAAGGTCAGACCCTGCTTGGATTCCGTGATGTCCCAACCCATGATGAAATGCTGGGTAAATCAGCAAAAGCGGCAAAGCCGTATGTTCGCCAAGTGTTCATTGGACGAAGCGCCGACATTCAGGATGATCTCTCGTTCGAGCGCAAGCTGTATGTTATCCGCCGTCGGGCCGAGCTGGCTATCCGTTACAGCGGCAAGCCCGAAGGCGATAGCTTCTATGTGTCCAGCCTTTCCTGTCGGAAAATCGTATACAAAGGCATGTTAACGACGGAGCAGGTGGGGGAATTTTACTTGGACCTGCAGGAAGAAGGATTGGAATCCGCTATCGCGCTGATTCACTCCCGTTTCAGTACGAACACTTTCCCAAGCTGGGAACGTGCGCATCCGTACCGCTTCATGATTCACAACGGCGAGATCAACACGCTGCGCGGGAATGTCAACTGGATGCACGCCCGTCAATCACTGTTTGAGCATGAACTGTTCGGAAGCGATCTGGAGAAGGTTAAACCTGTCATCAATCCGGACGGATCCGATACCGGTATGTTCGATAATACATTTGAATTCCTGTATCTCAGCGGTCGTTCCCTGCCGCATGTGGCCATGATGATGGTCCCTGAGCCGTGGAGCAACCATGAGAGTATGGATAAGACCAAAAAAGCATTCTACGAATACCACAGCACCCTGATGGAGCCATGGGACGGCCCGGCCGCAATGGCGTTCACGGACGGTGTTCAGATCGGGGCTACCCTGGACCGGAACGGACTGCGTCCATCCCGTTATTATGTAACGAAGGATGATCTGATCATTCTGTCCTCCGAAGCGGGCGTACTGGATATTCCGCCGGAAAATGTGCTGTATAAGGACCGCTTGCGTCCTGGCCGGATGCTGCTCGTTGACACGCAGGAAGGCCGGATCATCTCCGATGAAGAAGTTAAAGCAAGCATCGCCGCGGAACTTCCATACTCTGAATGGCTCGAAGAGCATCTGGTAGAGCTTCATGATCTTCCTGAACCACCGGAACTGCCGGATCCAAAGCATGAAAATGTACGTCAACTGCAGCAAGCCTTCGGTTATACGTATGAGGAGCTGCGCAAAGTAATCGAGCCGATGGCGATCACGGGTGCGGAAGCTGTTGCATCCATGGGATATGATGCACCGCTCGCGGTGTTGTCCGATCGTCCGCAGCGGCTGTTCAACTACTTCAAGCAGATGTTCGCCCAGGTGACGAATCCGCCGATTGATGCGATTCGTGAAGAACTGGTCACTTCAACGGCAACAACAATCGGTCCGGAGCGTAATCTGCTGAAGCCGGAGCCCGAAAGCTGCCGTCACATCCGTCTGGATTCGCCGGTGCTCTCGAATGAAGATTTTGCGAAGCTGCGCCACGTTCGTCGTCCCGGCTTCAAATCCATGACCATTCCGATTTTCTTCCCGGCAGCGGAAGGTGCAGAAGGGCTTCGCCAAGCAATCGAAACCCTTTGCGAGGCAGCGGACCGGGTCATTGCCAAGGGCCATAACATCTTGATCTTGTCGGACCGCGGCGTGGATAAAGACAATGCTGCGATTCCATCGCTGCTTGCCGTATCATCACTCCATCATCACCTGATCCGTCAGGGAACCCGAACCAAGGTGGCGATCCTGCTTGAATCCGGTGAGCCTCGCGAAGTGCATCATTATGCCCTGCTGCTGGGTTACGGCGTGAGCGCGGTCAATCCGTATCTGGCGTTCGAAACACTGGATGACATGATTGCGGAAGGCATGCTTCGCGGGATCTCGCATGAGAAAGCGGTGAAGAATTACATTAAAGCGGCAAACAAGAGCGTTGTCAAAGTGTTGTCGAAAATGGGGATCTCCACGATTCAATCTTATCGCGGGGCCCAGATCTTTGAGGCCGTCGGCCTCAAAGAAGATTTCGTAGAAAGCTATTTCACACGGACGCCATCCCGTATCGGGGGTATCGGTCTGGAAGAAGTGGCCAAGGAAACTCTGGCCCATCACGAGCGTGCCTTTACCGATAAGGATGGGAACGATAAAGCGCTGGATTCAGCCGGCGAATATCAATGGAGAGCTGACGGGGAAGAGCATTTGTTCAACCCGAGAACCATCCATTTGCTGCAGCAGGCTGTCCGAACCAATGACTATGCAACTTATAAAAAATATGCAGAGCTTGTGAAAGGGGAGAATGAGCAGCATCTTACGCTGCGCTCACTGCTCGAAATCAAGCCGATCGGCGAACCGGTACCACTGGATGAGGTTGAATCCGTAGAATCCATTATGCGCCGATTCAAAACGGGCGCGATGTCATTCGGCTCGATCAGCAAGGAAGCGCATGAGAGCCTTGCGATCGGGATGAACCGCATCGGAGGCAAGAGCAATACGGGTGAAGGCGGAGAGGATCCGGCACGTTTCATCCCGGACGCTAACGGCGATTCCCGCCGCAGCGCTATCAAGCAGGTGGCTTCCGGACGTTTCGGCGTAACCTCCAACTACCTGGTGAACGCGGACGAGATCCAGATTAAGATGGCGCAGGGGGCGAAGCCGGGTGAAGGTGGACAGCTGCCGGGCCGTAAAGTATATCCTTGGGTAGCCGAGGTTCGTGGTTCGACCCAGGTGTTGGCCTGATTTCGCCGCCGCCGCATCATGATATCTACTCCATTGAGGATTTGGCGGAGCTTATTTACGACCTGAAGAATTCCAACCCGCGTGCGGATATTAACGTGAAGCTCGTATCCGAGGTAGGTGTGGGTACGATCGCCGCTGGCGTTGCGAAGGGCCGCGCCGATATCATTCTGGTCAGTGGTTACGATGGTGGAACGGGGGCTTCGCCGCAAGGCTCGATCCGTCATGCGGGTATGCCTTGGGAGCTTGGCCTTGCCGAGACCCATCAGACACTCATCATGAACAATCTGCGTGACCGCGTTGTGCTCGAGACGGATGGCAAAATGCTGAACGGACGCGACTTGGTGGTAGCGGCTCTGCTTGGGGCCGAAGAGTATGGCTTCTCTACGGCACCATTGGTTGCCGTCGGATGTATCATGATGCGTGTCTGCCAAATGGATACCTGTCCGGTTGGCGTAGCCACGCAGAATCCGGAGCTGCGTAAGAACTTTACAGGAGATCCGGAGCATGTTGCCAACTTCATGCGTTTTGTCGCTCAAGACATGCGCGAGCTGATGGCAGAGCTTGGTTTCCGAACCATTAATGAGATGATTGGACGTACCGATTGCCTGGATGCCGTTAAAGCGGATCATCACTGGAAGAAGAAAGGCGTGGATATCTCCGCATTGCTGTATACGCCGGAGCTTCCGGAAGGCACCACTCGCTATCGTACGCAAAGACAGAATCATGGCCTGGAAGAAACGCTGGATATGCGTTCACTGCTCAGCAGCGCTGCGCCTGCATTGGAATCGGGAGCAGCGGTGGAAGGCACCTTCCCAATCACAAACGTGGATCGTGCAGTAGGTACCATTCTGGGCAGTGAAGTCACACGCAAATACGGTGCTGCTGGACTACCTGAAGACACGATTCAATTTAACTTCGTGGGTTCCGCAGGCCAGAGCTTTGGTGCCTTTGTGCCGAAAGGGATGACGCTGACGGTGGAAGGGGATGCGAATGACTATATCGGTAAAGGCCTTTCCGGCGGCAAGCTGATCGTGAAGCCTTCGCCGAAAGCAACCTTCAAAGCCGAGGAGAACATTATTGCCGGTAATACCGCGTTCTATGGTGCTACAGGCGGTGAAGCCTACGTAAGAGGCATTGCCGGTGAGCGCTTTGCCGTTCGTAACTCGGGTGCGAACATTGTGGTTGAAGGAGTTGGTGATCATGGCTGCGAATACATGACCGGCGGCCGGGTAGTCGTGCTCGGCGAAACCGGACGCAACTTCGCGGCCGGGATGTCTGGCGGTGTAGCCTACGTCTATGATCCTGAAGGAACTTTTGTGGATCGCTGCAATCTGGAGATGGTGCTCCTTGAGCGCGTGGAGGAAACAGCAGAAGCGGAAGCACTCCATCATCTTGTCCAGCAGCATGAGCAGTACACCGGCAGTGTGCCGGCACAGCAAATTCTAGGAGATTGGGATCAGGCGCTCAGCCGCTTTGTCCGTATTATTCCGAAGGATTACAAGCGCATGCTGCTGCATATCGAAAAGGCGCAAGATCAAGGCCTGGCGGGTGAAGCTGCACTCCTCGCCGCTTTTGAGGCGAATATGAAAGAATTGGCTCGTACAGGGAACTAACATCTGATGTTATGCTATCAGTAACCACATTGTGTTCTTTAATGAATGCAATGTGGTTTTTTTTCATATATAAATAAGTTACGATAGTCTTATTAAGAAATTTGTATTTTCAACAAAATATTCCAAAAGAAAATTCGACAAAATTAGAACCCGAAGCATAGGACAAAGGCTCCACAAGACGACAGCATCATGTGGATTCGTTAGTTATAATATTGGTAAGTAAGTTGTTTAATAGGTTGTTGCTGTATACATGTAATTTCAACAAGTATGAGCAGCTGGGATGGAGAGGAAATTATAGATAAGCGAGGTAGTTGTGGAAATGAGTGTGGACAAGGAGAGAGGCTCCGGAAGCACCGAGCAGCGGCTTGACCAACAGAAAATGAACATCGACATCAATAAGCTCATGACTCAATTGGGAATCCATCCTGATAAATGGCTGCAAATGGAGGAATTACGAAAAGATTAGATAGGGTCTTATGGTGACAAGAAAATCCCCGACATGTTGTGATAGTAGTATCCTACACGTCGGGGATTTGTAGTTCTTGGGCGTAAAGCCGTTATTTCATAGCCCGTTCCATGCGAACAAATGCAATAAATCGCTTGGCTTCGTCTTCAGTGAGCTTGCGGCCGTCCACTGTAAGGTTAAAGCGTTCCAATAAATCCTCGTCGGATAGTTCAAGTCCGTCCACAAACGATCGAACCTCCGCATCAAGCACCGTTTTTTCCTGTGTCGTTCTCCCGATCAGATAATCTATGGATACGTCAAACAGATCTGCCAGGCGGGTCAATGTTTCGAAATCGGGCTTGCGCCGATTTTTTTCATAATGGGATAGTGCAGCACGTGTAATACCGACAGAGGTAGCGAGCTCTTCCTGAGTCCATCCATGCTGTTCACGTAATTCTGATATTCGTTCTCCGTAGTTCACGCATTGATCCCCCTTTCGAATGGCTTGTATCTATAGAAGTTAATTGAATAGATCTATAAGTTGAAATTGCCGGTTTATTCTATACATAAAAAGGCTACTTTTTATTGACTAGATACAATATGTATCGTATTATAAACATTAATAAGATACATATTGTATCTACAATGTAAAGGTTTGGGTACAGTTAGTATCATTTTATCCAGTGCAGAAATGTCCCATACCAAAAAATTATAATAAGGAGCGGATGAGTTACCTCCAATGTTACGAGAACGGCAACACCAAATTACAGTAAGGATTAGAGTCATGCAGATCGGGGAATTAACCATTCATGGGAAAAGTCATTCCGTTACACCGCTAGAGTTGCTGCCAAGTGGTCTTGTATTCCTATGTCCTTGGGAAATACCGATTCATTCTAATGTTATATTGGGTTACGAAATTGATGATAATGTGGATCATATTCTGCTTTCAGGCCACATTGAATCAAGGGGACTCTTTTATGGACGCCAATTGTATCATACGGAATTCTATACAGATGGCGATAAAAAGACCCGTATCGTGGGTATGTTGAACCGAATGATGTTCGGTCACAGCGAGTCGAATAAAATGAGTCTCTATAACTGAAACGTAATTCATGGATAGCCTGCAGCGAACAGGTATTCACGATGAATCATTATCATGGTTTATTGATATTCTACTATATTTATGTTGCTTGGTCATTAGTTCTTTTACCTTAAATCCTTGTGCATGATGTGGGATGGGTTTAGAATATCGTTGTTTTTCTCCTACTATAAATGAACTTGTTTATATGATTTCATATGTAGATTTATATTCAATCTTGAATTGGAGTTGTATATTTAGTTCATTGTAATCATGAAACCTCCTCGATACATATTTCTGCGAGTTCTTTTTCCCCTGACCCTTGTTCACTATGAATTCAATGTGTTTAATGATTCAACATCGACCTTTAACGGAACAGGATAAGGTCAATGCAATGGAGGGCATCACTGGATGAAAATGAGAAGGAAATGGGTCCTGTGGCTTCTAGCTATTCTTATACTGCTGCCTTCTGCGTATCTTCTGTATACGTATCAATCCATTAAATCGACAGCTAATCGGATTTACGAAGAAAGGGAGCCTTCACCTGTAGTCCCAACCTTCGTACAGGATCGGACGACAATTCAGGTCGGCGATAAAAATATGAGGGACGCTGATCCATTTACTGTCCTAGTTTTGGGCGTAGACCAAAGGCCCTATGATCGTGGGCGATCCGATGTCATGATATTAATGGCAGTAAACCCTGCAAAGGGGTCAGTACTGATTTTTAATATCCCGCGTGATACGAGGACTGATATTGTAGGACATGGAACGGTGGATAAAATCAATCATGCCTATGCCTTTGGAGGCGTTGAGATGTCGGTCAGCAGCGTCGAGAATTTTTTGCAATTCCCTATCGATTACTACATTAAAGTGGACATGGAGGGCTTCTCCAGCATTGTAGATTCATTGGGTGGAGTCACCGTAAATAACAATATGGGGTTCGCATATGCTGGCTATGACTTTGATCAGGGGAAGTTGAACTTAAACGGTGATGAAGCACTGGCATTCTCGCGTATGCGCTTTGAAGATCCTAAGGGAGACTTAGGTAGAAATACAAGGCAACGGGAAGTTCTGAAAGGGATCTTAAACAAGTTAATAAGGGTTTCGACTGTCTTTAAACTGGAATCACTTCTGGATAACATTGGGAGCAGTGTCAAAACGGATATTTCGTTTGAAGAGATGAAGATGTTTGTAACAGAGTACCGTCAAAAACTGAAAAAGGTTGAGCAGGTTGAAATTGCAGGCCATGGTCAAAAAATGAATGGAATTTGGTATTATATCGTCGGTGATCAAGAAAGAGAAAAGATAACGTCTACTTTAAGAGCGTATATGGAATGACTCGTAACACAAAACCCCCTTTTTGAGTAGAGGGGGTTTTGTGTGTGAAGGAGAATAACGAAGTTTTAGGTTATTTTGATTATTTTTTGAGTGGGGGGATTGAACAGACTATCTTCCAATGATTTGATCAATCGTGGTTTGAAATACGTCCGCTAATCTTGTTAGCGTTTCCAGGTTTGGTTCTCGGCGATCCTTTTCATAATGTGATAAAGAAGCCCGACTGATTCCAATACGTTCGGATAGCTCTTCTTGGGTCCAACCTTTTTGCTCCCGCAATTTTGCAATGCGAGATCCATATGACATTCATACTCACCTCTCTACAAGTTCCATTAATTTAGAGCAAACATACATCATATAAAAACATCTAATATGATACAAAATGTATCTTAATTTCCGTCTATCGTCAATACATATTGTAGCAATTATTTAAAATTTAGAAAAAAATGTATCTTTAACCTTCTAATATAATGGACATTTCAGGTCCTGTAGTCTTAACATGAATTGATTTATTTACGTTTGACAAAGAGTAACAATTTATATAGAATTTTTATTGTGGATACATTATGTATCATTCCGTGCATAAAATAGATGCACCAATCCCGGAGAGGAGATGACGGGATGAAAGAAGTGATGATGTATTGCGTCAGTTGCTGTCGGATGCTTCCCATCACCCAAAGCCACAACTTGTATAAAACCGGCTTCTATAAGCATAATGTTCCGGCGGGAGTCTGCAAGGAGTGTCAATCGGATTTGTTGGTGCATCGCAAGTAGACGGCTCCATTCCTATGCAGTGTCGGGGTCATGCATTTCAACAATTTTGTCCTTTGCTCTAGTATTGTATAATTGTGGAGATTGACATGATACAAGGGCAAAGGAGAATAGATTACATGAAGCAGGAACCGCTGGTAAGACTGCTCGGGGTTACGAAGAAAATCTCGTCCAAGGTTTTGGTAGATCATGTGACTTTAGATATCCCACCTGGGCAAATCTTCGGATTTCTTGGGCCGAACGGAGCAGGCAAGACAACGACCATTCGCATGATGGTCGGGCTGATGTCCATTACCCAAGGGGATATTACCATCGGGGGTTACAGCATACGGAAGAATTATGAACAGGCAGCCGCTCAGATCGGGGCGATCGTCGAGAACCCTGAGATGTATAAATTTTTGTCTGGTTATAACAATCTGAAGCATTTTGCGCGCATGATGCAGGGCATTACCAAAGAACGTATCGATGAGGTCGTGGAACTTGTCGGGCTCGGGAATCGGATTCATGAGAAAGTGCAGACCTATTCGCTGGGGATGCGCCAACGGCTTGGCGTGGCACAGGCACTGCTGCACCGGCCGAAGCTTCTGATCCTGGACGAGCCTACGAATGGCTTGGACCCGCAGGGCATTCGGGAGCTGCGTGATTATTTGCGCAGATTGACGCAGGAGGAAGGGACGACCGTATTCGTCTCCAGTCATTTGCTGTCTGAAATGGAGCTGATGTGTGATACCGTTGGCATTATACGTCACGGCAAGCTGATTGATATCCGTCAGCTGCGGACGGCCGAGGGAGAGCGGGTGTTTGAAGAGACCGCATTTACCGTCAATGATGCGGATGCAGCGGCAGCGCTGCTCCAGGAATATCAAGCGTCAGCCCGCGATCACCGAATCATTGTTAGCGGCGACGAGAATATGATTGCAGATATCAACGCGGCATTGGTTGGGGCAGGCATACGCGTATATGCCATACAGCCGGTGACCCGTTCGCTAGAGGATCAATTTTTGGAAATGACGGGAGGGGGATCCGTTGTTGAATAACTTTACCCGTCTTGTTGCCAATGAGAATATGAAAATCTACTATCGCGTACGGACATGGGTCATGCTGGCGATTCTCCTCTTGTTTAATGCGGCCATGCCTATCATGCTGTACTATACGAATGCGCCGATGGATGTCTGGACCGTATTTACATGGACGGAAAGTTTCACCATCTACCTAAGTACGATATTTACGGTAATTATCGCTGCGGATATCGTGGCCGGGGAGTTTGCCGGAGGCACCATCAAATTGCTGCTGATCCGGCCGTGGAGCCGAGGGAAGATTCTGTTGTCCAAATTCACCTCCCTAATTCTATTCGGTCTGCTCTGTGCGGGAATTACGGCCGTGGTAGGGATCGCTATTTCGCTGCTGTTGTTTTCCGGCAACACCGGATTATCAGACGGATTCGCGGGATCATCGATGAACAACTCGCTGCTTCTCCTGCTGACCGATACGATCCAGGCGCTGGTCATCTCGCTAATTGCGTTTATGCTCTCTACGGTGTTTCGTTCTGGCGGTCTGGCGATTGGATTATCGCTGATGCTCCTGTTCACCAAAGATATTTTCGGTTTTATCTTTAATCCGGAGCGGTTTGAATGGGCGAAGTATTTACTCTTTCTCCACATCGACCTAAGCGGCTATATCCAGTCGCCTGTCGGACCGGGCGGAGTGGGGCTGGGTTTCTCCATCACGATTCTGGTTGTTTATTGCTTGTTGTTCATGCTTATCTCTTGGTTAGCCTTTACGAAGAGAGACGTTGCAGCTTAATTTATGGATAAGAAAAGAGCTCCTTCTACCCGTGTGAATCACATGGATGGGAAGGGGCTCTTTGATTATGTCGGCTGAAAGAACGGGCCGAACGATATAATACTGCCGGGTTCGGGTGGTCGTCCATATGCCAGGTTAACCTGCTTCCGATCGCTGAAGCGGTAGTGTGGTGTCCGTTGACTCCGCAGCTTCTTGAGTCGTGGTTTGATGCTCCATTCGGCTTGCTCCATTTAGGAGTCCGCCTTCCATAACGATCAGGGAAGCGGCGTAAACATCCCCGTACATCTGTCCCGTAGGCGTGATGGTCAGTTTGTTTTCCGCCGTCACATCGCCATACACCTTGCCGGCCACGATAACTTCCCGAGCGGAGATATTGGAGCGGGCAATCGCTTCTTCGCCGATGGTCACACAGCCTTGGCTTTCGATGGAGCCGTTAAAGCGCCCGTCAATCCGCAGATTATCCTCGCATTGCAGCACGCCCTCAACTTCACTTCCTGGTCCAATCAGCGTATCTGTTCGCTGGGAAGCCCGCTTGTTCTTGTTTTTCTTTTTCATATTACATTCCTCCTCATCATGAATGGATGGTGCTTACTGCAGATAAGGCAATGGGTCAATCGTCTGGTTGTTTTTGACGACCTGGAAATGAAGATGAGGGCCTGTGCTTCGCCCGGAGGATCCCAGCTTGCCAATGGATTCACCTTGCTCGACATGATCGCCTACCGACACGGCCAGACTGTCCAGATGCATGTACCAGGTCTCCAGACCATTCGGATGTTTGACTACGATATAAAGCCCCCGGGCTCCGCTGCGTTCCGCTGCCGTCACCTCACCAGCGCCTGCGGCATAGATCGGATCGCCGGTTTTACCGGCAATATCGATGCCGGCATGATAGGCCGAACGCCCGCTAAAAGGATCGCTCCGATAACCAAAATTCGATGTCAGTCGTTTAGAAGTGGTTGGCCACAGTGAGGGTGTGCCTTCACGTTTCTCTTGGGTCTCCTGGGCTTGATCCAGCGTACGCGGAATATGACGCTCCATACGTGAAATCAACTGCTGAATCTCCTCAAAATCATCATGGGTCTCCCTTGCGAGACTTAACATTTCATTCTCATGAACGGCAATGAATTCCCCTCCGACATGCTGCTTATCCTCAGCTGTGATGGAGGAGGTCTGTCCTGATAAGCTGCCGTGCTTCTGAATAAACTGTTGAAGCTCCTGCTCCAACTGCTGAACGCGCTCCATCTGGACCTTCGTTTGCTCTGCTTCACCCGACAGCTGAATGATAGCTTTGTTTAGTCGTTCTATGGCTTCCTCCTTGTCGGTGACCGTCACTTCCATCTTTAAGGCTTCCAGGCTTCTGAGCATCAGCTGCTGTTCCAGCCCCGAGATCGTTTGGGCCGACTGGATCTGCAGGGAAACGATCAGTCCGGCGATGGACAAAATAGCGGCCGCGGGCACCGCTATCATTAGAGGTTTGGACAGATGGATCTGTTTGACTGAATGCTGGGCATCCCGAAGCACCAGCAGGGTTAAGCGTTGTTTACGGTGTGTGGTTTTCATGGCATCTCCCTTCCATACATCATTTATGAATCATGGTACCCGCTAGACTTGGCCAGCTCCTTATCTAGTATGTATTCTATTCTTTCGAAGAACATGTCAAAAATTATTAGATAAGAGAACTTATTCAGTATGGTGCGTCATTGGGTAATTGAATAAATACATATGGAATTGGTCAATGATGTAGTGTAGTTATTCGGTTCAAAATACGACTATTATTCATGCTGAGGAGGCTGTCGATATGGTATGGCTTCTGGTTGCACTTATTACTTTTATTTTGCAGATGGTTGCAGTGCTGTTGCTGGAGTTTCGGAATCCGTCCAAGGCCGTGGCCTGGCTGTTTATTTTATTTTGCCTCCCATTGATCGGGTTTGTACTCTATTTCTTTGTGGCGAGGGACTATCAGAAGCGGCTGAAGATTCGCAAGCGGGGCTCCAGACTGTTTCAGGAACTCAGGGGGCACCTGTGGGATCGGGCCGCCGTTGTTCGGCACAAGGAAGATATGAACAATGCCGGATTTCATCACAATGATCGTTTGTTCAATCTGCTTAATCACTTGTCGGAGAGTCCGATTACAGGGTGTAATCAGAGCCGAGTGTTGACGGATGGGAAAGAGACTTACGCTGCCATGCTGAGCGCGATGGAGCAAGCCAAAGATCATATTCATGTGGAGTTTTATATCTTTCGTCATGACCGGATCGGCACGAAGTTTCAGGAGGTCATGATTCGAAAGGCGAAGGAAGGCGTAAAGGTACGTCTGGTTTGTGATGGGCTGGGCAGTTATAAACTCAAGAAAACGTTCATTGAGCGGTTTAAGGAATCGGGAGTGGAGTTCTATTTCTTCCTGCCCGCCATGGTTTCGATGTTCAGCCGCAGAATCAATTACCGGAATCACCGTAAAATCGTTGTGGTGGATGGCACGATCGGTTTTCTTGGCGGGATTAACGTCGGGGACGACTATCTGGGCGAATATCCGAAAATGGGCTACTGGCGCGATACGCATCTGGAAGTTAAGGGAGATGCAGTCTATTTCCTGCAAAATGTGTTTCTGCATGACTGGAAGCTTGCTTCCGGGGAGCGTATTGCGGATTTCGGGCTGTTCCCGGAGCATCAATGCACCGGGGATGAGCAAGTGCAAATTTTGAGCAGCGGACCGGATCTGAGCTGGAATGCCATTCAGGAGATGTGCTTCGGGGCGATTTCCGTAGCCAAAGAACGGATATGGATCACAACGCCGTATTTCATTCCCGATGAAGGGATATATGAGGCGCTGAAGACGGCAGCGGTGAGCGGTGTGGATGTACGGATCATTATTCCGGATCGTGCCGATTCCCGTTTTGTGAAGATGGCAAGCTTGTCCTACGTGGAAGAGCTGCTGGCAGCTGGAGTTACCTTCTACGAGTATGAAAAAGGATTCATCCATGCCAAGGTGCTCATCGTGGACGAACTTCTCGGTTCGGTCGGTACGGCGAATATGGATATGCGGAGTTTCTTCTGTAATTTTGAGCTGACAGCCGTACTGTTTGATCAACTGCCGATAGAGCAGTTGGTTGCGGATTTTAAGGAGGATCTCAAACAGAGCAGGCAGATTGATGCGGAGAGGTTTCGTCAGCGCGGAAGATGGCAGAAAGCAGCCGAAATTTTATGCAGGATGCTGTCACCCTTACTATAAGTGTAACATCTCACATCAGATGTGAGAGTGTTGAAAAGGCAAGTGAAATTCAGGAAGAGACCTGAAAGTTCTATGTCCAGCATTTATTCTATGATAGAATATTTATAAGGGTTTCACTTATAAATATAAATTAGCTTATTTTTCATAAGTTGAACGGGGGAGATTTATGTCAAGTGATGTGAAGATTCTTGCGCAAGTGAAAGCGGAGCAGCAGAAGCCGGAGAATCCCAAGGCAGGCTCAACCACCTTGAAGCTTCTCCGTCGTCTGGTGTTCTTAACT
This sequence comes from Paenibacillus sp. EZ-K15, assembly GCF_002573715.1. Lineage (GTDB taxonomy): Bacteria > Bacillota > Bacilli > Paenibacillales > Paenibacillaceae > Paenibacillus_AQ. Next base: position 117,644 of record NZ_PDHM01000022.1, on the reverse strand, counting down.
TTCGGTGCGGTATTGATGGCAGTAGGGCTGGAGATCTTTCTGGTACCCAACAGAATTATTGACGGGGGCATTACCGGTGTATCCATTATGGTTTCCCATATCACCAATGTTCCGTTAGGTGTATTCCTGACCTTGTTCAACCTTCCATTTTTATTTATGGGATATAAACAAATCGGGAAAACCTTTGCATTATCCACGCTGTTCGCCGTCGTGATCATGTCCATTGGAACTTATTTTCTACATCCCGTTGATCCGATCACCATTGATCCGCTGCTTGCGGCCGTGTTCGGCGGCGTTCTGCTCGGAATCGGGGTAGGTCTTGTTATCCGGTCTGGCGGCTCCCTGGATGGAACGGAAATCGTGGCTATTCTGATCAACAAAAAGACGCCGTTCTCTGTCGGTGAAATCGTGATGTTCATTAACGTATTTATTCTTGGCAGCGCAGGATTTATTTTCGGTTGGGATCATGCCATGTACTCGCTGATTGCTTATTACCTGGCGTTTAAACTGATTGACATTACAATTGAAGGCATTGATCAATCCAAATCGGTTTGGATTATCAGTGATAAGCATAAGGAGATCGGTGATGCGCTGACCCAACGTCTTGGGCGCGGTGTAACCTATCTGGAGGGAGAGGGCGCTTATTCCGGCGACAGCAAGAAAGTTATCTTTGTTGTCATTACCCGCCTGGAAGAAGCGAAGCTCAAATCCATCGTAGAAGATTGGGATTCCCAGGCTTTTGTTGCCATCGGGAATATCCATGATGTGAAGGGCGGCCGCTTTAAGAAGAAGGCCATTCATTAATGCACCAATATTCCGATGTTCCACCCATGTTGAGAGTTAACACGGGTGGAACATTTTTTTTGTTTAAGGGACATCTGCGTGCAAGCGAAGTGCCTTCTTCTCCCGTCCATATTGACGAATGATTCTTGTCATCGCCTGCACAGCCGCGGATTGACCGACAGCCTGGTTAACGGTTCCGGTGAAATAAAGTCCTGATTCAGGGTGATGGAAGGCAAATGCGCCGGATTGACCCCAGTGACCGATGAGTCCTCGTCTCAAGCCAAATGGAGAAAGCGGCTGTCTTGAAATGCCGGTGCCATAGAAAAAGGGGCCAGGTGCCCAGAGAAAATTCCATTCCCTTTGGAGTTCATCCAAATCACCTATCGGAAACAATTCCCCATTAAAAAAGGCCCGCAGGAAAATCATCGTTTCCCTTGCCGTTGAGACGATGCCGCCTTCCGCTCCGATTGACGCCATATACTGAGGAAGGTCCAAACGTTTCTTCTTATAATAGAATGGAACAGGAGTCGTATCCTCCGGGTTATGATAGAAATACGTCTGTGTCAGATTCAGCTTGTCGAAGATGTATTCCTTGAATACGCTCTGAATGGAGTCACCCTTGATATTCTCGATGATCTGCCCAAGCAGCCGATAGTTGGTGTCGGAATATTGGGCTTTTTTCTCCTGTCCCGGTATGAATTTAGGCTTTCGCCGTCTCGCTGCATTCAATGTTTTGTCCAGACTCCAAGCCTGATCATGCCCGGCGATGAGTTCCGAGAAGACGTCTCCGGAAAAATAGTCCGGGATGCCTGACGTATTGGACATTAACTGTTTGACGGTAATTTCTTCGGTGTAATCCCTGTTCTCCATCATATGGAGTCCCGCGATGATCTCTTTTGAAAGGTACTCGCTGATGGGATCATCGAGCCCAAGCCGCTGCTCCGCTCGTAACTTCAAGATTACGGCTGTCACATACAATTTAGTCACGCTGGCAATGAAATAGCGGTCCCCAGTCTGCATCTCCCCGCCGCTGCTGACAAGGGAGAGTGATTGCTTCTGGTCCTCGACGCACAAAACCGTGCTAAACACATTTCTTTTATTAGCGATCTGAGCCAACCATTTATCCAGAAGCGACTGCTCCAAGGCTCTTCCCATTCTCCATATACCTCCCATGGATCCTAATTAATCGATACCTTATGCAGATTCATGTCTCTTGCTGTTTCCGCAAACGAGCGGCACGAATGAAATCCTCAGCGGCTTCGTCCATCATATGGATCATCCTGTCGTCATCCACGCTCTCCGTAAACAAATCATTGGCTAGCATGACACAGAGACCTGTCTGAAAGGTTTGCATCTTCAAAAAAATCGATTGCAGCTCCTGATCAGAAAATCCCGCAAGCTCCGGATCCAACTTCATTAACCCGATAACCTCACGGATTTGTTCCGGGGTATTCTTCAAATGGGGATTGTTCTTCATGGTCAAATCCCGGTAGAGCACAGGGTATTCCTTCGCGAATCGCAGACTTGCCATGCCGATATCCCGGAACGGCTGACCGGATTGCTGCTCTGCAATCAATCCTCTGGCTAGCTGAAAGGCCTTTTCGACGACCTGTTGAACCAATTCTTCAGCATCGTTGAAATTGACATAGATTGGCGCGATGGAGCTGCCCAGACGTTCGGCTACTTTTCGTATCGTGATGGACTCGATTCCATCCGTCTGAGCAATGTCAAATGCGGCTAGCACGATATCTTGTTTGGTGAACTTCGTTTTTGGTGCCATTGCTGTTTGCAACTCCTTAGATTATTTATATGCAAAACAGGTGATACATATCACATGATATATATGGATTATAAATAGTAATTAGACCGAGTTCAACCTTTTCGTATAAGGGGTTGCTGGAGGTTTATTTGTAAATCCAGTAAAATCCACCTATAATAAGAACGTATGTTTGTTAAAATATGAAATAGTTCAACATACAGCAGTAAGGGATTAGAGGGGAGGAAGAGAAGTGGCTCATACGCAATATGAACGGATAACGACCAAACAGACTTTAAACAGAGTGAAGGAAGAGAGGATGCCCTTCGATTGGTCCATCAATCCGTACCGCGGATGCGGGCATGGCTGCAGTTTTTGTTATGCCCGCGCGTTCCAATCCTTTATCGGCATGGGGGCGGAGGATGAGTTTCAGCATCATATCTTTATGAAGTCGAATGCAGCCGAAGCGCTGGAGAAGCAGTTATCGAGTGCAGCGAGGAAGTTTGACCATGATATTGAAGCGATGCGCAGATTTATTGGACAGGTTACGATCGGTACGGCAACCGATCCGTACCAGCCGATCGAGAGCAAGGAGGGCATTACGCGGGAGTGTTTGAAGTTGCTTGCTAAGTACCGCATCTCCACAAGCATTACAACGCGCTCTCCGCTCGTGCTCAGAGATATGGACATATTGACCCGAATGGAGAATGTGTCCGTCAACATAAGTCTCAACACGCTGAATGGGGACATCATCCGGAAGCTGGAGCCGGCATCGCCTCATCCGGAGGGCAGGCTCGATACGATCCACCGATTATCGGCTGCAGGCATAAGAACGGGCTTGTTTGTGGCGCCTGTGCTGCCCTTTTTGACGGATAAGGAGTCGGAACTGAAGGATCTTCTGTCGCAGGCGAAGGTAAGGGGCGTTTCCTTTGCCATGATCTCGTTACTGAGACTCTCGCGCGACGTGAAGAAATGGTACATCGAAACACTTAAACACCAGTTTCCCGAAGTGGTTCAGCCTTACCGCGAGTTATATGGACAGGGCGCATATGCCGAAGAACATTACGTACGTTCCTTCAAATCGATGGCAGCCAGGCTGCTGAATGAATATGAGCTGAATGGACTGACCTCGGAGGCATCGGCTGCTGCCGTGAGCAAGGCTGGGGCGATCGAAAGCGTGACTTCTCAACAGAACGGGACGCAGGTGGAAGGCGCTCGCGATCACCTTCTTTCAGTGGGGGACTTGCTTGCTCCTGCACAGCCAAGGAAGCTGCCACAACCGGCAGCGCCGGTCTCCGGGGAGGAGCTAATGCCGGATATTGAACAGCTATCCTTTCCTTTTTGAGGTTCCCTTTCCTTGGGGCTTCAGATGTCGGATGACGTTCTCGATCGGTTGCGGAGGCAAGGTCTGAAGCAGGTCGCCCTTCTCTCTTAGCCGTTCTTCAATGTTCAGCAGATTAAAATCCGTGGGAGAAACATCCTGACGGACCTCATCCCAAGTGAGCGGCGTGGAGACGGTCCCCAGCCGTCGGGCCCGTGGGGTATACGGAGCGGCGAGCGTCCTTCCGCTGTAGTGTTGAAGATAATCGAAATAGATTTTATCGCCGCGATTCTTCTTAAGTCGTTCGATGGTGAACAGCTTAGGGAACTTCTCGGTTACATACTGCCCCACGAATTGGCCGACCGTGCGAAGTTCATCGAACGTAATGCCTTCCGGAATCGGCACGATGATCTGCACCCCGGTTGCTCCTGAGGTTTTCGGGACGGAGGACAGGCCCAAGGAGCTCAGGACGTCCCCTACAATCGCAGTTGCCTCCATGATCCGTGGCTCCTCCGGCAGGGTTGGATCCAGATCAATCATCCATTCGCAGGGTAGATTGCTGCCTGCGAGGTGTAGTGAAGGGTGAAACTCAAGCGCAGCCAGGTTCCCCAGCCAGAGCAGCTCCGGCAGTCCGTTGAGCAGCACGTAGTTAATATTTTCATGCACATAGGTCTGCACAAAAGGCGGCAGCGGCTCCGGCGCATTTTTCTGATAGAAGGATTCGCCCTCGGCCCCGTGCGGATACCGGATGGTCGTGAGCAGTCTGCCCCGGCAGTACCGGAGCAGGAACGGGGAGATGGCCGCAAGCTTTTGCAGATACATCGCTTTGGTAATGCCGACTTCTGGCCATAGCGGTTTGTCGGGATTCGTAATTTGAATCTCCTGTCCCTCGATCATTAGGGTCCCTTTGACGGTACGAGCCATATGGTTTACACCCCCTCAATCGATACGAGTTTGGGATGGCGCATCATGCCATCCTGACTCCATTCAAGAAATGTGACCTGAACGGAAAGTGGCTGGCTAAGCCAGGCCAGCTGTTCTTTCTTCAGGTCGGTATGGAGCGTACTCCATATCGCATCAGCACGATGGCTTTCGGCATATTGCAGCAGCCTTTTCTTTGTCTGCTCATTAAGCCCCAGGGAAGCCCGACCAATGTAGTTACCGTCGTCATCGGCAATGACGAGGCTGGCGACACGGCCTTCCCTGATAATCATGGCGACGGCGGAGGCTGTCATGTTGACAGCGATCTTTTTCTTATACCAATCCCGATGTTTCTTGCCTTCACGATAAGGAGAGGAGAGGCGCTTCATCACAATGCCCTCCCATCCCCGTTCTTCGGCCCAACTCCATAAATGCTCGCCTTCAAGAAACAGATCCGCGGTCAGCAGGCCCGGTGTGTCGGAAACGATCTCCTTCAGGCGGTGGTGACGCTCAAGATAAGGCAGCTTACGCAAGTCTTGGTCGCCGTCCACCAGAATGTCGAAGAGAACATAAGTAAACAGAGGAGCGTTCGTGCTGATCGCACGCGAACGCTCCCGCTGAAGAACCTTCTGAAACACGGGACGACCCAGCTCCGGATGAAAATAGACAACCTCGCCATCTAAAAGAAGACGCCGATCCTGCAAACCGGATAATGCCTGAACGACTTCGGGATACAGAGACGTTTTATCGAGCAGCTTGCGGGAATATAACGATACGCGGTTCTGGTCAAGTCCGGCCAGTATGCGGACGCCGTCCCATTTCAGCTGATAACCCCAATCCTCGCCTGTCGTGATTTGATCCGTCGAGATCGGTGCCATCGGCTCTTTGGGCAGCAGATTCTGCATTTGTCCCATACGGATCAGGATGTGGAGTCGGATTTCTTGGATTTGGTTGTTCGGCGCTTCGGCTTCGGTGCGTCAAGCTCGCCTTCCCCGCCGCTGACCTTGGCAGCCGGTTCTTTGGCAGCTGTCTTCCGGGTTGGTTTACGCGGCTTCGGTTTGGTGCCTGGATCCGTTCCGATTGGCTTTACGGCTTCGATGCTTGCCTGGAGGGCAGCCATCAGATCGACAACGTTGGTCTCCTGACGAGCAGGGGCAATCTTGATCTCTTCACCGGACACTTTGCTGTTGATCAGATCCAGCAGACGTTCGCGATAATCATCCGTATATTTCTCAGGGTCAAAGGGAGTCGACAGCTGGTCAATCAGCAGTTTGGCCATATCGAGTTCCTTGGAGTTGACCTCGGTTCTTTCAGGCAAATTCGGGACCTGGGAGATCGGCCGGATCTCATCCGGGTAGAAAATCGTCTCGATCGACAAGCATTCATCGAGCACTCGGATCGCGGCCAGACTGCTCTTCGAGCGAATAGCGATTTTGGCGATGCCGATTTTGCCTGATTGCTTCATCGCTTCCAGCAGGAGCCGGTATGCGTTTGCACCTGCTTGATCCGGCGAGAGATAGTATGTCTTTTGAAAATAAATCGGGTCAATTTCGGTCAGATCCACAAAGTCCAGAATGGTAATGTTTTTGCTGTTCTGTTCGGCGAGCTGCTCCAGCTCTTCTTTCTCGAACAGTACAAATTTCCCCTTCTCATATTCGTACCCCTTCGTAATTTCCTCCCAGGCCACTTCCTCTTCACATACCGGACATTTGCGGATGTAAGAGAGCGGGCTGCCGCACTCCTTGTGAATGTAGCGCATCGAAATATCCTTATCTTCCGTAGCCGAGAACATCTTGACGGGCACGTGCACCAGACCAAAGCTGATCGCGCCCTTCCATACCGTATGCATTCTATGAAACCTCCTATCAAATTCTAATATGTTTGGGTATGACCGTGTAGTAAACGTAATAAACGACTGCTATAAATTTTTTGTACTACCTCTATTAGTGTGCCCAAAAAAAGACTCTAGTATGAGTTATAGCTCAGGATTGCATAATTAGAACCCGTTTGTGGCATATTGACGATGAACTCTGCCTGTATAAGGAGGTAATTTTGAGTCATGATGGAGTCTAGAGAAACCGAAGCGTCGGAAGAGATACAGAAGGACAGAGCCTCGGATCATTCCGCTGCAGAATCGGTGAACGGTGAAACGGTGGATTGGAACAGCCTGACGTCGGAGGAGAGTGAGATTTCTCGGGAATCTACAATGTTCGATATTGACCGGATGATTAACGAAGGGCTTGGCGGAGGCAATGTCACCCTGGATAACGGGCTGATCGGCCCTTCTACAACCGATACGATGGACGTCGTGGACGAATCGCCAAGAAATATGGAGAAGGAGGACTAAACGTATGGAGATACAGAGAGCCGTGGAGATTTTCAACTCCAAGGATACTTACAAGGTCAACCTGGGAGGAGAGTCCGTGTGGATCGAGCATGTGGATCAGCAGAACGGGATGGCCACCGTTCAGGTTGGTTCCCGTCCGACCAATACACTGACTGTGAACGTAGACCGGCTGAAAGAAGGCGAATAGCTTATTGCAGGGGCTCTTTAGCTCCGTCTAATCGGTTAATAAACACGAGAAACACACCTTGTACGGGTCCCATATTGTTGGAAACCGGATAAGGTGTGTTTGTGTTGACTACGTCGTTAACGAATCCCTCTGAAAAATAATCGGATATCATCAGCCAGCAATTCAGGAGCTTCCAATGCGGCGAAATGGCCGCCTCGGTCGAATTCTGACCAATGCAGTATGTTGTACTGGCGCTGAGCCATGCTCCGAATGGAAAGGTCCTTAGGGAAGACCGCCACGCCCGTGGGCACCGAGCAATATGGTGCTGGCGCTCCCCAATTACTGGAACTTTCTTTATAGATTCTTGCAGAGGAGCCTGCTGTAGCCGTGAGCCAATAGATCGAGACATTTGTAAGAAGGAGATCGAGATCAACCGCATCCTCAGGGAGATCTGCCGTTGGATCTGTCCATGCCTTAAACTTCTCCACAATCCATGCAAGCTGACCAACCGGGGAATCTGTTAAGCCGTAGGATAGTGTCTGCGGTCTGGTTGCTTGAAGGACGGCATATCCGGACCCGTCAAATCCGCCACCGGCTAATTCACCATAGCGCAGCTGCTCTGCAGCCGTAAGGTTCTTGGTTTCAGCAGGATCTCCGGTTGGGAACACCGACAAACCATTACAGTGAACGCCAATGATACGTTCTGCAGCGATCCGGCCAAGTTCAGCCGAAACCAAACACCCGGTATCTCCACCTTGAGCTCCATAGCGTTCATAGCCCAAGCGACGCATTAATTCATCCCACGCTCTAGCTACACGCTCAATGTTCCATCCCCGTTCCGTTGTATGCCCGGAGAAGCCGAAACCTGGAAGGGAAGGGATCACGAGATGAAATGCATCGGACGGATTTCCACCGTACTTGCCTGGGTTGGTGAGCGGTTCAATCATATGTATAAACTCCACAATCGATCCTGGCCAGCCATGGGTAACGATTAGAGGCAGTGCATCAGGCTCAGGGGAGCGAACATGCAGGAAGTGGATATTTTGTCCATCGATGGTGGTCGTGAATTGAGGAAATTCATTCAGCATGGCTTCATATTTACGCCAGTCATATGAATTCTTCCAATAAGTTGATAGCTTCTTTAGGTAAGACATCGGCGTGCCATAATCCCAGTGGTTATCCTCCAGGTCATCAGGCCAGCGAGTACGGGCCAAACGTTCCTTAAGATCAATCAGGTCCAATTCCGGAATTTGAATGTGAAAGGGAGTTATAGTTGTTTCAGAAAAAGGGGCTGTGTTCGGTTTGTTCGTTACGTTCATTGTCATCCTCCTCAAGGTTTTTATCTTTGTTTATCTCTGTTCTGGTTTAACTATAAGGCTTGATCTTTGACTACATCGTGTCAGTGTTTGAAACCTGGGTTGACGTTTCTTTTCCCATCCCAATCTTAAAAGCGAAACTCATGTTCTTGCAGCGGCTTGGGAGGACCGATATAATGAAGATCAAGTATTTTAAGATGTGGGCAAACTAAGTAAAGGGTGGGTTATCAGTGAACAATGGCCGTACGGAGGGCCGGTTTCGAATGAGTTCAAGCAGTCTGGAAGAGACGGAGCAGCTTGCTGCTTGGCTGGCCGCTAGGGCGGAGCCAGGGACTGTCATCGGCCTGGACGGAGATCTTGGAGCAGGGAAAACGGCATTTTCCCAACATTTTGCACGGCACCTTGGTGTGAACGGGGTTGTGAATAGCCCGACATTTACGATTATTAAAGAATATGAGGGGCGTCTGCCGCTCTACCATATGGATGTGTACCGTTTGTCGATCGATGAAGCGGATGAGCTCGGGCTGGATGAGTATTTTTTTGGCGAAGGGGTTTGTCTCGTGGAGTGGAGCAGCCTGATCACCGAGCTTTTGCCGGAGCGTTATCTGCATATCCAGCTTGAAACGACAGGCGAAACTCACCGGATCATCACACTTTCAAGCCAGGGCGAGCCCTATGGCGAGTGGTGCCGGGATTTGAATGAAAAATGGGGTAGCTGGAATGAACAACAATGACACGAAGCCGCAGCAGCGGTTTTTGGCGCTGGATACGTCTACGGCATCGCTGACGGTATCCGTGATGGAGCAGGACAAGCTGCTGTCGGAAGTGAACACGAATGCGGACCGCAACCACTCGGTGCATCTGCACCCGGTGATGGCACAGGCGCTTGCGGAAGCAGGCCTCGGCATGGAACAGATGGACGGCATTGCCGTAGGAGTAGGTCCGGGTTCTTATACAGGGATCCGGATTGCGGTAACGGCTGCCAAAACATTGGCATGGGCTAATCACATCCCGATTGTCGGGGTATCCAGCCTGCATGCCTTGGCATGGGGGGGCTTGAAGTCCGGATGGCATCAAGCCGAGCCGAAGAAGGGAGTCCACTGGGTCATTCCGCTGCTGGATGCAAGACGGGGACAAGTGTACACGGCATTATTCGCTGTCGATTCAGAGAGCCAAGAGGATGCGCCGATACGTATGGAAGAAGACGGTATTCGCCTGATGCAATCCTGGGTGGAGGCCATACAGGAACGGATCAGCAAGCTGCCCGAAGAGGAGCGCCCGGTTTGCCTTTGGTTTACTGGGGAAGTGGAGCTTCATGCCGAAACCGCCCGCGGGCTTGAGCCTGGGTTTGGAGACGGGCTGCATATTCATCCGTATTCGCTTGAAGGCCGCTGGATGGGGTACTTGGGAGCAGCCAGGTTGCTCGCCGGGGAAGCGGATGATGTGCATACACTGGTGCCCAATTATACACAGCTTTCCGAAGCGGAAGCGAACCTGCTGCGTAAGCGGTGAAGGGAGCGTAGGATTCGTCATGGATCAGCAGAAGAAGCCGGTAGATGGTGAAGACGGTTTGTCCTTTCGGTTGATGACCTTGGAGGATATTCCGGAGGTCCTCGTGGTGGAGCGTGAAGCGTTCACCGTGCCTTGGACCGAAGAAGCTTTTCACAATGAGCTGAAACTGAATCATTTTGCACGTTATATGATTATGGAGTACGAAGACAAGACGGTTGGATATGCAGGCATGTGGACGATCGTTGACGAAGCACACGTTACGAATATTGCGCTGCTGGAGCAGTACCGCGGACGCAAGTGGGGCGATCGACTGCTTACGGAACTGATGAAGACCGCTGCCTATATGGGAATGGAGAAAATGACGCTGGAAGTTCGTGTATCCAATCACGTTGCCCAGCACTTATATACCAAAAAAGGGTTTAAGCCAGCTGGTGTCCGGAAGGGGTATTATTCCGATAACCAGGAAGACGCACTCATCATGTGGGCAGATCTGCCCCCTTATCGGGAGGACGATGGCGAGGAAGGAAGTCAAAGGCTATCATGAATGAAGAAAGAGTGGACCGGCAGCACAGCTGCATATTGGCGATAGAAACGAGCTGCGATGAAACCTCGGTTGCCGTTGTAAAGGATGGCTATGAGGTTTTGTCCAGCGTCATTGCCAGCCAGATTGAAACACATAAAGCTTTTGGCGGGGTGGTCCCCGAGGTGGCTTCCCGCAAGCATGTGGAGAGCATTACGCTAATTATTGAACAAGCCGTAGCTGAGGCCGGCATTGAAATGAAGGATTTGTCGGCGATCGCCGTAACGCAGGGACCCGGTTTGGTCGGAGCGCTTCTCGTTGGCGTTATGGCTGCTAAAAGCCTGGCGTTTGCGCTTGGCAAGCCGCTGATCGGCACGCATCATATTGCGGGTCATATTTATGCCAACCGCTTTGTGGGCGATATCGCTTACCCTTGTATGGCGCTGGTTGTTTCCGGCGGTCACACCGAGCTGGTCTACATGAAAGACGAAGGCAGCTTTGAGTTGATCGGCAGGACGCGGGATGATGCGGTTGGCGAAGCGTACGACAAAGTGGCCAGAGCGCTTGGCTTCCCGTATCCCGGGGGTCCGCATGTTGACCGTATGGCATTGGAGGCCGAAGATGTTGTGGAGCTTCCCCGTGTATGGCTGGAGCCGGATTCCTACGACTTTAGCTTCAGCGGTCTGAAATCGGCTGTATTAAATGTCGTCAATCAGAGCAAAATGCGTGGAGAGGAAGTCCGGACGGAAGCGATAGCCCGGGGGTTCCAGGAATCGGTGGTCGAAGTGCTCGTGGAAAAGGCGGTTCGCGCGGTCAGAGCATATGATGCCAAGCAGCTGCTGCTGTGTGGTGGCGTTGCCGCTAATCGCGGGCTCCGTAGAACATTGGCTGAACGTTGCAAGCAGGAAGGGATTATGCTGACGATCCCGCCATTTCAGTATTGTACCGATAACGGAGCGATGATTGCTGCCGCGGCACATTTGAAATGGAAGCAGGGGAGCTTTACGTCGCTCGATATGAAGGCCGACCCGCAAATGTCGCTGGAACTTTGGGCGGAGCCATTAAGCTAAAGCGTCTTGACACGTCTTTGTATAGGACGTATAATCTTGATCAAATTCCAGAATGTTGAAACGCGAAGAACAGAACCAGTAAGGTGAACCTTGGATAAAGAGAGCTGCGGGACGGTGCAACGCAGACGAGAGGGACCTGAACTCACCTGGGAGCGGAGCAAGGGAACCTTGCGCAATGAAATGCCGATCAGGCATGGATTGATTGCGGAGTTTGACCTTGTTACGGGATGGCCTCCGTGAGAACGGCTGCGCACAAATCATTTGTGATTTGGCTATGGAGGGGGCTTTAAGGTCCGGGAACAGCATGAACCCGGGAGCTTAGAGTCAACAAGAGTGGTACCGCGATAGGATAGCCTGTCGTCTCTTGAATAAGAGATGGCAGGCTTTTTTGCATTCTTATTAGGCAGCTAATGCTTTGATCAAGCAGCAGTGTGGGCATATGAAAAACGAAACAGTGAAAAAGAGGCAGGATACCCGGTGAAGTGCCGGATATCATGAGATTCTGCATAACAGCATATCGTATAAACGCGATGAACGGGAGCAGTAAAAGAGAGCTGTCTACAGAGAGCTGCGGGTTTGGTGTAACGTGCAGCGGCAGCAAACTTTGAATCTCGCCCGGGAGTGGAAGAGGGGAACAGCAGCACGCATTGGTTGATGGAGCAAAACAGCCCAACGACCATGAATGCAGCTATACTCTCTTACGGAGTTTCCTCCGTCATCAGGATGTCCATTCTCTTCATGTCGGGCCGGTATGAGGAGATTATGGACGTGAGTGGACGTGTATATGTCGCGGCGGAACAGCTGCGAACGAGGCGCGTCAATTAGAGTGGTACCACGGAGGGTGTTAGCCCGTCGTCTCTTATATGAAGAGATGGCGGGCTTTTTTCAAGGCCACCCAAGACGCGGCCAGAAGGCGAATTCATCTGTTTATTTCGTCTTCCGACATCCATCTTCGCTACCAGCTGCGCATGAGCCGTCCGGATGTAGTGGCAAGGGCACGTGAGATGACAGCTTATGCGAAGCAGTTCAGCGACGTGGTGGAATTTACGGCGATGGATGCCTCGCGCACCAGCATTGACGACCTGATTGAGATGGTGGAGGCCGTCATTGAAGAGGGCGCAACGATTATCAATCTGCCCGATACGGTTGGATATGCGCTTCCGAATGAATATGGTCAGATGTTCCGACGCGTGCGGGAAGGCGCCCGTGGCGGAAAGACGGTCGCCTACAGCGCCCATTGCCACAATGATCTCGGTCTGGCTGTAGCCAACAGCCTGGCCGCGATCGAGAACGGTGCCAGCCAAATCGAGGTTACCGTGAATGGGGTGGGCGAACGTACAGGCAACTGCGCACTGGAGGAGCTGGTCATGGCTCTATCTACCCGGGGTGACTTGCTGCGGGCGGAGACGGGTATTACGGCCGAGAAGCTGTATGAAGTATCCCGTCTCGTTAGCGGTGCGATGCATTTTCCAATTGCCTTTAATAAGCCTGTGGTCGGTCGGAACGCCTTCCAGCATGAATCCGGCATCCACCAGGACGGTCTGCTGAAGGATCGAAGCACCTACGAGATTATGGACCCGGAAAAGCTGGGGATTCCGCGGAGCATGATCGTGCTGGGCAAGCATTCCGGTCGTCATGCGCTGAAGGATCGTCTTGCCAGGTACGGTGTCCAGCTCGATGGAGCCGAGATGGAGTCCTTGTACGATACCTTCAAGGAGACGGCTGACCGCCAGAAGGTGGTCAGCGATGATCAGCTGCTGCAGATGGTGAGCAGCACACTAGGCAAACCGGCCCAAGTATATGAGCTGACCGAGGCGCAGGTCATTTCGGGAACGGGCAGCAGCCGGGTTGCGGCCGTCACGCTGCGTCATCTGAGCGAGCAAACGGAAGCCACCTACTCGAGCGTGGCGGACGGTCCGGTGCAAGCCGTTATTTCGGCGATCAGCCAAGGAATTAGCAGCGCCATCCGCTTTGGCGATCTGGAACTTCATTCCTTAAGCAGCGGCGAAGATGCGCATGCTGAAGCGGCGGTCACGGTTGAGAAGGCCGGCAAGATCTTCCGCGGCACGGCCGTGCACCAGGATATCGTTATGGCCGCAGGCCTGGCATACGTTGCTGCATGCAACTCGGCGTTGATGTCGGTCTAGGCGAGGAAGCTGAACAAGGAACCTTAACGTCTCCACTTCGATAATTGTCGGCACAAGCGACCTTCCGAACTGCACTGAGGAAGGTCGCTTTTTTCAAAATCTAGCTCAATATAACTGGCTAATAACAAGTGGTAAGTCTATATAGAAGGCTATTATATAAGACATGTAATTCTGTCAAGTTGTGAACAACGTTATCCACATATTCGCCGAAAAATGTGCATAAGCGAGAAAAATGTCGATAAATCGGTCTTTTGCAATACGCTGAAAAGAGGGGACAGGATTTTCAATTTCTTCGGTGGAAACTGTGGATAATGTGAATAACTTAGTGGATAAAGTTGGATATAGGACCGAAGATGCGCGAATAACAACAAAAAAATGGCCATTTCGGCCATTTCCATGGTAAACTTATGCACCATTATTGGGGATAAGTTTGTGTATAAATGCAAAACTCCATTTGAAACACTTTTGTGAATTTTTTTTAAGTTTCCAGCAATGACTCCCATTCGGCAAAAATTTGCTCAAGCTGACTCTTTTTCTCCTCTAACGACTGCTGACGTTCTTGGAGTGCCATATAATCCTGATAGATCTCCGGCAGCGTCATCTCGGTCTCTAGCTCGGAGATGTCCGATTCCAAAGCATGAATTTGCTCTTCCAGACTTGTGAGCTTGCGCTGACGATTTCGTTCCTCCCGCTTTGCTTGCTTTTCGGCTTCAAAAGAAACGGCCCCCTGTTTCTCGACGGTAGCTTCGGCTTTCCCTTCCACCTTCAGCGTGTGACGAGCAAACGGCTCGGAAGGTTCGTCATTCATATCGAGAATTTCCTGCTTTTTCTCCGTATAGTCGTCATAATTACCCAGGAAATGTTGAATGCCGTCCGGATGAAGCTCGATGATGCGTTCGGCCATTTTGTTGAGGAAGTAACGGTCATGGGATATGAACAATAAAGTGCCTTCGTAATCCATTAGTGCCGATTCCAGAACTTCTTTTGCAAATAAGTCGAGATGGTTCGTCGGCTCGTCCAAGATGAGCATGTTGGCTTCCAGGAGCATCAGCTTGGCAAGCGAGACGCGAGCTTTTTCCCCACCGCTTAAGGAACTGATCTTCTTGAGCACATCTTCGCCGCTGAAGAGGAAGTTGCCCAGAACGGTGCGGATGCGGGCTTCCTCCATATGCGGATAGGTACCCCATAGTTCTTCCAGAACGGTATTGCTTGGATTCAGCTCGGATTGCTCTTGATCGTAGTAGCCGATCTTCACTTTTGTCCCCCATTGAAGCGATCCGGCCGTTGGCTTCAATGTACCGATCAGGCATTTAAGGAGCGTCGATTTGCCAACTCCGTTGGGACCGATCAAAGCTACGGTTTCCGCGCGGCTGAGATCAAAGGAAACCTGCCTAAACAATGGCTTGTCCTGCCCGAACGCAAGCGCCAGATCCCGCACATGAAGCACATCCTTGCCTGACATATACTCGGCTTCAAAAGAAAAGTGTGCTTTCTTCAGATCCCCCAGCGGTTTGTCCATCCGTTCCATTTTATCCAGCGCTTTGCGACGGCTCTGCGCCCGCTTAGTTGTAGAGGCCCGGACCAGATTTCGCTGAATGAAGGTCTCCATGCGGGAGATCTCATCCTGCTGCTTCTCGTATTGCTTCAGTTGGGATTCGTATTCCGCTGCCTTCAGCTCAATATACCGGCTGTAGTTCCCCGTATATTTTTTGGAGTGACGGCGTTCGATTTCAACGATGGTCGTCACGAGACGATCCAGGAAATAGCGGTCGTGGGAAACGACAAGCAATGAACCGGAATAGCCTCGTAGATAATCCTCCAGCCAGGTGAGGGTTGCGATATCCAGATGGTTCGTCGGTTCATCCAGCATGAGCAGGTCGGGTGCCTGCAGCAATATTTTTGCAAGAGCCAGCCTTGTCTTCTGCCCGCCGCTTAATGTGGCAATGGAGGTATCCGGCGAAAAGCTGCCAAATCCCATGCCGTGGAGGACGCTGCGGATACGTGTTTCGATCTCATAACCGCCCTGATCCTTGAACCAGTCCGAACGGATCGCATAACGATCCAGAAGCTCCTGGTATTTCTTCGGATCGTCGCTCGACCTCGGGTCGGCAATTTGTTCCTCCATCTGACGCAGCTCGCGCTCCATCTCCAGAAGGGGAGTGAAGACATCCAGCATCTCGTTCCATATCGACGAATCGGACTGAAGCCCGCTGTTCTGGGCAAGATAACCGACGGTGGTTTCCTTAGCCTTGAAGATTTGTCCGCCATCATAAGACATCTCGCCTGCCAAAATTTTGAGCAGGGTCGATTTCCCGGCTCCATTGACTCCGACAAGGCCGATTCTTTCGCGTTCAAGCACCTGTAGACTGATCCCGTCCAGCACGGGCGTAACTCCGTATAATTTCGTAATGCCATTGGCTTGCAGCAGCATGTTATGTGAAACCTCCATCATTCTATATGTTTGTTCGATTAATTCTTCACTATAAGAAAAACCTCTACCGACGTACACTCTCAGAAGACAGACCGCATATAGCGGAAGTTTTTCTTGCGAGATAAGGAGGGTATGCCTTTGATGTATATACATTCATATCTCTTAAGAAAAACCTCTACCGACGTACACTCTCAGAAGACATCTCGTTTAGAAGTTGTTTTTCTTCCGATATCAGGATGTTCATGCATTGAAGTTTATACGTTCTGATATCTTAAAGTGCGTGTTCAAAAAGGTCGATTTTCAGCACCGAAGCTTATGCTTCCGATGTGCGTTTTTTCAAAACGCTTCAGTTGGATGAAGCTAGGGACGTCAGGAGCGGAGCGTATTTTTTGGGTACGTGAGCACCTGAAATGTTTCCGCAGGAAACATACTTCGGAAGCTTCTACTTAGGCCCGGCTGAATTCAAGATTCGATGCCGAATATGCTTTCAGTGTTACTTCGTGTTAGATATAGGATTTATAAGTTATCAACGGAGTTGATGAAATTCTATATCGCAAGAAAACCTACTTCTGAATCGCGGTCGCTCAGCCTTGAATTTGCCTCGATTGGTTTTCTTATCAAAAGCGGACTTTTTGAACAACCTCTTAAAGTAAGTGTACATGAAAATGACCGAACAATCGACCATGATTGGCGACTTGCTGCATTCTTGGCTAAAGGAAGGAACAGTGGTAAACTAAACATAATTATAAGCGTGAGAGGAAAGATCACGTGTTGAACCCTGAGGAAGAATTGAAGCGGGTATCCGCAAAAGATGCCCTGCGCAAAATGATGCTATCACGCAGGGATGAATTATCCGAGGAAGAGCGGGCGAAGCGATCGCAGCAAGCCTGCGAGTTTGCTTCGGAGGTCATGAATCGGCTTCAACTTCAGAGCATGATGATTTATGTCCCCTTTCGCTCCGAGCTGGATTCCCGGCCGCTTGTTGAATGGGCATGGAAGCAGGGGATTCAGGTTATCGTTCCCCGGAGTTTGCCCCAAGACCGTTCGCTGGAATTGTATAAACTTCACGCATGGAATGAGCTGATTCCCGGAGCTTACGGTATTCTGGAGCCTGATCCGCATAGATCACAGAAATGGATGAACCATAGGCCTGATATCATCTGGGTGCCAGGGCTTGCGTTTGACAGGAAGGGCGGAAGACTTGGATACGGAGGCGGTTATTATGACCGGCTGTCGGACAGGCTTAATCAGGGAGCACAAGATAACTCTCGTCAGATCGGTGAGCCTTTGTGGGTGGGAATCGGTTACGAGGTTCAGGTCTTGGAGCATGTTCCCATGGAAGAGCATGATAGGGTATTGGACAGTTTGGTTACGGAACGGGGACATACTGTGAAGGCCAGACCTGCAGCGGAGGGATAAGAGATGGAATTGAGTCATTTTAATGGCCAAGGCAGAGCACGCATGGTGGATGTCAGTGATAAGGATGTAACGGCCCGGACAGCGGTAGCAAAGACTACGGTTCGTATGCACCCGGATACGCTGATTCGCATCCATGAGGGGAAGATCGGCAAGGGAGATGTGCTTGCCGTAGCACAGGTTGCGGCTATCATGGCGGCGAAGAACACGTCAAACTGGATTCCGATGTGTCATCCGCTGCCGTTGACCGGCGTGAATGTGGAGTTCAGCGATAATGCTAGAGATGAGTTATATATAGAAACGACGGTGAAGACCACAGGCAAAACCGGCGTTGAAATGGAAGCTTTGACAGCAGCTTCAGCGGCTGCGCTGACGGTCTATGACATGTGCAAAGCCTTGCAAAAAGACATGGTCATCGGCCCGACCTATCTGGTAAGCAAAACCGGTGGGAAGAGCGGGGATTACATACAAGAAACAACATAGCATTGCATAGAGACAGGAGATTCGAACGAGTGGGAAGGAGAGAGGGCAGATGGTGTGGAAAACGGCGATCCTAACGGCGAGCGATAAAGGTTCGCGGGGGGAACGCGAGGATACGAGCGCTCAAGTGATCCGGGAATTGGTGGAGGAAGAGTTGAGCGGAGAAATTATTGAATACCGGATCGTACCGGACGAGCCGGATGAAATTATCGCGGCATTGATCGAACTGACGGATTATTATCAAGTGGATCTCGTACTCACGACAGGCGGAACGGAGCTGGCGGTCCGGGATGTTACCCCGGAGGCAACCAAGCGGGTCATCGAACGGGAAGTGCCCGGCATCGTAGAAGCGATGCGTGCTGCCGTCATGCAGAAGAATCGGAGCGCGATGCTGTTTCGGGGCGTATGCGGCGTCCGCGGCCGTACCTTGATTGTCAATCTGCCGGGCTCGCCTAAAGGCGTACACGAGAATCTGGCGGCGGTTATGGATCAGCTTCCGGAGGCACTGCTGATGGTAACGGGGCAGTATCGCGAGCAGCTCTAGGGATATCTTATTAGATAATTATGTAAATAATCTGTCACGATTCTAGACTGTATATGTGATTTACATTATGGTATGATGGCGGTATATGAGCTTGTTTCAACTGCTGTAGTCGGATTATGGTCTTAAGTTAACACCTGTTGTAGTGCAAGGCGTGACGGATTTAGATCATCCTGAGGTCCTTTAAAGGCATTAAGCAGGACAAGGAGGAGAATAGATATGAGTACAATTGGAGTGCCGGGTATTATTTTGCTCGTCATTTTGGCGCTACTCTTGTTCGGACCGAACAAGCTTCCTGAACTGGGACGTGCGGTCGGAAGAACATTCCGTGAGTTTAAGGATGGTGCGCGCGAGATTATTGCTGACGATGCACCGGCGAAGAAGAAAGAAGAGGCTCCCCAGCAAGCCGTTGCCGCTGAGCCAACCAAGGTTGAGGATAAGCGTCTTCCGGAATAATGCAAGGTTTGAAGTCCCTTCCTTCGGGAGGGATTTTGTTTTGTCAGGGTCACATATAGGGTGGTGGTTAACATGTCGGAGCAAGTGAAAGATATGGCGCTTGTAGAGCATTTGGGCGAGCTTCGCAAACGAATTATAGTCGTGCTCGTGGTATTCGTAGCGGGGCTGATCGGGGGGCTTTTTGTTGCGGAGCCGATCTATCATTATTTGACAGCAGCGGAAGAAGCCAAGAACTTTGAACTGCATGCGTTCTCCTTCTGGGATGGTATCGGGATTTACATGAAAATCGCTGCCATTTTCTCGCTTGTCATTTCCGTTCCGCTGATCTTCTATCAGCTGTGGGCGTTCGTCAAGCCGGGACTCCGCAAAGAAGAGCAGAAAGCGGCCATTCGTTACGTACCGTATGCGTTTCTTCTGTTCATCGTGGGGATAACGTTCGGATATTACATCGTGTTTCCGATGACTCTGTCGTTCACGACAACGATTACACAGAGCATGGGGCTCCAGGAAACCTACGGAATTACCAATTACTTGAATTTCATGTTTAATCTCGTATTGCCACTGGCCTTGCTGTTTGAGCTGCCGCTTGTGGTGATGTTCTTAACGAAAATCCGCATTCTGAATCCGCTTCGGCTCAGAAAAATGCGCAAAGTAGCTTATTTCGTGCTTGCATTCATTGCGGCTGTCATTACGCCGCCGGACTTCATATCGGATATCCTGGTTACGATTCCACTTCTGCTTCTGTACGAATTCAGCATGTTTCTGTCTTCCGTGATCTATCGCAAGCAATTAGAGGCAGACATGGAATGGGACAGCCGGTATGGACGGGTAGACGAAGAGGAATGACAGTGATTATAATATGTTTTGCAAAATAGGATCGCATGAGAATAAGAACAACCCGCCTAACTTCACTCCACGGGAGTATGGTTTGCGGGTTGTTTTTTTGTTCAAGAATCGAATGGTTAGGAATCAATTTCATAAGTGCATTAGCTCCCGGTCTCATGGGAATCATTTCATAACATCCTAACTTTCATCTTGAGCATATCTCCCCAGCGCCAGACTTTCGCCCTGTTGAAATAGGAACGCTTGGAAGACAATAAGGATATCGGACATCACACGGTCAATACAGAAGGAGAGTTTCCGGATATGAATATAACGGAAGAAATGAAATTGACGATACAGCAAGAACTTGAGCGGATAGAGCGGGAGGAAGGGGTTCTTATCCTGTATGCATGCGAATCAGGCAGCAGGGCCTGGGGCTTCCCGTCGACAGACAGCGATTATGACGTAAGGTTTATCTATATCAGACCCGTGGAGTGGTATTTATCCATATTCGACAAGCGAGATGTGATTGAGCGACCGATCAGCGACAGGCTGGATATGAGCGGTTGGGATTTGAAAAAAGCGCTGGGGCTTTTTCGCAAGTCGAATCCGCCCCTGCTTGAGTGGTTGGAGTCCCCCATCAAGTATAAGGAAACGCTTGGCATCGCCCAGCAAATCCGCAGCATATCTCCGCTTGCGTTCTCGCCTAAATCTTGCATGCACCACTACCTGAACATGGCCAAAGGAAATTACCGGATGTATCTGCAAGGGGGGGACGTTAAGATCAAAAAGTATTTTTATGTACTGCGTCCGATCCTGGCATGCGACTGGATTCAATCCTACAACGAGATGCCTCCTATGCAATTCGAGCTGCTTACGGATCGCCTATTAGATCAGGGGAGTGCACTGAAACAGGAGATCGATCAATTGCTTCTTCGTAAACGTTCGGGTGAAGAAATGGATTATGAACCGAAGCTTCCCGTCATCAATGCATTTATAGAAGAGAAATTAAACGAATATGAACAGCTAGCCAAGGATAAGAAGCACCAAGATACGGATCTGGATCAAAGGCTGGATGCTTTGTTTCGGAACGCGCTGGTTGAAGCATGGGGAACCGGCGGACCGCAGTCATTCACGGTTTGACGAAAGGGGAGAGACCTTTTGGCATTCAGCCGTACAGTGTTCCTTAAGACTCAGGCATATTTTGGCTGGTCATGGATACAATGGAGGAGGGGGTTTAGAGACAACCCCAATCAGAGTCCGAATTGCAAAAAAATGATCAAAAAATCATGCAAAGGACTTGAAATTTTAAGACAACTTGAGTATCATAAAATTGGTTGTTAGCACTGAGGGTTGTCGAGTGCTAATACATAAAGCTTTGAAAAAAGCATCACAACATATTTAAAGGAGGCTATTTTTTCATGATCAGACCTTTAGGTGAACGCGTATTGGTAGAACCGATCGAACAAGAAGAAACTACGGCATTCGGGATTGTACTTCCTGACTCTGCTAAAGAAAAGCCGCAAGAAGGTAAAGTTATTGCTGTAGGCAGTGGCTCCCTGAAAGACGGCGCACGTGTACCTTTGGAAGTTAAAGAAGGCGACCGCGTCATTTTCTCCAAATACGCTGGAACAGAAATCAAATACGAAGGTAAAGAATATTTGATTATGAAAGAAAGCGACATCCACGCGATCTTAGGCTAATGAACGCCTGAATATATCTTTGTTTCACTATTTCATAATCCACTAGGGAGGTATGTAATACCATGGCAAAAGACATTAAGTTCAGTGAAGACGCCCGTCGCGCAATGCTTCGCGGTGTAGACGCTTTGGCAAATGCAGTTAAAGTAACACTCGGACCGAAAGGCCGCAACGTGGTTCTTGAGAAGAAATTCGGAAGCCCGCTCATCACGAATGACGGTGTAACCATCGCTAAAGAAATCGAGCTGGAAGATGCATTCGAGAACATGGGTGCTCAGCTTGTTAAAGAAGTAGCTACCAAAACCAACGATGTTGCCGGTGACGGTACAACAACGGCAACGGTTCTGGCTCAAGCTATGATCCGTGAAGGTCTGAAGAACGTAACAGCTGGCGCAAACCCAATGATCATCCGTAAGGGTATCGACAAAGCGGTTAGAGCAGCTGTGGCTGAACTTCAAAACATCGCGAAAGAAGTTAAAAACCACCAGGAAATCGCTCAAGTCGCTTCCGTATCTGCAGCTGACGAAGAAGTAGGTCAACTGATTGCAGAAGCTATGGATAAAGTGGGCAAAGACGGCGTCATCACCGTTGAAGAATCCCGCGGCTTCTTGACGGAGCTGGAAGTTGTAGAAGGTATGCAATTCGACCGCGGCTACATCTCTCCATACATGATTACTGATACGGATAAAATGGAAGCTGTTCTTGAGAATCCATACATCCTGATCACCGATAAAAAAGTAACCAATACGCAAGAGATCCTGCCGATCCTTGAAAAAATCGTACAGCAGGGCAAACCGCTCGTTCTGATCGCGGAAGACATCGAAGGCGAAGCGCAAGCGATGCTGATCGTGAACAAACTGCGCGGTACGTTTAACGCTGTTGCTGTTAAAGCTCCTGGCTTCGGTGACCGTCGTAAAGCCATGCTGCAAGATATCGCTGCATTGACTGGCGGCCAAGTGATTACGGAAGAGCTCGGTCTTGACCTGAAAACAGCTTCCATCGATCAATTGGGTACCGCTCGTCAAGTGCGCGTAACCAAAGAGAACACCATTATCGTTGATGGCGCTGGCAACAAAGAAGACATCGATGCTCGCGTGAAGCAAATCCGCAACCAATTGGAAGAAACCACTTCCGATTTCGACAAAGAAAAATTGCAAGAGCGTCTGGCTAAATTGGCTGGTGGCGTAGCTGTGGTCAAAGTCGGTGCGGCTACTGAAACAGAACTGAAAGAACGCAAACTGCGCATCGAAGATGCCCTCAACGCAACCCGCGCTGCGGTTGAAGAAGGTATGGTATCCGGTGGTGGTACAGCGCTCGTTAACGTATACAACGCTGTTGCTGCTGTTCAAGTAGAAGGCGACGAGAAAACAGGCGTGAACATCGTTCTGCGCGCTCTGGAAGAGCCAATCCGCACGATTGCAGCAAACGCTGGTAAAGAAGGTTCTGTTATCGTTGAGCGTCTGAAAAAAGAAGAGATCGGTATCGGCTACAACGCTGCTACAGACACTTGGGTGAACATGTTCGAAGCAGGTATCGTTGACCCTGCAAAAGTAACGCGTTCCGCTCTTCAAAACGCAGCTTCCGTTGCGGCTATGTTCCTGACAACCGAAGCGGTTATCGCTGACAAGCCAGAACCAGAAAAACCAGCTATGCCTGATATGGGCGGCATGGGTGGAATGGGCGGCATGATGTAAGTAAGGCCCCAAAAGCCTGTCATATCAATGAAAAAGAGACCTCTCGGGGTCTCTTTTCTTGTATAAGCTTCACAAATGTATAGATGTCTTTAAGAGTAGTAGCGGAAGCTAGAGGGGAATTAAGTATTTTGGGATAATAGAATCAAGACAGCGACAATTACAGAGAAGTGATTTACAAATATATGCCAACTTGATTATACTTAAAAAAGTAAACTGAAGGCATCGGTAAAAAAATCCCTGCTGGCCTATGCTGGCAGGGATTTTTTTGTTTGAAAGGGGGGGAGCAATTGGTATGAAAAAGTTATTCTTGAAATTTGGAACAGCGGTCTTATCCTTGTTATTGGTTTGGTTGGTCCTTAATTATTTTCCGGAGTTAGATGACATTGATGTAAACCAACCAATACCGGGTACCGTTGTCGAATTGGAGTTTCCAGCGGATAGATATCCTGAGACAGCGGATCACATACAAAAGGCCATTGAATCCGGCCATTCCGAAGTTTGTACCATTGATCGAACTGGTGCAGATGATAACAGGAGTTCTTCGCTAAAAGGAATCCCTACAAAAAAAGGATATGATCGGGATGAGTGGCCGATGGCCATGTGTGCCGAAGGCGGGGACGGTGCAAGTGTCGAATACATAGATCCATCTGACAATCGAGGAGCGGGAAGCTGGGTAGGTAACTATTTGGAGGGATACCCGGACGGTACCCAAGTACATTTCATTTTTAGATAGCAAAAAGAACCTACTAGCTATATGCCAGTAGGTTCTTTTTTGCGTCTAGTCGTATCAATCGACTCACATGCTTTATTTCCTCTAATGGTACCCAGACTGGCCCATAAACACTCCGCATCTCTAAGCGATCTGTACAAGCATCAGGTATACCTTGTAATACTGCGCCATCAATAAGGTATATCGTTACGTTTTGCTTCTTCTGTATGGCTATTTTCAGTTCTTTATCCCACATTTGATTGATCACGCACCCATGACTAAAGTAATAATGTCAGTATATCAAAGGTGGGTAAAATTTACTACAATTCATTTGAACACAAGTAGAGGTTAACTGTAAAAATACTTCGCATTATAGGTAATGCTCCGATAGCATCGGTAAGAGACCTCACTGGCTTAGGCTGGTGAGGTTCTTTTTTGTTAAAGCATATTGGCCCTGGCATTGTATGAGATTTTGAATACTTTGTATTGAGATCGTAGAAAAGGAGGAGACCTCATGGGCGAAGTTGGTTACGAAAGTGTTGGAGGATACGGCGGTAAAAACTCAGTCGCGGCGATTCTTGTTCTCTTTATTTTGTTGGTAATCATTACTAGTGCCTTTGTATAATATTCCCTGCATGACAAAGACCCTACTGGCTAATGCTGGCAGGGTCTATTTCTTACTAATTTTAGAATACATAATGTTAAGGATTTGATGTAGCTATAGTCTGTTAAATTTCAGTTGCGATCGGGAACCATCCTGGAGTATGGATGATTTTCAGCCATAACGAATCAGCAATCCCCAACTTTTCTTGATCATTTAAAGTTAACTCTGTACGAATTTCGTTTTCCTTACCCAAAGTTATGAAAATTAGCATGTCATTGCGAGTATGAAAAGGCTCCCGAGAGGGAGCATTTTTTATATAACATTCACACTCTTGCAAAGGACATTGCATCCTCTTCATTGATAAAATGAACATCTCCAAGCTATTAAAGGAGTAGGTTTTGCACGGATTAATTTTCGTAAATAATTAATAAAGACACTGTACAAATTAATTGAATCAGTTATAATGTGATAAAAAGCTTGCTAAAAACGGCTGGAAAATGGAGTTGAAATATCATTTAAACGATGAAATTGAAAGCGCTTAATGGATACGGTTTCAAATCGGGAAGTGATATAAAACTCGTGGAAGGGGTTGTTTAATAGGCGATTCATGGACTTTGGAGTACATGGATGGATCCAACAAAGGGGCGTTTGGCAGCAAAGAATGAGTGCGTTGAAAGGAGTTTAAACATGGCTGGTTTAGAACCGATAATTCAGATCGATATGAAAAAGAAGAAGGGCTCCAAACTTCAGTTAATGGCTAAGGAGCTTGTATACAACAAATGGCTTTACATTATGTTTCTACCTGTTTTTATATGGTATTTCATATTTGCCTATTGGCCGATGCATGGCTTGTTAATGGCATTTCAGAAGTACAACGTGGTCAAAGGGATATCCGGAAGTAGCTGGGTCGGGTTCAAATATTTCCAACAATTTTTGGATGACCCCCATTTTTTTAGACTGATCAAAAACACGCTGCTCCTTAATATTTACAGCTTGATTTTCGGATTCCCTGTGCCGATTATTTTAGCTCTTTGCTTCAATGAAATACGGAATCTCCTGTTCAAAAAAATTGCACAGACGATTAGCTATTTACCGTATTTTATTTCTACGGTTGTTGTATGCGGGATGGCTCTTACCTTCCTTTCGCCGAGTACGGGGATCGTCAATATCCTTTTAAATAAATTTGGAATTGAGAGTATTTTCTTCTTTCAAGATCCGGATTACTTCAGAACGATTTATGTGCTGCTGGGAATTTGGCAGGGAGCTGGATTTTCCGCCATTATTTATATCGCCGCTCTTTCGGGCATTAGTCCCGATCTCTATGAAGCAGCCAAGATCGATGGGGCGGGCCGGTGGAGCCAGCTCCGTTACATTACATTCCCAAGTCTGGTCCCGACCATTATTATTATGCTGCTGTTAAACCTGGGCACGATTTTAACGGCCGATTTCGGCAAAATCCTGCTGTTGTACAATCCAACGATTTATGACACCGCGGATGTCCTGAATACTTACGTGTACAGAAAAGGACTCATCGACAATAACTACAGCTATGCCACAGCGGTTGGCCTATTCCAGGCTGTGATTGGTTTCATTCTGGTATACGGAGCTAATTACTTGAGCAAGAAGGCAAACCAGACTTCGCTTTGGTAAAAGGGGGAGAGAACATGTTTAAGACCAAAAAAAGAGTGGACGCCAGTGACGCCATTTATTTTGTATTCATCTATCTTTTTATTATCGTCACTTGTATCGTGATGCTCTACCCATTCATTTATATTCTATCCGTTTCTATCAGCGATACGGACAGTGTGATGCGAAATGAAGTGCTTCTCTGGCCAAAAGGAATCAATTTGTCGGCTTATGAGACAGTTTTGAATTACAAGGGAATGATCGTCGCCTATGGAAATACGATTTACTACACGGTGGTAGGAACATTTCTTAGCTTACTGCTGACGACGCTGGCGGCCTATCCACTCTCACGGAAAAATTGGAAGCTGCGCAATTTTGCCGCCATCTTTTTGGCGATTCCATTATGGTTCGGTGGCGGAATGATTCCATTTTATATGGTCATGAGAGATCTTCATTTGCTTAATTCCCGAATGGGTATCTTGCTTTACGCAGCTATTTCTACGTTCTATATCATCATTGTACGGACCTATTTTGAGAGTCTTCCCAAAGAGATCGAGGAATCGGCCAAAATCGACGGGGCCAGCGATATCAGAATATTCCTACAAATGGCGCTACCTCTGTCCAAACCGGTTCTTGCAGCCATCGGCTTGTATTATGCGGTCGGCAAATGGAACTCCTTTTTCTGGGAATTGATATTACTCAGCAAGGAGCAATTTATGCCGGTTCAGGTGTTATTGGTCCGAATTATCCGTGACAGCTCATTCGATAAGGAAATGGAGAAAGCGCTGGTCCAAAGTTCCGGAGTTCTGCCGATCACCATTCAATATGCGGCTATCGTGATTACGGCTCTGCCAATTATTATGGCCTATCCGTTTCTGCAAAAGTATTTTGTGAAAGGGGTGATGATCGGCGCCGTTAAGAGTTAGTAGATTTGAAATAGAGATGTGGTTAAAATCAATAATCCAAAGTGGAGGTCGTAAGAATGAACAGACAATGGAGAAAGAATGGGATATCCTTATTGATCATTGTAATCATTATGGCTCTTCTGACATCGGCATGCGGAGGCGGAGCGTCAAAGGGAGAATCGTCGCCGTCAGATAATACGAGCGGTGATGAACCGGTGAAATTATCGATCTTTATTGCGAGCCGGGCAACGGACGAAATGTACACCAACGAAACACTGGTATGGAAGGAAATCGGGAAAAAATTTAACGTGGAATTTGACTTTATTACAGGTGATGCCAAAACGATGCGTGACAAATTTCCGCTTATGATTTCTTCCAATGAGTATCCGGATATCGTCGCGGATGCACCTAGCAACTTTAATAAGTACGGTCCGCAGGGCGTGTTCATCCCGCTGAACGATCTGATTAAAGATAAGCCGAATCTGCAAAAATATTTAGTAGACGACAAAATTGCCAAATCCCAGATTGTTAATGCAGATGGCAATATTTACGGAGTTCCGATGTTGTCTGCGGTTCGTACATCCGAAGGCCCCTTGATTCGTCAAGACTGGTTGGATCGCTTGAACCTGCCAGTACCGGAAACGATGGATGATTGGTATAATACTTTGAAAGCGTTCAAAGAGAAGGATGCCAACGGAAACGGTGATTCGAAGGATGAAGTACCGTTTTCTACTGCTGGCACTTTTTATTTGAACTTTGCGGATGCTTGGGGCATTGACTTGAACGAGGATGGCCGTTGGATGGAGGAGAATGGCAAGATGATCTACACGCCAATCGATCCACGCGCCAAGGAATTCCTAACTACGATGAACAAATGGTACAGTGAAGGATTGTTTGATCAAGAGATCCTGTCCAGACAAGATAAAGACTATACTTCGATGGTTTTCAATGATAAAGTCGGTGCAACCAATCATTGGGTTGGATATGTGGCAAGCTTCAATGCAAGACCTGAGGTTGAGAATATTAAAGGATTTAATTTTCAGGTTACGCCACCTCCAGTCATGAACAAAGGCGACAAACCGCTTACGAGCAGGCAGCAGCAAATCGTGGTGCCTGTTGCTTGGGCCATCAGCGGCCAGAACGAGCACGTCGACAAAACGATGGAAATTTTCGAGTATGCTTACAGTGACGAAGGTCAGCTGCTATTTAACTTCGGGGTTGAGGGCGATACATATACGAAGGAAGCCGATGGAACGCTCAAATATACCGACAAGATTATGAAAAATCCGGACGGGGCTGCAAAGGCATTAAGTAGAATCGGAGCGCAGCCATGGATCGGTTTCCGTCAAGATGCCCGTTATGAGAAAGCGGCTGCTGTGAGCGAGGATGCTGCCAAGCAACTGTTCTATTACGTCGAACAAAACTATTTCCGGGATCCGGTACCTGCCTTGAAGTACACCGAAGATGATTTTGAGACGAGCACGGAGATCAAAACGCAGATCGATACCTATGTGAATGAGATGATCAGCAAGTTTATTATCGGGCAGGAGCCGTTATCCCAATTTGAGGCATTCGCTGAGAAAGTGAGATCCATGCGTTTTGATGAACTGGAAGCTATCCAGAACAAAGCGTATGAGGCGAATAAAGAATTAATGAAGTAATGGATAAGAACAATGGAAACTAGGGGGTTTCTTTTTCTAGAGAACACATTACCCTGGAGAAAGGTACATGAATGAAACATATTAGAGGTAACGTATATCTAATGAAAGAAATCAACCGAGCGACCATCTTAAGCTTACTTCATAGGGAAAAAGCGATGTCGCGTGCGGATATGGCAAAGGTTACGCAGCTGAGCGCTACGACCGTGTCCTCTCTGGTGGATGAGCTGATTGCCGAAGGATACATTGTTGAATCGGGCGAAAAGTCATCGGTTGGTGCGGGGCGCAAGGCCATATCGCTGGAGATCAGCAAAGATAAAGGGTTTGTCATTTCGGTCGGTTTGGGAAACAACACATTTTACTGCACGCTGTCCAATTTCCACAGTGAAATCGTCGCTGAGCTTACAGTTCCGGCCGTAAAAGGAAATGACCAGGTTCTGCAGGCGATATTTGACTGTATAAATGAGATTGTCCGAATTGCGGGAATCAGTGACTTCTCCCAAATCAAAGGAATTGGCATTGCTTCTCCGGGT
Source organism: Paenibacillus sp. EZ-K15 (assembly GCF_002573715.1). Classification (GTDB taxonomy): domain Bacteria; phylum Bacillota; class Bacilli; order Paenibacillales; family Paenibacillaceae; genus Paenibacillus_AQ. The sequence continues at coordinate 88,210 of NZ_PDHM01000022.1, read as the reverse complement.
ATTGTTGATGAGGGCAGCGGGACAATATCGTACGCACGTTATCTGAATTTGAAGGATTTTGAGATCATCAGGCTGCTTCAGTCCCGTTATTATAATCTGCCTATTTACGTCATGAACGACACCAATGCCGCTGCATTTGCGGAATATTATCTGGAGACGAGTCCTAGCGTTAAGAACGTGTTATATGTATGGATATATGAAGGTGTCGGAGCCCGGTTTATCGTGAATGGCCAGGTCTATTCGGGGTACAAAGGACGAGCAGGCGAGGTCGCCCTGCTGCATGATAATTGGTTTAACAGTACCTATGTGCTGGAGCAGGCGCGGAAAAGGGCAGCCAAGCATGGCTGCCCTGAACCCCAAACCATAGAAGAAGTTGTACAAGCGTATGAACGCGGGGAAGTTTGGATCGAGACGATGATGAATCGAAGCCTGCTGTTTTTGAGCAGGGCGGTTGCGGTCATGATGAATCTGTTTGGCCCGCAAAAGACCATTTTGGACGGATGGTTCATGACATCACCGAAATGCATTCAGAAGATTCACGATCATCTAGCCAAATTTGCGGTGGATGGTTTATATGACTCGAACTGGGTTACCCCAGCGAGCTTAGGTAAAAGAAATTATGTGATCGGCGTAACCACGATGGTTTTGCATCAGCTGTTCAAAGGTAAGATTTCGTTAACGTGATCATTGGCTTTACAAGTAAACTGTCCTAAAAGTACCGGTTATCAAATTTTAGGGAACATCATGGGGGAGAAGTAAAACTGTGAAACTGACGAATAAGATAGGCGTGATTGTTGATGGCTTTCGATTGCCCGTGCGGGAAGGTCTTCAAAAGGCCAAATCTGTAGGTGCGGACGGTGTGCAGATATTCGCGGTGCATGGAGAGATGGATCCGGATCATTTATCCCATTCTTCCCGTCAAGAACTAAAAAAGTACATTGATTCTCTCGGATTGGAAGTTACGGCTTTATGCGGCGATATTGGCCATGGCTTTCAGGATCGTTCAATAAACGGCCAGAAGATCGAGAAGTCCAAACGAATTCTGGATCTTGCGGTGGAGCTTGGCACGAACATTGTCACCACGCATATCGGTATTATTCCGGAGGATGAGCATGATCCTATTTATGAAGCGATGCAAGCAGCTTGTGCCGAGCTGTCGGCGTACGCCAGCAGTTTGGGGGCCCATTTCGCGGTGGAGACGGGACCGGAGACAACGGCAACGCTGAAACGATTTCTCGATTCGTTAGGTACCAAAGGGGTAGCCGTTAATTTTGATCCGGCGAATTTGGTCATGGTTACCGGTGACGATCCTGTAGAGGGAGTCAAGTTGCTGCGGGACTATATCGTGCATACCCATGTTAAAGACGGGATTCGCTATAAGCCTATTGATCCAAGGGAAGTGTATGGCTCGCTCGGTTTTGAGAGCAAGGATCAGAGTTTGGCAAAGAGGATTGAAGATGGGGAATTTTTCCGGGAAGTGCCGCTAGGTGAAGGTACAATGGATTTTGAGGCTTATTTTACAGCACTGCAGGAAATGGGTTATACGGGATATTTAACGATTGAACGTGAAGTGGGTCAAAATCCGGAACATGATATTTCCAAGGCGGTTCAGTTTATTCGCAAGTTTAAAGAATGAAAAAGAGACCCTGAGGGGTCTCTTTTCTATATATAGAATCACAAAAGGTCGCGTTTCTGGCGTGGGCGGCCCGAATATTGGTATCCGGGGAGCCGCCGTTGGCATCGTTTATTTAAGATTGATCGTTCCGAAAATCGAATTTTTACTTGGATCTCTAAAGGTGATAGAACTGATATCCATATTTTCTGGAAGGTTGAGCGTAACTTGAATAGTTTTCGTCTCACCTTTTAGTAGATTGGTATGGTCATATGAAGTAGCTGAACTGATCTTCTTGCCACCAATAGTAGCGCTATCAAAAAAATCTAATGCACTCCATGCAAATTGGTTTGTCGGCTCTTCGTTTAGCGTTGCTTCAAATTCAATAACAGCGAACTTGTTTCCTGTATCAGCAATCATACCAGATGTTGATCCAGGTCCAGATGGGATGAAGTTTGTATAGCTTACACTGTTAACTTTTAGGGTCATATCACCTCGAGTAGCGGTTTCATTAAGTTTGAGTGTTAGTGGTGTCTGTGGTGCATTGGTTTGATTGGAATTTACTTGGGGATTTGTTGGTGTTTGTGATCCAGTCTTCAATTCTATTCTCTTAGCCTTGTTATCGAAAGAAGATAACTCAGCGTTTAGCATTTCGGCAACCTCACGAACCGGAAGGTAGGTTGTACCTTTGTATACAATCGGATCTGATTTGAGATTTTGTTTTTGTCCATCTACGATAATCGTGAATTTTGATAAAACAGCTTGAATTGTACCTGGTGCTGCAGCTGCAATTGTTGCAGATCCAATCATCATGCCAAGTGCTAGAGTGGTAATGGTTTTAACAAACGATTTCTTCAAGTGATACAACTCCTTTTTTTGTCAAGTATAATACTTATTACGGAGAAATCTGGATAAAATTTTATAGCGGTTACACTAACAATTTGCCCATTCTATTCCGTATCCCTTCTTTTGATCTATTGATTATTCCGATATAATGTCTGGATACACTGGGGATTTTAAAGAAATATCAAACGTTAGTTCTAGACATCTGCACGATCGAAAAGGACGCAACGATTGTGATCAAGAATAAAGATACAAAAGAAGAATTAAAGTCCTTGTTTGTCTCTCAAGACATCACTGAACAAATTGAAATAAACATAACAGGAATGAAACAAGTTGAAGTTGAAGTAAAAGGAAATGTAGTTGTTTATCCAACTTCGCATTATAAGTACTATGATCGCATCGGTAAAGAACCCTGTTGGCTTTGGTTAATGGGGCATCCGGATCAAATCCAAGGTGGTATGCAAGTCGGTTGCGAGATAGCTTATGGACTTCATAGCCGGTACGACATGAATAATTTAGAGGTGCGTAAGCAGATTGTGAACTCGGCATTGAAGTGGCGCTTGCTTTTACAGATCGATTCCAAAGAAGACAAAACCGGCATGATGTGGGGAGACGTAGGTCGTATTTATTATTGGATCCATAAAGATGATCTTGCGAAGCTGTGTTTTGACAGGATAATTTGCGAGATGCAATGTAGTTAAAAATGCTCCCGAAAGGGTGCCTTTTTATTAAGTGACCATAAAAAGATCACAATGTCAGCGATATGATTATCTTCTCGTCAGTATTAAATGTCAAAGCAATAAAGTCATCATTCCAAGCACAAAAAATATCGATCCAAGGCAAATGGAAATTAATCCACCGAATTTCACTAAATCAATGTAAGTATCGCTTGGTTCAGAATCTCCTTTGACTTTCCATCCCTCATTCATTCTCCATCCGAATGTCGGATACTTTCTGGCAAGAATGCCAATTCCTATGAAGATAATAGCAAAAAGAAAAAGTGTGCCCCATGACATAGCGTTACCTCCTTGTTGCACCAGAGTCGATAGCCCCATTAAGATCAATACACCACCCCAAAATCCACCTATTGCTGCACCAACCTGGGTTTTTAATAAATCATGATCGTCCTGTCAAGTCCCTTGATGATACATACGCAGTAACAAAATGGAGGTTTCAGTAAAGAGTAAATGCCATAAGATAAAGGTAACTACAGAAGAAAAAAGTCCTGCTCTAATTGAGCAGGACTTTACCTACGTTTCCTCGGTTTTTCGCTTTATTTAATGACGCTCCGGGTTACGGCGTCTTAAACCAGCAAGACCAGCAAGACCGATTAATCCAAGCCACCCCCAGTCTGTGTCATTATCATTGTTTGCTGCGTTGGTGTTATAACTTCTTGCGTTCACGTTGTTTGTGTTCATGTCGTTTGAATTCATGTTATTGTTATCGGCGGAAACAGGGACAACCAGCATTAAAGCAATGTTTAACGTAGCAAGAAAAGACATACAGATTTTCTTCAAGTTGTTGACCTCCTTTCAGTATTAATTTGGAATGTATGGGCAGGTACCGACATTATGGTGCCCATAACAAAGTTTAATAATCCTTTTTTAGGACTAAGAATCGTGAATATGATAGGGAAGGGTTACAGTAAGTGAAAACGAAAGAAGACCTCCTAATCCTTGTCGGGGGCCGGGAGCATCGGTAAACCAAAAAGAATTAATTCTGCCTTCCTAGTGTCCTGATTTTTTTATGCTGATCCATAATTGGAAACCAGTTCCATTGCATCAGAAAATTATGAGATTTGTTGGATACCAATTCCAGGGAATCCAATGAATAATGAAAGGAATAGAAGAAATTGACAATCTCACAAATATCATTTGCTAATGGGGGTAGGATTGTGTCTAGAAAATATTCACGATTATTGATGGCGTGTTTTGCCGGATTGCTGCTGATGTTCGGATTAATGCCCGGATTAAGCTACGCGGCTACCGATTCGGCGCAGTCAACTGTCGAATGGTCCAGGGATTACGGGAGTAACTCCGCAGGGAATGAAGTGATCCCGACTTCTGATGGCGGCTATATAGCCGTTGGAGGTATCTTCGAGGCTGGAAAGTATCAAAAGGCTTACATTTTAAAGCTTGATGCAGAGGGCCAGGTTGAATGGGAACAGAAGCCTATGTATCCTACTACGAATAGTATGGCATACCGGGTCATTGAGACGAAGGACGGCGGATATCTCGTAGCCGGTAACACGAATTCAGAAGACGTACCGATTGTTGGTCAGCTGTATATAATCAGACTGGATTCATCGGGCAATGTATTATGGGAGAAGGTACAGGATGATACAATTGATAGTACCCCGACTGCAATTGTCGAAACGGAGGACGGCGATTTTTTTATAGCCGGGAGTGGGTCCGTAGGCTGGGTTGCCTATGAAAAAGCCTATATTTTAAAGATCGATATAAACGGTGAGACGTTGTGGTATAACAAATACAATTATACAGACAGCGTAGAGTTTAACGACCTTATTCCGGCAAATGATGGAGGGTACATTGCCGTTGGCGGCGTAGGCCGGGCGGAATATGAAACGGGAGACCTGGATGCGATGCTGATGGTCAAAATTGATGATCAAGGCAAAGAAGTCTGGTCGAAACAATTCAAGGACCCGGATAGCCGCTGGACTGCATTTTCCATCACTGCTTCGGAAGATGGGGGTTATGTCATTGGCAGTGAAAAACGTATCGTCCGCAATCGTGTGAATGCACTTACCAAGTTGGACCTGAACGGACAGGAACAATGGGAAAAAACATATCGCGACGGGATGAATTCCGAATTTTTTAAACGTCTTGTCCACACAAAAGACGGCTACGCCATGCTGGGAGAACATATTTCTCACAACAGTCTGGATTACAAAAGGCAATACGATGTGCTGAGCGTCGATGGGAACGGCCAGTTTATCAGCAGGGAATTGTTTAAGGGCCCTCCCATCTACCTCGGTGGAAGTGCAGCGGTAACACCTGACGGCGGATTTATTTTTCCGGGAACCGTTGTACGGGGGGACGTGAAGAAGTTCCAGCTTATGAAGCTGTCGCCTTCAGCGGACAGGCCAGTCGAACGTACGCTGACGGGCATCTCGTTTACGGAAAAGGATAAGAAATTGAAAGCAGGTACAAACGTCTCCACCGTACTTCAAGCGGTTTATTCCGACGGCACAAAGAGCGATTTGTCCAGCACCGCGAATTATGTCTCGGCGGACAGTGCCATCGTGGAAATCGACGCATTGGGCCGGATTACGGGGAACGAGCCGGGGAACACTTATGTCGAAGCAACATACGAAGGTTTCACGACCAGATTGAGCATTACCGTGTTTCCGGAAGACTCGGACGAATTCGAACCCGTCTCTGGCTATATCAAGCTGGATTCTGACGAGTATTCGCTTGCGGAAGGCACGATGCTCGACTTGAAGGTCATATTGCGTAACTATATTAACCAAAACGAAATCGACATCACAAGGCAAACAACATTCATCAGTGATCATCCGGATATAGCCGAGGTAGATAAGGAAGGAAACCTGATCGGACATAAGCCGGGAATAACCCAGATCTATGCCCAATATAAGGGAAGCATCACTTCGGCCAACGTGCTGGTGGTTCGTTCATCCGTTCCGAATGAGAGTGTGCAGTCAGACACCTTAAAGTGAATTCCGCTTGACGATTTTGCAGTGTTATTGTAATGTATCTCACTGATTCAATACTTCTTTCAATACCGGTAGGAATAATCATCTTAGGACCTGTTTGCTAAGATACTTCTTACCCTCGGTTTCATACGAAGCATTTGGATACATTTGTGTAATGTATGCTGTCAGTTTGACTGGTTCTTTTATAGGTTATGTAACAAGCAAAAAAACAGTAAAAAAGTTACATACATTACCGTAAGAATTTGCTTACGAGAGAGCGTGTGCCGATACTCAATCGGCGCACTTTTTTACATTTTGAATCAAAATAATAAAACAGTTACCTTATTAGGGAGTATATGGTAATATATTTATGTAATTATATTAAAGGAGGTAAATGGAAATTGAAGAAAAGAAGCAAGTTAATTATTTCAACTCTCATCGCATTGTCAACTATCATTGCAGCTATTCCTAATGCTAATGCAACCGTGTTTAGTTACAAGAGAACAACTGGTATTTTTAATGCCTATTATGACTATTCTGTTGCTCAATATGGTTATACTTCGCAGTTCGATTGGGCACGCTCACAATGGTCTGGAATCTCTTCAAAAGTATCGATTGGAAAGTCCAGTAAACAAGATAAAACCACAGATATGTATTTTGTTGATAACATTGCAACAAGTGGAGTATATGGTCAAGTAATTAACTATAAGAACGGCGGCTCCAATACTGTTGACCCCAATGTAGGTAATTGGGATTATTCTGTTGTCATATTATACGACAATAATCTGGCTTCAGATGGCTTGAAAAATGACACCAATATAAAGAATAGTGCCTTACACGAAGTAGGGCATTCACTTGCTTTGGCTCATACCAATATCTCTAACTCAACTGAAAGAGCTTCCTCAGTCATGACTGCGGGAACCGACACATTTAAAAATCGTAATATTACTTCTCCTTCAACCTATGATAAAGGTGAATTAAAGTACAAATGGGGAAATTAAAAAATAGGAGGATTATGAAATGAAGATGTTGCTAAAAAAGAAAAGCATAATTCTTTCACTGGCTTTGGTTATTATCCTTGCAGCAGCTTGTTATTATTATTTTGCCATTTATAATTCTGTTCGCGATGTAAGAACTCACCCAGATTATAAGGGGTACTCAACGGGAGAAGCACTATTTTCTGATGCCCAGTTGATTGTTATCGGAAGGCCCATTAAGGACTTTGAAGATCGTGAAATGACGATTAGAACACTTGAGAATGATATACCTGTGGATTTTTATACGTTAACCGAGATCGAGGTTGAAAAGGTTTTGAAAGGCTCTGAGGAAGACGCGAGTAACCTGAAAGTAATAGAACCCATTGCTCTGAAGCAAACGCTATCAGGTAAAGAAAAATTAGCAATTGGGGATTATACTGAAATGAAGAGCGGCAGCAGTTATATAATATTTATGAAAAAAAATACTTATGGACAATATAGCGTAATTAATTTGCAAGCTGGTAAATTCAATTTGGATGGGACTGATCCAGATGATGTGTATGATGAAAGCGAAAACAAACAAAATATTTTTTCGGAATTGAAAACATCTCAATATTTGCAGTAGAGAGCTTTATGCAACTCGTTCAAATAGGTTAGAAAAAAGTAACCAACCCGAATGCTAGGTATTGAGTAGATTTGCAAAAAGAAAAGCCCAAAAATGGGCTTAGGATAATAGAGCATCTATTAGAAACAAAACTATTCCGACTTCTCAAGCGTGGACACACCGATAAGAACAGAATTCGTGGTTCCGCCACTTACATTCTCAAATGAATAAAATGTTGCCGGCACTCCTCGCATCGTGACATAATCGTCTTGCAGAATATCACCGGTAGAGTGGGCATAAAAACCGATAATGGAGTTATCGTTATCATCTATGATGTGTATTTCAGCAAGGGTAATACCCTCTTCGACTTCATCTTCAATGATATCAACAACGTATCCACTTACCTCGATCATCTGATCCAAATAGGGACTCAGATTTTTGTTGAGGTGGCGGGACGTAATATTTGGATCGACTTCTGCCTTCGCTTTCTTTTGAGCTTTAGGTGTAAGCGCTGGAAACAACTCATAATGCTGAACAAAATAGTTATAGGTGACCTCGTCTAGAGCTCCGTCTTCAATTTCAATTGGGATAACATAAGCCATGATTTCAGCGAAAAGGTTTTCTTCCGTTAATCCTTCGACATTACTGCCAGCGTTAGCATTCGCATCTTCCACCTGATTACTAACTTTAACGATTTCGAACGAGTCCATTATGTTTTGGACACTCACTTTTCCTCCATTATCGTAGGCTGTCTTGGAATAGGAAATGGAGAGCGTGTAAAGCTCATTGCCGTTTGAGGCAAAATATTGAGTCAAAATGACCTGGGCGTTGGACTCTCCATGAGTGTATTCAGATTCCAGAATCCCCGCTGCCTTCTTGGGAACGTCGATGTAGTTCAGTTTTTTGAAATCTTGTATTAATGGTCCCCCATCTCCATTGGTTAAACCTTGAACGGCAGCGTTAGCTGCTTCCTCTGGAGTAGCTGACGATTCCTCGATAACGACATTTAAATTATCAACAAAAGCTCCTTGGGGGTTAGGATTTACGAATGCCGCAATGACTTGAGGGATGTTAAGTTCTGCATCCTTCCAAGTCGAAGGGTAGGAAAAGGAAAAATTCTCCCCTTTAAATGATTGAGTCTTGTTAGGTTCTTCATTCTTTTCCTTATTGTCAGAGGCGGTGTTTTTTGCCGCTTCATTTTCCGGGGTTGAAGGGGGGGACGAAGTTTCGGCTGCGTCTTTCCCTGAACTGCATGCAGTCAACATGACCAATAACAACAGGATGAACAGAGCTGATTTTGCCAAGCGTTTCATTTCTTCTTCTCATTTCTTGAGTCCCTATCGGCTAGGGGATTTGCTTGCACGGAAATTTTCCGTCGCTTGTTGTTAACCCGTTAAAACAGGAATATTATAGAATAGTCTATCAGAACTAGGTATATATTTCTATGTTTAAGGCGAAAGAGTAAGGATATTGTAGAATTATAGAAGTTAATGGGAAAATCGAACTATTCCTTGTGAATATTAGCCTTTCCCATGTCTCACCATAGTGATCAAAGGAGTACTCACATCTTTTTATGTTCCCCTAATGAAGCTTTAAGGTTTCATTAAGCTACATATCTTAAGATGGAATCACCTCTTAACAATAGATTAGGAGCCCCTCTAATTCCGTGGTTAGAGGGGCTTCTCTTGTTTACATATCTTTTTTGTCCATTCGTGGTTTGATTATTGCAATTTTTTTGGGCTATGATAGACTAGTATTTTTTATAGCAATACAAATGTTGTAAAGAGAGTAGGAGAGTTATGGAAGATTTCATCTTGTGGTTGAAGTACTTGCTGCTGGGTATTGTGCAGGGGGTTACGGAGCCGATTCCGGTATCCTCCAGCGGTCATCTGATTGTCGCACAGAGACTCATGGGCATGGAGCAGAATGGGCTGTCGTTTGAAATTCTGACCAATACGGCATCGTTGATTGCGATTGTATTTATCTTTCGCAAGGATTTGCAGAGACTGATCGTGAACGGCCTAAGTTATTTGCGCACACGAAAACCGGAGTATAAATCGGATTTCATGTTCATTCTGTATATTATTGTAGGGACAATTCCGGCCGTCATTATCGGCCTGTTGTTCAAAGACCAGATTGAAGAAATATTTGCTTCGGTACGTACGGTTGGTATTGCGCTGCTGTTCACGGGGGTCGCCCTTTGGCTGATTCGGAATCTTCGCGGCCGCAAGCTGGACAATGACCTGTCATTCAAGGACGCGCTTATCGTAGGTTTGGCCCAGGCCGTTGCGCTGATCCCGGGTATTAGCCGATCCGGTTCGACCGTCATTACGTCGATCGCTGTGGGGATGAAGCAGGAGACAGCGCTGCGGTTTTCATTTATGCTGTATATTCCTATAAGTCTCGGCGGCATGGTGCTGGGCGTTTCGGATATCACATCGGATCCCAACTTTTCTTCGTTGCTAACCCCTTATCTGATTGCGTTTATCGCTACACTGATCTGTACCTATTTCGCAATGAAATGGTTCATGAATATCATGGCCCGGGGTAATCTGAAATATTTCGCTTATTATTGCTTTGTCGTCGGTATTTTGCTGCTGGTCTTCTTATAAGAATGGAGTAGGGCTTCCCATAGGTTCTTTGAACTTGTGGGAGGCTTCTTTACATACGTAGGGGAGTGATTATGATGACAAAAGATCCTTTTCAGTCCATCATTACATCGGAGGAGGAGCTTCGCGAACTGTTCGGTGAGTCCAGTCACGTCGTCAAACATAAAACGATTGATCGATTGGATCATCACTGCAAAAACTTTATAGCCAAGAGTCCGTTGCTATTTATGGCTACTTCGGACGCATCCGGTTACTGCGATGTTTCGCCCAGGGGAGATGCACCAGGGTTTGTGCATGTAATGGATGAATCCTGGTTGGTTATTCCGGAACGTCCGGGCAATCGCCGTTTTGATTCGTTGCGCAATATCCTGTCCAACCCGAGGGTCGGCATCGTGTTTGTCATACCGGGATTGAAGGAGACCCTGCGAGTCAACGGTAGTGCCGTTCTGGTAAGGGACGAAAGCATTTTGGAGCAGCTCAGCGTACAGGGCAAACGGCCATGGCTTGGCATCGGAGTACGGGTTGAGGAATGTTATATGCACTGCGCAAAAGCCTTTATACGGTCCCAAGCATGGAATCCCGATTCTTGGATACCAGGCGAGCAGCTGCCGAATCCGTCCCGGATCATTGCGGATCATGTGAATCAAGATAGCGTGACGGAGGAGTCGGTTACTCGGGGATTACAGGACAGTTACAATAAGCGTCTCTATTGATATTCATTTATAATAGGATTAGCGATATAAGGAAACGATGATATATGACGGTCAGATTGAAGATAAGGGGACCAATAGCTTTGATAACGACCAGAGAACAAATTGTAGACCGATTACATAAAGGAATACAGACGCAGGAGCGACTGATTGGCGTTGCGGCAGGGGCAGGGATCTCGGCAAAATATGCGGTTAAGGGCGGGGCTGATTTGATACTGGCCCTGAATTCGGGTCGTTTTCGGCAAATGGGGCTTGGCTCCCTGGCGGGTTTCATGCCCTATGCGAACGGCAATGAAATGGTGATGGAATTCGGCTCGCGGGAGATTCTTTCGGTGGTCGGTGACGTACCGGTGATCTTCGGCCTCTGCGGGACAGATCCAACCATTCAGCTTCCCGATTACTTGGCATTCATCCGCGGCAGCGGTTTTGCCGGCATTATTAACTATCCGACCGTAGGACTGATAGATGGACAGTTTCGTGAAGCCTTGGAGGAAGAAGGCATCACCTATCTGCAAGAGGTGGAGACTATCCGGGCTGCCCATGCGCAAGATATGCTTACGATGGCCTTTGTTTTTACTCCAGAGCAGACGATGTGGATGCTGGATGCGGGAGCCGATATCATCTGCGCCCATTTGGGCGTCACGGCAGGCGGGTTGATGGGCACCACGAAAGCATGGTCGCTGGAGAAGGGGGCGGAAATCGCCAGAGACATATTTGAAGTATGTGACGCTTCGGACAGGCGGCCGATCAAGCTGGTATATGGCGGTCCGGTCCATACGCCGATCGATGTTCAGTATATGTATGACAACACGTCAGCCATGGGTTACGTGGGCGGTTCGAGCTTTGAACGAACACCGACGGAAGAAGCCATTGTGGATGCAACACATCGTTTTAAGGCAACAGGGCATTTGGAGCAGGATCGGCAGCTGATGGAGAAGCTGACGCGGCTCGAAGAGCCGATGGATTATGTTGCTTTTGTAAAAGAGTATGTTGCCGAGAATTACGCCGGCTCGATTTCAATGACCGAGCTGGCAGAGCGCATTCATGTTTCACGAACGCATCTGAGCGCCCTGTTTAACAGAGAAGTGGGATGCAGCTTTCCGGAATATATAGCCAAATACAGGATTCACAAAGCACAGGAAATCATGAAGCACAGCAAGCTGTCCCTAGGCAGAATAGCCGAGCTGGTAGGCTACCCGGACTATGTACATTTCAGCAAAACCTTCAAAAAATACGCGGGAACTTCTCCCCAATCCTATCGTCAGCATATGAAAGACAAATATACATAAAGATCGTACATCGATACGATCCTTTTTATTTGAAAGCGCTGTATTATGGTCTTGTAGGGATCCTATGCCGGACCTGTCAGGACGGGTGCAAGCGATCCTAAAGATGAGATATGGAGGAGGTCTGCACGGTGAAGACGGTAGCTATTGCGGGGACATTTGATTCGAAGGGTGCCGAGTTTTCATACGTTAAATCCGTTATCGAGAGCTTGGGGTTAAAGACGTTTACGATCCATAGCGGTGTGTTCGAGCCGATGTTCACGCCGGATGTATCCAACATCGAAGTTGCAGCGGCAGCTGGTGTGGATATACGTGAGATCGCGGCTCGAAAGGACCGTTCCGCAGGGACTGAGGCATTGGCTCAAGGAATGGAAAAAATCGTACCGAAGCTGTATGCAGAGGGCAAATTTGACGCCATGCTGTCATTTGGCGGTACTGGAGGTACTTCGATCGTCACGGCGGGCATGAGGGCATTGCCGATCGGCGTTCCGAAACTGATGGTGTCCACGGTCGCATCCGGCAATACGGCACCTTATGTGGGGACAAGTGACATTATTATGTTCCCGTCCATCGTGGATGTATCCGGACTGAATTCGTTTTCCACCAAAATATTCACGAACGCGGCTCATGCGATTGCCGGTATGGTTCAATTCGAATCGGCGCCCCCGATGGATAAAAAGCCGCTGATTGCAGCGACGATGTTTGGGGTTACGACCCCGTGCATCGATTATGCCAGGGCTCATCTGGAGTTGCATGGTTACGAAGTGCTTGTATTTCACGCAACAGGTACGGGCGGACAAACAATGGAAAGCCTCATTGAGGCCGGATATATAGACGGTGTGCTGGATTTGACGACAACGGAATGGTGCGATGAGCTGGTGGGCGGCGTTTTGGCGGCTGGTCCGCATCGCCTGGAAGCAGCCGGACGCTGCAAGGTACCGCAGGTCGTATCAACCGGAGCGCTGGATATGGTCAACTTCGGTCCTTATGATACCGTGCCGGAGGCATACCGGGAACGGAATCTGTACAAGCATAACCCCTCGGTTACGCTGATGCGGACCACGGTTGAAGAGAACCGGCAGCTTGGGGAGTTGATTGCAGACAAATTGAATATGTCGCAAGGATCTACCGTGCTGATGCTTCCTTTGCAGGGCGTATCGATGCTCGATGTGGAAGGTGAATCATTCCATGGACCGGAAGAGGATAAGATGCTGTTTGACACATTAAGACAACGCATAGACCGTAAAACCGTTGAATTGATCGAGATGAATACCGACATCAATGATCAAGCTTTTGCCGTGGCTGCGGCCGATAAGCTGATGGAATTGATGAAACGGCAATAAATCTGGCGCAGGTTACAGGTTACACACTCATACAGAATTATTTATACTGAAGGAGGACATGATCATGGCAATGACAACAAGAGCAGAAGTGTTAGCAAAATTAAAATCGGAAGTAGCAGCGGGTAAAGTATTATTGGGAGCGGGAGCAGGGACAGGTATCTCGGCCAAGAGCGCCGAAGCCGGTGGTGTGGACCTGATTATTATATACAATTCGGGGCGTTACCGGATGGCTGGACGCGGCTCGCTCGCCGGACTGATGGCTTACGGAGATGCGAACCAGATTGTGGTGGACATGGGAAACGAGGTGCTGCCGGTCGTGAAGCATACGCCAGTATTGGCGGGTGTTTGTGGCACGGATCCGTTCCGGATCATGGATATTTTTCTTAAGCAGCTTAAAGAGCAAGGCTTTGCCGGTGTGCAGAACTTTCCCACGGTTGGCTTGATTGACGGCGTATTCCGGGCGAATCTGGAAGAGACGGGCATGGGCTATGATCTGGAGGTTGAGATGATCAGGAAGGCGCATGAGCTGGATATGCTGACTACTCCGTATGTGTTTGATGTCGATCAAGCGAAGAAGATGGCTGAAGCCGGAGCCGATGTTCTGGTTGCCCATATGGGCCTTACCACGAAAGGAACCATAGGTGCGAAAACAGCATTGACACTCGACGATTGCGTTGAAAAGATTCAAGCGATCTGTGATGCCGGTAAAGCCATTAACCCGGACATTATGATTCTGTGCCATGGTGGCCCGATTGCAGAACCTGAGGATGCGGCGTATGTATTGTCCAGAACCAAGGGGGTCGAGGGATTCTTCGGAGCTTCCAGCATCGAGCGTTTTGCCACCGAGGTCGGAATTAAGCAGCAGACAGAGGCATTCAAGAATATCTCGAAATAAATAGGTACCCTGATACAGAACGATCGGAATCATATGGAATGAAAAGGACTCCCGGGAAGGGAGTCTTTTTTGGTGTACGGTGGCAAGGTAATCGACTGATAGGGCTAAACTCGCATGTGGTTCCGAAAACGAGGCGTAAACAACCCATTTAGCATCCGGCGACGTGACCTGCGGTTTCGCTTAATCATCATCCTTGTGCTTGCTTTTGGATGCAGCTATAGCAAAGGCAATAATAATTATTGGAATGAAGATAAACCAAGGGATCGTAATTGTTGTCCCCAATAACAGGGCAAGCAGCAGCAATACCACCATGCCAATGATCAAGTACAGGCAGCCTCTGCCGAACGTCTCCATCATCCATCAGCTCCTTTTGACAAGGATAACGTTATGGACAAGGTCTAAGTTTCACGAATCATGATAAAAAGGCAGAAGCCTTGCCCTTGCCATCACGCCCTTGCGGTCACGCTGACAATGAATGAAGGTTTCCACCCAACCTCAGTGTAAAGTATGAAAAGCATACCAGATCAAGTCTTCTTTTTATCGTTGTTCATCTTTTGCATTCATCTTGTAATCCTTCAGTGCGCTGAGATTAGCTCTGGAATTTCCAAGGGACGGTTTCTGATCGCCAGGCTGCTCCGGAAGACGGTGCAGCACTTCTCGGAGTAGGGTATTATTTTCCAACACGATTTCATGGATTTCACCGACCGTATAGAACAGCGCACCCGAGATAGCGCCGCTAATCAGCCAAATGATACCGGTTAACCAATTGCCTTCCATGATGATATAAACGACGACGCCTCCGATAAAACCGCCGATGAGCCATATAGCGCCCAGTGTCTTGAACAGTTTAGACATGCCAATACCTCCATAGGGATGATGCATGTAATCATACCAAAAAAATCAATAAATGGGTATTGTGTACACACTTACGCATCAGCCTTTTGCTACCGGGTTGCCTCCCTTTGAATAGGGAAAGCAATCATGATAGTATCAGGAAGGAACCAGTGGATGAAAGGGGCTTGAAGGAGTGGCTAATATTAAAGAGATTGCCAAGCTGGCAGGCGTTTCGGTGTCAACGGTATCCCGGGTGCTGAACAATCATCCCTATGTCAGAGAAGATAAGCGGACACGTGTGTTGGAGACCATGAAACAGCTGAAATACGCCCGGAATATGAATGCGGTCCATCTGATTACAGGGAAAACGATGAATATTGCCATCATGCTGCCGTTTATTAATCATGCCTACTTCTCCTTGCTGATGGAGGGAGCTGGACAAGAAGCGCTTGCCGCTAGCTATCGCCTGATCCTGTGCCAAACCGGGTATGCGCCGGATAAGGAAGTGGAAGTGCTGGAGATGCTGCGTAACCGCGAGATTGACGGCATCATTATTTTATCATCGGCCGTGACTCCGAAACAGATCGAAGCCTACTGCGCTTATGGACCGATCGTATGCTGTCAGGATGCGGGCGAACGATTATTTTCTTCTATATATATAAACCATGCAGAGGCATTTCGCAGTGCCATGCAATATTTGATAAAGCGGGGACATCGACGCATCGGCTTCACGGTGGGAAGACTGGACAGTCCGAGCACGAGAGCACGCCAAGTGGCGTATGAAGAAGTGCTTAAGGAGATCGGGGAGCCTTACCGCCAGGAATGGATATTGGATGGCTGTATCGATCTGGAAGACGGTGCGGCGATTATGGATCGGCTGTCCGCTATGGAGGAACGTCCAAGTAGCTTGCTGGTAACGGGTGACCATGTGGCCGCCGGTTTGATCTATGAAGCCGAGAAGAGAGGACTGTCCATTCCGCAAGAACTCGCTGTCATCGGATTCGACAACCAGCCGATCGGCAAAATGCTGGGTCTCACTACGATTGATAACCGACTGTTTGATATGGGCTCCGAGGCCTTCAAGATGCTGTATGCGCATATTCAAGGGGAGCAGGAAGAGCCGATTCGCAAGGAGCTTGCCTTCGAGCTGATCGAACGTTCATCGGTATAATGGCTGCATAGCCAAGTTCTAACAAACGGATTACAAAGTTCGACAATTATGATATTCTTATTTATGCAAGTTCCATGTTTCACAACGTTAACGTCTGCAGCTGTCTGCAGGCGTTCTATGCTGTATTTATAGAAGGAAAGGAGCATAACCAAGTGGATGCCCTTGAACAGTTTAAAAAAGCTTCCCGAATCAAAGTAATTCCTGTTATGCTGATTCCGGTTGCTTTGGGAGCACTCGGGGCTTATGTATGGACAGGTGAAGTTCATTTAGGCCTCTTTTTATTGACCTTGATCGGGAGCGGCGCTGCCCATCTGTTCTCCAATATGGTGAACGATTTGTGGGACTATAAGAACGGAACGGATACGGAAGCGCAGGAGCATGTGGATGCGATCTCCACGAACTCCGGATTTCTTACGAAGGGCGTCTGGTCGCTCCGTAAATTCGAAATCGTTACCTGGACGCTATTCGGGATTGCGGCGCTGAGCGGCATTATCCTCAGTTTGATCAGCGGCTGGTGGGCCTTCATCTTCGGCGGACTTGGCGGGCTGATCGCTTATTTCTATGTCGCACCGCCAATTCAATTCGGATATCGCGGCAAGGGTTTCAGCGAGATTGCGATTCTGCTATCCTTTGGTATTTTGCCGGTGATGGGCGCATACTACGTTCAAACCTCACATATGGATGTCCGGGCGCTGCTGCTGTCACTGCCCATCGGGCTGCTGACAACGTTGATTTTGTTCAATCATCACTTTTTGCATTGGCAGGCGGACCGTCAGGCCGGAAAGAAGACCCTGGTTGTGGTATGGGGTGAAAAAAGAGCGCTGAGCTTCTCGCGGGTCCTGCTGCTGCTGGCCTGCTTGTCTTTGATAGCCTGCGTGTTGGCCGGGGCGCTCCCGCCATACGCATTGATTGCACTGCTTACGATTATACCGTTGTATCTTGTCTATGGAAGACTGAAGGACAGCAACCGTTCCGAAGCCTATTTACCGCTGATGGGTGTGTCAACGATGACGACTATGCGCTGCGGCGGCGTGCTGATCCTGTCATTGCTCATCCAGGGAATCATTCAGACTTTGTAAGGAAGAAGGGGAATTAGATGGAACAACAACGCGTTTTTGGTGATTTTCACTCTATCCTGTCCGAGAGCGGGACTTGGAAGATCGGCGGTTTCCCACTGCCGGACGGTTCATTCTGGGAATATCGCGAGCCGAATGCGGTCGTCATCGTCCGCAACGGCATCCTGTACGTGCGGGCGCCGCTGAGCCGCCAGAATGATCAGATCCAAATTCTCGATAATGCCAAGCATATGTATTATTCCAATGAAGAGGTGGAAGTGCCGGAATCCGGCGAGGTCACGTTCGAGCTGCAAATTCGGGCACGCACCCAAGGCACGGTTCCCGGCGACTTGTATGACGGCTACGTATCTTTGAACCTGCTTGATTTCAGTACCGGCGCGGCTCTGGACTTTTTTGCTTCGAACGACAAGTACGCCAGCGTGTATGCCGTCCTGCCGTTCCCGGGCGTGCAGGTGCCTGAATCGGACAAGACCCGTTACTTCTGTATTTTCAAAGAGGAGGATACACACTTCACGCCGCGGGAATTCAACACATACAAAATCACGTATAACCGTGCCGAGGACGAAGCAATCTTCTACGTGAACGGCGAAGAGATCCGCCGGGAGAAGAACATCCCGATCAAGTTCAACAAATTCACCATCGCGCTTGGCATCATGACCGAAAAAGACCTTACGCCGCAGGGCAGCGTATCCGTGCATGGACAAACCGTTATTGCCGAGTACTCTCCCGTGACGGTTACGATAAAAGAGTAGTGCTTATATAGTAGAAAAAAGATTATGCTCATTTTTGTGGGCATGATCTTTTTTTGTGAGAGAAGGACGAGCTGCAACATTGCTCGTATAATGTTACGAGGCCGTATCGGGGAAGGCTGCAAGCCCCCGAAAGGCCAAGGAAGCTAGGCCGACAAGCCTGTGAGTCCAGAGGAGTCACAGCATGTCCGGCAATCCGGGTGTGGAAAAATCGGAGCCAGCCAAGAGTAGAGGATGTATCAATGGAGGAAAGCAAGCCGACAGGCTTGCTTGTTTAAGAGGGACTGCGCCAAGCACCAGCAACCCCTATAAGCTGCGCTGGCAAGCCTGTGAGTCCAGGGGATTCACAGCATGTTCAGCCATAAATCAGGCTAGCTGACCGTGTTGAACGGGTCAGCTTAGCCCCTCCCCCGCTCAGCCCCCAAAAGGCCATCCCTGATGAAAGGGATGGCTATCTTTTGGTGGGTGGAAAGATTGGAGGCCAGCCGAGAAAAGAGGATGTATCCGTGGAGGAGACCTGGCGTTCGCCTTTGAAACCGGGAAAATACCGAAAGAATATCATCCCGTTTTCCTGGTTTCAACAGCGACCGGAACGGATACATCCTCCTCAGAACAGGCCGACAATCTTGATTCACCAAAAGAAAAAACCATCCCATATGCCATGGGATGGTCTTATATTACTTCAGATCTTCAATCGAATTTGCCTCCACGTAAGACGGAACCACCAGGCCGGTTTTTACGCCTTCCATGTTAGCGCCAAGGTCTTCGACTTTGTCCTTGAACTTATCCCAGTAGTCGGCATGCGTCAATGGAAGCCATGCCGCTACGGTTGCATCCACGTCGCCGTTGGCAACGCCGGTCCACATTGGGCCTGCTTCTACTTGAAGCGCGTCAACTTTGTATCCGAGCTTCTCTTCCATGATCACTTTCAGCAGGTTGGTGCTGGCAATCTCGGAATCCCAAGCGACATAACTGAATTTGAAGCTTTTGCCGTCAACCGGCTGAACGCCTTCAAGCCAGGCATCCACTTTCTCTGCGTTGCTGTCTGCCCATTCTTTAGCGGCAGCCTCAGGGTCTTGGCCTTCTTGGATTGCTGTCATAATCTGACCCATATCGTCGGATGTCCATTTGAAATTGCTCAGGAACTTGTAAGCTTCCGGATGATCTTCTTTCAGTCCAAGACGGACAACGGTGTGGATCTCTTCCGCTTCACCGAATACTTTCTTCGGATCTTCCAGATACTTCAGGTCATACTTGGCAAACATCCAGTGCGGAGTCCAGCCGGTAATAATGATCGGATCCTCGTTCTTGATGGCTTTGTTGAGGGTTGCCGTCATGGCAGCACCGGAGCCTTCGATCAGTTTCCAGTCGGTCAATCCATATTCATCAATCGCTGCCGCCGCAGCTTTCATAATACCTGCACCTGGATCAATACCGATGATTTCATGTTTCACTTGTTCGCCGAGGGAAGCGGTAGCACCGCCGTCAGTCCCCTTGTCCGTCGTACCATCCGTGCCGCCTTTTCCGCCCTGTCCGCAAGCAGACAGAACCAGAATAGCAGCCAAGCTGAGCAGCAACCAAAACTTTTGTTTCTTCAAATTAAGCACCCCTTTTTTTCGTTTTAAATATATTTTGTGTAAAGCGGTCGAGGACAATCGCCAAAATGACGACAGCCAAGCCAGCTTCAAACCCTTTACCAATTTGCAGCTGGGTTACGGCCCGGTAGACCTCGGCACCGATACCTTGGGCACCGATCATCGAAGCGATGACGACCATTGACAAGGACAGCATGATGGTCTGGTTAATGCCGGCCATCAAGGTTGGCATCGCCAGCGGAAGCTGAACCTTGAACAATTTCTGTCCGGAAGTCGAGCCGAATGCATCCGCAGCTTCCGTCAGTTCACTTGATACTTGCATAATGCCAAGACGGGTCAAGCGAATCGTTGGCGGAATGGCGAAGATAACCGAAGCGATAACCCCTGGAACTACGCCCAAGCTGAAGAATGTGACGGCAGGGAGCAAGTACACAAACGCCGGCATGGTCTGCATAAAGTCCAGAACCGGTATGATCACGCGGGATGCCGACTTGCTGTAGGCCGCCCATATCCCTAGCGGAACACCCAGTATAACGGAGATCAAGGCTGCCGTGATAACCAGACTGAGCGTGCTCATGGTCTGTGACCAATAGCCCAAGTTATCGATGAGCAGAAAACCGATGGCTGTAAACAAAGTCAACGGCAGACGGCCTAATAGGTAGGCAATGACAGCCAGGATGACAATGAACAGATACGGATGAGGAAGCAAGAACAAATCCGTAAACAGCTGCACGACGTTTTCGATGATGAAGGAGATGGCGTCAAAGAAACCGGAGAAGACGTCTCCCATCCATTCGACCAATGAATCAACCCAGCTAGCGAGAGGAATCTTAGGCATCTTGCGTCACCTCCTCGCTCTTGCTTTCTCCGGCCAGGGCACCAAGAACAGCACCGCGGACGATAACGCCCATCAACCTGCCGGTCTCATCCACAACGGCCAATGGCACTTTAGCCATACTCGTAATTTCAAACAATTCATTCAGCAATGTATCAGGTCCAACACTCGGACCGTCTGTGATGAGAATATCCGCAAGCTTGCGGTTATTCTTCATGGCATCGGATGCATCTTCGGCCGTAATGACGCCAAGCAGCTTCTTGGAACGATCGATGACGAACAGGTTCGAGATCCCCCGTTCACGCATAAGCTCAAGCGCAACGCGAGGTCCACGATCCATCGTAATAGTCTCCGGACGGCGCATAACCCGTGAAGCGGTAAGTACTTTGGACAGATCCACATCTTCCACGAACCGTTCAACATAATCGTTGGCAGGTTGGGTCAAAATTTCTTCCGGCGTACCGATCTGTACAATCGAACCGTCCTTCATCAAGGCAATGCGGTCACCGATCCGAAGAGCTTCGTCCAGATCATGGGTGATGAACACGATCGTTTTTTTCATTTTGTCCTGGAGCTCGATCAATTCGTCCTGCATGTCTCGGCGAATGAGTGGATCCAGTGCGCTGAAAGCCTCATCCATCAACAGAATCTCCGGATCATTGGCGAGTGCACGGGCAAGCCCGACACGCTGCTGCATGCCGCCGCTAAGCTGATCGGGCATTTTTTCCTCCCAGCCTTTCAAGCCTACAAGCTCAAGCGACTTCATGGCCGCTTCGTGCCGCTTGCTTTTGTCTATCTTTTGAATTTCCAATCCGTATTCCACATTCTCTACAACCGAACGATGAGGGAACAAGGCGAATTTCTGGAACACCATGCTGATTTTTTTGCGTCGTACTTCCCGCAGCTGTTCCTTGTTCATTTTTCGGAGATCCTTGCCGTGAATCAATATTTCGCCCGATGTTGGTTCAATCAACCGATTTAGCAAACGGACCAATGTAGATTTACCGCTGCCTGACAACCCCATGATGACAAAAATCTCGCCTTCATGAATATCGAAGCTGACACGGTTAACGCCAACCGTTATATTTTTTTCTTTCGCAATTCGCGCTTTACTCCAGCCTTGCTCCAGCAATTGAATCCCTTGTTCCGGATTCGCGCCGAACAATTTGCTGACTTTGTTAACTTGCAGAATAGCCAAAAGTACTCCTCCTTTTTATTGTATAGAGACGCGTCCACTTGACCGAGTCTTCTTATTCCTGTCGTCTCGTAAACCCATGTCACCCATTGTAACAACCGATACGTAAAGTATCAAACGTTATATCCGTACGTAAAGTACGTACAGTAAAAACTGTACAAAGTTATCCTTTGAAATGCTCCCATATGCTCCGATATCCTCTAGAGCGATCTTCTTTACTTTTAAAATAGCTTTCCCTACAATAGATCAGAGAATGTGTGTGGATCGGGGCTTGTTTAAATTTCATGGAGATCGTTCACACTACACTTCGAGTCCACCTAGTTTTGTTATATTGACATGACTTCTTGGATGGTTACAGATAGAGGAGGCTGCAAGCATGGGCTTGTACCATTTAGATGATGAACGGCAGGCAGCCGTGCATAAGATTCGTAAGCGTGTCATTGAAAATATTGGACGGAATATGGATTTGTACGGCATTCCACTCTCAACGGGACATTTATACGGATTGCTTTATTTTGCGGATAAACCGATGAACCTCGATGAAATGGGACAGGAAATGAAGATGAGCAAGACCAGCATGAGTACAGGCGTGCGGACGTTGCTCGATTATAAAATGGTAAACAAGGTGTGGGAGAAGGGTTCCCGCAAGGATTTGTATGAAGTGGAGTATGACTGGTACCAGAGCTTCGTGGATTTCTTTGATATTAAATGGAGAAAATCGGTGGAGAGCAACATTCTGGTCCTGCGCAAAGCGCTGGACGAAACGGAGAAGCTCCGTAAAGCACATGAAGATGACGAAGAACTGACAGCGGTGCTGCAAGAGGATCAGGCAAAGATGCGTGAGGCCGTTGCTTATTATAAATGGCTGGAACGCTTGATTGATACTTTTGTGGATGGCGAGATCTTTAATTATGTGCCTAAAGAGCCGCCACAGGACAAATCCTGATATTGAAAATGGGGAATTTCCCCAGTATAATGTTGAGTAAGGCAATGCTTACCTAAGAGGTACAACCTGATTTTATCGGGTTGTGCCTTTTTTTGTTATCTGGCATCGCCTAAGAGTGAATATCCGAATGCAAGTGCATAGGGTGCAAAAATAGTCAGGAGGGGTTAAAATGGTCAGTATGTCCTCAAGAATGGTAGAAATTGCAGATTTTCCATCGGTTAACTTAAGCAATACCCGAAGTTTGTATGTATACCTTCCACCCAGTTATCATGAGAATACGGAGAAGCATTATGCCGTACTCTATATGCATGACGGGCAGCATGTATTTTCAGCGGATGAGCGAGGCGGCTCGTGGGATATGCATGTCACCGCAGATCGGCTGGTGTCCGAAGGACGGATGCAGGAGATTATCATCGTTGGCATCGCAACGGTTCCTCATCAAAGACTGAATGAATATTTCCATGACAATCCAAGGATGCATCAGGTGTTCGATCCCCCGTTTGCCGGCGAACGGTATGAGTTATTTATTATTGAAGAAGTTTTACCATATATCAATCAGAACTTTCGCACGTTGAAGGGTCCGGAGCACACGGCCATGATGGGTTCGTCTGCGGGCGGGATCGTCACCTACAATATCGGCTTTAGAAGGCCGGATGTGTTCGGAAGTTTAGCGGTCATGTCGCCTTATTTCGTCAAAGCCTATTTTGATGCTCAAGGAGAGCTTAAGGAATATCCTTTTTATGAAAGATACGGTACGCATCCGAATCTTAAGGTATGGCTTGATATGGGCGGCGCGGAAGGGGTCTTCATGGAAAAATACGCACGGGAGGAAGCAGCACGCTTGATCCAAGACGGCTTTGTGCCGGGAGAAGATCTCATGCTGTTCCTTGATCCGGGAGCGGCTCACAGTCAAAGCGACTGGGCAGGCAGAGCGCAAGCGCCGCTGCTGTATTTTTTCGGCGACATTGGAGAACCAACCTCGATTAAGCTGCATGGTGATGGCATCGTAGGGGTAAACGGCCCCGTCAAACAACTGAATCCGGTCATTACATACGACAGCGGATTTGTCCAAACGTTGATGAACGGAACCTATCATGTTGAGGAGCCGGAATGGCTCAGAATGCTGCCGGACGGAACGATGAAACCTAAAATTCCTGGCAGCACCCGGGTTACGCTGCAAATGGGAGGCTTGAGCGCAGATAAAGAGATTACGATCGTGGAAGAGCTGCCTGAGCTTGTGAAAATCGCGATTCAGGTGAAGGTACCGCCTTCCACACCGGTTTCCCCCACAATCTATGCCGGATTTGAGATTCCATACTGCGGAGATGGCCTATATAGGGGAAGTGCGATGGTACCTCATGGTTTGTCTTTTACGTTCAAGGTATCAAGAGGGTTTGGACTGCACGAAAAGATCGGGGATCCTGAAGTTAAACGGCGTTCCTTTACAGCATCGTCCGAGATGGAGCTGTTGTATGAGGTTGAGGACTGGGATACTTGAATTACTAAATTGCATTGAATTGTAATTGGAGGATGAATAGGCATGACCATCAGATCAGCAAAACCACAAGATGCAGCTGCAGCGATAAGACTGTTGTACGATGCACTGCACGACGTAGCACATCAATTAACAGGGGAAGACAGCGAAGAGAAAGTGCTTGAAGTGCTGGAGCAATATTTCCGGGCGGACGAGGGCAGGCTCAGTTACCGACAGGCTGCCGTGAAAGAGATCGACGGCGAGGTGGCTGGCATTATCGTTGCTTACGGCGGTGATCAAGCGGCCGAATTGGATCGTCCGATTCTGGATCGTTTGCGGAAGCTCAAGAATGACCCTTCCCTAGCGCTGGATAAAGAAGCGGACGAGGATGAGTACTATATCGATACGTTATCGGTTTCTCCGCAGTTTGGAGGTAAGGGGATTGGTTCGGTCCTTATACATCACGCGGAGAATCGGGCAAAGGAGCTGATGTATCGTAAAATTGCTCTTGCCGTGGTGACGGACAATCATCGCGCTCATTCTTTGTACGACAGAAGAGGTTATCAAACAGATAAGGACATCATGATTAACGGGCATGTTTATTATCATATGGTCAAACCCGTTTAGAAAAAAATAAATCATTTATAAACCGCCTATTTACAAATGGTAATAGGTGGTTTATTATTGTGTCATACCGATCTAAAAAATTAGAATGATAAATTAAATTGGAATGAACAAAAATAACCGTATGAATTACATAATTAGAATGACTATTTTAATTTAGAATGGAGTGTTTGCGTCATGGATCAAGATCATAATCGGAGTATCGAAATATCGGTGGAACAAGCGAAGCTGCTCGGCAGCGCTCAGCGGGTGAAGATTCTCGGAACCATGCTGGATACGGCCAAAACTGCCAAACAAGTAGCAGATGAATTGGGAGATTCGCCGGGAAGCATTCACTATCATATTCAGAAGTTATATGATGGCGGATTAATAGATTTGGTGGAGACCCGGACCGTCGGCGGCATCGTAGAGAAATATTATAAATCTAAAGCGAAGTGGTTTAATACCAAGGGAACCCAGATGGTAGACCCGGTTCTTGCCGAAGATTATGCAGCGGCCAGCCGCACAAGAATAAGCCTGAGAATGCAGCTGAATGCCGAGCAATACCAACAAATGACGCAGGAATTCAGAGAACTGCTCGAAAAATGGGTGACCAAGACCCTCGCGACAAAAGGGGACGACAGCAAGGAATATGCGGTAGGGATCAACGTGGTTTCGACGGAAACGTCCGAATAGGAAGGGGCTTCTTCAGCCTCTTCTCTCCAAAACTACTAAACTTTAAATCAAGGAGTGTTTCTTTCGTGGAAATATTAAAGAATCGCAATTTCCTGCTGTTGTTCGTTGGCCGAATCCTTACGAATATCGGCGACAGTCTGTACGCGGTAGCGGCCATGTGGCTGGTGTATGATCTGGGGGGCTCGACGCTGTATACGGGACTTGCCGGATTCCTCTCGATTCTCCCCCGAATCATTCAACTGTTATCCGGTCCGATGATTGACCGCGTTCCTTTACGGGGGCTTCTGGTATACACCCAGTTATTTCAGGCGGTTCTACTGTTGATCGTTCCGCTTGCATTTTATTTCGACTTTCTGACAGTAGGCGTTGTGCTGGCGATTACACCGGTTCTATCTACGCTGAATATGTGGGTATATCCTGCCCAAATGTCGGCCCTTCCTAAAATTCTCGATAAGAAGCAGCTGACGCAAGGCAACTCGCTGTTCTCCTTAGCCTATCAAGGCATCGATGTCGCTTGCAACGCAATATCCGGCGTATTGATTATTGTGCTGGGCGCAGTATCCCTTTACTTATGGAATTCGATCGGATTTTTCATCGGAGCCCTGTTATTCTCGCAACTCAAAATCAAAAAGTCTATCAACACTTCTGATAACAACGTAAATAAAACACCGGCGAAAAACACCGTAACTTCAAAATCTATGCAAAATGCCCTTAAAAATTATTGGGCGGACATGA
Organism: Paenibacillus sp. EZ-K15; assembly: GCF_002573715.1. Classification (GTDB taxonomy): domain Bacteria; phylum Bacillota; class Bacilli; order Paenibacillales; family Paenibacillaceae; genus Paenibacillus_AQ. The sequence continues at coordinate 61,749 of NZ_PDHM01000022.1, read as the reverse complement.
AAGAGGGGCTTCGCTACATCCTGGCAACCCCGCTCGCACGGGTACAGATGGGGATTATCATCATTAATGCCGCAGGCGGCGCTACCTTTACGGTTATGCCTGCCTTTGCGGACAGCCTCGGCGGAGCGGGTGTATACGGAGTTCTGCTCATGGCCCAGGCTTGCGGAAGTTTGTTGGGCGCGATTCTGGCTCCGTATTTGAAGCTGGAGCGCCTACCCCTTGGATATCTTTTTGCCGGAGCGTTTTGTTTATCGGGCGCTGCCTGGTGTCTCAGCGTATTCACCCCATGGACATGGCTTGTCGTTCTGGTGTACGGTTTGGCATGGTTTCCCGGAGGCATTACGAACGTTATCATCAATTCGGTCATTCAGAAGGCGATACCCGAGAAAAGATTGGGCACGGTGTTTGCGGCAGCTAGCGGACTCAGCGGAATTGCCATGCCGCTTGGCAGCCTAATTGGAGGTGCTCTTGGCGTTGTTGCAGCAAGCTCATCCGTTATCGCAGGATGCGGAATCGCCGTATTCTGCGTAGGGATCTTCTGGATTTTTGACTCGACCACCCGCAGTCTTCCATCACCTGACCATGTGGATGAGGAATGGTTTGCGCCTTATACGAATGCAACTCCTGAGAAGTCCATTTCTATTCATACAGCCCCTTAGAGGTGGCTAACGTCGATTAGCTTCCATGCTTATACAGAGGGCTGAAGAAGATCGCCCGTACTGGAAATTTCTCAAATATAGAGCCGAGGATGAATCAGCGATCGACGGATTCATCACGGCTCTTTTTCCACTTAATCGAAGTGTAAACGCCTGCCGCATCCCACCGCAGCGGTGCTTGTCAGGCTAGTCTGCATAATGTGACCAAGTCCCTCATAGACATGTATCAATCAAGTCAAAACAAGTGTTGAAGGGGATGATGACATGCGCCGGATTTCATGGGTGCTGCTCGCGGTAGTATTATGCTTAACAACAATACTGGCGGGATGCGGGAAGAAAAATGCAGACAGCGTTGTGAAGGATCTGGGCAAGGTGGCTGATAAGCTGGAAAGTGCCAAGGGCGCTTACCAGGGAGCGGGCGTTATGACCATACATACCGGTTCGGCGCCGCAGGAGTATCAGGTTGAGGTATGGTACCAGTCTCCATCTTACTACCGGATCAGCTTAACCAATGGGCAAAAGGATATTACGCAAATCGTGCTTCGCAACGATGACGGCGTGTTCGTTCTGACGCCTAGCTTGAACAAGAGCTTCCGCTTCAAGAGCGACTGGCCGGATAATCAGGGACAGGTATACCTGTACCAAACGCTGCTTAGCAGCATTTTGAGCGACAATACCCGTCAGTTTGCTGAGGATAAGGATAGTTACGTGTTTGATGTGGCTGCCAATTACCACAGCCATTCGTTGATTCGTCAGAAGATTTGGCTCGCTAAGGACAACTACACGCCGAAACAGGTACAAGTGTCGGATTCCGAAGCGAATGTGGTTGTTGAGGTGAAATTCAACACCTTTACCTTCGATACGAACCTGACAAAGGATTCGTTTGATACCAACAAGAACCTAAGTGCGATGAACGATGCGAAGGGGACCATGGCCGAAGTGGACGAGAACGGGGTACCGGTGGCTTCCGGTACGGAAGGTAACGGCACTCAGGGAACCGAAGGCTTGACGGAAGCGGCTGCCGGTCGCGATATGGGATCTTTCGGCATCATCTATCCGGAATATGTGCCGGCAGGGGTCACGAACAAAGACACGATGGAAGTTCCGGAGAACAAGGATCATGCGGTTATTCTGAAGTATGACGGTGTGTACCAATATACGATTATGGAATCCAGACCGGTGGATCGTGCGGTCTCCCTCGTACCGGGCGAGGCGGTGTATATCGATTTCACAACGGTAGGCCTGCTCACTGGCGATCAGCAACGAACGCTGACCTGGAATTCGGAAGGCGTGGAATACCGAATTACGAGCGCCAATCTGCCTGTCGAAGAAATGAAGAAAGTCGCTGCTTCCATGCAGGGAGAATCGGGTAAATAATACGAAGTAGGCGGATACCGAGCATTGAAGGAGGGCAAAATTCCGACAATGAGGCCATTCGCCTCTTTTCCAAATAAAGGCACTCCATCCGTGGGCTGATCGCTATTTCTTGCAGATATTCCGATGTTTCACCAAGTTTCGCCACCCGGGGGGAACCACGAGCCTCATAAATAAGCAATTTGCCTCAATTGACAGTTGCCCCCCGGAACATTACCATTAATCTATTGCAAAGCATAATGCTTTTTTCAAAATGGTAAGAAGGTGACTGGAATTGCAAGCGATATATCGACCTACCCTGGCGGAGATCAACCTGGACCATCTGCGCGCCAACTATAACGCTTTTCGTGAGGCGCTGCCAAGCCACATGAAATTGCTTGCTTGTGTGAAGGCTAACGCCTATGGTCACGGAGCTGTAGAAGTGGCACGCGAACTTCAGCAATTGGGGGCGGCTTACTTAAGTGTAGCTTTCCTGGATGAAGCGCTCGAGCTTCGGCAAGGAGGCATCTCTAGCCCAATCCTGGTGCTCGGTTATACACCACCGGAGGCTGTAGAGATCGCTTATGAGCATGATGTAACCATAACCCTGTTCAGTTCGGAAGTGCTCCAAGCGATAAAGGCACTGCCGGTCCAGCCGGAGAAGCCACTCAAGGTACACATCAAGATTGACAGCGGAATGGGTCGTTTGGGCCTGCTTCCAGGCGAAGATGCAATTTCTTTTATAGAAGAAGTATTTTCGCTGCCGCAGGTTGTTGTCGAAGGAATGTTTACCCATTTTGCAAGAGCGGATGAAGAGAACAAAGACTATACGTTGGGACAGTACCGCCGTTTTCAGGGCGTAGCGGACGCTCTTCGGGATAAGGACTACCATATCCCCATCATACATACGGGTAACAGTGCTGCTGCGATTGATACACCCGAATTATCCTATAATATGGTTCGTGTCGGCATCGGCTTGTACGGACTGTATCCTTCGGATGAGGTGAATCGAAAGACAGTGAGCCTCCGCCCTGTCATGACGTTAAAGACAAAGCTTGTCTACGTCAAAAATGTACCTCCGCATTCCGGCATCAGCTACGGGACGAAGTATGTAACGGAGGAGGAAGAACAAATTGGAACCCTTCCCATCGGTTACGCCGATGGCTTCTCTCGTATGCTGAGCGGTAAAGTGGAAGTACTGATACGCGGCCGCCGCGTCCCTGTAGTCGGAACTATCTGTATGGACCAATGTATGGTATCGCTCAAACCTTTCGCCGATGAGGCGGAACAAATTAAAGCTGGTGAAGAGGTTGTACTCATCGGTCAGCAGTCTGGCGAATGCATTACGGCAGATGAACTGGCGTCCAAGCTGGGGACGATCCACTACGAGGTCGTCTGCATGATTGCCCACCGGGTACCACGTCAGTATATACGTGATGATATACCCGTGAAGACCGTAAACGCACTCTGGAGCAACCTTTAACAAGTCATGTCACCCTAAGTAATTTATTCAGGAAAGAAGGAATAAGTACAGACCTTCCCGAATTAGGAATATGTCGTTTAAGTCTGTACGAAAGTGTCGATTGTAGTTTATAATGATATGCAGCATACTTGATATACCTTCGGCATATATATTCTTTTGTATAATTTTCCTTGAATAATGTAATACTGGTGCACAGGCGAGAAGGTTGTGGGGGTGTAATAGAGGGTGGCCAATATGCAGAACACCAAACGAATCATGATCAGTTTACCGGATCATCTTTTGCAGGAAGTGGACGGGATCGCTCAGCTGGAAAATTCCAACCGCAGTGAGCTTATTAGGCAAGCCATGAAGTTGTACCTGAATGAACGGAAGAAACGTTACATTCGTGAATCCATGCAGCGGGGTTATATGGAAATGGCCAAAATTAACCTGACCATGGCTTCTGAGGCGTTTCACGCGGAGGAAGATGCAGACAACACTCTAGACCGCTTAGTAAGCGGGGTGTAGACAGTGATCGTTAAACGGGGCGACGTATTTTTTGCGGATTTATCACCTGTTGTCGGTTCTGAGCAGGGCGGCGTAAGGCCGGTCCTTGTCATTCAGAACGATATCGGCAACCGGTTTAGTCCGACTGTGATTGTTGCAGCCATTACGGCACAGATTCAAAAAGCCAAGCTGCCGACTCACGTCGAAATCGACGCGGCGTCGCATGGATTTGACCGGGATTCCGTCATTTTGCTAGAGCAGATCCGGACGATTGATAAGCAGCGGCTAACTGACAAAATCACCCATCTTGATGATGAAATGATGAGTAAGGTGGATGATTCCCTGCAAATAAGTCTGGGCTTGATTGATTTTTGATTCCATTCAAGCATTGCGTTTTCCACATAGAATGTTATGACTAAAAACCCTCAAGGAGTAACTCCTTGAGGGTTTTTATATGGATGGTATGTTTGAAGGCTCGGCAATTGCTGCATGGGACTGGAGATTGGTGGATTACATGTTTGTAGGTATGAGGATGTAGGCCGTAGTGACCGCCGCTGCGATAAACAAAAGGCAGACAACGGACCAGGCAATCGCATGTTTGTCATTCATTTAAGGTGACCCCCTGATTGTAATGAGGTGTGGATATCCGGCAGCAGCATGTTCGTACAATAAGAATATAAATTAAATCTTAAAATTAGATGAAATTGACATTAAAAGTAGCTTAAAGCCTTATGAAGTGAGCGATGTAGTGGAAATGAGCGCTTAAGTTTGGGATAATAGCAAATATAGTTTCATTGAAGAAAGAGGGATATCATTGTCTGAATTAGAAGCTGTTGTGGAAGTAAATGAGGAACAGATTCGCAAGGAAGAATCGAAACGGATCGTGAAGCAGATCGCGAAGGAGCTTCAATTGTCCGAAAAACAGGTGCGCACGACCGTTGAACTTCTGGATGAGGGCAATACCATACCGTTTATTGCGCGTTACCGTAAGGAAATGACAGGCGAACTGGATGAGAACCAATTACGTGATATTGAAGAGCGGACAGGTTATTTGCGCAATTTGGAGGTCCGTAAGCGGGAAGTCATTCGCATCATAGAGGAGCAAGGCAAGCTAACGGAAGATCTGAAGGCGTCGATTACGGCAGCCGTTAAGCTGCAGGAGGTAGAAGATCTCTACCGTCCGTATAAGCAGAAACGTAAAACCCGGGCCAGCGTCGCCAAGGAAAAAGGACTTGAGCCGCTGTCGGAATGGATATGGTCGCAGCCGAAGCAGGCTGATGTGATGGTTGAGGCAGCCAAGTATGTTGATGAGGAGAAGGGTGTGGCTTCGGCAGAAGAGGCTGTGCAAGGCGCGATGGATATATTGGCCGAAAACATTGCCGATGACGCAACCGTTCGTTCCTGGGTACGCAGATACAGCCTGGACCACGGCTTATTGACCTCAGAGGCGAAGGATACCGAAGTGGAATCCGTATACGAGAACTATTACAATTATCGGGAATTGGCGAAGAAAATGCCGCCGCACCGGATTTTGGCCATTAACCGGGGAGAGCGCGAGAATATTCTGAAGGTGGGGCTTGATGTTCCTTCCGATTCCATTCACGCGTATATCGGCAAGCAGGTGCTTAAAGGTCCATCTGCCGTCTCGGATATTCTTACGGCGGTGATCGAGGATTCATACAAGCGTCTTATTGCCCCATCGATTGAACGGGAAGTGCGGGGTGAACTGACGGAAAAAGGGGAGAACCAGGCAATCTCCATCTTTGCGGGGAACCTGCGCAGCCTGCTGCTGCAGCCGCCGGTGAAAGGTCGCTGTGTGCTGGGCGTTGACCCGGCTTACCGTACCGGTTGTAAGCTTGCGGTGGTCGATGATACAGGCAAGCTGCTTGAGGTAGCTGTAACCTATCCGACGCCGCCGGCCAACAAGAAGCAGGAGGCGGCCGCGAAGATTAAAGAGCTGATTGCAAAATACGGCATCAAGCTTATTGTCATTGGAAACGGTACGGCATCCCGTGAAACGGAGCAATTCGTAGCCGAAGAAGTCATTGCGGAACTTGCTGACCCTGAGCTGGCTTACCTCATCGTTAATGAAGCGGGAGCAAGCGTGTACTCGGCCTCGAAGCTGGCTCAGGAAGAGTTCCCTGATCTGGATGTTGCCGAGCGCAGCGCGGCCTCGATCGCACGCCGTGTGCAGGATCCGCTGGCCGAGCTGGTGAAGATCGATCCGAAATCGATCGGTGTAGGCCAATATCAGCATGACGTCACCCAGAAGCATCTGGAGGAGAGCCTGAAAGCCGTCGTAGAGTCTGCGGTTAACCATGTCGGGGTGGATGTGAATACGGCATCGCCGTCACTACTCTCCTATGTGGCTGGCATCAATGCCACCATTGCCAAAAATATCGTGAAATATCGGGAAGAGAACGGGAAGTTTGTCAGCCGGAAGCAGCTGCAGAAGGTTCCGCGTCTCGGTGCCAAGACCTATGAACAGTGCGTGGGCTTTATGCGGATATCGGAAGGCGAGAACATACTGGATCGCACCCCGATTCACCCGGAATCCTATGCGGTGGTTGACCGTTTGTTCCAGGAGCTTCAGGTAAGTCTGGACAAGCTCGGCAGCAAGGAGCTCGCTGAACTGCTGGATGCCCAGCAGCCGGAGAACCTTGCCGTGAAGCTGGAGGTTGGTGTACCGACCCTGCGCGATATTCTGGACAGCTTGCAGCGTCCGGGACGCGATCCGCGGGAGGAGCTGCCGCTGCCGATTTTCCGCCAGGACGTGCTGAAGATCGAGGATCTTATGCCGGGAATGGAGCTGCAGGGAACGGTACGCAATGTCATCGATTTTGGCGCCTTTGTGGATATCGGCATCAAGAGCGACGGCCTGGTGCATATTTCCCAGCTGAGCGATGGATTTGTCAAACACCCGATGGATGTTGTCTCTGTGGGGGATAACGTTACCGTGTGGGTGCTGAATGTAGATTTGAAAAAAGGCCGCGTCGGATTGACGATGCGCAAGCCGAAAGATCAGTGATAGGTACTGCAGCGTAATAGAAGAGCCGTATCTCCTTTGGGGAGAAACGGCTCTTTTTTGCATAACTGCCCTGTACTAATAGCTAATGGGGATATGTCCTGGCGATGGGTTTAGCGATGGTTCAGCTTTAGCAGCAGGACGTTTTTATCGTAACTTTCCAGACACCAGTGATATTTTGTTAGAATTTTGGGTTCGACTGTGGGAGCAGATACATCGAATTCATGAAAACCAAACTTCTTATAGAAATGCTGCAGCTCTTCAAACGGAATGCAGTATACCGTATCTAGGCCCAATCTTTTTGATTCCTCTACAAGAAACGTGACGATTTCGTGTGCCAGGGACTGTCCTCTAAACTTGTCCAGAATATAAACACCGCCGAGCTCCGCCTCGTGGTCATTAAGTTTAACCAATCGGCCGATCCCTGCGTAGTCGTCTTGCGACATTACGATGGCAATAATTTCATTGTCCAGTGAACTTGGCTGAAAGCCGATGTGTTCGTATTGTTGATTGACCCAAGGCAATTCTGCTTGAGTTACCCTTTTGATGCTCATGACTACTCACCTCAGTTAGTTCGAAATGTATATTGTGTTAGACAGCGCCCAGCATAAACACCCGGCTTAACTCTCGCTGCCCGAAGATTGCTGCTTTTTCTTCGCCCGAAACCGTCTGACCTTCATCAGATTGCCGCACATTTTATCATCGCAATATCGTTTGGAACGGTTTCGCGTGTCGTCGTAATATACCCAGAGGCAATCGGGATTCGTGCAGATGCGAAACCGGGATAACTCGCCTTGCTCGATGGTTTGCGCCAAGGATCCGGCAATCTCGGCAGCCACTGCTTGCAAGCCAGGATTTTGCAGGGTATAAGCCAGTACAAATTTTTGATCCTCATCTATCTTGAGCTGGCGAATAACGGGTCCGGCAGCCATCCAGCGGTTTAATTCCTCTATCTCCATGGGGGAAGGCGACTCTCCCTCGACGATGTGTTGAACACACGTTAACAGGAAGGAACGAAGCTGCCGGAGAAGTCCCAGTTCATCCGAAGTCAGCGGAACGGAGATTGGGAGATTGTACTCGTTTATAAAATCGGTGAGCCAATCCTCACGGGCAAGCCGATCCTCAGATCGGCCGCTGCCTCTCCAGTCATGCCATTCGCTATTTATAAAATCATCCCATAACATGAAACTCATCCTTTCTCATCTCATTATTGTAACAAGTAAATCTTAATGTTGCTAGTTACTTGTAATGGGGTCTGAAGTGTGTTAATTTTTATGTAACGTTCTATTTTATTTATGATGGTTACAATTATGAAGCGGAGGCGATGGTTATGAACATGAAGGAAGTGCTGCTCCAAAACTGGGATTATGCGATGGGGCAAGAGGATTGGTATCCGCCGATTCTTCCTGCCCTGAAGGAAGTTACGGTCGAGCAGGCATTGTGGAAACCGGAAGGGCAGGCGGCGAATTCTATTTGGGAGAACGTGCAGCATTTGCTGTATTACAAACAGCGTTTGCTCGGAAGATTGGAAGGGACACCGCTCCATAATGAAGGGATTGGTAACGACGAGACGTTTCTCATTCACGAAACAAGTGAGGACGCATGGAATACGGCTCGGGAGCAGCTTCAGGAAGTTCATGCAGCGTTAAGACAGAAGATTGAGGAGATGTCGGAGGCGGAGATCATCGAATCACCGCAGCGAATACTTAGCTTAATCATGCATGATGCGTATCATACGGGACAAATTGTTTTTCTCCGGAAGCTTCAGGGCTCCTGGCCAGCTAAACGCAGCGAATTATAAGTGCAAGATTCGACCATTCAGCCATCATAATAAAATGCAAAAATAAGCCGGACAGAGTGTCCGGCTTATTGTCATACATATGGATCGGTTGCAGTGCCCTAACGTGCATTCGAGTTTTCTTCGCCCGGGGCATTCCGGTAAAAGTACCAGCATTCGTTCAGCAGCTTGATCTGACGTCTGTCCTTTTTGCGAAAGGCGCGTGTCAATTGATTGCAGAGCCATTGCGGCAAGGGTATCTCCTCCTCTTGCTAATTCCATCTGTATGGATAGCATATGGGGAAAAAGCCCAAAGCGTGCAGGTCTACCTCGATTATTGCGCTTCTTCCTCGTACCATTGCTCAAGCTGCGCTTGGAGAGCCCGAATTTCGGTAAGCAGCGAGATGAGCGGATATTCCGTTTCCTTAAGGGAAGCAAAGGCCAACTCAAGCTCATTTATGTATTCCAGACCACCTTGAATGCTCAGCGATTCCTGCAGCAGATCCAGATTGTCGCATTCGGCTACAGCAAGAGGCAGCTGAGGTTTGCCTGCGGCGGTGAGTTTATCGATTTCCTTATTGAGGCGTAAATTTAAAGCACTGAGCTGGTAAGCATAGTCACTGGGCATTTCGACAAATAACAGCTCGTCCTGTCCTTTTAAAATAACGTAGCGCATGTTTGGCATGATTGCAGGTTCTCCCTCCATACTTTCTACTTGACAGTGTAGCCCAGAGAGAAGTTAAAATTCAAGTAGCATTTATAAGCCAAAAGGAAGGATAGACATGGTGACGATGAACGAGATGAGCAATGAAGAACTGCAGGCATGGGTTGAGAAAATCTCGCTGGAGAGCTTCCGGGTTCCGTTCAGGCACAAGGCGACGTTTAACCGGCGATTGTCCTCAACAGGCGGCCGCTATTTCATGAAAAGCCATCATATCGAGATCAATCCGCATCAGCTGGCTACGCACGGCAGGGAAGAGGTGGAGAAAATCATTAAGCATGAGCTGTGCCATTATCATCTGCATATTGCGGGCCGGGGATATCGGCATCGGGACGCTGATTTCAAAAGCCTGCTGCAAGCCGTTGGAGGAAGCCGTTTCTGCAAATCCCTGCCGAAGGGCAAGGCTGCGGGCCGTCGTCAACCGGAACCTTATCGATATAAACTTCGCTGCAGTGCCTGCGGGACTGAATACCTCCGTAAACGGAAGATGAATCCGGCTCGTTATCGGTGCGGAAAGTGCGCCGGACGCCTTACGCTTCTGAAGCTTGACTCCCCTATGAAGTCATGATAAATTATTAATATCCAACTTAATGTTCCCTGATAGCTCAGTTGGTAGAGCACTCGACTGTTAATCGAGTTGTCACAGGTTCGAGTCCTGTTCGGGGAGCCATATGGAGAGATACCCAAGTGGCTATAAGGGGACCCTCTGCTAAGGGGTTAGACTGCGTAAGCGGTGCGAGGGTTCGAATCCCTCTCTCTCCGTTGAGCGTTACATCGAAGAAAGCTCCCATCACCAAGTGATCGGGGGCTTTTTTTTGCATAGGGAAGAGAACCCTAGATAGGGTTCGTCGGAGCATAAGCGGCGTTAGGCATACATCGCAGTCTCGACCGAAGGGAGAGTATCCTTCTCTCTTTCGTTGAGCGTGAACGGGGGGAATAGAGCTCAATGAAACAGATTATTGCAATGGGTGGCGGCGGTTTTTCGATGGAACCGGATAATTTGCTGCTTGATCGCTATGTTTTGGCACAAGTATCGAAAGAATTGCCTGAAGTGTGTTTTGTTCCGACGGCAAGCGGGGATGCGGATGGTTATGTTGAACGTTTCTATCATGCTTTCCGGACACTGCCGTGTACTCCCAGTCATCTGTCGCTGTTCCAGCCGAACTTTGCCGATCTTCGGTCTTTTGTACTCGAGAAGGATATCATTTATGTTGGCGGGGGCAATACCCGGAATATGCTGGTCTTGTGGAAGGAATGGGGCCTGGATCAGATACTCAAAGAGGCGTATGAACAGGGCGTCATCTTAACCGGGTTAAGCGCTGGTTCCATTTGCTGGTTTGAGCAAGGGGTGACGGACCCGTTGAACGCGCCTTTGTACAAGCTTGAGGGCTTGGGTATATTACAAGGCAGTCATTGCCCGCATTATGATGGAGAGAGCAACAGAAGACCTGCCTATCATAAACTTGTGCTTCAAGGTGAAGCACAAGCGGGATATGCTGCTGATGATGGGGCCGCATTACATTTTAAAAATGGGCAGTTACATAGGATCGTAAGCTCAAGGAAAAATGCACATGCATACCATGTGGAACTCGAAGGAAATCGCGTTCAAGAAGAGAAGTTAACGCCGGATTTTTTAGGCTGATTTATAAGCCGAAAAAGCTCCGAAAATAAATATTAAAATTCACGAAAAAAAAGCTTGCCAGCATTTTCGAAATTATGCTATACTCAATCTTGTCGTCACGGCGACGTGGTTAAAGTGGCCCGTTGGTCAAGGGGTTAAGACACCTCCCTTTCACGGAGGTAACAGGGGTTCGAATCCCCTAC
>NZ_PDHM01000022.1:0-50414 GCF_002573715.1 Paenibacillus sp. EZ-K15 | reverse complement strand
ATATAACTTCGGGATGAGAACCCCGTCGGTTCGTCGGAGCGTAACCCTCGTTAGGATAAGCTTCGCAGTCTCGAACGAAGAGAGAGCATCCCCTACGGGTCACCACTTTCTATATAACCTCGGGATGAGAACCCCGTCGGTTCGTCGGAGCATAATCCTCGTTAGGATAAGCTTCGCAGTCTCGAACGAAGAGAGAGTATCCCCTACGGGTCACCACTTTCTTATATGGCAGCCGCACGATTGTCATCGAGAGCCATTAGCTCAGTTGGTAGAGCACCTGACTTTTAATCAGGGTGTCGAAGGTTCGAGCCCTTCATGGCTCACCATTTTTATGAAGTAACGAAATGATGTATCCCTTATATTATGCGGTAGTGGTGGAATGGCAGACACGCTATCTTGAGGGGGTAGTGGGTGTATACCCGTGGAGGTTCGAGTCCTCTCTACCGCATACGAACATTAAGAAAAAGCTCCGCACTTTGTGCGGGGCTTTTTTTTGCGTTTAAGATATCAGAAAGTATAAACTTCGAAGCATGGCTTACCTGATATCGCAAGAAAAACAACATCTAAACGCGATCTGTCTTCTCTAGAAAGTACGTCGATAGACGTTTTTCTTATATCAAGGTTTACATAGGATTCATCACGGTTTTCATCGATTTTTCAGTGCGCGTTTATGCAAAACGGGTGTTTCATCTCTGGTCAGAAGTTTAATATCATAACGTGGACGAGCAACAACTTCAAATTACCTATAAGGAGTGATTCAGAATGGCTAATAACAACAATGGAAAGATGAGCCGTGAAGAAGCAGGACGTTTAGGTGGAGAAGCAACTGCGAACAAACATGACAAAGAATTCTACCAAGAAATCGGACGGAAGGGCGGCGAAGCAACTTCCCGTTCCCATGACAAAGACTTTTATCAGGATATCGGTAAAAAAGGCGGAGAATCCACGTCAAACTCTCATGATAAGGAATTTTATCAGGAAATCGGCCAGAAGGGTGGGGAAGCGACTTCCGACTCTCATGGCAGAGAATTCTATGAGGACATCGGACGCAAAGGCGGCGAGGCTACCTCGGATTCCCACGGACGTGAGTTCTATCAAGAGATTGGGCAGCAGGGCGGCGAAGCCAGAAGCGACAGCAACGGGGACGGCAAGATGAGCCGTGAAGAAGCGGGCCGTAAAGGCGGCGAGGCGAGAGCTAGGCAGCGCCAACGGGGGAACTAATGACAATCCGGCGGATTTGAGAAAAAGTTTCCCTTGGAGGGACTAAACTGCTCACATGCAAAAGATCCGCCTCATCCACACCATTTGAAAAGCAGCAGCTACGACTCCCTGACAGGGAGCACGTGGCTGCTTTCTTTTTGCCTTACATCGTCATGCGATAAGGTGGAAAAGAGAAGATCGTGCTGGACTTTTGGGACGGTGTGTGATAATTATATGATAATGATAACCATTCTCATTTAAGGTTGGGGTCTGTACATATGGTAAACCTATCGACGAATAGCAGTAGCAAAAAAGCTCCACGTGAATACAGCGGGCTCATGGCCCGTTTATGGAATATGGATATTGTTCATGGGCATGAGCTCTCCTTGGAGCAGCAGTTGGCAGTGCAGCCGGCCCTGATCATCCCGCTGAGCGGAGAAACCTGTTTACAACAGGCAGAGCAAATCACCCGTATGAATAAGGGATGTGTTTATTTTTGTGCAGCAGGGTCTACTTTCGGAATTACGACTGCCGATCACAAGAGTTCCGAAGAACACGAGCAAGCTTCGGTTGCAATACTTCATTTTAGTTTCATGGAAGGTGTCTCAGGCTGCGGTCGATTGCATGAGGTGGACGGCACCACTTTCATGCCCTATGACGGCATCTTTGTCATCAGCTCTCCGGACCGCTTGAATCTCGTCTGCCGGTCGATGTATAAGGATTTTCACAGCAAGGAGCCCATGAAGCAGTGGAGGGTTCAGTTGGATTTTCAAGAGCTGCTATATACGATGATTGCCGAATGCAGCCCATACTCCAAGAATGATAAGCGGCAAGCGCTGGAGCGGGTGAAGGAGTATATCGAGGAACATTATGATGAAGATTTAACGATTGAACAATTGGCGAACCTCTCCGAGCTGAGTCCTAAATATTTTGTAGAAGTATATAAGAAGACGTATGGGTACAGCGCAATGGATTATTTGGCCCATGTCCGTTTGAACAAGGCGAAGCAGCTGATGCTGGGCTCGGATTCTTTGCTGCGTGAAGTGGCGCATATGGTGGGGTATAAGGATGAATTTTATTTTAGCCGCAAGTTCAAGAAGGCATTCGGGATCTCCCCCTCGGTGTATATGAAGACAAGGAAAAATAAACTGGCGATGTACGGCTCCACAGCCCTCCTGGGTTACGCCATGCCGCTGGATTTCACGCCGTATGCGGCTCCCCTCCATCCGAAGTGGTCCCAGCATTACTATAACCTTCTTGGGCCGGATATCCCGGTCCATCTGGATGCATACCGCCAGAATCATAACAAATATGCCAATCTGGAGAAGCTGGCCTCGGCACGCCCGGAGCTCATCGTCTGCGCACAGGGGGTGGAGGATTGGGAGAAGGAGCAGCTTCGGCTGATTGCCCCCCTCTACGAAATGCCGGCAGAGCAGGAAGGGTGGCAGTTTAATCTGTTAGGTCTCGCTAAATTGCTGAACAAGCTGCCTGAAGCAGAGCAATGGATTGAAACGTTTCATCATAAAATATCGACTTATCGTGAGAAGCTCCCCATTGTAATGATGGAAGCACGCACGCTTTTGACCGCACGCCTGCATCAGGATGACCTGATGGCTTACAGCCATCCGGGCATGAAGGAACTATTATTTGATTATTTCAATTTTCAGCCGGCGCTGCCTGTGGACTGGGAGGATGCGGGATGTATAACGATTGAGCAGATCAAGGAGAGCCGCGCAGACCATATCCTGCTCTTGATCCGTCAGGATTCGGAAACGCTGGCGAATTGGAGAAAACTGCAGGCAACGCCGGAGTGGATGACCATTCCCGCGGTGCGAGAAGGAACGTTCCATCCATTATCCTCATACCCTTGGCGCGAATACTCTCCCATTGCGATGGAGCAGATGGCGGAAGAGGCCTTCCGGTTGTTTTCCGGAAATTGTCCATGAGGAATCCGGTTATTTGTCCATGGAACTAAGAGAGCAAATCCTATACTATAATCAATAATGATAATCATTATCAATTATTGAGTGATCATAGATCATGGAAGGGGTATTTGGAGAGAGATGAAACGAATGAAATGGGTTTTGGGGTTATTGCTGGCATTTGCGTTGGTACTGTCCGCTTGTGGTGGAGGTAACGAGGCTAAAGATACAGACGGAGCAAGCACGAATAATGCAGCAGAAAGCACGAATACAGCCGGGGAGGATAACGCTGCAAAAGAAGAAGCGACCCCCGCATCGTCCGATACTAAAGTTGTGAAATACCTTGATCAGGAATATACGCTTCCGGCCAAAACGGAGCGCATCGTCATTACGGGTGCCGTTGAAGCCATGGAGGACGCTATTGTGTTGGAAGTGAACCCGGTTGGAGCTATCACCTTCTCGGGTAAATTCCCGCCGATGTTTGAGTCGATCACGAAGGACGCCCAGTCGATTGGTGAGAAGATGGAGCCGAATTTCGAAACGATCCTGTCTTTGAAGCCGGATGTGATTTTGGCATCGTCCAAAGCCAAGCCTGAAGTCATTGAACAGTTGAACAAAATTGCTCCCACGATTCCGTACTCCCATATCTCGACCAACTGGGAAAGCAACCTAAAATTGCTCGGCGAGTTAAGCGGCAAACAGGAACAAGCGGAACAGGACATTGCGAAATATAAAGAGGACTTGGAAAAAGTCAAAGCGACGATTGGAGATAGCCTGAAGGACAAGAAAGTTCTGGCGCTTCGGATTCGTGCAGGTGAGATGTACATCTATCCGGCAGAGGTGTTCTTTAACCCGGTATTGTATGAGGATTTGGGGATTGAAGTACCGGCTGAAGTAGCCGCAGCGAAAGCACAGGAGCTGATCTCGAAAGAGAAGATTGCAGAGATGAATCCGGATTACGTATTTGTCCAATTCTCGCCAGATGAGAATAAAGATACGCCGAATGCTTTGGAAGAACTGCAGAATGATCCAATCATGAAGAATTTGAATGCATTCAAGAACGGCACCGCTTTTGTCAACGTGGTGGATCCACTCGCTCAAGGCGGAACTGCGTACAGCAAAATCGAGTTTCTGAAAGCTGCGGTCGAAAGTCTGACAAAGTAACATCAAACATTTCAGTATAAACCTATAAGGCGTGTTGTTCATGGGGTTCAAAAAATCACTGCCGGCTGTCATCCTTGTGATGGCCCCGGCAGTCTGTTTATTACTCATAGTGGCCTCCATCATGTATGGAGCCAAGAATATTACGATGGATACCGTTTGGGATTCCATCTTTGCTTTTGATTCGGAGAACATCGATCATCAGATTATTGTGAGTTCCCGATTGCCGAGAGTCGTCGGCGCAATGCTCATCGGCGCTTTTCTCGCGGTATCAGGTGCGTTAATGCAAGGAATGACAAGGAACTATTTGGCGTCCCCATCCATCATGGGGGTATCCGACGGTTCGGTGTTCGCGGTGACACTGTTCATGGTATTTATCCCGAACGCCAGCTCCAATATGTACATCGTCAGTTCGTTGATCGGCTCCGCCATCGGAGCAGCCGTCGTGTTTGGCTTGGCATGGCTTATTCCTGGCGGACTCAGTCCAGTTCGACTGGCTATACTCGGAACCGTAATCGGGACGTTTCTTAGCGGTACCGCAGAGGCATTGGCGGCTTATTTTCAAATATCGCAAAATATCAGCTTCTGGTACAATGCCCGACTGCACGCAATGGACCCGGAGCTGATTAAATTGAGCATTCCGTTTGCAATCGTCGGTTTGTGCCTTGCCATTGTATTGTCCAAATCGATCACGCTGTTGTCGCTCGGGGACGAGACGGCCAAGGGGCTCGGTGTGAATACATGGCTGATCAAAGCCCTTGCGATGCTGGCTGTTGTTATTCTGACCGGCGTATCTGTGGCCCTGGCGGGTAAGGTTGCCTTTGTAGGCTTAATTATTCCTCATATTGCCCGTTTCCTGTCCGGCTCGGATTATCGATGGATCGTACCGGTGTCGGGCGTGCTTGGCGGCATGTTTCTGGCATTATGCGATATTCTCGCACGGTTTGTGAATGATCCGTTTGAGACGCCGGTGGGTGTTATAACTTCGTTGATCGGGGTTCCTTTCTTCCTCTATTTGATCAAGACGAGGGGAGGGGCTCAGCGTGCGTAACACCTATTATCGATTCCCGATTGTTCTGACTGGAGGAATCTTGGTGGTACTGACTGCCGTATATTTCAGTCTGACTAACGGGACGTTTGATATGTCGATCAAGGAAGTATTTCAAACTTTGCTCCGGTTGAATCCCAATTCGGATTTTGATCTTGTTGTGTTTGAGTTCAGGCTGCCTCGTATTGTGCTTGGCGCTCTCGTCGGGTTTGCGCTGGGTATGGCCGGTGCCGTTATCCAGGGGGTTACTCGCAACGGACTCGCGGATCCGGGCATACTCGGCATCAATGCAGGTGCAGGCATGGCAGTTGTGTTGTTTATGTTCCTGCTGCAAGGGCAGATCACGATGACCGGCTGGCTCGGGGTTATGATGATGCCCATGTTCGGTATCGCTGGCGGCTTGGCGGCGACTACGGCCATATTTATGTTCGCGAGAGAAAACGGAAAGCTGGATCCGCAACGGCTAATTCTTGTGGGGATAGCGATTGCATCCGGCTTTGGGGCTATTACGATGTTCCTCTCGCTGAAAATGAATCCATCGGATTATGAGATGGCCGTAGCTTGGCTGGCCGGCAGCCTTCACAGCGCCAATTGGAAGTTCGTGGTCACGATGCTTCCTTGGCTCATTATACTGCCGCCTGTCATTTGGCTCCGCTCTCAAGTGCTCGACTTGTTCCAACTGAGCGAGGAAAGCGTGAAGAGTGTCGGGGTATCCGTCGAGCGTGAGAAAAAGGTATTGCTTCTATGCAGCATCGGTTTGGTCAGTGCGAGCGTTGCCGTATCAGGCAGCATCGGGTTTGTCGGTCTGCTCGCTCCGCATCTGGCGAGGCAACTGGTTGGACTGCGGCATAGGCATATCATCCCGATCAGCGGTATTGCAGGTATGGCGATTGTGGTCATAGGTGATTTCATCGGCAGAACGATATTCGCTCCGGCCGAGCTGGCTGCAGGCATTGTGGTGTCCGTGATCGGGGTTCCGTATTTTGTCTATCTATTAATTCGCATGAGAAAATAAAAGCAGCTTTCGGGAGGATCACATGAATCGTTATCAACAGCTGGTGGTTGAGGACAGGGAACTCACACTGTATTTACCTCCTTCTTATCATGAGTCGGACCGTTCCTATCCTGTTGCCTATGTACAGGATCAAGGAGATATGTTTACGGACTGCCTCAACTATCTGAATCATCTGTTTGCAGCAGGCCAACTGGTCGAGGTCATCCTGGTCGGCATATCGTCTACGAACCGGAATCGTGAGTATACGCCTTGGCCGGCTGAGCCGCTGTTGGAGGGCAATCCGCCTTTCGGCGGGGAGGGCAGAGCTTATGTCGATGAGGTTGCGGATGTCATCAAGGCGTACATAGATAGACAGTACCGTACACTCACAGCACCCGAACATACAGCTATCATTGGCGGTTCCTTTGGCGGTTTGATCTCGATGTTCGCGGGGTATTGGCGCGCCGAGACCTTCGGACGGATCGGGATGCTGTCGGCTTCGTTATGGTATGACGGGGTTATGGATTACATCAGACAGGAGGAAGAATTGCCTGCTGGGCTGAGGGTTTATATGTCTGTTGGACAGTTGGAAGGTGCGTATAAGGAAAATGCGCAGAAACATATGTTTTCGAATAACGTCGAGGCCCATCGGTTCTGGATCGAACAAGGGGTGAGCCCCGAGCGGCTCCAGCTGGCGGTAGATCCTGATGGAACCCATGATCCCATCTTTATGGCCAGAAGATTTCCGGATGCACTGCGGTGGTTGTTCGTCAAAGAAGAAGAAGTCCAAGAATCCGAGATGGCGCGTTCTCAGCATGAAGGTAAGGATCATCACGAAAAGGATGAAAAGCGCGATAACCGCGATGACCATAACAATAACCACGAAAAGGATTCTTTGTTTCGCATACCGGGAACGGTGACATGGTCCATGCAATCCGACGTTACCGGCCGTGAATACCGTATTTTCATTGCCGAACCGATGGGACCGCCACCCGAAGGAGGGTATCCTGTGTTATATTCGCTGGATGCCAATGCGACCTTTGGATCGCTTGCGGAGGCAATTCGGGTGCAATCCCGGACGCCCCGCGGCATTCCCTCGGCGCTTATTGTCGGGATCGGCTTTGACAGTGACAGTCCCATCGTGAGCAGCGAGCGTTTTTATAACTTTACTGAATATGCGGAAGATCATGAACTGCCGGTCCGTCCTAACGGATTGGATTGGCCGGAAACGGGCGGCGTTGAAGCATTCCTTACGTTTATCGAGGTTCAGCTGAAGCCGGCCGTGGAGCGGCAATACGCGGTGAACCGTTCGAAGCAGGCGCTGTTCGGGCACTCGCTCGGTGGTTTTTTCACCTTGTATACATTATTCACCAGACCGGAGACCTTTTCGCGGTATATTGCGGCTTGTCCTTCGGTGTGGTGGAAGAACTATGTGCTGTACAAGCGATGGGAAGAGGGAAAAGCGCGTTTACAGCAGAGTGGGCAGCGCAAAGAGCTGCGTCTCTACGTGGGAGCCGAGGAGAAGCCGTCTATGGTGCAAGACGCCAGGGAACTCTATGCATTCCTCAAAGGGCATGATGAGGTGCTGGAGACTACGTTCGATGAAATTGAGGGAGAAGGCCACGTCTCGGTGCTGCCTGCTCTGATAAGCCCTCTGCTTCGTTTTGTGAACGCGTAATATGAGAATGATGCCTTAAGCATGAAGAAGCAGCCTCATATCCAGTGATAAAGCCGGATAATGAAGCTGCTTATTCAGTGTTGTTGCATGTAGGCAGAGAGTTAATCGAGTAATTCCGGATCATCAAGGATGGAAGAGTACTTCGGGTATAATCTGCGAATGCAACCCGGACAGATATCATGGGTGAATTCAATAGGGAGGCGGCTCTCCAAATAGCTCTCCACAGGTTCCCACTCTTCCGCGTGGTGAACGTATTTGCATACGGCGCAGATCGGAATATGCCCGGGAAGGGGAAAGCTGTGAGCCAGCGCTTGTTCCAGCAGCAGTTCCTTGCGTTTGAACTTCGTAATATCCGTAAATAATATCATAGCTCCGTGAATACGGCTGTCCTTGTTGATAAGCAGCGGCAGTACCTCACATAAAACCCAGTTCTCTTGGCCGTTCCATTGCACCGCATATTCAAAGGAATAATCAGACAGCTTACCCAGCATAACATCTCTTACGGAGGGCACATCCAACTCATGGAAAAAATGATCAAATGAAGCCAAACTCAAGGGCTGGGAAGCGATATTAAAAAAAGATGCCCCCTCCCACCCAAACTCAGCGGAAACACCATATCTTTCGGCCATGGTAATGAGTGGATCGTTAATTTTGTCTATGATGCCATCCGGGGAAATGATCATCAGTCCTTTATTCAAGGAATGAACCGCATTATTCCAGGATGTGATCATGGTATCGTAGGGCAAATGACTCGCTCCTCATACTGAATAGACTCATGACTAAAAGATACAACGTTCCATGAGTACTATGGTATAATTTAGGCAATATATGTTGATTATACACTTAATTAAGTTGTTTTGCAAGAGAAAAATACGTACATAAGTAATTTTCTTTCAAAGAGAACTAGGAAGGCGGTTGTTTGATGCAGTCTATTTACCAACGAATCGAACATCTCATAGAAAGCCGAGGTATGACCAAGAAGGCGTTTTGTGAAACCCTCGGGATCAGCACAGGAAATTTTGGTGATTGGAAAAGGGGGAAAACAACGCCGAGCACGAATAAATTAATTGAGATTGCAGCATTCTTTTCCGTAAGCTTGGATTGGTTGATTATTGGCAAGGGCAACCCTACCCGAGTCAGGGAGGCGCGTGGGGAGTATGGAGTGGACTCGGAATCATCCGATCTTCCCTTAATGTCCGGATTGGCAGAGAATGAGAAGGAGTTTATCCGTGAATATATTGAGTTTTCAGCCTACCGGAAGGAAAAGCGAAACGACTAGAACTAGCTGCTCTTGCGCCTAAGCCAATGACCCATAATTTGGTTCTTTACTTTTGTATGATGGAACAGTATAATAGGGAATGTTCGCTACAGAACATCCCTTATAACATGCGGTAGTGGTGGAATGGCAGACACGCTATCTTGAGGGGGTAGTGGGTGTATACCCGTGGAGGTTCGAGTCCTCTCTACCGCATACTTTATGAAGAAGCTGTTTATCAAGAGGAATTCTTCCTTTGATAAACAGCTTTTTTGTTTGCCTTTGCGAGCTGGGAACATGCTGTTTCTTTTGCGAGTTGCCCTATTTATCGTTTCAATTTGTGCTGCAAGTTTAAAGAATACATGTAGAGACCATAATAGGGCATGAAGGAGATGAACGAGCATGAAACCATTATACACAGCAGATGTAAAAGTCATTGGAGGGCGTGAAGGCTCTGTTGAATCTACGGATGGGGTGCTTAATCACAAATTAAGCATGCCGAAGGAGCTTGGAGGACCGGGCGGTAACGGAACCAATCCGGAGCAGCTGTTTGCGGCCGGCTATGGCGCTTGTTACGAAAGCGCCCTGGCTAATATCGCCCGTAAAGAGGGCGTCGAGCTCAAGGACGTTGTGATACACTCCCAGGTGATGATCGGAAAGGACGAAGGCGCTGACGGCTTTAAGCTTGCAGTGAAGCTAAAGATCGAAATGCCGGGTATCGAACGAAGCCAGGCGGAGGATCTCGCGAAGAAGGCGCACGCATTTTGCCCTTATTCCAAGGCAACCCGAGGCAACATCGACGTGGAGTTAAGCGTAAGCTGACCATAAAGGAAGGAATTCGGATGGCTCTCTATAATGGAGGGTCATCTTTTTTGTCGGCTTATGATGCTGAATATGAAACTTTTTACATGATACTCCGTATTTCAGTTAAAGCTATGAAATGGAAAGGGGCGCTTAAGATGCGTATTGAACAAATGATAGAGGAACGGTTTGTATGCAGCAAATGTGGAGGGAATCACTGCCAGACGAAAGAGGTCTCGATGTCAGGGGCCGGGCTGAGTAAGATGTTTGATATTCAGCACAATCATTTCCTATTTGTTTCCTGCACGAACTGCGGATATGTGGAAGTGTTCAACCCGGATATATTAGAAGGTAAAAAGAGGGGGCAGCTTGGCTCGATCCTGGATGTGTTCTTCGGTTGACATCACCCCTAAAATTCTTTAATATGACTAAGTACCAGAAAGTACAAACCAGTCATAGGGAATTTAAATAAAATAAACGGGTGATGAACATGCCATACAGACCGCAGATTGCAAATGTGACCACAGCTGGAAGCAATGAAAAAGAAGGGCTTTACGAATTCATTATCCACACGGCTGACGGAACGGATATTCGCGTATTCTATAACCGCTTCCCGGAATGGAAACTGACTGCGCTTAGCCGACTTGGGAAAGTACCTTGCCCGGTTTGTCGTAAGGATTTCATATGCAAATGCATGGAGAAATTCTCAAACGAATTCGACCAGCAGTTGAAAGACGGCGAGTGGCTGAACAAAGCTGCTGAGTAATAAACCAATAAGCGTACTTGATCAAGCGTAGGAGAGGGCTCCTGCGTTTTTTCTTGTTTATGGGTATGGGAAGGGAGCGAAGGAGTATATGAAGGATCGTACAACGGAAAATCATGAGGAATATGCCATTGTGCTGATTGATGGTGTGTGCCATTTGTGCCAGGGTCTGACGCAGTTCATTATCAAGAGAGATCCTGCGGGTGCCTTTCGCTTTGCTTCGCTGCAATCGGAGATTGGGCAGGAGCTGTTGAGGCAGGGAGGACTTAATGGAGATACAACGGAGACGATGGTGCTGATTGAACAGGGGAAGTATTACACAAGGTCGACGGGCGCTCTTCGGATTGCACGACGACTTCGTTTTCCTTGGCCGCTGTCGTATATTCTGATCCTGATTCCCCCTTTTTTGCGGAACCTGGTGTACCGCTGGGTGGCGAAGAACCGTTACCGGTGGTTCGGTCAATCCACTGAATGCATGGTTCCGACGCCGGAGATTCGGCGCCGGTTTTTGTCCTAATTCGATCTTGTTTTAATGATGATGTTCTGTCGTACCTTCTTGAAATGTGGGGGTTCCCGCTTGCAGATAGGCAAGTTCTTCCTCGGACAGTTTGCCGACGGCGAACGGTTTCTGGGGAATGATGATGGAACCGTTGTTCCCGCTGTGCAGCTTGATGAAATACAGCCCCTCTTTATCGAAGGTCTTGGTTACCGTATACACACCATCACCGACCTCTACCGCATCCGTCATAGGGTCCCGCAGGGAGCCGTCATGGCTCCACAGCTCATAGTGGACAAAATCCGCACCGGGTACTCTTTTGCCATCTTGGGTAAGGATAATCTCGATGGTCTCCGGTTGATGTACGGATAATGTATCCGGAATGTTCACCTCGGCGATCAGCGGGATTTCTTTTTCATACCGGCTAGCTGCATCGGGATTGGCCGAGCAAGCGCTGAGCAGCAGGACCGATAGCAGTACGGATAATATAAAACGGCTTTTCATGATCATGAAACCGCCACCCCTTATTGTAGTTAGAGTATAGAACCGAATCAGGCATTTAGAAATGTCTTGATCGCCGGTACCCTCCGAACGATGACATAATCGATGATCCACACGATGATGAGCGACAAGCCCACAAGCGGGAACAGGATCCCCAAAGCGATGAGCAGCAGAAGGAATACCCTCATGTTCTTGGCTTTAACCTCGGGTGCTTTGGGTGCCCCCAGTCCATGCTCCGGTTTTCGCTTCCACCACAAGTACAAACCGCTCACCGCAATGAAAATGATTCCTATGCATATAAGCAAACTGAAGATTTGGTTGACGATGCCCAGCTGCGTTCCTTTATGCAGCGTAATGCCGAGGGCAACGGCTTTGCCGACCATTCCGTAATGATCATAGCGATAATCCGCCAACACCGCGCCGCTGTACTGGTCGATATGCATGGTAGCCTCGTCTTGTGCTTTGGGCGGATAGGCCGACAATGTGTACACCCCATCCGCTTGCTGCGGGATGCTGATGGTGTAGCTTGGATGGATCCCCTCACTTCGGGCCACATACATCACATCTTCGATGGGAAGCGGGGTAAAGTCGGAGATGGTCGAATTGGGAACCGCCAGATTCTCGGCGGCCCAAGGTACTTCGGCCACTTCCTTGGTCTGCATGACATGGGAGGATGGCGCATTGCCCGACCAGATGGAAGGCGGATAACCGGCACCGGTATTGGTCGCCATGGTTTGAAAATTGCTGCCCCACAGGCCTGACCAGGGCAGCCCGGTCATGATAAGAAACAACATGCCTGCGGCAATCCAGAATGCAGGAACGGCGTGCAGGTCTCTGCGAAGAATTTGCTTTCCCTTGCCCAGACGCGGGTACAGAATGCCCGCCAGGCTTCTTTTCTTTTTGCTTTTGTTTTTATTTTTCGGAAACCACAAATACACCCCGGTCATGATCAGCACGATCGCCCAGCAGGCGGCAAGCTCCACGATCCGGTCCCCCACGGTCCCGACCATCAGCTCGCCGTGGAACTCCTCGATTTTGTCCATGATGCGGTCTTTGTCTTTCAGCTCGCCAATCTTATCTCCCGTGTAGGGGTCCATGAAGACGGTCATGGATTCGCCCCCTGAGGTCAAACTGATCTCTGTAGATCGGGAGTCCGACTCGCCGGGGCGGTATTTCGTGATCGTAGCGTCAGGGTAGAGCTCTTTAACTTGTCCGACCAGCTTGCTGGGCGTTACCCGTTCAACCTGGGGGGTTATCGTGTAGTAGTCCCGATATAGCGCTTGTTCAATCTGAGGTTTAAATAAGTAAACGGAGCCGGTGATAGCCAGGATGATCAGAAAGGGAGCGAAAATGATGCCGGCATAGAAGTGCCATCTCCAGACGGTTTTGTACCATGCGGCAGAGCTTGGATTTGGCGTTTGACTTTCATTTGGGTTGCTTGCTGGAGGTTTCTTTTTCTCCATGGCTGGTGGCTCCTTTTCAATGACGGCTAAAATTTATATAAGATGAACATGAGCGTTCATTTCATATATCAGATGAGTTTACTTCGGGGCCCGGAAACCGGCCTGGACGGCTTCTGCCTCGCTGCAGAACCACTGCTCCTGCTTTGTGCGCTCATAGTATGGAGATTCCGGAGTGTGGTAGATTTTTTCACCCTTCGAGTTGATGTTGCCTTTGATGTCGCAGCCTTGCTTTGACTTTTGGCTGTTCTCTTTCGGGACTTGAGTTGCTGCTGTGCCATTTCGGCTGCTGTTGTTCTTGTTGTTGGCGTCGTCCTGCTCCTCCGGATGGAAGCCGTCTTCCTGGGCATAGTTCTCTACGCTCCATATGCCAAGTGCCTTGTCCCGGCTGATCCGCTGCAAGTCATCAAATTTGTCTACATAGCGGGTGTTGGGCGGGTAGATATAGGCCACGCGGGCGAGTCCTTCTTCAAGCAGCGATTCCTGGACCATTTTTCCGTCGGCATATACATACGCAAGAAGCCTGGAGTATTTATCGCGGTTCGGACCGATATCAAATTCCAATTCAAGTTGATCGGCTTGTTCCACCAGATCCTTCGTAAAAGCCTTGGCCTCGGGTCCGAATGGCTGTACGCCCAGCTTCGGATGACTCGTCTCGGGCGTGTCGACCAGGAGCATTCGAACATTCTCTTTTTTCCCTTCGAACATGACGCTGATGGTGTCTCCGTCAACGGCTTTAACCAGTTCCACGGCTACCCGTGGAAGATTCAGATCATCGGTTGGATAGGTCGTTTGTTTGGAATTCGTCGCGTTGGTATCTTTCTTGGTTTGGGATTTAACGGTTGTTGCGGTTCCTTCGTTTGATGTCGCCGGGGACATCAGCGGCTGGCTGCAGCCTGACAATAGCAGCAAGGCGGTCAGCACAGCGGTTAACATTCGTTTGTTCACTTGTTGTCACTCTCCTGGCTTGGAAGTTTAGTTCAGATGGTTTAGGAGTTTATGTAATGTTGATTCTATATAAGTAGTTCCTATATAGAGAACATTCGTTCTAAGCCTATATAGTAGGACATATATCCTTGTTTTGACAATAGTGAATAAGGGCTATCTGTATATCAAAAATAAAATCTTGCCGTTCTGCTGCAACTGTGATATTCTAATGTCAAATTATAACAGACGACGGAAGCACCGTTCATTGACCGCATATTGCGGCCTCTGACGGTGCTTTTTTGGCGTTGTTACAGAAAAGAGGGATTGGCTTTATGATACCGGCCCGACTTGTGCTGGCAGTGCAGGATTCCCGGTATGTTGAACCGCTGCTGAGTTATTTGCATGGAAGTTCTTACGGATCGGCTCTTCAGGTGACCGCATTTACCCGCACCGATTCATTTCTACATTATATGGAAGTGGGGGAAGTACCGAATCTGGTCGTGGGGGATACGGAAATGCTGGAGAGTTGGCTTAGCCGGGGGGAGACTTCGGTTCCTTGGCTGCATCTAAGTGAAGGCCATTCATCATCTTCACTCGTAGAGGGGGGCAACAGTACATTCAAGTATCAACCGCTACCTCAGTTGATGGAAGTCATAATCACCCATTGCAAGCAAAGCGGTGGGGCGCTGGAGAAACTGAATGTCGGAACAACCTCGGTGATTGGCATTGTATCTCCCCTGAGCGGGAGTGGAAAGTCAACGATAGCCATGAACATGGCGAAGCAGCTGGGCGTGCTGGGATTGAAGGTGTTCTATCTCAATTTGGAGACGGTGAACAGCAGCGCATTATTTCCTTCCGGTTCGGTGGGCATGGAGGGCAGCTTTTCAAGGTTGTTGTATGACATTAAGGCCTCACAAGAATCGGCTTCGGGGACCGAGTTCTCGATAACCCCTTATATCATCAGACATCATGGCCTGAAGTGCGATTCCTTTGAGCCCAGCTTCAATGTAAAGGAAATCACGGAGATGACCATGGAGGACACCGCTTTGCTGCTGGCTTCCCTCGTATCGTGTAATCAATATGATGCCATTGTCGTGGATACCGAGGGATACATGGAGGAACGAATGCAGGCGGTTCTTGAACAGGCCGGAGTACTATTCTGGGTTTTACTGGATGATTTAATGAGTATGTATAAAAGCGGTGTATGGATGGATCAACTGGAGCTCAGGGATTCCGCGCTTTTCGGAAGCTTGAAGAAGCGGAGCCGATTCATTGTCAATCGATACACAGGACAACTTGTTAACGGATTCCCCCGCAAGGATATCAGCATAGACAGCGTACTGCCTTATATTCCTTCATGGAAACAGCTCCATCGGGAAGAACTGCTGTTGTCCTCACCCATCTATCAGAGAGAGGTATTGAAGCTCTGCCAGCAGCTGCTGGAGGGCTCGGGTATCACACCAGTGCAAGCGGGTGGTGGGCAGTGATGATGGAGGATCCGTTTAAGTCGGTTCGTGACCAGGTTCGTTCCGAGCTTGACATGAGTGCGAGCATTAACAATTCGGAATTGATGGCCCGCATCGAGGAAATGGTGTGGAGAAGACGCGAACTTATGGAGCTGACAGCAGCTGAGAAGCGGAGGCTGGTGCGCAGGGTATTTGATTCTTTTCGCGGGTTGGATGTGCTTCAACCCTTAGTGGATAATCCTCGAATTACAGAAATCATGATTAACAGCCACCAGGACATATTCATAGAGCAGGATGGCGAGGTGAAGAAGCTGCCGCTCCAATTCGAATCGCAGAGCCGCCTGGAGGATATCATTCAGAGCATTGTCGGTACGGTAAACCGGGTGGTGAATGAATCAACGCCCATCGTTGACGCCAGATTGAAGGATGGCTCGCGGGTCAATATTGTGCTCCCTCCTATAGCGCTGAAAGGGCCGACCATGACGATCCGTAAGTTTCCGGAATCGCCCATGACAATGGATGACCTGGTTGGAAGGGGCGCGCTAACAGAGGAGGCGGCGGAGCAGCTTCGGATACTGGTCAAGGGTAAATACAACATTTTTATAGGCGGAGGGACGGGTTCGGGCAAGACGACTTTCCTGAATGCATTATCGCAGTATATTCCGCCTGATGAGCGTGTTATCACGATTGAGGATTCGGCGGAATTGAAAATCGTGACGGTCCCGAATCTCGTGTCGCTGGAGACCCGGAACGCTAACACGGAAGGCCGGGGGGAAATCGCGATACGCGATCTGATTCGTTCCTCGCTGCGGATGCGCCCCAATCGGATCGTGGTGGGCGAAGTGCGGGGAAGCGAGGCGCTGGATATGCTGCAGGCGATGAATACCGGGCATGACGGAAGCCTTTCTACGGGGCACGCTAACAGCACAAAGGACATGATCAGCCGTTTGGAAACGATGGTGCTAAGCGGTGCGGATCTTCCGATCAGCATGGTCCGTCAGCAGATTAGCTCCGCGATTGATATTTTCGTTCATTTATCCAGGCTTAGGGATCGATCGCGGCGCGTAACAGAGATAAGCGAAGTGATCGGAATGAGCGGCGGCGAGGTGCTGCTGAATCCGCTGTACCGGTTCCGCGAGACGGGTGAATCAGGCGGCCGGGTGATTGGGTCTCTTGAACCTTGCGGTAACCCACTTCAATCGGCGGACAAGCTTCATATGGCCGGGATTACGGCTTGGCCGCTGCAGAAGATGATGGAGGTGACGTCATGAAGCGATCTGGCGGTTCTGTATTGACTCCGGAAGAGGGTCAAGGTGAGCGGGTGATCAAGAGGAGTAAGGGGGCTGGAAAACGTGAGCATGCTGTCCCAGCTCGAACTAACACTCTCCCGGATTACGGTGTCTATCATCTCTCGATGAGACAGAGAATGGGATGTGTCATCCTTGGCGGTCTTGTGTTTTTCTCTATCGGTTATCTGTTTTATCACAATCTGATTTTGTCGCTGCTGCTTGGAACGGGAGGTCTGACGATCCCTAAATTTTGGCGACGGTTTATGCTGGAACGCAGGCGCAAGACGCTGAATCTTCACTTCAAGCAAGCTTTGTATTCCTTGTCCTCATCTCTGTCGGCTGGCCGCTCCGTGGAGAATGGGTTCAGGGACGCGGTACAGGATTTGCTGCTGCTTGATCCCGGAGGCCATAGTGATCTGATCTTTGAGCTCAAAGTCATTGTGTCTCGGATGGAGTACGGCGAGCCTATTGAAGTGGCTTTGCAGGATTTTGCCCGGAGGGCAGGGATGGAGGATATAGCGAATTTTGCGGATGTCTTTTCGACTTGCAAACGCACAGGCGGCGATCTGGTTGAAGTCGTGCGCAGAACCTCTTCGGTCATCGGAGAAAAGCTGGATATTCAGCAGGAGATATCCGTGATGATCGCCCAGAAGCGGTTCGAATCCAAGGCGCTGCTGGCTGCGCCGTTCCTGCTGCTGCTGTTCATGAACCTGACGTCTCCAGATTATATGGAAACGATGTATAGCGGACCGGGGATTATGATCTCCTCTGTTGCGCTGGCCGCTCTAGGAGGCTGCTTCTTGTGGATCAGCAAAATGATGAATATCAAGGTGTAAGGAGGTGAGGCGGGCATGTTGCCATGGGTAGCGGGCGCGCTGGTGGTTCTGCTTGTGGGTGGTTGGGTGGTGCTGAATCATATGTGCGGTGAACGATACCATCGTCTCAGCAAAGTGCAAATGGAAGGTCTTAGGCTGCAACGGTTAGCACCGCCTCTGTTGTTCCTGCTGGAGCAGGGAAAAATTCCGATGCGTATTCCAATCGTTTTCTATCGGATGCAGGGCTCCGTCCAGAAGATACATGGCTTGCGGCATTGCACAGAAATGACGTTGTTGTTTATGGCCGAAGCTCTTGCATATACATGGCTCATTTTGATCGGTGGCTGTATATGGTCATTGCTGTCGGGAGGTGTTGTCGGACTTCTGGCCGGATTGGGATTAGGGGTGTTGCTGCCTGTCGCTTTGGTCAAGGATCTCCACAAAAAGGTAATGCTGCGCGAGCAGGATATCGTTATGGAGCTGCCGGAGCTTCTAAACAAGATTGTGTTACTTGTTGGCGCCGGCGAGACGGTGCAGCGGGCGGTCATTCATTGTGTAGAGCGGAATGAGGACATGAACCATCCACTGTATGTCGAGCTGAAGCGAATGGTGCTTGAATGGGAAGGAGGCCATTCATTTCAGCAAGCCTTCGAACAGTTCAATAAACGATGTGGTGTTCAGGAAGTATCGATATTTACAACAACCGTTTTGCTTAATTTTCGACGCGGCGGGAATGACTTTGTTTTGGCACTGCGCGATTTGTCCCGAGTACTCTGGGAGAAGCGTAAGGCCATCGGAAGAACAAGGGGGGAGCAGGCCTCCTCGAAGCTGGTGCTGCCAATGGTGGTCATTTTTATGATCGTGATTGTTTTGCTCGGAGCGCCTGCATTTATGATGATGAACATGTAGAAGGGATCGGTGTATGAATGATGATGTTGTCCATGGTAAAGAGCGGGTTGAAAGCTTTTTGGAAGGATGAGAAAGGAATCGGAACACTTGAGATGATTCTGATCCTTGTCGTTATTTTGATTATCGCGCTTATATTTAAAGATAAGATTACGGCGTTGGTTAATAATTTGTTTCGTAATATTGACAATAAAAGCAAAGGTTTTCTTGAGTAAAGGGTTTCAGAGAAGATGGAAGGACGAGTCAGGGAGCTTCACGGTGGAAGCTTCCCTGGTGCTTCCCATCGTGTTGATGGTGACGGTATTGCTGCTGTTCCTATGCTTGTACATCTATCAACAGTCTATGTTGGTCCAGGCTTCAGCTGCAGCATCCGAGCGGACTGCGTTTAGCTGGGATAACAGTCATAAGATTGCAGCCACGGGATCCGTAGAGCAGGGACAATATGATGCGCTATATTGGCGGTTGACGGATGATCACGTGTTAGGAACTCTATTTGGTTTGGCCGGTGGAGACGGCACGAAGGCGATACAATTGCCGCACGGCGAAGAAGGCAGCGGGAAGCTGCCCGAACTCAAAATGTCCAAGGGCGGTACGGCTGTGCCCGCTAGCATGGCGGGAGAGATGCGTTATACGAATCAGCTGCTCATTCGAAAGGTGACGACTTCATTAAATGAGCAGGTATCTCTGACGCCATTGAGTCGAATATTGGACGACGGAGGCCAGATCAAGGTCAGCGCACAATCGATCGTGGTGGATCCTGTTGAGTTTATTCGCACGGTGGATCTAATGCGATATTACGGATCGAAGTTTCAAGGCGGGAGAAATGGAACGGATAAGGCTGCCGCAGGAGAAGTTCTACAAAAGTTCGGAGGTTCGCGATAGTCATGACGAAGCATAGGGAAGCACGGTCGAGTCGAAGAAGGAGAGAGGGTGGCCGATCGTCCGATGGATCTGTATCTGTTTTTTTGATTATCGCCCTGGCTGCTGTATTCATGTTTGTAGCTATCTTTATTGATTATTCCCGCATAGCAGCGATGAAGGTGCAAAGCGAAAGGCTGACTAGAGCAGCCGTACGCTCCGTGATGTCCTCCTATGATCCGCAGCTTCAGAAGGAATATGGATTATATGCCCTTGGAGACACCAGCGGCGATCTCATTATGGGCAATGTTCTCAATGACAGCATGAATCCGGGAGAGCGGAGCGATGCATTCCGGTTAATGGCAATGGAGCTCGATAGTTCGGGTCTTGAGCTGCAGCGTCCGCTGGGGACTTATGACATATTCAATCGACAGATTATCGAGGATATGAAATATAAAGCGCCGATTGATTTCACTTTGGAATTAGTGGGCAAGTTCAAACCGTTATCGCAGTCCATGAAGGAAGCTTCCAATACAATTGATGTCCTTAAGAAGCTTCGCAAATTGTATGACAAACGGGAAGCGGCGCTGGATGAAATGCTGGCAAAGCAGCGAAAAGCAGGGGAGCATGCAATCCGGCTTTCGAAGCTGGTTATGGATCCGCCGGGACAATCGATCTCCGACACTTCGCTGGGGGGCAGTATGTATACCGCCGCTGATGTGGCATCACAATACGAGGATTATAAGGCTAAACAACAGGAAGATGCGGACAGGCCTCCTAAGGAACAACAGTATACGCTGCTGCTCATGACTTACCGGAGCGGAATTTCTTCCATTGGATCACAAATTTCGAGAGAAGCCAGCCGAGTTCAGAAGGAGAATGACAAGCTGCTCTCGGATGCGCATCAATTATGGGAGGAAGCAAGGAATCTGAATGAAGAGATGAAGCAGGTCATTAAGGATTCCGAAAACCGTTCATCTAATAAGGGATATGATCAGGTCACGAATGATGTAACACCAGGATCTACCGATTCTTCCGGGGCAGAAGCGGAGATGATTCAATCCATACGGAAGCAAGCTGACAAATTAATTCATAGCGATGAATTCTTGAACGGCTTCCGGCAAGAGATTGATAGCCAGGAGAGTCGATACCAACAGGTTGTACGAGCGGTCACTACTCTTCATTCTTCGCTGGGGGGAGAGGGAATGAAGGGGACGGTGCTTGAAGCCAGTCGCACATTACAAAGTTATGTGTCTAATTATGGAGTATCAGGCAGTGGGAATATTATAGATCGGCAACAGGCGTCATTGGAACAGTTCCGCACATCCGATAAGGAACGGAAGGCGATGGAGAAGCAGGCCAGTCAGAAGCTGAAGCAGGCATCCAAGGTCATTGAGGCGATTAACGGGTTGAATGGACAACATCAGGCTATTATGGATGAGTTCCGTGAACTCCAGCAGTACTATGACGAAAGCCTTCAATTTAATGCCGAAGCGGACAACATGAATAAGGGAAAGCCTATGGACGATGATCCGTATGATGCCGGTAAACAAGCAATGGATAATATGGACGGTATGTTTGGATTTATGGGGAACGTGCTGGGCGGTGTCAGGGATGAACTGTTTCAAAATGAGTACGCCGTTCATTATTATCAGCATTTTGATATTGGGAAATTAACCGGAATGGTTGATGGTTCCAACACGGGCGGGGATGTCATCCAGGAATTCGCCATTGGGAACCAGGAAGTGGAGTACATTCTATACGGATTTCATAACCCCGCCGGGAATATATCAGCGGCCTATGCAGAGATCTTTGGTTCCAGACTCGCGATCCGGACGATGGAAGGATTTATTGTGAATAGTAAATTGGGAAATCCGTTGGCGATTTTGGCGGCAGCCATTCTGTATGGGATTGAGAAGGCCATTGAGGATATGATCCAGTTGTGTCAGAAGGGGAGCGTTCAGCTATCCAAGTATGTCCCCATTGAGCTGACTTACAGGGATCATTTGCGAATATTTCTGTTTATTCACAGCAATAACGAGAAGAAGCTATCGCGCATGTTGGCGTTGATTCGATTGAACACCGGCACTAATCCTGCGGAGCGATTTACCTACGCTTCAGGAGAGGTCAGGACGGCCATGCGTTTATGGTTTCTTCCAGGAGTGACGAAAGCGATCGGCGTTGTATTTGGAAACGATGGGGACGAAGTTCAGGGAAGTCGTTACATGGTAAAGCGTAAGGCGGATTTTTCCTATTAGGATTAGGGGTACTTGAATGAAACGATTATCGGTAATACAGAAACCTCTCCATAAAGGTAAAGCGTCATCGGAACGAGGAAGCATGGTGGTGGAAGCTGCACTTGTGCTGCCGATGTTTATGTTTTTTGTCATTTTCCTCATTTATATCGTGCAAATGACGTTGATTTCGACAGCGCTCCAGAGTACCGTTTCGGATACGGTCAAAACCGTAGCGGCTCATATGTATCCTGTCTCTCTGGCCGTGCAGGCCAATGCTGATGGTAGTGGAGCAGGAGAAGGCTCACCAAGCACATCCCATTGGGAGATTCCCAAATTGTCACTTTCTGATTGGGTTTCAAATTACAGCGACTCTCTTCCTTCTCCTGTTAATGAGTGGATCACGCAAGCCGTAGCGTCAGGCGAGGAGCCGCTGCAGCAGCTTAAGAACCAAACCGTGGAAGCTGTACTCGATCCTGTGGTCAAGCCGCTGCTGAAGCCATTTATGCCTGACCATCTTCTGGACTATGAACGAATCCATGTGTCCAATGTTCACATTCCGAATTTGAAGAGCGGAGCGAGTCCCTATTTCGGCATTGAGGTGAATTACGCGCTTCCGATCCGGGTTCCTTTCTTGAACAAACGCATTGTGCTGCAGGCAAAAGCTCAGGAGAGATTATGGATTGGCGACACCGGCGAAGGAGGGACGGGTTCAGGGGATGGCTCGGGGACGAACGGGGCTATCGAGCTGTTGGAGAAGCCGAATCCGGCCGTTGCTAGCAAGCAGGCTAAGGTAAAAGTAAAAGTAGAGCCGGGAAGCAGTGCCCAACTGTCAGTCTATTATAAGAGCGGTCAGAGCACGGCTAAATATTTGGGCTGGGAGACCGCGGACGGTAACGGCTATATCGAGTGGGAATGGAACGTAGGCTTTAATACAACGCCTGGAACGTGGCTGTTTGTCGTTGAGACAGCAGACGGGCAGCGGATTGAGGTTCCGTTTACGGTGGTGGCGCGGTCAGGTTCTTGAGGCTTGATAGCAAGAGTCCGAAATGAAGGGTTCCCAAAGAAGCGTTTCAGAGAGTCATTCTAAAGAAGCATTCGTTGTTCATCCATAGTTAAAATCTTATCAAGGCTATTCCAGTGAATAGTTTAAGCAAGGGAGTTTTGATGCAGTATGGCCGTTGCTTTTGGTGTTTGTGCCGTTTATCTGATCGCAGCATTCATTACAGATCTTCGTTCCATGAAAATACCGAATGTTTTAACCGTTTCTGCTATGCTGTCCGGTCCTGTCTATTATGGCGTTCTGGACGGGTGGGAGGGGCTGTTCTTTTCTTTGCAGGGTCTTGGAGCAGGGTTTCTTATCTTGTTGATCATGTATTTTATAGGGGCTGTGGGAGCGGGTGACGTTAAGCTGTTTGGGGGGATTGGTGCCTGGACCGGCTTATGGTTTACCTTGCAAGGCGTCATGTATTCTGTAATTTTTGCCGGTGTCATCGGTTTGCTCATCCTGCTCTGGCGGCGGGAAATGATGAAGCGAATACGCAATGTCGTTGGCAGTATCGCCGGTGTTTTTGTTATGAAGAGCTGGTTGCCATGGCGCAATAGCCAGGAGGAACACTTGCGATTCCCCTTTATGATTGCTGTCCTTCCTGGCGTAATCAGCACGTATGTGGTACTGCACTTGTAGGAGGGAGGGAGCTTATGCTCGGATTAAAGGCGGATTTTATGCAGAACGGTGGAACCATTATGGTGCTGGACCGGGCTGAAGGAATCCAATCATCAGAACTTAATCATGTACAGCTGGGAATGATCCGTTCTTCGAGAATCCCTCATTTCCTGAAGCTGCATATGAAAGAAGTCGATTATAAGGTAACGCTGGAATATGATATCACCGGCAAAAAAATGCTATCTCAAGCGTTAAAGAGCGAGCGAATGACGCTGACCGAATATTTTGGATTGCTGTTGCAGATCGTCACTGCTCTGGACGACAGCAAGTTGTATATGCTTCAACCGGAAAATTATATTTTGCATGAGGATTATCTGTTTATTGAAGGTTCCCTGCATCTTGGCACTTTATATTTAACGTATGTTCCCGTTGCAGTTACCGAAGCAAGCGGCACTCGTCTTCCGGTTATGCTCAAGGAGCTAATGACAAGGTTGCTCGCATCGGTGACGGAGCTAAAAGGGGGAGGGATACAGGCACTGATGTCGTTCTGCAGTGAACAGAGCTTCAATCTGCCGGGACTTAAGAAGCTTGTGGTTGAGCTATTAGCTGGAGAGGGCGAAGACCATCGTGCTGTAACTCAAACAAATGCAGCAATGCCTTCAAGCTTTAATCAAGGCTTGCCCTATACCGATAGTCAATTAAGCAGCATGGGCTCCAAGCCTGCATTTGCATTTACAGAACCGGCTCGCGGGCGGACAGCAGTGCCGCAGACAGAGAGTGACACCCACACGGATAAACAGAGTTTAATCCGAGGTCTGGCGGAACGTACGAATGAGATGTTTGGGAAGAGGGACAAGAGCGAGGAAATGAATTCTCAAGTGGATCGAAGCCCCTTGAGCTCTAATCCTGCGTGGCTCCCTGATACAGATGATACAAATTCAGAAGCTTCGGACAATGGCAAAGCCTCGCCGGTTCGCACCTATATTTTGTTAGGGTGTTTACTCGCCGCAGCGGGAGCTTGGAGATTGCTGTACATGAATCAGCCTACTTCACTGATGCTGGGGTTGTCGGTAGGGATTACGGTTCTGCTTGCTGCAGTAACCTGGCTTGGCTGGACAGGTAAACTCAAGCTGCTCTCACGAAGATCTGGCGATTGGTCCGGTTCCTTGCCCATATTCGAGTCAACAGAGCTTAGTCCGCAGGACTCCAAGTGGAAGTCTGTCCCACGTTTTCAGGCGGACCCTTTATCGGGTCTTCTTGGGGATAGCCGGGAAACAGACGCTGGAAAAGCAGAAGCAGAGCTTGAGGAGGGAAAAGAGAACTGGAGATGGCGGGTCCCTAAATCTCCAGTTAACTCCGAGAGAGATCACCATTCAGCGGGATATCCTGCACAGTCTCCGCAGGGCCATACTTATTCGCGTTCATCTGAGGCAGCAGCTGCGACTGCGGATCCATATGGGGAGGAGGGGGATTATTATGCCCAGTTGTCCCAACGGACGGAGGTGCTTTCGTTCCCTGAAGGCGGGGGGGCTACCGTGCTGCTAAGTCCGGATGCCGTAGCCCGTCCAGGCGTGCAACATTCAGCAGGTGCTTACCTCGAGCTAAACGAACCGAATGCAGCCGCCCCCCAGCGGATTGAACTGCATCAGCCCCATTTCATTATCGGCCGGTCCCCTGACGTAGCCCAATTCGTTGCACAGGGAGTGGGGACTTCACGGGCGCATGTCGAGCTTTCGCGTGAAGGCGGAAGTTACGTACTGAAGGATCTAGGTTCGAGAAACGGTACGATATTGAAGGGAGAGTCCATGGTGCCTTATAAAGAATATCCTCTAATGGAGGGGGATGTCTTTATTATTGCCGGATGGTCGTTTACTCTGCGCAAGGGTTTATATTAATACGGCACAATTATAGTAAAAGTAAGATATACGAAGCTGTTATTCTATGAAGTTTTGAGAAAATTCGGATTATTGCAGAAAACCAAAGGTGTAGGTGCTTTTGGTTTTTTTTTTTTACTAGATCTATAAAAACATCTGGTATGATGATTATGGTAAAATGTACCGACTAACTATATATAACTAAGTTTGTATTTTTTAACGATTAATTGAAAAATATCTTGTGTTTTTTGATTCATGTGTATAAGGAGGACTTTGATGTGTCTGAAGATCTAAATAGAGAAATATTGAAAGAGCTAAAAGAAATCAATAATAAACTAGACACCTTGAACTCGTCAAAAGGAATATCAGGAACTCTAAAAGTTATTGCCCTGATATTCGGGTTTTTAGTGATAGGCCCTTTGCTTGTAGGGATAATGGTGTATCTATTTAATTTAACTGGCTAAGGTAAATAGCCCCTGCCAGAAGCCCAGACGGACAATCCCGGAAGGGGCTTTAAAGCTCCAACAAGAGTAACTCGTCCAGCGATGCTGGTATGGCGTGTAGTCGATGCTTTTTTGTGTAGAATCATCTATAGGTAAAAATGAATTCTTTTTGTATTGTACCTTGAGAACAGCACTCTACTCATTGAGGTCACTGTCATAGCTGGAGCTGGAAATTTAGCTGCAACACCAGTTTTTTCTCGCAAACCGAAAGCTCTAATTTGTTTATTCTCCAGCCCTTTCATTGCCTCTTATCGCCTCCTGCTCGCGGAAGACGGAAGGAGTCAGGCCGTATTTTTTCTTGAATAGAGTGGAGAAGTAAGTGATATTGTACATTCCGACCGATTCACTGATTTTGGCTGCAGTCTCATGGGTGGAAGCAAGCAAATCCTTTGCTTTCTCCAGCCTGGTGTGATTCAGGTATTCACTGAACGATTGACGGGTTGCTTTTTTGAAGAGCTTTCCCAAATAGCTTGGCGACAGGCCAGCAATGTTGGACACCAGCTCCAGAGATAAGTTTGGCTCGGCATAATGTTCCTGGATGTAATTCTGCACTTTTTCAATGATAACATTGTGCTTCTGGGCATTCATCCAAAGATTCTTCTCTTCGATTAATGTGCAGATATTAAAACAATAGCGATTGAAAGTTTCCTTGATTTCCGTCAGATGTTCGGCGGATTCAATTTCGGTCACCGCATCCAGATACTCGTTGAAATTGGAATCCGGCACATGCTGCAAATAGTCAAAGTGTTTAAGTAAGGATAGCATGAGCTGGGTGCTGTATGTAATGACCTGATTGATTGAACCGTTAGAGATCTGTTCCACGAATTGTCCGATTGCATCCCGGATTGGTTCCGGCTTCCCGGACTGCACAGCATCGATTAGCTTCTTCTCGAAGGCGCTGGGATAACTTAAGGCCGTCATCATATGGGGCCGTGTTGTAACGGCATCCAGTATCGATTCCTTCCCGTAGATTAGCCGGTATTTAACATACTGCTGCGCCGAAGTATAGGAGTAAGAAATATTTTTCCTGCCGTAACTTATATCCCCTATGCCAATGGATACCGTCACCTTGAAGTAACGGTTCAGAAAACTCTGAATATTGCCCAAGGCAGCCTCGAGCTCCTCAGGCTGTTGGTTGTTCGTACACTGAAGGATTGCGACGGCTTCATTTCCCCCCATAAACAGGTAATCACATGCTCCGATAGGCTCCAGCATCTCTTTTGCAATATTGCCTAGAGCGAAGAGCAGCAGCGGCTGCTGTTCCGTCTCCATCCTCCCTCTTGTCGGTTCCAGCGCATTGATTTTGAATACAATCACGCAAAAATAAGGCCCGGATACTTTCTTGTCGATATCCCGAATTAATTCGCTCGGAACAGAATGTTCCAGCGGATGACCCCAGAGTAATGAAAGTAAGTAATGCTCACGAATCGTTCGGGAAGAGCGGTTGATCACGAATTGCATCGATTTTTCACGTTCCTCCAACGAATGGAAAACCTCGGTCATCATCTTATATTCATCTATGAACGGCGAATCGGAGACTGGAGAATCCGTGTCCGGCATGATCTTTTCAAACAGCGTCGATAACGGTCTATAAATGCTCTTGGTCAGAAAAATAGAGATCAGAAGACCTGTCAGTACAATTCCGGCTGTCACAAGCAGCGTAACGTTGCGGAGACGGTCAATGTTGGAGATGAGTCCGGAGTAGGGGGAAACGCTTACAAAATACCAGTCCATTTTCTCCGACTTCACATAAGTGACCAGATGCTTTTTATTTAGAATATTTGTTGTGAAGCTGTTCTCTTCCTTGTCCTGATTTAGAATTTGCTGAACATACTGTTCCTCGGACCAATCTTTCAGAAATAAACTTGAATCGGTATGGGAGAGCACTTTGCCCTCTTTGTTGATGACAAAAACGTTGTTGGCGGAATCCGTTTTGCTGATTTTGCGGATCGTCGTCAGAATCGACTTTTCTTCCACATTGATATAGATAAGCGGGTTGTCGGAGGTCTTAAATGAAAAATCTGGGTACAGCAGAAAGGTCAGGAGCTGAAGTGGCGCATCGTTGTTGCGGTCGGCAACGGTCAAGCTACGTGGATAGAATTCCATGTACCGCTCCGCGCTAAGGGTGGTGAGCGAGGAGTCGAATGGAAGCCCGGCTGTATCGACGGCTGTTCCCGTAGAAGGCCGGTAGATCCCGGCACTATAAATATAAGGATACACACTTATAATCTGGTTCATTTGTTGGAATATCTGATAATTGTTCGTCTTGTCCTCCAACGTGTCGTTCAGGAATGAGGTGATCTCCGGCTGGATGAGCAGCGCATTACCGATTGTCATGACTTGGTTATAGACGACCTCCGAGGCGTAAGTGATTTGGGACAACATGGCTTTGGAATTGCGGTCTATCTCCTTGACGGCGCTTTTGGAGAAGAGAAGGAAGAGGACACCGGACAGCAGGCTGACGGTTAGTAGAACGAGCAGGAAATATGAAATTGTAAGTTTTTGAAACGCCTTGTATCGAACAAGCCGATTCATGGTGTTCCGCATGAAGAATTCCTCCCAATGCCGTTAATATAACCTCTTCACTATAGGACATATCTGGCTAAAAAGGTACTCCTTCTCGCAAAAATGAAAGCCGTTTCGATAATTTGAAAGGTTGTGCTTTATATCAATAATTTCCATTCTTGTGCAATGAAAATCAGTTCGAAATTTGAAAGCCCTTTAATCGAATCGTGAAAGCGATATCCGGTATTTGAAATTGGAAACGCTGACCCGCTGCTGTAGAGTTAGAGCAAGCGTCAACGCAGCCCAAAAATGTACACTGCAAAGAAGGAGGATAAGAAATTGGAAAAGAGACAGCGACCGGCATTCGGCATGTTTTCTGATATCCGTAGGAATGGAACATCTTACTTGCTGGTCCTTCCGGCGATGGTTTACACGTTTATTTTCGGGTATATGACGTATCCGTATATACTGATTGCTTTCCAACGATTCAATTATAGAAAGGGCATATTTCATAGCGAGTGGGTAGGATTAAAGAACTTCGAGTTCTTTTTCGGGTCGAGCAAGGCGTTTACGGTCACCTTTAACACAATCTTTCTAAATTTGCTCTTTATTGTCTTTGGAACGCTGACGGCACTGGCCATTTCACTGATCCTGAACGAGCTGCGCAAGAAGCTGTTCGTCAAAATTAGCCAATCAATGATGTTGTTTCCGAACTTCATTTCCTGGATTGTCATCAGCTATGTGCTGTATGCGTTTTTTTCTATGGATATGGGGATCGTGAACAAATTGCTGAACCAGCTTGGCCTCGCCTCGGTCAACTGGTACACCGAGCCGAAGGTATGGCCGGCTGTTCTTACCGTCATGCATGTGTGGAAAGGAGCAGGGATGAGCGCCATTATTTATCTGGCTACCATCACCGGGATCGATGAGACGTTGTATGAAGCTGCCGAGATTGATGGGGCTAACCGGTGGCAGATGTGCATGCGCATTACGATTCCGTTGATGATGCCTACAGTGGTTATACTGATGCTGCTCTCGGTCGGCAAAATCATGTACGGCGATTTCGGGATGATCTACGCCTTGATTGGCGACAATGGCACCTTGTATTCGACCACGGATATCATTGATACGTATGTATTCCGCTCTTTGCGTCAGATTGGCGATCCTTCCGAAGCTATGGCTGTCGGATTGTTCCAGTCCGTCATTGGGTTTATCCTAGTCTTCGGCACGAATGCCATTACCCGCAAATTTTTTAAAGATGGCGCGTTGTATTAGAATCCGGTTTCGGCGATAGATTCCCGAAGAAAGGTTTTAGGAGGTATAGAAGTGAAGACGTTTTCATTCAGCAAGACGATTATGTATGCTCTCATTACGGTTTATTCGGCGCTTTGTTTGCTTCCAATGCTTCTGGTTCTGATGATCTCGGTCACGGATGAGGATGCCATATTGAAGAACGGATACAGCCTTTTCCCGGAGGAGTTCTCTTTGTATGCCTATAAGCTAATCTTTACAGGGGGTTCCCAGGTCATGCAGAGCTACGGTATTTCCATCTTCGTCACAATTGTTGGTACGGTGCTGGCGATTCTGATTACGTCCATGGCTGGCTATACGTTGGCGAACAAAAATGTGAAATACCGCAATCCAATGGCGCTCTATTTCTTTATTACCATGATTTTTTCCGCGGGAATTGTTCCCTGGTATCTGATGAATCGGTCGCTTGGATTGACCAATAACATCTTCGCTTTGATCATTCCGTCGCTGCTGTTCAGCCCGTTCAACCTCTTCCTTGTTCGGAATTTCATGAGCGGGATTCCCGACTCGCTGCGAGAGTCGGCAAACATAGATGGGGCCAGCGATATTACGATTGCCTTCCGGATCTATCTTCCTTTATGCAAACCGGTATTGGCGACGATTGCGCTATTCTACGGACTTGATTACTGGAATAATTGGTGGAATGCAATCATGTTGATTGACAGCAAGGATTTGTACCCGCTGCAATTTATGCTACTGCAAATGCAATCGGAGATCAGCATGCTGAACGAGATGACGATGCTGGCCGGAACAAGCGACATCACGCTTCCTTCAGAATCGGTCAAGATGGCAACAGCGATCGTGACGATCGGGCCGATCGTCTTACTCTATCCGTATTTGCAAAAGTACTTCGTGAAAGGCCTGGTTATTGGTTCTGTCAAAGGCTGATATACTCCCTTCGGGGTTAACATAAATTAAGCACTTTATAGAAGGAGGTCAATATTTAATATGAAAAAGTATGGTGTGTTTCTATTGGCTGTGGTGCTTGTCCTTTCGACGTTAATTGGATGCGGTAAGGGAGACAATTCTTCAGTCTCCAATTCAGAGAATAATGACAAGCCTGCCAATACGGTCAAAATCAAATATTTAGTTCCAGGCACAGAGCCGAAAGACTACAAGGAAGTGTTCCAAAAGGTCAATGAGAAGCTGGCTGCGGACGGTGTCGGCGTTGAGGTGGAAAAAATATATATACCGTGGGATGCGTGGGATCAGAAGCTGAACTTAATGCTGTCCACTGGGGAAGATTTCGACCTGTTCCACGTCATGCAGGACCGCACGCCGTTCTCGAGCTACTATAACCGCGGTGCACTGGCGGATATCACGGATGCGATCGAAAAGTATGGAGAAAATCTGAAGAAATATATTCCTGATGATATCTTCGACGGAGCTAAAATCGATGGCAAGTATTATGCTGTTCCCTCTTATTGGGTTGAAATGGCGAGTGAAGGTCAATTCAATATTCGTCGTGACATTCTCTCTGAGAATAATCTCGAAGAGCCGACGACTCCAGCTGAATTGATCAGCGCTTGGGAGATTGTCATGAAGAACTGGAAGGGAAGCAATAAGCCCTATCTTGGCACTCGCGCTGACTTTGACCCGATCTACCTGCATACGTCCATCCTGCACCGGACTTATGACACGTTCCCGTTTACCGTGAAGGATAAGTTCTTCTATGTGAATCAAAGCGGCGAGGTTAAGTCTTGGATTGAGACCGAAGAGTTCAAGAAAGATGCGTCTTTCATGCGCGAGCTGTACACAAAGGGTATTACCAATCCCGATATCCTGGTCATGAAGCAGGAGCAGGTAGATGCACAACTCGACAGCGGTGAATGGTTCGTCCGTTTGGGAACTGGCGGAAGCTTGAACGGGCTCAAGAAGTACAATCCAGAAGCCACTGTAAACGATATCGGCGTTGTATGGTTTAACCCGGAGAAAGAATATATGCGTCCGCTCACCTTCAAGAACGGAAATGCCGTACCGGTAAATAGCAAAAATCCGGAAGCGGCCGTCAAATTCATGGATTGGATGCTGGCAAGTCAAGAAAATTATGATCTGGTACAATATGGCATTGAAGGCAAGCACTACACCAAGGACGGTGAGACGGGCTTTAAGCCGATCAAAGATCCGAATAACAATAATAATCCGGGGTTTAGAGGTTCTGATTCGCAAAACGGCAACGTAAACTTCATGCGATTTGACTTGGAGAACAGCATTCCAGATAACAACAAAGTCTTGTTTGAGCCAAATCCGAATGCAATCAACAGTATCGCGGCGAACTTTATTTTTGACCCGACGAATGTAAGAGCCGAATACACCAATATTTTGTCGGAAGCTTCGGCAAGCATCACTCCGATTTATATGGGGGTTCAAGAATACGATAAGGCCTTCCCGGCTGCACTAGA
The DNA here is from genome assembly GCF_002573715.1 of Paenibacillus sp. EZ-K15. Classification (GTDB taxonomy): domain Bacteria; phylum Bacillota; class Bacilli; order Paenibacillales; family Paenibacillaceae; genus Paenibacillus_AQ. Next base: position 18,379 of record NZ_PDHM01000022.1, on the reverse strand, counting down.
AAAAATGAGGAAAGCCGGTCTGGATAAAGTGGTTGCAGAATACCAGAAGCAATTCCAGGAGTATCAAGCTTCACTTAAATAAACGAGTTGAAAAACAAAAGGAAGGTGTGGAGGAATTTTGACCTTGCAGAAGCAACGAATTGAATTTGAAGCGACAAAAACGATCTATGAAAGTGCAACCTTGAAATTTCATGGCGTGGATGGTTTTGATGTCTACAATATTTCGATTCCATTCAAACGGGATGGGAAGCGCTATTTGTTCGGGCGGGTAGAACGTCGCGAGGAATGGGCCCGCTCTTGGGTCCGCCTGTTCGAGGAAACGGGACAGGATGAATGGAGCGTGGTGGAAGATAGCATGATCTATACTCTGGAGGACCCTTACATCAGCGAAATCGGTGATGAGCTCGTAATGGGCGGGACTCATGTGCAATACCAAAGTGGAAGATACAGCACATTTTTCGGCTATTTCTTTCGGGGCACCGACCTCCATAATTTGTACTACTTCACGACCGGACCTAACAAAATGAAGGATATTCGTCTTGTGTCGTTGTCGGACGGAAGGATCGGCGTTTTCTCGCGTCCGCGCAGCGCCGAGATGAGAGGCAAATACGGGAGCGAATCCATGATCGGCTTTACGGTCGTTGACAGACTGGAAGATTTGACTGCGGACGTCATCGAGAACGCACCTTACATTCATGGCATCTTCGGGGAAGGCGAATGGGGAGGCGTCAATCAGGCTTATCTCCTCGACAGTGACAAAATCGGAATCATTGGCCACATTTGTTACCTGGATAAGGATGAGAACGGAGGGGAATTGAAGGTGTACCTGAACATGGCCTTCGTCTTCGATCCAACCACCTGTGAGTCATCGGACCTTCATGTGATCGGTAGTCGTTCCTGCTACCCGGCAGGACCTGCCAAAGCACCGTATTTGGTGGACTGTGTTTTTTCTTCAGGCATTGTCATGCGCCCGGACGGCAAGGCTGATCTTTACAGTGGTCTTAGTGATTGTCAGGTAGGACGTATTACGATCGACTATCCTTTCGCAAGGCATGGGCTTCTTGTTTAGAAGCTCATGGGAGAATTCGCACTCGCGAAGGACACGTTGATAACCCGGAAATTGTACTTTTCAGCTTACAAGGAGGAGGATATTAATAGATGAAAACCACGAATATGCCCAACATTGGAACGCTGGCGTCCAGCCCGTTCATTCGCCGCCATCCGGCCAACCCCGTGTTGGACGCGGCACGTGTTCCGTATCCCACCGCACTTGTCTTCAATGCAGGCGTCGCTAAGTTTAACGGCCGCTACATCATGGTATTCCGCAATGACTATGGCTCGCTGGAGAAGCAGATCATTGATCCGCATCATACGACAGATCTCGGCATCGCCTTCAGCGACGATGGTATTCACTGGACAGCGGGGCCAAAGCCGATCTTCAAACTGCGCGACGAAGAGATTCTCCGCGCCTATGATCCGCGTCTGACGGTCATTGACGGCCGCTGCTACATGTGCTTCGCGGTAGATACGCGGCACGGCATCCGGGGAGGTATCGCAGTAACGGACGATTTTGAATCCTTTGAAGTATTGAGCATGTCAACGCCAGACTTGCGAAATATGGTGCTATTCCCGGAACGGATCAACGGCAACTACGTCCGGCTGGAACGGCCGTTCACGGTGTATAGCCGCGGCGGAGTGGACCGGTTCGACACCTGGATCTCGGAGTCGCCGGATCTGATATATTGGGGCCGTTCCGAGCTGCTGCTGGCGGTGGAGCAGGTGCCGTTCGCCAATGACAAGATCGGTCCGGCCGCACCGCCCGTGAAGACAGATAAGGGCTGGCTTACTACGTTCCATGCGGTGGATATTGATTCCGCTAGAGGGAAGAACGGCTGGGAGCCGACCTGGAAGAAACGGTATACTGCCGGCATTATGCTGCTCGATCTTGACAATCCGAAGAAGATCCTTGGCATGAGCGCATCGCCCCTGCTTGCGCCTGAGGCACTGTACGAGACGAATGGTGGCTTCCGCAATGATGTCATTTTCCCCGGCGGCATGGTGCTGGAGGAGGATGGAGAAGTGAAAATCTATTACGGGGCCGCCGACACGGTGGAATGCTTGGCTACCGCTCATGTGGACGATCTAATCCGGCTCTGTTTGGAGGGATAAGGATGGGGCAGGCGGAACACTGCATCTTTCCGTCTTCAAATTTGTACAAGAATTGCATGATACCTGCGGTTCGGATTATATCCTGATGTGGAACAAACCAGCCCGTGGTGCATGTGCGGAATTCAACCGCCATGCACCACGGGCTGGCTGGGCTTTGTTTCTCTTTTTTTGTAAGCCTGGCCGATCCATTAAACTCAACAGACTTCTACCTATTAATCAGGTGTTTGTAAGGCGTATAATCAATGCCTTTCTTGTGCAGAAAGTTCATCAGGAATTTGTAATCCCGCTTCGGCGTAGCCACGATGTAACCTTTGATGCAGTGATCCCGGGTTACTTCGTTTGCGCCGGATTCGACGGCGATTTTGCCGATTTCGGCTGCAATGGAGTGTTTGGCGATATCCCGGAACGGTCCTGGAACAGGCTGCACCAGTTCGTCCAGAAATGCTTTGGATTCATCCGTCCACAGCGGGCGGCTTCGCTCTACCCAGTAATTTTGCCAATCGAGCTTCGATTTGCCGTCGGCTTTGGGAAGCACTTTCAGAAACTTGCGGAACATGAAAAATCCGCCGATGCCCATCAGCCCAAGCATGACCCATCCCCAGAAGGCAATGGAGTTCATGAACCATGACGGCGGCGCACTGGACGACAAATAGCCCATGACGGCCCCTGTGCTCTTCATTTGTATATCACCTCAATGATTATTGTCACATGACACTTTCATGAGAATTATAACGCATTTCTAGATTTATTTCGATATACAAGCTAAAATAGGTGTAATTGTGTGTTAAAAAAAGGGGGATACAGCATGTTGAAAATTGGTTCCCACGTGTCGTTTTCGGACAAGGGATTGCTGACTGCGACGGCTGAAGCTACATCATATGGCTCAAGCTCGTTCATGATATATACCGGCGCGCCGCAAAACACGCGCCGCAAGCCGATCGATTCCATGTTTATCGAAGAAGGCAGAGCCGCTATGCAGGAAAGCGGGATTGATGAGATTGTGGTCCATGCGCCATACATTATCAACCTTGGATCGTACAAGCCCAACACGTTTGAGCTGGCGGTAAGCTTTTTGCAAGAGGAGATTCGCCGCACGCATGCGGTCGGCGTGAAGAATATCGTTCTCCATCCGGGTGCATATACCGATAAGGATGCGGAATACGGCATCGACCGAATTGCCGAAGGGCTCAATGAAGTGCTCGGCGGTACGGACGAGACCGAAGTGAAGATTGCGCTGGAGACGATGGCCGGCAAAGGCACCGAGATGGGACGCAGTTTTGAAGAAATTGCTTCCATTATTGATAAGGTGAAGTACAATGACCGTTTGGCCATCTGCCTCGATACCTGCCATATTCATGATGCGGGTTATGATATTGTAAATGATCTGGACGGCGTGCTGGAGCAGTTCGACAAGCTGATCGGACTCGATCGGTTAACGGTCGTGCACGTGAATGACAGCAAGAATCCGCGTGGAGCGGGTAAAGACCGTCATACGCCGATTGGAACCGGATGGATCGGCTATGAAGCCATTCAAAGAGTGGTTCATCACGAGAAGCTACAGGGCAGACCGTTCATTCTGGAGACGCCGTGGATCGGTAAAGATCCGAAAACGCAGCGTCCGATGTATGAGATCGAGATTGCGCTTCTGCGTGGGGATGTGGAAGGCCGTTTCGGGCCAACTTTTGCTCAGCAAGTAGAAGAACTGGGTGCTTTTTTTGCGAAGGAAGGCATTGAATCCCGTTCGTTCGTGCTGGATACCTGGACGCTTCTGAAGAATGATGCCAAAGCCAAAAAGGCGGATCCTCGCGAGCCGATGGAGCGCCTGTATGATATGGTCATGGCAGCAGGCCTGCTGTCCGACCTTTCGGAGGAAGAGATCAATCAGCGCCTGATCGCTTGGTTGTCCGGTGTTTCCCTGACTTCATAAGCTTCATTAAATGGCTTTATATTCAGAATACTAAGGCATTCTCAGGATAACGTCCGCATGTCGCGGCATGTTTTCCTGAGAGGCCGTTAATTGCAGATTCAAAAGGAGGATCACCGAGTCTCATGGAAATTCACATCAAGAAGGATCTGCCCTCTGCGGCAGGTCAGTACCCTAATCGCGCCCGCATGCTGATCTCCTGTCCGGATGGACCGGGAATTGTGGCGGCGGTCTCCCAGTTTCTGTACCAGCATGGCGCCAACATTGTCCAGTCTGATCAATATACGATGGATCCTGCCGGCGGCATGTTTTTTATGCGGGTTGAATTTGATCTGGAGGATTTGAATACGAAGCTTCCCAAGCTGGAGGAGTCCTTCCAGGAAGTTGCCGATCAATTCCGTATGGAATGGAATATCTATCATGCGGTCCGTAAGAAACGACTGGCGATTTTTGTTTCAAAAGAAGATCACTGCCTTGTAGAGCTGTTGTGGCAATGGCAGGCTGGCGATCTGGATGCGGATATCGCACTGGTGGTGAGCAATCACCTAGATATGAAGGAATACGTAGAATCGTTCGGTATCCCGTATCACCACATTCCGGTTACAGCGGATACGAAGCCTCAAGCGGAGCAACGTCAGCTGGATGTGATCGGCGATGATATCGATGTGATTATCCTTGCGCGTTACATGCAGATTATTTCGCCAACCTTTATCGAACATTACCGGAACCGGATTATCAATATTCACCATTCCTTCCTTCCGGCCTTTGTCGGCGGCAAGCCTTATGCGCAAGCTTATAACCGCGGGGTGAAAATTATCGGAGCAACCGCCCATTATGTAACCGAAGAGCTGGATGGCGGACCGATTATTGAGCAGGACGTGCAGCGCGTTAGCCACCGGGACGATGTCAACGAGTTGAAGCGTATTGGCCGTACCATCGAACGCGTGGTGCTTGCAAGAGCCGTCAAATGGCATGTCGAGGATCGGATTCTGGTGCATAACAACAAAACGGTTGTATTCAACTAACGGTTTGCAAGCGGAAGTATAATCAGACGGGAAGACAGCCTGTGTCTGGGTGCAAGTAAGAATATGAGGCTGTATTCGGACGATTCATCATAGATAGTACAATGGAGCAGCCCAACACTTTAACGCTGCAATGGATTACCCCTTGATCCCGCTCCTCTTATTGGAGTGGGATTTTTATTTATAGTTGACTTGGTAAAAAAAGCTGAATCCCCCGGAAATGCTGAAAATACGGTCCAATACAACTTGTTATGGAAGGAAACGTCAAACTTTTCATGAATTCGACTCGTCAATATAGTTGAACTTGTGAAGAGAACCTTTACATACGTCTTCGGAACATATGTGTCATTTTTCATGTGAAAGCAATTTATATGTGGAGAGGGGAATCATCAGTTGTCGTTTTATACAAAAAAAACGTGGATGTTGCTGCCGATGGTGGCGCTGCTGATTGTGGCCACGTTATCCTTGTCGATTCCGGCCGGAAACGTCTACGCCGACGGAGCGAAGATTGGCATTCAATCCGAAATGGGTTATCAAGGCAAGATTAAACATGATAAATGGAATCCGCTCAAACTGACCTTAACCAGTGACCGGGATATATCCGGTGACGTGGTCGTGCAGATTCAGAACTACAATGGCTTCGGATATCAAACTTCCTACGTCCAGCAGGTGGACCTGCCGAAGGATACGCCGAAGGAAGTCGTGATCGGCATTCCAGGGGCCATGCTGAATAAAGATAATAACCAGATCCTCTTCTATGAAGGATCTTATACCAAGGGGAAGCAGATTCCGTTTGCCACAGGTAAAAACTACGTGCAGGCTTCTCCTTATCAAGGCGCACTCATTGCCGTGTTATCGGATGATCCGGATACGATGAATTTCATGAATGTCCTTAACGGCAAGGGCAACAGCGTGAGCGTGTTCCCGCTTAAGAACGCCAGCGTTCCGTCGGATGGAATGCTGCTGAACGGATTGGACGTCATTGTTATCAACAATTTTGCTTCCGATACGCTGTCAGAGCCTCAGCGCAAGGCGATTACAGATTGGGTAAATGGCGGCGGCACCCTGATTCTGGCCGGAGGCGCGGGATATACCAAAACAGCGGCACCGTTTGCCGACATTACGCCGGTAGTTGCGAACGGCACCACCACCGTTAACTCGCTGGCCGAGCTGGAGAAGCTTGGCGGGAAGCCGCTGAAACTGGATGGGGCATTTACTATTTCTACAGCGAAAGCGGTGGAAGGCGCACAAATCGGGATTGAAGCGGATGGACAACCATTGTTTGCCTCGAAGGCCTATGGTCAAGGAAGTGTTCAATATGCGGCCTATGATCTGGCTATGGAACCAGTGAGCTCATGGGCAGGCCATCCGGATGCTTGGGCATCGATATTGCGCAATAACCTTCCCATGATGGGTGCGCAGAATGGCATGTACTACAATTCGCTGATGGACAATTTGAATTACGTTCTGGAATATTTTCCATCACTGAAGATGCCTTCCTTCACGCTGCTGTTGTGGATGCTCATTATTTATGCGGTGGTCGTTGCGCCGCTGCTCTACTATATCTTGAAGAAGGCGGACAAGCGGGAATGGGCTTGGTTCTTGATCCCGATCATTGCCGTCATCGCGAGCGGTTCCGTTTACGTGGTCGGCTCATCGGACAAGACGCGGGAACTCGCACACACCATCAACTTGATTGAACTAAACGGTCAGGGGGATGCGGTTAAATCGACAGCTTCCGCATTCTTCACGCCTAGAAGCGGGAACTATGCCTTGGAATTTCCGGAGAATACGTATTTGAGAACGGCGCAGTCCCGAAACACGTTTGGGGGAATGGGCGAGAATAAGAATTTTGTCCGAGTGGAGCAGGCCTCCACGACGCTGGAGCTTCGCGACATGTCCCAATGGTCATTAGCCAAGGTATGGGTGGACCGTCAAGGAACCGAGGAGATGGGGCGCCTGGGCATGGATTTGAAGCTCGATGCCAAAGGAGAATTAAACGGTAAGGTCACCAATGACACGATTAACGATTTGACCGAGGTTGCACTGGTTATTGGAGGCAAAGCCTATAAGTTGGGAGATATCAAGAAGGGAGAGGCGGCTGCCGTTCCTCAGGACCCGAAACAAATCATCAAGTTTACGGGCGGTGACTTGTCCGGGATGCTGTACCCGTATTCGCAGAATGATCCGAAACAGCGTGAGCGCGATATTTTGTCCCCATACGGATATTCCAACAGAATGGTCAATAGGGATGCTTACATTTTGGGATGGAGCAAGGACCATTTGACGAATTATACGCTGAAAGGCGCTGAGGTGGACAGTGATCAGCTCAATTTCTGGATACAGCCGGTGGAGATGGATTGGGGACTGAACGGGGAGATCAACATTCCTTACGGCTTCCTGTCTCCTGAGATATCGCAGGTGAATGCGCCGATGTTCGGGGTTTACCCTCATGGGGTCGAAATGGGACAGGGCAGCCTGATCGCCGAATTCCCGTTAATATCGGAAGGCAACGTGAAGTATTCGGAATTGTCTATAAAAGGCACTAAATTCAATAACAACGTTACGATGGAGATCTGGAACTCAAAGAAGAGCGAATGGGAGCCTGTTACAGACGTGAACAATGTGCATACCATTACCAAAAATCCGGAGCAATATATCGTGGGGAATCGGATCCGCTTCATGATCACCGCCAAGGATCAGACCAACTTTATGATGCCGGAGCTGTCTGTGAAGGGGGAGGCCACTCCATGATCGAGATTAGAAACCTGAGTAAAAAATACGGAACGTTCCATGCGTTGAAGGACATCAGTCTTCATATCGAAAAAGGGACGGTATTTGGATTTGTCGGCCCGAACGGAGCAGGCAAATCCACGACGATGTCCATATTGGCCACCCTGATGCTGCCAACCTCGGGTGTTGCCAAGGTCGGCGGCTTCGACGTGACCCAGCATCCCAAAGAGGTCCGCAAGCGGATCGGCTACATGCCCGATTTCTTTGGCGTGTATGACCAGCTGAAATCTACCGAATATTTGCATTTTTACGGGGCAAGTTACGGCATTCCGCGCGCCGAGAGGGAGCAGCTCATTCCGCAGCTCCTGGAGCTCGTCAACCTGAGCGACAAAGCGGATACGTACGTCGACAGTCTCTCGCGCGGCATGAAGCAGCGTTTATGCCTTGCCCGGTGTCTGGTGCATGATCCGGACGTATTGATTCTGGATGAGCCGGCTTCGGGGCTGGATCCGCGGGCGCGGATCGAGATGCGTGAAATCTTGAAGGAATTGAAGCTGATGGGCAAGACGATCATCATTTCGTCGCATATTTTGCCTGAGCTGGCGGAGATGGTGGATGAAATCGGGGTAATCGAGCACGGCGAGATGGTTGCCCAAGGCAAGGTGGCTGATATTCAGAGCCGTCTCCGCGTGAAAAAAGTTATCCATATCCGCACGCTCGAGCGTGAAGAGGAACTGGCCGAGAAGCTGCGGGACGAACCCTTTGTCTCGTCGGTATTAACGGATAACACCGGTGTCCATGTTCATTACGGCGGGGATGATGCGCAGCAAAGCGCTCTGCTGCGGCAGGTGGTCTCCTGGGAAATTCCGATTGTCTCGTTTCAGGAAGCACAGAGCAATCTGGAGGATGTATTCCTCGAAATTACCAAAGGGGGACCCCGCGAATGAATTGGAGCAGAAAGCTAATTAATCCGGTCATTGACAAGGAATTTCGGCTGCGGATGCGTTCTACGCGTTCTATGCTGTCGGTGTTATTTTATGTGTTGGCGCTCGGAGCTGTTGCGATGGGCTTCATTTACCTCTTCTTATATTTGGGACAGCGGGGACCTCAGCGATTCGATCCGCAGATGAGCCAAATGATGTTCTATGTGCTGAGTTTTGCTCAGCTTGTCCTCATCGCGTTCATGGCGCCTGCTCTTACCGCCGGCGTCATCAGCAGCGAGCGGGAGAAGCAAACGCTGAGCATGCTGCTGACGACGCAGCAGAGCTCGGCCACGATTGTGCTGAGCAAGCTGGTGTCGGCACTCAGCTTCATGACACTGATCGTGCTGGCCACCCTGCCGGTATACAGCATTGTTTTCCTGTATGGGGGGATTTCGCCGAAACAGCTCATATCCGTTTTTGTTTTTTATTTATTCGTCATGCTGCTGCTCGGTTCGCTTGGCGTGATGTTCTCGACTTTATTCAAAAGAACCATCGTCGCGATTATTGTCACCTACGGTGCGGGACTTATGATCTTCCTTATAACAGGACTGCTGTATTTGTTCTTCATGGGGATTGAACAGCGGAATATGTATCAAAGCGGGCAGGCGCCTACGCCGGGCAGCTATTCCTGGGTCGGATATTTGCTGGGCTTGAATCCGGCAGGGGCGATGATGAGTTTGTTTAACCCGTCCTTCTCAAAAGACGTATTCCTGCTGCACGGCGGGAGTTTGAACAGCAAGGCTCCCATTGAATTGTGGCTGGAATTTTTCATCGTCTATTCGGTTGTGATCGTTCTCGCCCTGTGGGTTGCCATACGGAAAATACGTCCTATCGCAAGGCGGAAACGTAAGGATAAGAACGAAGTAAAGCTCTCGCAAGAACCGGAAATGACGCGGGACGAAGCGTAAAAGCATAAGAGTACGGTAAGGAGGAAGAGCAATGGACAACATCATGCGTTTTATCGAAGCTGCGAGACGGCGGCTGCAGCGATTTCGCGTCATAACGTATGTTTTATACGGACTGATGGCAGGGTTTGCCGCGCTGCTGCTGCTCCTGGTGCTGGGGAGATTCTTACCCATAGCCTGGCTTCCCGTCGCATCCGTGGCCGTTCCTGTCGGAGCCGGCTTCGTAGGCTTGTTATGGGGATGGCTGCACCGGGTTCCGATCGAAGAGGCCGCTTCAGCGATGGATCATGTTCCGGACGGAGCGGAGCGAAGCGACATGATGGTGACGGCACTATCGTTCAAAGAAGAGGAATCGCAGGCCGCTAAATGGCAGCGTGAGCAGGCGGAACGCTATGGCGCGCGTTTTGCGGAGCAATTGCCGGAGCGTCTTCCTTACCCTAATCGAAAAAGACATCTTTTGATCTGTGGCGCTTCGCTGGCTGCCGTGCTCATCCTTGTTTTTGTTCCGAACCCGATGGACAAGAAGGTGGAAGCGGCAAAAGAGGCGCAGAGCTGGATGAAGGAGCAGGCAGCCAAAACCGAAAAGCTTGCGGAGGAACTCCAGAAAGAAACGATCGATCCTGCTGACAGGAAGAAGCTGCAGGAGAAGCTGGATGCTTTGAAAAAAGCGCTGGACCGTGAGAAACATCCCGAGCAAGCGCTGGAGAAGCTGGAAGAAGCGATGAAAGAGCTTGAAAAAATGGCGAAACAGCAGGAGGAAAAAGCGAAGGCATTGTCTGAGCTGGCCCAAAAAATGCAGCAGCAGAAGGCGTTGTCCCAGGTAGGGAAAAAGCTTGCCGAAGGCATGGCCGATGAGCTAAAGCAGGAAATGAAGAAACTCACCGAGCAGGTGAAAAAGATGTCCCAGGAAGAGAAGAACGAGCTGTCCGATGCGTTGAAAAAGTTGGCTGAGGAAGCTGCCAAGCAGCTGGAGGACGGGAAGCTGGAGCAAGAGCTCAAGAAAGCAGCCGACTCGCTGAAGGAAGGCAAGCTGCCGAAGGAGCTGGAAGAAGCGCTCCAGCAGCTGGCCGAGGAGCTGGCTAAAGCGGCGCAAGCCAAAGCCGCGTCGGACAGTCAGTCGCAATCCGCCGCTTCGCTGGCGTCCTCCCTTGCTTCGCAAGGACTGAGCTTGGCCGATCAGATGACGGCTGCCGGGATGTCGGTATCCGATGCCTGGAGTAACGGCGGTAGTGCCGAGGCGTTGGCGCAGGCGGGATCCGGGGAAGGCTCGGGAGAAGGAGGCGAAGGCTCGGAGGGAAGCTCCGGGGAAGGCGGCTCCGGGGCCGGTGAAGGTCAAGGCGCCGGCAGTGGGTCCGGTTCGGGGAGCGGCTCCGGATCAGGAGCAGGCTCCGGCTCAGGTGGCAGCGGAGGATCGGGAAGCGGGACCGGCAGCGGAGCCGGCTTTGGCTCTGGCGGTCGCGAGCTTGTGACGATCCCTCGGGATTACAAGGGCAGCGGCAATGTGCAGAACGATTCCGGCGAGATCAAGGGCAGTGGCGGTGATATTCAGAAGGGCGGCGTTTCACCGACCGTTCCGGGCATGTCCAGGCCTTATGAGGAAGTGTACCGTGATTATGAGACAGAAGCGCGCAAAACATTAGATCGCAATCAGCTGCCTGACCAAATGCAAGGGTTGGTTGAGGAATATTTCATACAGATCAATCCGAATCCGTAAGGGATCGAAGAACCGATCACGGAAGCTAGAATGAGTATTTGAACTTTACCAAGAAGATGGAGGTTTCGTCCATGTCGGATATTGCAGTGAGACCACAGGAATGGATGGAGAAAATATCAGGCCTGCGGGAACATATCGGCAAGGTGATTGTCGGGCAGCAGGATGTTGTGGAGCAGATGCTCTGGTGTATTTTTGCAGGAGGGCACGCCCTCCTGGAGGGGATTCCGGGTCTCGGTAAAACGATGCTCGTTCGCACGGTGTCGGAAGCGTTGGAATTGTCCTTTTCCCGTATTCAATTCACGCCGGATTTGATGCCAAGCGATATAACGGGCACCAACATTTTGTCGTTCGGGCAGCATGGAGACACCGGAATGACCTTTCAAAAGGGTCCGCTGTTCAGCAGCATCGTGCTTGCCGACGAGATCAACCGGGCCACGCCCAAAACCCAAAGTGCCTTGCTGGAGGCCATGCAGGAGAAGACCGTCACGGTGGGTGGAGTAACCCATCAGCTGCCAAAACCTTTCTTTGTTCTGGCGACGCAAAACCCGCTGGAAAACGAGGGGACGTATCCATTGCCGGAGGCGCAGCTTGACCGCTTTCTGCTAAAGATCGAAGTATCGTATCCGAGTGCGGATGAACTGAAGGAAATCGTGAAGCGGACGACGTCCTCCCACGAATTCCAGGTGGAACGGCAAATGACCGGAGACGAGCTGCTGGAAATTCAGCGCGGAGCCCGGGAAGTGCTGGTTGCCGAGGAGATTTTGGACTATGCGGTTCGTCTGCTCATGATGACGCATCCGGAAGAGGCAGCTGCCCCGGAGGCGGTACGAAAATACGTCCAGTTCGGTTCCGGACCGCGGGGTATTCAGTCCATCATATCAGTGAGCAAGGTCCGTGCATTGTGCAGCGGGCGGATGCATGTATCGACAGGGGATATTCGCGCCGTAGCTTTATCTGCGCTGCGCCACCGTTTGTTCCTGAATTTCGAGGGGCAGGCGCTAGGCATTACGACAGACCAAGTTATTCAGGAGGTTCTGCAAGCGCTGGAGGCATCCGCGTGAGCGGGGGCGGGCACTTGCTTCCTCCGGAATGGCTTCCGCGTCTGGAACGATTGAGTCTCGATGCCAAGCGACGGGTTGCCGGAACGCTGCAGGGAAAGAGACGATCCCGCCGGCTTGGTTCATCCCTCGAGTTCGCCGATTACCGAGTATATTCGCCCGGGGATGATGTCCGCAGGTTTGACTGGGGCGTCTATTCTCGTACGGGAAAAGCATTCGTGCGTCAATTCATGGACGAGCAGGAGCTGACGGTCAGCCTATTCGTGGATTGCTCGGCATCGATGGGGGCCGTCATGTCATCGTCATCCGAACTATCCGCTGCGGATCCGGTAGGAACGAAGGGAAGCCCGAAATGGCTGCTCGCACGTCAACTCGCCGCAAGCATCGGCTACATGGCATTGTCCTCCTACGACAGGCTGCAGGTCGCCTGTTACAGCCGTTCGATTAATGCTCGTCTTCCGATCATGAGAGGAAAGGGCTCGGCCCATCGCCTGTTTTCGTTCCTGCAAGGGGCAGAAACGGGAGGTGAGGGAAGTTTGGGCGCCGCGCTTGCGGTTCCTGGCGCACTACCCCGGCAGCCGGGAATGACCTGGGTGTTCTCCGATTTTTGGCTGGAGGGCGGCGAGGAGGAATTGTTCAGGGCGCTTTCCCTTCTGTCTGGTACCGGACAGGAAGTGGTGCTGGTGCATGTTTTGTCGAGGGAAGAACTGGAGCCTAAATTGACCGGCGATTTGCGATTGGTCGACAGCGAAACGATGAGCGGCAAGGAAGTGGCGTTGACGGGTAAAGTACTCGATGCTTACAAAGAGGAGCTGGAGCGGTATCGGACGATGCTGTCCCGCGTGTGTGCGGAGCGGGGAATGTCTTACGTGCTTATTCCGGCAGACATGCCGCTTACGGATGCGATGTTCGGGGTACTGGCAGGAGCAGGTCTGGTCACTGGATAGACAAGCCTCATACAGGACGCAGTGTTCCAAGCATCTGCCGGACTTCATACGCTTTGGGAAGCTTGTAGACAGGGTAACACCGGTAAATATACACACTATGAAATGCAGGCTTCACGAGCACCTGTCGTTTAGAACAAATAAGAAGAGAACTCATTCAAATAGGAAAAGATGGACGAGCCTTCATCCGATGCTTTGAGAAAACATCCAAGTCGTGTTAGTCAGGGTCCACGGGAGTAAGGAGGGGACACGTTGGGGATTCAATCTTGGCTGAGCCTATGGTTCGGTTTAACGCTGCCGGCCATCGTGCTTATGTATATGTTCAAACGAAAATATGTGGATACAACCGTTCCCAGCCACTTGCTGTGGGAGCGGGTGCTTCGGAACCTGGAGGCCAACAGGCCGTGGCAGAAGCTGCAGAACCGGCTTCTGCTGTGGCTCCAGCTGCTTGCTGCTGCGCTGATGGTCTTCGCACTGATGCAGCCTTTTATGCAGGTGTCTGGCGGAGGCAGCGCCCATGTGGTCATCGTTGCCGATACCTCGGGCAGCATGAGCACGCAGATTCAGCCTTCGGCAGAAGGCGAAGCCGCATCCAGGCTGCAAATGATGCAGGAACGAATTAAGGAGTACGTGAAGGACCAAGGGAGACGGAGCGAGATTACCCTCCTGTCCGTGGGAGCAAGTCCCACGACGCTGGTCTCCCATGAAGGCGACCGCGCCGCCATCGATAAGGCCGTGGATGGGTTGCGGCCCTATTACGGCCAGGCATCCTACAGGGAAACCTTATCGCTTGCTTCCGCTCTGACACGGGAAGAGCGTGATGCAGAGGTCGTTATTTTTACGGACAGCTACTGGAAGCAGGATACCGCTCCCATAACGTTTCAGGTTCCGGTATCCGTAGAGAAGGTACAGGGGGAGCTCCCTCTTAACGTTTCCATCGACCAATTTGGCATTTCACCTAAGGGTGAAACAGGTTCATCCTATGGGGCGGTCGCTGTCCTCAGCACGAATGCCAAGGAAGCGATGTCGGCCGAAGTGAATCTTTACGGGGATGAACAGCTGCTGGCCAGCAAGGTGTTGAATCTTACGCCGGGGAAGAAATTAACCGAATCCTTTGCCGATCTCCCGTTTGCGGAGGTGTATCGGCTTGAGTTATCCCAGGATGACGGGTATGCGGCAGACAATTATTCCTTTGCATTCGGTTTGGGTCACGGATCTTCGCGCGTACTTCTGCTGACTTCGGGCAATTTGTTCCTGGAGAAGGCCTTGCAGCTAAGCGGAGCCGAAGTCACCCGGGTTGCCTGGGATGGCTCCGAAGACAAGAAGGGTGAGGATCCAGGCGGCAAGGATCAAAATACGGACAAGGGCAGCGCAGCATCGGATGTACCGCCCGTACCCGATGGCGAATTTGATCTGCTCGTCGTAGACGGGAGCATGCCGGAAGGGTTCAAGCAAGGGAAGTGGGCGGAACTGGCCGCCAAAACGGCGCTCTGGACGATCGGCGGAGAAGGTGCCAAAGTTGGAAGCCAAGGAGGACGCGCCGTGCTTGCGAAGCATCCGGTGACCGCCTATGTAACCTTATCGGGCGTCTATTTCGGTACGCTGGTAGATCAGGCTCCTGCTTGGGGGGAACCTGTAGCCAAACTGGGAGATCAACCCATCGTCTATGCGGGAAGCGAAAACGGGCGACCGCGGTTGTCGTTTAATTTCCTGCTTCAGGATAGCGATCTTCCGTTATCGCCGGAATTCCCGGTCATGGTCAGCAATGCACTGGAGTGGATGACCTCGGGCAAGGGAAGCGGTCTTGGCCGATATATGGCGGGCGCGCAAGCGGATATACCGATTGCGGCGGATACGGTAGCGGCAAAATGGGTACCCAAGAGCGGTCTTGCTCTTGCTGACGGCCTTCCTGCTGCGGAAGCCCTCCGGAACGAGCAAGGGATATCGCCGGTACAGCTCGTACCGGAATATCCGGGGCTGTACGCTTTTGAACAGCAGAATGAAGCGGGCGAGAAGCTTAAGTTTTGGCTGGCCGTAACGGCAGACCCGTACGAGGCAGATTGGAGCAACGATCAGGGCCCGGTCGTGAGTCAAACGTCACCGAATTCGGATGATACGGCAACTGGTGAACATGCCGGGACGTCTGGGCACAGCGAGACGGCAAGCGATACCGGTTCGTTAATGCCGTGGCTGGCGGCCTTGGCACTTGCTGTAATCGCAGCGGAATGGGGGGTGTACCAGCGTGGGCGTTCAATTTAGCCAACCATGGTTGTTGCTGCTGTTGATCCCGGCAGGGGTCTTTCTCTATTACGCATACAAATCGGATTTTCGGCTCAGCGGTTTTCGCAAGAAATTGGCTTTATTCTTTAGAACCTGCGTCATTCTGTTATTGATTCTTATGATTTCGGGTCTGCACGGTTATACCGTCTTGCGGGATAAACAGGTCGTGTACCTGGCGGACCGTTCCGACAGTATGGGGGATTCGGCCCGGATCACGAACTGGATTAATGATTCCCTTGCGGCAAAAGGCGAGAAGGATGGCACCGCTGTTGTTTCTACAGGTCTTGAGGGCGCGGTGGAGCGACGTTTATCCTCTACGGAGAAAGCAGGAGCCTCTTTAAATGCGCTGCTGGAGCAGCAGTTTACGGGGCTGGAGTCTGGTCTTCAGCTCGCGGGAAGCCTGTTCGAGGGCAACAGCGATTCTAGAATCGTGTTGATCTCGGACGGGGAAGAGAATGTGGGTAGCATGGCAGCGGCCGGAAGGCTGCTGAAGGATCGGGGCATTGCAGTTGATGTGCTTCCGACTCCGAAGCAGGCTATCCGTGACGTTGCGGTGGAGGAACTGAAGGTACCGGATAAGCTGTATCAAGCGGAGTCTTTCTATGTGGAGGTTATGATCCGCAGCACGTTTAAGACCTCCGGTGAATTGCGCATTTACGAGGACAACCGTGAGATCGGCCGGGAACGCGTCGACGTAACCCCGGGCGAGAACCGGTATGCCGTAAAAGGCCTGGCTAAGAGCCCGGGACTTCACCGCTACCGTGCCGAAATTTTCATGGACGGGGATGAGGCATCCGCTAATAATGCAGCGTTCGATTTCACCCGGGTGGAAGGTCCTCCCAACGTCCTGATCGTGGAAGGAACCCCGGGAATGTCGAGTAATATCACGGCAGCACTCGAGTCCGGCATGATCGGCACCGAAGTGATTCCGCCGGAGCTGCTTCCGCTGGAAGCGGCCAAATATGCCGTGTACGACAGCATCATCTTTAATAACGTCTCGGGCAGTGACGTCGGCGGCAAGCAGATGGAACTGATCGAGCAGGCGGTCCGAAGCTTCGGCATCGGGTTTATGATGGCGGGCGGCGAGGATAGCTTCGGGATGGGCGGATATTTTAAAACCCCGATTGAAAAAGCACTGCCGGTCTCGATGGAGCTCGAAGGCAAGCGGGAGATTCCATCGCTTGGTCTCATCCTCGTCATCGACCGTTCGGGGAGCATGGATGGCAATAAGATCGAATTGGCCAAAGAATCGGCTATGCGCACGGTGGAACTGCTGAGAGCCAAGGATACGGTCGGCGTCGTCGCCTTTGACGATCAGCCGTGGTGGGTCGTTCCGCCGCAGAAGCTCGGGGACAAGGAAGAGGTGCTCAGCAGCATCCAGTCGATTCCGAGCGCCGGAGGGACCAACATCTATCCTGCCGTTTCCTCCGCACTTGAAGAAATGCTGAAGATTAACGCCCAGCGCAGACATATCATTCTGATGACCGACGGACAATCGGCCATGAATTCCGGTTATCAGGATCTGACCGATACGATGGTGGAGAACAAAATTACGATGTCTTCGGTGGCGGTCGGGATGGATGCCGATACGAACCTTCTTCAATCCTTGGCGGATGCGGCCAAAGGCCGTTATTACTTCGTTGAGGATGAAACGACGCTGCCGGCCGTATTCAGCCGGGAGGCCGTGATGCTGGCCAAATCCTATATCGTGGATAAACCCTTTATCCCGGCCGTTCAGAATGCGGGCGATTGGGCGAGTCTATTCCAGCAGGGCGTACCGGGGCTATATGGTTATGTAGCAACAACGCCGAAGTCTTCCGCCCAGACGGTTCTGTCCAGTCCGGAGCCGGACCCGATCCTGTCGCGCTGGCAATACGGATCCGGACGAACGGTGGCATGGACGAGCGATTTAAGCGGAAAGTGGTCCAAGGAATGGGTATCGTGGTCCGGCTTCGCCAACACGTTGACGGAAATCGTGAAGTGGACGTTCCCGCAGTTTACGTCGTCGCCCTATGAAGTGACTACCGAAACGGCCGGCAACCAAGTCAAACTCCAAGTTATGGCAGAGGGCGAGAATCCGCCGGAGAAGCTGAATGCGGTAATCGGAGACGATGAAGCCGGCGAGCAGACGGTGGAGCTTATCCAGGAAGCTCCCGGCCGTTATACGGGACTCGTCAACGTTACTAAGCCGGGAGCATTCCTTATGTCGCTTGAGGATGCCAGCGGGGAAGAAGCGCTGCAGGCGGCGCCAGGCACCGGTTTTGTTGTGCCGTATTCGCCGGAATACCGGCTATCTTCCGGCAGCGGAGAGGAAGCCATGAAGCGGCTGGCCGAGGCGACCGGAGGCCGCGTGTTATCCTGGGACAACCCGGCCGAAGTGTTTGACCGGCAGGCGACCTCGCGGATGAATCTCCATGATTGGAGCTATCCGCTGCTGGCGGCGGCCCTGCTGTTGTGGGTCGCCGACATCGCCGTGCGGCGCCTGGCTCTGCCATGGGGCGCCATCGGCGCAAGGCTGGCCGCCCTGCTCCGCAGGCGGCCGGCACCTGCCGGCGAGGCCGCGCGTGACGCCGGCCTCGAGCGGCTGGCGGCGCGCAAAGCCCGCGCCGCCGATTTCTACGGCGGCAGCTCCGCGAAGCCGCCGCCG
>NZ_PDHM01000025.1:37750-38221 GCF_002573715.1 Paenibacillus sp. EZ-K15 | reverse complement strand
TCAGTTGGTAGAGCACTCGACTGTTAATCGAGTTGTCACAGGTTCGAGTCCTGTTCGGGGAGCCACTTGCTTCCATAGCTCAGTAGGTAGAGTGCATCCATGGTAAGGATGAGGTCACCGGTTCGATCCCGGTTGGAAGCTCCAGATTCGCTTTTGAATTGGACATGTATCATGAAATTGTGGCCCGTTGGTCAAGGGGTTAAGACACCTCCCTTTCACGGAGGTAACAGGGGTTCGAATCCCCTACGGGTCACCACAATATGGAGGCTTAGCTCAGCTGGGAGAGCATCTGCCTTACAAGCAGAGGGTCGGGGGTTCGATCCCCTCAGCCTCCACCATTTCATGCATGATTCTAACGAGAATCGGCAAGATAAAAGTACTCATCGATTTTGGGGATTAGCCAAGCGGTAAGGCAACGGACTTTGACTCCGTCATGCATAGGTTCGAATCCTATATCCCCAGCCATTGTAT
>NZ_PDHM01000025.1:0-37740 GCF_002573715.1 Paenibacillus sp. EZ-K15 | reverse complement strand
GCTCAGTTGGTAGAGCACCTGACTTTTAATCAGGGTGTCGAAGGTTCGAGTCCTTCATGGCTCACCATTGTTTCATCTTGTGCGCGTGTGGCGGAATTGGCAGACGCACTAGACTTAGGATCTAGCGTCTTTGACGTGGGGGTTCAAGTCCCTCCACGCGCACCATTATTTGCGGACGTGGCTCAGCGGTAGAGCATCGCCTTGCCAAGGCGAGGGTCGCGGGTTCGATTCCCGTCGTCCGCTCCATTTGCGCCCTTAGCTCAGCTGGATAGAGCGTTTGACTACGAATCAAAAGGTCGGGAGTTCGAATCTCTCAGGGCGTGCCATTTTTTAAAAAAAATTAATATCGGGATGTAGCTCAGCTTGGTAGAGCACCTGGTTTGGGACCAGGGGGTCGCATGTTCAAATCGTGTCATCCCGATTTGTTTAAGAGTAGAGCCCCGCAAAAGTAATCGGAATATGCTCCAAAGCATAGCGTCACTTTTGTGGGTTGATATGCGGGTGTAGTTCAATGGTAGAACTCCAGCCTTCCAAGCTGGTAGCGTGGGTTCGATTCCCATCACCCGCTCCATACATAAGCAGGACATCACCGTGTGTGATGTTTTTTTACATATTCACACGACTCCCCTGCGAAGTGTTAATGTGCTAAAGAAGATAGTTGGGTCAAGGTTTATAGGACTAATGTCTATGGTATATGGGTATATCAATATCATGAGTTTTGTCGATTTGGCTAATTTTTTCGCCTGGAAAATGCAGATTTTCATGCGCTTTTATTGTATGATGTTAGGAAGGCGTTACGTCCTATAGACAAACTGCTGAAACGGGTTGAGATGGGAGGAGTAGCATGACTGAACTTACAGTAACCGCAAAGAGCAATTCCAACAATCTGCTGCGGCGGGATGTACGGTTCCTTGGCAATATTCTTGGAGAAGTTCTGGTCCACCAAGGTGGCAATGAGCTTTTAGATATAGTTGAGAAAATTCGTGAAACGAGTAAATCGTTGCGATCCGTATTCCTGCCAGAATTGTTTGCAGATTTCAAAAGGATCATCAGCACATTGGAGCCCGACATTCGCCATCAGGTGATTCGCGCGTTTGCCATTTATTTTCAATTGGTTAATATCGCGGAACAGAATCATCGCATTCGTCGCAAACGCGATTACGAGCGTTCCGCCGGGGAGAGTGTTCAACCAGGTTCCATTGAAAGTGCGGTCCAGGATTTGAAAGAGCGCAATATTACGTTTGAAGAAGTTCAAGAAATTCTCGAAAGTCTATCCCTTGAGCTGGTAATGACAGCTCATCCAACAGAAGCGATGCGTCGGGCTATTCTGGATATTCATAAACGGATAGCGGACGATGTGATGCAACTGGACAACCCGACACTGACATTCCGCGAACGAGAGCAGCTTCGGGAGAAACTACTGAATGAAGTGATTACGCTGTGGCAAACCGACGAGCTTCGTGACCGTAAGCCGACGGTTCTTGATGAGGTTAGAAACGGTATGTATTATTTTCACGAGACCCTGTTTCACATTCTGCCAGAGGTTTATCAAGAACTGGAGCGCTGCCTAAGTAAATATTATCCGGGTCACCATTGGCACGTTCCAACCTATTTGCGTTTCGGTTCGTGGATCGGTGGCGATCGGGACGGAAATCCTTCAGTGACGGCGGACGTAACATGGAGAACGCTTGAAATGCAGCGAAAGCTAGCGATTCGTGAATACCAACGGATTTTGCGTGAATTCATGAAATACCTCAGCTTCAGCTCATCGATCGTGAGCGTTTCGGATGAATTGCTTCAATCCATTGAAAAAGACCGCGAGCATGTAACACTGAAGAAGATGGAAATTTGGCACAATGAGAAAGAGCCTTATCGTGTAAAACTGGTATATATGCTGGCTAAAATGAGTCATATTCTTGATGAGAACATGACTGGTGGCGAGCGTTATCAGTCCCCTGAGGAATTTATCGAGGACTTGAATATCATTGATCGAAGCTTGCGTTTCCATTTTGCTGACTATGTTGCAGACACGTATATTCAAAAACTGATTCGTCAGGCGGAGTTGTTTGGTTTCCATACAGCAACGCTGGATATCAGACAGCATAGCCAAGAGCATGAAAATGCCATGGCCGAAATTCTTCGTAAAATGAACGTGACTCAGAATTATGCCCAATTAAGTGAAGACGAGAAGATCGAGCTGCTTAATAACTTGCTTAACGATCCTCGTCCGTTGACTACGCCTTATCAAGAGTACAGCGACAGCACCGAAGAATGCCTTGAAGTATACCGTACCGTATTCCGTGCGCAGCAGGAGTTCGGCGTGAAATGTATTTCAAGTTATTTGATCAGTATGTCCGAGGGCGCAAGCGACATTCTGGAAGTGATGGTATTTGCCAAAGAAGTCGGACTTTTCCGCAAGGACAATGACGGTTCTGTAATAGCTACTTTGCAGGCTGCGCCATTGTTTGAGACGATTGAGGACCTGCATGCCGCACCTGATATTATGCGTAAGCTCTTCAGCCTGCCGATCTACCGAGAAGCGGTTAGCGCCATGAATGAGCTTCAGGAAATTATGCTGGGTTACTCTGACAGCAATAAGGACGGCGGAGCCATTACAGCGAACTGGGAGCTCCAGGTAGCACTCAAAGATATTACGGCTGCAGCCAATGAGTATGGCATCAAGGTGAAATACTTCCATGGTCGAGGCGGATCGCTTGGTCGAGGCGGTATGCCTCTGAACCGCAGCATTTTGGCTCAACCGGCATCAACGATTGCGGGTGGCATCAAAATCACGGAGCAAGGCGAAGTTATTTCTTCCCGTTACTCCTTGAAGGGAATTGCCTACCGCAGTTTGGACCAGGCGACTTCAGCACTAATAACGGCTTCTCTTAATGCCCGTTACCCTGAAAAAGAATCGACTGAAAAAGAGTGGGAAGAGATTTCCTCGAGGATCTCGGCCGCTTCACAGAAAAAATATCAGGATCTGATCTTCCGTGATCCGGATTTCCTGAGCTTCTTCAAGGAATCCACGCCGCTTCCTGAAGTGGGAGAGTTGAATATTGGTTCCCGACCATCCAAACGTAAGAACAGTGACCGTTTTGAGGACCTCAGAGCCATTCCTTGGGTGTTTGCGTGGACTCAGAGCCGTTACCTGCTTCCTGCATGGTACGCGGCTGGTACGGGCTTACAGAGCTTCTACCAGGGCAAGGAAGAGAATATGAAGGTGCTTCAGAAGATGTACACGAGCTATCCGTTCTTTACGTCGCTGATCGATACCCTTCAGATGGCTCTTGCCAAGGCTGATCTGATCATCGCCAAAGAGTATTCTCTGATGACGAAGGATGATCAAGCCCGCGAACGTATCTTCGGTCTGATTCAGGAAGAATTCAACCTGACGAAAGAGCTTGTTCTTAAGATTACGGGACAGCAGGATATTCTGGATAACCAGCCAGTCCTACAGGAATCGATTCGACTCCGTAACCCTTACGTGGATCCGCTCAGTTATTTGCAAGTCCAACTGCTTAATGAGCTGCGCGAGTTGAGGGAGCAGGAGCAGGACGATCCGGATCTGCTTCGGGAAGTGCTGCTGACCATCAACGGTATTGCAGCAGGGCTTCGTAATACAGGTTGATCCTTGCAGGATAACAAAGCTGTTTGAAAGGGATAGTATAAGGCGAGGTTCCCTAAAGGAGCCTCGTTTTTTCATCTATGAAGCAGCATAACCGCTGATGATTAGAGTATCGGCTGCAACATGATTGTCTTTGATAGGGAAAAGGGATTCTTTTTGAATTATTGTTGATTTTTAGAAACAGTTGAATTACGATTTGAATGATGCTTTTTAGACGTTACCCATCAGACCATTCTGGGGGAATTATGGTGGACAATTTGGATGTAAGACTGGCGAAGCTGGCCCGAAAAGGGGACCAAAGAGCTTTTGCTGAAATCGTAGAGCTTTATAAAGATAAGATTTTTCATTTGGCTTACCGGATGCTGAGTAACCGTCATGAGGCGGAGGATGTCGTACAAGAGACTTTTTTGCGTGTATATAAAAACCTTGATCGATACGACGAGAATCAGAAGTTCTCCACTTGGATATACCGAATCGGTACAAATCTTAGCATTGATCGGCTGCGCAAACGCAAGCCGTCTTTCTCGCTGGACGCCGACCTGAATGAAAGCGAAGGCATGGACGGCTACTCCCTGATCCCGAGCGATAACCGTACACCTGAGAGTGAAATGCTGTTATCCGAGACACAGCGCATCATTCACACGGCGATTGATGGACTTCCTGCCAAGTACAAGACAATCATGATTCTAAGGTACATCCAGGATTTATCCCTGCAGGAGATCAGCGATATTTTGGACTTGCCTGTAACAACGATCAAAACGCGAGTACATCGTGGACGCGAATTTTTGCGTAAAAAATTAGAGTACAAATTGTGAGGAAAAAACGCCTATCGCCGTTCTTTGAGGAAGAGAGACCGCGTTTAAGGGCGCTTTTTTCTTGCGATGCCAATAAGTCAGTATCCGCATTTTTTTTCTGATTTTCTTTTAAAAAGTTGAAACATCCCCGATTCCGGCACGTATGAACAATAAGCAAGTCTTATGCCCCTACGTGGGAATAGACCCAGCAAAGAGATTGAATGAAAGGATTGGCTCACAAATGGATTGCAAATTAGCCGTCTCTTTGATGCATGATTATCTGGATAATGACTTGTCCGACCCACAGCAGCTGGAATTGCAAAAGCATTTGCTGGATTGTGCTGACTGTCGGAATTACTTCGAGAAGCTGGAGCATACCGATATGCTTCTTTATTCCTTAACTCATCATGCGACCAAGCCATCCGATGATTTAACGGAACGTATAATGGGCATGCTGCCGCAGCCCAAGAGACAAAAGGCTTGGGTCAAATGGGTTAGGAATCATCCTGCGCTCACGGCTGCAGCTTTGTTTTTGGTTGTCATGCTCTTCAGCACAATCAGTTTCTGGAGTCAGGATACTCAGCTGGTTGTAAAGAGTGATGAATTCGAAAAGCTGGTGATTGAAGGAGATACCGTCATTATTCCTCCGGATCAAATCATCACGGGAGATATTACAGTCGAGAATGGAAAGACTAAGGTCTACGGTCAAGTGAATGGCAATGTGACCGTCATTGACGGAGAATTATTTCAGGCTTCCACCTCACATATAGCAGGTCAAGTGAAGGATATAGATCGGGCGATGGATTGGATCTGGTACAAGATCTCCACTCTGTTTACAGATGCCGCTTACCGCTAGGTGAAACCTGAAGCCTACTGAATAAAAGCGCCTCTTTTCAGTGAAAAGACGGCGCTTCTTTTGTTGATTTATGATCTTTTTCATGGAAAGCAGAGAGCGTCCGCTTGCATCGGAAAGATTAACGTTATAACCTAGAGAGTGTAGAGCACATACTACATATATAAGTCGCATGCGTTATTAAAAAGGAAGTTCAAAAAGTTCCCGTGTGATCAGAAGGAAAATGAAGAGCTGGTTCGGTAGTCGAATCGTTAAGCGTTCATTTTCGAGGAACCGGATTTTTTGGGCCCGCACTTAAAGGAAATGACGGGGGTTGCTGTATGGAGTATTTCACAGATATGACCTGGGGTGAAACCATTAAAGATATCATCGATATCCTTATCGTTACTTATATAATATACCAGATGATACTGCTCGTCCGCGGTACGCGGGCGGTCCAGCTCCTCAAAGGGATTTTGGTGCTGGTGGTCATCTGGGCGCTTAGCACCTGGTTTGATCTGTACACGCTAAAGTGGCTGATGAATCAGATTTTTACATTCGGGGTGCTGGCGATCTTTATCATCTTCCAGCCGGAGCTCAGACGTGGTCTGGAGCAGCTCGGACGAGGTAAGCTGTTCGGGCGGACATCAGATATTGACGAAGAGACCAATAAGTTAATCAGCGAAACCATTAAGGCGGTTAATTATTTGTCGCGGCGCAAAATAGGGGCTCTGATCGTCTTTGAGCGGACGACGGGACTGAATGAGTATGTAGAATCAGGAATTCCGATGAGATCAGTGATCAGCTCGGAATTGTTTATTAATATTTTTATACCGAACACACCGCTCCATGACGGAGCCGTCATTATTCAGAACGCTCAAATTGCAGCCGCTGGCTGTTATTTGCCGCTATCAGAGAACCCTTTTATCAGTAAGGAACTGGGAACAAGACACCGTGCCGCTATCGGGATCAGTGAGGTGGGGGATGCGATTTCAGTTGTCGTATCCGAGGAGACTGGGCAAGTATCGCTGGCCTTGAATGGACAAGTGGTTCGAGATATTAAGGAAGAGTCTCTCATCTCCAAATTGTATGAGGAGCTCAGGCCTGCCGCGTCCATCAAGGAGAAACGCACGTTCTTCTGGAAACGGAAGGGGGACGGCAGCAATGGATAAATGGATCAAGAACAACACGGCAAGCAAGCTCATTGCACTCGCTGTCAGTATTTTATTGTGGGCGATGGTTCATATGGACAGCGGAACGCCTGCGCCACCAACGACTTTTTATGATACTAAAATCATTGAAGGCGTTAAGATTCAGACCTATGGATTTGATGACAGCGAATATGCGTTAACGGGTATTGATAAGGACCGCGTAAATCTCGAAGTTCGGGGAAAGAAATCCAATATCTCGCTTTTGACCGACGACTATAAGGTGAAGCTTGATTTGAGCAACGTCAGAGAACCGGGGACGCACACACTTCCGTTAACCTACTCGATCCCGAGTGGTGTGGAGATGGTATCGATGGAGCCATCCGCGGTTACGGTGACGGTTGAACCGAGAGTGTCGAAATCCGTGACGGTAAGTATTGGAACCAAAGGCGAGCCTGCTAAAGATTACCGTGCCGGAACACCCGTGCTGATTGACCCAAGGCAAGTCACGGTTACCCTGCCTGAATCGTCAATGGCGGATCTGGGGCAGGTCAAAGGTAATGTGGAGCTTGATGGTGCCAAAGAGAAGATTACGGAGAAACGAGTCAAGCTTACAGCATATGATAAAGAAGGCAACGCGATGGAAGATGCGGTTATTGAGCCTGCTACAGTAGCAGCTGAAGTGCCGATTGAGCCTGCATTTGTCACCCTGCCGCTGGAGCTTCAATATACCGGACGGCTGCCGGAAGGGTTTGTCCTATCCAAGGTGGATCAGAAGGTAAAAGAAGTGAAGCTGTTTGGCAGTAAAGAGGCGCTGGCAGGAGCTGAGACCTATATCGAAGCTGCGATCAATTTGGGAGAAGTTAGAAATTCGGGAACAACAGTGCTTACGGCCGACTTGACGCCGCCTGAAGGTTTTGAGAAAATCGAGCCGAGCTCTGTAACGGTGGATGTTACGGCTGTATCGCATGGCGAACGGGTGATTACAGGAATTCCAATAACGTTAAAAGGGGTTGCCTCCGGCTTGGATGCTGTCATTACGGATCCAAAAACGAAGACCATATCTTTAACGCTAACCGGAGCGCCTGACTTGCTTAATAGTCTGGAGCCGACAGATATTGGAGCAGAAGCGAATGCAACCGGCTTGAAAGCCGGCGTTCACGAAATTCCGCTGCAGATCACGCTGCCTAATTTTATTAACCGTACGGATTCGGAACGTCCTGTTATTAAGCTAGAGCTCAAGGATAACTCCAAGCCTGTGACAACGGAGCCGGATACCTCGAAGAATGAGGGAACGGACAAAGACAAGCCTGTTTCACCAGGAACGGGCTCAGGAACAGAAACAGGGAATGATCAGGGGGAGAATCCGGAGACGCCTCCTACTCATGAAGACACGGATGGCTCCGGATCAGGAGAAAACCCAACACATCCGCCGGGAGACGGATCGAATGATGGGACAACGGGATCAGAAACGTCCAATGATGGATAATAACGAAGAGTAGATAAAGGAGTATATAAAACATGGGGAAATATTTTGGCACAGATGGAGTAAGAGGAGTTGCGAATCAAGAGCTGACAGCCGAAATGGCTTACAGCATCGGTCGCTGCGGCGGCTATGTGCTCACGGGCGATAAAGAGAAGCCAACCGTCATCATCGGTATGGATACTCGCGTATCAGGGGCTATGCTGGAATCAGCATTGGTTGCAGGCCTGCTGTCCATCGGTGCACACGTCATTCGTTTGGGTGTCGTAAGTACACCAGCGGTGGCGTATATCACAAGACTATTGAAGGCTGATGCGGGTGTTATGATCTCGGCTTCACATAACCCGGTACAAGATAATGGGATTAAGTTCTTCGGTGGAGACGGCTTCAAACTGTCGGATGAGACAGAACTCAAGATTGAAGAGCTGATGGATGCGGATACGGATAACCTGCCGCGGCCGATCGGTGCTGATTTAGGTGAATTACTTGTTGATAACGAATCTAAATTTAAATACCTGGAATATTTAAAAACGACGGTCAATAACCGGTTTGACGGCTTGAAAATTGTACTGGATTGTGCAAATGGTGCAGCTTATGAGCTCGCTCCGAAGCTTTTCCGTGAATTGGGTGCGGATGTGATTACCATCGGTGCTGAGCCGAATGGCTTGAACATCAATGATCACTGTGGATCGACTCACCCGGAGAAACTCGTCGAGGCTGTACTCCAGCATGGGGCTGACCTTGGTCTGGCTTTTGACGGAGATGCGGATCGTCTGATTGCGATCGACGCAAAAGGTGAGGAAGTAGACGGCGATTTCATTCTGTGCATTTGCGGTGATGCCATGAACCGTGCAGGCAAGCTGAAGGCAGGCACCATCGTTTCGACCGTTATGAGTAACATCGGTTTCTATAAGGCATGTGACAGCTTGAAGCTGAAAACGGCTAAAACTGCAGTCGGTGACCGCTACGTGATGGAAGAAATGCGGCGTGGTGGATATAACCTGGGTGGAGAGCAATCCGGGCATGTGATATTCCTGGATCACAACACTACAGGTGATGGCATTCTGACTGGGATTCAATTGGTGGACACGTTGGTAGCCTCCGGCAAGCCTCTGCATGAGCTGAAGAGCAGCATGCGCAAGTACCCGCAAGTGCTGGTGAATGTTCGTGTAGGTGATAAGAGCAAGTACCAAGGCAATACCGTTATTGAGTCTGCGATTGCTGAAGTAGAAGGCATTTTGGGTGATAATGGCCGTGTCCTGGTTCGCCCATCGGGAACGGAATCCCTCATTCGCGTCATGGCGGAAGGCCCGGACAAAGAAGAGCTCGACCGTTATGTAACGCAGATTGCAGACGTGGTGAAGCGGGAATTGGCGTAAGACTTAGGGTGTATTTTTCAAGGAAAGCAGACTAATTTTTGTCAGGGCCAGTGAACTATGCAGATCCGGTTCACTGGCCTGCTGCTTTTCGGTGAAGCAGTCGAATGAAAGCGCAACACCCCCTGTCCTGTCAGCAAAGAGTGCGAATTACGGCATTGCTTGAGAAGATAGGCCATTCGATGTCATTCACGAGGTTAATTATATGCAGGGCTTGGAACTCCTGGGAAGCAGCCGAGTTGCCAAAGTCAGAACGCATGAATATAATAAAGGATGTCATTCAAGAATAGAAAGCGAGGATTGTGAGGTTACTTCAAGCGTCATAAGCGCCAGAGCTTGTACCTGCGCGGGGATTGGTTATTGCTACGATAGGATAACCAAACGGCAGAACGCAAGTTGACGAGGTAGAGGTGTTCGGATTATTCGGCGGGGACCTCTCGGTTATGCACCAACCGTAAGCGGATCACGGAAAAGGAATGGGCGACCGTTCTTACAACGTATCTGCAGGTGCTTTTAACACACTAATATACAAAACATGAATGTGCGATTTAGAATGCGACAGCGCGGTGGAAGAAGAGTGCATTCATGTCTGTTCAACTTCGCAGCCTATATCTTGCTGGATTTTTTTGAACGTTGATAATTGAATAGATCATTCTTCTTTCCTGATACCGCACAGATGCTGCCGTGTTCTATTTCCGCCTACTATTATAGGGAAATCGAACGGAGGAATCATACTATGTGTGGTATTGTCGGATATATTGGAAATCAGAAAACGCAAGCGGTGTTGATCGAGGGATTGAGAAAGCTGGAGTATCGTGGATACGATTCAGCAGGGATTGCCGTCTTTACGAATGAAGGTCTGCGTGTGGCCAAGGCGCAAGGGCGTCTTGCCAATCTGGAGGAGAGACTGGAGTCTGCCCCACTCGTGGGAACTGCAGGTATCGGTCATACCCGCTGGGCTACGCATGGCCGGCCGTCGGACGTGAATTCGCATCCGCATACAGACGAAAGCCAGAAGTTCTCCGTTGTCCATAACGGAATCGTTGAGAACTATCTGGACCTGAAGGAAGAGCTGATCAGCCAAGGACACCACTTTGTTTCGGAGACCGATACAGAAGTTATCTCCCATCTCATTGCCCGTGAATATGACGGGGATATTGTTAAGGCCGTGCAGAAGGCGATCTCTTATATGAGAGGTGCATTTGCCCTTGGCGTCTTGACCGAGTATGAGCCGGATCGATTGGTGGCTGTGCGTCAAGCAAGCCCACTTATTATCGGTCTTGGCGAAGGGGAGAACTTCATCGGTTCTGATATTCCGGCTATTTTGAAATATACGCGGAACGTATATATTCTCAACGATGGAGAGATGGCTCTGCTGACAGCAGATGCTGTCGAATTAATGACCATTGAGGGGAACTTTATTTCTCGGGAAATGATTCGTGTCGATTGGGATGCCGTTACAGCGGAAAAAGGCGGATTCGATCACTTCATGCTGAAGGAGATCCACGAGCAGCCAAAAGCATACCGGGATACGATGCTGGGCCGTGTGGATGAGAGCGGACGCAAAGTCGTTCTGCCTGAGCTGAAGCTGACACAGGAACAGATTAAGAACATTCGCAATGTGCAGATTGTGGCCTGCGGTACGGCTTACCATGCCGGACTTGTGGGACGCAGCGTGATCGAAGAGATGGTACGCATTCCGGTTGAAAATGACGTAGCTTCCGAGTACCGTTACCGTTCGCCGATCGTTACACCAGAGACTCTTGTCATCGTTGTGAGCCAATCCGGTGAGACGGCAGATACCTTGGCTGCGCTTCGTGAAGCGCAGAGCCATGGCGCTCATGTCCTGGCCATCACGAACGTGGTAGGCAGCTCTATTGCTCGTGAAGCCAACGATGTGCTCGGCACCCTGGCTGGTCCGGAAATTGCCGTAGCTTCCACGAAGGCTTACACCTCTCAGTTGATT
Source organism: Paenibacillus sp. EZ-K15 (assembly GCF_002573715.1). Taxonomy (GTDB): domain Bacteria; phylum Bacillota; class Bacilli; order Paenibacillales; family Paenibacillaceae; genus Paenibacillus_AQ. The sequence continues at coordinate 26,513 of NZ_PDHM01000025.1, read as the reverse complement.
GCATTCTATCTGTTTGGTCTGTACCTGGCTCAAGTACGCGGTACGATGACAGAAGAAGCTGTTGCTGAAGTGATTGCAGCGATGGAAGCACTGCCTGAACAGGTAGAATCCATGCTGACCAACGCAGAATCGATCAAGGGATATGCCGAGCAAATTGCGGAGCATGAGAACCTGTTCTTCATCGGCCGTGGTCAAGACTACGCCGTAGCACAAGAAGGCTCCCTGAAGCTCAAGGAGATCTCTTACATTCACTCCGAGGCATATGCTGCCGGCGAACTGAAGCATGGTACGCTGGCCTTGATTGAAGAGGGAATTCCCGTTATTGCCTTGGCAACCCAGGAAGCAGTTCTGGAGAAAACGGTGAGCAACATCAAGGAAGTGAAGGCACGCGGCGCAGAAGTGATGGCGATTACGCACGAAGAGCATGTGGCCGGCTTGCTGAAATCCGTAGATCAAGCCTTCGCCATTCCGAAGACCTTGCCGATCTTGACGGCAGCCTTGTCTGTCGTACCGCTGCAGTTGCTTGCTTACTACGCATCGCTTGCCCGTGGCAACGATGTGGATAAGCCGCGTAACCTGGCGAAGAGCGTGACGGTGGAGTAAGGCTGGGAGCGGGGAAGTAAGCTTATGTTCAACACGTTGTCTGGTGATAAAAAAAGTGTGGAACTAGTAAAAAAGTATGGAACCAGTAAAAAAACTGTGGAACCAGTAAAAAATGTGTGGAACCAACATGTAAGATGATTAATGCATCTAGAGGGGAGCCTGAGTGAATGATTCCGGGCTGCCCTTTTTTTATTATATAAATATTGATTTTGCATGGAACTTGTTGAGTGGTGGTGAAATGGATGAGTGAAATTGGATATAGAATAAAATGTATCCGAAAAGAAAATAATCTAAACCAATCTCAGTTTGCAAAAAGTATAGGAATTTCTCAAGGGAACCTGAGTGAATTGAAATGGGGAATAGTAATCCTTCAGCTGAAACATTGATATCAATTAGGGTCCAATATAATGTTAATCTAAACTGGTTGTTAACAGGCGTAGATTCAGAAGATGGGATTACATATGAAGACTATAATGAATAAAAGTTAGTTGAGGTTTATAGGAACCTAATTGATTGATAATCCGAAATTATAGAGATAATACAACTGAAGTTGGATGACCAAGTCAACATTGCTATTTTCAAAGAGGATAATTCTTGTTGAAGGCATAAGTGAAGCAATGCTCATTCCCTCGTTTGCCAAAATTGTTTTAGCTGAACTCAATAAGAGCGCTTTAATTAATTCAAGGCCGCTACTACCAGCATCTTTATAGGAGGCAGGCGTTTCAATAATTAATATTAACGGAATTAATTTTAAACATTTTATGAAACTATTCTCGAATTGCGATAACTCTAAAGGTATGTATAAACTACCAATTCTATGTGCTGGAATCACAGATAATGATCCGCCAAAAGAAAAAATTGAGGTGTTAGATGAAAAAGGGGAGCCTGCATTAAATCGGCATGGCAAGCCTATAGTAGATTTACAGGAGGTATATCCAACACCTAGTAAGCTCTTAAAAGGTGCTAATAGTGCACTTGAGCTAGAAGATGATAAACAAAAGATCGTTTGGGGACGTTTATATAGTTTTCCACTGAAGACATTTGAGTACGATTTACTTATGGAAGGCAATATTTCAAAAATGGCCGAAGTTCTTCAGAAATTCTGGCTAACTGATAAGGGGAGCGTAAATAGTACGTGTAGCGCTATTACGGATATTCAACTTCTCAATGCCGCTATCAAAGCTCAAATTCCCAATATGGAAACGCCCGTCAACGTAAAATGGGATGAAGACGACATTGATAAGTACTCCTTGCTTGATTTTGTTGAATTCTGCTATTCAAAAATAAATGATATCAACGAAAGTGACTAACATAGTTACTTCAAGCATGTTCACATATTCTTCCCAGACACGGAAATCGAAAAAGAAAAATTTCGCGTCGAAGTAAATCAAATCTTTGCACGAAACGGATAGTTTTAACTATCTAGATAGTGATGGTATGACCAAGCGTCACTTACCTACTCAACTAGATGCAGTACTAAACCTAAACGTAAAATCGAAAGACAACCGTTTGAACGAATTGGTGAACTTAGCAATCGAAAATATTCGTAAGCCAAAGGAGATCGATCGTCAAACCGCGATTGAAAAGATTTGGGACGCATTGGAAAGAATTAAAACGTTCTATGACTCGAACAACAAAAAGGCTTCGGCACAAACGTTAGTTTCGAATATAGCAGCGGGAACCGCAGAATTTGATAAACTGCTAGAAGATGAATTCAAAACCCTTACTGATATCGGAAATAAGTATCAAATACGACACTTTGAAACCAACAAAATTCAAATCGGTTCTATGAAACAAATCGATTATTTGTTCTATCGCTTGATTGCGTTGATTGACTTGTGTATGGATAAAGTGAACGAAAAATAAAGCGTCATATCTCGGTTGGCTGGAGGGTTAAATGAGCATTTCTATTCAAAAGGTTCCATACGGATCTGATCTTGAGAAATTCGTTAATTCAGCATCAATATCATTAAAGATAACCTCACCGTACATAACTTTTAAAGGAATTCAGTACATCACAAAATCTAATATTGTTCCTAAAAAATAAAGCATTAGACTGACAACGGCGTTAAATCGACCGAATACCAGCCTTGATCGATGGATGTAATATGAACAAGAACGGACTGCCGCGGCTAAGTGGCAGTCCGTTATGCATCCGAAGTATCGTCTGAAACACTCCTATAGAGGCATCCCATAGCGTTGGTTATAGTATATACTTTTTTTGTAGAACTGATAACTTCGTACCATGCCATAACGGAATTCATAATGGCATGAATGATTGCATTTTACGAAAGGAGAAATCATGGTGGATCAAACATACTGGGTTTTAGCAAAAAGCACCGTTACTCCGTGGTGGATAGGGAGCGGGTACGCGGCGTGCTCCTGGGCATTAATGTAAAATGTCAACTAGAGAAGAGAGTAGTGTGCGGAAACGTTTTTTCAAGTCATTTCGACCGCTGCATTGGCGACTGACGCGATCCTATATGCTGATCAGCATTTTGGCATGGCTCCTTGTAGAGCTTCTGCTCCTCTTGGCGCTCGGGTGGGGAATGTATATGTCGCGCTCATTCTTGCTAACGAGTGCCTTGAAAAGCAATGCGAATGTCGCCGGTTCTTTGCTGGCAGGCGATCATGGACCCGATCGTGCAGGCTTGACTCTTTGGCTCGAGCAGCAACAGCGAGTCGTGGACAAAGTGTTTTCTTACACGGGCATCCTTGCTGTCGTTGACCGGCAAGGGCAAGTTCTCACATCGACAGGGGCCGGCGTCCGCCCTCCGTCACATGGAACTTTGCTGTCGGCTCAGCTCACAAATCAGACAGCGGATCAATTGCAAACGTATCTCGACAGCCAGGGTGACGTCAAGTTGATAACGCATGAGAGCGCATCAACAGGAGTTCTGGCATTCATACCGCTAAGGGCAACGGAGAAGCAGGCAGATGGAATTCTCGTTATGCAAGCGGAAAACCTCAAGATTCACCCCTCGTTATGGCTTGGAATCGGCGTGACTGTCTTGCTTCCAGCCTCAGTAATTATAGTTCTATGTGTTGGAGCGGCAGGCGCTGTGTTTGGTGCGGTCACTTCACGGCCGCTCATCCGGCGGTTCGGCACTTTGGCGGATGCCGCCGACCATTGGAGCCACGGCGATTTCTCCGTCTTGGTGCAAGATCCCGGCGGAGACGAAATCGGACGGCTGACACGCCGCTTGAATCATATGGCCGAACAGCTTCAGCACCTTGTTCAGGTGCGCCAGGAGCAAGCCGCTTTGGATGAGAGGGGTAGAATGGCGCGCGATTTGCATGACAGCATCAAGCAGCAGTTGTTCGCGCTTTTCATGCAAATTAGCGGAGCGAAAGCACTTCTGCTGCAGGGAAAAGAAGGTGCGCTCCCCCGTCTGGAACAAGCAGAGGATTTACTGGGGCAGGTACAGGACGATCTCACGAATCTGATCCATGAGCTGCGTCCCGCCATGCTGGAAGGCAAAAGGTTTCCTCAAGCGCTGCTTGAGCAAATCGAGCAATGGGCAGAGAGAACAGGGATCGATGCTGTTTTTCAAGTCCAAGGGATGAATCCAATCCCGTTGCAGCTGGAAGAAGCCTTATACCGTCTAACGCAAGAAGCGTTGTCGAATGTTGCCCGCCACAGCGAGGCGCGTACCGTTCGTATTCAACTCATTTTCGAACAGGATAGGACGACACTGGAGATTGCCGATAATGGCCGAGGGTGTCGTGTCTCAAGCAAAATAGGAAAAGGGATCGGTCTCCTTTCCATGTCTGAACGGCTCCTTCCATTCGGAGGAGAGGTTAGCTACCAGAGCAAGCCGGAGCAAGGGTTTGTCGTCACTGCAACGGTGCCGGGCCATGGGCAGCAGGACAATGAAGCATGATGGTGCATAAGTACGAGTCCTATAAGTGAAGGGAGTGAGAATACCGATGGAGGATGACATTCACATTTTATTGGTTGATGATCATAGCCTGGTGCGCCACGGAGTTCGTTCATTTCTCGAAACTCAATCCGATTTGCGCATCGTGGGGGAAGCGGCTTCCGGAGAGGAAGCGGAACATCTTGTAGCCGATCTGGTGCCCGATGTCGTCCTAATGGATTTGTCGATGCCGGGAATTGGCGGGATTGAAGCGATCCGCCGAATAAAGAAACGCAGCCCCCATTCCCAAATTGTCGTGTTGACCTCTTTTCAGGAGGACGTCTATATATTTCCCGCTTTACGTGCGGGAGCTCTTTCTTACGTATTAAAGAATGTTCAGTCGGGCGATCTTGCTGACATTATCCGAAAAGCGCGTGGCGGCGAAGCATTTCTCCATCCGCGCGTGGCCGCTCGGGTAGTGCAGGAGCTTCGCGAGGAACGAAAAGATATTCCCAACGTTTTTAACGATTTAACCGATCGTGAGCTTGAAGTATTGCGCCTTATCGCCCAAGGAAACGCCAATGCGGCTATCGCGCAAGCGTTGGGCATCAGCGAGCAAACAGTGAAGGGTCATGTCAGCAATATCCTTGGCAAATTGCAACTGGCGGATCGGACCCAGGCGGCTGTCTTTGCTTGGGAACAAGGCGTCGTTCAGCGAAAGCGCGGAGATGTATAGGATGCAGGGAAAAGAGGAGTGATGCGATTATGAACGAACGAAATGAAAGGATGCAAACAATGGGTGAGAAATGGACGGGATACAGCGCATGCGCCTCGGCGATCGGGCTTGGCGTTCTCCATTTTATCGCCAACCTCCTCGGCTTCATAAATGCTCCTGCTGCGGAACAGAAGATAGGACTGTTTATCGCATGGGGTATGCTTCCCAGCCTCATCTGTTTCATATTCGCAGCGGCTGCAATGGCGCTTGTCCGCTTCTGGGGCGGAAGAAGATGGTTCCGGGCAGCGCTTGCGCTCACATGGACCGCGTTTGCAATTATGAGCTTACACGATGTCTGGCATCTGATTCTCGCGGTGCAACGCAAAGACTTCACGATTTTCCTTCACATATTAGGGCCAGGTCCATGGTCTCTGATTGGAGCGGTCTTGTTTGGTCTCACCGCGTGGCGTGCACGGAGCAGATTGATAGACGGCATGACTAGGGAGGCGTGATAGATATGCATACGCAAACGCAACATACGCAAACAAAATCGTTGGTTTGGTCGGGTTACGCAGTTTCTATTTGGTCCTTCGTTTATATGTTTCCACACCTTTATTGGGCTTTAGGCGGCAAGATGGGGGGGAGCATACTAAAACCCAATACAATACAATCTATCCATTTTGATTTGATTAATTGGATTGCATCCGTATTTCTAACCGTTGCCGGACTTATTGGTCTTGCATTTATTTATTGGAGTAAGGGCAGAGTTTCTAGTTATATGTTGCTATTTATATCCTGGGCAGGATGTTCGTTAGCCACTTCGCACGGCATGTATGGAATTGTTTATAGAATACTTCAAATCAGAGGGGTAGTCGGGTTGGAGTCGGGATCATTTGACATCCATGAAGATGCCTATGTGTTGTGGGATCTAGTGCTCTTTGAACCTTGGTTTTTAATCGAGGGGATTTTATTTGGCATAGTAGGGTACTGTTTCTTGAAAAAAGCCCGCAGCAGAAAAATCTGGCTGGCGGCTTGCATTATCGGTATTATTTTCGGTTTGGTCACTGGGATTATGGGTGTGCGATTTGCATAAGCATCATCTCTGTGTTCCTGAAGGATGGGAAGGTGGACAGTAAAGGTCTGACAAAATCGTTTCGGGGGAAGTTATCGCATATTCTGCAAACTTTAGTATAAGGAGCGGATGAGGTACATCGGTGTTACTACCAATGCAAAATGTCCAAAGGATGACAGGGCAAGTTGTCATTGGAATGCGTCTCCAATAGTTGAAGTTTGCATCTGTTAGATCCGAGAATCCCTTGGCTGGATAGCTAGGACGATATTTGCAGGTTCTAAAGATGGATTCCGCATAAGTGTTGTCATTACTCACTTTTAGACGGCTTCTTGAAGGCGTGAAGCCGAGTTGATATAGGGTTTCTAGTAGCGATAACTCCTTCGTAGGACTGCCATTGTCTGAGTGCAGCACAAGCGGCTGTGGCGAAGGCCTTCGCTGTTCGGAAAGCATACCTCGTCTAACTAGTAAACTAGCATTCTCAGCAGATTCTTCAAGCCATACATCCCATGCAATAATCTTCCGACTATATAAATCGAAGATGAGATAGAGATAGTAATAGATGCCTTTAGCCGGTCCGGGAAGCCAGCTGATATCCCACATCCAAACTTGATTGGGACCCCTTCCGCGATGGTGCTGCATATCTGCATCTTTTAGGACTCGGTAGAACTTAGACTCTGATGCGATATAAACACCTTCGTCAGCAAGTCGAGGAACGATTTGACTGGGTGGAGGACTCTTGAACGCTGGTTGATTGACCGTCTGGACGATCGTTTCTCTTTCTTCATTGCTCAGCTTGTTTTTGGGCGTTGGTCGTTCCACTAGCGACCGCTGATCCTCATTTGGTGTGAGTGAGGTCACTTCTCCAGCGTTGCAGGCTTCTCTGGCTAATGCCTAGCTCCTTACAAGCAAGTGGTTTTCTTGCTCCACTAACTGCTTCTTTAATCAGTATAATAGCTGTATCGCGATCTGAGGCACTGATCAGTCGTCCTCGTTGTCCCCCAAAATTTCATTGGCCTTTTTTCTGAGCACTAGCAGAGCAGCAGTTTCAGCAAGTGCCGCTTCCTTGCCCGAAGCTCTCGACACAGGTTTCCAACTTTCTTTTTATGGAAATTCCTAGCGGTTCCACACTTTCTATTTTAAGTGTTTATCACGTGCCGCAGCAAACTCAGCAAAATCAACGAAAATGGTTCCAGAGTTTTTTAACACCTGACAGCTTAATGTAGATTTTGAAATAAAGTTACACCGTTTTACCCCTTTAGATATGATTATCTAAAGGGTTTTTTTATGTCGAAAAGAAAAAGAACATCCGAGATTGAACAGTGGATTAAACAAGGTCGAGGACCGGTATTGGAGTAGATTATAAACCTTGGTTAAAGATTCAAGATGTATCTTCAAAGGGTCGTTCAACTCGTTTAAAAGGAATAAAAACAAACAGACAGCATGAATTTCTGTCGGATTTAGAACGCAATTATTTTTATTTAACTGAGTATTCGAGTTATATTGTTGCTGGCCGCAGAACAGATTTTGAAAAAATAGAGAAACTACATATGCAGTAAGGCTTGAAATGAAAGCAATTGAACTATTACACTATGATAATTTATATGATTTCACTTTGGATATTATCGGAAATAATTCTTATTGATGACTTAAAGTAGAGTCAAAGGTTAATTACAGCTCATGAATCGGGAGTGAAAATAAGATTGCAAAAAATTTCAAAATATAATAGGTTTAAGATTATTTGATAAAACAATCGACCGAATAGAACGAATGATGAGAGGGACGGGAAAATGAGCGATACAAGGACCAAATTGATGCTGGATTTGCAAAGAATTGAGAAGGACGAGTATCAGTTACGGGAAGGTGAGCAGCATCAAGATCTCTTACCTTTGTTACTTCAATATATTGGCGATCCTCAGCCAGAATTACGGGATAACCTGATCTATCCGATGTTTTATATGTGGATTAAGGAGGAGAATAGGTTCAGTGGAGAGGAGTTGCGTAGCCTCTTAACTGTTCTGACTGATGAGAACCATTTGTTCTATAATATTGGCAGCGAGGATGATCAGTCAGTTTTTACAAGGACGTTCTCTGCCTTGCCTATCGCTTTGATTGTGCAACGCCACAGACAGAATCCATTTTTCAATCAAGCGGAAATTGAGCAATTAATGCATGCAATGCTCCGTTATTATAAAGAGGAGAAGGATCTGCGAGGTTACCTTTCAGTAGGAGGCTGGGCTCACGGCGCGTCTCACGGTGCGGATGTTTTTGTCGAGTTGGTGCAGTGCGAGGAGAGCAGCGTCGCAATGCTGCGTGAGGTTCTTATCGCTATTTCTGGCATGCTTCATAATGGCAGACACATTTTTAGCGATGAGGATGATGAGCGGTTGGTCAACATCGTGGATATGATGATTGACAAAGAGTTACTTCCATATCAAGAAATCGCTGATTGGATTAGCGGCTTAGCGCAATGCTGCAATTTGCCGAGAAGTCGCAGTCAGGTGATTGCTCGCGTGAACAGCAAGAATTTCTTGCGCAGTCTCTATTTCAGAAGGGGACAAGATAGCCGAGGGAATGAGCTTAGCACTGTCATGCTTGGTACTGAGGCAAAATTGAACAGGTTTTCTATCAGTTAAAGGATTAGAGGTGCTGTCCCAAAAGCCATTCCGATCTCGGTGTTAACGAACCAGTCTATCAGCGAAATAGAATTCAGATTTCACGATTTCGGAAGAATAGAAAGGCTACGCCCCTGGTGATAAGGGGCGTAGCCTTTCGTTATACTTACTCGATCGATTCCACCTGAACAACTGGCACCTGCGTGAGCTGACTGGATCCGCTACTGTCGCTTTTCTCGCTATTGTCTTGTTGGGCATCCTCAGGATTGAGCTCATTACCAGTTACGGGTTCGCTTGGATCCTCTGTCTCATCCATGATATCTCCATCAACTTGTCCGTTCTCCGGTTCGGCAGGGTCTGGAGCCGCAGGAGGCTGGCTGCTTCCCGGGATCTCCAGCTGCTGATACTCGCCGCTGAATGTTCCGATTAGGGTCGCGCTACCCGCAGGGAAATCCAGGTCTCCTTTTAAGATGACATGGTATCCATTGCGTTCAGCTAAGACCTCACCATAGCCACCTTCCGGGATATGGATAGAGAAGCGCACCTTCTCATTCGGATATCTCTCGATATTAGCGATATCGATGTCGGTATAATGAACCTGATACCCTGTGAATCCGTATTGGTCTCCTTGACGCTCGAAGATGGCGATCTCTTCCGGGCTTACTCCTTCCAGATTGGTGACCAGTATAGACTTATCGGGCTGGACCTGGTAGTCTTCGGCCGTGAACTGGAACAGCGGCGACAGGTTGGCATCTCTGGCTTCATAGCCTGAATACAATACAAGATCGGTTCCCGCATCGCCCTCTACTAGGATAACCGGATTCTTTGCGGAGCTAAGCGAATCCTCGACTGAAACCTGTTGGATGGCGATGTCGGACGGGTAATCACGGTTTTGGAATAATTGCACCGTTTCATCGGTCTTCAAGACCGCTAAATAGATGATATTCCCCTCATCGACTCCAATGGCATAGGCCAATCCTCCGAAACGATTCCCGCCTCCGCTCACATAGCTGAAGCTGCCTTTCAGACCAGCCGTTTGGAACAAACGAATCGGATCGTGAATCGTCCAAGCCAGTTTGGCAGCTTGCAGTTTACTGCTCATATCCTGGTATCCCGACAGTGCTTCATAAAGTGCTACCGCTTCCTCGTAGTTCTGATCTTGTACCATTGCATCGGCAGCTGCGATCCACCGGTTCATCTGATTCTGAATATACTCCATAATTGTAGCGTTCTTCAGACCGCTCCGGTCCAGATAGTCTCTATACCCCATGGCGTGCGAAACAAAATCGGAAGGCCGCTCTCGCTGGACATCCTTTTGCAGCATGGTATACACAAGTTCATCGGTCTTGCTATTCAACCAGGCAGCCGGCAGCGATCGGCTGGCATATTCTGAACTCATGGCATGTGACCAATTCAGCAGATCCGTATACTGCCCGGCTCCTGCCAGACGGGTTAGGACCATTTCGTCATAACGCTGGAACAGACGGAGCAGCTTGTCATTCTTCTGCTTCTCCCCGCCGTAGAATGAATCCGGAATGCGGAGTAAATTCCATTTGAAGCTGTTGTCGTCATACTGCAACTCTTCAAGCAGCTCGTCGGCCTGGCGGTTAAACAAACCAATGAACTGCAGGAATATCCGTTTCACATCGTCGGGGATTCCGTAGAACGCAGCAATTTCATCGTAGTAGGAAGCGTAAGCTCCTTGCTGCCCCGCCAGCTTCTGCTCTGTATCAAGCAATTCAGTATATACGTTCATAAAGCCGGAAAAATCGCCTGCTTCCCCGGCCCGGCTCAATCGATGATCAAGCGAGGAAAGGTTCTGCTTCATGGAAGTAATGGGTTCAAGCTCGTGTAGTCTTGAGGCAAGCAGCTCTTCTTTATATAGAAGGGAGCGGTTATTTCGCGCCTTCTGATACCATTCTTCTGCCTGAACAAGCTTCTTCTGAGCATACAATAACTCTGCTTGTGCCATCGATTCGATTTTCTGATAGATATGAAATCCCTTATATCCGATCAGCAGCAGAAGGACTATACATAAAAAAAGATACAAATTACGCAGGGTTAGCGTGTTTTTCATCGTCATATCGGTATAGCCCCTCTAATCCCATTTTTGAAAATCAGGGTCCGAGCGGTAGTGTTCATTATAAATGGCCGATACACGGTCCCGCAGGCCATTCCACGACAAGCCGGGATTGCGGCGTACGATCTGATACAAGCGGAGGAAGCGATATCTCGGCAATCCATCCGCATAGCGGCTAATAAAATCAGGGAACGTATCGATATATTTTTTCTTCCGTACCGCTGCCCCGGCGGCGTCGATCATAATCTGCCTGCCTTGCTCCATCCGTAAAATGTTGGATTCATGTTCGAGCAGGTATTGGATCGCTTTGCTGTTAATCAACTCGCGTTTAATCTTGGCGATTTCACCGATATAGGCGGCCAGGTCCGGATCAAACTCATCCAGCAATAGCGGTTCGAGTTCAAGCTCCATATCCTTGCGCAAGCTGAAGCTTTGAAGGAGAACGATCTGCTGCAGACGGATGCGGTCATTCCGGACCAAGGAGGCAATTTCCCTGACGATTTCATACCCTAGTTGGGCATCTTCCTTGATGGCGGCAGAAGCCGTTGCTTTGTTCAGATCCAGGCCCTCATGAATCTGTTTTTGATGAGATCTTATAAGCTTGTTCAGAGCATGCAGGGTCTCCGTTTGCAGCATCCGGCGCTGCATCAGCCATAACCATACGAGCAGGACCACCATACAAGCAAAGGAGATCACGATCTGCAAGAAGGTCTGACTAAGAAGTACGGCAGAGAGCCCTATAATGTAGAAGAGAAGTCGATCACTCTGCATAGAACGCTTGGCCATTTTCTCTGCAAGTTCCATAACGGGGACGAGGGCGCTCCGTTTACAGAAAGCGCAGCTATCTTCCCAAAGAATCGTGAAATTGTGGCAATGTTTGCAAACCCTTAACTTTTGGTAGACATATCTCGTTTTATTATAGGGACGAAGTTGTACGGGCTTTTTCTTATCCATGCTGTTCCCTCTGTGAGTTGGCAACTTCAAGCAGGGTCTGATGCAGCTGCTCCGGTGTCGGGGCGTTCTTCTTACGCTTGAAGTAGGCCGTGATCTTGATGATGACAAAAAGAAACAAAATCCCGAGACATCCGTATGTAATCATATATCTATTCCTTTCGGCATCGTATTTGTTCAAAAATGGTGGGTGAGCCTTGTGTCCTAAGTCCGGGTGGTACGACTGATTATGTTGAACTTTGGCAGGTATAATTATATCATATGGACATAGTGCTGGTATATTTTAGTGATTAGCATGGTATTTTCTATATAAATACACCAGAGAAATGGATGTTCCCGTTACTGTTTTTTAAGCTTTCTTTCATGTAATTTTAAGACTTATTGCCTACAGTTAGACTAATGGTCTGACAACTGAACCGAGGCATCCACCTGATGCTAGACTAAATGGATGAAGGAGTAATTCAATGTTACGTAAAAATAAATGGCTGCTCTCTTTGATGGCAGCGGTGCTGCTAATCCTGACCTGGAGCGGAGGAACTCTGCCCCAGGCAATAGCTGCCTCGCAAGGCTCCAAGATTGATGCCGTCCTGGTGATGGATGCCAGCAACTCGATGAAAAACAGTGATCCCGAGAGGATCAGCAGCGAAGCGATGAAGATGTTTATCGACATGCTGGCCACTACCGGCGACAAGGTCGGCGTCGTTTCCTATACCGACCGGATTCAGCGGGAGAAGGCCCTGCTTGAAATTCAGTCGGAAGCGGACAAGACCGCACTGAAGGAGTTTATCGATCAACTGGATCGTGGCCCGTACACGGATATGTCCGTAGGCCTCGATGAAGCCGTAAAAGTGCTGAAGCAGGGAATGGACCCGGCGCATGCGCCGATGATCGTTGTTTTGGCCGACGGCAACAATGACCTGGATCCAAACACAGGCAAGACGAGCCAGGAAGCTTCAGACGATTTAGCCCAAGCTGTCAAGGAGGCCAAGGGAAGCGGCATCCCCATCTATACGATTGGGCTGAATGCCGACGGGAAGCTGAACAAAGAAACGTTGGCTGAATTGGCAAACCAAACGGGGGGCAAATCCTTTACCACCAGTTCGGCGGATGACCTTCCGCAAATATTAAGCGAGATTTTTGCCAGCCACCAGCAGCTTAAGATCGTTCCGGTACAGTCGATAACCGGCAACGGAAGCTATCAGGAGGTTACGGTTCATGTGCCGAACGCGAACGTGCTGGAGGCGAACATTTCCATTATGTCCTCTAGCCCCGTCGACGTGAAGCTGGTCGATCCTGCTGGCGCTGAGCAGACCATTCCCTCGGCCAATGTACTGCGATCTACCTCCAATTCCTATTCACTGCTCAAGCTGCTGAAGCCGCAGCAAGGCGATTGGAAGCTGCAGGTGAAAGGCGTATCGAAAGACAAAATCGACATTAACCTCGTATTCAACTACGACCTGGAGCTGGCTATGGATCCTCCGCCATCTTCTAAGGTAAAGGCAGGGGATACGATTGACATTAACGCGTATCTCGTCAGCAATGGACAGAAGCTGGAGGACCAAGAACAGTACGGCAATATGACGGCCAAGCTGTTGATCAAGGACTTGGACACCGGGGACGAGTCGGAGGTCGACCTTGAGAACAAAGGCGGCAGCTTTGAAGGGAATTACAAGATTCCGCAGAAGCATGACTACGAGCTGAGGGTGCGTGCGGAGGAACAGAGCTTCTACCGCGAAAGTGCGCCTGTGAAGATTAGTGCGAAGGCGGCAGCCTCCGGCTCCGGAAGCGGTGGGAAGGAGATGACTGCAGGCGAGGAAACGAAACCTTTTCCATTATGGCCCGTAATCATTGGCATCGCGGCGCTGCTCATTGTTGGAGCGGCTGCATATTTCATACTCGGCGCGATTAAGAAAGCGAACAAAGGCTTTGTCGGTCAGATCGTGATCGAGATCAGGGATGAGAACACCGGCGAGAAGACCTTCCCGCAATACAAGAAGCTGGCTTCGTTCAAAGGGAAGTTCAATCTGCATCAGCTTCTGCAGCTTGCTCCGGAGCTCAAGGAGACCGAGAAAATCCTGTTCATGCCGGGCAAGAACGACCGCATCATACTTAAGAATCATTCTTCAGCCGTGATCGAGAAGTCCGGCCGCGCTCTGGATGCTACGAATGGGACGGAGTTGAAGAACGGAGACCGGCTGAGAGTTTCCCTGCAGCAGGCGGACAAAACGATATTATTTGAATATTTGGCTTAAAGTGCGTGTTCAAAAAGGGCTGCTTCCTGATTCACTTCGTGTTAGATATAGAATTTATAAGTTATCTTGCTACGCTGATGAAATTCTGTATCGCAAGAAAACCTACCTTTAAATCGCGGTCGCTCGTCCCTGAATTGACCTCGATTGGTTTTCTTATCAAAAGCGGACTTTTTGAACAACCTCTTAAAGCCATGACCTATCAGGAGGGGAAGTTATGAAACCGGTAGTTAGAGAACATATACAACAGCTTGACGTTTCACTCGGAGGCGGGATTGTCAGCGAGAAAATACGGGTCGATACCATCGACAATCCGATCCTTATCATTGGACTTGGAGGGACGGGGATCGATGCGCTGCTGCGCTTGAAATATCAGATTAACCGCCGTTTCAAGCTGCCGGAGGATCCGTTGTCCAAGAAGAGAATGGACAAGCCGGATAATGTGGAGTTTCTGGCTTTTGAGACCAACGAGCAGGATAAGAATAAACGCTATAAAGGCATCGGGCTTGATCCGATCAATGAATTCGTGCTTCTCTCCAATGCCGAGATTGGAGGCCTCCTTCAAAACCGGAGCATCCTGGAGCCGTACATTACGGATTGGCTGTCGCCTGAGCTGAGCATTACCGACGGCATGAACGGAGCAGCAGGCGTACGCCAAGCGGGTCGCTTGCTCCTGTTCACGAAGATTACGCAAGTGGTGCAGGCGATCGACAAGAAGATTAAGACGCTGTCAGTCGGAACGAACAAAAAGCTGATGGTCTTCCTACTGACGGGGCTGTCCGGCGGTACAGGCAGCGGCTGCTTCTTGGACATTGCCTATATCGTTCGTGGCATTATCGAGCGGGACCACGGCTCTGCTGGCATCGACCGCGTGAACACGCTCGGCTATCTGTTTACGCCGGATATTAATCTGGCGAACAAAAGCTTGAGCGAGCATACGCGCGAATACATCAAGAAGAACGGTTACGCCGCGCTCAAAGAGCTCGATTACTGGATGAACGTGGATGCCAGAGGCGAGCGGTTCAAGCAGCAGTACGGCAACATTCTGAACGTGAACTCTCCGCTACCTCCGTTTAATCTATGTCACCTGATTTCCGCTACGAATACGGAAGGCAAGCTGCTGGAGAATGCCTATGATTACTGCATGAACGTTACTGCAGAGAACATCACGAACTTCATGGCCAGCGAGGAAAAACAGTCTGGCGAAGAGTTTGCGATCCATGACTATATCAGCAACATCCGTACCAATATCGCGCAGATGAACAAGGCGTATCCTGCCAATTACGACTACAACATCATCGGCGCATCTTCGGCTGTTCTACCCATTGAAGAGATGACCACATATCTGGCGTACCGCGTTTTTGGCAAAATGCAAACCATGTTTGAGAAGGCGCCAAGCCAGGAGGACGTCGAGAAATTCGCAAGCAAGCTCGGCATCGATCTGGACTCGATGACGAAGAACTTCGAGTCCCGCGTACCGGAGCCGCTTCCCGGATACCAGAATAGCGAACGGCTCAGCTATGCGAACGTCGTGAAGAACCAGGTTATCAATATGGACACGGAGCTGGAGCAGAATTTCCTGGCGAGAGCCCGCGAGGAGTATATCAAAGCGAAGAAGCAGCTGCCGGGCGAGATCGTGGCTCAGTTCAGCGATCAAATCCGCCGCATGTTCCTGCATCCACAGCAAGGACCGTTTTATGTGTCCCGGTTGATCTATACGGAGAAGGGCTTCAGCCTGCTGAAAATGCTTCTGTCCTACATCGAAGCGCTGCGCGAGAATCTGACCCGCATTCCTCGCGACATCGAGTCGGCCAGAGAACAGGCGATCGATCGTCTGGGTGATGCGAAGAGCGCTTTTGTCTCGAAGGACAAGAAGAAAAACATCTATATCGAAGCCAAAATCAACGAATATTGGCTGGAAGCGGATGTGGAACGCACCGAGCAGATGATTGAGTTCTATGAGGATTTATACGATTTGCTGAATCAGGAGAATAACCGGATTTATAGCGTGTATACGGAAATTCTGAATGCGCTGAATTCGATCTTTGCCAAGAATGGCGACATTCTCGTCAACGGTGAAGAGCAGCAGGATCATAAAGGAAACAAGACGTATTACTGGAACCTGGTCAGCGTGCCCGATATTTCCGACGTGATCAACAAAATCATGGATCAGAAGGATGTGGACGATCTCATCCGCGATTTCGCGCAGGAGCTGCTGAGCCATGCCAATCGTTGGACGCGTGAGCAGGAGATTGATATCGTCAGATCCATTTCGGAGTTTCTTACCGATAAATTCGGCGATTTGATTACCCGCTCGATGGAGGATTTCCTCGTCATGAAGTTCGGGCAGGAGGATTCCATCGAGAAATTTGTCGAGCGCAATATCGCTAGCAAGCTGGATGATGAAGCCGTCCCGGTCTTCCATCTGAGCAACAGCGCAGGCAATTTGTACTTCCCTTCCTGGGGCTTTGTGTCCGTGCCTGTACAGGCGCCAAGCATTCTGAAGGGAATTCGTAATTATCAAAACAATTCGGTTGGGAAGTCTCACTTCACCGTGAAAGAGAGCGAAGTGAAAAACCGGATCTTCTGGCTGAATACGAAGAACGGCGTGCCTCTGTTCGTCTATACGCCGCTTAAGGTTTATGAGGAGAGCTACGAGCGCACGATCATGGACAAGGAAGGCGTTGGGCGTCACTTGGTTCAGACGGACCGCAACAACTGGACGTACCTGCCATCGCCGATTCCCGAGAAATCCTGGGGGGATACCTACCTCAACCCGCGGGTTCAAGATTACAACGCCCGGGTTCGCGCCGAATTTAACCAGGCGCTTGAGTTTAAGGTCATCACCCAGAAGGATATTGATCAGAACACGAGCAGCCGCTATGCGGTCGTGTTTACGAAGCCATTTGATCTGAACGAGCTGCTTCGTGCTTATGACTTGCAGCTTGATAGTCCCAAGCCTAACCTTGGGGAAGTGAAGCGGGCATGGACCGAGCTGAAGCGTCTAATGACTGAGGGGCTGGAGCCGGCGGGCTCCAAGGATATTTTCAACAGCATCAACGAGGAGATGGCCAAGGAAAATCTGATTCGTTCGCCGGAAATGATCCGCAGCGTGCGGGAAGAGCTGAAGAAATATGCCGCCATCGCGGCCAAAATCACGGAGTTCGAGCTCTTGATCAGCGATAATCAGAATGAGGAGAAATGGCTCGATCAATTTATTGAGGCATTGTATACCGGGACGATCACGAAGAAGGGTGCACTCTTCGTTTATGATCGCGATCCGGAAGAGGATTCCTGGGAGCCGTTTGCCAATCTGCTGAAAAGCGTGAATGACGTGGAGTATGAAGTCTACAAGCATTTCCGTCAGCTGGATGAGAAAAGCCGGAGCACGCTGCTTCGCAAATCCTCCCGCCGCGATCAGGAGCTGACCGCTTCCGAGGATATTACGCCACTGCTCACGAAGCTGGAAGAATTGGCTGAGCGGTTCTTGGAAACGCGCGACCGGCTTGAATACGAGAAGGTGGAGCTTGCGGACGGTGAAGAGCGTTATCAGTTCTACAGACAGGTCTCCTCGAAATTAAATGACATCCGAAGAAGGTTGAAATAGACGATGAGGGAAATTCTTCGCCAGTATGCTGCCGGCTATGCGAAATCGGAGGAGCAGCTTACCTTGATGGAGGATGATCAGAGCAGCATCCACTACCCGGAGGTATACTTGTTCATCGGTGATAAGACGGCGTCCGCAATCGAACCGATCATGGAGATACATGACCGCAAATGGGACAACAGCGCAAGTGTCATCTATTTGCATGTGGGAACGGACCAGGATGGAGGGCGGGAGCCGAAAGGCTCCGAATCCTCCGGTCGCCTCCACCGGTATCAACTTCATTTACCGGAGTCAGACGGCGCATCCAAGTCCGTACGCAAGGAACTGCACCGGGGCTTCTATCGGGACCCGCATCACCTGGCCGGGTTGAATAAAGCGATTCGGAAGCTGAGCCACCACATCGCAGACTATGGACGCAGCTATTCATCCTTTGACCGGATTCATCTGTCTGTCATTACACGGGTCGACGACCCGTTTAATGTGTTTATACCGGAAATTTCATTACTGGCCGAATCGATTTTCCAGCAGTCATTCAAGTCGGTGCAAATGGATTTGTATGCGCTCATTAATGAAAGGGAGCAGATTGAATCTTATGGCTATGCGAGCTCCGTGGGTGTTGCCTTCTTGCGGGAGCTGGAGCTGATGCAGAGCCGGGAATACAGCTTCTCCGCACCGCTGCAGGTAACGGAGGATGGGCTGACGATTCCGGTCGTTCACCCGGCCTCGCCGTTGTTTGATCTCGTCTATGTGCTGTCCGATAAGAATGAACGCGGCATATCAGGTTACGCCGGGATGCAGGATATCTATGATATCATCTGCCATCTGGGTTTGCTTAAGAACCGGAAGCAGAAGGATGAAACCTATGACGGAATCCGGGGCATTTACAACAATACGTCTTTCAAAAGCAATATTATGGCGGAATCCGGCCGCCAAGGCTTTGTCTCCGCTGGCTTTTCCCGGGTGAAGAGGCCCAATGAGCCGATTGCGCTAACGGTCCTCTATCATCTGTGCCGTGGACTGCTGCTCCGCATGAAGAGTGGGACCGAACCGGAGGTTCATGAATGCCTGACCTACTTCGGTCTCGATCCGGAGGCAGTAGCGGCAAGAGCCGACCGGATGCTGCCGGACGCAGAGCATCTGGACGGGCTAAAGGGGATGATGTCACACCCCGTCAGTTATGCCGGGCTGAAGCGGATGAACATTCGTGAAGCTGAAGAGGCATTGTTCGGGGATGGCTGCAGGCAATTTTTTCATAGCAATTACGAGCTGGAGGTCCAAAAGAGACTTAGCGATATGAGCACCGCTGAAGAGCTTCATGGTGCGCTTCGTCGCACTTTGGCGGATCATCCGCAAATCGGTTGTTATCAAATCGTGGAGTGGACGAGTGTCAAGGCTGGAGAGGGGATACTGCTTGAAGCGGTTCGTTCCCGAATCCGGGATCTCGGCAACCTCCTGAAGACCGAGCAGGACGGACTAAACCGCTATTATGAGGAAGGCGTAGAAAGCCAGCCGTTCAAGAAGCTTCCTTTTCGGGATAAACAGAATGTGCGCCATTTCATTCGATATTTCGTGGGCGAGGTCTATCGTCGTAAATATGAGCTGTTATTACTGGAAACGGAGCTTGCCCTGTACAGGCTCTATGAGGCGGAGCTCGAACGGATTCACCGTCATTATAAACAGCAGGCGAACATGCTGGACCAGCTTGAAGCGGAATTGCTGGAAGCAGCCCAGTCGAGCATCCGTACCGCAGACGATTATATCGGCCAGAACCTGATGGAGTATTATGGCCTTGTGACGGAAGAGCTGATGCTGGAATTGGAGAGTAAGCGCGGCCAGGGAGTATTCTTCGAGGAACGGTATGTCGGTAATCTCTCCATCGTTACGCATGAAGGAACAGAACCGATCTTGTCGAACATGATCCGCGTCTGTCTGAGGGATTTATTGACGGCAGAACCTTTCGTGCAGACCTTCGAGGAAGAACTGCTGCGACGGGCGAACGTAACCATCGACTACAATAATAAGCAGGTGCTTGCCAAGGAAGATCTGTTTAAGGTGCTTTACCGGATGCTGGAGGAGAACTCCATTACGTTAGTCAGGCTGCTTGATTATACGCAGGAGCATCGATATGAGGAGAAATACTTCTTCGGCGATGCCGACAGCGAATTTGTCCGTTATGCGATCCATGCCGATGAAGCTTTACGGGTGTACAAGCTTGGCATCGTGCACGAGAAGCGCGCAAGCGGAGTCGAGAAGCTGAACCTGATGGGAGGTTTCCATTTGGAGGATCTGATGTACTACCGGAATGGCAGAACCTACTACGAGACCTATACGGCAAACGGTTATGAATTTCATGGAATGGAACCGGCGCAACTTCCTGAGCTGCGCTAGCGTTCTTAAATTCTGATACAGAGAGTAGGCGTGTATTGTGCAACGAAAAATAAACCCTCTCCTGCTGCTGTTTAGTCTAGTCGGTGGGGGAATCGGATTTACCATTGGGGAATTTTTGCTCCGCCAATGGGGGACAGGGCTTCCCGTCATCGTGGTTACAGGGATCTATTTCGGAATTCTGGCCTTGTGCATCGGATTGGCCTGCTTAATCGCAGAACTGATCTCCCCTCGTTTGAACGGGAGTTCATGGAGACAGCGATACACAGGCACATCATGGAAGCTGCTGATTCCATCCACGTTGGTGGCACTGTTCTTGCTTGGCATGCTGTTTGAGTGGGTGTACCAGTTGAACCCGGGCAGCGCCAAACCGGTGAAGGATATCGTGCTGGTCATTGACAATTCGGGCAGCATGAAAGACACGGACCCGAATCAGGACCGATATACGGCGGCCAAAAATCTGATCAATCGCATGGACGAGGATAACCGTGTATCGGTGATGGTGTTTGATCATGCGACAACGTTACTGCAGCCTTTTACGCGTGTGAAGAACCAGGAAGCCAAGGATGAGATCATCGCTAAGATCGACAGTTTGGAAACGAACGATGGCGGCACGGACATTAGTCTCGCGCTGGAGGATACCATGACGCATATCCAAGAGAGCCATGATGCCCGCCGAAGCGCCATGGTTATTATGCTATCAGACGGCTTTAGCGAAACCGATCATGCGCGTGTGCTTGCCGACTACAAACAGCAGCAAATCGCAGTGAATACGATTGGCCTCAGCCTTGTCTACAAAGATGGCGCCCAGCTGCTTCAGACGATTGCGGCCGAAACGGGCGGGCAATATTACGACGTACAGAATGCGGCAGATTTGTCTTTTGTCTTCCAGAAGATCTATGACGACGTCGGGGATCGTTCCCTGTTGACGAAACGTACAGGCGCGATGGAAGATAGCGTTTATTATCAGATTGTAAGAGTCGTTGCGATGCTGCTCATTGGGGCTGCCACGGGCCTGGCCCTCGGCATTGTGTTTGATAACCGTCATCTCGCGCTTAGCTTCAGCATCGGCGGCGCGGTATCCGGCGTGCTCGCAGGCGTTGTTCTGGAATATGGCCTATCCGGGGGAGAAGTCAGGGATGCCTTCGTTCGGCTGCTGGCCTGCTTCATCCTCGCAGGAGTCATCGCCTTGTTCACGTTGGTGATTCCGGTTAAGGAGAACAGCAGGATCATTCGTAACGAGCAGCGGCCGGGCCGAACGGGACGAGGGCAACGGCCGAATGATTCAACAAGCCGAGGATTTTAAAGCAGGGGGCGTTCGATATGCGTTTTAAAAATGCGGAGCCCGGAGAATGGGTCATTCAGGGATTAAGCTATCAATTAGACGAGGGCTACTGTACGCTCCGATGGAGCTGGCCGCCAGGTCTTCAAGCGGTATATATTCACCGCGCGATGGATGATGGATTTGGTCCGCCTGCTGGAGCTTTGGAGCCTGGCAGCCTGCGCCTGTATACCCGAGACGAGTACAAGGCGAACAATGGGTATCGGGACCGGGTGGACGGAATTGGTCAGATCACGTATACGGTGTATGCCATGTCTTCCGAAGATGGAGAGATGGCCTTAATCAGGCAGCCGGATGAAGCGAACAGCATTCAGTTCAGCACCGGCAAAGCTATGCTGGTATATTCCATTCGAGAAAAGAGTCGCTGGTTGCAGCCTTATAAGACGATTGAAATTCAGGTGACGGCGGAAGTGCCGGTACCCAAGGACGTTTTATGCTACGTAAAGAAGCAGGGGGCTTATCCGGTAAACAAGGAAGACGGCATCTTGTACCCTTTCGTTACGGATTTTGCAGCGGGACGCAACGAATTGCCTGCGATTGAGGTGGGGAAGAACGATTATATTCGCCTGTTTTTTACGGATGGTAAGATGTATGGACAACGGTATGAGCTCGTTTATAGATAGAGAGAGAACACACAGTAACCACGATGAACGCGTCAGTGTGTAATTCATAGGGTTCAGAGGGAGGTACAAAGGATGGGCATTTTTGATATATTCAAGAAAAAACCGGAGCCAGAGCCAAAGCCGCTGTTCTATGATATTGTGTGCCCTTACTGTTTCAGTAAGTTTGCTCCGAAGGAGGTTGTCTTCCGGGCTGCTCACGATCGAGAGGATGACGAGGACTATGCGCTTGGGGAAGATGATGAGCTGAATCGGTACCGTGAACGCTTTGGGCTGGATTCCGTTTATGATATTGAAGCGATTATCCGGCCGAGCGACATACCGGAGGAGCATCACATTTATTCCGATCACGTGCTGGTTGGATTGAACGACCGTTACGGTGTCGTCACGCGCAGACGGTTATGCCCGAAATGCCATAATGAGCTTCCGGTGACCGCAGGAAAGGTGCCGAGCAACATTATCTCGATTATCGGTGCTTCGCAAGTGGGCAAGTCGGTCTATATGACTTCGCTCATTCATACGCTGCAGCATACAACGGCGGATCATTTCGATGCGGCCTGCATGCCGCTGAATGCCGAGATCAGCCGCAAGTTCCGTACGGGCTATGAGGAGCCGTTATTTGAGCGCGGAGATTTGCTGGCGTCCACGCAGAAGGAGAAGATGCAGGAGCCTTTCATTTTCCAATTCGTGTTCAAGGATGAGTCCAAGCCGCCTTTAACCCTCGTATTTTTTGACGTAGCGGGCGAGGGCATGGTGGACGAGGATTACTTGGGACTTCACGGACAGCATATCAAGAATTCCGCGGGTATTTTGTTTATGGTGGATCCGCTCCAAATCCGCTCCATTCGGGAGAAAATTCGTCTGAAATTCGGTGACCAGCCCGGTGAATGGGTGTCCCAGTATGATGAGCCGCGGGATGTCGTGCTGACGATGTTCGGCGATTTCATCGCTTATGAGGACAAGGGCAAGACGGATATTCCGACAGCCGTCGTCTTAACCAAGAGCGACATGCTTCATGCGCTTAAGGATGAAGATGGCGAATACGTCAAGCTGAACAGCAACATCTTTAACAATGTGGTGCACCGCAAGTTTATGAATTTGACCGAATTTGAAAATATTGACGGCGAGATCCGCCGTTTTATCGAGAAGGTCGACCGTCCGTTCAAGGGAACGATGGATGTATACTTTTCCAATACAGCGTATTTTGCCGTGTCGGCTCTGGGCAGCAACCCTGTCGATCAGAAGCTGCAAAGCGTCGTCAGCCCGATTCGGGTCGATGAACCGTTCATCTGGCTTCTGTACAAGCTGAAGTATATTCAGGGGAGGGAAGACTAGTGCCGGATTTCCTATCCCGAACCATACAGCAGCAAATGTACACGCGGGAGCGCCGGGGCATATTCCGTTCAGCCGAAGGCTTTGATACGGTGGCTCGTTCGTCCGGATTGGAGGCTTCCTTTATCAAAAAGGTACTGCATCCCTTTTGCCAATACGAAGCTCCTGCCGAGCTGACGGCACGCAGCGAGAGGGAAGCGGCGGCTTATCCGGCCGCCCTTCATCTGTTCCATACGGAAACAGGGGAAACGGTGCTGGGGCGAAGCGTGTTTCAGCCTGCGGATTTTACGGGACTTCGCAGTGCCTTTTTTACGCATCATTATGTCATTCCCGACGGTTTTCTTGAAGATGAGCATTCCGCTTATCAGACTTGGCTCCAGGCCTCCTTTGCCGATCATTACGATATCGAAGAAGGCGTAGATCTGCCGCAGCTCCCTGCCATTCCGGTTCAGGGGGATTCTAAAGCCGCCATTTCATCCAAGGAGACGCCAGCTCTATTGCAGGAGCTTGGGATCGACGAGAAGATATTCAAGCAGCTGCTCTATGCATGCATATCCGCGGCTGCCGGGAAGAAAAAGGTATATATCGTTCTGGATGTCCCGGTGGAACAGTTGTCCGCGAAGGCGGAGCAGCTGCTCTTTGTGTTGTTTGGCCGATTGCCCTATGCGCTGCGCCGGGTGCTTGGGTTCGTAACCTATGCCAAAGAGCCGCAGAGCAAGAAGGGACTTCACCTCATGTTCGTGGAGAAGGGCAGCCTACGCCTAGGCGACCGCAGCATTGAGAAGGACTATTTGTTTGAGCTCGCTGCTGGCAGGGTCATTAATGTCGATCTGAAATGGTCCGAGCAGCCTTATCTTGATTTTGCATGGGAGACGCTATTGGACCCCGATCGCTCCGAGCGCTTTTTTGCCTTCGCCGAGCAGATGCTTGCGGATATGGAGCCGGGTCTTGGGATCTTGCCGGATAGCTACGACGATTTATGTGTGCTGTTCCAGATTGAAGAAGGCCAAGAGGGCTTGTACCATGAGCATAAACATGCCGTGCTGCGTGCTTTGCTGCTTTATTTGAAGCCGACAGGCGCTTTGGATTCTAAGGGACGGCTGGATCAGCTGTTCCACGCCCTGTTTGCCCAGGAATTTGAGCTTGTCAAAGGCGGGCATGTTCCGGATGCAGCGATTGCCGGATTCGTTAAGGATTATCACGGCATCAATCCCCGGCAGCATCAGGATCTGATTGTGGAATATTTTATCCGCTCATTAAATAATGCCTTATCGAAGCAGCGTCAGGACGTGACCGAGGCGATTTACGACTTGCTGGAGGGCAGCCCGGCCTTAAGCCGAGCCTTCTATGCCAGGGTGTTGACCAGTCCGGGGCTGCCGGCGTTGATGTTCGATCCATATATGAAAACGCGCATGCAGCAAGCAGCGTCGCCTACGGATTTGGTAGATCTGATCGGCTTGTGGGTTCGGAATCACCCTCTCCTGCTGGAGCAGGAGAATTATATCAGGTTAGCGGAAGCCCAGCTTGTCGATAAGCTTAAGCAAGACCCGGATCCGGTGAGAGCAGTCAACGCCGTGCTGGATCAATTGGATTCGCTGGAGCATCATCCTCAGAAGGGAATGGGGCGTTACCAAGGCGGCACTGCATTTGCAGACCGTTTGATTTATGCGGCAAACCTCTTTCTTTTGCGTGAGTTGGAACCCGAGCAATTAAGCCAGAAACAGCTGCTGGATATCGGGTTTCTGCAAATGCCGAAGGAGTTCAAGGGTTGGGTAGAGCGTTTTGACTCCCGGATTCGGTCCAAGGCGGAAGTCATGCTCGCCCTTTACCAGTGGTCCAGCCGTGAAGAGGTTCAAGTGGAGGTGCTGGCAGATCTGTCAGCCGAGGAGCGGGAACGAACCCAACAAATCATGCGAAAGTGGCTGCAGAACCATGTGGTGCCATCCAGATTTGATAGCATTACCCTAGCCTTCTGCACGGAGATTCGTTCCAGTGCCGTAGACTATCGGGGCCTGCTTGATTATTTGCACAGATACGGTCAGAGTCCAGAAGTGGTATACCAGTATATTAAGTGGTCTGCCGAGCAGCCGGTATTCGTTAGACCGCGGGGACTTGTTCCGGCTTATGCCGCCGCTATCGTTCATTATTTCAAAACCTATGACCGTGAAGCCTTCAAGAATAAGGATTATGCGAAAACGTATTTCAATTCGCCTGCGCCCATCCTTAAACCGGTGTATACGAAGGTTAGGGCCGAATTGGCTTCGCCGTTGGTGCGATGGTTTCAACAGCATTCGCGGTTCGTAAAAATCACTTCTTCCTTGCTTGTGGTGATCGTTATTGCTGGTGCTGCCTTCATGATGATCCAAAACGGCAAAGGACCTGCGGACGGTAATGCTGATCCGAATCCGGTCATCACGCCCCCGGTTACCGCACCTCCGGCTTCTTCTGATATCGTCCCTGAAAAGCCGTTATTGATGGCGACGGTAGTGGAGGAAGGCGAGCAGGAGGGCAAGACCGAACTGACTTTCCACTTTAAACAGCCGGCGGCTTGCCAGGATTTCAGTGTGGACAAGCTACAGATTGTAGGCAAGGATGCAAGCACGCTGGTTGAGGTAGCTAGCCCTGAATTATCGCGGGTGTGCGCCGATGACATAACGGGCGAAGCGGATACCGACCCATCAGGGACAGAGCCTGACTCAACCGGGAATCAAGCGGAGCCGAATACCGGGACAACAGAAGGGGAAGGCTCGTCTGATCCAGTCAAGGACGAAGACGTTCCGTCATCTGAAGGTGTTGGTGACACTCAGGAAAACCAGACTTACGCGAGTCAGGTCGTCGTGAAGTTGGATCAACCGCTTGACGTATCCCTTGTCGAGAAGGTTGTTGTAGATGGCGTCTCCTATGAGCTGTCCGACGAAAGCGGGCTTTCGGAAGAGCAAGAGCAGGCTCCGGAGAATGAGACGAATGAAGGAGTTTAACAAAATAGATAACGAGCAGACGATCATTCGTCTGCTCGTTCAGGCTGTCGAGAAAGTCTCGACAGCTATTTTTTGTGTATTTAATTCAACACGACACCGCGTTAATA
>NZ_PDHM01000016.1:815989-911265 GCF_002573715.1 Paenibacillus sp. EZ-K15 | reverse complement strand
TAAAAACGCCAAAATCCCCCTCGGGGGATTCCTTGGTAAAGAGTTTACACAAAATTATTGACAGACCCTTTCAGCCCGTTTTCCGCTCCATTTTTAGTTCATAGTATAAAGTATATTACGAATTTATTGTTCTGCTAAGCTCCTTCAACCATATCCCGTTTGCGATATCCAATATAGCCCATCATCATTGAAGCAATACTGATCAGTGTGATCGTAATAAAGGTTGCTGCATCAAACGAATCTACCGGCATCCGCGGAATCCAACTTTGTACGGCTGTTTTCGAGAACCATTCCGGCAAATTCAAAATGCCGCCAAAGTAGTTTAATGCAAAAGAATAGCCAAGATACCCATATACGGCTTTGCCTAGTCTTGGTGCCCAACCTAATGCCACAGCGGCAAGTCCGGTAAAGAATAACACGGAAGGCAGAAAGTTATAGCCAGCAGAGATAAAATCCCCCATATTCATGGGCGAGCCGTCACCCATGGCAGAAATGGCCGTCCCGCCAAGTCCGATTGAAGCGAGCAAAATGCCAATGATTCCAGCAACGATGGCCAAAATGACACTCGTCCAATAGAGCTGAGCTCTCGTCACTTTTGTAGCATAAAGCTGGCTTAAATGCAGCCGTGTCTCTTCCGAGAAAAGTTTGTTCACGATGGCAATCGGCAAAATGGAAACCAATCCAATCATGACCATCATAATGGTCCCGGTGAAGGCTTCTTCGATGGAAACGCCGGATACCGTAAACATCTGACTCATGATTTCATTGCTTTCAAGGAACGTCTGCATATCTCCATATATCGAACCATAGGCTGCTCCCATGATGACGAAAGCAATTAACCAGCTGATCATTACGCCTTTGTTCAGCTTGGTAAACAGGCCGGGTACGGACAGCAATGATTTTTTTGCCGACTCCCGGCCTTCTCTTTCTGGCAAATAACC
The DNA here is from genome assembly GCF_002573715.1 of Paenibacillus sp. EZ-K15. Taxonomy (GTDB): domain Bacteria; phylum Bacillota; class Bacilli; order Paenibacillales; family Paenibacillaceae; genus Paenibacillus_AQ. Next base: position 910,324 of record NZ_PDHM01000016.1, on the reverse strand, counting down.
GGCACCCATATCCCGACCGCCTTCAAGGGCAAAAGCGATGATCACGACAATGATGCTGAAGACTATAGCCAAAATCAGGGGGACCCAATTGTTCTCCGTAAATGGATAAGTTAGATAAGTCCAACCCATCGGATTGATCATGGATAAATCAACATTCGACACATCCGTTCCGGCGCGGAAAATATAAAGCAAGCCTACAATTCCGAGAGATGTACCGGTTGCACCGGATGAAGTCGGCATAATTTGCGCCATAACCAAGGCAATTACGGCTCCCAATATCCCCGCCATCCCGATGGATGCACCAAACAAAAAGGATCCCTCGGCTGAAATCGTGTCTACGCCATAGCTGGTCATAATTCCGCCAATCACGAGCGCTAATAGAATATTGATCATGACGACTTCGGCAATCACCGCAAGCGAATTGGCTTGACGGCCTACTTGAAAGGAGCGGACGAGTTCAGTAAGCCCGAGATCTTCTTCTTTGCGAGTATGACTTACCACATGCAAAGCAGCGATAATCATCGCAAACAAACCGCAGAATAGCAGCATTTCGTGTGCATACATTGCACCCAAAGTATAATCCGCTGCGGTCTCAATCGGTGTAGGACCAACCATGGAAATCATGGCAGGATTATGCAAGGTTTCATACATTCCCTGCAAACCGTGCCCCTTGCCGATTTCTTCAAAAGCTGGAACGAAAGCGGCCGAAAACAAGCCTAAACCTAAAACCCAGATGATGATTTTTTTACAATCACGTTTCAGATATTGGACGAATAGTACACGCGAACGAGCAAATTTCTCTTGCATTCTAATCTCCTCCGTTTCCGCTCTTAGACTTCATAATGACGCATGAATAAGTCTTCCAGCGTAGGCGGCACGGACTCAAACTTCTTGACACCCAGTTTTGCCGCTTCGGACAAAATATCATTGATACATTCGTTATCCGCGGAGAATGTCGCTTGATTGCCGGATTGATTGAAATCATGGACACCATTAACGGATGCCATTATAGCCACATTGCCTTGCGTTACCATAGTTACTGTAGAACGGGTTAAGTGACGCAACTCATCCAATGTTCCGGTTTCAACCACTTTGCCTTGGCGAATGATAACCACTTTATCGGCCAGTCGCTCCACTTCGCTCAAAATATGAGAGGACAGCAAGATGGCTTTTCCCGCAAGCTTAATTTTTTCAACCTCATCCTGGAAGACGGCTTCCATCAACGGATCAAGGCCGGAAGTCGGTTCGTCGAAAATATACAAATCGGAGTCAACGGATAAAGCCGCGATCAAACCGACTTTTTGCCGATTTCCTTTGGAGTAGCCTTTGGCTTTCTTCTTAGGATCCAATTCAAAGCGTTTAATCAAATGGTCGCGTTTATTTTTGTCTCCACCACCATGCAATTTCATAAATAAATCAATGATTTCGCCGCCTGTTAAGCTTCCCCATAGAGTCACGTCCCCAGGAACATAAGAAATTCGTTTATGAATCTCAAGGCTATCTTTCCATACATCCTTGCCGAAAATTTTCGCATCTCCGGCATCCCGACGGATGATTCCGAGCAAAGTGCGAATCGTTGAGGATTTCCCAGCGCCGTTTGGCCCGATAAATCCGACAACTTCCCCGGCATTTACCGTAAATGACACGTCATGCAACGCTTTGAATTTCCCGAAGCTTTTTTCCAAGCCTTGCACTTTTACAATGTTTGTCATAACACTAAAACTCCTTCTTAACCAGTTTTAGTAACGTGCTTTCCAGTTTAAAGCAAAGCTTTATTTCGATTAATAGTGAACTTAAAATATAAAATAAGTTCATATATTATGAATATTTGCTTTGTTTTAAACCAAAGTTCATTTACAGCTTCAGTTATACACCCGTTTATCCGTATAGTCAATGCGAAAAAACCTAAATTTAGAACTCTTTTGTGTTTAATAATTCATAACTATGCTATATAATAAATAGGAAGGGGAAATGCGAACTGAATTCTCCTTTAAATGTTTTTTTAGTCATAATAGTTAGAAAGCAGGAATAAGGATGAATGGTTTTGAAAAGAGAACGCAAGAGAAGAAAAATCAAGTTCTAGAAGCAACATTTAACTTGATAAATACCGATGCCGGCATCGAAAATGTAACCGTCGATGAGATTGCTAGACATTCAAATGTCGGTAAAACGACGATTTTTAAGTATTTTGGGAGTAAAGAAAACCTGATCCATGAGGTTTTTAAGTATTTTTTAACTCAAATGGGGGAAACGGCCCGAGAAATCATGGCCGAAAATAAACCTTTCGAAGAAACGATCATTGCCATGAGTCAGAACAAAATCAATTATCTGGAAAAAATAAACAAACAATTTTATTTAGCTTTAATGGATTATTTTACGAAGAAGGACGATGACGGATTATCTTTGATGATGCAGCAATACGTCAAGGAAAGCTACGGGCTCATGTTGGATTTGTTTCACCGTGGGCGTAAAGAAGGCAAGGTTGATCTGAAATACTCAGATGAATTTCTCCTGATTTATTTCCAGGCCCTGGTTGAAGGGATCTCCAGCCCGCATATTTACCCGAAGATTCTCCCTTATACCGCCCAATGGACGGAATTGCTGATAAAAGGTATTGCGCCTAGCAATTAAAGCACATAAAAATGCAATTCCCCGGAAACTGACTGCACGGGTGACAGCATTTCCTGAGGACAAAAACATAATCCCATTGAAAGTCGCTACAATAGCGGCTTTTTTGTTTAGTCTTTGGCCAGTTGAGTACGTGAAACGCGCGAAACAAAAAACCACCCGCTATGCGGGTGGAGGGGACAAGGGTTTGACCAATTAGAGCTGGTATCGATAGCACCCAAAATTTCAGTATCATCCTTGCAATAAACCATATGTTTAGCCGGCAACCACCTTCCGGAAGTTTAAACATCAAACTGGGTACGGTATCGACCTCGTGCAAACTCAATGGCTCCCATTACAAGTCCAATGAGCCAAGGGATCAAATAGTACATCAAACGAAATAACACAAGTACTGCAGCGTTTGTTTCAGGAGGGTATCCAAGGGCCTGAAGACCAAGCAGGGTAATGAGATCAAAACCGCCAATGCCGCTAGGCGTCATACTGACAAGACCAGTCGCTACGGCGACGGTGTAAATGCCTAATGCTGTTCGAAGAGGAAATTCCGGGAGCAGAGTCGCCGCAATCGCCCAGAAGGCAACGCCGGCTAATAGCCACTCCACGACAGAGACACCTACAGCTGCAACGATTATGGACAGATTCATCTGGGGCAGATTGCGGTTCAGCCATTTGCTATAGAAGGGAGTCCGCTGAAAGAGCAGGTAACCCGGCAGATAAAGCGCGATCGCCCAGACGGCATACAAGGTCCAGCGATGAGATTGAATCACCGCGTCGATCGGAAACAGCCCGGTCAAATCCCCCCAAGCCAGCAGCGAAACTCCCGTAATTGTAATAGTAGCCAGAAAGGCAATACAAGCTGTTATGGTTGGAATCGAAACTCCTCGCCCTCGGTATAGGAAGGTACGAAGCGCGGCACCAACGATCCCGGCAAATCCTATAACATTGTTTGACGTGTTAGCAATCCATGCATAGCGGAAAGTCGCCCAAATCCCGAGAGGAAGCTTGAAATGATGCCGAAGCAAAAACTCATAGACGCTAACCGATGCGACTGCGACTAGGGACAGAGACAATAGAAGGAAGATTCGTGCAGGGTCGAGATGCTTAAGGATATCCAGCGTGGCAGCCCAGTCAATACGGCCCAGCTCAGACTTTCCCGCCCAAACAATCATTCCCAGGATGATCATAGGAATCAAGATCTTCACAATTTTCATGCGATATAATGTTGAAATGAGTTTTAACTTCCCCAATCGTGCAAACTGTTTTTTCACCTTTGCCATTTCCATTCTTCCCCTTACGTTTATCGTGTATCTAGTATGCCCATAAGGACTCTCATTTAAAATACGAAGCTAAGTATCAATTATCAATTCATACTTTTCTTTTAAAGCAAATGGGGTACACCGAAACTTATCTAAGGTCATCACGCTATATGAAAGGGCAGAGAATAACAATTGGTGACAAACTTTACAAGTTGTTCGGAGGAAAGAAACTGCATACAGTCATATCTATTATTTAGAGAAAATGCGACTTCACTTTTCTGCAAGTATCTACACAGCTTTGAAGACAATACCGATTGGTAAGGTCGATTTCGCTTCGGAAGCAGTGCTGCTGGCTCTGAACCTTCAATCGGTTCAGCTATCAGCCTTTTCGTTATGGGAGCGGTTGCTGCGACAACATGCGCTTCTTATGCTGGAAGTGATACTACAGAAGCAATGAATAGCCACTTTCAAGCAGCGTTTTTCTGGTTTTTAAATTTGCTGATACGATTCCCCTAAAACAGTATCATTTTTTGACATAATTTAAAGTTATTATTAACCCATCAAGCGAAATGACAAATCATTGAAAACTCTAAGAAAAGGAAGGGATTGAATATGGCAAATTATACGCTAGAGGAAAAAGACAGCTTTATCGTTTTAGGAATTGGAACGGGACTCGTTTTTGTAATTAATAGAAATGAGGAGGGAAACAAATGAGTAAAATGATCGGTGTGGAAACGACCATGAAAGTAAATACCCGACCCCACGGAAAAATGGTTGCTTATTGGTCAGTCACATTACTACTCGCAGCAGCAATTATGCTAAGTGGTATCGGACAACTGATGCAATTTGGAGGCAACCTCGATTTAGTGACGAATCTGGGCTACCCATTATACATATTGACCATTCTCGGGATATGGAAAGTGCTTGGAGCCATCACTCTCGTCGTGCCAGGTTTACCTCGACTTAAAGAATGGGTTCACGCTGGTATCTTCTTTTTAATGACGGGTGCGGCACTATCTCATGCATTTGCTAACGATTATGGTGATTACGGTTTTAATCTTATCCTTCCGCTTTCATATGCTGCTCTAAATATCTTTTCGTGGGCTCTACGGCCAGCAAAGAGCCGCTTACTTTAAGGAGATGGTGAAATACAATTGCAACATTTTGAAAATTGCGATGTTACCACATGGTTGAATCAGTGGTCATGCCAGCCCTCCGGTAGAAAACCGGGGGGCTCTTCTTTTGTTTCCAAAAAAGCAGGCAGCAAGGCGCTCTATTCTTATCATAGACGTAAATAGGGCTGGCGCTGCGTGCGTCGTTCCTTTATAAAAGAGCTGGGCGAGGCTAACGTTAGCGCCGGCGGTCTCTTACTAGGAACTTAGTTGCATTTTGACGATTGATGACAAATGTTGCTTTTTAAAAAGATGAATTTTGGGTAACTGATTCAAAGTGGTCTTTATTATTGTATCCACAATATTCACAATTGGAGGGATCATGTTGCCAGGACTGAAATTGGGAAAGAACAGCAAGCCGGCCCGGTCAGAACAACCGGATGAATCCCGGCGGAATTTTTTGAAAGCCTCAGGTATGACGCTGGGCGGTCTGATCGTTGGCAGCGTGTTCGGGGGTGTCCTGACGGACAATCTTGAGAAAAATCACTCCCCCGCGCCGGCCAGCAGCAAGCCGGAAGCTTCGTTACAGGATGCGCTAATGTTCTTTAATCAGGAGCAGTTTAAAATGACCGAAGCGGCGGTCGAACGGATTTATCCCGAAGATGAGAACGGCCCTGGAGCCAAGGCGCTGGGCGTAGCCTTTTTTATTGATCATCAGCTTGCAGGCCCTTGGGGATATAATGCTCGGGACTATATGATGGGTCCTTTCGTCCAAGCCCAGGCAACGCAGGGAGAGCAGTCGCGCCTGAAACGCAACGAAATGTTCACATTGGGTCTGGAGGGACTTAAGAGTTACTGCCAGCAAAAATATAAAAAGGTTTTTACTGAACTTGAGGCTCAGCAGCAGGATGAAGTGCTGACCGCCATGGAAAAGGGGGACAAATTTCCCATGCGCGGGGTGACGAGCAGCAGTTTCTTCAAGATGCTGAGAAATTTGACGATCGAAGGGGTCTACGCGGATCCGCTCTATGGCGGCAACCGGAATATGAACGGGTGGAAGATGCGGAATTTTCCTGGCAACCAGATGAGTTATACCCAGCAGATTACGAAGGAAGGACTGGTCCAGATCCAGCCGAAAAGCCTGCAGGCTCACATGAGCGAATAAATTTCACAAATATAAGGGGACATCAGACGTGGCCAAATTACCTAAAGTACCAGTGGTTATTGTTGGAATGGGCTGGGTCGGCGGCATTATTGCGGCCGAACTGACCAAAGCGGGCATCCAGGTAGTCGGACTGGAGCGCGGAAAGAGCCGAAGCACAGAGGATTATTTCATGGATCATGACGAGCTCCGGTACGCGCGGCGTTTTGAACTGATGCAGGATCTATCCAAGGAAACGATCACCTTCCGCAATTCGGAGTCAATGAGGGCGCTGCCGATGCGCAGCTATGGCTCCTTTCTGCTGGGGGACGGGCTCGGCGGTGCCGGATCGCACTGGAACGGGCAGACGCACCGTTTCCTGCCGTATGACTTTGAAATCTACAACCAGACGGTGGAGCGGTATGGAAAAGGCAAAATTCCCGAGGGCATGCAGCTGCAGGACTGGGGAATCACGTATGACGAAATCGAACCGTACTACGACAAGTTTGAGCAGGTAGCCGGCATTTCGGGGGAATCGGAAGCCAATCCGATGCTTGGCAAACGGTCCAATCCGTTTCCGACCCCACCGATGAAGAAAACGCCGATTTTGCAGCGGTTCGAAGAGGCGTCGAAGAAGCTCGGATACCATCCGTACATGATCCCTTCGGCAAACCTGAGCGAGAACTACAAAAATCCCGACGGCATATCCCGGGCAGCCTGCCAGTACTGCGGATTTTGTGAGCGGTTCGGCTGCGAGTACGGTGCCAAGGCGGATCCTGTCGTTACCGTCATTCCGACGGCGATGGCCACCGGCAAGCTGGAGGTGCGCACCTTCTCGAACGTGACCGAAATTCTCCATGACGGCAAAAAAGCGACCGGCGTGGTGTACATCAACACAGTGACCGGGGAAGAGGTGACCCAGCCGGCGGACGTGGTCGTTCTCGGCAGCTTCATGCTGAACAATGTGCGCCTGCTGTTGAACTCCAAGCTCGGGACGCCTTACAACCGGAAGACTGGACGGGGGACCATCGGCCGAAATTATGCGTATCAGGTCAACTCCGGACATGCGGTCGGCTTTTACGATGACGAAGAGTTCAGCACGTTCATGGGCGCCGGGGCGCTCGGGATGGAGTTCGACGACTTCAACGGGGATAATTTCGACCATTCCGATTTGAAGTTTCTGCACGGGGCTGGAATCCGGATCAGCCAGAACGGCCTACGTCCGATCGAGAACAATCCGGCGCCGAAGGGTACGCCGACCTGGGGTAAGAAGTGGAAGGAGACCACACTAAAGTATGCCAACCGGGTGCTGACCGTGGCGACGCAAGGCGCCAGCCTGCCCTGGAAGCACCATTACCTGGATCTGGATCCGACCTATAAGGACATTTACGGCAAACCGCTGCTTCGGATTACGTTTGATTTCGAAGATCAGGACCGAGAGCTGACGAAGTTTCTGGCAGACAAGGCGGGCGAGGTCATGAAGGAAATGGGTCCTTCCCATGTGGAGATCAAGGACAAGCTGGACCCGTATAATATCGTTCCTTACCAGTCCACCCACAATACCGGCGGCGTCATTATGGGTGCGGACCCGGAAACGTCGGCGGTGAACAGTTACCTGCAGATGTGGGAAGCGGAAAATGTGTTTGTGGTGGGTGCTTCGGCATTCCCACATAACAGTGGATACAATCCGACCGATACCGTCGGCGCGCTCGCCTACAGGGCGGCGGAAGGGATCCAGAAATATTTGAAACAGGGAGGCATGCTTGTCTGAACGGGCAAGTCCTTCCATGCTCATGCGATTAACATGCTACTTCATGAGACTTCATGGAAAGGGAGGGATCGGCCATGCTTTCGACGATTGGAATACCGGGGCTGCTGCTGTTGCTGCTGCTCGCCCTGCTGCTGTTCGGTCCGTCCAAGCTGCCTCAGCTTGGCAGGGCGGTGGGAACGACGCTTCACGAATTCCGCAGCTCCGCTCGTCATCTGACTGAAGAGGACGAAGAGAAGCAGGACGCGGGGCGCCGACAGGAAGATCACTAAGAATGGTTGGTTTGCTTCGAAGACGGCAACTTAATTATTTCATCTGGAGGGATTTGACATGAAAAAATGGATGCTGATTGGACTTACATTGCTGCTGGTTGTGGTGCTGAGCGCATGCGGAAGCGGCGGCAGTTCGTCGGACGAGTCCTCGTCTTCAGGCGGATCGGATGGTGTAAAAGAAATTAAGGTGACGGCGTCAAACTTTAAGTTCGAGCCTTCCGAGATCAAAGTCAAAAAGGGCGAAAAGGTCAAAATTACGCTGGAGAACAAAGATGGAAATCACGGCCTGGCCATTCCCGATTTCAACGTTGACCTGCAAGAGCCAGGCTCGACCGAATTTACCGCCGATCAGGCCGGTGAGCATGAGTTCCACTGCTCCGTCATGTGCGGGGCCGGTCACAGCGATATGAAGGGGACCTTGATTGTTGAATAAATATGTATTGCGGTTGAGACCGCCGGATTGCCGCCTGGATGACTGCGGGAGGCAGATCAAGAAAGCGCCGACCAGCCGGACCGTAAAGGTTCGCGCTGGCGGCGCTTTTTTTGCATATTTTTAATGCGCTTCTTTCTCTGGATCATATTCAAGCTAACGGGCAGGAAGAGATAATAAATGAATATATCTATAGTCGACCTATCATCGTTGTCTTCTTTTCAAATATGATGTTTGTGTATTATTCGATAAATCGTCCACGCTCAGGACTGTGGTTGGATTCATGTTAAAAGATAATAAAGTTCTTGACTATGACGTTAGGTCATAGTGCATAGTTCTCTATGAATACATAACTAGGAGTGAGAGAAATGAATATAAAATCACTGCGTTCAGATCATATTTATCAAAAAGTTGCCCAAGCTTCACCCGAGGAAAAGCTTGAATTATTCAGAAACGAAATGATGGCTCCCTTTATGAAACAATGGCAAATTCAACAGATTCCTTTTAAAGCTGAAGAGGCGAATGGTTTTGACGTTATTACGTTTAATAGTATGATGCATCGATCCCCTGATCAGATTACCCAGCAGATTTCACCTGAGGTAGAGTTGATTTCGTCAGATTCTTTTTGGTTAGAGTGTGAGCACGCTGTAAGGAAAAGCCTCCGTCTATTTATGGAACATGAAATAAACCTCCCTGTTTCTGAATATTTATTTACCATTCAACTAGGGAATCCGGAAAACCGTGCCTTAACCATAAACGAAGGTTATAGTGGTTTTGGGGGCATTCCCGGGTTTATCTGGGGTACACTCTTGCCAAATGAGTACACGATTCCTCGAATGAAGGCTGCGCTGGCGCATGAATGCAACCATAATGTGCGATATCAATTTATTCAGTGGGATCACACGGTTAATTTGGGCGAGCTGATTGTAAGTGAAGGATTAGCTGAAAACTATGCTACATTCATGTTTGGAGAAGAATTGCTCGGCCCTTGGGTAACGAAAACAAACGCAGAAACACTGAACAAGCGCATAAAGCCTGTGCTTAGAGAGCAATTGCAATTAACTGGGTTTGATCAATTTGCTCCGTATCTTTACGGTGACGAGATCGCAAAACTTCAAAACTTTAAACCGGTCAACATGCCTTATAGTGCCGGATACGCTTGCGGATATCATTTAATCCAATATTATTTAAGAAAAACAGGAAGAACGATCTTTGAGGCCACAATAACGCCTGCTGCTCAAATACTAGACGAAGTAAAAGAATTTTGGAGCGAAGAAACCATTATTAGTTGTTAAAGATAGCGTTTCAAATAACAGGAACTACCGTTCGGACCCTACATTGCCCACTGGTTATGAAAATTAATGATTATGCTAACGAGGAACGATAGCTTAATAAAAATAAGAAGGCAGCCGACCAATGTGATCAGCTGCCTTCTCGTTTTTTCGGAAAAAATGAACTGCGCACTAAAGCGGATAAGGAGGGAAAGGGGAACATTCCATTGAATAATCGGGGCATAGGGACAGAACTTTTCTCTACTTCTCAACACGCCAATCTACCTTTTTCAAGATCAATATGATGGAGATCAGCGAGAAAAATAAAAGTACAAGCGTGTTCCAGGCAACAGACCCGGACCAACCTGATATCAGCACCTCCCGCATGGCCTCAGCTGCGTAAGTGGTTGGGAAGATATAAGAGAACCATTGCAAGATCACAGGCAATTGATCCATATCCACCATGACAGGCGTCAAAAACGAGATGAACATCATCAACGCCTGGACCAGCATATTCGTCAATTGATGGCTAGGCGACCAGAAGCCGATCAGTACACCCGCGCCAACCACGCTAAAGACGGTGAGCAGCAAGACAGGGACAAGTCCCCAACTGTAGTGGAATTGAATGCCGTAAGCAAGTTGACCAATCATCGCCAGGATAATAAAAGACGGTACGCACATGATCAAGCCGCGCAGCAGATTGGCGAAGATGAAGTTTACCTTGACAATTGGCAGGGACGAATAGTACGTGAAGTGGCCTTGATGCTTCTGCCAAGATATCTCCTGAGCCATGGAATTGAGGCCCATGACGATTAAGCCGAAGAGCATATTTCCTGTAATAATACGGGTCATGACAGCCGGCGTTGGGTCGACCGTAAAGAATTTGAGAAACAACAGCGTCGTTAAAGGAAACATGCATGCCATGATGAAAATCCAAACCCATGCCTCGCGGATAATCGTGAATTGAATGCGGGCCAGGATCAGCCATTCCGTCATTCTGCGTTGGATTATGCTCTGCTGCTGGTGCTCTTGGAGAAAGATCGCTTCTTGCAGTTGCAAGTCATGGTTTTGCATGGATGGTTTCATCTGTTCCATGTTAGACCACCTCCGCTTTGGCAGGCGGATCCTGTTCGTCATCGATATGGAAATAGACATCCTCAAGATTCGGCGGGACCAATGAATACTCTTCGATCGGTAATTGCTGCTCAGTCAAAACGTCAATCGCGTGGCTGGCATCTTGCTTCTCAATCAGTGTCCGGATTCGGTTTTCTCCTGTTTTGGTCCACTGTCCCAGCGCGCTTAAGCTTCGGCAAACATGATCGCTTTCGCCTGAGGAGGTCGTAATTTCCAGCTTCATCCGCTGATCGACCCTTTGTTTTAAAACACTGACATGATCGATGGCGAGCAGCTTGCCGTGATTTACAACTGCTACTTTGTCCACGACCTGTTCGGCCTCCAGCACGTTATGTGTCACCAAGATTACGGTTACTCCTTGGCGATTGCGTTCTTGAATCAGATCCCATACGAGCCTTCTCTTTTTAGGGTCCAGTTCATTGGTCGGTTCATCCAGGATCATAACGGGGGAAAAGCCGATCAAGCAAGTACCAATCCCGATTAAACGCTTCTGTCCGCCGGAAACGTTTTTCAGCAGCTTATGACGGAGGTCCTGCATTCCAAAGCGTTCCAACAATTCCTCTGTTTGGTTTACGGCGGACTCCTTCGTCAATCCCCGCAATCTTCCCGTAAAATACAAAGCTTCCCAGGTTTTTAAACTGGTCAGGGCGTGAGGCTCTTGCGAGTAGTAGGCCACCTCCTGAGCAACTCGCTTGGTTTGGGTCTGTACGCTGGTTCCTTTATAACGTACCGTACCTGAGGTGGGAGCAAGGTGGCCTACCATCTGCTTGATTAGCGTGGATTTTCCTGCTCCATTCGGACCGAGCAAACCGAGAATCTCCCCTTGTTGAACGTCGAAGCTTATGTTTTGATTGGCGATAACCTTTCCTTTTTTGTACGTTTTATTCACATGCTCTAATTGATAGATCAGCTTCATCATTCTTGCCCCTTTCTGCTCGTACTATGGTTTTGCTGCTATGTGTATGAACCCCGAGAGAGTATGTATTCTTTGACTGATCAATGCTGTGGTTGAGCTGGTGCCTAAGTATACTTAATGGTAAATGAGCAGGCGTTAATATTAAGATACCGTATTGCTCTGCCAAGGAGTGACGGGCGACAGAATGGTTTTCGTCTCCGTCTCAAGACGGAGACGGCATGCTGAGTTCCCGACCTCAATATTTCGATCACAAGATATATGTAACGCCATTCCACGAAAAAGAGGGTGATGAAAAGAATCAGTCAAAAGTTTAAGCATCAAAACTAAAAAAAGTGGCCACATATTAAAAAGATTTTAATGAAGGATAGTGAACGTACGCGGAGTTCATGCTTAGAGCGGAAGAAAACGAAAAGCTGGACAAGATCACGAATTGATTGTGAGCACATGAAGTTAGGGGAGGAAACCCATGAGCCTGTAATGGTTTTTGTTACGCTTTCGATAGGATTGGATTCAGAAAATGTAGAAGATTAAACCCTTGCCCTCGGCTACAGTTTGACTGTAGAAACGCCGGATTTCGTTAAAATGCTGCAGTATGTAGGCAAAGAACTCATCCTCATCCTCGACTGAAACCATGCCAGGCTCAAGAGGATATACCTCGTCCTTGATCATGGTCGGAAAATCATATCGCAAGCGGAGCTGCGCTTCGTTCAGCTCAGAAATAATCTGAAGCGCTTCTGCAACTTGCTCTGCACGCAAGAAAAACGCACCGAATGATCCAAAGTCGATACCTCGCTCTGTCGTCATTGGAACAACATAGCTAAGAGGGGGCTCACCTTCGACTATATCTCCACAAAGCAAGTAGTGAATCGCCTCCCAGGATCTATCAATATCCAGTCCGGGATAATCGTCTATTTTCAAATTCTCCAATGCAATTTCGCCGGTAGCGATTTGCTGCACCAGTTTGTCATCAATAGCAAAGTAATATCCGTACATCCCCATGTTGTCACCCTTCTCCATTTTTAGTAGTGACTCTACTGAACTATCTAAATGTAACACTCGGAAATTGTGTATTTCAAGGAATTTTGGATATAATCGTCAAATTTAAGTGTTTAGAGTAAAGTTTGAGGGTGCTGCCTCTATCTATAATTAGGATAAGGTGGAGGAATTGGTGTGAAATTGAGCACCGATTACTTAAGTGGAAATGTGATACAATCAAAAAAGTTTGGCCTTTCAATATGACAAGAAAAAGGGAGTGGAATAATGAAAAAGGGTTTGCTCATAGCTTCGGCTTTATTACTAAGTCTTGTGTCAGTAGCTTGTAACAACGATAATAGTGTATCGAATGAAGTGGGGACACAGGAAATTAAAGAAAAAGTCCATGCGTATAGTGTTGGTACCTTTGAGGATGTAACTGCATCTATTACATCACATGAACTAATTGTGACTGATAATGGTAAAAAGACTTCTTTTGACCTTCCAGAGAACGAATTTTTTGTTTCGATTGCACCGTTTGTTGAATACACACATGAATGTGCTATCCACAATTTAACGGGGTGCCAAGGGGAATTAGTAGAAAAAAACTTCGATGTGCTTATTCGGGATGAAGAAGGTAATGTGGTGATGGATGAAACGATTACTTCTTTAGAGAATGGTTTTATTGATCTATGGTTACCGCGAGATCGGACATATCAAGTGAAAATTGAGTATGATGGCAAAACAGTAGAATCTGAAATCGCTACTTTTAAAGATGACAATACTTGTATCACAACGATGCAACTAACATAACACTCAATAAAGCATTAAAGCCTGATCGTTCGGGCTTTTTTATTTTTTCGGTACAAGTTCATAGTCCGATTACCAATTAGAAGAGCATCCTACACATTTATTTTTTTTCGTTTTATTCCTTGGAAGATCAACATAAATCCCATTAAGAAAAATAAAATATTGACTGAACTTATAGGCTGGTTTCCTAAAAAATCCTTGATTATTAGATAAGATTGGATAACCAAGATAATGGATGCATAAAGAAAATACATATTGGATTTGTCTTTGAATTTCCGGCCAAGCAACCTAATTATCATGGTAAATGCAATAGCATAGATGGAGATGATCCCAACAAAGATAAGAGCTAAGATTGATAAGTCCATAATATCAGCCCCCTTTATATTTGTTGTTCATTATAACATATCACGTTGAATTACAATTGACTCATCCTTCGTTAGTTGAAAAAATTCCACGCTGGTTATCCACAAATCGTCGCGGGAGGGGAAATCCTGAACGCTTTTAACTTGATCCATACTTGCAAATGATATATATTGATTTTACATCGACATTACAGAAGGTCTAAAAAAGGAGGATCCATGTCACCACGTACCAAAGAACAAAATGAAGCAATCCGGGAAATGCGGATGAATCAAATTATGCAAGCGGCTGCCAAAGTATATTTGGAGAAGGGCATCCAATTGGAAATACGTGATGTTTCGGTCAAGGCAGAGCTCGGCTACGGTACCGTTTATCATTACTACAAAAATAAATACATGCTTTTGGAAGATTTACTATGGGATGCCCTGAATCAAACGGAGTCGGCAGTACAGCCCGCTTTGACGGGGGACGGCAGCAGTTTGCATAAAGCTGAGTCGTTCTCCAGGCTGCTTCTGCAGAAGTGTATTCAAGATCCCTCTGTATTTATATTGCTCAAAACAGTTGCGGATAATTTTCATCACTTCCCGGGGAACCGGTTCAGCAAGCTGTCTGCCGAATTTCATGAACGGATCTTTTTACCATTAGTTGAAATGATTCGTGAAGGGATCAATTCCGTAAGCCCGGAAAAAACAGCGAATCTGATCTTTGGCTCGCTTATTGGCTGCACAGCGTTAAATATCCACCACAATATGCAGAACGAGCCGGATGTGGAAGGGATCGTCGATATGATTTTTTCAGGCATACAGTATAAGGAGAGATGAATGGGATGATTATCCTGAAATCAAGAGCAGAAATTGAAGAAATGAGAAAAGCAGGCCGAATTGTCGCTGCTTTTCATCAAGCATTAGCAGATATGATCCGGCCGGGCATCACAACGCTCGATATTGAGTCGTTCGCGGTGCGGTTCTTGAAGGAGAATGGCGCCAAGGCTTATACGATAGGCTACAACGGTTATCCGTATGCGACATGTGCCTCTGTCAACGACGTCATTGCGCATGGGTTTCCGAACCAGAAGCCGCTTAAGGAAGGCGACATCGTCACAATCGACATCGTCGCGGAGGCGGATGGCTGGATTGGCGATTCAGCTTGGTCTTATGCGGTCGGCGAGGTATCGGAAGAAGCCCGTAATTTGATGCGGGTAACGAAGGAATGCTTAGACCTTGGTATCGAAAAAGCCCTGGTCGGAAACCGGATCGGCGATGTGATGCATGCGGTTCAAACCCATGCCGAGCGAAACGGTTTCTCTGTCGTGCGTGATTTGCTCGGTCATGGCGTAGGTAGGGAGATGCACGAGGAACCTAATTATCCCCACGTTGGGAAGCCGGGCAAGGGATTCCGTTTGAAGGAAGGGATGGTTCTTACGATCGAGCCGATGCTAAATGCCGGAGAAGCGATAATGACGATTGACGCCGACGGATGGACCGCTAGGACCGCTGACGGCTCGCTTTCCGCACAGTACGAGCATACAATTGCCATTACGGCGGATGGCCCAATAATATTAACCGAGCAATAGGTAATCAATCTTTACTAAAGGAATTGTCTGGGCATCCTTGTACGGACTAACCCTGCTAGCTTTGGCTAGCAGGGTTTCTGTTCATTAATTTTATATATTAATGCTGTTCACGATAAACGGGCTTCGTTGAAATGGGAGTTACATGACATGTTCCCACCCTATGAGAGTGTCATAAATCAAAATGCTTTTTAACTTGGTGTTGACTTATGAAACATTTAGGAGTATATTTCTATGTGTAACCGGTTACCCTTTCTGAAAGTGGAGTGAAGATATGGCTTCAATAAAAGAAGTGGCTAAGCTTGCTGGCGTATCTGTTGCCACCGTATCCAGAGTACTGAATGACAAAGGATATGTGGGACAACATACACGGGAAATGGTAGAGCAAGCGATTAAAGAATTGAACTACAAACCAAATGAGGTAGCTAGAAGTCTGTTCAAGAAACAGTCGAGTACGATTGGCTTAATCGTGCCGGATATTATGAATCCTTACTTTCCCGAGTTAGCTAGAGCTGTCGAAGATACGGCTTCTAAGTTTGGATACAATGTCATTCTATGCAACTCTGATGAAGATAGAGTGAAAGAACAAGCATACCTAGATATGTTACAGCAGAACTATGTAAACGGTATCATAGTTTCATCAAATACAATGACCGCTGAACAGGTTATCAAACTTAATATCCCTGTTGTAAGTATTGACCGAGAGATTAGCAAAGGGCTTCCGACGATTGTAGTGGAGAACATGAAAGGGGCCTATACAGCTACTCGTTATCTGATGAGTAAAGGATGCAGCAGAATTGCACACATCAGAGGACCTCAGGGGGTAGTGAATGCGGACGAACGTTGTGAAGGTTATAGAGAAGTCGTTCAGCAGGAGTCATGGTTCAGTGAAAGCTACATTGTCGACGGAGATTATGACATGGAATCTTCGATCGAAGCAACGCTGGAACTTTTAAAGACCCACCCTGAGATTGATGGTATTTTTGCTGCGAATGATATTATGGCGATTGGCGCTATGAAGGCTGCTAATCAGCTTGGGACAAGGGTGCCTGACGAGCTCGCGATTGTTGGATTTGATGGAATTAAGTTATCTTCTGTAACGATTCCAGAATTAACGACTATTGTCCAGCCAATTTACGAAATGGGTGAAAAGGCGACAAAGATGTTAGTTAGTTTAATGAATCAGCAAGAAGTTGGGCAAACCTATTATAAATTTGATGTGGACCTTATAGAGAGAAATTCAACCTAAGGGGTAGATAGAGATGGATAAGAAACCAAAAATTACTGTTCTCGGAAGTATAAATATGGACTTGGTAACAATTACTTCTCAAGTACCGAAGAGAGGGGAAACGCTGTTCGGAGAACATTTTCAAATGAACCCAGGAGGAAAGGGTGCCAATCAAGCAGTGGCTGCGGCTAAACTTGGAGCGCAAGTCCAGCTGCTTGGTTGTGTGGGAAATGACAGATTTGGTGAGGATATTGTAGCTCATTTGCAAGAACAAGGTGTTGATGTGAGCAATGTGGAACCGGTTATAGATGTAACTGCCACAGCTACAATTATCGTTTCTGATCAAGATAATAGTATTATTGTTGTCCCCGGAGCCAATAATTATGTAACAGCATCGTTCGTTGAATCTAAACGAGATGTGATTGCAGCTAGTGATATTTTAGTCCTTCAGTTGGAAATACCATTAGAGGGTGTACAAAAGGCAGTACAAATTGCCAAAGAAAATGGAGTCAAGGTAATCCTTAATCCGGCACCAATTCAATCATTACCTTCTGAATTGCTTAAGGATGTTGATTATTTTACTCCAAATGAACATGAACAGGAGCTGCTTAGACGAGATAAAACAGAAGAAGAGTTAGATGGTAAACTCATCGTCACAAAGGGCAGTCAAGGCGTTTGTATTTATGAAGAGGGAGAGGAAGTAATCATTCCTGCCTACAAAGTAGATGTTGTTGATACGACTGGAGCGGGTGATTCATTTAATGGTGGATTAGCTCATGCTCTAAGTAAAGGACTAAATTTGAAAGATGCTTGTAAATACGGTAATGCCGTTGCCGCTTTATCAACGACTAAGCTTGGAGCCCAAACAGGAATGCCGACCAGTGCCGAGGTCGAAGAGTTTATTAATAGCCAAGGATGATTCGTCCATAAAAAGCTATATATCATTTTACAGAATGCACATAAGATTTTAGGAGGAATTTACAATGACAACCAGACCCATAATTATTGACACAGACCCAGGAATTGATGATGCAGTTGCACTAGCCATTGCACTTTATAGTGAAAAATTAGATGTTCGCCTAATCACTACGGTTGCTGGAAATGTCGGACTTGATAAAGTAACGTTTAATGCCCTGAGGTTGCTGAAATTTTTTAATAAAAATGTACCGGTTGCCCTTGGTGCGGACAGACCGCTTATCAAAGACCCTATCGATGCTAGTGATATACATGGCTCAACAGGAATGGATGGTTTTGAGTTTGAAGAGCCAACGGAAGAGCTTGTTCTGGAAGAAAATGCCGTGAATGCAATGTATCGTGTCATTATGGACAGCAAAGAACCAATGACCATCGTTCCGATTGGCCCATTAACGAATATTGCTCTCCTGCTAAAAATGTATCCAGAAGTTAAAGATAACATTGCTGAAATTGTCTTCATGGGAGGTTCAGCAGGTCGCGGTAATGCAGGTGTTATGTCGGAGTTTAATATTTTTGCCGATCCTGAAGCTGCGAAGATCGTATTCCAGAGTGAATTGCCAATTGTGATGGTGGGACTCGATGTGGGTCTGAAAGCTCTAGTATATCCTGAGGATAGTGAGCAGCTAAAGGATATGAATCAGACAGGAAATATGATTTATCAGCTATTCCAGAAATACAGAGGCGGTAGCATGAAAACCGGATTGAAAATGTATGACAGCACGGCGATCGCTTATTTGTTACAACCGGAAATGTTCCAGGTCGTAGATACATTCCTTGATGTAGAATTACACGGCACGATGACAACCGGATGTACCATAGTGGATTTAAAGGGTTACTTAGGGAAGCCTCATAATGCCAAAGTATGTATAGATATAGATCCACAAATGTTTAAGCAATGGTTTATGGATAGCTTGAAGAAATGTAACTAACAACCAGAGGGAGGCCAAAGCCATGGATTCTAATATAATCATGTACGGCTCTGCTATTATCGCTGTAGCAGTAGTTATATATATGTTGATTAAGAAGATGGACATTAAGATCTCCTTGTTCCTTATTGGTATCGTACTGATTTTAGTCAGTACCGCTATGGGAAAAGAGATCGCAGTCAAAGACTTTGTTTCAATGGGATCAGCTTGGCTAGATCCTCTTCAAGTAATTATTACTCAGTTTAAGCAGACCCTTACTGCTGCCGGTTTTATTATTCTCCTCTTGGGAGGATATACAGCTTACATGTCATCGATTGGTGCTAATGAGGTTACTGTAAGCGCATTAACTAAACCTATTTCAAAGATCAAGTCAGTTTATGTTCTGGTTCCACTTGTATATTTGTTAGGTAATGCATTGTCACTCGTTATTCCTAGTGCTTCGAATTTGGCCATTATATTACTGGCTACATTGTATCCTATATTAAGAAAAGCGGGGATGTCGGCATTAACTACTGGAGCGGTGATCGCCACTTCAGCAACGATCGTTCCGACTCCGTTAGGAAGCGACAACGTAGCTATCGCGGAAGAATTAGCGAAACATTCTTCATTTGCAGGGTTGACTGTAACAGACTATGTATTTAAATATCATGCTTTGATCTCAATCCCGACTCTGATTGTTATAGCGATTGTTCACTATTTCTGGCAGAAGAGAATGGATAAAAAGGCGAACCTGCAGAATCAAGCTGGCAATGATCATGAGCATGTGGATGCGGGCAATGTTGAAGAAATCACGGGAGGCAAATTATTTAAAACCGTATATGCCATACTCCCAATCTTCCCAATTATTCTATTGCTAGGTAATTACGCTATTCAACTAACGACTGGCAAATCCATCGATATTAGCGTCGAGATTGCCACCCTAGTATCCTTTGTTCTAGCCATTGTGTGTGAATTAATTAGACATAAAGGAAATAAAAGCGTGCTGGAAAAGACGGAAACTTTCTTTAAAGGAATGGGTGGGGCAGTTCCCATTGTAGCTCTTCTGGTAGCGGCATCCGTATTTGTAACGGGCCTGAAATCGATCGGCTTGGTTGACGAGCTTCAATCAGCCATGCAAAGCATCCAAGGTAATGGATTAGACTTTATTCTACCTCTTATCTTAGTAGCATTAACGGCCCTCATTGTTATATTGAGTGGTAGTGGTACTGCTCTGATCTTTGCCATGGTACCGCTGATCGTGCCATTAGCAGAGGCGGCTGGAATTAGTCCGATTGCCATTTCAGTACCACTCGGTCTGTCAGGCAACCTCTTCAGAGCGGTTTCACCTGTAGCAGCAGTTATACTCATTGTTGCCGGAACTGTGAAGACAGATCCGATTGCCCTTGTAAAAAGAACATCGGTTCCAATGATTGCTGGTGTAGTGTTTATGTTCGTATTATCTATGATCTTTTTCTTATAAATCCGTATAGAAAATTCATAATAAATACAAAGAAGAGCAGGTGCATTATGCCTGCTCTTCTTTGTATTTTAAGATCAGTCCGCCAATTTCATTTCAATGAAAATGGTGCCAGATATTTAGGGAACGGAGCCCCCACGGTTATCTTCTAACAGGAATTACCCCTGTTGATCTAGTGATTATTTCCTTTTACACTCGAAGCGCTTTTACCACTAACCGTTTTATTGCACCTATAATCCGAGGTTTTGTCCATGAAGGAGAAACAAAAATCGTATACATTCCTAATCGATTTCCACCCCATAAATCAGTAATAATGCCATTACCGACAACCGCTGTCTCATTTTTTTGGGTTCCGAGTATTTCCAAAGCAGCCATAAATGCTTTTTTCTTCGGTTTACTCGCTTCGAATAAAGCCGGAATCTCATTAACCAGCTCGTTTCCTTGCGAAGGAGGTTTACTGTTCGAGACGATCATCAGTTTAATCGCATATCGGGACTCAAAGTCTTTCAGCCAATTCTTCATCGAATCCGATTCAGCCGAAGAATTTTTCGATATTAATGTATTATTCCAATTAAATATGATTCCTTTAATTCCTGCCCGTTGCAGCGCGTCTCCATCAATGTCATAAATTGATCGCACACTTTGTGAAGGTTTGAAAATAGGCATAAGCTTCCTCCGTTACTTTTGATTACCTATGCTAGTCATAAGTCGTATATAGTTTTCCTTAACCTTCATTTTTAATACCCTTATCCGTCAGCACACAGAAGAAAGGAGACTATGATCAAGTTAAATTTTGTGACCGTGCCTAGGCTGTACATACTCGAACAGAACAAAAATAACCGGGAAAAGATGACGATTAAGCTAACGGGAAACGATAGCTCAAGAGTAACTTATATAAAGGAGATGGGCATGAACTTTTCGAAGAAGATTTGTCGTAGGACAAGAACTTACATCATTAGCAGAAATGGACAAGAATCTATATTCATAGCCGATTAGATGATTGCCTAAGTGTTAAATTGGTTTGTGGCCTGAAATTCTGAAGCGACACAGTTAAGCATCGCAAGAACTCCCTCCCGCGCGTGTTTTTCGCACGGTTGTAACGCAACGACAAAAAAGTTTCTTACACCGAGACGATTTATTTTATGGAGTACTTTCCTTATTATTTGGACACTCTAATTCATAATTGAGCAGAAACTCATAAATGATTTTACCTGGAGTGTGACGATTAAATGACTAACTCTTACATAAATGGATACTCGATGAATTATATCGATTGTGGAAAAGGAACAGCAATCCTCTTTATTCATCCACCTGTACTGACAAGCTTAAATTTCTTATATCAAATCCAAGGGCTTTCACCTCATTTTCGAACCATTGCTTTTGACATCAGAGGACATGGCAAGAGTCAGCCTTCCAAACAAGCGGTTACATATCCTATAATTGTTGAGGATATCAAACAGTTGATAGACCAGTTAAGCATCGAAAAAATTTTCTTGTGTGGATATTCTACTGGCGGTTCGGTTGTGCTTGAGTTTCTCTTGTCTCATCCCGATCGAGCATTAGGAGGTATCATCATCGGGGGAATGTCGGAAGTGAACGAATGGCGTCTAAGAAACAAAATATCTTTGGGAGCCGTTTTCTCCAAAATCGGGGCAGTCGGCACGATCGCGTTTTCCACTGCTTTGACCCAAGCTAAAAATATTTCGTTCTTCCGTGAGTTATTTAACGATGCAAAAAAAGGAAATGCCAAAAATGCGGAACAGTATTACCAGTACAGCTTGAAGTATAACTGTACATCGCAACTTCGGGAAATCCAACTTCCCGTACTGCTCGTTTACGGAGAAAAAGATAAGCACTTCCATCCTTACGCCAAAATGTTGCATCAACGATTGCCTATGAGTGAGTTGGTTTTCATTAAAAAAGTCGATCATCGGATCCCGACAAAAGCCTCCGGACCACTGAACGATCGGATCAAACAATTCGTACGTCACTCCAGTCAATGAACTAGATGGCGAAAGCGTTGATACGCTCGCAAAGGTAATTCTTACGGAGATACAATCGCGAACAGCTTATGAGAAGAATGAAAACGGAGAAACATTCGGTTCTGCATTGTCAGCGGAAACCATCGGACATGAACCCGATTTGATTGCGGCCATAGGAACAAATGGCGTATAAGGATATGTGAGATCCAGCGACTTTATCACTGGCGTAACGTCTCCCGAGGAAGCGATAGCATATATGAATAGCATTAGCGGCTCGATAGCTATTCCACTTTATGATGTGAATGGGTCAACCGTTTTAGGCGAGTTTGTGCTTGAGCGCCCTACAAAATGATTATCATCTATGAAGAGGAAGCCGTCTCCGATTAGACGGCTTCTTCTTTGTCTGTTTTCAAAGGGCGGCGAAAGATTCTCCAGGCTCGAACCCTGCCTATCCATTATCGATATCTATTCTATGGTCAAAATATATACTGATATGGCTTAGAAAAGACATGCTGTTATATTTTTCAATAGAAACTGACAAAAAAGTACCCCAACATTATAATTGTAATATATATCCTATAGAGGCACAGACCGGGAGGACGGCATGCAATTTCAACCAATTTATTATGATGGGGAATTACTTCTACCGAAGATTGAATTACATATGACATCGTGTCAATCGATAGGAATTATAACGGATGTGAAGCGAAAGCAGCTTTTAATGGATCAATTAGTTGATCATTCCCACTTTTATTTATTTCAAGCTCAGCAAGCTGAGTATATGCGTTTAACGGTGGAAGAGCTAATCACATTTCTAATCAAAGTAACGGAAAAGAATGAACGTGTCGCTTCGTTAATGGATTATTTTGCTTTAAAAGAAGAACGGAAGGTAAAAATCAAGGATCTAAGCCCATCGAAAAGGATGTATGTGACATTGATGCGTGTCTTTTTTGCGCATCAACCTACACTTGTACTGGAGGAACCTTATTTTTATTTGGAAGAGCAAGATCGTCGTCAATTAAAACGGATTTTGGAGGATCTTTCGAAAGAAAAGCAGATTTTAATTTTAACTTCGAATTTAGAGGATGCCATGATATCCTGTGATGTCATTTACCGATTGAACGAACTGGGATTTCATCCATTGGATATTCGGGACTCAGAAGAGGATAAGCAGGAAGTGCTGGAACAAGATCAAGCCAATATAACCATACAGAAAATATCTACAAAAAGAAATGACAAAGTAATTTTATTTAATCCACCTGAAATCGATTGCATAGAAAGCATAGAAGGTTCGATCCTTGTTCATGTGGGTGGAGAAAATTATGCCTGTGCCTTGACGTTAACCGAGCTCGAGCACAGATTGTTAAATTTCGGATTTTTCAGGTGTCATCGTTCCTACATCGTTAATCTGCAAAAAGTAAGAGAGATTATTACATGGACGAAGAATAGCTACAGCTTGCGATTAAATACAGATAAAGATGCCGTTGTTCCGTTATCTCGTTCAAAATTACAAGAATTAAAAGCACTTCTTAACATTTGATTTTCGGGAAAGTGTCGAACTAATCAAGCATTCCATGGTACCATTCAGACGATAATAGCTACATTTCAGCGTTTTTTGATGGCTGGAAGCAAGCAATCTGTATATATTTAAGCCATCAACTCGAAGGAAGTGGTGTCCGTGGATGTTATCCAAGTAGAACATATTCGAAAAAAATTTGGACATAAGGATGCGTTATCGAACGTGTCTTTTACCATTCCGAAAGGAGATATTTTTGGTTTCCTGGGTCCGAGTGGTTCGGGAAAAACCACATTAATTAAGATCTTGACAGCGCAATTAAATCCGACGAGTGGACAGGCAAGTGTATTTAATCAGCCAGCGGAAATGATGCATCAGTCTGCACAGAAGATGCGCTTTGGCATTTTGTCGGATAACAGCGGTCTATATGAGAGATTAACGATTGAGGAAAATCTGGAACTGTATCGTAAGTTATATGATCTTCCTAAATCTTCGATCGATAAGGTGCTGCATTTTGTTAACTTGAGCGGAGAGCGCAGAAAGAAAGTCTATCGCTTATCGAAAGGGATGCGTCAGCGTGTCTTGTTAGCTTGCGCGGTGATCCATGAGCCGGAATTATTATTTTTAGATGAGCCTACTTCGGCTTTAGATCCGGTAAACTCCGCACATATTTATAGAGGCTTACGCTACTTAAATGAGAACGGAACAACGATTTTTTTAACAATGCATGATATGACAGAGGCCGAATTGATATGTAACCGTGTGGCGATTCTGTATCAAGGACAAATCCAAACCATCGGCTCACCAAAGGAGCTTAAACAACAGCACCGGGAAAATGTAGTTTGTGTTGACTTAATAAATGGGGAAACACACGAACTTCCGATCGATGAGGGGACGGCTGATCAAATAGCTGATTGGATGAAACGTGGGTTCATTGATCAGTTAGAAACGAAAGAGCCAAGTCTAGGTGAGATCTTTATTCAAATGACAGGAAGTGAGTTACGATGAGTATCTCATTAAAACGTGCCGGGCGATCTTTGTGAAGGATTACAAAGAGTTTTCACGCAATTATGGGCTCTCCATTAGTTTGATTTTTCCAATTATATTGGCACTTCTTTTTCGAAGTGCAGGCCCTTCTTTGAATGGAGCTTTCGCTTTCAGTCTTGTTCTTAATCCTTCGTTTGTGTTACTAACGTGTTTAGTACAAGCATGCTTGATTGCGGAAGAAAAGGAACGTAACACTTTACGATCCTTAATGATGACTCCGGCCACAACCATGGATGTTTTGATCGGTAAAAGTACTTTAGTCTTTCTCATGTCTGCGGTTGCTCTGGCTATTGCTACGTTTATAATTGGCTATGAGCCAGCTAGTATATGGGCGTATGTGGCAGCAATCATTCTTTCGATTATTCTATACATAGTAGCCGGGACCATATGTGGTTTATTCTCCAAGACGTTGCTTGATGCATCATTATCCATACTTCCTGTTGCGTTCGTATTTACTGGGGCACCATGGGGAGCGTTTCTAGAGGATGATTATCCGATCCTCAAAGTGCTGGAGTACGCACCAAGCAGTCAACTTGTGCATTTGTTAGCTATCCACAAAATAGGCTTTACGACGGGAGATTTATTAAAACCCCTCCTCATAATTTTGGCATGGACGGTTGTATTAACGATTGTGTCTGTTGTTTTGTATCAACGACGGTTAAAGGATGAGTAGGAAGGAGAGATCAATTTCCGATGAATGTAGCCTTCAAGTATATGAAAAAATTCAAAAACCTCGATAACCAGCATAAGCTGAAGGGCTATCGTAACAAAATGCTGCTTGTCAGGAAACGCAATTTGGAAGCATGGGACGAAAAGCAGCTGCTAGCAGAATCTCTACGGCTGCAAAGGGAAGCAAAATCGGGTACGCCTTTGGACGAGCTGCTTGTCGATGCCTATGCGCTCGTCTGCGAGACAGCGAAGAGAAAGCTCGGATTACAACCCTATGATGTCCAGATCATGGCTGCCATCGCTCTTCACGAGAGATTATTGATTGAGCAGCATACCGGCGAAGGAAAAACGCTTTCTGCGGTTATGCCTGCTTATTTAAATGCGCTAACTGGCGAAGGCGTTCATGTTCTGACTTTTAATGACTATTTGGCAAATCGGGACGCGGAGTGGATGGGCCCGATCTATCGCTTCCTCGGGTTAACGGTAAATTCGGTTCAAGCAGGAATGAGCGCGTCCGATAAACAGAAAGCTTATGCGGCGGATATAACCTACGTAACGGCCAAAGAAGCGGGATTTGATTTTTTGCGCGACACTATCGCACTCAGCGAAGCCGATACCGTGCATCGTCCTTTCCACTATGTTATTGTCGACGAAGCGGATTCACTGCTTCTGGACGAGGCGCGGGTGCCGCTTGTCATAACTGGCGACTCAGTCTCTTCCAGGAACGATGGCGCTCGATTCGCAGATGTGGCCAGGCAGCTCGAGCAAGATGAGCATTACGACTTCGACGAGTTCCAGAGGAACGTATACTTAAATGAGGCAGGCTCAGCGAAAGCGGAGTCACTGCTGGGGTGCGGCAATCTGTACGATAGCCATAATAGCCATTTGTTAACGTCATTAAATTGCGCACTGCATGTGGAAACATTATTAAAAAAAGACGTCGATTATATCGTCCGGAACGGTAAAATTGAGCTGATCGAGGAATATACCGGTCGTGTGGCAGAGAATAGGTATTTACCTGACGGGCTGCAAGCCGCGCTTGCTGCCAAAGAAGGGCTGCAACCCTTAGCCGACGGGAGAATTCTCGGGATGATCACCCTTCAACATTTCCTTAGCCTATATCCAAAAATTTGCGGTATGACAGCTACCGCGCACGTTTCCGAAATGGAATTCGAAGAGATTTATGCACTGCAGGTTGTACAAATCCCACCCAATCGGCCAAACATACGGATCGACCATCCACACCGGATTTATACCCATAAAGAAGCCAAACTTAAAGCGCTTGTACAAGAAATCTCATCCGTCCATAGAATGGGTCGTCCAATTCTGATTGGTACGTCAAGCGTCGAGGAGTCTGACATGCTGGCGGAAGCGCTAGCTGCTACAGGTGTACCTTGTCATGTACTGAATGCAAAAAATGATGCAAAAGAAGCCGAAATCATCGCCAAAGCAGGAGAAATCGGCGCTGTGACGGTATCAACGAATATGGCGGGACGCGGCGTCGATATTCGACTCGGCGGCGGCAACCCCTTGCAAGCGGAAGTTGTCGCCAAGCTGGGTGGACTGTACGTGATTGGTACACATGTGAACGAAAGCATGCGGATCGACGACCAGCTACGCGGGCGTTCTGGCCGCCAAGGTGACCCGGGAGATTCCGTTTTTTTTGTAAGCTTGGAGGACGAGTTGCTGCTTCGGTTCGGCATGAGTAAAGCGATTCGCGCTCCTAGGCAGGATGAGGCTCTCGAAGATCCGGTGCTTAGCAGACAAATCGTTCATGTTCAGCGAGTTATCATGGGCCAGAATTTCCATATTCGCCAGGAACTGAACGGTTATTCCGATATGGTGGAGGATCAGAGGCGAATTCTACACGAGGAACGACTCGGAATTTTGAAAGGCGAAACACCGATGAGCCCTTCGGAGCAGCGGGTACGGCTTTTTTATATCGACAAGTTCTGGGCTGACCATCTGTCATACATTTCTTACATTCGCGAAGGCATTCACTTGGAGAGCCTTGCCAGCTACAATCCGATCGACGAGTTTCATGTTCAGATCACCCAAGCCTACGAGCAAATTCGGGATAAAATAAATAAATCATCTGCAGATATGCTCGAAAAGCTCGAAGGTTCGAATGATCCGGCGAAGTGGGAAGAGTTCGGGCTGAAGAGCCCTGCTTCCACGCGGACTTATATTATCAACGATCAATACTTGGAGAATAGACGTAGTTCATGGACTCCAATGACCGTATTTGCTTTTTGGATTCGTAAGATTGCGAGGCCAATCTTCGGGTGGTCAAAAATTTGATCCGGGCAAATCGGCTTCAGCAGTTTCTCGCATCGTTGGCTTAATCATTCTATAAGTGTTATTAAAGGACGGAGCTGGTGAGCACCGTCCTTTTGTGTAATGCCAGACTCACAAGTCTAATGGAAATCATGTGAAGGGAGCTCGAAAGATTAACAATAAAATCGCTTTTCCATGCGAACTTTGGCGCGCTACGTAAATGAAGCGGAGGGCCTATTGGGTTTCGGGAAGCTGCGTGTAAGCTGGCATATCCAAAATTGGAAATCCGGGACTTTTTTAACTCATAAGCAGGGCATGCTTAAACCGCCGTATGCTTTTTGGACTGACGGCTTCCCATTCCGCATTTACACTGACGATGATTTAAGGCATATATTTTGTAACGATTGGAGTGAGGCGAATGGAGCAGTTGATAAGCATTGTGATGCCAACGTATAATCGGGCGCAGATCATTTCCGGGGCGATCAAGTCCATCTTGCGACAGACTTACGCCAACTGGGAGCTGATCGTCGTTGATGACCGAAGCACGGATCATACGGAAGAGGCAATACGCGAGTGGACGCTTAAAGATGCACGAAACCGCTATGTGTGCAATGAACGGGAAAAAGGACCAGGCGGCGCGAAACACGGGGATGCTCGCGGCACAAGGCGAATATGTGGCGTTTCTTGATTCCGATGACGAATGGTATCCTTGCCATTTGACCGACAGCATGAGGACACTTGCGCTGACAAAAGCGGATATCAGCTTTGCGCTGTGGGTGGAACAACACGGAGATATTACTTCCTACAACTTCGACAATAAGGTTGAGCGGTATTTGCTGCACGGACTGCGAACAAAGTTCGAAAAAGGATTGTTCGAGGCGTTTCTGTCGCATACGCGCAATTTTTTTCAACTGAACACGATGGTATTCCGCCGGGATTGTTGGACGAAGTCGGCTTAATCAACGAACATTTTTATCTGGGGGAAGATACGACCTATCTGCTCCGCTTTTTCGACAAATACAGAATTGCACTGCAAACCAAACCTCATTCCGTCTACCGGGAGTCACCCGATAGCCTCTACTTCTTCTGCGACCGCTGGCAGCTTGATCCCGATACGATTCATCTCAACGAGGAAATATACAATAAAATCGAAGGACTTAGCTTCAAATCGATCAAGGTCCGCGAACACATCCGGGATTTAGTCGCTCAGTCCGATTCCATCAGCAAAAAAGTGAAACAGCTCTATTACATCGACATTGGCATATACACTCAGCTATTTGAACCGTCACGACCGCAAAAAAGCGCTCCACTAATTGCCGCCAATCCATTCGCTCTAAAGTTACAATTTTTAATTTTTTTTGTTTGTCAAGCTGCTGTTTTCAAGCAAGAGCGGAAATGTTTTTTTGCATAAGGCTCTTAATTTGTGGTAGGGCTTGCTAAAAAAAGTAAAAAGAATTTCCCCCTCTATTGTAGGATTATCTCCCTATTATAAGCGAAACTTTAGCACTACTATAAGGGTAGGTTTCAATAAATTACCTGTTTATGTAATGATCTTCAACACTTTAACCCATTACCGCTAAACTTGGTTACACGACATTTTTCCCCTTCCGCAGCACTGAACCGCCTGTATGAGGAGCTGCTGCGATGTACAAGCCACTTTTTTTGTTTCTGCTGTATGAATTTCAATCTACTGGAACCCGCACAAAAGCATAATCTGCCTAATTAGCATGACCTCGTCCATTTGCATGAGCTTGCCCAATTTCCAAGATTCCACACCATCAGCATGAGCTTGCCAGTCAACATGCCCCCCACAATCACATGAAATTACCCATTCGGCATGCTCCCACACATAAGCATCAACTAGCTTGTTCCGTACGAACAGTCACATTGGCAAGAGTTTGCCGCAGAATTTCTTTTTAGAATAGCTTGATTGGTCCAGCTTGTTCTTTTTCGTTAAGACAGAGAAACAATGTAGGTTTGTTTGTACTCTGAATGTTCATTAAAAAAGAATAGTTGGAAAATAACGTTCGTTATAAGAAGTTAGCTAGGTTTTATTTTTCCAAAGACTACTCCACAAGGAGAGTGTATTCATGTTTAGAGAGATGCATAAGTCCAAAATTCACCGTGCTGTCGTGACGGAGGCCAATTTGAATTACGTGGGAAGCATAACCATCGATCAGGATATCTTGGATGCATCGGACATCCTCGAGAACGAAAAAGTGCAAGTCGTCAATATAAATAACGGAGCCAGGCTGGAGACGTATGTCATAACAGGTCCAAGAGGCTCGGGTATGGTTTGCTTGAACGGCGCGGCTGCCAGACTGGTGCAGCCGGGCGACCGCGTCATTATTATTTCTTACGCAATGATGGAGGAATCGGTAGCCCGGACGTATCGTCCACATGTCGTCATTATGGACGAGCATAATCGCATCGTAACGGAGGATTATCAAGAACTGCATTCCACAACGGTGTAATAAAAGACAGAACGGAGGGCTGCCGACTATGAGAACCATCCGTAATTTGTCCGGCGTATTGCTGGCGCGCAAGGAAAACGATGCGGGAATTTTATTTTGCGAAAGCGGTCAGGAGCGCTACTTGTCGTATGGCCAATTACTTGCATTGGCCGGAAGGGCGCTCCATCTGCTGCGCGAGCAGGGCCTTGAGCCAGGCGACTTTGCCGTCATGCAGACGGAAGATAACGAAATGTTTATCCTTCTATTCTGGGCTTGCGTGCTCGGCGGCATTGTCCCTGTACCTGTAACGGCAGCGCGTACGGACGAAGGACGCAAAAAGCTGATCCAGGTATGTAAACAGTTGGAAGCGCCGAGATTGCTTTGTGATGAAGAGCTTTGGCCGGGAATTCAAGGCTACGCTTTGAAGCACGGGGAGGCGGAGGCGCTGGCCCATCTCGAGTACGGCAGCGTGCCGGTTGCGGAGGTGTTTGCGGCAGCTGCGGATGCAGGCCGGCCCGAGGCTGAGCCATATGACGCCGCCGAGACGGACACCGCATTCATCCAGTTTACATCAGGTTCTACCGGAGATCCGAAGGGGGTCGTATTAACGCACGGCAATATTCTGTCGAACATACGCGCCATTATTCATGGGGCGCAGTCGACGGAGCGGGATTCTTCGCTAAGCTGGCTGCCGCTGACGCATGATATGGGGCTCATCGGCTTTCATCTTTCGCCGCTGTTTTGCGGCATGAATCAGCTGCACTTGCCGACTTCGACGTTTGTGCTTCATCCGATGAAATGGCTGGAACTGACGCATAAGCATCGGGTGACATGCCTCTCTTCGCCGAATTTCGGTTATGTGCATTTTCTGCAGCATTGGAAGCCGGAAGGAGCGGCGGCATGGGATTTGTCTTGCGTCAGGCTGATTTTTAACGGGGCCGAACCGATATCGGCTGCCCATTGCCGAGATTTTCTGGAGGCGATGAAGCCGTACGGGTTAAAGGGAAATTGCATTTTCCCGGTTTACGGGCTTGCGGAAGCGAGTCTGGCCGTAACGTTCCCGGGGACGGAAGATCACCTGAATACCGCCCTGCTTGAGCGCCAATCGCTCGCTGTCGGACAGCCTGTACGAATGGCCGCGCACGGGGATCATGCCGCGATCGAGATCGTCGAGCTGGGTTTCCCCGTACAAGAGTGCGAGGTGCGCATTAGCGACGAAACGGGAAACCCTTCGGCAGCAGGCAGCATAGGTTTGATTCATATTAGAGGCCGCAACGTTACAAGCGGCTACTATAAGCGGCCCAATGTAAACAAGCAAATGATTTCCCCGGACGGCTGGCTGAATACGGGAGATTTGGGTTTCTTGCTGGAAGGGCGTTTATATGTGACCGGCCGCATGAAGGACGTCATTTTCGTCAACGGGCAAAATGTGTATCCGCATGACCTGGAGGCCTTGATCAGCGGCCTGAAAGGGGCTGACATCGGGAAAACGGCGATTGCCGCCGTTCCAGATGCTACGACCAAACGGGATGCGATCGCCGTTTTTATTCAGCATCGCGGCAAGACCGGCGGATTTGTACCGCTGATGGCCGAGGTGAAAAAACTACTTAACGCATCGGCCGGTCTGGACGTTGCTTTTGTTGTCCCGGTTCGGCGAATTCCGAAAACGACCTCCGGTAAAATTCAACGCTACGTATTGGCGGAAGCGCTTCGCGAAGGTGAGTTTGCCGAAGCACTTGCCGAGCTGGCTGAGCTGGAGGCGGTTGCCGCGCCTGTGCGGCGTGATGCGGAAGGCGGCGATGCCTTGCGCGGGGATGTCGGCTTGGAGCCATCCACGGAGACGGAGCAGCGGATCATGTCCATCTGGCGAGAGGTTTTGAAAAAGGATTACATAGGCCGGTTGGACGGCTTTCTCGAGCAAGGAGGCAATTCGCTCAAGGCGGCTTATGCAGCCGCCAGGCTGCAAGAAGCGTTTGGCGTCGAGCTTACGCTTACCGAGCTGTTTTTGCATGATACAGTGGGTTCGCTGGCCGCTTTGCTGGAGCAAAAGGCGCAGGAGGGCGAAGGAAATGCCGCCGCCCCTCCGCCGGTAGCCAAAGCGGAGGAGAGGGTGGTTTATCCGGCGACCTCGGCGCAAAAGCGGTTGTTCATTTTGGAACAGTTGAATCCGGGGCTGCTTAACTATCATCTGCCGTTTGCGGTTCAGGTGAAGGGCCCGCTCGATATCGAACGATTCCGCGCGGCATGGCGATTGCTGATAGAGCGGCATCCAGCGCTTCGGACGTCCTTTTATATGGAAGAAGGCAATGTGATGCAGCGCATCGAGCAGGCGGTTGAGCCGCCGCTTGCCGTCGTTGACGGAAGCAACTGGCCGGCGTCTGCGCTGACGATGCGGCAGCGCAGCTTCCTGCAGCCGTTTGATCTGGAGCAAGCGCCGCTGCTGCGGATGGAGCTTGTACGCCTGGAGCGCGAGTCAAGCGTACTGCTGCTGGATATGCATCATATCATTACGGACGGAACGTCGATGGGCATTTTGATGTCCGATCTTACGAGGTTTTACGAGGGGAACGCGCCGGAGCCGTTGTCCATTCATGCGGGGATATAGCGCTATGGGAGGAAGTGGGCCGAAGCGGCGGCTGGCTGGAACGTCAGAAGCTTTATTGGCACGAAATCTTTCGGGATGGTGTGCTGTCACCGGCGCTTCCGTCCCCCCGTCTAAGGCCGCAGACGCCAAGCTATCGCGGGGCAATTGAGCGCTTCGAGCTGGAGCCGGGGCTTGCCGGATCGCTGCGGGCGTTGGCTGGACTCGAGGGCGTAACGTTATACACCGTCCTGCTTTCGATTTATTATGTGCTGCTGGCGAAATATACGGGCGAATCCGACATCGTTGTCGGCACGGCAGCCGCGAGACGGATGAGGCCGGAGCTGCAAAGCGTAGTCGGGATGTTCGTCAACATGGTTCCGATCCGCCTGCGCGGGCAAAGCGGTTTGCGTTTCGATCAATGGCTGATGCAGGTCAATGGGGAGGCGCTTGCGGCTATCGGCAACGGGGATGTGCCTTATGAAGAAATAGCCGAGTTGGCGAATGTGAAACGGGAATATGGGCGGAATCCGCTGTTCGATTCGGTGTTTACGCTGCAAAATATGGAGCTGCCCGAATGGCGGGGCAAGGATGTCGTTTATGCACCCCAAGCGATGGACAGCGGCTCGGCCAAGTTTGACCTGACTTGGGAGTGCGCGGATAACGGCGTTAGTATCGCATTTACGCTGGAGTATGCGCTGGATTTGTACGATGAGCGTGCCGCCCGACAATTGGCTCGGCATTATGTAGCGCTGGCTCGGGCAGTCGCCGCGCAGCCGCATGCTGCGCTTGACGAGCTTGAACCCATCGAGGAGCAAGAGCGGGAACGGCTGCTCCGGCTTGGCCGTTCATTCGCCGCACCACCGCAAGAGCTGTCGCTGCACAGGCTGTTTGAACGGCAAGCGGTGGAGACACCGCAGCAAATTGCCGTTGAAATGGGCGAGCTGGCGTATACCTACAGTGAGCTGAACGAACGTTCCAACCGGTTTGCGCACGCGCTTGTACGTCGCGGCGTCGCGCCGGGGACGAAGGTGGCGCTGCTGCTCTTGCGCTCGCCTGATATGATTGCGGCGATATTGGCTGTGCTGAAAGCGGGAGCCGTCTATGTGCCGATTGACTCCCAATATCCCGAAGAGCGGATATTGTTTATGCTGCAGGATACGGAAGCGGGGGCGATCGTGGCTGCGGCTGCGACGATGGAGATGGGCGCCCGGATTGCCGGAGACAGCATCGATGTCGTCGACATTGATGGACTCGATACGAAATGGGCGGACGAATCCGTCCATAATCTGAACATCGACGGCTCGGCGGATGATCTCGCTTATATCATGTACACGTCCGGCTCGACGGGCAAGCCGAAAGGGATTATGACCAAGCATCGCAATGTGTCCCGGATTGCCGTCCATACCGATTATATAAGCATTTCGGAAAACGATGCGCTGTTGCAGCTTTCCAACTACGCCTTTGACGGTTCAACGTTCGATTTATACGGAGCGCTGTTGAACGGCGCGAAGCTGACGCTGGTCGGCGAGGAAGAGGTTGCCGACATTATGCGGCTGACCGAGCTGATTGAGAGCAGAGGCATTACTGCATTCTTTGTAACGACGGCGCTGTTCAATACGCTGGTCGATCATGGGCTGGAGTCGCTGCGCGGCCTGCGCCATATTTTATTTGGTGGAGAGCGGGCTTCCGTGCCGCATATCCGCAAAGCGCTCCGCGCGCTTGGACCGGGCGTGCTGCTGCATGTTTACGGTCCTACGGAAACGACGGTGTTCGCCACTTGTTATCCGATCACGGAAACATGGGACGGACAAGGAACGGCCACCGTGCCGATTGGCACGCCGATCGCGCGTTCGGAAACGCTGGTGCTGAACGAGCAGGGCCGATTGCAGCCGGACTGGGTGCCGGGCGAGCTGTGGATTGCAGGAGACGGTGTCGCATCCGGCTATGTGAATTTGCCGGAGCAGACCGCTTCAAAGTTCCGGACGCATCCATTCCGGGAAGGCGAAACCGTGTACGGAACCGGCGACCTGGTGCGCCGCCTGCCTGACGGAAATTTGGAGTTTCTGGACCGGATCGACAGTCAGGTCAAGCTGCGGGGTTACCGGATTGAATTGGGCGAAATCGAAAGCAGACTGCTGGATTGCGCGGGCGTTAAGGAAGCGTTCGTGGCGCTGATCGAGAATGACGGTGCGCCGTATTTATGCGCTTATATCGTGGCGGAGCAAACCGAAGGGCAGGCAAGCGTTCGGAGCCAACTGACAGGCAAGCTGCCGGCATTTATGATTCCCGCCGCGTTTGTGCAGTTGGAGAAGCTGCCGCTGAACGGGAGCGGCAAGGTGGACAAAAAACGTCTACCAGCGCCGGAGCGTGTGGTCCCATATGAAGCGCCTGCCACAGATACGGAGATCCTTGTCGCAGGATTGTGGCAAGAAGTGCTTCATGCGGGGCAGGTTGGCGCGCTTGACCACTTTTTTGAGCATGGCGGCCATTCCCTGAAGGCGGCCGCATTGACCTCGGCAATCTACAAGCATTGCCGGGTGCGCATGTCGCT
The DNA here is from genome assembly GCF_002573715.1 of Paenibacillus sp. EZ-K15. GTDB lineage: Bacteria > Bacillota > Bacilli > Paenibacillales > Paenibacillaceae > Paenibacillus_AQ. The sequence continues at coordinate 875,023 of NZ_PDHM01000016.1, read as the reverse complement.
CCAGGAAATTTTCAAGCTGCCGACGGTCAGAGAGCAGGCGGCTTGGATCGACAGGGCTGCTAAGGAAGCGTACGAACCTGTTGCAGAAGCGCCAAAAGCCGCATCCTATCCGCTCAGCCTGCCGCAGCGCCGCATGTTTTTGGCGGAAAGCATAGCTGATATCGGACTAACTTACCATATTCCGCTTGCGCTTAAAATAACAGGTGCGATCAATGAGACCAGAATCGAGCTAGCGCTTCGGAAGTTGATCGAACGGCATGAACCGCTGCGGACCTCCTATCATTGGATCGACGGCGTTCCGGCCCAGATCGTGCACGATTCGGCCGCCTTTATTCTGCATACGGTGAAGCTCGTGGAGACGCCGCTGCCGGAATGCTTGGGCGAGTTTTTCCGGCCGCTTGAGCTTGCCGCAGCGCCGCTGCTCGCCGCATGTTATTGCCGGCCCGAATCGGAAGGAGCGGAGGCTTATCTGCTGCTCAACATTCACCACATCGCGGCGGACGGCATATCCGTCAAGCTGCTGCTGGAGGAGTTGACCGCTTTGATTGACGGCGCGGAACTTGCGCCTCTGGCTCTGCATTACAAGGATTATGCCGTTTGGCAGGAGCGGCAGTCCGGCTCGGAGCGGGCCTGGGCAAGCCGAGCGTATTGGACGGAGCAGCTTGCAGAGCCGCCGGCGCCGCTCGATATGCCGCTGGATCGGCCGCGCGGCGACCGTCAGACATTTGCGGGCGATACGTATACCTTCCATATTTCGGCGGCGCTCGCTGCACGACTGAAAGAGACGGCCGCAAGCGCCGGAGCGAGCATGAACAGCCTGCTTTTTGCGGCTTACGCGCTGTTGCTCAAGGGAACGACGCATCAGTCGGAATTTGCAATCGGTACTTTGGCGGCAGGCCGGACGCATCCGGACACGGCCCGGATGATCGGCATGTTCAACCAATTTTTGCCGATTCGGATGCGGGTGGCCGACGAGCTGCCGATCCTGGCGTTTGTACGCGAGACTCATGGACGTTTGCTTGCCGCATACGAGCATGGCGATGTCAGCTTCGAACACATGATGGAAGCGGCCCGGCATCCGCATGACCCGTCGCGCAACCCGCTGTTCGATACGATGCTGATCGTTCACAACCAATTTGAAGACGAGAAGCTGGCGGCGCGCGGCATTGGTTGGAGCATGGAGCCTTTGCCCGTCAGCCACGGAACATCCAAGCTGGACTTCAAACTCGATCTGTACAGCGATGGCGAAGGCGGTCTGCGGGCGGAGCTGGAGTATAATACGGGATTGTTCGATAAAGGCACGATGAAGCGGTTGGCGGCGCGGCTGCTTTACATTTTGGAACAAACGGCCGCCAGCCCCGACCTGAACTGTGGCGATGTTGCAATGACGACGCCTGCTGAAGAAGCCGCTATTGCGGCATGGAATGATACGGGACATCCGTACCCGGCGGAGAAGACGATTCACGGATGGTTCGCCGAGTCCGCCCGGCGGTGGCCCGACCTCCCGGCGGTGCGATCGGCCGAAGGTTCGCTGACATATGGGGAGCTGAATGAACGCGCCGAACGCATGGCTGCCGTGCTGAGAAGCAAGGGGGTGACGGTCGAAACGATTGTGCCGATTGCCGCTCAGCGCTCGTTGTCCATGATGATTACAATCATAGCGGTGCTCAAGGCGGGCGGGGCCTATCTGCCAATCGACCCTGAGCATCCGCAAGAGCGGATCCGCGGCATTCTGGAGGATAGCGGGGCCAGGCTGCTTCTGTCCGGGGCCAAGTGGATTCATACGCTCCCGGCCTTCCAGGGAGAAACGCTCGATCTGGACGCGCTTGCGGCGGCAGCCGCATCGGAGCTGCCGAAGGGCGAAGAAGAAACGGATCTGCCGCCTCAAGCAGGCCCCGAGCATTTGGCGTATGTCATTTATACGTCAGGCTCCACCGGCAAACCCAAAGGCGTTATGGTGGAGCACCGCGCGGTGATCAACCGGCTGAACTGGATGCAGACGGCTTATCCGCTGAATGAGCGTGACGTGATTTTGCAAAAAACGCCGATTACGTTCGACGTTTCCGTATGGGAGCTGTTCTGGTGGAGCTTTGCCGGCGCTTCGCTTTATTTGCTGGAGCCCGGCGGGGAGAAGGAGCCATCGGTCATGCTGCGCGCGATTGAGGAGCAGGCGGTTACGGTCATGCATTATGTGCCGTCCATGCTTGGTGTCTTTTTGCCCTATGCGGCGGATAGCGGCAGAGGCGGCGAACTTTGTGCCCTGCGATACGTATTTGCGAGCGGCGAAGCGCTCAAGCCCGCACATGTCGCAGGTTTTTACAGCCTGTTGGAGCGCGGCGGCGGAGGGTGTCGGCTCATTAATCTGTACGGCCCGACGGAAGCGACGGTCGATGTCAGCTATTACGATTGCCCGGACGCTGGGGCTGGTACGATTCCGATCGGCAAGCCAATCCATAACATCCGGCTCTACATTGTGGACGAGCGGATGAGACTGCAGCCGATCGGCGTGTCCGGCGAGCTGTGCATCGCGGGTGCCGGTCTTGCGCGCGGATATCGTAACAGGCCGGATTTGACGGAGCAAAGCTTTGTTCGGAATCCGTTTGCCGTAGGAGAGAAGCTGTACCGTACCGGCGATCGCGCAAGGTGGTTACCGGACGGTAATATTGAATATTTGGGACGCTTTGACCATCAGGTCAAGCTGCGCGGTCTCCGCATCGAATGCGGCGAGATCGAGCACGCACTGCTCTTACAGGCGGAAGTTCGCGATGCCGTGGTGACGGCGGTGACGGACCATGCGGGAGAGCCGGCTCTTTGCGCATATCTAGTGACAGCGGAAGGGGAGGCGCCGGAGGAAGCGAGCCTTCGGGCCGCACTTAAGGAGCTGCTGCCGGAGTATATGATTCCTTCGTATTTTATTGCTATGGAAGCGTTTCCGCTAAGCCCGAGCGGCAAAGCCGACCGCAGCCGCCTGCCGCAGCCCCGCTTCACTGAAGCTGCGGTTTGCGGCGAGGCGCCGAATACGCCGACGGAGCAGCGGCTGGCCGAGCTTTGGCGAGAGGTGCTCGGTCTGGCCGCAAGCGGGCCGGGCGACCCGGCGGTGATCGGGAGAGAAGCCCATTTCTTCCAATTGGGCGGTCATTCCTTGCGCGCCGCGCAGCTAGCGGGCTTGATCGAGCAGCGATATGGAGCGGCGTTTGCGATGAAGGATGTGTTCGACGCTCCCCTGCTGCGAGAAATGGCGGCCCGCATCGACAACGCGGTGCCTAAGCGGGTCACGGTTATTGCCCGAGCGGAAAGCCGACCGTTCTACCCGTTGTCACTCGCGCAGAACAGGCTGTTTGTGCTGCAGCAGCTTTATCCCGATAGCACGGCCTACAATCTTTCGCTTGCTCTGAACCTGTCGGGCAAGCTTGATCAGGACAGGCTTCGCGAGGCGATTCAGGGGCTGATTGACCGCCATGAACCGCTGCGCACCAGCTTTGACTGGGCAGACGGAAAGCCGGTGCAGCATGTCCATGAGCGGGTTTCGTTTGAACTCTCCGTCCATGCCTTGATGGATGCGGCGGACTTGAATACATTTGCACGCGCGGTCGTCCGCCCGTTCGATTTGCGAAAGGCTCCGTTAATTCGGGCGTTTCTCGCGACAGACGGCGAAAGTCGGCATACGCTGCTGCTGGACATTCACCACATCGTCGCCGACGGCGTGTCTATGAATGTGATGGCGCGCGATTTCGAGCAGCTGTATCGCGGGGGCTCCTTGCAGCCGCTGCCCATTCACTATAAGGATGCCGCCGTTTGGCAGCAGGAGTGGATGGCTTCGGAGGCGAGAGAGCAGCAAGAGCAGTATTGGGCGTTCCGGCTAGCGGGTACGCTTCCTGTGCTGCAACTGCCGACCGATTATCCGCGTCCGCCCGAACAAAGCTTCGAAGGCGCCAAGCTTGCGCTGCCGATTTCGGCGGAGCTTGCCGAGGGGACCTCGGCGGCGGCGGAGCAATGGGGCGTTACGCCATTCCATATCTGGCTTGCCGCCTACCATACGTTATTGCATCTGATGACGGGGCAAGACGATCTTATTGTCGGCACGCCGATCGCCGGCCGCTTCCATCCCGCAACCGAGTCTCTGGTCGGCATGTTTGTCAATACGCTGCCGATTCGAAGCCATCCATCCGGCGAACTGCCGTTCAGAGCGTTCGCCGAGCAGCTCAAAGATATTGCGCTTGCGGCGCTGGACAACAGCTTGCTCCCGTTTGAGCATATGGTGACGATGCTGGATGTGCCGCGTGACCTGAGCCGCAATCCGCTGTTTGACACGATCTTTGTCATGCAGCATATGGAGGCCGGACAGACGGTGGCGGACGCCTTGCAATTCGAGGTGCAGGTGCCGGACAATCGCGTATCGAAGCTGGACTTGACGTTTGAGATTGCGGATCAGGGCGCAAAAGGCGCAGCTTTGACGATCGAATATGCGACGGCGCTGTTTAAGGAAGACAGCATACGCAGAATGGCGGAATGGTATTTCCGTATTGTCGGCCTTGCACTGGCGGAGCCGGAGCGGCCGCTCGGAGGGATCGGGCTGCAGGGCGCCTCGGAGGCAGAGAAGCAGAGCGAAGCGTTCAATCGCACGGCCGCGCCGTATGCAAGCGGCGATACGGTAGAGGTTTACCTCGAAAGACAAGCGGCGGAAACGCCGCAGGCCGTTGCGGTTGCGGCGGAGAGCGGAGCATTGACGTATGCGGAATTAAACCGGAGGTCGAACCAGATGGCGCAGACGCTCAGAAAGCAAGGCGTCCAGCGCGAGGAGCGCGTAGCCGTTTTGATGGATCGCAGCCTGGAGATGATGATTGCAATCTTTGGCGTGCTGAAGGCGGGCGGGGCTTATGTGCCTGTTGCGCCGGGCTTGCCGCCAGAGCGTATCCATTACATGCTGGACAATTCCGGAGCCAAGCTTGTCTTGACGAAGGGCAATGCCCCGGAAGGGCTGGAGATGTTCCTGCCATTTATGGACGTTCAAGAGACGCTGGCGCAGGAGCGGGACGACTTCCCTGTGGAGAAGCTGCATGATTCACAATCGCTTGCTTATGTGCTGTATACTTCGGGATCGACCGGACAGCCGAAAGGCGTCATGATCGAGCATCATTCCGTCGTCAACCGGATCGGTTGGATGCAGAAGCAATACGAACTGGACGCAAGCGGAGTCATTATGCAGAAAACGCCGATTACCTTCGATGTATCGGTCTGGGAGCTGTTCTGGTGGAGCTTTGCGGGAGCCAAGCTGGTCCTGCTGCCTCCGGGCGGCGAAAAGGACCCCGCGCTTATGATGGATACGATCGCGCGGCATGGCGTAACGACGATGCATTTTGTGCCGTCCATGCTGCACCTGTTCCTGGAGCATCCCGGCTTGCTGCGCGGCGATGCCAGGCTGGAGAGCCTGCGTCACGTGTTCGCCAGCGGCGAAGCGCTGATTGCGGATCAGGTGCGGCGGTTCCGCGAGCGGATCGGAGTTCCGTTCGATGCCAGGCTTGTGAACTTGTACGGCCCGACCGAGGCGACGGTTGACGTTTCCTATTACGATTGCTCTGACGGCGATATTTCGATCAACGATATTTCGATCAATGTACCGATTGGCAAGCCGATCGACAACATCTCGCTTTATATCGTGAGCGAATCGATGAAGCTCCAGCCTGTCGGCATTGCCGGGGAACTGTGCATATCCGGTGCGGGTCTGGCGCGGGGTTATATCGGCCGGCCCGATTTGACGGAAGAAAAGTTCGTCGATAATCCGTTTACGGAGGGCAGTCTGATGTATCGGACAGGAGACCTTGCCAGATGGCTGCCTGACGGAACGATCGAATATTTGGGCCGAATCGACCATCAGGTGAAAATAAGGGGCCAGCGCATCGAATGTGGGGAAATCGAGCATGTGCTGCTCGGTCATCCGGCGGTCTCGGAAGCGGTGGTTATGAAGCGGGACGCCACAAGCGGAAGCGAATATTTATGCGCGTACATCGTGGGCTCCGAACCTGTGGACCATCAGGAACTGCGGGATTTTGCAGCGCTTCGCCTGCCGGATTATATGGTTCCGCAGGCCGTGGTGGAACTGCCAGCCATGCCCCTGTCTCCAAACGGCAAAATCGACCGGAAGGCGATGCCGGAGCCGGAGCTGGCGGCGGGTAGCGCCACTCCGTTTGTCGAAGCGGCAAGCGATATTGAACTGGCGATTGCCGCCGTATGGCATGAAATTCTGCAAAGGGACGACTTCGGCATCCATCATCGTTTCTTCGATGTTGGGGGAGAATCGCTGCTGCTGGTGCGGGCGCATCAACGGCTGGAGGAGTTGTATCCCGGCGCTCTGGGCGTAACGGATTTGTTCACCTACCCCACCATCGCATCGCTTGCGGCTTATCTGGAATCGAGAAATCGGGAGCTCGCGAGCTGGAGCTGGAGCGGTCTGCCGGTGGCAGACGACTGCGTCTGCAATGGTTATGCCGCGGAGCGTATCGGCAGCGTTCAGTTCCAACTGGATACGATGGTTGCGGAAGGACTTACGGAACTTGCGGCATCCCGCTTGGTAACGGTCGAAGCCGCGGCGTATGCCGTATATCTATACTTCTGGCGCGGCGAGTCCGGCATGGGCCGGCTTGTGCTTCCGGCAATGACGGACAACGGGCTTATTGCTCCGAAGGAAATCGACTTTGGGGAGGTGCGCGATTTCGATACGCTGCTGCGGCATGCTGCCAAACGGGTGAACGCGGGAGAATGTTATACCCCGCGGCAAATCAGAAAGCAGCCGCAAGCCGAAGCCGGATTTGCCTTGTTCCCGCTATTTGCAGGAGCAGCGTTGCACGGGTTCAAGGAGCGGGAGGCGCTATTGGAACGATTCGATGTTGTGCTGTATATGAGTGGTGCTGCCGCCGCACCACGAGGGGCGGAAGTGCCAGAGCTTGGCGGGGTATGGACGTACGACGCCCGGCGCCTCAGCAAGGAAGCGGTGCTGGATTGGGCTTCCGCTTATCTGGAGCTGCTGTCAAGCGTGGTCGAGCAATATCGCGCCGCAACAGGTAGCGCCGAATCGGGGACGTAGCATGGGCCAAGTCGGGCTTAGCCTGACCCTGAGAATACATCTGATAGAAGGAAGAAAGGAGCTTTCCTGTGAAAAAGGTGTTGATCATGATAGGTAATATCGCTCTTTATCTCGGGGTCTTTTATGCGCTGCTCTATCTGCTTCGCTCTACTTACAATTACGAAGTGACGCTGTCCTTCGCCAAGTTTCTGGATCGCAACCCGGCCATGTTTATGGCCGTTCTGTTCACGCTGATTACGCTCGTGTACTTGCTCATCTTTCGTATCAAAGGATGGATATGGCCCCATGCGGAAAAAAATCTGTTCCGCGCGTCGGGCTTCAAACGGCTGAGTGCCTCGCGCGTCTTGTTGATGATTGGCCTGGGTCTTGCCGGAAGCTTGTTCAGCATCGGCCTTATCGTCATTGACGACATTGCGCGGCAATTTCCGTCCATTCCCGCGCTGGTCGACGATACGATCAGAGGGGATTCGATCTGGTACGTCATTCTGGGCGCCGGTTTGATCGGCCCGGCATTTGAAGAAATATTGTTCAGGGGCCTCATTTTCAGCGAGCTTCGCAGGGTTATGCCGGTATATGTGGCCCTGGTGCTGCAAGCCGCGGCTTACGCCTACTTCCAGCCGAGCGCGGCGCTTTCGGTCATCAGCATCGGTTCGGGTTTGATTTACGGGTCGCTGTATTTGCGCACCGGGTCGCTGTGGGCACCTATTCTGGTACAGATTACGACCATGGGCACAATCTTTCTATTTAAATACATCGGGTTCTACGAATGGTTTGGCAAGCTGAGCGATGTTTCGCTGTATATCATGACAGCGCTCTGTCTGGCTGCGTTGATTGGGGGTTCCGTCTATGTCTGGCGGACCCCCGGCATCGGCGGCATCGGCGCACGCGGCGATCAAACGTTGACGGCTGACTCGCCGTCGGCAGAACAAAAGGGGGGCTGACCGCATGAAGGCGTGGGGAATGATGCTGGCTCGCGTGGCCGTTGTTATCGGCCTGTATTTTGCATGGTTTTTTACCGTAACGACATTATTTTTCGATTATGTGTACCCCAGAAGCACGTGGTTTGAACAGAACACGGTAACTGTCATTATTTTGAACGATATGGTGGGTTTGCCGCTCATGCTGCTGGCCTGGAGGTTTATTTTCAAAGAAAATCTGTTTAAAGCGGCAAAGTTTCGCGTGATGGGAGGCAAATCGTTAGCGATCGCAATATGGATCGGGCTTGGAGCCGGTCTGTTTACGGTCGCTTTCTCCCGGCTTCCCGCCATTGCATCGGACAAGTACCAGTTCCGCGAATTGTTTGATTACCTGAACCGCGCGGAATGGTATGTATTTCTGGTTTTCCTGATTCTCGGAAATATATACAAGGAGACGTTGTTCAGAGGCATTCTGATGAATGCGTTCAGACGCGTGCTCCCGGTTTGGATCGCCATTGTAATTCAAGGCGTGTTGTACGGGGCGTTGTTCTTTTTCGGAGACATTCCGCTGTCGCTGTACGGTTTTCTAGGCGCAGTTATTTTTGCGCTTTTATATGTCTGGTTTAAATCCATCTGGGCGCCGATTGCCGCGCAAGTCGCCTGTCAGGGCAGCCAGTACCTGCTTTGGCATTACGGACCGGAGACGCAGGACGTCACCGTCATGTCGGCCTGGATGGCTGTGGCGGCCGCCATGGTATCGGTTGGCATATTCTTTGCGGTCAAGCATCGCTCTTCAATTTCGGCGTCGCTGTCTTCGGAGGCGGTGACGCCTATATGAAGGGATTGCGAATAGCAGGAAATGTTGTCTTATATTTGGTCATTTATGCGGCGATTGTGATGCTTGTCAATCAAGCGCTCTACAACTGGGTCGGTGATCCCGGGTTGAAAGAATGGATCACCGATAATTCCGGCATTGTGCTGATTGTATCCAATATTATCGTGCTTGCCATCTATATCCCGCTGCTGCGCTGGCAAAAAGTTTCGCTGAAGGATTTGGGGTTTGTTCCTGCACGCGGCGGATTGTTGCTGCTGTCCGCAGGGACGGGTGTCTGGCTCGGCTTGTTTATCGCCGCGTTTACCCGTCTTCCGTGGATAAAAGAGACATTTCCAGCCATTTCGGATCTTGTCGCTTTTGTCGCCGGCGGCAGCCTGATCATTTTTGTGCTCGGCAGCTTGCTGATGGGATCTTTGCTGGAGGAATGGTTGTTCAGAGGCATGCTGTTTCATACGCTCAGTCAACGTCTTTCGGTTCTGTGGACGGTTCTGCTCCAAGCCGTATTGTTCGGTGCGGTATTTATGAATGTGACAGTTGGCGCATTTGCGGCGTTGGGCGCGATTCTTTACGGCATCGTTCGCGCAGGCTCGCATTCGCTTTGGGGGTCGCTTGCGACCCATGTGTGCAGCACAGGCACCTTGTATATCGTGCTGCAATGGGCGGGCGATTGGCAGTCCGGTACGCTTGGATTATTAGCCCTGATCAGCGGACTCGGCATCGCGGCGCATGTGTTGCTGCTGCTGCGCGGGAGCGGAGGAAGGGCGGAAAAAGAACAGTCCGTCAGCGATTCTATTACTAGCTAGGAGGGAAGGGTGCCATGTTTCAACTGGATTTGCTGGATACCAATAAAGACACATCCGGGCGGAAGGGGCGGAGCGGGGGCTCCGTCTCCAATGTTTCCCTCAAGGATATTGCGATTGTCGGGATATCCGCCAAGCTGCCGCGCGCGGAATCGCACGAGGCCTTCTGGGAGCTTCTGCGGAGCGGCAAGGACCTGGTAGGCGGGTTTCCGGATTCCCGCAAGGAGGAATTGAAGCCGTATTTGCGCCGCATGGAGGCGCAATACGGCTCCGTTTCCTTTTTTGACGGGGCGTATTTCGAAGATATTTCAGGTTTTGATTATTCTTTTTTCCGGCTTTCGCCTAAGGAAGCCTCGCTGATGAGTCCGGCGCAGCGATTGTTCCTGCAGACGGCCTGGGGCGCGCTTGAGAATGCGGGGTACGGCGGAGATGCGCTGCATGGTTCGCGTACCGGCGTCTTTATCGGCTATAACGGGGACACGCTGCATGATTACAAGCGAATCATCGAAGCGCTGGACCCGGACGCCTTGTCCATGGCGGCGCCTGGCAATCTGAGCTCCATGATACCGAGCCGGATTTCGTATTTGCTTAATTTGCGCGGACCGGCGATCAGCGTGGACACCGCCTGCTCCTCCTCGCTGGTAGCGGTCCATCTGGCATGCCAATCGATTCGCAGCGGCGAATGCGAGGCAGCGATTGCCGGCAGCGTCAAAATTAACGTGCTGCCGCTGGATACCGGCATACGGCTTGGCATCGAGTCAAGCGACAACCGGGCCAGAACGTTCGACGACTCGGCGGATGGAACAGGCATTGGTGACGGCGTGTTTGCGCTGCTATTGAAGCCGCTGTCCCGCGCGCAGGAGGACGGAGACCATATTTATGCCGTCATTAAAGGCAGCGCGATGAATCAGGACGGCAGCTCGGTCGGCATTACCGCTCCGAACGCCCTCGCGCAGGAGGATGTCATCGCGCGAGCCTGGCAGGATGCGGACATTGATCCCGAAACGGTGACGTATATGGAGGCGCACGGCACGGGAACCCCGCTTGGCGACCCGATCGAAATCGAGGGGCTGACGCGCGCCTTCCGGAGATATACCGATAAACGACAATTTTGCGCCATCGGCTCGCTGAAAACAAATATCGGCCATCTCGACCATGCCGCCGGCATTGCAGGACTGTTCAAGGCGATCCTGTCGCTTGTCCACAAGCAGCTTCCGCCAACGCTTCATTACCGCTCGCCGAACCGCAACATTCCGTTTGTGGATTCGCCCGTTTATGTCAATGACGAATTGACGCCATGGGAGACGGACGGTGAAGTAAGAAGATGCGGAGTAAGCGCGTTCGGCATGAGCGGGACCAATTGCCATGTTGTGCTGGAGGAGGCTCCCGCCGGGATGCCATCGGATCGCTCGGACAGAGTGGAGCTGATCTGCTTGTCCGCGCACAGCATGACGGCGCTAGAGCGGCTCGTGCTGCTGATACGGGACTGGGCTCTGCAGCACCGCGGCGATGAAAGTCGCAGCATGGCCGACCTTTGCTATACATTGGCCGTCGGCCGGGGAGCCCATCGGTATCGCCTGGCGATTGCGGTAAGCGGCTGGGAAGAGCTTGCCCTGACCCTGCAAGCCGCAGCCGAAAGCAACCTTACCGGCCTGGCGCTGCCTAACGTCCTCTTCGGGACAGTCAATTCAGCGCCGGTGGGGAATATGAGGCAGCAACCAAGTTCAAACGAACGGGAATTAGAAGCGCTGGAGCTGGGCCAACGTTACGTGGGCGGATATGAGATTGACTGGAAGGCGATCTTTCGGGGACAACGCCGCCATCGGCTGCCGCTTCCGACGTATCCGTTCGATGCTCATCGTTGCTGGGTGGAGGAGACACGGGCTGGAGCAGCGCTTCATATGCCATTTGCGGCCTGGAGCGGATATTCGCTCGGTGGAGATATTCCCGAGGAGCTTGCGCAAGAAATGAACGAGACGTTTGCCAGATGGCAGGCCGTGCTTCAGCGGAGCGGCGGGATGACGAGTCAACGCCGCCGCGGCGTTGCGTTAACCGGGCAGCGCTCCCGCCTGGAATGGGAGCAGCATGTCGCAGATGTTTGGGGAGAGCTACTGGGTTATGACGAATTGCCTGCGAATGCCGGGTTTTATGAGCTGGGCGGAGATTCCATTATTGCGCTCAAAATAGTAAACCGGGTCAGCGAACTTGTGGGCGTCCGCATTCAGGCGGCGGATTTGCTGGGATATGCGGATCTGCCTTCGTTCACAGCGCTGATCGAGCAGCGTCTCAGGGAGAGCGGTGCGGTGGCAGCGCAAAGAACAAACATTGGGTTTGATAGACAAGGGGCAGGCGTTGGAATCGGCGAGGAAGAGGCGAACGGCGGGCAAGCGGTAGCCGGCACCTTTGACGTGAAAATGGCGGGCGGTACTCGTGACGGGCGAGCGGAGGCTGGAGGTGTTGGCGGATCAAGAGTAACCAGAGTGCATGTCGGGTCGTTGACCGGCCAAGCGTCCGACTCTTTGCTCGGCGATACGCTGGAGCCGATTCCAAAGGTGGCTCTGCAAGAGCATTATCCGGTTTCATCGCCGCAAAAACGCATGTATTTGCAACAGCAGGCGATGCCGGATGATCGCAGCTACAATTTGCCCGAATTGTTGCACTTGGACGGGGCTATTGATGCAGATCGGCTGGAGGCCGTCCTGCAAGCCATCGTGGAGCGTCACGAGACGCTTCGCACCACCTTCCACGTCATCGACGGAGAGATCAAGCAGCGTGTTCACGACGCCATTTCATTCCGCTTGAATCATATGGAGGTCGATGAAGCGGAAGCGGACACCGTGCTGCAAAGCTTGTTCCGGCCGTTCAAGCTCGATACGGCTCCGCTGCTCCGCGCAGCTTTGCTGACGCTGGGGCCGGAACGCCATGTGCTGTTTCTTGATATGCATCATATTGCATCCGATGGCATGTCGGCGGGCATTCTTTTGTCCGACCTGATGACTTTATATCAGGGCGGTTCGTTGTCACCGCTGCCGCTGCAATACAAGGATTATGCGGTATGGCAGGAGAGCAGGCCGCTCTCTGGGAACGCCGAACGGTATTGGCGCGAGCAATGCCGGGGAGACTGGCCGACGCTTGCGCTTCCGACCGATTCCCCGCGGCCGCCCGTCAAAGGCAATCGTGGTGAAACGTTCGACGTGTACGTCGAGGCCGGTTTGACGGCGGCTGTGCGCAGCCTCGCGGCCGAATCGGGCGCAACTCCGTTTATGGTGCTGCTATCGGCGTATTACACTTTCCTCGCCCACTATACAGGGGCCGAGGACATTGCCGTCGGCACGCCGATTGCGGGACGGAATAGGCGGGAGCTGGAATCGATCGCGGGCATGTTCACCGGCACGTTGGCGCTGCGCGCTTATCCGCGCGCGGACAAGCCGTTCAGAACCTTTTTGTCCGAAGTGAAAGAGATGACGACCGGGGCTTACGCCCACGCCGATTATCCATTCGAGGAAATCGCGCAATGGATGGACAGAAGGGACGCCAGCCGGAGTCCACTGTTTGACACGATGTTTATCATGCAAAACCTGGGTATTCCTAACGCTTCTTCGGAGGGATTGTCGTATCGCCACCAGCGCTTTGAGCATGGCACGGCCAAATACGATTTAATGATTCAGGCTGTTGAGAGTGGTGAGGAATTGCGGCTAGTCGTTGAATATAATACCGATTTGTTTCGCCGCGCGACAGCCGAGCGGTTCATGCGGCATTATGTGCAGCTGCTGCGCAGCGTGACGCTCCGTCCCGACGACTCGCTCGGCGAAGCGGAGATGCTGACGGAGGAGGAGCGCCTGCACATGCAGGCGTTGGGGAGACGCGAAGCGGACTTTCCGCCGCCGCGTTGTCTGCATGATTGCTTCAAGGAACAGGCGGCGGCCGTTCCCCACCTGCCGGCCGTATCTTGCGGCGGTGAATCCTTGACCTATCGGGAGCTGGATCGCCGCACCGATGCGCTGGCGCGAACCTTGCACGCCAAAGGTGTGGGACGCGGCAGCGTAGTCGGCATCATGGCGGAGCGCTCCATCCCCATGCTGACCGCTATGCTCGCCGTTATGAAAGCAGGAGGCGCTTATCTGCCTATAGATCCGCATTATCCCGAGGAGCGCATCCGCTACATGCTGGAGGACAGCGGCGCGGAGCTGGTATTCGCGGACGGCGCGCGTTCCGGATCTGCGACCGTCGTACCGGCCACCTTGCAGGTGCTGGACATTGCGGATGAGACGCTGTTCTCCGGCGGAGACGATGCCGTCGCCGCATGGCCGCAGGACGCCGCTGATCCGATGTATGTCATCTATACCTCCGGTTCTACGGGTCAGCCGAAGGGCGTCATTGTGCCGCACCGCAGCTTTTACAATTTCGGACATTCGCTCAGGGCGCTATTCGGCGGGCAATACGGCAAGAGGGACAGATGCCTCAGCCTGACCAGTATTTCGTTTGACGTTAGCGTAGCGGAGCTGTTTATGCCGCTTATGTTCGGTGCTTGCACGGTGCTTTACCCGGAGCCGAAATTGCTTGATTCGCGGCGAATTGTCGAGGTAATTGCGGAAGAGCGGATTACATTCGCTTATTTGCCGCCGTCTTTGCTGAAAGAGGTTGCGCGGCTGCTGGAGCCATCGACTTCCGCGATTACGCTAGACAAAATGCTCGTTGGGGTAGAGCCAATTCAAGATGAAACGCTGGAGCTGTATACGAAGCTTAATCCCGTGATTCGGATTATTAACGGCTACGGCCCGACGGAGGCGACGGTTTGCTCCAATATGTACGTATACAAGCCGGGCGTTTACCGCGGCGACTATGTGCCGATTGGCGGACCGATGCACAACGTCGAAATTTATATATTCGGCTATGGCGACCAGCTTGCTCCTATCGGTGTAGCCGGGGAGCTGTATATTGCCGGCAGCGGCCTTGCCGACGGTTATGTGAACAAGCCGGATATGACAGCCGAGCGCTTTTTGCCGCATCCGTACCATGAGGGCCGCTTCATGTATCGAACCGGCGATATCGCAAAGTGGTTGCCGGACGGCAACGCGATGTACGTGGACCGGGTCGACCAACAGGTGAAAATCAGAGGCGTGCGGATTGAAATGAACGAAGTTCACTCGCAATTGATCTCCCTTCCCGAGGTGGAGGATGCGGTTGTGGTCATCCGCGAGCAGGCAAGCGGCGACAAGGAGCTGTGCGCATATGTGGTCGCTTCGGACAAGCTCCCTTCGCGGGAATGGCGAAGAAAGCTGAAACACAAGCTGCCGGAGGCGATGATTCCGGCCTATATCGCGGCGATTGACGCGATACCTCTGACGCCGAACGGGAAAGTGGATCGGCGCGCCTTGCCGGAGCCGGACTTCGGGCTACGGGAGCGAGGAAAGCCGGAGCTGCCACGAGACGGGATAGAAGAGCGCGTCGCCGCCATTTGGGAGGAAGTGCTGGGCGATACGCCCGGGCCAATCGGTATTCACGACGAATTTTTCGAGGTTGGTGGCCAATCCTTGAAGGCTGCCGTGCTTGCGGGCAAGCTGCAGCAGGCGACGGGCGTCCTGGTTCCACTCAGCCTGATATTCGAGCTTACCTCCATTGCGGAAATAGCCGCCTGGCTGAAGGAGCAAGACGGCGCCGATGCGGCGGCCGAGCCGATTCCGAAGGCGGAACGCCGCGAGTGGTATCCGATGTCGCGCGCCCAGCGCCGCCAATATATGATGCAGATGCTGGCCGGAGACGCCACCATGTATCATGTGCCGTTCGCGCTCCGCTTGCAGGGCAGGCTGGATGCGGCGAGGCTGGAAGACGCGTTTACGGCGCTGATCAGCCGCCACGAAAGCTTGCGGACGACCTTCCATATGACTAAGGACGAGTTCAGGCAAATGGTTCATCCGCCGTATGCGTTCAAGCTGGAAGTGCTGGACTCCGCAGCGTTGACCGGTGACGAAGCGCTGCAAGGAGCACCACCTGACGGCGCCAAGGTGACGAGGCTAATGGAAGTCTTTCAGCACTCGTTCCATCTGGACAAGCTGCCTCTGCTGCGGGCGGGGCTGCTGCGACTGAATGAGGATGATCATCTGCTGCTGCTGGATGCTCATCACATTATTACGGACGGCGTATCCTCCGGTTTGCTGGTAAATGAGCTGTCGCAGCTGTATGCCGGACAAGCGCTGCCGGAGCTGCGGGTGCAATACAGCGATTATGCGCTGTGGCAGGAAGCCGGATTTACAAATGCCGCTTATGCGGAGCATGAGCGGTACTGGATGGAAATCTTCGAAGGCAAGCTTTCTGTGCTGGAGCTGCCGACCGATCGGCCGCGACCGTCACTGCCGAGCTATAAGGGCCGCCGCTATTCGTTCCGTCTCGACGCGCGGACAACGGCTGAAGTGCGAAAGCTGGCGCGGGAAGCCAAGACGACGCTGTATACGGTGCTGCTGGGCGCTTTTGCCGCGATGCTGGCCAAATACAGCGGGCAGGCCGAAGTGATTGTGGGCACCCCCGCCGCCGGCAGGGAGCATGCCGATACACATGGCATGATCGGCATGTTCGTCAACACGCTGGCACTGCGGATCAGGCCGGAAAGAGACAAGACGGTAAGGGCCTATGTGGCGGAGCTGCATAATCATGTCGTAGAGGCGCTTTCGCGCCAGACGTATCCATTCGAGGAGCTGGTCGAAGAGCTGAAGGCGGATAGGGACAGAAGCCGCAATCCTTTGTTTGACGTTATGTTTGTCTTGCAAAATATGGACCGGGCGGTGATGGAAGCTGGCGGCCTCGTCTTTGGCGAAATGCCGTTCGAGACGGGGACAAGCAAGTTCGACCTGACACTGGAAGCGGTGGAGCGGGAAGAGGAAATCGAGCTTCAACTGGAGTACGCAACGGATTTGTTTCATGAGGAAACCGCGCACCGCATGGCGGAGAGCTATACCGTACTCGTACGGGAGATGTGCAGATCGCAGGGTCGCACGGTCGGCGAGCTTGAGCTGATGAGTGAAAGCGAGCGGGAGCAATTGCTGGCACTGTTGACCGGAGGAGGCATGCCGGTACAGGCCGCTAGCAGAGAGGGGAGCAATGGTAGGATGGAAACTCGAGCCGAGAAAGACACGACAGACCAGCAAGGAGATGCGACGGCTTCCTCGCAAGCCGCGGCGGAATGGACGGGGTTTGTGCAGGAGGTGGAGCGCCAGGCGGCGCGCACGCCGGATGCGGCGGCGATTCAATTCGGCACGGAGACGGTGACGTACGCCGAGCTGAACGAACGCGCGAATCGGCTTGCCCATTCCTTGCGGGCGAAGGGTGTGGGGCCCGAGCGCATTGTCGCGCTGATGGCGTCCCGTAGCCCGCTGCTGCTTGTCGCCATTTTGGGTGTTCTGAAAGCCGGAGGCGCATATGTCGCCATTGATCCCGCTTATCCGAAAGAGAGGATCGACTGGATGCTTGAGGATTGCGGCGAAGCGCTTCTGCTGACGGAAAAAGCATATGCAGGAGTCGTAACGAGAGCCGTTGCCGAGTGGTATCTGGACGATCCGGAGCTGTATGCGGCGGACAGTGGCAATCCGGAGTTAGTCCATAAGCCGGACCATTTGGCGTATGTGCTGTATACGTCGGGCTCGACCGGGCGTCCCAAAGGAGTGATGATCGAGCATCGCGGGCTGGCGCATTTCATCGGAGGCTTCCGAGACCGCATTCCGTTTGAGAAGGGCCAGAGCCTCCTGGCGATGGCATCGGTCTCCTTTGATATTTTTGTCGTTGAAAATCTGCTTCCGCTTACGCTTGGTATGCGGATTGTACTCGCGAGCGAAGAGGAACGGGGCGACGCCGCCTTGCTGCAAGACCTGATCGACGCGCACAGCGTCGATGTGCTGCAAATTACGCCGTCGCGCTTCAAATGGTGGATGAATCAGCGAGGCGAAACGGATGGTTTGCAAAAGCTGCGCATATTGATGATCGGGGCGGAGCCGCTGACGACCGATGTGGTCGGCAGGCTGCGCGCCGCTACCGGAGCCAGATTGTTTAATTTGTACGGTCCGACGGAGACGACGGTGTGGACCTCGATCCGGGAAGTGACCGAAGGCGAGGAGATTTCGATCGGTACGCCGATCGAAGGTTCCGTCATGATGGTGCTTGACGAAGGACTGAAGCTGCAGCCGACTGGCGTGACGGGCGAAATTTGTATCGGCGGGCCGGGCGTCGGGCGTGGGTATCTCAGCCATCCCGAATGGGATGTCGCTTTTGTGCCGAATCCGTATGCTCCGGGCGAACGCATGTATCGCACCGGCGACCTTGGGCGCAGGCTTGAAAATGGGGAGTTTGCCTATGCGGGACGCCGCGATTACCAGGTGAAAATCAGGGGTCACCGGATTGAAATCGGTGAAATTGAGCAGTTGCTGCTTCGCCATGAGCAGGTGAAGGAAACGGTCGTCACCGCGTTTCAGGAAGAGGAGGGGGAATATGCGCTTTGCGCGTATGTCGTCATGCAGAACGTCGCAGCAGCAGATGCGGAGCAAGACGGCGCCACGCCATCCGGCCGATTGACCGCGCAGCTGCGCGAATATCTCGGGGACAAGCTGCCTTCTTATATGGTTCCGGCCTTCATGGTCGTTCTGGATGCGATTCCGCTTACGCCAACGGGCAAAATCGACAGAAGGGAGCTGCCGGCTCCGGGACCAGCCGACGCTGGCATACGCGAGCTTGTTCAGCTGTCGACGGATACCGAACGCAAGCTGGCGGAGATTTGGAAGGAGCTGCTCGGTACGGATGCGATCAGCGCCAAGGATAGCTTTTTCGAGCTGGGCGGGCATTCCCTGAAGGCGGCAGGCATGGTCAGCCGCATTGCGGAACGTTTTGGCATCCAAATGCCGCTGCGCGATATTTTCATGAATCCTACGCTTGAAGGTTTAGCGGCCCATCTGGATACTAGTGGAACCGTGGCGGCCATGCGAATTCCGAAGCAGCCGGAGCGGGAGTATTACCCGATGTCAAGAGCGCAGCGCCGCCAATTTATGATGGGGCTGATCTCGGGCGAGGCAACGATGTACCATGTGCCGTTCGCCGTGCATATGCAAGGCAAGCTCGATGTGGAGCGGCTGGAGGAAGCTTTCCTTGCGATGATACGCCGCCATGAATCGCTCAGAACGACGTTTCATCACGAGGAGGACGAGTTCCGCCAGCGCGTGCATGCAGAGCCGGTATTTACGCTGGAGCGGGGCGCCAAGCTGAGAATGGCGGCAGGCAAGCTGCTCGCGGAAGGCGGAGACGAAGGATTGTTCGGCGGCATCAGCGGGCTGATGGAGCGCTTTATCCGTCCGTTTGATCTCGGCAGTCTCCCGCTGTTCCGGGCCGGATTAATTCCGCTTAGCGAGGAGCGCCATCTGTTGCTGCTGGACTTTCATCATATTATTACCGACGGGGTCTCCGTCAGTGTCCTGCTGCAGGAACTAACCACTTTGTACGGCGGCGGCGAGCTGCCGGAGCTTGATATCCAGTACCGGGATTACGCGGTATGGCAAGAAGAACAAATCGGCAGCGAGGCCTATATGGAGCATGAGCGATACTGGCTGGAGGCGTTCGAAGGGGAGCTGCCGACGGTGGAGCTCAAGACAGCCTTGCCAAGGCCGGAACTGCAAAACTTCGAGGGAGGTCTGATCAACTTCATGCTGGATGAGGATCTGACGCTCAAGATCAAGGCGTTTGCGCGCGAGCGCGGCACGACGTTGTATACGGTGCTGCTCGGAGCTTATTCGATGCTGCTGAGCGAATGGAGCGGTGAGGAGGATATCATTATCGGCACGCCAGTAGCGGGCCGCAATTATGCCGAGCTGGAAGGGCTGATCGGGATGTTTGTCAATACGGTCGCGATTCGCAGCTTCCCGGAATCGTACCGGACCGTTGGCGATTATTTGTCCGAGCTGCATGAGGATGTGCTGCGAGCGCTGGAGCACCAGAATTACCCGTTCGAGGATTTGGTGCAAAAACTGGGAATCGAACAGGACCGCAGCCGCAATCCGCTATTCGATACGATGTTTATTTTGCAAAATATCGATCGCGTCGCTTACCGTTCGGGCGGCATTGAATTCGACCCCAAGGAGTTCGATCCGGGCGTCAGCAAATTCGATTTGACGCTTGAAGCGGTGGAGCGGGACGGCAGGATCCGCTTTGCGATGGAATATGCGACAAGTTTGTTCCGAGAAGAGAACGTCCGGGCACTGGCGGATGATTATATGGCGATTATTCGCGCGCTGGTCGAAGACGGAGCAAGCCAAAAAATCAGTGCTGTGCTTGCGGCAAGCAAGCTTGCTTAAACCAACATTCTGAGTCTAAGGAGGCGGCGAACCATGAAGCTGTCGATGAAAAGGAAACCGTTTAACGAGTTTTGGATGAACTGCATGCTGAACCAGGCGTTTTCCATTGCGGTGTCGGAGGAGCCCAGCTACAGGGATGCAGCGTATTTGAACATTTACCGTTACTATCCTTGGGAGGCCGCAACAGACAAGGATTTTCGCTATCCGACAATTGACACGCTGTATTATATGGATGATCCGGCCAGATTCCCTCTGTCGCAGGTGTTCCGCTATATCGAGCCCGGTCATTTCCGCAGCAAGGAGACGGTGCTGGAGGAAATCAGGGCGATCATGGAGGGCGGACGCAACTTGAGCGTAAACGTCGATCTGTACGACTGGCTTCCGGGCAGCATGGCCTGGAAAAAGTTCCACTGGTATCATTATTCGCTGTTTAACGGATACGACAAGGAGCGCGGCGCCTTCTACGTCATTGACGATACGCTTGCGGGCTACGAGGAGCATGAGGTGCCAGAGGAAAGGCTGCTCAAGGCGTACGGCAACTCGGAATACAACGTGAACCCGGACTATTTGGGGCCTGCCTTCTACGTATACAACCTGCAGGAAAAGGTTCAGCCCTACGAGTTGAAGCTGGCTGAAGTGCTGGAAAATGCGGAACGGCTGGCGAGGGAGCTTGGCGAGTTCTCCGTAGAGGGCATGTGGAATGTAGATTCCGACCCGGAGAAGAAGCAAGCTCATTTGACCTACGGCCTCGTCGGCGTCAACATCATTTGCAATCGGCATATCGCCAACATGTCGCTGCTACGCTCCATGCGGGAGAAGAGGATGATCGGCGAAGCGCTGCTTGAGTCGCTATCCGGTCAGCTTGGCGCAGTGAAGGAAGGATGGGATCTGGTGAAGGACCGCTTTGTGACGGGGGACTTCGAACGCGGCAGAGAGCTGGCGCTCGCGAACGATTTGTTCGCGAAGGAAAAAGCGTTCTGGACCACGCTGGTCGCCGGCGCGTAACGGCCATTTGCGTCAACATGTTACCGGGAGGCGGGCGTTATGACCATATCTTTAATTTGTTTGCCATATGCAGGAGGCTCTGCACAAGTGTACAAGCGCTGGACGAACCGGCTGCATCCTGGCGTGCGTCTGGTGCCGGCCGAACTGGCGGGCAGAGGAAGCCGCATGGGCGAGCCGTTCTATGAGGACGCGGCGGAGGCCGTGCAGGATTTGCTGCCGCTGGTGCTCGAGACGGCGCTTGGCTCCGATTCATATGCTTTATTCGGCCACAGCATGGGCAGCCTGCTTGGGTATGAGGTGCTGCATGCGCTGTGGGAGGAAGGCTTCCCGTTGCCTGGGGCAGTCTTCCTCTCCGGCAGAGGGGCGCCGCATTGCGAGCAGGAGGAGGCTCGCCGGACCCATATGCTTCCGGATGACGAGTTTCTCGAGGAATTGAAACAGCTCGGCGGCATGCCAGACGAACTGTTCCAGCATCGGGAACTGCTGGATATGTTTATGCCGATCCTAAGAGCCGACTTCAAGCTTGTCGGCGAATACGAGCATCGGATGCGGCCGCCGCTGCCGCTCCGGCTCGTCATCTTGAGCGGCAAAGATGACGACTGCATCAAAGGCCCGCTCGGTGAATGGGACCGTTATGCGACGGGAGGCTGCGAGCTGATGCTGTTTGAAGGCGGACATTTTTTCCTGCATGAGCGGGAACGCGATGTTGTAGCGGAGATAAACAAAATGCTGACCGAGGCGCCTGCGACCCTGAGGAAGGAGCGTGATGGAAGATGCTGAACAAACATGCGATATGGTTTCCCGGTCAGGGCTCGCAGCGCGTCGGAATGGGAAAAGCGCTGAGCGAGCGGCATGCGATTGTCAAAGCGACGATGGAGGAAGCGAACGAAGCGCTGGGCATACGTCTTAACAGCCTGATGTATGAGGGACCGATGACGGAGCTGACGCGGACGAACAATGCCCAGCCCGCCATTCTTGCGCTTTGCGTGGCGATGTACCGCGTCTACAGCCGGGAATGGGGATACGTACCGGCGATGGCCGCCGGCCACAGCCTGGGCGAGATTACCGCTTTAACCTGCGCGGGAGCCATAGCGTTCCCGGATGCGCTCAGGCTCGTACGCCGCCGCGGCGAGTTGATGCAAAGGACCGCCGCTGCGGGGATCGGCGCGATGGCCGCCGTGAACGGGCCGAGTCCTGATGTTGTCGCCAAAGTATGTCTGGAAACCAGCGCGGGCTTCGCGGACGGAAGCCGTATTGTTGTGGTATCGAATATGAATTCAGAGCAGCAGACGGTGATTTCGGGACACAAAGACGCCGTCCATGAAGCGTCCGAAAGACTGTCCGCCCATGGGGCCGCAGTCATTCCACTGCAGGTAAGCGCGCCATTCCATAGCCCGTTGATGGCGCCGGCCGCGGCGCAATTTGCCGAAGTGCTGAGCTGCGTCTCGTTTGGAGAAATGGATTTTCCCGTAGTTTCCTCCTTGACGGGTTTGCCTTACGGGAATACGGCGGAGATCGCGGGTATACTGGCAAGGGGATTGACGGACCCCGTCAATTGGCCGGCGGTCCTTGCATTTCAGAAGAGCATTGGCATTGCCGATGCCGTCGAACTGGGTTCGGGCAATGTATTGAAAAGGCTTACCCCATCGGATGGACTGCGCGTATTCTCTTTTGACGACAAGGAGGATGAGGCTCATCTGTTTGCCGCAAGCCGGCAGACGGACGCTTATTCAATTGAACTGCTGAATCGTTGTCTGGCTATCGCCACTTGCGTCCGCAATCGCAACTGGAACGCGGCCGAATATGAACAAGGCGTCTCTTCGCCTTACCGCGGCGTGCAGCAGTTGGTCGATCGGTTGCGGGATACGGGAGAGCAAGTGGCGGAGGCGCATGTTCGGCAAGCGCTGGCGATGCTGGAATCGGTGTTTCGCACCAAAGGCACGTCCGCCGAAGAGCAGAAGCGGCGGCTCGCAAGGCTGCGCGATGAGTTCGGCCTGCGCAGCTTGCCAGGCGTTTCTCCTGCCGACCGATCATACGCGGGCAGTCTATTATAGAAAGGAGCGGGGTCATGGGTATGCGGCTGACCAATGACGAGTTGGAGCAGGATGAAGTCGAGCGCCCTGCGGAGCTGCCGTCTCCCGTGGAGATTTTGCAGGCATTGATCCGCTTCAATACAACAAATCCGCCGGGCGAGGAAGCCGCATGCGTCATGTATATCCAGCAACTACTTGAGGATGCGGGCATTGAGACGCGGACCTACGCGCTTGATCCGGCCCGGCCCAATCTGCTGGCCAGGATGAAGGGCAGCGGGGAGGCACCGCCGCTGCTGCTGTACGGGCATGTCGACGTCGTTGGCGTCGACATGCAAGCCTGGAGCCGCGACCCGTTCGGGGGCGACATCGAGGGCGGCTTCGTCTGGGGGCGGGGCGCTCTTGACATGAAAGGCGGCGTGGTGATGCTCGTATCGACTTTCCTCCGCGCGCATGCCCGCAAGCTGGCGCTGCGTGGCGATCTCATTCTAGCGATTGTCAGCGACGAGGAAGCAGGGGGCGAATACGGGGCTTCCTACCTGGTAGAGCGGCATGCCGATTATTTTGCGGGCGTAAAGTATGCGCTAGGCGAATTTGGCGGTTTTGCATTTCATGCCCTAGGGAAAACCTTTTATCCGATTATGGTGGCGGAGAAGCAGCTCTGTTGGCTCAAAGCGACGATTCGAGGAGATGGTGGCCACGGCTCCATGGGCAATCCGGAAGCCGACTGTATGGCGCAATTGGGGAACATGCTTCAATCGCTTAGCAGGAATAAGCTGCCGATACGTGTGACACCAGCGGCCCGGTTGATGATTGAAGGCATGGCCGCCGCACTGCCGCTGCTGCCGGCGCTGCTGCTGAGAGGGCTGCTGCGTCCCCGGCTGTGCGGCCTCATCCTGAAGCTGCTGGGGGAAAAGGGAGGGACGTTCGCCCCTCTTCTGCGTAATACGGTCAGTGCGACCGTCGTTCACGGCGGCGAGAAAATCAACGTTCATCCAAGCGAAATTACGGTCGAGCTGGACGGCAGAACGCTGCCGGGCGTCACTCCGCAGCAATTTATGGACGAGCTGCGCCGATTCGCGATTCATGATTCGATCGGGCTGGAAGTGCTGCGCCATGATCCATGCGCCGCAGCTCCCGACATGGGAATGTTCGATTTGCTGTCCGATGTGTTGAAAGAAGCGGATAAGGAGTCCGTTCCGGTGCCGATGCTGCTGCCCGGAGGGACGGACGGAAGATGGTTTGCGAGGCTCGGCATCCAAACTTACGGTTTCCTGCCAATGCCGCTGCCCAAGGACATGCAGTTTACCAAACTGATTCATGCGGCGGATGAACGCATTCCCGTAGAAGCGATCGAGTTTGGCACGAATGCAATTTACCGGGTGCTGGAGCGGTACGGAGTGCACCGTGATGCCTTTTAAAACGTTTTGAATATTCGCATATTTTCAATTTTATTAGCGATTGTATGCTTATGTTTTTTGGAGAAAGTCCCTGCTAAAGCAAGAATATTTCTACTGTGATAATTTGTGCAGAACGATGGAGAATAATTCTTTTTATAGATCATCATTAATTATAAGGGATCAATTGGAATACTTCGCAAACCAAATTGTCAGTCATCAAATGAGTGTATCGGGAGGAATCCATCCTAACATTGTGCAAATTTTAGAGGATTGAAGGTATTATGACGTACTTCATGAATGTATGCTAATGTCATAAAGAGTGCAGACTCCTGAATTAATCGATAGCAATACAATAACCAGGACCAAATGGTCTCTGGTTTTTTATGTTGTCTTATATGCCTGAACGGAAAAGGAAATGAACCACCAAAATATTCTTCAGGAACTCAGGCTATCTCGCGCTGTTCAGCAGCACTGGGATTCATTTTTAGGATCATATCAATTACTTCGTTGCGGCCGATTAATCGCACACCATAGCTCACTTCTATATAATCTCTCTTTTTTGATATCACCACACACATAAATAATTTTATTTTTTTTGTTAACGATACAG
This sequence comes from Paenibacillus sp. EZ-K15, assembly GCF_002573715.1. GTDB lineage: Bacteria > Bacillota > Bacilli > Paenibacillales > Paenibacillaceae > Paenibacillus_AQ. The sequence continues at coordinate 850,020 of NZ_PDHM01000016.1, read as the reverse complement.
GTGAAGAGGTGACCAAATTGAAATCCAAAATAAAATTACTTTTGATTCTGTCGACATTTTTAGTTGCAATGAGTGTAAGTGGAATTTGTTTAGCTGCACCAGAAGAGCAGGTAGAGGATTCAGTAAAGGACATACGAACCTACACGTTATCCATCCTTTTTAGAGAAATCAATGACTCGATATCAAAAAAATTTGGTATTACAGATTGGGGTTTTTACCCTAAGAAAGTCTGTGAAGTAAATGGCACCAGTCTTACTTTAGAAGGGGATCTCTTTAAGGACAACAAAGTCCAAAAAAGAATTAGAGTCGATTTAGAGAAGAAGGACAGCTCAAGCTATAAGGTAATTCGAGTTTCGGAAATGAATGAGCCTCGGGAACCTCATGTTTTTCCCTTCAGCTATTATTCGAAAGGAATGTCCTTGGAAATTCATTAAAATCCAAAAGGCCGCAGACGGGGATCTGTTTCAAATTCGCTAAATAGGTTGTTTAAAAGTGTGAAGCCTAAGCAACCCCCCTTATTCCAGTATGTTACAATTTAACTTCTTAACGTAAGTGAGCTGAATTTTTTTGTGTATGTTATGATATAAAAAAATAGATATAAAAATGTAAGTCTCTATTCATTCGTTAGCAATGAACTGTTCATTAATTAATCATTCATGGGCAACCTCACGAATAGCAGTGTTCAGGTTCCGAAATGATTACACTAGATTAAAGGTACGCGGCTAGCTCCAATAAAAAACCTATTAAAAGGCCATAGGGATTCTAAGTACACCCGGCTATACATCACTAAATTTCCTTGAAGGGGGACATTTGTTTTGGATGCGCAGTTTCTAGATTTATTGGCCCAGAACTATGATACGGAAGAAAAAGTCATCACAGAGATCATCAACCTTGAAGCGATCTCCAATCTCCCCAAGGGGACTGAACATTTTGTCAGTGATTTGCATGGGGAGTTCCAGGCTTTTCAGCATGTACTAAGAAACGGTTCGGGTACCGTAAAAGAGAAAATCAAAGATTTATTCCGTGAGGTTTGGACGGATCATGAAATCAATGATTTTGCGGCGTTAGTTTATTATCCGGAAGAAAAAATACAGCTGGTTAAAGGAGACCTGTGCAATAAACAAGCCTTGGACCGGTGGTATAGACAAACGATTGAACAAATGCTTAAGCTCATTTCTTATGCCTCTTCCAAATATACGCGCTCGAAATTGCGTAAAGCTCTGCCCGAGCAGTTTGTATATATTGTAGAAGAGCTTCTATACAAGACGGATTCGACCAACAATAAGGATCCTTATTATGAGGAAATATACCGGCAAATTATCTCCTTGGGCCTGGCGGACAAGCTTATTATCGGCCTTGCTTATACGACACAGCGCCTGGTGGTTGACCATCTTCATGTGGTCGGAGATATCTATGACCGCGGACCAGACCCCGAAAAAATTATGGACACGCTGATCAACTACCATTCTGTAGACATTCAGTGGGGGAACCATGATGTCCTGTGGATAGGTGCCTTTTCGGGTTCCCAAGTCTGCCTTGCGAATATTATCCGGATCTGTGCCAGATACGACAATCTGGACATCATCGAAGATGTATACGGAATCAATCTTCGCCCACTGCTGAACTTGGCGGAGAAATACTATGATGACAATCCGGCCTTCAGACCGAAGCTGCAGCAAGGCCATAACCTATCGGAGCAGGAAATCCTGCAGATTACCAAAATTCATCAAGCCATTGCCATGATCCAGTTTAAGCTTGAAATCCCGATTATTAAGAGACGTCCATACTTTGATATGTCTGAAAGGCTTTTGCTTGAGCAAATCGATTACGATAAAAATGAAATCAAGATCGGCGGAAAAACTTACCCGCTGGAAAACACCTGTTTCAGAGCCGTAAAACCGCAGCAGCCTGAACAATTGCTGGAGGAAGAACAGCAGGTGATGGAAAAGCTGCTGTTCTCCGTTCAACATTCCGAAAAGCTGGCCAGACATATGAATTTTCTTATGAAAAAGGGAAGCCTTTATTTAAAATACAACGGGAATTTGTTAATCCACGGCTGTATTCCTTTGGATGAAGAAGGAAACATGGAAGAAATGCAGATTGAAGACAAGACGTACTCGAGCCGTCAACTGCTTGATGTTTTTGAGTATTATTTACGTCACGCCTTTGCGCATCCGGAAGAGACGGATGATCTGGCTACAGATATGGTATGGTACATCTGGACAGGGAAATGTTCCTCGCTCTTTGGAAAGAGAGAAATGACCACCTTTGAACGGTATTTTATCCAAGATAAAGAAACCCATAAGGAGAGAAAGAATCCTTACTACCATTTGCGTGAAAACGAGGAAATCTGCCGGAAAATCCTGCTGGAGTTTGATTTGAATCCGGATCATGGACATATCATAAACGGCCACACGCCGGTTAAAGAAATTCGTGGGGAGAACCCCGTTAAAGCAAATGGGAGAATGGTCGTCATTGACGGCGGTTTTTCCAAAGCCTATCAATCCACAACGGGCATCGCCGGATATACCTTGTTGTATAATTCCTTTGGCATGCAGCTCGTCGCCCATAAGAAATTTAATTCAAAAGAAGATGTGTTATGTAACGGAACGGACGTATTGTCTGTAAAAAGACTGGTGGACAAAGAACTGGAGCGGAAGCTGGTGAAGGAAACCAATGTCGGGGAGAAGCTGCTGCAGAGAATCTCAAATTTGAAGAATCTCTTGGAATATCGCTACATGAAATGAAACAGCTGCCCCCTAGGGTGGCTTTTTGTTTAATTTCTTTCCATCCGTCCGGTTTTCAGCCTTAATTCGTGCCTTAATGCCGCCGAGCACCCGGTGCCGTGCTCCATCGGTTTGTCCAGGCTGCCTGAAGTATATCCGGTCGTTTGTCCCAGGCTTAAGTCAGTCAACTTATTCGGAGAATTAACAAACAATAGCCAGCTCAATGGAGTCGGCCATTGTTTATGTGGGGCTGGAAATTAGGGGAGTAAACGAACTTGTACCGATTGCCAATTAGATATGTTAATTAAACGAACAGCCTTTCCGAACAAATGTCGGCTTCGGTAATATTTGAAATCATTAGTTTTATGTAGTGTAGAACCACCTAATGCAGAAAAAGCCTTTGAGATGGATCTTTTTCTCTTCTTTAAACCATGTCATTATCAAGGTAAATAAAAAAGGAAAGGTTCCACGATAAGGCTTCGTTCGTAAATTTTGGTCAAAGCACTAATTAGAATCACAACAAATGGTGGTGCTATGATGATTTCTCATAAACTGAAAGTTATTGAGCAGATGTCTGAAGGCGATGGGTTATCACGAGAGTTTGAAGAATTTTTGATTCAAGGTGTATCTATTGACTCAAGAACAGTGAAACCAGGTAATCTATTTATCCCTATTATAAGAGAGTTAGACGGTCATGATTATGTTAACGAAGCAATTTCTAAAGGGGCGGTAGCTTCTTTCTGGCAAAAGGATCACCCAGACCCACCTATTCATCTGCCGCTAATCTTTGTTGATGACTGCCTAAAATCCTTACAAAAATTAGCGGAAAAATATCGAAAAGAACTATTAGTCAAAGTAATTGGTGTTACGGGTAGCAACGGTAAGACGACTACGAAAGAAATGATCAATTCAGTTTTAAAATCGAAATTTCGAGTTTATAAAACAGAAGGGAATTTAAACAGTCAAGTTGGTGTTCCATTAAATATTTTAAGGATAAATAAAGATGCAGAAGTTGCAATAATTGAGATGGGAATGAGTGAAAGAGGTCACATTGATCAATTATCAAAAATTACCGAGCCGGACATAGCTATAATTACAATGATAGGGGTTTCCCACCTTTCAAGCCTCGGCTCCAGAGAAGAAATAGCAACAGCAAAATTAGAAATTCTAAACGGCTTAAAGAATGGCGGATGTCTTGTTTATAACGGTGATGAGCCATTATTAACCACAAGACTCTGTAATATTCAAAGAAATACCTCAATAGAAACCATAAGTTTCGGCCAAGAACAATTTAATGATATAAAATCTGAAAATACAGTAACTAACTCAGAAGGTTCCAAATTCTCTGCTGCTAACATTAAATTTCACCTCCCACTTCTCGGCGAACATAATATTAATAATGCACTTGCTACAATTGCAATTGCATTAAAGTTGGGCTTAAGTTCGACAGAAATTAATAAAGGGTTTCGAAATTTAAAATTGCCAGAGATGAGAATGGAGAAGATTGATTCTCCTTTGGGATTTACAGTTATTAATGATGCATGGAATGCGAGTCCTGATTCTGTAAGTGCAGCAATAAAAACTTTTCAAGAACTAACTGGTTATAGAAAAAAGCATCTAGTAATTGGTGATATGCTTGAACTTGGTAATCATGAAGAAGAGTTTCACCGAGTAATTGGGAGAAGCCTTGATCCGCATAAAATTAACTATATATATACATTCGGGAAACTCAGTAGCCTTATTGCATTAGAAGCAACGAAGAAATACCCAATTGGCGCAGTAAAAAGATATATGGATAAAATGGAATTGGCAAGAGCATTAAAAAGAGTCATTAAGAAAAATGACGTAGTTTTATTAAAAGCATCAAGAGGGATACAAATCGATTCAATACTTCCAATATTAATGCAATAACTATTACACTAACGGGAAACGTTAGTTCAATGAAACAGCGACAGTCTAGGACTTTATGTTCTCATCCTTTGCTGTCGCTGTTTCATTTCTAGATAGGCTTATAAAGCTGCTCCAAACGATGGAGTAATTTAGATAGAGAACGAGAGAGGGGAATGTTTAAGTCGAGGGACAAAAACATGGTCTCATTGAAAGTTGCTATTTTAGCGGGAGACATGAACATTACTCTATCATTATTTGTTGCTGAGCTATCACCTTTATGGTTACTAATGTATAATCAGGGTAAAAGCGCAGACAACACACGCTCCAGCCTAGGATAAGATCTATCTAAGGCTGGGGCTTTTTATTTACATTGGAGATTTTGAGAGATAGTTAATCGAATTGGTAACTATATGCCATGTAGGTTTGCTGAGATAGGTGAAGCAGGTCCTATTATTTTTGTCCCATATTACAAGAAACAAAAGTATTGGTTCCAATGATATCTGTAGTCGTAGTTAGGGCAATGGATATAGGGTCGAAGTTGAAAAATAGGAACTATTGCCTTAATCAGCCAACATCCAATATCCAAGTAATAACACAAGAATAGACAGGGATAGGAGACAAATAGTACTGAATCTATTAGAGTAATGGCGTCATTTTGTGGAATTTTGCCGAGGACAAAAACGTGTGTATGTCTCTGTTCTTAATCGATTTTTGTGTGTAAAAAAGTATCCTGTCTTTTGAATAAAATAGTTTTAATAGGTAGTTAAGTGAAGTATAGTGAAGTCGCCGAAAGCAAAAATTAGTAAAGATTAACTATCATGACCTAGAGTTTCATCATGGTTATCAATATCATCAAAACAATTCTAGAAAGACAATATTGAACAAAAGACCTATCGATTTTCATTTGGAAACAAGATACAGTAAATGTAAATCGAATACATAATATAAACATGATTTACAATTTAATGCTAGTTTTGTACGACAATAGCAAACCCACCGAAAGGTGGCGACGCAAAGCTATAGGGGCTAATGCGGGATCTACTGCGACCGCGATGCCAGCCAGTTGCCGAATACGACGGGAGACCTCCGTTTTATTCATTTGAAGAAAGGGGGTTTTTTGACGTTCCAAAAAACAACGGCGAGCTTCGCTGTAAGAAGAAACTAAGTTTGGGGCTATACGAGGCCACAGTCATAATTGGCTCAGGAGGGGGATACTTCTTCATCGCAGAATGCGAAGAGGATTCTTCTGTTCGTTATCAATCAGACATTAATGAATCGATAATCCGGGAGTTGATGGTCATGGAACAAACGACATGTGAAGTATCAATTGACGAATTTCCGTGGGGGGGATGGACCAACGATGAAGGAAGCCGGGTTAGTTTTTGCCTTGATTCTGCAACGACCCGAAAACTCTATCAACTTGCGTTCAATTTCGGAATAACTGTGGATATGGCACTAATGGCTTGTTATGCGATCCTGCTTGCCAAATATACCGGCGAGGATGACCCTGTAATTGGGTATTCGTTGGAAAGCCAGGTGCTTCCTATACGATACTCTCCTACTATACATAAGCCATTAGGTAAGTTTCTGATAGAAGTCAAGCATACCACGATGAAAGCACTCGAAGATCGGAATATGCGTAAGAATCTGAGCGGCAATCCGTTCATCAAAGCGGCGTTTACTTGGCAAAACGCCAATACCACTCCTTTGAAATCCGATCAGTTGGGGACGTTTGAGCTTGCTTTGACGGCTTTTAAGAAGGAATCTCTCATGATACACCTTGATTATGCGACCCGCTTGTACAGAAAGGAAACGATTGAGCAGATGGGCGACCACTTGAGCCGTATTGTGCAGGAAGTAGCCGATTTTCCCGAGAAAGTGATTGCCGACATACGCTTGTTGTCCGAAGAAGAGGAGAGACAGATTCAGGCTCTCAGCGGAACTAAGACGGACTATCCTTCCGGCAAAACGGTCCATTGCTTGTTTGAGGAACAGGTCCGCTTAACCCCTGATCGCCCGGCGGTCATGTCCGAGGACCATCAGATGTCCTATCGGGAATTGAACGAACACGCGAATCAGCTTGCAAAAGCACTACAGGATCACGGCGTAAAGCCAGAGAGCGTCGTTGGCATTGTCGCGGATCGGTCTGTCAGTATGATCGTCGGGCTTACAGCCATATTGAAGGCGGGCGGCGCTTATATGCCCATCGAAGCCGATTCTCCGTGCGAAAGACTCGAATATATGCTTGAGGACAGTCGGGCGGGATTTTTGCTGGCCCCTTCCAGTTGGAAGCCTAACTTTGCATTTGAAGGAAAAGTAATTTATTGGGACAACGCGCAGCTTTACCTTGACAGCTGTCCCCATACGATATCTGCAGTAACCTCGCAAAGTCTAGCGTATATCATCTATACTTCCGGATCAACGGGGACACCGAAAGGGGTCATGGTTGAACATCGTAACATCGTAAGACTGGTCAAGAATACCAATTATTTCAATTTTTCCATGGATCATCGAATTTTGCAAACCGGCGCAATTGCATTCGATGCGTCAACCTTTGAAATCTGGGGATCCCTTTTGAACGGATCTACCTTGTATTTGATGAAGGACAAGGATCTATTAGACCTTCTCAAATTGAAGGAAACCATCATCGGCCACCGCATTACGGCATGGTTTCTGACTACGGCTTTGTTCCATAATCTGGCCGAACAGGATCCTGGCCTCTTTCGTACGTTGAACACCTTGCTAGTCGGCGGAGAAGCGTTATCCCCAAAGCACGTAAACGCCGTAAGTAAGACGTGTCCCGATCTGCGAATGGTCAATATGTACGGTCCGACGGAAAACACGACATTCTCCACTTATTTCCCGATCGAACGTGAATTCGAATCCGCCATTCCGATTGGCAGACCAATATGCAATTCCTCCGCTTATATCCTTGACAAACAGTTGAAGCTTCAGCCCATCGGAGTAGTGGGAGAGCTTTGCGTTGGAGGGGACGGTATCGCGCGAGGGTATTTGAACCGGCTGGAATTGACAGAAGCCAAATTTGTGGAACATCCGCTCCTCGGGGAAAGGTTATATCGAACGGGGGATATGGCCCTGTGGCTGCCGGATGGCAATATCGAAATTATCGGACGAATCGACGATCAAGTGGAGATCAGAGGGTATCGCGTGGAACCGAGAGAAATCGAAACTCGACTGCTGGAACACAACGGAATCTTGAAAGCCGCGGTAGCCGTCGAAGCCGACGAGAGTGGCAATCCGATAATATGCGCGTATTTTGTTGCGAAACAGGTTTTGTCCGAAACGGATGTCAAAGCGTATTTAGCCCGAAATTTGCCTGCATATTTCCTGCCCTCTCTTGTGGTACAGATGGAAAGTTTGCCGCTTACCCCTAACGGGAAAGTCGATAACAAAGCTCTGCCGGACCCTGATCTTCTTCGTCCGATGCTTGTCAACTGAGACGAACCACTAAACGACGCAGCAAATGCTCAAAAGGATCTGGCTGGACAAGGATGCCGAGAGGATAGAGAACGCATTTGGCTCATTGAGATTTAGCGAAATTCATAGATTTGCCTCATTATTAAGTCGGAAGACAAGAACATAGTCTCATTAAAGTCCGCTTGAAAAGCGGATTTTTTATTTATGGGTCAAATTCTTGTCATTAATTGATGACAAGAATTTGACCCCATTCCCGAAAAAGTAGTAGTCCTCAAATGAATCGACAGCCGATTAAGTAAACGGGCAGGATAGTTGAAGGACATGCACGGTGATCTGGCAAGAAAGGTGCATGAGGATTTTGTTTGCGGCGAAGAGGAGTCCATCCGAGTTTTATAACCTGAATAAGCATGAAAAGTAAAAAGTTGCGAATAAAAGAAATTTGCGTGTAACGAAACATAACTACATCTTTTACGTATATCCATTCAGTTTCATACTTTATCAGAGAAGACGATAGAGAAATCTATAGACTATCGTAGAGGTCACGTGTATGTCGGTTTTAAAAAAAAGAAAGTGGATTTTATGGTTGTCAGTTTTAGTCCTTATCGTTGCAGTTCCAATAACCATTTTCATGCAAATAATCATTCATTCTAATGTACCAGAACTCGCAGAAGGAAGCATTGAGCAGCGGTATGCACAGAAAGGAAGCTATCATGTAAAGGTAGAAGAAGTTAAGGGTATGAGCGGGGAGGCTTTATTTAGAATATACTATCCAGCATTTCAAGGAGACGAATCCTATCCTATTATTTCATGGGGGAATGGAACAGATGCCACGCCAGATCGTTATGATGCGCTCTTAACTCATCTAGCTAGCTGGGGATTCATTGTAATAGATTCCTATAGGAAGACAACAGGAACAGGCAAAGAAATTGTGGAAGCTATTGATTATTTGAAAAATGAAAACGAACAAGCAAACAGCTTGTTTTATCAAAAAATACAAATGGAACATATTGGTGTAGCTGGACATTCTCAAGGGTCTACAGGGGTCATTAATGCTCATACCAACTATAAAAGTGGATCGTTGATAAAAACGGTTGTATCCATCGCTCTCCCGGATTTGAAGCATTGTGATCCAGAAGATGTTTACGATACAGCACGTATTACCGTTCCTTTTCTCATTATGGGCGGTACACGAGATTTTCTAATCTCACCGGTATCAACGAATCAATTTGCCTTGCATAGTACTAATGCAAGCACGCCTGTTATGATGGGGATGGCAAAAGGTGCAGCTCATACAGCGATTGAAGGTAATGGTGGCAATCATAGGGGGTACTTAACGGCTTGGATGAGATATCGGCTGCTTGATGATCAGGAAGCCAAGAAGGCATTTCATGGGGATTCTTCCGAGATGATGCATAATACAAATTGGATGGATGTTATACAAGCAAATATGGATGATAATAAATTCGTTCATCCATAACAAAAAGACGGCATGTTTGGTAATATCCCCTCGTGGTAGACAATGAAAAAAAGACATCTGGTAAGATGTACTTAGACGTTGGATACCGAGTTTGCGAAACTTCCATTATTTGGTGTATTATATGAAGTGAATAGGACTGACGAACGGTTACAGAGTGAAGTGTGAGAAAGGAGCGAAAATGTGAGGATGTATTCTAAAAGCAATAGAATATTGATTGGTGTGGTTTTTATAGTTTGTGTAGTAGGAGGTGTAATGGTATTCCAAAGCACATATGCTAAAAGTACAACTAATCAAAGCCACACAAAATCTCCTTACTATCCTGAAAATGAACATGGACAGACATACGGTTCAGCTGAAGAAGCAACCCCCGTTGAAATGCTACCTGATTTAATCCATGCAGGAAGTGTGAATGGCATTAAAGGGTATTTGCTGAAAAAAGATTATCTCGGTGAACCTGGTGATGTCCCACTGTATGATGTTGATGGGAAAACCATAATTGGTTCTTTTCATATTAGCGCTAAGAATATGAACTATCCTAAAAATAAAAACGGACAGACATACGGTTCTAGCGCAGATGCTACTTCTCCAGAAACGGAACCTGAATTAATCAGTGCTACAGGTGTGGATGGCACTGCAGGATATGTGCTAAAAAAAGACTTAGACGGCGAGCTACCAAAATCACCCGAGGAAGCCATTGCAATACAGAACAGTAGATCACCAGATGGTCGTGATATTCCGCTGTTTGATGTTGATGGTGAAACTGTAATTGGTGTGTTTCATGTTGGAGGAAAGTAATAAAAAGGATGTTAAGTGTTACGCCTCCACAATTGATCAACACCGCTTTGTCCGTCAGGGAAGAGGCCGGTTAAAAAAATTGCGTAAATCTGAGGGGGGGTTGTCGAGGGACAAGGACATAGACCCATTGAAAGTCGCTATTTTAGCGGCTTTTTTGTTATATCAAGATCTTGTCCCGACCCAAGGATAGTAACGGAAATCAAATTGAAAGCGTTTACTAACTACAGCTTAGGGCGGCCGAATCTCTTCAGCTCCATCCTGGAGATGAAGTCGATTATTCCTACGAAGTCTTCTTTGAGAAAGGAAGAACGACGAAGGAGTTATCCGGCGCTGACATTGAGTATTTGAGCAGCCATCCGGATAAGGCGGAAATCGACTCAAAAGGAAAAATTATCGCGAAGCATCCGGGACAAGCCGAGGTGTCGATTCGAATTACATTCGGGGTAACGGTTGAATCCAATAAAATCAAGGTGAAAATAACCGGACCTTTTTTATACTGTTATGACATATAGCAATATGGGGATAAATTTAAACTCCTTCACAGGAACTGGAGCGAAGAGTAGATAAATTACACCCTTGACATGAATTGGTTATTATTCAATAATTATATACAACCAATTACTGGTAATATATCTTTCATTTCTGTCTAACCATATTTCAACTTCGATTGGCTTCATGACACTCCGCTAACACGACTCCAATTTTAACGAAACTAGATTATGCATATATGTAGATTCCTCCATATTGAGACATGATTGCAATCCCCTCGGTGCTTTACCCATAAGCGTACCTACTTGGTTTTGATCTCTACATCGCTTTCGCGCTATGAATGTCAGCATTCATCAGCAGTTTACATAGCTGATTCTATATAGTAGAGCAGAGTTGCTCACGCTTAATTTCCCCTTCCCACAAAGATTTCTAACCCGCTTGTCTTTACGCTTCTCACCATGTGATTAGGTATTGTTTTTCATGACTTTGTACGAGTATATAAGCTCTAAGGAGTTTGTATAAATCGGCTTAAAAAGGAGCGGATGCCCGCACGTTAACGGTTTTGCACAGCTTTGGCAGGATCATATTCAAGAGAGGAGGCAGCTCAAAAGATCGCGACAAAGATGGTGTCGAAAAACGAAAGGTACATCATGACCAAACCAAATCATGGGAGGTAATGTGATGATGTTTCAAACCCGTTCGGATTCCCGTTTCATCCTGCGATTCATGCTGATTGGCGGCGGATTGCTGCTCGTATTCGCTTGTATGTTCGCGTTCTCGAAGACCGTGTCAGCCCACGGATATATTAATGATCCGGCCAGCCGCGCGATCCAGTGTAAAAACGGATTGAATACCAACTGCGGCCCGATCATCTATGAGCCTCAGAGCCTGGAGGGGCCGAAAGGTTTTCCTGCTGCCGGACCCCCTGACGGCAAAATCGCCAGCGCTGGCCTTGCCGGCTTCGCTCAGCTTGACCAGCAATCAGCTACGCGCTGGAACAAGGTGAACATGACGAGCGGCACCAACAACTTTACTTGGATTTTTACCGCTCGTCATGCCACGACAAGCTACCGTTATTTCATCACCAAGCCGGATTGGAATCCCAATGCACCATTGACTCGCGCCCAGTTTGATCTGACTCCGTTCTGCACGATTAACGGGAATGGCCAGCAGCCGCCGGCCACGTTAACCCATACCTGCAACGTGCCGCAAAGAGACGGTTACAATGTCATCCTCGGCGTGTGGGATATCGCGGATACCCAAAATGCCTGGTACATCGTCATCGATGCCCAATTCGGTCCTGGCGACAGCATAGCGCCTACGGCGCCGACTAATTTGGCCGTCAGCAACGTTGGCACAACGACGGCCACGCTGACTTGGGGGGCCTCGACGGACAACAATGCCGTCACGGGTTATGAGGTGTACAATGGTGTCAATGTCATCGCCACTATACCTGCCAATCAGACGAGCGCCAATCTCACCAATCTATTGGCAGGCACGACTTATAACCTAGCTGTGAAGGCGTTCGACGCTTCCGGCAATCGATCGCCGAGCAGCAACAGTGTCCAGTTTACGACCACGCAGTTACCGGTTGACGTGACGCCGCCGACCAATCCGACCGGCCTGCATGTGATGGGCACCCCGACGTCGACATCAGTCACGTTGATGTGGAATGCATCCACGGATGATTCCGGCATCGCTGGTTACCGGATTTACAACGGCAGCACGGTGATCGCTTCCGTCACTGGAACGGCAACCGAGAAGGTCGTTACCGGTTTGTCGCCGAACTCGCAATATACGTTTACGGTCCGCGCTTACGACCCGTCGAACAACGAATCTGGCGACAGCAATGCCGTGACAGTGTCAACGCCTGATGGTCCAAGTGCTACGCCATGGGCGCCAAATACCGCTTATGAGGTCAATGCGCTCGTATCCTATGACGGCAAGGTGTACAAATGCATCCAGCCCCATACCTCCTTGCCGGGTTGGGAGCCGAGTAACGTGCCCGCGCTCTGGCAGGTACAACCGTAAACGCATGCTTTAGAAGAGCAGGAAGCCCGCCGCTTGAAAGAGCGGCGGGCTTATTTTTCATGGTCAATTCAATCGAATAGAAAATGACTCTACCATACTGATACACCAGTGCGAAATATAAGGCTAGAAGGGGGGAGAATAGGATGAAGGAATTGTTGCCGGGCCGTACGCCTCATCCCGAAATGCATTCGGGTCAACGAGAAGCGGGACGACAAAGTGCAAACCGATCCCTGCGATGAGCAATGAGCATCGACTTAAAATAATCAATTAAATCAACTAAAACTCCATGCTTTGGCATGGAGTTTTAGCTTTCCTTGTACAGGGATATCGAATCTGATTAACCTAGTTGCTGCGAACCATTGAACCACACGGATTTGATCGACAAGGTATCCGAGATATTAGTGGTCGGATCACCGTTGACAAGAATAAGATCAGCGCGAGCACCTTCGGTAATACGGCCGCGATCGTGAAGACCAAAGCAACGGGCCGGTTTGGTAGTAGCCGACTGAAGAGCTTCGATCGGAGTGAACCCGGCCTTCACCAGCAGCTGCATTTCGTGGTGGACACTGGCCCCATGAGCAAGACCGCCAAGGTTCGGAACGGGAACCGGCGCGACATCCGTCCCTACCAGAATATCAACTCCGGCACGGTGAAGATCCATCACATTCTTAAAGCTGTTCTCCATATTGCCTTGCGGGAACGTATTGAAGCTTGAGTTCAAAATATCGATCCAATCCGGACTTAATTTGGAATGAACACGCGGATCATTCGCCAATTCCGATGCCGGATTTCCAATAATCGATGAATTCAACACCAAGCAGGGTGTAACAAAAGCGCCTGAATCCGCTATGGATTTCACTAACTCGGACGTGTACTCTGGTCTGTCGATAAACAAGTGACCCAAACCGTCGACTCCAAAATCGATGGCTTCTTGCGATGAAAGAGCCGTCAAGACATGGGCGATGACCAGCTTACCGAACTTGTGGGCTTCTTTCACGGCTGTTTTTAGAATCTCGTCGCTTAGTACAGGCAGGCCAGGTGCACCCATGACCGTTCCTTCTTCAATCATGATCTTAATATAGTCGGCTCCATTCTCCACTTGGGTATGCACATGTTTAATCGCTTCTTCCACCGTCGTCACTTGCGGTATTTCTTCGTGATCGTGAGCGTATGCGGCCAACATCGCTTCCCGGTCTTCCTCCGATAACTTCTCTAATTCCTTTAATACGAATTCCGGTATTTCATCTCCATCCGGCAGTAATTCATCTGGGTGTCCGCCCGGAGCGGTGATGGCTGTGCCCGCAGAACGGACGTCTGCGACGTCATTCACATTTTTCAACTGAATCTCGCGCCCTCTTTTAGTAAAATCGCCGTTCATTTCGAGTTCTGTTGTAACCCCGAATTTTAAGGCATCTCGTAATCCGCCGATTGAGGTGTGGACATGTGCATCAATCAGACCAGGTATTAGAGTCCCATTTTCTCCATCGATAATCGTTGCATCGGCCGGAAGGTCTCCGCCAGCTGAAATAATGGACTCCCCTTTAATGACAACATGTCTGGGCGCAATAATTTGATCTCCATCAAAAATACGTACATTTGTAATCGCGGTAACTTGTTCTAACGCAGCATTTTGAGTTATCTTCTCCATTTGAATTCCTCCCAAGTGTTTGTCGTTCAACAATTCGGAGTATAACTGTTAGTTATCTAACTGTCAACAGACTAATATTTGTTTGACAAGCCTATAGGATCACTGTATAGTTTAGTTGCTTACAATTAGATTTCTAACAATCACAGGGGGGACGATCATGCAATCCCGAAAGGATACGCCTTATCTGGATTTGTTTCAGATTATCGGTCTTAAGTTAAAGAAAAGAGCGGACGAGAGTATAAAAGAACTGGGGTTAAACGCTCAACAAGGAAAAGTAATCGACTATATTTACGAGAACCAACATAATCATATTATTCAAAAGGACCTTGCAGATCGGTTTCATCTACGTGGGGCCAGCATTACAAGCATGCTTCAAGGTCTAGAGCAAAAAGGGTTCATCGAGCGCAAAATCCCGGCCAATAATGAACGGCAAAAAAATATATATGTATTGCCAAAAGCGATTGAACTGATTGAAGACTTTCAAGATTCATTCCAAAAGGTGGAGGAAGAAATCGTTCAAGTCCTTACCGACGAGGAGAAGCAAGTCTTAAAGAAATTGTTGATCAAAATCAATGAGCGCATATAAAGAAGATGATTCCCTATGAAATTATGGAGACATTGTCAAATACGCTTACGACGAGGAACGAATGACGCTAATTTTGTCGGGGAACAAGATCATAGTCCCATTGAAAGTCGCTAATTTAGCGGCTTTTTTTATCGGACCAAGTTGACACATATCTAATTAAAATTTGACAGCTATTTCATTAAGCTAACTGGCAAAATAGCGCAACGAACAGAAGTTGCCTGCGTCTAATAGCTGGTTGGAGAAATATGAAAGGAGTTGAATGAGAATGATGACAGCATCATTTTCACATAAGCCCGAAGGATACGAATGTCCATTTTGTCGAGTTTGGGGTATCGAGCGACCTAATCAGGGAACAAAACAAAGGGAAATCATCTATCAGAATGAAAAGGTAACGGCATTTATAGCGAGCAAATGGTGGCCAAACAATAAAGGACATGTTCTTGTTGTTCCTAATCAACATTTCGAGAACATCTTTGAACTCCCTGCGGATTACGCTGTTGAAATTCACCGAGCGGCTCAGCTTACAGCGTTTGCAATGAAAAATACATATGGATGTGATGGGATTTCTACGCGGCAACATAATGAGCCTGCTGGTAATCAAGACGTGTGGCATTATCATCTCCATGTTTACCCAAGATATGTGAATGATCAACTTTATCTGACAAAGGGCTCTCAGTCCGATCCAGATGAACGCTCTTTCTATGCTGATAAGTTGCGTTCTTGGATAAATGAAAATATTTAAGGTCTAGGAGGAGCGAATGATAACTCTAATAGGAGATGAACCTGAGATTACGTGGGCCATATTTGAGGATTGGGAAAAAAATAAGGTGTTCTCCCATTAAACTATCGGGGAACGATATCGCAACGATGGAACTCGCCCAACAAATTGGGCAGACGCATGGGGAACTTCATTATGGCTCCCTTTATAAAGTATATTCATGCTGGCAATGGACAACGCTTAAGGTTAAATCTTATGTTACGCGGGAGGTCATCGCTTCTTGAAATTTGAACTAGGACGTTGCTTACTGAATGAACGATTGATGGAATCCGGAAAGTCAGCGGAATGGCTGGCAAAAGACTTGCTTTTTAAACCGGAACGAGTTTACGACTTTATTGAAAACAAAAGAGTGATGCCACTCAAAATTGCCATATCGATCGCCGATTCCATCGGTTGTGATGTTCGTGCCTTGTATGAATTAATTCCGAACGATAATGAAGTAAAGGGAGATTAATGGAATAAGTGGTAGGTGGCATTAAGGCTACAAATGTGATCCATTAAGCTAACGGGACACGTTAGTTTAGAGATAAAGGAGCAGTATGCCGGCGGCAGCTGCTCCATTTTTTATAAAGTTAACGGGGAGCATAGTTTCAAGATTATGGTGGTGAACCGTATTATAGGTAGGAATACCACACACAAACCTGTCGGGGGACAAGAGCATGGAGTCTGTCGTTTAGATCTGGCTTCAACTTTTCATATCCAACTTCGATAATTTGGAAAAATGCAGATGATTTTATTTGAAGCCCTTCACAAAGTTCAAAGTCCGATTGCCAAAAAGGACAAGAACATGAGCTGATTACCGATTAGGTACGTATCTAAGTTCTCGAATGGCTTAACTAATGGGCAGGATAGTTCATTTATAATTGGACTTTACAATATATTTAATCCGTCGACATTTTTTTAGCCTGAGATTCTAGATATCAGCAGGTATTGTTTCCATCTGCAAAGTTTTGAACACTCTGTGTTATGGTAGGTAGTGCTATAATTTTTGGTAGAGTCATGCATAAAGTGAGGAGATTTGAATGACAAAAAAGCCGCTGATTTATTTGCTCGCCAGCGTCGTTATCGTGGTGGTGACATTCTTGCTGATGTATTGGCCATTATTTACAAACCCGGGACATATGACGACGAATAAGATGGACGAGCCTTCTGTAAAGCCGCTGACCTCCGCAGCTACTTCCGATACCGCAGCGACAGACACGAAGGGGAATTCGCCAGAGGCCGAAATGAAAAGTCTGGCCGAGCTGGTCGTCGAATACGGTGATTTGCAGCTTGTCGACGCACATAATCATGATGCCAGTGGGTATGCATATTCAAGTATGCTGGCGACCTGGGAGAAATACAGTGTTGACCGAATTGTCCTTTTCGGAGATGTTTCCGAACCTTCGGCGATCGGGACGGACGAGATAGCCTGGAAAGCTTATCAGGAAGCGCCTGACCAGTTCATCCCGTTTTTCTCCGGAATCAATCTCCTAGACGAATCGGGACTTCAGACAGTGAAGAACAATTTGGAGAAAGGGTACTTCGGCATTGGGGAAATCGCCGCTGCCTCCACAAATTCTCCCGTCCTAGCTAATGTCGCCTGGAAAACCAAAGATCCGATGGACGGAATTTTACCGGAAATTTACAAACTCTGCGCGGAATATAAGACACCGGTGTTGCTTCATATCGATCCTCCGAGTGGGGAGCCGGTCAGCAAACTGGAGGAAGCGCTCGAAGACAATCCTGATACGACTTTCATATTCGCCCATATCAACGCTTATAATTCGCCCGACAATGTCGAATATTTGCTAAAGAAGCATCCCAATCTGTACGCCGACTTTTTTGCCGGTTTTACAGCTTCCAATCCAGAGAGCGCCAACCAGCTGGACGACTTCGTATCCGTCATTAAGCAATTTCCCGATCGTTTTCTATTAAGCACCGATTCGGGATTCGGTTTGCCTGGAGGCGAGGAGAAGGCCATCGAAGGGATGTACCGGTTGATCGATGCTTTGGGCGACCGCCGTATAGCACAGCAGGTTGCTGGCGGTAACCTTGAACGGTTGATTCGCTTGCAGCCGGCTACGAAGACGCAGCTTGAGGCGCTTCGCAAAGCCAACGATCTGCCTGGCATAGAGAAGGATTTGTCCAGCCTGACGAAAGAGGAAGCCGGAAAACTGTTGTCGGATAAGGAAACGGATCAATGAGTGCAGCGATCCAGGAATTGGTTTTTCTATTTTTTAAAAAAGACTGAGACACTAGATTATTCCGCTCCAGCCAACGATTTTGATTTGAATTACAGATATGAGATTATAGGTGATGTAAAAAAACGCCGGTGACCTTAAGCAGGTGACCGGCGTTTTCATATTAGCGTTTCGGCATTTTGCTCTCATCCATGTACAGCAGGTTCCAGCGGTGACCGTCCAGGTCGGCAAATCCTGCGCCGTACATCCAGCCGTCAATTTCACTCGGCTTGCCAAAGATATTTCCTCCGGCAAACTCTACTTTTTGAATAAAGGCATCTACTTCTTCCCTGCTTTCAGCGCCAATGGAAAATATTACTTCTGCGCTATGGGAAGTATCTGCGGTTTTTGAACCTGTAAATTTCTCAAACGCCGCATCCGGGAACAGCAGAATCGTTGTTTGGCCTATGGCAAGCTTGGCTCTCTCGTTACCAACGCTCACCGCATGAAATCCAATCTCATTGAAAAAGGCAGTTGACCTCTCAACATCTTTGACCGGCAGGTTAATCCAGATCTCCTGTGACATGGCATAGCCTCCTGGAATATATTTAAAACCATTCCTACTATACTCTACTTCTGGCAGCAGAAGCGAATCTTATAAAAGAAACCGCAAGGTATCGATCTATCTATCTATTTTACGAGAACAAAACAAGATAAATGTTGTCTAACGGGGCACTAGCTAATTGAAATCAGTGCAAAATACAAGCCTTCCTATTTTTTTATATCCCTATATTATTTAGGATAGGAGAGTGATGACAGATGAAAACATTAGCAGTGTGGAAAGAGTTCCTTCGTCCGTACGATAGTTCAAACGATTATGTTAAAGAAATTATCAAAACTGGTCGTCATTTAAGTCGATCAGGAGCAGTCTACAATTATAGCCATGATGAAAAATCAATTCAAGCAAGTGTTGCTGGTAAAAGCGGTGGACATGAAGTGAAAATTCAAGAGTTAAAATACAGTTGTACATGTTCTGTAGCTTCGTTTTGTGAACATATAACAGCTACCTTTTTTTATACAGAACGTATGCAAAATCCTGGACAGTTAGGAGAATTATTTGATTATTGGAAGACGATCGAAAAAAGAAGCGTATCTTCAGATCGTTCGGAAAATCCATTATATAGTGACCAAATGAATGCTATCAAAAAAAGAAAGACTCCTTTAAAGAAGACTACTGAGCTAACCTGTACATTACGACAATATCAATTAGAGGGAGCTGAATGGTTAGTACATTTAAATAAACATAAAATCGGAGCTTTATTAGCAGATGATATGGGATTAGGAAAAACCATTCAAACAATCGCTTTCTTTAATGAAGTACGTCACAAACAAAAAATTTCATTAATTGTTGTACCTACTTCATTAATAGCTAATTGGGAAAAAGAAATCAGCAAATTCGCTCCCAATATTAAAATCCACATTCACTATGGAACCGAAAGGGCAAAAGATAGCTTCAAAATGTATATAGATAAATTCGATATTATCTTAACAACTTATAGCACACTTACAAATGACCAAATTCTCTTCAAGAACATGAATTGGCATATTATTTGTTTGGATGAAGCCCAGCATATAAAAGCTGTCCAAACAAAACGATCCAATGTTATACGCTCTTTGAACAGTGAGGGTAAAGTTGCCTTAAGTGGGACTCCTATTGAAAATCGTCTAATGGAGTTATGGTCACTTGTTGAGTTTCTAAATCCAAAGTTTCTGGGTACAGAAGCAGTATTTAAGCAGCTATATGTCCAACCAATCGAACGTGAGCATAATCAAGAAAAGATACAACAGTTACAACAACTCATTCAGCCTTTCATTCTAAGAAGAACAAAGAGGGAAGAAAAAATAAAAGGTGATCTACCTGAGAAAATAGAGCAAAAGCAATACTGCACATTAACTGACGAACAAGAAGAGTTATACAAAAAATTGGTGCATGAAGTAAAAGAAGAAGCAAAGAAGTTAACGAGGAAAACACGAAAGCCATATATGATGACTGTTATTGGAAAATTAAAGCAATTATGTAATCATCCTGGATTATACTTAAAAGAACAAAACATAACGAAAATTGCAGAACGTTCTAATAAAGTAGCCCTAGTTGATGAACTGATTAGTACTATTCTTGAGGCAGATGAAAGTGTAATTCTTTTTACTCAATATGTAAAAATGGGGGAGTTACTACAACAACATTTAACTGAAAGATTTGATGTCAATGTTCTATTCTTGAACGGTAGTACCTTACAAAAGGAACGGACGAAGATGGTGGAGGATTTTCAAAGCAAAAAAACACCTATTTTTATTCTTTCCTTGAAAGCTGGAGGAACAGGTTTGAACCTAACAGCAGCTAACCATGTTATACATTTTGATCGTTGGTGGAACCCAGCAGTTGAAAATCAAGCCACCGACCGTGTACACCGCATAGGTCAAGAAAACTTTGTACAAGTCCATAAACTAATTACTATTGATACACTAGAAGAAAAAATTGATAACATCTTAAGTTATAAACAAGAATTGAGTGAATCCATGTTATCATCTTCAGGTACAAATTCGATCTTTGAGGAAGATATTGATAATTTAATTTAATTTATCTGAATGAACATACGGAGGCGATTTTCATGTACCACATCGCGATCTGCAATGACGAAGAGGAGCAAAGGGAACAGGTCAAGCGGATGCTGCTCGCTTT
This sequence comes from Paenibacillus sp. EZ-K15, assembly GCF_002573715.1. Lineage (GTDB taxonomy): Bacteria > Bacillota > Bacilli > Paenibacillales > Paenibacillaceae > Paenibacillus_AQ. The sequence continues at coordinate 829,260 of NZ_PDHM01000016.1, read as the reverse complement.
ATCCGTCAAGACCGGGATTGATTTTGAGGTCACCTTGTTTCAAGCGGGCGAGCAAATGATAGAGCATTTCGAAATCGAGGATGAACCTTTTCACATCCTTTAGCAAGCCTGAAAGAATTAAAGCCGTGGGTTTAATTGACCATTGGGCAGGAAAGTGCGGATAGGTTATGGAATAAATAGACAAACATTGCCGTATAAGGAGGCTGTAATATATGCCATTCCCAACGCACATCGTAGCCGCAGGTGGATTTGTGGAAGATGGAGAAGGAAATATCCTTTTAGTAAAAACCCGTGATGGTGGTTGGGTTTACCCTGGTGGACAAGTGGAAGTTGGAGAAAATCTGATGGATGCTTTGGTTCGCGAAATCAAAGAGGAAAGCGGAATTGACACCACAGTTAGCTACTTAATCGGTGTCTATTCGAATACAGGGATTTTTAAATGGTACGATGGCGTGACAGATGTTCCTACGCAAGTTGGGTTTGATTTCGTATGCAAACCCGTTGGTGGGGAGTTGTTAGCTGTTACTGAAGAAACAACCGATAGCCGATGGGTTGCGAAAGATAGAGTTCTTGATTTCATTATACAACCAGCTATTCGCACTCGCTATCAGGCTTATTTGGATTTTAATGGAGCGGTAAATTACGTAGAGTATGTAACGCAACCCGAGTTCATCATAAAACACCAAACATACATTTCGAAGTAGAAAGTTTCACGTTATTGAACAAACGTCTGGCCGAGCTGGTCGTCGAGTACGGCGATTTGCAGCTTGTCGACGGACATAATCATGATGCCAGTGGGTATGCATATTCAAGTATGCTGGCGACCTGGGAGAAATACAGCGTTGACCGAATTGTCCTTTTCGGAGATGTTTCCGATCCTTCGGCGATCAGGACGGACGAGATAGCCTGGAAAACCAAAGATCCGATGGACGGGGTTTTACCGGACATTTACAAACTCTGCGCGGAATATAAGACACCGGTGTTCCTCCATATCGATCCTCCGAGCGGGGAGCCGGTCGGCAAACTGGAAGAAGCGCTCGAGAACAATCCTGATACGATTTTCATATTCGCCATATCAACGCTTATAATTCGCCCGACAATGTTGAATTTTTGCTAAAAAAACATCCCAATCTGTACGCCGACTTTTTTGTCGGTTTTACAGCGTCCAATCCGGAGAGCGCTAACCAGCTGGACGACATCGTATCCGTCATTAAGCAATTTCCCGATCGTTTTCTATTAAGCACTGATTCGGGATACGGTTTGCCTGGAGGCATGGAGAAGGATTTGTCCAGCCTGACGAAAGAGAAAGCCGGAAAACTGTTGTCGGATAAGGAAACGGATCAATGAGTGCAGTGATCTAGGAATTGGTCTATCTATTTTTTGAAAAAAGACTGGGACACTAGATTATTCCGCTCCAGCCAAGTTCCCTCGAATATCTAAATCTACGCTCCTCTGGCGCATACAAACCCTGGCGTATCAAAATACTATGTAGAGAGAGGGATGATACTTGAAAAGAAGCGTATTATATATTGAAGATAATGAGAAAATAGGTTGTTGGGTAAAAGAAGAATTGGAACAGCGAGGATTTTCAGTTCAGTGGCTGCTTTCTGGTGAAGGAGCCGAAAAAGAAGTACATCAGCATGAAATCGTTATTTTGGATATCATGTTACCCGGTTTAGACGGATTTACGGTGGGAAAACGATTAAAAAAGGCAGCTCCAGCTGTTCCTATATTGCTGTTATCAGCTCGAACATCGATAAATGATAAGGTAGATGGTTTGCAATTTGCTGATGACTATTTAACGAAGCCATTCCATATGGATGAATTAGTTGCAAGATTAGAAGTATTAATCCGTCGAAGTGGTGGAACACATTCCGGACGTATTTCATTAGGAAATCATATTGAAGTAGATCCAGAAGCCCAAATGGTATTTGACAAACGCACAGGAGAAGAAATTATATTGACAGGGAAACAACATCAAATTTTAATGTATTTCTTACGACATCCTAATCAAGTTTTACCAAAAGAACAAATTTATGAAGCGATTTGGGAAGAAGCGTATATAACGGGTGATAAAACATTAATGGTGCATATCCATCGACTGCGTCAAAAACTTGAACGTCATCCAGATTCCCCAGAGATTATTGAAACGTTGAAGGGAATAGGCTATCGGGTGAAATTATGAAGCAGACTAGATCATTATTTCGCCATTTTTTAAAAGGACATTTTCTATTTATCTTTTTTCCTCCCATTGTGATTATTTTCTTCTCTGCGTTCTTTGGGTTTTCTGATATTAATGAAATAGATATGAATACATTAGATCAATTTTACGTTTCCGTACTATTGTTTGGTTTTATTATGGTCGCATTTGTTGTGATGTCTTGGCTTTTCTTCTTAAGACTTCGCAAACGTCTCACCCGCTTACAGGAAGTCATGTCATTTTCAGCTAATCATAATTCATTTCCTAAACCAATATCTGTTCAAATGGATCGTATGGATGAAATAGACCAGTTAGGAAGTTCTTTTAATTGGATGATTCAGCAGCTTGAAGACAGTCGCAAGCGAGAATATGAAGAGGAATTGTTACGACATCGACTCATTGCGAATTTATCTCACGACTTACGAACGCCACTTACCATTTTGAGAGGACATATCACCAGATTAAATAAAGAATCCATGAGTTTAGAAGGACAAGACTCATTAACAGAGATGAACCATACGATTACAAGAGTCGGAGATCTAATGGATGATTTACTTTCCTATACATTGCTTACATCAGGGAAACATCCTTTTGACCCCACTTCAACAGATATTGTACGTTTAGTAAGAGCATCTGTTGCTGCGTGGTATCCTGCATTTGAAGAAAAAGAAATTCAGTTCGATGTTGATTTACCGACAGAGGAGACTTTTTGTTGGGAAGCAGATCCTAAATGGATGACACGGGTTCTGGATAATCTATTTCAGAATATTCTTCGTCATGCTGCAGAGGGGAAATATGCAAACATTGTGGTTGATGTAGAAAAAGAACTGATCATTGTTGCAGACAGAGGTCCAGGTATGGATAACTCTTCCTATGAGCGTGGGGCGGGGATTGGTTTATCGACTTCAAATTATATGTTGAAAAAAATGAAGCTGAAAGCTGACTTTACATCAAATGAAAATGGTACAAGAGTAGTTATTGGTAAAGCTTAACCTAAAGTTAACTCAGAAGTAAACAGCATGATAACTGGGATGTAACTTTGCTTCTTTATAATTAGAACCATAACAGAAAGGGAGTGTTATGGTTGCTTACAATTAATAACTTAGTCAAACATCGCGGAACTCAAGAAATCTTATCAGGTATCAGTTTTAAAGCTAGACCAGGTAGAGTAACTGGTTTTTTAGGTCCAAATGGGGCAGGTAAAAGTTCTACACTTCGTATCCTGCTTGGATTAGATCGTGCCACCTCAGGAAGTGCACTAATTAATGGAAAGCCATTCGCAGAATTACATAATCCTCTAGCAACAGTAGGTGCCGCACTTGATGGATTTGGAGCTCATCGTATGCGAACAGGACGGGCACATTTGCGTTGGATTGCTCGTGCCGCAGGATTGCCTCGCTCACGTGTCGAGGAAGTTCTGGAAATAGTAGGTCTTACTAATGCAGCCGGAAAAAGAGTCGGGAATTATTCCCTTGGTATGGGGAGAAGACTTGGGATGGCAGCTGCACTACTTGGCGATCCAAAAATATTGGTTTTAGATGAACCCGTAAACGGCCTCGACCCGGAAGGAATTCGCTGGATTCGGACATTTTTACGTGAACGTGCGGCGTCTGGTAACACGGTGTTGCTATCCAGTCATCTAATGGGAGAGCTTGCAGAGACTGTTGATGATGTGGTGATTATTAATCATGGAAAAGTCGTTGCAGATGGAACATTGGAAGAAGTAATAGGTAACCATTCCACGTTGGAGAAAGCCTTTTTTGCCCTGACATCTGGACATGCAGGTGATAATGTATGAGAGCATTTAACGCCGAACTATCTAAATTGTTCTCTCTACCGGGCATTTGGCTTGCCTTTCTTATTGGAGCAGTTGCCCCAGCGGTCATTGCTGCCTTAGACAGTACAGCACAAAAAGAGGAGATTATAGCTGGAGTCAGCACACGGCTATCGGAAGTTGGCTATATTGGATTAGGTCTTGGTGTGCAAGGTGTCATTATTCTTGGTGTGCTTGCTGTCAGCAGTGAGTATTTGACAGAGAGCAGTGAATCTGGTGGAGGGAATCAGATTACGACAAGTTTATCTGTTGTTTCATCAAGGCTTCATTTTTTGCTGGCAAAAGCAGGCGCTGTGACAGTGATCAGCATACTGCTTTGTATTGTTGGTATGATGACAACTGTGTTAGCAACGCATCTTATTCTTGGTGAATATGCTCCTGCGTTTGAATGGTCTAGACTGATCGGTGCAGTTTGTTACTGGACATTCACTGCTCTTTTAGCATTTGGGATTACTGTTCTAACTAAGAATGGCATTATCCCGCTTGCTGTGCTCATGATAAATTCATCCGTTGTATCAGTCAGTTACCTCCTTTCTAAGGTTACAACGTTAGCGTTTTACTTACCAGATATAGCTGGCCTTAATATGTTTATAAGCGACGGACTTCACAAATTTCACACCCCATTCACTGGCGGTTTAATCATGTCTGCCTGGGTAGTCGTTCTTTTCATTGTTGCAGCTATTGTATTCCATAGGAGGGACGTTGCATCATGAGTGTCTCATTGAGTAGAAAGATAACACAAATCCTCCGTGCCGAACTGGATAAATTAGTTACATTACCATTGATTTGGCTCACTCTTATGGGTACATTCATTCTTAATTTAGTTTTAGCCGCAGCTTTTACTTCTGTTGGTTTACAAGGGGCCGCAGGAACACAAAGTATACTGGATATAGGACTTGCTTCTATGGGATATCTTCAAGCAGGATTCATTATTCTTGGTATCTTAGCTACTTGTTCGGAGTATACGGGGGGACAGATTCGAACTACTTTAACTACGATACCTTGGCGCGGGTATCAATTATCCACGAAACATTTGGCATTGGGCATTATAACCATACCTGTGGCGTTTATTATTGCTGCATCAGGTGTACTATACACTTTTATTATGATGAGAGACACAGCAGCAGTGATTGAAATAGATACATTGATAAAAACATTATTAGGTGCAACAGGCTATCTAACATTAACCACACTCCTCAGTGCAGCTATAGGTGCTTTACTAAGACGAACCACTTCTGCTTTAGTGATACTGCTTGGTTATTATTTCATTGTCAGTCCATTGTCGAGAGATTTTCTATCTAGTATTAAAAATTATTTTCCGGATACGGCAGGAGCTTATATGTATATGCTGCCTTCCTCTGATAAAATAAATGTCCTTACAGCAATGCAAGGGACAGGTATTACAATGTTATGGACAGTGATCTTTATTACATTAGCTATTGTATTTTACCGTAAACGAGATGCCTAAGTTTAGATTTCATCTTTTTACAAAATAAGTTTAAGTGAAAAAAGATAATCGGCTTAAATAAAGCGATCGAAAACAGTATATCTTTAAATGTAATTAATTTTTTGCGCTATGGATATTTCACGTCTCGGCACAATGCGGGCTGTGGCTTACGAACGGTGGGGATCAAGCTACTAAATAAAGACCGGAAAGTAGCAAGCGTGCAAGTGGCTCCTTACTTTCCGGTCTTATATGCGTTCGGACCTATGCATAACGCCTACGGAGGTGAGAAAAACATGTCATGTTGGGCAGCAGATACACTTTTTACCTGAAGACAAGAACTAGCCCCATTCACGATAAGTGACACAATACATGGCCCATTCTCCTTTATTGTTAAGAATGAATAAGATCCGAAAGATCAACTTAGTGAGCAGAGTCCTTTATCAAATATTAATCAAACATTCCATTTTTAGCATACCCTTAATCCGCTGACTGCACCGCCGAATGCCGTGATGCCATACTGGACAATACAAACACGGCAATGATGGCGATGAGTACGCCGAGTGCCCCGAACCAGGTAATGGATGCCAAAGAAACACGGTTAACGAGCAGCCCGCCGATTCCTGCGCCGACAGCCATAGCAAGCTGCATCATGGAACTGTTCAAGCTCAGCATGACGCCCGAGGATTCAGGAACAAGCGAAACCAAGTTAAATTGCTGCGCCGGAGCGGATGACCAGGCGGCAAAAGACCAGAGGATCAAAATGGCGAATACGGCAATGACCGACTGTCCGACTAAGGATAGCAAAATCAACGAAATGATGTGAAGCACCATCCCTGAAACGAGCGTGTATTTGATACCCCGTCTATCCGCGCTGTAGCCGCCGACTTTCGAGCCAATCAAACTGGCAATGCCGAACACGAACAAAGCTGCGCTAATCAATGATTCATTTAAATGAGTCACCTCTAGCAGAAAAGGGGAGATGTAAGTATAGGCGAGGGAATATCCTCCCAACCAGAAAAAAGTAATCGCTAAAGCAACCAAAACCTGAGGTTTTTTTAACAAAGCAAATTGTTTGATCAAAGGGACAGGCTTGTCGCCCCGCATACTTGGAAAAACCGCAGCAATGACAAGCATGGTGATGACCCCGACAATTGCGATGGCCATAAATACCGCTTTCCAGCCAAAAGCCGAGGCTACCATTCTGCCAAGCGGGACACCGATAATGAGCGATGCGGTAATGCCCATGGTGACGTTGGCGATGGCGCTGGCCTGCTTGCCTGGCGGAGCGATTTTAGCGGCGATGCTGAGCGCGTTAACGGTGACCACCCCGGCGCCTAACGCCGTAATGATTCTGGCTGCAATAAAGAGACCGAAGCCGGACAATATAAATGTCAGCAGATTTGCGGCAATAAAGAGGCCAAGCGAATAAAGGAGGAGCTTACGCCGGTCCATTTTGGCCGTCAGCGCCATCAAAATAGGCGTGCCGACCGCATAGGCCAGGGAATAAACCGTAATGAGCTGGCCTGCTGCCGCAACGCTTGTACCCAACGTCTCTGCGATCCGGTCCAATATCCCGGAAATGATGTAATTGGATGTTCCAACTAGAAAGCTGATCAAGGATAGAACGTAAACTTTCCATGTGTTCTTCATAATTCACTCTCCTGATGTGTTTTAAATAACCATTTTTTTAAAAATATAGAAATATAAATATAAATCAAAAAAAGGACACATAAATAAATTCCGTATTTCGTGCATATATGATCAATTTCTCATATATTAGTTATTTGTATTCATCAAATCAAAGAAGCCCCCAGCTTGTTGATTGGCTCTAATATAGCTTTACAACGCCTTGTTAGAATCTGATGCGTATAACTTGTAAAAGACCTTAGCTCGCCGTTGTTTATGCGGGTGCCACAATCTTTTACATTTTGTTATTCCTAAGTCATTTCGTTAAAGAAAGCTACATCATCCTCGACTGCCAGCCTCTCCGTCGGATGTCCGAATTTCGCCGCCTTGCCGATGGCGATCAGCATAGTCGGAACGTAGCGTTCTGATATTTGGAAAGCTTCGCAATGATAGCCGAAGATTAGACCACTTGCTGTTGATTGAATGCGATCGGAAGCAGCTTCTGTTTCAGCTCCGGCGAGTCGATAACAAGAAACCGCCACGGCTGTAGGTTAGCGGCAGAAAGAGCCAGCGTGGCTTGACGCAATGTTTCGGTCAATTCCTCCCGCGAAATATTGATCTCGGGATCCGAACCGACCGGTGTTCTCGAATAACATCAAAAGAAAGTTGGTGCTCCATCGTTAGTGACGGTTGTGAAACCGACATGGGTTCTCTCCTCCTTTTAGAAAAGTGGCATTCTGCATTTTGCAATACAACAGTAGTTGTTTGAACAACACTTGTTGTATTTATATGCTATAATACCAACCGAATGGTGCGCAATCATCAATAACCATAAACCGTTGTATAGACAACACCATTTCTAAAATGTCGTTTTATTAGGGGAGATCTTAACCATGACAATTAAAAAGAATGAAGCTGATCCTCGAGTGATACGTACACGGCGACTGCTTCAAGACGCTTTTGCTTCATTAATTCAAGATAAAGACTTTGAATCGATAACCGTTAAGGATATTGCAGAGCGGGCTACTGTTAACAGAGCGACTTTTTATGCGCACTTTGTAGATAAATTCGAAATTCTAGAGGCCAGACTAATGGAATCCTTTATGAACATTATAAATAGTAGAATAAGCGGTCACGAAGTATTAAATGAAGAAACAATTCAGAGTATTTTTCTAGGTGTATGCGATTTTCACAAAGATCTAAGCACTATGTGCAAAAGAAGGTATACATCACTTGGAGCTGTATTCGAAATTCAAATAAAGGAAAAAATTCAGACAATACTTCTTTCCTTTATAGACAAAGACAAGATGCTATCGAGTCCAAACTCGCAATTCTTAATAAATACAGCTTCTATCATGTTAAGCTGGGGGATGTATGGGGCGGCTTACGTTTGGAACAATGAGGGGCGTCTCATAAGTGCGGAAGCATTCGTTAAACAGACTATGCCCTTAGTGATGAACGGAGCCAAAGAACTGCTGGGATAGGTCCTGTCGCTATTGCTGCGGAAGCAAAATCGGCGCCTGGCAAAAAAGCCACTACCATGAGTTTGTTTCGGAGTTTTATGTTATGCAGTCAGGATGGATTTTGTATACACAGAAGGATGAGAATGAACGTAGTTGTGCTTGTTAAGAGAAGGGGAGAGTGTAACTTTCCTCCCGCATGTTCATCACAACATTTATTTATCTGCAGAATCAGTAATACACACTATAAAATATGGAACAGCTAATTGCACTGATTGGATCGCATCACCAGAATTAGATAAGCTCACGAACATTTGTGTCCTAATTTTATCAGTAAGAAAGGCACCATTTTAGAACTATAGGGAAACACTAGTTGAAATCAAGTCTTAAACCTTCTATTAGAAGCAATCTAGAATTACTTGGCGCTAATAGGTGGTTTTATTATGATTTTAAGTGAACTTTGGCGTCATTATGAGGCAGATAAACGAATCCAAGAGTTAAGTCCAAATACATTGAGGGCGTATGTCTTGCAACTCAAGATGTTGGTTACGGACCTCCGGGATGTAGATATCTCTGAGATCACACTGAATCTGCTGAAGGAATAAAGTCGAGGGACAAGAACATGGTCCCTTTGAAGGTCGCTATTAGCGGCTTTTTTTTGTTTTATCGGTACAAGTTCTTGTACCGAGCCAAGGACAAGAACTTGTACCGATTGCCCTAAAGGACAAGAAGTTGGTCCGATTACCGATTAGACAGAAATCTAATTAAAATTCGTTAGCTACTCTGGTTCCAAGCATAAACAGAACGTCTTCTGCTCTTATTTCGTGGTGATGACCGAGATCAGTAGCCACCGCTGTGGCAAACTACCAGCTTTAAAAAATACAATATTCCCGATAAGTAGCCAAACTTTATTTGATACAATATGTTTTTATATTTAGATACTTGAAAAAATCTTAGTTGGAGGAGAAACAATGCAGGAAAAAAGTAAATCATCTATTTTGATTGGAATCTTAATTTGTCTTATAATTATCGCTCTTAAGCCAGTCCCCTCATTTAATTATAATGCTCCTGATTTTCCATCATATGGCGAATCAGTTGTACAACTAGCTGAGAATAGAATAGCCATAGTTGATACAGACATTAATTCTGGAATGAGGGGAGAAGTATTTGTTTTGGAGTACAATGAGAATAAGAAGACCTTTGATCCTATTGGAAGATATAATTATGTTGACTTTTTTAGAAATCCTGAAAAATACAATCAATAATTCATAAAAGAGTTTAACCAAGATGAACCAAAAGATTTGAAAGTAAAGGTTCTAGAGCTCTATAACACCGTTATCTGGTTGGATAATGTATGGAATAGAGGTAACGATATATATTTGTCGGGTGACAAAAACATAGTAACATTAGAAGCCGCTGACTATGCGGCTTTTTATATTTATGTTATCAAATTCTTGTCAAACACAATAACAAGAACTTGATAACAATCCCAACTGATGACAAGGACATTGTTACATTCCCGATATGATTTTATCGACGGCGGTAGACGCCCTTTTATTAAGCTAACGGGCAGGAGAGTTGAATTAAACAAGAGTATAGTATCACCAAAAAAATGGAGGAATGTCTTTTTTAAATGGTTTTTTTGAATTCTATCTGTACGTCAATTGCATTAATAATATATCGCTGATCGCACTTGACCAATGGAGAATAATTTCTCCATACTGCGAACCAATATTAAGATTTTCCGATTACACTCCGAAGCAGCATGAATGACTTGTTGTAACCTTTGGACATTAGACCTGAAAGTTGCAAACAAAATTCGGCCAAGCTTTTCGTAGGTGCAGCGAAAACTAAAAATGGAATCAGCTTAGAAGAAGATGTGACCTCGCATAAAAAAGCCTTTGTTCTCGTCGTGCTTTTCTCAAGAACCTTCTCTTTCCCATTGCCGTAAAGGGGATAATCAAACCTGTGTCCGGTAGCATCACAGCCTACCGAACGCCACAATCAACGCCAGCGCTATAAAAACGATATTCACGCCAAGCACCCGGTACTCTTTTCGCCGAATATGGAACAGCATGCCGATCAGCACGATCACGGCCAGAGCAATCGCAGCGATAGGTGTCAGCACCGGCGCTATATCTAGAGCCAGCGGTAAAACTAGTCCCAGCGCTCCCAGAAGTTCCAAAATTCCGATCAGAATAACTAGTCCTTTAGGCACGTCGTTTATCCAAGGCCAAGCTTTTTTTGACGACTCGGTACGAACTGCCTTCATCCATCCGGAATAAACAAAACCACCCACAAGCACAATTTGTATCGCCCATAAAGTTACGTTCATCTTTTTCTCTTCCTCTCGCTTGTTCAATTTCGACCTCTGCCCCTATACTATAGTGAGGAAGCCCGATAGGAAAGTAGGCACTTAAACCTAACCTGGTAACCAAAAGGTAACCTTGGAACATACGTAAAGCGAGGAATAGCGATGACGATCTATTGCAAATTTGGAACGGCACTGGAGATTCTTACGGGCAAATGGAAACCGATGATCCTCCTACGTCTGCTGAGCAGCGATACAATGCGGTTCAGCGAACTACAAAAAGCGATTCCAGACATTTCAAAAAAGATGCTTGCCCAGCAGTTGAAGGAGCTGGAGTATCACGATATTGTACACCGCGAAGTGTATGCACAGATTCCGCCGAAGGTCGAATATTCGATAACGGAGTACGGACAACGGATGAAGCCACTGCTTCAGGCAATGAGCGACTGGGGCATCGGGCATGTCGAGCATATGCGGGAACTGAACGACAAAGACAATGCAGTAACGGAAGGTTCTTCTGGCCTCCGGAACGGTTTATAAACGCGCGATCCGGTCCCACTAACATACGTTCATCTCATGCAAAAAAAAATGCAAGTAACCGCGGACCGAGGTGCGAGCGAATACTTTCTGAACGACCACCCAAATATACAGCCAAGTACAAGTGCGCGCCATGTGGAACCGAAATACTATCTGGCCAGGTAGTAAACGCCATAATTATGAAACGGCCGAGCACTGTGATAAGCATTAAAATTCGTGGTGTCTATCAGCCTGTAGTTTGCTGCAACCGGTATGGTTGCCTCTTCAACCGATACACTTTGAAAATAGTGCAAGTCTGTATGCAGAAAACTCATTCACAACACTATATCCTATAAATCTGTTCCCCAATTGGGACAAAAACATGTCGAAAGTCGCTAATATAGCGGCTTTTTTATTTTATCGGTACAAGTTTTTGTCCCGAGCCAAGGACAAGAACTTGTACCGATTATCGATCAGATAAGTATTTCCATGCAATTTCATTAAGCTAACGGGCAGTTTAGTTTAATGATCAAAAATAATAAGCAGGAGATAATATCGTAACTCCGAATTGTTAAAGTATAAAAATATTAGGAGTTTAGAAAAGGGGTATCTACGTAATTTTATTACGTAAAACGATCTTATTACGGTAATTATGAATTGAATTTCGTAGAATAAAAGTTAATATGACATATCCGAAAACCAAATTTCACATTTTACTATGCTGTGACTTATCTTTGTTATCATGAACTGTGACAAGATGTTAATCGTTTGGAAGGAATTAGTAATTCCTGATAGAATAAATATGAAGATGATCAGGTAATAAATTTGTACACATAAGGAGATAAAACTATGGCAAAAAACAAATTACTAAGAATGGACAATGTTGGCATCGTTGTAGAATCCCTTGATGACGCAATCTCTTTCTTCGAGGAGATTGGCTTGAAGCTCGAAGGGCGAGCTACTGTCGAAGGTGAATGGGCTGGTCGCGTAACCGGGCTGGGTTCACAGTGTGTAGAGATTGCTATGATGGTTACCCCAGATGGCCACAGCCGACTTGAACTTTCGCGATTTCTCACCCCATCTACTATATCAGATCACCGAACTGCTCCTGTAAATGCCCTCGGTTATCTACGCGTCATGTTCACCGTTGAAGACATTGACGAAATGGTATCCAGACTCACTAAGTATGGTGCTCAGCTCGTTGGCGAAGTGGTTCAGTACGAGGAGTCGTATCGGCTTTGCTACATTCGTGGAAATGAAGGACTTCTAATCGGTTTGGCGGAACAACTCGGTAATAAATAAGTGACGTTTAAAAGAAGACTTAACTGAAATATACATTACTAGAATAAAAACAGAAACAGAAAAGATAGTTTTAAGAACATGTAAAATAATTTTGATTCAAGGTTCTTGACTATGACGTTAGGTCATAGTGCATAATTCTCTCTAAGAATACATATCTAGGAGTGAGAGAGATGAACATAAAATCACTGCGTTCAGATCATATTTATCAAAAAGTTGCCCAATCTTCGCCCGAAGAAAAGCTTGAATTATTCAGAAACGAAATGATGGCTCCCTTTATGAAACAATGGCAAACTCAACAAATCCCTTTTAGAGCTGAAGAGGCGAATGGTTTTGACGTTATTACGTTTAATAGTATGATGCATCGATCCCCTGATCAGATTACCCAGCAGATTTCACCTGAGGTAGAGTTGATTTCGTCAGATTCTTTTTGGTTAGAGTGTGAGCACGCTGTAAGGAAAAGCCTCCGTCTATTTATAGAACATGAAATAAGTCTCCCCGTATCTGAATATTTGTTTACCATTCAACTAGGGAATCCGGAAAACCGTGCCTTAACCATAAACGAAGGATATAGCGGC
>NZ_PDHM01000016.1:165648-815979 GCF_002573715.1 Paenibacillus sp. EZ-K15 | reverse complement strand
GGGTTTATCTGGGGTACACTCTTGCCAAATGAGTACACGATTCCTCGAATGAAGGCTGCGCTGGCGCACGAATGCAACCATAATGTGCGATATCAATTTATTGAGTGGGATCACACCGTTGATTTGGGCGAGCTCATTGTAAGTGAAGGATTAGCTGAAAACTATGCTACGTTCATGTTTGGAGAAGAATTGCTCGGCCCTTGGGTAACGAAAACAAATGCAGAAACACTGAACAGGCGCATTAAGCCCGTACTCCGAGAGCAATTGCAATTAACGGGGTTTGATCAATTTGCCCCGTATCTTTACGGTGACGAGATCGCAGAACTTCAGAACTTTAAACCGGTCAATATGCCGTACAGCGCCGGTTACGCTTGCGGATATTATTTAATCCAGTATTACTTAAGAAAAACAGGAAGAACGATCTTTGAGGCAACAATAACGCCTGCTGCTCAAATACTAGACGAAGTAAAAGGATTTTGGGATGAAGAAACCATTATTAGCGGTTAAAGATATTGTTCAGATAACAGGCATTACAGCTCGTACCTTGCATTATTACGATAGAATCGATTTATTTAAACCGACACATCTGACGGAAAAAGGGTATCGCCTATATGATCGAAGCAGTTTGGAAAAACTTCAAACCATTTTATTCTTAAAGGAATTGGATTTTTCCTTGAAAGAAATTGCGGACATTTTAAAGCTGACCAGGCAAGAACAGAAACAAATATTAAAGAAGCAGAGACAAACTTTATTATTGAGAAAACAAAGACTGGAAAACATCATGACTGCTCTCGATGAATACGTTTCGGGGAATGATATTAGTAATTTGCACATTTTTAGCCGTTCTTCCGTTTTGCCATTGAAAGAACAGTATGCCAATGAGGCAAGATTCATTTATGGCGAAACAGAGGCGTACAAAGTGTATAATGAAACGATGGGAAATTTATCAGTAGATGAAAAAGAGAAACGTTTTTCCGATATTGAAGAAATATATAAACAAATTGCGTCTTGTATCCATCAGGATCCTTCCTCCGATGAAGTGCAGCGATTAATCGAAGAGTGGAAAGAAAATCTAATGCAATTCATGACATGCGATGCAGAGTTACTGGCTTGCATTGCCCATACCTACAAATTCGATGCACGGTTCAAAAGCTACTTTAATCAATATGGCAGTGAGGATTTAGCAGATTTTCTTTACAGCGCAATTATGCAAAATATCAATCGGTAATCATCTAATGAATGGTAAATGCTCTACAATCACTCCCCAAGGTAGCTTGGACCATGACGATCGTCTATGTGGCCTACAAATGCATGACTCCGATAGTTATTGTAAGCTCGTAGGTCAATGGGGGCGTGCTACACCCGAAATTGACAAGAACTTGATTACCTAATCGATTAGAATAAAATCATATGACTTTGTTATCGCGGGACAAGAACATAGCCCCATTAAAAGCGCTATTTTAAACTTACCCCTGTCAAGTAGACAACCTTAAAAAAGCAGCCTTAAGCAACCTTAGTTTGGTACTCAACCGGACTAAGGTTGCTTAAGTTTTTGTTGCAAACGCTCGTGGTTACAAAAATGGATATATTGTTCAATCGCCTTTACGAGCTCTTCCTCGGTTAAGAAGGTATGGAGTCGAAGACATCCCGACTTGAGGTGTCCAAAGGAGCTTTCGATGCAGGCATTTTTCCAGCAGTTTCCCTTACCCGACATACTTACTTTCATTTTCTTGCGCTTCAAAAGGGTATAGTAATCCTTGTGGATATACCGGAAGCCTTGGTCGCTGTGGAGCAGTAGGTTGGTTGCGTTTATGTACAGATGCTTGCACGGTCTCCAGTACAAGCTTTATTCAAAGTGATCAATAAATTCGTTTATATATAGCCCTAAGGAGTCATTTTAATATATTTACAATTGAGAGAAAATGAGAAAATAATCTATTCGTACTGAAAAGTATTGGTAAGGAGGGCCAGATGAGAAAAAATCTTGGAAAATATGTGAGCGCATTAATTATAGTTGGATTATTGACAGCATGTGGAAGTGAAACGACTAAAGAGATTCAGCAACAACTGAAAATTTGATACCATCGGTTTACAAGCAAAACTGTTTGTCCTGCCACGGCAGCCAGCTCGAAGGAAAGTACGGACCCAGTCTGCAAACGGTAGGAAGCCAACTTACCGAGGAAGAAATCACGAACATTATTTCCAAGGGGGAAGGAGGCATGCCAGCCTTCGGTAAGCGTTTAGAGGAAGAAGAGATAGCATCCATTTCTGAATGGTTGTCGGAACAAAAATAAATTAAAGTTGCTTGAAGATCCGATAAAAACAGGCGCATGGTTAATTTTGTATGGACAATTGATGCTGTTAATCATTTGGTTGCCGACGCGATCTGGTTTGGTGGCGGCATTATGCTGTATGTGTTGATGTCATAAACTAGTTTTACCCTAGCTGCATGTTGAACGTATCCGGGTCCGTTTCATGCGCCTTCACTATAAGCAATGTCTACGATTCTCGCTAAACCTGACTATATTGATACTAATAATTCCGATTCTTCTTCCATTACCCGTGGTTGAGGGATCGCATATGTATAGGTGCCAAGAACTAAGGAGGTCCAGACCCCATTGATTAGTTTACTTATGATTCCGGAGGAAGCTATTTGACAGTTAATGGCTTCTGGTCGATAGAAGTCATTGTAACGGATTCCATAATTAAATAGGAACAGCAGTAGGATTTACGAATCCTGCTGCTGTTCTTTTAATAATGTCTTTATATCAGTCAAAATCTGTTCATTCTCCATATCTTCACCCATCCGGTAGATCTGCCGCACACGCTGCCTACCATCGATTAACAGCAATGAGGTGATGGAATGTGCAAACAATCCATCATCGAGGCGCACAATCGATAGATTATACTGAGAAGCCAGATCCTTTACTTTGTTTTCTTCTCCTCGTAGCAATGTCCATCCGCTCTGATCAATTCCCATCCGCTCTGCATATTGTTGCAATACCTCAGGTGAATCGTTCTCAGGATCAAATGTAATGGAAACGAACTCGACTTCATTGCCAAACTGTCCTTGCTTCTGAAGATCGGTTTGGAGTGCAACCATATTGGCGGTTGTAGCAGGGCAAATATCCGGACATCGGGTGAAAATAAATGACGTCAATCGTATTTTTCCGTCAAATTGCGCTTCAGTTACAGTTTCTCCATGTATATCAGATAAAGAGAACGCAGGAGAATTCATTTTAACTGGCAGAGCAGGTTTAAAAAAGGATGCAATCCACCAATAACTGATGGCAATGGTGATAATGATTAAAGCTAAAATAATATACCAACGCTTTGAAGCTTTACGAACAGGGATCATACTTTTTCTCCTTCGTTATATTGGTAAATTGCGGTTTTTATTGTATCGAATATCAAGGATTGTTTCTATGACTCTATTGAGCTATGTCATGCATTTGATTACCATGATCTTTCGCTTCTAGATCTTCCGCATCATAGGGTATATCTCGTTTTCTTTTGCAAGTCACAAATCTGTCGATTTTCAACCTTTGAAATGGCTCCATAGAGTTATAGGACAGAAGCATTTGAATTGCTAAAATGTGAAAGACTGACAACCGGGTTGGAGGGTGGTGATTGAATGAAGCAAAAATTAGTTTCATTTATGGCAGTGGTTATCCTTTTGGGTATCGTAACGGCATGTTCAGGCGAGGAATCCGTCGATTTGGAAGCTGTAGAAGTAGAGCTGTCTACAAAACCTGAAACCGTTATAGCGGGAAGCCAGGTCGATTTACAAGCTTTGTTCACTGGAATGAACGTATCTGACAAGGCACAGGCTACCTTTGATTTCCGGATTGGGGATAAACCGATACTCATTGAAGCTGTGAATGAAGGGGATGGTGTATTTAGCGGTTCGTTTACTTTTGCAGAAAAGGGGAACCAGACGGTTTTTATACACTTGTATGAGGACGATATCCATATTACTAAGAAGAAACAGGTAGAGGTGCAATGACAGTCAGAAGAAGCATGATGACCCTTTTTTTACTATGGTTTTTTTTGGCGTTATTGCATAGCAATCCAGTAAGAGCAGAAGATAAATGGCTTAATTTGCAAGCTTTATTGGACCAAGCCAAGCCAGGAGATACGCTTATATTGAAATCCGGCAATTATCAAGGCCCGATTACCATTAACAAGCAGTTGACGATACGGCCGGAAGAAGGTGGCACGATAGATCTGAGAAATATGAGTCACCAACCGGCCATCACGATAGAAGCTGACAATACGACGATTGCCGGACTCCGTATCACCGATGTAATGATCAAGGAAACGCCGACTGTGCTCGTCAAGGGTCATCGTGCTGTCATGGACAGGCTGCATATCCAGACTGGTGGAGATGGAATTTCAGTGCGTGACGCAAACGAAGGTACCTTGACGAATAATACGATCGATTGGATGGCAGATGGCGTGCAAATGGCCGACAAAGGCAATGGCGTAGATATATTCAATGGGCATCGTTGGAAAATAACCGACAATACGATTCGTGATGTACATGACGGCATTTATATGGAAAGCAGCGATGATATCCTCGTCTCAGGTAATGTGATCGAACGCTCTCGTTATGGCGTTCACTGCATGTACACAAATCGGACCATCATCGAGCGGAACAAAGGCAACCTGAATGTGACCGGGGCCATGGTGATGGCTGCTCGACAAGTATCTGTTGTCGGGAATGTGTTCACGAAGCAAAGTCAGAACGTAAACTCGCAAGGAATTCTGCTATATGACACACACGAGACGACCGTGACAAACAATACGGTTGATGGCAATCGGGTTGGCTTGTATGTGGAACTATCGACCGGAAACTTCTTGAAGAACAACCGAGTGAGTTACAATTTTGTCGGTATGCAGTTGCTGGAGTCAAGTGCCAATTCCATCAAAGGCAACCAATTTATTGGTAATGTGTCGGATGCACAGGCACGAGGCAGTGAGGAAAATTGGATTACAGAGAATTATTGGGACAATTTTCGGGGCATCGATGCGGATGGAGACGGGATAAGCGATATAACATATGGGATGAATCCGTTTTTCCAGGGACTCACAAAAAAGCGACCAGCATTTCAATTGTTTTTTCAATCACCGGGCATGGTATTCCTGGAAGGACTCTACCAGACGGATCGAGATCGCTGGACTACGGATAAGGCCCCGCTAATGGTTCCGCCCGGTAACGATTATCGAGGCGGAGACCAGGGAGGTTTAATAAAGACCGGACTTATGGGGTTCATATTGCTAGGGTGTACAGCCATTTTAATTTTATCGATGAGGAGACGTAATACATGAGAAAAGGGATTCAACTAACCTTAATTATGGTAGCTATGTTGCTGGTACTATCTGCTTGCGGAGGAGATAAGTATGAGCCGCAGGCTATCAACGTAAATACAGATGTATGTGTCATCTGCAAGATGGCCGTCAAAGACGACCAATACGCGACTCAAATCATAACGAAGGACGGTCAATCGCTCAAATTCGATGATATCGGCTGTTTAAACACGTGGAAGAAAGAGAACGGAACCGATACGATCGGCGCTGAATTCGTCCGAGATTATAACAGCAAACAATGGCTCCGTTATGAAAAAGCATACTATGCCTACGATCCTTCATATCAAACACCAATGGCTTATGGAATCGTCTCGTTTGAACAAGAAGCGGATGCCACAGCTTATATTGAAGAACAAGGCAAAGGTAAACTCATGACAGCGGAAGATCTCGCCAATCACTCGTGGGAGGTCAATCGGGATATGATGGATATGGGAGGGGAGCACGGTCACGATCATGATCATGCACCGGATCAGGAGCATGGTGATGATATGTCTGACCACAGCGCCGATAAGCAACCAGCAACCGGAGGACACGGCTCGTGAGTGAAATGGGTTATGTTGCCGTAAGAGAAATGAAGATCGGATTTCGAAATCCATGGGCCTATTCATTCATGGCCCTTTTCACCATGTTTATGGTAAGTTTATTGATTATTAACTCGCAAGGTTATGTAAGCGGTTATTCCGGCACTAGCGGCACCATGTTAAACCTGGCGTTATATTTGCTTCCTCTGATGGCGCTGATGTTGGGTTCTTTTTCCTTAACAGGCGAGAAGGAAGAGGGCAACTGGGAGCTTCTCTCAACTTATCCACTGGGTACCTGGTCATTTCTGGCTGGCAAGTATATCGGGCTTTCCATCGTCCTGTTATCCATTGTTGCCTTTGGATTTGGATTGTCGGGAGCAGCCGGTTGGCTTTCGGGGAGTGGTTTTGATTTTTTGACTTATAAGCAGCTTCTGGTCTTTTCGCTAGGATTATCCCTGTTTTTCCTCGGATTAGCCATGCTGATCGGTACACTCGCCCGCAATCGTTGGCAAGCACTTACGATCGCGGTAGGTGTCTGGTTCTTTGCTATCATTGCATGGCCATCTATTCTCATTGCATTGCTCAGCATGATGCCATATCCCTGGATCAAACCGGCTGTAACTACATTGACATTTCTTAATCCTGCAGAATTGACGCGTCTGTTTACCGTCGTCAAATTAGGTGGAGGCTCGACGCTCGGTCCGGAGTATTACGATTGGATGGTATGGATTCGTTCCACTTGGGGAACCCCGGTGTTTATTGGCGTGATGTTGGTCTGGATCGGCACAATGTTGGCCATCTCTTTTGGCTTATGGGAAAGGGGAAGAAGTCGTGGATAATCATCTGGTTCGGTTCGATGGGGTTCACAAATCGTTTAAGGGAAAGACGGTCATCGAGGATATACATCTGTATATCAGACGCGGGGAGGCCGTTGCTTTGTGCGGGGGGAACGGTGCAGGAAAAAGCACGTTGCTTCGCTTGGTGGCCGGTATTCTGCGTCCGACGCGAGGAGCCATCACCGTGAACGGTCACGATTGGCAGGAAAACAGACAAAATTATGCTCGACAAATCGGATATATGCCGGATGATTACCGATTTAGTCCAGGATTAACAGCAATGGAGACTATGTTGTTTTGGGCAAGGCTTCGCGGTCTTGGGAAAACTCGTGCCAAAGAGGTGCTCTCGATGGTCGGCTTGTCGGATACAGGTAGTAAACCCGTAGCTTCCTTCTCCAAGGGCATGAGGCAGCGGGTGTTGTTTGCACAAGCGCTGTTAGCAGAACCACCGCTGGTGATTATGGATGAACCAACCAATGGTCTGGATCCGTACTGGATGAACACCTTCGTTATGCTTGTGCGTCAAGCAGTATTTAATGGGCAAACGCTTCTCTTTTCAACGCATCAATTGGAAATTGCGGAAGCATTGGCGGATCGTATCGTTTTTTTACGGGATGGGAACGTGCTTCTGGACAGAAAGAGGGATGACATCCACCTAACAAACGAAACCGTGGGCATGCAGGAAGTATTTAGAGAGTTGTTCGGAATCTCAGGAGGATTCTCTAGATACGAAGATAAATTATAGTTGTGACAATCCCACTTTTTCTAAGGCTTTTTAGAGATAATAGATCAAGGAGTTTGTCTACATTGTGGGCGAGGAGTTTATATTGAATATTTTAATACGCAGAATCATTCATTATATGTTATTGGTTGTTATCCTACTGGGGGGAGTGTATGCGGTATTCCGATTCCAAGATGCTCCCCGAACTCATGCCGGTGTGGGGGATATTGCACTGCCGTTTTCCACAATGGATCTTGAGGGGAAACAAGTACGATTAACGGATTATAAAGGTAAAGGTGTTTTAATCAATTTCTGGGCATCTTGGTGTAATCCCTGTGTCAATGAGTTGCCGCTACTGAACGAGGCATATAAGATTGCAGGAGTTGAAATGCTTGCAATTAACGTGGGTGAGAAAACAGGTGGGGTTCAAAAATTCGTTGAACGGTATGAACTCGAATTTCCAATCGTTTTGGACAGTGACCTCAAAATTAAACAAACATATCAAGTAGTCGGCATGCCGCTTACACTGCTGATCGATGAGGATGGCACAATTATTGACAGACACGAAGGTGAACTGACCGAAATGGAGGATATTTTGAATTTAATGGAGCGGATTAAACAGGAGTAAGGTAATAAAAACCTGTAAATTATCAAGCATAGCTTCTTAAAGGGGAGTTTTGGTATATGAACCCAATTTCTTGAATCTATGTTATCGTTTGCACCTCAGAAAATTGCAATGATCGTCATGAGCAAACCAGATGATGAGAACATCCAACTCCAAAAATCGGTTGAACTATATGTTAAAAAATTGAATTTTTAAAACCCGTTGACATGGTCCGATTCCCGATTAGATAAGTGTCTAACTATGTTTTCGCAATTTCATTAAGCTCACGGGCAGGATAGCGTGACTTTTGTGTAGAAAATTAAAAACGATCGAATCCATTCACGATCCCCGGACAACAAGCGCTTGTTGTGCAACTTGTCTGTATAAAGAATCACGAAGAGAAACGGTGGAATCATTCATGAATCTTGAATGTCTTATGGCTATTACTATTTTGTTATTGAATCGATAAAGAGTTCGTGTGCAAGATCTAGCGATGCGCTTTGAAGTGCCGGTTCGCACGATTTACCGGGACTTAGATCGGCTAAATATAGCTGGGGCCTTTTGTTTCTTATACAGGGGCTGAAGGCTGATTTGAATAGGGACAGCTTGCGTTTAGACAGGCAGATGCTTACTATAGATGATCTCACCCCTCTCACTACCGCCCTGCGCGGACTGCACCCTTCCAATGCATACAGAGGTCTGGAGGAAGACATGCAATTGAATATGGGGCATGGAGCTTTAAAAGGGACCATGGGTGGTCTGTTGATAGGCTTGTTAAACCGTCAATATGTAAATACCGCCCTTCTCCGTAGAGGAAAGCGGCGGTATTTGTATTGTACAATAGCTGAGCAAACGTCATAATATGAATTACTCCCCAAAGAAATTTCTGCATACATGCAAAATTCCCTCGGCGTAAGGATAAGGGGCCACGTTGTTGTGGCATGACTTTGCCTCTGCCGTTGCGTTCTGGAGAAGATATCCATGGGCAACCACCCGAAGCATCTCGATGTCATTTCCACTGTCACCGAAGGCCAATGTTTTGGACAGGAGTACCTGACTATAATCCATCAGGAATTGCACAGCCGCTTTCTTTCCAGTTCCTGCGGGGATAAAATCGACATCATATGCGTGCTCCGGATCACCCGCCTTGGGATTGCAAATATTGATATTAATTCCGATCCCGTGATTTGCAGCCAGGTGCCTGATGATACTTATATCATATTGGGTTCTGGCTGCTGATACCGGATAATAATAGTAGTTCATTTTATATCCGGATTGACCAAATTGAGTCTGTTCGTGAAGGACAATGTTGAATGTTGATTTTAATTCGCTAATTAAATCTTCTACATCTCTTCGAGAGAATCCGGATGCTCTTATAATCTTTGCCCATGAAGGAACAGTGACCAGTTGTCCGTCAGGCTCGACTTCCCACATCTCTGTGCCCAGATTGCTCGCTATAAAATGGGGGAGCTGCGTCATACCGGCTATTTTCATTTTTGCTTGTATTTGCTGAACACTGCTTCCGGTGACCCAAGCTATCTTTACTTGATGATTTCTGGCAAGCTGCTGGAGGTATTGTTCCAGTTCGTACACCATGTTGAGTTGTTCAGGCAAACATTCATGCGGGTAATACGTTTCGTCAAAATCAAACAATATCAGATATTCGGTTACAGCGGGGGTATAGATGACTTCCATGAGTGTGACTCCTCCTACAGTTTGTTAACGATATCATAGTTGCAGGGAACGTTCCCAGGTCAATACTTTAGATGAGGTGTTAATTTTGCCCACCATAATTGATATTTCACGTGTAAGCGGTCTCTCCAAGTCGACGGTATCACGTGTGTTAAACGACCATCCTCATGTATCTGTTGAAAGCAGACAAAAAGTACAGAAAGCCATTACGGAGCTGGGATATGTCCGCAATACGCAGGGGGTTCAGTTGCGTCTACAGGCAAGCAATCATATCGGTGTGCTTGTCCCGGATGTGGAGCATCCCTATTTCAGTCAGCTTGTTAGTGCATTAAGTCGATCTTTAGGCTCAATGGGGTATCAACTTGTCATCTATCAGACCGAATTATCCCGCGAGTATGAACGTGATGTGTATGCTCGATTGTTACGTCGAGAAATGGATGCCGTGGTTATTGCTCATTCCCATTTCTCGGAAAGAGAAATTAAAAAATATATAGGTTCTTACATTGGAATCATATGCAACGAAGCGATGGACGGAGAGTTTCTCGATGTCTTTCGATTGGATGAAGAAGATGCGGTCTTTCAAGCAACAGCATATTTGCTGTCCAAGGGACGCCGTCATTTGTTTTTCTGTATGGATCACCTGACACTATTGCAAGAGAAAAGATGGAACGGGTTTCAACTGGCTCACCAACAATTCGGCCTAGAGTGTACGAAATCACAATGTTATACGGGTCTGGTAACTATGGAAGATGGTTATGCCTTGGGAGAACAATTATTTACTTCTGATCAATTGCCGGATGGAATGATAACAGGTAGTGACTTTGTAGCTACAGGTTTATTGAAAGCAGCAAAGCAAAAGGGGATATCCGTGCCTCAAGAAATGTCCGTCATCGGATTTGATAACCATCCTGTGGGATTGATGACTAATCCGGAACTGACCACATTAACCAATTGTATTCCCGATATGGTCAGGGATGTTACAGAATGTCTTACCCGGAGATTGAAGGGGATGCGATCTGCTCCTATAGCGAAAATCTACAAGACTTCTCTGATTATACGTAATTCTACTTAAAAAAAGTGAAGTGAAAGACAAAGAAAAAAGAAGGATAGTGAAATCCTTCTATCGGTCAGGAATGATACATGTCTGAAGAGGAATTGACGCAGGTGGATTTTTTTGTCATTTATATTGACCGACAGGTCAGCATCCTGTATGATTTTACTAACCAATTGGTCAGCAAATTCAAAAAGAGGTGATGAATCTGCCGATACAGCTCTACGAACGAGAGAAGATTTTGCAAGCCT
The DNA here is from genome assembly GCF_002573715.1 of Paenibacillus sp. EZ-K15. GTDB lineage: Bacteria > Bacillota > Bacilli > Paenibacillales > Paenibacillaceae > Paenibacillus_AQ. The sequence continues at coordinate 804,933 of NZ_PDHM01000016.1, read as the reverse complement.
GCTTATCCGTGTTTGCCCGCAACGGTTACAAGAACACATCAACGGAAATGTTGGCGGAAGCTGCCGGTATCTCCAAAGCTTTGATCTTTCATCATTTCACGAGTAAGAAGAAACTGTATCTTAGCTTAGTTGACCACTGCTTTGAGAAAGTCCGAACCGGCATCCATTACGATGAGTGGACGGAACACATCGATTTTTTTACAGCCATTTCTCAGTTAAGCCATGCGAAGCTCGACTATTTTCGAGAGCATTCTGATGAATGGAAGTTAGTATTTGAAGCATTTTATGCCACACCCGATGGCTTGAAGGAGGAAGTCGAGGATAAGTACGGTCAGGTCAGCGAAACCCGTCAAGCGATGCTCGTAAGGCTTTTCGACAAGGTGCCGCTTCGCGAAGGCATAAACCGCAAGCATGCATTCGAGCTCGTCATGGCCGTTACCAGACATTTCGAAACGAAGTTTCTGGAGGACACGAACGGTATGAACCATATTGATGAAACCTATGCCCGCAGCCTTATGAAGGAACTGGACGCTTTTTGTGACATGATCCGATTCGGTATGGAAAACTAAAGTAAAGAGGTGATCAGCCGTGAAAGGCATAACAAGCAACGATTTTGTATCGCCGGACACAATGCGTGATTTTAATGCGTTTTACCAAAAGCTGACCCAACATCAGGAAGGACTTTATCGGCTTGATGACTTTTTTGGCATGGGCGAAGCTTGGGTAGCCTTTCGGTATGAGGATGTCTCGGCAATTTTAAAGGACCCCCGGTTCCTCTCGGATCGGCGAAAGTACTCTTCACAGCAAAAAGCCCCAACCCAGAACAGCTCCGTCAATGAATTGCTTGAATGGTTCAAGAATATGCCCAATATGCTCACGGTGGATCCTCCCGATCATACCCGGCTGCGGCGTTTGGTCTCCAAAGCATTTACGCCCCGTATGATTGAAGAGCTTCGTCCGCGAATCCAACAAATTGCCGATGAGCTGCTGGATAAGGTAGCCACCCGGGGCAAGATGGAACTCATTTCGGATTTTGCTTATCCGCTGCCTATCATCGTGATATCGGAGATGCTGGGGATCCCCGGTCATCATCAGGCAGGTTTTCGCGAGTGGACCCACAAGCTGGCCCGGGCTGCGCTAAACCCCGGCCAAGAAAGTTTAGTCCAAGGAGCCCTTCAGGAGTTTATTGACTACATTCAATCTTTGATTTCCGAAAAGAGAGAGCACCCCGGGAGCGATGTCATCAGTGGGTTACTCCAGGCTTACGACGAGGGAGATAAGCTCAACGAGAACGAGCTGCTCTCCACTATATGGCTGCTCATTACGGCTGGACATGAAACGACCGTGAATTTGATCGGTAACGGAACCCTGGCGCTGCTTCAACATCCCGAACAAATACGGCTCCTTCAGGAGGACCCGGCCCTTTTGCCGGCTGCGGTTGAAGAACTGTTGCGGTATGCGGGTCCGATCATGATAACGAGCCGGGTCGCGGTTGAAGATATCGAAATACATGGCACACAAATTCGAAAAGGCGAGATGGTCGTGGTTTCGCTGGCCGGAGCGAATATGGATGCAAGCCGATTTGACGGGCCTGAGTGGCTGAACATCACAAGACAAGAGATCGATCATTTGGCCTTTGGTAGAGGAATCCATCTTTGCTTAGGGGCACCCCTTGCCCGCATGGAGGGGCAAATCGCGTTCAGCTCTCTATTGCGGCGTTTTCCCAACCTGCGTCTTGACGTTAAACCGGAGGACTTGACATATCATTACAGCACGCTGCGATCTTTGGTGAGCCTTCCAGTCCGTTTCTAATGCTGTTTCATATTCATATTAGAGGAAAAGTCCGCGATATGCTGCGGACTTTTTTTATTTTTGGAGTTCATTTCTTGTGGAGGGCGCACCCAAGCGCTCTCCGGTTTTTTGGCGCCTTTTATCAATTTAAGGCTGCTGTAAGGTTGGGATTAACATGCTGGAAGGTTCGGAATTTAACATGAGGGGTGTAAGCGATAAGTTACGAATACAACAAAGCTGAAGGAGATACCTCATGAAAACAATACTGCAAGCGGAGAACGTCAATAAAACCTTTGGCACCCAAGGAAACCAATATACGGCACTACACAATATCAGCCTTAGCATTGAAGAGGGTGAATTCGTCGGCATCATGGGACCTTCCGGTGCGGGGAAATCCACGCTGCTGAACAAATTTTCGACGATCGATACGCCGATCCGGGGAAATCACTATCGACGGGCACAACATCGTGACCATGAATGAGGAGAAGCTATCCGACTTCCGCCGCAATAAGCTCGGCTTTATTTTTCAGGACTATAACCTGCTCGATACGCTCACGATCAAGGAAAACATTCTGCTTCCGCTGGCCCTGTCCAAAGTACCGGCAGCGGAGATCGAACAGCGGGTTAACGAGATCGCCGACACGTTTGGAATCCGCGAAATTCTGGATAAATACCCATACCACATCTCGGGCGGACAAAAGCAGCGGGCGGCGGCCTCGCGCGCGATCGTCGCCCATCCGAGCTTGATTTTGGCGGACGAGCCGACCGGAGCCCTAGATATGGCCCGATTACCGATTAGATAAATATCTAACTGATTGAAACTCGGAGACAATTTGTTCAATAAATGATGATATCTCTGGACTATTTTAAATATATGAAACTAAAAATTGATTTTCGTATTGTTTTGGAGAAGAAAAATCGAAGTACACGGAGGTACAAAAAATGAAGAAAAAAATATTTTCCAATCGTTTTGGTTTCAGTAGTAACGCTTTTAACAGCGTTCGCTCTAGGAGGATGCTCATCAGATCAATCGATTTCTTCGTCAAATGAAAAGATGTTCATTCCCAGACTCTAGAACGTGTAGAAGTGACGACGTTGGAAAACAATGCAAGCGACAATACAATGAAAAGGACGAATCTATTTTATTAAGAGATAAGAAAGTATAAACATCCGAGGCTTAGCATCCTTATCTCGCAAGAGAAACTTCTGCTAAAGTCTGTCCACTGAGAAAGTACGTCGATAGACGATTTTATTATAACGAGCTGGAAGAAACGGTGTCGATCCCCCTATTACAAGTGACAAAGGCAGAGGATTCCAAGAAAAAAACCAATCAAAGTACAACCAGACGTTAATTCAAAGTGATAATTGAACACTCTGTTGTAAATTCAGTGAAAGTTTGAGGTATGGAAAATCTATGATCGTATCTTTTAAAGAAACAAAAATGGTACTTGTCTTGCTCATTTTGTTAGTAACCTTTACAGGATGCTCCGTAAAAATGCCTGTATCGTCAAATGAAGATCATTCTTCAACAAATATACCTCAAAATACATCCCCCACAACCGAGACCGGGAATGAAACACCACTTGCCGGAGTGACGAACACACCATCAAACCCACCGGTTGAGTATGATCCTGCCTGGCCGGATCGAACGGTGATGTCTTCTAACGGGCATCTTGTGAATAGTTGTGTTCCAGATGAGTTACGCGATAAAGCAACTACATTGACAACCAGTGATGGGGTGTATCTGTCAGCACTTGTGCTTGGTAGCGGAAATAAAGGAGTCCTGCTTGCACACGAGCAAGGCTATAACATTTGCTCTTTTCTTGACATCGGAACTGAACTGGCAGACAGTGGATATCTAGTCGTTATTCCTGAATATCGTAATCACGGTGCCTCACAGAATATTCAAGAGGATAATCAACATATAGATCGTGATGCAGATGCAGCCTTAAGCGAACTCAAACGATTGGGTGCAAAGAAAGTATTTTTGGCAGGAGCATCTTGTGGCGGTAGTACAGCAATCATTGCAGGCGTTCGTCAAGAGCTGCCTATTGAGGGGCTCATTATTCTTTCTTCTCCTGCACAATGTGGGCCCCATGATGCAATTCCAAGTGTCAAAAAGATTAAAGCGCCATCCTTGTTTGTTTTTTCACCTGGTGATTATGGAGGCTCAATTGAAAAAGAAGTGCGCAAATTATATCAAGCATCCGGAGCAACTGATAAAGAGCTAATTGTGGATGAGAGTGGTTATCATGGAACAGATATGTACCATAAGGGAGAGCACGGTGATGCATTAAAGTCCAAGCTCATTGACTTTGTTAAAAAGGAATTTAATTAAAGTAAACTCAAAATGAGGGTGTTTAATCTGAGGCGTCAGTGTTGGTCGGTATTTTCTCTTGGATCCTATTGATTTTTGCATTTTTGATATTTCATAGAAAAGGTAGTCGAAAAAAGAAACGAAGCAAGTATTTCATAACAAATGCATTATTCCGACAGGCAATTTTTAATCAAAGATTATAGAGGATAATACACTGCCATCATGGTTGTTTTTGTCCTTGTTTTTCCTTTTAAAGAAGATAAGTGCGATATGAAAAAGAATGGTTGTATTAAACGTTCGAGGCACGGTTTGTTGTAGCACCATTTTCATGAAAAGGACAAGAACATGGTCTTTTTACCGATTAGACACATATCTAATTATAATCGAGGAAAATGTCGAGGGACAAGAACATACTCCCAATGAAAGTCGCTAATTTAGCGGCTTTTTTGTGTAAAGGTCCAAGTGCTTGTCCCGAGCCGAGGACAAGCACTTGGACCGATTACCGATTTGACACATTAATTAAAATTCGACAGCTATTTCATTAAGCTCCCTCGAAATGATTCAGTTTCTTCACTCAGGATGTCACCTTTAGTACAAGTGACATAGAAGATTTAGGCTAGGGAAGTTCACGGGGAGGCTGTTAAAGGCATGCGGGAATAGAGGGAAGAAAAAAAGAGCCTTTTCTATTGATGAAATATTCGATAATAAATATGGATGATATACACATAGAAACTGCCAAAAATATAGATAGTGAGCGATTAAAACGCCTCTTTAATGAATAGGTATAGCGAATACGTAAAGTGTCCGATAACGCTTGGCAACGAAGGAAACGCAAATGGCTTACGTCACTTCTTCCAAGGGAAACCTATTCTTTCTGGTAGCTGCTCGTGCCCGAGATTGTTTACCAATGGACGCTGCATCAAGACGTGAATATAGGCGAGCCGCTTCGATTATGGTGAATTTACTCAATAATATTGTACAGCCCCGTCATCCGGATCGGCCGCTTAGCATCTGCGTCTCCCTAAGCGAGAGAGACGATTCGTGGTGTCCGACAACGGACAAGGCATACCACTGCCGGGACAGGAAGATCATCTTCGAGCGGTTCATCCGCGGCGAGAACAAGAAGCATGCCGTTCGCGGCCTGGCCTTGGCCATACGTTCAGCAGGCAGCTAACGCTTAGGGAAAGCTCGGAACAAGGAAGTGTATTTGTCCTTTCGCTTCCGACAATTGTATAGAGGGGATTGTGGCAGGCATTAGACCCGGTTCGTTTTCCGGTAAGCGGAAGGACTGACTTTCATCAGCTTCGTGAACACGCGGCTGAGGTAGAAGCCATTGTTGAAGCCGCAAGCTAATGCGATCTGCTCCAAATTCAGATGGGTATCGACGAGCAAGGCCTTTGCTTGCTCCAGCCTAATATGGCTTAAATAGCGCGAAGGAGTCATCCCCACGCTTCGGGTGAATCTGCGGGTGAGTTGAACGGGACTGATGCCCAGCTCGTCCGCAAGCACCAACATGCTCATGTCCTTATAGGCGTTCTGCTGGATATAGAGCCGTGCCTGTTCCATCAGAGGATCGGCAGGTTCTTTGTCTTCGCCAACCACGCCGGCCGCTATCGACTGCAAACAAAACAGCCAAATATCGTTCAGCGCATGGTTTTGCCAATAGCTCCGCTGATCGATCTCCGCGGCAGCTTCGTCCTGCCTCTTGAAATATTTCAAATTTTCGGCAAACCTCTCCTTATGCGTGACGGCGGGCTTGTAGGCAGAAGCCGCCAAACGAAGGTGGACGCTCTGCTCTGCCTCTTGCCCTGCAACCGCCTCTCCCGATATAGAGCCTAACGAAAATCCGATGAAATGAAAGGACGTCGCATGGATAACGTCGCGATGAAAATCGACGCCCGGCGGGCAAACGATGACGTCGCCCATCTGCGCCATTCCCTCGCTGTCGCCGATCCCATAACGGAAGCTGCCGCCCTCCACCGCAAATAGAACCCAATGTCCGTAGGTGTCCACGCTGAATTGAAATTTCTTCTTATGATTCCAAAAGACATGATGCATTAGGCTAGGATATAGGATGGAGCTTCGATTCGACGACGTCACCGCAATCAGCCTCCAGAATGAAATAAAGTATATGCCAATATGATAGCGCAGTGCATGTTAAATAACGACCCCCTCGATTAAGATGATATTAATTCTAGACTTGGGGTGATTCGATTGAAGTTTGAATTAGTAAAATCCGACATTACCGTTATTGGCGGAGGCTTGGCCGGCGTATGCGCTGCCGTTGCAGCCGCACGTCTCGGCCAAACCGTGTCGCTCGTGAACAACAGACCCGTACTCGGAGGCAATTCTAGCAGCGAGGTACGGGTGTGGGTATGCGGCGCTACGGCGCATGGCACGCAGCGTTACGCGAGAGAAACCGGCATCATGGGAGAAATGTTCGTCGAGAATCAATTCCGGAACCCGGATGGAAATCCGTATTTATGGGATCTTGTAGTACTCGAGACGGTCCGAGCAGAGCCGAACATTGCCTTGTTTCTCAATACGGATGTGCACGAGGTCGAAGCGGACGGCTCGGAGGAGGAGCGCAGCATTAAATCGGTCACGGGCTGGATGATGGGCTCCGAGCGGAAAATCCGGTTTGAAAGCGATATGTACATAGATTGTACAGGGGATGGCCTTGCGGGTTTTCTGGCAGGCGCAGAATACCGGATCGGCCGCGAGGCAGCAGCGGAATACAACGAGGACTGGGCGCCGGAGACGGCGGACGATATTACGCTTGGCAGCACGCTCCTGTTCTATACGAAGGAGGCCGATCGGCCGGTCAAGTACATTCCGCCGAGCTTTGCGAAGGACATTACGCAAACGGCGATCCCGATGAAGCGGGTCATTCGCAGCGGCGACTCAGGCTGCCACTATTGGTGGATCGAATGGGGCGGCGAGCTGGATACGGTGCATGATAATGAACGAATACGCGATGAGCTCTGGTCGGTCATTTACGGAGTATGGGATTATATAAAAAACTCAGGCAATTTCGATGCCGATCGCATGACGCTGGAATGGGTCGGATCGATCCCTGGTAAACGGGAGTACCGCCGATTCACAGGAGATTATATGTTGAACCAAAACGATATTATCGCGCAGGAGCCCTTCGCCGATCGCATCGCCTTCGGGGGCTGGTCGATAGATCTTCATCCGCCGCAAGGCATGTATTCGACAGAGAGCGGTTCAAAGCATTTATTTTCTGACGGCATCTATCATATTCCATTTCGGTGTCTGTACTCCAGCAATGTCAGCAATCTGATGTTCGCAGGCCGCGATATCAGTGCAACTCACGTCGCATTCGGTACGACGAGGGTAATGGCAACCTGTGCCGTCATCGGTGAAGCAGCCGGAAGCGGCGCCGCACTGTGCGTGCAGAAAGGGATATCGCCGCGTGCGCTCCACCGTGACCATATGAACGACCTGCAGCAGACGATGCTCAGGCAGGATGCGTCGATTATCGGGATCGCGGCAGACGACCCTTACGATCACGCCAAATCGGCCCGTATTACGGCATCCAGCACAATGACCAAAGTTTCGCTGACGGACTCAACCTATACGCATCCGTTGGACAAAGAACTGGGCATCCTGTTTCCAGTGAATCCCTCGCTTGAATCAGTTGCGCTGCTGATCGATGCGGCTAAGGCAGCTACACTTGAAGTGGAGCTGTGGCATACGGATAAAGGTGAAAACTACGTGCCAAAGCAGATGGTAGCTGAAGCATCGGTGTCAGTAGCCGAAGGTACCGGGCAGTGGGTTAAGCTGGACTTAGTTTGGCAGCCTGATGCAGCCTGCAATGCATTCCTTATTATTAAGGCGAACGAAGCGATTCAGCTTCACGGATCGGACTGTCCGATGACCGGCGTGCTGTGCTTTGAGAAGGGGCCAAAGCCGATCGTCTCTACTCTTTTGGAGGATCGTCAGCCGGATCAGCCGGTCGTACAGTGGAGCATGCGCCGTTGGAACCGCAAGCCGCTATGTCTGCAGGTTACGCCAAATACGGAAGCGTACGCTGCCGCATCGGTAACGGACGGGTATATTCGGCCGTTCGCCGGTCCGCATTTATGGATGTCCGAGCCAATGTCTCCAGGCAAACCGGAATGGCTGCAGCTGGAGTGGGCTGAAGTGCAATCGATCGCCGAGGTCCACGTCACCTTTAACGACGACGTTAATGAAGACTTAATAAATTTGCACCATCATCGCACCGCTTTCGAAGCGATTCCCGAGCTCGTCCGAGCTTATCGGATAGAGGCGCTCATCGGTGAGGAATGGGTCACACTGGCTGAAGAGAAGCACAACCATAAGCGCAAAAAAGTGCATAAGCTGAGCCGTTCCATCTCGTCACATACGATTAGACTATGGATCGACGAAACGAACGGAGGACCACGCGCGGAGGTTGCCGAAATAAGAGTCTATGCTCTATAATGGAATAAATTATATGACAGCGCTTTCAATTTATGGGCACAAAGGAGAGGATATCATGGTCATAAAGCCGCTTGGCGTATTGATCGTCGAAGATGAAATTCCTCTGCGGGAAGAGCTTCGGATATTTCCATGGGAGGCGTGCGGAGCCGAATGGATAGGGGAAGCGAGCAACGGCTCGGAAGCAATGCAGCTATGTGCTGAACGAACGCCAGATGTCGTGATAACGGATATTACGATGCCGGTTATGGACGGCATTGCTCTCATTCGGGAACTCCGGAAGCGGCACCCGAACGTTCAGATCATATTGTTAACCTGTCACAGCGATTTTCATTACGTACAAGAAGCGCTCCGTCTTGGAGCGCTTGAATATATTTTGAAGGTGTCATTGGAGGAAGAAGAGCTTAAGCAGGCGATGGACAAAGTGAGAGCTGCCGTCGTCAAGGAGCGCATGGTGCAGGAGCATGCGAGAAGGGAACAGAGGCAGCTGCAAGCCGCTTTATTCGGCAAGCTTCTTCACGGGCAAGAGCCAGCCGGCTCCGATTGGCAGTCGATGACGCTAAGCATAGATCGTCCAATTCGACTAGTAAGACTTCAGCTAGACCTTCCTCCATTAGCCTATCTACCTGTGAAGGACACGGTTCAGCAGAGGCTGACCGAGCAGGAAAAAAGGGATCCAAATTGGCTGACTTGGCTGACGGTAAGGGAGCGGGAATATTTTGTTCTGCTTGAAGGCAGAACTCATTCCGATACTGTTCTTGAGTCACTCCGCACGGTCGTTCAACATTTGACGGAGCTGTTGAATCGGGAAGAGACCAAGCAGGGGCGGTGGGCGAGAGTATGTGCCCTATTTAGCAAACCGGTCACATCGAAGGAAGAGATTGCATCAGTGCTCGCCTATTCGAACGAGTGGAAAGATGCGCTGTTTTACGACCGATGTCCCGAGGAAAGCGCTGTGTACGCTCAGCATTCGTTGCCACTATCGGATCTGACGGATAAGAAAACGAAGGAATTAAACGAGATGCTGAGAAAAGCATCATTGTCTCCTGCGAGCTTGAAGGAATGCTTGCTTGGCGAGTTCAGGGATTGGTGCATCGCAGAGCGAGTGAAGCCAAGTCAACTGAAGGAACGGATACTGCATTGGCAGGTTGACTGGCACAGGCAGCAAGAGGGCGCTGAGCTAAGCGCAGCCCGTATGGGGCTATTAATGGAAGCAGGAACGTTAGCTGAGATGATCGCCAATATTGTTCAGGATTTGGAAGCTGCCGAGCTAGGGAAGTCGCGTTCGCGCTTTGAGATTCGTTTGGCCGTGCAATGGATCAAAGACCATCTCAAGGAGCCGATCTCGCTGCCCGTTATTGCAGAGCAGGTAGGACTGAGCCCACATTATATCAGCAAATTGTTTCGCGAGGAAACGGGGAGTACGGTCAATCAGTATATTACCCGTCTTCGTATGGAGAAGGCGATTGAGCTTCTTAGGCATTCGAATAAGAAGGTATATGAGATCGCGGAAGAGGTCGGCATTCCGAGCTACCGTTATTTTACCGTTACGTTTCGAAATTGGACCGGGGTATCGCCGACGGACTATAAACGGAATGGCTGAAAGCACAGGAGAGAGAGAACGAGCGCGAAGGAAGGGTGGAAATGAAGAAACTGTTTCATTGGTATGCCAGCCTTGGCCTAGCTTCCAAGCAGTTTATTTATTTGTTTATCGTGACGCTGCTGCTCGTTCAAGTGCTTGCATGGCGCAACCTCCACGAGGCGGAAAGTCTGCTTCAGAATCAAGTCATTCGCGATGCCGTGCTGCTCGTCAGCCGGACGAATCAATATATCGATGCAAGTTTGGATAATGTGGAAAATATGCTGCTGCTACTCTCGACCCGCGCCGATTTGCTGGAGGAAGGGAATGAGGAGGCAGCCGTGGAGACGCTTCGCAAGTTCGCGGGGATAAACAACTCCATTGCCAGAACATTGTACATGATTCGAGCGGACGGCCAAGTATTTGCAAGCTCGCAGGTCGTTTATGACATCATCGGGAATCCAAAGCTGAATCAGCTCTATGAGCTGGCGCTAAATAACTACGGGGCTATTAACGTGAGCGAGCCTTATGATTCGCCAATGTCGGGGCGAACGCTTGCTTACGTATTGCCTATTGCGGATGCAGGCGATAAGGTGAAGGGAGTCGTAGTCGCCGAACTTAATCTCGATTTGCTCACGGAGCGTATTGCGCCGATGATCTATCAATCTTACATACTGTTCACGAAGGAAGGCAGCGTCATTAATCGGCTGGATTCCCGAGATAAGCTGCTCCCATTCCAAGCGGCCTCGTATCCGCCGAAGCTGGAGGAGAGCTTTCGCGGGCAGCTCGCCTTGCTCAAAGTCGGTGTCAGCGGCATAGAAGGTGATTCCTTGAATCCGCTCGTTGCCGTGAAGTCGACCAAAAACCGTCTAGGCTGGTCGCTTGCGGCGTTCATCGAAGAGGATTATTTCTATCAGGACCTGCAGAAGCTGAACAACAACTACCGGACCGCGAGTATCGTATGGATCATTATGCTACTGATCAGCGCGTATCTGCTCAGCCGATCGTTCACGCATCCGATTCGCCGATTTGTCGAGAAGATGGACCGTCTTAACAACTTTCAGGTCGTGGCGAAGCTGCCTGTCACGAGAATGGACGAAATCGGCAGGCTAACGCAGAGCTACAATGCCATGCTCGAGAGGATTCAGAATCTGCTTCAGAAGACGAAAAATGCGGAGGAGCAGAAGAAGGAATACGAGCTGAAGATGCTGCGAAGCCAGATTGCGCCCCATTTTCTGTATAATACCCTTGCCTGCATAAGCAGCTTGGCAAAGCAGCAGCGTATCGACGAGCTGCGCGATACGATTCGTTCACTGGTCAAGCTGTTAAGCTTCAGCTTCGACAAGCAATCGGAATACGTATCGCTTGAGGAGGAGCTGGAAGGGCTGCGAATGTACATGCATATTCAGCAGGTGCGCTTTGGGGAACAATATCAGTTTAAGATTGATATCAATCCTGACCTTCTGCAGTATCGCATACTTAAGCTTACGCTGCAGCCGCTCGTAGAAAATGCACTCTTCCATGGACTAACGCCGAATCACGGAGGGCTTATCGTCGTGAAAGGCAGGCTGAGGAAGGGTATTCTGAGACTCTATGTGCGCGATAACGGGATAGGCATCAGGCAGGAGAAGCGGAGGAGGCTGCTGTTGGAAAATCAGGACGGTGGGCAGGGCTCCATGTACCGGTTTACGGGCATCGGGCTGCGGAACGTGCATGAGCGGATTCGGATCCATCACGGCGAGACGTACGGCTTGCGAATCGGAAGCGCGGAAGGGGCAGGTACTGTTGTCCGCGTCGATATGCCCGTCCTGACGGAAAGCGACGAACGATTAGGTATTTGGCGTTAACCAATAACGATACCAAGGCTGTCACGTGGTTTCTTCTGACCATTCGTGACAGCCTTTACTCATTTATCGTTGATATTGATGCAGATGGATCCGTTATCGATGTTAATGATGATGAAGGAAATACGTACATTTTTTACGTTTTTGTGTATATCGAGGAGACGTCGGGACCTTTATACTTACCTTAATTGGAAGCGCATTCAAACCAGGGAGGGATACGATGGAAGCCAATCATAGCCTAACGCCAGCCCCTCGGATACGTTTATCTCCGCGGACAAAGCTGCTCATGATTTTAAAGTTAGCATGGCGGTTTAAAGCCTTTTACGTCATGCTGCTGCCCGGCATTATTTATTTTGTCATATTTCGGTACTTCCCGATGTACGGAGTCATTATCGCTTTCAAAGATTTTGCGATCCTGGACGGCATAACGGGCAGCTCGTGGGTTGATCCGTGGTATAAGCATTTTCAGAGCTTTTACGAGTCGCCTTACTTCAGCCAACTGCTGACCAATACGCTTTTGATCAGCCTCTACAAGCTGTTATGGGGAACGCTGCCGCCGATCATGCTGGCCGTACTGCTGAACGAATGCCGTGTTCGCTGGCTGAAGTCGATTGTACAAACGCTGACCTACATGCCGCACTTCTTGTCTTGGGTCATTATTTTCGGCATTCTTTTGACGCTCTTCTCCCAGAACGGTGGTCTCATAAACCGCTGGATTGTGGAAGCGGGGGGAAGCTCGATCCCGTTTCTGACCTCGACGGAATATTTCCGCAGCATACTGGTTGGATCGGAGGTATGGCAAACTCTCTGCTGGGGTGCGATTATCTATTTAGCCGCGATGGCGGGCATCGATCCGACGCTTTACGAGGCGGCGAAGGTGGATGGTGCGAGCCGAATGCGAATGATCTGGCATATTACGCTTCCTGGCATTAGAAGCATTATCGTCCTGCTGTTCGTTCTGAAGCTTGGCCATCTGCTTGACGCAGGCTTTGATCAAATTTACATTCTGTACAATATTCAGGTATACCCGGTTGCGGACATCATCGACACATGGGTTTACCGAACCGGTCTGCAGCAGCTTAATTTCAGCTTGGCGTCGGCAGTCGGATTGTTCAAATCGGTCATCGGGCTCATCCTTGTGCTAGGTGCTAACCGCGTGGCGAAGAAATGGGGTGAGGGCATATGGTAAGAGGCCTCGACGATAAAATTTTTAACACAATTATATACGTCATTCTCGGAATATGCGGGCTTGTCGCCATTCTGCCGATCCTTTATGTCATATCCGTATCCATCACTCCGTTCGGAGAAGTACTGCGTAACGGCGGATTCATATTGTTCCCGAAGGAAATTACGTTTTCCGCTTACCGCACGCTGCTGACGGAGTCCAATATTCCGAAGGCGTTCCAAATAACCGTTCTCATTACGGTGATCGGAACAGCGGTCAATCTCGTCTTGACGGGACTGATGGCGTACCCGCTCAGCCGCCGGAATTTGCCGGGAAGAAACTTTTTTCTGCTCATGATCGTGTTCACCTTGTTGTTCAGTGGAGGGCTTATTCCGACCTATCTGGTCGTTAAGTCGATGGGGCTGCTCGATTCTATCTGGGCGATGATTTTGCCAAATGCAGTCTGGAGCTTTAACGTTCTTATTATGAAAAGTTTTTTTGAAGGGCTGCCGGAGGAGCTGTTCGAGTCGGCCCGAATGGATGGAGCCAAAGAGTTCCGCATCCTGCTGCAAATCGTTACGCCGCTTTCCGTTCCTGTCTTGTTGACTGTTGGATTGTTTTACCTGGTCGGCCATTGGAACGAGTTTTTTCAAGCGATTTTTTATGTGACTGATCGCACGCTGTATCCGCTGCAGGTCGTCGTCCGGGAAATTCTGATGCAAAGCCAGCAGCCGCTGGAGAACGCGGAAAATATGATGCCGACGCAGACGATGCAAATGGCATCCGTCATGATTGCGAGCTTGCCGGTCATCGTGATCTATCCGTTTCTTCAAAAGCATTTTACAAAAGGGATGCTGCTTGGTTCGATTAAAGGTTAACCGACGAAACCATTCAGAGAGGGGTTAAGATCATGAAGAAATTAGGGACTTTGCTAGTAGCCGTTTCATTAGCGGGAGCAATGCTTACGGCTTGTTCGGGGGGAAACAGCAGCGAGAATCCGGGAAACCATTCGGGCGCTACCGCCAAGCCCGGAGCGGAAACGACGGAGCAGCCTAGCGGCAAACCGGTTAAGCTCGATATTATCGAGACGGGGAACAATCTTCCGTCGCCCGATAAAGACATAATTAAGCAGGAATTGGATAAGGCGCTGAATATCGACCTGAACCTGACAGTGTATCCAGCAGCGGACGATTACAACAATCAACTAAACGTTCGAATGTCCTCGGGGAACTTTCCCGACCTGTTCATGGTCGACCGGCAGCAGTTAATTCAATTTTCCAAGCAAGGGCTGCTGCTCGATCTGACGCCGTATATGGATAAATTGGAGCAAACGGTAGCGTTCATCGGGGAGGACAGCGTCAAGAAGGGGATGGTCGACGGGAAAGTATATGGCATCTCCAAATCTCCGCAAATCCCTTACAACACCTTATGGATCCGCAAGGATTGGCTCGACAAGCTGAAGCTGGAAGTGCCGACGACCGTGGAACAGTTGGCTTCCGTAGCGGAAGCGTTCACTAAGAACGATCCGGATGGAAATGGCAAGCCGGACACCTTTGGTCTAACGGGCGGCAAGTTGAGCGCATTCTCGACCGTTTTCGGAGCCTTCGGCGTCGGAATGCCAGGCAACTTCTACGAGAAGGATGGCAAAGTCGTCAATGCGCTGCATGAACCGGCAATGAAGGATGCTTTGGTCTTTATTAAGGACATGATTGGATCCGGATCGGTTGATCCGGAGCTGCTCGCCAATAGCGGATTGCAGCATCAAGAGAAGGCGATCAAAGGGCAGGCGGGCATCGTCTATATCGATTGGCCGAACATGACGAAGGAGCAGTTCGTGGAACAGATCAAAACCGTTAATCCGAATGCGGAATGGCTGCAAATCGCCGCTCCTTCAGGTACAGGAGGACAATTCGACGGTTCATGGGATATCGGCGCGGCGCCTGGGAGATATGCCATTCCGAAAGCGCTTGAGAAAGACCCGGAGAAACTGCAGCGGGTGTTCGATCTGCTCAACTATATTTCGAATCCGGACGGAGGCTCGCTGCTCGTGCAGTTCGGGGTGAAGGATACGCACTTCACACTTGAGGGCGGCAAGCCGTTGATGACGGACAAAGCGGGCGAGGTCGGCCATTCTTGGCTGTACCAATTCACCGGCAGACCGGAAATGGAGTATTTACAAGCGAAGTTCGCCGCACAATCGGCTGCAATCGAATTCGCGAACGATCAACCTCGCATCGAAGCGTTGAACGGATTTATCGACAATCCAGAGGGATATAACCCTGCCGATGCGAACCGGTACATGGAAGAGGAGATCGCGAAGTTTATATACGATAAACGTCCATTGACCGAATATGATGACTTTATCAAGACGCTGGAAACGTCTATGAACTACAAAGCGTTAGTGGATAGCGCCATGGATCAGCTTAAGGCGCTTGGTTACGGGGACTAAATAACGGGAACGAAAGGCCGACCTCATTCGATGCAGGTCGGCTTGTTCTATCATACGCTATGTGTTTTTCGGTACGACGAAGGATTGACGCCGCACAGTTTTTTGAAACTTTTGCTTAAATGATGTTCGTCGGTAAAACCGCAATGCTCGGCGATTTGGGCAAGAGTAAGCGAAGAGTATACAAGGAGTTGCTTCACCTTGTCCATTCTAAGATTAGTCGCGTAGGCGCTAGCTCGCGTGTAAACAGTCTTGTCAGCTGCACCTGGGTTAGACCAAGCTCCACAGCGATCGACTTCAACGATAGGCCGAATTCTGCTTGCTGCTGAAGCAGATGCAGCGCTCGCCCAAGGATCGGATCCTCGCTGAACAAGGTCATCGTATGCTGCTCGGATTGCTCGATCTGAAGCAAGTAGAGCAGATCCCTGAGAAGATGTTTCTTGTACGTATGACCAATCCCTGCATGCAAGTATTGGGCTTCGCGAAATTGAGAGAGGGTGGATTGGAAGCGTTTGTTGTTCAATAGCCGAAGCTTGCCGAAAGTCGGGAAATCCTCCGCACGCGGAGGCTCCTCTAGGGAATTGATCCATTGAAACCCCATGAGATGGAACGATAAACCGTCCGTTTGCCGGTAGAAGGTTAGATCGGGCGGGCATAATACGATGTCATCCTTGACCGCCCTTCCGCTTTGGCTGCCCATTCTGTAATTAAAAGCGCCTTCTTCGACGATGAACAACGCCCAATGATCATACGTATCATGCGTCTTCTGAAATTGAGGGGTATCCTTCACGTAGACATGGTATTGCAGATCGGGATCCAGAAATCGGCTGAACTCCATTGCATGACAACACCCTTTCATAGATTGAAATTATTTACAAGGGAAATGAATTTTTCTTACATTATAACAAGATGGTTCGCCAAATATAATTAAATTAAATACAAGTAGGAGGTATAAAGGATGAAGACAGCCAATTTGGAAATACCGAAATTAATGGAGCAATTTCATGAACAGGGGTATTTGGTTATACCGGATATTTTGTCGCAGGAACAGGTGAGCCGGCTGAATGCCGCGATCGACGAAATTGTCTTGACGGAACCAGAAGCGCTTTCACATAATATTTATAACAGCGTAGAACGCCATCCCGAGATCGCTGCATTAATCGATCAGCCTGCTATTCTTCCGTTAATCGTTAATTTGCTTGGCCACAACATTCAGCTTCACATCTCCCACCTCACGATCAGACAACCGAATCCAAGCGAAGCCCAAACGGCCACGCACAGCTTTATCGATTGGCATCAAGACGGTCCGCATCCGCAATTTCCTGTCATTAACGGCATGACGGCAACCTATTATATTAAAGTTTGCTATATTTTGAGCGATATGTCGGAGCCGGATCGCGGCAATACGAAAGTGATTCCGGGCAGTCACAAGCAGCCGTACAATCCGAATCACAAGGATGTGCGCCAGCAGCTTGACGGAGAGGTACAAGTGTGCGGAAAACCAGGTGACGTCTTCGTGTTCGCCCAAAACTTGTGGCATGCTGGCTCGCCGAATCGCTCCGCATTCACAAGAAGGCAGCTGTTCCTCGGCTACAGCCCGATCTGGATGCGTCCTATCGACTATCATTCGGCGTCTGTGAGCCTGCTGAAGGACGCCGATCCGATACGCCGCCAGCTGCTTGGGCAGATCAGCGACAACAAATTCAATTATTACGTTCCGGAGGATTCGATGGTGCCTCTCAAATCCATGCTGATCCATCCATCCTCGCAGTAGCTATCACTATCCATTCGAATGGGAAGGATGAACGAGATGATTGTATTCAATATCGCTTCCGATTCAGCAAATCCGCAATCCGGTCCAAGATCCGTTCGTCGTTGCCGATACCTCGACAGGCATTTATTACTTGTAAACAGGCGGAAGCCCACGCTTATTTATTTCAGATTGTATTGGGAGCTGATCAGCCCTTATCTGGAGGAGTTTTCGCCAGACTTGTTATCCAAAAAAGACTTTAGTATCTACTGCGTGCCTGCCGCTTGGTTAGAGAGCAGTTGGAGCAGGTAGAAGAATGCTGCCTCATATTCACTAATAATAACAAAACCCCTTACGCTGCCGCATAGCGTGAGGGGTTTGTGAGGAGAAAATTGCCGGGGGCAAGGATTGGAGTAAGTATGCCTTGACCAATACCGAAGGGATGAAAAAAATTAACGGTATCACTTCATTGTCAAGAACAGCCATATCCATCATATGGCAGGTAGGAGGCATTGGCGGAGGAGGAGATAATGTCACCACGGATTACAAAATTATCATTCGGAGTAACCGCTCCTGCTTTGAAGTTACGCGAGCCCAAAATGGACAAGTGTCGAGGGACAACAACATCGTCCCATAGAAAGTTGCTAATTTAGCGCCTTTTTTGTTTTATCGGTACAAGTTCTTGTCCCGAGTCGAGGACAAGAACTTGTACCGATTGCCGAAAAGGACAGGAACATGAGCCGATTACCGATTAGATAAGTATTTTAGTCATGCCTTTGCAACACAAGCGGTGCAGACTGAGAAGTTACCGTTAGATATCGTTAAAGAACTTCTTCATCAGAAAGATATTGGAGTAACAGAATACTACTCTGCACCAACTTCCCAGCAGATATCTGAATCGACGGATCATTACATGATAACTGGGCAGCATACATTGACATTCAAAAAGGAATTTTAAGAGGACCAGAGGAACTTCGAGAAATATACGAGGATTACACGCAAAAAGTAGGAACACTCTCTGAGATTTAGAACGAACAAAAAGAAGGTACATGAGTCTATCAATAAATGAACTCGCAAACTTATTAATCAATGCAGAACAGAATCGAACCTGGCTTAATAATCAATTTGAATCATTTAAATAAAAACAGTTCACTTATAGGGAGGAACTGTTTTTATTCCGTTTAAATGGCATTACGCTAACGGGCAGATTAGTACATAGACGTCAGAATTTTGCATAGGAGTGTGTAGTCCACCATCAAATACTAATCGTATGGAAAAGAGTCTAGATAAACAATATACTAGCTATAAAGTTATTTGTTGAGGTGAATATCAAATGGATGAAGTCGATGAATCAAAACAAATTGTATTACAAATCGGCGGTGCCTTGAAAAAGTACAGAAAAGAAAAAAACATAAGTTTAGACGACTTAGCGGAATTAACGGGCGTAAGCAAACTTACTCTGGGGAATATCGAACGTGGCGATACAAATCCAACTTTGGCGATTATATGGAAAATTTCAAAAGGCATATCTTTACCGCTATTGGCTTTGTTCAAATCAGAAGACCCTGTTAGTTTGTATCGAGCAGGCGAAGGACTGCGGTTTTCTAATGATCAAAAAAATTGGATCATTGAACCAGTCTTTAAAAGCAACGATATTGAAATGTGTCGGGCTTACTTACAGCCAAATAGCTCGTATCACCCTGAAGGTCATCATGTGAATACAACTGAAATTGCGACAGTAATGACGGGTTCCATTGATATTCAACTCAATGGAGAGATTTATACATTGAATCAATATGATACAATCAGTTTTCGTGCAGATTTTCCTCACTCTTATACCAATCATACGAATAGCGAAACAGTGCTCCATATATCCTTAAAGTATGGTTTCTAAAAGTCGAATACTCCACTTATTCAATACAACTCTGAATTCCATGACGGGAATTCAGAGTTGTATTTTTGTTTTTAGATGGGTTATGGCGTGTTATAAAATACTTCTTGTTAAAAATAATATACTATACTATACTTTTATTGTTCGCGCGGATGTTATTGCATAGTTTTTCACTCAGTAGGAAACAAACACTACGTATTAGTTCAGGAAGGAGAAATGAAGAATGCCGAACAAACAAAATAAAAAAGCCGTACCATTCTCTATAGGACTGATCATTCTCGGCATTATTGTTATTGCAGCTAATTTACGTACTCCCTTAACCTCAGTTGGTCCTTTAGTGAGCCTTATAAGGGATGACGTTCATATTTCAAATACATTAGCAGGCCTGATCACAACGGTACCCTTGCTTGCCTTTGCTTTATTATCACCTCTAGTACCCAAACTAGGACGAAGGTATGGGGTTGAACGTATCATTTTGATTGCTCTAATCTTTCTGACTGTTGGTATTGTAATACGTTCTTTATCTGGCGCAGCTAATCTGTTTATTGGGACAGCAATTCTTGGATTCGCAATTGCCGTATGTAATGTATTATTGCCAAGTATAATCAAAAGGGATTTCCCAGATAAAATTGGCTCCATGACAGGTGTTTACTCCATTTCAATGAATTTATGTGGAGCAATCGCATCGGGAATCAGTGTACCGCTAGCCGTGAATGCAGGTCTAAAATGGCAGGGAGCATTGGGAATATGGGGGATTCTAAGCTTTGTATCGATCCTCTGTTGGTTACCCCAATTAAGAAATCAAACGAAGCAAACAGCCACGACGAGTCAACAGATGGCCAGCAACGATGTGAATGTTTGGCGATCCCCGCTTGCCTGGCAAGTAACCTTGTTTATGGGTATACAGTCCATGGTTTTCTATGTGTTGATCGCATGGTTGCCTGAAATTTTAAAGCAGCAAGGAATTGACTCCAACCAATCAGGATGGTACCTCTCGATCATGCAGTTAGCTATGCTTCCATTTACCTTTATTGTCCCCGTTATTGCTGGGCGCATGTCTAGCCAACGTTTGTTAGTGGTCATCACATCCATTTTGCTTTTGACGGGAACGCTCGGACTTCTTTACGGAAGCTCCCATATCATTCTGTTGTGGATCATCATACTCGGAATTGGTGGAGGCTTCGCCTTTAGTTTGTCCATGATGTTTTTCGGGTTACGTACTGAAAATGCGCATCAAGCAGCGGAACTGTCTGGCATGGCCCAATCGATCGGATATCTTCTTGCCGCAATCGGTCCTGCCCTTATAGGATATCTGCATGATGCGACAAATAGTTGGAACCTGCCACTTTTCATTCTGCTTGGCGCTTCGGTCTTACTCTTTTTAGTCGGTATAGGAGCAGCAAGAAACCGTTTTGTAGGTAGCCGAAATAGTTACGAGTTGCCACGGAAAGGACGATAAATATGTTTGATAAAATTATTGTGGCCATTGATAAAGCTGAAATAACGAACAAACTCCTCGATGCAACCATTGAAATAGCCCGAAACAAACAAACTCAAGTTACCTTGGTTAATGTCAGCCAGGAATATGTATCGAATGGCATGACATATGTACCAGAGAATTTCTTGGAAGATATATTGAACGAAATGGAAAAAGCGAGTTTGGAACAGCTGCAACAAGCCAAATCTAAATTAAACTCTGCGGGGATTAACCCGGAAACCGTTCATCTTAAGGGAGATCCTGCACATGAAATATTAAATTATGCAAGGGATACCGAGCAGCAACTTATTATTATCGGAAGCCGTGGGCTAAGGGGGATAAAAGAAATGATGCTTGGAAGTGTCAGCCACAAGGTTTCACAGCTATCAAGTTGCCCAGTCCTCATTGTACATTAACTCCTTCGGGAACTGCAGAGATGATGCATTGTTATACTAACGGGGAACGTTATAGTTGAATCATACAGCGGCATTCTAGGATATTTGTGTCCTACAATGCCGCTGTTTCTATATCCCTTTAGCTGCTCAAATGCTGACGCTGAAGATGACGGGAGGGAGGACCTGTCACTACCAATCGTTTTATTGCTCCATAGAATGAGGGGGATAATGGCCTCTGTTTAGCGAAGATGACGAGTGGATCGCGACGGTATACACGGATACACCGGACCAAACATTTCAAAGCATCTTTAAAGCACCCGAAATGCTCGAGTTGCTGTAAGTATCAGATGATCAGATTCAAAGAAGCTTGTTGAGTTCATCGAGAGCAGCAGACATTAACAAAACGGTAATTTAGAAAAAGACCCCTAGGTTTGCCAAGAATAGGGTGTTAGAAGACAGACTACTTATCGTATAAAAAAAGAACTAGGCGACTAAAAGCTAGTTCTTTCTATTACAAAAATATACTGTTTACCGTGCTTTTTCAAAAGGATATTCTAATGAATCCGAGAGTGGTCTATCTTCAGAAAGGTAGCATTGGTGAACAGGAATATATCTTGTTTTATATTTATTTAAGATCCATTTACCACTTCGAGATACGCCCCTAATTTCTCCTCTACTGAGAATTTCCGTTTTATTAATTAGCCATGGGCGGTATAACAGTACTCCTTCTATGAGTACCACGGTATCTTCATCAATATCTACAGGAATTTCATGTTCATATAAACCTGTACTCCAATTAAGACCTTCCATCAGGCAATTTTGTCACAATTTACAATAGATACGTTCAGTTGGAGGCCTGCACTAATCGGACTTGTGTTTTCAATTATGGGCGTCCAAGACATCCTTTCACTATGTTTCATCATGCCAAAGCTTTTGAAAAAACTTAGTGATGCGCAGATAGCCATTCTTGGAATGGTTTTGGAGATAGTGCGCAGCGTTCTTGGAGTAGTTTTGTGTATTCAGTCTGTCAACCAAGTCTAAAGAAAGGGGAGGAGAAGAGAATAGAGACTTATTGCCCACCATCAGACCTTCCCCTGTATTCACTTGGAGTTAGTCCTACGAATTTTTTGAATTGCCGCATAAAATGTACATCATTCTCATAACCGCAAATTCCAGAAATATGGCTGATGGCATACGATGTGTTCTTCAGTAAATAGGAGGCATATCCTATTCTGTTAAGGATGATATCGTTAATTACCGATATGCCAAAGATTTGTTTGTACATATGCTGGAAATAAGATCGACTCATATTCATCTTATCCGCCAAGAACTCGACAGTATACCAGGTAGAAGGAGAACTGAAAACTTCATTTCTCAGGTTCAGGAACTGATCATAATATTTACTAATCTGATGGTGTGGCTCCAGATGATTTCGAATATCGCTAAGCTTCATGAACAGGCAACGAATGGTATAATCGATGATCTCATTTTGGAAGGTTCCGTTTTGCAGATTCTCCCAATGAATATCGTTCACTTTTCTGGAAATATAGAAGGGGTCGTATGCTTTGATTAAGGTATCTAGAGGGAGATTCAGCCGTTCAAAAAAAGCATCTGCATCCTCCATTTCAAAGTGGAACCAGTCATGAATCAGAGGTTGTTCGACATCCCGGTAGAAATACGGGCTGTTTTTGTTAAAAATAATAAAGGTATTAGGTTCAACAAAAACAGCCTGAGAATGAATCTTAAGCTCCATTTTGCTCCGGAAGAATAAAAAGACGTAATCTCCAGAGCCGTCCGGGCGGTCAACAGTAAAGCCTTCCGGATGAATTACATTATATCCACATCGCTTTAGATGTATCAATGATTCCACTCCTCCAAAGGATAATAGATCAGTCATTGGATAGGATAAATCATTTTCTTTCTCTAAACAAGATAGTAATCTGTGATAGGAAATATAGAGTATACTTCAGTGATCAGAGAGAGGATAGGTGCTAAGATGCCCACAGCAGCTACGAAATTTTATATAAAAAACTATCCGAGACCCCAATTTGTACGGAGCCAGTGGCTGGATCTGAACGGGGAGTGGGATTTCAGTTTCGATGATGAGAAAGCCGGTGTTGCAGAACGCTTTATGGACCATTTTCCAGCCGCACAAAAAATAAACGTTCCGTTTACCTATGAAACCCAGGCGAGCGGGATCGGAGAGGAGAAATTCCATGAGCAGATCTGGTATCGCAGAAAACTAACCCTTTCCCCAGAAGCGGAAGGGAAACAAACGATCCTGCATTTCGAAGGCGTGGATTATAAAGCCACCTGTTGGGTGAACGGTAGTTTTGCGGGGGAGCATGAAGGGGCGTATGCTCGCTTTTCCTTTGATATTACCGACCTGCTGGGGTAAGACGCCGAAAATGAAATTGTGCTGAAAGTGGAAGACAGCGATAGCTGTCTTCAGCCTCGGGGCAAACAGCGCTGGTCCGGACGGAATCATGATTCATTTTATGTGCAGACGACAGGCATTTGGAAAAGCGTCTGGCTCGAACATGTCCATGATACCCGCTTGGATATGGTGAAAATGACACCGGACATTGACCGCCAAATGATTCGGTTTGACTTCCGTTTTAACGGTACGAAAAACAAAAATGATCTCCGGCTGGAGACAGAAATTACCTTTAAAGGCGAAACGGTAAGAAAACTGAACCTTTCGGTGGACAGAGCCTGGCTGACGGCGGAAACCGGCATGGTGAGCAGCATCAACGGACCTTGGCTGCAAAACTTG
This sequence comes from Paenibacillus sp. EZ-K15, assembly GCF_002573715.1. Classification (GTDB taxonomy): domain Bacteria; phylum Bacillota; class Bacilli; order Paenibacillales; family Paenibacillaceae; genus Paenibacillus_AQ. The sequence continues at coordinate 781,038 of NZ_PDHM01000016.1, read as the reverse complement.
TGGTCTCCGGACAATCCAAATCTGTTTGATGTGGAGTTTGTGCTGTATGAAGGAGAACGAGAGATTGACCGGGTGGGCTCTTATTTCGGCATGCGCAAAATCTCGATCAGAGACGGCCAAATCCTGCTGAACAATATTCCCCTTTACCAAAGATTGATTCTGGATCAGGGCTACTGGACCGAAAGTCATCTGACGCCTCCGTCCGAAGAAGCGCTGATAGAAGATATCGAGACGATCGCCGAGATGGGCTACAACGGTTTGCGCAAACATATGAAAATTGAAGACGCTCGGTTCCTGTATTGGTGTGATGTCAAAGGTATGCTGGTCTGGTCCGAAATGGCGGCTGCTTTTGAATATAACGATGAGGCTGTGGAGCGTTTTACCAAGGAATGGATTGAGGTTGTGCAGCAGCAATACAATCATCCCTGCATTATTACCTGGGTGCCTTTTAATGAATCTTGGGGCATTCAGAATATTATCCATGACGACCGGCAGCAAAAATTTACGGAAGGTATTTATTATATGACAAAATCTATCGATCCTTATCGTCCAGTCATTACCAATGATGGATGGGAGCACACCATTTCTGATATTTTGACTCTTCATGATTATGTGGAGCGGGGCGAAGATTTGTACGAAACCTACAAGAATAAAGACTCGATTACGGGTAGCAACGGTACGTACAACGAGTGGAAATTTGCGTTCGCCCAAGGCTACAGTTATAAAGGCCAACCGATTATTATCAGCGAGTTTGGAGGGATTGCTTTCAGGAGCGAACATGGCTGGGGTTACGGCAATCAAGTGGATAATGAGGAAGCTTTCCTGGAGAGATTCGGTAGAATAACCGGAGCGATTAAAGCAATTCCGTTTATTTCCGGTTACTGTTATACGCAGATTACGGACGTGCAGCATGAGGTTAACGGCTTGCTTACCGAAGACCGAAAACCGAAGGTAGCGCTGGAAAAGATCCGGGAGATTAATTTGGGGTAGGGAAACAAGTAAGAAAAAAGTGAACAAAACAGATAAAGAGAAGACAAAGCTTAAGCTAAAGTATGATGACGGCAAGCAGTCCACCCTAAAACAAAGGTAGACTGCTTTTTCTTTTGTCTGATAATCAATGAAATTACAGAGGTTTTACCAACTAACGATGTAGGTTGCATTTTAGTTCTTGTCCTAGGTCCGAGATCTTGCTATTAGAACTTACCAGGATTCTACTTCGAGAAGGGGTGTCGTATGAGATTTGATTTTTTTAATGATACTGGTAGAGAGGTTCGGATTCACCCAGCTACTTTTGAAGGTGGGTGTGAGGTCGCAAAATCAAAGGCGGTTTTTCTTCTATTATCACCTCATGAGCACACCACGAAAGGATATGCATGTGATTGCAGTTCAAATATAATCCCAGATCTATTAATTTATGAGTAAAAATATTCATACTAGAGATGGCAGCAACACGGGGAAATTTAGGGTGGTACCGGTGATAGGACGAGTGCAATTCCATGTCAAGCGGAATGGCAATCATTGGCCTGACGTCTGAATGAGAGCGGTCTGCAGGTGGATGAATTGGGGCTCGCATCGAAAACAGGTGCATGCGACAACGGGGCGGTATCAACATTAGGAGAGAGAATACCCGTAAATGTTAAACCGCTACTGACATACCGTTGTCAGTAGCGTTGTTTTATTATCGATTAAGTAAACACAATGGGGTGGAGAGCTTGTTCTTGCCCAAAAAATGATATGGTACTGTATCATTTATTATAGGAAGGATGGTATTTTATGAATTTTGCTTCTGTACGTATCATTACCGACGATGTGGATCGTCTTGTTGAGTTCTATGAGAAAGTCATGGGTGTTTCGGCGGAACGTCCCGCGGCTGCCTTTGCTGAACTCGTTGTGCCATCGTGCACCCTGGCGATCGGTCACTCCCAGACGGTGCCACTGTTCGGCATTGGTTCCGCAGTGGCGGCCGACAATCACACTGTCATCCTTGAGTTCCGGGTCCACGATGTCGATGCCGAATACGAGCGCTTGAAGCAGTTTGTCGACGAGTGGGTAAAGGAACCGACTACGATGCCGTGGGGGAACCGTGCTGTGTTGTTCCGTGATCCCGACGGCAACCTCATTAACCTCTTCCAGCCAGTGACTGAGGAAGCGATCAAACGGTTCAGCGGTAGGGGGTGACTCTTGGGAACATAACCGAACACCATCCCACAGAATAATTGACGTTCAACAAAATCATCAAGTTGATTTAATTGACCTGAATACAACGCACCTTACAACAACAGCAGCCAATTACTTGCGGCTGCTGTTGTAAAAATATGCACCATTTAGGTTGTAACAGTCGCAGTTTTATAGAAAACTGGTTTAAGAGCAACACTCGGCAGGGATATTAAGCTAAAACGGATGGCGCAAACCTTTTGATCTCACAGAACAAATCTAACTTCCTTACTGTCGGGGGACAAGAACTTGTACCGATTGCCGTAAACGACAAGAACATAGTCCGATTACCGGTTATATAAATAGTTAACTACTTTACACTGCTCTAATTCATTAAGCTAACGGGCAGTATAATTCAATTATGGATTACAGTTTTTTATGGGCACCGCGACATGGATGAATATACCTCCGCCAAGCGCCACCTGTTGGATTCAGACTGCTGACGACTTTGCCGTCTTAAACGGTGATAATCCGCCGACTGCCGCATTGCGTGGGCGGGGGCGGACCAACGGGCAGTAGAATTCAATTTCGTGTTAAAATAAATTGTGGAATAGTTACCCATATGGATTTGGAGGAATGCTCGTGGCATGGCCAACTCATATCGTTGCTTGAAAATGGTTTAAATAGAATTAAAGCAATATAATTATTTTGAATTTTCATAAGAGGATTTATTTTCAGTGGTTGTTCATGTTAAGGGAGGTGAAAAACAGCTATGAAAAATAGAAACATAACAGGTATTGTATTGGCTGTAATTTACTGTGTTGTTCTTTTTGAGATTTTAATTGATGCACCCCCTGGTGAAGCTCCAAATAATCCGCCTTGGGCATACGCAATGATTCCACTTGGAGTTGTTGCAATCACCTTTCTCTTTGATTATGTGATCAAGTTCGATTTCTTCAAAAAAAAGAAAGAGTAAAGGGAGTGTTACAAATGACCGGAACCGGTACGTACATGTGTCGGTGGAAAAGTAGATGTTCCCTTTGAAAGTCGCAATTAGCGGCTTTTTTGTTTTATCGGTACAAGCTCTTGTCCCGAGCCGAGGACAAGAACTTGTACCGATTACCGTTATGGTTAACCGTAATTGATATGGATTATTAAGTACGAGCTTAGCGCTTAAAAGTACTACAAAATCAGGTTAATTAAGCTAACGGGCAGTTTTGTAGAATATAAAGTAAGGATTTTTTCTGGTAGTAAGATACTCCATTTGTGATTAGCAATCTATAAGAAACAACCAAGCTGAAATGTCCTATAATATAGTTAATGTAGATATCCCTATGAACAAAGGAGAACTGAAAATGAGAAAACTTGTTCTATTTTTGCACGCATCGCTTGACGGTTTTGTAGAAGGGCCGAACGGTGAAATGGACATTGGCTGGGTTTCCTACGATGCTGATTTGGAGAAACACGCGAAAGAAATTCTGAGTACTGCCGACACTGTCATTTGGGGACGTGGGACTTATCAGATGATGCACAGCTACTGGCCATCTGTGCCTTCGAACCCATCAGCTTCGCAGCATGAACGGAATCATGCCGAGTGGATCGAAAAGACAGCCAAAATCGTTTTTTCCACGACGCTGGAGAAAGTCGAATGGAACAATTCCAGACTGGTGAAAGAAGATGTCGAGGAAGAGATCAAGAACCTCAAACAGCAACCAGGCAAGGATATGGTCATCCTCGGCAGTCCTAGGTTCGCACACTACCTTATGCAGCTTGATTTAATAGATGAGTATAAAATTACGGTTTCTCCCGTCCTGATCGGCAGCGGGTTGCCGTTATTCCAAGGTCTCAAGGAGAAGATCAATCTTAAACTTATCGAAAACAAGACATTTGATTCTGGAGCCATAGGCCTCGTTTACCAGAAGGTTAGATGACCTTGTCTCCAAAAGTAGATTACGCTAACGGGACACGATAGCTCAATGAAGACATTGAAGGCAGCCGACCCCAAAGCGGCTACCTTTTTCGATATCTATTGCCACAGCAGTGATAAATAGGGAGAAGCCGGCTTGTCGAGGGACAAGAACATGGTCCCATTGAAAGTCGCTATTTTAGCGGCTTTTTTGTTTTATCGGTACAAGTTCTTGTTCCGATTGCCGTAAAGGACAAGAATATGAGCCGATTACGAATTAGATAAGTATCTAACTGGGTTTCCATGCAATTTCATTAAGCTAACGGGCAGGAGACACTAACAAAAAAATCATAACCAACCGTCCAACGGGTGGTTATGATTGTACCACTTTTGTTTGTAACGAAATCGCTTAGTCACTTCAATATTTTAGGTATTTTTAATATTTCCCCACTTTTTTCTTAAGCAATCTTATCTATTCTAAATGTATTGGGAAGCGTAACAGGCCAGGATGGAGGTCTAAAATTTACTGAGAAAGGAAGGATCAGTCAATCATGAAAAAATGGCTCCGCAAGGATGCTTCGGCGGCCATGTTCTTTCTCGTGCCAAGCGGTATCGGATTTGCACTCTTTTATCTTATCCCGTTTGCCATGGGTATGTATTATTCCTTTATGAGCCAATCGGTGGACGGCCATTTTGCGGGTCTCGATAATTACGTGGAGCTGCTTGGGAGTGCTTCCTTCCGCAAGGCGGCATCCAACACATTATTCTTCAGCGCGGTCAGTGTTCCGCTTATGGTCATGCTATCGCTCGGGTTAGCGATGCTGCTCCATAAAAATACATACTTTCAAAAATGGCTTCGAACCGCTTACGTCATGCCGCTTGTTGTGCCCGTCGCCTCCATCATCATGATCTGGCAGCTGCTGTTTGATTGGAACGGCTCCCTGAACGCCTGGCTGAACAGCTTCGGATATGAACGGGTGGACTGGATGAAGACGGAATCGGCACGTTGGGTCGTAATCATTGTGTACCTATGGAAGAACATCGGTTACAACGTCATTTTATTCCTGGCGGGACTACAGCAAATTCCGAAGGATTACTACGAAACGGCCCGGATTGAGGGGGCTGGTCGTTTACGGCAATTCCGAAGTATTACTCTGGTCTATCTGACTTCCACGATGTTTTTTGTTGTGATCATGTCCATTATCAATTCATTCAAAGTGTTCCGTGAAACGTATCTGATCGCAGGTGATTACCCCCATGACAGCATTTATATGATGCAGCATTATATGAACAATATGTTTGTGTCACTCGACATTCAGAAGCTGACTGCAGCGGCAACCCTGATGTTTCTCTGTATTTTACTGATTGTACTAGTGCTGTTTGCGATTGAGCGACGACATCGGCAGTACATGGAATAGGAGGTGGAGCAAAGTTTCGTGCGAGTTGTCCATATATTGAAAAAAAGTGTATTAACATTCGTCATGGGTGTTATCGCCATGATTTTACTATCACCAATTGTGATCACATTCACAAATTCACTAATGACAGAACTGGAGATCCAGATCAATTACGGCCTCATCGGTCAAATGAGAGAAGCGATTCCAGGTAGAGATGGTTCTTTTGCAAATCTGAAACTGATTCCGGACAAGGTGTCTTTTGCACAGTATGGGAAGGTGTTCATCGACAATCCGAAGTATCTGACGATGTTCTGGAACTCCGTGTTCATGGTGGTGCCGATCATTATGGGACAGACACTCGTCGCAGCACTGGCTGCTTATGCATTCTCCAAGCTGAAATTCCGCGGCCGGGATTCGATGTTTTTGGTCTATGTCATGACGATGCTCATGCCGTTCCAAGTCACGCTGGTACCCAACTATATTATGGTCGATAAGCTTGGCATGCTGAATAGTACGGGCGCCATCATTGTTCCTGGCATTTTCGCAGCTTTTGGCGTATTTATGCTCAGACAGTTCATGCTGGACATTCCCTATGCCTACATCGAAGCTGCCAAAATAGACGGTGCCGGACATTTGCGGATTTTTATAACGATGATTGTTCCGATGATCAAGCCGGGATTGGCCGCACTTGTGATCTTGCTGTTCGTTGATTATTGGAACATGGTGGAGCAGCCGCTTATTTTTTTGGACGACCCGTTCAAGCAGCCGCTGTCCGTCTTTTTATCCAGGATTAATGATAGCGACCGGGGGATTGCCTTTGCTGCATCCATGCTCTATATGGCCCCGATGGTAATGTTATTTCTGTATGCGGAGTCGTATTTCATAGAGGGCATTCAATTGTCAGGTGTTAAGGGTTAACTTATTAGGGCGGTTTTTAGGAGGAGAAGAAAGGATATGGAGCTAGGAAAAGGGTTAGCTGACCAAAGACGAAAGCGAATCCTTCAAATCGTGTTCATGGGTTTTATGGGTGTGCTGCTGCTGTTTACATTGTTCAGTAACACGCTGCAGTCGTTGACCTTGCCCAAGGTGACCACGGAACAGCCGAAACAGGGAGGCATTGAGCTATCGATCGCGGGAAGCGGAATACTTCAGCCGATCGCCGAAGCTAAACTATCCAGTTCAAACGACTGGAAGGCTCAGCAGATTCACGTAAAAGAAGGTGAACGTGTTAAGAAGGGACAGAAGCTTATCGCTTATGACAACCCAACGGCAAGACAAGAAATCGAACTTGAAGTAACGAATCTGGAAAAGCAAAAGATTGAGCAGCAAAATCTTCAGGATCAGTTTATTCAATCTTCCATTGGGGAGGATGAGCTTAAGCTGCGCAGCGCAAAACGTGAAATTGAAAAAGGGAAACTCGATATTGCTGCGCAAGAACGCAAGATCAACGAGATGAAAGAACGACTGGCAAAAGATCGGATGCTTACCGCTCCCTTCGACGGTATTGTAACGAAGCTGAATGCGGTTGAAGGACTGGCATCTGCGGGCGAGCCGGATGTCATTGTCTCGAATAGCAGCCAAGGTTATAGGTTTGAAGTCGGCGCTGATGCAAAACGCTTGTCCAGCATTGGGATATCCGTTGGTGAGCGGATCGAGGTAGAAGTCCACACAGATAAAGAGCAGCAAGCCAATGTCATGGAAGGTGTAATTGAAGAAATCACCAATGCGGAACCGATGATTGAGGGGGCAACCGAAGGAGCCGAGACGATAACCGTCCCTCAAAAGAGAATTCGTATTAAACTCATCAACGCCAAGCTGAAAGGAGGTGAGCAGGCTCGGATTAACATCGAGAAAAGCTCTCTCGATCAAGGGCTGCTTGTTTCTAATGAAGCTATTCATCAGGACCGGGAAGGCATGTACGTTTTTGTTGTCGTCGAGCAGCCGGGTGCACTCGGTAATGTCTTTGTTGCACGAAAAGTCAACATTAAGTTCGGCGAGCGGAATGACAAAGAAACGATGATCCAAACGGATAGCATCTATGAACAAGATAAGATCATTCTGAAAAGCAGCGAGCCTCTTCAGGATGGCAGCCGGGTTCGTTTGGAATAGTGAGGCGTTGTAACCAGAACATATCAGGAGGAAATCATACGATGAAAAAATGGCTTTTACTTATTTCTATGGGTGCTTTAATCGCGAGTTTAACCGCATGCGGCTCAGGAGAAGCCGGGAACGCGGATAAGGCAGCAACGAAAGAGGGGAAAACAGTTCTTACCCTATCGCTAAGGGAGTCGAATCCATTCTATCAAACGTTGGAAAAAAAGTTCGAAGAGAAACATCCGGATATCGACTTGCAGATTCAAGCATATAAAAGCATGGGTGAACAATGGGGACCGGGGGAATTCGAGAAGTATCAAACGACAACGAATACAGCGATGTTATCGGGAAAAGGCGTAGATATCCTTCAAGTTGACAACCTGCCTCTCAAAGAATATGTGTCCAAAGGTTTTCTGTTAAATATGAATGATTTGCTGGAGCAGGACCAGACGCTCGATAAAGACGATTTACAAATGAAGATAGTGGACGGTCTGAAGCTGAATGACGGAGTGTATACCATCCCATTGGGTTACTCTTTGAGAGTATTGGTTGGTAATGGGGACATGCTGGACAACGCTAATGTAGCGTTCGATGATAAGAGTTGGGATTGGAAGGAGTTCGAGAAGGTTTCGAAAGAAGTGATCCGGAAGGCTAAGGAGAGCGGTGCCAACGAGATGTATGCATTAGCGTCCTACCCGCCGGAATACCTCTTTCAGGAGATGCTTTTTGAGAACTACGCTGCATTTGTTGAGCCTTCAGCCAAAAAGGCATCGTTCGACTCTCCGGAATTTGTGGATTTGCTTCAGCAAGCCATGAAAATGAATGATGAGAAGATCATAACATCCGATTCGGCTAAGCCGGGCAATCAATTGTTCAGCTCCACACCGATTATGTCACCGCTTCAATTAATCGAAGGCCCCTATATGTTGTTTGATCATCCCAAGATCATGCTGTTACCCAGAGCGGGAGAAACCGCAGGTCAAAAAGGCGCGAGAGTTTTTACATCTTCCGTGTTCGCTATCCATGCCAAATCGCCAGCACAAGAAGAAGCTTGGAAGTTCATATCCTTCCTGTTGTCTGAAGAAGCACAATTACTGCAGGAAAGAGAAGGGTTCTCGATGCTTAAATCCGTAAATGAAAAGCTGATCGATGACCTTCAGGAAAAAGTAGGAGGTGGCGATTATAAGCTTCCGAATGGGCAGCCGGCCAAAGTATCTGACGAACAATTCAATGTGTTTAAACAAATTGTTCAGTCCGCGGATCAATACGTGGATCTAGACAGTAAAGTGATATCGATTGCGGGTGAAGAGTCTATGGCGTACTTCAGCGGACAGAAAACCGCAGAAGAAGTGGCGAAGCTGATCCAGAACCGAGTCACCACCTATTTAAACGAATAGGAAGATCATCCAGGAAGCAGCCCACGTTTGTGCGCTGCTTTCTATTTCACAGAAGAGGGAAAGCCAAATATAAATTCTTTTCTTTTTTATACAGGGAGGTACATTTATGCACAGGCAAAAAAAGACATGCATAGCAATGATGCTATGCGCTGCGGTGTTGAGTCAATCTTTTGTCCTGGACACATACGGGACATCCGCAGCTGATTCGTCTGTTTCCAAATCTGCTGCAGCCGCGTCTATGTTCACGCTGGATAAACTCGGCTCGGTCACATTGAAGCAGAGCGTCAGTGTGAAGCTGACGGATATGAATATTTCTGTTCAACCTGACGGGAATATTCTCACGTACACACTTCGTTACAGTAATAACAGTGGCAGTAGAGTAGATCTTATCGATTATTTTTCCAAGGTTTCCACCCCGAGTGGCGCCATCGTAAAAGGAAAAGTTGTTACGAGTGATGCTGGTAAAAGAACGTTGCCTGCGAATAGCAGTCAATCCGTGACATACTATGTGAACATTGGACGATCGGCACAGGTAAACGGAATGAAGGTTTCCATATTCGGATGGGATTTTAGCAGCGCCACTTATGAGAAGAAGCTGGGAGGTTTCAGGATTCCGGCCCAGTACTCATCTGTAGTTCCTGTAGGCAAGAGCAAGAAGATGAAGATGAAGATGAATAATATTTCAGTTACGGCCAAGGCAGATACGGTAGAGAGGTATACAATCAATGGAAAAATATATATAAAATTGGGGATGAAGCTCTCGAATGGAGGAACCAAGGTGCTTAGCGATCCAGGATATAAAGCATATCTAATATCGGCCGGCGGCTCGGTATTTGAACTCTTGCCCGAATCGTCTAGCACTGACTACAATCTCCAGCCTCAGGAGAGCAGAGTCATTTACTATTGGGCGGAGATCCCTTCCGCGATAAAGACGAATGGCATGACACTGCAGCTGGCGCAGGAAGATGAAGCATTGAAAATCAACCTTCCTGTGCAATCGTTCAAGCTACCGGCAGCAGCAACGGATACCGCCGTGGCTAAGGGCAAAAGCGCAAAGCTGCGGATGAAACAGCAGCCTGTTACGGTCAAGGCAGAAAGAATGCAGCGTATGAAACATAATGGGAAAGTGTACTTGAGAATCGGGGTCAATTTTGCAAACGGAGGTAAGAAGGTGCTAAGTGACCCTGGATATAAAGTACAACTAAAGTCGTCTGGCGGCTCGGTATTCGACCTTGTGCCTGAGGACGAAACAGGAGCCAGCTTCAAGATTCAGCCAGGGCAGAAGCGAACGATTTATTATCTGGCAGAGGTTCCGTCCAAACTCAAAACCGACAATATGACGATGCAATTCATGCAGGAAGATGAAGCTTTAAAAATGACGCTACCAGTAAAAACCTTCAAGCTGCCTTCCGTTACGGCTGATGTGCCTGCGGCGGATTATGCCGTCAAAAAAATATCCGTTAATCACCTTATGATTGAAACGCAGCTGAAACATGCTGCCGTATTTGCTGAGAACGATACCGGCAAATGGAGCCTTCAATTCCGCGTTAAAAATCTTGGTGAAAAATCATTGAAGCTGCCGGCTTATGAGCTTTCCATCCTCACGGATGAAGGGTACAGCATCCCGGTGAATGCGAAGGCACTTGCCAATGTTACGCTGAAGCCGCTGGAAGAGAAGCTCATCGATCTCAGTGCAGATGTGCCATTGCATATGAAACAGACTCAATTGCAGCTGCAATTGACGGAGCCGGCTGTGGAGGGGAAGATCAGCTTCCCGACAGCCCACTATAAAATCCCTTATGCTCAGGAAGGTAAAAGCCATCTGGGCTCAGAGAATATCATCGAGAACGACCATGGCACATTCGGCGTAAAGCTGAGCTCATATCAGCGGATGCCTTGGGGAGATGGGGATCAAATTGCAGCCCGTATCAGCATTCGTAACACCAAAGCGTTAACCGTACAGCTGCCGGAACTCAAAGCCCAAGTTAAGGCTGATATGCGAGACCTCAGCAGTACAGCTCAAATCGTGATACCGAATGATCAGACGACTCTGGCGCCTAATGAAACCATAGAGCTGTATGTACTTGCCAATGTGCCTTATTCCTATAATTTCAATCAATTACGCATTGAGCTTCAGGAAAGTTCAGGAGAGGACGTCACGAGATTTCTGTCGCTAAATACCCGAGCGGTTAACAATGTGGTTAACCAGGTTGCTGCAGGTGATTCTTATATGATCCATACGCCTGGCAAGAAAGCGGAGGTCCGTGAACGAATGAGTACCGTTTACCAGGACAGCAGCTCCAATTTGATATACACGGAACTAGAGATGGCCAGTCAGGAAACACGTCAATCCAAGCAGGCCCAGCTGGTGGCTTACTACAAAACACCGGACAACGAGTATTTTGAGGCAGAGGTCAAGCAATCGTCCGTCAAGACAAGCCCGAAAGGAAAAAATCTGGTGACCGTTTGGAGCAAGCTTCCGCTGAATGTGAATACTTCACAGCTTGTATTGTATGTCGGCGAAGGTGTAGCAGGCGGAAAGCTGACCGATCTCGAGGAAGAATCAACGGCAGTTATTGGATCGATCAATACAGTGGGATTAGCGCTTAGCCCTAGAGCTATCCAACCAGCAACGAATCTAGGGAATGTGGAATTGTTTCCTTATAAACTCTCCATTACGAGAGGAGAAGCTAGACTTAGTGAAGGGAAAGACATGCTCAATACCGCTATTCATTATAATCTCATGAGGAATGGCGATTACGAGACAGGTGAATATGAACATAAACTCATTATGGAGATTATTGACCCGACCGGACAATCCACGGAGAAGACTTTAACACTCGGCACCGATTTGTCCATCGGCAGCAATAAATCATACTCCATTACAGTGAATAACAATTTCCGCAAAAATGTAAGCGGAGGGGGAGTTCGCATCAATCTGTATGATGAGTTCCAAGGGCGGAGAATGCTGATCGGAAGCCAGTCGTATCCGATTATTTATGAAGAGAATCAGGCGAACAAGTCGGATAGCGATTAAATACTATCTAGACACAGGTAGATAGAGGGCAACACCCCTGAAGAATGAAGTCTATATTCAGGGGTGTTTTTGAACCCTTTCTTTCAGTTTGCAACTGTAACTTTAATAACTCTTTAAGAATTCTAAAAGGATTCTTAAGATATTCCGCTTAGACTGGTATAGTCGGGAGGTGCTTACAAGCTGTTGGATTGAATTACTGAACCTCCTGCTTGTGTCTCAAGTTTCAATAATGTTGCAAAGTGAACGAAGAGGATGGATACCATGAAGCGGATTACAATTCTCATTGCGGACGATGAGGCAGAAATTGCGGACCTGATTGAGCTGCACTTAAAAAAAGAAGGCTATGATGTCCTTAAAGCGGCGGACGGGCAGGAGGCGGTACAAGCAGCTCAAGCGCATTCCATCGATCTGGCGATACTGGATATTATGATGCCCAAGCTGGATGGTTATGAAGTCATCCGGCAAATTCGGGAACGGAATCACATGCCGATCATTTTTTTGAGCGCCAAAACGTCCGATCTTGATAAAATTGCTGGGCTGGTGAGAGGCGCAGACGATTATATGACCAAGCCCTTCAACCCGATGGAGCTGATCGCGCGCGTGAATGCCCACCTTCGCCGTTATAAGCAAATGAGTCAACCGATGATTTCCGGCAAACCCGCGCTGGAAGCGGGAGGGGTGGTCATTTACCCCGATCAGCGGATTGTGACCCTGTACGGCGAAACGATCGAGCTGACGCCCAAAGAATTTGACATTTTGCATTTACTGGCCAGTTACCCAAAAAAGGTGTTTAGTACGGAAAATATATTCCAGCACGTATGGGGCGAGGCCTACTTTGAAACAAGCAATACGGTTATGGTGCATATTCGGACATTGCGGAAAAAACTGCATGAAGATACGAACAAAAACAAGCTGATCAAAACGGTTTGGGGGGTAGGCTATACGTTCAATGGCTAATTTGCTACGAAGCTTCCGCTCCAAAATGATTGTGCTCTTTGGCTTAAGCATGCTCTTATCCGGCATCATCATGTTCGCACTATACAAAATTCTGCAATATTATTACCGAACTCAGGTTAAATTCGAGGATCCGCTGGCATATGTCCGCTTGTTCATAAGAACGGTCGGGGACATTAATTTTTTTCTGATATTTTTTATCCCGTTGGCGGTCTTTTTTTTCTTGCTGCTTACGAAGCCTTATGTGGCTTATTTTAATGAAATTTCTGCGGGGATTCGGCATCTCGCCAACGGCGATTTTGACAAGCGGGTTTCGATTGCGTCCCGGGACGAATTCGGGGATATCGCGGCGGATATCAATCTGACCGGGGAGATGCTCAAGCAAGCGGTGGCGAGAGGAGATTTTGCCGAGAGCAGCAAAGATCAGCTGATACTGAATTTGGCCCATGATTTGCGTACGCCGCTCACTTCCGTTATCGGTTATCTGGATTTCATTCTCAGGGACGAGTTATTGACCAAAGAACAGGTTCGGCATTATACAGGCATTGCTTTCGCGAAGTCGAAGCGCCTGGAGAAGCTGATCGACGAATTGTTCGAAATCACGAGAATGAATTACGGTATGCTGCCAGTCGAAAAACGACCCATCGATTTAAGCGAGCTGCTGACGCAGTTAAGCGAAGAATTACTTCCGGTTTTTGAGAAGAACAAACTGAAAGCCCGATTGTTTGTTACTCCGCATCTGATCATTTCGGGTGATGGAGACTTGCTGGCACGCGTGTTTGAAAATTTGCTGACCAATGCGATTCGTTACGGCAACGACGGTCAGTTTGTAGATATTCATGCTTTCATTGAAGCAGAAGTAGCGGTAGTTCAGGTGATCAACTTTGGCGACCGCATCCATCCGAACGAACTGCCGCATCTATTCGACATGTTTTATACCGGCGATAAATCCCGGATTCATCGGGAGGGCAGCACAGGCCTTGGCTTATTTATCTCGAAAAATATCGTGATGCAGCATCATGGAACGATCACGGCCGACAGCAGCTTGATTCGTACAGCTTTTGAAGTACGACTGCCGCGAGGCATGCAAATACCTGAATAAAAAATGGTATGACCGACTATGGAAGGGGGCATAGAGGGCGATTTGCGGAAATATGTATGGGTATGGATATGGTTCGGTTTGTTAGCTGTTATCGGTTTGGCCGCTTACGGCGCAAGCTCCTCGATTGACTTCCTGTCATCCGGGAAATTTGAGATTAACGGTAAAACCGTCAGGCTTCCTGTAATTAACTACAACGGAAACATCTACGTCCCGCTTCGCCTTGTAGGGGAAGAAATGCATTCCGAAGTTTATTATGATGAGAACAAGGAATTAATCTCGATCAAGCAGCAAAGCTTAGCATTCGATGAACAAATAGAGGCACCCGTTCCGTCCATTGCTTATGAGAACGAGTACAAGGATGGTACCGTATGGATGCAGGAGATACCGCTGCTGCAGGGAAGCTCTTGCTGGAATGGATGCCTGGAAGTGAACGATCCGGTAGAGCAATGGGTGTCTGAAGCCGGGTATCCGCCGGTTAGCGTGAAGCCTGGCTCAAATATTGTCATAACTTATCCGGCTGGATTGGAGCCTGACGGATTGAAGATATTCAACGTCTTTGATTCGGGCAACGGCACAGAGCAGTATGTTGAAATGATGGCGGTTAATCAGCGAGTACAGCTGCCAACGGAACTGGGGGTTTATACCATCTTAGTTAATTCAAACTGGGAGACAGGATATACCTCGTATGCTTTTGTTATACATATTACTGACCGCGATGATTTAAACGATTGATCACGAACAAGAAAATTCAACCAATACGTCGGATTGTCACGTTTCAAAATTAAAAGTCTAAAAACCCCGTCATGTTTTTATGACGGGGTTATATTCATTCAAGAGTACGATCATGACAGGAATCGATCGTGGCAAACACGCAATTGTGAAATCCATAAATAAATGTCGAGGGACAAGAAGATGATCCCAAAGAAAGTCGCTAATTTAGCGTTTTTTTGTTTTATCGGTACAAGTTCTTGTCCCCAGTCTAGGACAAGAACTTGTACCTATTGCCGAAAAGGACAAAACATGAGCCGATTACCGATTAGATAAATATCTAACTATGTTTCCATGCAATTTCATTAGGCTAACGGGCAGATTAATTGAAGATCAAAACACGGAGTATCGTACCATAAGTAACGGCAAGTTTTTTTCGGGAATCGTCTATGTGCTCATCCATCCGTAGCTTACGAGCATAGCTCCTGAAGATGGCGGGTGACGATCTGCTCAACGGTCTCCGGTGTGTATAGCTCCGGGCGGAGCAATGCGAGTATCGTCAAGCCTTCGACAATCGAGGCCAATCTTAATGTTTCGAGTTGAATGTCCACCGAAGAGGGGAGAAGCTTCGCCTTAGCTAGAATTTCAAGGACAGCTTTAGTCAGGTAGTGGAGTCCGTCCGTGAGCTCGTCTTTTTTAGCTTGTAATGCCAAACTCGTGAGGGATCGGATGGCGAAGATCCACCAGACGCCGACGGCAGTTCGTTTTTCCGCATCCAAAGGAAGCAGTTGTAACAGAATTTCCCTCGCAGCCTTCATCGGAATAGGGCTTATTTCCAAGCGCTCTTCTGCTCTGGCAACTCCTCTTGTCAAATAATAGTCTACGATAAATAGCAACAGTTCGTCCTGTGTTGAAAAATAATGCCGCAATGCGCCGGGTGACAACCCTGCTGCAGCTGCAACGGCACGGATTGACGCATGTTCAACCCCTTTTTCTTCAATGATATTCCATGCTGATTCGGCGATTAGTTTTCTCTTTTGTTCGTGGTCCACGACTTTCGGCAACGGTAAACGCCCCCTTGTTTTATTTAGCACACTGCATTAAAATAATTAATACAGTGTGTTATTTAGATTTTATTCAGTTATATCGCGTCGCAGTTATCACGTCAATAGTACTGGGCTTTGACTTGATTGACGGGAGGGGATTCAATGCAAGAACAAATCGATGGAGTTTTTCGTTTTCGTTCCACCTGTAATAGTTGCAGAAGAGAGTTTTATGTCATTGAGGGGACTCAAGCTTACGACCGTGTGAAACGAAATTTCAAAGGAATGCATTGCTGCGAAGATTGCAAAAACAGGATCGAACTTGAAGCCCAACTGCAGTTAGGAAGACGACTGTTGACCGGCAGAGATTAAGTTTCAAGACAGAAGGGGCCATCCTGAAAAGGATGGCCTGAGTAGAAGTATGTCGGTGGACAAGAACATGGTCCCTTTGAAAGTCGCTATTAGCGGCTTTTTTATTTTATCGGCACAAGTTCGTGTCCCGAGCCAAGGACAAGAACTTGTACCGATTGCCGGAATGGACAAGAACATAGGCTGATTACCGATTAGATATCTATTTAATGAATTAACGGCCGTTAATTCATTAAGCTAATAGGCAGAAAGTAAATGGAGGGACTCGTAAACAAAATAACACCTCCATCTTTCTCACCAGAAACTTAATTTTATCTTCTAACTCATCTATGGGACTACTGACATACTGTTGGCAGTAGGGGGCTTGTATAATCAAGACATCCAAAGTGAGAGTGAGGTTATTTACATGACTCTATAATGAAACGAATGGATCGCCGATGCTTATTTCGAGGCGATGGCAAATAACCTACGAGCGAGTTATGAGTAGAGAGCTCTGGCTTTTGAAACAAAAGCTCTAGACACGAATAGTGCGTTATAGTTATGCCGTATGGTCACAAAGAGCTTCCATTGACATGTGCATTGTATTGGCGGTTTCCTTGAAAAGATCCCTGGAGAAGTATCCAAATCTATCTGTGATTGATGTCAGTATTACAACTAATAACATAACAACCCCATATAACAAAGGAGGACATTAACATTATGTCAGCAATTGGACCCGACTTCATTTCACTTCAAGTGAGTAATCTTGAAAGCTCTGCAGAATTCTATCAAAACTATCTTGGACTGGTTCGATCACAGGCAGGGCCACCTCATGCTGTAGTCTTTGAAACAAAGCCTATTGCATTTGCTCTTCGTGACCTGTTGCCTGAAACAGAACTCGGTTCAGGTACTCAGCCTGGACTTGGTGTCGCTCTGTGGCTTCTTGCCCCTAATACACAAGAAATCCACGACAAGCTTATTGCAGCAGGCGTAAAGATTACATCCTCACCAATAGATGGACCATTCGGACGAACTTTTACATTTGCCGACCCAGACGGTTACCTAGTTACCCTTCACAGTAAAGCCTAATACAAGTGTATCTAGCTTAACAATAGTGATAACTTCTTCTGTCACAGTTAGCCAAATGTTATTACAACATTAAGACCTTATTCCTAAAAGTTGTATTCTCCCCATACGGTAGACAGGTGAAATAATAAATCCTGTTACTGTGAGGGGAGTTTTTTCATATTGACGAATTGTCAAGCTATCAGCAACACTTCTTCCTGGTTATGCTATTTTGTTTTATCAACAGGTTCACGAACATATGCGTCTTCAATGCTATCTTATTGTTATACAACATATGGATTTGGTTTGAATGACAGACTCATTCTTTAAAATAGGGCGTAATCCCTCTTGAATATAGGTTCTCCACTAACTTGAAAAATTCTTCTGACGATAAATCCTTTTGACGCTGGAGCCAAAGACGAAATAAAGAAAGGGAAGTTGTCAGGTAAAACTCAATTAAGTATGGCGTTAAGGAATGGTTTTGCGGAACGTTTAATTCTAATTGATCTAAAGTGATTTCTTTTTTTAAGCGTTTTAAAAAACGGGCACTTCCATAATCACCCAAAATGGCATTAAGAACCAGGAGATGTTCTCTTTTGTCCAGACAATAGAGCGTATCTTGAACCGTATGCATCGGTAGCTCTTTATTCGCCAATTCTTTTTTCATGTCATTTAATAAGTCATTTTCAACGGAGTCTAACAATTCGTAAATGTCAGTAAAGTATTGATAAAAGGTGCTGCGGTTATATCCTGACTTATTCGCAATTTCCTGAACCGAAATTTTCTCAATCGGCTTTTGGCTATATAACTCACAAAAAACTTCTACAAACTTTTGTCTTGTTTTCTCCGTTATTTGGGGTTGCTTTTTCATGATTCCCTCCTACTAGCGAATAAGAATATCATCCGACAAATAATAAAAAACTGATGGTTGATCAAGGAATAATAAAGATTTACAATCACATCATACAACATGTTGTCTGATAATCAAAAGGAAATGTTAATAAGTAGGGGTGGTTTTAATGTCAGCAAAACAAGATAGAATTTTAATTTTTGGTGCAGGTGTCATCGGGAGCATGTACGCAATTAAGCTTATTGAAGCAGGGTTTGACGTTAGCCTGTTTGCACATTCTAATAGATTTAAATCATTAAGAGAAAATGGCCTGCAATATAAAGAAAAAGGTACAGTTAGATCGATACAAGTGAATGTCATTGATACGCTCGAAAATGACGATGTATACGATTTTATTTTCGTTACCGTTCGTTATGATCGGTCCGAATCAGCGTTGTTAGCGCTAAAAGATAATCAAAGCAAAAATATAGTTACGATGACTAGTAATTCAATTGGATTTTCTTCGTGGCTGGATATCGTAGGGGATAGACTTTTACCAGCTTTTCCCGGCTTCGGTGGACAGATTAAAGATGGAGTATTGCATGCTCGATTTCTACCAAAGATTATAGTGGCAACTGCATTTGGAGAAATTAATGGTGTAGTGACAGAACGCATAGAAAACCTCGCAAAATTATTTAAAACAGCAAAGCTTCCCTACGTTATTAAAAAGGATATGCAAGCGTATCTAATCACACATTCCGTATCAGACATTGCCATGATGAGCGTTTTGCATTCTGAGAATAAGATAATTGACAAAAAAACAGCCAGAACCAGAAAGACGGCACGCAAAATAACAGTCACTTTAAAAGCGTATCTAAGGGCAATACAAAAAGCTGGCGTTTCAATTGATCCACCAATGCTTAAAATGGTGCTTAAATTTCCAAACTTATTTTTGGATCTTTTCTTTATGACATGGCTACGAACTAAAATGGTTAGGGATATGATGTTGCCGGATTATGCGAATAATGCTAACAATGAGATTGTGCAGCTGAGTAATGATTTAATGAAATTTTTAAGTCAAAATGATTTCAAATCGGAAACACATGTTCAGTAAATTTTTTTGTTAAAATATGATGGTAGTTTTTAATTTATTTTCATTAAATCCTTCAATTGGGCATTAATCTTAATATGAAAACCGAAATATATAGATTTTTCGTAGCATCCTTGACTAAACTAACGGGAAACGATAATAGAACAACAACAGCGGCAGTCTGAGACTTTATTTATCAAGTCTTGTTCTGTCGCTGCTTTATTTATTGGACACAAGAAGTGTCGAGGGACAAGTAGATGATCCCAAAGAAAGTCGCTAGCACGAGATACATATTTGTCGGGGGACAAGAACTTGTACCGATTGCCGTAAAGAACAAGAACATGAGCCGATTACCGATTAGATAAGCATCTAACTATGTATCCATGCAATGTCATTAGCATTGATATTCGAAATCGAACAAGTACAAAAAGAAAACTATTGTTGAGGATTTTAAAAATACTATTCTTTAATTATTTGGGGTACTACGATGCCTTGAGAGTCTTCTGTCATGCGCGAAAATTGCACATTAGTGGATCCGATCCCCGGATAAATAAAGCTCTCGTGCAGTCTGAAGGAACAGTTTCGCCCCGTGTGAAGCCTCCTTTAATGAAGGAACTGCCAAGTGAATGTCTCTAAAAGGTTGCGGATTAATTGTCCGGATGCGGACATTAGGTGGCAGTGTCGATAGCGACAAAGAAGTTTTCGATACGATCGAAATTCCCAGCCCTTCTTGAATCATGCTCAACGCCGTGTTTATGTTGTGGCCGTTATATTTGGCGTACAAAGTGGTTCCAAATTGCTTAAATAGCTCAAAAATGGGTGTTACAAACCCACCTTTGCACACAATCATAGGTTCATTGTCCAGATCCGTAATATGAATGGTTTGGCGGCTTTGCAAGGGATGATCCTCCCTATGGACCAGGCATAGTTCATCTCGAAAGAACGGAATCGTTTCAAGTTCGTTGCTCGGAGGTATAATCCAACCGACATCGATTATTCTGGAATCTAGCCATTTTTTAATCTCTTCGATGGTCCCTTCAAACAGTTCAAATGTCAGCCCCGGATGGTTCTCCCCAATGATCCGCAATATTTTCGGCAAGAAGTGCGCGGACACAATCGGGAATACTCCGACACGAACGGTGCCAACTTCAAACCCTTTTTCAGCGGTTACTTCCTGCTCTACTTTATTGTATCCATGCAAAATCTCTCTGAATATGGCAAGCAAGCGCAGGCCGATATCGGTGAGAATAACTCCGCTTTTTCGTTCACGTATCATGAGAGTGACTCCCAATTCCGATTCAAGCGTTGAGATGGCGCGGCTGACGGCAGGTTGTGTCATATTTAATTGCTCGCCGGCTTTGGTAAAGCTACCAGTCTCGACTATTTTCACAAACAACATCAATTGCGAATGTGTCATAACAATTATGTTATCTCCTTTATAAAAAACATGCATTTTATTTATATGTTGATCTATTGTACCATGGTAATCACCATTACACAAAGGAGCGCTGAAGATAAATGCAACTTTCACGAACACTTACTGTTATCCTGTTAACCTTTTTAGTCGCAATGTGGGGTGTGAACTGGCCGTTGTCCAAATATGCACTCGAATTTGCACCCCCATTGCTTTTCGCCGGCTTAAGGATCACGATTGGAGGTCTGATTTTGCTTCTTTTCGCTTTACCGCGTTATAGATATCTTAATTTGAAGCATACTTGGCACATTTACATGATCTCCGGTTTGCTGAATATCATTCTCTTTTTCGGTTTTCAAACCTTCGGACTGAATATGATGCCTGCCGGTTTATTTTCGACGATCGTGTTCATGCAGCCCGTTCTTCTCGGAATCGGAGCTTGGTTGTGGTTAGGTGAATCCATGAACGGTTTCAAAATAGTCGGCTTGATTCTAGGCTTTATAGGAGTCGCTGTTATCAGCATAAACGATGGCTCTGGAAATATCTCGACCGTTGGTATCTTGCTTGGTTTAGCCAGCACGATTACTTGGACATTCGGTACGATTTATATGAAGAAAACATCTGCTAAAGTCGATGCGATCTGGTTGACTACCCTTCAGATGATTTTTGGTGGAATTGTATTGTTGATAGCGGGTACTACCGTTGAAAACTGGACGGATATCGCTTGGAACCAGACGTTTATCTCGACGTTATCGGTTATTGCAATCTTCTGTACGGCCTTGACTTGGCTCGTTTTCTTTCTGCTTGTCAGATCGGGCGAAGCCGGCAAAATCGGATCGTTTAATTTTCTGGTCCCGCTCATTGCGATCGTGATCAGCGTTCTCTTTTTGGGAGAAATGATTACGACCAAGATGGTGGTGGGACTTATTCTAATTATCATAGGTATTGCACTTGTAAACCTCAAAATGAAATCACTGCAAAAGCGGGGCAATATGCAAAAGGGGGATATGTAGGCAAGGCAGGGATAACGCACAATCGATTTTACTCATGATATTGATTAATGATCAATTGGCTTAACCTAATGAATTAAGGTTTATTGAATTATCAGGAAATGATACCCCATAAAGAAATAACGGCAGTCGACCAGACAATCGGCTGCCGTTGCTTCTTGAACTAAGGATAGAATAGAGTGGATCATAGGAAGCAGCTCGTCATGATCCCAGCAATAGCACTGAACGAAGGGTGAGACGATGTGCAATTAAAAATTGTGTCAAATATGGTTGTATAATTCCCTATAAAAACCAAAAGGTCTTGACGAGCGATAATCATCGTAGCTCCTTATCTATGATATATTAAAAGAAACATATGTTGCTTTAATGAAAACTATACAGCCAAAGGTTTAATGCAACAATCAACAACCCTGTGCGAATGTTGCTATAGCCACAAGAATAATAAATTGTTGGGTTAGAGGTGAAGGAAATGGCCACAAAAGCAAGGAATATACGAATGACACAAACGAAACAATCATTGATTAATGCTTATTACAATTTGGTTTCTAAGAAGGATTTTGAAAAAATTACAATTGCGGATATAACAAAGGGAGCACAAGTTAATCGGGCTACATTCTACGCACACTTTAATGATAAATACGATTTAATGGATTATATTATGGGAGATTCAGCCTCAGCCTCTATCGAAAACCATACTTCAGGCATTGTGAAATTCGATCAGGACAGCATACATCAACTCGTTTTAGCGGTATCTGATTTCTATCAACAACCGAACATTGAATGTCGCAGCAGCTATGGTGGCTTGGTCTTACCTCAAATGCAAGAAAAAATACTAAATGAATTGAAGGCTTTTTTGTCGAAAAGTTTGGAACAAATGTATACCGATAACGAAAAGAACATGTTTGTGCCTATTTTTGCACAAATCATTCATGAAGGTGCCTTGCAATGGGCCACAGGTAGCGTCACCACGAATAAAGAGGAAGTCGCCAAGAAGATTGCTTTATTTGTAGTAGCTGGATCTCAGTCTTTCGAAGGAGCATTACGCTAACGGGCAGCGTAGTTCTAAATATAGTCGTCTTATTTTTCTTTATTAATGGCCTAATTTGCTGTACCAACAGATTCTCCGGCGGGTACGGGATGCTATCGAGACGGGTTCCGATTCAAAGAGCAAGAGAGTCCGGTCTGTTCGGAAAACGGCGAGCCTGTGCAAATGTTGACTGCCGGCATAGCTGTCCGTGGTGTAATGGACCCTTGACCCATGCTGATCGACCTTGATGCGCAGCATCTGGCATTGGCCGGGCTTTCCTGGAAGGTGGATCTTTTTGTCATCCAGACCTGTGTTGCTTGCAATTGTTACGGTACGGTGTATATGGAGACTGATGGGCAGGGAGAGCCCGTCTGTAGTGTACATGATGCAATGCCGTACGGAGCGGGAGAGATTGACTATAATAAACATTAACATTCGTATGTTACGGATACGGAACGATTCCAAATTGCGGGGGAGCCCTGACATCCGTTTCATGGCAGCGAGTGGGACGAGCGGTTGCGCACATCGGTTTTTCGAAGATAAGGAGAGGACGAACGGAACATGAATGTGGAAGTGTATACGTTAAATGCGTTTGCGAAAGGGGAGCGTGGCGGTAATCCAGCAGGCGTTGTCTTAGAGGATGGGCTTTCGCTGGATGCTGCCGAAATGCAGCTCATAGCGAAGGAATTGGGCTTTTCGGAGTCGGCTTTTATGGAAAAATCCTTGCTTGCGGATTACAAAATCCGCTATTTCACCCCCGCCAGCGAAGTTGATCTGTGCGGACACGCCACGATTGCTGCATTTGGACTAATGCATGCGCTGGGTTTGGCAAAGGAAGGGACCTCCTATACGATAGAAACCAAGGCAGGGATTTTGGATGTCGATATTAGCTCCGAGGGTCTTGTATATTTGTCACAGGCTTTACCACAATTTCTTGAAAGGATATCCTGTGAGGAAATCGCCTCATCTTTGGGGATGGATGCCGAGGATCTGGAAACCGGGTTGCCCATCCAGATTGTTTCGACGGGGCTGCGGGACATTTTGATCCCGATCCGCAGCAGGAAGCTCTTGAATGAAGTTCAGCCAAATTTTGACGCCATAACCGCCATCAGCGAAAAATATGATGTGGTTGGATATCATCTGTTCACGATGGATACTCCAGACGATGCTGTTGCGGAATGTCGGAATTTTGCCCCGCTGTACGATATTCCCGAGGAGAGCGCGACAGGAACATCCAACGGTGCCCTGCTCAGCTATTTGTACCAACATGGTCAACGATCTTTGCGGGAAGTGGAGCACGTCAAGTTCAGGCAAGGGTATTCGATGGATTGTCCTTCTGAAATCAAGGTAGGATTGCGTCTGAGCGAGAGCGGTGAAATCAACCAGGTTCGGGTTGGCGGTGCAGTGGTTGGCATTGAACGAAGACATATCACGATATAAGCGGAGTCAAAAAGCCTGTTTGCAGCCACCGGACCATAGGGGGCAACGGGCTTATTCTGCTACTGGCGAGGCGAGGCTAGATAGCAGAGGATACTTGCGTGAGCAGACGGCTAACAGTTCTTCATCCAATCTGTCATTTCCATTTTAGTTCTGTTATAATTTGACACAATAACAATCCATAATAATAACGATACTGTCGGGTGACAAAAACATAGTAACATTAGAAGCCGCTGATTATGCGGCTGTTTATATTTATGTTATCAAGTTCTTGTCAAAACACAATGACAAGAACTTGATAACATTCCCGACTGATGACAAGAACATTATTACATTCCCGATATGATTTCATCGACGGCGGTAGACGCCCTTTGATTAAACTAACGGGCAGGATAGTTCAATCATTTCGCCGAATGTCTTGGACTTTTTTTCGTCCTAGTTCATCGCTGCTTCTTTCCTTGATAATTTTCATTTTTTTAACGCTTGCCTGGTCCGAGCGGAAATGCAGACGTCAATCTGGCAAAGTCATCGGCTAAGTTTGCCAACGGCTTCCAGTTGTCCATTGCTGTTTTATAATTTCCTGCATAGGCGGCGGAGTCCAGCTGCACACGTTCCACGATTCCAAGTACCAGATTATCCCCGCCCACAGGAATAATTCGATCTAGCTTAAGCTCGAAAGCGATTGGCGCTTCAAGCACCGCCGGCACATCGACGCTCTTACAAGGCTTTGGCGTGACTCCTGCAAGTTCAAACTCATTCTTCTGCGGCCCGACATTGGCGGATGAACGATGCATCGCCTCGCCCAAAGGTTCGGAGACCATATTGATGACATACTCACCGATCTCGCGAATATTGGTCAGCGTATCCTTGACTGTACCTTCCCGTTCTCCTACGCCCGGACCAATAGAAATAAGCAGTGTCGGTGGGTTGCGAGAAGCGACGGTAAAAAAACTAAAGGGCGCCATTGCTTGGAGAAAAAGGATTGACCAGAAAAGATTTTCTCGATGAGGCTGGGGTATATCGAATGAAGTTGTAGTCTGTTGGTCGCTAAGCTAAGGGGAAACCTTTGTGGAGAACAGATGGAGCAGTTTGCCGGTTGGCAGCTGTTTTAACTCTAATGGGCAGCATAGTTCAATTATAACTGTTTTCTCAATCCTGTTTATATGTTGAAACTGTTAAACTGTATTTAAGTTGAACGAATAGGGGAATTAGAGATGAGCAAAGGGAAAATCGTATTCTTGAACGGAGTAACAAGTTCAGGAAAAACATCTATAGTAGACGCTATTCAGTTAAAATCGGATGAGTTTTTTTATGTGGTTGCAAACGATCTTTTTGAAAATACAATTGGCGATAACTATCTTCGAGAAGATTATTGGAAATATTTAAGTGATGCAATTATTTATGATGTATCATACCGCCAAACTATTTTCTGATCATCGTAAAAATGTGCTTATCGATGGCATCTTGGTAGAAAGACCTGAGTTAAAACCCCATTATGAAAAAGTTAAGAACATATTTGCTGGGTACCCCTTTTATATTGTTGAAGTGTTTTGTCCTTTGGAAATTTGTCGTCAAAGAAATATTGAACGTGGAGATAGAACTGAAGATCAATCAGACTGGCAACACAAAATTATGGCTAAAGATATAGAGTACGACTATACTGTCAACACACACATAAATTCTTCAGAAGAATGTGCAGATTCGATTCTAAAATGTTTGTATGGTAGGTCCGAAGATTAATCATATTACGCTAATGGGGGACGTTAGTTGAATAAAGATGAGAAGGCAGCTGGTCAGATTGATCAGCTGCCGTGGAATATTTATATAGCATTCACGAATGGAGTGATAAGATGATCGGGAGGATCATACGAGTTTTGGAACAGAACCCGCGACTCGCTATCAGATATCCTGATGGTAGCTATACTAAGCAAAGGAAAGAAATGGTCGAACTAAAAAGTTCCGAAACTGAAGGAATTTCGGGGAATATGGGAAATTCTATTTTTACCCTTATGGGAGATATCACTAAAGTGAGGGAGATACAATGAGTCAAACCGTAAATAATTTGGATAAAGAAATAACAAAAAGAGTGCGGATGAAATATCTCTTACATTTGCCAGATCATTATGAAAAAGAATCGTCAATTAAGTGGCCTTTAATCTTATTTCTTCACGGGGCAGGTGAACGTGGAGATGATCTGGAGTTGGTAAAAGCACATGGAATTCCTATGATAGTAGAACGCGATCCTTCTTTTCCATTCATTACGATTTCCCCTCAATGCCCGGAGGATTCTTTTTGGAATGCTGAACAAGACGGATTGATGGCATTAGTAGATGAGATCATTGCAAACTACAACGTAGATCCAGATCGGTTATACTTGACGGGGCTAAGCATGGGTGGTTATGGGACGTGGCACTTAGCAGCAGAATATCCAGGAAGATTCGCGGCTATCGCTCCAATATGTGGTGGAGGTAACCCCAACCGGATACATGAACTAATAGGAACACCCACCTGGGCATTCCATGGCGCGAAGGATGATATAGTTCCTATTGCTGAATCAAAAAAAATGGTAGACGCACTTCGCGAAAACGGTGGAAATGTCTCTTTCACAATTTATCCTAAGTCGAATCACAACTCCTGGACAGAAACATACGATAATCCGGAATTATATAGCTGGTTTCTAGGTCATTCTTTAATGGTAAGGAAATGAAGTTGTTTTACACTAACGGAAACTTGCTCGACGGCAGCTCCTTTTTCGTTTGCTGAAGTAACGGGCAGATTAACGCAACAACCAAAAGGATAACTTGTGAACACAAATGTCGGGTGACAAAAACATAGTAACATTAGAAGCCGCTGATTATGCGGCTTTATTAAAGAAGCATTTTCGGAAATACCGGAAACTGACTTTCGTTCCTCCATTGTTACACACACTTACAGGATTTTGTACATATGTATGTAAGTTGGGTTAAAAGATACAGAACAGCGGTAGCCTTGGACTGAAAAATAAAGTCCCCTAGACTGCCGCTGTTTGATTGAACTAACGTTCCTCGTTTGTTTAACTTTTGTGCACATCAAACGGAACGCCGAATATCGAAATGACGATGATCTATACGACTCCTGGTGCTGAGGATCTGGAGGCTGCGGTGGAGTCGATCAGTTGGACATAAGGAAACATGCAAGAACAGAACACCATTTATTACTCAAGATTTGATCAGCTCTTAGGTAAAGAGGAAAAGGGGAATTCTTTAAGGCAGAAAGATTGATGAATAAAGGGATGCAGGCGATTCGCAAAGCTAATAATTTAGAGCGATCCTAATAAAAGATGAGGTATATGTGATGCCAAAAAACGATAATATGCTGGCAATCCTATGGATGTTGAATTCGGGCGTTAAAATGACCGCAAAACAAATATCCGAAAAGTTAGAAATAAATATAAGGACAGTCTATCGGTATATTGATGCGCTAGGTGCCAGTGGAGTGCCTATAATATCCGACACTGGTCATAATGGCGGGTATAGCTTGCTGAATAATTTTATCAGAGCACCTCTGCTATTTGATATTGAAGAAAAAAAAGCACTTCTTCATGCTGCTGTTTTTGCAAAAGAAGCCGGATACCCTTTGAGTGAGGCATTAGGTAATGCGACATCCAAATTGAAAATGTATTCGAATCAGGAACAGGAAAGTGTTCTCAGCCGTCATTTAGCCGGATTTGAAGTTATAAACCGTATGGGAGACCCTTCTATTCAGCCAGTATTGGCGGAATTGGAGCAAGCTGTAGCAAACGAATTCTCTGTAGAAATTGATTATCGCACACGTCGTGATGATCAACCCAAGACTAGGGTGATAGATCCCTATGGAATGGTTTACTGGAACAATAAATGGTATATTGTTGCATTTTGCCACCTGAGAAATGGGATCCGCAGCTTTCGGGTAGGACGGATTTTACAAATCAAGCGTACTCAAAACATATTTAAGCGTTCCGAAGCTTTTTTGGCTCGGGAATTTTTTTTGCGAAATCTATTACCTGATTTAGTCGGCAAGGACGGGTTAATTGCTTTAATTATCGAAGGTAGGTCAGAGGCGTTGGATGACTTATGCCTGCATTGGTTTTTGGGGCATCATCTGAAAGAGCGTACATCAAATCAAGCAATCTTTTTACTTGAAGAAAAAACAATTCATACCTATGTTCCTTATTTTCTCTTATCCTACGGGAAATCCATTCAAGTAATCGAACCACAGAGTTTGAAGGAAAAACTTGTTGGTGTTGTGTCGGAGTTAATGGAATATTATCAACTTTAATAGCTTCACTGACAGCGGATGTCAGTGAAGTCATTTTATAATGATGATAATCATTGATTACCGATGGATGGTTGGTATCACTTGATGAATTGTAAAATAAGGAGAACTTGCAATGAATAATACGGTATATCTTTATGTGTTTGACACAATGGCAGACTGGGAAATAGGCTACTTAACTGCCGAACTGAACTCGGGAAGATATTATAAAAAGGGGCTGGCCCCATCAAAAATAGTTACCGTGGGAATTGATAAGACTCCAGTAACTACAATGGGCGGATTGAAAATACTGCCTGACATCAAATTGGAAGAGTGCAGCATTGAAAGATCAGATCTATTGATTTTACCCGGTGGAGATACATGGACAGAAACCATTCACCACCCCCTCTTAAAAATCGCTGAGAGGTGTTTAAGGGAAGGTATATGGGTTGCAGCGATTTGTGGTGCTACAATGGGACTTGCCCAGACAGGATTGCTGAATTCACGTGGGCATACAAGCAATGATCTGGAATACCTTAAAATGATCTGTCCCACTTATACAGGAGAAAAGTATTACAAAATGGAGTCTGCTGTAACTGATGGAAAACTGATCACAGCATCTGGAATAGCTCCGTTGGAATTTTCTGCACACATCTTGAAAGCTTTGGATGTGTTTTCTCCAAAAACATTAGACGCCTGGTATAGCCTTAATAAGACTAGTGATTCTAAATATTACTATGAGTTGATGAATTCAATACAATGAAGGTATCAGCATTTAAGGAGGAGTAAAAATGACTGAAAGCATAACATGAGTAACAATGTGACTTAAAATATTCGTTCCACAGGAATTCTAACGGAGTACGATAGTTAAGCATAAAGGGTTCCACATATTAGTCATGTATAATATGTGGAACCCTTTATTATATCTGACTTTCCTAAATCTAGGTCTTGATAAACTCGGAAAATAATGTTGTAGACTGACTAAGCTTCGTTAAGCTAAAGTTGTATTCGGTCGGGCTGTGCACATTAGCAATCCATGAGAAACCGGGCATGCTGTTGGATGATAAAATGTACATAGAGGAGGCTGCATATGGAACGTGTAATCCTGATGATGAATGTGCAAGAAAACCAGGGAGGAGAGTCAGTCGCATGGCAAAGATTGTTTTTGCGTTGAACCAGTCTCTGGACGGGTTCGTCGACCATATGGCATTTCAGCCCGACCCCGTGCTATTCCGTCATTTCATCGAAGACGTCCGCGGTCTGACGGGTATCCTGTACGGGCGCCGCATGTACGAGACCATGCGGTATTGGGACGGAGACCATTTTGAATATGAGGCTAATGTCAGAAAAGGAATTCGAGAGCATAACGATTAATCAAATTGCGGCAGAAGCGAATGTCAATCGAGGAACGGTGTATCTGCATTTCGATGACAAGTACGATCTGCGCGAGCAATGCATAGCAGCTGAGATTAACCAGTTGCTTCGACATTGTATGTCTGGAGATGACCTGGTTCAGCTTCCTTCCAAAACCGCACTACTTCACACTTTTGAATATTTGGAGCAGCATGCTTCTTTCTACTCGATTATGCTGAAGAGCAAGGGAAGCATGGTATTTCGAAACCAAATGGAGACCATGTTCAGAAAAAGTCTGATTGAACATCTGGATTCAATCAATCTCGATCAGGACAGGAACAGGGACATTACAGTACAATTTTTAATTTCAGCATCAGTGGGTGTATTGGAATGGTGGATTATCCGTTCGATGCCGTATCCGCCATCCGTCATGGTTGAACAATTTTGGAATTTGCTGAACCGAGTTGTCGAAGGACACGAACATCGTTCCATTGGAAGTCGCTAATTTGGCGGCTTCTTTTGTGTTTTCTTATGTTTGAGAGGATACAGCCAAGAGAAAGAAAGAGATTGATTCATTATTAGAAGAACTTTTTGAAGATTAAGTTGAGGAACCTATAATAAATTGTCGGTGGACAAGAACATAATCCCATAAGAACCCGCGTCCTGCGCGGGTTTTCTGTTTTAAGGGACCCAGTTCTTGACCTTGGCTCAGGACAAGAACTGGGTCCCATTGCCGAAAATGGACAAGAACATGGTACTATTGCCGATTTGATAAATATCTACCTGGGAAAGGTGGGGCTCTTTTGAGTGATAAACTAGACTGGATTAGGATCAAAAAAACTTCAGTCCTCGGAAGTATTTCAACTGGCTGTAAACCCGTTTGAAAATGTAAATATTAAATTAATTTCAAAACTTTTATGCAGGTATCACACTTCAAATTTAATTCGTTTACCATAGCTGCAGCCTTGCTTCCAAAATTCTAGCCATCTGTTCAACCATCTCTTCTGGCGTATATGGCATAGATTGGACGACCCACCACTCAATCAACCCCGTAATGGAAACGGACAAGAATTGCGCCAATACATCCTTGTGGATACCGGTTTCTAGCTTCATTTGGTTCACCACCAAGGTGATATTCGCTTCAATCATCTGTGTCATACGGTGTCTGAATGTCGGAATACCTTTATTGGTAATCAAAACGCCATAGATTTCTGCATGCTCTTTCAGATACGTGAACGCACGAATCAGCAGGTCCCGGGACAGTTCATTGGTTGGCCCATCCTCCGGCACACAACTGTCAGCAAGCATCATCAGATACGTTTCCACGCTCTGTTCCAGCAGGTCATATTTGTCTGTAAAATGCAAATAGATCGTTCCGCGGTTGACATTGGCCCGATCCGCAATACCTTGAATGGTGACCCTCTCAAATTCCTGCTCTCCCAACAGCCCAATGAACGCTTGCATAATCATTTGTCTTGATCGCACGATGCGCCGATCCATGGTTTTCCTCTCTTTCCTGAACACATCCAGCATTCGTTGTTCATTTCTCAACAGAAACGAAAGCAATTAGCCATTGCACCTGCATCCGTTCCAATGATATCTTGATTGTAATACACAGGTGTTATATATTCAACAACTGTTAATTATAAAAGGAGGGATAATATTGAATATACTTGTGTACGGTGCAGGTGTGCAGGGAAGCTATCTGGCACATGTCCTAGTAAAGGGCGGTCATGACGTGACTGTGTTGGCAAGAGGAAAGCGAGCGGAGGAACTGGAAAAGGAGGGACTGGTCATTCGGCATTACCTTCAGCGCAAGACAACTGTTGATCGGGTTCGTGTAATTCGTAGACTAGAGTCAGGTGACGCGTATGACTTGATCTTCGTCATGATGAAATATTCGGATTTCGGGGCTGTGCTACCGATCCTCGCAGAAAACGTTAGCCGTCATATCGTATTGGTCGGCAACAATATGAATACCTACGCCATGCAGGACCATTTGAGTAAACATGGACAGTCGCCTAAACAGGTCGCTTTTGGATTCCAAGCTACCGCAGGTACACGTACCGACGGACGAGTCATTTGCATTCGTGGCGGCCATGGGGAGATGGTCATCGGGGGTCTGGACGGTCCCGTTCCGTTTCGCTCCCTGCTGGAGCAAGCATTCATGCCAACCAAGTACAAGCTCAGTTACCATGATCAGATCGATGCCTGGCTGAAAAACCACATGGTGCTGGTCGTGCCCATGAACATGGTCATTCTGTTCCATAGCTTCCAGATGAAACAGGTTGTCCGTGACGACAGGCGAATGCGTCAGTTAGTGGCGGCGATGGGAGAGGGCTTCCGTGTACTTGAATCATTGGGGTACCCGTTAACCCCTGCGAAGCAGGCGTCTTGGATTACCGGCTATCCAAACTTAATCCGCTGGGCGTTGAAGATTTTCTTCATGCTTCCGGTTAGCGGGTTGATTGATGGGACAGCAGTTGAGCTCACAGCCTTGAATGAGGACTTTGCCGAATGGAGGGCAAGGTCGGATGTGCCTACGCCAAACTGGAATGCGTTAGAGACAGATTGGCTAATTCAATCATAGTCACTGCTGCAAGCCGTGTGATATATCGTGAAGAGTGATTTCGGGAAGTGTTGAAGCACTTACAGGGCCGTACTTACGGCCTGTCTTTCCGGTAGAGAGTGAGAAGAACATTGTACTATTGCCGAAAAGGACAAGAACATGAGCCGATTCCCGATTAGATGAGTATCTAACTATTTTCCCATGCAATTTCATTAAGCTAACGGGCAGTTTAGCTTAACAATGTTGTAAGTCCCAGGATTGTTTTAACAGGGATATATAGTTCAATGCAGAATAAATATTTTGTTACATTTCGAGCAAAGGGGAAGATAAAGAAATGATATATCGAAGAAAGTCATACAAAATTGATTCAAAAAGAATAGATGAATTTAATCATTTATTTAATGAATATCTTTTACCTACACAACTCAAATATGGGGCAAGTTTAGTTGGTCGGTGGATGACGGAAGAAATCGAAGGTGTTATTGAAGTCTTTGCGATTTGGGAATATAAGAGTCTCGAGGAATATCAAAATATAGAAAACCAGGTTAAAGGTGATGAAGAGCATGTTAAACGCGTACGGAATCAACATGAGGAACTAAGAATACGCGGAGAAAACCTCTTAAAGGAAGCACCAAAAGAAGACTTTTTATTGAGTACAGTACCTAGGAATAAAACGATACTATCCAACTTTTCATAAAAAACAATTCGGGCTTCCTGGAGAAAAAGTAAAAATTGAAAAAGGACAAATCTATATTAATGGGAAATTGCTTGATACCTTTTATGGAAGAGCACATCGACTAGGTAGTGATATTGATAGTCTGAAACAATCTTTAGAGAATATTGATTTAAAAGATCACATCCGAAAAAACATCGAAAATATAGTGAATTATTTTGAAGAATTAACTATGAAGGAAATTGAGATCCCTGAGACAGCGTTTATATTGTAGGTGATGATTGGTTTCGCAGTAATGATAGCAGATTCTTTGGGCCAATATCGATAGACAATATTGAAGGGAAAGTATTGGGGGTAATAGCGGTTCAAAGGCGATAAGATATTCAGCTAACGGAACACGTTAGTTGAATAAAGACAAGACGGCAGCTGGCCACAGAAATCGTTGGCAATTTTTCATCGAGGTAACAGGCGGATAAGTTGAAGTAATAATGAAAAAAGAGGGAATTTAACGGGGGAATTACTCTCAGTAAAGAGTGTTTTGGAAGTCCAAATAGTCTATCAGTCAAAAAAACGGAAGCAGTACAAGTTAATCCATATATATTTTGAGAGGATTTCCTTTAACTCTAAGGGAGTATATGATGTTAGCGTAGCATTGCTGTCACCTGAAATGAGAATTGATTTCGAGTATATGAATAGGCGAATGTTTAGACATGTAAGGTTATTAGGAGAAAAGTTAGAAGCATTGCCAATACCTAGAGCGCCGGTAATTCCATCTAGGGAAGAAATTAATATCATTAAACTTCATATGGAAAAAAATATCCGTCATTATTAAGCAACGATCCAAAGTTTATCGAATATTCTTTAATGCTTATATCAAACCACATTAAGAAGATCGAAAGAATGAAAAAGTCGCATCCTAATTGAACTCTTGATAAATTCCGGTAGTCCGGTGGCAAGAATGAGATAGGGATTTAATCAATTTAATTACGCATAACTAACTGGTTGAGGGACAAGAACATGGTCCCATAATAAGTCGCTATATTAGCGGCTTTTTTTGTATTCAACGAAACTAAAAAATTTCTGCACAAACCGTATTGACATTATTAAACTACAGTTGTAGTATTGATTTACAACTACAACTGTAGTTTTTAAAAATAAAAATTAAATTATAGGAGAGGAGCATTACCAAATGAAAGCAGCAACGAAAGTAGCAATCGCGACACTAAGCAGCATTTTATTAATGGGTTCTTCCGTAAGCCTCGTGGCGAAGGCGCAATCCTACGAGAAATCCCAAGCAGCCGCTGTTAAAAAAACAGCCGAAGCAGCCAAGCCTATATCTGCTGAGGAAAAAAAGTTTATCGAACAAGAGATCCAGAGAGTGAAGAAGTTGACCCAAGAGTCGGGTGATATGTATGTCCTGTATCATAAGTACCCAAAATTAAATAGCGGATTTGATATTAGCTATTGGGGAGGGATACATGAATTCACTACATACGAGGACTACTTGAATAAAGCTTCAACCCTTAAGGGATCCATTCTGAAGCAGCCTGCCAACTTGCCGGAGGGATATAAGTTTTCCAAAGCGAGAATTGAAGGTCCAACCGAAGGAAAGTTCCTTGATGAAGTAAGGGCCGAAGGCAAGGAGAGCGGAAAACCCATCTACGCGAAAAAGATAGACTGGAAAGAGGCGGCAACCATTCGTCTAGAATATACGAATGGGAAAGACACGCTGGCCATTTCAAAATTTACGTTGGACTCAGAGGGAAGTATGAAGAAAGGGTTCTTTGAGGATGACTTCCCGGCGCATATCTATCCAAAATACGTTTTTTGGCATGAAGGCGGCTTTGAATACAGCATTTCAACCACATGGGATATGTCCAAGGAACAGAAGATCGATATTCTGAAAGCAGCGGTGGAAAAATAACGTTTTTAATCAGCTATTTTGCACGGGTAAGCCCATGCAGTCCTGGAAATAGGATTGCATGGGTTATTTTATGGATCATGATTTCTTGTAAATTGACACAAAAGCCCCCTTATGTTCAACGGAAGTGACACAAATCCCCCCTTGTAATCAACGGTAGGGTGTTTCACACTTTTTTAGAAGGCTTGTCTAATGACACAAAAGTGTCTACATTTGTTGAAGCTGAAAAGCCTGACTTATCAGGCTTTTTTATTTTTATGTAGTCAAAGTTGTGTCATGAAAAAATGCACAAAAGTGACCACATTGTTGGAATTTGACACAAATAAGACTACATTATAGATAAGACGTTATACCGAGGGGGAATTGTGATTAAAGTTGATTTAAAAATTCTAGTTTTGATTATTGGTATATTCTTAATTTCATCATACTTAATTGGATGTACAATGAATAAGGAATCAAGTGGGGAAACAAAGATTTTCGAAATTGCCAATACAGAAGAGGTCTTTGGTAAAAAGTATGAAGAAATGGTGACTGTTAGAAAGCACTATATGATTCTAAATCCACCTAAGGATTTAATACAATTGAAAGAATTAGTTGAAAAATACAGTAAGGATCATCCAGTTGAAGGCGAAATTAAAATAATAGAAGGAAAAAACCGGATTTTTTATATGTACTTCTATAGGGAAAGCAAGGATTTTCCAAGAGACTGGCAGCCCGATGAAAGCTACATGAATACAGATCGGATAGAACATCATAAGCATGATCTGATTACATCAATAATTTGGTCAGATGTAGACTCACAAAAAGAATACTATAGTTATGACAAAAGTAAGGAAGGGAAGGTAATTAAGAGAATGCATTTTATTGAGGATCAGCTTGTTGAATGATACACTATCCATACACTAAAATATAAAACAGATATGCAGCAGGTTACAATCTATACCGTGATGGCCAGTTGATATATTAAATGTGGCTTTATTTATCCTTGTAGATGTCACATATTCTCAGCTCCTTGCGTTTAGCGATCATATAGAATTACTGTAACACGGCTGAACGGAGACGACAGAGAAACTTATTTGTCGAAGGACAAGAACATAGTTCCATAGAAAGTCGCTAATTTAGCGGCTTTTTTGTTTTATCGGTACAAGTTCTTGTCCCGAGCCAAGGACAAGAACTTGTACCGATTGCCGTAAAGGACAAGAACATGAGCCGATTACCGATTAGATAAGCGTCTAACTATGTTTCCATGCAATTTCATTAAGGTAACGGGCAGGATTACTCACCAATCTGAATTGATTGAAGAATCGCTTGTGAAAGATACATTAAAACTGGCTTATGTTGCGTTAAGCAGACCGCGCTATTTCGCAGGCGTAGCGATGCATAAAGAAAATGTTTCGGATGAAACCATTTTGGTCGCAGCAAGACATGGTTGGAGGATCGTAAAAGTTGAAGAGGCATACGAATCCCTTTCAGAGGAGTTGTCGCATCTGACTTTACAATCCGTTAATTGATTTTGGAGAAAAAACTATTTGAAGTGCATATCAAGCTGTCTATATGCCATGAGACACAATTCTAATCCGACTTATTATGTCGTCCGACGAGCTGCTGGATAACTAATGGGGACGAATTGGGGACGAACTTAGTCCCCAACCATCAAAATGCATCTGATAAGACCTTTAAGATAACTGTGAAAACCTAGACAGGGAAAGGCTTCAGCAGTTTTAATCGGATCTCATCGGAAAGCAGTTCTATCGCTGGCAGCGATGAGGTCAGGGGTTCGATCCCCCTAGGCTCCACCAAAATGCCGATAAACCCTTAAGTAAAAAGGGTTTTTTATTTTTGTTTCTCTCTGTACGTTTCGGTTTTTGCGTTCGTAACATTTTTGGCTTGTGTCCTCACTTCTTGAAATTTTTTAGGCGTGGCCACACATTTGGTCACACTAAGATATTTTTTGGCGGCGTTGCGACTTTTTCGGAAGCGAGCATGCTCCGTTCAGACCATTATGTTTCCTTAAAGCAAAGCAACCGCCCTGTCCTCTGTCGAAGGCAGGGCGGTTCAATTTGTTCTGCTCCGAATACTCCGCTGAAAGGCGGTCAGAAGCTTGAAGGCGAATTATTGAATCGTCGTTGACGATTCAGAATTGGAATCGAACAAGCTGCTCGAATGCGTTTCTTTATGCGTCTTAAACCCGAATTATATAAAGGAATATTTCAAACTGACGGAACCTATAGAAGGATTCGATATTCCATATAGCCTTGATTCACCGTAGAAGGCCAAATGTCCACATTTGTATATGCAATGTAAACACATGTATATCGATGCTTCATTGCCCTCTACTTATAATGAAGTTGCCGCAGCAAATAGCATGGAAGGTCATGCGGGTTGCTTGTGGTAATTCGTGCAAATTACAACGGGAGGGATATTCGTGGGTTTACGGCAGAGGGTTATTTTTTTAGTCATATTTGTTACCGCTTTCATAATGGTGACCACCCCTTCGGAGAGGTCCAATGCCGCAACAGGGAATATGGCTCTAGGGAAGACGGCTTATTCGTCGTCGAACGAAGTGGATTTTTTCGGACCTGAGAAAGCGGTCGATGGGGGCACCGAAAATGCAAGCCGCTGGTCTTCGGAAAGAACGGACGATCAGTGGTTTTACGTTGATCTGGGCGAGCCTGTAGAAATCGGAAGAGTAATCATCAACTGGCAGACTCCGGCGGAGCAATATCAAATTCTCGTATCCGACGATGCGGTATCCTGGCGGAACGTATTCGCGGACAACCGCGTGCTCGTCGCGTCCGGGCCGGGTGAAGATACGATCGATTTCGAGCCGACAGTGGCGCAATACGTCAAGTTTCAAGGGGAGACGCGACGTCCTATTGAGGGCGTTTATTACGGATACTCCTTCTGGGAATTCGAGGTATACAAAGGCAGACCGCAACTGCAGCCAATAATGGACGCGGTGAAAAACAGCATCGTCGTCTCCGAAGGGGATACCCTGCTGAATCTGCCCGCTGTACCGGAAGGTTATACGCTGACGCTGGTGAACACGGACAGCTTGCCGGTGATCGACCTGCAGGGCAATATTCATGCGCCGCTTGTCGATACTCAGGTTCAGCTACTGCTGCAAATCCAGAGCGACAGCGATCCGACATATCTCTTAACGGATAATGCGCTAGTCACCGTACCCGGTCTCTACGAGCAGACGAGCGATCGGAACCCGGAGCCGCGCGTCATTCCTTCTTTGCGTGAGTGGCTGGGCGCAACCGGCGAGTTCCGCTTGTCGGACAAATCCAAAATCGTCATTCGCGCAGATGATGAAGCGGCTCTGCGGGGGACGGCTGACATTTTGCAGCAGGACTTATTGGATTTAACGAAGTTCTCACTGACAGTTGAGGTTGGTTCTCCTCAAGAGGGAGATATCTATTTGATGCTGGATGCCGCGCAAGCGGGATTGGGGAAAGAGGGATATGAGCTGAATATCGGCGAGTATGCTTCTGTTGCTGCGTCCGAGCAGACGGGAGTCATGTTCGGCACGAGAACGATCTTGCAGCTGCTCGGCCACGCTGCCGATCATAAGGCGATGCCTAAGGGGCAATCGCGCGATTATCCGAAATACCCAGATCGGGGCTTTATGCTCGATGTGGGCCGCAAGTTTTATACGATCGAGTTTTTGCAGGACTATGTCAAGCTGATGTCCTACTATAAGATGAACCGGTTCCAGATTCACCTGAACGATGATGTCGGCGATGTCGGTTACTTCCGTCTGGAGAGCGAGAAATTTCCGGGAGTGACGAGCAAGGACGGCTATTATACGAAGCAGCAATTCAGAGACCTGCAGCTGCTTGGGATGGAATACGGCGTAAACGTCGTGCCGGAAATTGATACGCCGGGCCACTCCGGCGCGTTCATCGCCTACGATTCTCGATTGGGCAGCAACAATCAGCTGGATATCAATCGTCCAGAGACGCTCGACTTCATTAAAGCACTCTTTGACGAGTATCTCGACGGCAGCAATCCGACCTTCGTCGGCCCGGATGTGCACGTCGGCACGGATGAATATTTCGGCGACGACAAGGAGGCGTTCCGCAGGTACGTGGATATGCTCCTTAACCACATTAACAGCAAAGGCAAACGCGCCCGTCTATGGGGCAGTCTGTCCGCATACGACGGCACGACGCCGGTCAGCAACAATGCGACGATGGACATCTGGTATGAACCGTACGGAAGCGCTCAGCAGGCCGTGGAGCTCGGCTACGATATTATCAATACCAATACCAATTTGCTCTACATCGTTCCGCAGCTGTACCGCAGCTATTTGAATTACGATTTTATTTACAACGAGTGGGAGCCTAACGATTGGCTGGAGACGATGCTTCCTTATGCGCATCCGCAGGTCAAAGGCGGCATGTTCGCGCTCTGGAACGATGTGTCCGTAGAGAAAGGCGTATCCATGGCGGACTCGCATCAGCGGATCTTGCCTTCCATGCAAGTGCTGGCGGAAAAGCTGTGGAGAGGCAACCGCATCGATCGGAACTTCGCAAGCTTCCAGGCGGATGCCGCAAGGTACGTGGACCCGCCGGGTGTTCATCAGTCACACAAGCTTCAAATCGACAATGAGCGGCATCTCGTGCTGGATTATACCTTCGACGAAGGCTTCGCGGACCGTTCGGGGAACGGCTTTGACGGCAACGCGGTGAATGCAGGCACAGAGAAGGGAATCTACGGTCAAGCCGTGAGGCTAAACGGCGGGGCCAGCTACGTGGAAACGCCGCTTCGCACGCTTGGTTTCGGCTGGACGATGTCCATGTGGATCAAACCGGACGCTTACAACCCGCAAGGAGTTGTGCTGCTGGAATCTCCGGACGGACAGCTGAAATACAACATTGGGGGCAGCGGCAAAATCGCCATCACAAAAGAAAATTACGTCAGCGAATTCAATTATAAGCTGCCGACCGATCGCTGGACCCATGTCAATATGATCGGCGACGACACGGGGACCTCCATCTTCATTAACGGCAGTGAATATACGGCTACTCTCAAAGACGGCTCCAAGCTGGAAACATTCGTTCTGCCGGTAGCCAAAATCGGCAGCGAAACGAATGCTTTTAAAGGCTTGATTGACGAACTCATCGTAAGGAACACCTACTTGGACCTGCATGGAAATCTGGCTTTGCATAAGCAAGCTGAATCCTCGCAACCGGAATCCTCGTCCTACACGGCGGATAAAGCGGTGGACGGCAGAGGGGATACCAGATGGTCCAGCGATTGGGTGGACGATACCTGGTTCATGGTGGATCTAGGTGAAGTGAAGAACATTGATGCTGTATCTATTTTGTGGCAAACGGCTTATGGTTCGAAGTACCGCATTCTCGTGTCCGAGGACAAGGAGAACTGGACGAACGTTGTGAAAGACAACAACGGGGAGATTAACGGAAAGCCGGGACGAGTCGTGACTACCTTCCAGAGCACGCCAGCCAGATACGTGAAGTTCGAAGGCGTGTCCAGAGCTACTATGTTCGGCTATTCCTTTGAGGAATTTGAAGTATACGGCGA
The DNA here is from genome assembly GCF_002573715.1 of Paenibacillus sp. EZ-K15. Taxonomy (GTDB): domain Bacteria; phylum Bacillota; class Bacilli; order Paenibacillales; family Paenibacillaceae; genus Paenibacillus_AQ. The sequence goes on along the minus strand of NZ_PDHM01000016.1, from coordinate 740,685 downwards.
GGAATATAAACTCGGCAATCTACGGCCGATTATCGACCTGTTGACGGCTATCGAGGCCGACAAGCTTGTGGAGGACAATTACTCTCCTGAGGGCTGGGCACAGCTTCAGCAAGCGATTGGGCAAACGACTGCGGCTATTCAAACCGCCCAGCTGTCTCGTCCTGAGGCCGAACAGGCGTATGCAGGGCTGAGCGTTGCGCGTGATCGTCTAACGATCGAAGACGTAATGGGTCTGATCGAGCTTAATGTAAACGGAAGTATCGCATCCAACCTTTACCTCCCGCAGAAAGGGCAGCTCGGTACGCGCATCGTCTGGAGCAGCTCAAAACCCGACTACCTGAATGCGAATGGACAGTTGTTGAAACGTCCATCAAGCGGGTCAGGCGACATGGAGGTCGTGCTGACCGCGACGATCAGCAAGGGAGCTGCATCCGCGGAGAAAACGTTCAAGATCAAAATCAAAGCGCTGCCTGGCTCCGGCGGCGGAGGATGGGTTCCGACTCCAGTAACTCCTGATCCGGAAAAAGGCCAAAACGGCGGTTCGAATCCGGGAGGTGAAGATCCAGGCAATGGCAATGAGAACGGCAGCGGCAACGGCGGGGAGTCCGGCGGATCGACAACGGTTCGGCTGAACGATATTGCGAGCCATTGGGCAGAAGCGTCCATCAAACGGGCGGTTGAGCTTGGATTCGTAGCGGGCTACACCGACAAGACGTTCAAGCCGAATAAGACGGTCAGCAGAGACGAATTCGTCGTCATGCTGGTCAAAGCGTTGAAGCTGCAAGGTGCGAACAGTTCGCTGGACTTCGCGGACGCAGGTTCGATTCAAACCTGGGCGAAGCCTTATATTGCGCAAGCCTTGGAATCCGGCCTGATCAGCGGCTATGCGGATGGGACATTCCGACCGAAGGTTTCGATTAGTCGAGCAGAACTGGCAGCAATGATTGTTCGCGGCTTGGGTCTGAAGACTGCGGAAGGGCATGAGCTCTCTTACGCGGACGCGGATCAAATCCCGGCTTGGGCGAAGCCGTACGTGGCAGCAGCCCAGGAGGCGGGAGTGATGAACGGTCGCGGGGACAACCGGTTCGCGCCGGCCGCCTCGGCGACGAGAGCTGAAGCAGTGACCGTTATTCTGAATATGCTTGATGCGCTTGCGGAGTTGAAGGAACAGGAGCAGAACTAATTATGCATAGAAAGAGAGCGTGAGATTAGGTGAAAACTAGACGAAGTTTGACTGCTTTGCTGCTTGTCCCGGTCATGCTGTTATCGTTAATATCGTCTGTGAATGCGGAGGAGGCGGGCAGAGAAAGCGCCGGCTTTTATAATCTGGCCCAAGGGAAAACGTACACATGGTCGGAACAGCCGGAGGGCGCTTTCCCGGATGACGGGACGAAGCTGACGGACGGCAATGCCGCCGACCCCTCGCGTGACAGCGGCAACTGGGTGGGCCACCGCAACAAGAAATCCCGTTCGGTTGTGTTTGATCTAGGCGAGCAAAAGACGGTTCAGGAGGTGAGCGCGCGTTTCCTGCACGATTGGCCGAACAACGAAACGCTTGTGCCGCTCACCGTTTCGTTCTACGCGTCGGACGATGGGGTGAGCTGGGGCGTATTGTCTCATAATGCAACTCAGTTGTTATGGGGCGACCAGACCAACATCGAGACATTTGCATGGGACGGCAGCCCTGAAACTGGAGCTGTCAAGCGTGGCGATTATACCGAAGGACTCGTATACGCTCGGTATGTGAAAGTAGTGTTCTCCATGCATCCGAGGGCATGGAGCATGATTGACGAGGTGACGATTACCGGTGCGGATGGCTTGATCGCCGGAGCGCAGCCGGTACAGCCTGAGCCTTACGCCCTCCTGCAGCCTGGAGATGCTACTGGCGGGATTCAAAACCTGGGCTTGCTGTATAACGGACACTACGCGGACGGCACAGGAAATTGGACGAAGGAACGGGCTATCCCTAATATCAGTTATGTGAACGAGCAGGGAGAGCCTGTCGATTGGCTGTTCGACGGCGTGCTGTATCTGGGCTTAACATCGGATAACGGCAGAGGCTTCGGAGCGACGGAAGCGGCCGGCAAAGCCAGAAAACAGGAATGGGAATGGTATTTGGATAAAACGTTTAACGCTGGCGGCGATATGAGCGCGTTGAACGAGGCGACGGTCGAGGCAGGCGTGAAGCTTGGCGAGCCCGACCATAAGACGAAGGTTGTTCTGATGATTCCAGAACCGGGCGAGTATCAGTCCGACTTCGGCAGCATTGACGGCGAGGATCTGAACTTCGATGTAGGTGCGGTCGGCGATGCCGCATCGCTGGATAACAGGGCCAAAGCGATTCAGTGGTGGGTCGATGAAGTGCAAGCCAGATGGACGGCTGCGGGCTACTCGAACCTGGAGCTCGTCGGCATGTATTGGCTGGAGGAACAAATCAGCACGCATGCGACCGGGCCGGAGATGGTCAAGAGAGCGAGCGACATCGTTCATAACGCAGGCCTGAAGCTGTTCTGGATTCCTCATTTTATGGCCTATAAGGCGTTCATGTGGAAGGATGTCGGCATTGATGCCGTATCTCTGCAGCCGAACTATTTCTTCGAGAAACTGGACCCTTCGCGTCTGGAGGATACAGCGGATATGGCGAAGCGGTACGGCATGTCGCTGGAGCTGGAATTCGACGACCGGATGATCAACGACGCCGTCTTCCGCGAGCGGTTCATCGAGTACTTGAACAGCGGCGTGGATACCGGTCTGATGCAGCATGGATATAAAGCTTACTATCAAGGCAACAACGCTGTATACAACGCGGCGAAAAGCACAGACCCTGCTACCCGCGTGCTTTACGATTGGCTATACCAATTCTCCAAAGGCACTTATCAGAAGCAAGACGCTGCTCCGCCTGATGTTGTAGCGCTCATGAACGGGCAGCCGATCTCGGAGCATACGATCGTGCCTGATACGACACAGGCCGCCTTCACCTGGACCATTCCGGGAGATGACGGGAGCGGGATTGTTAAAGTTACGGCCAAGTATGACGGCAAGCCTTATACGGAAGGAACTGTTGTAGATCTGACGGGTAAGCCGGGTAAGCATGTGCTGGAGCTGACGGTGGCGGCTGCCACATCCAAGACGGTTAAATTCGTAATAGAAGCTCGTTTGGGCGCTGAAGGCCTATTGGCTCTTGTTGATAAGTACGCGGACAACAAGCAGCTTAGCAATGCCGATACGGTACGCGCTATGCGCAACGCCTTGATCATGATGGAGCGTACGCAAGAGAGCGACCCTGAGCAAGCCAGGGACTATTTGCTGGCATTCAATGCGAAGCTGGAAGAAGCTAAAGGCCTTGAGTTTGTAACGGAAGGCGCTTATACGGCGCTGAAGGAAGGCGTGTATTACGAGGCTGGCAGCATCGCACAAGATAAAGAAGCAGAGGCATCCTCGACGGAGGCCGCAGGTCTGGAGCCTGCGAAGGCGCTCGACGGCGCACCGGCCACGCGTTGGGCAAGCGAAGTGCGCGATACGGCTTGGTTCCAGGTTGATCTGGACAGCCAGCAAACCTTCGATACGATCCGCATCGATTGGGAATATGCGCGCGCGGACCAATACCGTCTGAGCGTCTCGGATGATAAGCAAACGTGGGAGCCCTTGAAAGTCGGCAACAATGGCGTGGTTAAAGCTGCCGACGGCAAGAACACCCTGGTATTCCCGGCAACGACGGCAAGATACATCAAGTTTGAGGGATTGAATCGGGCAACGTTTTACGGTTATTCTTTCTATGAATTCGGCGTGTACGATCTTGCCCCGCAGCAAGAGCTAAAGACGTTGGACGGCATACAAGCCGTTGTGGACGCTTCCACGAAGAAAGTCACGATTGACGGTCTGGTCATGAACGGAAAGAAAGAACATTTGTATGTGAAAGTGCTTGACCCAAAAGGCAACATTCAATATACCGGTCAGACGGGCACTGAGGATGACGGAAGCTTCCGCATCACCTTTACGTTGACCGGAGAAGAGCAAGGGAAGTATACGGTCGAGCTTGAAACGGATGACATGACGACTCCCGAGCTGGTAACCTTCGAATACCGCAAGCCGCCTACGAGTGGTGGAGGCAATGGAAGCGGCGGTGGAGGCAACGGTAGTGGCAACGGTAGTGGCAACGGTAGTGGCAACGGTGGTGGCAGCGGTGGTGGCAACGGTGGAGGCGGTCAGGCGCAAGATCCGTATACGTTGCAAGCGGACGGTTCAGTCAAAACCGTGCTTGTCCCGACGATGAACGGCCAGCAGGCTGCCGCTGCGGTCGGGGCGTCGGATCTGAATGCCGCCATTCAGAGGGCAGTGGCCGACAGCAAAGGTAATAAACATGTTCATGTTGAATTGAAGTCGTCGAATGCGGCTGGGAGTTATGCTTTGGAGCTTCCGGCGGCTCATCTGACGAACCAGTCTAATCTGATTCTGCATGTCTCCACGCCGTACGCTCAGCTTGTTTTGACTGGCGACATGCTGGCAGGAGTCAAGGAGAATGCTGGAAAGCTGCTCGTAATCGTAAGCGATTATGCGGGCGAGTATCGCAGTAACGAAGCGGCCGGGCGGATCGGCAACAGGCCAATCGTGGAAGTTGCATTGCAACTGGACGGTGAAGCTCTGTCTTGGAAAAATGCGAAGGCACCGATCTCGATTGCGATTCCGTATTCGCTTCAAGCGGGAGAGCAAGCTGTTGATCTGCAAGCTTTCGAGCTGATGGTCGACAGCACGGCGGCAATTAATGGCGCGTCTTATGACAAAGACAAGGATATGCTGCGATTCTCCATCGACCATGTCGGCGTCTATGCTATCGGCGGCAAGAAACCGGCTGCATTTACCGACCTTGGCAAGCATGAATGGGCGCGCGAGGCGATCGAGAAGCTAGCCGAAAGAGGCATCGTCAAAGGCACCTCGATCGAAAAGGGCACTTTCAGCCCCGCAAATCAGGTAACGCGAGCTGATTTTATCTTGATGCTGGTGAACATGCTTAACCTGCGTGCCGAAATCGCCTCGACGTTCGCCGATGTGAAGCCGAATGATTATTACTACGATGCGGTCTCCATCGCCAAGCAATTGGGAATCGCTTCGGGAGTGAACGAAGTTAACTTCGCTCCTCGTGATTCAATCAGCCGCCAGGATGCTATGGTTATGCTGACCCGAGCGCTGCAAACGACGGGGGCAATTAAGCCGTCCGCATCCGGTTCAACGCTTGATGGCTTCCGTGATGCGAGCCAGATTGCGCCATATGCTGCGGACAACGTGGCAACGATGTTCGAGTATGGGCTGGTTACGGGCTCTAACGGCTACATGAAGCCGAAGAGTACGACCAGCAGGGCTGAAGCGGCGACGTTCTTGTATCGCGTTCTTCAATTAATCGAGGGGCAGCAGCAGCAGTAGACGCGGGAAATTGATTTAAGCACATTCCGATTAGCGCGGCAACGCGCCCGGGGTGTGCTTTTTCGACGATACATAATATAACTTCGTAAATGGACGGATGAACCGGTAGCCGCCCCGTCGCGCATGGCCGACGCCGCTTCCTTGGTGTCTAATGACACAAAAGCCTGCTCGGACGACAACTCGCGCCCGTTACTTGGGAAAGCCGCTGGATTCCTTGGCCGGACTTCTGGCTGCCAAAAAACCAGGTTGCAGCCGCTGAAGCGTTTCGAGAAGCATGGACTCGGGCTGAAGTTGAACGGGTTGAAATCGCCTGTGGGGGAGGGATTGGACGAACGGGTACTGGACTAGCCTGTCTCGCTGTGATTGATGGAATACCAAGTCACGAAGCCGTTAATCTGTGCAGTTAGTTGTATACTTTTTCAAACTAGATATACTCGGGTTCGTTCCTTTACAAAGTCCGCGTATTCCGTGGCTTCTTTTTTAATATGAGAGGTTGAAGAACTACTTGAACTAACAAAATATGTTATGCTGGATACAACAAAGTGCGTTCATTTCAAGAAAGGGGTTTAAAATGCCATGTGCCGAAATATCAAGACCTTATTCAATTTCGACCCGCCTGCGACGGATGAAGAAATTCAGGCTGCAGCGCTGCAATTCGTAAGGAAGCTCTCGGGCTTCAACAGTCCTTCCAAAGCGAACGAAGCGGCGTTTAACCAAGCGGTGCAAGAGTTTACCGTCGTTGCACGGCAGCTGCTGGATTCTCTGGTGACTCAAGCCGAACCCCGCATACGAGAGGTCGAGATCGCTCGTGCCAGGGCACGAGCCGCTAAGCGATTCGGGGAATCCTAAGCGGGTATAGACGGAATCGCATTAGAGGTACCTAGGTTTTTTGGGAACTCGATCGTTTTGACTCCTGAACGTAAAACGCTGTCGAAAGTATTGAAACTCCGCCTAAAGCTTCATTGTTTCCACCGACAAAAGAGGACGTTCAACATGAAATGCTAGACGGGGGTTAATTGTTACCATTCGAGATCTCTCTCAAGTATTGTATGGGTGGGAGAATGTTATCAAGTTCTGTCGAGAGACAAGAACAAGGTCCCAAAGAAAGTCGCTTATTTAGCGACTTTCTTTGTTTTATAGGTACAAGTTCTTGTCCCGAGTCGAGGACAAGAACTTGTACCTATTACCGTAATGGACATGAACTTGGTCCGATTACCGATATGATGACTATCTAATTAGCTTGTTATTCTAACCATGATTTTGTATTATACGTGTTTTTTGATATCGTTGTCGCACATTATCACAGAGCTGCTGGGAACAATCAGTTTAAGCCACCCCAAATAAGTTGGAGGAAGTGCATGAAATGTTTAGGATCAGCGGCGATTCTCCCAGTGATCCCATCGCCCGGAAGCCTACGGACGACCAGGTGGAATAGTCCTGAAAAGTGGCTGCCGCGCAGAAACTGGTGTGTATGATTAATATGCCAAGGGCGTGGAGAGAAGACGGGGCAAATAAGAAGTCTGATGGATGGAATCGGCCTGCGTTACTCGCCTATGACTCTTATCGATGGGGTAGTATAGACCGGGCTCAAGGTGTGACGACCATTCGCTTTGGAGTCTTGAAAACCCTTGTTGTACTTGAATCTTAAGTATATTCTTGAAGAAGGGAGGTGGCCAGATGGAGAAGAAACGTTCCACCAAATATAACACACCAAAGGATTCACGTTTGCTTGAATCAGACAAAGAAATTCGTTTCGAGCTTCCTTACGAGACCGAATTTGAAAATTTATCTTATATCGGAGTCGTTTTATACGAAACATGGCATGTGCCCGGTCACCATCATGAACATTTTGAACTGTGTTATGTGGAAAGTGGGCAAGGGTGGTTTACGATAGACGGATCTTACTACACGGTTAGTCAGGGAGATCTTTTTATAACGAAACCAGGCGAAAGTCATCAGGGAGCTGCCGCTGGAGACTTGCCGTTTAGGTTGTATTACCTTGGCTTTAATCTCGAGCAGATGAGAAGCTTGGAAGTTATAAGTCGGACACTTCCCAGGGTTGAAGCGAACCTGCTGATACGGGACGATTGGGAGAACATCCCCTATGAAACCGTCCAATCCTTTGGCGGTTACACCCAGGTGCTGGACAAGAGCCTGAACGTTGTCTTTTCGCGGGGCAGCGGAATGGAGAAGGGAAAAGCCTCCTATTCGGAGGAGGAACTGCTTGCCCTGTTCTATGAAGGGAACGGATCGGGATATCACTCCCTTGCCCCTTTCGTTTCACCGGAAGGCCGGGAATACCACCTACTTGTTACGATACCGGGCGGAGTTGTGATGAAGGAAAGCCATTTGGTGAAGACAAACTCCGAGATAACCAAAGTTTTCACGAGACTCCTGATTGTTGGATTTCTGTGGTTTGCCGCCGCATTTTTATTGAGTTTATGGTTATACGGCCGGATTACGGCAATAAGGATCACGAATCCGCTCACGGAAGTTTCCCGCGAACTCGCACAGATTGCAGAAGGCAGGGGAGGGAAAAGGCTATTTTTTCGAGCCAACAAGGAGTTAATGGATCTACAGCTTCATTTCAACCGGATGGCGGACAGGCTTGAGCAAGCGGAGACAGCAAAGCGAAGACTTGAAGAAGAGCGCCGCCGGCTGATGATGGACATTTCCCATGATCTGAAAACGCCGATCACAACGATACAGGGTTATGCAGAGGTGCTGCGGCTCGGTATGGAACAGAGCGAAGAGCAGCGCCAGAAATATGCGAACCGCATACATACCAAGGCGAGATTTATCGCCTCGCTTGTTGATGACCTGTTGAGTTAACCAAACTGGAGAGCACGGAACTGTCATACGAGCGGAAGATAGGCGATTTAGCTGAGCTGTGCCGCACTGCGGCAGCCGATCTGTACGATTCGTTTGAACGGAAGGGAATTACGCTGGACATCCGCATTCCGGAATCGCCAGTCATGCTGTCTTATCACGAAGGTCTCATGCATAGAGCTCTTTCGAATTTATTGACGAATGCCCTGAAATACAATAAGGAGGGTGCTCATGTATGGCTGGAGCTGGAGGCATGCGATGAAGATATCCTGCTTACCGTTGGAGATGACGGTCCGGGAATATCGGACCCTGTGAGAGAGACGGTGTTCGAACCTTTCGTGCGCGGTGATCAGGCTAGGAGAAGTGACGGCGGCAGCGGGCTCGGCTTAGCCATCGCACGAAGTTCAGTTGAGCGGCATGCCGGGCAAATTTGGCTTGATCCGGAGGCGGAGGGCACCGTTGTTCATATTCGATTGACCAAGACATGAGTGTATGGAGCGAATTGGATGTTAAAGCATATTCACCGTTTCCAACTAGAAAGCGCCATGCAAGATAAACTTTCAAATAGAGGACCGCCTACATTTTTACAAAAACATACGTTAAGTTTTTAAACATGACGGGATTGTCGTTATTATTCCTTTAATCTGAAAAAGTGTAACCTTATCGCCACTTACTATTACTGGAGTTAGGGTCTAGCCGTTTACGTTTCGGATGATAATTTCTAATTTTGAACGGATGCGCCCGTTTACACTCAGACGCATCCTTGGATATGCTACGCTGATTTTGTCAAATGTTGTATAGAAGCCGCAGATCGCGCTAAAATGGCTCTAAATGTAACGCTCAAAAAAACGGGGGCTTCGCCGTGACAATGAAATGGATCGACTTGTCCAGGAATGCGATAGACTTATACGAGCAGAAACATAGTGGCGGGCATCTCGTGTCCGAGCACTATCATCAGACGCACCAGCTGCTATTTGTGCTGGAAGGGGAAGGCACTATCCGGCTAGGGGGTGAGGTACGGAAGCTTACGGATGACGATACGGCGCTGATCGTTCCGTATTCCGTCCACTCCGTCATGTCCGACTTCAGGCTGACCTTGTTAGTGTTGGCGTTTGACGAGGTTGTGCTCGATCCGGATATGAGGGCGCAGCTGCTCCACGCCTACTTTCCGGCCTCCTGCCTGACGAAGCCGGGATTGTTTGCTGCGAGCGAACTGCGTCAGCTGCTGAGGAAAATGCTGTTCGAGCAGTCCAGGGAGCTGTCGCCGCTCGTCCGGCTTTCGCTCAAAGTCCAGCTGTCTCAGTTGCTGCTCTTGCTGGTTCGATCGGCCGGAACGGAGGCCGCCGGAGCGGGCTCCAGCTCCAACAAGCTGCGTGCCGAGAAAATTCGCAGCTATATCGATTCGAAGTATTTTGATCCGCTGACCGCGGGGGACATCGCCTCCAAGCTGGACATCAGCACGCGGCACGTGAACAACATCTTCAAGGAACGGTACAACATGACACCGATGCAATATTTGACCGAGGTACGCATCCGCGTCGCCCAGAAGTTGCTGGTGGAAACGGGTAAGGACATTATTTCGATCTGCTTCGAGGTCGGCTACGATTCCGTATCTACGTTTTACCGGTCGTTCAAAGCTGTCGCCAAGCTGTCACCAAAAACGTACCGGGAGCTGAACGCACCCGAGCATGCTGAGTAGGCAGGGATCCTTCCGTCAAATGGACAGCGAGTGCACAATGTGCGATCAAAGGAACAAGATAACGATCAAAGGACGTCCGGCCGATTAATTAAAACATATTTTCCCCTTCATCCCCCATCGGCTAATCGTCGGCGGGAATTTTGTTTTTCGCTCGAATAATTCGCTTCCAAAATTGAGAATCGTGTTCCCGTAATCGTAAGAAAAGCGGTTTCGCATCCACTACAATACGATTATACGAAGCGAAGGGAGCGATGAACGATGGCAGTTCGCAACATCGGCATTATTATGAACGGCGTTACCGGACGGATGGGAACCAACCAGCATTTGGTCCGTTCAATTCTTGCGATTCGCAAGCAAGAGGGCGTCGCGCTACCGGACGGAGACGTCATCATGCCCGACCCGATTCTGGTCGGACGACAGGAGAGCAAGCTGCAGGCGCTGGCCGCCGCCCACGGCGTCGAACGTTGGAGTACCGATCTTGAAGCATGCCTCGCCGATCCGTACTATGAAATCTATTTCGACAGCCAGACGACGGTGCGCCGCGCCGAAAGCATCAAGCAGGCGATCGCCGCGGGAAAGCATATTTATTGCGAGAAGCCGACGGCCGTCGATTTTGAAGGGGCGCTTGAACTGGCTCGCATCGCCGCTGAGGCCGGGGTGAGAAACGGCGTCGTGCAAGACAAGCTGTTTTTACCAGGATTGCTCAAGCTTAAGCGCTTAAACGACTCTGGCTTCTTCGGGCGTATCCTGTCCGTGCGGATGGAGTTCGGCTATTGGGTGTTCGAGGGCGACTGGCAGCAGGGTCAGCGGCCATCGTGGAACTACCGCAAGGAAGACGGCGGCGGTATTATCGTCGACATGTTTGCACACTGGCGCTATGTTCTCGAGAATTTGTTCGGGGAAGTGAAGGCTGTTTCCTGTCTTGCCGCTACACATATTCCGAAACGTCTGGATGAGCAGGGCGTTCCGTACGAATGCACGGCGGACGATGCGGCGTACGCCATATTTGAGCTGGAAGGCGGCATTATCGTGCAGGCCAACTCGTCATGGGCGGTGCGCGTAGACCGTGACGATCTGCTCACGGTTACGGTCGACGGCACCGAAGGCAGCGCCGTGGCGGGTTTGCGGGCCTGCAAGACGCAGCATCGGGTCAATACGCCGAAGCCGGTATGGAATCCGGACATTCCGAACCCGTTCCAGTTCCGTGACCAATGGGTGGAGGTGCCGGACAACGCGTCATACGACAACGCGTTCAAGGTGCAATGGGAACTCTTCTTGAAGCATGTCGTCATCGGCACGCCGTTTCCGTGGGATTTGCTCGAAGGCGCGAAGGGCACCCAGCTTGCCGATCTCAGCTTGCAGTCGTGGCAGGTACGCCGCTGGATCGACGTGCCGAAGCTGAGCCTGTAAAGGAGGGGAGTACAGATGACCCAATCGCTGCTCCTCCCCCGCGCAGGGGGAGCGTTGTATGAATATACTCCGGGCAAAGCAGGCTCGTTCTCCGTGCCGGCCAAGCCGTTTACGGGCCGCATCGCCTTCTCGGCCGCCCATGTCGTCTGCGATCCGTTTGCGGACGCAGATCCGCTGCATCATTCGCAGATTGATTGGAACTCGACGCTCGCCTACCGGCACCATTTGTGGTCGCTCGGTCTGGCCGTAGCGGAAGCGATGGATACCGCGCAGCGCGGCATGGGCCTCGACTGGAACCGCTCGAAGGAGCTTATCCGCGCTTCGATCGCTGAAGCGCGCTCGGTGGGCGGCAAAATCGCCTGTGGCGCAGGAACCGATCATCTGTTTCCGGGACCGTCGGTCACGATCGCCGACGTGGAAGCCGCCTATGAAGAGCAAGTCGGCTTCATCGAAGGCGAGGGCGGTCAAGTCATTCTGATGGCGAGCCGCGCGCTTGCCGCCTGCGCGAAAGGGCCCGAGGATTACCAGCGGGTGTATGGGCGCATTTTGGGACAGGTGAAACAGCCGGTCATTCTGCATTGGCTTGGCGACATGTTCGATCCCGCTCTGGGCGGCTATTGGGGGTGCAAGGACGATCTGGACGAGGCGATGGACGTTTGTTTGCGCGTCATTCGGGCAAACGCGGACAAGGTCGACGGGATTAAAATCTCGCTGCTCGATGCGGGTAAAGAAATCAAGATGCGCCGGCTGCTGCCGGAAGGCGTCAAGATGTACACCGGCGACGACTTCAACTACCCGGAACTGATCAAGGGTGATGGGCAGGGCTACAGCCATGCGCTGCTCGGCATATTCGACGCGATCGCGCCGGCCGCGGCTCAGGCGCTTCATGCGCTAAACGCAGGCGATCTGGTCAGTTATGAGGCGATTATGGAGCCTACCGTTGCCTTGTCGCGTCATATTTTCCAGAAGCCGACGTACGCCTACAAGACGGGAATTGTGTTCATGGCCTACTTAAACGGCCACCAACCGCATTTCCGCATGATCGGAGGAGCGGAGGGATCGCGCTCGATCGTCCATTTGGCCCAGCTGTTCGTGCTTGCCGACAGGGTCGGGCTATTGGCCGATCCGGAGCTTGCCGCCGAACGGATGAAGCCTGTCTTGGCGCTAGCGGGTATTCGGCCGTAATCATTTATAGAGATGTTTGAAATCAAGGAGGGATCAGTATGGAACCGCTTCGTTCCATAGACAGACTCAGCTTGAACCAGATTACGACCGATCGGCTGAATATGCGTGATGCCGTGGAAGCATGCGTTCGCGCCGAAGTGCCTTGGATCGCGCTGTGGCGGCATAAAGTGGCCGAGACCGGCCTGGCCGAGAGCAAGCGGCTTGTGCGGGACGCGGGCCTGCGCGTCTCCAGCCTGTGCCGTGGGGGTTATTTTCCGGCGGCCACCGCGCCTGCGCGCAAAGAGCGGATGGACGACAATCGCCGCGCTGTCGAGGAAGCGGCCGAGCTCGGCACCAATGTGCTCGTGCTCGTTTGCGGACCGGCGCCAGACCGGGATATCGATTTCGCCCGCAAGACGGTCGAAGAAGCGATCGCGGAACTTGTGCCGTTCGCCCGCTCGCACGGAGTCAAGTTCGGCATCGAGCCTTTGCACCCGATGTACGCCGCTGAACGCTCCGTCATCAATACGCTGGCGCAAGCCAACACGCTCGCGGAGCAGCACGACCCGCAAGACGTCGGCGTCGTCGTCGATGCGTTCCACGTCTGGTGGGACCCCGAGCTGTACGCGCAAATTGAGCGGGCCAGGGGGCGTATACTCGGCTTCCACGTCTCCGATTGGATCGTGCCGGTACCCGACCTGCTGATGGGCAGAGGGATGATGGGGGACGGCGTTATCGAGTTGCGCCGGATGCGTCATGCCGTTGAAGCGGCCGGTTACGTGGGGGCGATCGAGGTGGAAATCTTCAACCGGCAGGTATGGGATATGCCGGGAGACGAGGCGCTCACGCTCATCAAGGAACGTTATTTGCAGCATGTATGAATTATAAATTTGCAGCTTTGGCGGGCCGGGAGAATCGTTCCCGGCACGTCAAGGCATAGCTTTGGAGGGAAGGAATGTGAAGATTTGTCGCACCGCGCTGATCGGTATCGGGGGATTCGGCGCTGAACATGTGAATATCATGCAGAAGCTGGTCGAAGAGGGTAGCCTGCAGGTTGCTGCTTTTGCGGAGCCGAATGTCGGCGCTCATCAGGAGTCTTACGGCAAGCTGACCGCGCTTGGGGCCGTCCATTATATGGACTACGTGCAGATGCTCACGTTGCATCCGGATATCGATTTCGTCGTAATCGTCACGCCGATCTCCTCCCACAAGCCGATATGCGTCCAGGTGATGCGGATGGGCTTTCACGTGCTGGTGGAGAAGCCCCCGGCGGTAACGATTCAGGACTTGGACGAGATGATCGCGGTGCAGCTTGAGACCGGGCGCTTATGCCAGGTGAACTTCCAGAATACGTCGGGCCAGGCGTTCCGAACGCTGCTGGAAAGGATCGGCTCCGATGTGCTCGGGCAGGTGGAGCATGTGGTCGGCATTGGCATGTGGAAACGGCTTCGCTCTTACTACGATCGAACCCGCTGGGCCGGCAAACTGGTCAGCGACGGCCAGTATGTGCTGGACGGGACGTTTAACAATCCGTTTGCCCACTTGCTGCACCATAGCTTGCTGGCGGCCGGAGGAGGCGCCGCAGGCTTGTACCCGGATTCAGTGCAGGCCGAGCTTTACCACGTCAATGATATCGAGGGGGACGATGTCTCTTGTATTCGCGCCGTTATGGCTAACGGTGTGAGCGTTCATTTTTACGCCATGCTTTGTCACGAAGTAAGCGAAGTGCCTTCGATTGCCGTGTACGGAACGCGAGGGGAAGCGCATTGGAATTACGAGAACAAGCTGACAATTCGCGCACAGGACGCCGAAGAGGATTTGGCGTTTGGTCCGACCGATTTGATGTGCAGCATGTATCTGAACCTGATGGAAGCGATTGAAACCCCAGGGAAACCACTCTTCTCGCCGCTCAAGGCAAGCCGAAGCTTCGTGCTGGCATCCAACGGCGCCTATGAGTCGGCTCGCGCCGTTCGTGCCATTCCCGGCCGATTCGTGACCGAGCGGGAGGATGGAGATTCCACGGTGCGCTTGCTGCCCAGCTTGTCCGAGAAGATGAGAGACGCGGCAGCGAAGCGGCAACTGTACAGTGAATATCCGCTTCCTTGGGCGACACCGACCCGGCTGTTCCGGATGGAGGGCTACAGCCGATTCGAGCTGCCTGCCACTATGTGCACAAATAACGGTAGACCGACCAATTAGAGGCGTTCCTTCAGGGCTCTTCTTTTTACAATGTCGAGGTTTAATCTAAAGATAAACCATAAATCAATAGTTTGCCGAGGCAACTCCACTTTTCACTGTTTTTTGGATTCCAAAACAGTGAAAGATGGGGTTTCTTGTTGCAAGGGGAAGCCGACAATGTTACATGTATTAAAACATCATTTTATGTATTTTTGGGGGCATGCTGCTCCGGTATTCCATCGACGGTCGTCAAGCTCGCTTACCAGAAAGGCTTCGTATTCGAGAGTAGATGCATTAACCAAGTATCGGTGTCATAATCGAAGCCGTCGTGAATAAGCAGTGGCTGGATAAATCCACGGTTATCTCCGTTATCATCCTCTTTGTCGGGACGATGATGGCTGGTTATTTAAATGAATCAGGACCAAATGGTCTCTGGTTCTTTATTTTGTTTGTAATGCCTCAACCGAAAAGGAAATAACCACCAAATCCAATACTCCCATCGCTTTACCTGACTAATTCCTCACTCTACAGTTTACATACAACTACCTTTTTAAGTTATTACCAAATTGATTTAAGGGAGTACATTTTTTTATTTAATCCTGAAGGTAAAATGATAAACATGAGAGCTCCTTATTACAGTCGGAGGGATGGGAAAAATGAAAGCGGTTTTAGACAGCTCCCGAAAGTACGGCGGAACAAAAAGGAAAAATAACTTTCTGTACTACATCAAAAGAGACGGTCTGTTATATTTTCTTTTGCTGCTGCCTATGGCGTATATCCTGATTTTCAAGTATGCACCCATCTATGGCCTTGTGATGGCATTCCAAGATTACAACATTTTTGAAGGAATTAGAGGGAGCGAATGGGTAGGATTGGATGTGTTCCGGTTTATTTTTGAGCAGGACAGCTTCTACCGTGCATTGAAGAATACGCTGGTCCTGAATGTTCTGGACTTGATCGCGGGTTTTCCAGCGCCCATTCTTCTGGCGATTTTGCTCAATGAAGTAAGACAAGCAAAATTCAAGAAAATGACCCAAACCGTATTGTATCTGCCCCACTTTTTGTCCTGGGTTATTATTGGCGGTATGGTCTATCTGATGTTTTCTAACGGCGGCATGATCAACAATTTCCTGTCGAGCTTTGGTCTTGAAAGAATCGAGTTTCTGTCGCGGAAAACACCTTGGTTGATTACTTATATTGCCGTTGGCGTATGGCAAAATATCGGATGGGGCACCATCATTTATTTGGCGGCCATTACCGGAATCAATAGGGAGTTGTATGAGGCCTCCGATATTGATGGCTGCAGCAGGCTTCGCAAAATGTGGCATATTACACTGCCTGGCATTAAGTCAACCATCAATATTTTGTTGATTCTCCAAATAGGCAGAATGGTTTCTATCGGATTTGACCGTCCCTTTGTGATGGGGAATTCACTGGTTAGCGATTACTCTGATGTTATCAGTACTTTCGTGTATAGAGTTGGTATTAGTTCGGGTGATTTCTCCCAGGCAACGGCGGTAGGATTGTTCCAATCCGTGGTCGGCCTGATCCTGCTGTTATCTGCAAACTTTGTTGCGAAAAAATTAGGCGAGGATGGGATATGGTGAGGGTAGCGCGCAATAGGGGCAAGATGAAAAAAATGACTGTAGCGGATATTGCCATCATTGTATTTATCGTGGCATTGTCCTTCACATGTATCGTACCGTTCCTGTACATGATTGCGCTTTCTTTCAGTTCCAACGAAGCGATTATTTCTCAAAAAGTAGGACTGTGGCCAGTAGACTTCACAGCAGAAACGTACAAAACCATATTGAGCGATATGGATATGCTTTATACGCTTGGATACAGTATTGTGCTTACGATATTTTACACTTTGGTATGCATGTTCCTGACCATATGTGCAGCGTATCCGTTAACGAAGAAGCGGCTGAAGGGAAGAAACTTTATTTTGACGGCGTTAGTCTTCACCATGTATTTCAGCGGCGGTTTAATTCCCTCCTATATTCTGGTTAAAAACCTGGGCATGATGAATTCGGTTTGGAGCCTGGTTTTGCCGGGTGCCATGAGCGTGTTTAATATGATCATCCTGAAAACCTTCTTCAGCAATCTTCCGGAGAGTCTGGAAGAATCGGCAGCCATTGACGGGTGTTCGGATCTGGGCATTCTCATCAAGATTGTGCTCCCCCTTTCGTTGCCATCGATCGCCACGTTAAGCCTTTTCTATGCGGTGGACAGATGGAATGGATTCCAGGATGCGCTGTTCTACATTACGAAAAAAGAGCTGTACCCTATGCAGATGAAGCTATATCAGATCATTTCGGCCAATCAGCAGTTGGATAGCCAACAAGGAGGAGAAGGAAGTGTCGGCTCCTATATTGTCCCTGAATCTTTGAAAGCGGCCAGTGTCATGTTTACAACGATTCCGATTTTGCTGATCTATCCTAAACTGCAGAAGTATTTCGTGGATGGTGTGATGACTGGGGCTATCAAGGGTTGATGGGGAAACAGATTATGATGAAGGGGGGATCCCGGCCTCGCAGATGATTTAAGAGAATCAATCACAAGAACGAAAGGGTGGTTAAAGTGTATAAGGGCATAAAGAAGAAAGCAGCAATTCTATTTAGCACAGTGCTTCTAGCCGTAGGAGTGGCAGGCTGTGGTGGCGCAGGCAATAACAATGGGGAGACGGTATCAAAAGGGTCCAACGCATCGGAAATGGGCTCCGGTTCCCCAGTAACCTTGACAGTGGAAGTGTTTGACAGAGGTATTCAGGGACAACCGGACTTGAACAACAACACGTGGACCAAATATGTCAATGAAAAATTCGGGAAGCCTAATAACGTCATTGTAAAATTTGTTCCTGTCCCCCGTTCCCAAGAAGTCGATAAGCTGAATGTGTTGATGGCTGCCAACGAAGCTCCTGATATTTCCTTCACCTATGACGGGAATACCGTAACCCGTTTCGCAAAAAGCGGTGGCCTCTATACACTGGATGAATTGTTGGAGAAGCACGGCCAGCAATTAAAGTCTTATCTGGGCGAGAAAGTTCTTTCCTACGGGAAATATGAGGGCAAACAAATCTCGATCCCAGGCAAGCGGACTCTGATCGCTTGGAACGGCATGTTTATCCGCAAGGATTGGCTGGATAAGCTGGGAATGCCTGTTCCAACGAATCGGGATGAATTATATAATACCCTCGTTGCTTTCCGTGACAAGAACCCGGGTAATGTGGATGGTGTCATTCCGTGGGCAACAGCGGCTTCCGGCATGAACTACACCTTTGGCAACCTGATTCCTTCGTTCTGGGGTCCGATGTCGGAGGAGGAATTCGTTACCACCACCAATTGGCTGAAGCCCGGCACCAAGGATGCTTATAAATGGCTGAACAAACTGTACAATGAAAAACTGATCAGCCCCGACTTTGCGCTGGATAAAACAACCAAACAAGCGGATGCCGATGTGACCAATGGCAAGGTTGGCTTCTACGCTGCCAACTGGGATTATCCACTTTCACAAAAAATTCGTGAACCACTGAAGCAAAATGCACCTGATGCCAACTATGTTGCTGTAGATACCTTCAAAAACGATGAGGGGAAATACCTGAAAGAGATGTACAATGAAAACGGGATTTTCTCCTTCATCCCGAAAAGCAGCAAGAATGCGGAGCTGGCCATAAAGTATCTGAACTGGATGGCTGATCCGGAGGTGATGTTCTTCCTTCAGTTTGGCGAAGAAGGCGTCAACCATAACCTTGTAAACGGCATCCCGCAAGGGATTGCGCAAACCGGCGAAAATATGCAAACGAGCAATCTGAATATGGATTATACTCTAATTGTAAACGGTGCAGAGCTGGGCGATACCGAAAAGAATGTCCGAACGTACGCAGCAGCCTTAGCAGCCGGAGATCAGAGCTATGAAAAACTGGCTGTCGATTCATACAAGATCAATACGACGGATGGTTATACAGGCTTCTATTACGGCGTCTCGAACGAAGCTAGTATCAAGTACGGCAAAACGTTGGGTGACATGAACAAGCAGATGAGTGACAGGCTGGTCGTTGCCAAGCCGGCAGAGTTCGACGCCTTGTATGACAAGCTGGTGAAAGAATATATGGACGCCGGCGGTCAGGCTGTTCAGGATGAGAATATAAAGAATTATAGAGATATCAAAGCACAGAGCAAGTAATCCATGGCATAAGGATAAACCAGTCTGTGGTTTATCCTTATTTCGTTGCTGTTCCCGAATAATTTTGCTATTATTCGGGGGAATCCATATGTTCAGGAGGATACCCATGTACAAGGTCATGATTGTAGATGATGAGCCGTGGGCAATTAAAGGAATCCGCAACGCCTTCGATTGGGATAAATATGGATTTGAAATTATCGGACAATTTAAAAGCGCTTACACAGCATGGGATGCCATAAAAGCGAATGAACCCGATTTGGTATTTACGGATATCCGTATGCCAGAGATATCCGGACTGGATCTGATGAAGAGGGCCAAAGTAGAAGGGCTGGACATTGAGTTTGTCATCGTAAGCGGATATGCGGAATTTGAATATGCCCAGGAAGCGCTGCGCTATGGCGCGCTGGATTATTTCCTGAAACCTTTGGATATCGATAAGGCTGACCCATTCATTGCGAAGCTGGCCATACACTTCTCCCGAAGAAGCACAGTACGCAACCAACTTCTTCTGGATGCACTGACCTCGGCGAATGAGGACGCGATAAAGAGCTTCCTACCGCTTCCCGATGATGCAGCTGTGTACTATTATCAGGTGTTGACCATCTATTTCGAGGGAGAAAATAAAAATATTAGGAACCTGCTTTCTTTGGAGGGAAAGCCTCTTCATGTTGTGGAAGTTGAAGCCGGAGCCCGAAAAATGCTAGTTGTCCTGATGACGGAGCATAGGGCTTGTCTGGAAGGACATTCGGATAAGTGGGTTCTGAATAAGACGGGCATCCATGTTATGGGCGTCAGCAGCATCTCTAATCAACTAAAGCACATGAGCAAGCTCATTAAAGAAGCAGACCTGTCCGCTTCCCAGGTTTTTCTTGAAGAAGCTGGGGGCGTCGTTCACTACGAGCCGAAGCTTCATCTGGTTAAGCCATGTATCGATGAAATCCACCACATCCTTCAGGGAAATCAATTTGACGATGTGGAAGCGTACATTAAAGGGCTGCAGGCATATTTCAGGGATCATCATCTTGGCATGTCTGAGGTTGTCTACCTGTGGAATCAAGCCGTCGGGATCCTTATAAAAGCATATTCTGAGGAATTGAAGGATATGGAACTGGAATTCCTGAATTATTCCGAGATCAAGGAACGATTTGAACACTTTGAGTCGCTATGCAGCTTTTTACATGAGGTTCTCGACTCCATCAGGATAGGAAACAGCCGCTCTTTGCAGGAAGGTGACATCCAGTCCTGCTTCAACAGGATGATAAATTATATCAACCATCATTTTGAGCAGAAATTGTATTTGAAGGATTTATCTGCCCAGTTCTTCATTAACCAGGTGTATTGCTGTCAATTATTCAGAAAAAATCTGGGCAAAACCTTCTCTGAATATGTGTCGGAGCTGAGAATCAAGAAAGCCCGTGAGCTCCTGAAGCGAACGGATCTATCCATTGAAGAAGTGGCCATTAAGGCCGGGTATGTCGATTATTATTATTTCAATAAAGTGTTCAAGAAGCATTGCGGGATGACCCCCACCAAATTCAGAAAAAGTTGATATGAACGGAGCGGCGGGCCATGAAGATCAGTAAACTGAAATTGAAGCATCAGATATGGCTTATCTTTTTTTTCTCAATCATCATTTTTACTGTCATGGAATTTTATTATTATTATAGTTTCTCTAATTTAACCCAGAAGAGAGCCGCCCATTACAGTAACCAGATGATAGAACAAACACGCCGCAAAATTGATTCTGCATTTAGTGATATCAGGGTCAGCACCAGCATTGCGGTCAATAGCAGACGGGTTCAGGAATTTTCTGTAGTGGATGATGATTACAAAAGGGCGTTTAATAGCGGTCCAAATGCATTGGATCTCATGGAATATATGAGATCCTTTAATTCGTATGTGGACGGAATTGTAATTAATGATATTCGGGGAAGACGGCTTTACAGTTTGGCATCAGCAAGCGGAGATATTTTTTTTCTCAATCGTTATGATACCTTTATCCAGAAGTATAAGGAAGATCCTTCGCTGCGGGACAAGGGGATGTTCACCTCGATTCTAAAAGACGACAGAACAGGAACGGAACAGTTCTTTTATATAGCGCCGATTGTGGAGGCCATCGGGGGAATCTATTTCTCCCAAATTACGGGTTACTGTACCGTTTTGGTCAATATGGACAAAATGCAGGGGCTTGTAGAAAATACGGAATTAACGCCTAACTCTACCTTGTACATTCTGAATAGCCGGGATGAGGTGATTGCTTCCACCAATTCCAATGCCCGAGGTGCGTTATTCAGGGAAGTTCTGTCTATGGATAAGGGCATCCTGCTTAACGGGGTCAAAACAACTATCGATGGGGAAGATATTCTTGTCCAGGTTAAGGGTTTGGAGCAGGCAGACGGGTGGCGGGTTGTGAGTATGATTCCAGTGCAAGAGCTTACTGCAGACATGAACCCTATACGGAAAGTCAGCATTATCGTGGGGATTGGGATGATTCTAAGCATGCTTATCATGGGCAGTTTCTTTATGAACAATCTGATGCGTCCGGTGATGGGACTTGTTTTGGATATGAAGAGAGTGGGGAGCCGGGACATGGGCTTCCGCATTAAAGTCCGGTCTACCAATGAAGTAGGCATGCTGGCCTGCGACATTAACCGGGTAATCAATGAAAGGGAACAGATGGCAAGAGATATGATCAATACCCAGGCCAGATTATACGAATCTGAGCTGAATCAGAAACAGGCGGAGTTTGCTGCCCTGCAAAGCCAGATCAACCCCCATTTTCTCTATAATACGCTCAATTGCATCAGCAGCATCGGATTGGAATACGGAAGCAGGGAGATCGCGCAAATTGCATCTTGCATGTCCAAAATATTCCGGTACAGTATAAGAAAAGATGATCTTGTACGGATAAGGGAAGAGCTGGACTGTATTCAGGCTTATATGAACATTATCGCCATCCGGTATGAAAATAAATTTATCATCGAGATCGATGTGGACGAGGGACTCCTGGAGATGCAAACCCCCAAGATGATTCTCCAGCCCATTGTGGAGAATGCGGTCTATCATGGGCTGGAACGGATGGATCAAGGGGGCCGGCTTCAAGTTACCGGGAGCATAGATGCGCATGGGGACGTGTGCTTCCAGATCACGGATACCGGGAAGGGCATGGAGCCGGAGCAATTGGCTTCCCTTCTGGCTAAGCTGGGCATGGCATCCCCGGAACCTGCACCAGATGGTCAACCTGCTACAAGCATCGGACTTTCCAATATACATAACAGGCTCCGGCTATTGTTCGGAGAGGGTTACGGGATCGCCATAGAAAGCCAGTTCGGCCATGGGACGACAGTGACCGTGAGGATTCCAAAGCTGTTAAACAACCGCAAACCTTCTGAAGAGTAAGGTTATGTCTATAGCCGGACACACTACCTACAATGTAATGTTTTTCTTCAGGACACATCCCTTAATTGGGGATTGTGTCCTTTTTTTTCTTCGAATTCCCGGCGATAACAATCAGACGTTGAGAGGATTAAGTATAATCCGAAGGTCAAGACACTTTTTCTAAAACGGTTACCAAAACAATTTAAGATAGTACATTTTTTAAATTTTCTCTGAAAGTAGAATGAGGACATGGCTGAAAAAATCAATGACAGGGGGATGGATGAAGTTGAAAGCGGTTTTATGGGATAGGAAAAGATTCAGGTATTTGCTGTTTTGTCTCGCAGTGCTGCTGATGCTGCCGCAATGGAACGGAGCGGCTATGGCGGCAGGGCAACCGCCAGATAGGGCGGATTTGGCATCCCGACAGGAGGGAAAGGATATGTCTGATTTCTACAATGTTATCATGCAGACAGGGGCCGACCCTTGGGTTTACAAGCATACGGACGGCTACTACTACAATGTCTTTGTCAATGCCAGCGGCATCATGATCCGCAGAGCGAAGACGATTACCGGCATTGATGCGGGCGAGAGAAGCCTAGCCTGGACACCGGTTAAGGGTACCATGTACAGTTCCAATGTTTGGGCGCCTGAAATGCACTATCTCAAAGATAGCGATGGCCAATTCAAATGGTATATTTACTTCGCAGCCGACAACGGAACCAATGCAAACCATCGCATGTACGTGCTGGAGAACACCAGTGATAATCCGATGACGGGAACCTGGGAGTTCAAAGGGAAGATTACCGATTCCACCGATCGTTGGGCAATTGACGGCACTGTGCTGACTGTAAATGAGGATCACTATTTTATTTGGTCCGGCTGGGAGGAAACCGACGGAAGCTTTCAAAATTTATATATCGCAAAGATGAGCGATCCACTGACCATCAGTTCGGAACGGGTCCTGATTTCAACGCCTGAATATGACTGGGAAACTTCCCCGGGGAGGATCAATGAAGGGCCCGAGGTCACTGTAAAGGGCGACACCATCAATCTGATCTATTCGGCCAACGGAAGCTGGACAGACAGTTACTCCCTCGGGTTGATCACGGCCAAGATTAGCGACGATTTAATGAATCCTGGCTCCTGGGTAAAGCGGGATAAGCCGATCTTTTCTAGCGCCAATGGTGTTTTCGGCCCTGGCCACCATAGTATCGTCTCATCTCCTGATGGTGCGGAGAACTGGATCATTTACCATGCTGCCCGCTGGCCGGGGTCAGGCTGGACCCGCAAAGTCTACGCACAGAAATTCACTTGGAATGACGACAATACGCCGAACCTGGGAGAGCCGGTAGATCCGAACATACCGATCGCCATACCTTCCGGCGAGCCGATGCGGAAGCGCTACGAAGCGGAAAATGCGTTGCTGGTGAAGGATCCGAATGGAGAAACTTCTCCGGCTGTCCTGCGGGAAAGCACCGCATCAGGCGGGATGAAAATCGCGGGTATCAAGAACGCCAATGATTACGCCCAGTTTACAGTAAATGTGCCGGAGGCGGGATTCTATAACCTGTCCGTGCGCAATGCCAACGGCTCCCCCAATGCGGCGGATGCCTCCCATATATTGTCGGTCAACGGCAGCTCCGGTGCCAAATTGAACATCGTCTATTCTGGTCCGAATCGTTGGGGAGCCTCCACGGCGAAAGTCTTCCTTAAGGAAGGCGACAACATCATCCGCTTCTCGAAAGGGAGCAATCTGGCCGAAATCGACAGTATGGATCTATTTAAGCTGGATACATCGGAAATTTTATTTGAATCCCCGGGATTCACCCTGGGGTTGAACGAAACCCGCAGTTTGCCCCTGTATACGGTAACGGGCGCTACCTATACCGTTATCGATACAGGAGCTACCTTCAGTTCTTCCGACATAAAGGTAGCCATTATTGATGAAGGGGATCAGATTAAAGCTGTCGGGGCAGGCAGTACGACAATTACCGCGACATATAATGGGAAAACAACAACGGCCGCGGTAACCGTAGTCGCAGAGCCCAGAACGGTGCAGTCTCTTGACATGAGCGGATTGGACAGCGTCCTGACCAGCGGACAGCGAAGCCTCCCATTGCAGTTAACTGCTCGCTATAACAACTATGAAATGAAGAATGTGACAGTTGATGCTCAGTATACCAGCAGCGACCCCGGGGTGGCCCGGATTGATACTGTCTCGGTCACCCCTTCGGTATACGCAGATAAACCGGGTACAGCTCTTATTACAGCCGAATACAGCGGCAGCAAAACGGCAATCCATTTGACGGTAATCGAGGCTTCTGATGCGGTTCAGGTGGTTTCCGAAGTGAAGACTCCTTCCGGAGTGACTCCTGATCCGCCCAGCGTTGTGGATATTGTCTATAATAGCGAGTCGATGACGGCGGAAGTTGTCAGCTGGAAGCCGGAGGGAATGGACTTCAGCTCTCTTGGTACTGTTCAGGTGCCAGTCATTCTGAAGGTGGATGGCCGAGATATTCCTTCCACTGTATCCGTAGAAGTTGTTGCAGGATGGGGCCTTGATGACATTGTGAATCAGCTCCGCAATAGACTGGCGAATTTCTCTTATCCGTTGGGCACTGGGTTAGGCAACTATAGCCAATCCAAGTATGTCGCTTTTGTGGCCGAGGTGGATATAGCGGAGGAGATGGCCTTCAACCCGGATCTGAGCAAAGAGCAGTTTGACGGGGAACTGGATAAACTTGCTCAGGCGGAAGAGGCTCTGTTAGGTTCGCTTAACCGCGTGCAGGATGGCGTTGTCTATAACGCTTACCGGGATTTCTCCGGCGATACGGTAGGCAAATACCCTTATGGCATTACCACCGAAGATCTGACCAATGGTGCGACTGCAACTGTACAGGAAGAGGACGGGAATAAATTTCTTCGACTGACCACAACCGCTACTTCGGGCAAGGCAAACCTGTTCCTGCCATATACAGGGGAGGTAAAAGCGGAGGGGGATCAGCGCATCGTCATCGAATACCGTGCCAGATTAAACAGCAGCTTCCAATACGCGAATGGCGCCATGATGAGAAACGACAGCGGTACCGACAATTATTCGATGGTCACTGCTTTTGATACCGGTAAGTTTATTGTACAGAACGGTGGATCCAAGAAAGCAGTCCAAAACGTGTCCTACAATACATGGTACAAAATCAAAATGGTGGCCAACTGGGATAACAAAACCTACACCGTCTATCTCGACGATGTTCCGGTAGCCACGGATTACAATTTCCGCCATACAGGCGGTGACAAGCTGATCGGACAACGGTTCGGTATTGACGGATACGCCAATGCCTCCATCGATTTTGATGATTTCAAAGCTATGGTCATAGGAGGACCAAAGGCTGCGCCAGAGGGTCTTGGGAAAGTCGATGAAACAGCGGCTGGCGCCAATGATGGACGCATCACCGGGGTGAATGATTCCATGGAATGGTCTTCAGACAATGGGGGCACCTGGTTACATGTAGAAGGTGATACACTTGCCAATCTGCCGACCGGAACGTACTGGGTTCGATACCGCGAAACGGACACACATAAAGCAAGTCCTTATGTGGAGTTCACTATTATGGCTTTTAATCAATCGATTCCTGTCACCGGTGTGAACCTGAACCAATCCAGTGCACAATTGTATACCAACTATGGTCGCTCTACTGTCCAGTTCACCGCACATGTAGAACCCGCTGAAGCATCTAAGTGATGGCCCGGCTGGGCGGCGCCCAGATCGAAAGGGGCTTGTTAGAAATCCGATTTACGGAAGTGTTGTTCCGATTGTTTTACCTAGACAAAACTCGAACGCTTTTTAACTAACGGAGCGTGAGTACATTGGTCAAACCTTCGATTTGATTTATCCTATCTTGGTTAGCTCTTCCCATTCGATGGGCCCATGCCTCTTCAGGAAGAAAGGTAAATGTTTTAGTTGTCATGTATACACAAAAATAAATTTAATACAAAGGAGAAGCTTTGGTTTGTAATCTCAATGTCTGTTAGAATTCAGCCAATTACTAACATCTTCAAGTGTGTTTTTCAACGCTGAAAACACCGCTTACCATCTCAAATAGAAAACAATCCCTGAAATATGAGAGAGCCGATAACCGCGTAATAGGGTTATCGGCTCTCTGTCTGTACGACTAGCTCTTTGACATGCGATTATCAGCAACCTCTTGGTTATGTCACTTGTTGCTGGTCTTCTTGATCAAGTCCACGCCATCGTATGCCAGACTTTCCACACTTGCAGCCTTCTGCAGTATGTAATGATCAAAAAAGTTCTTCGTGTAGTCTGTAACAAGATTTCGCATCTCCATAGCATCCCGTTCGCCTCTGAGTTCCTCATTAACACTGGTAAACACGATGTCGCAGTAATCTAAATGCGCAACACGATCAACAGAGAAATAATAGGTTTCCATGCTATTGTTAGCGCCAATTATTGCATTCATGTTATAGTTAGGTTCACAAAACAGTAGTAAGAAGGGTTTCTTAAGGTCGCTGCCCTGAAGGCCGAACGCACCGCTATCCAAGCCAATCCCGCAGGCGAACCGGTCGTCGTCCCGGCAAACCATCGCCGTCGTAGGCCCTCCATAAGAATGTCCGACTATGCCCATGCCGATGTCAAGCAACAATCTTCCCTTAAAGATGGAATTCAGCTCTCCAGAGTCCAGTTTATAAAGATAATCGGCTACATACCTTACATCTTCTGCCTGTAATTCGCTATACTCTGTTAACTTGGCAAGTATCGGCAGTGTAAGCACGTTTTGGCACATCTCAATGGCTGTTTCATCGTCAGGCCGCATCTCCATCTTACCAGCCAACGCCACCATCTCCGGATCTTCAGAAAACGCCATAATGACATCCGAAAAATCCTTTGATACATTAAACAGGCGCCCATCTTTACGCTTATACATCGTGCTATTCTGATGCCCGATGCTTACCACAACATATCCCATGCTTGCCAAGTCAGTACAGATCACGGTACCCCATTCTGGAGAACCGCCCCCGCCGCAAACATAGAATAACACCGGATAGCGCTTTTCCTTCCCGGAGAGAGCAAGATCGTCGTAACACTGGGTCTTGATATCTATAGAGTAAGCATCCTTCAACGCAGCGAGAAGTGGCTGCTCATCAAGCATTTCGTAGACTTCAGGAAACATGTACGTTGATGTAGTCTTACCTTCGCTACTGTCGGACGGATAGTACACAAACGCCGTCAGTTCTCTTTTTGAATGATCTGATGCCGTATACTCAAAATCCATCTGGGTTCGACCGACAGCATAGCTGCCGATTGGTTCAGGAAATGCGTCAAAAGTTTTCATTTTCTTGTTCCCCCTTAATACTAAAAGTGGCGAATGTGAAATACATACATTGCGCTATGAGCACTTTTCAAAACTGTGAAACGATTACATCCAATCCTCAGTGAATCATATCTACTCCTTGGCTTTCTTGAGATCGCTAACCATTTCAGCATATTTATGATCTTCAAGCAGCCCATGACTCATAAAGTCAGCAAAGTACTTGCTAATCTTATGTTGCAGCGTAGAGTCCTTAATATCGAATTCCCTAAAAAACATGACTAAATTAAACTGCATCGACTCAAACATAAAAGAAATCAGGTCGTCGTCAATATCAGGTCTGAGATATCCATCAACTCTCATTCGGCGTAAAATGTCCTTGATTAAGGGGAATGACTCGCCCTTTAGCACATTCAGATATATTTTAAGCAAAATGTTCTCAGGAATGTATAAAAGTGTTTCAGTGAGTTTGATTTCCAACTCATTCAGCGGCTCGGTCACAATGCCATTAACGCTACCAAATAAGCCAGTAAGGAAAAACTGGAGGAGGGAATCTTCATTACTGTTATTAAAATATGCAGCTCTTTTCTGGGTCACATTAAGTATTAAGAGACAATATAGGTCATCTTTGTCTTCAAAATACCGATAAAATGTTCCGGGGTGCATGGACAAACTATCCAAAACCATCTTCATAGTTATATCCTCGTAAAGATGATCAACAAAAAGATGCATAGCGCTATTAGATATTTCCTCGCGCCTTGCTTCATCTAAACGAAAGAAAGTACTTTTTGGCATAGATTACTCCTTTATGTGAGACGTGAATTGATTCACACTATATCGGTAATTCATTCACATGTCAAGCAGTGTTGAAATATTAATATCATAATAAAAGATTTATATGGTGTGAAAAGGACGGGACGAACGGTTACAGAGGGAAGAGTGAGAAAGGAGCGAAAATGTGAGGATGTATTCTAAAAGCAATAGAATATGGATTGGTGTGGTTTTAATAGTGTGTAGTAGTAGGTGTAATGGTATTCCAAAGCCCATATGCTAAAAGTACGACTAATCAAAGCCACTGAATTAATCAGTGCTATAGGTGTGGATGGCACTGCAGGCTATGGGCAAAAAAAGACTTAGATGGCGAGCTGCCAAAATCACCCGGAGAAGCCATTGCAATAGAGAACAGTAGATCACCTGATGGTCGTGAAATTCCGCTGTTTGATGTTGATGGTCAAACGGTAATTGGTGTGTTTCATGTTGGAGGAAAGTAATAAAATTAGATGATAAGTGTTACGCCTCCACAATGGCCTCCACATTGCATGAAGCCGGTTGAGAAAATCGTGATGATCTGAGGGGGATATATGTGGAATGACATATATCGAAAGACAAGAACATGAGGACACACATCAAAGAGCCTTTAAATGATAGGAATTAAATAAGTACATTGTGCTGATCGATTGTAATTTTAGAAGTGAGCTAAGAACATGGAATGGCCATCCATAAGAGATTTCCTCGATGTCCCATCGCATCTTACAGGAGAAAACATTGCTATCGCAGTAGTTGATGGGTATTTTCCACCTCATCCTGATATAACAACAAACAATCAACGTGCAACTGCATCATATTAACCAAACAGAGAAACGTATTTTAACATCTATTAGAAGCCGCTATTTATGCGGCTTGTTTGAATTTATGTTATCAAGTTCTTGTCAAAACACAATGACAAGAACTTGATAACATTTCCGACTGATGACAAGAACATGGTTACATTCCGGAAAGAATTTCATCGACGGTAGTAGACGTCCTTTGATTAAACTAACGGGCAGAATTGTTTAATTTACCATCCTTCGTTAAATTAAATTTGTATTCAGTCAGCCAGAACTGTGCACATTAGCAATCCATGAGAAACCGGACATACTGTTGGATGATAAAATCTAGACATAAAGGAGGCTGCATATGGAACGTGCAATCTTGATGATGAATGTGCGAGAAAACCAGGGAGGAGAGTCAGTCGCATGGCAAAGATCGTTTTCGCATTGAACCAGTCTCTGGACGGATTCGTTGACCACGACCACACGGCATTTCAGCCCGATCCCGTGCTATTCCGTCATTTCATCGACGACGTGCGCGGCCTCGCGGGCATCCTGTACGGGCGCCGTATGTACGAGACCATGCGGTATTGGGACGGAGACCATTTTGAATGGGGTGCGCCGGAACGGGAATACGCAGCGGCGTGGCAAAGCAAACCGAAGTGGGTGGTGTCGAGGACGTTAAAGTCCGTCGGTCCAAACGCTTCTCTGATCGATGGCGACCTCGCAGCGGCCATACGTGGGCTGAAGGCTCAGCATGAAGGGAAGATTGAAGTTGCCGGACCGGAGTTGGCCCACAGTCTAACGGAGCTCGGTCTCGTTGATGAGTATCGACTCTATCTCCATCCAGTCGTGCTGGGTCACGGCAAGCCGTTCTTCGCCGGTCCGCGGCCGCCGCTGCGCCTCGTGGCAAGCGATCGAATTGGCGAGAAGGTGATCAGGTTGACCTACGTTCCAGCTTAGTGTGCGGTTGACCCAGCGGCCTAAAGGGCACGTTACTTTAATAGTGATTCTGCGTCTGTAGCGGCAGTCAGAGGATCTCTTATTCTTTAAAATTTGTTCAGTTATGTGAAATGACATAGTTATTTATGGAATTGACGATTAACCTTCGTTGGAAGCAAAGATATCCGTAAAAACGGAATCTCAGACAAAGCAGTGAAGGCAAATTGAATTTTCCATTAAACTAACGGGAAACGAAAGCACGATCAAAATAAGAAAGCAGCTGATCAAGGTGATCAGCTGCTTTTGTTGTAGTAGCAGGAAAAATTTTACATATTCCATTATTTGGTATAATATATGAAGTAAAAAGGACCGGACGAACGGTTACGGAGTAAAGAGTGAGAATGTACTCTAAAAGATTTACAAGAAAAAAGATAAATTATTGAGCTGAAAGGTGGAAAACGGTGAAACTAAAAAAAAGAAGAAACTGGATGTTCTTTGTATTTATCAGTGTATTGTTTATCCTCATGACTGCAGGATGTTTTGCATCACAAGAGACTCATCAGCTTGAGCAAGTGAAAGAGCAGGAGCAGAAGCAGGAGTATGACCAAGGAAGTGGAATGAAATTTTCCAGCCTTTCTGAACAGAAGATCGAGGATTTTGCTAAGCTCGGTAAGGTATGGGGAATGGTGAAATATTACCATCCTAAGGTTGTATCTGGGGATATAAATTGGGACTATGAGCTATTTCGGGTGATGCCTTCTATTTTAGAAGAAAATTCGGATGTGAATTCAATTCTCTATGATTGGGTTCATGCGCTAGGTAATGAGAGCATTTCCGGGGATCTTGAACAGCAATACCAGTTTTCCGAAGAGTTCATACAACTCAGTCCAACCACAGATTGGTCCAAGGATGAGAAATATCTTGGAACAGATCTGAGTCTTGAATTATCAAAGATTTTAGATTCTAATATTTCAGAACGGAAAAATGCATACGTTAGCTTTAATGATGAATCACCCTTAGGGATTATGCATAATGAAAACGCTTATACTAGTATGAAATTTGATGACACCGGCTACAGGTTGCTTGGTTTATTCCGCTATTGGAATATTATCGAATACTATTTTCCTTATAAAGATGTCATCGAAGAGGATTGGGATCAAGTGCTTCTAGAGTTTATTCCTAAAATGATAGATGGGTCTGATTATGATTCCTATTTCATGACCTTAGCAGAACTAACAACTAGAGTACACGATTCTCATGTTTATTTGGGTGGCAAAAATAGAGAATCCATTACTGAGTATTTTGGAACGTATCGGCTTCCCGCAAACTTTGTCGAAATTAACAATCAGATTGTTATAAGTACAGTCTATAACAAATGTGGACTTGAGGTCGGAGACATTGTATTAAAAGTAGGTGACAATAGTATTGATGAATTATTAGAAGATAGAAGAAAATACATCTCACAATCACGAGAAGACACGTCAGGTCATTTCTTTAATGCATTATTCCGAACTCATCAAAAGAATATGGACGTTACTGTAATTCGACAGGGAAAAACGAAGAACATAAGTGCGACGAGCAGCCTACAAGAGATTAATTACTTTGTTTATACGAAATCACAAGCAATGGAGAACGGAGAGATCTACTATATTAATGCCGGTCTGTTGGTAGATGGCGAGATTGATAGCATTATGAAAAAATGGTGGGACACTAAAGGTCTGATAGTTGATCTTAGAAACTACCCTTCTAGCTCAGTTGACTATAAATTGGCCCAATATCTGATCCCTTCTGAGGAAGAGTTTGCCAAAGCGTCACTTCCTAATCGTGCAGTACCAGGTGAATATTATTTTGAACCTCTTACCTCAGGGAAGCCTCAACGGACAGATGACGAGGTTTATAAAGGGAAAGTTGTGATTTTAATCAATGAACATACTATGAGTAACGGTGAGTTTACAACGATGTTGCTGAGAAAAACAGAAAATTCAATAGTTCTTGGGAGGCCAACTGCTGGAGCGGATGGCAATTTATTTAGAATTACTCTCCCAGGAAATATAAAAACGGGCATAAGTGGAATCGGTATATTTTATCCAGATAAAAAACCAACGCAAAGAATAGGAGTGCAGCCTGATATTCGTCTTGATCCAACCATTGAAGGAATTATGGAAGGTAGGGACGAGTATGTTGAGAAAGCTGTTGAAATAATTAAAAATGGTTATTAAACTGTTTCCTCCTACATAAACAAGAACTTCATCGGTTGAACTATAAGTTTAAAAATTGAATTCTTTTTAAAACCCGTTTGATGGACCCATTGAAAGTCGCTAATTTAGCGGCTTTTTTGTTTTATCGGTACAAGAAAAATAATGGGCCAGAGAAAACAGAAAAATACTAGCCTAAGATGTCGGGGACGAGAACATAGTCCCATTGAAGGTCTCGGTACAAGTTCTTGTCCCAAGCCGAGGACAAGAACTTGTACCGATTGCCGGAATGGACAAGAACAAAGTCCGATTACCGATTAGATAAGTATCTAAATGAAAAGCGATTAAAACCTCATGAAGTAGCATTATGTAGGACAGTTTTTGCATTTCAATTCAAGACTTAGCGACAATTTTATTAATAAGTCGTACAAACTTCGTATGGTCGTCATCTTGCGCTATTGTCACGACTATGCTCTGAAATCGCAGACATAATCAGTACAAAAATAAAAAAAGGACCGTAAGTGTTCATCTTATGCCCTGGCAGCATCTTTTATAAAAATATCTAATGAACGACGGTATCGGTTTCCGTCTCTTTTTTGTTAACGTCTTCGGAAATGCTCCGCCGCGTGCCAAAGCGAAGAAGATGAGCAGGGCAATAATCGAGCCAACGATGGCTGGAATAATATGAAATCCGCCAATCACCGGCCCCCTTGGTCCCAGCAATTCTGTTCCTAAACAGGAACCGATAAAA
The DNA here is from genome assembly GCF_002573715.1 of Paenibacillus sp. EZ-K15. GTDB lineage: Bacteria > Bacillota > Bacilli > Paenibacillales > Paenibacillaceae > Paenibacillus_AQ. The sequence goes on along the minus strand of NZ_PDHM01000016.1, from coordinate 707,623 downwards.
CCCGCAATAATGTTCCCAAGTACACCGCTCGGTACGTCCCGCCCAATCAAGTTGCCTCTTAACCAGCCAATAAGTCCACCAACAATGAGTACCCAGAGCAGATCCATGGATTGTTCTCCTTTCATCGGGTTTATTACAAGTTATGTTGGGCTCAGTGGAATCAGTTGGTGGAGGAATCTAAAGTGTCTGTGCTAAGATGAGGGTAAATTATGATTCAAGCTGGGGAACAAGGCTAGAAGGGGTGCACATTGAAGAAAATACTTGTCATTGACGATGAAGTCGCAATCAGAGATTTAATTGAGCTCGTACTGAGAAGAGAAAACTACGTCGTTCAAACGGCTCAAAACGGTAAAATAGCCCTGCAGCTGCTGGATGCTTTTCAACCGGACCTGGTGGTGCTTGACTTGATGCTGCCTGACTGCTCCGGATATGACCTGTGCAAGGAAATCACCGGGAAACGTGCCGTTCCTGTGATCATGCTCTCTGCTAAAAATGAGGTAATCGACAAGGTGTTGGGACTAGAGCTAGGGGCGGAAGATTACATGACCAAACCCTTTGACAATCGTGAATTGCTCGCTCGGATCAAAGTGATTCTGAGAAGAAACGAGAGCATGGAGGAATCAAGTGAAGGAACAGAAGTGAAATCTACACGCATCATTCATGAAGAGCTGACATTTGATCTGGAAAGCCGAAGGGTGCTGAAAAACGGTGTACCCGTGTCTTTAACGGCCAAAGAGTTTAAAATTCTGGAAACGTTACTCAAAAGGCCAGACAAAATCTTTACCCGGGATGAGCTGCTGCAGATCGGATGGGGATATGACTTTATGGGAGACAGTCGCAGTGTGGATATGACCATCATGCGATTACGGAAGAAGCTGGAGGATAACGCGGACGAACCGAAGTATGTCAGGACGATCTATGGATTTGGCTATCAACTTGGAGGTGGCGAGGCCTGAAGTATGCAACCCGGTTACTGCTGAATTATTTATTTTTCTCCGTGCTGTCCTTTGGCATCATCATTTTTGCGGTAAATAAAGCCATTGATTACTACAGCTTCATTACCATTGAAAAACAGATGATGGAGAAGGCGGATCTGTCCGAGTTGTCCTTCCGTGAGGTGTTGGCACAGCATAGATCATCGACAGGAGAGCCGCAGACAAAAGAAATCGTCAGACTTGCTCTGGAGAAGCTGAAAGCTTCAGGCAAGGAAGTACGTATCTATGATAGCTCCAAGCAGTTGCTGGGCTTGGCTGTGGATGGCATCATCATTAATGATGGCAAACCTCTTATTTTTGAAAAGAATATTGAGAAAGCCCTGAGCGGCAGTTATGCCTACACCGTAACGGAAGATCATCTGCTTTATTTTGCCACTCCCATTCAGGATCAATACTACCAAAACGCTTATGTGTATGAGTTCGTGGAGGACATTTCCTACTTTTATGCGATTATGGATCAAATCCGTTATATCCTGTTTGCGGGTGCAGGCGGATTTATTGTACTGATTACGTTATCCAGTCTGTGGATTGCCCGCAACACAACCAAGCCGATTAAGCTGTTGCTTGGCGCTGCGCAAAGTTTCTCTAGACAGGAGTTTCGGAGAGTTCATCTAAACCGGAAGGATGAACTGGGCATGCTGGCAGATGGGCTGGATTCCATGGGGCGGCAGCTTCATGATTACATTCAGTACCAGAAACAATTTGTCTCCAACGTATCTCACGAGTTAAAAACACCATTGGCAGCAATTCGTGGTTTCTCTCAATACTTGTATGAAGGGGAGAACGAGAACAAGGAGCTGCAAAAAATCTATGCTCATCTGCTGCAGGAATCGGATCGGCTGACGCGCTTGATTAATGAACTGTTGTTGCTATCCCGATTCGACAAGGCTGGTTCTAACGAACTGGAAGCCCGGAAGACGGAAATGAACGAACTGATTCAGCAAGTCGCAACGAGTATGGGTGCCAAGGCCAAAGATAAAGGAATCGAGATTATGTTCAGGGAGGCGGAAGCGGAACCGGAGGATAAGCTTCTGACGAGAGTCCACGCCAACGTGAATCCAATGCTGATGTCCCATGCGATCGCCAACCTTGTGGACAATGCCATCAAATATTCAGGCAGTCCATCGCTAATCGAATTGAAGTTGGAACATACGCCAAGCGAGGTAGTTATACGGATACGTGATCAAGGTATCGGTATCGCGGGCGATGAGCTGGAGAGAGTGCAGGAACGCTTTTACCGGGCGAAAAATGCAAGCACAGCGAACGGTTCAGGTCTTGGACTTTCTATTTGCAAAGAGATTGTAGAGCGGTTTAATGGATATATCGACATGGAAAGTCAAATCGGGGAAGGAACGACCGTTACGATTGTGTTACCCCGTGCGTAAACACGCGCGTAAATAGTTAACGTTACAAGATTGATACAATTCTGTTATGAGACTAACAAATGCTTTTTTTATAATCACTTCATAAGAAGAAATCACACATTTATGGAGGGATCATGATGAAATTGATAAACAAAGCTACAGCTGTTATCCTGCTGAGTATTTTACTAACGATGGCACTGGCGGGCTGTCAGTCCAATGGTGCCAAGTCGCCAGAAGCGGCGCAGAACTCGGCTGAAAAAAACACGCCCGACGAACAGGCCAAAGGCGAAGGAGCATCAAATTCTACTGCGCCTGCTTCAGAAAATTCGGAAGGACAGAGTGCTGAAGCTATTAAGGAAGGTTCGATGGAGAAGGAAGGCAATGTGGTGCTGAAGGAGCTTGCTTTTGTCTATAATGAGCACACCATTGCGATTTCGGATACAGCGAATGAAGATCAGATGGAACAGATGCTGGGCAAACCGGATAACCTGAAATCTCATACGTACAGTGCCGGCGATGGAACAAACATGGATACGTTAATCGGTTTTACAGAAAAGGTTTATACGTATCCTGGTCTGGAGATTAAAACAATCAGTATACCGGAGGGGAAACAAGACTCCATCTTTCATATCGAAATTACAGATCCTAAGTACGCGACAGTGCGAAACATTAAAGCAGGAGATAGCCTGGATACACTCAAACACGCCTACCCTGAGGGGAAACTGCTTGGTGATGGAGCCCCTAATGAGGAGGATGACTTCCGTTACGAGCCATCCAATTATGTGGATGTGATGTCGTTTCATATCAAGGATGCCAAGGTGGAGAGCATTCAGATCTACAACCTTCTGGACTAATATTTAGTGATCGATGTTGGTAAGCCATTCATACGATTCACCTTTAATACCTGCCCGGGAGAGGGGCAGGTATTTTCTCGTTATAGAATGGTATCGAGCTGACAGGTTTTCTCTTAAAAAAACTTGTTATTGCCCACTGTGATGTTTTTCACTAATTTGTCGGAAAAGGTTGACCTTTTCTTGAACATTCAAGGACGAACATGTGTCATTGATTGAATTCGTGGTGAACAAAGATATAATAACCTTACGATCAGGTTTCGCACTCATACTTCTTCCCGAATTCCGTACTAGGTCAATACAAGCTCGTCAGGTCTCTGTTCGAAGTACGGTATGACACAAGAATGATGTGGGCGTAGCAATTTAGCATCTTACTTTGTGAAAAAAATCTCTTTTTACATAGTTGAGATCGAGGGACAGCTTATTCCTCCCATGGATGAGTGTAGTAGGTGAACGACGGGCAGGCCTGTTCAAAAGATTAATTTACCCCTAGATTAAACAGAAGTTTGAAAGGAGGCAGTATTATTATGGAAATGGACACGGTACTGTGGAGCAGGCTGGTAACAGGTTTGACACTCGCATTCCACGTAATTTTTGCAACGATTGGCGTTGGTATACCATTAATGATCGCAATTGCAGAGTTCATCGGGATCCGCAAGAAAGATCCCCATTATACATTGATGGCGAAGAGGTGGGCACGGGGATTTGTCATTACGGTTGCGGTTGGTGTCGTGACCGGTACAATCATCTCCCTGCAGTTGGCCCTGGTGTGGCCGAACTTTATGAAGATGGCTGGGAACGTCATTGCATTGCCGTTATTCATGGAAGTGTTCGCATTCTTTTTTGAAGCCATCTTTCTGGGCATTTATTTGTACACCTGGGATCGATTCAAAAAACCGTATATCCACTGGCTGCTGACGATTCCGATTGTGGTTGGGGCAGGCATGTCTGCTGTGTTTATTACGACGGTCAACGGATTTATGAACCAGCCTGAAGGTTTTGTCTTGGAAGCAGGTCAATTCACAGCGGTTGATCCGGTGCAAGCGATGTTGAATACGGCGACGTTCTCCAAGGTATTCCATGTGTTAAGCTCGGCCTATTTGACAGGGGCAATTCTATTAGCCGGAATTGCAGCCTTTGCGATGCTGAGAAAAGGAGTTTCTGCTTATCACAAAAAAGCCTTGAACCTCATGATGGCCGTTGCTTTGTTGTTCGGCATGCTGAACACGTTGGCCGGGGATGTGTCCGCCAAGTTTTTGGCTGAGCATCAGCCAGAGAAGCTTGCGGCGGCAGAGTGGCATTTTGAGACAGAAAGTGGTGCGGACCTGATTCTAATGGGATGGCTGAATGCCGAGCATGAAGTACTGGGTGCCCTTCATCTGCCGAAACTGCTTAGCTTCCTGGCCTTTGGCGATTTTAATGCAGAGGTAACGGGACTGGAGGAATTCCCGCAGGATGAATGGCCACCACTGCTCGTGCATTACTTGTTTGATTTAATGGCAGGAATCGGATTTGCTCTGCTTGCGATTTCGCTGCTTTATTTCCTGTTTAAGATCTGGAAAAAGCGCAATGAGCTGAACAAATGGATGCTACGACTCATCGCACTCGGCACACCGCTCGCCTTTCTGGGTGTTGAGCTCGGCTGGTTTTATGCAGAAGTTGGGCGACAGCCATGGATTATCCGTGGAGTTATGCGTGTAGAGGAAGCCGCTACGACTTCACCGACAGTAAGAACTTTATTCTTCGTCTTCTTGCTCCTGTACATCTTACTTGGCATCATGTGTGTAATCGTGTTAAGACGTTTGTTCAACAATAAGCCGGCAGAAGTTGAGATGGAGAAATGGTTAAAAGAAAAGCCTAATCAGACTATAGAAAAGGGGGATCCTGCACAATGAGTTACGAATTGATTGGCATCACGGTGCTCTGGCTGTTCTTGTACGGCTATTTAATTATAGCCTCAATTGATTTCGGAGCAGGCTTCTTCGCTTTCTATGCACGTTTGACGAAGCAGGATCATTTGATTAACCGTCTGATTTCCCGTTATTTATCACCCGTTTGGGAGATCACGAATGTATTTTTTGTTTTTTTCTATATTGGTATCGTCGGATTTTTTCCGGACACGGCCTATTATTATGGCGCCGCTCTGCTTGTTCCAGCAAGCATAGCAGTGATACTGCTTGCCATTCGCGGTTCTTTCTATGCATTTGAAAATTACGGTTCCAAGAGAAGTCTTGTGTATTTATTTTTATACGGAGCTACAGGGTTACTTATTCCGGCTTCGTTATCCGTGGCGCTTACGATATCTGAAGGCGGCTTTATTGTGAAGCAGGGTGAGACGGTTTCTCTCGATTACTGGGAGCTGTTTACCAATCCGTTATCCTGGAGCATCGTTGGACTCGCAATCGTATCCGTACTTTTCATTAGCGGATCATTTCTGACATTTTACGCTTCTCGGGCAGAGGATCACGCTGCTCTGAAGCTGATGCGAAACTATGCCCTATTCTGGAGCACACCGACGATTATTCTCGCATTGACAGCATTTATTTATTTGGGTCAACACAATGAACGGCATTTTCAAAATATGATGGATTTATGGTGGCTGCTCGGGCTTTCCGTTGCTTTCTTCATGATCGCCATGTGGCTGATATACAACGGACGCCGATACGGATTAGCTTTTATATGCGTCATGCTGCAATTTTTCACTGCTTTTTTCGCATACGGAATCGGGCACTACCCTTATATTCTGGATCCATACATCACGGTTCAGAGCAGCGCTACTACACCAGCCATGGGCTTCGCGTTAGTTGCTGCATTTATTGGTGGTCTGTTCCTGTTAATCCCGTCCCTGATATTGGTCTTCAAATTATTCCTGTTTGATGCGGATTATGTAAAGGGAAAAAAATAAAGCGGTATTGTCCATTACATCGTATATGATATTTCATCATAGGCCTGTATATAAAGGAGGAGAAAACTGTGAAAAGGAAATCCAGTCTGATTTCTCAGCAAATGTCTTCACAAAGAAAAAATACAGCTCTCCTCGCAGTCATTTCACTTGCGCTTGGTGCAGCTATTTTGAGTCAGGCTGGATTACTTGCTGAAGCAGTCCAGCGGGTTTTTGTGGAGCGTGCTACCTTTTCATCGGTTATCGTACTGCTTGGCCTGCTTCTGGCTGTTATGGTTGTACGCACACTGTTGTCATATGGAAACGGTAAAGTTGGACTACGGATGGCTGCAACGGCCAAGACGAATATGCGAGCAGCTGTACTGCAGAACTTGACTCATGCATCCATGCCTTCAACCCTTCATGGACAGACAGGAGGGAAGGTCAGTATTCTACTAGACGCGGTGGATGAGGCTGACAGTTATTTCAGTCAATATATGCCCCGTATGATGGAAGCGGCGATCATCCCGATTTTGATTCTGATCGTTACATTTACTGAGCATCCCAACACAGGTTTCATTATGCTGTTTACAGCCCCGTTCATCCCGCTGTTCATGATTTTGGTAGGGCTTAAAACGAAGAACAAATCCGAAGAAAAATATGCACAGCTGGCCGAGTTCTCTGGTACATTTCTGGATTCTCTTCAAGGACTGTTGACGCTAAAAATATTTGGACGTGCTCACCGGCAGCAGCAGGAGATTGAACGCAGCAGTCTGGGTTACCGAGATGCCACGATGGGCATTTTGAAGATTGCATTTACGAATACCTTCATGCTGGAGTCGATCGTGATGCTAAGTATCGGCATTGTCGCACTCGAACTGGCCATCCAGCTGCTTGTTTTCAAATCGATGACGTTCCACACCGCGTTTCTTGTTTTGCTGCTCGTTCCCGAGTTCTACAGCCTGTTAAAGAATACGGGAACCGCCTTTCACAGCGGGCGAACAAGTATGGGTGCTATTCATAAGGTGGAGCAAATGCTTGAGGAAACAGCAGGGAAGAGCGAGGACCCGAATAGCACTGAAGGTGCAGGTACATCCGATGAAATCGTCGACATCGACAACATGCCGCCATCCATGGAACTGGACCATCTCCGGTTTAAATATGCTCCGGATTCTTTCGAGCTTAAGACTGGAGAGATCACGATGGGTCCGGGAGAGCACATTGCTATCGTTGGCAAAAGCGGCTCCGGCAAAACGACTTTGCTCCATCTCATTGCAGGTTTGCTGAAGCCAGCATCGGGAACGGTTCGGGTGAATGGAAGCCCACTCTCCCAATTCGATGAGAATGCATGGTTTAAGCATGTCAGCTACATTACACAGCACCCGTATATTTTTGCAGGCACATTGGCTGAGAATATTGCAATTGGTGCTGGTGGGAACATTACCCGTGCTGAAATAGAGCGGGCAGCGGAGGAAGCCGGGCTTGCTGCACTTACAGCCCAATTGGAGCATGGACTCAATACCTTTGTTGGTGAAGGAGGCAGGGGACTATCTGGTGGGGAAAGACAGCGGCTTGCCTTGGCACGAGCCTTTTTGAAGCGGCCTGCCATCATTCTGTTTGATGAGCCTACCGTTGGACTGGATTTGCACACCGAGCGCGTACTGCAACGCTCCATTGCCAAACTGGCAAAAACGGCTACGATGATTACAGTGGCTCATCGATTATATACCATTCAGCAAGCCGACAAGATCTTGTTCATGGATAATGGAGTGTTAGTGGACGCCGGACGGCATGATGAGCTTCTAGGGCGCCTGCCACAGTATGCCGAAATGATCGATATAGAGCGGAAAAGGGGGGGGCATCATGAATGAACTGGCTGTTCTGTCAAAGGCGATGATTCAGGAGCGAAAAGACATCTTGCTTTCGATTCTGGGTGGATTCATCGCAGGCATAGCGGGTGTGGCGCTTTTTTCCGCCAGCGGGTATCTAGTTTCGCAAACCGTATTTGCGCCACCGCTTTATACTTTGATTGTACTCACCTCGATGGTCAAACTGCTGGGTTTGCTTCGGGCGGCAAGTCGTTATGGTGAGCGCTTGTATTCTCACCGGGCGACGTTCTCGATGCTTTCTCGTTTACGTACCTCCTTTTTTGCCAAGCTTATTCCTTTAACGCCGGGTATATTGAATAGAAATCGAAGTGGGGATCTGCTTGCGCGGATCGTTGGGGACGTGGAGAGCTTGCAAAATTATTTTTTGCGAGTGGCATATCCCCCGATCATCGTCGTCATGGTGTTCTTGGCTACCGTGTTGTTTACCTCTGCCTTTTCGTTCTGGATTGCTCTTCTGTTTGTAATAGGCATGCTCGCGGCGGGATTCGTTATACCGGGCATTGTTTTGCTCGGGCAGAGGAGAATACATGGACGCGTTCGCGACCAGCGGGCGCAGCTTTCCACGGAAGTCACTGAAGTACTTTATGGTTTCCGGGACTTGAAAGTATACGGGCAACTGGCACAGCGGGAGCAGCAGCTTCAGCAGGCTTCCGCTGCACTAGCAGCTGAGCAGCAACGAGCAGCAGAGAACTTGCTCCGCGGGCAAGCGATGCACGCTTTGGTTACGTTTCTCGTTTCCTGGGGGGTACTCGCTCTTGGAGCCTATTTAATTATGGACGGAACGCTTGCTGGGGTGTTTCTTGCCATGCTGGTCATGGCCTCGTTAACCGTTTTTGAAGAAGCGGCGGCAATGGCCACATTACCCGCGTATAAGGAAGATAGCGAACATGCAGCCAAGCGACTAACGGAAACGGTTCAACCCACCGACGTGCAGTCTTTGCAGCCAGCGGGCGCGTTGTCTCTTGATCAAGCCGTTTCGTTAGAGTTTTCCGGGGTTACGTTTCAATATGAAGGGGAGTGGAGGCCGGCGCTTAAGGATATTTCCCTGCATATTTCACCTGGCTCCAAAACAGCGATTGTCGGGGCGAGCGGGTCAGGAAAGTCAACAATTATCGAATTGCTGCTCAAGCTGCTTACACCAACAGCTGGCGATATACGACTAAACGATGTTTCGTTGAAGGATCTGGATGAGACAAGCATTTGGGAAGCGGCTAATGTCGTGTTGCAGCAAAGTCATTTCTTCCGGGGAACGATCCGGGACAACCTACTATTGAATGGAGAAGAACAGACAGACGAACAATTGTTGGACGTGCTGGCTAAAGTGCGGCTACCCGATAAATCGTTGACCGATATGGTGTTTGAAAAAGGGGAGAATCTATCGGATGGGGAGAAGCAACGGCTGGCTTTAGCGCGAGCACTGCTCCGCAAAGGGCGGTTGTGGCTTCTGGACGAACCCACTTCATCGCTGGATTATGTGACAGAGCAACACGTTATGAAGCATCTCTACGCACAGACGGCTCAAGATACTCTTATTCTGATAAGTCATCGGCTTACCGGATTGGAAGAGATGGATCGAATTGTGGTCATGGACCAAGGCAAGGTCGTCGAAACAGGTTCCTATTCGGAGTTGATGGAGCAAAAGGGCTATTTTTATGAGATGAAGAAAATCGAGCGGCAAATGATCGGAGAAGCTGCAGTGTAGCGTAACAAGTAGAAAGCCCAATGATCAGGATTCAAGCCCGATCAATGGGCTTTGTTTTTATCGAAAACCGTCACCCCCTATTGAATTGACTGTCGTTTTCTCAACTCCCTCAAGAACTTTGATATAATATGGGTATCTGGACTATAAGTATGAAGGGGGAGTACAACAATGAATAAAATTTTGCGCAGCAGCTCGGCGGAAGCTGAGATTAATACCCTTGGGGCGGAACTGATCAGCTTCAGAAAGCTGGATCCGGAAGCTGAATACATCTGGAGCGGTGACGCCACGTATTGGACAGGCCGTTCTCCGGTGCTGTTTCCCATTATTGGTGCGGCCCGGAACGGAGAGATTAAGGTGGACGGTAAAGCCTATAAGATCGGCAATCACGGATTCGCCAGACGCAGTGAATTTACGCTGGTCCAAGAAAGCGACACCCACGCGGTTTACCGCCTCTCTTATAATGAGAAAACCCTGGCCAGTTATCCTTATAAATTCAACCTATATATTACATATAAACTGAATGTAAGCACACTGGAACTTAGTTACCGGGTGGAAAATAGCGATGATCAGGATATCTCCTTCCAGCTCGGGACCCACCCGGCGTTCAATTGTCCGCTTGATGACAACGGTAGCCTGAGCGATTACTATCTGGAGTTCGCTGAATCGGAAAACCTTGAAAGGTTGTTCTTGAATTCAGACGGCCTGCTGATCAGCGGCAAATCGGAGCCCGTTCTGAAACAAGAGACCATCCTGCCGTTATCCCATGAAATGTTCGCCGAAGGCGCATTGATTTTCCGAAATGTGAGCTCTCGGCAGATTTCGCTTAGAAGCAAGCACACCGCCAAAAGCGTAGTTGTCACCTATAAGGGTTTTCCCGACCTCGGCATCTGGCAGCCTTTGAACGCTCCCTTCATATGCATCGAGCCTTGGCAAGGAGTAGCGGATATGGATGTCTTCGAAGGTGAACTTCAAGCTAAGGAGGGAATAATCACCCTGAAGCCGGGGGCGAATTTCACAAGCTCCCTGACCATAGAAATCAACTGACGATCCGAAGGGAGCTGCAGGGTTCTCAACTGGTTAAGCTCGGCTCCATACCATTGCAAAAAGCTTCAATCTATAGGAGAGGGCACTGAAGAACAAAGAAGACATTCAACCACATTTAGGAAGGATGTCTTCTTTTTTAGCTCTATTTTATTAAATTTATCCCTATGTTTTTCAATCTGTTCATTAATAATGTCGGGGGACAAGAACATGATGCGTAGGGTGGATCATTGTCATGATTTGTTTGATGTATTTTCATGGGATGGATAAACGGCCAACAAACCACCATTCTAAAGTAAGTATTAGAATATCGAAGTGAGAGTAAGGGGTAAAAATGAATTGTACTTGGTAGTAAAGAGTGTTACTCTAAAAGTCTGTGTTCGACAATACATTTAATAAATAGTCACCATTTTAGTTATAAAGAAAGGCACTACTATGATAAAAGTTGAAAACTTATCCTTCTCATTTCCACAAAAAGAACTATATAAAGACATTTCATTTACGTTAGAAGAGTCACAGCATTGCGCTTTTATTGGAACAAGTGGCAGTGGTAAAAGTACACTGATCGATATATTGATGGATCCAGAAAGATATTTGTTCGAAGGCAAGTTAGAGATAGATCCAACCTGCAAAATTGGATATGTAAGTCAGTTCTCCCAACTAGACAGAACTAAAGAAACAACTGTTTTTGAATATATCGGAGAAGAATTTATTAAGCTACAAAATGAAATAACATCTATTTGTAATGAAATGGAAACATCATCGGATATTGAGCCGTTACTCGAAAAGTATCAATTCGCTTTAGACGCATTTGATGCAATGGGCGGAGATAATTTTGAAAGTAACATTAATAAGAAGCTAAATCTAGCAAACCTTTTGAAGCTAAAAGATGTTAGGGTATCCGACCTGAGCGGCGGGGAATTCAAACTTATTCAAGTAATGAAGGAAATGCTTAATAGTCCAGACTTAATGATCATGGACGAACCGGATGTGTTTTTAGATTTTGAGAACCTAAATGCGCTTAAAAAACTTATTAATACTCACAAAGGCATACTGCTAGTTGTTACGCACAATCGATATCTATTGAATCATTGTTTCAACAAAATTATTCACCTTGAAAACACAGAGATCCAAGAGTTTGATGGGCGATATATTGAGTATAATTTCTCATTACTTCAGACAAAAATGGAGTTGCAAGAAATCGCAGTCGCTGAAGCTGAAGAAATTGAAAGATACGATAACATTATTGATAATCTTAGAGCTATCGCAACTATTAATTCAGATGCATCTAGAGGTAGAGCGTTAAAAGCTAGAGTTAGATTTCAAGAGAGATTGGAAGCTCGTAGAATTAAGGCACCATTTGTTGATATTAAGCAACCGAATATCAGTTTCGGTATTGAGAAAGAAATTGAAGACAGCATTGTTGTAAAAGTCAATAATTATAGTGTTGCCTTTGATGAACTGCTGTTAGAGAATGTGAACTTTGAGATAAAATCTACGGATAAAGTAGCCATTATTGGTCCAAACGGTACAGGGAAAACGACTTTACTCCGAGATATCTTCAACAATAATCATGATTCCATTGAAATAAATGATGATGTTAAAATGGCTTATTTATCTCAGAATCAAGGCGAAATGCTAAAGGATTCTAACACAATACTAGAGGAATTCATCGATGCCGGGTTTAAAACTTATGATGAAGTTAGATCGTATATTTCAAACTATGGATTTGAAGGCGAAATCGTTAATCAAAAGATTGAATCACTATCTGGTGGAGAAAAAAACACACTTCAATTGGCTAAAGTTTCTGCTAGTAATGCAAACATATTGCTTCTTGATGAACCGACAAGCCATTTAGACACATATTCACAAATTGCACTGGAAAAAGCCATTGAAGACTATAAAGGTGCAATTCTCATGATATCTCATGATTTCTATTCTGTTGTAAATGGTATGGATTATGTATTAATCATTGACAATAAGACGATTAGAAAAATGACTATGAAAAAATTCAAACAGATGATTTATGCTAGTCACTTTGATAAAGACTATTTAGAAGCGGAACAAAACAAAAAAGCAGTTGAAATGAAAATAGAATTGGCTTTAAAAGATACTAATTTTGAATTTGCAAAAGTATTGGTTGATGAGCTAGAAGAGCTAATTAAGTTGCTTTAAATTACAACTTTCTGATTGAAATGATTACAAGAAAGTGAAGTCAGTTACAGCAGCGAATAGGGCTAAAGTGATGTAGTCTGAGTTCAACGATGAAACATGATGCTGGTGAATTAAAAGACACTGATGAATAGAATATCAGTGTCTTTTTACTACATTGATTTCTTGTAGCCCTTGCTTATAATTGGGGGATGGAGATCTCTTTAACAAGCAATAACCTTCACAGATAAGGGCAGATTAACTAATTTCTACCCTTTTCAGAATTTAACAAAAATGTTAATTGACGGAGCAAGTTGAGTGTGATACCATTGGTTAAACTTAAAACGAAAAGGCTATGATGAGAAATAGTAGGTATTAGGGATCTCACAGAGAGAAGATGGTTGGTGCGAATCTTCATTGATCTAATAGTGAAGCAGTCTCGGAGCTGTGAACCGAACAGAGGAATCTTAGTAGGCTTCAACGGAGTTCCACCGTTATTCAGGAAACAATATCTGAGATATCCCGTATTGATAGAGTGCAGAGAAATCTGAAATTAGGTGGTAACACGGACATAATAGTTCGCCCTAAGTTGACAAGAAATATGTCAGCTCAGGGCTTTTTTTGTTTTATTTCTTCTCGTTTGATTATTTGCAAAATAATTTTCCGAGAATAAATAATAATTGAAATGGAGGTATTGAGCATGGTGAAAATGACACCAGATGAGTTAAGAAAATCATATATTGATTTTATGAAAGGAATAGGGGCTAGCCAAGTGCCCTCTTCCAGCTTGTTACCAGAAAATGATCCCTCAACGTTGTTTACAGGAAGTGGAATGCAACCTATGGTTCCATATTTATTGGGGGAAAAGCATCCGATAGGTAATGAGATTGCTAATATTCAGAAGTGTTTAAGAACAGTGGATATTGATGAAGTAGGAGATACGTCGCATCTGACATTTTTTGAAATGATAGGTCGATGGGAGTTTAAAGCAAATGAAAATAACTATAAGAAAAAGCAAATCGATGCCATTTGGAATTGGCATATTATCGAATTAGGAATTGATCCTGGCAGGCTGTATATCAGTGCTTTTATAGGAAGTGATGATTTGAATATACAGAAAGATACGGAAGCCATTCAAATCTGGTCAGAAAAATTTAAATCAGTTGGTATAGAACCTATCATTGAAGATGATCCCTATCAATATGGGGCATCTAGAGGTGGAAGAATATTCTTATACGATGAAAAAGAAAATTGGTGGAGTCGAGCCGGAAGTCCATTGGATATGCCTGTTGGTGAACCGGGTGGGCCTGATAGTGAAATGTTCTATGATCTTGAACCAGGCGGTGATTCACTGGATCATCCTGCTTCTGTAAGCGAGAGGTTTTTAGAAATCGGGAACAACGTATTTATGTGTTACAAAAAAGAAGAGACAGGATTTGTAAAAATGCAAAATCCCAATATTGATTATGGAGGCGGATTAGAAAGGGTTGCAACAGCCCTTAATGGTGACAAGGATATTTATAATACGGCTTTCTTCCTTAATCCCAAGAAAAAATTGATGGAGTTAAGTGGTAAACCATATACTGACGATTTAAAGTCGTTTAGAATCATACTTGATCATGTGAGAGCGGCTACTTTTCTAATTAATGATGGTGCGGAGCCAGCTAATAGTGATGCAGGGTATATAACAAGAAGGTTATTAAGAAGGGCGATTCGTGCTGGTAAAAAAATAGGTATACAAGGAAGTTTTGTGGGTGAGTTGTCTGAAGTTTATATAGATGAAGCAACAGCTTATGAAGATTTGATCGGTAATAAAAAGAAAGTTATCGAAATAGTAAATAAGGAAGAAAATCTTTTCTATAGAACTTTACAGCAAGGAGAATTTGAAATACAAAAACATCTTAAGAATAAGGGTAAAGTTACAGGTGCAGATGCCTTTTATTTTTACGAAACATATGGGTTTCCCTTGGAGTTGACGGAAGAGTTTCTAACTGAAAGTGGATATAGCATGGAAGACAAGGCGTCTTATATAGAGGCGGCAAAGAAACATGCTGAAAAGAGCAGAACTGCTTCTGCGGGTAAATTTAAAGGTGGATTAGCTGAACATTCAACAGAAACAACAGCGCTGCACACGGTATCTCATTTATTACTTGCTGGTTTAAGGGAAGTTTTAGGTGATCATGTTCATCAACAAGGAAGTAATATTACTTCAGAACGATTACGGTTTGACTTCAACCATGATGAAAAACTTACGCCAGAGCAAATAGCTGAGGTGGAAAAGTATGTGAATGATGCGATTTCATCAAAAGCAGTTACCTATATTTCAGAGATGCCTAAAAATGAAGCGAAAGAAAGTAATGTTGAAGGGAATTTTTGGGATAAATATCCGGATATCGTTAAGGTGTATACAATCAAAGATAACGAAGGGAAAGTTTGGAGTCGAGAAGTATGTGGAGGACCTCATGTAGAAGATACAACAAACTTAGGAAAGTTCAGTATTAAAAAAGAACAATCTTCTGCTGCTGGAGTTAGAAGGATTAAAGGAGTGATTTTAAAGGAGTAATTAAAAAATATTTCCAGAACGCGGAACAATAGCTGATGTTTTAGGATTGCAATTTGTAACAACGTTATGAGTTGCCGGGAATCCAGGATGAATGATAAATCCGGCAATCGAAGAGGGTTTGACATCGCTTGGCCTTTCCGTTGGCGATACCGGAGCACAGTATTCAAAGAAAAAGCAATTCGGATTTAATCCGAATTGCTTTTTTACTGCAAGAAAGGGGAACTTATAAAAAAACAGAACGAAAATCGAGCTATATGGTGTATGACACTAGAACGCAGAATCAAAATTTTCATTACTCTGAGTTCGTGATACATATGTACAAAATACGAGTTTTGTGTAAAAGTGTTAAAGAAACGACCGTGCAACGGCCATTTTTGCATCATCAATCGTATAATTTCATCTTATCCATATTATTGACGGCTTTTCTCATCTCTTCATCTGTTAAATGCGTGTAAATCATCGTTGTCTGAATCGACGAATGTCCCAGCTGATTCTTCAGCTTCGGCACGTCGTTGTTCTCACGATGATAACGTGTTGCAAATGAGTGTCTCAAGGAATGCACCGTCAATGCCGGCTTACCAAACGCTGCAGCGTATTTTTCAATCAGCTTTTCGATCGACCTTGGCGTCAACCGCCGGCTTTGGCCTTTGCGTCCGATCGGCGCTGCTATAAACAGGTAATTTTCCGATTTTTCCGGTTTATACCTAGCTTCACGGATCTTCAAATAGCTCTCCAGGTCCAACAATGCTTGCTGGCTAAAGTATACATATTGTTCTTTATTGCCTTTACGCAGCACACGCACTAGGCCTTTGTTCATATCCAAATCCTCGATGTTAATTCCCGCTACTTCGGATAAACGCAGTCCGGAGCCGAGAATTAGCGAAACGATCGCCGTATCCCGTTCCCGGTTAAATTCATGAAAGCGCTGTAAACGTTTATTGGTTTTATGGAGTTCCCCAAAATCATGAGCCACAAACTGACGGAACTTCTCGAGATCGTCTTCCCGCAAAATTTTGCCTTCAATTCGATAAGCGATCGTTTCCTGGCTTTCTTTAATTGGATTAAAGTCGATTTTGGCCATGACATTACGCTGAATATATGGCTTAAGATCAGTAGTTTCGGCCTTGTTTTGAAGATAATCAAACAGCGATTTTAATGCAGACAACTTCCGGTTGATCGTATATTTGTTGTTATCCAATTGATATTCCAAATAATACAGAAAATTTTCGACTTCACGGACGGTCAGCGATTCGAGTACGGACATTTCAATGTTTTTGCGATCATGGATGTTCGATTTAACTGATACAAGCCAATCAAAAAAGATGAGGTAATCGTGACAGTAGTTCAGCAGCGTCGTATGCGACAGTTTGCGTTTTCGGCCATCGATGTATTCGGTCACGTACCACGGGAGCTCAGCACTCTTGGCTTCCACGCGTTTCATATAATGCAGCTTTGCAATTTTATCCACTTATTGCCAACCCCCCCTTGTTTCCAGAGTAACTTATTTATAATTATTCGTCAAATTATTATTTTACGTAATTATTTTGTGTGGTATTCCAGTATCCTAACGCATCAGCCATGTTTTGAGATATTCCACCCGCTCCCAGCCGGAGGCTAACGCCTTTATAAATACTTCTTGACATACATCCTCGGCATCCGACGCATTGTGCAGCATATAGTAACAGGTTCTATTTTACGTTTTTGTTATACCGTTCAAAAAACTCCCTGTCCGTCAAGCAGGCTCTCCACCTTTCTAGTACTCTACTATATTAAGTTAACAACTCAGAGAAAAAAAGGTTCATTTCCTATCTTCATAGTTTACATTGTAAATATAAAACAGCCAGTCATCCGATTCATTCCGGCTGGCTGGCTGTTATGATTTTAGCTTACTATCTCTGATTCCTGCCTTGTTAATTATAATAATGTTCTGCCAATGCATTTGCAGCAATGATGGCCTGGTATACATCTTCAGGCGTTACCGGGTGCGGCATATTGCCCATCGTGTCTCCTTCGGCACACGCATCTTCTGCTACTTTTCGCCATTCCTCCTCTTTGAATTCATCCAGACCTAGGTCTTTTAAGGTTAACGGCAGCCCTACATCCTTGATAAAACGGATAACCGTTTCGATTTCCTCTCGTGGGGCACTTTCGAGAACAAGCTGCGTTAATAAACCAAAGACCACTTTTTCGCCATGCTGCGCATGATGCAGCGATGGAACGGCCGTCATTCCATTATGGATTGCGTGGGCAGCGGCCAAGCCGCCGGATTCGGCGCCAACACCGCTTAAATAAATCGTGGCTTCAATTGTTTTTTCAACGGCCGGGGTCGAGACGTTCTGATCTACGGCGATTTTAGCCTGCAGGCCATATTCTAGAATGGTGTCATAGCACATTTTTGCAATACCTAATCCGGCTAGGGATGGCTTTAAATTCACTAAATTATCCCCATTTTTCTGATAACATGCCCGCGCTTCAAAATAAGTCGCAAGAGCATCCCCTATCCCCGCAACAAAAAACCGTGTCGGTGCGCTTACCAAAATATTGGGATCTGCCAGCACAATGTCAGGATTTGTCGGCAGAAACAGGTAACGGTCAAATGAACCGTCTGCATTGTAAATGACGGAAAGTGCAGTACACGGCGCATCTGTTGAAGCAATAGTCGGGAAAATCGCAACAGGCAGATGTGTGTAATATGCGGTAGCCTTAGCTGTATCCAATGTTTTCCCGCCGCCAATACCCACTATGATATTGGCACCTGATTTTTGTACCGCTTCGCGGTGTCTGTCGATTTCATCTTGAGTGATTTGATAGTTGAATTTTACAAATTCGCTTTGATGTCCGGCCTCTTCAAAAGATTTGCCGGCTTCCCTACGCGCACGATCCAAAATAAATTCATCGCAAATAACATACGCATGGTCACCATAAGTACCGGTATAGGTAGCTAATTCCTTTAGTAAATAGTGCCCCACGATAAATCTCTTTGGCGATGTAATTGATTTCACATATTTTCCCAAAATATCACGCTCCATTGGATTTCAATTTCCTTGCTATTATCTATTGATAATGAAATTTTTATTCGATTTAAAAACCTGTCCCTTTTTTAGCCATAAAAATATCCCCTCCAAGTTCGCTCGATTCTCATGTAAACATGAGGTTTTTTCGAGTGTACTTAGAGGGGATCATACAACTATATAGGTGGTTTTTATCCGGGCATTACTGGGACAATGCACGTTTT
Source organism: Paenibacillus sp. EZ-K15 (assembly GCF_002573715.1). Classification (GTDB taxonomy): domain Bacteria; phylum Bacillota; class Bacilli; order Paenibacillales; family Paenibacillaceae; genus Paenibacillus_AQ. Next base: position 688,951 of record NZ_PDHM01000016.1, on the reverse strand, counting down.
ACATCATATTGGAATATATTGTGTTGTTTGACTCATATAATCATCATGATTAGGCCCGTCTCTGCAGGGATAGGGATTTCTTAGATTATTACAGTCTTTTCAGTGGGGCAAACCCGCGATACGTCACGTTTCAACCACGCCCATGCGCACCCAGTGCAGTCCCCTCCTGATTTACTTCAGATTTGCCGACCATTTCTCAGCACGTGCCTGCAGATCATCCAGAAACTTCTGAATATCCGGAGCATTTCCGGATGCAGCCTGGCTAATGAATCCGTTAATAGCTGGAGCGATATCGCTCATATAAAACGGATTGGCTTCATCCATGAGCTCCGAGTGACCAACATCTGCGATTTCGAGTGCTTTTTTCACAAACTTATCTTCCGGCGTTACAAAATCAGCGTTTTTAAGTGTTGGGGTACTGGAGAAGTTCTCATACATATACTTTTGCGTCATGTAGCTGGTCAAAAACTTTAATACTTCCCATGATGCATCCACATCTTTAGCATTCTTCGCCATGATGAACGGGTCAACCGCAACCCAGCCTTCGCCTTTAGGCCCCATGTTCAGCACAGGCTCATAACGGTCCAGCAGCTCTTTGTTTTGCTTCGACCGGTATTCACTCATCGTTGAGCCGCCGGTGGAATCGAGGGCAATAGCGATATTGTTCTTCTCCAGTCCGAAATTCTCAGCTCCCTGGGCATTCACGAAACCAGCTGGCGGCAGCTGTGCGGCTTCTTTCAGCCATTCCAGCACTTTGACCATTTCCGGTGAATTCAGGTGCCATTTAATGCTCTTGATATCCTTCAACGATCCTTCCGCTCCTTTGGCGCCATAAGCAAGGGTTAACGCAACAAAGGTAGATCCGTTTAATGAGTTGCCGCTCCAATACAGACCGAAATTGTCTTCTCCGGTTTTCGGGTTTTTGCCGGTCATTTGCTTGGCTTTCTCCAGAATTTCATCCGGTCCTGGCTGTGCCGAGAGTGTTTCAACGCCCCAGTCTTCAAATAGCTTCTTATCATAAATCGTCATCCGGCGGCCAAGAACGGCAGGAATCCCAAACTGCTTGCTTCCGTCGGGCGACTTGGTGCTATAGGAGTTATTCATAATGCCTTCCAGATAGATGCTTGGGTCAAACGTAGTGTCCTTTTCGATGAAGTCGTCCAGGTCACGCAGCAGCCCTTCCTGGTACCATTGTGATGCAAAGGCTCCACCGGTATACAAGATATCCGCATCGCCGGAGAGCAGCATGGCCGTTTGTTTGGCTTTTACGTTCTCCCAGGGGATTTGATAAACCTCCAGTTTGATGTTCGGATACATTTTTTTGAACGTTTTATCTAAATACTCGTTGAGTCCGATGGTCGGGTTGCCTGTCAGTGCATCGATCCCGTTATCCAGCTGCCAGCCTGCCAGTGCAACGCGAACCGTACCTTCCATGTCCGATACTTTTTCAATCTTAACGCCGCCTGTCACATCTTTTCCCGAACTGCCTGAACAAGCGGCCAATGTAAATACCAGCACGAATGACAGAATAAGCAGCACAGCTTTTTTCATACGCAAACACCCCCACATAAATTTAGCTTCCATTCTGAATTACTGCTTGATACCGGATAGCGCAATGCTCTCGATGATATAACGCTGCAGGAACATATAAACGACGATAACCGGAATGAGGCTCGTAGTCGTTGCTGCCATAATGATCGATGGCTGCTGATTGATTCCGTTGTTATACGTAAACATGGCCAATCCAATCTGGATCGTGTACTTGGCAGCCGATTTCAAGATCAGCAGCGGCCACAGCATATCATTCCATACGCCTAAGAACAGCAGAATGACCATGGTTGCGATAATGGGCGTACACAGCGGCAGATATACCCGGCTGAATACGGTGATCTCCTTGGCGCCATCCAGAACCGCAGCTTCCCTTAAACTGCTGGGTAATTGATCAAAGAAGGCTTTAGCTAAAAAAGTACCGAACGCATAGTTCATGGCCGGCAAATAAAAAGCCAGGTAGTTATCGACCAGTCCGAGTTTACTGAACAGCAAATACTGCGGAATCATCGTCATTTCAAACGGAATCATCATCGTGCTTAGCGCTAGCAGCAAGACGAAGTTTGCTCCTTTGAAGCGGAGCTTGGATAAGGCATAACCGGATAATAGTGCGGACAATGAGCTGATGATAATGACCCCTGCACTTACAAGCGTGGAGTTGCCGATATATCGAAACATATTAATGTTGGTGAAAGCGGCTTCATATGTTCGGATCGAAGGCTCCTCCGGCCATATTTTCGGCGGGAATGAAATATTTAATCGTGCAGCCCAATCGAAGCTCGTTACGAGCATCCATAAGAATGGCACAATCATGATGAATGAACCTACCAACAGAACCAGCGTTAGTATCAGCTGTTGAAGTGTGATTCGTTTACGGCGCACAGGCTCCTTGGGCAAGGCTGAACTGCTCATAGTTACCCTCCTGTCTTCTGGAATAAGGTTCCCCTACGGACCCGAAAAATGGATAGTGACATTAGTCCAAACTGTCTTTGCGGCGGTTGAGCAGCATGAGGAACACGGTTAAGATGAGTATGATGACGAATAACAGATAGGATACGGCCGTAGCCAGCCCCATCTGCGAAGAGAGGAACGCATTTCGGTAAATATACAGCACCACGGTCATCAAGCTTCCCCCAGGATTACCTGCGGTTCCGCCGATTAACCATACATCCGTAAACCGTTTCATTCCGCCGATGGTTCCCATGATGAGCATGAACACAAAGATTGGACGCAAGTATGGGATTGTAATGTACCACCATTTCCGGTAGGTGCCAGCCCCATCCACCTCTGCAGCTTCATAGAGATCCCGAGGGACGCTTTGCAAACCAGCCAGAAAAATAATCGTGTTATACCCAAGCGCACCCCACAAGCTCATGAGCACGATACTGTAACGCGCGACTTCCGGGTTCGTGAACCAGCCGACAGGATCGATACCAAACAAACCAATTACAAAGTTGATCAGCCCTTCCTTGGACGGAAAAAACAAGAAGGAGAACAACAGGCTTGTAGCAACGCCGGACACGACATTGGGAAGGAAATATACGGCTTTGAAAAAATTGCGTCCCAGATGCCATTTCAGATTATTAATCAGGCTCGCCAGAATAAACGACAGTGCAATTCCAAGCAGTACAGACCAAATCCCCATGACAAACGTATTTGTAAGCGCTTGCCAAAATAAGGAGTCTTCTAATGCGTAACGGTAGTTGCTCAGGCCCACCCAAGTGCCGGATAGATTGAGCCCGGATGTCTGATGAAAACTCATAAACAGTGCGGCGAACATGGGATAGATGGCAAATACGATGACGCCGATAATCAGAGGGGCGCTGAATAGATAACCCATCCAGTCATTGCGCGTAAATCTGAACTTTCGTTTGGCCCATTTCCCATGCTCCGCAGTCCATTTCCCTTCTGGGGTGGATGACAAACCGATCCTCCTCCTTTCGTTAATAACCGGACCCATTCCGGTAATCGGACAAGACGTTCATGTCCATTCTGTAAATGGTTATGTGGACGAATCCGGATTATGTGTTATTCTTTTTTTCACAGACGTGAATGGAAGAACAACATTTTCTGCGATTGCTTATCGGTAGTGTATGCAGCTGCCCACATCCGGGTGTATGCCTAGATCGAACCATGCTTCGAAAATCCTGAGCCGTTTAGAACCTGTACTGAAAAAAAGCACAACCTATTATTTAGGCTGTGCTTTTAATATTTTCGAAAGGCTTATACTTCGATAATGATTGGCAGAATCATCGGCCTTCTCTTTGTCTCGCTGTATATGAATTTGCCGACATGATCTTTCAAGGTCTGCTTGATCAGATTCCATTGGGTGGACCCGGTTTCCGTTAAATCCTTCATGGAAGACATGACGATATCGTGGATTTGATTCATGAATTCCTCGGAATCTTTCACGAAGATGAAACCTCTGGATATGAGCTCGGGTTTGGCCACCATCTGCTTCTCCGTTTTGCTGAGCGTGGTTACGATAATGAGCATCCCGTCGGAGGATAGCTGCCTGCGGTCCCGCAAAACGATATTGCCTACGTTTCCGATCATCAATCCGTCAACCAGGCTGTTGCCTGAAGGGATTTTTGAACCCAAGGATGCCATACCCTGCTGGATTTGTATCGTATCACCATTCTGAATAATGAATACATTTTCATTGGGGATCCCCACGGAGTCCGCCAGCTGACGATGCTGATACAGCATTCGGAATTCACCATGAACCGGAATCAAATAGTCCGGTTTCATCAAGGTGAGCATTAATTTCAATTCTTCTTGGCTGCCATGCCCAGATACGTGCATCCCTGAAGCTGAACCGGACCCATAGATGACCTGGGCACCCAGCACATACAAATTATCGATCACATGAGCAAGGTTCCGTTCATTTCCGGGTATGGCTCCTGCAGCAATGATGACGGTATCGCCAGGCAAAATCTCGATATGGGGATGCTTCGAGTTAGCTAATCGAGATAATGCTGCCATAGGCTCGCCTTGACTCCCCGTGCATAACACGGCGATTTTGTCCGGTGGATACCGCTCGCTGTCGCCTGCATCAATCAGTAAGTCATCGGGGATGTTTAAATAGCCATGCTCCTTGGAAACGGTAACGACATTGACCATGCTGCGGCCGAGCAGAATCAGTTTTCGCCCTGTTTCAGCGGCAGCATCGATGATCTGTTGAACGCGGTTCACGTTGGAAGCAAACGTAGAGATGAATACCTGCTGTTTTGCTTGGGCGAATGCTTCCAGGATATGTCCACCAACCAGACGTTCCGAAGGCGTAAATCCCGGTCTCTCGGCGTTTGTGCTTTCGGACAATAACACCTTAACCCCCTGCTTGCCGATATCAGCCATTCGATGCAGATCCGGATAAGGCCCTTTTACAGGAGACATGTCAAATTTAAAATCCCCCGTATGAACAACATTGCCTTCCGGGGTCTGAAAGACAATACCCACGCAGTCCGGAATGCTGTGGCTGGTCGAGAAAAAAGAGGCATGGATGGCGCCCGCTTCAATGGTGGAATTTGCATCGATCGTGTGAAGCTCGGAATCACGCAGAATGCGATGCTCTTTCAGCTTGATTTTAATCAGCTCAATCGTGAGTTTCGTCCCATACACAGGAATCGGGAGTTGCTTCAGTAAATAGGGTATCCCTCCGATATGGTCCTCATGTCCATGGGTGACAATAAGAGCTCTGACTTTATCTGCATGGTCCAGCAAATAGGTGAAGTCAGGCACAATCAAATCGATGCCGGGCAGGTTTTCGTCAGGAAATTTGGAGCCGCAATCAATGACCACGATATCTTGATCGTACTGAATGAAGTACATGTTTTTTCCAATTTCATTAACGCCGCCTAGCGCTGCGACCAGCAGTTTATCTTCAGCTATATTCATAACGATGAAGCCTCCTTCTTTCTATCCACCTAGTCCAATTCCTAGATGCTGTCGGTCTCCTATATTATTGAAATTGTCACAAAACTTATGCACCAAGGTAAACAATGGCTCATTCAACGTGCAAGGTATAGAATAACAGCAAAAAACCCGCCTACAGCTGGCGGGTTATCCTTGTATGCAGATATGTTCGTATGAATCCCTGCTTCATGTTAAAAGCCGAGCAGATTTTTAACCGTAATGAATACGACTGGGACCAACAGCGCTGGCGTAAGATTCATGGTTTTGAAGTTCCGAATGCCCAAAATGTTTAAGCCTGAAGCAAAAATTAAAATGGCGCCAATAATGGATATTTCGGTTAACAGCTCCGTCGTGATAAAGCTAGAGGCTGCACCGGCCATAACGTACAATAACCCTTGCCAACAAAATGTGGCCACGGCTGATAGAACGATACCTATGCCAAAGGTTGAAGCCAGTACGATCGACGTCACGCCATCCAGGATGGCATTGGTGAACAGATAGGTATGATTATTGTTCAAAGCACTCTCGATCGGTCCGATAATAGAAAGTGTTCCAATACAGAACAACAGAATGGCCGTAGTTAGTCCTTCAGCCAAATTTCCCTTGGTAAACCTCGAGACCGCTTTTTTAAATCCCTGCTCCAGATTCAGTTTCTCCCCGATCAGCCCGCCTATGGCAAGACTTACGATGAATAAGACGGGATAATGGCTCTCCGGCATATACTTCACGATCGAATGCACACCAAGTGCCATGACGGCCAAACCCATCGCCTGCATCAGGATGTCCTGATAGGCTTCGCTCATCCCCTTTTTAAATACATTTCCAATCGTGCTGCCTACAACAATGGTTGTTACGTTTACAATGGTTCCTATCACAGTCGTTCTCTCCTACTAATATGTTTTGATACAAAGAATAAACCCTCCAGCTGCTGGAGGGTCAATCGTTTATTTAGCAAGCATTTGAATTTCGGTTACGAATTGAGAGGGATCACCGGTAAGCCCATAGTCAATGTACGTAATCTCTAATGCATCTTCGATCAGGGTGTAACCTTTTTCCTCGATATAATCCAGGAGCTTTCTATAATATGGCGCTGCATCTTCGTGTGTCCCGGCAAACCGAATCGAAGTATAGGTGCCTTTTGGCCATATCTTCTCTTCGACTTCGGAGCTGCTGTGCTCACTTTCCTGCTCCACAATGACAAAAATGGAGTCGTATTCATCAAATTTGCCTTGCATTAAACGATCGATCGAGATCGATAATCCTACTTTGCCCAGGAAAATGGTGGACTTCATCTTCGTGCTATTCTCCAATAAGCGGATCGGCATATCCAGATTGTCGCTTTTATGTATTTTCTGTTTCAGCAAAACCATCACTCTCTCGGGAAGCTCCACTTCCCGAATTTTGTAGAGCTCTTCCTTATTCGAGGCATCTTCGATCTGATCAATTCGACTTTTGATCTTCGCCTGGATTCTTTGATATTCCTCAATTTTCTCCTCGGTTCTGCGCTGCTGCTCCTTGAGCAGGGTTAGTATATGTTCAATCTCCCGGTCATCCAGAAAAAGCTTAATGTCTTTTAAAGGAATGCCAAGCGCCTTGAGGTACAGAATGGTGTTCAGCTGCTCGAATTGATCGACCGAATAATAACGGTAACTAGTCAGATGATCCACGGATGCCGGTTTAAATAAATCAATATCGTCATAATACCGGAGGGTGCGGATATCGATCTGAAACAGCTTGGATATTTCACCGATCGTAAACATATCATCTCTCCTCTCCTTAACAGACTATACCCCTCGTTCAATTTGCACAATAAAATGATAGGATATGCAGCAAAATTACAATCCATGTGATCAGCTATATGACGTGCATGCATCATTATACTACATATGAAAAAAACAAAGACTGCCGAACAATCGGCAGTCTTCTGAATAGAGTGCGAGTCGCATCCTACTGATGCTTCCCCTGTTTGTTAGGTTCTCTAACCGGCTTGTCGTCAACGCTGACAAAGATCGGATTAGAATAAAACCACAGGTCACTATAATTCCGCTTGTTTATTTCCGCAAACCGCTGTTCGTTGTCTTCAATGTCTGTTTTTGGATCTATGAGCGGGTCGCCATTGCTGGTTTCTCCCGCAACATTTACGCTAAGATTAGTCCCTCTTAATCGGAAATATTGATCCTTCGTCGCTTTCGTTCGATATGTTATGACGTTGTATCCATCCCGATCGGTTTTCCAATCCTTGCTCGTAAACCGTTTCACCACTTTGGTCGAATCGTTGGTGCTTTTGCTGTAAGCCGCCGTACCTGGTTGCGCTTTACCCGTTACGTCGCCTGAGATCAAATCGACATGATCTACGGTTACAGAATCACCGTTGTTGTTTTTATTTGGGCTTTTGAATCGGATCGTAATTTCGATCGGGTTCCCTTTTTTCACTTGCAGGTTACTCCCCATCTCGGCCTGCTTGTTCCCGTGACGAACGCGATAATCCAGCGCGTTAATCAAATCGCCGTAGACGGAGAACGATTTACCCGAACGCATCCCGTCCAATACGCTTTGCATATCTTTTCCATTCACCCAAGTGTAGTTTTTGGCATATTGTCCCGGCCAATATCCACTGGAGTATAAACGGTTTTCACTAATCTCAAAATGAGAATCCGAGTTCGCAAAGTTCCAAAATTCGCGTCCTTCGCCAAGCAGCGCATCCCATACGCCGCCGACCTTGGCAATCATGAAATCAGCGCCGCCGTAGGTTCTGTTTTCCGGCGTGGTTAAGTTAAGTCCACCGCGATCCGGTTCCATCTGATTCCCGGGCATGCCTTCCATTCCGAATACGACATTCGGCGCAATATTATTGAAATCCCGTATATCCGCTATTGTGTACACCGTTTTTCTAGAAGGATGGTTGAGCAATGCGTAACTGCTGTTTCCGTACTTATCCTGGAGCCAAGCCAGCGCTGTTCGGGCATCTTCAGGCGTAGTATAGGCCCGGCTGTCTTGTTTGTTCCAATCGGCGACGTCTTTGGGATCGAACATCGCTTCATCGCGATCGGTGAACAGATACTCGAACTGACGAGCTGCCTTCAGGCTCGATTCTGAACCGAATTTGCCTGCTATAATGCCAATTCCCACATGTTCGTATGTAGGCATGTCCCACTCAAAACCTGAGAAGATAATGTTGTTCTTGTATTTCCCTGCTTCCTGAAGCTGCTGGATCTTGGGAATCTGGTACTGAGCCATTCCTTTGGAGAACGGAATAGATCCGCCGGCAAGGGGATTTCCCTCATCGTCCCGTTTAGAAACTCTAAGATGGTCAGAGACCGCGATCCAATCCAGACCATACTTTTGGAAACCGTTATCCAGCAATTCCTGTAAGGATTGACTGGCATCATCGGATTGATACGTATGCGCGTGATACTCTCCTGTCATCCATTTGCCGTTTCCTTCCGGCTTAAACCTAGCTCCATCTTCATTGGCATGAACTATCATACCTTGCGAAAGAATGGACAAGCTGAGCGCCAAAACCATGATGGTTTTCTTCTTTAGCTGCACTTCATGGCACCTCCGAATTGATATGGTTCGTAAAACTTCTTAAGTGTAAGCCTTCATGATTAGGAGAATGTTATCGTAAATCGTTGATTGTGTAAGAATGGAGCTTACGATCCTGTATGTTTCTATGAAAAAATTACCACCTTTGAAACTCGGAATACACAAATCCTGCGAATTGAGATTACATATTATATATTATGTAAACTATAATAAAAGAATGACCACAACCTGAACTCGGAAGTAGTCATTTTCGTAGGTATCGTATAAATTACATTCTTTTAGATAAAGTTCGACGAACCAACTTTACCCTTCCATTCACCCCTGAAGGTAAAGCAGACTTACCATATAAATTCTCCAGCGTATTGGCTGCACGGATGGTAATCTGATTATTCCCCTGTTCAACATATGGCGTGATGTTCCAGTGATAAGGCGGCCACAACCGGATTCCTGCCTGCATATCATTCACATATAAAGAAGCTGTCTCCCTAATATCTTCAGCTTCGAGCCATAATTCCTCATCTGGAGCCAAGCTAACTTGGGTCAGATCCACTTGCTGCGAGTATTCTCCCGCTCCCGCATAATAAGGATAGCCGGCAGAAGTCCAAGAACCAAACATATGTTCCGGACTCTCGTTTAGCCACATCCGATTTTCTATAACGAAGGGTCCAATCAAAAATGCAGGGAATGAAATCGCCGGCATCGGTTCCAGCAATGAAACTGTCAGAATTTCAAGTTCGTTCTCGCCTGCCAATAGATGGGGTGTGATATCCACGCTACTATAGTGTTGATCCTGCCAATTAGAGGGCTGCAGCGCATTCTGTCTTACGCCATTCACGAAGATTTCAAGATTGCGCCTGCGCTGCAGGAAGCCGATATGGGATGGGATTTTCTGCTCCACATCGTCCAGAATCAACAACATCTTATGGGATTCGTCGATCTCCGATGGATCTGAATGAACTCGATAACTCGGTAATTGCAAATGTTCGATCAATTCCTGGGTCAAGGTAAACGTTGTACGATACGTGTTCACTTGCCCAGGCATCGTTGCGTTCATCCTGGACTTTCTGTCATTGAGCGTAACCTGCCATTGGTCCAGTAATAAAACGTTGGGTTCAAGCGTCTGGAAACGCCACAGATCTTCAAGAACGATGACATCCTTGGAATCCCGCTCCATTTCGAACATTTGTTCTGTTGAGCCGATTAGGCTCTCTTCAGATACAACCGAAAGAACTCGCAGCTCTCCAGGTGCATAGGTAAGAACGGAATCGCTGGCTAACCGGCGTATGTTCCCGCTTTCCAAGTCCCATTCTTCGATTCGGTGCTTTGCCTCTCTTGCTTCAAGCTTCATGGAAACGGGCTTCTCCGACCAGTTCATCAGCCACACATATACCCGATATCCGAACATACGTTCTACACTAATCAAATCCTCATGTTGTCCTTCGATCAACTTCCATCGTAAAACAGGGGTTTTCCTTAATAACCCGCTTATACGTTCACACAACGAATCCAATGGATCATGAACTGGCGTATTCTCTAGGCAATAAAACAGACTATCCCCCTTGCCAATGGATCGTAATTCATTATGCTGCGGAGTCGAACCAAATAGCGCATGGACATGCTTCGCCAATTCCGGATCATGATGCAAGGACTCGCTATGTCGCGGTATCGCTCCTACAGCAACGAGAGTACCCCCTTGCTTAACATAGGCAACAAGAAGTGCGGCAATGTCCTTCGACATGACTTCAATCCCGGGCACCACCAAAACCGAATATATGTTCCCATCCTCGTTAAATCGCACCCCTTCCCTATCAATAAGGGTGGCTTCGCGAAGCTGACATTCGTCTACATAGTCGTAATCAATGGAGCTGCGAAGCATACGATCCGACAGAAGCGAGAACAGAGCATCGGAAGCGGGATGTTTATTCGATTGACCGGATACGAACATATTTTCGTATACCGTATGGATAGGTGACAGCAGAAGAACCTCCGGTGTACGTTTACCGCTCGCGCCGAGCAGACTCAGGCGTCCGAGATAATCGGCAAAAGCACGATAATGCGGCCAATGAGGCGCGTGTTTGAATTCCGTCGGCGGGAAATCGGTCTTCCGATACCCGGCAAACGAGTAATAGAACGCATGCGGGATGAACAGGTTAACGCCCAGGAATGCCATGAAATTTGCATCCAGTCGCCGTTGACGCATGGAATAGCCGTGACCGCTTGCGCCAAACGATTCGCAGATCACCCGTGCCTTGCTGTTCAACTGCGCGACAGAAGCTGCTGTCTTCACCGACACAATCCGATTCGGATTCTCCTTCGTACCGATGCCGGGCGTTAAATAATCCACGCCTGCGTAGTGAAACTGCTGCAGCACCCGGGTCTGATTGCCTTGCGATCTCGCCTGTCCCCAGACCGGCTCTTCGAGCGTATGACCGATGTACAGCAGTCCATGCCGCTCACACCATGTACGAATCGCATGGTGATAGCCCTCAACATACCAGCGCGTAATCGTATCATAATATTGCTGTTTCGTTGACCGGCTGCCGTCTGCCATGTTATATAATAATGCGCCTAACCGCGGGATGAGATCATACCCATTCTCTTGCTGATATCGCTCCGCCATCCCTTCTGTCCAAGCGAAGACCATGCCCGGCAGGGTAGCGTCTACATCGTGAACGGTCGTGCGGATCGCCTCCACCCCGAAGAAACCGTCATGGATCATAAGCCCGGGTTCGTCAGTAAATACCCCTTGAATCGTTGCACCAAAGTATTTCTGCAAGGACTGAAACGGCTCATAGGACATCCGGATGAATGCCTGGACGGCATCCGGATTCAACGTATCCAAGTAGTACCCTTTGGCAAACGTGATGCCTTCCGCGATCTCGCAGGACCAGCAGGCCAGCACGATATAAGAATCATCCGTAGTCGGTGACCAATCTTCTCCCCATGCATCCGTGAGATCCTCGGGTTCATCACAGAGCAGCCATTCCCCGTCTTGCTGGACAGCGCGATAAGCCAGAATGGCAATAAGCTCATTGTGATCATAACGTGCAAAGTCCAGCTTCAATCCTTCTTGCCGTCCGTCATGTATATATCTTTTCTCTTCAACCCTTAAGTATCGCATGCGATATTCCGGATGCTGACTGGTCAGCTTGCCGCCCAGCGTTCCGCTTGGCCAATTGTCCTCATCGTACAGCCAGACGACCATATTTCGTTTCTCGCACTCCAGGGTACAGAACTCCAACGCTTCCATAAAAGCCGGCGACAGATACGTGGTCTGCATCCCATGGCGCGCATGCAGAACAACACCGCCGACACCCGCTTCATACATCGATTGTATCTGGCTTTCCAGCTCCGGCTTCGTGAGCTCATAATTCAGGAACCAGAACGGCTGCGGGCGATATGTGGCATCCGGATTCTCGAATTGTTGCTTCAGCTGTGCTAGATCCTTATGGACGACTTCTTCCTGAACATTGACGTTATTCACAATGCATCACCTGTCTTATCACGAATTTAATTCAGGTCGGAACATAAGCAATTGGATGAAAAATCCACCGACTACGGAGCGGTTCTGGAAATTCATCTGCTTGCCGCTAATCGTGTCATACCAATCGGTCACCGGAACGCGAGCGGAGGTTTCATTCATGAAATCCCATAAGGGTGCAATCATGGCTTCAAACTGGGATTGTGTAGCACTCATTGAGGCGCACCATACCAGCCAATCTGCTTTTGTATACGTATCGCGGCTATCCAGCGGAAGGCCGTAACGATTCTGTTTCTGCTTATAATATTCCAGCTCTAGGGCTGTAACTTCTTTTGGAAACAGATTTAATTCCAGCAGGCGATCCCACACCAGATTGTATTTCATGCTCCAGGTATCGTTGGCACTGTCAAACGTAAGTTTATAATGGTCTCCTGCATTGGCCATGGACATCCACTCATTCGCCATATTTCGTGCGGCTGCAAAATAAGAGGCTCCTTCCTGCAAGCCCAGCTGGTTACACATGTACGAATACGCGGCAATGCCCAGGATCGCTTTAATGGACAAATTCGCATTATGCGCCAAATGTCCGGCAAAATCATCCGTGCACAGCTGATTTTCCGGATCGAGTCCATGCTGCTGTAAATACCCCGCCCATGCGGTAAGAGGCTCCCAGTGCTCCCGGGCAAAATCCGTATTCCCTTCATACTTGCACACCGCGGCAGCCAATAGGAGCATATTCCCGCATTCCTCAATCGGCATCTGGTATTCCAGCTTATTCTCGCCATACACCTGACCGTTAGCTTTGGGGTACGTTCCCACGTCATGAGGCGCAAAATCGAACGGCCAATCAGGGCTCATGGCATACTTATAAATCGGGCGCATCATACCCTTGACCAGTTCAGGATTGTGTCTTAAGAACAACGGAATCGACGGGTAACTGACATCGACCGTAGCGATGCATCCGTTACTGAAATTCTCCTTGGAAAAAAACAACACATTCCCCGCTTCATCTACAACTAATTTATGCGCGGCTATCGCCTGTCGATACGTCAATGCCAAGATATCCCGGTATTGTTCGCCGCCTGCGGCAAGGCTCTCCGCCATAAGCTCGCGATTGAAGCTCTCGCATAACTGCATGATATCTTCATATCGGGCGGCGGACTGTAACAGCATGTCATGGAACGTCATTCCGTTTCGTTTCCAATAAGCATCCAGCGGCTGGTTAAAATATTCGATGGCATGAATATCGTCATACGCAAGCATCAGATACTCGGATACCCATTCTTCTCGCACCGGGCCTAGATCGATTTCGGCTGCCATAACAGCAGTATGATTGGATACGGCCCTCGGCTTCTGCGGATCGTCTTCGGACGGTAACAGACCGGATCCGACATACGACTCCCGGCTCGTTACAGAATGAATCACCGTCTGGATCCGTTCCGTACGGGGAACCGCCAAAACCATATACCCCCAATCGATTCGGGTATCATCTCCGGCACGCTGCAGGATGGGCTGTTCGACAGTCCCCATCGACATCAAATTCAATTGTCCATCGATTACGCGATGCTCCCAGGTCACTTGCTGTTCCGGTGTATGCACGCACCATTCGCCTGTGACATCGATGTAGATCTTAACATGATGTTCACGCCCATCCATCGAACGAACCTGAACAGTCACATAGGTTACAGGCCGGGATAACAGATCAAGATCATCCAGTAATAAAGGCGTGGTGAACTTAACTTGAAGCTCAATCCCTTCCCCTTGAAACGTATAACGGGTGGTTACTGGCTCAACCGTCAGATCGGTTTGTTGAAGAATTTCGAGCTCGGGACGGTCTGTTGAATCCGCTGTTGCTACCTTCCCCATAAATCGTCTAGGCATGCCATCGATGATCGCAAGGCCGACCATGCCTTGGATCTTGTTCGTCCAATGTCGGGTATGATCATCGTAGAGATGATCCGCAGCCGACCATACGCTGAAATAAGGATCTACGGTCACCAGCGGAACGGATGGAGGTCTGAATTTCGTTGTCATCTAACTTCAACTCCTTCATGTTTTGTTTATTCTTCAAGATGATTAGTTTTCCTTGTGATTTGGAAACAAAAGCAAGGAGAGCATAAAAGGCTCCGCCCCCTTGATTGCCAAGGTGCTGCGAAGCCTTTCGTATTACCGGGCTCCCTTGATGATGGAAGTCATCAGTTCGGCATCTGAACGGTTACCACGTCTTTCCCCTTCAGATTTTCGTTCGTGAACTGCATCGCTTTCTCATATCCGGTCTTGCTGAGCTGTTCTCGTAGTTCGTTAATGATGCTCATCGCAGCTTCATCCGATTTGGCGAATACCGCTTCCTTCCACGCATCCCCCATTCGATCCATCGATGGCTTCAGCATTTCCCATTCCGGCGCCTTCGTGATAACATCGCCCGGGTTATAGGCGGTAATCACGTGGATACCATTTGGTCGGAGGATTTTGCGGGCATTCTCCATGGCGTCAAGTCGTTCCTGTTCGGCCCAGATGTCTCCGCCAGCTACCGAATTGATGCGGTCAAGGCCCGTCAGTGATTCCAGACCGATGCTGATGCCTTCGTTCTTGCGCAGCTTCATGTTGGTGTCCGTGCTGAATTTGTCAAACCATTCCTGGTTGGCAACCGGCTTGCCGTCCTTCATGTCCCAGTGAACGCCCTGAACTCCATATCTGGCCAGCATGAAGCCTTCGTCCGAGGCCATGAAGTCAAGGAACTTCAGCGCTGCGTCAACGCAAGCGCCTTTACAGTTCTTCGTGATCGCCGTCACGTTGTTGCCTTGAATTCCGAGATCAACCGGCCTGTCCGGCTCGACGTCAGCGCGCTCCAATGGGCCTAGAGGAATGTACTCGCTTCCAGGATGCGAAGTGACATAATCCTTGGAGGCATCCAGAATGGCCGGATAGTGTGCGGCGAGGATCGCGATGCGGCCTTGGTTGATTTTTTCCTTGGCGATCGGGTCCGTCTGGGTAAAGGCTTCCGGGTCCAGCAGCCCTTCTTCAACCAGTTTCCGATAGAACAGGGTGTATTCTTCATAGCCTTTGGTAAAAAAGTCACGTTCAACGGTTCCATCGCCTTTGTCTACATAGCTTGCACCCGAGTAGAACATGGTGTTGCCGATGCCAACAGCCCAGCCGTTACTGAAACCGCCCAGCGGAAAGACCGGCTGGCCGTTCTCCTGTAGATTGGCATCCTTGATTTTTTTGAGGAAGTTATAGAAATCGTCCTTCGTGACAACGGATTGCGGATCGACGCCAACTTTCTCGGCGATATCTTTGCGCACGTAGAAGCCATAGAGCCAATCCATGCCATCTTCGTTCGTGGCCGGCTGATTTTGCAGCAGCAAATACTTTTTGCCATCGTAAGCGTCAATCGCTTTCTCATATAATGCTGGCGGCACATTTTCTTCCGCGATGGATTTGGACAGGTTCGGATAATCCTTCAGCTTGTCCGATATATCCACCAATTGTCCCTCTTTGGCAGCCTTAATGATGCCATCCAATTCTCCGCCCCAGGCTGGCCCCGTATAAATATCCGGCAAATCCTGCGTGGCGAAGATCTGGTTGACCTTCTCCGTCTCACTGCCTTTTGTATATTCCCATTCGAGAGTAACGCCGGTTTTCTCCTTGATGACTTCCTCCACGGGCGTTATGGCATCGGAACCGTTTGAACCATTCCAATTGTGTAAAATTTTTAACTTGTATGAATTCTCTCCTTCTGCACCTTCTCCGTTATCTCCGTTCCCTGATGAATTCGTGCAGCTGATCAGCAAACCTCCAACCATGATGGACACGAGCAATGCGGATACGCCTTTCGACCAAATCCTCTTCAAACCTATCGCCTCCTGGAATATGGGTATCAATGATCTTGGTAAAGCTTTAGACAAATTCGGTCAGGATGACCTAACCTTTAACCGAACCGATCATAACCCCCTTTACGAAATATCGTTGTAAGAACGGATAAATGCACAAGATCGGAAAGACCGTAATGACAAGCAAGGCCATCCGGAGTGATTCCGGAGTAGCACCGGCGCCGCTGGTTCCGCCAATCGTCTGCCCGCCCTGCTGCGCGGCTCGCTGCATCGAATTCGACAGTGCTTCAGCTTCCGTCAGCATTTCTTGCAAGAGGGTCTGCACCGGGATCAAGTCTTTGTTGGATACGTAGTAAGCACCCGAGAACCAGTCATTCCAATGGGCAACCCCGATGAACAAGGAGATGGTGGCCAGCACCGGGCCCGAAAGCGGCAGTATGATCCGCACGAAGATTTGAAAATCGCCGTACCCGTCAATACGGGCAGACTCTTCCAGTTCTTCGGGTATGCCTTGCAGGAAGGTACGGATAATGACGATGTGCATGAAATTGAACAGCATCGGCAGAACGTACACCCAGAAGCTGTTGATCAGATGCAGTTTTTGCAGCGTGATGAAGAACGGAATGAACCCGGCACTGAAAATCGTCGGCAAAAAGATGTAAAAGGTGAAAAAAGAGCGGCCCGGCAATGTCTTTTTGGAAAGTGCATAGGCCATGAGCGTACTCAGCACAACATGAAGGAATGTCCCCAGCACGGTGCGCATGAGCGTAATTTGGTACGCCTTCCAGATGCGGGCATTATCGAATACCTGCGCGTAGTTCTCCAGCGTGAATTTACGGGGCAAAAAATAAATCGCCCCCATCATCGAATCCTTCCCGTCGTTAAGGGAATACGCCAAAATGTAAATAAACGGATAGATCATGGAAAATCCGATGATAGCGAGAACGGTGTAATTGAACACCGAGAATAAAGACCATTTACGTTTCATAACGTCACCTCCTTAGAACAGGGATACATCACTGACTTTGCGGGCGATGCGATTAACGGTCAGAACCAGGATGAGCCCGATGATGCTTTGGAATAGTCCGACCGCAGCGGCGTAACTGAGACGCCCTTCCCGGATACCGGAATTGATGGCATGCACGTCCAGTACGCTGCCCATGCTGGCAGTTGCAGGTCCATTCAGGAGAAGCAGCTGTTCATACCCGGCGCTCATCAGATTCCCCACGGCGAGAATAAATAAGATGATGGCGACATTGCGGATACCTGGAAGTGTCACATGCCACATCTGCTTGAAACGTCCTGCGCCATCTATCTTGGCAGCTTCGTAAAGCTGCTGATCGATACCCGCAATGGCAGCCATGAAGATAATCGAATTCCAGCCGATATTCTTCCAGATGTCAGACCCGACAATCATCTGATAGAACCAGGTAGGGTTGTTCAGAAACTGAATCGATTCAGCTCCAAATGACCCCAGCAAGTCATTGACCGGACCGCCATATGGAGTCAGTAAACGCTGCATGAGCGTGACAACCACGATCCAGGATACGAAATAAGGTAAATAAGAAAGGGTCTGAATCGTCTTCTTGAATTTCATCTTCCGCACTTCATTTAACAGGAGCGCAAGAACGATTGGCATCGGAAATCCGATCAGCAGCTTCATGAGACTGATGATGACCGTGTTGCGAATGATGTCACCAGACTGATAGTAATTGAAGAATTGTTCAAAGTACTTGAATCCTGCCCAGGGACTCCCGGTGAATCCGCCAACGAAGGTATAGTCCCGGAAAGCAACTTGAATTCCGTATAAGGGCACGTAAGAGAATAGAAAAAACCAGACGATGCCTGGCAGCATGAACAAGTAAAAGAGCTTGTGCTGCCAGATTCGTTTCATGAATCGATTGTTTGTTAATCGTGACTTGCTCACATTCCCACCTCTCCTTTCAGTGGGGCGGATTGACCGCCCCGGTTATATTAACGGAATATCAAACGCAGCGTGATGATTTCAAACGGCGTGAAGGAAAGCGCAATTGTGTTGGAAGTTTTGTCAATCGGCAGTGCTGTAAGAATGTTTTCCATCAGATCCGTAGTCCAGGCTTCGACCACTTCAAATCCAAAATGGAGTGTCGTGTTGGCATGTGTTCCCGAAGTTTCATACAGACGAATTATGAGGTCGTCGCCATCCTCGGCTTTCTTGACGGATTCCACCATAATGTTCGCATGATCCGGTCTCAGAAATGCTTGGGATGACGGTAGCTCTCCTGTCTCTTGATTAGGCATGGAAGGCAAGGAAACCGTACGAAGCGGGATATTCAGCTCATTGCCTCGTCGATAGATTCCGGCTTGCACATGGTTCCCTTGATGCGGATATAACGAATATGTGAATCGGTGCTCCGCACGGTCCGCATCCGGATCCGGATAAGAGCTGCTGCGGAGCAAATGCAGATCCAGCACGTTATGGATCGCCCGATGTCCATATTTGCAATCATTGAGCAGTGCAACCCCATAATCCGGCTCCGATAAGTCAACCCATTGATGAGCACAAATCTCGTCCTTCGCAAAATCCCACATCGTATTGCGGTGAGTCGGCCTGCTCAAGCTGCCGAACTGAATTTCGCAATGAACCTGCTCCGTGCGTATATTGACCGGGAACGAGGTTCTTAGCATTTTGCCGTTCTCTCTCCAATCGACGGCCGTCTCGAAATCAATGCGCCGGCTGCCCTCCGTCAGCACAACGGTCTGCGTCAGCGTAGATTCACCATAAGCGTATTCGAAGACCAGCCCGTTTCGCGGGCCGTCACGCAGCTCCTGAATGTGAAGGAGGTTTAATGGCTTGCCCGGATTGGCGGAATAGTCATGACGGAAATCCCATGCATCTCCTTCGTCATGATACACGCGAAGATCGTTGCCCATTTGGCCTTGCTGAATGACTTCGCGAGCTTCCGTCTTATCCAAGATCGATAGAATGCCTCCGTTTTGATCAAATTTCACGATCAATTTGTCGTTCTCCAAGGTTCGTTCTGAAACTGTAATGTCTAATTCCGCTTCTGGTGTTTCTAGAAGCATTTCAATGCCAGATGCAACTTCATCTTCGCTTCCAGGATCGGCGACATCTGATATGACGGTGTAGCCCATCGATGGAACAAACACGTTATGCCATCGTCCATTCGCTCGCAGCCACTCCCGGCGTTCCCAAGGCAGCGAATTGAAAACGACCGTTCCGGGAGAAGCTTCGACATCGTGTGAAATGTGGTCTGCCAAATAGCGATAGGTCTCGGCAATCATGGCTTCCGTTTGGGATAGCAGCTCTTCATACCGCACTAACGACTCATCGTATACCCGCTTTATTGAAGAGCCCGGAAGAATGTCGTGGAACTGATACAGCAGGACTTCCTTCCAGATCGTCTCCAGCGTCTCGGACGGGTATGTCCTGCCTAACTGGGCAGCCAGCACGGAAGCAAACTCCAGCTCGCGCAGCGCTTTCTCCATCTTCCGGTTGTACCGCTTGCTTCGCGCCTGACTGGTCAAGGTGCCTTGATGCTTTTCCAGATAAAGCTCACCGCGCCATGTCTGGAACGACTCACGTTCCTCATTCAATCGCTCAAAGAACTTCCACGAGGGCTCCTGTATGACAGGGGACAGACCAAGCAGGTTCTTCTCGCGTGCCAGCCGCTCCAAATGCTCTTCACCAGGACCTCCACCGCCGTCTCCAATGCCGAATAGCATCAGAGCATGGCCAGATACATTTTTATCTAAATATTCCCGCTCCGCTTTGGCGATGGAACGAGGGGCTGCCGGGCTGTTATATGTATCTTCAGGCGGCATATGCGTTAATACGGCGGAGCCATCAATTCCTTCCCATAGAAAGGAATGGTGAGGGTGCCGGTTGTACTCGCTCCAGGAGAGCTTCTGGGTCATCATGTAATCCACGCCCGACTTCTTGAGCAGCTGCGGCAGGCTTGCGGAGTAACCGAATACGTCCGGCATCCAGAGCGATTTCATCTCCAAACCGAATTCCTGCTGAAAATACCGCTTACCGTACAGGATCTGACGTACCAGGGATTCACCGCCAGGCACATTGGTATCCGACTCCACCCACATGGCCCCCTGCGGTTCCCATCTGCCTTCACGTACCCGCTCCTTGACCTGTTCATATAACGCGGGATAATGCTGCTTCATCCAGTCGTATAGCTGGGGCTGGCTTGCGCCGAATACATACTCCGGATAGCGTTCCATCATGCGAAGCGCGGTCGAGAACGTCCTGGCTCCTTTCCGGATCGTTTCGCGGATCGGCCACAACCAGGCCAGATCGATATGCGCATGACCCACCGCGCTGATCGTTAAGACCGGATCGCCACCCTGCAAGCTTAATTGTTTATCCAATTGCTTCTTCGCTTGATTGACCAGTTCCGGCGAGAAATCCGTTAACTGCAGTGATACGTCATAGAGCGCCTGATAGATTCTCTCTTTGCGGGCGGTTCCGGCAGGGAGCTGCTCGGCAGCTTCCAGAAGCACTTCGACATCGTAATAGAGGCCTTGAATATCTTCCCGGCAGATCGCGATGACAGCCTCTTTCAAGGTGCCTCCCTGATATTTGCCAAAGAGATCGTTATTGCCCGCATCTGCCCATACTTCAATGTCGGATCCGCTCATGTACATGTCTTGAAGCCGGACAACTCGCTTGCCGGGGAGTCCTAATGAGAAATCGAATTCCGAGTTCACGGTAGTCAATCCCTGGACCGGAGATCCTTCCGGATCTACCAGACATAATTCGCCGTTGATGTCGAGTAAAAGGACGACGTCTTCCTTACGGCTATTATCCGGAAGGCTCCCGGTAAATCGGAACCAGGCGCAGTCCCACAGGCTGCCCCATCGCTTGCCATGGACAAGCGTCATTTGCGTGCCCGTCATTCGATCCATGTACGATACGGGCTCGGGTGTAACCCATGCCGTCACTTCCAACTCGGCAACCGGCTCATATATAGCTTCCCGAAGATGGTTTAACATTTGTTTTAACCGTTCCGGCCTTATCGGTTCGTATGGCATGATGATTTGCTCCTCTCTATTGCATCAATCGGTTGCAGGTACAGGTATGAATTTTGCTGGCTTCCAATCAACCTGGATCTCTGCATGGTTCACGCCCCCATATTCATACTGCAGCAGCACGGTTAGCGACTGCGGATCCCATACCCATCCAGCAGGTACGGCTTGATCCTGAATAACGTACTGGACAGATATCGGCTCTATTGGGCAATACAATCTCGCGCTTGCCTGCAGATTGGACGGCCCTCTAGCAATGAATCGGAAGCCTGATTCCGTCTGGACAAGATCCTCGATTCGGGAGGAAGCGGCAATGACGGATACCTTGCCGTCCGAAGGACGTCCGGCCTCAACATCATAGAGCAGCGCTTGTTGCCCTGGACTTAACGTAACCTGATCCAGAATGGATAGCTTCGAATCGAACAAGTTCACGATCGGGCCTGAGATGTTCAACGGCTCTTCAGTAATCGATTCCTCCAGAACCGAAGCGATCAGATAAGGGCCTCGCTTGAGCTTGAAATAATGTTTGGAATTCAACGGTCGTTCTGTGCCGTGAAGTGCCTCCAGCGTGGCTTGAACGGCGTGCCGCAGCTGGTCTGCCCCTGCTTTGGATAGGGTGAGTTCAGTCGGATGTTGATCTAACCAGCAGACAACGCCTTTTCCTACCTGATGGATGCCATCCCCTTTCTCCTTCAGGCCAAGCTGCTCAAACAGATGCTCCCGCGGCGAGTTATACTTCGGGCCAAACGGGTTATCCTTGTGGTCATTGTTCCACCATGAACGAATGCCATGATACGGGTCGCTGTCATCGCCAACATAGATCAACGCCCCGCCATCCTGCACCCACTGGGCAAGAGCATTATGAATGTCCGGATACTCCGGTTTGATGAATTCATAGCTCAGAACCAGCACGCGGTATGGAGCCAAATAACCCGGATACCGCCTTACATTATCCAGCTGAAGCGGGCGAACCGGGATTCCATGTTTCAGCAGCGGCAGCGACAGACCGTAAAAAGGGGAGAAATCAAGAAGCTCCGTGTCCCCTTCCGCTTGAAATCCTTCAGGGTCCGTACCGTCGTATTTACCGGCATCGGGCGCTTCCGGTTCCGGCTTCATCCGCTGAAACATCGCGGAGTCGGCAATAAGAACGCCAACTTGCAAGTCATCTTCTGCCGATTCGATCACTTCCTGGTCCATGTTGCCCAGCGTGTGCATGACCTGGAGCAGCGTCGTTGCATAGTCAGACGGGATGGACTCCTTACCGGAGCCATCTTCGGATGGATAAGTTCCTTGAAAGATTCTTCGCGGCCAGGGTGAAACTTCGTAATGGGCAACTCCGGGATGCAACAGTGAGGCGACAACGGTCTTTAAGTAGTTCTGTTTGTAATCCGCCCAAGTGTGGTTCGGGTTATCCTCGATCGGATCATGCAAGAACCACATGCGTCTGTCGGTTCCGCGAACCAGCTCCTGCATCACGCCATATTCAAGGTAAGCGGTTTCAAACGTCCGTTCCTTGCGCAGCCCTTCATACACGTTCGGCGTCCTTGATGTCCCCGTCCAGATCTGTGCAATGTAGCCGTCAATGGATGGAAGCTCAACGAGGCCGGATTGCGGACTGACAATTCGCCACTGCGTATAATTGATCAAACTATGGGTCGGAACGTAAAAGCGAAGGACTCGGCCGGAACGAGTTAGCGCGTAATCCTTCATCTCTGCACATAACCGGTCCAGCACGCGTGTATATAAATGCGCTTTCAATTTGGAAGCTCGGTATTGTGCGTCAGGTGAAGCGTGTGGCGGAATCCATGGCTCTTTGTAATACAGAAGCCATTCCCGCTTAAACGCTTCCGAATATCCGCCATTCACCCAGAATTCGGGCTCCTCCAGATGGATGGCCTCTAAGCCCGCATCAACCGCGACGCGTATTCGATCCGCTAAATAGCGGCCAAAGGAAATCGTCGGCACCATGTAAGGAATAACCGGTCGTTTCCCATGCAGGATCATCTCACCATGACGATCGGTCTGCGCTTCATCCCAATGTGATAAGCCGTCAACCTCCCCATCCAGGTAGTTGTTATATGTCCCCCATGCGACTCCTGTCATCAAATGGACGATATATCCTTTTTCCTTCCATTTCTGAATGCGCTCCGGCATCGTTTCGTCAATTCCGTAGACCATCACAAAGTCAGTCTGAAGATCATAGTCGGGATGATACGGAGCCGACTCCTGAAACCCGGTTCGCTCTTCTCTGCGATCTCTTGGCACGTTTCTATACCTCCCTGCTCAGGTTAGATGTACTTGCGCTTCTTGGTTAGCCATCATTTTCTAGAATATAATATATAATATCAATATATTCAATATGTTTTTATGGAGAATTAAAAAAAGCCCTCTCCGTTAGTTAACGGAAAAGGCTCTTCCTTAGCGTAAATATTAAGTTTGTGGAACATGTCCCGACGTTTGGCGGATCACAAGCTCAGGCTCAATCAGCAATTTGCTGTAGCTCTTCACTTCTCCATGACCGCGCAATACTTCGAGCAGTTTGCCGGCAGCCTGATATCCCATATCCCATTCAAACTGCTTCACATGGGTAAATATGCTAAATTCCTCCACGATGGAAGTCGGATCGTCGAAGCTGACGATCGAAACGTCTTCCGGCACGTTAAGCCCCGCTTGCTTGGCCATCTGATAGATTTGTACGCCCAATCTCCCGTTCAGCGAAATATAGGCGGTAACCATGCGATTTCGGATATACCGGTACAGTGGATGAGCTTCGGCATCCTTGAGCACGCTCAACGGTTTGAAATCCGTAATCATATGCGCCGGATTGATTAATGCGCCTTTGTCTTTTAAAGCATCAATGTAACCTTCGATCCGCTCCTGAACCGTGACGGTTTGAAGGGGAGAATCCGAGCATATGGCGATGTCCCGGTGTCCAAGCTCCCACAGATGTTCAACGGCAAGTCGCGTGCCCCGCCTTCCATCGGCGGCAATATAATGCGTCTCGACCCCAGGTAAATACCGATCGATTAAGACAAAAGGAAAACCGGATAGCTTCATTCCTAGTATTTCCTCGTTGTAGTTCTCCTCATCGACCGGGAAAATCAACAGGCCTTCGGCTCCGAGAGCCTTCAGCTCTTTGATGGCGTCCTTTTCTTTTTCCAGCTTGCCATCGGTCAACATGATCATGCTGCGATAACCTTCGTGATTCAGTGCCTCTTGGATTCCCTCAATGAGTCTGATCGCGAAATAATCATGGATGGTGGGCATAATCACGCCAATCATGCCCGTGGCCAGCTTTCCGTCTCTTCCCTTAAGCGACGTTGTCGATGACTGGCCCGCAGATGAGAAGTCGGCCTCCTCTGCTACAAAACTGCCTTTGCCCGGCACACGGGCAATCAATTTCTCATTCGCTAATCCGGTTAGGGCATTGGCAACCGTTATTTTACTGACATGAAACTGATCCATCAGCTCCTTCTCTGTCGGAATGCGGTCACCTGGCTTCATATTTTCTGCTGCTATGACGTGTCGGATATAGTCCTGGATTTGCTGATACAACGGAATTCGATCGTTTGCACTCATTCTAATCACATCACCAATTCATTCAAGATATTTGAAATATATAATATATCCTTACACATACAAGTGCAATAAACAAGCATGAGTCGATCAACAGCCCATTACGTCAAACCCTTGATATACCTGCGTTTAAATTGCCTGATTTTCAAGAATTATAGGAAGTTTTGTCGAACCACTTGTAAAATCATATTTGAATATATTAAATATGTGTTGATAAGCGTAGTGTTGACGGCTATTGGCCGCAAAAGGAGGATGGATGTTTACGGATGAACACACGCTTCCATTTCTGACCATAGACCATAACAAGGAGTGAATTCGCCATGGCTCGTAGATTCACGATTCTCTGTTTAGCTATCCTATGTGCTTTTTCATTAACGACCGGTGCAGCTTACGCTTCGGGAACGGATGCACAGTCAGCGCAACCTAACGGCTCCAAGAACCGCGAACTGCCAAGCTTCAAGAAGCCTAAGCATCTGGATGTCGCAGATATTTATGATGCACCAGGTGACATTAAATTGTTGTTAGGGACCTTGCAGGGAATCGTTAACAGGGAAGAGCCCCGAATCTATTTGATTGAATCCCAGGAAGAAGGGAAATTAACCTGGCTTACGGATATAAAGGTGCCTTACACGCTTCATGAAGATTATTGGGACGTGTTCTCCTCTTATCGCAGCGAGGTTAAAGGCATGATTGTATATGATCCGGAAGTTCCTGATACGATTAATGTCGCTACCACGCTCGCAGGTTTGAAGAATGCGGTCGTTGCCAGTCCGGAACTGGCCGCCCAATTGTCCAAAGCCCCGCATAATTTGAAGATCCTAGACGATCTTCGCGGCAAATTCAATAACCGGCTTGATGCTTACACCTGGCAATATGAGCATCTGTGGAAGGAGACGACTCATCAGATGCTGATCGGACTGGATCCGGATACAGCGATTCGTATTCCTTCCGGAATGCCTGAATCGTTCGTGACGATTGCGGAAGAGAAGCAGCAGGTGCGGGATGCAAGCAACCGTGATACTTATAACCTCGACCTCTCCTCCCTCTTGGGAGAATCAGCGGTTTATCTGCGCTTTGATGATGCTTTCACCCAGGATGGTTGGGGACCCGCAGTACATGAAGTTACGGTCAAGGCCGATGGCAAAGAGATAGCAAGCTTCATCGCAGGAACCCCTGAAGAAGAGTCTTATCTCTATGATCGGCAAAACTCCAAGTTCAGTGAAGGCCAAGGCGGTCACCGCTTTGCCGATAACGGCAGTTATTTTGTGTATGAATTCACTCCTCCTGCGGGAACTCAGAAACTGACCGCTGAAGTCGATATGTGGAACCAGTATAAGGTTTCGGCAGGGAATATCCGTCCGCCCTCTGCTGAGCAGCAGGAGCCCTATGGCTATTTAAGAGATTACGCCGTCGCCAATAAAGCGATGGTATTCTGGCTCGATTCCAATGTACCTGAGCAAAAAGCGCTCTTCGAGAAAATCATGTCCGATGTGAAGCCGGGCACCCCTTACCTCGGCTGGTTTAGCAATGATGTGGAAGGCGAGTTCAGCTCGGTCGAGATTGCCTCCCGTTACGGCGTCTATGTGCTGGCAGCCGATTGGTTCAGCAATCTGACGGTCTTCTCGGGAACCAAGCCGGATTTTAAACTGGCGAAAACGCCTCCTCGGCCGGCGCTTGAGAACAAAATTTACGTAACATACACCTTTACGGAAGGCGACAACTTCCAATATAACCAGCATCGCATGCGCGTCATGTGGGATGATCCGGCCAGAGGCAAGGTTCCAATTAACTGGACCTCTAGCCCATTGCTCTATGAAGGTGCCCCTGCCATATTGAATTACTATCTAAACACGGCAACGGAGAACGATCTGCTTATTGCCGGACCTTCCGGTGCCGGATACTTCTATCCGAGTCCATGGCCTGATGCAAGCTTCCGGGCGTTTTTGCAGCAAACCGAGAAGTATATGAAAAAGACAGGAATGACAATCCCTTATGTACTGAACCGAGTCGATAGCGAGAATGTACCGTTGTCACCGTATAAAGCAAAAGCTTATGAGGAGGAATATAACGTACCTGGATTATTTATTAGTTATGAAGACAAATACGGGGTAGAAATTATCGGCGATAGCCTGCCCGTGTCTACGATCCGCGGGATCAGCACCGTTCAAGACGGATTGCAGGTGCTCAATGAAGCCAAAGCGAATTGGGATGGTAAGTCACCGTTGTTCGTTTCCCTCGGTATGCTTGCATGGAGCATGACTCCATCCGATGCGCTGACCCTGACCGAACAGCTCGGGGCAGATTTCAAAGTCGTTCGCGCCGATCATTATTTCTCCTTGATCCGTGAAAGCTACAACTTGCCAATCAAGAAATGATCATTCCAGTTAAACAAGTGACAGATATTTAAGGGCATCGCAGGTCCGATTATAAATGGATCTGCGATGCTTTTTCTATGTAATAGAAATCCTGCCCTCCCCCTTGGTTACGGGATTTAGGACAACAATTAATGACATTAATTATAATTAGTTAATTCCATTAATTGATTGTACGATCACCATTCATTGCATATATTTAATGTAGTTAATTAACTTAGTTAATCGCATTAATTAATAGCCGTCAACCTTCTTGTTTCTTAGTGCAGTATAAATCCACGACTCCATTATCTCCATGCATCCTCCGTAAACCAGAACCAGAACACCTCCCCTCCACTCCACAAAACAGCCCACCCAATTTTCGATGTCTCGCTAATTTGCAACCAGATGATTTCCCCTGATTATTTCTTGGGTAATCGCAAAAACCACATCCATTCGACAGGCGATCCGACTTTTCCATGAAACCGATTCGCATTCCCGGTCCCATTTAAGTAAGTAATCAATGACCTGATATCCCCTCCCCATTCTGTTCGCAGCCACATACAGGATGGTTGTACTTCTTCACCTCATACATAAAATGCGGAAAATGGAGAATACTCACTGTATCGAATTAGCATGTATTCCCTCATATGGAGATTAGTATAATGGCCACAACCAAAAAGATATCCTTGATCGACGTATACTTCATCACGCTGTTATCCTTGGGGATCACCAATCACGTTATCCTGATCCCTCTTCTTCTGCAAACCGCAGGCCGCGATGCATGGATGGGCACCCTGATGACCATGATCCTTCATATCGGCTGGGTTTACATTTTGTTTTTTATCATGAAGCGAACGCACCAACAGTCTATAATCGCCTGGTTCAAAGATTCTTTTGGTCCGGTCATGGGTTGGATATTCGCCAGCATAATAACACTCTACTTTTTTTGGATGTCCATGGTGATATTAAGAGAAACGGCGACCTGGATTCATGTCACCTACTTGCCGCGAACGCCCAAAACGGTCGTCTCGCTCACCCTTATCCTGTTGTGCGTATATGTGGCAAATAACGGTATTCGCTCAATAGCCATCATATCCGGAATCCTGCTTCCCACTGTATGGGTGTTGGGACATTTTGTAGCTGTGTCGAATCTTCAATACAAGGACTATTCATTGTTGATGCCGCTACTCGTGGAAGGATACACGCCTATGCTCAAAAGCATGATCGTAGCCGGCGGCGGGTTTATGGAGATGATCGTGCTGATCTTTCTTCAGCATCACATGAAACGAAAGATGAACTACCTCTCGATTGTCATATTATCTATTCTTCTGGGCGGGCTCACGCTTGGACCATTGATGGGAGCTATCGCCGCATTCGGACCTGTTCCCGCCATGGAATCCCGCTATCCCGCATACGAACAGTGGATGCTGGTCACCATTACCAAATATATAACGCATCTCGATTTTCTGGCTTTGTACCAATGGATATCGGGCACATTAATTCGTATTTCTCTGTTCCTGTTTATCATGGCGGACGGTATTTCCTTCAAAAAACCAAAACAGCGCCTTTGGTATTTATTAGGAGTGGGTGTCGCATTGTCTGTCTTCTCCTTAATTCCGGTAATCGATAGACAAATCGAGTTATTCGTTCTGGGCAAATACTCGCTAGCATTCTTAGGCTTTCTTTCCGTGCTGACGCTTTTCATTGCGATTGCAGTAGCATTTAAACCTAAAACAAACGGAGGATAGAAGATGACAAATCACAGACCTCGAAACGGTATGTTCCGCCGAAAATCGAAACAAACCAGGTTCATCGTGGACCGTGAGCCCGCATCCGACACCTTGGATGAGGAATCCCTGCGTTCCATGTTTGCCAATTCCGCGGATGTCGTCATCAAATCTTTCCCGGGAAAGCATGAAGATGCTATTCCCGTATTACTGCTGTACAGCGAAGGCATGGTTGATTCCAAGGTGATGACCCAATATGTGCTGCCAGATCTGGAAGAAAAACTGGAACACTTCAATGATTGGGAGCCGTTAGCCAGAGAACTGGATAAATCGATGGAATGGAGCAAAATTAAACAGCCTGCCGATGTCGTAAAGTTTCTGTTTGCAGGACGAATGATACTATTTTTTTTAACAGAAAAATGCTTTTATTCCATCGATCTCGCCGCGCGTCCGAATAGACAACCTGAGGAATCCAATACGGAGGTGGCTATCAAAGGGGCGCGAGACGCTTTTACGGAGGATTTAAACATGAACGTGGCACTTGTCCGAAAACGACTTCGCACGGCCACACTCCACAATGAACAAATGATCATCGGCGATCGCAGTCAGACCAGAGTAGCGCTTCTGTATATTTCCGATATTATACGCCCGGAGATTGTCAACGAGGCTAAAGAGCGTTTAAAAGGGATCAAAGTCGATGCTCTGGTAACCAGCGGTCAGCTGGAGGAGGCGCTTTCCGATTCTACCCTGTCCCTGTTTCCACTTATGGACTACATTGGCAGGCCGGATTTTGTCGTGGAGTGCTTGCTTAGAGGGCGTTTTACCATTCTTGTGGATGGATCGCCAATGGCATTGATTGCACCATGCAACTTACTGGAATTATTAAAAACACCAGAAGATTCTTATTTCCCTTACCACTTTGTAATCTTTGAGCGACTTCTCAGGTTGTTAGGTCTATCTCTTGCCATTATGCTCCCGGGATTTTGGGTTGCCTTGACATGCTACAACATGGATCAGCTTCCCTTTCTCCTTCTTGCGACCGTCACCGTCTCCAGATTCGGGCTTCCGCTTTCCGCGCCAATGGAGATCTTATTAATGCTGGGCATGTTCGAATTATTCAGAGAGGCTGGGATCAGGCTGCCCAAAGCAGTCGGTCAAACCATTGCTGTCCTGGGCGGTCTGATTATCGGCGATGCTGCCATCCGCGCGGGACTTACGTCACCCACCATGCTGGTTGTATCTGCAACAACCGCAGTTGCGACTTTTACATTAGTCAATCAAACACTAAGCGGGACGGTCAGCATTATTCGTCTATATGTGCTGGTATGGTCTTCCTTGCTAGGCATGCTCGGATTCTTCATTGGAATATTAAGTCTCATTGCCTACCTCTCTGTATTGGAATCCTTCGGTCTTCCGTATCTAGCTCCTCTATCACCATTAACCTACAAGGATCTGTTGGGCTCCCTCTTAAAAAAACCATGGGCTTTCAACAAAAAACGACCGGAAATGCTTCAAACGATAGACGACACATCTGAAGAAAGGGAACCTACATGAGATGAGAACCTGCGTCAGAATCATAAAATTTATATTGTTAATGGTAATTCTAAATCTGTTAACGGGTTGCTGGGACATCAAGGAAATACAAGACATGAATTACATCACAGCCATCGGCATCGATCAGGAGGACGGTAACTTCGTTGTATATACCCAAATGATGGATTTTACATCCGTAGCCAAAACCGAAACCGGAAAGACGGAAAAGCCATCCCAAGTGTGGACTTCCAAAACAAGGGGTAAAACATTGGACATGGCGATAAACGCCCTGTACGATACCTTACAGGAACGAACCAGCTGGAGCCATATTTCCTGTATTCTACTTAGTGAGAACGTGCTGAAATCAAATGTCCTAACCAAACTGGATACCATCGGCCGGTACCAGGAGGTTCGTATGACACCTTGGGTATATGGTACAAAAGACTCCATCGACCAATTGTTTACTGTCCCTGCGTTCTTCAACCTCTCCCAATTGAATACGTTAGCTCATGAACCAACTGAGGAGTTTAAACAAAGATCCTATATCGTACCGATTCGATATTTCGAATTCATGGCGCTGATTACAGAACCAGCCAGCACGGTGTTGCTTCCTAATATGTCGGTTGATAAAAAGACCTGGAGCTTAAACCAAAAAGATAATCCGAAATTGGTGATTAACGGAGTATTTGCTATATCTAAAGGGGTATCGAATGGCTTATTCACCAATGATAAACTCACAGGCTTGCGTTGGCTGGAAACCGATACGAAACGATCTCACATCCTGATCACGAATAAGCGCGGTGAATATGCAGGGGTCGTGGTATTAACAAATCCCAAAGTTCGCAAAGAATTAGTTATTGTTAACGGCATGCCCAAATACCGCGTTCATCTGAAGTTAAATGGAAACGTGGATGAAGCTCTCGATGAGATGACCAAGACTGAAATCGAAATACAGGCAGCAGCGGAAGTGCGGGAGGAAATTCTAACTACGTTTAAAAACGGGGTTGCTTCAAAAACGGACCTATTCAGCTTGGAGCACCTTTTGTTTAAGAAAGATTCCCGACTTTGGAAAAAAACATATCAGTCGTCTGCCCAACCGATTGATCCACGCTCTCTGGAATCGGTTCAAGTAAAAGTCCATCTGGAGCATGCCGGCATGAAGTTGCTGCCTCATCAAAAGGGTCAGGTTACGCCGACGACCAAAAACGAAGCTGACTCCTGATGATCTTCCATTAAATGAACCCATAACAAAGGCAGCCTGTTCTTATTATCATGAACGGCTGCCTTTTTCGTTGAAGTGGAAAATTCCATATGTCATATATGATAAAGACAAAGCGAATTAAATTCGTTTGTCAAACACGCCTGGTTATACGACAACTTCCACACCGTCATCCTCAAACAAGTCATCATATGCAATGTAGAGGCCTATAGCTGAAGCAATCAACACTAATATGGCTGCAATAAATGCCAATTGTTTAACCGTAGCTTTATTCGAAGCTGTTTGTCGTCTACGTTTTCTCTGCGCTCCTTGGCCCATACTGCATACCTCCCGCTTCCATGCCGTTACAATAAAATATGAATCGGACATGAAAATGTTGTTAGGCAAAGTATGCTGATCTCGTTTTCTTGAGACGGATTGTATTGTATATTCTTACATAACGTAGTTAAAGGCTGCGAAGTTTGTTGAAAAATACTCTGATATCCTGTACGAGCGAACCCGGAGACGCCATAGCAACCATATGACTGCCGCTTTCCCGATTCGACCAGTGGACGATGTTGTTTTTGGCTTCGGCAATTCGCCTGAATACTGAACCTCCCCCATGAGAAACCCCTGTCGGTACTTTCTTTTGATCTGTTGGCATCCCAGCTGCCCCTTCATAATAGGTCCAGGACGAAGAAGCCGCGGTTTCCGTCAGCCAATATAACGTTGCGTTCGTGAGCAGCAGATCTTTGTCGATCGGTTCAGGCTGGATTTCCTTCGAGTTACTTGGCCAACCATCAAACTCCTTAAACCGCTCAACAAGATAAGCCAGTTCGGCCACCGGTGAGTCGTTAAGTCCATAACTGAGCGTCTGTGGCCGGTTGGACAGATAAGGGGCATAACCGCTGCCTCCTGCAAACTGCTCAGCCATGTGCGTAACTTCAGCCAGTTCTTCCTTGCTAACCCCTTCCAGTTCACTCGGGTCTCCCTTAGGGATACCCAACCCTCCAGTAATATGAACACCGATCATGTGTTCAGCATCAAGGATAGCCAGCTCCGGGGAAACTAATGCACCTGCATCGTTTCCATGGGCACCGTAAGAATCATAACCGAGCCTGCGCATCAATTCGGCCCAAGCTCTGGCGACGCGTTTGATGCTCCACGGTGTTCCATCTGTCGGCTCAGGAAAAGCGGAGAAGCCGAACCCCGGAAGCGAAGGTGCCACGATGTGAAATGCCATGCTAGGATCGGCACCAAACGCTCTGGGATTGCTTAAAGGACCAATGATATTCATGAATTCGACAATGGAGTTCGGCCAGCTATGCGTCATGATCAATGGCAAGGCATCCGGCTCAGGAGAACGCACGTGTAGAAAATGGATCGGCTGCCCCTCAATGTCGGTCATAAATTGCGGGAACGCATTCAGTTTCTGCTCATATTCGCGCCAGTCGTATTCCTTCTGCCAGTAATCCGCGAGATCTTTAAGATATGCAACCGGAATCCCGCGATTCCATGCGCCTCCAGGTAACTGGGAAGGCCAACGGGTATGGGCAATACGAGTCCGAAGATCGTCGATGTCCTTTTGAGGTATGTGAATACGGAAGGGCCGAACGGGAGCTTCCGAACCCTGGTACTTGATATCATCCAGATAATTAGACATATAATTTAACCTCACTCTCGATTTTTTCTTCATTATAAAAGCGAAACACTGACGACAATGTGTCAGTGTTTCGGGGAAGAATTCTCATAAGGTGAGGTTGCCTCATTGACCATCTATGGGTTGTTCAAGTGAAGCACCATGCCTGTTTTGTCATCGGATTTTTTGAATCTTGCATGTCTTAAGCACTCAGGGTCAGCCTCTTCGATCTCAAGTAATTCATGCGCATACTGTTCAACACCCTTTTCGAGTATACGCTGCGCGACATGTTCCCAATAGGATTGATGACTCGGCACATCCTTGGTAGGCCAAAACAAACCATCCGTTAACAAGATCACGTGTTTTAATCGTGACTTGTTGATCTTTCCGTATTCGAGAAAATCAACAGCGCGGGCTTCTCCATTTAATACTCCGTAGCCTCCATTCGTGTTACTCTGAAAGCGATTCTCTCTGATGATATCAATAACCGTCCCGTGGAGGTCTTTTTGATTGGACAATCCCTTATTCACGCCCTCCTCCCATTTTGCGATGACCGGAGATTCTAAATGAGCGACTTGTCTCCAGGTTAACGGGCGAACCTCCCCATCTTGGTATACGGCAAGAATCATGCAGTCTCCTGTCTGTATAAATTCCACACGGTCCTCTTGAATTCGAACAAGAGCGAGGGCAGTACCCCAGAGGCCATCTTTTTTCTTCATATTAATATTGGCTTGCAGCATAAGTTCTCTTAGCTTTTGGTTCGCTGCCGCAACATGCTCCGTAAGCTGTTCAACCCGGTCCAGTGATTCGAAGTAGTTCTTCACGGCTTGAGCAGCGATGTAACCTCCGGTTTCCTTCTTGTCGCTGAGGTATGGGACGATGGATGAAACCCCATCTAACACGCCATACAATGCGGCTCGCTCGTTTATGACAAGTGCATCTTCATTTAAGAAATGGATTCCCCTATGCGTGAATTGCTCAACGGTTACCATAACATCCTCCTGTCGATTCCGATTTTATTTACTAGAGTTGCTATTTGCCCCTTGCAGCCCGCCAAAACACAAGACACGCTCCAATTATGGCCAGCATGAAGCTGCTGATTGCCGGAACGACAAGCTGTAATACAAACGTCATCCCTTCACCGTCAACAACCGTCATCATAGCCATGAACATAACCAGAATATAGATCACAACAAATACACACCAAAAAGATAGAACCGAATACGAATGCGCCCTTTGCGTTGATGCTACGTACAAATGGCGATGAATCCACCATAAGATCAAGACCAACCCGAACAGACTACTGCCGTGCTGACATAATTTATACACCGGAATTTGTACAGAATCGATATGTATCCATTGGGTGAGGATGGGAATCTGATTGACGATCCAGCCGCCCTTGTGAGTAAACTGATCCCATAGCAGATGCGTGCCAACGCCCGCCAATCCCAAGAGAAGTACGGCAAGCCAACCTATTGGAGAAGCCGGCAGCTTCCCTTCCCGATCCCAGCGGTATGGGAACCATGAAGGTAAATACACGTATAGAACAGGCCGTACAACCGTCTCGAATACGACGTACAGTAACACAATCACGGGAAGATTGAACAAAAGAATTCCAGGACCCTCATGGCTCCATACGCCAGCCGCCCGAAATCGGATAAAATATTCAAAATCCGGTGCCATGCAGCCGATAATAAGAGCCGACACCGGAAGCGACTTCTTTTTCCACCAAGGCATCGTGATGACGGGATGAGCGAATGTAAACGGCATAATATCTCCTAACTGCTGCGTAATACGAATAAATCTATTTTTTTACTATTCTAGCATCTGCGCACTCGAAAGGGATACGATAATTTCACCAAACAGAAAAAAGGACAGGCATCCGCCTATCCCTTCACCTATTTTATAGAATTACAGCAGCTCGCGTGCGAGCAGGCGGTAAACCTCCAGCCGCTTTTC
Organism: Paenibacillus sp. EZ-K15; assembly: GCF_002573715.1. GTDB lineage: Bacteria > Bacillota > Bacilli > Paenibacillales > Paenibacillaceae > Paenibacillus_AQ. Next base: position 653,602 of record NZ_PDHM01000016.1, on the reverse strand, counting down.
CTGCGAATGCGGAATGCTGCATATCATCGCTTCCTGGAATCCGTAGTGCGCTTGCTCTTCCTGTAAGCGTGCCGCGATATCCTTTACCGCTCCCACAAGATGAATCTTGCGGCCTTCCTGGATAGCCATCCGGTCGATTTCCGTTAAGGACACATTCTGAGCTTCTTCCGGCGTCAGCACCTGCGTAATCCGGCCCTTGCTCATCATCAATCGAAAAATATCCTGCGGCAGCGCTTCATACTCGGTTTCTTCCTTCGTTTCGGCCGTTGTCACCATATAGGATACGTTAATCTCCGACTTTTCCATGAATATGGATGGCTGGTAGTTATCGCGGTAATGATCTAATATCTCGTTGCTCATCGCTCCGTTAAAGAATTGCGCGAAGGAGTACCCGACCCCCATCTGAGCCGCTTTTAAGGCACTGTTGCCGCTGGAGCCGAGCAGCCACACTTCCGGCAGGGCAACTTCGGTTGGAGCAGCGGCGTTTTTGGCATATAACTCATCTTCCGGGACCTCATCACGAAGGAGCTGCATGGTTACGGCCAGCTTATCATACATGTTATGAAGCATCAGCTGCCGCCCTTCAGACAAAGCGTACATCGCACTTGTATCACCGCCTGGCGCTCGTCCTACACCGAAATCAATCCTTCCAGGAGTAAAAGCACTTAACGTCTTAAACACTTCCGCGAGTTTAAGGGGAGAATAATGCATCATCATGACACCGCCGGTGCCGACGCGAATCCGATCGGTTTTGGCTGCAAGCCGGGCTGCCGTCACTTCGGGGGCAGAGCTGGCAAACGTATTTCCCCCATGATGCTCGGCCATCCACATTCGGCTGTATCCCAATTCATCTGCCAGAATAGCCAGTTCTTCCGCTTTTTTCAAGGCGCCTTCCGCTGTGTTGCCGCTTGTTACGGGTGCCTGATCCAATACGCTTAGTCTCATAAAATTTCATCCCTTCCTCGGTTAGATGACCATTTTGTTGTTGATCCATTCCTCTAAAGCCGCAACCTTATCCTTAAAGCGTTCACCGCACATCTCCTCTGACAGCGAAGCAATAGTCTCCCGTTTTAATACAGCCTTCCAGGAGGATTCTGCTTCCTCCATTAAATCAGTCAACAGGCAGCAGCTTTCTTCTTTTTCCAAATCCAGCATGTCTACCAGAATTCCGTTGCATGAATAGAGGGACTGCTGCCCTTCCACCGCGAGGTATACGTCGTATACACGGATATCCTCCGGTTTCTTTTTTAATCTAAAACCGCCCTTGATACCGGGTACTGATGTGATGATGTCTGCTGTTACCAACTTCCTTAACAGTTTCTGAAAATAGGTTGCCGATGTCCCGAGCTGCTGGCTAATCGCTTCCCCGGGCAGTACCGCCTTGTCCGGCAGCATATTCAATAGAACCAGGGCATACACCGACTGTTCCACGCCGGTTTTCATATGCATCTAACAGCACCTCAATTCACGATAATATCGGTTCGTTCGTTATCTAAACTACACACGCATCTATCCATTCACGACTAAAGCGGATAAACAATATCCACGTTATATCTTATATGAATTCGAACCGAATGTAAAATCATTGCCGATCTGATGCAAATGAGGAATGAAACCAATCTATATCCAAGTGCCAAGTCATTAGTTCATATGATGAAATAAACGCCTCTAACTCAAGGTCTCATAAATAAAAAAGTCGCGCTAGGCGCGACTTTCAGGCTGTTCTGTTATTCCATGTATATTTCGCTATGAGCATTTGATTTCCGTAACGCAACCACCTACGCTTCGTCCCATAACCGCTTCAGATTGTCCAGACCCAGCCGGGTTCCTTCCCGGCATTCTTCCATGCCTTCGAATTCCAGCGTAATATCTCCGTCATAACCATAACCCTTAATGAGACGCAAAATCCTGCGCACATCGAGATCTCCTTGGCCAAAGATCGAGCCTCGGAGGTAATTGCCATGGGATGTTCTGAACCACTTTCCCCCGCCCGGGTCTTGATCAAACGGACGATAATAGAAGTCTTTCACATGGATGAGCGAGGCAAACGGCAAGTTGCGTTTCACGCCAACCAGCGGCTGCTCGTCAACGCATAGAAAGTTACCGATATCCAAGGTCGTCTTGAAGTTCGGGCGGTTGACAGCCTGCATCACGCGCTGTACACGATCGCTCGCCTGTACGCTCACGCCATGGTTCTCGATCGTGGTCGTAATACCATAACGGTCTGCGTAATCTGCTATGAGCCGACAGCCTTCCACAATCATATCCAGATGGGTTTCCACATAATCAATGCCCATCTTCTCCGGCGGCAGCGTGAAAGCCGTCACGTCATGACGCATATGCTTCATTCCTAACCGATTCACCGTATCCACATGGCGCTTGATCCGCTCGACCTCGACATCGAAGGCGTCCCGGCTCTCCTGGACAAAATTAGCGGGCATCGAATAGTTGGATAACGCGATGCCGACTTTCGCAGCCCGCTCACGCACCGCATCGGCAAGCCCGGGATTGTCCTCCAACGTATATCCGTAGGGCACGATCTCCATGTGCTGCCCGCCGTTCTCAGCGATCCAATCCACCACATCCAGCACCGTCATCTCTCCTGCACGGATAGCGGGCAGCAAACTGTAGGTGCTTACGCCAACTCTCATCCTGCAATCCCTCCTTTATTTGCTTCTTCCATCATACGCTTCCTGATAAATTTCCAGATAGCGGGCTACGTTCATTGCTTCCAATTGCTTAACGTAACCATCCCAGTCCTTATCCAGATCGGCATCGCCGATCACGAAGCGGGCCATCATTTCATCAACGTAATCATTGATCGTCTTGGACAGATCCGCTACCTCGGACGCCTGCTCGTTGGTCAAAAATAACGGCGGCACGGTGCTGACATCGGTTGGTTTGTGGGGTTCGTATTTATTTTTCGTTTCATTGTACAGAATGACTTCCAGATCGTCGTCCCCTTTGGCAACGGCGCTAAGGCGGAAATCATTCGTCCGCAGACTCGGACCGGTTTGAATCCAGGCTATATTCTGAACCGTGCCGTAGGACTTCAGCTCTGACCAGACCGCCGGCTCTCCGTTGATGCCGATCTCTCCGTCCTTCGCTTCCCGCCATTCCTCGTCCGGGCGACCATACACGCTTCGCAGCGTATGCTCCCGTTCGTACAGCCCATCCGCCCATCGCAGGGCAAGCTCAGGATGCTTGGCCTTCTTCGTGATGACAAATGCACCCGGATTCAATCCGGTGGAATCCAGAGCAGCATAGCGAACTCCGTTTGGTCCTTTGAGCGGCGGTACCGTCTTATATTCCAACCATCTGCCGCTTTCGCCGAGGAGTTGGGTAAATATACCCTGATGGCCGCCGGTTGAAGCGCCTAGAAGCACAGTATCGGGGTTCTCGCCGATCTGGATCAGCTGATTGTCATCCTGCGTGAACGATTCCGGAGCGAGCAGCCCCTCAGCGTACAGCTTATTCATATACCGCAAGCCTTCCCTCCACTCCGGCTTGTTGAAGGCGACGTCAAGCTTGTCGTCTTTTATGAATATATGCTTGTAACTTGAGCCGTAAACCGGATTATAGATGAAAGAGTTCAATAAGAACGCGTCGATGGAGGAGCTCCAGGATTTCGGAGAAATAGACAATGGAATCTCATCCTGGATGCCATTCCCGTTCGGGTCTTGTTCTTTAAAAGCTTTCAGCACCTCGTACAGCTCATCCGTGGTTTCCGGCATCTCCAGATTGAGTTTCTTCAGCCAAGGCTCGTAAATCCACATTTTCTGGCTCATGGAACAGTGATAGCATTCATTCACTTCCGGAAGCGCATAAATATTGCCGTCCAGCGCCGTTATTGTGGATTGGATCTCCGGGTTATCCTGGAATATTTTCTTCGTATTCGGTCCCTGCTTCTCAATCAAGTCATTCAACGGAAGAAAGGCGCCCTGCGAGCCATATATCATCTGCTGCGCCGGCGAAATATTTAAACCCATAATGACGTCGGGATAATCCTCGCTGGCAAGAACGAGATTCAGCTTCTCCTGCATGCTCTGCTCCGGAACAACCTCCCACTCGATGTGCACATTCGTTTTTTCCTCGTACCACTTCGTGAATTCATTCGTTTCGAAATTCTCGACCAACGGATTTCCCCGCACCATCACCTTTAACGTGGTTTTCTCTTGAACCAGCGGATAGGTTCCAGGTTCGGATAATGCGATGGGTTCGGTACCCGCATTCTGACCCTCATCCGAGCCCTTCGGGATCTGTGAACCCATACAACCTGCAAGAAGGATACTGAATGCGGTGAATGCCCCCATGATAACCCGTGTTCTTTTTCTCATAACGTCCCGCCCTCCTGAAATATGGATGTCTTATCCCTTTAATGAACCAATCATGACCCCTTTGACAAAGAATTTCTGCAAAAACGGATATACGATCAACAGCGGAACCGAGGTTACCACGATCAGCGAATATTTCAGCAGCTCCCGCAGCCCTTGCCGGGCCGCAGCGGTTTTGGCGTCGCCGAGCATTTCGATATTGACCTCGTTCTGCACCAGAATATCGCGAAGCACCAGCTGGAGCGGGTACAAATCCGCGCTCTTCAAATAAATCATCGCATTGAAATATTGATTCCAATGGCCAACGGCATAGAATAAAGCAATAACGGCCAAGATGGGACCCGAAAGCGGCAGCACGATGCGCCACAGGAAGCGAAAATCGGTACAGCCGTCCAGCTGTGAAGCCTCCAGCAGTTCCTGCGGGATGGTCGTCTGGAAATACGTGCGCATGATGATGACATTCCACACCGACAGCGCCCCCGGAATCAGCATCGACCAAATTGTGTCAATCATGCCGAGATCCTTCACCAGCAGGTAGGTCGGGATCAAGCCTCCATTAAACAGCATCGTGAACACGAACAGCAGCATGAACATGTTTCGCCCCCGAAAATCTTTGCGTGACAACGGGTACGCTGCCATCACGGACAGAATGAGATTGATCATCGTGCCTGCCAGCGTATAGAACAGCGTGTTCATGAAACCCTTGGCCACCATCGTATTTTTGAATACCGCACGATAGCCTTCGAGGGTCGGCTCGACGGGCCACAACCATACCTTTCCCGACAAGACCGCGCTGCTGGAACTGAATGAGGCGCTGACTACATAAATCAGCGGATATAACACAACGATGAGGAAAACAGATAACATCGCGTAGTTGACCACCGTAAAAACACGGTCCGAGCCGGATTCCTTCATGGCAGGTGATTGCATACAAGTCCCCCCCCTTTCTTACCATAGACTCTCCTGCTTCAGCTTTTTGGCCGTTTGATTCACGATCAACAGCAGCACGAAACCGATGATCGCTTTAAACAACCCAATCGCTGTGGCATATGAGAAATTCATCGCTTGGGATACCAATCCCACCTTGTACACGTATGTGTCGATGACTTCGGATGAACGCAAATTTAGTGCGTTCTGCATTAACAGAATTTTCTCGAAGCCGGTCTCGAGCATTTGCCCCGTATTCAGAATAAGCAAAATCATGGCGATGGGCATGATGCCCGGGAGGTCAATGTGGCGCATCCGCTGCATTTTCGTGGCTCCATCCATGACGGCTGCTTCATGGAGAGCCGGATCAATCCCTGAAAGCGTTGCCAAAAAAATGATGCAGGAAAACCCGACATTCTGCCAAATATGGGACCACACATAGATCGACTGAAACCAGGAGGCCTCCGCCATGAAATGAAACGGACCTAGGCCGATCCAGCCAAGCATCGTATTGATGAGCCCCGTTCTTGGATCCATAAACTGCAGCATCAAGCCCACCAGCACGACCAGAGAGATAAAATAAGGCGCGTATGTAACCATTTGGACGGTGTTCTTGAAGCGCCGGTTCCTTACATAATTCAGTCCAAGTGCAAGCATAATGGGAAACGGGAAACTGGCTATCAGTGTGTACAAGCTGATGGAGAACGTATTCTTCAGCAATCGCCAGAATTCATGCGATTCAAAGAAGCGTTCGAACTGGGCAAACCCAACCCATGGACTTCCGTTGATCCCCTTCGTGACGTTGAACTCTTTGAATGCAATTTGCGCGCCGTACATCGGTACATACTTGAAAATAATGATGTACAGCAGCGGGAGCAAAAAAAGCGCATACAGCTGCCAGCTACGGATGATGCTCTTCCAGCCACTCAGCGGCTACCACTCCAATCTTCAATGGATTCGTCCCTATGCGGTCCGTGATTGGAGTATATACAGCTGCGTGTATCAGCGTAAATCTTCATGTTTCCGGTCGATTATTCAGAATTTTAGAATGGGCTGTTATTCATCAATCAGGCACCGTGCATTTCTTTAGATTAAGCATGTTCTTCTGCGCGTTGAAGACGTCTATACTCAGTCGCGCTAATGCCGTTTACCCGTTTAAACGCACGGCTGAAGGTGTTGTGTGAGAGATAGCCAACAGAAGCAGCAATGTCACTTACCGGCCTGTCGCTTGACGCCAATTCCCGCTTCGCCTCATCCATTCGGAGTTGCTCCAGATAGTCCGAGAAATTCAAGCCTGTTTGCTCCTTAAAGAAGTAAGATACATAAGCCTCAGAGGTGCGTGTTTCCCGGGCGAGCGCGGTTAAACTCAGATCACTTTCCCCATAGTGCCTCTCAATATAGGTAAGCAGTCGGCTCGTTAAAAGGTCATTATGGCTCTTCTTCCTCTCCTCGTTTTTCCGACAGAGCCGAATAAAAGCAGCATAGAGAATGTTCATGGCTTCGGCTGGGGGCATAACCGGATTTAACGCTCGGATGACAGCTTCCATTTCCTCCGTTCTGCCGCTGCCATCTTTCCCTGTCGGTTCGCAGCATTTCATCAGGGTGCCGCTTAACTCCTGGGCAAGGAGCTTCTCCACGGCCATCGGCAATTGCCGCTCCGATCTGTTCTTCTCCTTGATCTGCAGCAGCAACTGCTGCGTCTCATCCACATTGCCTGCCTTCACAAGCTGGATCAACCTCATCTCTTCATCGGCCGGGTAATAATAGGAAAAGGCCGGCGTTTCCATCTCAGCATGATATAAGATAAGAGCCTTCTCGCTCCATCCTGCATGATGAAGCACAAACCTGGCCTCCCCGTAGGAACGGTATAGCTCAGCAATGCTGGACTGGCACTCGCCTACAGCCATATACAGGCCCGTATCTGAGATTCCGCTCAATTGCTCGTAAATTACCCGTATATTCGCTCGCATCTGTGTCATAAAATCCGCGTTGTCTACTGCCGTTCCCGACAGGATCAGGACCAATTGGTTTTCACCAAAATCATGCAGCAGCACCTCCTCCCCGCATAATGCTTGAATCCGGTCGCGGAGGTTGATTTTTACAATATCGAGCTCCATCAGCATCTCTTCCATAAACGGCTCCTGGTATCCCCGAATATGAAGAAGGGCAACCGCATGGTGAGATCCCCGAAGTTGGACTTGTGCGTGTTCCATGGCAGCCTCAATCTCCTGCATCGACGTGAAGCTACCCTTCAGAAGCCTGTCAACCACGACATTTCGCAGCATCGGAATCTGCTCTTCCAACCGCTCCTTCAGCGTATCATGACTTTCAATCAGCTCGGACACGGAATGTCCGATATAATCAACGGCGTTACGAGAAACCACATGCTTTGCATCCCGACGCGATGATGGCAGGAGCTGGAGGATCTTAAGGAATGGTCTGCTGCTTCGATATGCAAAATAGCCGGCGATCCCAAGCCCCAGCAGAAGAGCTGTGATAAAGATCGTCAATGTCAGCTGTTTGATATAATTTACTTTTTGGAGCACCACGGATTTCGGTTGAGCGGATACATAGCTCCAGCCATTGTATTTGGACGTGGATTGCGTCACCAGCATTTCCTGCCCGCCCAATCGGATATGGGAGTAGCCCCCTCGCTTGGGAAGCGCTTTCAAAATATCCGGTTCTTTCAAACCAATAGAACTGATCAGGTTGCCGTTCTGATCCGCTATGTAGGCAAAACCCTCTTGTTCCGGATCGACTTTGCGAAGCATGTCCTGAATCTGCATGTTGTTGATCAGTACAGTGACAACTCCGCTGCTCCTTTTATTCCCGAAGGATTGCATATAGCTGACAACCGAGTATGGTTTGCCTTCATACACGACCGAACGGCCCGGGGCATACGTTTTATAATGATACTGCCCAAACAGAGCTTGCTTCCACTCGCTTAATGACTGGTCGTCATAGTGCAGCTGCAAACGATAATACTGGTCCGCCGTATACACCTTACGAGGTGAAACGATCATGTTGCTGTTCCTGTAAGCGATGTAATAATCCAAGATGAAGTGATTAAACAATTTGTAATTAAACAAACCCTTTTCCAAATCCCATAGACGGTAGGGACCTGTTCCGGCAAACGGTTCTTTCTCAAACTGAAAAGACAGAACCTTCGATTCGCTCGACATCTGCCGTGCCATGTTCTCGATTTCGGCAAATCTCTGATCCAGCGCTTCCTGGATTTGCTGCAGAGCGGCGGAGGTGCTTCTCACCGTCTCGCTTTCAATGAGCCCTGCCGTCTTCCCATAAGCAAACCATCCAACCAATAGGGAGCCCACCAAAATAACAGCATACGGTATGAAAAATCGAACCAGCAGCGCTGCCTTCTCCCCGGAAACGGATTTCACCGCTTTATTCCCCCTTTCTTCCTTTCAGATATGATCCAATATATCAAAGATCTATGTGCGTAGTCAGTAGACCAAAAGGCACTCTTTAGAGTCAATCTTGAACACCATTCCCATCACAAGTTTGGTATAATCAATCATTTGGAGACTGTCGGCATTTCATCCGTAAATTGGTTATATCCATCGCCTTCCCTTATACTGGATAGGAAACTATCATTTTCGAGAGGAGACCCTATATGACAAATGTGAACGAATCTCTGAAAAATGCATTGTTTACGAAGGAATTTACCCATAACCCATATCCTGTATACGAGAAATTGAGGCAAAGCGATCCCATATTAAATCTGCAATTTCCCGATGGACGTTTCGGCTGGCTGATCAGCAATTACGAGGAAGCTGTTGAAGCGCTCAAGGATGGCCGATTTAGTAAAGACGTCGCTAAAGCAATGGGGCAGGAACAGACCAGCGTGTTCAGCACCAACATGCTGTTCTCCGATCCGCCGGATCACAAACGACTTCGCGGATTGGTCCAAAAGGGCTTTACTCCGCAGCGAATTGCGGATATGCGGGGCCATATTCAAGAGATCGCGGACAACCTGCTAGATGCTGTCTCCTCCAAAGACACCATAGATCTCATTGATGAGTATGCGTTCAAACTTCCTATTATCGTGATAAGTGAAATCCTTGGCGTGCCTACGGAGGACCAAGACAAGTTTCGGATATGGTCCAACTCCATCATCGGCGCCTCCAACCAGGAAATGAACGAGCAAGTAGTCCAGCATATGAATGAATTTATCGCTTATTTGAAGGATTGGTTCGCGAAGGTTCGCGAACAGCCGGGCGATGATATGATCAGTCAGCTGGTCATTGCCGAGAATCAAGGTGATCGCTTATCCGAACAGGAGTTATATGGCGTCGTCACCCTGATGATCATAGCCGGTCATGAAACGACGGTGAACCTGATCGGTAATGGCGTGCTTGCGTTATTGGAGCATCCGGAACAACGCAAACTTCTGCAGGATCAACCCGAACTCATTCATGGTGCGATTGAGGAAATGCTTCGCTACAACGGTCCCGTTGAATTCAGCACCTCCCGTTGGGCGGCGGAGGATATGGATTTTCATGGCGTTCACTTGAAGAAAGGCGACTTGGTTGTCATCGCTTTGAACTCCGCAAATCGGGATGCCTCACAATTTGAGGACCCGGATATCTTTGATATTACCCGGGAGAAGAGCCAGCATTTAGCCTTCGGCAAAGGGATTCATCTTTGCCTGGGAGCTCCCCTCGCCAGACTGGAGGGTGAAATCGCAATCAACACGTTTCTCCGTCGCTACCCCAACTTTGAGCTGCAACGGGACACCGATGAGCTTGAATGGAGACCCGGTATGATTGTCCGCGGTGTGAAGGAAATTCCGATTTCACTTCGTGCCTAATGTGCAACAACATGAATGACTACTTCCATGAAAAAGGCGAATCCCTAACAGGATTCGCCTTTTGACTATGTTGTAATCCCTTTTGGTTACATATTAAATATTATGTAAACTTAACTTCATTATATTGCCATTTATCTTTTAGTTCATATGCCGGAGTGAATAATAGTTAATTCCACCCTTTTATCCAATCCTCATCACTGTATTCTATTTAAAAGCTATTTCAAGGAGGACTGATGTAATGAGACGTATTGGTATAATCGGCTGCGGTACCGCTGGAATCCAGCTTGCTTATTCTCTGAAGGATGATTTTGATGTCACGGTACATCATTATGAAGAGCAGCAGAACATCCTTGATGGGAGAATTCGATCCACGCAGGTTCATTTTCATCCCACATTAGAACGCGAACGGCGTTTTAACTTACCTGCGGAGGATAACGCACCTCCAATCAGAACGATTCACTTTCAGTTAGGTCAACAAAAACTGTTCACAGGCAAACTTTCCGGAAGCGCAGCATCGGTGGACCAGCGCTTGCACTTCGCCGAATCGATGCATGATTTAGCTGCGCAAGGCGTGAAGTTTATACACCGGCGTTTGCAGCCGGAAGATCTTCCGGACCTGGCCCCATCCTACAATCTCATCATCGACGCAACGGGAAAAGCCGGGCCGCTGGCACCAGCTCCTGTAGAAATGCGACTCACTCCCTACCAAGCGCCTCAGCGGAAATGCATCGTTGGTTATTTTACCGGCGTACAGCCCGTGGAGCCTGAGGGTTTTTCCATTACAGTTCTTCCGGGGAACGGTGAAATGTTCGAGATTCCCGCTATTACCGATGCAGGTCGTGCCACCATCTTATTCATTGAAGCTGTGCCTGAGGGAATATTGGATGTTTTTAAAGGCATCAAGAACTCTTCCGAATTTGTGGCACGTATGGCGAATGTAATTGAAGAGCATTTTCATCTTATATATGAACGAATTGATATGGATCAGCTTGCACTCATCGATGAGAACGCCTTTCTTCAAACCGCGATTACGCCTGTCATTCACAGGCCATATGCCATACTGGGCGGAACGCTGATACTTGGGTGCGGTGATAGCGTCTTTCTCAGTGATCCGATAACAGGCCAAGGCTGTAATACCGCTTCTTATGCTGCTGAACAGTTATATGAAACCCTCATGACACATAAGGAATTGACTTGGGATGAAGCTGTTGGTAATAGACTACTGGAACCGTACGAAGCAATATATTACGGCTGTTACGGAATGGAGCAACGCGATGACGGAGCCGCTTCCTGAGCATATCGCTGGACTGCTGATGCAAGCTGCTTCAGATCAAATGACGGCAGACGGAATTGCGGCCTGGTTCGAAGACCCCACCAAAGCTTATAGAACATTTCATGGACATCAAATAAACCAACCGTTTCTCCGTTAAGTCAATTCCTCCCGATAACGCGCGATCCTAAATCCTAAATAAGGAATAATCGATCCCTAGTCCAAGCTCCCTGACTAGGGTTATTGATATGGTAAAAATGGGTAAACTTAGATAGTAGAAGTCCTTTTAGAAGGATGCACCTCAAATTTTTATCCAATGAAAGAAGATGAACCGAATGAAGTCAACAAAATCCAAAGAACACCAATTACAGCGCATAAGATACTCCGCACGTAATCTATGGGCTGGAATTCTTTTCGGGTTAGGTTTGGTTGGTTTTATCGATGAGGCTGTGTTCCACCAATTGCTGCACTGGCATCATTTCTACGATAAGTCTACAAGCGAAATCGGACTTGTCTCCGATGGACTGTTTCACGCGTTCAGCTGGTTTGCTACCATCGGATCCTCGTTCATGCTTGCCGATCTGCACCGCCGGCATGCGTTCTGGTTGAAACGGTGGATTGGAGGTATCCTGCTTGGAGGCGGCGCCTTCCAACTGTATGACGGCATCATTCAGCATAAATGGATGCGGCTGCACCAGATTCGCTATAACGTCGATATCCGTCCCTACGATTGGGTCTGGAACCTGATTGCTGCGGGCATGATCCTAGTTGGTATATTTCTCATCGTGCGAACTCAAAACCGTACTCTATCTAGGGAGGCCTGATCTCATGATGAGTAACCATACGCTTGCTCATGGGGCTGGAATGCCCGGAAGCTCTGCTTCATGGACTTCCTGGGAATGGATCATGGGTGGCTTAGTCTTTGCGCTTCTCATTCTTCTATATATGGTTGCTGCTGCGATCTCCAATCGAAACTACCGAAATTGGCCGCTCTATCGTTATGTTTGCTGGGTTGCTGGTATGCTTTGCATTGGTTTGTCGCTGATTGGTCCGCTAGCGCGACTCGCCCCTACGAACTTTATGATCCATATGCTCGGACATCTGCTGCTCGGTATGCTGGGGCCGCTGTTGATTGCATTCTCCGCACCGATGACGCTGCTTCTCAGGTCTACTCCAGTTCCTTTCGCCAGACGGATCACTCGTTTGCTGAAGAGCAAACCGGCCCAAATCATTGTTCATCCGGCAGCAGCGACCTTGCTGAATATCAGTGGACTATGGGTCTTGTACACAACAGGATTATTTATGGCCATGCACCATAGCCTTTTACTTCATATCCTAGTGCATTTTCATGTTTTTGCAGCTGGGTATTTATTTACGGTTTCTTTGCTCTACGTGGATGTGGCCCCCCACCGTCACAGCATTCAGGTTCGTTCGACCATCCTAATGATCGCCATTGCCGGGCATGGGATACTCTCCAAATACATATATGCCCATCCGCCAAACGGCGTCTCTTCGGAACAGGCCGAGCTGGGCGGAATGCTGATGTATTACGGCGGCGACGCGATTGATCTCATTCTAGTGTTTTGGCTGTGTACGCAATGGTATAAGTCGGCGCGCCCGCGACCTGCTGCATCCATGCTCCAACCCTTGGACTAATCACCGTTAACCGGATTGTGCTTGGTGTCACTCGTCTCCTGCGGCAGCACGTTGGATATGCTCGGTACATTACGCGGCTTATATTCAATGAGTTCAGAAGAGTAGATGGCAACGGTCATTCTTCCCCCATTACCGAATGCGCGGATGAGGATGGGCTGATTATAGGCGTTCTCAAAAACAAAATCCGGTCCTCCCCAGCTCACCGTAGCATCGCGCCCCGGCAGCACATAAGGTACGTTCCGGCTGTGAGAGTAGCGCTTTACAATCTGCAAGCCTGCACGGTCAATAGCATTATACAGTGTGGAAGAGACCTGACAGATCCCTCCCCCCACTCCCTCCGATAATTCGCCTCTGACGATAACGCCGGCACGTTTGTACCCTCTGTCCACCGTTCTAATGCCAACCACCTGATTAAAAGAGAAGGTTTCTCCCGGGAACACGACTGCACTGTCAATCGCCTGAGCGGCTAACGCGATATTATGGGAACGATTTTTGTTGTTGGAATTAAAATAGGTGACATAGTAACCTATCGGTTTCACCCGAAGGGAGGCCAGAAGCTCCGTATCCACCTTCGGATAAATCGGATACCTCGGCGCTTCGACGGTAGCGCCCCCAGTGCCGTACCAATAGGAATAATATTGCTCCAGCAGTTTGCGTCGATCCAGTCTATGACCATTCTGCCCGGGAATGATCTGGCCACTGCTGCCAATCCGGGCGTTCCGGGCTTCCATATAGGTTTTCCGATCAAGTGCATCCACCCATTGATTGTATTTATCCATATCCAGCAGCGGGAAAACATCAAGCGCATGGTCGCTCCGGCTCACGCTTGCCATGACTTTGCCTTCTTGCGTTATCATTAAATCGCTGTTATTTGGCTCATCCCCTTGCAGGAGCATAAACAATAGACCAAAGACTGACATCCATCTCAAGCTGGTTCACCTGCTTTATCGTTGTGTTTTTCTCTATTGGCGTTTACGTGATATGTCCGGTTTCGTTTACTCTCTGGTATTATGATTTCATTACAGGTAATTCATTCAGATTGTTTTATAAACAAAAGAAACCCGCACCATGAACTGCGGGTTTCTCTCTGTATGTTATGACTTATTTTACAAGGACACTGGCGTCTCTTTCCTATGACTAAAGGGCATAACAAGGAACAAAAACGAGCTTACGGCCAGCAATTCTGCAATCCCGATGACTGTTCCCATTGGGGCAGCAGTTGTTCCGTCCCCCAGGCCTACAAGTGGACTTGCGGCTGCACCTAATAACAATGGCAGTAATCCAAGAAGCGCGGACGCACTGCCTGAAGTGTGGGCTGCTTGCTTCTGCATCGCCAGTGACGTTGTCGTTGCACTGACCATGCCGACGGCAGAAACAATCAGGAACAGCATCGGTGCAATCAGCAGCAATCCGCCGCCGAGCCATGTGATCGCGAACAGCGAAGTGCCGCCAAAGGCCGCTATGATAAGACCCGTTGTCAACAATTTGGTTTCCCCGGTACGGGAGGCCAATCTGCCCGTAATTTGAGAGAACAGGACAATGCCAACCCCGTTAACAGCAAAGAACAGACTGTACATTTGAGGGGATACGCCAAAGATATCCTGCAACACGAAAGGTGACCCCGAGATATACGCAAACATCGCGGCGGATACGAACGCTTGAGAAAGCGCATAGCCGACAAATACGCGGTCCCGAACCAGCGTTCCGAAGGTACGAAATGTTTGTTTAATCCCTCCGCTGGCCCTTTTCTCCCGAGTGAGCGTTTCCGGAAGACCAAACCATACAGCGAGCAGCATCAGCAATCCAATCAGGAACAAGACGACAAAAACTCCGCGCCAAGAGACGAAATTAAGGATAAACGCCCCGAATACAGGAGCGATAATGGGTGCCAAACCATTAATCAGCATCAGCAACGTAAAAAATTTGGTCAGCTCCGAACCGGTATATAAATCCCGGACGACAGCCCTGGATATGACGATACCGGCTGCTCCGCTTGCTCCCTGCACGAATCGAAGCGCAACTAGAACCCATATCGTTGGGGCAAACGCGCACAGCAAGGAGGTAATCGAATAAATAATCAAGGATATAATGAGCGGTGCTTTTCTCCCCCGGATATCGCTAAGCGGGCCTGCTACAAGCTGTCCAAGAGCAAGACCAAGTAAAAAAGCCGTCAGGCTTAATTGGGCCAACGATGCTGGTGATCCCAAACTTTCGGAGAGCTTGGGCAGTGCAGGTAAATACATATCAACGGAAAGTGGCCCGAAAGCCGAAAGAGATCCGAGAATCAAGGCAAACTGAAGCCTCTTCCTGCGAGTTAGAACCATGGCTGAACCGGCTTCATTCGTGGACATCGACATACGATCTGTTACTTCCTTTCCTGCAACACATTGATGCATGAGTAATAAAATTTTAGCAAACCATCTTGGATTGCTAAATAACTATCCTATCATAGGATATATTTCGGTAGATTGCCATCCATTTTTTCTAAGCGAGTGGAATCCGCAGGGTAAACGTCGTACCAATCCCTAGCTCACTGTGCACCGTTATTCTGCCCCCATGGTCCTCTACAATTTTTTGACACAAGGACAGCCCAAGGCCGGTCCCTTCTTCTTTGGTTGTATAGAACGGATCAAATATCTTGGCTAGATTTTCATCGGCAATGCCTTTTCCGGTATCCTCAATTTCCACGACAGCCATTCGTTCTTCCGCTCTGAGCGAGATTCGGACGGAGCCGGTGTGCTCCATCGCTTGAAAGGAATTACGGATCAGGTTAATCAGCACCTGGATGATCTTATCACGGTCCATGACGATCTGAATCGGTTCATCGCTTACATCCAGCATAAATAAATGTCCATGCGATGCGGCTTCGGATTCACACAACGAATAGACTCGAGTCATACAGTCCGTAAGGGATTCTACCCTCATATTGCTGGCATGGGGCTTGGAGAAGTGCAGAAATTCTGCCGTCAGCTCCCCTACCCGCGTAATCTCCCCCATAATGACTTCATACCAGGGCTGAATGTTATAACCTTGATTTTTGGAGAGTTGAATAAACCCTTTAATGGAGGTAAGGGGATTCCGAATCTCATGGGCCATCCCGGCAGCCAACTCCCCCACCATCTTCATCTTTTCCGTTCGGATCATCTCCTCCTGGCTTCTCATCCAGGAATTGCGCCGCATTTGAAATATCCGGTCCTCTGCCGTGCTGATCATCTCTTGATAAGTTAAGGCTTCATGCGGGTAACAAGTGATGCTATAGGTCACCTGTACGCCGATATTTTCAAATTTGAACAGGCTGCTGTCGATGTTGACGTGCTCGGGCAGCAGTATGGCAAAGCGGTCTCCCGCATATCGGGAGGCGGCCAGCATATCGTTTCGGAACAGTTTGCGCACTGCCCGTGAGAAACTGATCAGAATTTCATTGGCTGTGGAGATGTCCTTGGCATTTAATGATTTGAAGTTGTTGATGTCCAGTAACACCAACTGAAAGGGCTTGTTCACCTCAATGAGATGCTGAACTTTATGCAAATAACCATCATAATTCAGAAGTCCCGTCAAGGGATCGTGATAGGTCAGGTAATCGTTTTGCTTATATAATTTCTTCTTTTCCGATTCGAGAAAGTTAACAAAATGAAAGGAAATCACGACGACAAAGGATGCTAAGCAATCAAACACCGAAACGAGAATGTGGTACTTGCTAATAGGCACGTAAGTCAGGCGAATGATGGAGTATTGAAGGACCATAAGAAGGCACAGCGGCATCGTTTCGATGAAACGCTCTTTTTTAAGTATGAGATTGATGATTAGTATGTAATACAGCAAGATACACCAATTCAATTGGCTGACATAATGAAACGCCCCGAGAAAGAGAAATTGAATATTGCGAAGCCATTCGAACTTTCGATCCAAAATGACGGATGCATACAGTAACGATGCCGTGAGCAGCATCAAAGGGATTGACGTTTGATATCCAAGATAAACCGACGACACCATGATAAAAACCGATATCAATGGAACAAATAGGAGCTTAAGTACTATAAACGACAAAGCGAATCACTCCTAAATCACTATTACTGGCGCAAAATGTAGAATTCACGGAGGCAAGTTTCACCAAATATGGTACACCATATATAAGCGTCTGAACAGCAGGAAAACACCACTTTCAAAAAAGCAAACATGAATCTCTTTCTGAAAATCGTGTTTATTCCTGCCAACCAGCTCGATTTCCAGCTAGAATTCCTCGTACCGAATCGATATGAACTGATGGGTTGTCGGATGAAACGCAACGGTTACATATACGCCGAATTCACGAGTGCCTTTCTTAAGCCATAGCTTAAATTTCTCCTCCGCCAGTTCACTAGAGATCGTGGTTCTTCCCATATAGAGGTAGTCGACTACATCCATATTGTATTTACGCTTTGTTTCCGTGACGGCGAGTGTTCCCCACATAGCATAAACAGGGTCTTTACTGTTCATGGCTTGGATCAGGGACTCTGCAATTTCTGTCAATTCCTGCTGCCTGATTTCTGAAGAAGCGCGATTTGCAGCAGTTAAAAGGTACTGCCAGTTCCCCTTTTCGAATACTAACAGTCGAAGCGTATTGATCGGTCCCTCGTAAAACTTTGCAGTTGTATGATCTGAAAGCTCCGATTCTTCAAATGATAGATGTTTCAGCTGCTGTTTATTTTCCAGCGGATATAACGCGATCTTGTAGTCATGTTCATGTTTATATCGCTTCTGATAATGAACCTCCAGATGCTCGTCCAATCCGCCTTCCATCTCATAACAGCGGCCATACTGATGTGTGAAAGCTACGGACGGCAATTGCGGTGGTAAGAAGAGGGCTGTACCGAAATGTTTCTCACAGGCCCTTAAAGCCTCCTCCACAAGCTCACCGCCGGATTCAAATATCGCTTGCTGATCATAGGAATCCGAAAGTTTTTTTATTCCTTGATCATTACCAGGACTTATCCCGAGCGATAAAACACCGACTAATACGATGCTGCCCAGCATATTAAACCTCCTCGTTACACCTCTAGATGATCTAGCGTTCGTCTCTCAAGCCTAAGATCCCCGCTTACATTCTTCTTCATTCGACATGGGATTCGTTGGATAAATCCAGAGCAAAGTACACACACTGTGACAGACTATGCAGGAATCCGAGGTGAAAAGGCGTGGGGATGAAACAGAAATTAAAATCCATCTTTCTGGTTAGCCATGAGCATTCAGAAGATGGCCAAACTCACGAAAATCAACAGGACCCTAACCCCCAGGAAGAAGTTAGGCTGACGCTGCAGCATATCATCGATCAATTTGATAATGCCGCCGATTTTGTCCATAAAACCTATCATAATGAACGTTTGCATGTACTGTATTTCAGTCATTTAGTCAATGAGGATCGACTGGAGCGTGATCTCCTCCCTCCTCTCTTGAATTCCGCAACGCCGCTAGAACCGTTAACGCAGCAATCCCAGTACGAGCATGTGACAGATACCAAAAAATGCGTGGAGAGCATTCTTGACGGCATGGCGCTTTTCTTTTATGAGGACAAAGCATACCTGATCGATGTTATTTTCCCGATATCACGTACGGTTGCTGAATCCGAAACGGAATCCATCATTATTGGTCCCCACGAAGCTTTCACCGAACAAGCCTATACAAATCTGTCGTTGATCCGGAAGCGAGTTCAGAGTTCTCATCTGAAAGTCATTAAATTGTCCGTTGGTGAAGTGACCAAATCTGATGTCTATGTTCTTTACATCCAAGACATCGCAAATGAGAACTATGTAAAAGAAGTGATAAAGCGAATTAAGGATATCGAAATCGATGCTATCCATGATACGAACATGCTGATTCAGTGCATTGATGATGATCCGTATTCGATCTTTGCCCAATTTCTGACCACCGAGCGGCCGGATACGATCGCATCGAAGCTGGTTTCGGGTCGGATCGTCGGAATTATGGACGGGAGCCCCACCGCCTTCAGCGCCCCGGTCAACTTTTTTGAATTCTTCTCATCCTCCGATGATTATTACCAAAGGTGGAGCATAGGTACGGCAACCTTGTTCTTGAGGTTTGCAGCGCTCATTATCACGGTGACATTGACGGCCCTTTACGTCTCGGTGACCTCCTTCCACTATGAAATGATTCCGGAGAATCTAATCTTGACACTGACAGAGTCCAGAAGTAAAGTACCTTTCCCCCCGATTTTTGAAGCGCTGCTGATGGAGACTACCATCGAGCTGTTGCGGGAAGCCGGTGCCAGACTACCTACCAAAATTGGACAGACCATCGGCATCGTAGGCGGTATCGTCATAGGGCAAGCGGCAGTGCAAGCGGGATTAACCAGTAACATACTGATCATTGCCGTCGCCTCTTCTGCTATTGCTTCCTTTGTTATACCCAATTATGTCATGAGCGCATCCTTTCGCCTCTTCCGTTTCGGGCTTATTGTAATGGCTGGATTATGGGGGAATTTGGGATTGGCTCTTGGCTTGGCCTATATAGTCATTCACTTAAGCGGTTTGACGAGTGTCGGCGCCTCCTACTTATCACCCATTGCTCCCTTTGAGCCCTATGACTGGAAAGACGTATTCATGAGACTGCCTTTTTCCGCATTGGCCAAGCGGCCAACCCAAGTCAAAGCCAGAAACAAAGTGAAGTTAAAAATGAAGAGGTGAGGACAATTGAAAGAAAAACTATCCCAATTTCACACCGCGATCCTCATCTATATGATTCAAACAGGTGTATATGTATTCAGCATTACCCAGGTCGAAGCCCAATATTTTGGTACAAACGGTTGGCTTATCACCATCCCGGTTTCCCTTCTGGTCTGTCTGAATATTTACATGATGTATTGGGTGTACCGGCTGGGCAAAGGACTGTCGATCTTCGTCATATTGGAGAAAAGCATTCCCAAGTTCATTCTGACCCCCTTCTATCTGGCGATCAGTACGGTATGGGCACTTATCGGCTGTCTCGTCGCCAAGGAGTATGTACTGATCTTTCAGATGTTCGCGTTCCCGACAACCAACCCCATGGTGTTCAAGATTGCGATCGATGTTCTTGCATTTATGCTGCTGACCAAAGGGCTCTATAACATTTCCAAGGCTTCGACCGTTTTCTTCTGGAGCACCATCTGGATGAGCTTGCTTTTGCTTTATTATATAGGGGAATTCAGAATAGAGAGATTAACCCCCTATATTTTTAAAGACAGTTACAGCATGACCGAGGGGATTTTTCAAATATATTTGGCATACATGGGTTATGAGCTGTGTTTACTTTTGTTTCCCTACACCGATAAGAAGACCAAACTGTTCAGGGCGGTATTCTATGGAAATTTAATTCGTACGGTATCCTATACGCTCTTGGGTTTTGTTTCGTTTGGCGTAATTGGCTCGGATATGCTTAAGGTTATGTTGTTCCCGTTACTGGATCTTCTGGCTTACATCAAGCTTCCGTTCATTGAGCGAATCGAGAACCTTTTCTACGGCTTCTTCCTGTTTACAACCCTTATCACCCTCGTCCTTTACTTCTGGGCGGCTGGCGAAAGCACCCAAAGAGTGTTCCCGAAGATCAAAATCAATGTACACTATTTCTTTATCATATTAGTAGCTTTGCTCATCTCCTACATTCCAACCGTATTGAATAAAATCAGGGAATGGCTTTTGTTTCTGGGTTATATCCAGATTGGATTCGCCTACATAATGCCGTTGATATTAATTCTTCTGCTGCTATGGCAGCGGCGCAAAAAGGCAGCGTGATGTGATATGTTAAAAAAATGTACGTGTTTGCTCCTCCTGCTGTGTATATTCCTTATATCAGGCTGTGGGGATCAACGCATTTTGGAAGATCTTGGATTTATCCAAACGACCAGCTATGATTTGCTCCCGAATGGCGAGTTAAGCTTCTCGGTCTCCATACCCCAAGCGGATCCGGAGACTTCCGCTAAGCGCGAAGTGCTGACAGCAACAGCCAAGAGCAGCAAGGAAGCGAGAATGATCATGTCCAGACAAACGGGGATGTTGCTGGTGAGCGGACAATTGCGTAATGTGCTGTTCGGTATTTCGATGGCGGAAAACGGACTGCACGGTCATCTGGATACCTTGTTTCGGGATCCTTCCATCTCTTCACAGGTAAAAATCAGCGTGGTTGAAGGCAATGCAGGAGAATTGTTGATTGACGATTACAAGCAGCATCCGCGGACCGGCCGATATATTGATATGCTGCTTGAGAAGGAAGCATTCGGACAAACCATTCCAAAGGTCACGTTATTTAACTTTGCCAGGGATTTTTTCGATCAGGGTGTAGATCCGGTTGCTCCGATTCTTAAGAAGCATGGAGAAAATTTCATTACGACGAATGGCATCGCGTTATTTAGAGATGATCGTTATGTTACAAAGATCGAATCTCAGGACGCTCTGGTCTTCGCTTTTCTTAAAGGCAAATTCAGAGAAGGCCAAATTAATATTGATCTGACGGAGATTAACGGCAAGAAGGAAACCGTCATGTTCAGTTCATTGATCAGCACACGAAAAGTCAAAGTCACCCGCGGAGTGCAAGGCGTTGAGAAGGTTACGTATCATGTGAAGGTTACCGGCTCTGTTCTGGAATACATCGGAGATGCTAGGTTAAATAACGACCGGGAACGGCGTGAGCTGGAGCAGCGAATCAGTCAATATATTTCAAAAAAAGGCGATGCCATAATTGCGTTGATGAAAAAACATCAGGTGGATAATCTCGGAATCGGCAGTTATGTTCGTAATCGGGTTGGTTATGAACAATGGAAAAAAATGAACTGGCGGCAGGAGTTTCAAAAGCTGCCGGTGGAATGCACGTTTGATGTGCACATTAAAGATTACGGAAAGTTTCGATAATATGGAAAAGGCCCTAATGGGTTTTTCTGCCCATAAAACGCTTGATCCACTGGGACTTCGGAAACAGCTGCTGCCTGTTCGGAATTGTCGTACCGTCAGGAAGTCTGAAGCGAATGAAGACATCTCTGGCTAAGCCAAAACATAAAAACCATGAGCTGCTTGGTATGCGGCTCATGGTTTTACTTCTATATGGGTTATACATCTCCATGGTTTACTTCTCCGTCAGAAGTTTCTTAGCAGCGCATGCGAGCATGCCGTCTGAAGATCCCTCCAGCAGCGATTGATTTCGGCGTCTTCCTTCGCAGCGGATAAACCCAACAGCGGGAACACCTGCTGGCCGCAAGATAATGCTGTTTGGGCTGCTGCTACGCTTCGGGTGGTTACCTCTGCTTCTGTTGAATTCGATAATCCACCGTTACTCAGCAGCTCCTCCCATGAGCCCTCCACCGTCTCATAAAAATCCGAAACGGATTGCTCCAACATTGCTTTACGCTCCTCCAGCTTGCCGATCACATGAGAAGAGCTCCCTTTCTGTGCCGCAAGTGATTCTGCTGCTTCAAGGAAATGCTCGGCGATGCCAACGGCGACTCCAGCAAAAGATACTTGGGCAAACGGAAGGAAGGGATATTGATAGATTGTTTCGTTCTCATACCCTTGGGTTTCCGTAAGGGAGAACGTCATCTCCACCGGCACGAACGCATCCACAGCGGATATCGTATGACTCGCCGTTGCCCGCAGTCCGAAGGCATTCCAATCCTCCAGAATCTCGATTTGATCAGGATTCAGGATAAAGGATCGAATAGGAGGCTCGTCCTGATCCGCAGTCGGTACGTCAGCTGCA
This sequence comes from Paenibacillus sp. EZ-K15, assembly GCF_002573715.1. Classification (GTDB taxonomy): domain Bacteria; phylum Bacillota; class Bacilli; order Paenibacillales; family Paenibacillaceae; genus Paenibacillus_AQ. The sequence continues at coordinate 630,867 of NZ_PDHM01000016.1, read as the reverse complement.
TCTTGTATCGTATCTGGTTCGATAACCGCATTGGCTGTAAAGGTCGTTGCATAGGTAGAGCCGCTGCAATACTTCCAGCTGCCGTTCACAATATATCCGCCGTCCACCTGTCTTGCCGTAGCTGTCGGCATCCCGCTGCCCGCAATCACCGCTTCTCGATGTGCAAATACGCGGCGACTCACCTCCTGGCTCATCAGTGCCGCGAAGAATCCTCCACCTGCTCCAATCGTAACCAGCCATCCCAGGTTACCGTCGATCCTGGCAGTCTCCTGAAAAATGCGTGCAGCCTCCGGCAGAGAGGTCATTCGTCCTTCAAGCTCATCGGGCACAAACAAATGAAATAAACGATGATCGTATATCGTTGCCAGCACTTCGGGCGTTACTTGTCGATGCTTGTCCATCCCAAGCGCTTGTTCTCTTATGGTTTGAATCTGCTGCTCCGTAAATAACATGTCTCCACCGCTTTCCACTTTCATTTCTCCGTCTGAATGATATAACGATTCCAACCTCGTACGAAAATGCTTAATCTATTCTTTAGGAGTCGTTTCATTGATCTGGGTTAACACCTTCTCCAGGGAACCCATGAAGGACACACGTTGTTCTTGATGCTGTTGATACGTGCTCAATAGGCTATCGATTTGAGATTGCATGCTGCTCGTAAAAGCTTCCAGATCGGAGGATACCGATAAACCCAGACCCACTGCATCCAGCTGACGTATTTCTTCCATGAGACCTCTTTCTGCAAAATGGATCTCCATCATCTCACTCATCAGCGACTTCAGCTTCACGACCTTGGCCAGGCGCTGTGCATGGGTCCACCGCTCCTCGGGAGTCGATGCATCTACAAGAGAGATGCTGTAGTTTCGCATCGCTGTCAGCTCGCCGTTATAGGTTAAAGCACCTTCCTGAATCAGATGACGAACCCGATACTCGATAAAAGAGTCGGAAACGGTTAATTCACCCATTCCGATCACCTCGCCAATAATGCGGGCTGATTTCTTGAAGAACCCATGTCTAGCCTCAAGACGATAAGCGGCTTGCAGTATATCTGCATCATAGTAAGATTCAGAAACGGTGCGTAACTCCTCGCCTTGAAGCACGCGCAAAGCCCCATCATCGCATACGAGACGCTGCCAGTCCGCACGATAGCCAGCCTGATCTTGCGGCGACAATGGAACATGCTCGACTGTTTCCAGCACCATTTGAAGTTTATCCAAAGCCAACTCAAACGTCCCCCGATACCAAATGTTCGGGTTCTGCTTGTGAAGAATACTTGTCGCATTCACCAATATGACATCAGGATGATCTGGTATCAAAGACAACAACCTACGTAAGCCTAGTTGTTCCGAGGCAGAATCTCCTGCCCATATCAAGCACGGCATCTCGCTCAGCTGCTGGGGCCAGGTGAGCCAAGCGAAGGCTGCTTGCAACATCGTTAATTTTCTGTCTTCGGCATGCCCAGTGCTATATCGTTCCCCAAACCACTTATTTCGGGTAGAGAACCAACGGGAGTAGTCATCGTCCTTCGGAAGCGGCCCAACCATAAGGTCATTGCCCAATGTAACTACGATTTCTCCCGGTTTCGAGCGCAGCAGCATCTTTAACGACCCTGCCGTTGAATCATCGAAGGCAATATGGACACGCGATACATTCCCGCGATGAATCGGGGATTCGTGCAGGTAGGCTTCATTCCCCATTGCCCACTCTTTATCGAACAACTGGAGAAAGAGCTCGAGACTTTGATGCTTGCCATCTGCCAGCAGCCTTGCCGATTCCGTATTCATCTTGTCCTTCAGCTTTAATAGCTTTTCATAGAAGTGGTTAATGGCCGTGCTTTTGCCTTTTCGATATTCCTCTCTTGTCATTTGCTCCCGAAGTGGAATGAATGGATCATACATGCTTTGTCCCTTCCATCCGGAATAAGCAAATGTACGGGCAATTCCGATCGTACCAATCGCATCCAGACGATCTGCATCCTGTACAATTTGCCCTTCCAATGTACGCATGGCGCTCCCCGTTCCGCCAGAGAATGACATCGTGCTGATAATCTCCAACACGGTTTTCTGGTCAGATGCTTCCACACCGGCTTGCTTCAACCACTGCTGAACCCGCTCGTAACCTGCTTCCTTTGATTCATTCAGCTTCTCGTCAGCTACGTCATGGAGATAGGCTGACAATTCACATATGTATGGATTCGCGCCTTCAAGATACGCCAGGAGTCGGGCGATGCGGGTGACACGCTGCACATGCCACCAATCATGACCGCTTGCATCCCGCTCGTGCACAGAGCGTGCAAATCCTTGAGCTTGCTGAATAATTTGACTATAAGTCGATTTCATCTGATTCAATTTCCCCCATCCCAGGTTTCGGCTTTTGCCTCTAGGCTCTATTATTCCCGATTTACTAGAGCGTCGCAACTTAGAGTATGTTATTGGCCAGTTGTATCCCCCATGCGCATGTGGGCATACGATAACCAGGATTGGGTTAATTCCATTTAGATTCCATTTGGTAACAACTAAGATAAGAATACAGTAAGGAGCTGAACGGCCATGCTGGTGTTTATTCTTCCAGGTTTATATCCTCATTTAAGCGAAAATACCGCGTCCTCGGTTCAACGTGTATTTTCATATGCCCAATCTATAGTGATCCCTAGCGAAGAAGAGGCTGCAGCGATCATGAATGAGACGCTATCCCTGGAGATTGATCCGTGGTTCATGACCCTCTATGCGGGAGATTCTGTTCAGCCACATGCAAACAAAGAAATCGAACGATGGCTTAGTACATGCAGTGACCGCTCAGCCGGCTGCATCATGAATCCCGTTTCTATTACAGGTCAACCGGCACTATCCAACCACAGTCATCTTCCATCCTCCCCTTTTCCCCGTGGACCCCTGTTATGGCGCACGGAGATGGTCATGAATGGGCAGATACCGGGTTTTACGACAAAAGAACAGCTGCCATTCCAGAAGTACGTGTTGATCGATAAACAGATCCAGCTGTCCACCCGATATGAATGGACGGAAGTTGATTCCGATGGGATCCTATACCATCAACGCGCTGCCCCTGCTTGGATGAGGGAAGCTGAGGAATGGAACGCAATCTCCCCGCTTCTCCATGCTTCATCCCGTGTTCAGTATATAGATGAAAGACAAAACTCTCCAATAGTTACCATTGCTCTATGCACGTATAACGACGGTGAATACTTGCCATGGGCTATTCGCTCCGTATTATCACAGACGATCACAGCTTGGGAGCTGATCATTGTCGATGACGGTTCAAGTGATGATACTTCAAGTATTCTGGCGAGACTCCCTGTTGATTCAAGAATAAATACAGTGAGACAAAATCAAAACCTGGGTAAAGCTCATGCCCTGAATAGAGCACTTCAAATGGCGAGGGGTTCCTGGTTTCTTGAGTTGGATGCCGATGATTGGATGTCACCTGATTGTCTGGAAGTCCTTCTACATGAAGCATGTAAGGAGCGGAATGTTGGTGTATTCTATGCGAATCATGTTGAATGGCTTGAGCGGATGAATAAACAGCTCCTTTACCAAGGTATCAGAACTGGACCATCCCATTTCTCCTCCAGGCAACTCCTCGCGGAAGCCGTTGCAGTCGCCCCAAGAATGTTCAACGTCTCTATACTCAAGCAGGTAGGAGGTTGGAACACCATGGTCCCTTTCGAAGGACGTCTATACGAAGATATCGAGATGTTATCTAAGGTATCCTGCTTCCATCCGGTTCATCATGTTCCTCAACCGCTCTATCATAGAAGGTTAAGAAGCTCCAGCATGACACATCGGCATCTTAATTACTATGAGAAATGGAAGAACGCCATAAGCGACATATTGAATTAGATTTATCGAAATAGATCTTGTAAAGTTCACCATTTGAGAAATCACTGAGGAAGTATACGGACTAACGATATATTATCGTTAATTATGGTAACCTGTCTTGATGTTGGCAAATAATTTGAGCTTACTACCTGTACCGTGATCAATCCAGCTGTAGCTGATAATAATTGTCCTTGAAGGAACTGATTGGCCTGGATTACCTCTACCGTCCTACCAAGGAAAGTTGCCAATATCTCCGAAAAATCCATCCTCTCTTCCCTCCCTATTTATCATTATTCAATGGATAAGATACCACGTTGCGGTATAATGGCAATGCTTCCGTTAGGCTCCGTGATTTGAATATAATCTTCTCCAATAGATACCAATGTACCGAAAATTGGACCTGCAGGAGTTTCGATCGTTATACGTGTATTAAGTCGCGATCTTAAATAGGCAATGACATTACCTCGCGCCCCATAGCTGCTTTCTACTTGCTTCTGAAGTGTATTTACCCGCATGGTAAGTCGTCTGAGCTGTAATTTGATCTGAGAAATGCTCTTAATCAGTCTCCAGCGCAACCTACTCAGCTTGCTCAATACCGGGATAGATTTTTTAGCATGCTTATGTTTTCTCTTACCTTTAATGACCTTGCAATCGTTTGGATGGCTTCGGTTCCAATATCTTCTCACACTAGCGGCCTCCCTCCATGTAGTCACTGGTACAATATGTATAAATCATAACAATGGAAACTCAAATAGCCAAAGATAAGAAAACGGCCTACAGCATAGATCTATATATCCTCCTCCAAGATATTTGAATGCTGGAACCATACACACTCATTTTGATAAATCCAATGTCAAATGGTGTTCTACCCATACAGATACTGTGGGTGATTCATACTTTGTTAAAGAGACAATCACACACGAGAGAGGAGGCTACTCTTGAATAAAATCACGAACAACCGGCGCAGATCTTCGACGATTCGCACCAGTCCCCATCAGATCAAGCTTCGGAAATCAAACCATAAATTGAACAAGAAGAAACGGTCCGTTCACTCGGTACCTCTGGTATCCCTATCACAATCAACTCATCAACAATCCACGTTTCAATCCGTATCTGCTCCTGAATCCTTTGCGCCTCCGGTATCGGAGGTAATCATGCCAACGAAAGCTTCCCTATACGATATTATTCGCTTTCCTGTCATAGACTGGCATTTCCGATGGCAACGTCCACAACAATTATCGGAACAATTCGCTCAACAGGGGCATCGTGTCTTCTATGTAACAACAGAGATCATTGGTTTACGCAAGGAAGAGGCTTCCCAAGAAGAGGTAAGCCGCTTCGTCACCATCAAGAACATCGATCGAAACGTATGGCTCGTTACTCTGTGCGCAAATCAGCCTCTAAATCTATATAAAGATAAGATGAATCATTGGGATATCCAATACCTGAAATGGTCTATTGAGCACGTACGAGCCAAATTCGGCATATCCCAATTGGTATCCATTGTTGATTTGCCGTTCTGGACACCACTTGTCATGGCTATGGAGCAACATCAAATCGTGTATGATTGCATGGATCATCATGCGGGATTCTCGACAAATGAGCCTGAAATGCTTCATCAAGAGGAACGCCTGCTGCGGGAGGCCGGTCTTGTCGTAACGTCCTCTCAGCACTTGTATGATTGGGCTAATGAATATAATCCAACCACCGTACTTATCCGCAACGCAGCAGATATTACTCACTTTTCGATGCCGCCCGAAGAACCTTTGACGGAGCTTGAGTCCATAGAGCAGCCGATAATCGGTTACTATGGAGCGATTTCTGACTGGTTCGATATACGTCTAATCGAAACAGTGGCTAGAAATCGACCGGAATGGACATTTGTTCTGATCGGACACACTTTTGGTTGTGATACCTCTCAAATCGAGAAGCTGGACAACGTAATATTTTTGGGCGAAAAGCCCTATCATACGCTTCCGAGCTATTTACATCGATTCCAAGTTGCGTTAATTCCTTTCATGAAGAATATGCTTACAAAGGCTACAAATCCTGTTAAACTGTACGAATATCTAGCTGCAGGAAAACCTGTCGTATCTACCCACCTTCCAGAGGTTGAAGCCATTGCTTCCGATATCGTCTCCATAGCACATACTCCGGAGGAATTCGAGCAGGCGATTCAAGAAGCGCTTCAGAACACCGGTACGGAGTTGATCAAACGCAGGCAAGATTTCGTCCGGCATAATAACTGGTTTCAAAGATACAAGGTTTTGAACGAATACATTATCCAGCATCTGTTCCCCAAGGTTAGCGTTATTATTGTTGTTCATAATAAATGGTCTTACACTGAGCAATGTCTTCGCAGTCTGTTTCATAAGGGGCATTATCCTAACCTGGAAGTTGTTATTGTTGATAATGCCTCAACGGATCAGACTTCTCTACAACTTAAAACACTTAGCAATCCGCTGATTAAAGTTATATCGTCTCCTGATAATCTTGGTTTTGCCGCAGGCAACACACTTGGATGCCAGAAGTCGACAGGCCAGTATATGATTCTGCTAAACAACGATACCATCGTACCAGATGGCAGTTGGATTTCCAGATTGCTTCGGCCATTTCACGAAGACCCGCAAATCGGAATGACGGGTCCCATGTCCAATTGTGTGGGTAATGATCAAGCGCTTGATCATTTCATAGGCGATACAGTATACGGGGCCGATGCTCGTTGGTTACATGATTTTTATGAACTGTACCGTCAGAAAATCAGATATACCGATTTACTTGGATTTTTCTGTGTGGCTATAAAACGGAGTGTATGGGAACAAGTTGGGTCTCTTGATCCGGCCTATGGAATTGGCATGTTCGAGGATGATGATTACTGTGAGCGTGTCCGATATGCAGGATACCGTCTGGCTATCGTTGAGGATGCTTTTGTATATCATTACGGCAGTGCCACCATTAAAGAATTAAGGCCGCAGGTGTACGAATCGTTATGGAATGATAATAAGGCATACTATGAACAGAAATGGAACAAATCCTGGAGAACACCGAAAGGTCCCCACAGCATCTTTCATTTAGCGGATCAGCCAGAGGATATTGCGAATCGAGTCCGAGATCCAGGAAAGCAGTTCGCATTGGTTCTGGGTGAAAAAATATGGGAGACAAATTCAAGACGATGGCAGAAAATCGTCAAAGGATTGACTGAGGATGAGAATCTGTATGTCATCGTATATACGCATGTATATCACGGCAACCAAGTAATTGGTACGCGCAAAGTGGGGCCTCAACTGTACTTCACAAACCGAATCGATTTATTCTCGCTTGTCACATTTGATCATGTGCTGTACTGCGGTTCAACCGACATTTTCCCACACCTGTATTCTGATCACTTTGTCGCGGATTCGCTTTGTTATCACGATCATCAGCTAATAGCTCTTTTATCCCGCTTACCCGAACTCGATGTGTTGAAGGACGCACAAGTGACTCAAGTTGTCCGCAATGTCATATCGCCTACAAAAGATATATCGACTGTATAGTTAAATATAAATTGAAACTTATAACGAAAATAAAAAACCCCTCCATGATTTCTGATGCTAGCTCAGAAGCTAGTTCAGAAACATGGTTAGGGGCTTTTTAGTTTGAATGAGGTTCGAATCCAATTGCCTTCAGGTAACGCCGAACCACTTCAGGATGCTGACCTTGAAACGGCGCTGTGGCAATCTCGTATTCGGAATGCTTGTAACTCCAATCTGGTATACCTTCGTTTTCGAGTAAATTAACGTCTCTTCTTCGATTATCATTAAATTTGATCTTTCTTCCTAAAGCGTAATGGTAGTGGTATATAAACACATCACTTCGTCCTCTTGGAATGCTCCATATACTCTGGCCCTCGGCCGCCTCTAGCGTACAATGATGTTTCTCGTCACGATAACGGATTCCTTTATTCGCCCTCCACATCCTCGTTATATCATTGGACCAACGCTCATCGCCTGGACTGTTAATCCGAATTGTCCACGGATCTCCCCAGAAATTGACGAACGGGAACTGGTATATATCCACCTCATTATTGCTCATAAGTTGCGGCAGCACCTCTTTAAAACGATCATCCATTAATTCATCGATATCCAAGTTCATGATCCAGTCTCCTTGTGCCTGATCAATCAGAAAATTACGTACTAGGGATTCATTCCAATCCTCGGTGTACGGCATCCCGATCTGCTGGAAACGAAATAGCCGGATCGAACAAAGATTCTGTAACCGCTCAATATGCTTCAAAGTGCCATCTGTGCTTCCTCCATCCACTATAATTATTTCATTAGCAAAACGACTCACACTTTCAATATATAAAGGGACGAACGTTTCTTCATTTAATACCGGTACAATCACCGACAGTTTCATAGACAACCTCTCCTTCTCAATTAGGCCATTATTCTTTAGGAATCAGTTTGCGCATAGATTGAACATGTCCCTTTGCCTCTTTGTATTTTTTATACAAAGCATAGTTGGTTTCATAATGGGGATTGCCTTCGGGTCCAACAAACGGGTGCCAGAAGTGCACCATTTCCCCGTCAAGTCGGACGTGAGTTCCGATAAGGGTGTCCAGTGCATATGCGAACGCTTCATCCTCCCCCCCCCAGCCGATAAACCGTTCATCATATCCCCCGACTGCTTCAAACGCATTTCGTTGTAATACATTTAATCCTCCAAAATAATAAGCACTGTTCTCATCTCGATTTCCCAGCTCCGTAGAGATCGGCCAACCTGGTGTTTGAGCCAGGACTAGCTGTGAAGCGTCCTCTGGCAGCCGTAAAATACGGCTGAATGGAATAACCCATTGATAGTCATTCACGTAAAATATAGATTCCAGCACGAGATTTGGATCATATACAATATCGCAATCTGCGATAATGAACTTATTTCTGGTTGCTTGACGGGCTGCACAGTTAATGGCTTTCGACCTGCTGAATGGATTACCAGAGACTTTTCCGATACATACTTCTATACCCGGCATCGTCCGTGTGTAGAAATCCAATACCCACCTGAATGCAGCATCCCTCGGTCCGCCATTATCCGACTGGTAGGGAATCAGAACGGAAACTTGGTCAAACATCGTCTCTTCCTCCTCGCCGACATATCTATGTTATTTTTTGAACAATACCGTGAGCCATCGGCTCATCGCATGCTCAATGCTCCAGCCTGATTCTATTTGTCTCCTGCATTGCCGTCCAATTTCTTGAAGCTCTACCGAGTGATTCAACCAATGTCTAATCGAGCGTATAAAATCATCAGAATCGTCACTATCCAGAATCAACGCATAGGCATTCGGGTGAGCTGCGTTCTTCACATTACCAACATTCGTGGAAAGAACCGGTACCCCGCAAGCATACGCTTCCAGCGCCGTTGCTCCGCTTCCTTCGTTGGCCCCCGTGATCAACAACAAATCCAGCTTATGATAAAAATTCGGCATATCCTCATAGGTATAGGATCTAGAAGTTTCTATAAAAGTGACCCGTTCCTCATTCTTGAAATGTTCTTTAATTCGCATGTACAATGTGTAGTAATTTTTAGAGATTTTCGAGGGATCTCCAGCCCATCCAATAACGAATGAAGTATTGTCTAATCGAGCTATAGGCGATGGTTGAAACAACTTGTCATCCACGAAATGACCTATATATTCAACAGATGCGTTCGGAGCTACGGCCTGCAAGGTTAAAGCCAGCCGCTGATTTATGGCGCCTATCTTACCAATTTTAGGAATAACCAATCTGAGAAAGTCAGGATCTGGAATAAGTTCATCCACCCATTCTCGAAAGATTTCATAATGCCTACTGAAATAATAGTAGGAAACGGCTACTGCTGAATCGATACGTACATTCTTGAAGATACAGTAAGCTGCAATGCCAAGACACATGGCAGATATGTGATCATATTGGTGATTCAACGCCCCACTGCTCTTATGCGCGAGATACAGATCCAAATCACTCATAGACATTAGGTCAAGAGATGGATGGTACTGCTGAATAACTTTGGCATTTTTGCCAAGGATCCACCAGTCTACATCATAGATCAGCAAGTGCCTTCCCATAGTTTTGTCCCCCTTACTCACTCCTAACAGATTATATTCGATTTCTTCCCGACAAGTTTGCGAGATAACATAAAATGATGAAACCGTCTATCATTAACAATAAAAAGCTGCCTTTAGTGTAGGAAGCATCTACATCTAAAGGCAGCAATTAAAACTCATTTATATCTGACTGATAACTATACTCTTTTATCCACGATATGCTTGTTCTCCTTAAGCTCATTTACATCCTTTCGAAGCATTCTCATCTCTTGAATCATGGCATCCATTCTAATGATGATTTTGGATGAATTGATCGCGTAACGAATGACAATGATGGCAACGATGATACTTAACACGGTCATGAAAATCCCAACAAACTCCATCTAGTATGATACCTCCGTATCCTCATGCTGAATGAATCCCTGAAGCAAAGCGTGCATCATCGCAAAGACCAGCTCGGAATCCTGCAGCTCATTCTCCTTAATCCGATACAAACATTCCTTCACGCTCATTCTTACAACGTCGATTTGCTCGTACCCCTCAAGCTGTTGATCCGCTTGACTTATTACCTCATCGGTATAGTAAGCATGGGCAATTTCATTGCATCTCCAGGACGCCGGGTACAATTTACCCAGATAATGAAGCTTGCCGCATGTGCAGCCGGTTTCTTCCAGCATCTCGCGGCGTGCTGCCGATTCCAGGTCCTCCTCCTCGCCTACGCCACCACCGGGTAACTGAATGATGTAGTCATCCACGGCGGTGCGATATTGACGGATCAGCAGCAGTTGATCGCCATGCTTAGCCAGAACAACAACGGACACATGATTCTCTTTCGTATAATACACTTTACCTGACGCTTCCTCGTAAATCGAAATTCCGTTATGACGGATCAACAATTTGGTATTATCCATGCAGGCAGAAGCTCCTTAATAATATAATAGATTTAGACTTCGAATTCATCTTTGAGGATGGAGAATAAATAGGAGTCATGGTAAGCCCCTTTAAACCATAGATGCTGCCGAAGATGCCCTTCCTGCTTCATTCCGATATGGCGCATGACCGCAGCTGACCCGATATTTCCCGGCCTGCAGGTGGCGTAGATCCGATTAACTCCCAGCTCCTTAAATCCAAAACGGCACATGACGCTAGCAGCTTCCGTAGCATAACCCCGTCGCCAATAGGCGGAATTCAAGCAGTACCCAAGCTCTGCGTTCGTCTTGGATCGGTGAAGACCTACACCCCCGATTAAATGGCCGCTATCTTTCAGCACGATTGCCAGTTCATAGCTGTCACGAGGGCTCTGCTCTTTCATTTGGCGGATTTCCGTTAAATATGCTAAGGTATCCTCTTCCGTGTTCGGTCCCCACATCGTATACTCGGTCACTAATGGGTCAGAGGCGTAGGCATGAATACTAGCAAAATCCTCCTCCTGAAAATCCCGGATCACCAGTCTTGCTGACTCCATATGCATATGTACTCACTCCTTTGAAATAACCTTCATCATAACACGGAATTTTTTCCTAATTATACCACGTCTAAGTGTTGGAAGAAAAAAAGAAGCCTGGGCAACTAATCGCCCAAGCTTCATACAGCATCCTTTTTTTAGGATACACCGTCCAGTTTCTCTTCGCTGCCGTGTGTATTAAATTTATGAAGATAACGGGAAAGCACGCCATGTCTCGGAGAGAACAGGAAGCTGAGAATAAATACAATCCCGGTTGCAAATGCCATAGATCCTGAGATGGAGGTGTCCAGCCATAACGCGACATAGTAACCCATGAATGCAGAGATGACGCCGAATGCTCCGCTTAACACCAGCATGATGGGGAGTTTATCCGTCCATAGATAGGCCGCGGCGGCAGGTGTTATAAGCATAGCCACCACCATGATCGCTCCCACGGCATCGAACGATGCAACCGTTGTGATGGAGACCAGCGACATAAATACATAGTGCATGAGTACGACAGGAATGCCAATACTGGCCGCCAAAGCTGGATCAAAGGACGTAATCTTCCATTCCTTGTAGAACGCCAGGATGACGATAAGTACGACGAGGAGCACGGCTGCCAACATAAAGGTAGCTTTTGGCACCTCTCCTAACAGTGGTACGTGCATCACATCCCAAGGCACAAACGTAATTTCCCCCATGAGGGCATGCTTGGTATCCAGATGCGCATTGCCAACCTGGGTTGCAATTAGGATAACGCCAATCGCAAACAAGGTTGTAAAAACAACACCGATGGATGCATCCTGCTGAACGCCCCGGGAATGAAACCATTGAACGAGGACCGCTGTCAGCAATCCGGCAATAATCGCACCGATCAGCATATGAGGCCCGCTTAGTTCTCTTGTGACGATAAACGCCGTTACGATCCCAAGCAGCACAGTATGACTGATAGCATCGGCCATCATCGCCATTCTGCGCAATATCAGGAACACGCCAACGATACCGCAAGACAATCCGACGAGAGAGGCCGTAAGCAATATCCATCCTGTATAGGTCATCGATTGCTCCCCCTTTCGGACAGCCGGGGACTTAAAACAGGTTGGTTATTGGAGTCCATATGCTCTTTTTTCTGAGAGCGGAGCTGCAGCGCCTGGATCAGCAACCCCTTCTCAGCACCAAAAATCAGGGAAACCGTGAACAATACGGAAGAGGCTACAACGATAAACGGCCCTGTAGGCCATCCTTTCCCCATTGTGCTGACCAGGGTACCAACAAACCCGGAGCCGCCTCCAAATATAGCCGACAAAATGACCATCATTTTGAAGGATTGAGTCCAATATCTTGCGCTGACGGAAGGTATGATTAGCATGGCCGCCATCAGAATGACGCCAACAGCCTGAATACCAATGACGATGACGAGAACAAGCACCCCCATATAGAGGGTATTCATCAGACGGCTATTCAACCCTAATCCCCGGGCAAAATCGGGATCAAACAGAAACAGCTTCCATTCCTTAAAGCCAATCGAGACGACCAGAATAACTAAAGCTGCCAGGATGAGCATCGTAAAAACATCCTTACGAACCATGGACGCAGCCTGGCCGAAAATAAAGTTATCCAGTCCGCTCTGATTCCCGCCCGCTGTACGGTTCACAATCGTAAGCAGCATAATGCCCAATCCGAAAAATACGGATAGAATCATGCCCATGGCCGTATCTTCCTTAATGCGGCTGGAGGTACGAATCCACTGGATCATCCAGGCCCCAATTAAGGCGCTGGCAGCAGCCCCGAGTATCATCACCAGCAGATTCTTACTTCCCGTCAATGCAAAAGCAACCACCACACCGGGAAGAGCCGCATGAGACAGCGCGTCACTCATCAAGCTTTGCCGCTTCCAATAGGCGAGACAGCCAATCATGCCGGCTGCCATGCCCAGGATTAACGTGCTCAATAGCACCCATTGCGTGTTTGGAGATAATAATGAATTCAGCATGCGTTACGCCTCCTTCATCCAGCGAAGCGAACCGCCGTAGGCGCGGTATACATGTTCCTTCGTGAATACGTCTTCCGTCTTCCCATGCGCAATGACCGTACGGTTCAGGAGCAGCACATGGTCGAAATAATCCTCAACCGTCTGGAGATCATGATGGACCACCATTACGGTTTTACCGGCCATTTTCAGATCCTTCAGCGTGGTCATAATGGCCCTCTCGGTTGCCGCATCAACTCCGGCTAACGGCTCATCCATGAAATAGAGGTCGGCATCCTGGACAAGCGCCCGAGCGAGGAATACGCGCTGCTGCTGTCCACCTGAGAGCTGGCTGATCTGCCGGTCGGCAAAGTCCGCCATGCCCATTTGATCCAGCGATGCCATCGCTTTTTCCTTATGGCTCTTATTCGGTCGCTTCAACCAGCCCACCCGGCCATATAAACCCATCATGACAACATCCAGTGCATCGGTCGGGAAATCCCAGTCCACGGATCCGCGCTGCGGCACATAGCCGACACGGGTCTTGGTTTTGCTTAAGCTTGATCCAAAAAATGAGACATTGCCGGACAGCTTGGGGTGAAGCTCCAGCATGACCTTTAACAGCGTTGATTTACCGGCGCCGTTTGGTCCGACAATGCTGGTTAAAGAGCCTTGTTCCACTTTAAAGGAGACATGGTGGAGCACTTTATTTTTACGATAGGATGCATTGAGGTCTTGAACTTGAAGTACAGACATTTTATTCACCACTTCCTGTTAATGCATGATAGATGGTTTCAACGTTATGACGATACATTCCGATATAAGTCCCTTCCGTTGTTCCCGCTTCGCCCATGGCATCGGAGAAGAGCTCTCCTCCGAGCTTTAAATCCAACCCTTTCTTGGCAGCACCTTCAATGACGGCATTAATCGAAGCCGGATTGACACTGCTCTCGACGAATACGGCAGGCACCTTGTGCTGCAGCAGAATATCGATCGTTCCGTTAATATCCGAGAGGCCGATTTCATCCTCCGTACTCAGGCCTTGCAGTCCAACTACCTCCAGACCATGCAAGCGGCCGAAGTACCCAAAGGCATCATGAGCGGTTACCATGACCCGCTGCTTTTCCGGAATTTGACTCAACTTATCCTTGGCCTCGGCTTTCAATTCATCCAACTGGGCAAAATATTTCTGCTTGTTCTCTTCAAAAAAGTCAGCGTCATCCGGAGCCAGGGACTTCAGCTTCTCTACCGCGGAATCGAGTGACGCTTTCCACAAATCGATGTCAAACCACACATGGGGATCGATGGCCTGCGTATCATCCTGCAGCAATTGATCCTTCGGAATGGCATCTGCAATCCCCAGTACGGGTTTGTTCTTACCGATCTGCTCGAATATTTCCGTCATGTTGCCTTCGAGGTGAAGCCCGCTATAGAAAATAACATCACCACTATCCAATTTCTTGATATCGCCTTGGGTTGCATTATATAAATGCGGATCGACGCCAGGTCCCATCAAGCTTAGTACCTCGACCCGATCTCCTCCGATAACGGAAATGGGTTCCGCAATCTGTCCAATGGTTGTAACCACGCGAATTTTCTTATCCCCCTGTTCACCCGCTTCTCCGTCCTGCTTCACTTCTCCCGAAGCGCACGCGGATAACACCAGCAGCAAACTCAGAATGGCGGCTGCCCCTATAAATATCCTGCTTCTACTAGTCCTCTTGTTCTTCATCTTCTTCTCCTCCACTCCACATCAATAATGAGTTTGCTCAATCTTTAGGACGATCTTGGACAATATCAAACCTCGTCCTGCCATTAACCAATTGTTTTGCTCTAATGCAACTTTAATTCCCATGTACAAAAAATAATCCATCTTTAGGTTTTTGTCAATGCAATTTTAAAAATTCGTACATCTCATTCTGTTGAGCCCCTCCATTTTTTCTTGATTTTATTGATAATATACGTACATATTGAGCTTGTTTTTCGTTAAGGCAAAATATTTAGTTGTATATAAAATATTTTAATACTTTGATATTCCGTTATCTTAAAACACAAAAAGACGACTTCTCTATAAGAGAAATCGTCTTCTTTTGTTATATTCCAGCTCTCGCTAAAACTCTACACCACGCACTTTTGAATAAACCTTCAAATGTGAAAATCCGCCACGGTCCCTCGGCATCACGTTTCTCAGCGTACCTTCTAATGTAAACCCACAGCGTTCCGCAACCTTAATGCTTCGTTCATTCAAAGAATCGCAGCGTATCTCGATTCGATTAGCGCCCAGATGCTGAATAGCAAAGTCCGTGATGCCATCAACTGCTTCCTTCATGAGACCTTGCCTCGTTCGGGAGCTTCTGAGCCAATAACCGATTTCGAAGGTTCTGGCTTCCCAATTCATTCGATGCAATCCGCTGCTGCCAACCAATTGTAGCGAGTCTTTGTCCAGAAGATGCATGACTAGATCGCTGCGCTCCATAAACTGCAGACGAGCCTTTCGCACGTAAGCCTCAGATTCTGACACAGCGGGAATGTTTCTTGCAAACGGAAGCCAAGGTTTAAGCTCCTCTACACTTTCAAGTATGGCTTCATTGATATGCTCTCCGTCACCCCACTCCGGTGCACGGATAATAAGCCGTTCCGTCTCAAATCTGTCTGGAAAAGACAATAAGATTGGGTTTGTCTCCATAGGTGTGTTCAAGTCGTCTATCTCCTGTCCATCCACTTGTTATCCAAAAAATCGGATATGTGCAAATTTGGTTTTGATTCGATCCAGTTTCTTCTTAGCTGAGCTGCGATGATCAGGCAATAACTTCACATTTGCCAAAGCGCCAATCGTCTCTACAACCTGGTCGATCGATAAATGATCTGTGTCGATATGATGCTGGAACACATCATTCGAGAATCCGCTGATACACCGGTCAATTTGTTGTGCGGCCCATGAATTCGAACCTTCCCCTCTGCTACGCAGTCGTCTAAGGAGTACTTCCTTGGAAGCGCACAATGTAAAATGCTGTACGACCACGCCATCACGTCTCAAATTACCAACGATTTCATCGAAATATTCCGCGTTCGTTATCGTCATCGGAGTTATGATCAATTGATCGGATTCCTGGTCTAAATACTTAAACATGGAGTAATTAAACTCCCTCCACATCGGATAATGCTGAAAGTCATCGCGTTTGGCATCCCTCGGCACATTATCGCGAATGAAGTAACCTGCATTCTCCGGATCGTACACGTACGAGTTCGGGATTCTTCGCTGAAGCTCATGCGCAGCCTGGGTCTTACCCGAACCGAATGCGCCGTTAACCCATATAATCAAAGATGAATCCCCCTTCTTAACAGGGCAAACTTTTATTAAAACCCTTTTATGATACCGTCCTTAATATCCGAGGGATTGATAGAATTTTACCGATCCCTTTGCCTCGGTAAGAACTGAGGAAACTAGTCTTTCCTACGAAAGTCCGGCATTCGAGTCAACGTTTTTCCGTGATCGCGGACAAAACCATATTGTTCGTACAGACCATGGGCATCCCGCGTAGACAATATACCGAATAAATTTCGGTAATCCTCGTGGGTGGTAATCGTCTCGATTAATTTCTTCCCCACACCCTGCCCCCGATAAGCCTCATCCACAAACACATCACACAGCCAATAGACGGTTGCGCCATCCGTCACCACGCGAGCAAAGCCGATCTGTCGGTTGTCGTAATATGCCCCGAAGCACGTAGAACCTTCTAGCGATTTCTTGATTTTCTCGTCGGAGCGTTCGTTAGCCCAATAGCTTTGCCGCAAAAAATGTACAATGGCGTCCAAATCCAACAGCGAAGGGTCGCTGCTAATAAGGACCTGCTTCATGTCGATTTTCTTCATTACACCACCTAGTCCCTCTTTCCGGAGCCAAAGGCAATCACGTAGCCGTCCGGATCTTGAATCGCAAAATCCTTCCACACACCCCAGGCTGCTTCCATTAATACAGGCTCCTGTACCACTTCGGCACCTCTGGAGGTCAGTTCCTCATACAATTCATCCAATTCGTGGTGAGTATCCACGTATGCGTATGTATCCCATGGTCTCACTTGGTCTTTACCTGCTGGATTGGGTGTGATATCTGTACTCGATTTCGCCTGAATCAGCTTGAATCCGAGCGCAAAATCATCCCTGACTGCCCAAACGTCATTCACTTCGCAACCCAGCACTTCTCCATAGAACTGTTTGGAACGGGTAAGATCGGATACCAATCGAACTTGGACTGCGAATTGAATCTTGCTCATAAGATCATCTCCGACTATTTTTTATTCCATATTACAACCGTCCAGTTCGCATAACAAGAACTTTTCGTAGGCTTATATTTAAGGCTATTCTTTTCCGTAATATTTTCGCAAAATAGGTGCGACTTTGTTCACGACATACCCGCTGCCGCCCCGGCCTTCAACATGCTCTATCATCATCGCGAGCAGGAGCTTGGACTCCATCGTGTCAAACGCAACGAACCATCCGTTCTCCTGTCCTTTTTCGGCTTTGCTGATTTTCAGTTCGGCAGTTCCCGTCTTGCCTGCAAGCTCAATACCCGAAATATCGGCACCATGTCCGCTACCTTTGGGATCCTGAACCACATTGACGAGCATACTCTCGATGATCTCGGCAGTGTGCTTATCCAGCACCGCTCTCGTTTCCTTAGGCCTCTTCTCTTGCTCTGATGAATCCAGCACAGGCTGAATCAGCCTCCCGCCATTTATAAAGGGGGTATAAGCCAATGCCAAATGTAAAGGACTCATCAGCACTTCCCCTTGACCATATCCGGAATCCGCGAGTTGAATTTCGCTATTTATCCCCTCATTAGCCAAGCTTGCTTCCGGGAAAGGGAAATGAAGCGGCAATCCCTCTTCGAAGCCGAACTTTTCAGCTTCCTTCAAAAAAGCATCCGCACCGATCTCCAATGCTTCCTGCGCCAGATAGATGTTATCTGAATACACAAGAGCATCTCTCAGATTCAGGACAGGAACTTCCTTCACGCGAGTCACGTAATAATCCCCCCAGCTCGGGTCTTTGGACCAACGCAAGCCGTGGATCTCCCTGGCTTTTCCAGGGGTAGTGACCCCAAGCTTCAGACCAACCGCAGCCGTGATCGGTTTAAATACCGAGCCCGGAGCATACAGCTTAGTAAAACGATTCAATAGCGGCTTATCCGGATTGTTATTCCATTCATCCCACTGCTCTGTCGATAATCCAACGATGAAAGCATTGGGATCATAGGACGGGCTGTTGACCAGTGCCAAAATTTCTCCGGTCTTGGGGTTAATGGCCGCTGCGGTACCTGCATCCTCACGAAATGAAGCATATATGGATTGTTGAAGTTCAGCATCAATGCTTAAACGGATATCCTGACCATTTACCGCTTTCTTCTCGGCTACGATTTCTTTGACCTGACCCGAGGAATCCACGATCGATATCCGCTTACCGTCCCGGCCGCGCAAGACCTCATTATATACTTGCTCGGATCCTGATTTACCGATAAGTTCATTCGGTCCATACTGCGCTTCGGGCGCATTGGTCAAATCCTCCTTTGTCACTTGTCGGATATATCCTGTTAGATGTGCTGCAGCCGCACCGTAAGGGTAGACTCGAGCACGCTCATTCTTCTTTACAACGCCAGCCAAATCACCATAATCCATTCTGCCCTGCTGCGCATTCAGGTTCAAGATGGGGACGAACAGATCGTCTTTCACCCACGCCGCATCCAGCTTTCGCTTTATAATCTCGGTCGATATACCTAACCGTTCAGCCAACATAGCCAGGCTCTGTTCTCCATCGTCACCAAGCTTACCTGGAATAATACCGATGACCTCAACCGTGCCATTAATGGCTAGACCGTGACCGTTACGATCCAAGATCTCGCCCCTGCTGGATGGTAACGTCTGCACATTCACTTTATCCAAGGCATCCATCGCCGGCAAAATCAAAGAAGGATGCCATACCATTCGCCAAGACAGGCTCTTAGCCTTGGTTTGATTGTCCTCTTTTAAAAGCTCAAACGTACCTTCTGAATGCACCCGACCTGCCGATGTTTCCAATTGAATTTGGTAGGGATAGAACACTCGCTCATCCGTTGTTTCGCTTGCTTCCTTAGCCGTAAAGTCAGGCTTTATGGTGAGGTCTTCTGCTCCAATCCCATCATAGATGGTCTGTAATCGCGTTACAAATTCTTCCTTTGTCATCTCCTGTCTGGACTCCTGTGACAGCAGATCATACATCGATTCATAGCTGCCTTCTTCCCACCATTCAACATACTGTTTCGCAATCTCTTCTGGATCCGGTTCCTTGTTGCGGTCACAGCCCGTATGTATTAGCACTATACTCAGGTACAAGAAGACCCATATCCATTTAAAATACATCGCTTCCACTCCTCAGATCCCATAATTAATCGTCATTACATCGTTCTCCTAACGATAAAAATGATCATGATCAGGACACAATCCATCCCAATCAACATGAACAATTTGGCATGCTGTTGCCGATGAAACGTTATCCCGGTTTCTATTAGCGCAACGGCAACTAAGCTCCACAGAGAGACCTCCATAATCGGAATAAGGAGGATAACCCAGATGATTGCAGCGTTGCTCACCATCCATAATAAACATAAAATGATGGCAATCATCGGAGGGAGCAATTTCACCCTTGTCGATTTCTTCGCGCGATATGCCCACAGTTGAAACAATCCCATCCCCATAAGCGTCAATACATATTCATTACGTAAAAGAGAGTCCATCCTGATCCCTGCCTTCTCAATTAAAAACAATCTCTAACCAAAGCATGCTGTATTGTAGAGTATACTTTTAGTGTATTGTTGTGAGAATGCATGTTTTCCGGCTCTGTACCCGTACAGATCGATTGGAGGAATTACGAGATATGAAATACACCGACATTATAAAGTCAATTGAACGTCAAATACAGAGTGGACTGTTGAAACCCGGCAGCAAGCTGCCATCCATCCGTGCTTTGACAGAATCCTATTCGTGCAGCAAAAACACAGCCATACGGGCCTATGCTGAATTGGAAAAGAGACATATCATTTATGCTGTTCCCAAGAGTGGTTACTATATCGTTGAGGGCAGAGTAAACATAAACCGGTCGAACCCCGCGGACCAAGTGATCGATTTCCGATCTGCGGGACCTGACAAAGCGATCATGCCCTACCGAGACTTTCAGCATTGCATGAACCAAGCGATTGAAATATATAAAGAAGAGTTGTTCACCTATTCCCAGATTGCGGGTTTGCAGTCACTCCGTGTTGAGTTAGCCCGGCATTTACTCGACTTACAGGTCTTCACGGTTCCAGAGAGGATCTATGTGGTATCCGGTTCGCAGCAAGCGCTCCATCTGCTCGTCTCCCTCCCTTTTCCTAACGGAAAGAACCATATTTGCGTGGAGCAGCCCACGCATTTTAGCATGATGGATTCCCTCAAGATTCATCAAGCCGTGACATACGGGATTGAGGTTACGAAGGACGGAATTGACCTTGGGCGGCTGGAGGACATTTTTAAAACTCGGGATATCAAGTTTTTCTATACGGTCTCCAGATTCCATAACCCTATAGGCTACAGCTATTCCAATGAGGAGAAGAAGAGAATTGTAGAGCTGGCGCAGAAGTATGATGTCTATATCATCGAGGATGACTATATGGGAGATTTGGATCCGGATTCTAAACATGATCCGATGTTTGCCTACGATCCGTCCGGTAGGGTGATCTACACGAAGAGCTTTTCCAAAGTCATGCTCCCCGGACTAAGACTGGGCCTGGCCGTGATCCCCGAACAGATGAGTGAAATATTCCAGCAAGCGAAGCACGCTGCGGACATACATAGTCCCGTGCTCATGCAAGGCGCACTCGAAATCTATCTGAAGAACGGGATGTTCCGTGCGCATATTCAGAAGATGAGGCAAACCTATAGTAACAAAGGGGCTTGGCTCCAGCAGGCTTACCAAACTCACCTGCCGCCCTTCTTATCCTTTACGGGTTCGCAATCCGGATTTTATTCCACGATCCAGCTGCCGGAATCATTGAAAGCATATCAGTTGGTTAACCATCTGGAGAATGAGAACGTATATGTTCAGGATGCCAGCAGCATGTTCTTGCCTGAGTTTAAGAACGAATCCATGATACGACTGAGCGTATCTCAGGTGAAGGAGGAACTAATCGAAATCGGTGTTCAGAAAATTGCGGAAGGAGCCGCGGAGTTGCTGAAAAGGCGCAGCGAGGTGAGGTTCATCTAGTCGGACCTAGCCGCAAACGACCGGACCGACAGATGAAGTAGGTTTAAGCGATGGGAGTTCCATTCGGCAGATCGACATCCGGCTTCAGCAGCACGACGTCTCCCTGCTCCGGTACCCCGCCGAGTACGAGCACTTCGGATTGATAGCCAGCTATGCGTCTAGGCGGAAAATTGACGATAGCTACCACTTGATTACCTACGATGGTGTCCGCATCATATCGATTCGTAATCTGGGCACTTGTGCGTTTGATCCCTATCGGGCCGAAATCAATCTTCATTTTGATGGCCGGAACGCGTGCTTCCGGGAAAGGCTCTGCTTCCACGATCGTCCCGATCCGAATATCCAGCTTGGTGAAATCATCGATGGTTGCCATGACTAAATCTCCTTACAGCTAGGTTATGAAGCGAATGATGCTTCACAACACGAATTTTATGTACCATCTTACCACCTGTGTTTCTGGGTATTCAAGTGACAGATTGGTTTAGCGTGTTCTATGCCGCAGGAAATCACCTCAAGAACCGAATTAAGGAGTAGCATTCGACGTCTTCTATATTCGCTCATTCTCCATAAGCTTCATCCAATTCTGATGCTGCTTGCATACCTTAGCCCATATCAAGTCCCGTTCGATTACGGAATAGTTGACGAGCGGCTCATTAAATATGTCCGCCAGGATCTCGAACCATTCCGACTTCGATGAAATCTCTACCGTATCCAGGGCGTTACCGCTCCACTTTCTCCATATGCAGCCTTTGAGTTCATTCATGCCCAGCTCATGCCTTTGCCTGACAATGAACAGATCCATCCATGGGGATTCCGGTGATTGACTATAAAATGCATGGTTTGATTTAAACATATCCAAGCTGTTCACAGCATCAGGGGCATAATCTACGCCTACATATGAATAATGGGGATCATGGATCAGCCGCCAGCCACCATCCGTGATGCGAGACGGCTCTAGCACATACCGAAAAGGTCCCTGTATGTATTCTCCGAATTTCAATGGGATCGGCTCCCATGGCATATCGCCCAGACCGACATCTACGAGCCACCGCTCTTCTTCCCCAAGTTGTTCATGCAATAGACTTACCGTTATCCCGAGATGAAAGCCGTTAATCCGAGGTTCTTGTCCTAATGGCTGTACTCCAGCCCGATGCCAATATACCTTATAGCCTAAGGCTCGAAGAAGCGCGGTAAAGGCTCCATTCAGATGAAAACAATAACCACTTCGATGCTGGAGCATAAGTTGTACCGATTCTTGTATATCGATGGATGTCGGTTTCCCAGCAAGAATATCCAAGGTCTGCCAAGGTATTCGCTCCACGTGGGCTTTATGCAGCTCGAACAAATATTCCTTCGTCGGAGCCTGAATATCCGAGATGCCTAAACGGTTCAAATATGCCCTTACCTCATTTTGGGTGATCATAGCATGCACTCCTACTTTTTTTGCTTATCATAAACAACAAACTGACCCTTATGAAATGGTCAGTTTCAGTATTTTATAAAAGACAGTTAATAACATGCTGTGTTCAGTCCATGTTCCAAGCCTTTTGCAGAAGCCGAATTCCCGATTCCATTTCAGCTTCGGTCAAGCTTGCAAATCCCATGTATAACCTCGGAAACTGGTTCGCATCTTGATCGTGGTTCATCCACATTTTTCGCAGGTCATATACGATAACCCCGACGTTCGCGGCCTCCTGAATCAATTCTTCCGAGGTCACTTCTTTTTTGACGATCAGCTGAATGTGGAGTCCTGAATTCTGACCCGTAATTTCAACAAACCCGCCAAGGTAAGTCTCGATCAACTCAATCAACTGATGATGTCTCTTCCTGTACAGATTACGCACTTTACGAATATGACGGTACCAATGCCCCTGTTCAAAAAACGCGGTCATTGCCCACTGTTCCACGCGTGAAGGGGCAAAGAACACTTCCTGACGCATGTGGGATATTTGATTCAGCAGCGCCGGTGGCAGAACAAGGTAGTTCATTCGCAATGTCGGAGTCAGCACTTTCGAGAAGGTGCCGGCATATATGACTCGCCCGTTGTTATCCAATCCTTGCAGGGAAGGAATGGGTTTCCCCTGGTAACGAAACTCGCCGTCATAATCATCCTCGATAATGTATGCATTTCTGGCATGGGCCCACTCCAGTAATCGTTCTCGCTCCGGATAAGGCATGATGCTTCCCGTCGGGAATTTGTGAGAGGGCGTGACATATACGAGCTGTGCGTGGCTGCGCTCCAGCTGGTCAAGCGAGATTCCCTTATCGCTAAGCGTAATCGGAAGTAAATCGCAGCCATTCAGCTGAAATTGATCTCGTACCAAGCTGTAACCCGGCTCCTCAACAGCAATATGCTTAAGCTCTGTCAGTACTCTGGCAAGAAGCCCCATGCTATAAGCCGTTCCGGCGCCTATCACAATTTGATCAGGTGTTGAATGAACCCCTCTGGAATTCCGTAAATATTCGGAAATCACCGTGCGAAGCTCGTATTCACCCTGCGGATCTCCATACATTCCCATTTCACTCACATGCTGTTCCAACGCTTCCTTCAGTATTTTATTCCAGGTTCTTACCGGAAAAGACGCTTGATCTAATCGAGTGGGATTAAAGTCAATAAACCCATGATTCGAATGCGCATAAGAATGCATGACAGACAACGTTGTTATAGAAGGAGGCTGCTGTTGATGGTGGTGTGATAGTTCCTTATATGGATTCATGACGTATAGCCCCGACCTCGGTTTGCTGACCACATACCCTTCTGACGTTAACATGTGATAAGCTGTTTCTATCGGCGTTTTGCTTATATTGAGTTGAAGCTGGAGAGAACGAATGGAAGGCAATCGTTGTCCGTCGGGAATGGTGCCATTACGAATACCCTCACGAATTTGAAGATATAACTGCTGGTATAACGGGAATTCGTTTTGCTCAGGTAGAAGAATATCAAACAAGTTGGACCACCTCAGGCATTCTTAATAAAATTCACTGGCATAATCATAGATAGGTTTACTGAATTATACATTAAATCCAGTCCAGGTTGCTCGCATCCCCCGTCACGAAGCTCTTCAATCGATCATACAACATTCATTAACATCTGACTTTCTTAAACAGATAAAAACTGACCATTTTTATGTGGTCAGTTTTGCTTTAAGTTAATGCTAGCTTGGATGTATATCAATATGAATCTATTACGTTATGAAAGGACGTATGATCCTATGACTCATCCCATCCATCTCCAACACAAAATCGGCCAGGGCATAACGCCTCTACAATTTATGGAGAATATGAAGATTCGGGAAATGAAATTGAGCAGCATCCCTAATACGAAGGAATTATTTAGACAGGTATATGATCGCTTCCAGTGGGAGAATAAAGAGAGTGAACAATTCTTCACTTCTGAGCGAAACCCATTCAACCAACTGCACTGCCTGCTTCTCTGTACGGATTGGTGTCCGGATGTCATATGGAATGTTCCTGTACTGTTTAGAATATTGGAATATAGCCGTATCCCGTCTGAAGTGCTCATTATGGAAGATCATATGGAGACTATGGATCTGTTTCTCACGGATGGCGGACGCGCCCAGCCGATTGCAGTTTTCCTCCATGCAAGCACCGGAGAGGTATTTGGAACTTGGGGCGCTCGACCGGCATACATCCAGAACGTCATGGACGAGTTCAAAAGGAACTATCCCGATAAACAAGCTGCAGCCTATCAAGAACAACTGGACCAAACGTACAAGAAGATCGGCGAGCTCTACCATGACGGTAATGAATATCAGAAGGTCATGATCCAGGAATTAAAGCAACGATTCACTTCGTTTATACGTGAGAGAATTGCCGATAAGCACTGATGACCACCTTTGGCGAAAGCGTGATCCCCTCCCCTTGATTCACCATGGGATGAAGGAGAGATGTTTCTGACATTGTCAAAGTTAAATAATGAACATGCAAGATGAAATAAATCACATTCCCGCTGCTTAAATCTTCCTGAATATGTTATCATTACTATCGACGATGCCTTAGGGAGTCACAGTTCGCGCAGCCAAATAGGGTAAGTCATTAGAAGTACAACCATTCACCAAATTTCATTAACTCAGTACAAGGGAGAGAAACACTTATGACAAAAAATGAAGCTCAGCGTCCGTCCCGCGTGGTGATCATCGGTACAGGAGCTGTAGGAGCAACGACTGCGTACACCTTATTCTTGCGTGAGAGAGTATCTGAACTGGTATTAATCGATGCAAACCATGACAAAGCTCTTGGCGAAGCTTTGGATATGAATCACGGCCTCCCCTTTGCCGGCGGCGTGAAGCTTTGGGCTGGAGATTACAGCGATTGCAAGGATGCAGACATCATTGTCATTGCCGCAGGTTCCAACCAAAGACCTGGCGAGACCCGAATTGATTTATTGAAGCGCAATACGGCGATATTTGACGACATTATCCAAAATATCGTGAAATACAATGATCATGGCATCATTCTTGTGGCTACGAATCCGGTTGATATTCTGTCTTACGTCACGTTGAAGAAGAGCGGCTTCCCGGTCAATCGCGTAATCGGTTCCGGTACCTTGCTGGATAGCGCCCGTTTCCGGTATTTGATCGGACAAAACAAAGGCATTAATCCGCGCAGCATACACGCCCATATCGTCGGGGAACACGGCGATTCCGAGCTGCCGCTCTGGAGCATTGCCAACATCGCGGGGATCGGGATCGATCTGACAGACGGGGAAAAAGAGGATATTTTCGACCGCACCAAGAATGCGGCTTATGAAATCATTAACGCCAAGGGCTCCACTTCCTATGCGATCGCCTTGGCGCTCGATCGGATCATCGTCTCCATTTTGCAAAACGAAGGTTCCGTTCTCAATGTATCCACGCTGCTCACGGACTACCACGGTGTATCCGATGTATACTTAGGTGTACCATGTGTGGTTGATCGTACAGGGGTTCGGGAAATTCTGAATCTTGAGTTAAATGACGAGGAACTAAACCAGTTCCATGCATCCGCTAACAAACTGAAAGAGCAAATCTCCAACATTTTCGAATAAAAAAAGGCAAGGCTTTCCGAATGAGTAATCCGGGAAGCCTTGTTTTTTTAGTTAAAGCGTCTATGACACACGATGAAGCGAGTGTATCAGTTGGCGGCATAAATAGAAAATGCGCTGTAAAGCAGAAGCAATCCCATCGATATATTAAACGGGCGCTCATATCGGGACAACAGATGCTGGAATAGCGAACCGAACAACGCCCAGGTCATGTTGGCACAAATGCCGACGATCGTGAGCAAGAACGAGTATGATAACAACTGCGCATGGGATGTAGAGATGGGCATGACGAAGGTCGATATCGCCGTAATCCCGTATAAAATAACCTTCGGATTCATGAACTGAAAGATGAATCCGAAGTAAAAGGTATTGAATCCACGCGCCTTATCATCTGCATCTTGCGGCTTGCTCTGCATGATTTTAATGGCAAGATAGATCAGGTACAGGCATCCGATGATATTCATAACAAACCTAATCTTCGGAATGAATGGATATAATACCAGATTGAAATAGCTGGACAACAACATAATGACCAAGCATCCAGCCGCTACCCCTCCGATAAAGCGCATCGTTCTTTTAAATCCGTAGCTCCGTGCATTCGTCATCGAAATGATGTTGTTGGGGCCGGGCGTAAATGACGCGACAATGGCATAAGTCAACAGCGGAACGATGAACACGCGCTCCCTCCTTTCACATATGTTATAGTAGTTATAATTGTGCGTTATAGCGTCTGTGCGTTATAATTATACATTATGTATGCTATAACGTACAATCTATTAAAAAGGCGGTGTTTGATGTCGAAGCCCATTCATTTAATATTGGCAAATAATATGAAGCTGCTAAGGGAGCAGAGGAAGCTAAGCCTGGATAAAGTCGCGGAATTGACTGGAATCAGCAAGACGATGCTGGGTCAGATCGAACGTGGAGAATCGAGTCCCTCCATAACAACCGTATGGAAAATCGCGAACGGGTTAAAGCTTTCTTTTACGTCTTTGATTAATGAGCCTCATTCCGAAACGGTCGTGGTATCTCAAGAAGAGGTACAAGCGCTGGTAGAGGATAACGGAAAAGTTCGGATTTATCCTTATTTTCCATTTGAGGACGGGCGGCGCTTTGAAATGTATTCGTTAGAAATGGACTATGGTGGCTATTTAAGTGCAGAATCGCATATCGAGGGGACGGAGGAGTTTATTACCGTATTCGAAGGGGAGATCACCATTCGCATCGATAATGAGGAATATACAGTAAATCAAGGGGAATCCATTCGGTTTAAGGCTGATAAACCTCATGTTTACCATAACTCCGGCGCCTCCATGAACCGGTTAAGTATGGTGATCCACTATTCCAGTTAACCAAAATTTATGAAAAAGCAGCAGCCCCCTCCATAAGAGGGAGCTGCTGCTTCGTATCATGCACCACGTTCAACGACGCAGTGAATTTGTACTGACCACCCCGTAACGAGACAACAACTTGCGCCCGAGCAGACCCACGGCACGGTCCGTTATAAACCCCATCAAACCCAGACAAATCAATCCGACAAAAATCCAATCCGTACGGAAGAACAAACGTGAATTCCAGATCAGATACCCCACGCCTTCATTGGACGCGATCATCTCTGCCCCGATAATTGCCATGAACGAGGTACCCATGGCAAGCCGGATGCCGGTGAACATAAAAGGGACCGTCGCAGGAATGATGACATGTTGCACAATTTGCCATTCGGATGCTCCCATGCTGCGGGCGGAGCGAATCTTATCCTCTTCCACGGCTAAGACGCCCGTCAATGTATTTAATACTACAATGAAGAAGGTTGCATACAGAATAAGCATAACTTTCGATGTTTCCCCGATGCCAAACCAGACCAGAAACAAGGTGATGAAGGCAATCGGCGGGATGAACCGGATGAAATTAAGGAAAGGCTCGGCGAAAGCGCGGATCGGCCCGACCTTTCCGATGATGAGTCCGACCGGAATCGCAATCAGACTACCGAGGGTCCAGCCGAGCAGCACCCGGTATGAACTGATCCCGATATACTGAATCAGGGTGCCATCCGTCAACAATTCGTATCCGCCCTTGGCGGTATAGATCGGACCCGGCAGAATGTCAGGCCCATACGCAAGGGAAAGCAACTGCCAGACGCCAAGGCCAGCGATCCACAGCAGAATATGAAGCGACCATTTCTTAAGTTTCTTGCTCATGGGTCTTCCTTCCTCTCTACTCGTCAAAATGAGATTGGATTTGGTTATACAGCGCATGGAAAGCCGGATCTGATAAATCTCTCGGGTAAGCGAGAGGCACCTCGTAGATATCCGTTATTTTCGAGGAGGGTCCCGCTGACATGATGCCGATACGTCCTCCCAGTAGGAGGGCTTCTTGAATATCGTGCGTCACGAAGATGACGGTTTTGTCGGTGTCCTGCCATATGCGTACCAACTCCCTCTGCATGGTCCGCCTTGTCATCGCATCCAATGCGCCGAACGGTTCATCCATGAGCAGAATCGCCGGATCATTGGATAATACCCTTGCCAGCTGTACCCGCTGTTTCATACCGCCTGACAGTTCGCGTGGATATTTGCTCTCATGCCCCGCAAGACCTACTAGCGAAATAAACTGGTTGGATATGTCCTTTCGCTTCGCAGCAGGTATACGTTTCATGCGAAGTCCAAATTCCACATTTTCTCTTACGGTCAGCCATGGGAACAAGGAGGAATCCGCTTGCTGGAATACCACGGCGCGATCCTGGCCCGGGCGCTCTACCTCCTTCTCACCCACTCTCACCTGGCCCGACGTCTTGGATACAAAACCGGCAATCAGACTAAGCAGCGTCGACTTACCGCAACCGCTCGGACCCAGAAGAACAAAGAACTCGCCGCCTTTTACCACCAGATTGACGTCCTGGATAATATAGTGCAAGTCACCTGCCGAGGGTTGCTGTATGTAGCTTTTGTTCAACTGTTCAATATGGATTTCATTCTGCCTTGACGCTGCTCTCATCTTCTTCATCTCCTCACTTTAATTCAATGACTCGATCCGGGAATGCTGCTCTCACCAATTCCAGGTTCAATTTCTCGTTCAGTTCGAAATCCTTCTCAATGATGCCGTTATCCACCATATATTCCTTCTGTCCCTGCAATCCTTCATAGGCTTTCTCCGTAAAACCAATATTCCATGGATTCTTCGGCAGATCCTTTAGGGTCGCTTCTCTCGGCTGCTTGACTTCTTCATACATCAGGTCCGCCGTTTCGTCCGCATGCGACTGGGCATAAGCTGACGCTTCATCCAGGGCTTTCAGAAGCGCTACGAAACCTTTCTTGTTGCTGTTGATCAATTCATTCGAAGCGATTAATCCCGTTCCAAGCCTTACCGGTGTCTTGGACATATCCGACAATTCTTTGGCTTCGGTAAGCGCGCCGAATTTCTCGTTCAGCACTGCCCCATATACCCAGGCGGCGTCGATGTCGCCTTTTTTGAGCGCCACATATGCCTCGTCGAAACCTCCCTGTCCGATCAGCTCCACATCCGACAACGCAACTCCGTTATCAGCCAAATAAACATCCCAAAGATAGGGGATGAACGTGCCTCTTGAGAAACTTAATTTTTTACCCTTGAGATCGGCAGCACTCCCGATCTCTTTACGAACGAACAGCTTCCATTCGTTCGCGCTTAAATCCGTTGCAGTTCCGGATGAAGCGAAGATAGAGTAATCGCCTTTGCTGACAGCGTTCAGGAGCGGAAAGTCCGCTCCGAATGCAACGTCTACCTGTTTAATGAATAAGGAGTTCACGCCTTCAGCTGGCGTAGCGAAGTTAACCAATTCGGCATCAATTCCGTGTTTGTCGAAGAAACCCTTGTCTTTGGCCACACGAAACACGGTATTGGTAGATATGTCCGCGATTTTCAGTTTGAGCTGACTCCCCTGCTGCTCGCCCGATCCATTGCCACACCCGCTTAGCATACTCATGATAAGAATCACCGACAGAAACCAAAAACTCCATAGCTTCAGAGATGGGTTTCTACTCATCGTGATCCCTCTCTTTGTGCACAACTTCATCCGTTCTAGCTACGCAAAGCGCACCCTCACCATATGAGATTGTACCTTCAACTTCCACGCTCGTAACGGCACCTCTCGGCGCAGCCCCCGGCAGGCGGTAATCGGCAACATCAAGCGGAGCAATCTCTGTCTCAACGGGCAATTCAAGCTGAGGTACCCATTCATAAGGAACTCGGTATGCGCGATAGACCATGTTGGAGTTGCGTGCGTTTTTATATGGCGAAATATATTCCCACACCAGCTCGAATTCTCGTGTCACTTCGAATATTCGCCCGTCCGCCCCTTCGGTGATCAAGGTGTTGCCATTGGGAAGCCGCTGTGCCGAACTGATATATGGGCTGTAAAAACGGTAAGAGTCAAGCGGAGCCTGGAATCCGGCTTCCGTCGGCGTATATTGCCATTCAATCTCTAGAGTAACGGGGTTGATCTCCAAAATGCGGGAATGGTCACGCCGAGCTATTTTCAAACCATCCCCCGCTTCCGGATTCGGCTTTCCGTAGCCGCCCCAGCCACCGTTATCAAAGATCAGGATGTTGCCTTCGCCCGGCAGGCCCTTTGGAATGAGATGGGCATGATGCTGGCCGATAATCCAGCCGATATGCTTCGTTTCCTCCGTGGAATAATCGGGTCCAAGCTTCCAGACGATGTCCCCGGTTTTTTTATCAATGATGGCAATAATATTCGTTTCCCTAGCATCCCAGATTATATTATCGGGATGGAAGCGCTCGTCCCCCGCATCATAGAATCGGTTAGGCCCGAGCACCGATGCCGAATTAATGTGCATCCAATCGCCGGCATGAGCGCCAAAGCCGCGCGTATTCGGATCGCGGGATAATGCGAGCTTCGCATCCTCATCAAATCCGAGTTCATCAAAGTGATCGCTGACGGACCACTCCCACACGACATTCCCTTCCCAATCCACTTCGATAATCGTGTCGTCCAACAGCTCAATGTCGGATATCTCGGGACGCTTCACATTCTTGTGGGCTAGAATGAACGTATTGCCCGAATCCACCTTCGGATCTTGCCCCGGAACATAATAACCGACGGGATTTCCTTCCCGCTGATAGTCATGATGCTGGCGTGCCATCCACTGGGGCGGATGCCCCGGATCCACTATGTATTCATAACGGTCAAATTTCCAGACGATATTGCCGTCCCAGTCAACCTGCACCAGATTGGTCTCATCCTGAAACCCGTATTTCGGATCGCGCTCTGATGTGCTGCCAAGCACGTAACCACCCGGAAACAGCTTGTTGGGAAATCCTCGAAGCCCTTTCCACAAGTGAACCTCTCTCCCATTCATGTCTATGAGGAGAGCTCCTGTATCGGCTGCTTGATATATCGTGTAACCGCTCCAAGTCTTCTCCGGGTTATATACCGTTGTACCTGTTGGATAAATCGTCGGATGTCCCATCGTACACAACTTCCTTTCACATTTGAATTTTAGTAAGAAATAAATGCGCTCGAACGTTTTATGGAGCCGCGATTATCTTGAACATTTTCTTCATTGGGTTCGGTGGATAATGCGGACTGTCGAAGCACGGAATCCGAGAAACCTTCAAGATTTTCATTCAGCCGTTTAAAATAATGAATCTGTTCTCTGAGTTCCTCATGCGAGAATGCGCCGAAGATAAGCTCAATCATGTACCCGCCAACATTTTCGTTACGCCGCAGCATCTCTCTTCCTTCTTCCGTAATGTCTAAGGCAATCGCTCTCCGGTCTGTTTTGCTTCGCCTTCTGATCGCGAGCCCGGAAGTCTCCAGTTTGTCGCATATCGCCGTTACGGCTCCGGATGTGAAATCGAGCTGTTCCGCCAGCTCGCCAAGCCTCTGCTCACCATCCCGGAATATCGTGTTGAGAATCAACAAGCCTGGCAGTGAGATGCCTTCTACCGAAATTTTGTCACGCTCTTTGACAAACCTGCGAACCACTTTGCGAAAATGCCAATCGGCCTCCTCCAATAAATCCCAATCCTTCTCCTCCATGTCGCTCCTCTCTCGGGTCATGAACCTCCGTATGCCGGTCCTTATCTGCCACAGCTAACTCTTGAAAATACAGAAAGACCCCCATCTACCCTTTGTCGTATTAACGACAAAACGAGTAAACAGGAGCCTTTGGTGGACCAATCGGCTGACCTTATCGTTCAATGCTAAGATAATGAATGATCATTTAATGATGACTGAAGCTTAATACCTGTGGCTAGATTAAACCAATTAATGCCACCTGTCAAGTAGGAATTATCTTCTGTGGTTGAAAGGAAGGAATAATTAGCTATATGAACGACAACCGCGCGCCAATTTGACGGATATGGTTGACGTCAGCGAACAAGATAAAATAATTGTAGAACGTTTCCCCAATTTGGACAGGGCGTGGGTATCTTATGATTAGGGCAGACTGTTTATTCATCTCCGCTGGTTGGTCGGCCGTCGGAAAAATGAAACACGCTTCTTGATTTTGCACTTTCACATTGGCAATTCTGGGTGATGAGCCGTAAGGCATCAACGGATGAAAAGCTTCCGAGTAGCATACTTCGGTAATACCGTCACTCGAGGAAATCGCGGATACCTGAAAAAAACCGTTGGCCCCTTCGTATCTCTCTTCACTGACCCGACGCCAGTTTGCGGGATATGGAAAGGATACCCGGTATACAAAGCTGGTGAAGATGTTTTCCGGAATCCTTCTCGCGCGAGGAGACCACTGCAAAGCGGTAATCCGGTCGCCGCTGACGACGTTCACCGGCATCTGATCCCGGATATCCACAATCCAGAGCTGACTTGCGCTTTCAACACCTGCGCATCCCGATAAATACGCGATTTTCACACCGTCCGGCGACCACCCGACAGGAGTGGCAAAACAGTCGGAAACCGCTATCGTTATTTGATTCTGACCGGTGCGGCTGTCGATCTGGATAAGAGAATAATAGTTTGGCTCTTCATAAGCGGTTGCGCTGTAGGCGATGCTCTGGGAATCCGGTGACCATGACGGAAAATAGTTTTTGGCGAGCGGTCCGCCTTCCAGCGTATAGATGGTACCAGAAGCCAAATCCACAGTTGAAATCATCGAGATGCTTGCACCAGGGAATGTATAAAGTGCGAAGGTTCCGTCCGGGGATATCCGAACATCATGGAGTGGCCCGTTCGTATTTTGAGTAATTTGTCTCCGACTTGCGCTATCGATCCGCATGCGAAAGAGCTGCGTGATGCCGCTGGCATCCGGAGCCGCAAATAGAAGCTCCGTACCAGAAGGGAACCATTGGACATCACTAGCTCCAGGCTCTGAGATGGTGTAGCTCCGATGTGTGAAAGTATCATAAACAACGATTTGGTCGTTTTTAACATACACAAGAGATCGGTTGTCAGGAGACCAGTCCAAAAGCGTGAAGGGTTCGATTTGATCGATCCTGGCTACTGTAAGCGTGGCGGTATCCAGCAAGTGGACCACATTGCCAATCCCGATAAATGCGATCCGCCTGCTGTCGGGCGACCAATAGGGAACCGAGAATTCCGCACCAAGTTCCCGAGTAAGTTGAACATGAAGTCCGTCCTGTGGTCGGTACAGCCAAATGTCGTACGATCCACCGCGATTCGATGTGTAGGCAATCCATCCTTGAACGAGATCATGAGAAACAGCTTGCAAGGCCAACATCCTCTCTTGAATCATCTGATACTCCAGATATATTCAGTAGAGGACGGTTAGGCGACCGTCCTGGATGGATTTATGATGATTCTTCATTTTAGGTGATTTATCATCAGGGAAAATAACATGTTCATTTTACCTATTGAATAAGGAAACGAAGACCCTTTAGACACAAAATTCAATTGCAGGGTTACCTGAAAACGTTGTTTCGTAATATTCGCCGATCGTGTATTCTGAGATGATTTTTGTCCAAAATGCTTGGGCTGACAGGTTTTTTTCCAACCAAGCAATACTCCAGTTGCCCTTAAACATTTCGAACACTTTAAAGGCTGCTTCCTTACCGATTGCCTGCTTTCGGTATTTTTTCAAGATGAAAAATTCCGCCATGGAGTAGTATGGCGTTGAATCCCTTGCTGTTTTAATTTCTCTCACCAATACAAATCCGGCCAACTTCCCTGATTGTACAACAAGGTAAGGATGCCGCCCCTCTTCCGTCCAGTAATGGTCTAAATACTTATAATCGTACAGACCAAATTCGTTAACGTCATTCTCACGCTCTTCATATAGACTCATATCGTACTGATAGAGCTCCATGAGGTTACGTAATATTATTTTCTGCTCATATGAAACCCTTAGAAGTTCCACCTACCCACCTCCAATCCTCCGTATGTATGTAAAAATATTCAATATGGTTATGGATCAATCCTGCCTATATTTGAGAATACCGCAGTCAAAAAACGTTCCCACATCGGCTAATCATTCGCGTTTTTCTAGTATTGCCCAACACAATAAAGGTTGGTAGAATATAACAGTTATACTATCGCACATATATAAGGAGAGGAACACAATGACAGTTCAACAACAAGCAGCTAAGGATTCCATGATCGAATGGCTGGCAAATGAACAAGAGCTCGGCCATAAACCCAGCAAAATAGAATTAGCGGGAGAATTTGATCTCCACGACATGCATTATTATATTTTCAAATATAAGAAGACCTTGTTTGGCAAATGGCTGGTCGGCGTCTGCGGCGGTTATGAAAGTCCGTCAGACACCGAGCATTGTGGACATGTATTCAGTGAGATGCAGCCATATCATCCATCCACCGCGGAACAGGAAGCTGTAGCCATGGTTAACATGATTCGTGAGTATTGGATGAAGCAGGCGGCACTATATGAGGCAGGGGAAGCTTCAGAGGATAACACGCTGGATTCCAATGAATCATCCGGGATATTTAATGGCTTCGTTCTGTTGAACTCCCCGGAATGCGACCTGGAACAGATCAAAGCAAATCTTCTGCACGATTGGAATATTTCCTCTTCCCCGGAGGATGGCAGCTCCGGAGAGGAAAAAGAAGGAATTCTGGTCTTTGAGGCAGACGGCTGCATGATCGCGGTCAGCTTCGTTGACGCTCCGGTACCGGATGGCGAGGCTGAGCATTACGCGCAAGGCAACTACCTGTGGCCAGAGGCTGTGGAGGTAACCAAAACCCATGTCAGCCAGCTTATTCTGGCGGTGTTTTCGCGTGCTGCCTCCCCGCTTGATAGCGGCAGGGTGTACACCAAGCTGGCGGCGAGCTGTTTGAAGCTGCCAAATGCCGTCGGTCTCTATTCATCCGGCACGGTATTTCAACCTGAGCTCTTTGTGGAAATGGCTGAAACCATGAAATCCGACGATCTGTTTCCACTGTTAAATCTCGTATACTTCGGGCTAGTTCGTACAGAATCCGGAGTCAATGGATATACATATGGGCTCAGAGCCTTTGGTAAAGACGAGATCGAAGTGCTAGACAGCCAGGTGACACCTGCCGAGCTTCGTGAATTCCTGATGGATATTTCTTTATATATCGTTGAACAGAACGTCACACTAAGGGACGGGGAAACCATTGGCTTTTCGGCGGAGCAGAAGCTGCCGATTACGCGTTCCGAGGGTGTCTATCTTGATGGTGACACGCTTAAAATCAAGTTCTGTTCAAAGTAATCTTCACCAATAAAGAGGCTCTCCAAGTCATTCAATTAGCTTGGAGAGCTTTTCACACTTTCCAGCTCGTAGCTTGCCAAGAGATCCAATAATTGTTCTGGTTGTAACATATAGTCGTCCCTCTTCATGAGTCCATTCACTAATCGTTGTCTCCACTCATTTTCTTCCTAAACGCGAAAATGGCGACAACCATGATAACCACGGTATATCCTATCACCCACCACAAGTGAGGTAAGATCGAAGCGTATTCTCCTGAGATGGCGGCTCTTCCCGCATCAACCGCATGAGCAAATGGGAGAACATACGCAATCTCTTTAAACCAACCACCGACAAGATTCAGATCAAACCAAGTGCCGCTAAGCCATGCGCTAAGATTCGTCAATAACGCTCCACATATACCGCTTACCTGCTTATCATTAAATATACTGCCTGCCAGCAACCCTATTCCTATAAACAGAACAGCTGTTGGAAGGAGCACAAGAACGGAGAGCAGAACATTCAAAGTTACTTGTAGTCCCAAGAAGGATGCCGCAACAAAGGTTATGGCAACTTGGAGAATCGCCATCGGAATTAATGGTAATGTGTATCCCACGATATAATCCGGTGCTGTTAGCGGACCCGTATACAATCTCATCAAAAATGAGGAGCTCCTATCTTTCGCTATGAGCATCCCAGAGAAAAGTGAAATGAAGGAGAACCCGAACACGGCAACGCCCGGAACAAGATGATCAATCACAAATAATTCAATTTCAATATTCCGCTGAAGGGCTGAGAGCAGCAACAGTATCACCAATGGGAAGCCGATGCCAAAAGCCAAATTCAGCGGATCTCTTACCATTTCTTTGCGGTTTCGTGTGGCAAATGCTGTTGATCTCATCCTGTTGCCTCCTCTAATGCAGCTAAAGATACAAATGCATCCTCAAGTGTTAGGGTGTTTGTTTTTGCTGTTAATTCAGCAGCAGTTCCAACTGCCTTTAATCTCCCTTTCGCCATAATCCCGATTCGATCCGAAAGCGCTTCTGCCTCCTCCATATGGTGAGTTGTCAGAATGATGGTGATTTTTCCCTTTAGTTGTTTAATAGCTGCCCAAAGCTGTCGTCTTGCGATGACATCCAGTCCCAGTGTGGGTTCGTCTAGGAAAAGGATCGAAGGGTTCGAAATCAAGGCCATGGCAATACTAAGTCGTCTTTGCATGCCTCCCGACAGCGTCTTGGCTTTATCTTGAGCCACCTCGCGAAGACTAAAAGTATCCAGCATTTCTTCCACCTTTACGGCAATAGATGGACTGTCATATCCGTAAACTTTAGCAATAAACTCAAGATTCTCTTTCACAGACAAATTCCGAGCAACAGCTGTTTCCTGAGGTGACACATTAATCTTTTCTTTTACTGCATACGGATTGGCGACGATACTGTCTCCTAACAGAGCGGCGTCGCCGCTGCTCGGCTTACTGAGGCAGGTTAGCATCTTGATCGTTGTCGTCTTTCCTGCACCATTCACGCCAAGCAGAGCAAACAGCTCGCCTTGCTCGATCTTAAGGTTAAGAGAATCAACCGCGGTTTTGGTTTTATATCTTTTTGATAAATTCATCGTTTGAATGGCAATCACTCATCTTCCTCCTCGTATGTCTGCGCATGTAATATATCCTCTGCAAACTGCAGCAAGCCTTCGCTTTTCATGATGGCAATTCCTTTCTGTGCCTCATCCCCTAGAAGCAGCAGGTTATCACCGGGGCGTATATCGAATATTTCCCTGGCTTTTTTAGGAATTACGATCTGTCCTCGTTCCCCGACCCGGACCATTCCAAAAATATGTTTTCCCTTTGGCCGAAGGCCGATTTCTGAATGCTTATCGGAATAATGGACCAGATCATCCAGTACCACGCCATACAGATCCGCCAAAGCTGTGCAATGCTGAATATCCGGTACGGTCTCTCCATTTTCCCATTTCGCAACCGCTTGTCTTGACACGCCGATCTTTTCGGCAACCTCTTCTTGCGTGAATCGGTGCCTTTTTCGCAATTTCTTCAAATTCATATGAATCATATGGATCACATCCCTTTTTTCTCATTATAAAGTCATTTTCCGAGTAAACCACCAATCAAGGATAACATCCCATGTTGCTTTCAGTTGCAGCAGAACAGCCTCACACAAAAAGCCCCCCTGTCAGAAGGGAGGCTTTTTACGCAATTATGATAATAGCATTACGCCTGGATAAACAGGCTGAATTCCTGGCCGTTTTTGACCGGCTCCTGTGCCATGGTGTAGCCGTGTTTTACGGCTTCCTCCGGCACGTTGCGAAAAGCGGACGGACAGTCCGAAATGACCTGAAGCGTTTGTCCTTTTTTCATATCACGAAGCGTTTCGAGTGTGTAGATGACCGGGTATGGACAAGATTCCCCCCGGAGGTCCAGTGTGAAATCAACGGACATGGGTTGCATCCCCTTTCTTGAATCCTACGCCGAAGCGGTAGTTTTTTTGCCAGTATGCGGCGATAGCGAATCCGACACCGAGTACGAGTAGCGTAACAATCAATGCAGCCGCCGGACCCATGACGGTGATCAGGTTGATAGGCGAGCCGCTCTTCACGAGAAGGTTAAATACCCCCATATGATCCCATGCATATGCCAAAGCGGTCGCACCTATAATGTTGCCGATAAACACGGGTAAAAAGACAACTTGTCCCTCCATCAGCCGGTACATCATGCCGGTTTCGCAACCGCCGGCCATAACAATACCCAGGCCGAAGAGCAATCCACCGATAAAGGTGCTGGGCGCGGCAATTTTTGTAATCGGGTCCAGACCGTATACAAGAATTACGATCAGCGTAGCAACAGAGCTGACTGCCATGCCGACAGCAATCGCTTTTGTCATCGTGGCTCGGCCGCTGATCCACAGATCGCGGAAAGCCGAAGTAAAGCAAATCTGCCCCCGCTCGATCAGGATGCCGAATGCCGCTCCGAAAAGGGCGGCTGTCCCCAGCATCGTGCGGCCAGTTACATAGAAGTATACGATCAGCGCGATGTACGCAAGACCTAGCACAGCCCCCAGTAGAGGTTGCCTGTTCTTACCCGATTTAACGGACGGCACGATACCGCCCATTTTCAGAACGGGCTTCCCTTTCCACCATCTTGTGTTAACCAGCCGAGCACCCAAGAATGTGCCCGCGCCAGTAGCAACGATGAAGATCCAGGAATGAAGGGAGAATTGAGGCACGCCGGTAAAAAAGGCTGCGAGATTGCAGCCCAGAGCCAGCCGGGCTCCGAAGCCCGCGATGATTCCGCCGACAAATCCCTGAACGTACCGCCGTTTCTGTCTCGGCATTCGGATCTTGAAATTGCTGCTCAGCAGAATCGTGATGAGGGCTCCGATAAACATGCCCCATACGATCCAACCGTCGGTCCGCGTCCATGTCGTTCCGTCCATATGGACGAGGCCGAAATACGCCCAATCCGATATATCCACCCCGATGAATTCCAGAATATGCCCCCCAAGACGGGTGAATTCACCGGTTACAGCCCATACCGTATGGGTGATTCCGAAGTAGACCGCGCTGAGAATGCCGGCCAGAGCCATAACCAGATAAGGACTCCAATAACTTCCGAACCATGTTGAATATAACTTTTTCACTTGCTCAAAAACTCCTCTTCCACTAAATTCACGACACTAATCTATAAGAAACCCACAAATTCCATTGTACTATAAAAACTGCAATGCGGGGATGAAATTTGTTCATGATCTTACATCGTCACAACAAAAAAGCCGCGATGTTTCGCGACTTCTTATGCGTGTATGTTCTTGTTCTCCTAGCTTATTCATGTTCAAAGCGGCGGATTTTCTACACCCATTTGTATCCACCCTTCCATTGAAGGACCATATACCGCAGGAATATTTAACCCCGCCTGACGCATAAGAACAGTAACCTGTCCTCTATGATGAGCAATGTGCTTAATCAATCCCATAAAGATAGTAGCATTGGATTCCTCACGTCCAAAGGCATTCTGAATTTGTTTTAGAGTATCATCCGTCCATTGTGCTTCAAGAGCCGTCGCTACTTCTGAACTTATTTTTCTAAAAGTCTCGGCGATTTGGTCCGCGGCGGGTACATCATCAGAATCTTGCACCTGATCGAGAACAAGCCCGAATTCAGTCAAATATTCAGGGGTGTTCGTTACGAAATGCCAAGCAATTCTCCCCAGAGTCCTGCCTTCAGGATATACCTGCTGCCGTAATGAGTCATCCGTCAAACTGTCTAACACCTTTTGCGTTAATTCTGCTTCTCTCTTCCATTCTGTAATAAAATCTGAAACGGTTATATACATGATTGGTTCATCCCTTCATAAGAAAACTGTTCAATATTTGATGAAAATCGTTAATTCTAGATCCTCCCTCCCCTATGAAATGGGATGTAAGATGATCATCCTTAACCCCATCATATCTGCTAATAGTGACAAGGATTGTCATCGTTATATTTTTTCGTCCTCTTTCTAGCTGCTTTGCAAAATCTGATCCGCCTCCATAATGATTCCGTCCCCTATACCCTCATTGCATGTTCAGTGACTTTATCGTAAGCGAACAATCGGACTGCTAGCAAGAGCGCTACCAAAACCATGACCAACCCGGACCAGCCCAGGTTGCCAATGGAGGAGCTGCTGATCACCAATCCCCCGATTCCTGAGCCGAGGGCGAAGCCAAATTGGATAAACGAAGTGTTGACACTTAAGGCTATATCCGGTGACTGTGGCACCAAGGTAACTAAATACAACTGCTGTGCCGGGGATGTCGCCCATGTGGCGGCCATCCATATCATGATTAATGGAATAACAGCATAGATCGAACCGTTGAACCAAGTTAGGAGCAGTAATGTTCCGGCTTGGATGGACAGCCCGACGTAGATCGTGAACTTGGACCCCTTCGCATCCGCAATCCCCCCTCCAAATTTGGAGCCGGCAAAGCTGCAAATGCCCGAAATCAATAGAATACCGGAAAGCGCCGTTGCCGTTAAGTCGGTACTCTGTTGCAAATAGGGGGATATATACGTAAATAGCGAAGAGTATCCTCCGATATATAACAGCGTAATGGCAACAGCCAGCACCATTTTTTTATCCTTCAAAATCGACAGCTGCTTTCCGAGTGTAATGGCTTTTTGTTCGGTAATGGACGGGACTTTGGCAAAGACTGCAAGGAACGGAATTACCGTCAGCAATCCAGCGATGATGAATAAGGTTCTCCACCCCATGGTTTCGCTTAAAAGCGTACCGATTGGCACGCCGAGCACCAGAGAGCTGCTAAGTCCCATCAAAATCGTGCCGATCGCGCGACCCCGATTCCGTTCTTCAACCATACGGGTGGCTACGGCCATTGCAATGACTGTGGCAGTTCCACCGCTGAGGCCCTGGATCATTCGAGTCATCAGCATCATCTCAAGTGAGTCACTAATATAAACGAGACAACTGCTTAAAATAAAAATGCCGAGCATGATGAGCAGCATTTTTTTACGGTCCACCC
The DNA here is from genome assembly GCF_002573715.1 of Paenibacillus sp. EZ-K15. GTDB lineage: Bacteria > Bacillota > Bacilli > Paenibacillales > Paenibacillaceae > Paenibacillus_AQ. Next base: position 589,060 of record NZ_PDHM01000016.1, on the reverse strand, counting down.
GGATGGTTGCGGCGATCACCACGGGTGCGCCAATCGCTGCGGAAAGGGCGAATGACGTTACGAGTGATCCGGCTGTGGACGTCATAATCCCAAGGTCTTCTGCTACGATGGGAAGAATTCCGCTTATAATGTACTCGATCGTCCCAATGAGAAACACGGCTAGGGCCAGCAAATAAACGATCCATTTATTTCTCATACCCGTTCCTCTTTATTTTCAATGGGTATTTGAATTTCGATGATACAAATCCCCGGCTCACCGGATAAGGGTACATAGGTTTCTCTTCCGGGCTGGTCGCTTCGAACGAAGTAACCATGCTGCTCAATCCATTCGGCAAGATCCAGGCATGCCGTTTCGGAATACATCGAATCCGAGCGGAATAACAGCGTGGCCATGGTCTCGGAAGGCAGGGATCGATACTGGAGATGCTCGGGCAGCTTGAATGTGTCCGATTTTACGGCATAACCGGCTTCGAACTCAAACACTTGCTCCTTGCTGCCGGATACGTTCCACAACAACGTCTGCGGACCGTATAATAGCGACTTGGCTCGGCCATCAAGCAGACCACTGAACATTTCGAAAAGGCTTGGGATATCCTCAACAGTGCCATGGGAAGCATAAGTGATCATGTGCATGGCTTCAACGCGTTTCATGACAACCTCTTGTTTTTTATCTACCTTTCCATCACGTTCCAGAAGCTGCATCCTTTCTTTAACCCGGGCGAGCCTAGACCGCTCGATATCAAGCTGCCGCGCGATTTCACTCTCCTTGAGCCTCAGCATGCCGCGTATCTGTTCCGTTGATATATCTTCATGAAGGAGCTGCGCGATCTGCTGCAACGTGAACCCCAACTCCTTAAATATGACTATCCGGTTGATCTCCAGTAGCTGTTCGGCATAATAATACCGATATCCAGTCGATTCATCGATCATAGCCGGCTTCAGGATTCCGATCTGATCGTAGTAGCGCAGGGTTTGTAACGGAATCCGGCTCAGCCTGGAAAATTCGCTGATTTTAAACAATGCTTTCACCATCTCTCTTGATTTGTTGGTTTGAGTATAAACTCTCTAGTTAGGTATAAAGTCAAGAGGGCTAAATAAATTAGTGCGCAAGCCGCGATGGTAAGGACAGTTCCGTTAGACCGTATTATAGATTTAAATCCTCTCCTTAAGTTAACAATTGTCATCAAGCAATTTCCTCTCTATGACAATTTCCCAATTGTGATTACACACAGCCGCGATGTTTCCGCGCTCCGAGATATACTGTTCCACTAACTCCGCGCTGTCGATCAGAATCTCCCGAATCACTACTTTCCCCTGGAACATGCTGTAATCCCCTCCGCCTCTTGCCCGGTAGCTGTTCATGACCACATCCAGCTCCATCTCGCCCGGCAAGTCGGCGCCGTTATATTTCAGCCTGCTGACCCTAGATCCTGGGGGCTCTGCAAGGTTTATTGTATATTCAATGCCTTCCCACATGTCGTAATTATAGTGCTGCGCTTTCGGTTCCACATATGCCGGGTTCACGGCAGGGGTCCCGTTCGGGCCGACCGTAAAATAACAGGCTGTCTGTTCCAGCGCGTCCCGAATGTCGCGCCCGGTCAGACGCAGAACGACCAGCGTATTCGGATACATGAAATTCGTAAGGATATCCCGCCTTGTAATAATCTCTCCAAAGCCCTTGGAATCTTCACTTAGCAATGCCGTGCAGGATACATTGACTCCCGCATATTCCATTTGCACGCGATGGATGAACTCAATAAAGGGATGCTCCTCTAGACGACAGGCGAAAGAATCGTTCATGCTCATGTCACCCTCTACCCGTCCGATCGGCTCGTCGAGCCATGCCTGGGTCCGGTCTTCTATATCCCGGCTGGAAGCGAGCAACACCGTATCGGCTATTGTCCCTGTCTCCGGTCGCAGTAACTCGGCCCGCTTATCCGCGATAATCCAGCGTTCCTGTTCTCTGATCAGATCCAAGCTGATCTTGCCAATGGCCTGTCCGCTGAAGCCGGGTTGGACCACCGTCACTCCGTGCACCTGCCCTGCAAGCAGCCGATGCTGATGCCCGGTGATGAGCACATCAATACCTTCTACCTCGGCACATATGGCGTAAGCCTGGTTTTCCCCGGTAATGCTCTCCGCCGGTTCACCGGTTTCTATATCCCGCTCAAATCCGCCGTGGTAAACCACGATCATCACATCGGGCTGCTCCTCCAGACGGATGCGCGGCACCCATTCCTTCACGGTTTCCAAGGCATCCTGGAATTCGAGACCCTGAATGTGGGACGGATTCTCCCAGTTCGGAATGTAGTGCGTCGTCACACCCACCACCGCCACACGGATGCCACCGATGTGCTTGATTAAATAGGGCTTTCCGAGGGCGTGCTCCCTTCTATCCTGCAACCGGATACCAGCAGACAGCCAAGGAAACCGGGAATCCCGCACCGCTTTTCTGAGCGTCTCTATACCATAATTAAACTCATGGTTACCCGGAACGGCTGCATCATAACCCAGCTCATTCAGCGCACTAATCATAGGGTGGATATCAGTTCCTCTTTTTACTGCATAGGAAGCCAGCGGAGAGCCTTGAATCAAATCTCCATTATCGATGAGCAGCAGGTCCGGATGTATACGCCGCTCTTCACGGATCAGGGACGCCAGCTTGCCGAGCCCCATATTCCGTTCGTCCTGAGTCCGGTAATCCGTTGGGTACAGATGCCCGTGTATGTCACTGGTAGCCAGCACGGCAATCGTCATTTTATTCGTCGAATTCATACCATCTCTCCTGTTCATATCTTCTTCAAGCCATTCTATCAACCGAAATGCAGTTTTATATTAAAATTCCATGTCTTTACAAAAAGTTATCATTTCATTGACAGGCCATTAACACTCTCTCCGTATAGTGGAGCAGGTAAGACATATCATTAACTTATAAAATGGAGGTCATTGCTTTGAAAAAATGGATGAAATTCACGATGCCCCTGTTATTGTCCTTCGCTGTCATCAGCGGATGCGGCAGTAATACCGACACCGGCGGCAAAGCCGCGGCAAACGCCGGCCAGGAGAACTCGCAAGGCACAAGCACAGGCAGCAGCACGAATACAGAATCAACCGGGTATGTCCCTGAAAAACTGACCGTCCAATTTGTTCCTTCCCAGAATGCCGACACGCTTGAAGCCAAAGCCAAGCCGCTTGAAAAGCTGCTGTCCGACAAAATCAGAATCCCCGTACAGGTCAGCGTATCAACTGACTATAACACGATTGTTGAAGCGATGGCTTCCAAAAAAGTAGACGTCGGCTTCCTGCCGCCAACCGCGTATGTTCTTGCCAAGGAGAAAGGCGCAGCTGAGGTTATTCTGCAGGCCCAACGCTTTGGCGTCAAGGATGAAACGGGTGAGCCTACGGATGAGCTTGTGGATTTCTACAAGGCGATGATGATCGTGAAAAAGGATTCCGCCATCCAATCCGTTGCCGACCTGAAGGGCAAAAAAATCGCCTACCAAAACGTGTCTTCCTCTGCCGGTTATGTATGGCCGGCCGCGGTTCTGATGGATAACGGAATCGACCCGTTGAAGGACGTCGAGCCGATTACGGTTAAAGGTCATGACCAAGCTGTCCTTGCCGTGTTGAACGGCGATGTCCATGCAGCAGCCATTTTCCAGGATGCCCGAAATGTCGTTAAGACCGATTATCCAACCGTGTTTGAAGATACGCGCGTACTGACCTATACGGAGAAAATTCCAAACGATACGATCAGCGTACGTTCCGATATGAGTGCAGAATGGACCCAGAAGCTGCAGAATGCATTTATCGAGATCGGCCAGGACGAAGAAGGCCACAAGATCATTTCCGAAATTTACACCCACGAAGGATATGTAAAATCGGATGACACTCAATTTGAGATTGTCCGTGAATACGGCGAAAAGGTAAAGACAGAGTAAATGATAAGGGACTGGGTGCCATGATTGAAATTCGCAACGTTTCGAAAACTTACGCTAATGGAACCAAAGGACTGAACCATATCAATCTGACGATCGGCCGCGGCGAATTCGTGGCGATCGTCGGGCTGTCCGGCGCCGGGAAGTCGACCCTGCTGCGGTCGATGAACCGGCTTCACGACATTACCGAAGGCGAAATCGTGATCGACGGTAAATCGATTACAGCGGCCAAGGGCAAAGAACTGCGCCGCATCAGAAGGAACATCGGCATGATTTTTCAGAGCTTCAATCTTGTGAAGCGCTCTTCCGTACTCCGCAATGTGCTCGCAGGACGCGTCGGATACCACTCCACCCTGCTCACCCTGCTTGGCCGATTTCCGAAGGACGATGTGGATCTGGCCTTTCAGGCGCTGGACCGGGTAGGCATTGTCCAGAAGGCGTATGCCCGTGCCGATGAGCTGTCCGGCGGACAGCAGCAGCGGGTCGCGATTGCACGAGTGCTCGCGCAGGAGGCCAAGATCATACTGGCGGACGAGCCGGTTGCTTCCCTCGATCCTTTGACCACGAAACAGGTCATGGATGATCTCAAACGGATTAACACGGAATCCGAAATTACGACGATCGTGAATCTGCATTCGATCGATCTGGCCCGGCAGTATGCTACACGGATTATCGGATTGCGTGCCGGGGAGGTTGTCTTTGATGGATCGGTATCGGAAGCGACGGACGAACGGTTTACGGAAATATACGGGCGGCCATTCGGCAAGGATGAGCTATTGGAGGAAACGGCTGTATGAAGATGGAACTGGAAACGGCGCCATTCAAGCAATCAGCTCAGGCTCCCCCTCCTCGCCCGAAACCGCCGGGCAAACTGAAGCATTACATGACAGCGGCTTTACTGCTGCTTCTCGTCTGGGGTAGTGCGCTGCAGACGGACGCTACCTTCAAGGAGCTTGTGGAAGGACTGCCGAACATGCTTGACCTGCTGCGGGAAATGTTCCCGCCGAAATGGAGCTATCTCGACAACATTTGGGAGGCGATGCTGGAGACGATACGCATGGCGCTGATCGGCACGACGCTCGGGGCCATCCTGGCGGTTCCTGTTGCGCTGCTGTGTGCAGGCAATTTGGTCAAAAGCCGGTGGATCACCTATCCTGTTCGCTTCCTGCTGAACTTGATCCGGACCATTCCTGACCTTTTGCTTGCCGCTTTTTTTGTCGCGATATTGGGGCTGGGCCCGTTACCGGGGATTTTTGCCCTATCCGTCTTTTCACTGGGTCTGATTGCTAAACTCACCTATGAAGCACTGGAAGCGATAGACCCTGGCCCGCTGGAGGCGATGACCGCTGCCGGGGCAAATCTCCCGCAGCTGATCGTATACGGTGCAGTCCCGCAGATTCGGGCACATTTCGCTTCTTATACGCTGTACACGTTCGAAATCAATGTTCGTGCCGCTGCCGTGCTCGGTCTGGTGGGAGCTGGCGGGATCGGTCATTATTATGAAGTGACGCTCGGATTTTTTGAGTACGACAAGACATGCTTGATCATCATCTTCACCCTGATTGTCGTCCTGATGATCGACTATCTTAGTACGAAATTGCGGGAGAAATTGTTATGAGCAAATCATGGAACGACATCGTTCCCCAACCGAAAAAAAGCCGTCTCCGCTGGCTTATCTACGTCGTGCTGGCGATCGTTTATGTTTGGGCTTTCTCGGGGATCCCGTACTCTGGCATTAAAGAAACGGCAGGTCAGGTGACAAAAGCTATCTTCTCCGGCCTGTTTTCACCCGATTGGGATTTTGTTTATTTACCAGACGGTGAGGATTTGCTGCGTGGCTTGCTGGATACCTTGGCGATTTCCATTTTGGGGACGATCATCTCGGCTGTCATCTGTATCCCGTTCGCTTTCTGGGCCGCAGCCAACATGACCGGGTCCATATTCGCCTCCGGATCAGGCAAAGTGCTGCTCAGCCTCATCCGCGTCTTTCCTGAAATCGTAATGGCGCTATTGTTCATCAAGGCGGTAGGCCCCGGTTCTTTTGCAGGCGTGCTGGCACTCGGTCTGCATTCAGTAGGCATGCTCGGCAAACTGTTCTCCGAAGAGGTGGAGCAGATCGATACGGGCCCGACCGAAGCGCTGATCGCTGCTGGTGCGACTCGGCTGCAAATTGTCCGGTTCGCCGTTGTGCCACAGGTACTGCCCGGTTTTTTGTCGTATATCCTCTACCGCTTCGAAATCAACCTCCGCTCCGCCACCATCCTCGGCGTCATCGGCGCAGGTGGCATCGGGACACCGCTTATTTTCGCGCTGAGCTCACGGAATTGGGACCGCGTCGGCATTATTTTGCTCGGGATTATCGTCATGATTACCTTGACCGACTTGATTTCAGGCGCGATTCGAAAAAAGCTCGTTTAACCGCGGCCGTGAATAACTTTGGAAGTATCCTCCATACTAGTGAAGAACCACATCATACAACCAAGGAGGAACCATGATGCTCGACAATTTGGAAAGCGACTATAACTGCGCGAAAGCCAGCGACGATCTCCATCAGCTTAAGCAAGAACTTGCCGCTCTGCGGGAACAGGGTGCTGAAGACCAAGAAACACAGGAACAACTCAACCGATTGGAGAATCAAATCTCCTTCATAATGAACAAGTGCGATATTAACCATTAACGTTCAATCCAACCTCTTTTTAGAGATCCCTCCATGATTAAAAAACCCCGTATCCGTGAAGGATACGAGGTTTTTTTAGTTTTGCTATTACTCCTCAATCTGCTTGATTAATGTCTTCATAGGATCAATCGGACGATTCGCGTCATATGGATAGCGATTCAATACCTGAAGCAGTAATTGATGCAGCTTTGAATTTTCATTCACCTTCGTGAGAAGGAACTCCATCTTGGCAAGCAGGTCCTTATATTCAGGGATGTTCCCCGGTGAATACACCTCAAACTCAAAGAACGAGTTGCCGAAGACGGTTGCCCTCTTCACGCCTTGGAACTTCACATATCGGGCTTGCTTGGTGTCGAACTCCAGAATGTCCAGTGTTCCCTTCGACTCGATGACGCCGCCTTCGCCGGAAATATTCTCCCAGTTCGTCTTGTCACCCGAAACCAGAATCTGATATTTCTCCGCGTAAGCGCCTTGCCACTTTATAGTGACTTTATTGATTTCCTTGTTCTCTCCCAAATCCACGAGGAACCAGGCATCATCGACATACGCACTGGACCAGCGGGTCGATTCATTGCCATCCACGGCCATATCAGGAGAATAATAAGGGAATTCCGTTTCCGAGGACTCCGCCGACTTGTGAAGCGCAAGATTTTCCGTGCTCAACAGCTCGATCGCTTTGTTGTGGATGACAACATTATCCAGTACACCCTTAAACGCGTTCGTCTCGCTGCCGATTCGCAGCGTAGGCAGGACGAGCGTGTGCATTTTCGGATATTGCATTTCCAGCCGTTCAACATATTCGTCAAGATTGACGAATAGCGATACGCCTTTGTCATCGCCCTTCAGCAAAATATGCGTCCACTTATCTTCCGGGACAACATAGTTAAAGGTACTGTCATAATGCTCCTTGGTAAATCCGAGCTTTCCAGTCTTACCTTGCTTCAGCTTCAAAGTTCCTGCAGGCGATTCCATCAATACGGCATCATCGGGATTGTTCTTGTCGGGCTTAATCCACATGGAGGCGGTCCACCCGAACCCAATCGCATCCACCGGCGTTTCGATATAACTCTTTCCTCCATTGAAGCGAACACCCTGCTGGTACTTGCCGCCCGTTATATCGACATTGACGCCTTTTCCGTCAAAGCCGTTGCCTGAATCATCTTTGAAGCTTTGCTCGAACAAATATTTCATGACCAGATGATCTTGATTGTTCACTGTAATTTTGTGAGAACGGTCAGCATTCGGCGCATCGCCAAGAATCTTCGTCCGCTGTTCGAATTGGGAGAAGGACTTGTCGTCTCTCGTTCCGGTCCACATCTTCTCTGCGACCACCTGGATTCCAGGCATTAAACGGATATGCGCATCGTCCATGGATACGCTGTTCGCATCGGACAAGTCATTCCACATCGAGAACATGCCGCCCTTCACGCGCGGATGGCCAAGCGGTAGCGTTGTGTTCTCCCATTTGTTCGGCTCCCACTCGTTATATAGGAATTGCGAGTTCAAGTAATTCCCATAGAGCGTAGGCACGATATACAAAAAGACATTTTGGGAGTTGATGACGTCATAACCGAGATCCACGGCCTGCTGCGGTGCACCATACGGTTCATACCAGATTCCCATCGTTGCATCATTACTGATCGGTGTGGTCCCGTTGTACATGGTCAAGCCTCCCCACATGATCGGATGCTTGCCCTTGCTATTGATATGCTTCACAAGGGTGTCCATGTACCAACGGAATCGCTCGATATCCGGTCCCCAGTATTCATCCGTGCCGATGTGCACTTCAGGCCCGACAAAGGTCGGATCGCTTCCATCCAAGTATTCATTGAACAAGCTTTTGACAAATTCCACCGTTTCGGGCTTGGAAATATCCAATCCCCGCTCATCCCCGAGTGCCGGATTATAGGAAGTGAATGCGCGGGAATGTCCAGGCGTATCAATTTCCGGAACCACGTTGATGCCATAATCCATAGCCATCCATTGCAGCTCCTTGAATTCTTGCTTCGTGTAGTGCCCGTTCCCGCTTGCAAGTCCGGGATACATGGTGCTCTCCAAGCGATATGCTGCCGTCGTTCCATCCGCGAACGGAGTCCCTACATCATCGTTCAAGTGGATTTGAAACATATTCATTTTGTACCAAGACAACTGCTTTACATAGTCCCGCAGGAAATCGATCGTAAAATATTTGCGGGCAACGTCGATCATAAGTCCCCGCTTCTCATACTTCGGGTAATCCCTCGCTTCCCCGCGCGGAATCGTGCGATCCTCGTTCTGCTTGATGATTTGGAGCGCCGTTCTCGTGCCGAAGAAGGATCCTGTCGCCGAAGATGAGGTAATTGAAACGTACTCGCTCACCTTGAACACATTCCCTTCATCCCCAAGCCAGGACAAGGACGGATCAATAGCTAGGTAGAGATCACCGGTTCGCGGCTGCCCTGCTGTCACTTCCAGCTCATAGCCTGTGAGATCCAACAGATCATCGCGTGTGATCTCCGCTGCCTTGCGCAATACCGATTCATCCTTCGGATCCACCACAATGCGCGAGGATTCGGTTAATGTGTAATTGCCAGAGTCTCCATACCACTCACGCAGTGAAGGGATGACATCCGGCTCGGCATTGCGATCCGGTGTTTGCTCATGCAAGCCCGGAACGATGACGGTCATATTGTCCGATAGTAGTTTCCGATCCGGTTGGTTCAGATCCTCCACTTGGATGATCAGATTCACCTTGGCGTCTACAAGCGGCGTACGGATATTTCCTTCGAGGTCAACGACAGGGAGCCTGTCGCTTCCATATACACTTACACTGTATCCAACCGGCACCTCTGCTGCAGACCAATCCAGCTTGGTTTGTCCGGCTTGCACGTTCAGAACACCCGCAACCTTATCGATTACAGATTGCAAATCATTCAACTGATACACTTCAAATTCATAAAAAGAATAGCCGTACAGCGTTCCTTCGACAGGCGCTCGCTTAATGCCCTGGAATTTTACGTAACGAGCCTCAAGCGAAGGGAAATCGACGGTTTCCACTCCTCCCTTGCTTTGGATAATTCCGTCATTGTCCTTGACATTGACCCAGGTCTGAGCGTCATCCGACACAAGAATCTTGTATGTATCGGCTGGAGTTTGCCAGCGAATGACCACTCGGTCGAACGATTTCTTCTCGCCCAGATCAACATAGAACCACTGATCGTCTTCTATAGCCGAGGACCATCTTGTATTGCCCTTGCCGTCAACCGCCAAGTCAGGCGTCAAATAATCCACTTCATTACCCGATGAAAAAGCTGGAGCATTCAGGGCAAGATTCGTCCCGCTGAATGTTGCCTCTGCAAGGAGGCGAGCCGCTTCATCATCCGATTGTCCATTGGGCATTATAGTGCCGTCCTTGTCATACACGACATCTGTAACGCTTGGTGGCGTGTCATTCTTATTGTCAGGAAAGGTTATGATTGCGCCAGTATCGCTGCTTTCAACATTCCCGCTCTCTTGTTTCGTCTTCGCCTGTGCGCTTGCAGGTTGAACTGCCACAAATGCCGAAGTCATCCCTACAACCAAACTCAACAGTAGACAAACGATCTTGATATAAACGGTTTTCTTCATCAGTTCCCTCCATATTATCTAGTATTGAAATATACGTATTAATTCTGAATTCACCCCTCCTTTTCAATGCGCAACCTCCAAAGTAAACGCTTACTTTATATGAACATTTCTATAATATTACAAAAAGGTGCAAGTAGGAAGATTTTTTTCCTACTTGCACCCTATTTCACTCAAAACCTTTTATATTTGTATTCTATATCAATTTAAAACTTAATATGGTTATTTTTTTTACTTTTTGACCGCCGTTTTAGCCATTTTAATCAGGTCTTCTTCTGTCAACGGATTACCCGGATTGGTTGAGATGCTGAATGACTTGCCATTTTCGATCCAGGAAAGCGTGTTGGTTATAAATTCCTTACCAAGCTTGGGATGTTTCTTTTTCACTTCCTCAGCAGTTATATAGGTATACCCTTTCTGCTTCTTATCTTTCGGATCAAGTCGTGTGCTTTGGAATTTAACATAATCGGTTCCGTTCTTATATTGTAATGAAATCATGCTTGAATTCGTCCAATTCACTTTTTTGGAATGAACTTGCTTTTTCAGCTTTTTAGCTTCTGCCTTCAATTCATTATGATATTCACTGCTGTATGGACCGAGTATTTCCCCCGATACAAAGCTATAATTCTCTGGCAGTTTATTCGACTCTTTCAGTACCGGTTCTTTTAAAGTAGAGGCTTTCTTCCAATAATCATCATAGGTATTGTACTCTGGATGAATGTTCCCCATAGCGAAAGTCTCTAGACCTTTTCCATTGGTCAGTTCATTGCTTACGTATACCATATAAGAGTCATTCGGATTCTCCTCAAGCAATTTACTAATTCTGGCTATTTCCTCCTTTTCCAGTTGTGCCACTTTGCTCACAGCGGCTGCCGTACTTGCAGATTTACCTGGTGCTGCCTCCGCGGCAATATTCATGGCGCCCAGCATCAATACACCGCTTAGCGCAGCAACCGTTATTTTCATACTTTTGTTCATAGGTCATTTCTCCTTGTGGTTTCTTTTTTCAATATATATAACAATACCGATCAAGGCTTTCGTGACATTAACACCTAGCTGAATAGTCGAATGTAACCGGACTGTATAATAGTTAAGTAGCCTGGTTGTCCTACTCGTTCTCGAAAAAAATAAATAAAACACCGAACCTTTTTGTGATCGAGAGACAATATAGGGTGTAAGCTGCTTACCCAGGAGGGCCCTCTGAATGCAAAGTGATTATATGTACGAATTACTCAAACAAATGAAAGACGGTGATCAACAGGCGTTTCATACGATGTATGATGCCACCTATCAGGACGTCTACCGAACCGTTTCCTTTCTGGTGGATCATCAGCAGGATCGGGAAGATGTCATGAATGAGATTTATATGCAAATGTGGACGTCACTTGCCAATTACGATACGAATCGACCTTTCCATTTCTGGCTGCACGGCTTGGTCATCCGTCAAGTGCAGAGATTTCGGGTCAAGCGCTGGCGGAGATTCCGAATTTTTGAACGCATCCGTTCCTTCTCTCGGGAAGAGTCGCATTGGGATCAACCATCTGTGTTGATGGACGGCACGAACCAAATGATATCGGAGGGAATGCAAAAATTGACTGATAAACAGCGAACGGTGATGATCCTCCGCTTTTTTCACGACTATACGCTGGAGGAAATCGCGACATTGCTCGAAATTCCAGTGGGTACAGTCAAGTCCAGATATCATGCGGGCCTCCAGGCACTTCGAAAAAACATATGGAATCTCCCCCCAGAAAGGATGGAAGAGATCAATGACTATTGAACGCAATATCCGTGAACATCTGCACAAAGAAGCAGAAACGATAGATTGCCCACCGGCAATTTCCAACCGAATAGCACGATCCTATTCACAATATTTGCAACAAAAAAGGAGCGGGAAACCTATGAAAAAACGACTAATTGCTGGAATCGTTACAACTGCGATTTTGATTCCAACCGCAGCATTTGCGGCACCTACTCTGATTGAAATGCTGACTAGAATACCGATGACGGCTGAACAAGTCAAGACGGATGAGGTTGGCAAAGCAACACTTGAGAAGCTGTATCGCGCATTTCCTGAAACAAAATCGTTTGAGATTATCGAGGCAAGCAACGTTCAAGGTGTCCAAACCAGCATCATCCTCCAGGAAAAAGGGGGAATCGGCAAAAAAATCACCCTTCATACAAACAGTACGACGGGTGAGGTTGAACACGTGATTCAAGAGAATTGGGAGCCTAAGGAGAAGCCACTCACTGCTTTAACCGATCAGGACATCAAATCGAAGGTTGATCTTCTCATAAATAAAATGTATGGCAATATCGAAGAGTATGAGTTTGCTATGGAGCAAATGGAGAACCCGGATCAAAAAACGTTGATGCTGAACTACTCCCAAAAGGGATCCAAAACACCGCTCTACCAGGTATTCGTCCAAGGCAATTCAATCAGTGTTTCACTGATTGGAGGCGAGACTGTATCTTCAAACGCTAAAGTAGAAGGTTTCTTCTCTTCTAATGGTAAACCTGATTATTTTGCAGATGCCTATTTAAACGATGATAAACTGTTTTCTTTACTTAACATGAGCGCAACCGAATTAAAACAAGAATTAGCAAAAGGTAAATCTGTAGTGGAGATTGCAACAGCTAAACATGTCTCGAAGCAGCAAGTAATAGATGTCATTGCAAAAACACAGGTTGATTTACAAATGCAAGGTGAAGCTAATGGCGATGTTCCTAAAAGCAACCTTTCAAATGAGCAAATGTTAAAAGCTATTGAACCAAAAGTATTACAAGTTATTGAATACAAAACGGTAACACCATCAAAGAAATAACGAGTTGACAGGGCTTCAAAAGCCGTTGAATAATACTAAAAAGCCGGATTCCTTAAAGTAGGAAAACCCGGCTTTTTAACTATCGATCATCCTAAGCGTATTTTTCGTTAATTATCTTAACTTTGATGTGAGAACAATTGAAATATCAACGGTTCCCACATCATTCACATGTATTCAATGTAATATTGGTTTAAATAAAGTTTAACCATTTATAATGTGTTAATTAATAACGCACCCGTTCGTTGAATATCAAAGTTATCCAAAAATCTGTGCAGCTATTCCATATAATGCTTTATTACGTGATGGTAATTGCTTTGAATTTTTAATCATTATAGGAGGTTGACCTACTTTTGTGAAACCATACTTTTCCAAATGAGACATAAAAGCCTCATTCCCTGATGGAACATCGATTCTTAACTTACCTTGATGATTATTAGCCAATTTATCAATTAATAAAGATGCTATATGATCATTAGGGGCTACAATAGGTCCTAAAATTAGATTAATAGGTCCTAAAACAGACAAGGCAAACCCTATGATCGTTCCATCGGAACCTTTGACGACAAGTGCTTCTTTTGCCTGCTTAATTCGATGGATAAGAAAAGTCTTTCTTTCCTCACCAAATGCATTCTTATCTAACCTCACAATTTGAGGTAAATTCTCTTCATGCATATGAGTTATTTCCAAATCTAAATTATTGTTTTGCTCTATCGAAAGATAGCTGTCACAAAGATATTTATGAACACAATCCATCAAACAAAACCCCATGCTCTCATACATTGGTTTTCCTTCATCTGTCGCAATTAACATAACCGTGGTATCGTCTGAAACAGAATCTAAACATTTTTGTGTTACTTTTCTTCCAAGCCCTTTACCCCTGTAATCCGGATGAACAATGACCATACCAATAGATGCTAGGCCTGACCCGTACGGAATAATTGCTGCACTGGATACAATTTCCCCCTCCATATTCTTGTGTCCGTAAACTTTACCAGATGACATTACTGTTTGAATTTCATGTTCATCATAATCCCATCCAACTGTAGCTGAAAGTGCAATTAACCCAGGTATATCCCGTTCTTCAAGTGCTACTAAATTATTTTTCGGTTTTTTGTATACACTCATTTGAAGTACTCCCTCATAATAAATATTTTGTTTCTTTTTAATTTGATATTATCATTCTATGTTTCACTATTTTCTTCCACTAACCTAAACCGATAGCACAATAAGTAAAACCGAAATAAAACAGGGAATTTTTTGATTATCAAATTTTATCATAGATCATACTACGTAATTTTAATAACTCAAAAAATAGTGTGGTTAAATAGTCTTTAAAGAAACAAAAAAACGGATAACTTTACATTGAATACTGTAAAGTCATCCGTTATGGATAGTTAAGATAACGTTAAATGGTTGGCGGTACTCCTTTTACTTCTTTCATAAATTCTCTAAAGTTTTCAGCTATTTCTTTGAATTTGGTTACAGAGGGGAGTAGATTCCGGCCAACTTCAGATCCTGTGGAGTTTTGGTATGCTTCATGTCCAGCGGATCTGTAAAATATTTGTGTATACATGCTGTAAAACCCATGCCGCTAACGCTCTCGACCATGAACCGAATATGAACAAGCAAAAAATGCTACAGCGTCACTCTACTCCGTCGGACATGATCGGTTAGAGGTCTCCCTGCTCTATAAATTTCACCTCTGGATACATGTCGCTCGGTCCCTGAATCAGATTTCCGCCCGTTCCTTTCAGTTGCTTATTAAAGAAATCGAGTACATATTGATTTATGATGCTTGATCCTCTTTTACCATTGATGTCTCCTGTGATCCCGGTCAGTTTAACCAACTCCGAATAGAATTGAAGGTCCGTGAAATTGAAGTGCTGGGTTCCTTCTACATAAATCACATTTCCCCCATGTTCGATAACATTTTTCATAATGTGCAGCTCATCTGAAAGAAATTTATTTACTTCGTTATCCGAATTTCTATCATTTTCAAAATTGACTAACCAGTCTTTAAAGCTTCCCGATCTCATGAACATAAACGGCTTGTTTATATCATCTCTATTTTCTACTTCATTCAGTGACCCGTCCATATTAACCCCGGCCTTGATTCTGTGATCTAAATACGTTGCATTAAACGCGGTTGCCCCCCCAAAAGAATGCCCCATCGCGCCTATGTTATTTAAATCAATTTTCCCTTTGAATTGACTTTCAATTGCACCTGAATTCAGCTTTTCGATTTGATTGATTACAAACTCCACGTCTTTTGTCCATATATCCCCAATTTCTCTGCGCTCATCTATGGTTGTCATCTTTGTTGTATAGCCCGTTACACGGCCATCCGGAAAAAGGGTAGCAAAGGTGCTATACGTATGATCGATTGTGACTACGATAAACCCATGACTGGCCAGATTCTCGGCCTGTGATGCTTGTAGAACTCTACTGGTTCCCATTCCATGAGATAGTAGTACCACGGGATAAGGACTTGCAGAAGGTAATATTTCTACATTTTCATAAGAGTTGGTTTGACTATACTTCCAGTAGTCGAGCACAAATTCAGGCAGTTTTAAAGAAGTAGCGAAGCTCTGAATATACTTTCTGAACCTCTCTTTATCTTTTGGAAACAGCGTGTCACGCTTGTTGTTATTAATGTTTTCAGTAGGATACCATACTTGAACCATTAGTTCTCTCTTATCACTTTGATCTTCAGTTAAGACTTCATCTCTGTTCTGATCCGTAAAATGAAAGGTTTGAGTACCCACTTTCTCTGGACCATCCGGCTTCGGCAAATGAAAGACAGGTAAGTACACAGACAAGCCAGTAGATATCACAAGTAGAATGACGATTAAGGAAGATAAACTATATTTCAACAACTTCCCTATTTTTAGATTCACCATCTTTTCGGAATGTCTGAATATAACGATAAGTATGAATAGCGCCGTCATGATATATACCAAAAGCAACTGCCATCTGTATCCCTCAACTAACAATTGAACTACGAATATAACGCTACTTCCTATACCCAAACCCACTCCTGTTTTCTTTGCACTTCTTTTAATAAACAATAGATCGACGAGTAAAGCGAAACAGGATAGAACTAAAAGTACTTCAAATAATCTCATTTTGAATTCCTCTCTTTCATCACGTACATCGGCCGGAGTGGACATACTATGGAAAAACCGTCCCACAGGACGGCTTTTCATATTCATTTATATACATCTGTAAAATCACGAGTAAATTTTTACTGGATAGTTACTTCGCTTCGTTCATAAATGCTCTAACGTCTTCAGCTATTTCTTTAAATAACGTATGGTGCAAGTAATGTTCGCCATCCATAGTTATTACTTTTCCATGTACAGAATCTTTGATCTGTCCTTCGTGCAGTGGTATCCATTCTTTTACACCTTCATTATTCGCTTGAATAAGGAGAAGAAGTGGAAGGTCTTTAGGGAAAGTTAAACCTTGAGCTGCCTTGAAATTGGAAGAGATATGCTCCATCTCATTCAATGTCGTGGAACTGTTCGAGTTTTTATTCGACAGCATTTTCATCTGCTCTACGGTGTGATCATCAAAAGGGAGTTCAGCGTACGGGTCACCACTAAATTTGACTACCAATCTTTGGAGACCTGATTTTTTAAGGAAATTGAACATTTTTATAGGAAATTTGGCATCCATACCCGGTTGTGTTGGAACACTGCTATCAATTCCGATGAATGCAGTTACCTCATCCGGATATTTGTTCACATAATCAATGCCGTAAATGCCTGCAATAGAGTGGCCCATGAGCATGTATTTGTCAATATTAAGCTGCTGTAGAGCTTCATGAACTTCACTTACGATATTCTCTGTGGTTCGTTCTTTTTCCGTTCCGTCACTTAAGCCATAACCGAAAGGCTCAACCGCTACCACTTTGTAATATGGAGATAGCTCGTCGATGAGCAGCTTAAAATCAAGCGCTGGTGCAGCTGTTCCAAAACCTGGAATCAGCACGATTGTTTCTTTGCCTTCTCCTTGAATGAGCACATTCATATTTTTGCCGTCTACGGATACGTGCTGACCATAAGGCTCTATCTTTTTCGCCTCTGAATTTGTACTGATCACATTCGTGATATAAACAATACCTAGAAACAGAACAATGGCGATTACGATTGCTCCCAGTATTTTAAGTATCATGTTTCGTACTTTCTTGGCCCTCGATCCATTCTTCGCTTTCTTTTCCTCTGGTTGTGTCACTCTCATCTTCTCCTGTCTTGAACTGTTGTTCGGCTTTCTTCTTTGCTGCTAATGAAATCTTAACCCATGAAAATGTACTCCCCGTGACGTCAATATGAACTGAATATGAACAAGCACGAAAATGTTGCGGCGTTATGTACGGGAGCTTGTACATGAAGGAATTATTGGATTCCTCCCATAAAACTCATGAATTTTTCAGCGATTTCTTTGGAATGGGAACGATATAAATAATGATTGGCTTCAAGCAGCACCATTTCTCCATGTACAGAGTCCTTTATTAGCTTCTCATGCTCGGGAATCCATTGATCCGTTCCCGGATGATTCGCCTGAACAAAGAACAGTACAGGAAGATTTACAGGGAACGTTAGCCTTCCAGCTGCTTTAAAGTTGGAATACATGCTCTCTGCCTCATTTAATTGAGTGGTATTATACATGTTTTTGCGTATCAGAATGTTCAATTGTTCTTTCGTTTGTTCATCATAAGGTAGTCCTTCATAAAGGTCAGCACTCAGTTTCAGTTGTACTCGGGCGAAACCTAAGTTGCGGAACCATTTAATCGGTTGTGTATCTGACGAATCAATCTTTTGTTCACTCAGCGCTGGCACACTGCTATCCAGTCCAACAAATGCACGTACTTCATTTGGATATTTGTTCACATAATCCAGGCTATAGATCCCGGAAATGGAATGGCCCATAAGGATATAACGATCAATATGGAGACTCTGTAAAGCTTCATGAATCTCACTTACGATATTTGCCGTGCTGCGTTCCTTTTCGGTCTGATCGCTCAATCCGTAACCAAAAGGCTCTACGACGACGACTTTATAATATGGGGATAACTCTGAAATAAGCGGTTTAAAATCAAGTGCTGGCGATGCCGTTCCAAAGCCGGGTAAAATCACGACTGTTTCTTCGCCTTTTCCTTGAATGGTGACATTCATCTGATTCCCATCTACAGATACATGCTGACCATAAGGTTCCAATCTCTTCTGCTCCGAATGACTGCTGATTTTGTTAACGGTATACACGGCGGCAACAAAAAGTAGGATAGCTATAACGATTGCACCTAATACTTTAAGCAAAATGTTTAATACTTTCCTCGATTTGGTTCCACCCCATTTTTTCTTCTCTCTTTCTTTTGTCACACACATCTGCTCCTGTCCTCATCTGGTTAATGGCCGTAACAAGCCGTTAATGCAAGCCTAACCAACCAAGATGTCCTCACCATGACGACAATATGAACGGAGTATGAACTAACAAAAAAATGCCACGTTTCACATACAAGAAAGCTTGCATGTGAAACGTGGCATGAAAATACGGTTTAGACAATCCGATGGACATTCTATACATCCACCTTATCCTGTAAGCCTAATTATTCCGTTGGTGGAGTGATTGGCAACGTGACAATAAAGGTTGTTCCTTGACCTGGTTCACTTTCTACTCGGATGTCCCCTTGATGAAGCGATACAATCTGTTTAACGATGGCAAGTCCCATACCACTGCCGTCATACTTGCGACTGTGGGAACGATCCGACTTGAAAAATCGTTCGAATATGCGCTTCTGGTCTTCAAGAGGGATACCAATACCTGTGTCGGAGATTCGAATAGTCACATTCTTGATATCCTGCTTGGTGCTGACGTGAATCACGCCACCATCCTTGGAAAATTTGATGCCATTGCTGAGAATATTCGTCCATACCTGGTTCAACTGGTCGTGATCAGCCAAGACTTTAACGGCTTGGAGATCAAGCTCAAAGTGAATGTTGCGAGCAGACCATTGTGGTTGGAGAGTTACAATGACGCGCCTGATCTGTTCATCCAGGCTGAGTGTGCTAAGTCGAGGTTGCTGTGACTGTGATTCAAGCATGCTCAGCTTGAGCAGGCTATCACTCATTTTGGACATCCGCTGCGCTTCCGCGATGATAATATCCAGATAACGGCTTCGTTCGTGATCTGAGAGGTCTACTTGCTTAAGTGCTAGAGCATAACCGGATATCGAGGTGAGCGGAGACTGAACCTCGTGCGACACATTCGTTACGAATTCCCTGCGCATCTGCTCAAGTTGCTGTAGATCGTGCATCATTTCTTCGAAGCTGCGGGCCAGCGTACCGAGCTCACTCACTTGCTTAATATTCAGCTTGACGTTGAAATCTCCAGATGCGATACGCTTGGTCGCTTTTGTCAGCTTTTTGATTGGTCTGACTAGGAATACCGAGGCAACGAGAATTAATAAGCTTCCTGCAATCAACGAACAGGTCGCAAAGATCAATCCCCACTGGGCGACAAAAGTGGCAGAAGGTGGAGCGAGCGTCTCCAAAAACATCGCTTTCGTTCCCATTTCTGTTTTCACCGGCAAACCTAAGAGAACTGTAGCAATACCGTTCGGATTGTCCTGGACAACACCTCCGTCTAACACTTTCTTCAGTCGCTCTTCCGTCACCGCGGCCAATTTATGTCCGTTAAGCTTTCCGTAAGACTGGAACTGACCCGTTGCATCGTAAATTCGAATATAGTAGGAATCCAGTTGCTTCATTCCACTAACGAATGATTCTGCTTCGCGTAAGGGAAGGGTCTTGTAAATTTGTACGACATCTTGGCCGAAGTTACGTAAGTTGATTTGAGCGTTCTCATTCAATTTGTCCTCAAATATCCAGGTAGACATAAAAAAAGAAATGATCGTGCCCGCGATGACGGAGACTAGAAATGTCAGGACCACACGGATATATAAAGATCTAATCATTCGTGAACCTCGAGCCGGTAGCCAAGCCCACGAACCGTTTCGATCCGAAAATCAGGTGTAGCCGCAAACCGTTCGCGCAAACGTTTGATATGTACATCTACGGTTCGATCATCCCCAGCATAATCAATCCCCCAAATTTGATCGATCAATTGCTCGCGCGTATAGACTTGTCCGGGTGTACCAGCAAGCTTATATAGCAATTCGAACTCCTTGAGCGGCAGCGTAAGCGACTCTGTCCCTCTCATCACCTTATAGGTCTGTCGATCAAGGATGACGTTCCCGAATTGGATCGTCTGCGTGGAGCCAATTTTGTATCGTTTCAGTAATGCTCTGACACGCACCGTTAACTCTAACGGATCGAATGGTTTCGTCAAATAATCGTCCGTTCCAAGTTCGAAACCTTTCACTTTCTCCCATGTTTCGCCTCTCGCAGTCAGCATAAGTAACGGTAGATCAGGATTGGCTCTTCGAAGCTCCTTGCATAACGTCCAACCATCCATGATCGGCATCATAATATCAAGCACGACAAGATCGACATGGGTTGAAGTGTAGACGTCCAGTGCTTCCTTGCCGTCTGCGGCTTCGACTGTTACGAATCCGTCGTTGCGTAGAAACAAACAGACGAGTTCGCGGATGTTCGCATCATCGTCAGCAACCAGTATAGTAGGCATTCGTTCCCTCTTTCCCATCTCATATTGAAGTAACCATTATACTATAAGTATAATGAATTACTCTCATACTACCTAATCATCATACCCGGGATAATCATTGAATGCACCTCGAATGCTTCTTCCCTGCACAAATCAGCGGCTGCTTCCGTAGAAACAGCCGCTGATTCCATTTCGTTTCAGTTAATTAACAATTTGCTATAGGTTAAGGAGCATCGCCGCATCACGCAAACTTGTTCACACGCATGGAAAAGGCGACAGAGGATTGATTCCCCTGCCGCCTTCTCTTTCGTATATTCCACTCAGTTATGCGTTTCTGCTTCTTTTTTGAATTTCATGATGGACCAGGCAACCAATAACAGCAGAACGGACAGACATACGCTGATGCTGACCCGATTCTGTCCATCGATGAGGAAGAGGACCGTGATCACCGATAGACAAAGCGCAGTAAACGCAGTTACATAGGGGAAGCCCCATACCTTAAAGCTGGGCTGCACCGGATAAGCTTTGCGAAGCTTCAGCTGGGAGAAACAAATACAGATCCATACCAGCACCACAACGAAGCCCGGAACCGCCATCAGGACCCGAAACAACTGGTCTTGCGCGATCAGTCCCAGCAGTGAACCTGCCAAAAGAATGATAGCGCAAAGTTTCAGCGTATTAAGCGGAATGCCTTTGCTCGTGGTCTTGGCCAAGCTCCTTGGAGCCTCCCCGGCAGCTGCCATGGAATAGATCATGCGCGTCGCACCATAGATACCGGAGTTAGCTGCAGACAGCACGGCCGTTACCAATATGAAATTCATGATGTGGGCCGCTCCCTGCAATCCCGTAGCGGACAATACCTGAACGAAAGGACTTGACTCTCCCCCCAGCTGGTTCCATGGAATCAATCCGCAAATAATCAGGAGCGGCAGCGTAAAGAACAAAATCACCCTTAATATAAAGTTGCGTACGACTTTAGGCAGGATTTTCTCCGCATTTTCGGTCTCAGTTAATGTGAGACCTATCAGTTCGGAGCCTCCATACGAAAAGGTAACGACAAGCAGAGCTGAGAATATGGCAAACCATCCGTTTGGCAAAAACCCGCCGTGAGCAGTGAAATTTTGAAGGTACGGGGTGTCCGAACTCGGAATAATGCCAAACATCAGAAAACTTCCCAGCACAATAAAACTAATAATCATGGCGATTTTTATTCCGGCAAGCCAGAATTCCACTTCGCCAAAACTTCCAACACTCATCATATTGATTAAAATAATGAGCGCCGCACTTGCAAGGCTTAGCAGCCACAGCGGAACCTCCGGAAACCAGTATTGCAGAAAGCTGCCTGCCGCAATCACTTCAATCACGCATACCGACAGCCACATGAAACAATACATCCAGCCCATGACAAAAGAAACCCGCTTACCAAAGGCTTCGCGAACAAAATCCTTCATATTGCGGCCCGGATACACCGTAGCCATTTCCGTCATCGCTCCCATAACGACCAGAAGAAGCAGTCCCGCAAAGATATAAGAGAAAATAACGCCCGGACCGGCGAGACTGATCGTCTCGGCACTTCCTTTAAATATCCCGGTGCCGATTACACCGCCCATCGCCATAAAGCTGATATGCCTTGGCCTCAATTTCTTCTGTAATGAAACTTCATCCTGTTTTGCCATTCACATATCCCCCTGATGACTTTCAAATTAACCTATTGATAAGTATAACCTTTTCGGCTAAGGAAACAACTTAAGAAATTCGCAAAGTGAATGAGGAAGTACGATAGCTCTAATGCCTCTTATTCTTTAATAAACGGTAAATAGGTTGTTCCAGGAGCGCGGATCATAAAGAGCCCGGGGAGGTCCCGGGCTCTTTATTCATTCGTTATGATTACCGCTAGCTCATACCATCACTGCTTCAGTGACGGACAGTACTTCATGGTTTGATCATCATCGCATTACATTTATTGCTTCCCAGTTGAGACGATTCTGACATTGCTGATTTTGGACATGTTACCGGAAGTATCGTACGCAACGATAAAATATTGATACATTGTATTCGGCATCAAGCCGCTATCCTTATAATCCGTCGTATTCGACGTTCCAATGACGGTATTATTCCGATAAACCTTATACTCTGCAATGCCCGCATTATCGAAAGAAGGAGTCCACTTCAGTTCCACCGATGAATCGGATACGGCTACCGCTTCTTCGATGGTTGGCTGCATCGGCGCTTCGGTATCCGCGATGGTCGGTGACCACCAGTTACCCGAAACGACAATCATGCTTAGGAGACGCAGCGTATTCCCAAAGTACACATCATCATTCGTGGAGATGGAGGCATTGTGGTCCCATAATCGGTTGAGCCACTCCTGATTCGCCGGATTTATCATGGCGCTGACCATCATCGGCGCAGAAAATGAAGTATCCGTATAATCCACGAGTGCTTTTGATCCATCCAGCTTGTAACCACCATATATTTTGCTTGGATCATCCCCGGTCGCTTGGCGAATCCAAGACGTCATTTTATTTAGCTGCTCCTTGGCACGAGTTTCCCCTGTCATGAGAGCGTCCGTACCGATCCGCCAAGGAATACGTGAAGAGTTATAACTATAGTCCCCGTCCGTTTCAGACTCCAGGAATGTTGAATCTGCCGGAGCATAGCTGCCGTTTTTCTTGACCACAAAATCGGGCAGCAGCCCCGCATTCGGACTGTACTTTTTGTATAATCCCTCGCTGATGGAATAGGTTTTGTCGATGACGCGGTCCCAATTGGCGTCTCCGCTCGCGTTTTTGAAGTCTTTCAAATGCTGAAGCATAAAATCGGAAGGACGCGTAGCGCTGCCATATTTAGCATCGTCGTCGCTTACCCAATCTGCAAGCTTCAAAGTCCACTCAGCATGATTGACATCACTCTTCATGATAGCGTCAATTACTTTTTTGGCTTCGGCCAAGTAATTGATCTCACCATCGCTTCCCCACTGGCGATCCGCAAGGAGCAACGCGTATGCGATATCCATATCACCGTCCGTGGCCGAATCCACGCCGCTGACATCCACGACGGCCTGACCTGTATCGCCCTGCTTCCAAGCCATAAGGTCCGGGTTGATCTTACTCGGATGTGCTCTGAAATATCGATATAGTCCGTCAAAATAAGCCTTAGCTTTAGGATCATGACCCGCCATGTGTGCGGTGATCAGCATCCCGTATCCGTGCGCTTCCGAAACGGTTATCGCTTGATACTTGACATTAAGCTCCTTGTCAAACTCTTCTTGGAACCAGTCCCCATCGGCATACCAGACGTAGTACTGATCCGGCTCCGAAGATTGAAGATACGGCTTCTTTTTCAAGTATTTCTGCTTCCACTCATCATACAGCCGGGCAACGGTTGCATCCAGCTGCGCTTGTTGCATATGATTTGGCTTGATCGAGCCGGAGGTGTAGGCCGTATGCTGCGGGAACGGCTTGTAAGGCCCGGTGCCTTGTGAAGAAGGCATCGTTTTCAAGCGGATTTCTTCAGACGGCAGCGATTCGACTCCTCCCGCGGTAACGGCCGTCACCTTGTACCGATATTCCGTGTCAGGCGTCAGCCCGGTATCGATATATGTTATTTCCTTGGTTGTTCCAACGTGATTATCGTTGCGGTAAACATGATAACGATCCGGCGCCTTACCGGATGGCGCTCTCCAGGTCAGGTCAATTTGGAAAGGAGACACGCCTTTGCCCACCAAACCATCCAAAGCGGATGGGGGCTCATTCCCCTCGGTCTGATTTGAAGTGCTTACCGTGACTGGGCTGGAATTGTCTCTTCTGCCAACAGATTTGATCACCAGATTATATTGGATATCCGGATTCAATTTGTCGATAACAACGCTGTACTGCGACGTTCCCGACTTCACGGGCACATAGAGGCTCCAATGCTTGCTGATCTTGTCATCCTTTTCGTAAATACGGAATCCTCTTACCTGCTCTTTACTTGAGGACGGCGCCTTCCAGGTCAACGTAGCTTTGGTACCTTGGAGTTTAACCTGTGCTCCCTCCACCGGATCCGGTTTGGTGTCTGTTCGTTTGATACCGTAATGATCGTATACCTTCAGCCCATTTTTCCCGTATCCGCTCTTTCCTTCATCTTCAACAGCAGCCGTATAGGCATCGAATTTCAGAATTTGATCTGCAACCGACACATCCGTAAACATTTTTTTCTTCGGCTGGTTGTTAATCGCTGCGAAGAAGTCGTCATACGGTTCGTTCTTGTAATAAAATTTGTTTCCAAACGCATTGGACATCAGATACACCGTTCCTTGAGGATTGACGACGTTGCCTGCTTCGTCTTTTTCCAGTTTTTTCGGATCGATGACCTTGTCCCCGTACATTTGGAAGGAACGCATATACATATGATCGTGAGCCTCAAACACCATATCGATGCCAAGCTCGTCAAATACAGGAATCAGATTTTTTCTGTAAAATTTAACGCGATCTCCTTCCCATTGCGCGGAATTATCGCCAGCTGCATAAGGTGCTTTGTGAAGCGTCACGAATTTCCACTTCTTGTCGGTCTTCGCGACCGTGTTCCGCATCCAATCAATCTGGTTCCAAAACTGTTCGTGCTGATCATCATCCCAGTCGACGGAGCCGTCTTCGTTCAGCTTGCCATCAAACTGCGAGTTGTACACCATGTAAAGCGCGTCGCCGTATTCAAAAGAATAGACCGAGCCATCATGTGTCGCATCCACCACTTTCCGTGGCAGATTGAAATGGTTGTAAAAGTTATTATTCGGCGTCGTGGCATCCCCGTCCCAATCCGATACTTCGTGTCCGCCCAGTACGGGAACAAATGGCACTTTCATCAGATGCTCCTGCGCGAGCCCGAGCATCCACTGCCATTGCTCTTCCAGGTCGCCATTATCAACCAGATCGCCGGCATTGATCAGAAATTTGGGGTTACCAATATGTTCGTAAGCTTTCTTGAAGGTATCTGCCCATGGTTCAAAGCCTGATTTGCTCGAGGCCTGAGAATCGGCTCCCACGATAAAGCGATATGGCTGCGGCGTCGCTGTATCGGTTTTAAACGATCCCATTGAGCTCCATATCGAACCGTCGCCTACCCGGAATACATAATCAGTTCCCGGCTTTAATCCATTCGCGCTTGATTTATGGCTGAAAAACTTTTTCTTCTTACCCGTCGTTCTGTCACCCTTGGTCATATAAGTCGAAATTTCCTCGGAAGTTCCGGTGAATTCAAGAACTCCCTCTTTCGGAAACACGTTACCGGTTCCCGTTGATTCGGCTACCTGGACTTTCGTTCCGGCCGAGGTATCCGTGTACCAAGCGAAAGCCATGCTTGTTTTAGGATCGCCGTTCAAGGTCATGTTAATGAGTTTCGGCTGAGAGACTGAACCTACAGTCGTAAAGCTCCACTCGATATTTCGAATCAGGGGGGAGCCGTCTTTTCCTTGGACCGCGGTTTGGGGAATGGTAACCCTGTAGCTTTTCCCTTGACCTAATCCGCCATGCCCAATGCGCAAGGTCGTTTGATTTATGACTTCGACTGCAAGGTTTGGAACAGGCTGATTCTGGCCATCCCGAACCGTGATGTCCTGTTTGGCCGTTACCGTGATCGGTTTATTGAACTTAACCTCAATCGGCGTGGTCACGGCTACCTTATCCGCACCTTGCTCCGGTATATAGGATACGTCGATGGTAGGCTGTTCAGGCGTTGTTCCGGAAATCGGTTCTCCGGTTACGCGAATGTTCCGAATTTTACTGGAACCTCCCGATCCAATGCCTTTCGGATTATCTTTGGTGTTGGTTGGCTTATTGGAGTTAACCACCCAGCGGATATACAGCATTTGCTTATCGTCTGCATTCGGCAAGGAGACGTTATTAAGTATGCAGGATTGATTCGGACAATTGTAACTTGAAACGATATTCATCTGAACCGTGCCTCCCGGGACGTCTGTCCATACCGTTCGGTCGGTACTTACCTGTACTTTGAAATCGTTAGGAGCGGAACCCGAAGAGCTTTGCTCCGAGGATAATTTGATATTCTTGTAGGCTGAGGTAGAAACCATGGCCAACCAATATTTCTTGCCCTGGCCGTTATCCCAGCCCTGGTAGCTAATATCTTGGGCTTTACTGTCGTAGTATTCAAAATATCCTCCGACCTGTTGCAGGATGGAGGAAGACTTGTTGAGTCCTCCGGTTGCAGGATGGACGCCTCCTTCTCCCTTGTTCTTGAAGACCCATTCGGCGATTAAGGCCTCGGCCGCTTTCCCCGGCCCATCGGAGGCTAGCTCGGACTTACCCGTCACGGAGTCGGCATGTGAATTTGCCGGCAATGTCCAGGGGATCAACAATAATGCTAAAAACAATAAGAACATTTTTTGCGGATTCCTTCCTCTTTTCTTCTTGATTCGCATGCTTTGCACCCCTTTCCCGTTCAACATGAACGGTTTGGCTTGAGGATTCGATATGAATCCCGCCTTCTTGAATATATCCGATGTTTTCTCAGGATTCTCGCAGAATCTTATTTAAAAATGGCCCTTTTCAACATATATTGCTGTTATTTTGATTAACAATTCAATCGGCTTCGGGTACAATGAGGACATCATGACATAGCTGGATTTTCGTGAGAGGTGATTTGACATCAACTTTTTTTGCTCCGATCCCTTCTATATCAGTCGAGAGAGCAAATCCCGATCGAGTATTCCTTCATTCCACTATCACGACGCTTATGAAATTCTGTATATTGTCTCCGGCGAGCTGCATTATTGTATTGGAAGTCAGCCGTTTCAGCTTGTGGGCGGTTCCATGCTGCTCATTCGCAAGAATGACGGACATCGTCTGATCAATCCTAACGGTGCGCCATTTGAAAGAGTGACCCTGCTCTTTCAAGAAGATTTCTTAGGTGGGTTGTTGACCGAGGATTCGTCTTTTCATCCTCTCTCCCCTTTCCAAACAGGTTCCGGCTCCATCCGGTTAAAGGGTCAGGAGCAGGGGTATGTCGAAGGGATTTTTGCGAAGATGGTCGCCGAATCGGCCAACGGATTTCCGGAGTCGAATTTTTATCTCAAAATCCTGTTGTCCGAGCTTTTGGTGTTCATCCACCGTATTCTAAACAGTGGTCGTCAATACATAAATGTCTCAACCAACCAGGTTCATCAGCGTATTTCCCATATTGCCCACTTTATCAATCACCACTACGAACAGCGTCTGACATTAGAGGAACTCACCAGCCGATTCCATGTAAGTCCCTCCCATCTTAGTCGAACCTTCAGGGAATCAACAGGGTTTACTCTGATCGAGTATGTGAATCACGTACGGATCAAGCAAGCGAGTCATTTGTTGAAAGAATCCAATTTACAAGTTTCCGAAATCGCCGAAAGCGTTGGCTTCGACAATCCCACCCATTTCGGCCGCACCTTTAAAAGCATAATCGGTCTCTCTCCCCTGAAATTCCGTAAAAATCATCAGGCGGATATACGGCCGTAAACAACAAAGAGCCGAATTCCTTTAAGGGAATTCGGCTCTTTGGAACGTATGTTATGAGTACAAGTACAGTACACAGACAACAGTTAGTAGTGCAAACTAATCCAAGTAATTGTAATATTCGATAATATCCGCTATCGTTTGCTTCTGATTCTTGGTTAAAGTGTAGTCTGTCGATTTATTGGATATATCCTCAAATCGTACAATGATTTCATCATTTGCTGGAATCACGTTACCAAGCAGGTCTTCCATTTTTTTATCTACATTTATATCCACTATTTCTGTCATTCCGGAACCAAAAAGATCCACATCATTCACTTTATCCATCGGGTTGAAATCAAGCTCCTGCAATTTGTCTCCTGCACGGACCTTCACTTTGGTAAACACAAATAAGGCTTTTTTTGCGTCCTCCTGATACCCAACTCGTAAGATCATGTATTTTTTGGAATCCTTTACGCCGATGTAAGGATAGAAGCTCAAGCCTTTGGTAACACCCGCGGATGGTGAGATAAAGGTAATATTTTCGACTTTATCTTCTTTAATTTCAAATTTGGACTCCAGTTCCGTTTTCCGATTCTTGATCTTAGACTCTATGTCGGTTTTCAGTTTCGTATATTCATCCTTTTTCTCAGCTTTAATAGCTTCGTCGACTACTACATTGGCTTGAACATAGTTTCCATTTTTGAATAAATCCTGTGCTTCGGCAAATTTTGCTTCATGATCATTAGTCTTGCTAGCACTTGCACTCTTCGCTGTTGTGCCGTTACCTGGATCGGATGAGGAATTGTCGGATAATCTGCCAATGACAAAAAGAACGACAAGAACCCCCACAATTATTAGCAAAATCTTTTTAAACTTCGACTTTTTTTTCTCCACTGTTACATTTTTCCCCCTTAAGGCTTATGAAATATAGTTCTATAGTATCATCGAACTATTCCAATATCAACCGTTTGAGAGATTATAAACCAAAGAGTCAAGTATAACCTTATATGACGTTGCCAATACTGTTATCTACCAGTTTTCTATTTCACATGAATCCTTTTAGTTTACATAATATTTATTACGTAGCATTTAGTTTCCAGGGCACAACTCATGGATTTTGGAAACCAGATCTACTGAATTGGTATGGAACGCTTCGTTTGAATCCGTCCATGCCGATTTCAGAAAATAAGAAGCATGATATCGCCATCCCTGATGATCCGGATTAAAATCCAGTTGAATCTCGCGCCCCGGACTTCCCCGGTACACCCTGGAACCCGGCTTGCGCCAACTGCCAATTCTGGTGATCCTGTCCGGATCCTGGCCAGTGATATATGTAAACCGGTCATTGTAAGGAATGTCCTTCAAATAAAACTTTGGACATCCCACAGCAAATACATGGACTCCCTGGAAGTTGTACTTGTCCTCCAAATAAAGCCCTGCCTTATAGGCGACCAGGCCTCCAGCGCTGTGCCCGATCAGGATCAGTTGATCCGCATCTGCTGCATGCTCGCGGATGATCTGCCCTGCGTTCACTACCCGGCAAGACTGCTCGCGAACCAAGTCATAGCCAACTTGAGCAAGCTGCCGGGCTAGCAGACGGATTAACGAGGAACCCGCTATGCCGTTTGCCATCCCATACGGAAAGATCACCACAATTTTGGCATTTGGATATCTAAGAGCAATCTCGCTTGCAGCGTCTTCAAAATTATTCCGATAGGTCAAGACACCGGCAAAAAAGCAAACCACCGTTCGGCACTTTATTGAACAAGTGCTATAGGAGGATACGAACGTCTCTGTCATGACTTCACAGTCCCCCTCCTAAAAAGTGTTCCCAGTCTTCCGCGCATATGAAGAACCCCCCATGTTAACAACGCGATACATATCTGCATTGTAGCATGAGGGTCCTCATTTTTTCATATTCTATTCGCCTTATTTTTTGGCAGCCAACCATTGGGACAGCACATTAATTTCGTCTTCCGTCAGCTTGCCTTGGAATGCCGGCATTCCATTGCGCCCATTCGAAATAATACCCGCAATTTCGCTGGCATCGTGCTTGGATCCTACGTTTTGGAGACTGGGAAAGTTTCCGCCCCCGCCTAGGTCAGTAGCATGGCAAGCCATGCAGTTGGCATTGTACAGCGTCATCGCTTCATCATTGGTGGCATCCCCGCCGGTTGCTCCTTCCTCCGGAGCTTGTCCTCCGTTTTCAGCTGGAGCTGGAGCTGGCTCGGATGTATCATTGCCACCGCATGCCACCACAGCAAAAGCAAAAGTTGTCAATAACATAACAAACAGTAACCCTTTTTTGAACATTTATCAAACTACCTCCTTTTGTAAAATGCAAGCTATACTAATAGCCCGCCCTTTTTGCTGTATTCAAGAATTCCATCCACTGTTCGATAAGCAAGGGCCCCGACCGTCCCTGTCGGGTTATAGCCGCTATTATGCGGGAAAGCGGATGCGCCAACGACAAATAAATTTTCCATATCCCACATTTGCATGTAGTTGTTGACGGCCGAATTACCAGGGTTCTCTCCCATAATCACCCCGCCGGTATTATGAGTCGATTGGTATGTCGTAATTTCGTAAGGTCCCAGTTCCTTCAGTTTCATAATGTTCTGGCCTCCCATCTCCTGCACGATCTCCGCGCAGCGATCGGAAAGATACCTGGCCAACTGGCGGTCCTGCTCTTCGAAATCAAACGTGATTCGAATCAACGGGTCTCCGAATGCGTCCTTATAGGTGGGATCCAAATCCAGATAGTGATGTCGATAAGGCATAGAAGAACCTTGAGAGCCCACGGACAGCACGCTGTTTGCATACTTCAAGGAATTCGCCTTAAACTCTTTTCCCCAACGCGGTGATTCCTCCGGTACCGGATTGTTTTGAATTGGCCTTTGTCCGGTTACCGTATGGGCAATGTTCCCCCCATGAATGAACTTCAAGTCCGAGTGATCAAAATTGTCGCCGTTATAATCGTCCACGCTCATTCCTAGGCTTCCCGCGCCGGCAAACAAATTGAATTTATCCTCAAAAAATCCGGCGGCATTCCCCTTGATGACCTGATAGGCATAGTTTTTGCCAATCACACCTGTTCCGCTGGACGAGTCGTATGGCTTACCGATCTTGGAGAGAAGCATCAAACGAGTATTATTAAATACATACCCCGTTGATACGACGATATCCGCTGGCTGTTCGATTTCCTCTCCCGTCGTTAGATCCGTGTACATGACACCCGTTGCCTTACCTCCCGTATGCAGGATTCGTCTTACATAGGAATGGGTCCGGATTTCGAACTTCCCGGTTTTTTTGGCAACAGGAATCACGGTAACGACCGGATCCGCTTTCGCCCCGTATTCACACCCAAACCGCTCGCAATACCCACAATACTGACAACCTGCCCGGGCAATGCCATCCGGATTCGTATAGCTTTCCGACAGATTCGCTGAAGGGACCGTATAGGGATTGAGCTTCAGTTTTTTTGCCGCTTCTGTGAACATCTTCATGGATGGCGTGTGAAGCATAGGCGGTGTCGGGTAAGGATTCGAACGTTTCCCTGCCAAGGGATTTTCCTCGCCGGAGATGCCGGTCGTCTTCTCGAACTTATCAAAGAACGGCTCAAGCTGATCATAGGTAATACCCCAGTCCTGGATCATCATTTCCGGCGGTATTTTATCTTTCCCATATCGTTCTTCCGTCATGCTCCGAATTTTAAAATCGTAAGGCAGGAAACGGAATGTTTGCCCGTTCCAGTGCACCCCGGCTCCTCCCAATCCCTCGCCTAACAAGAACGAGCCATATTGCCTCATTGGAAGCGCACGTATTTTTTCAGTGCTTCGAAATGTAATCGTTTCTTTGGAGAGGTCCTGCATTAAATCGTACCGAAGCGCATAACGGAGCTCATCGTGAGCCATGTAATAGTCTTCCGTCACTCTTTCTTTACCTCGCTCCAATCCGACAACGGATAAACCGTTCTTGGTCAGTTCCGAAGCGATAATGCCGCCAGCCCAGCCGACGCCAATGATGACAACATCCGTTTTAGGTAATTTTTTAGCCATATCTATACTCCTCTCGCTAATCGTGAGCCGTTATAGGTGATCTTTTAAACTCTTAGGCGGGATGACGGTAAAATTCTTCTCGATAATATTCGTGTAAGCCATTTGGTTACCCGGATATTGCCGCATCGCCCAGCCCTGCATATTTTTATTGCCACCATATAGCGGATCACTGTAAACACCTTCTAATGTGCTGCTGCGGAGCAGGTTGAAGAACCCGCTGGCTGAGATCGTTGTCAATTTGACCTCATCGTTCTGAAAGGCTGTTAACACGGCATCCTGTTCCTCTGGCGACAGGCTTGGGAAATCTTTCTGATAATTTTTTTGGCTGTAGTTCTGAATTTCGCGCAGCCCAATGTAGAAAATCTCTCGTCTTCTTAATCGTCCCTGATAACCTTGCGTTTTCTCTCCAACATAAAAAGGCGGCTGCATGTAGTCTCTTGCATTAAAACCCCAATCACCGGCCAGTTGGTGGTCGATGAAGAATGCGGCGCCAAGTTCTTTGGCGCCAGGACCATTGTCATCCGCAGGGAATATACGTTCTACGGCTGCTTCCGTGATCCGGTATTGTTCCTGGTTGAAGAACATTAATGCTTGATTGTAGTTGTTTTCATTCGTCTCAGGAGCTGGCGCTGCAGGCGGAGTTGCCCGCTTCGGCAGCAGATAACCGAGTACCCCGCCCAGCACGACACCTCCCACGGCATAACCGGAGTTTCTCAGAAATTTCCGCCGAGACATCGTCTGTGAGCTGCCAGGCTTCGATGGTTTGGTTTGTTGTTCGTCTTGTTCGCTCAAACTCTCAGCACCCCTACTCTTTATCATTTGGAATAATGGGTATTGTCCCCATCAAAATTTCATTCATACATTATTCTCCATCCGGGCATGATAAAAACACTAACGATATGGAGGCGAATGCTCATGAATCAATTGTGGAGCAAGTGGAGAGGTCCAATATTGGGCTCAGCACTGCTTCTTTCTTTAACAGCCTGCTTAAATCAAAACGACAATCAACAAAATGCGCAATCCATGGAACAGCGTAATGCCGATGCCGTACACTTGCACAGTACCGATGTGATCCCAAGCTATCATGGGCCCAAGACCGAAACTACCAATGTCCACGGGAAAACCACAAGCGGTATGGGCATGTCTGTGTACAGCATGATCGGCTCTTCCAGCCTGCATGAAGGCGGTGTCTCTTCCCATGTCCAGTCAAGACTCGCAAGTTCAGGCATTGAAGGAGTCAAAGCCTTTGTCCTGAATGACACGATTATTCTGGCACGTGCAGAATCACGCGTTTCTTCTAACCAATATGACAACATGCAGCAAAAGGTTTTAAGTCAGACGCAAGGAATGTCGGGTAAAGGTGAACCAAACGAAGGTGTTATCGGGGCCAAGTCTGCGGACAACGATAATATGTCGCAAGCCAAAGAGCAAGTGAAGAGCATGTTTAACGAAGAAGTGCAAATTCTAACGGTAACGAATCCGCAAGCTCCTGCGCTGATCGACCGAATTGCCTCGAAGCTGCATGGTGCGCCGCGCGACGAGTCGATCGCCAGAGATATTACAAAGCTGCTGCAAATGGCATCGGATAAAAAATAGGTAAAGGAGTTGATCGTATGCCTCTAGGAAACATCGGTGTGACAGGGCTGATCCTCATTCTGTTGATCGCCTTAATTATTTTCGGTCCTTCGAAGCTGCCTGAACTGGGCCGTGCCTTCGGTCGTACACTGAGCGAGTTCAAAAACTCAACGCGTGAACTGGTTTCGAGCGAAGATATCCATGATGGAGATAAATTGAAATGACCGAGCACGAGCAGGCACAAGAACAGGAGCAGCATATATTGGAGCACTTAACAGAGCTCCGCAAGCGGATTCTCATCACATTGGGCACCTTTTTGGTAGCCCTTTGTGCCGCTTTTCTGTATGTTGAACCCCTATATGAAATGTTGACTCGCGACGTGGAGGGTCAGCTTCAAGTATTGGGACCAACGGACGTGATTTGGGTATACTTCATGATTGCAGGCGTTATAGCTCTGGCGGTGACGATGCCTGTTGCCGGATTTCAGGTATGGCGTTTCGTCGTACCCGGCTTGAGTACCATTGAGCGGCGCGCATCACTAGCGTATATCCCCGCGATCGGAGCCCTTTTTTTATTGGGGTTGGCTTTCGGCTACTTTGTCATTTACCCCATGGTCCTGTCCTTCCTGGATTCGCTGTCGCATCATTTCATAACAGCTTATACAGCTGAGAGATACTTCCGTTTTATGGTGCATATGACCGTACCGTTCGGTGTTCTGTTCGAAATGCCCGTCGTTATCATGTTCTTGACCTCGATTGGCATCCTGAATCCGCTTCGCTTAGCAAAAATGCGGAAAATCGCCTACTTGCTGCTGACGATAGCAGCTGTTACCATTACACCGCCGGATATCGTGTCGGACATTCTCGTCATTGTACCCCTGTTGCTTCTATATGAAATTAGCGTCGGACTGTCTCGCATTGTATACCACAAAAGGCTGACCAAGCTGGAATTGATAAGCGAATAAAAACCAGGTTCGAATCAGGGACATTGCGAATAGATACTAAAAAAGCTTGGAGATCTCTTTTAGATCCCAAGCTTTTAATATGAGTAAGAATATTTTAATAACCTTAGAAAATCGTAGGCACCATTCCGCCATCCATACGGATTGGAGAACCTTTAAACGCGGATGCGTAAGGACTGCACAGGAATGCAGCCAGTCTACCTATTTCCATAGGCTTGATAAATCGCTGTATTTCGGATTGAGGCAGGTTCGTAACCATAAATTCCTTCTCTTTTTCAGAAAAAGTCATATTTTTATCAGGGTACATTCCTTCAATGATTTGGTACACATTCTCTGAGAGGGTTGGTCCTGGCATAATCGTATTAACGGTTACTTCCGTTCCCCTGGTTAATTTGGACAAGCTTTTAGACAAGGATAAGAGCATTGATTTTGTCATGCAGTATTGAGGCATTTGTCCTGAAGGCATTACGGCTTCTTCGCTGGCTATAAAAATAATGCGCCCATCATCACGTTTCAACATATGCGGCAAATAAAATTTAGTTAATCCATTAGCAGCAAGCACATTGGTACGAAAATATTTCTCCCATACCTCATCATCAACATCCTCATACTGCATAATTTCATAAATACCCATGTTGTTAACTAAAATATCCACATGGGGATATTTTTCAAACAAAACTTCTCTTTGCTTCGCATCTACGATATCGGCTGCAGCATTTTGAGGAGAAGTCGCCGGGAATTGGGACTTGATGTCATTCACGGTTTGCTCGACCTCGTCATGATTTCGTCCATTAATGAGTACATGAACACCTTCTCTTGCAAGTTCAATAGCAATGGCCTTACCTATGCCTTTTGTTGACCCGGTAACTAGAGCCGTTTTATTGTTTAATCCCATATCCATAATATCATCATTTCTCCTTTGTGATCCGGATAGTGATTATATTACTTTGTCAGGAATGTTGAGTAACTAGCACATAACGCCAAAGTACTTGTATAACACGCCACTTGTTAATGCTAAAGTAACCTGCAACCTCACAATAGCAATCGCTAAGTTGTGAACGCTATGAATCCATTGTCAACATTTCCTGTCGTTGTTCGGATAGCGAATAGCTACTGAAATGTTCAGTACGCCAATTGGATGGAGTATCTCCTTCCCAAAGACGGAAAGCTCGGTAGAACGAATTCTGATCTTCATATCCAATCAAAAAGGCAACTTCCTTAATATCGAGTGAAGGATCTGCCAAGTACTCGATAGCCTGCTCGTGTCTAGCTTGCGTCAGCAATTGCCTGAAGCTCGTATTTTCTTCCGTTAGCCTGCGCTGTAATGTACGATCGCTCATATTGAGCTCCTTCGCCACAGACTGAATGTCAGGGCGCCCTCCTGTGAGACTCCGTTTCATGATCCATTTGACCAAGTCGGTAATGGAGCGGTTGCTCTGTAGCTCATCAAGCGAACGGTCCAGAGCGGGAGTCAGGATTTCCAGCAATTCTTCGTTATACGAAATAAAAGGACGGTCCAGATCTCTTCGATATAGCGTTAACCGGTTACGCTTAGCACCCATCCGGATACGACAGCCAAAATAAGCTTCAAGAGCTTGTACATCGCCCATAGGCTGCGAAAATTCAACCAAGTGTGCGGTCAAAGGTTGACCTGTCCCCCGACGTCCAAGCTCCAAAAGACATGCTAGTGTAATACCAACAAGCAGCGCCGGACCAGGCTGCTCGCTTTGATTCAGCCATTCCAGCTCGATGGTGCAGCGTTCGCCCTCCTCGGTGATACGCAAGCCTTCGGGTGGACATAGTTGCTTATACCGAGCCATTCGGTTTAGAGCATCGCGGTAGTCACGAGCGTGGTAAGGCGCTAGTACGGTCGGTGGGTACTTCGCCGTTTCAAAGACGGTCGCAAGCTTGATGATGGCTTGGGCAGTGTCACCAATGAAATCGGAATAAGCCTGCCAGATCGCGAAATATTGGGCGGTGGTGACTATAGATTCCGTTATGATGGTGAGTGGTAATTGTGCTTTGCGAGCTATGTCATGGGCGGCAATCCCTAATTGATGTAATCCTTCCCAAAATCCCGGCGGGATTTTAATACGGCCAGATGTATAAGGCTTCATATATAGGGCTCCTTTAGATACTGTTTATTGTAATGTTAGATATTTCTTGATTCCGTCCAGGATCGATACCTACTTTATAAATCGATTCTGGATCGTGCTGTGTTTGTTTGCCATGCGAGCGATCATTCGAACTGGTTATATCCGCCATACGATAGCTTGCTGAGCCGTCATTCGAAAGGTTATTATACAGCAAAATAATAAATATTGCTGACAATCTAAGTGTTATGATCGTTGTACCCTTTTTCATCCGTTTTCTCCCCCTTCCTTAAACGAGTGTACAAGAGTGACATCAAGATAAAGTGGAGATGAAATCAACATCAATTAATAAAAGCGCAGAACCGAGGTTCTACGCTTTTTATTGAGGTAATTCTTAATGGCGTCGCCACTTCCAGCCTTGGGCCATTATCCGAAAAATGCGATGAACCGGCTTACCATTGATATAAGGTCCCGGTATTCGCGATGCGATTAAATTATCGATTTCAAGTATTACACGAAACTAGCGAATCGCATATTCACTTTGCTGAACAATCTTTAACCATTCTCGAGTAATTAGTTGATGTCCCGCGGCCGTGGGATGAACACCGTCCCATAACCAGTATTCTGCAGTGACGTTTTGTGCCGCTTGATTGAATACCTCTTGTAAAGGTACAAAAAGGGTATTATATTCGTCTGCTAGCTGCCGGAGAATCGAGCTGTATTCATCTATTTTGCTGCGCCATTGATCCCATTCATTCGTAGTTGCCCCTGTTTTCAAAACAAAAGGCTCGCACAGAACCAAGCCTGTTTCCGGAAGAACTTCCCGTGTTTCACTCAGCAACTGGCGATACATTCGTTCGAAACGATCGGTTGCCCCTTCAGGACGACCATGAATGATACTAGCGGCATCATTCACACCTACGAGAATACTAATCAGATCAGGCCTTAAACTAAAGGCATCCTCATTCCATCTCGCATAAAGATCCGAAACGCGGTTGCCGCTGACCCCTCGATTAATAAATAGCGGCTGGCTTTGGGCGAATTCCAATCCAAGCTTTGCGGCTATGAGATAGACGTAACCATGTCCCAGAATATGATTTGGGTCCTGATTTCTTCCCCAATTGCCGTCGGTTATCGAATCGCCCTGAAATAATATCGTTTTTCTATGATTCTCCATTAGTCGTTGTCTCCGATCTAAGCATTTTAGATGATGCAGCTCCCTTTACACTGATTGCTCCCATCACCATATTTACGGCATTTTCAACGTGCAATGAACCATATGAACGACTAAAGACCATCCGAATCGATCTGCTCTGAAGCTGCTGCAGGTAACCATCCTTCAAGCAGTGCTCCTCCTTCCGGATGATTGCTTGCGTTAAGTTCGCCTCCATGCTGCCTAACAATTCTTTGTGAAATGGTTAAACCTAATCCGCTGCCACCGGTTGAACGACTTCTGGATGCTTCCCCGCGATATAGAGGTTCAAATACACGTTCAAGTTCTTCCGCAGAGAAGCCCGGCCCGGTATCGCATATCGTAAACTTAAGTTTATTTCCAACTTTGTTACACTGGACTTCGATGTCACCACCCGCAGGTGTGTGTCTGACGGCATTATCCAGAAGATTGTTCATGGCTCGCTCTAATAAATGCATATCTCCATGGATGATGCAGCCATCTGTTACATGCGATGAGATCGAAATTCCTTTTTGCTGAGCCAGCGGACTCAGACTGTCCATCGAATTTCGGATTACCTGGTTAACATCCACCGTTTTGTTATTCAGTTCCGACTCCACATACTCCATTTTTGTAAAGGTGAAAAGGTCCTCAACCAAACGATCCAATTGTGCCGATTTATCCTTGCAAACCGACACATATTGAGCCATTTTCTCTGGAGATTGAGCGATCCCTTGCTCTAGTCCATCCAAGTAGCCCCGCAAAGCGAACAACGGTGTCCGTAAATCATGCGCAACAGCCGCAATGACGAATCGGCGTTCCTCTTCCAATTCGGCCTGTTTTCGAAAGGACTTCTCAAGCCCCTTGACCATAACATCGAATCCGTCGCGGACTTCAGCGATTTCGGTGACCTTGGACATGGGTAAACGAACATCCCAATCCCCTGTTGCAATTCGTCTTGCTGCATTTCCCATCTTCTCAAGTGGTTTGAGAACGAATCGTCTCATTTCCATTCCGACAATAAAGATCGCAAGGAGTAGCCCGACAAAAGCCGACATCACTTGAAATTGATTGGACTTGGGCAGGTACAGAATAACCCTTCCCAGCAATCGGCCGTCCTGGATGACAGAGAACCGCTCGGTTGATAGATTAGTTCCTCGTCGCTCTGGGTTGGAACGGTAAATTTCCTGATCTGCTGCGGATTGAATAAGAACATCCATCTTCGCTTCGCGCAGCGCGGAATACAATTGGTCTTGCCAGTCTGGATCCGTCCATTGATCTGTGTCCGATTCAATTCGCTGAATCATTTCCGATATATTTCGTTGCAGCGTCTTGTTTTGCAGCCTACCTCTTTCGAAGCTGAGCGTCTTCGTCTCCATAAAGTGAGCAGCAACAAAGAAGATCCACGGCAAAGTGAGAATAAAGACGAAGCAGAGCATAGTAAACGTGCGAATGCGGAGTGACCTCATGTTACCCTCCCTCAAAGCGATACCCTACTCCCCATACGTTGACCAGGAATATCGGTTGGTTTGGATCAGCTTCGATTTTCTCACGAAGTCGGCTGAGATGGACCCGAATCGTGTGCCTGTCGCCCACCCCATCCCAAAATTTCGCTAGTAATTGTTCATAGGAGAAAACATGTCTCGGGTGTTCGGCAAATAATCGCAGTAACTCATATTCCTTGGGTGTGAGCACGACGTTATTTCCATCCACTAGTACTTCTCTTGTGGACAGATTTAACTTGATTCGCCCGTAATCCAAGACCCTGCTATCCATTTGCTGCGGGGAAGCGGAACGCCGCAATACCGCTTTCACTCTGGCAACGATTTCCCCAGGTGAAGCGGTTTTGACAATATAATCATCGCCTCCGAGAGTCAGGCCTCGAATCTTATCCACATCATCGCTGCGAGCACTCAAGAACAGGATTGGAATATGGCTCTCCCCGCGAATCCGGCGGCAAAACTCAAATCCGTTTTGTCCCGGCATCATAATGTCCAGAACAATACAATGAATGGAGTTTTGCTTAAATATGTCCCACGCTTGAGCGGTATCGCAAGCAGTCATTACTTGAAAGTTGTCATTCTCTAGAAAATCTCTTAATAGCTCAACGATACTTTGGTCATCGTCTACAACCAGTATCGTCTTGAATACACTCATGTTTATCCCACCTTTGCTTTCCTAGTTTATCATTTATTTAGCTAGAACTAACGCAAGCTTATGTATTGTGATGATTTGTTTATACTTTTGTGACCTTTCTACATCTTTGTTTGAGATATTCGTTTGTTATGCTTCTACTTGCGCACACAGACAGGGGTGATCTTCCCGCGCAGTCATCGATAAAGGAGGTTTATATATGGGTTTGGAAAATAACGCTTTCTCGTTCTTTCCTTTCGGCGCTTTGTTTTGTCTCACGCTGTTTTCTTTCCTGGCGGTTCGAGTATACACGATTCGTCAGCGTTACAAAAGCGATCATCAAAAGGATGATATCCCTATGATTCTGAAGAACCGAATGGCCAAAGGTGAAATTGATGAGAAGGAATATCGCATGCTGAAAGATCTTCTGACCAAATAGAGACAAGGAGGATTTATTGATGCTAAACGTTCAAATCGTGTTGTTTGATGGCTTCGACCTTCTGGATGCGATAGCACCTTACGAGGTCTTTTGCGCAGCAGCCATGAATGCTGAAAACGAGTTAAACGTAGAATTGGTCACAGCCGAAGGACCAAGATCCGTGCCTAGCGGCATCAACGGGTTGAGGATTGAAGCGAGTGGCAGACTGGACCCGGAACGTGCGGGCATCATTCTCGTGCCTGGCGCGTCCGGCGACGTCGAAGGAGATGGGCCCGATTCAATTCCGGCTATTCTGGGTCTGGCCATGAGTACCGAATTGACCGGGATGATCGAGCAGGCTCTCCAGCACAAAGACATCATAGTCGCTACGGTCTGCGGCGGTTCCCTGGTGCTTGCTATGGGAGGCCTCTTGGAAGGCAGGCCGGCGGTAACGAACCACCTGGGCATGGACTTACTTGGTGCAACTGGAGCAGTTCCCATCACGGCTCGCGTTGTGGACGACGGCAATCTGGTTACCGGCGGCGGTGTAACTTCAGGACTCGATGTAGCGCTATATCTGGTGGAACGTGAACTTGGGCCTCGTATCGCTCACGCGGTAGAGCAGTTATTCGAATATGAACGAAGAGGAACAGTTTGGAGGGATACAGGGATAACGCCTAACGTTAATAAACCATTGACGAGCGACGAACCAAACACCGCGGTGAACAAAACAGCGATGACACCCACGCCCAGCTCCCAGCATAGCAAAAGCACACAGGCATCGGTCTTCGACGGGGATTGGGAGACCACTATCGCTACGCCCGTCGGGAAGATGGAGGTCAAGCTCTCCATATTGACAAGGAACGATATGATCCAGGGCACGGCAACGCAGGGGGATGAAACCATCGAGTTTATGAACCCCGTGCTTCAGGATAACAAGCTGGCCTGGTCACTTCGAATTACGAAACCCATGCGCTTGAATCTCAAATTTGAAGTTGTCGTCGATGGAGATCACATGGTTGGTATCGCTAAGGCGGGCCTACTGCCTGCATCCAAATTAACAGGAAATCGGGTTTCCTAATCGTAAGAAAGAAAAACCGCGGCATACACGCGATAATGGCTTCCAAGTATGTATGTCGATCGAGTTTTTCTTTTCCAATAATGGTGTGCATCTAATATGGAGCATCGGGAGTTGCGAACGGATGAAGAAACGGAAATCGTTGTATCTATTGCTGGCCTGTGTCAGCATTCTATTTATACTATACGCCTTGGTGAAAAACTATTGGATCGATCCCGCTGCTTCGGGGTTTTTAAGTCATAAGACCGGGCTGAAGCGCGAGCTCAATCTCCCGGTTTGGCTAAATGTCATGTACGTTCATGTTGCATTCGCATGTATGGCCATGGCATCGGGACTGGTTAACTTTTCGAATCGAATATTTGAAAGAAGCCGCAGGCTCCATCGCATAAACGGCTATGTGTATATCGTATCCGTACTGCTAGTTGTGCTGACTTCCGGATATATGGCCCCCTATGCCACAGGCGGAAAAATAAGCAGTATGGGATTCAATCTGCTGAATATGATCTGGCTATTTATCACCATTACGGCGCTCGTCCAAATCAAGAGGAAACGGATCATCCGTCATCGAAATTGGATGATTCGTAGTTATGCCTTTTGCTTCACGAACATGTTGATTCATCTCATTACTTCCCTTTTTCATCAGGGATTCGGGTACGTTTACGCTACCAGCTACACCATCGGCGTTTACGGCTCAATTGCGCT
Organism: Paenibacillus sp. EZ-K15; assembly: GCF_002573715.1. Taxonomy (GTDB): domain Bacteria; phylum Bacillota; class Bacilli; order Paenibacillales; family Paenibacillaceae; genus Paenibacillus_AQ. The sequence continues at coordinate 546,736 of NZ_PDHM01000016.1, read as the reverse complement.
GCTGCTGGTTATTCCTGAAATCATCATCAGAACGAATCGAAAGGAATTGGTATAAGGATGAAAAAAATACTTGGTTTACTCATGTCGTTTACGCTCGTTTTAAGTCTGTTAGCCCCCGCAGCAAGCGCGGAAACAAAAAAGAATCAGGATCCATCCAAAGACAAAAGCGTGCATGTACAAATCGTATTATTCGATGGATTTGATCTGCTGGACGCATTAGCGCCATATGAAGTATTTGCAGCAGCTGGAATGTACACTGGAGGAAAAGTTACTGTTGAATTGGTAACTGCAGAAGGTAAGCGTTCGGTTCCGAGCGGGCTGGATGGGCCCTCCCTTGAAGCACAAGCCGTATTAGACCCTAATCGTTCCGGGATTATTGTAGTTCCTGGAGCTTCGGGGAAGCCAGCGGGGAATACCGCAGATGCGATCCCCAACATATTAAGGCAAGCTAAGGATACGAGCTTAACCAATATGGTGAAACAAGCTATGAATAATAAGGAAGTTACGGTGGCTACCGTGTGTGGAGGTTCATTGCTGCTGGCTATGGATGGTTTATTGAAGGATAGACATGCTGTCACCAATCAGATAGGCATGGGTGCACTAGGAGCTCTCGGTGCAATTCCAGTTGATGCAAGAATCGTGGAAGATGGTCCTCGCTTGGTGACTGGCGGAGGTGTTACTTCCGGACTTGATGTGGCCTTGTATTTGGTTGAGCGTGAAGTCGGGCCACAGATTGCGAATGCCATCGAAAAGTTATTTGAATACGAGCGTAGAGGCACGGTGTGGCAAACAAAAGGCATCACGCCGATTAGCTTTGAGACGAGCCAGGAAACGCCTAAAAAAGTACAACCGGCTGTACCGGGGAATAAAGCTGAAAAGTAAGGAATCGAGGCATTCGGGGAGCTTGGAACCTCGTTGCCCCCACTTGCCATTTATTAATCAATAGCAAGTCGCAATAAATAGATGATGTTTCATTTACTAGCATTAAGAAATTGCATGAAATCATCAAAAAAGCCGCAGTTATGCGGCTTTTTGCGCATATGTTATTCTCTATCAAAAAATCTACTATACCCTTTTTGAAAATCCGACTTGCGAGGACTATTCTGGAGAGTTTCAACCATATCATATAATCCATAAATCCTGTTATATACTTTGCTTCTTTCGTATAAATTTCTCTCTATCGAACCGTATTCCTCAAATACCTCTCGACGGAATTCCTCGGGATAATAACACATATACATAAAGTCCAAGGCGGGGTCCTCGATCCCTCCTTCGCTGAAATCGATAACCCCCAGGCGACCGGCCTGCTCATCCCAAAGCACATTATCATAATGAAAATCCCCATGCACAACGCACGTCGGAGACGATGCGGAAATTTCATAATACATATTAAGGAATTCCATAACCTGATTCATCTCGACTCTGGAAAGTTTGGTTTCCAACAGTGGGAGCCCTTGCTCCATGTCGTTACGAACATCCTGTTCAAAGCGGGTATGCAAGTTCAAACCTTGTTTTGATACCGAATGAAGTTCCCTTAAAAATCTTCCTACCGACCTTCCGATTTGTCTTGCATTCTCTAAATTCCCCTCAACATATTGCGGTGTCAGCCAATACCCAGGCACATATCTCTCTATCACAAAATCCTCAGTATGAGATACATATAAGCTTTCTGGCAAGACTACCTCCGCGTGCTTTCCTAATCTGCGAATCAGTTCCTGTCTTGCATGATAAGTGTCGAAATGAAATCCATCACGATAGAAAGAGATCACGTTTGTTTTGTCTAAGATGACAACATCTTTCTCGCATCCCGTGTTGATTACTTCAATGGTTTGATAAGTCATTTCTCCTATTTCAGCTTTTACAAGCTCCAGCTTACGTCCAAGCAACTGCTCATTCATTGTGATTTCCCCCACATTGCATAAATCCATCATGTCCATATCGCGAACACATGCTGATACTCAGCATTACCACGCTGAATACCATTACCCTTTTGAAGATTAGGAATCTTTTAAAAATCTAAGAATCAAACCAGCAAGTTCTTCTGCATGTGTCAGTGTGATCATATGGTCAGCCCCCTCGATTACCTCGAAACGGATGTCTTGGACACGCTTGAACTGTTCCGCAATTCGCTGCATATCCTCCCATTCGACCGTCCCCTGAATAAACAGCGTCCTTGCAACAAGCTCCTCCAACCGCTCGATCGCTGGCGGCATCGGCCATACAACCTCAAAGCTCTTCCACTCACTAAACACTCTGGTCATATACAGCGTGTGCATCTCGCGCAAAAAATCCCGTTCAACGCTGGACATCGTCACACGATAATTCGGCCCGCTCAACGATTGTTCAACCAGACGGTTAACATCAGGTGCGCATGCATTTACTTGGGCCATCCAATCGATGAATGGCTGGGAGTACTCGAATCCGGTTAGCGATGGTGCGATTAATACTAAATGGTCAACCCTGGAAGGGTAAGTCAAGGCAAAATCCGTAACTGCCTGCCCTCCCATGGAATGACCGACAAGCGAAGCGCTGTCAATTTCCAGATGATCAAGCAATGCTCGCAGGTCTTCAACCAAGCTGGTTGGTTTTTGCGGCGCTGGAGATTTTCCCGTTCCCCGACCATCATACGTGATGACTTGATGGCTCCGAGCTAAATGCGGGGAAATATACCTCCATTCTCTTGAGTCTACACCTGGACTGTGTACCAACACAACAGGTGTCCCAATGCCTTGAGTTTGATAAGCTAAATCCATTTGAAAACTCCCCTCTCCAATGAATGATTATCCAGATTATGATTCTAATATAATTTAAGACTGAACATTCGGTCAATAGAAAATCGTGATGAAACAAAATCAAAACAAAAAAAGCCGCCAATGGCGACTTCTTAAACATGCGATAATCCTATCGAGAATTGATGAGGGAAGCCCGGTTGGCCTTTGAACATCAGGACACCCTCACTGACTAAACACCAGATTCTGTAGATGATGAAGGAGTAACTTATATGTTGCTTTGAGATTTCCAATATTTTAGTCACGACTTCTCCAGCACTAACCATATCACCAGGATTCTGTTTATCTAGCAGCTCCATGACCGATTTAACAATAACCTCGTCCAGTTTATCCTCTTGGCAGCCCATCACTTTTCCCTCTTCCCAGAGTCGAAGCACATAATCCTGTCCTGCCAGCTCCAACCATTCTGATTCATATCGCTGCCTTAGATCAGAATTCAGAGGGATCCCCTCACCGTAATTTCTGACAATATCTATGTATTTATCTCGTTCGACCAATGCCTGAGATAATGGAGCATCATCCTGCCCCGTATCTTTGAGAATTTGCGTCACATTGACCACATGGACTGGACGTTCCCGCTCCCTCAGCAGATACATTGCAAATCGAAGTCCCGTTTGATCATGGGCGTTATCCCCACACCATATCACAACGGTTTTGTTCTCCGGTATATTCTTTAGCGTATCTATCATGCGCTCGATTTGGTGTTCCTTGTTTATACTGTCTAAATAATATGAATCCCTGTCATGTTCCATCAACCAAATTCGCCTCCGGAGCTGCCCTTCCTTTGTGCTCAATTCCGTGATGGGACCGACTGAAAACCAATCATTAAATGCGACTACCCGAGATTCCTCCCGTTTTCCAAGTTGACTGAGCACAACTTTTAATGAGCCGGCTTCAGAGAGACTGAACACAATATGGACGTGAGTTTGAAGCTCCTCTTCCTGCTGCCGCTGGTTGTCAACGGTTCCTATATGCTTTTCCAACAGATTATACAATCTCTGACCGAACACTCTATCTTCATGCTCACCATTCGTTGAATCGTGTATCGCTGTATTCAGCAACTGACGAAGTAAAAGCCAACGTTCTCTTTCTCCAAACCCGCTTAATTTCTCCAAGAGTTTATCGATTACGATCCCTCCCAAACTTTCAGCTTATCCATATTAAAAAAAACAAGAAGCTCAATCACTTCTTGTTTTCATCACAGCTGCCACGCTTCGATGCCGCATCCAATACCGACTGGATCGTTTGCTCCTCCAAATATTGATACAATTGCCGTTCGGCGCCGTCCATCACCTGTTTGACCAGGCATACGCACTCACGGGGATTATCCTTGTGCATCTCGGCAGCCTTCTCATCGGCTAGCAAACGATGCTGCTGCGAATTGAGATTGGAGCATTCAAACAACTGCTGTCTTCCTTCAATTACCTGTATCACTTCAAGGAATGTAATCTGCTCGGCGGTCTTTGCCAGCTCGTAGCCTCCGTTCACTCCCGGCACTGCTCGCACGATTCCATCCTGTCTCAACTTGGACATGATTTTGGATAAGTAGCTTTCCGAAACGCCCAGCGTCGCAGATAACTCCTTGATTCCGATGTTCTGGTCACGCTCCGAATGAGCCAAATGGATTAAGGCGTGTAGAGCATAATCAACGCTTTTGGAAAACTGTATGACGGTTTCCTCCTTTAATTCGAATGACATGGACCTGTGATATCCATTATATTAATTCGGATTCTTTTTTGCAATGAATCGACGTTTCAGAGTGAAGCATGGGCCTTCAAAGATTACATCCTTCATGAATCAGTCCGTATGACTTCCTTGTTCTTGTAATCGATCACGAACTTCTGTCAGTGCAAAACCAAGCAGATTCGTTCCACGCCATTTCATGGGATTGTCAGCGTTCGGATCATCCTTCGCCAAGCCGATTCCCCATATCCGATCAACAGGACTTGCTTCGACCAAAATCCGATTTTTCGTTGTGCTTATATACAACCTTAATTCCGGGTTCTGCTCGAACTTAGCCAAATTCCCGCGCTTCACAATGTCATAGCAATGGCGCTCCCAAACCTCGTTATCAAAGGATTGGACAGCACGACCGAATGCTTTCATCTCTTTGGGATGTTTAGCCTTCATAATCGCTTCCAGCATCTTATGATCGCCAAACAGCCGTGCTTTTTCTGCCATCATATATTGCTCAGTACAGTTATAAGATACGCCATCTATTACAAAGGTGCATTTCCACCACTGACTGAAGCAGCTGTTATTGACGCTGCCGTCGGCTGGAGGCGTATGACCCCAGAAAAACAGAAACTTCCGTTTCCCCCCGGCCAGATAGGTCTTTTGTAAATCTTGGATGCTGTATATCAAGTGAACACCTCCTGATTCTATTGATGAGACAGTCCAAAAGACTATTTCAGTGTGTTGCTATTCGGAGGATAGTACATGCCCGATGTGTCCTTGAACCATTCGAAGATATGGGATACACACACCTTGAGAACCGCATAGCCAGGAACGGCTAACAGAATGCCAACCACACCGAACAGATTACCGGCCGTCAGTATGACGAAGATAATCGTAATGGGGTGAATCTTAAGCGTTTTGCCCATGATTTGCGGTGAGATGAATTTCCCTTCGATTAATTGTACGATCGTCCATACCGCTACCATCTTCAGCAGCATGACCGGAGAAGTAACCAGAGCCACAATTAGGGCAGGTGTAATCGCAATTGCGGGGCCCAGATAGGGCACCACGCTGGTGAACGATGCAATAATCGCCAGAATCAACGCGTAATCCAGACCGATGATCATATAACCGATATAGAGCAGAATCCCAATACAGAAGCTCACAATAATCTGCCCGCGGATAAACGAGCTGATCTGATGATTGATATCCTGAAGCACATGCAAAATTCCGGAACGACTCTTCGTCGGCAGGAAAGACAATATTTTCTGAGGGAGCTTTTTGCCATCTTTCAGCATATAAAACAGCACAAAAGGTACGGTCACGATCGATAACACAATCTCCGTAAAAGCACCCAGGAACCCGCCCACTCTGCTCCACGTATGGTTCAGAATTTCCGTTGCTTTCTGCGTGACGGTTGTCCACCACTCTTGGGAATTAATGTTCATTGTTTCTTGGATCTGATTATACAACTCGCTGCCCGTTAGATCTTCAAACTGCTGTCTAACCTTCTCGCTATATGTCGGGAAATTGTCAATCAGTCCCATAATCTGGTTGCGCAGCACCGGAATGACCGCGAGCACCACGATCGTTAGAATACCGGCAATAACCAGATATAGGATCAGGATGGACCATCCGCGCTTGATTTTCCTTTTCTCCATCAAATCCACCAGGGGGTTCAGCAAATAATAGAGGATCCCTGATAAAATGATCGGTAAAACGATTGTCTTGAGTAACACGGCGAGCGGATGCAGCACAAACGAAATCTTGCTTATAACCAACACGTTGAGTCCAACCAGCAACAGAACAAGCAAAAGAAGCACAAACTTATTGTTCAAGAAAAAGCGCTTGAACCGATCCGGCCAAATACGGGGTTGCTCCATACATGTCCTCCCTTACTTATGTATACATATTCAAGATGTAAAGCTGGGCATCGATTCACGACACCGAAAAAATCCGCCAAAAATGCCATCTTCATTCTTTTAACTATAATGTTTGAACGGGGCACATGTCCAGTTTACCAAGTACCAACTAGAAGATATGTTCAGGTATTTACTGATATTAATAGAACAAGCCCGCATGTCATGAAGACACGCAGGCTGAAGCTGTTCAGTGTTGTTATATTACAAGTACCGAGAAATAATGCGCACCAATTTTGCTGGCAGCTCATTCAGGTTGGTAATATCCAAAAACCTCTCGGCACCATAGATCTGACTAATGACATCCTTGTCTTGACCGATGGCTGCCGCCAGAAATTTGACTCCTTTTCTTTCGTATTCAGATAGAGTCTGCTGCATGTCCTGAATGGCCAGACTTCCGGTATAGTCTTCCATGGCTTTAGGTTGCCCGTCGCTGATGCTGATCAACAGCTTGGTTTGCTTCGGTGAAGTTGCTAACCGTTCCGCCATAATTCTTAAAGCCATACCATCCCGATTATTACTTCTGGCTCGGATCCCCATTAGCCTGAACCGATCACGGACATCCGGTTGATTGTAATCGGCATAAGCGAAGATGGCCATCTGCTCCAAACGGGAAACATCCGCAGTATCCCCATAAATTAAAACAGGAATATGGCAAATTTGACAGAATTCATAGACTGCGATGACCGCCCGCTTGGCCGCCTCCAATCTTCCGAAAGCAGCCATCGATGCGGATTCATCCACCCTCAAACCGACCACAAGACCAGGGGATTCCGTCGGAGGACGCTTCTTGGCAAAATACCTGAAATCGCGGTAGGCCACACTGTCTGCCTGAAATTTAGAACCGTAGTAATGGTTTTTGGCAAATTCTGCGGTTATCTCGTGCTCCAATAGCGGCAGCGTCTGTCTGGCGATTTCCCGCACGATGGGCATAAGCCCCTTACTCAGACTCCAATATTCCTCCTGCTGGATCGGGTCGTATTCAGGACGATGAACGATCAGCTTAACAGCCTGATGAATCGAATCGGACACGATGGATCTGGAGACTTGATTCAGCTTTTTGCGGAAGTCCCGCTCCTTCTGTTTCTCCTCCTCCGTCATGGGTTCGGGATTGGCCTGGTGATATTGCGGTGATCCGTCCTCCCCCGAATCCGTACTCTCCATATCCGCTGACTCATCCAAAGGAAAGGATGTGCTGCCTTCGCTTTCAGCGGACTTTTTTAACCGGATACCTTCTTCCCCAGCCTGCCCATCAGGAATAAAATCCAGGTCGATATCGCTGTCCCAGGTCGTGATCTCCACTGCCTCTGCATTTCGTTTATTATTCATTTCAAGCGGGACTTCCTCTAACATATCCATTAAGCCTTCGCCTTCCAGCGCATCTTCCAGCAGTTTGATCTCTTCCGAATCGGTTGTTATCTTGTAGATCACTTTATGATAAAGGGATTCCCTCACAGAAGCACCTTGAGCAACGGCATCCACCCAATAGAAATAAGAACGCATGCCAGACACGCCTTTAATGGCATTAGCTCGGGCTGTTTTATCCAATAGGATAATGACTCTTGCCAGTACGTCCAGCATTTCATCGTTCCGATAACCGGTTTTGGCCATTGCCCGCTCCATCATGATCTCTTTGGTCGGCAGGTCCATCTTCTCCGTATGCTGAACCCGGTCACGCAATGCCTCGTTAAGCGGCCTCGATCCCGCATAACTGCGGTTTGCCGTGATCACCGCTATGGAATCCGGATGCCGGTGCACGATCTCCGTTGGGAGATTAAGACTGCCGCTCGGCTCCAATGCGGAATTCAATGCCATCAATACGCCAGCGTCCCGAATCACGTTCGGTTCCTGTATTTCCAGCAGATAGCCCTTTTGAAAAGCTCTGACGATCTCGGAAGCGTAAAATCGATACTCTACAGCTCCATCCTGAGCGTTATTCGCGGCCAGCTTCAATAATTGCTTCATCTTTGCGGAAGCCATCTCTTGCGTAATCCCCAGCGCCTCCATTAAAATCTCCGTCGAGCTTCGAAAGCCGTCGCTTTCGTATAATGCTCTCAAGGCCGCTTGGTCCGCAGCTTCCAACTGCTTCATTCGATCAGATGAAATAACCGGCAAAATGGCTCCGAGAATATCCGATTTATCCATATCGGCAAAACAAGTTACTTTAGTATAGGGTAACCTGAAGTTTGCGGACAACGCCTTGGCGAGCTGCGTTTTTCCGGAGCCGGCATCTCCCTCCAATAGAATATTGGCGATTTTCATCTCGCCGCGATGCCAATTACGCTTGATTTCATTCGTGATTCGCCGTTCTTCCTCGCTTACTTTATGCGTTAATGGTTTTTTCCAGACAAGGCTCTTTTCTTCCTCAGTTAATGCTCTCCCAGGAGACAGCACGTTAGATTCATTGTCATTCTGGTCTTTCATGACTGCTCACCTCCAAACTCTCGTTAACACTGAACGCAGGAAAAGCCTCGTAACTCCCCGTTCGGCGACTTTCTCATCGTACATAACCCAATTCTTCTAGCATTCTCGTTAAAGTGCGCAGACGTTCTCCAATCATCTCACCGTTATCGCTCAATGCCTCGTTGAACAGCTTGATATCCTCCTGAATCTGTTCATTATCCGTGCAAACAGCCACCGTCATGGCGTTCCCCTGCATTCCGATCCGATCGATCATAGGATTTTGTGGGTCATATAAATGTTCAAATCTATAGGCTTCGCTAAAATGTGTCAGGGCACTGCAAATGAGAATAGATAAATCTAGAATTCGATGAATGGGTAACTCATCCGATGGACTGGTCCCTTGTTCCTCTGCAGCTCTCCATATCTTGGCGGCAATATGCGCCCTACCATCCTCGTTCTGCTCGGTCAATCCCAAAGATAGAGCTCCTACGTCTGTCTTAGATGCAAATCGTCCATCCACTTTTCCATAGTTATCCGACACAATCACGGGTTTATGATTTGTAGAAGTAGGTATTTTCATGGCTTCTCCTCTTTCCTAAATAACAAACGATTTGTGTTTAGATCTATTTATATAATAGACAATTTTAATATTGTTGTAAAGAATGGTTTGCCAAGCTTCAATTGAATAACACTCTGGAAAGGAATATATTCACACAGTGGCCGATTCGTCGATGCCAGAACAAACAAAAGGCTGCCGCTCTATTACCGCGACAGCCTTGGTACAGCTGAGGTATTCCAATGAACTTCCTACTCCAGATTAAACGCTGCTTCAAGCTCGCGAATCCGGTCGTCATCGATGTGTATGACATTGCCGAGCGTTCTTGCCGACAGAATGGACTTGGCGCTGTACTCGGCAACTTCCAATCGGTCAAACGCGTTAAGCAGACTCTGACCGGCAACAATGACACAATTATTATTCACGATGGCAATCGGCGTATTCGCTTTAAACAGCGAAGCGGTACGCTCAGGCTCGTTGTAAACCGCATGAAAGGGAAGCTTTGGCATTCCGCGAAGCAAGATATAACTCTCTGGAATCGTTCTTGAATCGAAAGCGGTATCGGTTACGGCAAATGCCATAATGTTGGGAGGATGCGCGATAATGACCGAATGGACATGCGGCTGCATTTTGTAGATCGCTTCATGGAGAAAGACAGACTTGCTTGGCTGTTTGCCAGCCTCAGCTTTGCCGTTCTCTATACGGACCAGGTCACCCGGTTTCAGATCGTTGCGGTCTTTACCGTAGGGTGTGATAACAAAATCATTTCCAAACAATCGATGGGAAAAGGTGCCCTGCGTGCTTGTGAACAATCCTTGTTTATACGCACGCCGCATTAGTGCGCACATATCGCGGCGAATTTCTTTTTCCTCCGACGTGCAGGTGTCATAGATATACGTATCCAGCTGCTGCGTGCTTTTGTTACGGACAGTATCGTAATCCTCATCGGTCAGCAGGATGGGATTTCCGATGCGACGCGCCTCGATCTCCAGCCGCGCACAGAAGTCCAGGGTTTCAAATCGGTTAAACGCTTGAGAAAGGTCTCCAGCTCCGACCACAACGCCATGGTTCTCCAGCATGACCGTGTCGATCCCGCGCTTGAATACAGCCGCAATGTTCTCCCCGAGCTGCTCGCTTCCAGGCAGGGAATAAGGCGCGATCCCGATCTCGCCGCAGATCTGCCGTTCGTTCGGAAGCAGCCTGGTATCCGGAATGCGCCGGACAATGCTGAACGAAACCAGTGCGGGCGGATGTGCGTGAATGATCGCTTTCAAGTCCGGACGAGCTTGATAGATAAGCCTGTGAAACGGAAACTCGCTGGACGGCTTGTGAATTCCCAGGACCGTGCCGTTCTCCTTCACGCATACCATATCCATCCGGGTTAATGAGCCTTTGTCCACCCCGGCCGGTGTGATCCAAATATCTCCGTTCTGGCCCTTGATAGACAGATTGCCCCCGGACGTGGTCGTCATGCCATGGTTGTAAATACGATTGATAAATTGAAGGAGCAAATCTGCCGGATGCAAAAACTCCTGATTCATTCCTACCACCGCCTTATCCGATTGTGTTTGTTTAGTTTTGTTTATTTTTATTATACTGTTTTTCCTATTGATAAGCGATCAAGATTGTGGCAAATACATAACAAGTAGAAAATTAGGATTCGTATCATCAGCTCTGCACCAGATTGTTCATAATTGGCGTACTAATACGAAAAGTCGCCTAAGTGGCGACTTTTTTACCTTTTATGATCGAATGCCAATATCACGAAGCAGAATGGTTCCACGCTTGGTCAGGTTGAACTCAATACGAATCTTGCTCAACTGCTGCGGGTTGAAGTCGGGTTTTATTTTGTAATAATCGTCTAACGGGAAATCATAGCTTTGAAATACGGGTTCCGAAGTCTTCCCTGCATTCGAAAACGGCCATTTCAGCAGTTTACCCTCGATGACGGGCGGCACTTTGGATCGATGGCTAAGGGGAAGGCTTGCCTGATGTCCATGTTTGTCTTCCACGGTAATCGTTAAATTGATAAGCTCTTTCGGGTCGCCGATTTCCTCTGTTTTGCGTGCATCAGCCAGCGAAAATACGATCGAACTTTCCTGCCCTGTTCTCACCCCGTGGTCCGGCAAAGTAACCGTATAGGATGCGGGCCCAGGCGGGCCTTCCGAATTCCAGCCTAAGCGAACGGCGCTGTATTCTGCTTCGCCCATTTTAACCTTCACCTTTTCCTCCTTCCATTGCTGGAGGTTCTCGCCCATCAGGATGCCGCCGGGAATTGTGGTGCTCTGCAAATCAACGTCTTCCTCATAATCCGCCAGTACAATCGTTTGCGAATCGTTATAATTGTTGATGTACAGCGTATCGGGGAGCCATTCTTTGGCATAACCCAAATCTCTGAACACCTCCCGGTATTGCCTTTGGTCCTTCAGCGTGGCATCCAGAAACGAAGATATGAGCACTTTTGCAATGGTTTCCTGTTCATCCCGCGGCATGATTTGACGTAGGTTAAACAGTTGGTTCCCCAAGCCTGCCATATCCCCTCTGCCCCAGCCTCCGTTAAACTGGCCATGGTTGGCTCCATAAATATAGACCAGTGATTTCATGTAATTTGTGCCCTTGGTATAACGAATCCGGTGATATTGCTTCGCACCGTTCAAGCTGTTGACATCCATATCATGAGCTCCATGCAAAGCTAGATAATTCACGTCTTGCAGCGGTAGAAGTTTACCTTGGGGCTTATAAAACCCGTCCGTTCCCGCAATGGAAATGAGAGAGCGGATCGAAAAGTTATAATCAAACTTGATATCGCCATGGTCCGGATGACGGCCAAGCTTGTTATAGGCTGCCGCGATCGCGACCGCTTCGCCGCCTCGGGAATGCCCGATGAGGGCGATTCGTTCCATATCGACCTTTTGATAAAACGGATGGTCCGGATCGCTGTTCCATCCCTTCCAGGTTTGCAAATGCTCTAGCAGCAGCAAACCCCTTGCCGGATTTTCACTCAGCAGCGGGCTAATCAGGAACATATCCTCGTATGGGGAGACATTCAGGAAATTTTCATCCACAGAGACAAAAATATACCCTTTGCTCGCCAGCAGCCTGCCGAGATATTCATAACCCGGATCGGAATAATCATTCATTAAGTGATTACCATGTACGATCAAAACAAGCGGAAAGGCACCCTCCCCTTCGGGATACCACACTTTACCGTTTAACGGCATGTCCTCGGGTCCAAATCCAAGCGACTTCGTACGCAAGGACGACCATTTCTCAACAAACTTGGACGCATTCACCGTTTGAGTGGTTAGGGAACCGCTTTGGTTAAACTCTTTCCTGTAGTTGTCGGGGCTTCCGTATAACAGGCTTTTGACTGGATACTCGCCTTGTTCAGCAGGGTTTTTCATCGCCGTGCCATCATATCGGGCTGAAGTTTTCAGCTGTTTCAAGGTCACGTCCGGAGCGGCTTCATCCCCGGCCCGAATCAACCAAAAGCTGCCGGCTCCAATCACGACAGTGATCAGGGACAAACAGGCCATGGCGCCGATTTTCCTAGTTTTGGACGCTTGCTTGTAACTTCCTGTTGCAAATTTATAAACCAATGCACCAAACAAAGAAAAAACAACGGCAAACAACACGATGAAAACTACCGATACTTCCAGCGGCCCCATGAAACAGAACAAAAGCATGATGGGGGAGCACAGCAATATCCAAATATAACGGCTTGGCAGTTTTTTGACCCCGTGCAGCAATAATGCAGCCAGGCCGCTTATAAGCGCTGCCGCTAAGACAAACAGAAATGTACCTACGATGAATTTACCGAAACCATGCCCCGTCAATAGATAATTGGCCTGTATCAGAATCAGGATAAAGGCGATGGCGCCAAGCCCAAGTGACGCACCCTTCCATCCAGGGGATAACCTCCCCCGGCGCTTCCGGGTTGCCATTATTCTTCGAAAAAAGGTAACGCCCTTCTCTGTTTCTTTCTCTTTTTGTATTTCCAATCTCTCCAGTCCTCCTGTATACCCATATCGTTATTGGTTCTACTTATGAGGTTACCGGATAACTCTTTCGCTTCGCTTTCCTGAATCTTTCAGTAATCTTACAATTCCGTAGGAATAAAAAGAATGAATTTCGTTTGCCCGTTCGTGGTCAGCGTGATGTTACCCCCATGTTTTTCTACCACTTGTTTGGCAATGGCAAGCCCTAGACCCGTACCCCCATCGCTTTTTCGGGCTTGGTCTCCCCGGACAAAGGCATCGAAGACCTTTTCCTTGATGACATCCGGGATTCCGATGCCATCATCTGTAATGTGAATTTCGACACCTTTCCCCGTCGCTGCCAATTTCAATTCAACAGTTGTACCGGGCGGGTTGTATTGGATTGCATTGGACAGGATATTGGAAACCGCCCGATATAACCAGGTCGCGTTGAATGGTACGATGATTTCACGATCGGGAATATCGTAATGGAAATGAAAATTCTGTTCTTCGAACACCCCGTAATACTCGGCTGCAATTTCCCTTGTGAATTCTGTAATGTCGGATGCCTCAACGGCAAAAGGATAGTCGGGACTATCCAGCTTGGACAGCTCGAAGATACCGTCGATCAACTCCGACATCAGACCGGCTTTGTCGGAAATCAAACGCAGGATTTTTTGCCTTCTCTCTTCCGAATCGACGAGCCCCACTTCCATCGCTTCAATATAGCCCTGAATGGTGGTCATCGGAGTCTTCAGGTCATGGGAAATGTCGATCAGCATTCGCTGCTTGCTCTCTGCAAGCTCCCGATTTTCCTTCTCCATCCGTTCAAGCCGCTCCGCCATATCATTGAAATCGTCCTGGATTTGCGCCAGTTCATAACTCGCTCGGAAATTTAATCTTTGGTGGTAGTGCCCGCGAGCGATGTTTCGGATGCCGTCCGCAATCGATCGAAGCGGAGTCGTGAGCCGGGAAGCCGTCCATCTTCCGAAGACATATACGGTAATTGCAAACAATGCGAGAAAGAGCAGCAGGGCTTGGAAGGCCATTCTATAAAATACTCTCTCATGCTGATCGCTGTCCATGCCTGGCACGGCTGTTGGACTGCCTATGACTCCAGCCTCCGTCTTGACCGGTCCGGTAGCCTCCATAAAATAATCCATGATCAACGCATTTAATACAAATAGCGAAAACGCGGCAATAAGTGCAATCGTAACAAAGAAAAAAATATATTGGCGAATCAGCGAACGCTGCAGGCGATTAGGAGATTTCATGGCTGTAACTCATCTTTCTTCGCAAACCGGTAACCGAGCCCGCGAATGGTTTTGATATAAACAGGTTTCCTTGGATAAGCCTCGATTTTATCGCGCAGCCTGCTGATCTGCACCATAATGGCGTTATCGTCAGCCAGATAATGCTCGTCCCAGGCTTGTTCAAAAATTTGCTTTTTCGTAAATACGCGCCCCGGCTCCCCCATTAGCAGCTTTAATAATTTGTACTCGATCGCACTCAGCGAAATCGGCGTTCCCTTGATGTACAGCATGCATTCGCGGTGATCCAGCAGCAAGTCCCCAATGCAAGTTTCGGATAACGGCGGAGCTTTCGACGGCTCATTAAACTCATAAGAACGTCTTAACTGGGCCTGAATTCTCGCCATCACTTCGAGCGGACTGAACGGTTTGGACACATAATCGTCTGCCCCCAGCTTAAGACCGGTTATTTTATCAAGTTCCTGATTTTTGGCCGAAATGAGAATGACCGGAATTTTGTAATCCTGCCGCATCATACGGAGCAGCTGGAATCCATCGATGAACGGCATCATGATATCGAAGAGCGCGAGATCTACATGCTTGCTTCGTAGATGCTCTAGGGCTGCTTTCCCGTCGAAAGCTTCCAGCGTCTTATATCCTTCTGCGTCCAGATAGAGTTTAAGCATGTCGATAATATCCGGATCATCATCGACCACAAGTATCGTTTTAGGCATGCAAGCATCCTCCTCCAAGTAATATATGGTTCTCCTTGGGGGGCTGATTTCCTTTTTTGGCCCCCCACATGGATCGTCGGAGGTCATTTTAAACTTGATTTTATTGGCGTCCAATAAAACCAAACAAGAGAAGCTGGTTAAGTTCAGCCATCTTATTTTTATAATTCCCGGCTCTTGCCCAGGAAGCTTGGAGCGTCCCGACGGCACTTAATAATTCCAAAAGGGTCTCCAGAGAAACAGAAGAATGAATCGCCCCTTCCTTCTTCCCCAGCTCAATAAATTCCTGAATAAGCTCAATTCTAATTTTATTGGTGTTTTCACTATATAAGCTCGCTAGCACCTGATCCTCAACGGCTCCCGGTGTACCCAGCAATTGATAGTCTTGGTCAGCACAGATCTCCAGCACTTGGGATAGCTTGTCTTTAAGCTCGATATTTTGTTTCAACAGCTCCTTGGCCATATGGATGGTATTTTGCATCAGAACATTCGCGCATTCCTTGACCACTCCTTCTTTGCTGCCGAAGTAGTTATACAGCGATACAGACGATACGCCGGATTCCTCGGCAATGTCCTTAATGCTGACTTGGATGAAGCCTTTTTCTTTAAAAAGCTTTAAAGCCGCATGAATGATGGCATTCTTTTTTTGCTGCGTTCTGATTTCGAATTTATTCATCAGCCTTCACTCACTTCCCGTGTTTATCAGTACAAGTAGTTTAACATAACTTGGATAGTTTTTAAATCAAACACTCATTATTTAAAAACTTATTGACATCCCGGTTGATACCCATATAGAATCAAGCTGTAGTTTTTAAATATCAGTCCAATTATTTAAAAACTATGTTGAAGACAAACATAGCGTTTGAAAAAACACGGTTAGATCCAATCGTTTAACCCAAAATGGAGGGACCCACGATGATGAGAATATTGGTTTACGGCGCAGGGGTTTTGGGCAGTTATTTAGCCCACGAGATGGTGCGTGGAGGACACAACGTCACGATGCTGGCCAGAGGACGACGAGCAGAGGAGTTGGTGAAGAACGGCAATGTCATTCGGCATTATTTTCAGTTCCACACAACGGTTAATAACGTAAGGGTAATCCGTGAACTACAGCCGGACGATGTTTATGATCTTATTTTTGTTGTGATGAAATATCCGGATTTCGAGGCGGTATTGCCTGCCCTTGCGGCGAATCATAGCAGCCATATCGTTATAATGGGCAACAATGCAAGTCCTGAGAAAATGGAGAAGTATTTGCAAACCCATAGTCCGGTAACGAAAAAGGTTGCTTTCGCTTTTCAGACGATCGCTGGCTGGAGAGAGAATGGCCTTGTCATTAGCGTGCGCAGCCCAAGAACCAAAATAACGATCGGTGGTTTAGGAGAGGATCTGTCATGGCGTTCTGTGATCGATCAGGCTTTGGCTAACACCAAATATAAATGGACTTACCATAAAAATATGGATGAGTGGCTGAAAAGTCATTTTGTTATCATCTTGCCTTTGAATTCCATTGCTTCTTCATATAACGGGAATTTGCGCAGAGCCGCAAAAGATAAGAAGCTTCTTAATCTTGTCATCCATGCTGTAGATGAGGGGCATCAAGTATTGGAGAAAAACGGCTTTACGGTTACGCCTGCCGCTCAAAAGCAATTCGCCCGTAAAAAAAGGAAGCTGTTCTACATCCTGTTGAAGATAATGCTATCAACCCCGATTGGCAGAATCCTGTTAAGTGATAAGGCTGTGTCAGCAAACGAGATGACTGCTTTACAGCAAGCTTTTGATCATTTGAAGATACGCGCGAACATAGCGACACCTCATTGGGATGAGCTTCAACATTATTCCCCACCTATGCGTAGATCATAGATGATGGCTTTATTGATCTATAACTTAGCCAGATAAGAAACGATGTTCATTAAAAATCTCTGCTCAACCAACGAGCAGAGATTTTATGAACTCGTCAAAAGAAAAAGGCCGCAAAATGATATGCGGCCAACCATGTCGATATGTACATATGTATCGAGAGTTTCTATTGCTTGTTTTCTTTTGCATGCAGGCTTTCTTCAGCAACCTGCGCTAGCTCCTCAGCTTTGATACTAATCTCATGGATCGTTGTAGAGAATTCCTGAATCGCCCTTGACTGGGTATCGGTTAGGGTGTGGATATCGGAAAAAGCATGATTTAACCGCTGCAAAAATTCCTGAATATTCTTTGTGATACCATTAATCTGGTCCACATTCTCTTTGGAGCTTGTCGCCAGCTTCCGAATCTCATCGGCAACAACCGAGAAGCCCCTTCCGACTTCCCCCGCTCTTGCCGCTTCGATAGAAGCATTAAGGCCTAACATGTTGCTCTGATCCGAAATCTCCTTAACAACGCTGGAAATCTTCCCAATCTGCTGCGCACTGGAACTGACGTCCGTCATTTGGTTCGTTACGTCGGTCACACGTTCGGTAAGGTGAGCAATCGATTGGCTGATATCTCCAATGGATGTGGTGGTCTGTTCGACAATTGCCGAAAAACTCTCGGCCATCTCAAACAGCGCATTCGCTTTTTCGAGACTTGTCCCCATGCCTACGCCGCCGATAACCCTGCCCTGTTCGTCGTGCAGCGGGATCGCGCGTGCAGCCAGCGGAAATCCAAACAGCTCTTTCGGAACGACAGCCGATAAAGCTGTATTATTCCGAATCGCATTGGTGACAATATCGCCCTCAACAAGCGGGTCCCCCGGGCTCACATTCAGCGAGAAGGTTTTGCCCGGAATATTAATGATAAGTTTCTCCGTATCATAAATGCCAATCGTGATATCATCATTCGTTAGACTTTTCAGCAATGGAGCTACCTTTACAAAGGCACTGATCAGCTCATGCTGTGTTTGCTCTTCAGTCACATTATTCATGCCTATCTCCCCCAACCCTTAATACGGGAATTTCCTTTGTCCGTAATGAACCGAAATCCACTTCATGGTCGTAAATTCATCCAGGCTCCATTGCCCATTCAGACGACCCAACCCCGACTGCTTCTCACCGCCAAATGCTACAATCGGTTCGTCGTTAATTGTGACATCATTCACATGGATCATGCCTGTATGGACCTTCTTCGCCAATTCTACCCCACGTTCAAGATTTCCGGTGTGAATAGCACCGCTGAGCCCAAACCGTGTATCGTTGGCAATTGCAATGCCTTCCTCTTCCGTTTCAAACGGGATGATGCACACAACCGGGCCGAACAGCTCTTCTTGTGCTACCTCCATATCCGGTTTGACATTGACAAGGACGGTAGGCTCCACCATTCTGCCGGTGATATTACCTCGCACTAATGGAATTGCACCTTGCTCAATGCCCTTCTCAATCAGCTTCTGCAGTGTCTCTGCCTGCCGATGGTTGATGACGGGTCCGATAATGGTCTGCGGATCGCTCGGATCCCCTGTTGTCAGGGTAGAAATCTTCTCTTTGTATTTATCTACAAACTCCTGATAGATCGACTTCTGTACAAGAATCCGGTTGGCTGACATACAGATCTGGCCTTGATGTGTGAATCTGCTGAATGTCGCCGCTTGTACCGCGTAATCGATATCAGCATCTTCCAGGATAATGAATGCGCTGTTCCCGCCGAGCTCCAGCAGCGGCTTCTTGAAGTGCTTGACAGCCAATTGACCAATATGGCTTCCGACCTTGGTCGAACCGGTGAACGAAATGATTCTCGGAATCGGATGCTCTACGAACGCATCGCCAATCTCATTAATATCTGTCACCACCACATTCAACAAGCCCTTCGGTACGCCTGCTTCTTCGAAAATCTTCCCGATCAGGGTTCCGCCCGTAATCGGCGAATCCTCATGCGGCTTCAGCACGACACCGTTGCCCGCACCCAATGCCGGGGCGACGGACTTCATGGACAAGAAAAAAGGAAAGTTAAATGGACTGATAACCCCAACCACGCCAGCCGGGATCCGATACAGGCGGTTCTCCTTGCCATCCTCTGTGGAAGGTAGAATCTTTCCCTCCATTCTAAGGGGGAACGTTGCCGCTTCCTTAATCATATTCTTCACAAGACCGATCTCGAACGCCGCCTTCAGACGCGTTCCGCCCAGCTCCTGAACAATAATGGAGGAAATGTCTTCCTCATGCGATTCAATATATTTAACAGCATTTTCAAGAATGTCTCGTTTCTGGTAAGCATTAACTTTGTCCCATTCCAGCTTAGCTTGATAGGCAGCCTGATATGCATCATCAATGTCTGCAACGTTTGCGATTTGAAAAGCAGTAATGACCTCATCATTGTATGGATTGATGTCAGGCAGCGCTTTACCGCTCTTACCGTCTCGCCATTCCCCGCCTATGAATTGTTTTCCTAATTTTGAGTAATCCATATGAACCCTCCTGTGTCGAATAATTCCAACTGATCAATATAATTATCGACTAAATACAGGTAATTGTTAAGTGAATTTTCTTTGACCTCTTCTCTCTTCCAGGGCAAAGGAGTCTATACGCTATATAAGTGCAGAATAATAACGGGGGTGTCCCAAAAGATCTTAGATCTTGCGGGAGGCTCCCTTCTTGCTGTTAGAAGACGCTCCGTGCAGATTGCTTACTTTTAGATGCAAAGAAACCGTTCTTTGGTAAAATGGAGGTGCTACCCAAACCATTTACGAAAGGAACGGTTTCTTACGGAAGCGGCTCTATCGAAGCGAAAGCTGCGAAGGTTGTCCGCTCAAAAAAACATGTACGAAAGCCCAGGGAGAGCGGGAAATCACCGTAAGCCTCAAGTATCATCGTTACAAGCAGCAAGCAAGGGAAAACAGCCAATGATCAAAACAGAAGCCATAGCGGTGTGGGAATAACATCCTGAGCACCGCCATGGCTTTATTTGACACACTTTCTGTTTATGAGAGCCGTACGTCAAGCAACTAAAATCTACTTTTGGGACGGCCCGGTTAATTTGCGTTCGATACTCATCCGAGCAGACGTTAATTCACTTTCACGGTCATCGACTTACTAGAAGTGATACCGGCTTCGTTAACAAGCTCGCAGCGATATTCATAGGTCCCTGCCGGTTTATCGCGAACTTCGGTTACCACGGTTTGCGCTTGTGGCGTCTGATCAGAGAGTGTCTGCGTATCAATCAGTACGTCGTTCTCGTACAGTCGGTACATCGATCCATTGGTACCCCACCACATGTTCATCGTGACTTTGAAACTTCCATCTCCGTCCCAATTATCATGTGAGAGAACGGGTTTGCTTGGCGAAGCTTCGTTCACTTGTACAACCAGAACTTCGCTCCGCGTCGTGCCGTAAGCATTTGTCAGCTCTGCAACGTATTCATAGGATCCGTCCGTCTTGTTGGTTAAGGACGTGACGACGGATTGGGCATGGGGCGAATCGTCCTTCAGCATCTGCGTGTCAATCAGGATGTCGTTCTCATATAATTTGTAACTAGTGCCGTTATTCCCCCACCACATGCTCATCGTGATGTTGTAGCTGCCATCCTTGATTCCCGTATCATGACCGTTATCCGATGACAGCTTCGGTTTCCCCGGCACCCCCGAAGCGCTCACTACAATATTGTTGACTTCCGCCGTCACCGTCCCCGGGTTACCGGCAGCATCGGCGAACTCAAAGGTAAAGCTACCGTTTTCCGAAAACGTATGTCTGTCAGCTCCTTCATTGTTCGTAATCTTCACCGGTTCGCTCGGCGTAATCGTTGCAACGACATCCTGATTGGTTGGATCTGTAGTACTGTATTTGACCGAAGCTGTTGGCGCGGTTTTATCGATACGGAACGTGACCGTTTGGACCTCCTCCATATTCCCTGCATGGTCTGTCGATTGATAGGAGAGGTTATAAGAACCGTCTTGATCAAAGGTCAGGGGTACCGTATAAGGCAGCCATGTCTTTCCTTCGTCCAGACTGTATACCGTCGTAGTTACCTTGAATACGTCATCCGTAACATGAAGTGTTGCCTGTACTTCACTTACATACCAGCCATTCCGTTCCGTCCCTTCCAGGGAAACGACCGTTTTCGGCGGGATGTCGTCTTCCGCGACCATCCATTGCATGGAGCGAAACTTAGAAGACAACTTTCCGTCTCCGATCCCCCCTCCCCATTCAATAAACCCTTTCCTGCCGTTTCCGTCATTATCATTGACAAGCATCGAAAAGCTGACGACCCCGTTCCTTTCGGCCTTAATCGGCGCTATTTCCGACCACGGCAGCGATAATTCATAGATGGTATCGTTCTGATCTTCGTCTCTTTTTATGGCCAGACTTCCACTCCTAACCGGCCCCTTCTCCACCCCCGGAGGCGTAATCCATCTGTAGATTTGCGGCCCTTCAGGGGTTTGCGAGATTCCGAATTCGTGCCAATAGGGGCTTTCTCCCGGAAGGCCGTCCGCAACCGCAAACTGAATGCTGTCATTTTTCCAAATATCGGCCCCCATGGCTGGAGATGCTTCGATATCATCTTTGATTTTCGCTGAAAGGTATAAGTGGTCGGCATCATAGCTTAACCAAACATTTCCGCTTAAATCGCCTGCCCCTTGGTATCCCGTCATTTTTACCGTACCTTTCGACAGATTGATCGTAGAAGAGCTATCCGCAGTGTCCGGATCAAGCGTTCCATCCACCGTGACGGGTCTGTGGGGAACGGGATTAAACTCGGCAGTTCCCTCATAGGTATATGGATCTAAACCATCCATATACACCGTCACCTTAATTGAACTGGTAACACCTGTGCTAAAGCCGGTAAGCGGAATTTCTACCGAGCTTGAAGATTCGGACGGAACTGAAACGTTCAGAGCTTCGGTTCCGGATTGGGTTCCGAACCTCCATTCCACTTTGTTAACCTGCAATGCCTTTGACTTCGATTCATTCTTGACTGTAACCATGAGCGCTTTACTCATAGCCGGCTCATTCATGATGGGACGAACCTGAACATCATAAGATGGAAGCGTTGAAGCCGCACTCCGAAGCAGACCGATTTTGTCATTACCTTTCGTCAAAATCCCCGTTACCAAACGGCTGCCAGGCTCGTTTCCGCTAGGAACTTGAATGGTTTGTACGGTGTTTTGCCCGCTTGGCGTCGTTACCGGATAGAGCTGTCCTTCCACGTTCAGGCTAAAATCAAAATCTTCAGACATTGCGTTATCGGTTTCCAAGGCGAACGACATCGTGTCGCCTGCCTGTGAGGCTTCCCCGATCAAAGCAAACGTCGAATCCTTCTCGATACCGGTCACTTCCCCAACGACATAGAACGGTTCGTTGGTTAACGTTACAAATACGATGCCGTTATAAGGGAGGTACGTATCCGTATTCCCCATCATATCCGTGATCTGAATGGGAGCTGTCGTATGAATGACGGCTGGAATCGATGAAGCGCTTGTCGACCAAATAGCTCGGACATTACTGCCATTCTTGTCAAAGACATAGCTTCGAATATCGCTGTCCGTGGTATCGCGACTTGCAAATGAAGCGCCATTCAGCATTCTGGTCATGGTTGCGAATGAGGTATATGCGGGTTTCGGCGTTAGACTCCCAAGCTTATCGTTCGGGTTCCGTAAAAGACCGAAATTGTCCTCGTTTATATTTTGAATCCCGTCATTAATCAAATCGTACCAAACGACCTTCTCCACGCCGTTACCCAAGGCAACAACATAGGCTCGGGGCAGATAATTCGCTTGCGTCCTTTCATCTACGCCCCGGGCATCCAATTGCGTTGGCCACCCTGTTTCGTTAATCCAAATCGGCTTTAAGTTCCCATCGTTATACTTTCGGATCAAATCCTTCACACCCGTGATCAGGTTTTCATAGCCTTCCGGCGGGCCTGGATATAAATAAGGATGAATTGAGAAGCCGTCCATGTATGGCATCCCGCCAAGCTGAAGCACGTCTTCAATCCACTTCAAATCTCCAGCAGTCGATGTTCCGAGGATGGGTAAATCGGGATGTGCTGCTTTAAGCGTTTCATACGTTTTCTTTAATAGCGGATAATAATATTCAGGCTTTGAATCAGCTGGTCCGTTTCCGCGGTCTCCAAAACTGCCATAGAATTCATTGTAAACCTCGACAGCATCCATCTGGCCTTGATAATGATCCGCGTAAGCTTTCATGTAATTGGCGAATCCTTCTCGCCCGGCATCCGTATACGGGGTACTGTCATTGTCGTAATGGGGGTTCGAATATCCCGAGACGAACACGAAGTCGAAGTAGTCCTTATCCAGCATGTTCATATAGTAGTCAGGCTGAGGAGTAAACGTATAATTCCCCTTCTCTTTTTCAATACCTCTCCACTCATAACCGCCACGTACCAGTCCGATGCCGGCTTCCTTCATCAGGCTCACGATATCGGCAGTCAAGGCTTGCGGAAAACGGTGCAAATGCGTCGAAACACCGAACGGCGAGTTCTCATTTCCGGTTTCATCCTGGGGTGCAAGCACCGCAAATGGCGTCTTGATTAAAACGGGATCGCTTCCTGCCAAATCGGCTTTGACCTGCAGCGTAAAATAACCATACTTCGAATGAGGGACTGTCCATATGGCTTCATTTTGATCCGGAGTCTCGATACCCTCTTGTGCGAGCGCACCTTGATAATCATAAACAGCCCAAGATACGGTTGGTCTCGCCGTTCGGACTTTAAAACGGATCGGTTCGCCGTCCGAAAATACATTACCCGGACGTACCTGGATCAATTTCGTTGTCGGCGTCTCCGCGGTAATATATGGCCCGTCATGGCTCCATTCATTTTGA
Source organism: Paenibacillus sp. EZ-K15 (assembly GCF_002573715.1). GTDB lineage: Bacteria > Bacillota > Bacilli > Paenibacillales > Paenibacillaceae > Paenibacillus_AQ. Next base: position 522,693 of record NZ_PDHM01000016.1, on the reverse strand, counting down.
GCATTCCCGGCTTCAACTTTGAACGTATATTTCTTGCCGACCGCAAGCCCGGTTACCTCATAAGAGGTCGTCGAGCCATTCAGCGTCCCGATAAGGCCTCCATTTTGGTATACTTTGTATCCTGTCACGCCAGCAGGGTCGGTCGCTGCAGACCATTCCAGCATCATACCGTTCTCGGTAACGTTCGAAACATGGACAATCCCGCCGTCAGACCAACTCGGAGCGTTTGCATTCGTACGGTTGACGGAGATTTCCAAATAAGGACGGTTAGTCGTGTTTTCCTTGCTGTTGATCGAAACGGCATGACCTTTCGCAGCCTGCTCTACCAACGCAAAGCTGGCTACTCCGTCTGTAACCAATTGTTCTTTAATGAAGCTGGTCACATCCCATTCATGCCAGCTTGCCGTTTTTCCTACATTCACCGTAGCCAAATAATGATCAATTTCAGGTTTATTGTTCCAGGTAACCGTATTTTCCTCCCAAGCATCATTCTCCATGCCGTAGGCCTGAACGCCAATGGTCGAATTCTCGGTATCGACGGCATACACCTTTAACTTGGCCGATCCAAGCTCGCCGGAATATGAACTCAAATCAAATTTCAAATACGCTTGCCTGTTCAGATTGCTGTCCGCATCGTAATTTTTGACTAGAAGCAGGTTCGAGGAACCGTAATTTTTAGCCGCATTTCCACCGGCATTCACGTAGGTATCCTCGATCGGACTCAATTGAACGGCTTCCGAATCGTTAGCTTGACCGCCCGCTGGTTCAGCAGCGAATATAGGTGCAGTACCCTGCCAAGGCAAAACATACCCAAACAGTAGTACCCCTATTAAAAACCGACCTATGGTTGCTTTTAATCGTTTAGAATTGAACATCATTTCACCCCAATCTTTTTCGTTAACAAGCATATTTGATAACGCTTACAATAGAGATTCATGTATGATCATGAAACAAAACGTCCCTGTCAGCCGGTTTCTTAGCGAGATTTAACGTCATTAACCTCTCTTCAGCTTCGAGCGACGCTTGAACCGTTTGCTCTGAAGAAGTTACCGAAGTTTGAAATACGGGGCTTTCATCATCGCATGAAAACATTAAAGCAAACATGAACAATGCTTCCTCCATTGCATGAAAATCAATCTCTGTGGGATCTCCTTCGTACAATATATAGTCCAGTCCTACTACGGTACCGTTCTCGACAATGTCCCAGCGGAATGGGCCGAATCCGTCCATCGCGCCGTACAAAGCTTGCACCGCAACAATCGTTTTCCCAAGCTGCGTTTGGAACGCATTCGCTCCGATTTGCTTCCATACTGGCACACCTGCGGAGCTCCCGATTTCAATCCGGATTCGTACATCCGATGCCATCATCCGTCCATGAATGGGGTCCAAATTCACGTGCGTATCCCCGCCATCCAGTGCGATCTGAATGCCATACAGTGCCGAAGCTTTGCTTTGCTCACTTGTAAACACCCCTGAACAAAAGTCGTAGCCATCGTGCAACAGCCGTAAGTGTATATAACTATGCTCTCCTTCCCCTGAATGAACGTAAGCCAGCAGATTTCGGCACTGTTTCCACATGACATTATGATTAAATGTCCCGAGTGAAAATTCCGGAGTCATATACGTATAAGCTGTCCGGGTCCGAAACTCGGGATAGGGCGGCAAATCCTGCCTCAGTTCCCGCACGCTAATGCGGGTAAACAGCTCAAACAGCTGCTGCGGACAAACAACTCCTTGGCCATACCAGTCCATTCCGTAAACGAATTGGTCTTCGCTAACAAATACTACTTCACCCCTGCAGGCCATTTGAAGAAACGAAAGATGTGACGGGCCCAGAAAGGTTTGATAGGAGCGGGCATGAGGTCCGGACCACTCTTTGAGCACAGGGTGGAAATGCTCGGCGATCATAAGCCAAGTCGCATTCAACAGTTCGTTTGCCAAATGTCTGGCCTCTTCCGTTTGGGTATAGGTGGCTAATGCGGACAGTTCCAGAATTGCCACCGTACTGTATGCCGGACTGTTATATTCCAGGAAAGCCCCGGTTTGCATCGAATAATCGTATAACCGCTTAAGCCGTTTCAGGCCATAATCGTAATAACAACGGTCATCCAACCATTCCCCCGCAATCAGCGTAACGAATGCTCCCATGATCGAGATATTGGTATAATCGGGGCCGACGTTTCGCTTGATAATGGCATCACAGCTATTGCAGATGGCTTGAGATGTTAATTGTTGCAGATCGGCCGGGAGCCTGTTTCCGTGTCGGATGAATACCTGCAGCAATCGCTTGCCGATGAAATCCGCCCAATTCCAATCCGGCGGTGACATGTGGTCAAGGGGTTCCTCAAAGTACCAGGACCATATCCCGAACGTCGGTGAATCCGGCTGCCGATCTTGAAGCGACAAGACATGACGCAGAATAGCGAATGCTCGCTCTTCATACTGCTGCTCCCGACAATCCAGAATAGCCAAGGCATAGTCCAGGGAGTCCCTGATCGGGTGAACATATTCCACGTTTTTCAACGTTGTATGATAACCTGGACTCGAAAACGGCGTTCGAATCATGTTGATCTTGTCATTGTAGTTCTCATGTTTTCGTTCCAACGATTTCTTTAAATAGGGGAGCCAGCGGGTTTCCTCATCCAGTAAAATACTGCCGTGCTTGATGCTTGACATAAACATGCCTCCTTATCGGTACTGGTTGCGATTGCTTCCGAATGTTCTCGATCATCGGAAGCAATCCTACCGGTTTCTTTCACATTACCTTTATTTCAGATTGTTTATATTGGCGTCATACCACTCCTGGGCCAGCTTCTCCACGTTCTCGCCGCCAAGTCGTTTCCATTCTTTCCGTAATTCGTTCAGCCCTTCCGCAGGCGACATGGAATTGCCGCCGGTAACAACTTTCGCTTCAATCTGTTGAGCGATCGGCGCAAATGTCGCAATCAATTGAGTCAATTCAGGGAAATCCGGACTATACGGGATGTCTCTGCGGTATTTATTTTTCATAGCGATTTCCAAGGACTTGCCTTTTACTTTGGCATAGTTCTGGGAAATTTCATCCTGAGCGGCCATAGCAAGGAACATTTCCGGCTGTAACACATTATCGATCATGATCGCATATTCGGAAGCATAGGATACTTCCTTCTTGAATTTGTCAGGATCCAGTTTTTGTCTTACACCATCCACCAACGTATAATGAACGTTTTCTTCTCCGTATTTGAGCGGAACCCAACCATCCTCCAGCATCCAATCGATAAACTGGATGGCCGATTGAATTTGATCTTCATTCATCTTGCTGTTGAAGGCGGTAAGTACGCTTGGAGGCGCTTCTTGATACAAGCCGTTTTTGCCGTATTGGCTGCTGATCGATTCAAGCGGCACCATTTTCACGTTCGGGTCGTTCTTGACCAAATTATTATTCAACTCTTCAATGTCCCAATTTCCGAAGTATATGCCGGCTTTCCCTGTCGTCAGCAATTGAGAGGATCGCTGAAAGTTCGTGTCGGTAATGTATTCCTTATCAATCAATCCTTCATCGAACAGCTGCTTTTGGAATGTCAGCGTATCCGCATATCGATCGAGTATCCGGCCGAATTGCAACTGTTCATCCTCTACATACCACTGGTTCTCGCTTGTAAAGAAGAAAGCTTGTTCAATCGAATGGGCACTTGCGCTTAAGGCGATCGGAACGGTATCTGCTTGACCATTGCCATCCGGATCTCCATCCTTGAATTTACGAGCCACTTGGATAAGCTCTTCCACGGTTGTTGGAGCTGCCAAGCCGAGTTTATCCAGCCAGTCTTGACGAATCCACATCCCGTGATTGGCCAGCGTCTCCCTTGTGAACGACACCGCGTACACTTGCCCGTTAAATTTCAAGTAAGGCTGCAGTTCAGGATGCTTCTCTAAATAGGCTTTGTAAGTTGTGCTATATTTGTCGATATAATCGCCAATAGGTTGTATGGCGCCCTGATTTGCTAACTGACTGATGTAATTCCGATCGTATTCCCATATCAGATCAGGGGCTTCGCCAGCAGCAATCAAAGCGTTCAGCTTCGGTTGTGCCTGGTTCCTCGCGACGGGAATCCACTTCACCTTAACCGGTGAGTTCTCATCGATCCATTTTGTCCAGCGATTATCTTCATATGTTCCTTCCTCAGTCGGCACTTTACCGCGATCAAACATCGAAATACTGATTTCTTTCTTTGTGTCCTTGTTCACCGCTTTAGAGGCATCAGGAGAGCTGCCAGGCTGCTCGGCGGATTTGTTGGTACCGCATGCGGCCAGCACCGTCACGGACATCGTCAGCACCATGATGGCGGCAAGAGCCGATTTTCCTGCGTGTTTCAGCTTGTTCATCGTTTCATCCCCTTATCGATATCAATCTATATCAAGAGCGTTTTGGGCCCCGTGATATCTCAGTCGTCAGCCTTTGACAGACCCAATGAGAACGCCTTTGACAAAATGCTTTTGGAGGAACGGATATACGCACAGGATCGGAGTGACAACAATGACAACGGCCGCCGCCTTGAGTGCCTCCGGCGTTAGAAGAATCTGTTCTAGCGCATCGTTTCCTCCGATATTGTTCAACAGGTTGTCGTCTACCCTGCTGACCATCTGATACAGCTTTACCATCACGGTCAGCTTCGTCGATTCCGTAATATACAGCAGCACGTTGAAGTAGCTGTTCCACCAGCCCACAGCGTAGAACAAAGATAACGCCGCCAATATCGGCTTGCACAGCGGCATATATATTTGCAGCAGTATCCGCCAGTCCCCGGCACCATCGATGGACGCAGACTCCTCAATTTCCTCCGGTAGCCCTTCCATGAACGTCTTCATGACGAACATGTTATACGTACTGATTAATCCCGGAAGCCAAATGGACCAATATGAATTCATAAGCCCAAGAGACTTAATCAGAATGAAATTCGGAATCAATCCTGCAACAAACAGCATGGTAATCGTAATGAACGCCAGCAGGCCATTGCGCCCCACCAGCCTTTTTCTTGAGAGTGGATACGCCGCCATAATCGTCATGATCACATTAAGCGCGGTTCCGATAACTGTAACTAAAATGGTATTCCCCATCGCCATGATGAGCTGTCCGTCGTCTAATAACCGCTCATAAGCTACAGTATTGAATTCGACCGGCCATAAAAAGACTTCGCCCGAGGTAATCGCCCTGCTGCTGCTGAACGATGCCGCGATTTCATACCAGAAGGGAAACAATGTTAATAGCGAAATACAGCCAAGGAGTACGTAAGCGCTTACCATCATGATTGTATTTGAGCTTCCTCTTTTGCTTTTCATCATCGCTTTACCACAGCCCCCGTTCCCCAAAAAGTCGGATCAGCCGATTGACGCTTAGAACCAAGATTACGCCAATGACCGATTGGAACAAACCGATGGCCGTTGTATAGCTGTAGCTCATGTTTTGCAACCCTACCCTGTAAACATAAGTGCTGATAACATCTGCTACATCCAGTACGGAGTTATTCTGGAGGACAAGCGTTTGCTCCAATCCGACATCCATCATATGTCCCATTCTGAGAATGAGCAAAATGGCAATCGTCCCGCGGATTCCGGGCAATGTAATATGCCAGATTTGCCTCAGTTTGGCTGCGCCGTCAATTTTGGCCGCTTCATAGAGCTGAGGGTCAATCGAAGCCATAGCCGCCAGATACAGAATCGTACCCCAGCCTGCTTCCCTCCAAATGCCTGAAATTGTATAAGCGATCGGCCACCAGAACGAATCGGCCATGAAATAGATGGTTTCTCCCGTTAATTTTTGAAGGATGAGATTCACGAACCCCGTACTTGGCGACAACGCGGCAACTACAATGCTGCCAAGCACCGCCCAGGACATGAAGTGGGGGATGTACAGCATATTCTGCACGAGCCGCTTATACCAGTTCAGGCGAATTTCATTTAATAAAAGAGCCAGTATAATCGGGATGGGAAATCCAAACACAAGACTATACAGATTAAGAACGAGTGTGTTTCTTAATATCCTCCAGAAATCTGAGCTTTCAAATATCATCTGAAAATGCTTGAATCCAACCCACTGGCTTCCGAATATACCGTCCGCGAACCTGTAATCTTTGAAAGCAATGATCTCTCCGACGATCGGTACGTATTTGAACAGAAAATAAAATCCGATAACGGGCAAGAGCATCAAGTACAAATGTTTATCCCGTACCATTCTTCTCCAAGCCGAACGCCGGTAGGTTTCGCTTTGTAAACCATGCGATCCCGTTCGCGATTCCGCAGCCGCTAACCTCCCCTTCACATGGCCTCACCCATTTGCTTCATATCGCTTCCTCCTTCTCGCTGCATGAACTGCAACTGATGTGTGCTGCGATTTCATTGTAGGAAAGGATGCCATGACTGGAAAGAGACGCGTTATGTGATTGGTGTCTTTTCTTGCAAAACACAAGGTCGCATTTTTTGTGATTGGTGCATTTATTTATGATTTGACCGTTAGGGAGCTTGTTCCAGCGTAAGTTTGGCATTAGAATCGAGCACCCAATCCCGATATTCCGAAGGTGTCATGCCTGTATATTTTTTAAAAGCTCGCAGAAAACTCCTCGTATTGGTATACCCTACCTCTTCCGCGATATCGTTAATTTTTCGGTTCTTGTCCGTGAGCAGTTGCTTGGAAGCATGGATCCGGGTTTCGATCAAATAATCAATGAAGTTATTCTCGGTATACTCTTTAAACAATTTACTAATGTACGTCGGACTCAGCTCGAACTGATCTGCCAACTGGGCAAGTGAAAATTCACTTTCCCTGTAATGATCTTCGATATAAGCAAGCATTTTATCAATCAATTTATTGCTTCCCCGCTGCATACGCTTCTCCTCAACCTTCTTCGCCATCTGCTCCAACTCAGTCAGGACAATCGTCTTCAGCTCCTGCCAATCGCGGCAGCGATTCATCCTTTCGTGCAGCTGATTGCCCATGCTATCCAATATCTCTTCCATATCAATTCCTATAGTTGCGATGGCCTGCAACGACTTCATGATCAGCTCATAAGAAAGATGCCGAATCAGTTCCGGAGACAAGCCCCCTTCAACTGCCTCCAGGTATAGTAGTGAGACATTATGTTGAATTTTTCCATACTCGGTATGCCGGAGAGCTTCTACGATTCGTTCCGTCATTCGGATGATCCGGTAGTAGTCCTGATTATCCGATCCGATTAAATCCTCGATGGAAATGACGGCATGGCTGCCGATCACCATTCGATATTGCAGCGCTTTTTCCGATTCGTCATACGATCGGGGAATATCCTTCATGTCACGATAGCATCTGCCGACGCCAGCGGTTACCAGCAGTCCGAACTGGTGCTTCATAATATCGAGAATCAGTTCAAGGATGGTCAGTGCTTGAAGATGATTCTGCTCCACATCCCCTTCGGCAAAACTAAAAATAATCGCGGCGCGGCCCGACCCCAGATCAATGGCTACGCCTGCGGTTTCCATGTTAATCAGTTCTTCTGCAACGTTACACAGCGCATAGGTATATAGTGTTTCATCTTTGGAGCTTATGCCGCCAATCTTCCCGATCTCGGCCGTACAGACAACGAACATGTCCGGGTGGAAGTTAAATCCGGTAAATTTAAGCTGCGGACTTACCGACGCGTAATCCGTTCGATAACCCGTTAACATATCCATCACGATTCTCCACTTCAGAACCGGTTTGGAATCCCGAACTCGCTGCTCCAACTGCTCGCGATCCAGAAACATTTGATCAAACACCGTTTCCAAATAATCCAATCTGACACCCTGCCCCGTCTTGGCCGGTCGAATGGCTCCGGACATTTTGGTGACCAAACGATCCAGAGGTTTAAAGGTTCTGCGATTCACGTAGAACAGAACTGCCATCGCCAGCACAAACATCAGGATGACAATCGAGATCATTAGATTCCGAATGGATTTAAGCGGCTGGTACAGTTGGGTTTCCGGGATAACGCTTACAATTTTCCAACCTGTATAATTGGACGTCGTATAAAAGATGGATTGTTTCCCTTCGTTCAATTCAGCAACGAACTGTCCGTTTCCCGTTTCCCCTAAAATCTGCTGGATATAAGGAAGATCGGTCATATTTTTATATAACTTGGATTTGTCATCATGCGTCACGATGTTCCCTTTGTCGTCGATGATGAACGTATGTACGCCCTCTTGGCTGCCTTCAAACACGTCACTGATCATTTGATAGAGAATGTCCTCATGAATATTAACGGCTACAAGCCCTTTCCGATAACCAGGACTGCTAATGAGGGGATAGGGACGAATGAGTGTGACGACATCCTGCAGTTTATCGCCATCCCACACCTTGTGCGTAGCAATCCACTTCGAGTACCCTTCCATTTCAATATAGCTGCCTAACCAATTGTCTTCCGATTCGTGTTTCTTTATAAACGTTGTATCGGTCATAATGTCGCCGCTCGTATTCGAGTAAACAAAGACGGAGGAAAATTGCTCGCCCGCTTGAACCATTGTTTTCAATTTGTTCGACAAACCGAAGAAATTCGTATATTTTTGAGAGGCGTCATCGAAGCTGTCATACATGAAATACACGTACTCAAGCTCCTGTGACAAGTTCAGCAAATCTTTCTCCGTTGAGCGAAACGCAATTTCGATTCTTTTATCGATCTGCTTCAGTAATGCGATATGCGTATCCTTCAGATCTGTCTGCAGACGTCCCACCGTTCCGAAATAAGATAATCCGAAGGTCAGGGAAATGATGGCGGTAAATATCGATCCATAAATAATCATAGCTTTCCCGGAAATACTCAAACGCATGGAATACCCCTCCATAAGAGTAAAGTTGGTAACGATACCGCGAATCTAGTTCACTATATCACTCTCTGAATCCCATTAAAATCTTGTTAAATAAAAAACATCCCCTCTGAACAATAAATCCCGTCCTTCGAAGAGATTTTATGTACAAAAGGGGATCCTGCTTCATTGTTTACTTCAGTAAAACTTTATCTTATCAAATCGGGGTGCGGACGAACCAAGGCATCGTCTGCTAAACGATTTTCGTTTGACGGCCGCCCTTTGCTTCAATGATTGTACCATCCACTTCAATCCATATCGAACCATACGACGGGTTATATACAAAATCCATCGAAGCTGAAAATCGGAGCTGCTGGAATCTCTTCATGTAATCAACAATTTCCATATTGGTGGCATACCAAATGTCCCTTCGATCGCCGATCGATTCGCAAAAGCGCTCAATCAACTTCCAGTTATGATCCTGATCGAACTCGTAGCTATGTCCCCAAACATACATCATGTAGAGATTATGCATTCGATTCAATTGCTTAAATGTCTCCGCCAGCTCTAGCAGGTTCTGATTATGATGGCAAGTCGGATTCCACTCCATGAAATCATCCGGCATTCGAAAGTCGCCATGGCTCGCAACCGTCCTGGCATATTCGATTCCCAGATACGGAAGCATCTCTTTCAATTGTTGGTTGAATGATCCGTTAGGATAAGAAAATCCCCGAACCGGATAGCCCGTCACACTTTCTAACGCTTTCCTGTCCTCCATGATCTCTCCAACGATTTGCTCCTTCCCGCATCTTGCCAGGGTCGGATGCGTTACCGTGTGCGCAGATACTTCGTGAGCTCGATAAACCTCCCCGACTTCTTCTAACGGGATTCGGTCGTTTCGTCCAGCTAGTCCCGAATTCAAATGGAACGTGCCTATGATTCCATGCTTGTTAAACAAGCGAACCAGCCGTTTATCAGCCGTTCTTCCGTCATCATAACTCATCGTCAGAACTTTATGCTTCCCTTCAGGAAACGTTAGTAGAATATTTGTCACAGGGTCCCCTCATTTCTGCGTGCGCAAGTGATAATAAAATTAGAGTCAACCCTTGCCCATACAGCGTCGGGTAGCACGGAATCTTTTGATAGGCAGCAATGCTTGGCATCACTGGCGTTCCTCCGGATACGCCTTGAACCGTTCCATCCGGATCGATACGCTCCATAACTCCATTCAAAGTTCTATCAACGGCTTCCTTATAGGTATCATCCAACCAACCCATTCGCATGCCTGCAATCCATCCCGCCGCGATGCCAGCGCTCGCTGACGTTTCCGTATAAAACTCCGGTTGATCCATTACCGTACCCCATAATCCGTTCTCTCCCTGGAAATCCCGCAATCCTTCCGCAAGCTGCCGGTAGCGATCTACAATTTCCTCAGCAACCGGAGTCAGGGAACCGATCTCTTCGGCAATCCATGGACTCGCCAGCATAACCCATGCGTTAGCGCGAGCCCAACGGGCTGAGGACATATGATGCCGGTCTGCACAGTTCCAGCCATGGAACAGCACATCGGTATGCGGATCTTGAAGCAACCGCAGATGGACAAGCAGTTGGAATTCGGCTTCTTTTGCATACTTGCTATCCCCGGTTAGTCTAGCCAGCCTAGCCAAGAAGAGCACAGCCATAAACAAGGTATCTGCCCATACTTGTTCAGAAAATTCAGCATCCTCCGTAACGGTATGTTCGTAGGCACCCTCCCGCGTGCGAGGTGCGTCCTTCAGCATCCAATCGCCGATTTGTATCGCCGTTTCCAAATACCATCGTTCCCCGCTGATCCGATACAGCTCCGGGAAGATTGCATACGGTGCCATCGAATTAATCACTTTGACTTGCTCGCTCAAATGTTTGTTGCGCACAGCCCATTGGTTTACATAATCAATGGCTTCTGCATTGCCCGTCAGCTGGCCGTAAGCCAGGATCGAGATAACGCCGACGCCCGGGACCCAATCCCAGCTTTCGATATTCATTCCCCAATCTTTCGCTGGCGTATCGATCATCCGATGGTAGACCCGTTCCGCCAAGTCCTCCAGTTCCTCAATTTCCTTCATACGACATCTCCTTCATTCCTTATCTCAATCATGTTCTATATTGAATGTAAAGGATTCCGGTTAACGAAACTTGGTTTCATGTTCAAAAAATATGGGGATATTTCCACAACCACTCGAGACCTTCAGAAAGAACCATGTTAAAATATCCTTACTTATTGCACAACAATCAGGTTAGAACAGGAGAACCTATAGAATGGGCTCACGATACATTTCCTCCAGTTATCAACTGGATCTCGCTACGAATCGGTTCCTTGACGATTTCCCTGTCCATTGCCATTTCCGCGATGGTTTGATCGGTCAAAGACAGATGCATGCGCATCGGGGTTACGAGCTCTATTTTTGTTTAGATGGTCAAGGCAAACTGCTCCTTGATGATCACATGGTTTCCCTAGTGCCAGGCACAATCGCCATCATAAAGCCCCACGAACTGCACTTGCCATCCGTTATTGGAACAATGCCTCTTCATCGGGTCGTGTTATCGATCGACGAACACTATGTGCAGATGTCATTCAACACCTCGCCGGGAATCAGCCATTGCGTACATTCCCTGTTTACCGAATCAAAGCCCTACTGGCGTGTAGCTGCAGCGAGAATGGATATGATCCGGAACTTGCTCCTGCGCCTTACTCGGGAGCTCGCCGAACAAAGGGATTATTACGAGGCAGCGATGCACCACCTACTTGCCGAATTGTTTGTCATCCTGACGAGAGAGCAGTGTTGTCCTCCCGATCCAGACCATGCGGAGAACGCCTCGTTTCATTTAGCGGAGCGTATTTTACGGTATTTGACCACACATTATGCCGAGTCAATCGAGGTGAGCCGTTTGCATGAACGGTTTAACGTTTCCCGCTCACATATGTATGATCATTTCAAACAAGCGACAGGCCACTCTTTGAACCGTTACCTAACGCTGTATCGAATCCATCAGGCGAAGCGGCTGCTCTTGGATACGCAGCTTTCCGTAACCGAGATCGCCTCCGCTGTCGGCTATGGCGACCTGTCGCATTTTTTTCATACGTTCAAATCGGAAACCGGCCTGACGCCAAATACCTTCCGCAAGCAGACCGGGCAATGAAAAACCCCTTCCTCACCTAGTGAAGAAGGGGTTTTAACCAAAGTTATACCGCTTGACGAATCCGTTCGAACAAGATGTTGTTTTCCAGATGGATATGCTCGAAGGTGTCCTTTTCAAGCATCGCCAACCGTTGATAGACCAACCGATACGTACCGCAGGCATCCGACGGAAGCTCGAAATCAGCGGTTACTTCCCTAAGCTCCTGAAGCAGTTTGCCTGCTTGAGCATGTTCATCTTCCAGTTCAGACACATGTGGCTTAAGCTCCGCTGCAGCCTGGTGGTTAGGCTCTGCAACAAATTTCAAGATGAGCGGGAATACATGCTCGTCCTCATCCTTCGTATGATCCAGCAGCTCTTTTTTCAAGTCTGAGAAAAGCTCCTGCACCCGGAGAAGTTCGGGATGATGCTCCCCGTGGACGCGGGCTAATTTCGTCACATACGGCGTTAAAGCAGGTAATTCATTCCGCAAGAAGGCATGATGTTTCTGCTGGATGTATTCAATCAGTTCGGATTCCTTCAGTGAAGCCGGACGGCTTTCCTGATAATCTGCAAACTTGCTCTCCACGGACCGAACTTGCTCCAATACGGCGGCGGGTTCCAAATTGCGCTGTTTAGCCGCCTCTTCTAAAGGCACCTGCCCTCCACAACAAAAATCAATGCGAAGTGATCGGAATAAATCCGCGGTTTGCGGAATGGATGTAACGATATCGGATACCTGACTCTGAAGCGTGAATGAACTCATGTTCAAACCTCCTTAGACTAAATGCGTCTTTGTGAACTATTTCACTCTTACAACCCAAGTATATGAAACTCCTATCTTCGTATATGTGATTGCAGTCATACCAAAATCTAACACTATGTGAACGATCAGGATCGGAGAACTAGGGGAGCCAGGCAACATCTTTTTAGACTTCTTCTTTTTGATAAAAATAACAACCAGAGGAAATACTTAATCAAAATATCCAAATGCTGTGACCCCCGTTGAATCAGGAGAGGTGTAAACACATGTCATTTTCCACATGGGCGGGTTCGAACCAACCCAACAATAGCGATAATCTTTCTGCCAATCCGAATGGGAAGAACTCAGAGGATATGGACATATCGGTGAATCTGGAAGAAACCATATCCGAAATCAAGCAGGTTCTGGGTGATAGTGACGATTTTATTGTATTTGGCTTCCATGTGTTCGGGCAGCATCCGGCTGTATTGCTGTATTTCTCCGATATGACGGATCATGCCGTCATCAATAACACGATATTGAAGCCCCTTAAATATGGGCCGCGCCATATCGATGTGAATAACCTCCCGCATGATGAGTTAATGGAAACCATCATGAAAGATACGCTTTATCATAGCGAGGGGTATTCGGAAAGGAAAATCTCCGTTCTGACCGACAACCTGCTAAGGGGGCAATCCGTCGTAGCCATTGAAGGGCTGGACGAGGCGATTATCTTTGACACACGTCAGATCACACAGCGCGCTATTGAGCAGCCGGCGACAGAGCAGGTCATTCGCGGGGCCAGAGAGGGATTTATTGAGTCCCTGGGGACCAATATTTCTCTACTCCGCTATCGGCTTCAAACGCCGGATTTTCGAGTGAAATCCATGGAGATCGGAACGAAAACCAAATCCAAAGTTGCCATGTGTTACATGGACGGCATAACCAATCCCGGAATCATCAAAGAGGTACAAAAGCGACTGGATGCCATTGAAATCGACGCCGTTCTGGATTCAGGTTATTTGGAGCAATTCATCGAAGACAACCACTGGTCTCCGTTTCCGCAAATCCAGTATACCGAGCGACCTGACAAAGTCGTAGCGAATCTGCTGGAAGGAAGAGTCGCCATCTTGGTCGACGGCTCCCCACTGGCCTTGATCGCGCCAACCGTGTTTAGCCAGTTCTATCAGACCGTTGAAGATTATACCGAACGCTTCGTGCTGATGAGTGCGATCCGAATGTCCCGTCTGGTTGCTCTAGTGTTTTCATTGGTCTTTCCCTCGCTGTATGTGGCGATTATTTCGTTCAATCCTGAGCTGATCCCTACAGAATTTGCGGTCGCCGTTGCCGGCGGGCGTGCAGGCGTACCTTTCCCTGCCATGATCGAAGTGCTTGTCATTGAAATCTCAATGGAGGTTTTAAGGGAAGCCACCATACGATTGCCGCAACAGGTAGGCGGCGCTTTATCTATTGTCGGTGTGCTCGTCATCGGCCAGGCTGCGGTAGCGGCCGGGTTCGCGAGCCCGATAACTATCGTTATTATCGCTTTAACGACCATTGGCTCTTTTGCAACGCCGGCCTACAATGCGGCTCTGGCTCTTCGCCTGCTTCGTTTTCCGCTGATCATCTTAGCCGGTATCTTTGGTCTATATGGCGTCATGGTCGGAATCATTTTGATTACCAATCATTTATTGTCACTTAAATCGTTCGGGGTCCCATACATAAGCCCATTTGTGCCTGGCAACTTTCAAAGCATGCGGGATCTCCTGACCCGTGGGCCGTTGTGGAAGATGAAGAACCGGCCTTCCTTCCTCCATCCGATTAGCAAAACAAGACTGGGTGATCAAATGAAGGAACAGGTGGATCATTCTTCATCCCATATTATGGATCCCGTCCATCCTAACGACGAGAAAGGGCGTTAACCATGAATGAGCAGCGCCAAATTACTGTCACGCAGGCTACTGCCGTTACAATCAGCACCATCGTTGGAGTAAGCGTTCTTGCACTTCCCTTGGCTGCGGTGAAGGCCGCGGATGCAGGAGCTCCGTTAGTCACTTTTTTGGGAATGCTGCTTGCGTTTGTCGGACTTTTTTTCATGACCCGGCTTGGCATGCGGTTCCCGAATGACTCTTACATCGAGTATAGCGAGATCATCATCGGCAAATGGCTCGGAAGAATCGGAGGCCTTCTATCAATTGCTTTCTTTGCCGTTTTAAGCTCTCTTGTTGCAAGGGAGTTCGGTGAGGTTGTTGTCACAGCCGTTCTAAAAAATACGCCACTCGAGGTAACTGTACTGGTCATGCTGCTCCTGGCTGCTTTTTCTTCACGCCGAAATATTATGACCTTTGCTTACATTCACTTATTTTACAGCCCCTTTATCCTAATTCCTGCGCTCTTGATCGTCGCCCTGTCGTTAAAAAACGCGGACATCGTCAATGTTCTTCCTGTGATGGGGAATGAAATTCGAGGAATACCGGCAGGCATTATTACATTGTCTACCATGTTCCAAGGATACTTTATTATGATGATGGTCATCCCTGCCATGTGCAAACCGGAAAGAGCGATGCGATCCAGCATATGGGCGATGCTGATTACCGGGGTGCTGTATATATTAATTGTCACGGCAACGGTTAGCGTGTTTGGGGCAGAGGAAACGAAGAAGCTGTTGTGGCCGACACTGGAGCTGGCAAAAGCAACTTCATTACCTGCCAATGTACTGGAACGTTTGGATGCGGTCTTCCTTGCCGTCTGGGTAACAGCTGTATTTACATCCTTGTTCTCTTGTTACTACTTTACGATTTACTCGATAAGCAAGTTATTCCGGTTAGCTGATCATGGGATGCTGTCCTTCTTCATCCTTCCGTTTGTGTTCGTCTTGGCCATGCTGCCCCAAAGCTTGATTCATTTGAATGAAGTGAACAGCGTGATATCCAAATTCGGACTGCTGATTACGATCGTTTATCCCGGAGTGCTGCTTATCATCGCCATGCTCCGTAAAAAAAGAGGAAAATCCAAATGATCGGAGAAATTTACAGCGGTTATTGGGATGTCGCCATTATAATTTGGGTGTTTTCTGGTTTGTTCAACCTGTTCATCGATACGTATAAGTATGATCAGTCGAACATGACCAAGGAAAAAAAAGTATCTCGCGTGTTGGGCTGGATCAATATCGCGTTCGTAACGGTTTTGTTCCTGAGTATCGTCCTTGTCAAAGTCCTGGTGTGAGTGAGCATGTTCACAGAGTGTAGGAGGATTTCAATGAGTACAAGAATAAGCGTTAACCTAAACGTAAAATTCATGATCGTCCTTCTTCTATCCTGCTCACTCCTGACAGGATGCTGGGATCGGATGGAGATTGAAGAGCGTGCTGTCGTTCTAGGGATATCGATCGATACGGCTGATAAGGATGCTGAGGCACGTGAGGATGAAATATCTCATCTTCGCGGGAAATACCCTGCTCCGAAACAGGAATTAATCCAACTATCCGTTCAAATTGCGCTTCCCGGCAGAATACCGCTCGGGCCTGGTGAAGGCGGCGGTTCGGGAGAAGGTGAGCAAGAAACGGTGTGGGTGCTCGATGTTGTAGGACACACGGTCGACGACGCCATGATGAATTTACAGCAGCAAATATCAGGCAAACTGTTTTTTGGCCATCTTCGCGTCATCGTTGTATCCGAAGAGTTTGCGAGAAAAGGAATAGAGAATTTAAACGACTATCTACACCGTAATGCTGAAGTTCGACGTATGGCCTGGTTGATGATATCGAAAGGAAAAGCAAAAAATCACATGCAAGCAGCACCGAAATTGGAGCGTGTCCCGGCGCTGTATCTAGCATCCACCTTGGACGATGCCGTAAAGCATGGCAAGTTTCCAAGTAACTACATTGGGACGTTCTGGAGCAATTCCTCGAAGAAAGGTCAGGAAGGATTTCTGCCTTATATCAAAATCATGAAGGGAGATAACGTGGAAATCAGGGGAATGGCGTTTTTTAAAGGGGCCAAAATGGTAGGCGTGACAAAACCGATTGAAATTGCCGGATATTTGGTCATCAAGGGAATCAGTCCCGCAGGATACCGCGGAGTCATTCATTTAGGGGACGATTCTCAGGTCGTAACGATCCATGCGACGAACCGGGAATCGGAAATTAAAGTTGATATCAAGAACGGTATGCCCCATTTTACGATCACGGCAACGACGGAGATTAATATAGAAGAAAAAAACACGGATACCATCCCGATCGATAACTCGAAAATTCTGGAGGAAATTGCACGCGAGAATGAGCGTTCCATTACAGAATTATTAATCGGATTAATCCAAAAGACGCAAAAAAAAGAATCCGATATATTCGGATTCGGCGAATTGGTAAGAGCCAAAGAACCATCGTATTGGAAAAGCCATGTTAAATCTGCTGAGCAATGGGGTGGAATCTATAAAAACGTAACCTTTGATTATCGTGTGACGTCCAAAGTTCGAAGAATCGGGATGAAGGCAGAATGATGGTGCCGTTTGTCGTAAGAATACCGAAATTTAAGGAACAAGTGATAATCCGCCGAGCATGGAACTCACCTTTATTTCGTCCAGGCTTCTGGACCTACATCATAGACGGTAAGCGGAGGATTGGATCGCTGCTTGCCTGGCGCATATTCGTCAGCACCCACGTCAGGTATATAGCGGATCTGGCCATCCATGTCGTCCGCTGCAACGAATGGAGTCAGGGCAGCGTCTACGGCTGGACTATAGACGGATAATCGAATGAGGCCGTCCTTACTGCGCACCAAATGAAGCTCTTGTTTGTTCATCCCTCTGTCCACGATGGGGTTGTTAGAAATCGGTGCGTTCCCCGAGAGCATATTTCCCTTGTACTCAGCCCGTTCCTGTTCGGGTGCTTGTATCACCCCATCGGTTTCCTGAAATATCGTCCCTGCATGGCTAAATATCAGATTGTTATAAATCTTAGTCCCTACCGGCTGATAGGTTCTGCCGCCTAGATTGAAAGTTGTCGTTTGGTTGCTGACATTCACGATAGTATTGTTGTAAATCTGAACGTTATACTGCCGCCAATGTCCACGCAAAAGTTCCGTTCTTTGTTCGGCCGGCAGATCGCCAAGCCTTGCCGTTTGCTCTTGGTTTCCACCCCAACGAACGATTGGATTCGTACTGCCTTCCGGTCCGCCGTCATGTGTTCCGCCATCAAGACGAATCACTTTGTCCGTAAGACCTTCCATGTAATTGTTATAGATTTTGTGATCGTTACCGTATATCCGAAACCCGCTGCTGCCCGGTGTCACTCCATCGCCGATCAGATGGTTGCCGTAGAAGCTGTTGCGGTTTCCATGTCGCGACACAATACCGCCGTATGAATCACGAATCGTGTTGTACCGTATAATATTGTCACTGCTCTTCACCGATATCACTTCATCTTCACCGTTAAACCCGTCAAACAAATTGTACTGAACCGTAATATAACCGGAAAAGAGCGAGGTACTGGAAAGTCCAAGCCTGATGGCTTCCAACCCGTTGGTTACCCGGGGACCGATCCCGTGAAAATAGTTATACTCAATGACGTCGTATTGCGATATATGCTGTCCACTATGCCCTTCACCATCATAAATCAGGACTGCGCCAAAGCCCTTCTTCGGACCAATATCATTATAAGCGATCCGGTTATGGCTGCTCGTTCCTTCGACTTGGATATAATGTCTATGAGTGCCATTATCCGTAATGAGCCTCGGATCTTCAAATGGCGTTAACCCCTTATAAACTTCTCCGTTCGGGTTATACCGATCCTCACTGTACCGGCAGCTGTTCTCCACATTAAGGAGACACCATACATATCGGTTTTGAGCTTTAAATCGGTAGGGCTGACCTGTTTCATCCAAAGCAAAGGTGTTGCCCAAAATAGAGATTCGGCTGGAGCTATCCAGCTGAATCCCTGGATGAACTCCGGTAAGCGCTCGATGCGCTAATCCACGGTCATTCAAGGTCTGTATTCCATTCTCATCGCCGATCCCGTTCCGGAACGTGAGCCCGCTGACTTCAACATAACTGGAATTCTCGATGTGCATATAGCTATTCCCGCTAATAATTGCCTTGCCGGGCTTCCCGGTAATCCGAATCGGATAGGCCGCGGAGCCGTGTTTATCCTTCATAACAAACGGACCGTTCTGCTCATAGTTCCCATCCTTCAGTTCAATCAGCGTACCGGCCACAGCCTGATCCAGTGCCTGCTGCAATTGTTCCGCCGTGCTGACCGAGACGCGCTTCATCTCCGGAAGCTTCACATCTTCCTCCTTCTCTTCGCCAGCGTTTGGAGGAAGTGGTGGTTGTGGTTCTTCCGGTGATTCACCCGGCACTTTCCCTCCGTAAAACTCTACTTCCATGATACTGTTCCAGTTTCCCGAGCTTCCGCTGGCGTTATTGCCATATCCGATCAACCGCAAATACCTGGCCTTCACCGGATTCTGTAATACATATGTTTGCATGATACTATCTTCCGGTTTCAGCTGCCGGCTGAACTGTCGTTCAAAAACAACGGTGCCGGATTGGAATTCTTCAGTATTCGAAGCTAATATTTCAAAGCTGGACTGACGCTCTCTAGCATTCAAAAAAGCAATGTTCACATAAGTGACGGTGTGTTCCGTGCCTAGATCAAATTGCAGCCATTGACCTTGACCGGAAGCGGACCAGCGGCTTTGCTGACTCTCCGCGTCCTCGCCCCATACCCCATCCAATACATTCCCAGGTACGTAATTCGTGTCCGGCTGATAGCTGCTTGCCGTTACCGTGCTTTCGATTCGATTCATGCTGCTGCTCCCTCCTGCATCACTCGAAGCCATTTGGGCTTCTGAAGGCGATATCATCAGTGTTCCGATCAAAAGGATCAAGACCAGCCCCAAACGAATCGATGTGTGAATCCGTTGGTTTTTTAATCCGTTTAATAACGTTTTCATATCCGTTCACCTCTCTATCGAATATTAACGTCCCATAACCAATTAGAATACGCGATGGACCCAGCCGCGAAGCTTCGCAAGAGCCTCGATGTAATAATAATCCCCATAAATAAGCGACACATTGATATTGGTATCCGCCGGCTTATGGCCGGTTCCGCCAAACAGGATCCCTTCATGCTCAGGAGCGTGGAAAGCTGCATACTCCGTCGACAAAGCCAGGACGATTCGCTCAGCAGCTTTCCGGTATACAGCCCCCACCTCCGGAGTTGTCAAAGCAGCGAGCTCCAACAATCCGGAGGCGGCAATGGCCGCAGCGGAGGTGTCACGAGGCTCGGTATCGGGATTCGGTACCCGGAAGTCCCATGGGGGTACCCCCTGCCCCTGTAAGGAAGCTATAAAATGATGAGCTACCCGCTCGGCGGCGTACAAATAATCCTTATTGTTCGTGTAACGGTAAGCGTTAGCCATCCCATACAGCGCCCACGCATTCCCTCTTGACCAGCAGGAATCCGGGGCATAACCCTGCCAGCCCATATACTCCAGCAAATCCCCGCTTTCGGGATCAAACGAAACAACATGACAGGTGGATCCATCGGCACGGATCATATGCTGCAAAGCCATATTCGCATGGGCATTCGCAACGTGGCGAAATCTTGGGTCTTCTCCTTCTTCGGCAGCCCAGTACAAGAGGGACAGGTTCATCAGGCAGTCGATAATAGCCCAGCCCGGGAGATCCTTGTTCCATGCCCTGATGTACTTACCTGCCAAATTAAATCGTCCGGCCAGAAAGTTAGCCGCCGCAAGTCCCCGCCTTCTGCCATCTGCATCGCCGGTTAACTTATATTTCAGTACGGCTGTCGGCAAATACTGAAACCCGACATCATGATGAAAGCGACTCTCTTCCAGAGTCAATCGTTCCATACGTATATCCCACTCCCACGCCGCTTCCTTGTACTTCGCATCTCCGGTCATATCGTAAAAAATCCACAGCATTCCCGGCCAAAACCCTGAAATCCAGTTGTCCAGGGTCAAGCCGTCGTATTCCCCGTCCTTGGCCGCATGCGGAGCAAGCTCAGGCTTTCTAGCCAACATCCGGTCCACCTTCAACTGAGCACCATTCCACCACATATCCAAATCGAGTTCATGTTGAATCTTTAATTTACTCATCATATTCCTCCTGTCGTTATCCTTTAATGGCACCAATTAGAGCACCTTTCACAAAATACTTCTGCAAAAACGGATAGACCAGCAGAATCGGTACCGTCGCAACGATAATGGTCGCATGCTTCAGCGTTTCGCCGATGACAGCGACCTCCCCTCCGCTCGCTCCGCTTGCCATGGAGCTTGCATCATTCAGAAGCAGCAGCTCCCGCAGGACAAGCTGAAGCGGATACAAGGAACGATCCTGCAAATAGATCATGGCCTGGAACCATGAGTTCCAGTGGCTTACACCGTAATACAGCAGCATGACGGCTATGACCGGCATGCACAGCGGCATCATAATCCGGAATAGGATGACGAATTCATTGGCTCCATCGATCTTGGCGGATTCCTCCAGACTATCAGGCACCGCCTCAAAAGCCGTTCTCATGATAATCAGATTAAAAGCAGATATGGCCTGTGGAATAATTAAGGACCACAGCGTATTGGTAAGCTCCAGGCCTTTCACTGTAAAATACAAGGGAATCAAGCCCCCGCTGAAGAACATGGTGAATACGATAAACAGCATCAGCTGCTTACGATAGCGCAGTCCCTTACGTGACAGCGCATACGCTCCGAACGCGGTCAATGTAATATTGAGCACCAAGCCTCCTGATACGATAAGGAACGTATTTAAGTATCCTTGAATAATCATCGGATTATCAAACACGAGCCGGTAAGCGTTAAATGTTATATCCAGCGGCTTCCATAAAATCCCCGAATGCTGCATGTAACGGGTAGGATCACTCAAGGAAGCAAACAGTACGTAAATCAATGGGTATAAGGTACATAACGTGATTACGGTCAACAAGATGTAATTAAAAACATCAAACAGCTTTTCACCGACCGATCGATTCCCAGCTCTCCATTCCATTCCTTTCACCTCCTACCACAAGCTGGTTTTGTTCATTCTGCGGCTCAGCCAGTTTGAGCCGATGACAAGCGTGAAATTGATGGCCGAATTGAACAGCCCTACTGCCGAGCTGAAGCTGTAATTGAATTCCTGCAGCCCGACCCGGTACACATAGGAGCTTATGACGTCTGCGGTATCGTAGATTGAGGGGTTATAGAGCAGGATGACTTTCTCGCTGCCGACGTTCATCAGCCTGCCGATCTCAAGAATGAACAGGATGATAATCGTAGGCATGATCCCCGGCAAGGTCACATTCAACATTTGCCTCCACCGATTGGCTCCATCGATCTTCGCGGCCTCATATTGTTCCTGGTCGATACCGGCCAGGGCGGCAAGGTAGATGATGGTCCCCCAGCCGATGTTCTGCCAAATTCCGGAGGTTACGAAGAGGGTTCGAAAATATTCAGACTCCAGCAGAAGGGAGACCCGTTCCCATCCGAAAAAAGCCAAAATATCGTTGATTAACCCGTCACTCATCGTGAATTCCTTAATAATGCCGCAAACAACGACCAGCGAAATAAAATGCGGCATATACGTTATGGTTTGAACCGTGCGTTTGAATGCGGCTTTTCTCACCTCGTTCAGCAGAAGCGCCAATATAATGGGTGCCGGGAAGCCAAAGAGAAGTTCATAAAAGCTGATTAACAGCGTATTTTTGACGACCCGCCAGAAATAAATGCCGTTAAAAAACGATTCGAAGTGCTCCCAGCCGGCCCATGGACTTCCCATGATCCCAAGACGTGGAGAGAACTCCTTAAAGGCGATGGACGCCCCGTACATGGGGAAATAATGAAAAACCGCAAAGTACAGAAGTACCGGAATTAACATGATGTACAGGAAACGATTTTTACTAATGTCCTTCAGCAAGCCCCAATTTCGAGGATTCAGACCTGCCGAGTTAGAAGGTTTAGAAGGAATTGACGTGCGTGTCGGAGGCGGAAGTTTCGCCATGCCGTTCTCACTCCTTATGTTCTGTCTATTGAAGTATCAAGTTGTTGCCAAGGGGAATGAACCCGCTCCATTCCCCTCGGCTCAAGATGTCATTATCGGCTGTTGTATCGATCCAAAGCGCTTTGATAGATTTCAACCGCGCGCTCAATCCCCAGCTTCTTGATTTGTTCCACATACTTGTCATAACTCTCCATCGGCTCCTTGCCGACAATGAACTTGACAAACATTTCCTCTTTATAGTTGCTTACTTCGGTTAGAATCTTGCCAAGCTCCTTGCTTTCTTCGGCGGTTGGCGTCAGGAAGCCAGGCAGTATATGCTTCTCGGCATCCGTCTTCGCCCATACTTTCACGGCCTCATCCTGCTCAGGGAACGTATTCCAGTTCCGACGTTCATCCGCTTCGTATGGACCATTCGGCTTGGAATACTGCGATACCATCTGCTGCAGACTGTATTTCTCATTGTTTTTAATCAAATCGGTATAGACCGGAGCACCGTTCTCCATCACGTAGCTCTCTCCTTCAATGCCGAAGTTGTAGAGCATCGCGCCCTCATCGCTGTAGGCATAATCAAGCCAGCGTACAATCAGTTCCGGATTTTTCGCAGCGGTTGTGATGGCTTTGCTTGGTCCCGGATTGTACTTGAAATCCCGTTGTCCTATAAAAGGAACTTCGTCTTTAAGGAGTGTTGGATATGGAGCGCCAACCAGCTTGAATTTCGGATCCTGCCCCTTCATGGCATCCATCCATTTTCCCATGCCGCCGCTGAGAAGATGCACTGTAGCGCCGGTCTGCCCGGTCAGAATCTTGTTATCCAGCGCTTTGGTATCGGTGAGCGCAAAATCCTTGTCAAACAAGCCTTCCGCAAACCACTTGCGGAATAAAGTCAGAAAATCTTTATACTGCGGATCTATGGGTCCATACTTCACCTTGCCTTCATCGTCCACATAGAAGGAATTTGAGGTGCGATAAGCTCCGATAAACGCATCGCGGATCTCAAAATTCCCTCCGGTGTAAGTCACGCTGAGCGGTGCTTTGGCCCCCTTCTCGTCACGAAAGGCGATTAACGTTTTCTCCCACTCCTCTATGGTCGTTGGAACTGGAAGACCAAGCTCATCCAGCCAATCCTGACGGATCATGGGACCCCGGAAGACGAGCCCGGACGGATTGCGAATCATGGGAAATACATAATATTTGCCGCTGTCTGTCTTGACCATTTGGTCAAGCGTCGGATCCGCTTCGAGTTTCTTCTTCAGGTTCGGCGCGTACTGATCAATCAGCTCATTGAGCTCCAGAATGACGCCGTCCTGAATGGCTTTCTCCGGTCCGCCCGGATAAGAGCCCGCACTTCGTCCGGTCCAATCGTATTCAATGACATCCGGTAGCTCATCGGACGCGATCATCAGATTGAATTGCTCGGCCGTCTGCTGATCATTCGGATGAATATACTCCACCTGAACTCCTGTTTTATCGGCAAGCGCTTTCCCGAACGGCGTTTCTGCAAGGTTAGAATAGAAGGTTACCGCATTCATGTTCAAGATTTCCCACGACGTGATCGATTCGGTTGTGTTTAGCGGATACGATGAACCGATTGCAGTGGATGTACCCTTCCCGGCCTCGTTCGGCTTAGCGTCCGACGCGTTATCCTTACTGCCTGACGAACATCCCGCAAGCACCAGACTTGTTAACAATATGGCGGTCAGTCCTGACTTCAAATTTCGCAACAAGCTGTCTTTGACCAGCAAACGTTGAACCATCATCATTCCCCCGATTGTAAGATAAGGTGTCGGATAGGCCAGCATGTTGCCCTATCCGTTGTCATTGTTCAATAAAACCCGTATCCCTTACCATAGACAAAATCTAAAATCGCAGGCAATTCCTTAAAAATCGATGGTTTTTCATGAAAAATCCGGTTTACAGTGCGGCTTTCTGATATTTCCCCGGGGTTACGCCTTCGAATTTTTTAAAGATTCGCAAAAATGTGCTGACATCCGCATAACCGACCTGGCTTGCGATTTCATTGATAGTAAGCTTTTGCAGAACCAGCAGTTCTTTCGCTTTGGACAGACGGAGGCGGTTAATGGTATCCAGCAAGGCTTCTCCTGTATATTCCTTGTACAGTCTCGATACGTAAGAGGGGGTCATCTGAAAAGCGTCGCCAATCATTGAAATATTCAATTTCGGGTCATACAGATGCTCTTGGACATACTGCGAGACATCTTCGATTAAATAACGGTGGTGATTGCGTTTCTCTGCCAGGATCCATTCACAGACCTGCGCCAGCATCTGTTTCATCCGTTCCTTCATCTCCGGCACATGGTCGCACTCGAGCAATAGATCCGCATCGGTGATATGCTCTTCATAGGTTCGCTTGCTGCCTGCCCTCACTTCCTCAAGCGCATTCAGCATCGTGCTTGCCAGGTTGTACATCAGGCATTTGGCGAGTGGAACCGAAACCGGGTGCTTGGAAAAGTTAGCTTGGAATATATCTTCCAAAATGGCTTCCGCTTTGTCGTAGCTCCCGCTCTTCACCAAGCCTATAAACTGCTGCTCGACACTCAAAGGATAATAAAATTGACGGGATTGCGTGCTCCTATCCGTAAGAGTGTCCGTATATGGGATGAACTGCCCGCTGCCCATCACAATTCGATATTCAAGCGCGGCCTGCGCCTCTTGATAAGAAAGAGCGATGCCGTGCAAATCCGAATGAACCTGACCCACAGCCACGGTAAGCTCTGCTTCGATATGCTTTCGCATGAAATCTTGAACCTGGGCCAGTATTCGATTCAATACGGTTTGCTCCTGCTCCACTGGCAAGCTCGCTTCGAAATTAACGACACAAGCAAGCGCATCGTTCATTTCTGTTGTAAACACAAGCGCTTCACCGGAAGCCGTATCCTCAAGCACATTCGTTAGTATGAAATAAAGCATTTGCTGCTTCTGATCCGGGAACCCGTGAATGCCAAACTGCTCAAACTTGCCATAATGATCGATCGATATCAGCAGGACAACAGATCGGTCGGATTGAAACTGTATATCGTGTGCAGGCAGCGTTGTATGGAGAGACTGATCATGCTCGGCGTATCCCTTTAAGAGTCGCCGCAACAAATGTGCTCGTATTGTATTGCGATGCTTGTGAAGGGCCGTTTGCATATCTGCCTTGTCATGAAAATATTGCTGAATCGTCCCCTGCAGGAACGTGTATTCATTGGCTCCCCCGTCAAACCTCAGTCCGAATTTTTTGGATAAACTTTGCAGCATCACTTGAACCGGCATATAGTTTCTGCGTAAAAACAAAACCGTAACAATACCTCCAATTAATAAGCTCAGGGCGATGCTGATCCATGTCAGTTGGCGTAAATCTTTCATTTTCTCATTGAATAATGCCGCTGGCAGTACGGATACATATTTCCATCCGGTTACTTGCGACGTGATATAGGAAACCGCGAACTGCTCCGCGTCCGAGTCTATATAGATCATTCCGCTATCGCCTTGCAGCTGCTCATAACTTATACCAGCAGGTACAGCCGGATCCTGTCGTGATGCAGCGATATACCGGCTATCCGTATCTATAATGAACATACTGGCATCCTTTTGCCGGGGAGCGCTCTCGATTAGTTTCGAATCCTTGATCAAGAACAGGACAACAGCCGGGGGCTGGGCCGGGGAATTAAATACGAGGGAATGTGCAAATACGACCACCGGAGAGCTCTGAAGACCATCTTGAAACCCCATCGATTTGTAACCGTTTACATATCTTTTCTCGAACAATCCCATCCACTTCTCATAGGAGGGTTCGTCATTCTGCCGCAGCTTTTGATAGAGCCCTCTGCCGTTCGTATGACCATACGTCGATATCACCGTATCACTGTTCAAATACATCACGTAAATATCCTCAATCGAATCGTTTGCATTTTTATAAGTTCGCAGGCTTTCCGATATGCTGAACACATCGTAATACTGATGATCACGAAGCGGTAACTCCACGCTGGAAAATGCCGAAATCCCCTTGTTTAGCGCAATTTCCAGGCTTAAACGCTCCAGGCTTTTCAGCTTGCTGTCAATAGACATTTCCATCTGCTGAAGAAGCAATGCGTTTGCCCGATTGGTCTCGCTCTTCACTTGATGGTATGAGAATGAATACAGCACGAAGCTGATCAGAATCGGCACCATTAATACGGTGACATAAGAGAACAGCCATGCCACAATGACGCTGCGGTTATATTTACGAAGGATGCTGAACATGTGATTTTCCTCCTTGTAGCCTTTTATGATAACAAGAGCAGCCTTCATAGGGATAAGGCTGCTCTATAAACAAGAACGGTTGCAGGTTATACGAATAACTACGAATTAATGGGGAATCCCATACAATCTCCACGGTTTACGACTGCCAAACAGATTGCATTTGCCCTTCTCAGCAGGGACAGGCGAGATGCGGAATCGAGTGGATCCGCTCCAACGGGCCCTGTAAATGTAAGCTTCCTCACCAGGCTTCAGAGCCAGATCGATCGTCCCATCTACCTGGATCGGACACTTCCTGGAGATTCCCCCGATGTCAATAAACAGGCCGTCGTCCGCAGATGTGGACATATCTGTTACGATCCGGCAGGGCTCTCCGGCAAGACTGCAAATATGTATCCAAGCCGTCCGCCCCTCCTTCCGAACAGCGCTAACAAGAAAGCCTCCTTCTGCCCGCAGCTGATGGAATACCGACTCCGTCCACTCTTTAGGGACTGCAGGGAAAATATAGATCCGCTCTCCTCTGCTCTGAAGCAGCATGTCATGGATCGATTCCGCTCCGGCCAGCGGCGTTTCGATAACCGGTCCCGCTTCTTTATACATGGTGTTCGGCTTAATGAGATGCATTAAACTTCGCAAGTACGCGAGGGCTTCATCTCCTAAACCTAACTTGGCTGCGATGGAGGCGGCTCCGGTGAAACTGAATCCGCGCAAATCTCCTTCAAGGCCGATCCAATGCCGGAGCGAGCGAAGAATCAGCTCCTTCTCCTCTTGAGTATCACCGATGATATGCAGTGGAAAGGCCGCCAGCATATGGCTGAAATGGCGGTGTCCGAATTCCATACGCTGACCCTCGCCGATCATATAGCCGGATGAATCCACCGGAAAAGGTACCAATCGCTCAAGGACTTCCCGCCATCGATCATGCAGCGAGTCATGAACACCAAGCTGATCCGTTATGCGGATTAAGGTTTCACATCCCCAGCGCAGCAGCGCTAAATCATAATGAGAATCGGCTGTCTTCACCTGCTTAAAGGACCCATATTCCGGTGAGATTGTGGGAGGTAAATGAAGACGGCCGTCCTGCCCTTCCTCAAGAAGATGCAAATATAATCCCACACTGCGCCGCAGAAGTGGATATACCAAGCTTCGCAGCATATGATCATCCATGGCGTAACGGTAATGACGCCAAGCGTTATGCATAACCCAAGTTAAATTTCCCACCTCATCCGTGACCGGACTGTTCAGATCATAGCTTGAGCTTCGACCGAGGCCTGCCGAGTCCGCACGGTAAGCTTCGGGAACATTACGGATCAATTGGTCCTGATGCTCCTGCAGGGAACGAATCAGCGACATGCCCAGATGGAGGCGATTCGCCGTATAAATCGGAGAGTAGCTCATCTGCACGTTCATATTGAACCATAATCCAGGCCATGGCGTAGAAGTGAGCCACGGACCTTGATTATCGATAGGCAATGAGTCCCCACGGGTCGCAGAAGCCAGCTTATACATTTGTATCCAATAAAAGCTTTCCAGCTGCGTATCCGGTATGGAAATGAAGCTTTCCGGATAGTAATGATGCCACCACCTGCGATGGGTATGAATCCAGGCTTCCCATCCTGAGGTTGAGCTCGGCACAGACCGAAGCTCCCGTACCGCTTGATCACAAGCGGCATCGTCCGTGCCATTCATCACGGTTAAGATACAGCTTTGCCGATGCCAGCTTCCCGACTCCTGTTCAGTCTGGTCAGAGCGACGAGTTAGCCAAGCTGTAGTGCAGCCTTCTCCGCTTCCATATTTCTGAACGCTGACTGAAACCTCACCGGATTCCTTATGCTGAACGGTGGTTTCGGGAATATATTGGTTGAGATTAATCCCGTCCGCATTCTTCAAAACAGGGTCAACCTCCGGATAAGCGTACCACTTCAGCTTCGCATCGCGTTCACCTTCATCTGCATCCAGCTCCACGACAAGTACGGGAGCTAATGCATGAACAAACGCACGAATTCTGACTTCTCCCTTTGTTGTCGGTATAACAGCCCTCAATTCCGCGTTCCATAATTCCAGCCGCATTTCAAAGGGCTGATAAATCCATCCCTCCAGCTCCAATGCGAGCTCGCCAATAGGCACGCGGACCGGGAAAGCCTGTTCACCCGGACGAGATGCGGTTATATCGGAGCGTCCAAGCACAAAACGCAGCACATTCCGTTTATCCCGATGTTCTTCACTGTAGATCATCGCTCCGAGCATGCCGTTTCCAAGAAAAGCCCCTTCATCCCAGCTGATTGGACGCGTTGTCCACAACATATCGTGTCTGGACATAAACACCGGCCAGTCAATAGCATTCTCAATGCGGGTAGTCACGATATCCCTCCTATTACAATGAAATATTGTTTCTTATGTGTGCTTGCTTGAATTCCGATGGTGTCATCTGCGTATATTTTTTGAACACGTCGGTAAAATACCGCCGCTCCACATAACCAAGCGACTCCGCAATCTCCTGGATTTGCCGATCCTCCAAGAGCAGCCGCTTGGCCAGCTCCATCCGTTCTTGAGTGACAAATTGACTAAATGCCATTCCCGTCACTTTCTTGAATAAGCCGGCAAAATAACTCGGGCTCAAGTGAACTGCCTTCGCGCTAGCACTTAAGCTGAGGTCCTGATCCAGATTGGATTTCACATAATGAATGGCTTCCTGGATGATTTTTGCGGCGGTGGAGCGATTCTGATTCTCGATGCGTTCACAGCCTAGCGTCACGATGCTATGCAGAATCTTCTTCATGTCCGTTAAGGACCTCTCCGAGCTGACCCGCCCTTCCCGAACGATCATGTTCAAATCGGACAGTTCATTCATCGGTACCTTATCTTGAATCGCCCTGAGCATCATGTACGCCAGCTCGTAGTAGAGGCTGATGAAGTATTCCGGCTTGGGAAGCGGCGACCTGTCCGTAAACTCATTCAGGATATGATCGAGCGTCAGTAAGGTTTGGTCGACGTTTCCGGATTGTAAGGCATATACCATTTCCTGCTCTGCGGTCCGTATGCTGCGCGGCAAGGACATTTCCGTATTAGCTACATCTTCATATGAAATCACCGCGTTGCCTCCGGTATAGAAATGGTATGACAGGGCATGCAAAGCCTGATCATACGATGAGTACAGTTCATGGATATGCGTTACGGATCTGCCAATTCCTATGGATATCGTTAATGAAGTATATAATCTAACATGCTGACAGCACGCTTCTGCTATGGCTGCCGCTGAAGCTGATAACGGTGTATTCAACACCGCTACCAGGCGGTTAGCCGAATCTCGGAATACCATCCCCCTTGTATACAAAGCGATGGTCTCCTCCGTAATATTCTTCAATGCAAACCGGGCGAGCTCCAGTTCATTCATCGGTGAATCTCGATGCTTGTCATCAAATCCATCGATTTCAAGAATCATGACGAGCAGATGCCTGGACTCCAGATCCGGCTTTACATATTCCCACCGCTGCTCCGCCTCATGTTCGTCCACCTTATGATGTAATAATAACGTGAACAATTCCTGACGCAGGAACGGCATGCTCTCCTGAACCCGCTGCTCTAATTCAGCGATATGATCCTCTTGGTTTCGTATCGCTTCAATTTCTTTTTTGGCCTTTACAACAATTTCCTCGATATGAGCCAGTGAAAAGGGCTTCGTTATGAAGTCAAACGCCCCAAGCTGAACCGCTTGCCTGGCATATTCAAAATCGCTGAAACCTGTCATCAATATGACTTTGCTTCGAGGCAGCAGCTCTTTGACGCGTCGAGTCAATTCCAGACCATCGAGCTTCGGCATTCGAATATCGGTCACGATGATATCCGGTTTGCACGAGGTGATCAACATGAGTCCGTCTTCTCCATTGATTGCCGTCCCGCATACGGATATCCCATGATGTTCCCAGTTGATTTGCTTGGATATGCCATCGACGACACTCTGAATGTCATCAATGAAGCAAATCGTTGTCGTTATTGCGCTCATCGGCTTAAGTCAACTCCCTTCGAGTTGTGGGTAACGGGGGATGATAATTGAGACTCGGGTACATACATTAGGTTCGCTTTCCATGTGCAAATCAGCTATGCTTCCATACTGAAGCTGTAATCGCAATCGGACATTATATAACGCATAACCGGATGTAGCTGAGGGTGCCAATTGTCGAAGAAGGGGATCAACTGGATCCTTCTCGTTCAGTCCCATACCGTTATCTTCTACGATGAAGTACAGATAGGTGCTATCCTGTTTCACCTGAATCCGAATGAACCCGCCCTCATTGCGATCGTTAAAACCATGCAGGATTGAATTTTCAACCAGCGGCTGCAGCATGATTTTCAAGATCGGGTGCTGCATATCCACTAAGGGATCAACCTCGATGGTGTAAGTAAACAGCGTTTCATAGCATTTCTGCTGAATTTTTAAATACTGCTCCACGTGGAGAAGCTCATGTGCAAGCGTCGTCATCTCTTTGCCGCGATTGAGGCCGAGCTGAAACAGCTGTGATAAGGACAGCACCATTTCCTGAACATCCTCCAATTGATTCAGCTGGCACTTCCAGTAAACCGTGTTAAGCGTGTTATATAGAAAATGAGGATCAATTTGAGCTTGCAGGGCTTTCATCTCGGACTGGCGTTTATCCTTCTCTGCCTGCTTCACAACGTCAAACATTTCATTAAGCTCTTCCAGCATCCGGTTAAAACGATAACCGACCTGCGTAATCTCATCATTGTATTCGCTTTCATAACGTACGTTAAGATCGTTCATCTCCACCCGTTTCATAAGCGATTGCAGATGGCTTAACGGTCTTATAAGCAATCGGGTCAGCATATTGGCAAAAGCAAACGACACGAGCAAGCATCCCGTAATAACTCCGAGAATGGTCAGCTTGATGCTGCCCATCTGCTTCATCAACTCCGATTTAGGCAGGAAGCTAAATAACGTCCACTCCTTCACACCACCCAGCTTGGTAAAGTTAACCAGGTACTCATAACCTTGATCCGAATACTCAAAGCTTCCCTGCTCAGCTGTTAAGGCCTCCCTATATTTAGGCTCATGTTTCAGCGTATCCGCGATGATGGAATCGTTTAACAGCACATCGCTCCCATCGGATGAGGCCAAGAGATGGAACTGTTTGCGATTTTTATCCTCCGAGGCAATTAAGGATCGGATCGAGTCGATTTTGACATTCGCTACAACGAAAATGTCCTCGATGTAATGGGAGGGTATGCCCTCCATTACAAAGGAAATGACGTTCTCCCTGCTGGAAAAGAAACGGTCCTCATGACCGGCCACCCATAATTTGCGCTTCTCGCTTTTGATAAGCGTATACAGCTCCGATTCATAGAACGAATGGGAGAAGTTACGCTGCTGACTTGTCTGGTAATAGTCACCCTCACGCGTGGCGATAAGTATAGAATCGATAACAGGTTCATACAGCTTGGTCTGCACAAATGTCGATTGCAGCCCGGACAGATGTGTATAATAATTCTCCGCCTCCGAGTAACTGCTGTCCATTCCTAACGCTCTTCGGTATGCGGTATTGACCATCATCGAGTAAACCGCTTGCGTGATATGATTCAGCTTCTCATCTAACACCTTCGAAGTTTGATGAATTGTTTCCTGACTTAGCTGATAAGCGTTGTCCTTCACAACTTCCTCCGCGATCATGTAGCTTAACGCGCCTGCGGTAGTAACCGCAAAGATGACAATGAGCATAAACGCGATCCAGATTCGGCGTCTGAACGATAATCGGTAGAGCATAGATCAACATCCTCCGTCTCTAAGTTTCGGCTGTGGCTGCAGTTGTCCGTAATAGTAGATCAATCACTTTGCCATGAGACATCCTGAGGATGCAGCGGATCAAATGACGGTATAGCTTGCATATTCACTCTGCCGGCGGCCCGTTCCTGATCTAATACTGCGTTGTAACGCGCGTTCAGATCCTCAACCAAACGATCAAGATCTCCGCCGATCATGATGTACTTGACGAATTCGTCCTCCCACTCCTTTCCTTTTGGTTTGAATCCTTGAGGCGATGCAGGCCATATCCCGTCATAATCACCTGGAAAAAAGCCGGTGATGCCGTCGATATCGGGTTTCCTGGCTTTAGCGGCTATCGCATCCACGGATAAAATGCCAAGTCCGGCTTCCTGATACCCGATCAGCACTTCATCGCTATACATATAACGGAGAAACTTCCAAGCTTCCTCCTTGTGCTTTGACTGGCTGCTAATCGATAACCACCTTGTCGCTCCAACTCCCTGATTGATCACTCCTTTATAGGTTCCGTCAATCGATGGGGGAAGTGCAGCTCCCCACTTGATCTTGGCCGGAAACTGAAACTTATAAATGCTGGGTTCCGAAGAATAGGACAGATACATCCCGATCTTCCCGTCGGCAAACTGCGCACGAAGCGGATCGATGTCCAGGGATTCTGATCCCGGCAGCGTACTGCCGTTCTCCATCATGGTCCGAAACGCGCTAATAATCGGTATAAAACCCGTAAAATCATAGATGCCTGTTGAAAAGTCATAACCATCGCCGCTGATTCCGCTTATTTCCGCAATCGGAACGGCTGACCGGCCAAGAGCGCTGGCAGGAATTTTATAGGGTAGAGCAAAACCGTAAACGCCATCCGCTTTTCCAATTTCGGTGATCCGGCTCGCCGCCTCCACCAACTCGTCAAGTGATTTCGGAGGCGAGGTTATGCCGGCCCGCTCAAACAGCTCCACATTATAAATAAGCCGCAAAGTAGATCCGCTGTTGGGAAGGCTGTATATGTATGGATCAAACACATTATATCCTTCAATAAAGGCTTGCTTCCCGAACCTGTTTCGGATCTCGGGCGTTAAATATTCATTCAAAGGCTCTACATAGCCTTTTCGGGTCATTTCAGCAAGATCGATCGGGGTGAAGATATCAGGGGATTGCTCGCTGGCAAATGATAAATCAAGCGATTGGGCAAAATCATCTGCCATAACCGTCATCTCAACCTCAATAAGATCGGAATTCTCTTGGTTATAACGATGAATGACCTCTTTGATATAATTCGCGTCATGGCGCCCCGTTGACCAGAATCTCAGCTTTGTCTTTTCTTCGGCACCAGACATATCCGATGCCGATGAGTGCGAAAATATACGGTCAGAGCCCTGCCCTTTGCCACCTTGCATGCACCCTGTAACGGTTATGCTCAAGCACATCAATGCAACCAGCGGTAATCTCCAAGTGATCATGCACGCTCCCTCCTTGTGCTTGTATCGTAGCATAACCTATTTTGTGGATATAGACAGAACGGTAAAAAAACTGTAAAGGGAAGAATATCGATTCATCTCCTCATACGAATAAGGCTACCCCAAGCAAATGCCGGGGGTAGCCTCTTGATCATTGTTATGTCCTGCTTAAATCATGTTTGGACCTAATCTTATGCCCTGTCTTAACGCTTGAATGATACTTCGGCTGCGATAGGCAGATGATCCGAAGCTTCCGTATAGATCACGCGCTGATTCGAATGCTGAACAGCTAGAGAGGTCAGAATGTAATCGATCGTTGCCGACGGATTGATTACAGGAAATGTATAGGCATCTTCAATTCCCTGAAAGCTGTTTACGAATAAACCGCTGTCCAGCAGCAATTTAAACTCTGAACTGTCTGGTTCTGCGTTGAAATCGCCCATCAGCAGCGCCGGTCCCTCAGAGGCTGATGCAAGCTCAATGATTTCCTGCGCC
Organism: Paenibacillus sp. EZ-K15; assembly: GCF_002573715.1. GTDB lineage: Bacteria > Bacillota > Bacilli > Paenibacillales > Paenibacillaceae > Paenibacillus_AQ. The sequence continues at coordinate 488,015 of NZ_PDHM01000016.1, read as the reverse complement.
TGTGCCGTTCTGCTGGTGACATCCAGTCCAAGATGCGTGTTGTACACATCCACGTGGATCCCCTTCAGATTTACAACAGCATGAAGGACACCGCGTTGCTCCTTCCCGAAGCTGCTTAGCAAAACATTCTCGGATCGAAGGATCGGATACTTGCTAATGATGGCTGTTCCATACTGGCGGTTATTCGTCTGACCTTCCGCAGGTTCCAAATCAAGATTGGCACCATAAGCATAGTGATAACCTAGCAAACCCGCCAATTCCTTTGCTTGGTCTTGAAAGTCGCTTCGTTCCCCGTAAAACCGGTCCACTTCTTGAAGGCCGACAATCTCTGCGCCGGAATCACGGATGACATCAGCGATTCTTTGCAGGCTTAACTGCTCATCCAATCCAACCCCGTGATGGATGTTGTAAGACATCACCGTTGTGCTTACTTCTTTGCCTTGTCCTTTTCCAGCCGCCAGCACACCCGTTGTAAACATGGGAACAAACAACAGGCAAGCGATAAATGAGATGACGCTCTTTTTCATGGACGAATCTCCCTTTCATTGTCGAATGCCAAACTAAGCTACCTTTACTGTTGTTACCATTCTCAGCGCCTGACTCGCGTGGAAATTAATTAAATATGCTGTCCGGAACGTAATACACTTTTTGCGTATCTTTTTTGTTTACCGGGTCCGTAACGATCGTAAAATAAACGTTGCCGTTCTTTGTCTGCACTCCCTCGATTTCATGGTTCCCCACATTCGTGATTTTCACGAGGGTTTTGTATGTTCCTGCGTTTGTCATCATGGCAATCTGCGGGATGTCGCCTTCCGCACCGCCTGATGTATAGATTTTCGTCTGACCGAGCATATCGGCCCCCTGGAAGGATCCGTTCGGTCTTACGATTGCACTGCCCGACTGCGTAAAGCTGCCAACGGCGGCGTTAACCGCAGCTGCGCTGTCCATCCGCACCTGCTCATTGCTGTCCAGAAGCTTATTGAGTGCGACCGTGTCATAAATGGACCAAGTTACAGTCCCTTCTTTCGTCTGTACGCGGAACACCGTATGAGTACTGTTGCCGCCGCCATCCACACGGTAGGTCTCACCTAGCCTTGCCCCCGTTTTATTGGCATAATTCATATAAGTGAAACGATGCAAATCCGTATAATCTACGGTTTTGCCAGCCGAATATTGAAGTCTTGCTACCTGCAGCGACCAGTAATAGTCCGTTGAAGGATCTGCCTTTGAACTGAAATAAAAGTAATTGATGCCGTTGTACGTATACATATCCAGCGTTTGGCAGTGGCCGGTATTCGTGACGGTCATTTCATCTACATAAGTAGCGTCTTTCCCGTTAATGAGCAGTCTTGAAAGATAGCAATTTCCCTTCGACCGCTGTGTGACATAGAGATATTTATCCGCGATATAAGCCTTTTGAACTGCCACGTTATGATTAAGCCCCTTTAAATTGTAGGCGAGCGTTGCTGAAGCATTGATCGTTTTCTCAGGAGCTGCCGCGAATGCGGGCAATCCGGACAAACAAAACACGAGAGCTGCAAGTATTGCGGACGTGAGAATTTTTAAGTGCCTTTTCATATGGTTCAACCCTTGAACGTCAATCATCAATACACCTCCACTAATAGTAGGAATCCAATTGGACTGCCCCCGAATACGTACTAATAACAAGGTTCATGCGGGCATTTTTGTCATAGCTCTAGGATACATTCCTCCTCTCTTTATACAGAATCATCGTTTCATTCCAATCAAGTTTCTGCTTTATTACAGAAAATGGGGGATCCACTATTGAGTTTACCATGTACCTCAAGAATTTCCCGTGTATAAAATACTTAAAGTTATACGAACCGTATGGTCCTTTAGCCCTTTTTTTCGTAGGAGCTCAGAATATGTCGGTAGAGACTTTTATCGAACACTCATCCGACACAGTGAAACGAAAAACAAATAAAGCCGTGAATTAACGCGGCTCCTTGGTCTCAAGCAGTTTTGGGATGAAGTATAATGGATATAACATGAGGTACAGGTTAGGCACCCACCACATGATGTCAAAATCGGACTTCATGATCCAAAAAGCGATTGCTTGCAGTCCGGAACAAAACGTCAGGATGAGCGAGATTAAGGCAAAACTTCTCCATTTTATATTCATATGTTTATGTAAGTAAATACTGTACATCCCGGTGATGGAAATGAATATATCCAGCGGGAAGAACGACCAGTTCCAAACCACTAACAGCTCATTGGTATAATCCTGATATAAATATTCCTTAGGGATTAAGGCTAGCGCGGTAACAATCCAATACAAGATAAATCCGATATCCGTAAATAAAAACAAACCTTTTAATGTTTTACTCAAGTGATACCCTCTCTTCTCCTTTGATCTAATGATGGTTCAACCTTCCTTCTTGATAATCCCGGATAAAAGGATCTCTCCCATATCCCGCAGACTCTCCTGAAGCGTGATGCTGCTTTTATGATCAGACGAGTTCTCAATTAATCGATAAAGGCCTCCCACATACAAATCAATAAATATTTTGGTATTAAAAGGGCGCAACAATCCTTGATTGATTCCTTCGTGAAATAGTTCAGTGATGCTGTCCCATTGCTTATTCAGAAATTGATCCAGCGTCTTCCATTGATCAGGATAATAACGCTGGAGCTCGGTTATGAGGTTTAATCCGATAAACTGAAAATCAGTCGGAATGAGGATGAGGCATCGCTTAAGTTTATCGAGTGTAGTCAGATCAGGATTAGCCATGATTTCCTTTTCTTTATCTTGAAGTTCGATAATGGCCTCATGAAGAATCGTTGCAATCAGCACATCCTTGGAAGGGAAGCATCCGTACAGCGTCTTTGTGCTCATACCCACCCGTTTGGCAAGGTCCCCCATCGTAAATCGTAATCCCCTTCTCCTGATTTCATGGCTTGCCGCCTCAACAATGCGGTCTCTCAATAGGTGTACCTCCTCGTTCGGAAAATAATAAAACGATAATATTTTCCTTGATTTCTAAAATGATATCCCAATTCCTTTTTCAAGTCAACGTAAGTGCTCATTCACGACAAAAAGAGACAGCGTTGAATGCTGCCTCCAAGTATCGATGCATCGTGCTAATGTATAAGAACCCTTTTTTGTTTCAGCTTCGTTTTAGGACTTAAACCTTAACTGAACAACGCCGGTTTCCCAATCCGAATGAGCCCCCACTACGATATTGACTCGACAAGGGACCACTTCGAATTTCATGTTTCGATTCCATATAGCCAATTCCTCAAAGCCAAGCTCGAAGGTGACGGTATTTATATCACCGGGCTCCAGCGCTATCTTTTTAAATCCTTTTAATTCCCGCAAACGACGGGTAATTCCTGATTGAACACCTTGAATATAGAGCTGTACGGTTTCAAGTCCTTTCATGTCTCCGCTGTTTCTCACTTCCACGCTCACCTCAACGCGGCCTCCGGATCGAAGCTCTTCCAGCGTCATTTCCTTCTGAGAAATCGTTGAAGATCCGTATTCAAACATGCTGTAACCAAGACCGAATCCGAACGGATATAACGGCTTGGACGGCATATCGACAAATAAGAGGCTTGGCCCATTCATAATATCCTGCAAACTTTCAATATTATCCGAAATATTGTTATCTGTGATGCTTGGCTGTTAAATAACGTAAAAAAGCGGTTCAATGAATGAACCGCTTGGATCTTTGGCTATGTGGTCGATACGTATTATGGAATGATCCTTATTCGTGCGTTATCCGGTAACAGCGCGATGTGTCTTTTAATTGGTGCTTTCTACTTGTCTAGCATTAACTATATACAAGTTCTTTTAAACTTAAACCTAGCGCTTGCGCGGTTGATTCTTGAATTTCCTCGAATAGAGCTGGGTTGTTCGCAAGAGACATGCCGTAAGAAGGAATCATTTCTTTTATTTTCGGCTCCCACTCTTTCATCTGTTGCGGGAAGCATTTCTCTAATACTTCAAGCATAACGTGAACGGCCGTCGAAGCGCCAGGGGAAGCACCGAGCAAGGCAGCGACCGAGCCATCTGCGGCACTAACCACTTCCGTCCCGAATTGTAGCGTTCCTTTCCCCTTAGGAGTATCCTTAATCACTTGTACGCGTTGGCCCGCCACAACGATTTCCCAATCCTCGCTTTTGGCGTTAGGAATAAACTCGCGTAATTCTTCCATGCGTTTTTCATTCGAAAGCATCACTTGCTGGATCAAGTATTTGGTTAATGCCATCTCTTTTACTCCAGCGGCAAGCATGGTGAAAAGATTGTTCAGTTTGACGGAGCTTATCAAATCAAAATTCGAACCCGTTTTTAAGAACTTGGGCGAGAAGCCGGCAAACGGGCCAAAGAGCAATGCTTTTTGGTTGTCAATATATCTTGTATCCAAGTGGGGAACCGACATCGGAGGGGCGCCAACCTTGGCTTTTCCGTATACTTTGGCATGATGCTGCGCTACCACTTCCGGATTCTTACACACCATGAATAGTCCGCTTACCGGGAATCCTCCGATATGTTTTGACTCAGGAATACCGGTTTTTTGCAACAAATGCAGACTTCCGCCTCCGCCGCCGATAAAGACGAACTTGGCCGTATGATATTCGGTTTTACCGTGCTGGATATCATGCACTTTCACTTTCCACGAACCATCTTGTGTACGTTTAATATCCTTGACGCTATGCTTGTAGTTAATCTCGGTGCCTTTGCTCTTCAAGTGGTCAAACAGCATGCGCGTTAAAGCGCCAAAGTTTATGTCCGTCCCGGAGTCGATTTTGGTTGCGGCAAACGGCTCATTCGCTGTACGCCCTTCCATAATAAGCGGAATCCATTCCTTCAGCTGATCCGGATTCTCGGAATATTCCATCCCTTGGAAGAGCGGGTTGTTTGACAGCGCTTCAAAACGTTTTTTCAAAAAAGCCACGTCTTTTTCGCCTTGCACTAAACTCATATGAGGAATAGGCATGATAAAGTCCTGCGGATTGCGAATCAGATTGCTGTTTACCAGATAAGACCAGAACTGTCTTGAAACCTGAAACTGTTCGTTAATATTGATCGCTTTGCTGATGTCGATAGATCCGTCAGGTTTTTCGGATGTATAGTTAAGCTCGCACAGTGCGGAGTGGCCGGTCCCCGCGTTATTCCATTCATTGGAGCTTTCTTCCCCCGCGCTTGCGAGTTTCTCAAACACTTTGATCTCCCATTCAGGCACTAACTCTTTCAGTAAGGCTCCCAATGTCGCGCTCATGACGCCGGCACCAATTAAGATTACGTCTGTTTTTTTCTCCATGTTGCTCATTATAAACCTTCCTTATCCCATATATTTGAAAAAAGAGTAGACGTCCCTGCTAATAATGTCATTAAAAAGCAAGGCGTCCCCTGAAAACACACCTTTTCTGTGTCAATTATCACCATATTATTATAGTCTATTATAAATATTGATAGATTAAAATATCTACTATTATCTAATCATTATAAACTATTTAAAGTTGTTAACATAGTGAGAAGATCCTCCACAAAAAAAGCCGCAAGAATCGCGACTTTTTATGCATTGATATCCAATGTGTAGAGGTTTATGTATTACTCTTCCCTTAAAGAAGAATTAAAAAAAGCGCCATGTCCATACGGACAAAGCGCTTTGGTTATTAGTGAGGGGCCATTTTGCCAGGCATTTGCGACTGCATCGGGGCAGTGCCGTAACTATTCTGCATGTACTGCATATCTTGCTGAGGCAGCTGCGGTACTTGGTAGTAACCATGCTTATTTTGATAAAGTGAAATCTCATAAGCCATTTCAATGCAGTTGGGAAGGGAATCGGCAAGCACGCGGCGTACTACCGGATTTGTGGATTCCATGGCAGCATTGGTTTTCATCGTAGCACCCGATTTCACTGCGTTTAACATGCTGAGTGCGATGGTTTCATCGTTGATCTCGGCTGTGGACTGCATCGGTTTTTTCGGTTGACCTGGCTTCATGCCGTAAATAAAGTCATTGCCCTGCTTCATTTTATAGCTTTGCGTCGGCTTTGACGGATCTTGTCCTGATTTAAAGCATTCTAAGGTGATGTTATACTCATCAGCCATAAATTGCTTCTGACGCTGCAGGATATCCCGAAGCTCCGGATCCTGTACATGTCCGCTCAGCATGGTATACGTGTTCATGGTGTTGATTGCCCCTGCCAATACTTCGTGGACATCAAACATTTCATGACCTCCATGGTTCATTTGCGGTGGAATCATGCCTGTCTCCATGTTTTGATGATTTTGTTGTTGTTCGAATTGCATTCATGTACCTCCTAAAGTTATTATACGCCCTTCATATTGTGGATTCTTTTGTCCAGAATATACGGACGATTTGGCGATTGCCTTTTTCTTTTGAATAAGCAAACCGTCAAAGCTAAATAAAAAGCGGGTGGTTATGACTTCAATCCCAAAACCAATAAAAAAACCGCCTTAAAAAGGCGGGTGATCGCTCGGCATCTCGTCCAATTTATGCTGCATATAAGAGGATAGCTCATTCACCCTCCTTGATAACGATCGTTCCATCGGTACTAGTATCGCTTCTGCACATATTTGATTCCATACAAATATTGGAATAAACCACTTCATCCATGATACTATATTACTTGTATTAATAAATCAGCCTATATTACAGATAGTTTCGAAGGGTATACATTCGATCGTGCAATGAGGAGGTTGTTCATTGAGCGCAAAACAATGGATCGCAAGATGGGATACGGAGCAAACCACCGAAGTTAATCAGGCTTTGGCTACTGTTACAGGCAAACAAAATGTGCATAAAAAAGAACGCAGTTTCCCTTCCTCTCCCTTTGGAGTGACAGATGCTGGGCATGAGGATTTTCGAGGAGTCTCCTTGAGTGAAATTATCCAATACCTAGATGTTCAATATGTTGATTTGTCATTTGCTCGGTTTATGGATGGAACCGGTCTGAACTCATCCAGATTTGCGCATTGTCGCTTTGATGGAATGAAACTTGGCGGTTCGTTTGTGACGCGTCAATTCAACCATTGTTCGTTTCGAAAAACAAATTTGAAAAACGCCCGGATGGGAGAGCGGTTTGAGGATTGTGATTTTACCGGAGGTAACTTGAGTCATGCCATAGCACGCGACGCGGCATTCATTCGGTGCAACTTCGCCAATGTCAATTTTCGGGGCGCCCATCTGATGTATTGCCTCTTTGAAGAATGCAGCTTCGAGGGAGCAATCTTTCATAACGGTTCCTTATCCGGAAGCCGGTTTGTGGGTGAAACAGACGCTCTGCCGGTTTGGGGTAATACGATTATGGAGTACGTCAAGATTAACGGAGAACCTTTTGCTTAATTTTCGAACCTGTGAGCCGAAGACTCATCCCCTTACCTTTATTCTTACAAGTTACAAAAAAGTAAAGAAGCCGCGAGATCACGGCTTCTTTACTTGCGCTATAGCAATCGTCATGCTTGATGCCAAGTTCATCAAAGAACTGGTGGATGCTGTATTCACCCATCAGGTTACGCTATGGATCAGTTTCTCAATCCACGTCAATTCTCCTTTAACCTGGGAGATCGAATACTGCAGAACCTCGTCCCGGAATAACGCCTCCCCACCTTCATCCAGTCTTCTCTCGATGTCTGACAGCAACGCTTCCAAGTCCTTCTTTCTCCTATGTAAAATCCGAATCCGGTCCTCCTGAGAAATCCGCTCGAACAGGGACACTCTTACCATGAATTCGATTTGATGTTTTGCATCTTTTTCGGTGAATTCCTTGATAAGATTTCCTATTTTCTCCCTGCCTGCTTCTGTAATTTCATATATATACTGATTCGGTCTGCCTTCCTGCTCATTTCGATGTTTGCGTACAAACCCCTCATCCGTAAATTTTCGCAATGTCGGGTATAACATATTGTGATTGACGTCCATCAAATAACCGAGATCTTTTTGTATTTCTTTTTTTATTTCATAACCGTGTTTCGGAGATTTTTCGATTTGGATCAGAATGAGAAGTTCAAGATACATGATGGCTCAGGCCTTTCGTCAACGGATTTGGCAAAATCGCTGCATCGAAGCAGCACACCTCTAGAGTATATGTTCTACTAAAATCCGACAAGGCAGAATATAAACGGAACTTTGGACATGGGTCATTGGAAACTATGACCAGCTGTGGCATTATGTTAAATTAACATATGGTATATTACACTAGCATTGGAGGGAATGTAATGAATCATGATATCATCTCTTTAGAAGAAATCACGCAATTCCATTCACCGACCGAAGAATTCAATCCTTATGATTGGTACAAGCACAAATTGCAGCATGAGCCCATCGTTTATAACCAGGCAACCCATACATGGAACGTCTTCCGCTACAATGACGTCAAGAGGGTTCTCAAGGATCATGAATATTTCTCTAGTGCAAGAACCCGAACGACGATTAGCGTTGGTGCCGACAATGCTGAAGGCCAGAAGATGAGTAAAATCAACCTTCAATCCGATCCACCGGAGCACCAAAAAAGTCGAGCATTGATTTCCGCCGCTTTTACCCCTCGCAGTTTAAAGCTCTGGGAGCCGCGCATTCAAGAGATTGCGGACCAGCTTCTGAACGAAATGGGAGACGCCGATGTCATTGATATCGTTCAAAATTACGCGAGTGCGCTGCCGACCATCGTCATAGCCGATCTGCTCGGCGTCCCTTCGGAAGACCGCCTGTTGTTTAAGGAATGGGTCAACCATTTATTCCTCCCCTTGCCCAAAGACCATTCGGAAGATGTACAGGAACTGAAACGTCATGCAGCCAAGGAATATTACAACTATCTCTACCCTCATATCGTGCAAAAAAGAGCAAATCTATCTGACGATATCATATCCGACCTCATTCAAGCCGAGGTGGATGGTGATCGATTATCGGATGACGAGATCGTCAGAACGACGATGTTCATCCTCGGTGCGGGTATTGAAACGACGACGCATCTGTTAGCCAATACGTTCTATTCCTTCTTATATGATAACAACCAAATTTATGGCGAAATTCGGGCCGACCGCGAGCTTCTTCCCAATGCCGTAGAGGAAATGCTCCGCTATCGGTTTAACATTGCCAAAATGGACCGCACCGTAAAACAGGATAACAATATACTCGGCGTGGATTTGAAGCAGGGCGACGTCGTCGTCGCATGGATGAGCGCTGCCAATATGGATGAGGAGGTATTCGAGGATCCCTTCACTTTGAACATCCACCGAGCCAATAACAAAAAGCATTTAACTTTTGGTAACGGCGCACACTTCTGCCTGGGAGCTCCGCTGGCACGACTTGAAGCAAACATTGCGATCAGCAGATTTATGGATTATTTCCCGCGAATTGAGCCGATGGCCGATTTTAAACTGGAGGATAACCTGAGTCCGTCTGCAGCAGGACAAATGTTGACGCAGCTTCCAATCCGCGTTCATCGTTCATAATAGCCTATTAAAGTTCATATTCTACAAGCAAAAAAACCTTCACACGCAAGAGCCCAAGCTGCGTCGAGAAAGCCTGTGCTTTACCTAAAAGCACAGGCTTTCTCATTTTTTTAAGTCCAGCTATCTTTCGCGTTCATACCAATAACCGGGACGCCCGTTGTTTAATCGAATGAGCGCTTCGAGAAAGAAATAGTCACCCCATATAACAAAATCATCCGGCGCAATCCCTCCCCTGACAAAATACGAACCATGCCGCAGAAAACCTTCTTCATCCGGATTACCGTCCGTAAAATAACCGTTAACCATCGAAACCATTGAACGCCGAACGGCATTTAGGAAAAGTTCCCTGCGGGGATCATCGCCTGGCAGCAAATCTGCGATTTCCAGCATCCCGCATGCCGCAACGGCAGAGGCGGAGCTGTCCCTCGGCGTAAGCGCTGATGGCAGGACGTCGAAATCCCAATAGGCGACATGATCATCCGGAAGGTGGTCGATGTAATAACGCGCCATTCGAACCGCCGTGTCCAAGTATTGCGTTTCTTTGAAATAACGGTACAAATTGGGGTGTATTTTTATTAGCAGGTGCTTCATGTTTCGCAAGGTACGAGTATTTCATTGGCCAAGCGTATTGATATTACGCAGCTTTAAAGCTGCAACTAGCAATAGCAACTTATTAAAAACGGAAGGGTTATGTAAAAATAAGTCTTCAACGCCTAGTGGTATTCATCCGGAGAGTGTGGGACAAATGTCTGCACCTCAGCTGATGTAAAAATTCTGAATTTCTTCTCTCGCAACCGTATTCCTCCTCTCCAGAGTACGGATAAATACCATGGCCGTCTACGTAAAGATCGAGTCAGGAACATGCTGGCACCAATAGGATGCCATCTCATAATCCTGCAGCAGCTGCGATTCCTCGGTAAAGGAATATATCCGGCTCCACTACCCATGTTTACGTTCACACAACATCCATCCGTTAAACGGGTCAAACTCTAGCCGGCAACACTCTTTGCCAAGCTGTTGTTCTAGCCCCACTTCAAGCAGCAGAGAACGGGCCGGGACAATCCTACCGACGCCAACATCGCAAAGATACGACCGCCCTACCGCTTCTACCTGCAAAATCTGATGCCACCGCAGTGGCGGCGGATTCGGCTCGTCGCGTCAAAACCTCGCGAAATAGCAGGTAACCTGAAATCCAAGTTCCTCCAAGAGCCAGCAAAAAAAGAGCGTTGAGTTCAAAACATTACCCGCCGTCGCGGCGCGTTGCGAGATTTGCAAATGGATTGAATTCATAGGATGATGTACCTCAGCTTCATCGGTATTAAAGCTCCTTTATGTACTTTTCCATACTCAGCCGCTCACCTCCTCACCTCCTCCTGTTACTGAAACAAGTAGCGTTTCTCTGTATGCAAGCAGATTAATTCGCAGTGGGAGAGAATTTAGACCTACGAATCAAAGAGGTGACGGCGGCGTATATTTATGATTCTTTGTAAATGTTGTATGGGTTTGGACGATAAATTTGTTATATAAAAATAAACAGGACATCAGACACTCTCTTTTCCTGCTTCGAGTGTTTGATATCCTGTTTACTACCTAACTTTGTATCATTAAAACGCTCACTTACTCGCTCGACAATCTACAAGGAATTCTAATGAATCTTAAAATCATACTCATCATCCCATTGCATGAAGAACAAAGTTAACAAGAAAGAGAGCTGCAGTACAATACAACGGAAGCGAAATTTCTTTTGCTTTTCCTAGCGAAATTTTCAGAATAACATAGGCTATAAATCCAAATGCCATTCCATCCACAATGCTGTAGGTCAAAGGGATTAAAGCAATAATGAGAAATGCGGGAAACCCTTCGGTAAATTGATCGAATTGAATGCGTTGTACCCCGGAGATCATCAAGCCTCCGACAATAATCAATATCGGAGCAATCGCACTATCCGGAATCAGCTTAATGATAGGAATGAAGAACATTGACACGAGAAATAAAACACCTGTCGTAATTGCTGTGAGACCAGTGCGCCCACCCGTCGATATACCCGCAGCGCTTTCCACTGTTGAAACCGTAGGACTCGTTCCGAAAATGCCGGCAGTGATAACCGAGATCGCATTGGCCTGCAAGGAGCGTGTGAATTTTTGCGGCTTCCCCACCATACTCAGATGGCCGTGTATCATACCAATATTTTCGAACACAATGACGAGAGCCAGTGTAAAGGCCGCAATCCAAAACGTCGCCGAGGCCATGTTGCCTAACGAAAAGGCCCCAAAAACGTCTAAGTAGGCATGAAGCGACACATCACCGTACGATACTTCACTTAGGTTCACTTGGCCGAAGCCGATGGCAAGCAAGGTGCCAATGGCAATGGTGATCAGAAAGTTACCCGGGACATTGCGGATGAACAACACCAGTGCAATGGCTAACGTCACCAAAGTAAGCATCGTAGAAGGGTCGGAGAAATGACCCAAGGCAACGAATGTTTGTTTATTGGCAATGACTATGCCGCCTTTTTGTAAGCCAATAAACGTAAGAAATAAGCCAATGCCTACCGTTGTCGCTTCCTTTAGCGAGTCGGGAATGGACTGTGAAATCGTTCTGGTGAGTGGTGTAAATGCAACGAGAGCAAACAGCACACCTGACACGACGACCGCACCCAACGCTTCCTGCCATGTAAGCCCCATCGTCTGAACAATAGTATACGTGAACAAGGCATTGATCCCCATCCCTGGCACGAGAATGATTGGAGTATCTGCCCACCAACCCATCAACAAACACCCGACGAATGAGGTTAAGGCGGTAGCGATAATCCCTGCTTCAAGCGGGATGCCTGCATCCTGTAAAATGGACGCATTCACGGCGATAATATATACGATCGTGAAAAAGGAAATGACGCCTGCCAGCAGCTCTTTCTGAACTGGGCGTTCAAGATCTGCGGTTTCCTTTAACCGACCGGATCGTTTACTCATTCATGTTGTACCTTCCTTCTATATAATCCCTCGCCCACCCTTTGCTTATGAAACCGTAATTCGTTACTAATAACATGACCGTCCGTAATGTCGCCCGGATCCCCTTCAGCGCACAGCCTCACGAGTTGGTACAGGAAACGGTTGTTTACGATAGAAGATTCATGAACGACTCCCCATTACCTGTTCCCTTAATATCGAAATTTCGCGCTAGAGATGCTGCCAAATCAGAGAATGTTTCCCTCACGCCCAAGCTTCTTGGCTGTTTCAGAGCTGGGCTGTAGACAAGCAGAGGCACGTATTCTCGGGTATGGTCTGTTCCCTGATACGTTGGATCATTTCCATGATCTGCTGTTAAGATCAGTAAATCCTCATCAGTTAGCCGTTCTATTAGTTGAGGAAGACCGGCATCGAATTGCTCTAGCGCCTGAGCATAGCCTTGGGGATCGCGCCGGTGACCGTATAACGAATCGAAGTCGACGAGATTTGTAAAAATCACTCCTCGGAAATCGCGCTCAAGTGCCTCAATCGTCTTTTGCATTCCATCCGCATTGCTCTTCGTCGTTATCGCTTCTGTAATGCCTTCGCCAGAGAAAATATCATTGATTTTACCTATCGCGATGACATCCAAACCCGCTTCCTTCATATGATTTAGCACGGTTGGCTCCGGCGGCTTAACAGCATAGTCGTGACGGTTCGGCGTACGACGCCAAGCCCCCGATTCCCCAACATATGGACGAGCGATGATACGACCGACGGCAAACTCATCCTGCATGGTCAGCTCACGTGCTATACGGCACGCTTGATAAAGTTCCTCTAACGGAATTATTTCTTCATGAGCGGCAATTTGCATGACGCTATCCGCTGATGTGTAAACGATCCATGCGCCCGTTCTTATTTGTTCATCACCTAACTCATCTAGGATATCCGTTCCAGAAGCGGGTTTGTTGCCGATCACACAGCGACCTGTCGCCTCTTCGAATCTGGTGATCAGTTCGTGAGGGAAGCCATCGGGGTATACGTTAAATGGCATCATCACTTTAAGTCCTGCCAGTTCCCAATGCCCTGTCATAGTATCTTTTCCAACAGATACCTCCGCCATCTTGCTATAATAAGCTAACGGCTTCTCCGTTGGTTGAACTCCTTTCAGCTGTGCTATATTGCCTAGTCCGAGCTTCTGTAGATTGGGCAACGCTAAGCCCGGCACCTTAGCAGCAATATGCCCGAGAGTATAAGCGCCCTGATCACCGAATGAACTTGCATCCGGCAGTTCCCCAATGCCCACACTGTCCAACACGATGCAGCATATCCGTTTGAATCTCATGTCATGTCCCCCGTTCATAACTATTTGTTTCTAACCGTTCAGCGTTTTGCCGTTTCTTGAACAATCCTGCACTTTGATTAAAAGCGCCTTGGCCTGGAACAAACCACTAACATTGTTTACAGCTCTCCGATTATACCAAGGACAAGCTGCAAAAATTTGGGTTTGACTTGTTCCGCTGCTTCCATAACTTCTTCGTGCGACAAAGGTTGCTCAAGGATTCCCGCGGCTTTATTGGTGATGCATGAAATTCCGAGCACCTCCATGTCTGCATGTCTGGCTGCGATAACTTCCGGCACTGTCGACATACCAACTGCATCGGCTCCAATGACTCTTGCGAATCGGACTTCTGCAGGCGTTTCGTAAGTAGGACCAAGATTACCCATGTATACACCTTCACGTAAGGTGTAGTCCTTGCTGACTGCAACTTCACGAGCCAATTGAATCAGGCTTTTGCTGTATGCTTCGGACATGTCCGGAAATCGGTCTCCCAGTTCTTTGTCGTTCGGTCCGATTAGCGGGTTGGTTCCCATATTATTGATGTGGTCAGTTATGAGCATCAGGTCCCCGACTTCAAATTCCGCGTTTACTCCCCCGGCAGCATTAGTGACGATGAGCTGGTTAACGCCAAGCGCCTTCAGCACACGCACCGGAAATGTAACGTAAGTCGCCGTGTAACCTTCATATAAATGAAATCGGCCTTTCATCATGACAACGGGTTTACCACCTATATGACCAGCAACCAATTCCCCCGCGTGACCTTCTACCGTCGAGACGGGAAAGTGAGGAATGGTGTGATAAGGAATAGCGGTTGCCTCTTCTATCAAATTGGCTATAATACCTAGCCCTGAGCCTAAAATTAATCCAATCTCAGGTCGAAAGCCTATTTGTTGTTCGATAAATGATACAGCCTCTTGAACTTGTTGTTTAATGTTGGACATAGTCAGCACTTCACCTTTCTAAGAACATAGTTGATCACTTCTCATGTGTTCATCATATACATCACTCAAAATAAAGCTGATTTTACAAACGCTTAGGCTCTTGCCATCGCAAGTGTCCTTCAATTTTTAAAAGTCACTTCTGCTGCTTCAACTTCTCCATATGCAATCTCCCCGCTTGATTGAACGCAGGAATTCCAGTCACATTCGGTCCCGCAAGGTTACTCTGTCCTGTCCCGGTAACAGGCATGCGTGCCCCATCTAACTCTGGAACAGCATACTTCACGAACCATTGCTCGAGCTGATTCCTCATCTCTTGGATCATCTCCGCGTAAGCTGGCTCATCATACAAGTTATTACGCTCCTCCGGATCATGCTCCAGATCGAAAAATGCAAACGGACCGTAAGGATAACGATGAATATACTTATATTTCTTGGAGCGAATCATACGAACAGGACCATATTCATCATAAACAACAATATGGCCATCTTCCTGTTCCCCTGTTCCATTCAATAGAGAATTGAAACTACGTCCTGGCATGTCCGTATCCGGCGTATAAGAAATGCCTACATAATCCAACAGCGTCGGCATGACATCGTATTGACTCAATAACGCTGAACTCACCTCGCCTTGCTTAATCAGGCCTGGATGGCTGAATATTGCCGGAACTTTAACGGAGTTATCGTACATATTCTGCGGGTAAGTTGCATTCCCTTTGCCCCATATGCCATGTTGCCCGCAGCTAAATCCGTTATCGCTCATAAAGCAAATCAACGTATTTTCACGCAGCCCTAGCTTCTCTAGCTTCTCCAGTATGAGACCCACGTTATAATCCATCGCTGTAACCGCGGCGAAGTATCCCTTCAGATTCTCCCTGGCCTCTTCGAATACATTCGCCGGATTAGACAGAGATAAGAAATCTGGATGTACCGGTTCCTGCGGACAAGAGTGAAATTCGCAGTCGTTATATTGGTCGACATATTCCTGCGGATGCTCTCCAATCCACAAGTGATGGGGCGCCGTATAATGAACACTAATGTAGAATGGGTTCTTGCGCTCGGCTTGCTCTTCGATAAAGCCGATAGCATCCTGCGTAATCAAATCGGTTAAGTAACCTGATTCCTTGACCACTTCCCCATTTCGTACCATCTGCGGATTGTAATAATGTCCCCCGTCATACAGATACGTGTACCAATGTGAGAACCCATTTTGCGGTTCATAGTCATTGCATAGCCCCCATTTACCGCTAAGCCCACAGACATACCCTTGTTCAGCTAATATATCCGTATAGGCCACTTGCCCGTCCAAATAGCTCAAATGCGGATTATCATTCTCTCTTACGAAGTCATGTACACCATGCTGAGAAGGGATTTTCCCGGTAAGAATCGACCCTCTTGCCGGTGCACATACAGGAGATGTACAGAAAAAATTATCAAATCGTATCCCTTCGCTCGCTAATCGGTCTAAATTTGGCGTCTTGATTTCATCATTCCCAGCGCATCCAAGCGCCCAAGGCCCCTGATCATCCGTTAGTATATATACAATATTTGGTTTCTGCATTGACATACTACTTACTCCTCCTCCAAATTACATTGGTTCTCTATTTCTCTATCTCATTCATTCATTCATTAAAACTTTTAAGAAAGCGTATCCTGCGGCTTTACATTTTTCTTAAAGATGACTAAGAACATCGATGTCGCAGCTATAATCATAACTAATAATATCAGTGACATATTACTGAATTGCGCAGCTTCCGCTCGGCCGGAGAAATCCACCAGTGCATGATTCATGTACGAAGCGCCGAAGAACATCCCGATAAAGGCAGCCCCAAGTGAAGATCCTAATTGTACAATCAACTTCTCTACGCCAACACCTGCACCATGGAATTCGGACGGCAATAATTGCGTGTAGTTCGATAAGTAACCAGAGAAGAACAGCACATAACCAATATTGAAAATCCCAAGCCCTATAAATACAGGAACGACCGAGAATCCAACAAGAAATGCAATGATAATAAGACCGGTAAAAATGAAACCGCCTCCCAAAATCACCATATTTCGATATCCAATGGCCTTGATAATTCGCCCAGAGAACATACCTACCGTAAACGCTAATATATTCGTAATCATATTGAACATCCCAATCACGGTCAGAGACATCCCGTACGTATCTTTCACTATGAATGGGAAAATAAACAAGAACGCTGCTTGGGTCATATAGAAGAGCAAGCAAACGAGAAGTGAACCGCTTACACCCTTAATACTGAACAAACGCATATCGACAAAAGGATCCTTCTTCTTCTTAGAATAGAGCATGAAGATCACGCCAAGCACAATAGCTGCCCACAACATCGTTGGATACTGCATTTTAGAGGTGAAGAACAGAATAATGAGTGTGACGATCCCCGTCAACATAACGGCTCCAAAGTAGTCAAATGAATGCTGCTGACTTTTCTCTTTTGGCATATGCTTATAGATGGTTGGAACACTAAAAATCGTTATACATGAGAACAGGAAGATGATATTCCAGCTTAAATGCTCCGTGATATACCCTCCAAGCGCATTTCCGACAGCCGCACCAAGCTGAAAAATAGCCCCAACAAATCCAAATAGCTTCGCCGCCTCAAGTTTGTTGAAATAACGGAGTGCAATGATCACAACTAGAGCAACGGGTGCTGCAATCGACATACCGAATAAAACACGGAAAATAATTAACAAAGTGAAACTATAAACGGAGAAAACACCGAGAACCGATATGATCGGAAATGCGGTACAAGCAACGAGTAACAACTTCCTCATGCTGATGCGATCGGCTAATATCGTATACACGATTGAACATACGCCGAATGCTAACGTTCCTAACGAGAAGACGAGGCTCACTGTCGACGGTGCAACCTTGAAATCCTCAACAAGCTTTGGGGAAATCAAAATGAAGACATTGTTATTGAATACAAAGAAAAATTCTAAAATCAATAACCAAGTTAATACTTTCCAAATACCACGTTTCTCTTCTTTGGACAACTGGATTGCAGTTCCCATGAAGTGATCACCTCGTCATTTAGTATGTTCCTGCTAATTAGTTTCTTGTAACTGCTTTCATTGTAATGCGTTCGAGGCGATTTGTACATATCTTTTTTTGTATTTGAATAAAAGTGTTTATTATACAATAATAACTCCCGATTTTTTAACCATGATATAGCTATCTTATTTTGTTTTTGAATGATTGTTTGCATTATTCCTTGGCTTATTATTTTCACCATTCTTGTATCACCATAAGGATTCAGTTAGAATGAGAATGAATTAATTTTCTTTTTTTAATGAATAGGAAGTGATTCTTCTGCTCAAACAGTTTACACAACCAATGTCACCCAAAAACTTGAATTTACAAACCATGTATCGGATTATCCATAAATTCGGGCCTGTGTCGGTCAGTGATGTCGTAGAATTATCCAAATTAAAACCCAATACCTGTGCTCGCTTATTAGAAGAGCTCATGCAAGCGAATTTGATTCAATTATCAGGGTATGGCCTCTCTAGCGGGGGCAGAAAACCACTTATGTATCGGATTAATCCGGAAGCTTATTCGGTAATCGGCGTCGACATTTCACTCTCTTATATCACGATTGCATTACTTGATTTGGAGCTAAATATCGTCGATGTATCGAAGAAAAAATTTCATTCATCTGAGAGTGCCGAAGCCATTCAAGCCTTTTGCGTTGAATCCGTTCAGCGTCTGATTCTGGAGCATCATATAGATCAAGAGAAGCTGCTTGGAATTGGACTTGGGTCGACAAATCTTCGTCCTGTAAATGGAATCGTGCAACTACTAGAAGAACGATTTAAGGTCAGGGTCATTGAAAAGAACGGAGCGGATCTCGCAGCCCTTGGAGAATACCGCAAATTCAACCCTGATCGGGGAGAACGCCTCATCTACACCATGTGTAGTATCGGCATCCGGAGCGGATTGGTTACAAACCTCGGTATCGAAAATCGTCTTTCTGTCTTATCCGATCGTGCATTCGGCCATATGGTCGTCGATGTAAATGGTCCAAGGTGCTCCTGCGGCTCCTATGGATGCTTGGAGGCGTTAAGCAGCATTCAAGCCATTCGTCACGAACTCATCCGCCTAATTAGGCTAGGACAACCTTCCAAGCTCACTGAGCTCGTAGACAATATCGAGTATTTCGAGTTCGAGCATTTGCAAGAGGCGCTTACACTTGAAGATCCATTGACCTGTCAAGTCGTAAGAACCGCTGCATATTATTTTGGCGTAGGTCTGTTCAATTTGATCCTCATTACACAACCGGATACGGTTATTATCGGAGGTGCTTTAGGTCCGAATCCTGTTTTTTTCAATACTGCCGTCGATGCTGTCACGAAACGAATGACAAACATGCCCGAGATGAACATCCAATACAAGCCTGCTGCAAACTACAATATTGTTGCCATTGGTGCTGGTTGCCACATCATTGATTCATTTACGGAATAACAACGAGTCTTGAAATAATGAAAAATCCATCTTAGAAGCGGCTATTTCGCTTTGCAAGATGGATTTTCCTTTTGATTCAATGCATTGCCCTCTGTCTGATAAATTTACACCCCAATTAGTAATTCTGTTACAAGATACGGGGAAGATCAGAGGCACAGCAGATTTTATATTTTTTGCCGCTCCCGCAAGGACAAGGTTCGTTGCGACCAGGGGCCTTTCCTTTGAAATAGCGTTTCAAGTTATTGGAGTACATTTCCTTACGTAACCTTTTGCCCAATTCGAGCATTCTCTCATGAGCATAGCTATATATTTGCTTATAGCTTTGACAGAAGAAGTCTGGAGAAGACTGATTTCCTTCGGGGCTCCACTTACGGTTACGTGGGCAGCCACCATAACATAATCGTTTCCAATTACAGGTGCGACAGTTTTCTGAAAGGGTTGGCTTCAGTTGGCGGAAACGGTCAAAGTTAGGATGGGCAAGCATACTTGTTATAGAATCAGTTCTAGCATTGCCGACTTTCCAATCTTCATTGATGAAAAAATCACAAGGAAAGGCATCCCCGTTCTGCTCAAGCACCAGGTTTGTTGGACACTCTCCCTGATGGATACAGAGCTCTGCGTCCCGGTTAAGGTAGACGTTAAGCATATTATCGAAGAAGCGAATGGACATCTCTGGGTTTCCGTTATTGTACCATTTGTCGAACACTTCACAGAGGAAGTCTCCGTATTCCTGAGGAGTAATTTCGTAGACTCCAGGCTCGTCTACATGCTGGGACTTGAAATCCATACATGGGATGAACTGGACATAATTGAAACCATGCTCACAATAGAAATCCAACAATTCTTTCGCTCTACCTACGTTGCCTTTATGAACAACCGTTAATATATTAAAATCAACTTGATGGCGGTGAAGATGCTCGATTCCAGCCATCACACGATTGAAACTTCCCTTACCGACGGAATTCACTCGGCGGGAATCATGAATCTCCTTGGGGCCATCCAGACTAACACCGATCAGGAAATTATACTTTTTGAAGAAGGAGGCCCATTTGTCATTAATCAATGTAGCATTGGTTTGCAAGGAATTGCTGATTACGGTATAGGGGAGGGCATGCCGAGCCTGAAGCCCTACTACCTCTTCAAAAAAATCGTACCCCGCTAGCAGCGGCTCACCACCCTGCCAAGCAAATGTGGCCGCACCGTTACACTGTTCCATATAATCCTTAATGAATTTATCTAAGATACTAGATTCGATTCGGTTGATATTTGGGCCGGGTTTACCCCCGCAAGTACTATAATAGCAGTAATCGCAGGCCAAGTTACAATCCTCTGACACTGTCTTCCACATGACGCCAATTCTCGAATGACCGTTTGCGATACAACCTTCTGACAATGATTTCTCCCCCTGTTATATTTCAATTTTAAGATAGCACCCTCTTTAAATAATATCAGAATAATAAAAAGTATACCGTAAAATATTATAAACATAACTTCAAAATCGATTTTAGTCAGATGAAAAAAGGGGATTGTTACGATAAATATACATTAAATTTAATTATTTTCATCCATTTTTGATAACTTTAATTCAAATTGAAATAAACATGTTATAATACAGATGTTATTTACCTAAGGAAAGGAAAACAAGATTGAGAAGGTGAACTAGATGAAGAATCCGATATATGATCGAGTGAAGATGCTTATGCAGATATTTGCGGTTTTTTTCAAAATAGGCCCATCTACGTTCGGCGGCGGATATGCAATGATTGCGACGATTGAAGAGGAGATTGTTCATAAGAAGAAATGGATGAATCAAAGGGAAATAGGGGAGATGGTATCCGTCTCAGGATCTGCTCCTGGGGGTGTTGCTGTTAATTCAGCCGCATTTATTGGATATCGCCTTGGAGGTGTAGCTGGTTCAATTGCCGCCGTGGCCGCGATTACACTGCCCACATTTTTTATCGTATTAATTTTAAGTCTACTTGGAGTCGTATTTAAAGAAAATGTGAAAGCGGGAGCCGCTCTAAAAGGAATTCATGCCGCGGTGGTCTCCTTGATTATTGTAGCTGCTTATAAAATGTGGAAATCATCTGTTTTCGATATCGCTACGTTAATTATAGCTGCAATTACGGTAATACTTTTGTTGTTTACCGGAATTCATCCGTTCTATTTAATACTGGGCGGGCCCACGATCGGAATCGCCGTAGTGATATGGAAACGGAGGAATGGAATAACCACAAGGACGGAGAAGGAGCGGCCTGAAGAGACGAAGGAGCATCATTTCCCCGAATATTACATCTGAAGGTGATCATTATATGCTTTGGAAGTTGTTTTTAATTTTTCTCAAGGTAGGTTTTATTTCTTTTGGCGGCGGATATGCGGTGATGACGTTGATTCAACGGGAAGTGGCCGGCAGTGGATGGATTGACGACCAACAGTTCCAGGAGATCGTGGCTATTGCAGGGATGGCCCCGGGTTCCATTGCTACGAATGCCGCTACCTTGATTGGATATTTTGAATCTGGAATTTTAGGAGCGATTGTCTCTACGATTGGTATCATTCTTCCATCATTAATTATTGTCATTCTGATTACAGATTTATTCATGCGGATGCAGAGTAGTAACTGGGTTAAATCTTCGTTTTATGGGCTACGCCCGGTTATCACCGGCATGATTATTTACGCGGCTATTCACTTTGCATTTAGCGGGAGAAGTGAAGCTTTACTAAGCTGGCCTATGATAGGGAGCCTGATGATCAGCGCCGGGTGCCTTATTGGAGTAACCAAGTACAAAGTGCATCCCTTTGCTGTTATTTTTTTAGCAGCTGTGGCTGGAATCGTCATTTTCTAAGTCAATTTGTATATGCATAAATACTGGTTCAATGGACTTATCGACGAGATTCGGCTGTACCGCTATGCGTTTACGGAAGAAGAAGTAGTCGAGATCGCGCAGCGTTAGCCCATACGGGAATTAGAGAATTTATTCGAACCGAAATTTCGAGCATAACCGTCACATTAAAAAAATCTCCCTTCGCCAAGGGAGATTTTTTTCCTCGTATTCTTCCTGTTCGAACCTGCTGATTCCAACGTCAGCCGCTGCATTAGTTACTTATTGTTTCATGTTCCATAATAAATTTGAAGGCTTCTTTCCTTCGAAACGATCACTATTGAAGCCCTGGTATTCAGCCTTTATCTAGCCAATGGAATGACCATATTCCAGGTGTGCGTGAAATCCCAGGCACGTGTACCCGTACCGGTTGCTGCAAATAAATGGGTTGGGACTCCGTCTTCAAATAAAAGGTAGGGACGCTCGAGGTTGCACATTTCTTTAACCGTGCCGTCATCCCATGCTACTGTCCGGGAATACGCCTTGGGCTCGGGATGAATCTTCCAGTCCAGACAATCCGTACTCGTGGCATATACGCCAGCTCCCCATTCTCCCGTCAAGCCCTCAGACCCGTTCTTGGAATCATCCTTGATCAGGAGGTGGAATCGTTCGCCGTCATGCCAGAGAAACGGGTCCTCCACATGTTTATCCGGATCGGCGAAGTTCAATATTGGATGATCAGATAACCGCTCGAAAGGACCGGATGGACATTCCGCTACCGCTACGCCCAACTGAAGTGTGGATCCGCTATACTCCCGCGATTTATAGATCATATAGGTACGGCCATCTGCCAGAATTGCAACGGCTGGATTGGTCGTGACGGTGCCGTCCCACTGTCCCAGGCGGGGAAGCAAAAGGGGTTCGTCCGACCTTTCCCAAGGTCCGAATACCGATCGGGAAGTCGCCAACCCAATTCTTTTGTTATTCCAGATCTCCGTGCCTCGCTCAGAGGAAACGACGTCTCCTGGCCCAGGTATCGGCCCACCGTACGTTGTTCCCATATAATAGAGGTAATACGTACCGTTCCAGTATTGAATATGAGGATTGTGCTGGTTCATCCCATCAAAATAGCCGCGATCTCGACGGCCGAGCACAACTTCCTCAAATCGGTAAGGACCTTCCGGCACCGGGCTGGCTGCCCTTACGATCTCACAATTGAATAGCCAGTGGACCCCGAATCCAAGCTCCTTCCTCCACCGAGAAGCGAACAGATGATAACGACCGTCCTCCCCTTTAACACATGACCCGCACCAGATAAAATAATCTTCTTCACAATATCCGCCGTTCACTGGCGCAGGCAGTAACCTCGCATTAATCGGATTATTCATTAATATGACCTCCCGTGAGCATGGTTTGGCTATCCTTTCTCACAACCGCTCTCATTTCCCTTACATGAGATATTCTAGCAGAACGGGAAGGTCGTGAGAATCATAAGGTTTCGCCATGATCGTGACCATAGCGTCACGGCTTATTCATTCAACCATTCACAGTTATGCGGTTCTTATCTAATCTCTGCACCTTAAGCTGCAATCTAAGCGCATTCGCAACAACAAGCACGGAGCTTGCCGCCATGCCGATGCAAGCGATGCGTGGATCCAAATAACCACATGCAGCCAATGGCACGGTAATGGCGTTATACAGCAGAGCAAATAGCAAATTCTGATGAACATTCCGCATCGTTTGGCGGCTCCATGTATACGCATCGATTATGTTGAAAAGCTTGTTCCCGATCAGCACGATGTCGCCGGCCTGTTTAGCCGCATCCGCTCCCCCGCCCATCGCCATGCCGACATCTGCCACAGCCAGCGCAGCTGCATCGTTTATGCCATCGCCAATCATGGCAACGGAACGTCCTTGATGTTGAAGCTCGCGAATGAACGCCAGCTTGTCGTCAGGAAGCATGCCTGCACGCATCTGATCGATCCCTGCCGCGGCCGCAACCGCCACGGCGGCCTGTTCCTCATCTCCGGTTACCATCCACACATCGGCTCTGCGCTTTAACTCCTGTACAATCTTCCGGGCATCTTTTCTTAGCTTGTCAATCAATACAAGCGATCCGATGCACTTCCCGTTCACGGCGACATAAAGCCTTGTAAAGCCAGGTTGATCTGGTGGAATTTCCAGTTGTATGCCCTGCTCCAGCAGCCATTTCCGATTTCCCACGCATATGTGCTCTCCTTTGACATAGCCTTCCATCCCTTTCCCAACCCGCTCTTGGAATTTTTGTGCTTCCAAAAGTGGGGAATGTTTGTCTTGGGCGGCTCGTACGATGGCTTGTGCTAACGGGTGAGCGGACCGAGAAGCCAGCGCTGCCGACATGGATAGTACGTAGGCAGCGTTGCTGCCGTTCGCAGTGTGAATCGCTGTGAGTTGAGGTCTTCCTTCCGTCAACGTGCCTGTCTTATCCAACAATACAACATCGGTTCTACGCAAACCCTCTAGAGACCGGCCGTCTTTGAATAGAACGCCTCTTTGGGCAGACGATCCGGTTGCGATCAGGATGGATACCGGCGTAGCTAAACCAAGCGCACAGGGACAGGCAATCAGTAAAACAGACAGCGCGTGGCGCATCGCCGTTTCGGATGCATCGGGAGCCTGGGAAAACCAGAGCCATCCCGCATAAGTAAGTGCAGCACAACCGATCATCACGGGAACAAATATCCCCGCTATACGGTCAACGGCTAACTGAATGGCCGGTTTCCCCTGTTGTGCAGACTCGATAAGCCCAATCATTTGAGATAGACGGGTTTCGCCATGATTCTTATCAACCACGATGTCCAAACGTCCGACCAGACAACGCGTTCCGGCGTAAACTCGATCCCTCATGCCCTTGGCCACCGCTGTGCTTTCACCTGTCAGCATAGATTCATCGGCATCCGCCGATCCCGACTGAACAAAGCCGTCAATGGAAATCCATTCTCCATGGTTCACTCGGATCCGGTCCCCGATCTGCACTTGATCCGCAGAAATCCATTCTTCCCCATGACTGCGGACGACTCGAACCCGTTTAACCTGAAGCTCATATAATGCACTAAGTTGTTTCAACGCTCTACCCTTGGCCATGGTCTCAAGCCACTTGCCCAGGAGTACCGCTGTCATCACCATCGCAATCGTATCAAAATAAAGCGTTGGATGCGCTGAACTGTGCCTGGATTCAAACATGACATAGTGGCTGTAGAAATAAGCCACCGAGGTGCTTAACGCAACAAGGGTATCCATGTTTGCTGTACGATGGATCATAGCCTGGTAAGCTCCGTAATAGAAAGGAAATCCGACGCCAAACTGAAGCAACGTAGCGAGCACCCATTGAAATACAGGTTCCATCAGCAAATCCGGCGTCCATTGTGCA
This sequence comes from Paenibacillus sp. EZ-K15, assembly GCF_002573715.1. Classification (GTDB taxonomy): domain Bacteria; phylum Bacillota; class Bacilli; order Paenibacillales; family Paenibacillaceae; genus Paenibacillus_AQ. The sequence continues at coordinate 462,629 of NZ_PDHM01000016.1, read as the reverse complement.
GGCCAATCGGCAACATGCGCCATCATCGCCCATAGGAGTGGGACCGATAAACAAGCGGCGATGACGAACCGAATGCGATAAGCCCCCGTCTCCGCCTCGATCCCTGCCTGCGGATGCGACAGCCTGTCGGTCGCTCCATAGCCAAGCTTTTCGATTTTCTCCAAGATCGTGTCTAATCCAATCTGCGTCGGTTCATAATGAATCGTGGCCTGAGATAAGGCGAGGCTGACACGGGCAGATTGAACGCCTTCCACTTTCCGAAGAACTTTTTCGATCCGGGCTGCACAAGCTGTGCAAGTCATGCCCGTCACATGGATTTGATGCAGCTTCACAACGGTTCCTCCCCACTCTCTGCAATATTTCTGCTTTCGCTTGTCCATACATTGTATGAAAATACACGAAACATCAGAATGGTTAGGAAGAGCCAGCTATTGCTGTTTTTGCCTGAAAGCAATGTGCAGTAACCATAAAAGCCCCGTAGCGGAGAGGACGAATCGATTCCGGACAAGCGACAGCGATGGGAGGAACGATTCGTACATGGAGCGTCTTCTAACAGCAAGAAGGGGGCCTTCCGCAAGATCTAAGATCTTTTAGGACAGCCCCTTCATACGCGTAGATATTCTTGTTCTTTTAACATCATCAATTTGTGGATTATATTTAGTCGATGATCGCCGGGATGATGTGTTCTTTAATCAGTGTCCATCGATCCCGAGGATTGACGGTAAATGCCGATGCAATGGCGACAACCAAGTCTTTTTGGGGAATGCAGCAAATGATATTGCCGCCGTCGCCTACTGCCGAGTATGCAGATACCCCATCCTCATCCCGCAGCCACCAAAGATATCCATAATGATTAGAATTCATCGCCGTTGATTGGTCAATCCATGCCCCCGATATAATCGGTTGATTGTCCCATGTGCCGCGGTTCAAATAAAGAAGGCCAAAACGAGCCATGTCTCGAGGACTTAACGTAAGCCCCCACCCTCCAGTAGAGTTACCGGCCGGGTCTTTGACCCATCCCCTGACGTCTTTTCCGAATAAATCATCAAATCCGAATGAGCTCATGTCATAATCCGGAATTTCGTTCATGCCGATTGGTTTAAACAAGTGTTCGTTAGCAAACGCGCGGGCGCTTGTTCCCGTGCTCCGAGTTATGATCGCTGAAAGGAGATGCCCCCCTGCAGTAGAATACTTAAATGCTCCCAGGCTTCCACCGATGCCCAGCATATCCAGCGTATAATGTACCCAATCTAATTGCATGCACAGTTTGTCCAAGGGTTCGTGCCAGTCCTCAAATGGATAAGGAGCGGTCATCGTGAGAAGATGGCGTATCGTAATTTCTTGTTTTTGTCGATGAGCAGTCTCTTGTTCATATTCAGGAAAAAAATCCAGCACCTTCTGATCTACATGTTGAATATAGCCTGCATCTATAGCAATGCCTATAAGTGCGGAAATGATACTTTTCGTAACCGATGCAACATGGTGCCTATCCTCCGGACCATATCCATGATCATATTTTTCATACACGATAGCTCCATTTCTAACCATGACAATACCATTAATGTCGGGATATTCGGTTTTGATCAATGTGTCCAGCTCAGATAGCTTGTCAGCGTCCATTCCCAAGGTCGCCGGGGCTAGGGTATGCCATGCTGTTGTTGGCCAGTAGTTTCTTTTCATTATAAATACCTCACAGAATTCATTATTTAAGCCATATGGTATATGTACATCTCTTACTTCTTCGTCACGGGGAAATACACCTCGGTAACCATTTCCTCGGCAGTCAAGGCTTGGTACGGGTCGGTTACATAGACTTCATAGGGAGATTGAGTCAAAGCATATCCTTCATTCTCTACCCACTCCCTTAGCTTGGCATATACCGATGTCAAATTAGAATAAGCCCCCTTTAAAACAGACCTCGCACAAAGGCCCCCGCACAAATCTCTCGTTCCCTTTACAGCCTCCTTGATCGGGAGGGCAAACTCTGTGTCATTGCCTGCAGGATGATATTCCGGGCTGTGATATATCGTCATGGGCGTTCCAACCAAGGTGAGTTTCTCCCTAGCAATCTTTTCATATAACCTGCTGTAATACCTGCCATATCCTAAAGTATAGTCATCACTGCTCATCATCTGACGCATGTAAAGGATATTCATAGACCCCGTTTCAACAAGCTGTACTTCAATATCATCCAGATATGACATCAGATGTATACCCTGCTCCAGATTCAAGATATCCTGGTTCATTTGCTTTAGGGTATATTCATATGCGTGTAACTTCTCCTGAATTTCCCGACGTTTGCGATTAAGGGCGAGACGAAGCTTCTCTTCGGATTGATCCGCTTCCCCTTCCAGAATCTCTTTGATTTCTTCCAGCGAAAAATGATAGGACTTCAAACGGTTGATATAGAGCATTGTCTTTAATTGACTGATGGAATAATAGCGATAACCGTTTTCCGGATTGATCTGATCCGGATGAATTAACCCGATTTCATCGTAATATCGAAGCGTCTTTGTAGATACTTCACATATTTTGGAGAATTCTCCGATCGACAGCAAAGGTGCACCTCTTTTCTGGTTTCGGATCTTGGTTCAAGATCACTATACACCTTGCCCCAAGGGCAAAGTCTACAGCAAATTATGAGGGGGGTGAGCTGCCAGTCCCCACTATAAATGAGGAGTACCTTCCGGAATTGTACCGGTGTTAAGCCAATGTTCCACTACCCGATTAAACAGCGCCGGATCGGCAAGCGGTATGCCGTGCCCAATACCGGGAAAGATGATCCCGTCAGCGCTTTCGCTCAGCTGTACGAGATCCTCAGCCGATTTCTTAACACTGCCTCTCTCCTTCTCCCCAACCGTCACCAATAACTTCGTTGTTGATTCTTGAATCCTTGGAGAGATTGAATAGGACATATTCTCCTTCAGCACCGAAACCAATAGCTCCCGCTTCATACGCAGAGTTTCCGCGTAATACTGTTCAAAATCAACCTCATTCACGTACAGCGCGCTTGCCTGCCATCTGGAAAACCATCTGTATCTTGTTAAAGGGAAGCTTAATCGAACAGAAGGTTCAATCAGCTTAAGCGCTGCCGGCATCGGCCTCAGCAATGCGCTGTTTACGATGGCATAATCAATAAGGTGGGGTCGTTGACATATCATCTCCACGAGAATTTGAGCCCCTAGTGAAAAGCCGAAAACAACAATCTCCCGTCCGTCAGCTTTAGTTGAAATCAGCTCGTTAAGCTGCTCCGCGGTGCGGCTTATGGAAAAAGACGGATTGCCGGGGCTGCGCCCATGTCCGGGCAAGTCAGGAATCAGGCAGAAGCTGCCTTCAAAATAGGTAAGCTGCTTGTTCCACATCCAGCCGCTCACACCGCCGCCATGTAAAAATACGATCATCCTTGCTGCCTGCTTGTTTCCGCTCTCCTTGATGTATAGATTCAGATTGTTCATCCCCCAGTCACACGAATAATTTATACTAATACATATTAAATAGTATACATTAAGATCCGTTTATGATCATAATCAAAATCAATTTATACTTAAATTCATTAATTAGTATAAAACCAAATGTTTTGCTTCTCAGTTATTATTTCTCCCCTGGACCAAAGTCGAGGCCTGGTTCCTCCCGAGGAGCCAGTTAAAACTCATTCTGCGGACCGTTCTTCCTTCTCCCTCCATCATCTACCATGAAGTGGAAATCAAATACGATTGACAAGGAGAGGAACACATGAAGCCAAATAAACAAAGTAAGTCCAGAACCATTCATGTACTGGCAGCCTCCGTGCTGTCCGCTAGCCTGCTGGCTTTCCCAGCCGATATCTATGCCGATACGGCAAAACCCGCCACAAGCAGAACCGCAACACAGCATACGGGAACACCGGTACTGAGCTCCAAAGAAGTCAAGGCGTTCACCGATGCCTATTTTGCCAAGCCTCATGTTTCGGACATGCTGGCTGGTGCGCTTGTTGTGATTGTAAAAGATGGCAAGGTGCTGCTGAATACGGGCTACGGCTATGCCGACCTTGCATCCATGAAAAAGATTGATCCCGATCGAACCTTGTTCCGTATGGCCTCGATATCCAAATCGATAACCGCTACAGCGGTCTTGCAACTGGTAGAGGAAGGAAAAATCGACCTGAAGCAAGACATAACTGCCTATATTCCGGATGTTAAGATTAACAACAATACTGGGACGCCCGTTACCGTTGAGCATTTATTGACCCACACGACAGGCTTCGACTTTACGGACAACGCAGGGGTTCCGCCACATATCGTTCAGAAGGGTGAGGTTCCGCTCGCCGACTTTATCCGGTTCAATGCGCCAGCTGTGGTTCGCACGCCCGGAGAGGTTTACCGCTATGATAATCTGGCCTCCTCCATGCAGGGCTACATTGTCGAGCGGGTATCGGGGGAACCGTTTGAGGATTATGTAAAAAAGCATATTTTCACCCCGCTAAAAATGGAACACGCTGCATTTCGGATGGATGAGGAAATCATCGCGAACCTTGCCACAGGCTACAATGCCGCACGTCATCCGTATAAACCATACCAAAACATACCTACCATCGCTCCGGAAGGCGGCATGTTCGCCACCGGCAGCGATATGGCCAATTTCATCATCGCCCATCTAAATAAGGGCCAGTTCGGATCTTCCCGCATTATGAAGGAAGAGACCATGCGTTTGATGCATCAGACGCATTATGATGCAGCCGGCCTTCCGTTGATGTCATACGGTTTCGAGTCGTTTATGCACAGCAGTCACAACGGCCAAACCCTGATTGGCAAAGGTGGCGATTTGGATGGCTATCATTCCTGGCTTTGGCTCCTTCCCGACCAGAATGTCGGAGCCATGATCGTTGTTAACAGTGACGCGAGCACATCCATCCGAGCCGAATTTTTCACCGAATTCATGGATCATTTTTATCCGAAGAAACAGGTTCAGGAGAACGACTTCCCGCTCAATCAGGAGCAGCTCAAGAAATTCGAGGGCACATTCAGGAGTCTAAGAACACCGATTATCGCCACACAGGTGAAGGCTGGCCAAGGTGAGTTATTGGTCTTGGATGCATTGGGCGAGCATAAACTCACGCCGGTCGGTCCGCTGCGATTCGTGGATGAGAACGGTACGCCGGCCGCCTTCAAGGAAGATGATAACGGCAATGTGGCGTATATGTATTACACGGCGATAGACAGCATGTCCGAGAAGCTCGAGGAGCCTGCTGTTTACAACGACGTCCCGGAAGAGAATCCTTATGCCAAGGATATCTACTTTGTTCAGTCTCTCAAGGCTTTTGACGAGAATGAGCAATCCAGCTTCCGACCGAATGAACCGATCACGCGGGCAGAGTTTGTCAGTGCGATCAGCCGACTGGCCGGGATGAAGCCTAGCGAAGGCACGAATTCATTTAAGGACATGCAAGGGCACCCGCTCGCTGGTTATGTGCAGAATGTCGCGGACATAGGGGGCGTCACCGGCACTCCGACCCAGAACTTTGAACCCGATCAGCCAATCACGCGCCAAGAGGCTGCTGCTATAATATGGCGTGTGGCACACAACACGCTTGGCGCGAAGGCGGTTCCGGCTAAACTCAGCTCAAAACCGGCTGCCTGGGCAGATGAAGCCGTACAGTTCATGGTCGGATCCGGGATGCATGGACCCGAGGTGACAAAAGACGCAAACGGGGCCGCGGATTACCGGCCGTCCGATAAACTTCTGCGTAAGGAAGCTGCCGCTATCTATGCCAGACTGATTCAACAGGCGTTTGGTTTTTAATTTGACCAGGTTAGGACATTCTTTTTTAGCAGGATATCGCATTTAAAACGGAATAATAAGCACAAGGCAGAAGGGGGTGTCCCAAAGATCTTAGATCTTGCGGGAGGCCGCCCTCTTGCTGTTAGAAGACGCTCCATGTACGAATCGTTCCTACCATCGCTGTTGCCCCCACATTTCTTGGAATGGTTCTGAGCAAGGACGAAATGTGGGGGCAAAGGCAAGCGCTGACGCTTGTCCGGAATCGATTCGTCCTCTCCGCTACGCCGTGCAGATTGCTTGCTTTTAGACGCAAAGAAACCGTTCTTTGGTAAAATGGAGGTGCTAGCCAAACCATTTACGAAAGGAACGGTTTCTTTTTATACCATGGACCAACTCTATCTGCCAATGGATTTGGAGGAAGATATCCCTCAACACCATCTGGTTCGCGTCGTCAATTAAGCCATCAACCGTTTGGACGACCGAATCTTTGTGAGTGCCTATAAAAGGAAACGATGGATAGTGGATATGAAATACAAAAAGCGGCTCTATCGAAGCGAAAGCTGCGAAGGTTGTCCGCTCAAAAAAACACGTACGAAAGCCCAGGGAGACCGGGAAATCACCGTAAGCCTCAAGTATCTTCGTTACAGGCAGCAAGCAAGGGAGAAACTTCGAAGCGAGGAGGGGCATGCGTTGTCCGTTCGGCGAATGGTCGAACCGGAAAGTGTGTTTGGGCAGATCAAAAACAACCGAGGATTCCGGCGATTTATGCTTCGGGGCCTGCAGAAAGAGAGCCTGGAGGTCGGGTGGCTTTCGCTTGCTCATAATTTCCTCAAGAAGGCGGCCAATGATCAAAACAGAAGCCATAGCGGTGTGGGAATAACATCCTGAGCACCGCCATGGCTTTATTTGACACACTTTCTGTTTATGAGAGCCGTACGTCAAGCAACTAAATCTACTTTTGGGACGGCCCCTTCTCGTCATTTCATTAAATCTATTGTGACCTGCTTTACTCCAGCTTGAAGTTTCCAGACCCTGTGCGAACTTTCAGCACTGCGTCGCCGCTGCCGAACGTTCCCTTCAGCCTGCCTTCGTCTTTTACCTCATATCGTATTCCGTCCCACTGTATTTTCCCATCACCGGACTTTCCTTGATAATCAACTTCCAGAGAGGAAGGCTCTTGAACCAGATCGATGGTCACGTTCCCGCTTCCAGCTTGCAGGTCGGTATCATAGATTAACCGCTCCGACTCCAGGCGTATGTTTCCTGAGCCCACCTTTCCTTGGACGGCCGACTCCCCGTCCTTCAGTTCAACATAGCCGCTTCCATTTTTGAAGTTCAGCGTTGTGGCATGATAGCGTTCCGCCGATATATTGCCAGATCCTGACTCTAACGCTAACGACTCGGCTTCAATCTCCTCAGCCTTGAGATTACCGCTGCCCGTATGCACCGTCAGCGAGCCTGCCTTCACATCCTGAACATTAACATTTCCGCTGCTTGCCTTGATCGTGACCTCATCTCCATGCATACTACCGATCTCGAGATTGCCGCTTCCACTTTCTATTTTTGCAGCTGTCCATTGCTTTTCCGGTAACTCCACCGATAAATCGATATCCAGTATACGTATGCCAAACTGAATACCGTCAGGAACATCGACCCCGATCACCAGCGTATCGCCGTTTGGCTCGACCTTCAATTTCACTTGGTCTACATTTTTCGAGCTTACCTTTCCGTTCAGTCGAACCTTAATCTCGTCTGAATTTCCCTTAGTGACTTCAATGTCAGTGCTCCCAGTCTGTAGGGTCAAATCCCGAAAATCATCAGCGGCCACTATTTTCTCTTCATTAATTTTCTTGGTGTCAAAGGAAAATCCGAATTGAACATCCGAAAAAATGTTCATCGGGTTCATCGTAAAAAGCAGCAGCAGTACGCCGGCCACTACGATCAATATACCTGTTTTCTTTTGCATAACGTGTTCCCATTCCTTCCGTCGTCCCTTTTTGTCTCTCTTCTGCCGAATCCTGAAGTCTTATTCAGTATAGCATCCATTTAGAGACTTGAGGATTGGTCCCGCGAATGAGATGGGAACCTCGACCTAAGTCCAGTATCGCTCACCTGCGGATTGGAACGCAAAAACAGCCAATCCGTACCCGGCTGGCTGTTCTCGTCTCTACCCCAACGCCACATCAAGAATCATCATCAATACGAAACCGAACATTAAACTCATGGACGCTAAATCCTTGTTGCCTTTTTCTTGCGAGCTTGGAATGACCTCTTCAGCTACAACGAAAATCATAGCACCGGCCGCAAAACTCAATGCGTAAGGCAGCATGGGTTCTATAAAGGCGACGGCTACTGCGCCGATTACCGCGGCTACCGGTTCCACCATACCCGAGAACTGTCCATAGAAAAAGCTTTTTCGCTGAGACATTCCGTCGCCTCGTAGGGGCATGGAAACTGCAACGCCCTCCGGGAAGTTTTGAATCCCGATTCCCAGAGCCAGCGTCAGAGCGCCTACCAGCGATGCTTCAGTCCCTCCATTAGCAAGCGCGCCAAATGCGATCCCGACCGCTAGCCCTTCCGGAATGTTGTGAAGGGTAATTGCGAGTACCAGCAGAGTACTCCGTTTTCTGACTTTTGGATTATATCCTTCCGCTCCTCCAATCGGAGAATTGGGATGAAGATGGGGTAATACCTTATCGATTCCCCATATAAAGATTCCGCCTAATAAAAATCCGAAGGCAGCCGGAAACCAGTTCCCGATCGGATTGCCTTCCGACATCTCGATGGCTGGAGCCAATAGGGACCAGTAACTGGCCGCAATCATGACACCGCCAGCAAAACCCAACATACTATCCAGCAGGCGCTGGTTCAATGTTTTTGTAAAAAAAACAACAGCCGCCCCTAACGCCGTCATTCCCCAAGTAAACAAGGTGGCTAGTAATGCTTGGATAATGGGATTGAAATTCATAAAAAAATCTACCATTAAACAAGAACTCCTTTTACGAAAATAATATGATACAGATAATATCTCCTAATATAGGCCTTACATACATTACCGATTATCCAGAGAGTGCTCTAGAGTTTATGTACCCGCGGGAGTTCATCTTAATGCAGTCAGTGCAAATTATTATATATCATAATATGCAATCATGGTTGTTATTTATTTTCTGTAACTCTACAATTTATAAACGATGTTTTCCTCCGCAACACTCACCTTTTGGTAAGTACCTGTACTAAAAGTGCATACTTACATCCTTGTAGCGATCACTTTATACTAAGAAAATAAATCACGCTCAAGGAGGAAAAATCATTGAAAACTCTTGTTATCGTAACGCATCCAAGTCTGGAAACCTCGGTCATCAATAAGCGCTGGGTCGAGGAACTAAAGCAATATCCGGAGAAGTATACTGTTCACGAATTATATAAGGTTTACCCTGATGGAAACATTGATGTACAAAAAGAACAGCAGCTCATTGAATCGCATAGCAATCTTATTTTACAATTTCCTATCTATTGGTTTAATTGCCCGCCGCTCCTCAAAAAATGGCTTGACGAGGTTTTCGCTTACGGGTGGGCTTACGGTTCAAATGGAGGCGATAAGTTAAAGAAGCGCAAAGTTGGATTAGCGGTTTCGGCTGGCATAAAAAAAGAAGATTATCGGGAAGACGGAAGGTATCGCTACACACTTGCACAGATATTAACACCTTTTGAAACAACCTTCCTCTACTGCGAGGCAGATTATCGTTCGTTCTTTGCGTTTTACGGGCAAGAGGCTGCTCCTGGCGGTAATGCGCCTGACATGGACCTATCGCCTCCTCATAGCGCATTGGATACAAGTGCACAAGATTACTTAAAGTTCATAGATAACCTTTGATGCGTTAACTGAATGAAGCCGTTAAAAAAAGAAGTATTTCCTTGTTCAGGAAATACTTCTTTGGATATAACAAAACCTCATGCTTCCAGCTGCACAGCTTCCAGCGCCGGCGGACTGTTTTGCTCTCCCCACTCGCACATCATACGTAACACAGGAATGAGGGAGAGTCCGCGTTCCGACAAGGTGTATTCGACTTTGGGAGGGACCTGGGGATATTCCGTGCGAACGATTAGCTCATCTGCCTCCAGCTCCTTTAACATGACGCTTAGCGTCTTAAAGGATATGGAACCAATGCTTCGCTTCAGCTCATTATGCCGCATAACCTTATTTTCAGACAGCCAATACAGGATGATCATTTTATATTTACCGCCGATCAAGGATAACGTATAACCAAAGCCGGTGTCTTGTGGTTTCACGCCAGTCGGAACACAGGTTTCAGTTTCGCGCATAAGTCACACTCTCCTTCTAATCTGTTCCATTTATCATGTACTGTTCATCTTAACATAAAAACAGTACTGGATCGCAAGGAGATCTATAGAACGACGAATTCCGCTGTCATGATGATTATCCGGCCCAGACGTCCTTTACATATTGCCCCGACGCTTCCAGCCCGGATAGCCAGGCGGCAGCCTCTTCTGCATTCACGCCATGTCGATCCCGATAGGAACGGATCAGCGTTTGTTCCACCTCCGGGGCCATCCGGGAGCCGTCACCGCAAATGTACATTTGCGCTCCTGCCTCAAGCAGTGACAGCAATAACGCTCCGTCTTGTGTCATTAAATGCTGGACATAGCATTTCTCCACACCGTCTACCCTCGAAAAGGCCGTATGCAGGGTGACCAGACCTTCTCTCTCCGCCTGCTCAAACTCCTCGCGGTAAAGATAGTCTTGCTCCGGATTCCGACAGCCGAAGTACAGATGCGCAGCACCCAGCTTCTGCCCAGCCTCTCGAAGCGCTTGTCTTGCCTGGATGAATCCCCTGAACGGAGCCACGCCCGTGCCCGGCCCAATCATAATGATTGGCGTTGCCGGATCCTCCGGCAGCGCAAAGCCCGACTCCGGCGAACGAATGAACATCAGAACCTCCGCCCCCGTCTCCAATTGTTCCAGATAGTTGGAAGCCACGCCTCTGTATTCTCCTTGGCCGCTCCACGCTTGCTCCCGAACGACACTGACCGTAATGCTTGCCGTATTCCGGCTAATCTTCGGGGAGCTGGAAATCGAATAATATCTCGGCTTCAATGGAGGCAGGAGCTCAAGAAACCGTTCAAACGACAGCTCGCAGGCTTCATACCGCTCCAGCAGGTCGAGCATGGTGATCCGTTTGGCCCGCACTTCAGCCTGATAGGTATCTTCCGAAAGCAGCTCTTGAAGCTCTTTCACATGCGGCGGACATACCGTACTAGCGGCCATCTCCCGAATCTGCGCTCTTGTGGCCGGCTCCTGCAGCTCCACGCTCCGGGACAGCAGGTCGTCCAGACGGACAGGAATGCCTGTCGGCAAATGCGCACCGCTTCTTCCTTCAGCAGACAAGATAAGATGTGCACCCGCATCCAGTTTGAATCTTCGGAGAACTCGCTGAACCAACGTCTTTGGATTGACCGGAAGCACTCCCAGATGATCTCCTTCACGATAATCCGTTCCCGCCGGCAGCGAGATTTCGATATGCTGCGTGATCCTTCCGCTGTCCGCATGCTGCAGATTGCGGGTGTGAGCAACGCGCCCGGTTACAGCCTGGTAGGTTTCTGCCAGAGGCACGGCGGCCGCTCCCTGCACGAACTGGAGAGACAAGGTACTGCGCTTCAGTTCATTGACGGACATCAGAGGTAGACCTAGCGATTGCATCAGATCCGGCCATAAATGCTCTGTCCATTCATCGACTTCACGCTCAAAGTCGCCGCTGGCATCACTCTCACCGCGCGTGAGCAATCGCTGCGCCCCTTTGACAGCAAGCTGTTCGTCTATCAAACGAGGAATCCGCTGATAGGTGCTTGCCCAGTTGTGATCCCCGCAGCCGAATACGGCATATCGCACACCCTGGATTTCTGATTCAGCGGCATTCTCCAGCCATTCCGTAAATGCTTTTGCATTGGAAGGCGGCTGTCCGTTGTACGAGGCGGTTACAATGATGACGGCACCTTCCTTCGGAAGCCTTCCGGCATAATCGTCCAACGTACCTACCTGGCTGTCGAACCCTTGGTGCTTCGCAGCATCCGCCACCTCTCGGGCAATTCCCTCTGCCGTGCCCAAGTTGGACCCGTATAAAGCGAGCAGCGGTGTATGATGGGCATTGGTCGCCGTTTTATCTGGCGACTTGGCGAATTCCCGCTTCTCCGTCTCGGGTGACACCGCCTTACCTGCTCCCGGAACCAAGAGTGCGGCCCCCTCTTGACGGCTTCGAACTTGAATATGAAACCCTTCCGGCTTCAAAGTGAGGGTTTCCTTAACCTTCAACTCATACGACTGGTTTTCGATCAATTTAAAATATTTGAGCACCAAACCAAGCACCAAGGTTGCCTCCTGCAGCGCAAACTGCTGCCCGATACATGCGCGTTGTCCGTTGCCAAACGGTTTGTAAGCGTCATGCGGCACCTTGCTGGGATCTTCGAAACGCTCCGGTCTGAACGTCTCCACGTCGTCTCCCCACACGCGGGAGTCTCGATGCAGTCCCGGAATCAGGACCGTTACGCTATCCCCCTTCTTGATCGGATAGGTTCCTCCGATCTCCGTATCTTCCTTGGCATATAACGAGAAAGCAGGTGCCGTTGGCCATAAGCGCAGCGACTCGCTGAGAACCATGCGGACGTATTTGAGTTCCCGAACCTGATTGTAAGTCGGCACGGGATCTTTCAGAACGCGGTCCACCTCGCTTACCGCTTTTTGCAATGTATCCGGATTTTTCAACAAAAAATAAATGGCAAAGGACAGCAATCCGCTTGTCGTCTCATGCCCCGCGATAAGAAACGTAATCATCTGATATCGGATATTCTCCGAATCCAGGCGCTCGCCTGTATCCGGATCGACACCTTCCAGCATATGCGCAAGCAAATCCCCTTCTTCGCCGCCATACTTCTTGCGATCTTGAATGAGCTCATCAACGAGCGAGAACATGTCCTGAACATCTTCCTGAAACTGCCGCTTCTTTTTAATCATAAACATATCTTGTATGCCCAAACGATGCAGCTGGTTCATGCCTTCATCGAGAGCCCGCACCATGCTGTCGATAAACGGATGATTGTCTTCCCGGTAGAAGCTGTTAAACCGGTAATTAAATCCGCACAGGCCGATGGTATCCAGCGTCAGGCGCGTCATGTCGGCAGGAACGTCCACGGTTTCGTCGGGGTTGAGCCGAGCCCATTTCTGGATAAGCTGCATGGCGATATCGACCATTTTCGTATGGTAGCCTTGCATCGCACGCTGGCTAAAGCTGGAGAGCAGGATGTTATGTGCTTTTTTCCAGTTGGGCTCATGTGTAGCGCTCGTAAACAATCCGTCACCTGCAAAAGGACGGACATTCTGAAGCGGCGCCCAGATACGTTTATCAAAACGCTTCTCGTCACACGCGTCCTTGACATATTCGTGTCCGGAGACATACAGCTCCCTGCGTCCGCCCGGATACTGAAATTGAAATATCGGCCCGAGTTCCGAGGCGACCTTCACAAGCGATTGGACCGGAGCTGCGGAATCCAGCAGAGGCAGATTGCCCAGCGGTCCGTAAGTTTTAGGTTGAGGTACTTGCTTCGTATCTGACATTCGATCTCCCTCCATGATCCATTGTTTCTTTAGAATGCGTCCCTTTGTTTGGACGGGTGAATTCCTATACAGTACTGATTGACCAATTTCGTAATGCGGTCATTTCACAATAAAAAAGGAGGATTGACGGCTGCATCGTTAGTTTCTACCTAACTTCGCTGTCTTATCCTAGCCTATACCCTATCACGATATGAATCTCCGGCATATCAGCCGTAGGTCCTCTAGGACTATAAAACCAAATAAGGTATCTCCTATCATGAAAAGCAATGTATGTAGTCATTGATTTTCTGTGCAAAGGAAAATTTTCAGTATATGTTCACATAATTTTCACTTACGAGAGGCTTTCCCCGATCACTCGTTGATGCGAATTACTTTTCCATTCCGTATAACAGGCTTTGACCACAATCTCCTCAACAATAAAAAGCCGCGAATTTCGCGGCTTTCATCATATCCAATATTCAAATGGGCTTTTCACTCCGTCCACATATGTTCACATGATCCCTTTAACAGGAGATACCCCGCCATGCCTCAACTCTCTTCGATCGCTGTACGAACATCATATGGATGAATGTCGATATCCAGCGGCATTCCAAGTGCCATCTTTGCAAGTTGGCTTCCGATAAATGGCCCCATCGTTAATCCGGACGCGCCCAGTCCGTTTGCCGTAATAAGGCCTTCCCAGCCAGGGACAGCACCCATAACCGGAAGAAATCCGGGTGTGAACGGACGAAACCCGACTCGTACCTCCTCAAATGTGCTGTCAGCCAAACCAGGCGCTAAGGCCAATCCTTTATTCAGGATTTCCTGCATGCCGCCTGGTGTTACTCTTGTATCGTAGCCATTGACTTCATTTTCGTGAGTCGCTCCGATCACAATCTTCTGGTTATCAAAAGAGAGCAAATATTGATCCGAAGGCGGTATGACGACCGGCCAGTCACCTGTATCTTGCTGATCAGGCGCCTGTACATGCATGATTTGCGCTTTTTGAAAACGAACCTGAAAGTGAATGCCTAATGGCTGAAGCAGTTGATTAGCCCATGCACCGGCACAAACAATGACTTCATCAGCCTCGAAGCTATCAGCTCCGACTGCTGCTCCGATAACACGATTCGATTCGTATTGCAATGCGGCATCCCCGTCTATAATCTTGGCCCCGTTCCTCTGTGCGGACCGGATCAGCGCATCGCGCAGCGCACGACCATCGATACGGGCGGCACCGCTAATATGGACGGAATGATAACCTTTACCAAGCAAAGGAAAACGCTCATGGGTTTCTCCCTCATTCAGCCGGGTAATCTCACCGATTTCCGGAGCATCTGTTTTCCGAATATGAGCCCGTTCCTCCATCTTGCGGATTTTATCCAAATCCTCATGAATGCTAAGAGCGCCGACTTGGGCGTAGCCTGTTTCTGTCTCGCCTTCGCTGATGAGTTCTTTCACTAACTCAGGGTAAAAACGTGCGCCCGCCTTGGCTAATTGGTACCACGCTTGATTCCGCCTTTGCGATAGCCAGGGGCAGATAATGCCTGCCGCGGCATCCGTAGCCTGTCCTTTATCTTTGCGGTCTATAATAAGGACTTCCGCTCCCATTTTTGCTAACTGATAAGCAGTCGATGCCCCCAGTATTCCCGATCCAATGACGATCACTTTCTTCATACATGACATCCCTTTCCTTCAATCACTGTATCCATTATAGCGAATGCAGGAAAAAAGTATAACGCCCACCATCTAAGCGTTATACCAAAGAATACACAAAAAAGCCGCCAAATAGGCGACTTCACATCCATCCGATCTATGGTTGATCTGATCGGTTATTATTTTTCCATGACAGCAAAATAGTTTTCTTCATAATCCGCAAAGTTGAACACTCTGCCGGAAGGCAAATTCACCACTTCGCCGACGTTGATATTATGGCTGGTTAAATGGCTGTGCAACGCATCGAAATTTTCCGTGAAAAACATTAAAGAAGGTGTGCCCAAATTCATTCCAGGCGACATTTTGGCTACGAGCTCCTTGTCATGCAGAATGATGCTCGTTTCGGCTTTCTTCGTTGGAGCAATTTCAATCCATCTCATTTCACCGTTATTCTCTTCAGCTATGACTTGAAATCCTACCATTTCAGTCCAAAACTTCACGGCTTGATCCTGATTATTCACATACACCATAATTTGACCAACTTTACTAATCATCGATTGTTACACTCCTCGCCTAATTAACTGTTAAAACCAGCTTGTTTCTATGATTGTCTTTTCTCTTCAGATCTTAACATGCCAGATGCACTTATATTTCTTATCAATTGCGAATTTATATTAAATTACGGTTTATTTTTTTACTATACGCCACTTATCATTAGCTTGGGCAGTTGGTATGGGCCATCGATCAATTTGCGGGAGCGTCAGCTGAGACGCTTTTCTTTTCCGCTTGATTGGATGATATCGAGGTCGATTTCGAATGTAACCCGATTATTGAGCAACCGCTTCATCGGATTTATGGAACTCGGGCATATGCGAAAGGTTGAAGGCACTTCGGCTCTTTTGGAGGATGGAATCGCCACGCCGTTTTGACAGGCTACTGGAAGGGTTAGGTTTACTGGATGAACGTCTTAGTTGATATCACAACAAAATGTAAAAAAGCTGCCGCTAACTAATTAGCGGACAGCTTTTTTTTGTAATTTCCTATTAAGGAACATATTCTAGCTAATTAATACTCTCATTCCTTCTTCGGGATAACGATCTTATTGTTTCTTATGTTTCTTGATGGCCATCAAGTTCAACGAACTTCGTTGCCACATTCTCGCAAAATGCACGATCATGCTCCACGAACAGAATCGTCGGTGCATGCTCAAGCAATAACTCTTCGATTTGCATGCGAGAGATCACATCGATAAAATTAAGCGGTTCATCCCACACATACAAATGAGCATGCTCACTAAGGCTTTTAGCGATCAGCACCTTCTTCTTCTGTCCCCCGCTATAAGTCGAAATATCCTTTTCAAACTGAAGTCTGGAGAAATCGAGCTTTCGCAATATGGATTTAAACAGGCTTTCATCAATCCCGCTGCTTATGGCATAATCCGTCAAACTGCCTTGCAGGTAGGACGTGTCCTGAGATACATAGGATATCTTAAGCTGGCTATCCCTGTTGAACTGGCCTGTGTATTGCATCTCTTCTCCGTATATCAGCTTAAGGATACTGGATTTTCCAGAACCATTTTTGCCCGAGAGGGCAACTCGGTCCCCTTTTTCAATCGTAAAACTCAAGTTTTCACACACCGTCTTGGAGCCGTATGAAATGGAGACATCCTCCAGCTGGACCAGTTGTTTTTTGTGATAATCCAGTTGGAACATCTGCAAATTCTCGGAGCTCTCGATATTTTTAAGGAGCTTCGATTTTTCCTCTATGGCGGACTGCTGTCGCTGCTCTAGGTTTTTGGAGCGCTTCATCATCTTAGCTGCCTTGTGGCCAATATAGCCTTTATCTACTTTGGAGCCTGAATTTCTGGTACCGTTCTTCGATTTCTCCACCTGATCCGACCAATTCCCCGTCCTTCTTGCAGAATCGGTTAAACGTTTAATATCTTTCCTCAGCTTCTCGTCACTCGCAAGCTCAAATTGATCCTGTCTCTTTTTATTTTCCCACCATGCGGAAAAATTGCCTTTTTGGATCTCGATATTGGTTTTATTGATGGACAGGATGTGGTCTACGCAGTCATCCAAGAATGATCTATCGTGAGACACCAGAATAAATCCGCTTTTCTTGCTGAGATAGTCGCTGACCAATTTTCTCGCATGCATATCCAGATGATTGGTCGGTTCGTCAATCAAAAGGAAGCGGTTCTCCTTGGTAAACAGCGCAGCCAGCATCACTTTGGTCTGTTCTCCGCTGGATAATGATGCAAAAGGCCGGTATAGTACATCTTCCGAAACCTTTAACAAGTTAAACTCGCGCACGATTTGCCAATGCACATACTCCGGATAGATCTCTTCGATAACATCCATGGTCAGATAGTCTTTGTTCTCGACATGATAAGGGAAATATTCGAAACTCACGGTGGCCGAAATATTCCCGCTGTATTCGTACTTGCCTTGCAGCAGATTCAGAAACGTGGTTTTCCCCCTGCCGTTTCTTCCGGTAAACCCCAATTTCCAATCGGTATCGATTTGAAAGCTCACCTGTTCGAATATCGGATCATAGCTGCTATCATAAGCAAACGAAAGGTTAGAAACATTGATTAATGACATTTTCTTCATCCCTCTATGGCAAAATTTCAGAACGAAAAAAAAAGCGCGAAAACACCAGAAATCCGGTGCTTTCTACGCTTACATTAACCAACTATACCATAAAGAAACAAGCGACGATCAAGCTAACGCTAAATTTGCCTGCATATAAGTATAGAAGGATAAAGTTCCGGTATCTGATTGGTTATGGTGTGAACCTTGTCTAATGCTTCCTAGTATTGACAGGTTCACATAAACATCTACAACCTCTAATTCAGTCATCGCTTTATCCCTCCTTCATTCGATCCCGTTATTGTGCGAATATTAAAAACTTAACATGAACGCCACCTATTGGTCAACCTGTATAGGGCAAGCGGCGGCTCGCCTACGTTTCCGTAGAAAAGATACGACTTAACGATCTTGCGCATTTCACTAGTTGCTGATAGGATATTTCGAGTGGTAGATTAATCGCCGCCCTACATTTTGGATTGAAAAGCAGGTGACTTATTATGAATTTGTTAAAAGAATTTAAAACCTTTGCGCTTAAGGGTAACGTACTAGATTTAGCCATTGGGGTTATCATTGGTGCTGCTTTCGGCAAAATCGTCTCCTCCTTGGTGAGCGATATCATTATGCCGGTAATTGGCTTGCTCCTTGGAGGAGTCAATTTATCAGGACTAGATGCGACAATCGGAGATGCAACGCTGACGTATGGAGTTTTTCTGCAGACGGTCGTAGATTTCCTTATCGTCTCCTTCTCGATTTTCATGTTCATCCGTACGCTTAACCGCTTTAAACGCAAAGAAGATACTAAAGCTGAAGAACCACCGGCTCCATCGAAGGAAGAACTGTTGTTGACTGAAATTCGCGATTTGCTGAAACAACAAAATAAGGCTTCCGAATAATAATATGGAACTGATCCAGAGAGCGTGTTTTCGCAACGAGAACACGCTCTATTTTTTTGCCTTCCTCCTGGTCCTTGCATGGGAATAACAAACGCCCATCATATCGTACGATTCATGTTCTATTGACAGATCATGCTAAATAGAATTATAATTCACACTAAACCTAGTAAAATAGTAAAGATTATGATATAGAGACAGATCACCCACGCCGTATGGGGCTGTCTAGAAAAAGGGAGATGTGCTATATGCCAAGTGTTCAAACGTTCAAGGCAACTGCCCATTTGCAAGAAGGGGTCAGAGTTGTTACTAATGTAAGGCAGTTCGAGTTCGTCATCGATGAACCGAAAAGCCTTGGAGGTACGGATACCGGAATGAACCCCGTGGAAGCTCTGCTTGCCTCCCTGGGGGCATGCCAATCGATTGTGGCCCGTGTCTATGCACCAAAATTCGATGTGATCCTTGAAGATTTCAGAGTTGATGTAGAAGGCGACCTTGACCTGGATGGATTCTTTAATCGCTCTGACGTACGCCCTGGATACTCCGATATTCGGTACACCTTCTACATCAGGACCCCTTCCTCCCCCGAGAAGGTTGAGCAGTTTGTTGAATTTCTGGAGAGTAAATGCCCTGTTGGCGATACGATAGCGGCGCCGGTAAATGTAAAGCTAAATCGCATCGTCATTGAGAATGAAGTGACTCATTCTTAATTTACATATAAGGGCTGCCAGGTTGCACCAAGCAACTTAGCAGCCCTTCATTTATCATCGTTATGAAAGCCAATCTTTCGGATATCATTATGCGACGTAGTGTACATGGATAAATGTATTATTTCTTGTGAACAGCATAAAGGAAACGGCAGTAACCAATCTCAGCCGCATTTTTCATCAGTTCCAGATTTAGCCAGGCTGCCAATTCATGAAAAGGCTTATCCGCGAAAGGCCATAACGTTCGTTCCGTAGAAAGGAACGCTTCGTCCGTCAAAGCCGACATTTCACATTTCCACTCGCTGCTCAATTCATTTATTCTATCTCTAGTCTCTTGGATGTTACCCATAGAATGGATGTCTTCACGGGCCAATGCCCCGCTGCCGAACGAATGATTCAGTACCATAGACCACCAGTATGTGATATGCCATGTCAGCCAAGATATATTCGGCGGGCCAATCTCGTAATCCTCGGATTCCGGCCATTCCGCTAGCCAGATTCCAGATTCACGGTAAACGTGGAGTCCCTTCGAAGCAGGTCGCCAATGAAACTCCTCATCTTGAAGCCCCGTGAGATGCAAGTCGAGCATCTGCCAAGCGATTTGGAACTGAAAATCAAGAGTACTTCGAATGACCCCGGTCGGATCAGATGAATACTGTCGATCCTGCATTACGCCCCTCTATTCATCGAAATAATAAACATTATTTAAATATGTCTATTTATTAACAAACATAATAAATTATAATCTATCCAAAGTCAACGCAAATCCGTAAATAACAATACAAAAAAGCCGCAATCCTGCGGCTTTTATCTGGAGCCTATACCCGATGCGGATAACCGGGTAGCTTTTACGATATAGGACGCCAATCCTGGAATCATCCGGGCAATGCCTGGATAGAAGCGGTTGGTTTTGGCGAAAGCCAGGTTCTGAATTCTCCTTGCTCTTCTGAGAAGCTCCGTAAACGTACGATTGGCTTCAAGTGTATATTGATCTCGCCATTGTTCGAAGTTTATTTCTCCCTTTAAATAGGAATTGGTCCAACGAGCGCATATCAGCGAGGACCGCAGAGCAACCGACATCCCGTCCCCACACAGCGGTGGAAGCATTAGCATGGCATCGCCGATATGCGGATATTCCGACCATGGATGCGGCGTATGGGATAAACGAAGCGGAGCAATTGATACCTGGGTTCCCGAAACAGGCTCTCCTTCAGCCATTCGTTCGGCCAACTTTCTGTTCGTGCATGAAGCAGCCCGGAGAATTTCAGTCACCGATTTGCCGCTGCCCTGCACTGAATTCAAGGTCAGCAACGCAGCCACATTAACTGTCCTATTTTCAATCGGCGAGATTCCGACATAACCCCCCTCGCAAAAGTACAGCTCTACCCGGGAAGGTATCGTAATGCCGCTAAAATGTGATTTTATGCCCACATATACGGTATCATCCCGATACTCCTCGGCAGTGGCAACGCCGCGCGGCCTTTTCGTACCATATGCACCAATGACGGCCCTTGCCTCATATCGAACGCGCTCGTTCCCTTGCCTTACATCGACTTCATACCGATGATCACCGAGCTTCTGAATATCGGTCACGGTTGTTCCCGTGACAACTTCCGCACCCGCAGCCACTGCATTCTCATGTAGGAGGCGATCCAGCTCATAGCGGCTGATGCCTGTGGCCTGTCCCGGTAACGGAGCGGTAATTTCACCGCCGTGTGGCATCACGATTTTGGCATGATCCATGGGGCTGGGCTTAATCTCTTGACCCACTAGATCGACGCCTAGATAATCCAGCATCTCTTTGGTCTCCGGAGACATGAATTCACCGCAGGTTTTGTGGCGTGGAAATGATTGCCGATCCAGCAATATCGTACGATACTCTTGCTTTGCAAGCTGTAGTGCACAGCTGGTACCGGCTACACCCGCTCCGATAACAATAACATCCGCTTGCTTTGACATATATGACCACCTGCCTTATAGCTTGCCTGAAGAACATTGGCTTGATAACAAGTAGAGGACTAGGGAGCCCGATGGTTCGGGATAACAACGGAATAGCGGAACAGCGGCTTCCATTCATAGGTCATGGTGTCGTGCTTAAGCTGCTTTTTCAGCTCTCTCCAATCTCTCCCTTTAAATCCCTTAGCAACCGATAACGGACCATCATGGCGAATATAACGATTGCGGGAAATGATGCGCGTTGTAATCCAAACTGCCGTGTAGGGGACCGGATGCCGATGGATATCATTGATGACGACCCCGTGAATAGAGGTTCGCAGCATATGCGTCACCATGTCCACCAGCTGATCGCCCTGGAAATGATGGATGAACTGGGAACCAGTCACAATATCTGCCGATGCATCGGGTAACTCTTTAACATCGGCACGTCGAACTTGAACCCTCGGCTCGTTTCGAAACAGTCGTCTAGCCTCATCGCATGCTTCTTCCGTCATATCGACCAAGGTAATATTCAGCTGGATGCCTCTTTGATCCGACCATTGCAGCAGCTTCTGGTTTACATCGCCTGAACCGGCCCCTACGTCCATGATGCTAAGGGTCCTCGGGCTGCCAATCGATTTCCAAAGCTTCTCCACGCCGTCCAGGGTAGGTCCCGGTGCAGCAAAGATCCGATTCAGCCACCTTAAATGCTTCAGCGCTTCGCTCAGCTCTTCTCCTCCCATGGAGAAGTCATCCATAAGCTCATCTTCCTCCGCCCTGATTGACAGGGTTCTAAAGAAGGACATGGTCCTGCTCCTTAACCGATGACGCATAAGCCTTCACATAGGTAAAGCGCATAAGCTCCGCTGTCAGGCCCGGCCCGAAGGCCATGGCTACCCCTTCCGTGGAAGCTTTATTCATCTCTTGCATCTCCTTGCGCATCGCACTCAGCACAAACAAAATGGTCACGGAGGAGAGATTCCCTGCCGTTCTTAAGATGTCCCGGCTGTATTTGGTTTGTTCATCGGTCAGGCCCATGACTTCCTGCACCGAATCCACGATGCCCCGTCCGCCAGGATGGATGGCCCACAATTCCGGCAGCTTATCGCCCTTCAGCAGAACACGCAGTTCTTCCTCCAGGTGAATACCGAGAAGCTTGGGAATACGCGGGGATAAAAAAAGATCAAAGCCTGTGTTGCCTACCTCCCATGTCATATCCTCCGTGGAATCCGGCAGCAGGACCGAATAACCCGAGCCAAGCTCCAAATAATGCCGATGATCCGTTGCCGGATGACCGATGACACAAGATGAGGCTCCATCACCGAAAAACGAGGCTGCAAACAGTGCCTCCCTCGCCTTGACCGGTTGAAAATGAAGGGTGCAAAGCTCCACGCACACAATCAATACTTGCGACCCCGGCGCCCCTATGACAACATCCCGAGCCATTTGAATCGCTTTAAGGCCGGCAGCACATCCCTGGAATATCAATGGCAGACGATTAACCCGTCGAGAAAGCCCCAAATGGCGGATCAACAGTACATCCATACCCGGCTGGTATTGGCCCGTGCAGCTGACCGTAATGAGATGCGTGATTCGATCCGGCGACATACCTGCATCCTTCAAGGCCTGCTCGGCTGCTTCTATGCCAAGCGGGAGGCCCTCCCGTTTGTATGTATCCATTCGTTCCTCGGTTGTAGGGATGTCTGACTCGTCATGAGAAGGCAAATAGCGGCACTCTTCCAATGGACCGAGGTAGTTGGGTTCGCAGGTATAACGAGTTTCGACACCGCAGGATCTAAATACTCTTCGAGCAAAGCGAGCCAGATCGGGTTTATCCTGCAGCGTAGAGGCAATTAATTCAGCGATATCCGACTGTGCCACCGAATGTGCCGGCAATGCCGTCCCCATCCCGAGAATCGCAACATCGGACATACCGTTTGTATGTTTCATGCTAACCTCCTGTATCGTCTTGGAATTATACATGATTACCCTTTCCTGGGTATTTTGAATTCGTCCTAAGACTTACTTTTGAGATTAGGATAACCCGAACTTAGCAAATTATATCCAATTCACACCGAAGGCTTAATCCGCATGTCCAAAGTCGCAAAAAAAACCACGATGAACGTGGTTTCCTGGGCTAACTATTATTATCACGCCACGTAAAAGAAAACGCGATTGCCGTTGATCCTGAACGCGGATCCTGATAGGATGTGATATTCCCCCATCCCATCTGGTATTCCAAATATGGATAAGGACGTTCCTGCTCATGTTTCGGCTTTAAACATAAAGCCCTCTCAAGCATGTTCCTATGTTTCTCGTACCTTCTCCGCTCGCCTTCAACGGTCCAGTTATCCCACGAAGTCGGAAATTGCTCTCCCTGAACGGACAATTCTACCGTATATAGCTTGCCAGCCTGGAAGCAAATGGACACAAACACCGATTCATCCATCAACGGAACCTCATTAAAATAAAACCACTCATAGCCATTCCCCATAGAGCGGGCAGAGTGAAAATACAGGGTATAAAATTTGGATGTACGCAATGGATCTTCGGTTAAACCGGGGTGAATGACCCGTTCTCCATCAACGACAAGCTCACCTGCAGTCCAGCCGCTGCTGCCTATCATTCAACCGCTCCTTTCGATCATTCTATTCCTTCTTACTTGCCAAGCTCAGATTCGTCCAACTGACTTCCTAGAAGCTCAGCATGGGCAAGAAGCACCCATTGGTTTACTTCATCATAACCGGATACCTCGGCAATGACCCGATAACGAGGGTACAACCATTCAGCAGGGACGCCTGCTTTCAGAACGGACGTGTCCGTCAAGCCAACGGCCCGCGGCTCCAACAAGTTAATCAACGTGCCTTGCGGAAAAAAGGCCTCGATGAATCCTTCAACTCTAGCGCCGACAGGAAATAAACGTTGGGTCCGATACCAGTCCTCCATGCCAGCCTGCAGCTGTTCCATCCAAAGCTCCTCAAATGCTGCTTGACTAATCTCTGTATAATAGGGTTCCTCCGGATCAAGAGGGTGCTCCGCCAGCATGAAATGATCGGAATCGTGCTTCCGGTTGGATGTAATGCAGCTGCCGTCCTCATTAACCACGATCTGCCTACAAGCCGTGCCATTGTTATCAATTTCAAAGTACCAGGTTCCCATCCCCGTGTCCTGAACATCTTTTAGAAATCTCAAAATCCTCAACTCCTATCGATAGGGCAAACTCTCAATAAATTCGGCCAAATTTCTAGGTTTATTTTACCATAGTCAGCCACTTGGCGTTATCCTGCCTTAGAGACTTCTTCGAGAGGGTGTCTTTTCCTTATCTGTTAGAATACAAAACAAGCCCGATTGCATCAGCAATCAGGCTTGAGATCTACAGCTTATTTCCCGGGCATCGTTTTTACTTGCGTGCTGAACTGCTGCTCAAATTCCTTTATCGAGATGACCTTTCCATCCACTCTCGACTGCTCAGCCGCAAACGCCATGAGGTGACTTTGAACGGAACGACTTGCCGAAGTCAGCCCTTGATCGCTTCCCCCTGTCTGCACCAGTCTTAAAAAATCCTTAATTAGCCGCATATCACCGCCGCCGTGGCCGACATGCCCGCCCCTATCCTCAAATGATATTCGCTCGATCTTGCCGCTGCCAAAGTGAATGATCTCAATTTCATTCTTCTCCATGGCACCACGGATTTCCCCACGGGTTCCCATCAGCTTGATCGTGCGGCTGACATCTCGCGTAAACGCACTCATCGTAAACGCAACCGTTACGTTATTGGCAAATTCCAAATTGACGACCTGATGGTCCACAACATCATTATCGCAATGATATACGCAGCGGCCATATGGTCCCTCCAGCAATGCCTTATAACGGGCTTCATAACTCATATCATCACTGATCGCCGACGTTGGCCAATTCGTATCCTCTGTCAAATATAGATCAGGCGCATAATAGAGGCACTGATCCGAGACCGGGCATCCGTCCAAACAGCGTTTAGGTGCGCCTTCCGGTGCTTGCTCAGCCGTAAAATGGCTTAACGAGCCGAAAGAGGATACCCGAAGGCAATCGGAATCGGCAAGCCAAAGCAAAATGTCGAGATCATGACACGACTTGGCGAGAATCATCGGACTGGAATCTTCCTTACGACGCCAATTCCCCCGCACAAAGCTGTGTGCCTGATGCCAATAGCCCACGTTCTCGTTATGCTGGATCGACATCAGTTGGCCAATGGTCTCACGCTCCAGCAGTTCCTTTAAAGTCGTGAAAAACGGCGCATATCGCAGCACGTGACAGATGGAAAACACCAGCCCGGCCTGCGAAGCCATCTCGCCCATCCGGATGCACTCTTCGGGATCCGGTGACATCGGCTTCTCCAGCAGCACATGGTAACCAGCCTCAAGGGCTCGCATCGTCGGTTCGAAATGCTGCTTATCCTGGGTGCAAATCAATACCGCGTCCGCAAGCTTGGGTCCTGCAAAGAAATCATCCCAATGCTCGAAGCAAGCCGAGTCTTCAAGGCCATGTCTAGCTTTAAACTGTTCCCTCCGCTGCAGATTCGGCTCCGCGACGGCAACCACCTCAAGCTCATGGGGATGCAGCAGGGCATATTCCATATAGTTGATGCCTCGCAGTCCTGCACCGATAAGGGCAACCTTAACCTTGTTCATCCGATTCTTCTCCTTTATTTGCAAGTCATTATTCTTTGACGCTGCCGACCGTCATCCCTTTAACGAAATACTTCTGCAGGAACGGATACACGACCATGATCGGCAGCGCGCCCATGAATATTTGGGCAGTCCGGAGCGTTTTCTCGCTCAAATTCTCCATCGCCTTTATCTGCTCGATCGATATTGAAGTCATTTGGGAATTGATGGACATGATGAGCGTTGACAAATAGGTTTGCAGCGGATATTTATCCGGCGAATTCAAGTATAGAATACCGTCGAACCAAGCATTCCAGTGACCCACGATGGTAAACAAGCCGATCGTTGCAATGGACGGCAGGGATACCGGCAGGTAGATACGCCATAATATTCTCCAGTGTCCGGCGCCGTCAATCGTTGCCGCTTCCTCCAGCTCCTTCGGGATCGTTCTGAAGAAATTCAGCATCAGGACCATGTTCCATACATTGAGTGCCCCGGGGAGAATCAGAGCCCAAACGGAGTCAATCAAGCCGGTATTCTTTACGATCATGTAAGTGGGAATCAGGCCTCCGCCGAAAAACATCGTAATGGCAAAAAACCACACGTACGGTGTACGAAACTTAAATTGATGATTGGATTTCGATAAGGGATAGGCGGTGATGAATACTAGAAACATATTCACTGCCGTCCCCAACACGACCCGGGTAAGCGAGACACGGAACGATCGGAAAAACTCGACCTTTTCGCCCAAGTACCGGTAAGCATCCAGGTTAAATCCGACCGGCCAGAGCCTCACTTCCCCTGCCATCGCCGCTGTATTCGAACTTAACGAAATCGAGAGCAAATGAATGAACGGAATGATACCGAGCAAGGTGATTGCGGATAGAACCAGCGTATTCACGATTACAAATAGCCTTCTGCTGATCGTTGGTTTGTGCATTTTCCTACCTCCACTCCAGCCTAAAAGATCCGATAATTGTTATATTTATAAGCCGCATAGTACGTAACAGCCACGAGAGCCAGAGAGATGACGGATTTAAAGAAGCCGACTGCAGCCGCAGGTCCGAATTGCTGACTGAACATTCCGAGTCTATAGACGAAGGTGTCGATAACATCAGCCCCCTCATAAACCGTCGGGTTGTACATAATCAGAATCTGTTCGAAACCGGCGTTGAGAATGCCGCCAAGACTTAATACACCCAGCAGGATGAGGATCGGTGCCATGCCCGGGAGCGTGATATGAATCATCTGCTTCCATCTTCCCGCTCCGTCTACTTCAGCAGCTTCATACAGCGTTGCATGGATTCCTGTTATGGCTGCGAGCATAACAATCATGTTATAGCCCATGCCTTTCCATACGTCCGAACCGATGATGATCCCTCGGAACCAGTTGTTATCCAGCATGAACATGATCGGTTCCATATCCAGTGCGCCCAGCAACCCGTTCACCGGACCATTCAAGGAAAACAATTCGATGATGACGCCGCCAAGCACCGTCCAGGACAGAAAGAATGGCAGGAAGATGGCGGATTGGATAAAACGCGAGAACCATCTTCGGGTGACTTCGTTGAGAAGCAGTGCCAGAATCAGAGGCACCAGTAAAAATAAAATCATTTTAAATACGGAAATGACAATGGTGTTCCACAGTACCTGCTTGAAATCGGGCAGTTCAAATACATATCGGAAATTATCAAAGCCAACGAAATCCGAGTGGAAGAACCCGGCCAGCGGCTCAAACTGTTGAAAAGCCATCACTAGGCCGGCCATAGGTCCATAAGCATAAATCAACGTGACGATAACTCCAGGCAGCAACATCAAATGCAGCAGATATTCTTTTTTTAGCGTTCTCACAGATGAACCTCCCCGTCCATTTAAAACGGGAGGAATCTGCCAACTTCCTAAAGGCACATCCTCCCGTTCCATCATTCAAAGATTATTTGGCACTCTGCTGGCCGTACCAATCGTTGACCTCTTGCGTAATCTGATCGCCGCCAAGCGACTTCCAGCTCTGAACGAATTTATCGAATTCATCCAGCGAAGCCCCCATGACGATCTTGGTGAAGGTTTCCTGCATCAGTTTATCGAGCTGGGATCCCTTCTCCACTTGCGTTGCCGTGGGAAGGCCGTAGAATTCATTATTCACATAAGCCTGACTCTCTTTGATTTGCCGCGTCGTTCCCCAGCCGCCGTCTTTTGCCGCCCGACTGAAATATTGGCCCCAATTTACGCCTTTCGAGGCATCTGCGGTATTACCTGCAAGGTAATCCTTCGTTGCTTTGAAGACGTCCGCCACATTTTTGTAGTTCTCGTCATCCAGCGTAATTTCCGATTGGTTCGCGTCAAGCGCTTTGTTAACTTCCGTATAGATCGTATCGATTTGGGCCGGATTATAAATTCGTGGAACGAACCAATTGTATACATATCCTTTTTCCGCTTTATTCTGATCCATGTACTTCTTGTTGCCCACCTCGATATAGAAGTTGATCATCTTAATGGCGGCTTCCGGATTCTTCATTTTTTTGTTCACGACCACGAGCTTGTTGCTGCGGATCTTAGGGACCATGGACTTGCCGGGTCCATCCAGTCCAGGAATCTGAAGGGCAATCCATTCTGCCTTAGGATCTTTATCGACATTGAGATTCAATGGCCAGTTCGGATACCACCATTCCCCGTAGGAAATGCCGACCTTGCCTGCGGTAATATCTTCAACGGACTTGTTCTCGTCCTTCAAGGCAAATTCTTTATCCAGAATCCCCTCCTTGTACCAGGACTGCAGCTTGCCCAGCGCGGTCTTTACTTCCGGTTGAATGAGTCCAGGTATAAGCTTGCCGCTGTCGTCCTTAATCCAGGCCGATTGGTTGTCCCCAATGGACGGGTATGCGCCAAATCCATTGAAGAAACCTCTCAGGTCAAAGCCCCAGAAGAACAGATTCTTCTGCATCGCGATACCGTATGTGTCATTTTTACCGTTTTGGTCGGGATCCTGCTGTACGAAGGCCTTTGCAACCTGTTCCAGCTCATCCATCGTTTGCGGCGGCTGCAAATTCAGGTTGTCGAGCCAGTCCTTGCGGATCCAGAGCAGTTGGGTCGACAGGAACGGATCCTCAAATCCGGGAATCGCGAGCAGCTTTCCTTCTGACGTAAACGTCTTCATCGCAAAGCCGCCGTCCGACTCCATGTATTTTTTCAGTGCTGGCGAAGCGTAGTCGTTGTAAGCTTGGGTAAGATCGGCAAGCATACCTTGCTTTTTGAGCTTCTCGAAGTTCTTCTGATCCAGTTCCATAATATCCGGCAGGTCCGCCGATGCCATGGCTAATGAAAACTTTTGCTCGAACTGGCTGGAAGGCACCGTCCATTTGTACTGAACCTCAATGTTGAGCATGTCTTTGAGATCTTTAAAGTAAGCATTCTGTTCAGGTGTAATCCCCTGAGGCGTCCGCGGGTCTTCCGGCGGATTGTAGCCGAGCACTTGCGTGACCGTTACCGTTTCAGGATATTTGCCGAGAGGGTCGGGCGGTGCAGTATTGGTTTTTGTATCCTCGGTAGAGGTTTGGTCCGGCGTCCCCTCAGATTCTGTTGCCTGATTCGAACATGCAGCCATTACCGAAAGCGTCATCGTGCTAATCAACATCATCCTCGCTAGCTTGATCCATCTCATGATTGCTTTCCCCCTTTATCTGGCGTAATCTTGATATCTGTGTTGCTTGCTATCATTATAGATTCTGGTCGAAAGCGCTATCAATTTTAAGTTTTTTACATCTCTTTCACTTTTTTTACTTATTGGGTATTTCGGTATTCCTGAGGGGAAACCCCCATCTTTTTTTTGAAAAATGTCGTGAAATAGGACGGAGATTCGAATCCGAGCCGAGTGGCAATCTCCTGCAATTTCATATCCGTATGCAACATCAGATGGAGCGCCCCCTCCAGCTTCTTCGCCTGGATATACTCCAGCAGGTTGTGCCCTGTCAGCTGCTTGTAGTAGCGCGAAAGATAGGACGGGTTAAAATGGACCTCCTCCGCAATGGCGGTCAAGGAGACATCCCCGGATAAATGCTCCATGATATATTTATGGATCCGATCGATCACGTCGAATTTCATGTCATCCTGCTTGAAGCGGTCATAATCTTGGTTCGTTTCCTCAAGCTCTTTAGCCTTTTCGATGTTCACAATGACCATATTTTGACCAAACGCAGCCCTGCTCTGCAGCATGGATCGTAAAATATCAAGCTGCTGCCCCGAGCTATACCACTTATCATGCAGATTGCCCGAGATCCCGAAAGAAACATAAACGCCGAGCAGTTCTTCGCATTCATTCTGAACCAGCTCCAGGATGCCTCTCATATAAGACATAACCCCATGCCAATGAAGCTCATTTTCCTGCGCATCACCGCGAAAACGATCCCGAAGCTCCACGTCCGGCTGCAGCAGCCATACCTGTAAGGCATCGTCCAGAATAGCATGCTCACATGCAAATGAATTGGGCAAATCGTTGATAAACGTCATCTGAACAGCTTGCGCCACATCCTTTGTTTTCGTCTCCGACGCACCGTCAATTCTTCCCAAGATAAAGAATGCCGGCTGGTCTACATCGATGCAGAACTCCACTTCTTCATAACGGGACTCGGACAGCAGAGAACGGGCGGCTTCTCCATTCAATACCTTTCGTATCAGCTCCCGTTTCAGCAGAGGTTCGGCGATTTGAAAATGCACTTTTGCCTTTTCCGCCTGTATTCTGCGACGGTTTTCCTCATCAAGTTTAGAAGAAGCCACTTGGACAGCTTGGAAAATCGGATCGATTCCTTCGGTCTTCAGGATGTAGTTATCCACGTTTTTGCGCAGTGCTTCATGCACATAATCAAATTCACTATAACCGGTCAGGAAAATGATTCGGCAAAGCGGCCAATAGTATGTAATTTCATCAATCAGCTGCAGCCCGTTCTTTTGGGGCATTCGTATATCGCTGACCAGGATGTCCAGCTTCACTCTCCTGGCAATCTCCAGCGCTTCCTTGGCGGAATAAGCTTTGCATACGTCCAGTTCCAATTGCGTTTGCTCCTGAAAAAGCTGAACCAAGCCGTTAACGATGACAGGTTCGTCGTCCACGATCAACAGTCTGTACATGATGATGCCTCCTCTATCCCATCGATGATAATGATCAGATCCACCTTTAAGCCGCCATAGGCGCTGCGTGAGATGAATAATCCGCTTCCAAGCCCATATTTAAGCTGAAGCCGGTTGTTCACGTTGATCAATCCTGTTTTTTCAATATGCTTCGAATCCATAGCCAGCTTGTCCTGCAAACACTGCAGCATCTCATTCGTTAGCAGCTTCCCGTTATCCTCCACCGTGACACGCAATTTGCCTTCCCGGTAATCGCTGCTGATATATAATTTCCCCTCCTCCATACCGTCTTCGAACGCGTGCTCAAACGCATTCTCCACGATAGGCTGTATGATGAGTCTCGGAACGGTTATGGACGGCGGGATGTCCGAAATTTCCTTATGCTCATATGCAATCCGGTTCGAGAAGCGGATACCTTGAATGTCGCAGTAATCCAGCGCATGCTTGTATTCCTTATAGAAAGGCACCTCGTCGGAGCCGCTTCTCGTGATGTATTGATAGTAGCTTCCCAGCTTTTGCGAGAGCTCCGCCGCGCTATCCGAGTCTCCAACCTTGCACATCATATAAATATTGAAAAAGCTGTTATATAGAAAATGCGGATTGATCTGAGACTGTAGCTGCTTCAGCTGCGAGTGCTGGAGTGCTATTTTTTGCTCATAGTTTTCCTCAATCGAATGTTTGAGCTTATGCGTCATCCTGTTGAACCCGTTAAATACGTAATGAAACTCATCTTTGCTTCTGGACTCGATCATGATGTTCAAATTATCGGTTTCGATCATATGAAAGGCTTTAACAAGCTTGGACAGTGGCCTGTGGATCATCAGATTGACCGAGAACGAATAAAGCACCATGACGATCACCGCCAGAATAAACAACGTATAAAACCATGTAATGAATTGGCTTAAAGGCCGCGTGATTTCATTCTGGTTCACATACATGACCAAGGACAGATCCAGCGCGCTAACTTCATTCTCGATGATAAAATAGTCTACGCCATTCAGCTCCCCAGTCCCCGGCACACTTTGCTCCGGGCTGGGATTGTCCAGAATATGACTCAAAATCTCGGATGATTCATCGGCCCGCGGAGCTGTCGTTAATATGGTCCCCCCTTCTTTACTCCCGAGTAATACTTCGGATTCCGGATACAGCTTGGCGATTTCGCTTAAAGCCCCCAGCAGCTTGGATCGGGAAATTTCGATGTAGGACCAGATGCCGCCGTTGTTTTCGGTTTCAATCAGAAAAATCCGGTCGCCGCTTCTATAAAAAGAAGGCTTGGGCATAACCGTCATCATGGAGGAGATCAGCTCCATTTCCTTATTCGGCGTATTGGTCACGCCCGTTGTGGTCGAGATCGTTTTCCCGATATCCTTCACGTAAACCCCGGCGTTCACGATGTACTCACTGGAAACCATGAGGGTTGCCAGCCGATCCCTGACCTGATCAATCAGCTCCACCTCGCCATAGTCCTCAAGCATACTGCCCCGAAAGCTCAGCTTCTGCAGATCCTTGTCATTCAGCAGCTGCAGCTGCAAATTCCGAATAAAATACATCTCTTTATCGAGCTGCTTGGAATAGAAGGATGCGCCAGCCGTAGCGGAGTTCAAGAGGGACTCCTTCGTAACGGACATCCCCTTATAATTCAACCAAATATTCATCGAGATGAGAGGGAGTAATAATAGAATAAAAACAATGACGATTTTCTGGTACACAAACCATTTCGATGCTTTGCCCGGAGCTTGAAGTTTCATGCTTTCCCCCCATTTGGTATCAACCGATCTATTATCATCTAGTATAGGGGGGCCAGCCGACATTACAACGAATTATTTTTACATTGTTAGGTGTGAACATGACAAGGCACAAGTTCCAGGCATAGAAAAAAGCCCCGCTGAGGGGCTTAGTCAGGCTTATAATTCAGCATAGGGATCCGACTGTTGTGTGATCATTTCGAACGGATAATTTCATATTTTGGCTTCACGTTGTTGAAATCCGGATTCGTTCCGCTTACCATTAAGCCCATTCCCCAATCGAAGTGAACATCCGCGGTAGGCACATCCGCAGCGTCACGATATTGGAACAGGATGTTTCTCCGCGTGCGGTCGCTCCGGTTCACGTCCGAGCCATGAATGGTCAGGTAATTAAAGAAAAGCACATCGCCCGCCTTGGCCGGGCACGGGGTTCCCGAGGATAAGGGATACTCCTTGTGGTTCAAATAATAAGCGCCGATATGCGGCAAAACGCCCTGTTTATGGGATCCCGGCACAACGCTTAGGCAGCCGTTCTCAATATCGGCATCGTCCAGATGAACGCTGGCGGCTAACATGGTGTGATCGCGATGAGGGAAATATGGATAATCTTGATGCATGGGAAACGCGGCCCCGTTAGCAGGAGGCTTCACCAGCATTTTCGAGTGATGCAGTTGCACGTTCGGACCGATGATTCCGTTCAACACTTCTGTCATTCGGGGATGGATTGCGGCTCTCATGAACGCGGCATCATGGTAGTGCACATCGTGAAAGCCTTTCAGAACCAGCTTATTAAGCTGCTCAGGCGGCAGGAAGTCGCCTTGCCAGGCATGGTTTTGATCCGATTTGGCTCGTGCCGCCCTCTGGATGATCCCATCAACCGCCGCTCTCATATCCTCTACTTCCTGTTGATTATAAACGCCTCGAACCAGCAGGTACCCATTGTCTTTGTAAAATTGCATATCCTTCTCGTCCATCATCACCATGCACCCTCTCGATATGTTATGGTTTATCTAAGTTAATTATAGTAAGGGCAAGCGAAATCGTATTTGCACGAAGATGACGACGTTTTGCAAAATCACGCCAAGGGAGTTGCTAATGCCTTGTATCAATGGAGCAAAAGCGAAGAACGTCTTAATCGTTATGCTGGACGGCTTGAAGGTGAAAGCCTCTCATTCCTCGTCTATTACTGGGGGAGTGTCCGGCATTTGACGGCCAATTCCATACACCGCCATTCATTCTATGAGATTTGTTATGTGGACGGTGGAACCGGTATATATATGGACGGAGATCAGACTTATCCCTTATATGAGGGGGTAGCCTTCTGTACGCGCCCAGGTCGGTTACATCAGATCAAAGACGTAGACAGTCTGAATCTGTTATTCGTCGCGTTTGAAGCGATGGAGAGACCGTCTGCCCAAGAAGTAACAGTGAAATACGTAGAGGCTCTTCATCGATGTGCCGTTTGGACCGAGCATGCGGGCGATTCGCCTGCCATCCAAATATGGAAATCCATGCTGATGCGCTCAGAACCCGAGGCATCGCTGCCTGCATCGCTCTTGCCCAAGCTAGCACATGTACTCCTCCAGTCCTTACCTGTCCTGCTCGGGGCTTCCGGCAGCTTCGAAAGCGCGCCTCTCTTTTCATCCGCGTTACAACTCATTCAAAAGGCAAAATTGTACATAAGAGACAACCTCAGCAGGCCTGTGTCACTACCCGAATTGGCGGCTTACCTGAATGTGTCCGAACGGCAATTATCCCGATTGTTTGCGGAAAGCATTCATGAATCCTTTTCCTCCATGGTTCGCACCGAACGAATCCGGGCAGCCGAGTTAATGCTCCAGCATACCCGTAATCCCATCAAGGTGATTGCAGAGCGAACCGGGTTCTCATCCGTTCATTACTTCACAAGGCTGTTCACCAAGTTCAAAGGTATTCCTCCTGCCGCTTATCGAGCGAAATGGGCCTTAGATGCGGATCTTCATGAATGATCTCTCGGACCAATGTTACCGCTCATAGATATTTCCTACGGGAACCGTTATGCCAAGCCGGTCCATCACCGCTTTGAAGTTCGGGTGTACCTTGTATTCGTCAAATCGTTCATCCGGATACCATACGAGCTCGGAGATCGACGCTGTCATATTGAATTCATATTTCATCTCTCGTAGCCCCTTGCTTACTGCATGTTAAAATCATCCGTTCCCTTCATTAACGGCGTTCTTCGTTCAGCCAGGCTTCCAAAATTTCTCCTGCTTTGAGAACCTGCAACTCGGTGCTTGCGCTCACGATGACAAGTTCCTTTTTCCCCTCGTTTTCATCCACCCAATGCCGCAGCTCGTCAAATTCCTCCATCGGTTCGAGAATAATTCTGACGGATCTTCCACTTGTCCGGGAGAACGCCGAAAATATCGGATTAGCGTCCCTCATCGGGGTACCATCCGCAAACTGGTGTTTATAGTAAGGCGTAATCCAATCATCAGCGTCATGAACGCCCAGCATGTTAACAAACAGGCGTTTCCAATAGCGCTCCATGGCCTCATAGGCTTCATCGCTTTCCGAATAGTTCCATTTCATAACACACCATCCTAAGCATCCGTTATATCATCTTCAGTCGTTTCATAGATTCTCTCCATAAGGGGTATTCTACCATATCTCATTCCTGAGTTTGAATTCCCCATGCTTAACCACGGTGACTTGGCATGTTATAATTCGGTTAATATGCTGGAAGGGATGAAATAAATGCTGGAACTGGAAGCGGCTTTAACTAGATTCATAGAACAACAGGACTTATATAATCGGGATTTCGGGCTCTTCACCGATCATGAAATACGACAGCGGTCCGAAGTTCAGCTGCCGACTGTGGATGAGCGCATAACACTGTCTCCTGAGCTTAGTTATCTATACAGCCATTATGAGATGGTTGACGCTAAGGCCGAAGGAACCCATAAAATGAAGAACGCGGCGGTTGAGATCGGAGAATCGGCTGTCATCTACTTTGTTTCTCCTGAGCATCTGGTCCGGCAGCAAATGGGCTATCGCTGGATTAGCGACGGGGGTGAAACCGTAGAATCGAGCATTTGGCCAGCTCATCACGTCGTGATTGCCAATGTGAACGATGATCCGCTGATCGTTGACGTCCAAGCCAGTGGTTCACCCGTATACGCCGCATTCGAAGGTGGCGAGCCTAAACTGGTCGCGAATTCGCTTGCGGATTGCTTTCACGCGCTGTCCATTCTCATTGAAGGAGCTCGGCTTTTCCAGGGTGAAACCAGCGACGAAGAAACCTATGAGACAAAACCGGATTTTCTCGCCCATGTGAGGCCATCACTGACTGCGCTTTTGGGCAGCGGGCAGACTGATGCGCTGCTGGAATATTTATCGCTTCAGTAAAGACGACTGGTCGTTCATATTAGACCGTAACGATACAAGGCATGAAACCGGTAGGTGCAATGGTTCAATGTGCTTAAGGAAAAATAGATAAGGAGATTCGCATGACAGGAACTTTAACTTTAATCCGTTATAACGGAACCGAAAAACACGCTTTGGCCGAATCCAAAGCCTACGCAACCCGCAGCCAAGTCAATGAACGGCCGCAAATCATGCTATGGTTCGAGACGGAGACGGAACCCGAGCCGCTCCAATGTTTACCGGATTCGGATGAATTGTTGAACAATCCGGACGCGGAGCTTACGATTTATCTAGATACGTTAAAACTAGATGAGTTTGCACCGCTGGAATTTACGATTGCCCAGGGTTATAACGAGATCTCCAGAAGCCTGGATGCAAGACTGTATTATTTTGAGCACCAGGAGGTGAATGATAACCGGGGACGCATCGAGTATAGAGGAAATGGCGTATTTTACGTATCTTGGACCGGATCAACGATGGACGTCGACTATTATGACGGCAGTAAGCCGGATACCCGGTTGGAGCTGGAAGGCGAGTTTACGATGGAGAAATATGAGGATTGGTCATAAAGAAAAATACATAATCTGCAGCAAAACCTTCCAACCCCGTAGAGCCAACGTTCGTTGTGTGCTGGCTCTACGGGGTATTTTCGCATCATTACTGCATATCTCAGTTCTCTTTCAGTATCAGCGGTTAGCTAAAATCGAAAACACGAACCCCCCCACTGCTTCCTAGTTCAATCATATCAAAGTATTAACAAAACCTACCTCCTTCTTACTCCTTAAATGCACCGTACACATACGCTCATTTTTTGTTGTTGAATGTACCCTTAGGGGAGGTTTTATACTTGCATTGTAAAAACAGCAAGAACAGAAATTGAGGAGGTTTCATTGTTATGAGAACTTTGGAAATGTGGTTTGTCATCTTTAACCTTTTTATGCTAGGTTGGTTGATCTTTGCTCGGAACAAGCCGCAGCGACATCTGATCTTTGGTTTCGGTATATCTGCCGTACTCCTGCTAGCGCACATTCTTGTCGAAGGAATGCGTTGGCAAATGATTCCTGCCTATGCAATGACGTTTATCCCGATCATGGTGTTGGCTTTAAGGTACATTCCCAAATCAAAGAAAGTCAAAAAGAAGGCATTCCCATTTAAAACCACGCTGATTGCTGCACTGGCCGTGCTGTATTCTACTATTGCGGTGACACTGCCTCTCCTGCTTCCAGTATTTAAATTTGAAAAGCCGACGGGGCCCTATAAAATAGGAACGGTGACTTATGATTGGAAAGATGAGCTGCGTGAGGAAGCGAATACGCCGACACCTGACGATAAACGTGAGTTAATGGTACAAATCTGGTACCCGGCCAATCCTTCGGCGAAAGGCAAACAAGCGCCATATGTCGCACACCCCGATATTTTCGAAGATGGATACAGCCAAGCGCTCCATATGCCTAAGCAGTTGTTTAAAAGCCTTGAACTGATTAAAACGCATGCGATCAAAGGTGCAGAACTATCGAATAAGGAAACTACCTACCCGGTTCTCCTATTCTCGCATGGATTCAATGGAGTTAAGAACCAAAACACCTTCCAGATTGAAGAGTTGGCCAGTCATGGATATATCGTAATCGGCATTGATCACACGTACTATAGCACCACTTCCGTATTCCCTGACGGTCGTGTTGTAAATTTTTCTCCTCTGGAGGATAGCGGGTACGAATACTTAGATTAATTAAATAAGGTCTGGGTGGAAGATACGATGTTTGTAATCGATCAGGTTGAGAAGCTCGCGGTGAATGATCCGGACCATCGGTTTACAGGCCGTATAGATACGGACAACATGGGCATGTTTGGTCACTCCTATGGTGGGTCGACTGCCGTTCAAACCCTGTTGAAGGATCCCAGACTGAAAGCTGCCATCAACATGGACGGTGGATTATTCGGAGAACAACGGCTTCCAGAGGATGGAGTGAAGAGACCGTTCCTGATGATGAGCGCTGACGACACACTAGCAGGAACAGCCAATATGAGCGATGAGAATATCGCTTCCCAAGGAACAACAAGAGAGGAACTGGACAAGTTCTTTGATGAAGTGTTATCACGATACAATTCCGTGGCAGCGGGTGAGAACTATTGGATGAAGATAAAAAATATGAAGCACATGGGCTTCTCTGATACGTACTTGCTTTCACCTGTGCTAGCATGGATGGAGGGGGTTGATGTGCGAAATGCACATCGCCTGATTAACGAATTCAGTCTAGATTTCTTTAACCATTATTTAAAGCAGCAGCCATTTAAATTAATGGAACAAAATATTGGAGAGCATTCTTCGTTTTCACTGCAGAAAGGCGCAGACTGAATTCCAGGATGCATTTAACTTCTTAGCCGGGGCGTTATCGCCTCGGTTATTTTTTCCATAATGCGTGGTCACATATGTTCGAGCCTCCATTCGATGCCTTGAAGCAGTAAGTTGTTCCCTTTTGAGAACAAGCGGTATTCCGGGCTTAACATTGCGCACAATGTATTGAACCGTTTAATGCGTTCAGTTCTAGGGCTCTTCGCATATTCCGCAAAGTAGCGGAAAACATCCTCTTGGTTCATCGACTGTTCGGCGTCTGCATACAGCATGGCCGCATTCTCGACGATGGACTGCACGAAAGGACTACCAGCTGGCAGGTTGCGCTCCAATGCTGTATTCAGCCGGTTATGGATATCTTCAATCTTCTTGGGCCATACGGAGGCACCCCATCTTGGTTGGTTGACCATATTGAAAAAAAGAAATTCATCTTGGACCAGATCTGGAATGAACTGGGGATCGTTAATTAACGCCTGTAATTCATCCCAGACAAACGCTTGTTTAGCCGTTATTTTGACTTGATTCACAATATATTTATTAAAGAAATAGAGAAATGATCTTCTCCATTCCTGAGGGACTCCATCCAGAAATTTGGAATCCTCCAATTTATCCATCATAAATTGATTCCGCTTCTCACTATTGGTTGTCCGTGTCTTGACCAAGTCTTGAATATAATCTAACGAATCCTCGTCGTGTGTCTTCGCTTGACGCAAAATCGAGATCATACTCGTCAGAGTGCTAACTTGCGCCTCCAAGGACTCAATCTGCCAATCCAAGGCTGAAGCAACTTCGATTTCGCCAGCTATGAGCCTGCGTATATCATCAATTTCGAAATCTAGAAAGCGCAGCGTTGTAATGAGTTGTAAACGCCAAATATCATCCTTCGCATATACCCGGTGCCCTCCCTCGGTGTAATTTGAGGGCTTAAGCAATCCGATCTTGTCATAGTAACGGACCGTTTTTACGGTAGACCCCAGCAATGCAGCAACTTGTCCGATCGAATAAGTTTCGTCTTTATGTGTTACGGAATTACGGTTCCCATCTCTCTGTAAGCTGGTCTCTTTGTATGAATACACTCCACTCACCTCAATTAGATAGTATATACCATCTTAAGTCGCATGCCTTCATATAAAGCTGTAGGACATGAATAGAACCGTAAGGAATTAAAAAAAACCGCGAGTCTGCGGTTTCTTGAGCCTTAAACGCCAAACTGTTTCAAATGATGGTCCAGATGCTTGTATAACCCTTTCCCCCATTGCTCCGGGGTCAGTTTACCGAAGAATGAATGGGGATGCGTGGTACATCTCTCAAGTCCGTTCTTTTGGAACGCTATAATTTTTTCTTTCAATCCTGCTCTTTCCGTTTCAAATTCTCTTGGATCCGCAATCAAAATATCCGGAATAGTGGACATATTGCGGGGTAACGGTTTGTCATTATAAAAAACGGGCTTCGCGAAATTCCCTACCAACCTACCTAACCAGCCTCTTGGCGGGTTTGTGATGCCCATGGCTATGTCTTGGAACGCAGAGCAGTGAGCCAGCATTTGGGCAACGTCCATTTTTCCCCATAACGGTTGTGATTGAGAGTTTAATGTATCGATTCGGTTTAATATTTGGGTCATATCCAATTGATTGAACACACTATTCATGATTGATTGCCTCTCCCTATAATAAAATCCATGTCTAAACACCTGATTACATTATAGCCGACCCATCTTCGGGACATTTCTTCTTGATTGCTTTCTTGATTTAATATTTTTACAAGAAGAATTAATATCATTAGACCTGTGAACGAAAGAGAAGCTGCTGCCAATAGGATTGAGACTTGATGACGCCTCAGGGTTTCGCGTATATATTTCCACTCCATATACCCGCGAAAGCAGAAGATTACGGTGAATATGAATGGCCATATGGGATAGGGTCTGCTCCTATCCATGGTCCATACAAGGATGAGTATCGAATTAATAAAGCCCATGAGCCCAGAAGATACCATTTATACACTGGGGTGTCACGCATTTCTTCCTCCCCAACATCGATGATCTTGCTTAGGACCCATTGACCAACACAAATAACAAGGAGAATAAATGAGTATAATCC
The DNA here is from genome assembly GCF_002573715.1 of Paenibacillus sp. EZ-K15. Lineage (GTDB taxonomy): Bacteria > Bacillota > Bacilli > Paenibacillales > Paenibacillaceae > Paenibacillus_AQ. The sequence continues at coordinate 422,121 of NZ_PDHM01000016.1, read as the reverse complement.
CTCCATTATCATCCTCCTTCAATTTAGGACAATAAACTAAATACTCATTCTACGTTCCTCTACATCCATCTCATAAAAAATCTCTTTGATATCTTCACATGATGTTCTTGTGCCCATGTTTCCAGCTGCCTGATGGCTTCAGTCTGCTCTTCAGCGAACGTAAAACATAGCTTTAAGGGGACTAATTTACGCCCTTTTGGCTTGATCCCGATTACCCGCTTCTTGTCATCGTTGATCAATAAACATGCTACAGCTTCAGCCTTTATTTCTGTACCGTTTATAACAATTCCGTCTTGATCCATTTCCATCAAGCTCGGTTTCATCACATACGTTCTATATACGATGATGACGAATACGGCGGTGCAAAGAACCAACCATACAATCCATACATAATAAAAGATGTCCTTTTCTTCATGGCCTCTTATGATGTTTCCAAAAAGAATAGCGATTAAAATCAACATCGAAATCATCAATCTGCCCCCTGACGGAGCAGAAACTCGAAACATCCTCTTCTTATTCATCTTATCTCCTATCTTGGAATCATGATGGTTCTGTTTTTCGTCCTTATGTATAGGTTCATTATACTTGAACTAACAAAATGTGGTAACCAATATGTACAAAAGCAATAAAAAAAGCCCCGATTTTAGCGGCAGCTCGTGTCTAAGTATTCACATCATCTCATATAAATAGCAACTTAGAATTACATGATCAACACCTCATTTTCTAAAAATTATCGGTAATTATTCATTCTTACTGTTTTATTCCCCAGAAGCCAAACGATTCGGTTCGATCGGTTTGCTTAGCCAATGCTCATCGGTTTGTACGTGATTCTTGCGCACAAACTTGGCAACGCTGCGCTTAAAATCACCATAAGCGAAAGAGGAAGCCAGCCGAACCACATAACCTTCCTGCTCCCCTCCGCAGTTTGACTGCTTCGTATAACAAGCTTTGGCAGTAGCCTCGTCCCAGATTCCCCGGTACAAGACAGGAACCGTTATAAGTCCCAGACGTTCCGCCCAAGCCTCCGTCTCGTCCCATGACAGGCAAACATTATACTCATTCCACACCGAAAACAGCATGTAATAGGCAGGCAGCGCCGAATACGAAAGTGAATGCTTGGCGTATACGTTTTCCCCGCAGAGACGATATCCTTCCGGAATCAAAAACTGGATGCCACCATGCAGCGTCTTCACATAATGACGGGAAGGATGATCCTTGCTGTCCAGAGATCTGGCATGGATGAAATTGGGGTACATCGTGGTGTTCTCCCCGTCCATTTTCTCGGTAATGATAACTTCCTGCCCCGTAAAATGGTCAGTACTTCGTAAAATCTTATCGTCATCCGTATAACCTCTGGACCAAGGCAAATGCATCGTTTTGGGATATTTCATTTTCATCGTTGTTCACCTCCTTATTTGCCGAAAGTGTCGGCTTCTGCGAAGAAATACAGCTCAGCCAGCACATCTTCGCCTAACAAATGATAGATCTTGGATGCCCCTGCATCCCCTCCATGCAAAATTTCCATATGAAAGCTCACAAGTTGAACGACGTGCTGAATAAATGCATCATCATATCCGAGGTCCTTCAATGTATGGCAGGTTATGCTTGCCGATACATGCTCGTGCCCATAATAGGAATAGTAACCTCTTGCTTGCTTCCATACTTTGCAAAACGGCTTGCCCGCGTCATGGAACAGCGCTGCTAATTGCATAGCAAGCAAATGCTCGCCTTCATAGAAAGCATTGATATATTCCAGCACGGCAAACGTGTGCTCCGACAACGTTTTGGAATGATGCGGATTCTCCTGATCATATCCCAGCATCACGTTGAAATAGGGAGATTGGGACAAGTAGCCAAATAACTCATCATGACCCGGTTTGCGTGTTAGCAGCACTTCCAGTTCTTTTCTTGTAAACTGAGTTTCGCCCTGCTCATGAACGAGATGCAGTTCGCTGAATCCTTCGCCCCTGACAGGAAATTCAAGATTCTTGGCAAATTTCATCATGATCTTCTCATCGAGCCGGCGTTTTCGTCCCTTGACTCTTTCCAGAGCCACTTCATATGGGGTTGTGCAGATATGGCACTCCACTGATCTATCGCCAAATCGCTTCAGGAACTTCTGTCTCCGCTCCCGGCTGACATTGGTGGCATCAAATACGACATTTCGTCCGGACGCAAGCGCCTGTTCGATCTCGGCAAAAGCTTCGTCAAATACCAGATACGTATTTTTCTGTTTGGATTCGCTGCCGAACAATCTTTCACGGATCGAGTCCGTCGCAACGATGACGGCCCGCTCGCTTTTGCATAATTGTTTGGCATGATAGCTTTTTCCGCTGCCGGGTATCCCGACCAGCATATGAATCGTACACATGTTGATCACCTCCTTTCAGGTCTTGGTTCACTTGGTGTCATGTTTACGTGTCCGGAGGGATAGACGTTTCAACCTTAACGCTTAGTTGCGTCCGGTTCAGTTATCATCGCGGCATCCCAGGTGAACATATACTCTCCCATCTCGGGCAGTAGCACCATACAAATATCCTCCGGTATGCGGCTTTACACGGCTTTTTCCTTTAACTCTAAATACTGTACCATTCTTGCGGAGTGTTTGTGTAAGTAGAGAATTTTTATATTCAACTTTTACATGCCTATAAAAAGGCTGATTGCCGCAGGTAAGAAGTCCTGCCTGGCAACCAGCCTTCATATCATATATACTCCTCCGTGACTTTTCCTTTCGGAGCAGGTGCGGTCGTATCACGCTCCACCAACTTGACGGGGATCAGTGTCCGGTCCGGTGTCTGTTTCCCTCTCTCCAGCAGTTTACATCATGTTCGGCCGCTTGGCCAAAGTATCGTGTTTTTGACTAACGCTTTCGCCTGCTTACAGGTAACCTGCCAGTTTGGTAAGCACTTCTGCTTGTTCACCCGTCAATATTTTGCCGGATTGTGCGCTGACTTGATTGGCAAAGGCGTTCAGCATGCCTTCCTTAGCAGAGGTGTTACCCCTATTCTCGGCCTCTTGGGCATTAAGGAGTTTACTTGACAGCGATTGTGCGAGTCCCGGATCGCTCGCGGCAAAATGCTCTGCAAGCGCGGACAAGCTATCATACGTCACGACCACCTCGAAACGAAAAACCGCTTCCGTTTGATTTCCCGCCAGATCGATTGCCGTTACGGAAATATCATGGGATCCCGGCTCGAAGAAATAGGCAGGACGTTCAATTAGTGGACGAAGACATGGATTCTCAGCTAACCCGGACAAGCTATCGTCGGCATTGCATGAGACGTATACGGAATCGGTAACCGTGTACTGACGTTCCCCCGTGAATTCTACAACCGGAGCTGTCTTGTCAATCTGCACCTTCAGCGTCCCCGGAACCTCAGGCACGCCTGAGAAATTGGTGGCGGAATAGGTGACCGTCGTGACGCCTTCCTTCGTGATTTCAAGCTGAGCCGTATTCCCTTTTACCGTGGTCTTCTCTATCGGCTGTGCCCCTTCAGCGGAGTATTCGATCGAATAGGCACGCTCGGCAGAGATGGACAACGATACATCGGAATTCACCCAGCCGTTCTCGTTGGGAGAAGGCGATTGACTTACCGTTGAGACTGGTGGCAGACTGTCTTTTACCGCAACAAAGAAATCGTCATAATATGCGGTTGCCACATTGTATCTGGAGGTTACCGCAATCAATTTAGCGTAGGCTGCATTGGCTGGCGCCTTGCCTCTGAGCGTCACTTTCTGCCACTGGGCCAATCGCGATTCATCCAAATGGGTTTCCAAGGTGGAGATGGTCGCGTTATTGCTATCAAAAAATCGGAACATAAAGCCAGGCTGGCCGGATTCAATATAGAGATTCATGCCCGCCGTATATTCCTCTCCCGGAATGACGGGAATCTGATCACTCTGAACGGCAACGGATGCCGTTCTCAGCGTGTCCGTAATCTTCAGGCTGTGCGTTCCCGTGAAACTGCGCTCTGTACTGAGATCATAGCGGTAACCGTTACCTGGAGCGAATAACGGACTCCATCCCTTTAATTCCTCTTCGAAGCCCGGATTGTTAATAGGAACTGCCGTATGCGGCGGTTCTTCAACAACCTCTCCGTCAACTTCCATCCGATACAGGATCGTATTGGTCTGCATATCCGTGAAATACAGGTTCCCATCCGCATGTAAATCAAATCTGGAGGTGTCGGCCAATGTCCGATGCTCCAGCGTTTCTGGGTCAATGACCGTCAGTTTGTTGTTAAACAGCACATAGAGCAGCCCATCCTCCGACCAGCGCAGCGGGTGATGCGCCCATTGGCTGAAGTTTAAGCTTGGATACACTTTTTTGCTTTTCACGACTTCATAGGTATCAGGATCAATTGCGAAAATGTATTCATAGGATGCCCCCCAGATCAAACCGTCCGGACCGGCGGAAAGATCACCGATGAATACCGGTTTATCCAATCCCGAAACCCTGAGCGGGAACTCGGTGATTTTTTGCTGTTTCTCCTCATCCCATACAAAAATCTTCGCTTCCGCCTCGGTCGGCTCGGAGCCCAGTCCGCCCCGTATCGTCGTGGAGCCGAATACCTTGCCGTCATGAACCGTCGTGCTGAGCACGCTCTGATTCTGGACGACGTTGCGATGAACGTTTATTTCCCCGGTAGCGGTATCATAAACGGTCAGTGAGCCGCCCAAAGTACCGTAACCCGATATAGTCGAAATGTACAATTTGCCTTTAGAACTGGAGATATCCACCAGCCTCTCCTGATCGTTGCCCAGCACGGCCAATCTCTTCGGATTGTTCATTCCAGGCTCCGTCGATAGATCGAACTCGTACAGTCCGCCCTCCGGATATACGCCCATATAGACCTTATTGCCTACGGCATGAACGCTATCGGCCTGACCGATGCTGAACGGTGTCGCCGTTTTATCCGTCAGATCAACGAGCGAAGAACGGGCCTGTGAGCCGGTGGTGATCAACTCCGTATCGGATACGCTTTTCAACCGGTTGACAACACCGGGCAGACCCGGAATGACCGGCGGCATCAGGTGTACCTGCTTGGTTTCGATGTTCATGATCGTAACACCGCCGTCATAACGGACGGTAACCAGATTTTTGCCCGGGTACTCGGGGTTGTTCGGAAATTCCAACCAATCCACGCCCCGAAATCCGCTGTTGTACTCCATTCCGGTCAACTCGACCTCATGCGTGGCAAGATCAAACGTTTTCAGCTTCTTATCGGCCATGAAATACAGTTTTCCGTCGAGGGAATCCGTTGCATGCAGCCCCGTTACGTTCTCCAGCACGACATCGAGCCAACTCTCCGTCTGCGTATCGTAGATAAACGCCTCTCCGGGAATGCCGCTGCCGTCCGTATATCTGGCAAACAAATAACGGTTATCAATCGTGCTTAAGTCATACACGGTGTCTTCCTTAACCGGCAAGGAAGCCGCGATATTCGTCTTCTCACCGGTCGCCAAATTCACGCGTACGATCTGCTTATGTGCGGTACCGGCATATATATTGCCGCCCTGGTATGCGATGGAGCGCACATATTCCTGATCAAGCAACCCGATGACGCGGCCGTAATCTTTGGTTTGCTTTGTAGCCGGGTCGTACTGGTACACTTTGCCGCCGGGATAGGTTCCGACATACACGCGGCCCTGTTCATCCGTGGTGATGCTGTTCGGGACCGACTGTCCGTCGAACTGGGCAACTTGCACAGGGACATGAGTAACCGGGGAGTAACTCCACAGCCTTGCTCCGCCGCCGTCAGCCGCAAGGAACAATGTTCCGTCCGGTGCCGTGGTATGTGCCCAGGAGCTCTCGGAGGGTCCGATCGGAATGCTCCGCAGCAGTTTATAGTCCTCCAGATCAATGACGTTAAGATGCCCCGGCTTCCCTTTACTGGTCGCGTAAAGCACGTTGCGGCCCTCTTCCTTGCCCGTGGTACCGTTGAACACGGCCACCGTATAGTTGTTAGGGACCAGAATTTCTTCCGGTGTTCCATACGTTTTCTGAGCCAGCCTGCTCTCCCCGGAAGCAGCTGTGACACCACCGCCTCCCGAGCATGCCAATATAAAACAAATTGCGAGCATCAAGACTTGGTACTTGCCACCCTTTCTAATTCTCATAAATAACCTCCTTAGATTCAATCGTTGTCTCCCGAAGGATCGTTCCGCATGCAGGCAGATCGCATCGCATGCGAGCGTTCAGTCACTGTTTTTGTATACGAACCTCCTTTACCGATGGATTGATAAACCCCTTGTAAGTAGAATATAGAACATGGATGGGGGCCGTCTGGCCCGTATATTAGGCAAATACCAAGATGGTGTCAATCGATATTTATCATGCTTCATTACATTTGTCCTGCTATGGGCCAAAGTGGATTTTGCAAAAGAAGTAGAATAATCACAAAGTCTTCATCGTATTTTCAAGCTTCAAACTCAATATGAAATTAACAAAACGCAATGGGATAACGGCAAAAAAGCCGCAATTTAAGCGGCCCAGCGCAAAATATAGATTCGTATCACACTCGGCACCATGCCCTCTTTTGGAAGTACTTTATGAATTTCTTCAATTGCGTTCATAGCGAAATTCCCAAATAATTTGCTTGCTTCATATAAAAAAACAGAAGGGGATAAAAAAAAAGAGACTGCCTCTCAGCAGTCCTTCTTGTTACTAATGAATGCTACTTAGGTACAGCAGCCAAACTCTCTTTTGATGTTCGTCCGCCACGATTTGTGATAAATACCCCAGATAAAATGAGAATCAAGCCGATAATCAGCCTCCATCCAATCGGTTCATCCAGCAGTGTATATCCCCAAATCATCGCCGTTGCAGGAACGAGATAGGTGACGGATGTGGCAAACTCCGGGCTCCCTTTTAAGACCATATAATTGAACAGAATATACGCCACGCCAGAACCGAAGATGCCAAGGCCAACAAGAGAACCTATATTGGCAGGCTCTCCGATCTTCGAAAGATCAATCTTTTCCGTAGTAAAAGCGATGATACCGCTCCCTACCATCGCCCCAAGCAGTGTTCCGAACGTTAGCTGATACATCGTCAGTCCGCCCAGTAAACGCTTGGATAACTGTGAACCCACGGCATAACACAAGGTAGCACCTATCATCGCTGCGAAGCCAATGAAATCGACAGTAATAAATGATCCGGGGCGAATGCCGAGCAGAATGATCAGACCGACAAGCGCGACCCCCATGCCCATCCATTGAATCCGCCTAAACACGGAGCCGAAGAACACTAAACCAACGAGCATGGTCCATATCGGCGTTGTTGCATTTAATACCGAAGCCATGCTGCTCGCCAGCCTGGTTTCGCTAAACCCGATTAAGGTCCATGGCAGTGCCATATTAATCATCGCAATCACGACGGTCGGCAGCCAACGAATTTCACGCAGGGCAAACGGCTTTCGCATGATGAGCATGACAATCGTAATGAAGAGAAATCCAAAGGTCGATCGCAGGAAGGCGATTCCCCAAGGGCCGAAATCGTGTAGCAGATTTTTAATGAAAAAGAACGAACCTCCCCATATGAGACTTAGGAGGATGAGTGCAATATATAAGGATCGTGCCAACTTAATACCTTCTTTCTATATGAGGGACATCCTTATAAGTTAACATCTCATTAGGGAAGTTGTACAGAGCCATTCTACACAGCACCCTTGCAGGCAGCTTCTTCTCTTAGAATGATTCATGCATTATACTTTAAAGCCTGGCAGCATTCATGTAAGCTTACACGCCTGGCGGTACTGCCTCGGTGAAACCCCGTACTGTTTGCGAAACTGATCGGCAAAATGATTGTAACTGTTAAACCCGACATCCTGCGCGGCTTCGTTCGCCGTACGGCCGGAGTGGATCATCAATAAGGCGGCATGGCGAACCCTCATTTGATTCAGATGCTCCACGATGGTGTACCCCGTTTCTTGCTTAAACAAGTGGGCAAGCCTTGACCCCGATATTCCGATCTCTCGCGATATGGCGTCAATTCGAATATCTTCTTTTAACGAACGGGACAACAGGCCGAGGGTTTGTTCGACCCTTGGATCAAGTCTTTTGTTCGTGCGCTGTGCAAGCAGAAGTAAAATCTCGCGCAGCGCGTTCTCGCACAGTGCCTCCCATAGGTCTAACCGGTCCAGCGAATCTTGCAGCACATTCCGAAACGCTAACTCGACACGCCCTCGGACACGTTCATCGGGCAGCGTTTCGACCAGAAACTCCTCATGACGCAGCATCCTGTTTTCCGGAAGCCCGGGATAATGAATCCATAGGAAGTTCCAGCGCTTCCCTTGGACTGTCCCATACTCATGAGCGATGTTGGCGCGCAGCAGGCCGAGCTGCCCGGGCCCACAGCGTTTCTCCCCGGCAGGCGTCCTGAAATAGCCCTCTCCATGCAGCGTGTAGACAAGCAGCCAGTCCTGCATCCCGTGAGGACGACGCAGCCGATAAGCATCGTCTTGATCGAAATGGTCGCCGAATATGGTTCCGGTACTTTCTAAGGATATGCCTTGCCGTCCGTCCGGCGTTCGCATAAACCTCTCCTCCTCTGTACCTCGATTAGCAGAATCCCGGTAATTATAAGCAGATATCATACTTCCTCTCAAGTTAAGCAGACCTTATTCTATTGTCAACAGGAAAAAACAATAATCTTACGGGAGGAATTCTTATGCGAGAGAAGTTAAAAGTATTGACGGCAGAGCAGCTGCACAAGTTCGAAACGGAGGGGTATTTAATTGTAAAAGGGCTCTTCCGCCAAGAAGAGCTGTCGGAAATCGAAACGACGTTTGAGGAGATCAGCCAAACGACCGTTCCCGGCCACTTTGAACCGGTGTTGGATGATGAAACTGCCGAACCGCTGAAGCGTTATCCGCGTGTGATGCATCCGCACCGCTTTAATGCAATTGCGAAGAAATACATGCTGCACAAGCCTGTCATGGAGGTGCTGGCTGATTTGTATGGCGAACCGGCGCTTGCGGCTCAAAGCATGTTCTATTACAAACCCCCGGGTTCCCGCGGTCAAGCGCTGCACCAGGACAACTTCTACCTGCAGGTCGAGCCTGGCAACTGTATCGCGGCATGGGCCGCAATCGACGCGGCTGATGAACAGAACGGTGGTTTGCTCGTCGTTCCGAAAACAAGTGATTATGCCCTGGTGTGCCCGGAAGAAGCCGATTCGAACGAATCGTTTACTACCCATTTCGTGAAGCCGCCCAAGGATAGACAGGTCCTCCCCGCGATCATGGACAAAGGCGATGTGCTGTTCTTTAACGGCAACCTGATCCACGGCTCCTACCGCAACAAATCCAACCGGTTCCGCCGCGCCTTCATCTGCCACTACGCCAACGCCTCGGCTACCAAGATTGGTGCATTCTATCGGCCGCTGTTCCGGGAAGACGGTACGGAGATTAATCTCGACATCAATCCGAATGGCGGTCCGTGCGGCGTTGAATTCGAAACACCTTATCCCCATTAAATTTCAGGTGACCAGCGTACATCTTGATAGCGCTGGTCGCGCTGTTTTTAATCCTAATCTTCCCACACATTTTGCAGCGGAAGGCCCAGCTCACTTCGGGCCGCATCCACAACCATCTGAATAAAAGCGGTTTTCTCCATCGTGTAGGCTTCCATGGAATTTGCGTTCTGGGCAGCCACCCTTTTTGCTTCGCCGTACTGCGTTACAAGCTCTGGATGACTACGCAAATAATCTCGCAGCAAAATTTCATTTCTCGTATGGAACAAATCATCATACATCATAAGGTGGACATTATGGGTCCACTTTCCTTCCGTACGCTTGGCAAATAAATATCTCCCCTGCATTCCGGTTTGAATATGCGTATAGATGACCGGATCGAACCGTGATTCGTAATAGGCGACCGGCCGTAGCGGCGTCAAGCCGACAAAGATGTCGATCACCGGCTTGGATGCCTGCCCGGGAATCGCGGTACTCCCCACATGCTCGATTGCTACCGCTTCGGTACCAAGTCTCGTAAGCAACGCTTCTTTTTCGGATTCAAAAGCTTCCGCCCAGCTTTGGTCATATTCTACAATGGTGATGGTATCCTCCATCACGCTCACCTCACTTTGCTTTTATTAACCTAAGTGGTTTATGAAAAAATGTAAAATTTAATTATATATAAAAAAACGCCTTTGATGAAGGCTGATTGGATGATATATCTATTTTTCATTAAGTTCGGCTGATTCATTAGGATAAGTGCATATCAACTAAAATTTTGCATTGTTTTCGATCATTGGCCCGCGAACCCGCCAGAAATGGAATAACCGTAACCGCCGCTGGTCGAGTACAGGTTCGCCATACCTCTTCGGCAATTGGAGCAGTGGCCGCAAGCTATGAGTCGTTCAACGGCCACCTGGTCACCGGGCTCCACGGTGGTTACGCCTCTCTACTTCAACGATCGTACCGGAGAATTCATGTCCGAGGACTGCAAACCGTTCAAGACAAGACGAATACTATGCTCGGCTGCCTGCGTGGCATTCTCCTCCGTAGGGGGCAAATCGCTGAAACACCAGCGTCTACACCTTTGGATCAGCCGCTCGTTATTACCAATTTAGAAGGCCAAATTTCCAATAGATATAGCCACGGCCTTCGCCGCAGAAATAATCCTCGCCTCCGTATGCAGCTCATATTATCTCGCTCTTCTAGCCTTTATCCATTGAGTGATTCGCTTGGTTCTTCCGATCATCTTAGGGAGCAGCATCAATGCGACGATTAAAGAAATGATCAAATACACGGTCTGGACTCCCTTCTCTTCCGACAGCATCTCCTCCACACTCGTACCGATCAGCAGGACAGGCTGCTTCGTATCATCCCCCGGTAAGATGAAGGCTTCCAGTTGGCCTTTGTTAGCCCGGCCAATTACCGTCACCCAATCTCCGGGGGAGACGGCATAATAACCGTAAGCCGGGCCCTTGGGGCTTTCCGTCAGCAGTGGACGGGATGAATTTCCTTGGTAAATCAGGGATAATTGTTTTGGTTCAACCGTCGCAAAATTCAGCGGAAGCCAGTCCGTGTAGAACCTGAACCGTTCCGCCTGAACCGTTACTCCGTTTAACTCTGAACTTCCCCATAATCGGTGGCTTCCGTTATCATCCAGCTTGTATTCGCAACCGCCCTTGCCGCATTCCCAGCGGAACGGCTCTTTCTGGAGCAGAGCGTAACGATCCTGAAGCTTGCCTTCGTCCGTGTATGCCGCTTCTCCTCCTGCCTGACCTTCGAGCCGTACATAGCCAGTCGTTTCGGATGTCAACTGATGGACCGGCTGAGCTTTGAATATAATAGCCGTGAGCCGGGCGGAATCCCAATACATTAGAAATGATCCGAGCAGGATGATCCATCCGATCGCTTCCACAATCCGGAACCAGAACCGATCGAAGCGGGTGTCTTCGGATCCTTTGCGGTGTTTTCTCCTATTCTGCTTATATGTATACATACCTGTACGACAGGGTTTATTTTTACGTTGCTTGGCCATGGGTTTATCTCCTCCCCTTGTTAACGATGTCAGAGATGACAATGTATCATATACGACTGCAAGGGACGCGGGGTTTCAGTCGGCATCAGTTCTTGAGAGGATGTGAGAAATCCACTAGGCTATCTCGTTTGAATTGTGTATGTATTGTGTTGACAATATGTTAACATTTTGAGTACAATAAATTCACTACGGTAAGGAGGATTTTGCCAATGAATACTAATCTGCACATCCGTCTATCCAAAGACCTCAAGGAGAGCTTTCAAGAGATTGCGAAGGACAATAACACCGACCCTTCTTCTCTTGTTCGCGATTGGATCGGCAATTATGTAGCTGAGCATCGAGGAACAGATGAAGATACAGCTGCTGCGTTATACTTGGCAGGTTACCAATTGCAGCAAGCACTTGGAGGAAGAGAACATGTCAGCAAGGAATTCGCCAAACAATTGCAGGAGTATTCCTTGACGAACCAGAAGGAGTTCACACAATTAATCTTGACTACCTATATGGATCTGGATCTTACGATTCCTTCGTGTTTATCCAAGACTTATAAAGGTTACGCTTATTCACAGATGTTTTTGTTGGGCTTGATCGGTGATAAACCTAAGGATTTGGCATAAAGCACGATAGCCGTTCTTTAATGAAGTCTAAGTGACTTCATATATTACCAGCGCATCAGAAACATCCAGCCTTTCCAGCCAGCTCAACACAAAAAACCGTCTACAAGTAGACGGATCGAACAAGAACTCCAAGCTATATCCTTTTCAATTACCATTACAGTGGATTATCAAGTAACCCACTTGTCCTCCAACCGTTCAGGCGGATTTCGAGGACTTTTTTGTTTTTTTGGACCGCAATTTACGGAGTCCGTGCATGCCGAACAACACCAATGGAAATATAAATCCGACGGTGATCGTATACGGAATCCAAGTCTTTGCGTCCCATTCCAACTTGAATGGAACATTGGGATATATGAAGACGGAAACTGCGGCAAGTATCCAGCCTAGCGGCACGACCAGCGGCTGATAATTTTTGATATTAAATATCTGGCTTACGCCGATCGCAATGGCATAAAAATACAAGGAGATACGGAAAAATAAAGTGATAAACCACATCACCGCCATGACCGCTTCAATACGTTGAAGAAAATTACCGATATTGATTTTTTTGGCCAGCATATAACTGGGGTACATATTTCGTGCCGTAATGTCCGGACCCAAGACCAAAATCGCTAATCCAATAATCGTAAAAAGCACCCCCGCACCGAATAGGCTTCCGATATATACGGCTTTGTATGCCTCCGCCGGGCGGTTAACGGCCCCCGGGTAGATGATCATCAACACGATGTGCGGCAAAAACGCAGTACTAACGAAAGAGATTGCGGCAGGGAAGATAGGGCTGGCACCCGATTCGAAAATGGGAAGTGCATTCTCCCATTTAATCTCCGACAATAATAAAATGCTCATGGACAGAAACAGAAGAAGAAACCATGGAAACAGCATCTCCGCTGATCTGGCCAGCACTTCGAGCCCCAAACGCACCCCCAGGACAACAAGTGCCCCGTAGAGGAAAATGATCGCCTGAACCGGGGTTTCGGGCAGCATTTGGATGGTCATGAAGTCGCTAATTTCGTGTAACACCCAAGCGGGACCACTTAGGAGCAATGAAATTAAAAACAGAAAGTTTACCGTTTTGCCGATCCATTTCCCTAAAAGTTTCTCGGACAATTGCATCAAATTCGTTTCCGGATACTTTTTGGACAATTGCAACTGCAGCGCCAAGATAATGAATCCGAGACCGGTCCCAACCAAAGCGGCAATCCAAGCATCTTGCCTAGCAATGTTAGCCGTACCCGAAGGAACGATAAGAATAGCGCTTCCGATCGTATACATGGCGGTTAAAATGCTGACCTGGCGCAATGAAATTTTTACTACGGGCATCTTTCCTGCTCCTTTTCTTATTGGATCAAACCGATGACCGAGAGCCAATCACTGAGCGGCTTGAATACGATCGTTAACAAAACCATAGGAGTTGGAATATCGTTCATGACCGTTTGGGCCACGCTAATTCCAATGCCAACGATCATGAATGCCGTAAACCCCCAGATTTCCCTTATTTCTTTTTCCCGGAGCATCCTCGGCAGCTCCAGCCAGGTTAAGATGGTGGCTGAAATTGCAATAATCGCGATATTCAGCATTTATTCGCCTCATTCCTTTAGATCATTTAGAAAAGAATCATTGGTTGTTCCGGTTCGCCGGATTTTGTAATCCACTTGAATATGGGGCTCGAGGTTCGGAAAATATCGGTCGTTCCACTCGTCCTTCATTTCTTTCCATGCCTTCGGATGCGAACGGCGAAAAGCTTCCCCGAAGCCGAATATGTCAACTTTATACTCCGTTTGCACTTTGTTGATAACAGACTCCAAGCCTTGGGTTATTTTTTCTTCCATTTCGGCTTCGAGCTCCCTCACTGTCGCAGGTTGCGACAGATCCAAGCCGCTGCACTCCACAGCGCCAATGTTTCCCTCCATACGAATCTTGATATCCATTTCTGGTCGGGATTGAACGATTCTTCCCTTCAACTTGGCATCGGTCCTTAGCGTCTCCAAGATAACCTTTCCGTCATTCCGGCAGGGAACAAAAGCTACAGAGCTTTTCACGTGCCCCCTTATGAGTCGATAACCTCTGCTATCCTTCTCGTTTAACCAGCCAATCAGTTTGTCAAATTTGAAAACGGCAAGCCCCGAATATTTCAGTTGGCTTGGTGTTTCAATATTTTCTACGTTTTTCTTCGTTTTTCCGAGATCCCGATTCCCTGTGATCACCAGTCCTGTGAGCACGGGGTGTATTCCGCTGCTGGTGATGTCGTTGATCATTTGATCCAGCGTTACGGCCATGCTGGGTGACCATACCTTTTCCGAGATTTGCAAGGAATCGTAGAGTTTATTCGCAGGGATCGTTTCCATAGACGTCATGATTTTCAAGGTTTCCTCCGCCGTTGCTCCTTTGGTAACAACCAGGTAGAAATCGGGTCTGAATTCGTGATCTCTAGACAATAGGTCAAGAACTTTGGCTACCCCTTCCCTTGCCATCGCCTCATCCATCAGAAACATCCGTAAATGGGAAAAATAAATTTTTCGCGGGCTAATCTGGGTGATCCTACGCGCCGCTTCAAATATGGTATCGCCTTCAGCCGTAAACAGTGTAGCAGGCGCTTGGGGACTTCCGCTCCTTTTGGCGGTGACCTGACCGGGGATGGCGACCTGTACCGATAAACGGTAGCGGCCGTCCACCCAGTCAACCCCAGCGGCTACCGCTATGGCCAGCTCGTTCAATTCTCTGCGATTCCAGCAACCGCTTAAAAGAAGAGTGATGACGATATGTAGAAGAATCAACGCCAATATCCGTTTCATCCAATGTTCACTCGCTTTCCCGCTGGTCTGCATTCATCTATTCCCGCGATTTTTGGGGAGGTGTGCTTGTTCTGCGCTTTTCGTTGTTCTGATTGATCAGTCGGGGACGGTTCATCAGCATCCAATGTGGCAGCCGCAATATCGTATCTTTTTGCCCTTCCGGAATTAACGGCGCGAAAGGCGACATATACGGGATTCCGAACGAGCGGAGGCTGCACAAATGCAGAATAAGAGCGATGATCCCGACAAGGATGCCGAACAGGCCAAAGGATCCGGCAAGCGCCATTAACGGAAACCGGAGCATCCGAAAAGCAATGGACATATTAAACGATGGAACGACAAAGCTGGAAATAGCCGTGATCGCAACCACGATGACCATGGCGGGCGAGATGATCCCCGCTTCAACGGCAGCTTGCCCAATCACCAATGTTCCTACGATGGAAATCGCCGACCCTATATTTTTGGGCAGCCGCACGCCTGCTTCCCGCAGAATCTCGAAGGTGACCTCCATGAGGACGGCCTCGACGAAGGCGGGAAACGGGATTTGCTCACGTTGTCCAGCCAGCCCGAACAGGAGCTGGGTCGGCAGCATTTCGTGATGAAAGGTGGTTATGGCTACATAGAGGGAAGGCCCAAGCAACGAAATGAATATGCTCAGGTAGCGCAGCACTCGCAGGAAGGAACTGATATCAGCGCGCTGGTAATAATCCTCCGCAGCATGCAAGAAAGAGACAAAAAGAGCCGGAACGATCAGAACAAACGGAGTCCCGTCCACGATAATAGCGATTTTGCCTTCAAGCAGCTCGGATGCAACCACATCTGGACGTTCGGTATTATAAATCGTGGGAAAAGGAGTCAGGGTCTTATCCTGCACCAATTCCTCGATATAACCGCTCTCCAAGATGCTGTCCACATCGATTCGTTCAAGCCGGGTGCGGACTTCCCCGACGATTTTCTCGTTTGCAATGCCATCGATGTACATCATGGCGACGTCTGTTTGCGTAATTCGGCCGATCTGCTTCGTTTCCATCCACAGATGAGGATCCTTGATCTTTCGACGAATCAAAGCCGTATTCGTTCGCAGCGACTCCGTAAAGGATTCGCGCGGACCGCGGACGACATTTTCCGCCGATGTTTCCATGACCCCGCGGTCCTTCCATCCCCGTGTGCCTGCCGCAATGCCTCGATCCAATCCATCTACCAGAAAAATGGTGTCTCCCGACAATAAAGAATGGAACAACTTTTTGTAATCGTGTATGGACTGGATCTCTTTATTTACGAAGGAGATTTCTTCTAATATCTTTTGCCCATCAAAGGGCTGCGAATGTTCAGTATCGTCCCTCACCTGGGATTTCGCAATATCGGCTACAACCATCATGATGGATTCCGAAATGATCTTTTGGTCGGCCAAGCCGTCCGTATAGAGGATAGCGATATAGTGTTTCTCCTCTTCATCCAACGGAATTTCCCTGATCACGATATCGGTACTGTTACCGAGTGCTGCTCTGATATGGTTTAGATTGCTTTTTATATCCGGGCTTAAAGCATCGGGATCTTTTGACGATGTGTTAGCCGGTAGGGTATCTTTGGTGTTGTTTTTGATGGAATGGCCGCTTCTTCTTCGATACCGCATGGGAACATCCTTCCTCTCACAGATGCTATTCCCACATTATTACCGAAGAAAACCAGCTGTAAACTAACAGACGAATATTAATGCGTACCTTGCAGGCCAAGGGAATTCTCGGTAGCGCCCACTCATACAGGAAGACGCAACTAACCGAAAAATTGATTGATTATTCAGAATTATGTTTCTTAGGCAAAAAAAAGATGACATCCAGAAAGTCGATGGACTGGATATCATCCTTTTCTTCGTCGCGCTATTTCATCATACGCTTCAGCTCTTTATACAACTTGTGATCAATATATTGAATCAGTTTCGTCAACCCATAGCAAATGATGACAATCATGACGGTGATAACAGTCATTAGAACACTTGCACGAACGGATAAAGTTCCTCTGAAGAATCCGATCATCATGAGTACGAAATACGTCAAGATGACAAGGCATGTGCTGATCCTGAAAAAACGTTTAATAACCATCACTCACCCTTCAGTTAGCGAAACGCTTGGATCCCAACCAGAATCGTTTTAAACATATAACAGGTTCGACAATCACCTAGATTATACCAGATAATGCTGAGGCCTATTTGGCTCATGAAAAAAAAGAAGATAAACCTGTGAAATCCGGGATTATCTTCTCATATGGATTATGGACTTCGAATAACTATGAGGAATAATTTTTGTTCTCAATCACGATTACGGACTCCGTACCGGACCTCGCGGCTGCGGTTTGTTTGGTATGTAGAACAAGTTCACGGATAATACCGCAGCATTGCTTCGCACCTGCGACTAATAATGGATCGCCGACAAAACCTAATTTTAATCCTCTGGACAAAAATCCCCCGATCGTCATGACCAATGGAACGGTAGGCGAAGTGTTGGAAAATACAATCGGTTCCGTGTTCTGATATTTGTCTTGAAGGATGAGGCTTAAATTTTTTAAAGCTCGAATGACTATCTTGGATGAGCCCCGTCCAATAGTGTACACCGGATTTCCATTCTCATCTAACCCGTGGAAAACGAGTTTGCCCATGTCGGACCTATTTAGTTTATTGAAATAGTCAACTGCCAGAATCTCTTCGGTTGTAAGCTGCCGATTCGTAGGTAATTTATTAAGATGATACGCTGCTGCCAGTGAGGTCGTATGCGTTCCACCGTAATCATTATAAATAAATATCATTTCATCTACCCGCCTTCATTATGTAATGAGCTTATTATTCCCCATTAATCTATATCCATTCCTCCCAATCACATATCCAGTTTTGCTAGATTCAGCATGTTCCGAAAATAAAAAAAAAGCCCTGATCATCAGGGCCTTTGCATTATGAATCATCATATGAATATAAACTTAGTCCAGGTAAACAGCTTTGCCGAGTTTGGCGGATTCGTATAGAGCTTCCAAAATTCGAGATACAACATAAGCTTGTTCCGGAGTAACGACAGGATCTTTATCCTGGTCGATAGCCTCGATCCATCTTCTCATCTCAACATCCGGAGCCTGCTCCTGCTTCCCGTCATAGAACGCCACTCCGCCGGAATTCAATTCGATTTCGTTGGTGTACAGACGACTGAACTTCTCGCCGTTGATGCGAAGACCGTTCTTCATATCGGCTCCGCCCTCCGAACCGCTCAGCGTACATTTAGCTTCATCGATATCCAGCGTATTGAGCGCCCAGCTGGATTCCAGCATAATGGTCGCGCCATTCTCCATCACAATCATGCCGAAAGCGGAATCTTCGACGGTGAATTTTTCCGGATCCCATGGTCCCCAAGCGTTTGCCGCGTTCTCCTTGCTGGACAACTCATGGTATGTGGTACCGAGAACAATCTTCGGTTTGTAATTATCCATCATCCAGAGGGTCAAATCGAGAGCATGCGTACCGATATCGATAAGCGGACCACCGCCTTGTTTTTCCTCATCCAAAAATACGCCCCAAGTCGGAACAGCTCTTCTTCGTACGGCATGAGCTTTGGCAAAATAAATATTTCCGAGTTCACCGGCTTCGCATACTTGTTTCAGGTAAAGACTGTCTTCGCGGAAGCGGTTATTATATCCGATTGTTAATTTCTTGCCGGTGCGTTTCGCGGTTTCCATCATCCGCTTGGCATCCGCAGCCGTTTTTGCCATCGGTTTCTCGCACATAACATGCTTACCTGCTTCAAGCGAAGCAATGGAAATCTCGGCATGTGAGTCATTAGGCGTCAGAACATGAATGATATCGATGCTTTGATCCTGCAGCAACTCTTTATAGTCGCCGTACACTTTAGCTTCCTCAATACCGTACTTGCTAGCCGCGGCTTCTGCCTTTTCTAGGACGATATCGCAGAATGCTACGAGCTCCACGTTGTTTAATCTGCTTAAGCTCGGCAGATGCTTCCCGTTTGCGATTCCGCCACAGCCGATAATTCCAATACGATACACTTTAGACATAGATCATCACCATCACTTTTCATTATTTTTTTATAACTTCAAATATAAAGTCCTGCCTATCCATAACGCCATAAAGAGCAGGCGGGCTTTTATGTATGTAATTCTGCCACAACATCTCTTGGGTCTCTGGATATGAACTTAGCTGCCATGACATCCACATATAAGGTATCACATCTTACTCATTTTTTTAGTCCAACTATGCGACAAATCATATATAAAATTGCGACATCCTCATGAGAATAACGTCATCAGGCAAATGGGTCTCTTGCTACTCCTTATCAGTAGTTTACATAATATAATTTATGAAAAAATTGAATTCTACCATGTAGCATTTGGGTGCTTGCGCATGGATTCAACCCTATGGGAATCAACCTGCAACCCCAAACTTCGAAGCGCCATAAGCACAGCGCCGGCGGCGGCCGATAATTGGGGGCTCCGGTATTCGTAATGTTTGTTTATGCCCGATTGCAAGCTGCTCATTAGTTTTGATTTCATGTAAGCGCAGTTTACGACACTCCCGATCCCGGTTACCGATACATGATCCGACTCAAAGAATGAACCTAGAATCTCAACGCCTACCATGATTTGCTTCATGGCTTCATCGCACACGCTCCGAGCTAATCGGCTTCCGACTTCAGCTGCAGTCGTGATAAGAGGAGCCATCTCCCCGAACTTCTTGTCTCGCTCTTGTCGATCTTTTATAAAACCCGAAGACGCCAACATTCGAAGTTGATCCCTATTTTCGACTCCCCAAAAGGATTGAATTTCGCGGACCAACGATTCATCGGATGGATGGATTTTCCCGGCCAACATTTGATACACAGCATCATAAGACAAAAATCTCGCAGCGCTGGCGGCATAATGATGGAAATCCACATTTCTGATAGGAATCTCTTGTTCGGTTATTCCCAGAATCATGGACCCCGTCCCCGACACAACAACGATTCCTGGATTGCCCATGAACGCACCTGCATGCGCGACAAGAGAATCGTTCACGTACCATTTCGGACAATCGAGTCCTTCAATAGCGGTTAAACGAGTTACCCACTCCATGTCTTGATCCGACTCGTAACCCGCTATTCCCGCATATAGACCCTTGACTTGATCTACGCCGCAGCTCGCCAGGGCAAGTGACGATCGTATGGTTTGCTGAACATTCTCGTGCGCATGGCTGTCTTTATGGATCGAGGAGGCTCCACCAACGGCATAGGAGAGAACATTTCCATTCAAATCGCTGACCATGACGCGCGTCTGCGACCCGCCTCCATCAATTCCAATCACGACTTCATGCTTCATATCCAAGACCTCCCGTGTTTTTAATTGCTAACTACTTACAAAGCCGGGGCTGAACCCCCATCAATATTAATAGAAGTTCCAGTTACATAGGAGGCAGCATCGGATGCCATAAATACGATAACTTTTGCCGCTTCTTCCGTGTTTCCAATACGTCCGAGCGGAATCCTGTGGCGCGTATCCTGTGCGTACTGTTCCCAAGTGAGTCCAGGTTCTTCCCGTTTCCATCGCTCTTCAAGCTGTGCGCTGCGGATCATTCCGATACATACGGTGTTAACTCTGATATGGTCAGATGCCAGATCGTGACTCATGGCCTTGGTCATGGCCTGCCCCGCCGCTCGACTGACGCTGCTGGGCATGGACGCAGCAGGCGGCGTCTTAGCCCAGGATGTGGTAACATTAATAATCGAACCTCCGCCGTACTCCCTCATATGAGGGACGGCTGCACGTGCAAATCGAATCGCGCCAAACAACTTGAGATCCAGATCCGATGCCCATTGTTCGTCACCGATCTGCTCAAATGGCTTCGCAGCGGCGGTACCGGCATTGTTCACCAGAATATCAAGCTGTCCATAATGCTGCACGGTATCGTTTACCGCTTGTATGCAATCCTCGGGTTTCGTGACATCCGCTGCTATGGTTAGCACTTCGAAATCCGCTGCTTGCCGGATATGGTCTGCCGCAGTCTTTAACTGCTCCTCGTCCCGTGCACAAATAGCAACCTTGGCACCTTCGAGCGCAAACGTCACCGCGGTTTCAAGGCCTATGCCCCTGCTCCCTCCGGTAATCAACACGACCTTTCCTGTCAGTCCCAAGTCCATGTTCTATCGGCCCCTTTACCATGTTTTATCAGACAATTACTACTAAAATAGCTTCAACATCGAGGATGAGTTTTCCTCTTTCCTGCCAGGACATCAAAAAAGCCGCGATAAATTCGCGGCTTAATGATCAATTCTATGGGTCTCCAAAATCATGATTGGATTCTCTTCTTGCAAAATCAACGAACTGAAACTTATCCAATCGATGCCTCGATTCCGTATATTGGAAGAGTGTGGTATCTTCCAAATGAACGTAACCCCGGACTACGACAACATGGGAATCGTTTCCAAGATCCATATAGGACTGGTCCATCGTTGTAGCTCGTTCAACGGAAATTATTTTTTTCGAGTAGCTAATTTTCAGATGAAGTTCTTGCTCCAGGTATTGATAGATCGAATCCCCGGTAATATCTCTCGTTAGACCCGTTACGATGTCGGCAAGCAAATAATCGATATCGAGAATGATGCGCTCCCCTTCGATTTCCCTGGCACGGATCACCCTCCATACAAGTCGGTCCGGTCGAATTTGAAGTTCCTTTGCTATACGCTCTCCGGCCGGAACACATTCCGTCTCATATACAAGCGTTCGGCTCTTTCGACCTAACCGTTCCGCAAGCTCTTTATAACTGACGAGCCCCGTTACCGGGAAGTTCATTCTTCCTGTATCCAGCACAAATGAACCTTTGCCTTTTATCTTGTGAATATAACCGTTTTGAGCCAGCAAATTGAGTCCCTTACGTACCGTTTCCCTTGTGATTTGATAGGTGGCCGCAAGCTCGTTTTCCGAGGGCAGCTTGCTGCCGGGTTGGAGAGCGCCGGTTTCAATTTGGTCGGCATAATCTTTGTATAGCGTCCAATAAATGTTGTTCGTCATCCCTTTATCACCATCAGCTATTGTACCATTTTCCAGCAACCATTACATGTTACATAAGAACCTGTCAAATTCCATTACCAAGAGTCACTTGAAGCACTCGCGTTTCACCTGGCAACGCTTCGCCTTCATACTCCGTAACCTTCTGAACCTGATCTTGGCCGTCTGGAATAATGATCGGCGTAATGACGGGTAAACCGGCTTCCTGAATCCGATTCATATCGAATTCAAGCAGCAGCTGCCCTTTGCTTATGTCGGCACCTGTTTCCACATGAGTCGTGAACCCCTCTCCTTTTAAGGAAACAGTGTTGATTCCGACGTGAATCAGGATCTGAACCCCGTTCGTATCCGTCAAAATAATCGCATGTTTACTCTTCTTGATCAGATGCGCGACTTGACCGTCAAACGGAGCGTACACTTTCCCTTCCGACGGGATAATGGCAACGCCTTGACCCATCTGATTTTCGGCGAAAGCAGGGTCGGGTACCTCAGACAAGGAAACCACCTTCCCTTTGATTGGTGCCATGATATCTACAGCGGCTTTTTGGGCAGCTTCCGTAATTGGACTATTCTCTGTTTCCGATGACTCGAATGACTCAGATTGACGACTGTCGTTCGATTCCGTCATTACTGCTTGATCACTTGCAACGTTGCCGGCAGCCTTCTCTTTCGCTGTATGTCGATGCTGCTTGGACAACTGGTAACGCCCGAACAACAATGTCCCCGTGAACGGAATGACCAACACAATTGCCATGCCAATGAAGAAGACGCCCCACTGGTTAGGGAATATGGACAGAAATCCCGGAATGCCCCCCACGCCGATCGACGAAGCCAGAACGTTGTTCACGGCCAGCAGCACGCCGGCAATCCCGGATCCAATCATACCGAAGATAAACGGATACTTATGACGAATGTTGACCCCGAAGATGGCTGGCTCCGTTACCCCCAAGAAGGCAGAGATGGAAGATGTAACGGCAAGTCCTTTTGCCTTCTGCTCCTTCATGATAAACATCATGGCCAGCGCTGCGGCACCTTGCGCAATATTAGATAACGCCAGCATCGGCCACAAGAACGTTCCGCCTTCACTGCCGATGAGCTGAATGTCCACCGCAAGGAACGTATGATGCATCCCCGTAATGACAAGGAGTGCATACAGTCCGCCGTAGATCAGGCCACCCAAGGCTGCAAAGGAATCAAAAATGCTGACAAGACCTGAAGTGAGGACGTTACCGAAGGCAAACGTGATCGGCCCCACCAGAATGAATGCAAGGAACCCGGTCACGAGCAGAGCTACTGGCGCCACGACAAGCAGCTTAATGGAATCGTGCACCCGTTTGTTCAGAAACTTCTCGATTTTGGCCAAAATATAAGCGGAGACGAGAACAGGCAGCACCTGGCCTTGATAACCGATTTTCGCCAACTCAAAGCCGAACAGATTCCAGACGGGAACCGTGCCTTCCAGCTTGGCATCCGCATATTGATAAGCGCTAAGCAGATCCGGATTTACCAGGATCAGGCCTAGTACAATCCCAAGCAGCGGGTTGCCACCAAACTGTCTTACTGCCGACCATCCGATCAGGACGGGGAGGAACGTAAAGGCGGTGCTTGCAATCAGATTTATAATGGAGGCTACGTCTGCCCACTCGGGATGGACCTGAATCAACGATTGTCCTTCATAGAAAATACCCGGTCCCGTAAGCAAATTGTTAATGCCAAGCAGCAAACCTGCCATGACAATCGCCGGCAGGATTGGAATAAAAATGTCCGCAAGCGTCTTGATTGCTCGCTGCAGTGGATTTTGCTTCTTGCTCGCAATGTTCTTCACTTCATCCTTCGATACTCTCGCTCCGCCGGTGATGTCCATCATTTCATTGTAAACCTGGTCGACAAGACCCGGTCCGATTACGACCTGAAACTGTCCCTGGGACGAGAATTGCCCTTTCACCAAATCGTTCTCATCTAGGGCTTTGGAATCCACCTTGTTGTCGTCCACAAGGGCAAATCTTAAACGGGTTACGCAATGCGTAGCGGCTTCGATATTGTCTTTTCCACCGACTGCCTCGACAATGCGCTCCACGTGTTTGCGATCAATGGCCATAGCTATACGCTCCTGACATTATGAATTTAGTTGTTATGAATAAGCCACATATAGGATGCATACGGTCGAAGTGCAACCGTTGGAGTAAGCTCGGGTTCTTCCGTTGTGTTGCCGATTAGCAGCTGAGCCGTTCGAATTTCTGTCAGATTCACTATCATCTTCTCAGGAAGTTCGAACGATACGTCGCGATCACTGAAATTGGAAATCACAACAAGCGTCTGCTCCTTGTTCTTTCTGGCATACGCATAGATTTCGGGATGGCCTTCATCCAGGCGAACATATTCACCGTCCGTAATCACCGGAATGTTCTTTCGCATTTCAATAAGCTTCCGATAATGATGATAGATCGAATGCGGATCTTCCACTTCGGATTGCGCATTGATCAGCGGATACCGCTCATCGATCTTGATCCAAGGCGTCCCCGTCGTAAAGCCGGCTAGATCGCTGTCATTCCACAGCATAGGTAATCTGGAGTTATCTCGCGAGCGTACCTTGACGATGTGGGCAGCCCCCTCCGGCGTTTTACCCTGTTCCTGGAGAATGGCATACATGTTTAAGGATTCAATGTCCCGAAACTCGGATATATCATTCCAGTTCGGATCAGGCATCCCAATCTCTTCGCCTTGATATACATATGGCGTGCCTTGCAATCCGTGCAGCGTCGTAGCCAGCATCTTTGCACTTTCCGTGCGGAATTCACCATCATTGGTGAACCGGGTCAGCGCGCGCGGCTGATCATGGTTGTTCCAGAACAGGGCATTCCAGCCGCCCCCCTTCTGCATGCCGATTTGCCAATCGGAGAGCACTCTTTTCAACTCCTCGAAATCATAAAGCTTGAGCTCCCATTTTTGCCCGTTGGGATAGTCTACCTTCAAATGGTGGAAGTTGAACGTCATGGAGAATTCGTTCTCCTGCGGGTTCGAGTAACGAACGCAATGCTCCAGGGTGGTGGAGGACATCTCACCCACCGTGACGAGATTGTAAGGCTTAAACACTTTTTCGTTCAATTCCTTAATGTATTCGTGCACTCTTGGTCCGTCCGTATAAAACCTGCGTCCATCTCCGGGTGCTACCGAACCGTCATCATTCGGATACGAGGGATCTTTCGATATGAGATTGATGACATCCATCCGGAATCCGCTTACGCCCTTGTCTGCCCAAAAGGTGAGGATATCCACGACTTCCGCACGGACCTTCGCATTTTCCCAATTCAGGTCTGCCTGCGTTTTGTCAAAAAGAGTCAAGTAATACTGCCCGCTCCCTTCGTCATATTGCCATGCCGGTCCTCCAAACTTGGATTGCCAGTTGTTGGGCGGACCGCCATCTTCCGCGGGATCCCGCCAGATGTAATAGTCTCGATACGGGTTATTGCGAGAAGATACCGCTTCTTTAAACCATCGATGCTCGGTCGAAGAATGATTCACGACAATGTCGATCATCAGATGCATGCCTCTTTTTTTCAACTCAGCCACAAGCTCGTCGAAATCGTCCATCGTCCCATATACAGGATCAATGCTGCAATAATCCGCAACGTCGTAACCGTTATCATTTTGCGGAGAAACATACACCGGCTGAAGCCACACAATGTCGATGCCTAGTCCCTTTATATAATCCAGCTTCTCCATGAGCCCTCGTATATCGCCCGTGCCTTTGCCGGTCGTGTCGTTGAAGCTCTTCGGATATACTTGATAAACCGTCGAAGTTCTCCACCAATCTTGAGACTGGGTTTTTGGGTTCAACATGAAACTTCGTCCTCCTCGCCATCTTGTATATACAGGTTGCGTATAGAAAAATCATAACATGTATATACAGGTTGTCAACCGTTTAACAATTAATACCCACTCCGTGGACGTTTTGATACAAAAATCGCAATATACACCATAATAAAAAGGACGAACCCTTAAGCTCATCCTTTTTATATGGTGTATTCATTTTCCATTCTTGAATGTATATTATTTCACGGTCAGAACCGCCGTTGTTTCGCCTGCCCATTCGCCAACCGGTTGGATTGTATATGCCGTTCCTGGTTTCAGTTTAGCCTCCTGCGCAAGATCGAACACGCCCACGGCACCTTTGCGGCTTGAATATTTATAAGTTGCTATCTGCTTGCCGCCTTCTGCATCAACCAATTCGATGCTTCGACCGGAGAACAGCTCATCACCAGGGTCCGCGGATAATGTAATGGCAACGGAACTGTCA
Organism: Paenibacillus sp. EZ-K15; assembly: GCF_002573715.1. GTDB lineage: Bacteria > Bacillota > Bacilli > Paenibacillales > Paenibacillaceae > Paenibacillus_AQ. The sequence continues at coordinate 395,891 of NZ_PDHM01000016.1, read as the reverse complement.
CTGATCGCCTCGGCTCCGATGATATCCAGCGGTTCGAAACTTCCCGCAACGAAAGAAGGTTTCGCAATCTGTGCCCAATCCGAGGTAACGGTATAGGTAACGCCCGGCGTCAGTGTCTGGCCTTCAGGTAAACGGAATTTCGGCTCTTGTTTGCCATCCGTCGACTGGGTGAAGGGTACGTATTTTGCCACGATAGGTTGTCCGCCTGCAGGCGTAATCGTCACTTCTCTGGCTTGACCAGAGGATATGATCTGATAGACTTTTCCATCGGCGCTGTTGTTCTCATCCAATACGAATGCATTGGCTCCGCGGCCTCCGCTATAAGCGGAAATAACATAACCATAGTCAACGACACCATTCTCTTTAAGTGCCTCCAACTCAAACGTATCCTGAGCGACTTGCCTAGCCTCTGTCATGTCCAACTTCGTGCTATTACCTGTAAATGTGCCTGCTCTTTTCCCTTTATAGGTAAGCGTATAGGATGTACCCGGTTTTTGAACGGAGGTTGGGACGATGTAAGTGGAAATTGAGCCCGTCTTCAAACGCGGCATGTTAGTAAGTTCAAGCCCGTTGTTAAATTTAAAATCTTCTTTGGCTTTTGCAAACGCCTCATTGTCTGCCGTCAAAGGAGCATCGAAGGTAACGATCAAGGTGATGGCATTCAGTGCGCGGACACTTGTGATTTTGGCTTTTTCTGACGGAATTGCCTCATGGGCAATGCTTATTAAGTAGGCAGCTTGACCACGTGTGGTATGGCCTTCCTCAGAATAAAAACGCTTCGCCCATTCATCCACGGAATTCACATCTCGTTTCAGAGCCTTAGATACCATTTGTACCAGGTCGGCATGGGTAACGATTCCCCGAGGATCAAAACGTCCCTCCGGTGCCTGCATAATATCTTGTGCTACCAACTCAGCTGCGTACCGTTCATACCACGTGTTTGAATTCACATCCGTGAAACTTGGCTTTGTATCTCCTTTGCCTTCAAGTCCAAACGCAAGCACAAGCATTTTTGCCAACTCTGCCCGCGTAATGGGACTGGTTATCCCCATCGTGCCATCCTGGTAACCCTGCATCACGCGAAGCTGGGACAGCACTTGAGTGGCTTGCTCTATATCCTGGTCAGCGAGCGGGGCTCCCGCAGCCTCGGTCTGCAGTACATGAAACGGAAGCGAAGCCGTTCCCAGGGCAGCCGCCACCATCATGGCCGCCAGTTTATTAGAACATGTTTTCATTTGTATACCCTCCCTAAATCGTTGAAATATGAACGTTGATCGTCATATCTCCATGATAGAAGAGAGTCCTAAAATCCCAAGAAAGCTGGGATTAAGCGTTTCGAAAACTTTTATTAACAAATTATAAATTGTTTAGACCGAAAAGCGATAGCCAGCCCCCCATACCGTTTCAATATACTGCGGATTGGATGGATCCAGCTCCATCTTTTCGCGCAGCTTGCGGACATGGACGGTTACGGTTGCAATATCCCCGCTGGAATCCATGCCCCAAATCCGTTCAAACAGTTCCGTTTTGTTAAACACCCGGTTTGGATGAGTTGCCAGAAATTCAAGCAAGTTAAACTCCCGGGTCGTAAACGTGACTTCCTGATTTCGTACGAACACCCTTCGCGCCGATTTGTCGATGACCAAGCCGCGAATATGAATTTCTGAGCTAGGACTTGGGCTTTGCTTGCCCATAAGCCTCACATATCTCATCAGATGGGCCTTGGCTCTTGCGACTAATTCGCTCGGGCTGAACGGCTTGGTAATGTAATCGTCGGCACCGAGATTAAAGGCACGGATTTTATCGATCTCCTCATTTTTAGCAGAAACGATCAGAATCGGTACCTCCTTGTTTTTCCTGATATGGCTGCATAATTCATAGCCATTCATTCCGGGAAGCTGCAGGTCGATAATGATAAGATTGTAGTCCTCGTTAAGGGCAAGTTTCAGGCCCTCATTGCCTGTATGGCATAGATCTACCAGAAAACCGTTCAACTCAAAATAATCCCGCTCCAACTGAGCGATCGTTGTCTCGTCTTCAATGATGAGAATGCGTGTGGTCATGGATTACAATGCCTCCTTCGTCGCTCGTTTGAGGGTAAAGTACAGGCTGGTGCCGACGCCGGGCTCGCTTTCCGCCCAGATCGTACCCCCGTGTCCCTCGATGATCTGGCTGGCAATGGCAAGCCCCAGGCCGCTGCCGCCCGTTGAAGAATTGCGGGATGGCTCCGCACGATAAAACCTTTCGAATATATAAGGGATCGCTTCCGGCTCGATGCCCATCCCATTATCCCGTATTTCAACCGTTACCCATTCCGGAGAAAGCTGAGTGGAGACACATATGGTTTTGTCCTGCTTGTCCATGAATTTTTGGGCATTTCCGATGATATTGAGCACCGTTCGCTTTAATTTTTCCAGATCGGCAACGACCTCGACAGACTGACCGATACGTTCCTTCCACTCCAGCCGTATTCCCTTTTCCTGCAAAACATAGCGCTGCTCATCGATGCAATCGTCTATAAAACCGATGATATCGACATGCTCAAACATGAACGGAACCTGCTTTAAATCTAGCTTGGAATACAGAAACAACTCATCCACAAGTTTATCCAGATCGGTGGTTTTGGTATAGATAATGTTCACGTATTTATCCATTTTCTCCGGCGTATCCGCAACGCCGTCACGTATACCTTCGATATACCCTTTAATATTCGTTATGGGCGTGCGCAAATCATGAGAGATGTTGGAGATCAGTTCTTTCCGATTCTCTTCGTCCTGAAGCCGGAGTTGAATCGATTCATGCAGACGCTTCCGCATATTCTCAAACGTCTCGTTCAACTGGCCGATTTCGTCCTTGGAATGCAAATCCAGAGAAAACTGGAGATTTCCCTCCTTGATGTGTTCCGCCGATTTTCGAAGCAAATCAAGCGGTTTGACCACGCTACGTGTGATCCAGCGATATAACAATACATTTGCAACCACAACGATACCAACGAGACTCAAGACAAGAATGGGTAGAAGCTTGCGCGTGACTTCACCGAAAGGACTTCGCTCTCGAATCACATACACACTGCCTCTAGCACCATCCGAATACCGGAAATCATATTTGGCATAAGCATAAAACCGTTCACCGATGTTAAGGGTATTACGAATCTGATGGTTGTTCAGGTCATATGGAGGCAGATTCGCTTCCAATTCAGGCTGGTTCATCGTATTGGACTCAAACACCTGGTCGTTATCCCTCCGGACATACAGACCGGCTCGTACGGTTCTCAGCTTAAAATCATATTCCGATAGCAGCTCTTTGTTCTGCAGCTCATCCGGTTCGTTCTTGGCAAGATATTTTAATTCGAGGAATATAGACTCCTCTTCTTCCGTGAGCGGGTTAATCTGATAGTGCACTTTATAAAAATCCCGAATACCGTGAATATCGCCTGTGGCCGCAATGGTGAACAAACTCGCAGTCAACACAAAGACCAGCAAGCTAATGACCAGCATACCGGTATAGGACAGCAGCAATTTAATCCGAATGGACATAAAATTCGCCTAAAACGAACCGGAAACGATGTTCCCCTGAAACATCGTCGCCATGCGTTTGGATCTTCTCGCAACGGCTTCAGCGGAACAAGAAGCTTCAACAAATACGATGCTGGCGACGTCTCCGACCTGCGGCCATACCTGCTCCCCATCATGATTAAGCGGTGTAGTGCCGCCCGTAATATATTGGAACGTTTGCGCTAAAGCACGTTCATCCACCCATCTCGATATTTCCGCTAGTCGGCCGGCGTGCTCCAGCACATCCCCATTTCCGAAGGGCGACCACACATCAAAAATGTTGTCGCATCCGACGGCCACTTCTACACCGCGCTCGTGCAGCAAACCAACCGGCGGAAAGTTGCGGCCAAGGGGCACACTCGTAATAATGGCGACCCCCGCATCAGCGAGCAAGTCCCCCATCTCTTGCGCTTGGGACGGCGGAATATCACCCAATCCGAAGGCATGGCTAATCGCCACCTTGCCTTGCAGTCCCGCTTCAATGGTTAACTGAGCTAATCGCTTCATGGTGAAGATCCCCAGATGATGGGCATCGTGCAGATGCAGGTCGATGCCCGCATTGGCTTCGACTGCGAGCCCCACCATTTCCTGCAAAGAAGCTTCAATATTGCCATCCACCGTAGCCGGGTCAACTCCGCCGACCAAACCTGCACCGCTGCGAAGTGCTTGTCTCACTAACTCCGTTGATTTGGAGCGTAGCAAACCATGCTGTGGAAAAGCAACGATCTCATAAGATAACTTTCCTTCAAATGCGCGTAATGCTTGTTGAACCGCTTCTAAATTGTCTAATCCCGCTTCCGGATAGATATCCACATGCGTACGCACATGCGTCACGCCGGACTCCAGGTAAATATCAAGCAGCCGCTCGGCACGGTCTTGCGTCAAAGTATCCAGCGAAGGAAGCGTCGCTTTCTCGATCGCCAAACGTTCGAAAATACTGGAAACCGGCGTAACGGAGCGCCATCGGTCACCAAGCAGCGTTTTATCCAAATGGCAGTGCTTCTCGATAAAGGATGGAAGAAGCAATAAGCCCTTCACGTCGTGCTGCGGCCATTGGTCTGTTAGGGTTGTATTCGAAGCTACGATCTTCGCGATTTTTCCATCTTCTATGAATATGTGGCGAATCTCCGTCTTTGTTCCCGTAATTACGCCATCTTGAACTTCATAACCGCTCTCTAACCGGGCATTTATTAACCAAAATGCTGAACTCATATCCATCATTCCTCTCTCCACTTACTAGATATACGAACATGCTATCACAGGAGAAATGATATGGATAATATCAAAAAAATAGGATTTACTTATGTTTTACATATACATAAAAAAATAAAAGCCACCCGATAGGATGACTCTTCTAATGAACTCATTGGCAATAGACATGATGTTAGAGCTTTATGGCCCTTGTCGCAATGAAACTGTTCGCATAACGATCCAACAATTTCTGGCCTCCGAACGAATCCTCGTATAACCCGGCAATCAAAAAACCGGATTGGATTTGACCTTGAATTTGCTGCTCCAGCGTATGTCCGAATTCCAAAGCGACCCCGCTTCTCACGATCTCATCTTCCGACGCATAATCCAGTTCCGAATATGGAAGGGTGTGCTTCACCTGAAGCGTACCACGCTCTTCCAGTTCCCAGTCGAATAAATAAAAGAACGGGTTCATAAAGCCGCTAATCATAACGCCACCAGGCTTCAGCACGCGGTATGTCTCCTGCCAGACCGGTTGAATATCAGGCACATAAAGGTTAGATACCGGATGAACGATCAAATCAAAGCTCTCCGAATCAAACATGCTTAAATCCGTCATCGAACCGAGAACCGTCCGAATGGACAATCCATCCCGCTTAGCAACAAAGCGATCCTGGTCCAATTGAGATTCGGAAAAATCCAACACGGTTACATTCGCTCCCGCAGCGGCCAAAATGGGTCCCTGCTGCCCTCCCCCAGAAGCTAGGCAGAGCACATTCTTTCCGCTTAGTTCAGGAAACCATTCTTTGGGCACAGGCTTGGTTGAGGTGACAATAATAGACCAATCGCCCATCCTGGCATTCTGGATTTCTTCGCTGCTTACAGGAACAGTCCACTGATTTTGCTGTTTTACTTTAAGCTCCCAGTTGTCTTGGTTATGCTTGATAATCTCCATATGTAAATCTCCTATTAATCATTGGATTTATTCTTTATTCATGGACCTTTGGTCCAGCCAGGCCTGAAACTGCTCCGGTGTCCTTATGTTTTCTTCCAGAACCGCCGTATAAATATCGAAACTTCGCACAGTCTTGCCATATTCATCACGGCTCGCCCAATCATTTTTGATTTGCAAAATAGCTTCCCGGCGTTCCTGAGTCAGCTGTTCAGGCATCGTGACGATATGTTTCAAGTCGGGTTGTCTCTCCGGTTCATCCACGAACCAAATGTCCATTTCCCACTCCTTCCCTCGCTGAGACTTATACTTCAGGCCTATGTATAATCCATCGGGATAAGCGGGATCCGTATTATAAACACCGGTGTCATTTATGAACTTCAACTCACGTACACCAGCATGTAGCATGAGTTCTGATGCGATATGTGCAGTTAATTGTTGATTCAGCCGAGAGCATTTCACCGTCATATCCAGGTCTCTCCATACCATCAATCCGAGGGCTGAACTACCAACACGCACTGGTTCGCCTGCTTGACTTAACAACTCGTAAAGTCGAAGTTCATCAGCTACCTCAGAAGCTTCATCCTGAAGAGCTTTTTGTTGCAGTAGAAGTTTGCTTTCCGCCATTTGGTTTCACCTCTAATCCTTATGTTATATATCTCATATCGTATCACCCGATCAGCGTGCATACCAAGGGATTGAATGCTTATAATTAACTTTCACGGATACCGTTAAATCCGTCATCGAATTATACGGAATAAAATATGCGTTCACCCGACAAATAAGGCTTACAGTAATCGGCGCACAGCTTCGGCATTCTTTCACGCATCCATGCATGCACGGATTCATTCTCCATTTGAAAGACATAGTATCCGATAATGGCCAGCAGCATGAAACCTTCTAACAGAACAAGCTTATCTTGTCCCGTATGTTCATTGCCATAATACCCTCTCAGGAATAAATTCCGAAGCTCCGAAGGAACCATCATGGCACCCATTGCAACATCCGTGTAATTATACCCTGGTCCGAAAAAACCAAAATCGATAAAACACAGTTCTCCATCCGAGGTCATGATGATATTCCCCAAGCTTAAATCACCATGGATAAGCCCCCAGGCTTCTTCGTTCACACGATCCGCAAGCAGCGAGTTAACCAACGATATCGTGTCTTCAATAACGGAAACATCGGAGGAAGTGAACAACTCTTTCGCTAACCCTTGCTTTATAACCTCGATCATATATTGATTGTAGCCAATCCCCTGACTCGGACGCTTATCCAGGCCCTCCGGCATGTACTGACCATAGAATCGGTGCAGCTCTGAAACACGAGCCCCTAGCTTCTCGACCATGATCGGGTCGCTTACATCATCCTTATGCAAGTCTCTTCCTTCCAGCCAGGTAAGCACGGAGCTATTCCAACGCTTCCCCTCGTGTTCGATGATTGTAATCAGCTTGCCTTCCCGATTCCGCAGCGGCCTTTGGACAAGCAGATGATCCCAGCCTGACAAGTGCTCCAGCATTTGCAGTTCACCCAGCAAACCGTCATAGGTATGCTGCTGACCTGCCATGCCGTCTTTTACCGGTTGATGAATGCGCAGCAGATATGTACTTCCGTGATGGTCTTCCACCTTATAGGTTCGATTTTCATTATGCCGAATAAACGTAATCTCGGATTCCCGGATGCCGTATTCGTTCAAAATTTCTTGCAGCTGTTCATTTCGCATATGAAACTTCTCCTTCTATTTATAAAATGAACCGCATCATCCTTCAAGGAATGTACGGTCAAAATACGCCTTGAAATCAGGATATAGAAATACCAATGACTTTTTAAGCTCAGACCGATCCGTTTGTTCTTCATCCAGGTCAAATAATATTTCATGTTCGATCTCATAGATGGCTCCGCGGCCCTCGCCAGCGTCTTCATTTACATCGATGCACCAGATCTTGCCGTATTCGGAATCCCATGTGAAAGGAAGATATCCCAGCCGGCACAACAAGGGATTGTACATGTTCCTGACGTTATCCAGCGGCTCGTCCACTGCTTGTTCAGGTATGACGTCAAAGTAATGGTGGTACGTGGCGATAAATGCTTTATACCACTCGGGAAAAGTCAATCCATACTCTTCTTCCATCGCCCTAATATGATCTTCACTTACAAAGGAAGGAACTAACTTCCATATGGACCACTCCTCACCGGTATCGACGGCCTTCATCTCTGCGGAAACGTCCGGGCGCATCCACCTGCAGAACCCATCCTCCGTAACTTGACTATATTTGGCGTAATAGGTTTCAAACCCTTGTTTGATATAATCGCGTATTTCCATCTAAAAAGTCTCCTTATGTAGAAATTTGTACCTATTTTTATATCACTATAATCTATTTTTGGGTTATTATCAGATTCGATCTATTCTATTTTGTTTACAATTCAGAAACAAGTCAGAGATTCTACCGATATAACTCTCTTATATACTGAGAGATAGCTAACGAGGAGGGACTTCAAATGCACAAAAAAATCGTCAAATCCATCATTCCCACGGTCATCATCGGTTCCGTTGTCACAAGCCTAGCCTTATCCAGTTTTCTAAGCAGCACCGGCATTGGCAAGGCGGAAGCTGCCGCGGCAGCTTCTTCCAGCTTATCATTTACGAAGTTTTTGGAAAACAACGCTCCTAACCGAACTTTAAAAACGGTTCGTGGTTTAAATACGGTCACCAATCTATCAAGCACCGTTGTACTTGTCAACAAGCATAGAAATCTACCATCGAGTTATGTTCCGCAAGACTTGGTTGTACCCCATATTCCGTTCAGCTTCTCGGGACCTAGTCCTAAAAAACAGATGAAAAAAGTAGCGGCATCAGCGCTGGAAAAATTGTTTGCGGCAGCCAAGAAAGACGGGATCGATCTCAAAGCCGTATCGGGCTACCGGTCCTATACCACCCAAAAAGCCATATTCGAACGCAACGCCCGTAATAAGGGCGAGGCCGTCGCTAACAAAACAAGCGCACGTCCTGGACAAAGCGAGCATCAGACCGGGCTGAGCATGGATATATCCAGTGCTTCCGTAGGGTATGCGTTGGAGCAAAGCTTCGGAAATACCAAAGAAGGCAAATGGCTGAAAGCCAATGCACCGAAATACGGATTTATCATTCGTTACGGAAAAGGCAAGGAGAAATTAACCGGCTATTCGTATGAGCCCTGGCATGTACGTTACGTGGGCGTCTATATTGCGGGAGAAATCACGAGACAAAACCTCACGCTTGAGCAGTATCTGGGTCAATCCCATTAATCGAAAAATCAAGAAACGGACCATAACAGGTCCGTTTTTTTTGTCTGTCGTCACTTCCTGACTTAAACTTCTGAGGTACATCCGCATATTTTTCATCGTTTCCGACGGACAATGTACTCCGTGTGGACTAAGCACGTACATTAACAGCAGTAGACAGGTTCGTTAGCTTATGATTTTCGCAAATGGGGTGAACAACGTGCCTATTAAATCGGGAAAGCAGTATATCGAACGGATTGACCGACGGAATATTAACATTTGGTATAAAGGAGAGCCTATCAAGGGACCTTTATCCGAACACCCTGCATTCCAAGGTCTTATTCAAACCCAAGCCGATCTTTACGATATGCAGTGTGAAGCAAGTTATATCGAACAGATGACTCACCCCTCACCCGATACGGGAGAACGGGTAGGTTTGTCTTTTCTCCCCCCCAAGAACGCGGAGGATTTGCAGAAACGCAGAATGATGATGGAGTTGTGGGCGAACAGGCATCATGGCTTTTTAGGGCGTTCTCCCGATTATATGAACACCGCGATCATGTCCTTATATACTGCTGCCAATATTCTGGAGGAACATCATCCGAGATATGCCGAAAATCTCAGGAACTATTATAAGTACTGTCGTGATCATGATATTACATTATCTCACGCCTTCATCCAGCCCTATGCATGTAAAATGTCCGGTCAGCAAGATGCAGCTGAAGACACTATCGCGGCTAAAGTCGTAGAGATTAATGATGAAGGAATGATCATAAGCGGAGCCTTCATGATGGCAACACAAGGAGCTACTTGCGAAGAAATGCTGGTATTCCCTACACCGTCGCCAACGATGTCCCAGGATGTAAATCCTTCTGCGTTTGCATTTGCGGTTCCCAACGATTTACCGGGGATGACATTTATATGCCGTGAAAGCTACGGTGCCACTTCTTCCTATGATTATCCCCTCAGCGCAAGATACGAAGAGATGGATACACTCGTCATCTTCGACTGCGTGCTTGTCCCCCATGACCGGATCTTTTACTATGGGGACGAGACTTACGCCGGGCGTTTATTCGGCGAGAGTCACTTTCATACGCATATCGCCCACCAAATGGTCACCCGTTTCATCGTTAAAACCGAATTCATGCTCGGCTTGCTGGAATCCTTGGCAGATGAACAGAACGTTGGACTCGACCCCCAAATGGTCTCGAATGTTTCGAAAATGATTACATTTCTGGAGACCTTTAAGGCATTAAGATTGGCTTCCGAGCAGGGCGCCAGCCAGGATAAATTCGGATATTTCGTTCCTGCCGCCAGTCCTCTTATCGCATCCAGCATCCTCTTCCCCAAATTCTATCCCGAGATGGTAGAGATGATTCAGCTGCTAGGCTCCAGCGGCCTGATCATGATCCCTTCCGAATTGGATTTTCTTTCGGAATCAGGCCCCTATCTTAATCGATATTTAAAAGGGTCCACCACGGAAGCTTGGGATCGTATCGCATTGTTCAGGCTTGCTTGGGAGCTTGGTGCAAGCTCGTTCGGTGGTCGGCAAACCCAGTTTGAACGATTCTTCTTCGGAAATGCGCAGACGGTAGCCTATCGGATGTATAACCATTTTGAGCAGCATGAGCAGCTTCGTAACAGGATTCACGATTTTATTAATAGAAACAATACCTCTTCATAACTTGACCGGCGGATGATCGTGCATATATAAAAAAGATGCGAGTTATAAACTCACATCTTTCCATTTTGTTTTTCATGATGGGCACAATTAGCTCACGAATGAGAATTCAGTCTCAATCTGAACCGATACTTCATATCGTCTTCGAACCACATCATAAAGTTCGTACCCCATACGTTATTGTGCAGATTGAAATGGAATCCACCGGTCAATGAAGCATAGGAGTTGTCGAATTGCAGCAAACGCGGTTCCCCCGGGCACACAAGCGGCGCGTCCAAGGTTTCAATGACCACCGTTCCGTCCGCCCCCTCATAATATAGGCCGGAATCGACACCATGCATGTTCCGGTTACCGTCCTTCACGACGAATAACGGAGATATACGCTGTCCCAGCTTATCCATCATCCATGCGTTGGGATTATCCACAAGGGGCGCAAACGAGAACCAGCTTGCTTCCGGAAGACGGCAGGCTGGTTTGCCCTTCCAGCTTAGACTTACCTCTATGACGGGCTCATTCGCAAGGAAGGTATAGATTACGTTCAATCGGCGCGGAGCCCCATACTGCTTACTGAGAATCTCCGGCAGCTTCATTTCCACTGTTACGATATCATAATCGGCGCACCTCTCCAGGTGCATCGTCCGCAAGGATGCCGTATACCGCCGATGTTCCGGCCGCGGTTTGACATATTCGATTCCCGGCTTGCCGAAATCGTTGTCCGCCCAGCCGTGATGAATATCCAGATTGGTCACGTATTCTTTAAAGAAGCGATCATAGTTTTCTTTGCTGAAGGTTTCATACCTATAAGTGCCAAGTCTCTGATATTCATCCGCCCATGCCTTCCCGGATCGATCCATTAATCGGTTTATCGAGCCATCGTCAGCGAAACTTACCTGAAACTGCCCTAATTCGTAAAGCTCGTTCATATCGATCGGCTGCTTGCACTGCACCGGCTCCGAGTCTGGGACGGTTTGATGCCGACTCATCCGATCCAGCTCTATTCGCGCTTCAGCTGCCAACCCCTTCGGCAGCGATTGAATTGCCTCCTCAAGATAATCCCGTTGTTCCTGCCAAGAGCTCTCGTAATGGCTGTACGACCTGGTATCATTCGCCTGCTGGCACAGGTAATCGTATTTTCTCCGTTTATTGTCTTCAACGATATCCCGTGCTCTTGCAGCGGCTAAATCCGTGGAGGAATAATGAACAAAATCGACGAGATAGACGGAATTGTTCAGCCCCCAGGTATGCTCGGGGATCAACATCAGACGGTTGCAAAATCGATCGTACGCATTACTGTTCTTGTCCAATTGACCGGATTCGATCCAGCGATCCCGAAGCCTTAGCAATTCACGGTAGCGGGCGATTTTCCAAGGATCCGAGGCAATACCGTGTATCCACGAATCCCCGATTTCTTCGCTCACAAGAGGCAATCGGTCCTTTACGGTTTGAAGCCGCCGGGCAAATGCATCAAGTGTCGAGGCCATGATTTCCGCCCCTGGATAATCCCGCTCCAATTGTTCAAACAATGTACGGATCTCCTCCATCGTGGATGGACCATGGTTATCATGCGTATGGGCAAAATACAAAGCGTCCTCCAGCCCTTCCATATGAAACGGTTTGCCGTAACTATCCGCATAATGAACGATGATCTCTGAGCCATCGGAAGCCCGCCATACAAACATCTCCGGCACCTTGGGATTTTTGGATACCATATTAACGCCTAAATGCAAATATTGAATGCCGTGTTTAACCAGCAAGGGGACCATTGCAAGGGTATGACCCGGAACATCCGTCATTTTAGCGGCAATCGTGGTTTTTCCGTACTTCCGGTCCAAGTTGTTCGAAAGGGAAAGTCCGAATTGGAATAAATCGGCATCCATGATTTCCGTGTGCGTCGTAAACGGCAGTCCGTGCCAAACGATGCGTCCTTCCCCAATGGCTTTTTCCATGCGCGCCCGCATGTCAGGAGCAGCGGCTCCCAAAAACTCATGAATTAACCATGAGCCGGTCGTCCATACGAATTTTACGTTCCCCTCTTCGCTAGCCAGCTGTTCGGACAGTTCCAAAGCCTGGGGTATGAAATGCTCCATATAACGATCGATTACGTTCTTTCCCAAATCGGTAAACCCGATGTCCAGATGGGTCTTGAATACGACATGAACTCTTTTGATTGATGTTGCCATGCTTGAATGCTCCTTTCAACCATTATCGGCTAAAGCCGAACTTTGAGCCCCATTGTACTAGAGCCCATCGAACAAGTCTTTGCATGAAAGGGTCATGCTTTTGCAAAAAAAGGACACCTGCTCGTGAATCGCGCCGGAGCTCAGGCATACCGAAAAGCCCCTCTCATTTCCGCTGGGAATGAGAGGGGCTTCGGAAGGCAAATACGGATATCAGAAAGTGCTCGCCTTCGTTGTGTCCGGACACCATCTGGCCGGTCGATAATACCGAATCAGGACATCCATCGCTTCGGGTGTCCGCAGATGGGTGAGCGTTTCGAAGGCATACGCCCTTACATAACGATCCTTGCTGTGAAGCGCTTGCTCGAGCGAATGAATAACGATGGGAACATCCGTGGCTTTGGCGGTGCGAAGCAGCGACAGGGCAGCAGTATATCCAATTTTATTTAGGATATAGCTCTGCTGACTGATGTCCGTATCATCGGTTCCCGCGGTTCCACTTCCCTCTTGCAGAAGTGACTGTTCCAATACGTTTGCCAAGGCCTGGCACACATCGCCGGCCTCACTCCCGATCATGCCCAGCGCTTCGACTGCATTTCGCCGAACCCATTCGCTCGGATCCCGCAAACACGCTTTCAATGCAGACACCGCCTCATGCGACGACGGTACGATGGTGCCGAGTACGAATACGGCGAGCGCCCTGCGCTTCTCGTTTGCGTGTTCCAGCAGCGATAGCAATCCCGGAATGGCTTTCGCACCGGCAGCTTGGAGTCCGTAAGCCGCTCGCTGCGCGATTTGCGTTGTTCCTTCGGACATGCGGCGAATCAATTCATTGATCCCTGCGGAGCCCATTCGGCCGAGCGCATAACTTACATTCAAAGCTACCGGTTCGCTGTCATTCAACAGGCGCCCCAGTTCAGGTGCCAATGAAGCGGCCGTCTCTCCTAACAATCCTGCTTGATCCGCCGCCCTGGCGCGAACGAACTCGTCTTCGGACTTAAGAGCTTCTGCCAATTCCTCTACTTGGGCTTGGTCTCCCGATGTAACGGGCATCTCCTGACCCGGTTCGCCCCGCATCCAGTTCCATATGTCCCTCCATAGATTCAAATGCTCGTAAGGTGTTCCGCCCGTGAGGCTCATCTCTTTTTCATGATGATTCCAGCTCGGCGTTTCCGGCGCGCGCAATCGAACGAATTGAAACTTTAACATGTATCGATCCATGTCAGACACGTTCAGCGAAGCTTTGTGCCATAAATCAAAATGAACCAGAACCATCGTTCCCGCTTTACCGGTCGGCAGCAGCGTCTCGCCTTGATCGCCTATAAACTTCTCGTAATATGGGGTACCGGGCATAATGGCGGTCGGTCCCATTTCCTCGGTGATATCCTGCATGTAATAAAATATCATCGCCCACCATGGCCGATGGCTGCGCATGCTGGACCAGTAACCGTCTTTGTGCCACTGCCCGCCCCCCGGCAGTTGATTTCCAGGCTGATTGTAATGGCAGTGCCGATGCGGATGCATATAGTAATCCGGCCCAAGTATACTAGTCAGAGCCCCCTTGACGACCGGCGTTTCGAAGAACTGCTGGATCTCGGGCACACGAGGTAGAATGTTATTGCCAGGATTGCCTTCTCCGTGCAATACAACATTAATTTTATCCCTGACAGCAGCATGAAGCTGATCCGGCAATTCGTTGTGAAGCACCACATACCCCTTCGTAATAAATTGAATTATTTGTTCATCCGTCAATAGGCATTGACGATCCAACATCTCAATTCCCTCCTCATGCATGAAATGAATTCAGTGTTAGTATAGCAATGGTGACGATCGCTGTATTTACATAAACGTCAGGCTTTTGTACAATCGTCATGCGAATATCTATAGAATCTTATCTTATAAGGATGTGGAATTAAATACGTGGATTTTGCCGTCTTCCATCCCTATGTGTTTTATGCGACACGGTATCCCTTTTCCAAAGGTCAAAGCAATAACAACCGGCACTGCTATTCGTCATCGCTTTATCTAATTACCGAGGGTAAAGGCATCATTCGCACCAGAGGCCGTACATACCATACCGACCCGGGTTCCCTTGTATATATACCGGCAGGGCAGCCGCATGATTGGATAGCAGACAGCCAGGATCCCATGGTACATGTCTGCTGTTATTTCGACTGGGCCCATGTGGACCGCCGGGCTTTGGCCGATCATCCCAGCGTGATCTGTTATGACATTGCCCAGCTGATTCCTTCCTATGTCGGCCCTTCTTTTCCCTATGCCATACCCGAGATCATGAGAGTTGAGAAGATCAACGTATGGAGCGACCTGTTTGAAAAATTCTACACCGGGAACCAGTTTGAGAATGAGCATACCTATATGCGCAGCGTAAGGACACAAAGCCAGTTCCTGCAATTCATCGAGTGTTTTCTTGCATTCGCATTGCAGGATGAGGCAATTCCCGATCATAGAATGAACAAACTACTGGAGCGGCTGGATCAGGATATCCTGCACGGCAAGCTGCGTCCATTGGAGTCGTATTACGAGGAACTTCGGATCAGCAGAGGTTATTTTTTCGAATTGTTCAGAAGATCGACGGGCTTGCCGCCGACCCAATACATTAACCAGTTCCGCATCAAGCGGGCCAAGGAGGATCTGCGCAATACGGACATCAGCATCACGGAGATCGCCGAGAAGCACGGCTTCTCTTCCATCCATTATTTTTCGAAGCTGTTCCGGCAACTTAACGGCTTATCGCCGCTAGATTATAGGAAAGATCGAGTAGATGTCGATTGACTAGAGGAGGTTCATTCTAATCCGATCGAATATACCCTCTATTCGTATAATCCTATCAAAAAGCTTATAATGTACGATAACAAGGGATCGCACTTGCTCTAACATACTAGAGGGACCAACCCAAAGGAGAGATTTGGAATCGATATGCGATTTTTATCATACCTTAGCTCCTTTATAAGCGCTTGGCGGGATTACCCGGCTGAAGAAAATACGGTGCTGGGGAATCGTTACACTGTTCAACAGATGATCGGGGAAGGAAGTTACGGCATCCTATATAAATGCATGGATCAACAGAGCGGAAATGTGGTGGCTGTCAAACAGTCAAGACCCAGCAAAGGCGATTACGCCAAAGAATTGCTGAATCGGGAGGCAGCGGTATTAAGATCTCTTCAGCATCCGCAAATTCCGGCATATCGGGATTTTTTCACGAACAACCGCGATAGTTATCTGGTCATGTCTTATATGAACGGTGATACGCTTGAAGATTTGATATTTGAACAAGACATGAACTACGAAGAAGACGAATGCATCGATATCACGCTGCAGCTTCTGAAGCTGGTCCGATACATACACGAGCAAGGCTATGTTCATCTTGATCTGCGGATTCCTAACGTCCTGTTTAAGGATGGCAGGATCAATCTTATTGATTTTGGACTAGCGAGAAGGATCGGTGAACCCCCTCCGCTCCAAGTACCTGTACGAAAAAAGTTCAAGCGAAACAGCTCGGCGTCCTCTGTTCAATTTAAGGATTCGAAGGAAAGCGAGGATCTTCGGGACATCGGTCACTTTATGTTGTTCATGCTCTACTCCACCTACGAACCGGATAACAATCGAGGCGCAGCCGTGGAGCGAAGCTGGCAGGAAGAATTGCATCTCTCGATGGGACTGCAGAATATGATCAAACGCTTGCTGCAATTGAGTGAACCTTACTCAAGTTCCTTAGAGTTTATGCACGAACTGCAGTCGCTCGCTGATGCAAGAAACCACCCCTCAGATAAGAAGGGCAGCCTTTAATTTGATTATGGGGTTTCATTTATGTTACGATCCGATTAAATTATATGGAATGATTACGAACAAGAAAGGAGGATGTTTTGCATGTTAAGAAAGATCATGAACAAGCTTCTCCACTCTACATCCCATAGTCATGGCCGTAAGCGTTACAGCAGTTCCGCGAAGAATTATGGAAGAAAATACAGCAGCAGTCATGGCTATTCGCGTCGTAAAGGTTCCTCATCCGATTTAAGACATAGACATGGTAACCAAGGTCATGGCTATTATAAGAACAGAAGAGGCAGCTCGAGCTAATCATTAACATAATCATGGTGCACTTCATCCCTCAAATTTTTTGAGGGATTTCTTTATGGCTTCCTTTAGTAAGGGGGTCACGCTGCCCATCATCTCATCTGATTGTGAAGTTAACCCCGTAATAGGACAATGCTAGTTTACTTGCCACTCTCCGGGAAGAGTTATTCTCCCATGAAGTGCTGTACAACGGCAGCGCGCCCATCTTACGCACCTCTATTGCCCATCCGGCAACAACGGCAGCCGCATAACCTCTTCCGCGAAATTCCTCTAACGTTTCAAGCCCGGCTTCATGTGCTCCTTCCGTAATCCGAACGCTGCGGCAAACCGACACCACCCTGTTCTCATGAACGAGCGCAACACAAGGCTGGTCATAATCGATTTCCGTGATCAGCCATTCAAAACCGGTGAGCGAATATTCGTTAATATTTTTCTGGGTGATCCATACCGTCTGTTTGGCCGGCGTTGTTTGGTCAGGTATCCGATAACAGGGTCCGCTCGTATAGTGCTCAGTACGAAGGAGATTCATGTAAGCCGCAAAATGTTTAGGCTTCTGAACCTCATCGTTTACAATCGGCTCATCTTCAACCAACGCCCTCAATTGCCCGGCAATTCTTTCGGGAACATCATGACGAAACCTGCAGATCGCGGAACCGTCTATCGTTCGACCCAGGAAAAATCTGGGGGCTAGCTCCTCTCCCGGCCAAGGCTCGTTGATGGTGCGAATTCGCATATCGCGGTCATGCGTAAACATCGCCCGGACATGCATTTCCATCAGCGCCGTAGCGGTTGGCTCTTTATCTATCCAATGGTTCATGCTTATATCCCCTCCCCTTAGAAATGAATCCACGATGTTGGCTGCACATCACTTTACATCGTATCAGATTAATCGACCAACAGGTTGGGTATAAATCGCTTTAATAAAAAAGACCCTGTCTCCTCCTATCCGGGAGGCAAGGTCAAGATCGAGATCTATGTTTGGTGGGCAATCCTCATATCTTCCTGCCCAGCGAGTTCCGCTGCAATCGCGGTATCAAGGCATAGGCAAACGTGAAGAGCGGGCTTAACCACAAGAAAGTTGCGTACGGCGCATATTCAATGACCGGAATTCCAAGCGTAGCAGCGAAGAAAGCGCCGCTTACCCCCCATGGAATCAATGGGTTAACAAGCGTGCCGCAATCCTCCAATGTACGTGACAACGTCTTCGCCGGAATTCCTCGGCGGACATATTCCTCCTTGAACATTTGACCAGGCAAAAGGATCGATAAATATTGCTCGCCCGTCATGCCATTTACCGCAATGGAGGATGCCCCCGTCATCAGGACAATGCTGCTCTTCCGCTTCAGCGGCTGCATGACTTTGCGGAAGAAGGCTTCAATGACGCCGCAATGCTGAAGCAGCCCTCCCAAGGATAACGCAATCAATATCAGCGATACGGACCCCATCATCGATTGCAATCCGCCGCGATTGACAATGGAAGCCACGGTTTCGTTGGCTATCGTGCTCTTGTAGCCGCTCTGCATGACGCTGAACCAAACATCGACTGCCGACTGCTGCTGAACGAAGGCCGTTACGATGAGTCCGGTAATAATGCCCACGATCAGCGTCGGGAGAATCGGAATCCGTTTAATTGAGCAAGCAATAACCGCAAGCGGCGATATCAACGTTAGCCAATGAATATGGAATCCGTCATTCAGAGCAGCCTTGATTTGATTTATCGATGTTAAATCCAGGTTATTGGTCGTTGGTGCAAGCAGGAAAAGGATCGTTGTCACGATCAGGGCCGGCACCGTAGTGTAGATCATGTTGCCAATGTGGGTGAACAAGGATATGCCGGCAACCGCCGGTGCAAAGTTCGTTGTGTCGGACAGCGGTGACATTTTATCGCCGAAGCAAGCCCCGCAGACAACCGCTCCTGCTGCCAGCGCCGGAGAAATCCCGGTCGTTACAGCAATCCCCATGAATGCAACGCCAACCGTGCTGACCGTCGTGAAGGAGCTGCCGGTAAACATCGACACCACGATGGTCACGTATAACGCGCTCACGGCAAAATAATGCGGTTCAATATAATCCACTCCATAGTATAGAATGGTCGGGACGGTACCGCTCATCATCCATACCGCAATCAAAATGCCAATGAGCGAAAGGATGAGAATCGGCATGATCGCCGTTTGAATGCCTTGAATGATCGCGGATTCGAGCTGCTTCCAGGAAAACCCGAACAACCGGAGGATCGCGGCGATACCCACGGTCGTTGCCAGGAGCGGTATATGCGGCTCTGCCTTTAGAAGAAAGATGGAGACAAAAAGGACTGCCAATATAAACGCGATAAGAATGATGCTTTTTGAGAAACTGAGATGTCGTTCCATGGTGCCAAAACTCCTTATACATGATCGTGACGGGAGTTCCTTCCCGACCGCCTGTTTTATAAACGATGAACTTTTTCACTTTTATGCTTTTCGGCTTCTTTGCTTCTATGCATTGAAGCGCGAATTACACTATATACGATAAGTACGAACTTCGTCAATGTACGATCCATGAACAATGAACATAAAAAGGCAACTGCAGATGCAGTCGCCTTTATTTTAATAGGTATAGTTATTATTTCGCTTGAATGTAACCTTCGGCTTTCAGTAATTCGGCGATCAGAACAGCTCCGCCAGCCGCGCCGCGCAGCGTATTATGCGAGAGACCCACGAATTTATAATCGTAGAGGGAATCCTCGCGCAATCTGCCCACCGATACGCCCATGCCGCGCTCGATATCACGGTCCAGCTTCGTCTGCGGCCGATTCTCTTCTTCGAAATACGTAATGAATTGTTTAGGTGCACTTGGGAGATTCAGCTCTTGCGGTCTTCCCTTAAACTGCTTCCAGCGGTCCAGGATTTCCTCCTTCGACGGCTTGTTCACGAACGAGGCAAATACGGTAGCTAAATGGCCATCGGTTACGGGAACGCGAATGCACTGCGTAGTGATCAATGGGGATTGAGCTTTGACGATCTCCCCGTTCACAACGCTCCCCCAGATGCGAAGCGGCTCCTGCTCGCTCTTCTCTTCCTCCCCGCCGATATACGGTATCACATTGTCCAGCATATCCGGCCAATCGGTGAAGTTCTTGCCGGCACCGGAAATCGCCTGATAGGTGGAAGCAACGACATTGGTGGGTTTGTAATCAAGCAAAGCATGCAGAGCCGGTACATAACTCTGAATGGAGCAGTTCGGCTTCACCGCAATGAATCCGGTTGTCGTTCCCAGACGTTTGCGCTGTGCGGCAATGACGTCAATATGACCCGGATTAATTTCCGGAATGACCATCGGAACGTCAGGCGTCCAGCGATGAGCGGAGTTATTGGAAATGACGGGCGTGCCCGTTTTGGCATAAGCTTCTTCCAATGCCTGAATCTCATTCTTCTTCATATCGACCGCGCAAAATACAAAATCAACCTCTGCTGCTACCTGTTCCACTTGCGAAGCATCCTGCACGATAATGCCCTTCACCTGTTCGGGAATTGGCGTCGCAAGTTTCCAACGGCCCTGAACGGATTCTTCATACGTTTTGCCGGCTGAGTTTCTGCTGGCTGAAATGGAAGTGACTTCAAACCATGGATGCCCATCCAGCAATTGCATAAAACGTTGACCGACCATACCCGTTCCACCGACAATACCGACTTTAAGTTTTTCTGACATTCGTTACTCATATCCTTTCAATCGTGGCGTCATGTTCCCCATACATCGACTCTGATATACCGTACGGACAAAAGCATGCAGTAAATGAGCTTCTTCTAGATAACTATTCAATCCGGCGCGATTCGTGTAGGTTTCCTACTTTGAACCTTCATATTTCTTGTGATATAAAAAAATCCCACCCCCAAGACCATAAGTCTTAGGGACGAGATTGTTATACTCGCGGTACCACCCCAAATTTGCCAATATGTCACCATATTCGCCTCATCGAGTACGGCATTACACGGTAATGCAGATACTCTAGCTCTGTAACAGGAGCTCCTGGCACACCATCCTCCTCATAATGAGGGTTCCGTGTGCTGCTCTGAGTCTTTTTTCAATAAAGAACGCT
Source organism: Paenibacillus sp. EZ-K15 (assembly GCF_002573715.1). Taxonomy (GTDB): domain Bacteria; phylum Bacillota; class Bacilli; order Paenibacillales; family Paenibacillaceae; genus Paenibacillus_AQ. Next base: position 374,905 of record NZ_PDHM01000016.1, on the reverse strand, counting down.
TTGCCCCTTTTCAGCTGCCGGAGCTCTCTGTACAAGAATTCGTTTATTTACTCGTCTCTTCATCGCATTTGTTATGATTATTATATATAAAACCATTTCGGTGGTAAACCTTATTTATAAAATTTTCGGAAAACTCGGCTGATTTCATGAGCTGTTACTCCTATCAACACCTGTCGGAACCTTTTTATGGCTGAAGTCGCAGTGCTTCCAGTTCCATTTCCCGGTGTATCGCCATTTCCATTCTCGTTCTTAATAATATGTATTGATTCAACAACGGGTGATCGTATCCCAAAACATGTTGGATCAGGCCAGTCATGGAATCATCTTTATACTCGTTGCTCCATTGGAACAACTGCGTGTAGAGATCGGAGAACAGCTCCTTATTCGTCGCAGCAAAACGGAGGGGATGAAGATTATCACTCAGCTTCACTTCCATCAAATCATGCAGCACCTGCAGCCTGTGAACGATCAACGACTCTGCCTCTAACGTCTCACCCTTATGTAAATCCAGCGGCATCCTATCCTTCATGTCCGAAATAAGCTGACTGAACGTTATTTCGGACATTTGCATAGACATGTAACCCCACCAGTGGCTTCCCGTTCCGGTTGCACACATCTCCCATTTCGGCTCCATCAAAATACGTCTGATCTGCGCCTGTTGCGATCGGCCAAATGCAGCGATGCCCAAGATCAATCCCGCATTGCAATCCGAAGAGGCCTGCTTCCCCCATTCCATAAGGCGGGGAACAATTCGGGCATTGGTGAATTTGAAACATAGAGCCGGGAGAAGTTCAGGAAACAGCGGCTGTCCGTAAACGCGTTCCACCTCATCAGCCAAGATCTCGCCATATCGTTCGCAAGGGAGATGCATCAAGCCGATACAGGCAGCCTTCGATAAGTACCAATCATTTGCGGTTATGCACTCCACCATATAATCCATCATGCGGTCATAGCCCAAGAACCCGAGCACATGCAAAATATCGCCAGGCATGTTCTCCTTAAGTTTCTTCCCATCAAAACAAACATGCGCAATTTCCTCAGCCAATCTCTGATCTCCGCATCTCATAATCGGATCGAGCAGCAGGGAACGCTTGTAATCAGAAGGCTCCTCCGCAAACAGACGGAATAAGGTGGCTGCGTCATTCCGGTCACCATACAGGGAGGTAATCCGGCAGTATGAAGCCAGAATCGTCCCATCCATCCTGGGATTGTTCTTGAATTCTCTGATGAGCTTTTCGGTGTTCCGAATCATTCTTATGGCTTCTCCTGTAAATGATGATGGCATCTTTCCTATAAACACGGCACTTATCGATCGGTTACGTACATAATGCTTCAAGCTAAACGGCTATCGTTCCATCCGGACTTTCATTGCTCCTACATATTCTCCCCGCGGACGATAACTCCTCTATTCTTAGCCCGGAGTGCTGAAGATAATCTTCCTACCCCAAACCACAGAATCTCAACTAACGCGATGGCACCAACCACGTCCAGCAGGACATGCTGTTTCACGAATAGCGTGGAAACAATGATCGACCAAGCAAAGATATGCACGACAACCCGATCTTTATTTGTAAAGCCTGCACTAGCTGCTGCCCCTCTTATCATCAAGTAACTGGTCAGGACATGGATGCTTGGGAAACAGTTGTAGGGATTGTCGGTACTATACACCAGGTTTACCAACCAATCAAGAACCCCTGTGCCCATAAGTGGCGGCCGCTCTACCGTCGTCTGGAACAAGAAAAAGATAATGTAACATGCAATTAGTCCAATACACTGGGTCAACAGTGTTCGATAATACACATTGCGATCTCTGGCACAGAACAAAAACAGCATGATAATGATAAAAGGGTACCATACCAGATAAGGTATAATGAATATCGGTACAAACGGAATCGCAGTGTCAAGATCCGTCACTAAGCTTTTTACTGGCGTATGTGCATGGTTTAAGACACCATAAAAAATGTTGAGCACAGGAATGGCCAGGATCCATAGCAGCGGGAGATATGACTTCCATTTTAAGTTCATTGGCTTCCTCCCTTCTTCGACTCTTCAGTCTCTTTAAATATTTGAAACAACAACGCAATTGCGCCACCTGTTTTTGACATTAACCAACGATTTTAGCCGTAATATCATATGGTTTGAATGTTAATCCGGATAACTTCCATGGTCTCTCATCTCCACTTGCGTTTAGCTTAAGATCATCCCCTCATTTTGCACGACGAATTTGCCGGTAACTTCAAAATATACCATGTCGTTAAGCAAGGCTCAAGTCAATACCCCATCTTAATGTCAGTAAAAATCAACCATACAGACAAATCGAGCAAGTCCATTGCTGGACTGCTCGATTGGATAAGTTACTGCGTATAACCGATTTTCCCGTTGATAATCGTCATTCTGATCTTCACCTTCAGCAGTTCATCCGGATCCAAATCATCATGTAAGCAAGGATTCACAACGGTAAAATCGGCATATTTCCCTAATTCAATCGTTCCCCGCGGCCCCGGTGCTGCCGAGCATAAACAATTCAATCGCTTCCGTTAAGCTCACACAAAGAAGCAGCCCCTCACGGAGCTGCTTGTCCAAGTTTAGTTAATTTTGGTGAACGTCCACTTCTGCGCATCCGTACCATTATCCGTCCACTGCTGTACAACAGCCCCATCTGCTGTGGAAGCACTGGCTACATCGACTGCCAGTCCGCTCACCTTGGACACAAGTTTGTAATACCCTCCGCCTACATCAACGATCTTCCATCGCTGCGCATTCGATCCATTATCATCCCATTGCTGCAGCTGAACGCCAGTGGATGTGGATGAATTCGGCACGTCGAGAACTTTTCCGCTGTGTACGGCTGTGAGCTTGTAGTACCCGTCTCCGGTGCTCTCTACTCTGAACCTTTGATTATTGGCGACGTAGTTGGTCCATTGCTGTATCTTGGCTCCGCTTGCCGTGGAGACATCCACAACATCCATTACTTTGCCACTCGCCTTGGAACCGATCGTGTAAATCCCATTACTGATAACGTTCGATGCACCCGTGTCCTGATACACGCGTACATAATCCACCAGCATCTGCGATGGGAACGGCGTGGAATTGTTCGGACTTCCAGGCCAATTCCCGCCAACTGCCAGATTCAATAATAAAAAGAACGGGCGCTGGAATTCCTCGGTATTGCCGGTTCCATTCTCAATATAGAACTCATTGAACTGCTGGCCGTCCACGAACCAACGGATATATTTAGAGTCCCACTCTATGCTGTAGACATGGAATTGGGAGAAATCCAAATTGCCGGAGACTCGTCCAAAATCGGCATGCCCTCCTGCATCCCAGTGTACGGTGCCATTCACGTAAGGGTTATGGTTTACCCGTTCCATAATGTCAATTTCTCCGCTTTTCGGCCAGCCAACCGAACTGATGTTGCTTCCGAGCATCCAAAATGCCGGCCACAAGCCTTGACCCGATGGCAGCTTGATCCGTGCCTCCACTTTCCCGTAAGTAAAGCTCTTCAAGTCTTGGGTTTTGATCCGGGCAGAGGTGTAATTCATTCCGCCATAGGATTCCTTCTGCGCTGTAATGACAAGGTTACCGCCAGTAACCTGCACATTCTGTGCCCGGTCGGTATAATACTGCAGCTCATTGTTTCCCCATCCGCCGCTGCCGGTACCGATTTCCGGTGTCCAATTGGCTCTATTGAGCGAGGTTCCATTGAACTCGTCACTCCATACCAAATTCCAGTTCGGTGCCGCGCTGGTTTTGTTGACAGGCAATAGAACGACCAGAAGACTGAACAGTATAACTACACTTATTCCTTTTCTTAGCATCATGTTCCCTCCTAATTATCATCGGATTATGGCTTCATGGATACCAGTGCAACTCATAGCTGTTCTTCAAGCGAACCGTCTACTGAAGCTTCGAATCACCTCTCTTTCTGTTCACTATTGTTTGCCATACAACCAATCTATGATGGTAGATTCACTTGTTGTTCGAGGATATAACGCTTGAAATAATACGCTTACATTTCCATTATAAGACCATTATATACCACTATCAACCTCAATTTATATTTTTTTACAATCTATGCATCCCTATCCTATCAATAAAAGCCGGCTGCAAGCGCCGGCTTAGAGTTTCCCTCGACCACATTTGTTATTCCCACCAATCGTTCCGCTCTATAGACGTAGAATATCGCTCATCGGTTTGTAGTTTTTGTTGACCGTCAACCGTAATGATGAGTTCACCCTTATGTTCCCCATTATCGTCTGACGGAACAACAATAACCTGAACTCTCACATGGAGATTCAGGTTATTGGAGACAACATGATATCGTCCATACTTATTCACGACATATCATGAGTTTGTTGCCATCGGGATCCTTCACGACGAACCAATGATTATGCTCAATTTCCGTCACGAGTTCCACTCCGAGCTTTTTCATGTAGGCTAATGATCCTTCCAGGTCCTCTGTCAGCAGCATGAACGCAGGAGTATCGATAGACGGCGCTCCCCCCGGCTGATCTCCTCCCCACTTCGGCATGGTATCCAGGATCACGCCCGTTCCTTCCATGGGCAAAGGGCATAGATGACCATTCATCACCTGGCAATCATCTTCCGCTATTCCGAGTACACGGCAGTACCAGCTGCGCGACCTTTCGATATCCCGAACCGGAATGAAAATGCTGCCTACTTTGTTTTTAATCGGGCTAGCCTGTGCATGGTTGTGACCATCCTGCATTTGTTCGTTCATTGTTTTGCCTCCATGGATCATTTTTAACACGCGGGGTGTCGTAAACGGACGATACCCTTCCGGCTGCACTCTTTCGATAGGCAATCGACTCATCAACTCCCTCCATTCTTATGACTATGGCATGATTTGAACAGGAACATAACACTTCACTTTGAAAATCCCGTGGTCCGCCTCTTCCTTAGGTAAGTAACTCGCAAACCAAGAGCGCGCTGGATCTGGCCTGTAATCAGTTGACATATCGAGCCATCGATCCACTCTTTCAAGTACACCTGTCATTGTGCCATAAGCACCTGACTCCAGACAGGCATACATTCCGCCTTCCAGCTCAACTTGTAGATCTACTTCTTCATGGGAAGCAAGAAACTCCTCAGGAGGGGCTATATAAACCTCGTACGAAGAGCTTTCGTCCAGCAGTCCACCGTCACAGTGCATGAATACACGAATTCGCGAATCTTCAATTAATCCATTACGGCATAACCAGGAAATGGAAGCTTCATCCGCTTGTTTGACGCAGTCTACACCCGTTCTTCGAAAACGCATCACCTTAAGCGAAGACAACTCCACGATTTCAATACGCTTCACCAGCTTACTTCGTTCCACCGGAAGATAAAGCTTCATACGAACGATTTGATCCCGGTTCAGAGCATATTCTTCAATGAATTCATGCTTACCTTGCTCAAACACGCTGCGGGGCAGCCATTCGGAGAACAAACGGTTCCAGGTGTTCTGAATACTGTCTTCCGCCACCGATGGGGATCTAGCCACTGCATACAGGCCGCCGTCATGAGCCATGAAATGTAGTTCCGGATGCTTCACGATCTCTGCTTGGTCCATCAAGTCTACGGCGAGCAGTTGATAACCAAATGGCTTGGTCTCACCTTCCATATCCACGTTCCAACCGAAAAGTCTCAAGCCATTAATGTCGATACGGTGTGAAGACAATAGTTTCCGAAAACGATTGATCGCAGCGATTTCTATGCAACTCTCTGACTCGGAAACAAACAGATGGCCGATCCCTTTCTGAGGATTCAGACGGATAACCCTTACTTCAGGAAATCGTTCTGATAAGTCCCTCTCTTCCAGATAGGATACATGTTCATTCAGATTCATCCGTTCGAAACTGTAAACCAACTGAGATCTCCGGTATTGTCCTGGGGTCAGTCCCGTGAGCCTCTTGAAAGTTTTAATGAATGCCTGATAGGACTCAAATCCGCAGCGGTATCCGATATCGATTGTCGGCAAGTCGGTATCCCGCAAGCAGATGGCGGCTTCGTTGATTCTGCGTTTACGTATGTACTCCTTGATGGGGTGTCCTGTCAGGCTATGAAACAATCGGTATAAATTTGGCAATGACATGGCCGCCACGCCGGCAATTTCCTCGAGTGTCAGCGTTTCCGTTAGATGATCTTCGATATAATCTATGGCGCGTTGAACGATTTCACCGCTCTGCATTTCAAGTTCTTTTGCCCCCTATCTATGTGGATTGGCTATGAGGTCATCATACCAAATTCCTTGGAGCAAGAACTGTACTTTTTTATCAAAAAAATGAGATGAATGATCTGTTTAAAACAGAAATGCAATCTTATTCGTAAATTTGGTTACTGGATAAGAAATGTAACAGTCTTTCATCAAAATGACGAGCATGTTGTCCAATCCAGATCAAATGTCCCCACGAGTCGAGCACGTTAGCTTCTGCATGTGGAATACAAGATTGAGCTTGCTCAACATGAGTTAAGGGGACAACACTATCATTTTTACTATGCTGGATCAGCGTCGGTGCACGAATACTCCTTAATTCGTTCGTATAATCGGTTTGTGACTGTTCCAAATCAATGAGGAATCCTGAATAGGAACGTTGTCTGTTATTCATTTTTCGAAACTCCTCCAATGATTTCTCATCAAGTCTTTCGCGGATTTCACTAAAACGGAGCTTGGAAAAGGATGGCAGCATTAATTTGAATGTAGTTCGTGGCAGTATATTGTTTATTAATGCAATCATGTTCCACGTTTTTTTCTCAACGCTGGGTTTAAAAATACGACGTCCCAGTTTATATTCTTTGTCTTGGGGTTTGAGCCAGGGTTTAGTGACGGCACTCTGAAGTGTCAAACTTGCAACACGGTCAGGAAACATAGCCGCAAAGCAAACACCGGTTGGTCCACCCGCCGATACTGCTATAATATGTACTTTTTTTATCTGCAGATGATCTAACAACGCTTGATAGATTCCGCACATTTTTTTCAAGTCCTGTACCGGTGAAGTCTTACCGTAGCCTGCTCTTGATGGAGTAATGACCGAATATCCGGAGGACAACAATGTCTGGTACCCGAATTCTTCAATGCAGCTTGAGTGTCCACCATGAAATACTAGTATATTCACACCCTTACCTACAACAGTATATTCCAAAGTTATTTCCCCAACGCTCAGACGTTTCACTTTACGATCCAGAAGAATCACAACCTCTCAATAAACCATACTTACCTGAGATTATAGTCCATTTGTCGAATTATCCTCAATCGGTTGCGCTTCCCAGTTTCGTTGATTCTCCATGGAAAAAAGACTTTCCGGGTGGAAAGCCTTTATTCTTCTCCACTTCACCTACTTGTGAAGAAAGCTTGAGAGTAATGGCAGCAACAATTCCGGATCCGGCATATGGTCTTGGCCCTCTAGTATCGTGTTTTTGGCGTTTGGAATAGCTCGGCTTAATTGGTTTCCAACCTCCAGCATGGATACAGGACTTTGCTCGCCAACAATGATACGGATCGGTGTGGTCAGACGGGACGCTCTTTCAAGCGGCGGCAGGTCACTGGCTAAAAGCGTATCATAGGCAAGCGTAGGCGCGAGTGCAGTCATGATGGCCCATTGAGGCGAATGCTGCATTCCGGCAATCACTTCCTTCGGGATACCGATTCCCTCCAAAAATAGACTTATGGCTTCGTCATACTTCCCCCCTTCAAACAGCTGGTTTAACCCATGAATCAATCCTTTGAATTCCAACTGATCTGCCTCATCGTGTGCATAAGCCGGGTCATACAGGACTGCCTTGTTTACTTTGTCTCCCAGCCGCATGGCGGCTTCAAGGGCAAGGATCGCTCCGGAGGAATGCCCGTACAGGTAAGCGGAGCCACCCGCTGCCTCAATGATGGCTTCAATATCTTCGATTTCTCGCTCCATCGAGTACGGCAAAGTGTTGCCACTGTCACCGCGCCCTCTTCGGTCATAATTGTAAACGGTGAATGCCTGGGCAAATACTTGCGCATCGTGCAATACAGGCTCGAAGGAACGAAAGCATGTAGCCCCTGTAATAAATACAAGCGCAGGTCCGCTGCCATACACATCGTAAGCCAGGCTGGTGCCGTCTTTTGATATGGTCGTTTTCATAAATTACACTCCAATCCTTTCCAAGTAAGGTTAGACTGATTATATCTTTAGGGAAAGCGCCGTATTTCTTCTGGATTGCTGCTTTTGCACAAAACCATCCTTGTAACACGCATGGGCCTACACGAAAGTCGGAACCAAAAAAAAGTGCTGGCACTCACGCCAACACTTCCTCACTGGATATTTTCTCATCATTCAACAATATAGTAAGCAATTTAACGGTCTCGATTTACCATGTAATTTAATAAATGCTTGAGAAACGCCGTATTGCGCGGCATCTCCTGCAGCGCCTCCATGGCCTGGCAATAATGCTCCCACATTTCCCGACTGGCGCCTTCCTGACCCAAGATGCTCACAAAGGTTGATGTGTTGTTCTCCGCATCCTGTCCTCCGGGTTTCCCGAGCTGCTCCAAATTCCCCTGCACATCAAGCAAATCATCCTGGATTTGAAAGGCTATGCCCGCATGGTAAGCAAATTTCTTCAGTGTCGCAATTTCGGTCTCCTTCACCTGAGCAAGGATGGCAGGCATAACGAGAGATGCCTCAAACGCAATACCCGTCTTGTAATAACAGACCGTATTCAACTCCTCCAAGGACAATGCCTTCCCTTTTGAATTCAAATCCATCGCCTGGCCCGAACACATATCTCCAGCCCGCTGGGACGAATATTGAATCAGCTTCAGCACCGTTTTGGGATCAAACCCTTCAAGGGACGATTGTTCTTCGATGGCCTTCTGAATCAGGAACAAACCGGTGATTTCCGCCGTGGCGCTATCATGAACCCGATGCAAGGTCGGTCGCCCTCTACGGGTAGAGGCGTTATCCTGGGTCGGCAAATCATCGAATATCAGGGAAGCAGTATGCATGTATTCAAGCGACCTTAGCAGAGGCACGATGGCGGAAGCTCGCAGTCCGTATTCGTTCACGGCCATGACCCAAGTCAAGGTAGGTCTTAGACGTTTGCCGTCCCCTTCAAGCGTATAATTGGCGGCATCAATCAACGACTCTTTCATTGGAGGAATGCCCGGGAGTTTCGCAATTTGCAAGCTGTTGTTGATCTCATTCCGAACGGTTTTAAAGGTATCGATAAAAAGATCCTTTTCCTTCCGCTCGTTTCGGAGCACCGTAACCATCTGGTCCCGCAGCAATTTATCGAAGAAATCCACCTGATCGGCTTTTAGAACCATTTGCTGGATGAGCCGATTAAATTCCGGGTTCCCGGATGCAAAAATATCCATGATTTCATGATATTTCTCAGCCCCGACTCGTTCTTTACAACGCTTCAGGCCATTGATGGCCCGGTCCAGCATTACCTCTCGCGTCTTGGCGTCCGAGCGATACACGTTATGAATCAGGTGAGAGATAACCGCCCAATACATTTCAAAAGGATTGATAAGATCCGTACGCTGCCCGCGATATTTTAAATAGTAAGTATACGGTGTTACCGCTCCGTCTTCCATATCCTGAAACATATCGGCAAAATCATCGGCCAGCTGGTTGTAGATACCGTAAAAGAATGTCCGGTCCTCAAAACCTTCATCCGCCGACGCGCTGATGACGGAACGGACGATCAATCGGGAGGACGATGATTTCAGAATGATCGGCAGATATAATTCCTCGTTGCTGTAATTGGGATTGGCGAGATCCTTAATACGGTCAATATGCTGGGAATGAAAAAACACATTAGACTGCTCAAAAAAAACCTGCTGCGTTTCCGGGCGTTGGTGTCCCTGAATATACTCAAATGCATCTCGAAGCTCCTTATGAACGAAATGAACGAGATCCATGTTTTTCCCGCTCCACTGACCCATCTCCGGAACCGTTCCAGTGAGAAGCGCCTGACGTATCATTTGGGAGTATTGTTCCTTCTCCTGAGCGTTCAAGACCCCCGAATCGAGCAAATCGTCTATAAAAGGATAGGTCAACCCGTAGGAATAACCCAATCGGATGGCATCATCAAGGCGGGCTGAACGCTCCGCGGGCGAAGTCTCTGCCCCCATATCTTCAATGACATGCATTACAACACCGACGATAATTTTGATCAATTTGCGTTGGGCTTGGTCCGCATCCATCTCCTCCGGAATATGGGTCGCCACATGCTTCAGTTTGTTAATGACCCAAATGACGGCATTTTCGATACCTTCCTTCTGGGCCCATCGGTACAGTCCGGCCAAACTCATATAATCCGGGGTGTTTCCTCCGTTCGTACTGGTGGAGCGAAGCAGAAGTTTTTTGGTATCGCCAACAACGCGCCGTATTCTGGCCTTCGTGTCAGGCGAGTCCAGGGCCATACCCAGATCCCTCATATAAATATAGGAAATGCTCCGATCCAAGTAATCATCCAATTCACCTGTATAATGGAGCCATCCGATATATCTATGATAATCCCGGGTATCCGGTTTCTTCTTTCCCGGCAATAAAAAAGACAGCCATGAAGGACGATGAATATGCTTCCTTTTCCACAATAGAATGTCTTCTGTCAGGATCGGCACATAACTCTTTTCCTTAACCTGTACATAAAGTGATGCAAAATACTGAGCTGCCTTCTGTTCAGCCCGCCGATATCCCGTATCGGCATAATCTGTATACGCCACATTCATATGATGGAATCCCTCAACTTCTTTAAGTGTTTAACATGTACCCATGTTTATAACCTATATACGTAGAAGTTTCAATCGGGTTACATTTCAGTTTCAGCGTTGAAACAAATCGATAGCCTAAATCCAGAAGTCCATAGCGATTACTCTGTATTATGAATCTGGTCGTACAAACCGGAACCAGCCAAAATCAAACTGGCTTCCCGGCAGGAAGATGAACGTCACCTTCTGTTTGCCGGTTACATGCTCCAGATTGAACACTTGCTCTTCGTATCCATCAGACCGCGTAAATTCAACAAGCTGGTTGCTTTCTCCTTCCGAATTTACAAACCGGATATGAATCGTGTTCTTATCTATGGCCAAACGGCCGTATACAATCAGTTTCGATGCACCTTCTTCTGAGAAATCCATCGGGTCAAACTCGAGGGAAACATTATTTCCTATACCTTCAACAACCTTGTTGTCCATAATCGTAAAGGTATCTCCATAGATCCGATCGCAATCTGCGGCAAAATTCTGCTCGAAGGCTCTATTCCCCACGTGAAAATAAAACCCTTTGATGTGCACCTTCTGACGAAGGACAAAGCATATTGACGTGATGCCGCGCAGCTTCTTGGACAACCGGTAGGTTTCGTCCTGATACACGTTCCACTTGGACTCTTTCTGATAAATACAATCGGCCAGCAAGCAGCTACCCTCCTCACCGGGCATGCCTTCCCAGATTTGCAGCGAGTAGGCTTCGCTTGAAAGTGCAAATATCGGAACGGTTATCGTATCAGAGCCATGGGGACCGAAATCGATGTCCCGAAATCCGACTTGCGTCTCGCCGTCTCTGCTCGTAGCTACGCCTCTATCGTTCCCGTTTCCCACATCACCTTGACTGTAGTCATACAGTCCTGCCGAAATGAAGGAGTATGGGTCTTTGTACGCCGCACCCAAACCGTCAACTTGAAATTCAAGCTGAGATATGAGCTTGGTCTTATCCGTCCCGTTCCGACTCGTACACCTCAAACGAAACTCACCGTCGCCAAGAGCAGTCACGATGGCTTCATGACCATCGGCTTCCACACGGGCGATATTGGATTCGATGCCGGCATCATTCACGACAGCCCATTCAACCTCTTGATAAGAGGTTTCCGGCGGATGTAACACGGCACGCACCACCACTTGCCGATTGGACGGATGAAATGTTTGACCTCCTTCGCTGATCAGTTCAATCTTGCGAAGCGGAAGCTCAAGCATGCTTCCCGTCAGGCACGGCCCCTCTTCGTTACTCACGCTTGCTGATATGCCCGTTGTCACTTCTTCCTGTGCGGGAATGGATGTCAAATGTAGGCATCGGCTCTCCAAACCAATCGAAGACACTTCGATTTGAATTTGGCCAGCCTCCAATGTGGATCCGATGATCGCCATCAACTTGCCGCTGAACAGCCTTCTGCTTCGGCCTTTATACGGATCGTAATCCGTGCTGTCCCCATTATCGAGTCCAAGCAATCGTCCGACACCCGTGACATGGACCTCCACCCGGTTATTCGCGTTCTCGACAGCATGGCCGTTCTCATCTTCCATCGCGATTTCGACGAAGATGAGGTCTGCTCCATCGGCTGTTAATTCTTCCTTATCCGGGCGCAAAATAATGCCCTTGGCATCGCCAAAAGAGGTTCGTATATCCGTAGCCACGATACGTCCTGCTTCGTCATAAGCGATCGCTTTTCAATTCGCCTTTCACATAAGGAATCTCCCACCAGCCCACAAGCTGTCTTCCGTGTGCATGGTCAATATCATGTTTACCGATGGTTTCCCCATTAAGCTGCAACTCGACCCTTGGCGCATTGGAACAGATGCGAACATCGATCATTTGACCGTCGTTGAAATCCCAGTATGGCAGCAGATGCACCAAGGGCTTTGTTTTATAATCCGTCCAGGCCGCTTGATAGATATAATAGGAATCCTTCTTGAAGGTTGCCGTATCCATCTGACCAAAATAAGAGTTTTTGGTATGATACGGCGTAGGTTCTCCAATATAATCGAATCCGGTCCATATAAACTGTCCCAGCGAGAAAGGCGTATCCCGCTCAGCCAGAATGCACGCCTCTGCCGATTTCGCTCCCCAACTGGTCGAGCTGTTTCCCAGGGAGGAACACTGCTCGTCATCATCGGCTAGAATGGATTTCTCATACGGGAAATGATAGATGCCTCTGCTTTGTACGACCGACGCGGTCTCGCTGCCATAGATTATCCAATCCGGATGTTCCTGATGATGCTTCTCGTAATATTTTTCGGCATAGTTATAACCTGCCGCCTTTACGATGTCTGCACATTGCTGCGCGTTCTCCCAAGGCATATAATTCGATCCGATGGTAACGCTTGCATTTTGCTTCGGATCGTATCGCTTAACCTCTGCCATCAGCATTCTTGTTATAGCCTGACCTCTCTCATCCGCATGGGTATCATATATTTCATTACCGATACTCCACATTATAAGGGACGGATGGTTCCGGTCCCGCTTGACCCAGCTCCTCACGTCACGCTGAACCCAATCCGGAAAAAACCTTGCATAATCATAAGGGGTTTTCGGTCGTTCCCACATATCAAAGGCTTCCGATACGATCAGCAGCCCCATTTCATCCGCAAGATCCATCCATTCCTTAGCAGGCATATTGTGTGCGGTGCGGATCGCGTTAGCTCCCATGTCTTTCAGAATGGCGAATCTTCTGGCTAAGGCCGTTTTGTTGAACGCTGCTCCCAAGGCTCCAAGATCATGATGCTCGCATACGCCGTATAATTTCAGTTTGCTGCCGTTCAGTAGGAACCCCTGATTCGGATCAAGCTGGATATGGCGGATTCCCACGTTGTGCGTTACCGATTCTACAATTTCATCATGCTGGTCTGCCGGATAATCTGTTCCAATCACCCGCATTTCGGTAACCAACTGATACAAATGAGGTTCATCCGGGCTCCAGAGCAATGGACGCTCTACAGCTAAAGTTTGCGTATTCGTTATATTGCCAGTACTGCTAGCGTTGACGCGATCTGACACTTCTGCGATCCTCTGACCATCCTTCGTGATCATGTGGTTGATAAGCACATCATTCACGATGTTCACTTCCGTTTCGACTTCGACCAACCATCCATTTCCCTGACATTTTGTTGATATGTAAATACCATCTGTTGCGATATGGTTCGCTTCCCTTGTCTTTAACCACACATTACGATAAATGCCCGCGCCCGAATACCATCGGCTGTTTGGACTTTGGTGTACAACCTTCACAACGATGATATTCTCCCCTTCGACCAGGAAATCCGTGATTTCGTGTTCAAAGGAGGAATATCCATATTTCCATTCACCCACGTAATGACCATTGACATAAACCGAAGAATCCATATACACACCGTCAAAACACAGCAGAACCTGGGTGCCTTCGCGATTCCACGACCATTGCTTCCGGTACCAACCCATGCTGTTTTCATATAAATTCTCCGTGTTATAAATAAGCCAATCATGGGGAATATCCACGGGTTGGAATATAAGATTCGCCGAATCCGTAAGGTCAAGACTGCTTTTTGCAAATGTCCATCCATCATTAAACAATGTGTTTTTGTTCATGAGTGGTATCCACCTTCTTCATTTATTTAATAAATCCAATGTAAGCAGCATATTGAAGCCAGTCTATCCTACTATATCAGGATGCTTTATCATTTGAGCCAGCCTTACAAAAGTTCTAAAGTTTTCAAAGGATATTCTTTAATCTCCATATTTCTTTCTGCTCATACAAAAAGGAGCCCTTTGGCTGCAGCATGCGCCAGAGCTCCTTGCTTGTTATGATGTAAATATGAAAAAGAGATCAAGAAAACTCGATCTCCACGACTAGCTCCGAGTGTTACTGCAAGTACCCTGTCTCCACTTCGTCCAAAACTTGTCTTGCTTGTTCAATCCACATATCGTCCACCGATGCGTCAGGGTCGATCGGAGCCTGGAATTGATCAAAGAGAGCTCCCAATAAACGAGGTGCCGCATGCTTGTCGGTTCCCGTATTGTATATATGTCTAAACACGAATGGACGGCCGAGCTTTATCGTAGCATGGCAGCCGCCGCATTCGCCATCTAAGCTGCCTTTGGTTACCAGAAAAGGGATCCGAAGCCACACCATCCGCTCCTGATCCAAGCGCCGGTCCAGATAACCATGCTTGTAATCCCAATTGCCGGCTAACGTAAAATCATGTTTACATAGATAGGTATCTATATTCACAAAACGGTCTTCGATATTCTCCAATCTCGATTCCAAATTTATCATGTGCGCCCACCTTATGTTTTTAGTTCTAGGATGGACTTGAATTCCAAGCCGTATACGGGTGTCTTTTACAAATTCAACATGACGAATCATTTCCATATGCTGAGTCTCACTTTCGGCCTCTGACTAGTGGCACCCTCCCTTAAATTACTAGTCGCTATGATGTATGCTTTCGAATCTCCTTCAAAACCCATAAATTTAATGACGTTCGTCATTAAAACAGTGACACTAGGCCATATCGAAGTCAAAAACACAACTTTCTTCCTGAGTAGTTAGCCTTAATTTTGTTCAAATTCATATAATCTATATCATTTAGTTAAACTTTACCAAATATAGCGTAGTTCCTTTTAAACCGATCATTCGTTCGATGTGTTCCTTGCTACCCGTCCCGTAAGAACAAGGGCTCATCTTTTTTTGAGGTATCAATGCTATAATAACCCCGTTTACTAAATAGAGAATACGTGGAGTTCTCGCAGAGAAACGGAGGGAAAACATGAAAGTGAAAGGTTACCCGATGCTTGCCAGTCTCTTGGCTGTCATGCTTCTGGTGGGGCTTCATACCCCGGCTTATGGGGAAAATGCTACAAAAAAAGCAACTTGGATCTGGCAGACGAATCTGATTCAGGATGGCGGCGAAGAACTGCTTCGTTTTTCCAGAGAAGAGGGAATTAATCTAATCTACTTACAGATTGATCGTCAACTGCCTTCCGAAATTTACGAGGCATTTATACAGCGCGCGCATGAGAATCAAATCGCAGTGCATGGTTTAGGTGGAGATCCAAGATGGGCCCTCACCGAACATCGGGAAGATATGCTCGGACTCGCGGATTGGGTGGTGAACTATAACGGCAAGGTTTCGGCCGGTGCCCGATTTGACGGAATCCATCTTGATATAGAGCCGTATGTACTTGCTCAGTGGGAGGACGAGAAGGACAAGATCATCAGCACCTGGGAACAAAATCTGGAGGTGTTCCTGAATCAAGTATCCGGGAACGAACTGGAACTCGGAATCGACATCCCCTTCTGGTTTGATCAATACTCCTTGGGGAATGGCACCAATCTGAATGAATGGCTGATCCGTACATTTGACCAGGTTACCGTGATGGCCTACCGGAACGAAGTAGAATCCGAGCATGGAATACTGGACCTGACGCGAGATGAGCTTGAGCTTGCCAACAGGCTTGGTAAGCAGATTCTTATTGGGGTTAACACGAAGGAAATGCCGGGCGAGCCTCACACCAGCTTTTATGGACATGGTAAGGAAAGAATGAACGAGAAACTGGAGCATCTGTCCAGTGTGCTCGGTTCATATGCATCCTTTGCCGGGATCGCTATCCACGATATTCGCAACTGGCAAAACATGTCCAATGATGAGAGCGTACCGCCAGACGATAACGAACCTACTTCCCCATCACCGGACCCCGATCCGAATCCTGAACCGGGAGAAGGCGGTCGCGTGCCAGATGCGGATCCGGTTACACGGGACCCTATCGTAAGAGGCACGTATATATGGGAAGCGCATGAAGTGATTCAAAACAGTCAGGAAATTCTTGATTTTGCGAAAGAGAAAAACTTGAACTGGTTGTATGTAAGGCTGGACCTGGAGCAACCGTACAGTTCGTACTCATCGTTTGTAAAACAAGCGGCTGCTGCCGGAATCGAGGTTCATGCCATGGGTGGCCATCCGATATGGGCACTTGAGGAGAACCGGCCCAGAATGCTGCGATTGGTCAATTACGTAAAGAACTACAATCGCGCTGTGGAAGGCAATGAGCGTTTTCATGGCATTCATTTGGACATTGAGCCTTATGTGCTGCCTGCGTGGAGGGAAAATTCGCAACAGGTTATTTCCGAATGGACCGCGAATCTGGATGCCTTTGTTACGGAATTGAAAAAGGATTCCAATCTGGAAGCAAGTATGGATATGGCCGTGTGGCTGGATAAATACAAAGTTACCGGTCAAGATATGTCGCTCAGCAAGTGGATGATCAACCGAATGGACCATGTTTCACTCATGGCCTTCCGGGATGTAGCGGAAGGATCGAACGGGATTGTCGCAGTCGCTAAGGAAGAGATTGCATTTGCCGATGAACTGGGCAAACCGATCAAGATTTCCGTCGAGATCAAAGCCAGCCATGAAGGCGATCATATTACCTTCTATGAAGAAGGAGCAGCTTACATGGAGGAAGAGCTTGCCAAGCTGCCTGAATTATTGAAGGACTCACCTTCCTTTACCGGTAGCTTAGTGCATGCTTATACTTATTGGAAGAATGCTAAGCCTTAAGAGGTAAGAAACTGAATAACCCCATCGCTCTTGAACGAGCCATGGGGTTATTTTATTGACGCTTCAGGCGGCGTGATTTGCGCTTAACAACAGGGGATACATAAACTTCACAGTCTCATGTATTCTTCTTCGCAAGCGTTCTCTGGGCTCGCTTTACAATACGCTCGGTTTCCTTGGTTCTGGAAAATGACTGCCACTCCCGGCATAGCTGAATCACCCAATCCGGATTCGTTTTACTGGCATCGTTAAGCCAATTCGCTACAGAATCCTGCACATATTTGACCGGATCGGATTTCACCGCATCCAATAGCGGCCGAGCAATGTCCGGGTTCTCTTTTAGTTCGGCAATATGTTTGGCCCAGACGCCTTGCGGACGAGTCACTTCAATTGCAAATCTCCTAATGCACATATTGTTGTCATGAACCCAAGACGATAATAATCGTATAGATTGTCTTAATTCGCTGGCGACAGATTCCCTAACCGCCATCCATGATATTTCACGCACGCCAAAATGTTCATCTGCTGCAAACGCCTTGATTCGGTCCAGCTTCTGTTCCAGGTCCAGCTGATCTAAACCAACCATATAGGCTGCCCAGCAGCGCACGCTATCTGAGCGGTGTTTGGACAATCTGCTTACGATAACCAATTTCTCCGTCTTCGGCATTGGCTCCAGCAGATTCATCCAGGAATCGGCAATGGCCGGGATGATTTTTGTCACCTTGTCTTCGACCTGAACCAACCTCGATAACATTTCCTCTCTCTGTTTCTGCAATCCAAACTCGTCCAATACATTGTTCAGCAAGCTCAAGTGATCTACGGCAAGCCATTCGGTCAAATTCACCGTTTCCAATCGCCCTTGCTGTAGAAGCACTTTAACTTCTTCAGGAACTTCATTCACCTTACGAGCACCTTTCCTGTGCAATAATGCATGGTTTATCGAAATTTCTTTATCGTTGATTTCCATCCCGATCCAATCTCCTTAATCTATTATGTTAAGTTACAGGATAAACCGGATTCGGATTCATGGATGTAATGCAGCTTACAACTTACATTGTTCAGCTTAATCTCGTCACGGCATAATCCCGATGAATATAAATCGTTCGAAATCCGGTCTTGATCACTTTTGCTTCCGATAGCTCTTTTAATACCAAAGTGACAGCCTCCCGAGTTGCTCCGACCAAATTCGCAATTTCTTGATGCGTCAGTGGCAGGTCGATTCTGTAGTACTCGCCGCTACGCTCCAGATCAAATTGATTGGACAGGTTTACGATCACGTGCAGAATCTTTTCATGAAGTTTACCCAGCGCCAGGTTTTGCGCAAGACTGCTCATATGTACCAAACGTTCACTCAAGACCTTCATCATATTGAGCATGAATGGAGGGTGTTCGATTAGAAAGCTCTCGAATCGCCGCTGATCGATCATACAGATATCGCTTTCTACCAGCGTTTCAATGAACACTTCCCGTGTACCGAGCGATAAACCGTTTAATTCACCAAACACATTCCCTTCACCCAATATGTCCAGCGTAAATTGCTTTCCTTCTGAGTTTAACCTGTACAAGCGAACTCTTCCCTTTTTCACAAAATATAATCGTTCCGTGAAGGTTTGCGGTGTTTGAATGAATGTATGCTTAGGATAGATTGTAATCGAGGTCAGCTCATCCATCACGACCAAATCATCTTTCGATAAGGAATGAAGCAAGTTGAATTGCGACAGATATTGAATGTTACTCATGATTTACCTCCGAGATCATATGCCCGCATAGGCTCTTTCATGTATTGTATAATTTTTCTGCTGCTAGTGGCCACCCATCTAGCAATATCATGGCAAAAAAGCCTGATTTCTCAGGCTTCATCATATACGCATATTTATCGATATAAGGTTTTACCGTGGTTACGAAGCCCGCCGTCTCTTTTCAAACAAATGCTCGCCCCTGACCCACATATGATATAAATACTCGAAGCTTCCCGCAAGTACTGCAATCAGCAGGACCTCCGAGAAATCAAGGGTCCAGTTCGCAACACCGCCAATAATCCACAGCATTACAAATACCAATCCGGCATCGGCAATCGTTGCCATCATATTGCTGGTACGTGGCAGAATAAATAAATCTCCCACCAAATAAGCAACGATGCCAATTCCTAATGCCGTCAATATAGCCCCTGTGAACGAAGCATCGGTAAGTGCAACCAGCAGTGCCGTAATCAAAACTCCATGCACCAATAACTTAACAAGCAGTTTCATAAGCGATACACTCCTTTTGCGGTAGTGTATCCCTTTTGCGTATTTTTACTCCTGACCATGGTCCCTAACCGTCAGAAAACCATCATTCATATCGGCGCTGTTCCGTACCAGTTTGATTTCCATAACTGTGCCTTGGCCAAGCGTGCTATGAACCTGAATATGTCCTCCATGCGCGATCACAATGTCATGTGTAATAGCCATGCCAAGACCTGAGCCTTTATGGAGTTCTCCCGTATTGGTCCCACGGTAATAGCGATCGAAGATTCTTCCGAGCTCCTCCTGCTTAATGCCTTTTCCATTGTCCTCCACACGAATCAGGATATGCTCTTCATTCTTCTCGACCTGGACCTTGATCGAAATATCCTCACGGTTATGAACAATCGCATTATAGATCAGATTGGTGATTGCTCTACGTATCAGAATATCGTCAACCTCGATTTTAATGACTTCATGACTGCTGCTAAAATCAATGTCCCGGTTGGCGTATCTCGGGTCATTCAGGGTATCGATCACGACATTGCGTACCAGGCTTACGAGGTTTACATTTTTCTTATTCAACATCAGCTTTTTATTCCTCAAGCGGGTCGACAGATTCAAGTCCTCGATCACGTCTCGCAAATATTTGGACTTTCCTTCAATGATCCCGGCGTAATCCCGTATTTCATCCATCGAGAACTGATATTCCGTGTCCTTTATCATCTCCGCATAGCCTTGGATCGAAGCAAGGGGCGTTTTGATATCATGCGAGATATTGCCGATCCATTCTTCCTTCATCACATCCAATTTCTTTCTTTCCTTCTCGCTTGATTTCAGCTCTTGGGCCAAAAGATTAATATTGGCGAACACGTCCTTATATATCCCCTTAGGTTGATGATAGACGTTATAATCACGGCTAGCTAAACGCTTAATGCTGTCGATTAAGATAAACATGGGTTTGGTCAGCCGCTTGCTGAAGATATAAGCGATGCATAAGGCGATGAATCCGTCAACGATGATGATGGACACACTAAACACCTTAAACATCTGTGCGAAGTTCCGTGAATCGATGGTTAACACTTGCCGCTCCAAGTATGGAGTCGTAAATCCAATCAAGTAACTGTAACGATGTTCGAAGCCTGTCTTTTCGCCAATAAAGACGGTCGAAAGCACTTCCTTCTCGACATATTTATAAATCTGCACAATATCGATAGGGGCGTACTTTGTTTTGGCTTCTTCCGGAGCAAGATAGCGGTAGATTTCCCCGCCATCCTCATCCAGAATTTGAACCCATGCCTGATTCTTCTCCAGAATCTCCTTGCCCTTCTCGCTTATCGAAGCACCCGATTCCGATATTACGATATGTTCCTGGAAGGATCGGGATATCGATTCTGCTGAGGTTTGCCGATTTAAAAGTGGGAAATCCTCGTTCACCAATTGTAGAACGAATAAGCCGATAATTACCACGATGTTCATAATAATAACGATGACGACGATAAGAACCACGGAGACCAGATACCTGCCGGTCAGCTTCCACTTCATCCCTTATCCATCCTCTACGACAAGCTTATACCCAAGGCCTTTTACCGTAAGGAGATACCGGGGATTGGAAGGGTCCTCTTCTATTTTCTCCCGCAGCCTCCTGATGTGAACCATCACGGTATTATCAAAACCGAAGAATTCCTCACCCCATACCTGATCATATAAACTTTCCTTGCTGATGATCTGGCCCGGATGTTTAAGCAGCAGCGTAAGCAATCCCAGCTCTTTCGGCTTTAGTGGAATGACTTTGCCGTTCTTCTTCAGCTCCACCTTCTCTTCATCTAATTCAAAGGGGCCTTTCTTAATCACGCGATTCGGTTTGTCCTCATGCTCAGAAATATCCGGTCTCCGAAACCGGGCTTTGATCCGGTAAGCCACTTCCTTCGGACTAAAGGGCTTGGTAATATAGTCGTCGCCGCCGATGGCGAAACCCAGGATTTTATCAATCTCTTCGGTCTTGGCCGATAAAAAGAATATCGGAACATTGGAGACGCTGCGTATTTTCTTGCATACCTCGTATCCTTCTCCGTCCGGAAGCATGATATCCAGAATGACAAGATCGGGCTGCCACTTCTGAAATTCAAGCCATGCTGCTTCCGCTGTTGCTGCGGTATATACCTGATCGATGCCTTCCTTGATCAGCACGGTTTGA
Source organism: Paenibacillus sp. EZ-K15 (assembly GCF_002573715.1). Classification (GTDB taxonomy): domain Bacteria; phylum Bacillota; class Bacilli; order Paenibacillales; family Paenibacillaceae; genus Paenibacillus_AQ. The sequence goes on along the minus strand of NZ_PDHM01000016.1, from coordinate 353,199 downwards.
AGAAGCCTGACAATATCCGCCTCGTCATCAACGACAAGTACCTTTTGATCAAACGCCAATTCGTTCACCCCCTGCTATAACCAACATTTTTCCCCCCTGCCAAGCTGCTATTCAACAGCGCATGGAGCATTGAGAAGGAAACATACATCAAGCTTACTCCTCCGCAAAAAACTTCGATAGCGGGTTCTCCTCTTGTTTATCTAACACCACCTTGCCCTTCTTGTCCATCACATAGTACTGATAAAAAGCGCTCGTGAATCCGAGGGATTCCTGCATTTTCGCCATGTAGGTCTCCAAGGCCTCATCTGTTACATGATCTCCATTCCAGAAATAGTGCAGCATTAAGCGATTTTGATTGAATGGATGCTTGATCACATACGCCCCGGAAGCACTCGGTTGATTCATGGTATCCTTCCAGGCAAAGCCCATTTTGTTCACCCGCTCGATGATACCTGATTTCAGGGCCTGGATCACCCCATTCGTTTTACCGTTACCGATCACGATCAGATTGCTTGTCCCCAGTTCCTTCTTCAATTTCGTTTTCAACACCTGGCGATCCCGAATAACGTCATATTTCACTCCGCTGATATCAAGAAGCATTGTGAGCTGGTTCACCATGGCTTCTTGCTGCTTGCGAGTTTGATTACTTACTTGATCGCTCAGAACGATCGATAATGGCTCTCCCTGAAGGGCCTTCTCCATGATGCGGCTCATCGTTTCGTAAGGCAAACCTGGAATTTGGGAAAGGGCTGATTGGTACAGCAATTGAAACTGATCATGCATATATGCGGTTTTCTCCTCTTCGGACAGTTGGTATTCAGGCTTAAGCACAAAACCCGGCTGATATAGAGCCGTTGCCATTTCGTTTCGCGCCTCTCTTCCGAGCACGTCTTCAATCGTTTGGAGAAGTCCCTCAATGGTGGCATTTTTGTATACATATCGTTTGAAATATTCCTTCATAAAGCGGTCAAACTTCTCTTCGCCAACAGAACGGTATAATTGGTAGATTGCTTGGCGACCTTTCTCGTAATACACCGGGCTAGCCAAATCCCCCACCTCGTCATTGGTCGATGCAATGGCAAGCTCCATCTTGGAATCGTCAAATTGAATGGATTTAAAACCATTCAGCTTATCCCCCTGCTTCTCGGCAAAATACACCTTGGAAAAATCGGCAAAACCTTCGTCCAGGAAAGATTCCTTCTCCGAATCGTTTCCGATTAGAGCGTGGAACCACTGATGAGCGATTTCATGAACGAATACTGTGTCCTGCGCGGGATCGGCCTGGCTGTGATTTTGTCCCATTTGGATGACCCGCGAATATTCGATAGCCACACCCTCCACGTAAGACTCAACGATTCGGAATTCCGGATAAGGATAAGCGCCATATTTATCACCAAAAAATTCAATGGCTTTAAATGCCTGATCGATATACCGATCAATGACCTGTTTCTTTCCCGGTTCGTTATCAAAATATAAATATTCGATCGTCAAGCCGTCGCGGGTAACACTATCCACTTTGAAATTGGGACTGGCAAAAAATACGAATTCCCTTGTATTGTTGGCAACAGCGGAAACAACCTTGCGGCCGGGTTCCACGTTATTTCGTGTCGTTATCGTGCCTGGCATAGCCACCTGATAAGCGTCAGGAACGTTGAACTCTACTTCATAATCTGCAGAAGTATAATAATCGCTTTCGAATGATGGACTGTAAGGGGTTGTATTCCATTGATGCTTCTCCTCGTCATAGACCGACAAAACCGGAAACCAGTGAGCGCCATTCACAATATCCTGGTAATAAGATAAGCGCTGCGAGCCATACGGAATGTTCAGAGAGAAGTCCATATGTACCGATATCGTTGCGCCCGGTTGAAGGGGCTCCTTCAATTGAATAGCCAAAGCCTGATCTTTATTATGGAACTCGAGAGCTTGGCTGTTAGCGTTCACTCCTTGAATATCAATACCTCCGAGAAAATCTTCCGGCTTCTTATCCGGATGGTTCTTGCTGATTTCTTCGTTCGATCGTTTAAACATGGACGTCTGTGTCGATTTCGAACGGTTGGCATCGGCATAGGTATGGAATACCAGCTGATTCAACGTATCCTGACTGGTGTTTCGATAGGTAACCATGCTGCTTCCCTGCATGGTCATGTTCTTCTCGTTCAGTCTCGCCTGAATATGATATTGAATCGGCGCATGCGCTTCAACGCTCGCAGAGACTTGTGAAATTGTAGTCGGGGAAACGGCCTTTGCCGCTGCATGACCCGCGTTGATGAGCGGGCATGCAGTCAATGTCAATGCAAGTGAGACAATAATAGCCTTTTTCGATAGGATCGTCGTTTTTTCTTTTACATGAGTCATGTTATTCTCTCCCTCTGATATCGTCCTTATTTTCCTAACGTTTCAAGCTTCACCTTGGCTGGTTCCGGAAGCTCGTTTGCCTGTACCTCTTGATAGGAACTGACACCCTTTTCCTTGACGTATAAACGCAAGTACGCTTCCTTTCGCAGTTCTTTGTTCGCCCTAAAGGTTAACGTCTTCGCGTTCCCTTCTTTGTTGAAGCCCTCCAAGGTGTACTCATAGTAGATGTACTTCTCCCCGTTATCCGTTTTCTCTTCCACTCGGGTTCCATCCTTAATTTGCACATAATATTGATCCGTCCCGAGACGGTTAATGTTCACATTTTGAATAAATATAACAAATCCAACTAGGATGGCGACCAGAATGCCGCCGAAGATCATTGTTTTTTTCATGACTATACTCCTTAAGATAGATTATTTAGTTTTGGTTACAATTTTATAGTAGGACCTAACGGTAACGACGTAATAGATCAAATAAACACAGGTATAGACAGCCATACAGATCACGACCGGAATCACAAGATTCATATGCAGAAGTTTGGACAAAGCGGACAGTGCGACAGCGCAGTGGGCAATGCCGGCAACGAGCGGTAAAGCAAAGATGAACAGAACTTGCTGGGCTAAGCTCTTTTTAACCTCACGCCGATTTACGCCGATCTTGTTTAATATCTGATATCTTGCCTTATCCGAATTTGCCTCGGTTAATTGCTTGAAATATATGATGCTGCCGGTCGCCGTGAGGAACACAAGCCCCAGAAATCCTCCCATAAAAATCAACAGGCCTGACGCTTCCATTCCTCTCGCATAATCCTGATAATAGCTGGCAAATGACGCGCTTTCCGGCAAGATGCTTTCGAGATCCTCCGTCAGCTGCTTCGCTTTGTCTTGATTCGATATGCCATAGGCCTCCAGCATGATCGTGTTTGCTTGTTTCTCCAATTGCGCAAACCGTTCATCGCTTACAACGATTGTAGAATAGACCGTACCAAAGTTCAGCACGCTGTATTTCTTCAATTCCTTAAAGGTAATTTGCAGTTCCTGCTTGTTTGGTTTGAGCGTCACCGTAGAACCCACATACGTCGGTGAAAATCCTTCGTAATAGGCCGGGTCCAAGGCAACGGCATCTTCTCCGCTTAAAGTGATGGTATCTTTGCGGCCCTGCATCTTCGCCAGCTCGTTAAAATCATGCTGAGATAGGACGTTGTATGTTTGAATGTCATGCGAAAATGCTTCGCTGAGCCCTCTAACATCAGCATCCACTTCAAGGACAGGGACGGACGCATGATATAACAGCTCGTGATGCGGAGTTGAGTCTATCAACTCGTCGGCTCGCTTTGTCACGCTGCTATCGTGGGAGATCCACATCATGCTGTTGGGGTTCGCTTGCTGGGCATTGCTTGCATTACTGTAATAAAAGCTGTAAGCCGTCCCAACAGCAGTAAGTGTTGTCGCGCTAAGGACGGCAATGATCGTGAGCGTACGCGCATTGCCTTTGATGCGATATAGAAGCTGGGAGACACCAATCATGTTCATCCCGTTCCAGAATCTGTTCTTGTTATTTCTGGATATTTTCAACAATGTCACGGTCAGGGTACTGAACAGCAGATACGTTCCGATAATCACCGTCGTCAGGATGACGAGTGGCGTTAGCATGAATCCCATCGCCGCCCAAGCCTTGGATTCCAGCAGGTTCTGCAGAGCAAGCCAATATCCGGTGCCTATGAATACCAGAGACAATACAGCGGTAATCCATGAAGCCTTCGGTTCCCGTTCTCCCTCCTGATCCGCATGAAACAACTCAATCAATTTGAACCGGTAGATCAATCGGTAACCCTGCAGTGATGTGATAAGCGTAATGATCATAAACACGATGGCGGTGTTGATGATGGCCGCAGGCGATATCGAGAAATTCGACACCGCATCATATCCCATGACCTTCATTAACAGGGATACAAAAAATCTCGTCAGCACAGAGCCCAGGGCAATCCCGGCCAGTAGAGCCAGCACACCCATCAGAAAGTTTTCATAAAATAACATTCGGCCGATTTGTTTCTTCCGAACACCGAGCAATGAATACAATCCGACTTCTTTCTTGCGCTTGCGGGTAAAGAATGAATTGGAGTACCAAATGAATATAGCCACGAAGATGATCAGCACAACGGCGGCACCGCTAAAGGCCGAGCTGATTTTTGTCGACCCCTCCGTTGCGGACTGAATCGCAGTATCATATTTAAGTGAAACAAAAGTGAAGTAAATGACGATACTAAAGATCATCGAAGCAAAATATAAAAAGTAATTGGTGAAATTTTTGCGGATGTTTTTTCTGGCTATGCTAAACAGTGTCATCATGCTCACCCCCAAGTGCAGCCAGTACCTCCAGGATCTGATCAAAAAACACCTTGCGCAGTTGGTCTTCTCGATGAAGCTCCTGGTACAGCTGCCCGTCTTTTATAAAAATGACGCGTTTGCAGTAGCTTGCTGCATAAGCATCGTGAGTGACCATCATGATGGTGGCACGCTCTATCTCATTCAGTTTCTTTAAGCTTTGCAGCAGGCTGGTTGCCGACTTGGAATCCAGCGCCCCTGTCGGTTCATCCGCCAATATGAGGCTTGGATTAGCAACAATGGCGCGCGAGGCCGCGGTACGCTGCTTCTGACCACCCGAGATGTGATAAGGATATTTGTTTAAGATATCGCGAATCCCGAACGTGTCGGCGATCTCGTTAACCCGTTTCTCAATCTCGGCTGCAGGCACCTTGGACAATGCCAAGGGAAGCAAAATATTTTCTTTGACGGTGAGCGTGTCCAGCAGGTTGTAGTCCTGAAAGATAAATCCGAGCTGATTCCGGCGAAAATCGGATAGCTGCTCCTCGTTCATCGATACGATATGTTGTCCGGCAATGGTAATATCGCCTGCCGACGGTGTATCGATCGTCGAGAAGATATTCAGCAGCGTGGATTTGCCTGCCCCGGAAGGTCCCATAATACCGACAAACTCACCTTCCTGAATTTCAAGATTGATGTCTTGCAATGCCGTATATTGATTTCCTTGAATACCGAATGTTTTTTCTACATGTTTTGCTTGTAATATGGTTGTCATATGGCGTTCTCCTTCAAGTTGTCGTTAGTTAAGCACAGATGTAATTATAGAAGGCGAACCTTACACGATTTTTATACGAACCTTACATAAAGCTTAACAAACTTGTTGAGTACCTTACACGAACGTACATGCTCAGAACAAAACAAAAACCCGCAGCATGGACGGTCATGGCGGGCTATAACGTTCTATTATTCAAGTCTTCGGACTATTCTTCTTTTAACACCTCAAAATCCTGCGGGTTCGAACGAATGAACATGCTGATCCGTTTCAAGCTATCGGGAGCGATCTCATTAAATCTCATGCATAATACACGCTTTCTGAATCCTTGGCGTGGTCATAAAACACCCTGAACATGCACAAAGCCTGTTGGCTTCTGTTCAAACTTGAAATCGCCTGTGATTTGACGGAAGCATTTTTTCCGCGGACACCTAGAAGCGTTGATTCCACACAAGCCCATCCCAATCTTTTGTCATCCAACGTCACAAAATCCGCTTGGTTCATCGTCACTAATGTCATTCAACTGCTGGCTAACTAGAGTCCTAGAAAGGGGTTTAACAGATGATGTCACCCGAAATCGAAACCATCCGGCAGCAGCTCCCCGGCTGGCTGGAAGCCAGCTCGCCATGTGTCGGTAGAGGCAAAGTCGCCTCCTATATCCCCGAGCTGTCCAAAGCTCCCCATGATGCTTTGGGCATCACCTTAATGAACACCCAGGGTGAATCCGTCACCGCCGGGGACTGCGGGCTGCGTTTTACGATGCAGAGCATCTCCAAAGTGTTTACGCTGATATTGGCGCTGATGGACAATGGAGAGGATGCCGTCTTTAGCAAGGTCGGCATGGAGCCGACCGGAGACAACTTCAATTCCATGCTGAAGCTGGAGTTAGTCAGACCCGGCATTCCCTTCAATCCGATGATTAACGCAGGCGCGATTACCGTTTCTTCCTTAATTCGCGGAGACAGCCCGAACGAGAAATCCGACCGAATTCTTCAGTTCCTTAGAGAGCTAGCGGGCAACGCTGATTTGGAATATGACTTGGGCGTTTACCGCTCCGAATCGGAAACCGGGAATCTGAATCGCTCTATAGCATTCTTTCTAAAGGAAAACGGGGTTCTCAACGGAGATGTTGAAGAGGTGTTAGAGGTGTATTTTCGGCACTGCTCCATCGCTGTGGATTGCGCCGATTTAGCCAGAATGGCATTGGTGCTAGCCTGCAACGGTTCGGATCCGCTAACCGGCAAAGCGCTCATACCGAGAAGATATGTTCAAATCGCCAAGACGTTCATGACGACATGTGGCATGTACAACGCATCAGGAGAATTCGCCATTCAGGTAGGCTTACCCGCCAAGAGCGGCGTTTCAGGGGGCATTTTAACTTTTGTGCCGGGACGTTATGGCATCGGCGTGATAGGCCCTGCATTGAATGATAAAGGCAACAGCTATGCCGGCGTACATTTACTCCAGACCATATCCCGGGAGATGGACTGGAGTATCTTTTAATTACAAAATCCCCCTGGAGCAGTTACAGCTTCAAGGGAATTGAATCCGCCAAGTATGTTCTGAAGATAGCGCTTCGTTTCGTTTCGTTTGTTAAGAGGGGATGCTCTTACCTGTTTCGAATGGGTCCCATTTTCCTATTTTCTGAAGAACAGTCGCCCAATCCGGTCCGCAAATTCCTGCATATTCACACTGGATGGGTCAAGACGGTAATATCCGTTCTTCACGGCCTCCAGTACCCATAGCGGCAGCTTCTTGCCCTCAAGCAGCGGATATACGTTGTCGTAAGCCCACATAAGATGCTCCCATCGCTTGTCGTTTCCTTCCTGAATATACTCCGATACATCGAGCACCTTCCCTCTGCCTTCCTGCAGCAGTACATTCTTCAAATGAATATCCCGCGGGTTTAAGCCCCTGCTCCGTACAAAGGAGCGTGCTGCCTCGACATCATCGATGACCTGCCTTGGAACGGACACACCATAGAGCAAACAGTCATACAGGGTTAATCCAGATTCATGGCTGATTGCCACATAACGCTCACCTGCCCCATAAAATGTAGGGAAATAAGGGCTGCCCACCAGCTCTTGATAGACCTTAATCTCCGCTTCCTTCTTAGGCAGCGCCTCCGCAGCATACAGTTTGAACGCGTAGGCCGGCAAAGGTTCGTATACGAATACTGCAGCATCCGTACCGATTCCGATGCAGCGCAGGTCATCCGATTCGCCTTCAATCGTGACAGGGTCGTTATCACCGTTCTTGATAACTTCCATACATGCGAGTGCGGTTTCTGCCTGCTTCCAATGTTCGTGATTCATAGGCCACCTCATTTGGTGTTACTGGACTTAAATCAGTATGATCGTACCACACTCACGTTTCAAAAAAAAATATTTGCCAGCGATGCCTGATCCTTACCACAAAAAAACCGCGAGAACTTCTCGCGGTTTCATGCTTCCTACCAACATATCATTACTCCGGTTTCACGAAATATCCGATACCAGCAGCATACTCTATCATTTTTTCAAATAACAGCTTGTCCGGTACAGCGCATTTCACTCCCGTGTGCTTAAGGAATTCCGATGTTTGCGGACAAGTATACCGGTAGATGGAATTCTTCGCTCCGTCGCCTTCGAACTGTGCCATCGCCAGCTCAAGGCCTTCCTTATCCTTCGGCTGCTGCGGATCCAATAACCATGCCTCGTATGCCTTCCAGTCCATCACTGAAATGTCATATCCATAGGCTTTAAAATGCTCCACCATGTCCTCATAAGGAATGGCAACCGGGTTGCAGATATGGAACACCCGCCCGACCGTTTCTTGTTGAAGCACCAGAGCGGTAATGGCTTCCCCGGCATAGTTAATCGGCGTAATATCCACTTCCCATCTCACGCCAGGCGCTTTCTTCAACTGCAGCATCGCTTTCAGCATGCGGTAAAAAGCGTTGTTGTCGATGTTTTTCTGGAATATTCCGTTCTCCGAGTTACAAGACAAATTCCCCACGCGATAAACCGCTGCCGGGATGCCTCTATCTGCACCGGCTTTAATGACCAGCTTCTCTGCCTCCAGCTTGCTGTTCGTATAGACATTCTCGATGGTCGACTCTTCATATCCCGTTCCGGCAACGATGGCATCCCATTGACCACCCAGTGCCAAATCCTCAGGGATCCCAAGCGTAGAAATAAAGTGGAAGCGGATATGCGGTCTTCTCTGAGCCAAAGCCAACAGGCGGTCCGTACTCTCCACATTGACTCTGGCAAAATAGTCGGAATCGCCAAAATGCTTCACTTCAGCTCCGCAATGAATGATGGAATCGATGCGCGCTTCAATCAATGCACGGTCTTGGGCTCCTAGCCCGAGAAACTCCTGCTCCAAGTCGCCCTGAATCGCGATCACCCTTTTATCCATACGAGTCTTGACCTCTTCGCCAAAATATCCGGTCATGATCTGCTCAAGGCGAGCATAGGGCTCCATCAGCTTCGACGGTCGAACCAGGCAGTACACGGTAGCGGTCGATTGTTTCAGCAGTTCATTCAGCAGATGTGATCCCAAATATCCCGTCGCGCCTGTCAGCAAAATATGCTGCTGGGTATAGATGGGTTGTCCCGAACCCTGGTAAATAGGGAATGAAATCGGATACTCAGCCAAATCCTGAATAGGAAGATCCCTATTCTCTGTTTGATCGGATGGATTCGTTTGCTGACCCAGTTCCTCTACTCTCTCCGCCAATTTTGCAATCGTCGGATAAACAAAGAAATCATTGATCTTCAACTGTGGATATTGCGGCTTAAGAAGCACCAGAATCTCCAGGATTTTCAGAGAATACCCGCCAATATCGAAGAAATCATCGTGGATGCCGATTTTGGTTTGTCCGAGTGCTTTTTCCCAGGCTGCAGCAATATCCCGCTGAATATCATTAACCGGTGCCTCGTAGTGGGAGTCATCCTCTTCCATCTCCATTGACAATTCGTACAATGCCAGCTTCTTACGGTCAATCTTACCAGTCGGGGATAGTGGCATCTCTTCTACGAAACACATGTATTTAGGAACCATGTAACTAGGTACTTTCTGACTTAAAAATTGCACCAAATCCTTAGCGGAAGCTGCCTGTCCATCATGGGTCGTATAGAAGGCCGCTAACATTTTGGTTCCGTCCTCGTCCATTCTCGGAATGACCGCGATGTCCTTTACGCGTTCATGCTTCGCCAGATTATCCTCGATCTCTCCAATCTCGATCCGGAAGCCTCTGATCTTCACCTGTGAATCTTTTCGTCCCCGGTATTCTACTTGTCCGTTCGGCAGCAGGCGAACCAAATCTCCGGAACGGTAGTATTGTTTACCAGATTCTGGTGTTAACGGATCCAGAATAAAGGCTTCTTTGGTTTTCTCAGGCTGATTCAGATACCCTTTGGCTACGCCGATCGAGCAGATCAGCAGCTCTCCGGTTACGCAAGTTGGACATAACTCATTATGCTCATTCACAATATACAATTCATAGTTGGCAAAAGGCGTCCCGATATACACGGTGGCCAGATCGTCCGGAACCGCATAATTCACGACATGCCCTGTTGCTACAACCGTCGTTTCCGTTGGGCCGTATAGATTCACGATTGGAATCTGCAGCTTCTTCTGGAACATACGAACGGTTTCTCCGGCCAGTGCTTCCCCACCAACCACGATCGTTTTGATATTACGGTATTTGTGAGTATCTTCCACAGGCAAATACGCTGCCAATTGATTAAAAAACACCGTAGGCAGTATCGCGACTCGCGTTGCATTGGTATCTGCCACAGCCTCCGTAAAGGCGTCTATGGAGAAACGCTGCTCATCGGAGAGAAGATGCAGTCGTGAACCGCAAGCCAGCGATCCGAATATATCGTAAACGGAAGCATCAAAGCTGAAGGTGGAATATTGAAGAATGATATCCTGTTCACTCATCTGTAATTTCTCTTGATTGGCGAGTGCCAAGTTCACGACGCCTTGATGGGCGATTAAGGCCCCTTTCGGTTTGCCTGTTGAACCGGAGGTATAGATGATGTATGCCAAATCATCACCTTCAACGCGGACGCCACAGGCTTCATCCGAGTACGAAAGGAATTTATCATCAAGACAGAAGTATTCTGGCTTCGTTTGAAAACCAGCCAGGAGCCCATCCAGCTTTGCTGTGAAATCCTGATGTGTAAGAATGATCGCCGATTCGGTATCCTCGATAATGTAGGCATTTCTTTCATCTGGATGTGATGGATCCAGCGGGATATAGGCTCCGCCGGCCTTGAGCACACCGAGCATACTAACAATCGTATCCAGGCCCCTCTTCATAAATATCGAGACGAATTGGCCTTTACGCAGCCCCTTATCTAGAAGCATATGTGAGATTTGGTTTGACAACCGGTCAAGCTGTTCATACGTTACTTGCTCATGATTCGACGATAGTGCAATTCTCTCCGGAAATTTCTTCACAATGGAAGCAAGCATTGACACAATGGTAGGATCTTCCGGCAGCTCCTGCTTCGTGTCATTGAGAATCGTGTACGCGTTCCGGTCCTCTTCTGTCAGCATAGGCAAACGGCTAACCGGCATGTCCGCATGTTCAAGAGCCGCGCAAGCAAGCAGCTCAAAATGCCTGCTGAATTTTTCGATCGTTTCTTCTTTATACAAAGGCCGTGCATAGGATACATACAGTGTCCACTCGTCCTTCTTCTCTTCCTGAACCATCCAGTTCAGCCCGCTGGAACTATAGGCATAACCCTTCCCGTTACTTCCATAGACCGTTTGGAGAGTGAGCGATTGACCGGTGAAGCCTTCTATATCCTCAAGCGAAAAGCTGCTTCCTTCAATCTGCTCCATTTTGGCGGAAACTTGCTTATAAATCTGTGCGAATGAATCGCTACCGCTTAAGTTAACTCTCAGCGGAAGGAGATTGCCCTTCTCATTGTTCACGCCGATCAGCAAATCGGTATCGTGCGTCATTCGGTACAGAAATACGACATAGCTTGTGAGCATCCATGCCTTCAAGTCATATGAATCGCTGAACTGCTTGATCTTACCGGTTTCGATATGAAGGTTAATCGCCATATGATCAAGCTCTTGCTGCTGAAGATGCGCTGGACCATCGGTGTACAGATAGAATCCCGGTAAAGGTAGCTGCAGTTCATTCAACCAATATTCTTTGCCTTGTTCGATCATCAATGTTGTATTCAAAGGTTTCAGCTCCATCTTTTTTCTCTACTGTTTCTGTCCTCATAGTACTACACACTACACATGCAATTTGTTTACAAGGGCCTCCAGCTCAGCGGAAACCTGGTTAATCTGCTCCGCAGACTCGAAGATTTTGGCAAAGGATGCCTGCTGTTCCTGGCTACTAATCCGGATCTCACCCGACACGGACGAGTTTCTCTCTGCGAGCTCAGCCAGTTGTTTAATCGCTGCCGTAATCTGTTCGGTCTCGGCAACCATTTGCTGGGTAGCTGCAGACACCTCTTGAATTTGACTGGTCACTGTATCGGTTGCCACCAGCATTCCTTTAAACAGCTCACCGGTTTCTTTGACAACCTCAATTCCCTTGGCGACGTTTTGTTCCCCTTCGCTGATGGCTTCTACCGCAGATGCCGTTTCATCCTGAATGTATCGAACCAATTCAATGATTTGGTCTGCGGATTTTCTTGATTCCTCCGAAAGTTTCTTAACTTCGCTGGCGACAACAGCAAAACCGCGGCCCTCTTCGCCCGCTCTTGCCGCTTCGATACCGGCATTAAGCGATAACAGATTTGTCTGAGAGGAAATTTCGGTAATTACCTGCACGATCTGACCGATCTCATTTGAACGGTTCTGCAGCTTTTCGATGATATTCACCGAGTTTTTCACCGAATGATCAATCGAATTCATCTGCTCGATCACCTGCTCCACATTGTGATTACCGCGTTCCGATTGCTCCTTCATCTGTACGGATATCTCGGAAAGATCCGATGTATTGCCGGCAATCGTTGATACGCCAGATGAGATTTCCTCAAGCGAAACCACGCTTTCGGTAATGGAAGTGCTCTGCAGCGCAACTCGTTCCGACATTTCCTCCATATTTTTAGTAATAGCGGAAGAGTTGTTATTATTGACTTCCACAGCCGAGAAGAGGAATTTAGACTGCTCTGCAGAGTGCTCCGATACCGTTTTGATCGTTGTGACAAGTTCATTAATTTGATTAACGGTCGTATTGAACTTGGCATTGACCTGCCCCAGCTCATCTTCGCCAGCTTTTAATTGGACGGTGAAGTCACCTTTGCTCAGCTTGTCCAGCGCCCCCATTAATGCTTGGATCGGTGCGAAGGTACGTCTAATGGTGAAGTACTGCAGCGCTAATACGATCAGCAAGGTAATCAGCAGCGCAAAAACCGTATTGGTGATCAATGCCTGTTTCCCGGAAGCGATTAAGCTTGCATCCACGTCGATCCCCATGTAAGCAAAAATTTCGCCGCTGGCATCCTGGAAAGGATGCAGCACGGTGATCCAGGTACCATAATTATCTTTATAGCCTTTGGTATAGACGGTTTTTTTCGTTTTCAGCATCTCTCTTACGGCATCGGCATGAATATCCGGTTGTTCGTATAAGTCGCCCAGATTCAAATCTTCTTCGGCAAACATATCGAGCACTGCCGTCGGCATGGCAATAATCGAGGTCTTGTTGCCACCCTCGAGCTCCGGTCCAAAAATATAGCCCTGTGCAATATTGGGATACAGTACGGATAGTTCATCAAACCTGCTGGTCAATTTTTTTTGGATGTCCGAATTGCGGTCGGTTGCCCCTTTAACCGCTTGAGCATCTTGCACCGATACGGACTTAACCAAGGTATCCATAATTTTTCCCGAATCGGATTGCAGCTGCTTCGTCAGTACGCTGTCCTGAATATAATAGCTTGAACCAATCACGATGACACCCGTAATAATGATATACAGGCTCGTCCATAACATGTTTCTTGTAACAATACTCAGATTCTTAAAACGCAGTCCTTTTGAGAACGTTTTTGGCTCACTCACTTGGTGTCTCTCTCCTTTGATATCTCTTATGTATTTTCCATATAAAATAGGGAATTCTTTAGCGAACCTGTCGCATCACCTACTTTCCTGGAAACTTTGAATATTTCCGGAATATTTCATGAATACATTACATTTTTCAAAAATGTTCATCTTGAATGAACCGCGTTCCCCCTCCATCAATATTCTTACATAGGCTCACTTCACAAAATGGTCTTGTTAAGTGAAATTCCAGTTCAATAGATCCATATTCACGTTATGATTCCATAACCATTGCATCTTTTGTACTATTAATAAATCGGCATTTCCTCTTATTTTTTTAATACTTTAGTAATATTTGAGTGCAAATTAGTCCTGGCTTTCGACAATTTTTTGAATTTTACAGTGCTGCTATTGCCTTAAACACCCGCTCTCAGCTAGTTTGGAAACGCAAAAAAAGGCGACATCCCGTTAAGTCTGGTGACTTTGGAATATCGCCTATTGATATATTGAGTTTACCTGCAACTAGTTATGGATATCCGTCTTCTCCATTACCTGTCTGCTGATTTCAGTCCAGAACCGCTGTTATGTGCGCAGACGTAACCGCCCAGTGTGAAGCCGTCCAATATTTCGCTTGATCCTTCACGTAGATAATTTGCGGCGATTCATGCTTCACGTTCAAATCCTCGGCAATTTTATTGGAAACCGGCCGGGACTCGATGACTTTAACCAGCGTATAATCCACATCGCCGTTTGGCGCCTTTTTCAAGTAAGATTCAAACTCCGAAAGAGCATTAGAGCTAACCGGACAAGTCGTACTATGTTTCAAAATAACTTGGCCACGTTCGGAAGATTTTTTCAGAATCGTTTCCCATTCTTCTATTGTCGTAATTTCATTCCATTGCATGTATTTTCTCCCCTTTGATGTGATATAACTCATTGCTTTTATTATATAACCAATAGCTATTATACACGTAAACTCGACTAGTTTTCATGTTTAGAGTTCATCTTCAACCGATCGAATCTTATTTCAACCCCATAACATTAGTCAATAATCATGCTCTCTGCCATTGCCTTCAGGTCATTCTTAGTCATTAGACCTTTTACATTTACCATAATGGTATAAATTATGTTTTGTTTACTATCATACCAACTGATCCTATCTCCAACTGCCTCATCCTGGAGATAAATAGCTTCAACATGTTTCAGCTGTATTTTCTCCGAAGAGGCATCCAGAGACTTCGTTAAGCTTGCGCCTTGACCATACCCCGCCGTGATCGTTACAGCCGTGCTGCTCTTGCCGTCGGATAAGTATACAAAGGAGTTGAAGGCCTTCGACCAATTCAGCTTCTCTACAAACAACTTATCTCCACTCTTGGATGAATTGGCCTCATTCATCAATCTTTGTTCTAATTCTACGTATTTTACACGATCCTTTTCTCCTGAAGGTGCCGGTCCAAAAGGAAAAACTTGACCATACGCGAATTTCACACCCTTGGGAAGATTACCAGGCACCTCTAGGATGGGTGCCGAGGTACGAACAAGTTCCTTTTGAAAATCTTCATATGAACGATAGGCTATCGGTTGATATTCAAATTTTATAGGATTCGCCGTGTCGTATCCGTTGTCCTTATTAATGTAATCATCCTTGATGTAATATGCGGCCAGCTCTCCGGGCTTCAGCATGGATTTTACCCTCGTTCTGTATTCCTCCAGTAGATTGCTCAGTTTGGCTGGCAGCCCTGATGTCGACGGATCGGCTGTTTTTAGAACAATTTCTCCTTTGCTATTAAAAATTTGAATATGCCCGGTTGCTGCATATGCAGTGAACGAGACTAGTAATACAGAGGAAATCATGATAGACATTACGGTTTTTCGCTTGAAAGATCGGAATCCTGAACGTCTTTTATGCTGCTCGTCCTCAATATGTTGTCTGACTCTTGATACAAACTCCACATCACGAAAATGACTGTCCGGTACAGAATGCTGCCTCAACTCTTCGATTGGATCAACGATGTTTCCCATTGTTCTTCCTCCTTCCATTTATTCATGGCATCCTTCAGTTTTATTCTGATTCGGGTTATCTTTTTTCGGACGGCTTCCGATGTCTTTCCTGTTATTTCACTTATTTCTGCATACGACTTGTCGTGAAATGCATACAGAATTAATAAGCTTCTGTCCTCTACCGTAAGATCCACCAGTGCTCTCCTTAGCGGTTCGCTGAATGTCCCTCTTAAGTACTCCTGCTCTGCGCTTTCGGCGAAAATCTGTCCTTTCCACAATCTTCCCAGCTTCTGCGATAATTGCCGCCGGTGAATTACATTCAGACAATGATGGTAAGCGATCTTATATAACCATGCGTTAAAGCTGACCGAAGGCTTATACTTTGTGATCGATTTGTATGCCTTCAAGAAGATTTCCTGCACTGCGTCCTCTGCTTCCTGTTCGCTACCCAGTAGTCGGCAGCAGTAAATATAGATTTGGCGCTGGTACTCACTTACGATAGGAATAAATGCCTCTGCATGCCCATCCTGAGTCTGTTGAACATATTCTTCAATCGTTTCAGCGTTGATGATCCTTCCCCTCCTCTCCTGAAACTTGGATACCTATATAACCATGCAGCAAACGAAAAGCGGACATTATTCGGAATAATCAGCCCATTTAATATATGGCGGAGGCCATATGACCACAAAAAGAACCGCGATGGACGCGGTTCCCCTATGAAAATGTATGAATTCTAAGTTACGATTTATTAGCTTTCACAATCAGAAAATGAGGGTTCGTCATTAGGCGATCAAACCATTTGGCCACCCATTCCGCTGCTTCCGGATTGTCCTTATGCGCTAAACTGGGCTGCGGCTCAACGATCTGTTCGATTCTAAACCGAGATGAAGTTACGTTGATGATCTCTTGAATCGGTCTTCTATAGAAAGTAACCTCTACGGGTCCAGACTCCTGTTTGTTCCAAACCTCCGTCAATAACTCACGGGCAAAGTAGTCTGGTCGGTCAACATGTTTAACATCCATAAAAGGATGATGAACGGAGAAAATCAAACTTCCACCAGGTTTCAGCACTCGCTGAAATTCGCGAAAGGTCGGCGTCCAATCCTCGATGTAGTGAAGCGTCAATGAACTTACGATAAGATCAAACGCCTCATCTTCAAAGGGCAGGTCTTCGGTTATATCGCATGCAAATACAGCCGCTTCATTGCCGACTCGTCTCTTACAGGCTTCTACCATCGCTGGGCTCAGATCAACCGCTGTAACCCTAGCCCCTCGTATAATAAATTGCTCCGTATACCACCCTGCGGCACAACCAGCATCTAGGACGGTCATTTGCTCCATATCCGCCGGTAACACTTTGAGCATGGCTGGCCTTTCGTAATAAGCATTATGTCCGCTCTGCGAATCCACATGTCTTTCGTAGTCTCCAGCCAGCTTATCGTATGCCTCAATGACCTTCTCCTTCATGGTCCATCTCCCCCATTTCCTGCTCTCAGCTTGAGTACAGCGAACAATATGTGCGTTCGAAATTTCTGGCCAGCAAGTCCTCTTTTCGGATGAAAAATTGCAGTTCACCCGCATCCCACCAGCAAAATCCTATCTCGTCGTCCGAATCGATGGCCAGCAGCAGCAGTGTATCCCGAATCTCCTGCTGAGCCTGTTCCGCGTTGCCGCCGAAATGATCGGCAATCTGCTGCACAGCCGCCTCCATGGAGTAATTGTACTCTGATCCCGTTAACAGCATTAAAGCAGCCTCGTGCTCACAATCTCCATGCTGGGTAGAAGGGTAGCTAAAGATCGTTGCGATATCGTCAGATTCTTGCCCCGTTAATTGATGACACAGATCCTCGTAAGATTCAAAATCATGCTCATCATCCTCGATAAGCTCATCATCCACATAAGCGTAATTCGGGGGCTCAAGTGTGGCTCTTGCTTCAATACGATAGCCTGCGAATTCTTCATCTAACGCGGTCCCCTCAGGCGCCCGGCATCGACTGGCGGCCGCTGTCTGATCCTCGGCCAGATACAGCACCCGGTGTTCAATGTTATAAGCAGGTTCATCAACGCCAACGAAGAAATACAGCACTCCGCTATGCGGAAGTGAAGCCGTGACATCGTGAGCTGCCAAATCCCTCAACTGCAGCTGTGCCAAAAACGTCATCGGTGTTCCATCCGAAGCCAGCGGCCATTCCATTCCTTCAGGAAGATCGGGATCTCCGCCAATCCGTGAATTGCACGAGCCGGCATAGTCCTCCTCTCCCTGTTTGGATAAACGCATGCCTTGCCGAGTATGTTCGATCAAATAGTCTGCTGCATGTTCAAATTCGTGCTCTTGGATGATATTTTGCATCTTGATCAAGTTGTGTTCACTTAGCTTCATAGTCTAGTTCCTCTTCTTTTCAATAAATTAGAATGTTATGAGAATTACGATAATGTCCGGGAATCGTGATCTTCCTCTACTCTTCCTTAAAGAGATCTTCAATGACCGACTTGTCATAGCCATTAACCATCCTGTAGCTCCAGGAATATTTTTTATGCAATCTTCTATTCAGAGACATCTGGATAATATTCGGTTCCGTAAAATATATGGCAAAGGGAGTGTACTCGACGTTAACCCATATACTATACATCATACCTCTGGCATAATTTTCGGTTCTCCATAGTTTCGCATTGGAGAAGCTGTTTATGATGCGATCAATGGTTGCCGGGTCGGTAATTTCCACACTATTTTCATCATCGTATGGACTACCCATTTTCTCAATTCTTATGTAACTAATCTTCTCTGTATCATAAACCTGATCGCTCATCAGCTCTTTAAAGGAAGTGCTGGATTGAATCAATGAATAGACGACTCCAGTCAGTACGATCAATGCAACCACAACAAAAAAGACTCGCCATGACCTGTCACTCATCGCGATTCCGTCTTGAAAACCTAAGGAATTCGGTTTTTCTCATAAGCGTATGTTTCATATCTCCCTCCATTATAAGCTTAGCACCTATCACTATATAAACCCCATAAACCATGCTTTGGTTGCCGGATAATTTAACATCTTTTGGTTTGTACTGTCAATCCTATTTTTCTGGCTGGCGACATCCCGGTGTTAGTTCTGGTTATATACGTTAACACGCGCTCCATCCATAATAAGATCGCTGCTGTCCACGATGATTTCCTGTTGATCGAACAGACCACCGCCAACGGAGGTGGTATGGCTGTTGGAATCGGTAATTTGAATTGACGTGCGAACAGCATAATATGCATTACCGAGAGGGCCTTGCGATTCTTTTACGGTGTAGACATAAGCGCCCTCGCTGTCCTTGTGAACGGCTTTATTCGGAATGAGAATCCCTTCGCTGCTCTTAGTTTTCACTATGCTGATCCTCACTTGTTCGCCCCCGGATAGCCCACTGCCTTTTAATTTAACGAACAAACGTGTCATGGAACTGCTTGATTTCTCAGCGTCGTCGTCAACATCAGGACTGAGCGAGTTCATCTCCTCTTCTATCCTATCAATCTCACCCGTAATCGACGGTTCTTCCTTGCCTTCAAGCGTGATGTTATCCAGAATATCCCCTACGCTCAGCATGGCAGCGATACCTGACGGTACGTACATTTCTAACCCATACCCTTTTGCCAAATGGCTCATCGTGATATCCGGTTTCCCGGTAGAACCTAATCCCTCCATCGCACCAATCTCCATAACGATACCGTCAAAAGGGGCTACCATCTGCTGATTAACTGAAAGCGTATGTTTCAGGTTCTCGATCTGCTGCTGTTGTGCAGCAATATCAAGCTTTGCCGTTTCGAACGCGCTGGATGCACTTATAAGAAGAGCCTCGTCTTCTTCCTGCATCGCTTGAATGACATTATATTCGAGAAGCTCCATTGATAGATTCAGCTTCTTCAGCGCAGACTGCTCAACAGCCATCTGCTGCTTAACCTCACTGCCGTCATATCGTATAAGAACTTGTCCCTTATGCACCATCTCTCCTTTTTTAACGAGCACCTTGTCGACTTTCCAGCCCGAAGGATGGATAAGTTCCCTCTCCTCCTCTGGATTTATCGTCGATCGGCCAACATAGGAATGAACCAGCGAGCCTTTGTTTACCGATGTAATCACTACCTTAGGCAGCGTCAAGGCTTGTAGGGTGTTACCTGCAAAAGTCAGTACAAGCAGAAGACCTGTAAACAGTCCGGCTATTATGCTAACCTTGCGTTTTCTTGACCGGGAAATTACCTCTTCCAATATCCATCACTCCTAGTACTAAAACTAACCTTTTATGCCCGACAATTGAACGCCTTCAATAAAATAAGACTCGGCATACAGGAATAGAAGAATCATGGGTGCCATATACAATGCCGATGCGGCAAATCCGATTCCCAGTGCGTCTTTGTTGATCTGTGCAAGAAATAGAGACAGCGGCTGTTTATAGGAATCTTGCAAAAATATGAGCGGCTGCTCGATCATGTTCCAATAATCGACGAATAGTAAAACCATCAGCGCTGCCAGCCCGGGCCTGACCAGCGGTAGAATGATCCGCCGAAAGATCACCCATTGTCCCGCTCCGTCCATCATGGCAGCCTCGGAATAGGCTCCCGGTATATGCGCCATAAATTGCCGCATCATAAAGACGCCAAAGGCTCCAAAGATGCCGGGCAAAATAATGGCGGCGGTATGGTTCATGAGCCCCAGCTTGTCTATAACCATATAATTAGGAACCAAGGTCACCTGGAACGGCATGAGCATCGTCATCAAATAGATCATGAACAGCTTATCTCTTCCAGGAAACCTGAGCTGGGCAAAAGCGTAGGCTGCAAGCGAGCCGACAACGGTTTGTCCGGCAACGATCAGTACAACCATGCTGACCGAATTCCAGAACATCATCAGAAACTTGGTGGATAAGATCAGCACCTCGGCATACTGGCCGAAGGAAACCCAATCGGGAACGATCTTCAAATTGACAAATCGATCTTTTCCTCCCTGGGACACGTCAATCATTTGACCGATCAGTCCGTAATTTCGCCCGATCTCTTGCTCCGTCATAAGGGAGTTCGTCAATGTAAGCAGTATCGGCACAAGCATCAGGATCGCCGCTGCGCCGAGCAGCAGTGTCAACATCAACCTTGGAATCCACTGTATTTTGTTCATGCTGTTCCTCCCGGGTCAACCCAAATTATCGCGAAAACGTCGTTCTATACTCAGTAGTCCGGTTACCAGAAACACAATGCATGCGACCATAAGTGTGGCAGCCGTCGTCAGCTTCTGAATATCCAGGGAGAAGAACATGTTATTCATATAGTGCTGCATCATATAGATGCGATCATATGGATATTCACCTGCCAACAGGTACGTCTCCCGAAAGACCTTAAACGAGTTGATGATCGACATAAGAATGACGAAGAACATCGTCGGCGTCAAATAAACGAGCGTAATGTGAAACCACTGCCTGATCCGTCCCGCTCCTTCAATTTGCGCTGTCTCGTAATAATCTTTCGGTATGGACTGCAGACCCGCCAGAAATAAAATGACGTTGTAGCCAATGTTCTTCCAAATATACATGATGACGATAACGGCCATGGACCCATCCGATTGCATCCAGTCGATCCGATCCTTATGGAAATGATGCAGCCAAGCGTTGAACGTCCCATTCCAATCAAACAGGATTTGCCAGAACATGACAGTGGATGCCACCGGCACGACCAGTGGCAGAATAAATGACGTCCGGAGCCAGCCCCGCATGTATATGGACTGATTCAGCAGGACGGCCAGAAGCAGGGACAGCAGGATGAGCAGCGGAACACTAACCCCCGTAAACAAGAGCGTGTTCGCGGCTGCTTTGCGGAAGGAGCCGCTGCCGAGCACCTGCCGGTAGTTATCGAAGCCGACAAACCTGCCGCCGAGTGAGCCGTCCGTAAACGATTCATAGACGCCCATCACGAACGGGATGATGTAAAACACGGCAAATCCGATCAAGCTGGGTGCCAGGAACCACAGAGCTTTTATCCCGTCTTTGCGCATCCATCTCCTTAAACTTCTTCTATTCATTCAGATAGGTCGTTACTTTATTCTGGATGAGCTTGGCGACATCATCTGCGGATTTCTGTCCGGCAAAGAAGGCTTTGGACTCATTTACGATGATGTCATTCACTTTGGCGGACTTGTACTCGACCTGATGAGTGGCTCTACCCACCAAGCTCTCCAGTTGGTCCAGCTTGGCCTGATCGACTTTGATCGGCATTCCTTGCAGCGGGCCTTCCTCATAGGCTTTAACCGTTCCTTCTTCCTTCAATTGCTTGATCTGATTGGCAAATGATTTCTTGTGGATCGGAAATCCTGCCTTCGTGGGAGGCGTTTCGATTTCTCCGGACATCATGAATTTTATGAAATCCCACGCTTCCTCCTTCACTTTGGAGTTCGCATTCATGGAAATGCTCTTGTAAGGCCGAAAATAACCGCCGGCTGTCGTTTCCTGGGCATGAGGCTTCATGTAATACTTCATATTCTCGCCGTATTCCCTTAGAGATACGAGATAGTCCCAAGGAGAGTTGATATGGATGGTCCTGAAATAAGCCTTGCTCCGAGGATCCGTGGTCACGAGTTGATTGTCGTACATGGACTTCACCTGGTTCATCAGACCGGTAAAGGAGGCCGACTCGAAATTGGCCTTATGGCTGGCTGTATCCACGAATAGGGAATAATTATCCATTGCAATTTCTGCCAGCAGAACTTCCGGCTCGCCAAATACCAGCGCTGAAGGATATGCCTTGGAAGCCACCGCCAGCTGATTTGCGGTATTTATAAAATCGTTCCAGGACCAGGTTTTGTCGTTAACCTGAATCCCGGTTTTGGCGATTGCATCCGCATCTCCGGCAAAGCCTTCCAGAAAGAATGCGAGCGGCATGCTGTAAAGTCCCTTGCCGATTCGAGAGCTATCCAGGATATTGCCGAAATAATCTTCCTTTCGGAAGGTGGAATCCTTGTCCATCCATTCACCGAGATCAACCAGCAGATGATGTTTAACGTAGTTATCTGTCGGCAGAATATTCACATATTCAGCCGATTGGAGCAGATCGGGGCCTTTGCCTGCCAGCATCGCCGTATTCGTATTCTTGACGAACTTCTCCTCATCCGCCTCCACGTGCGAGTCGTCGGTGTAGCCCGTCTGCAGCTTGATCTCGATGTTCGGATGCAGCTGCTCGTACTTCTTCTTTGCTTCCTGAAACTGTTCATCCGGAAAAAACATCGAAAAGACGATGGTCTTTTTGCCGCCGGAGGCCGATTCATCCTTCTGAGTCATGCCCTTCATTGAACTACCGTCGTTTGTTTCTGCGGACGCTTCATTGCCGCCGCTGGTTCCCGCTGATGATGCTGCCCCTGTTGGGCTTCCACTGCCGCAAGCGGTTAAAGAGAAGGCTATAAAACAGCTAACCAATAATCCTAATCCGATTTTTTTCATATGACGATTCTCCTCATCGTTTCATTCATTGAGATGTAGATTGATCTTGTTCCGAACCAGTTTCGAGACACTGTCCGCTGATTTCTGTCCGCTAAAGAAAGACTTTGATTCATTGGAAATGATCTCATCAATCTTGGACTGTTTCTCGGTGGAATGAACGGCTCCCGTAATATAGGCGTTCAGTTGGTCCAGCGATGCATTGTCAACCTTGACCGCGGGAAGATCAGCCTCATGAATCGTTCCTTCGTCTTTTAGCTGCTTCAGCTGTTTTTCGTAGGCAATTCTGTTAATTGGAAAACCAGGGCTTTGATCATACACATCGGTATAAGACTGTGCCTCATCCTCTATGAGAAATTTGATAAAGTCCCAGGCTTCTTTCTTATGAGGCGAACTTGCGTTAATCCCGATCATTCCGAAGTTTTTAAAATAACCTCCAGCCCCCACATCTTGCGGATGCGGTTTGGCATACAGCTTGGTATGCTCGGCGAAATTGTTCAACAGATACCCTCGGAGGGAACTGATGGTTTCTTCGTTGAAATAAGCTTTCGCATTCCTGGCAGTTTCGCTGCCTCTGCCACCGCCATCTGTAACCATGTCGTAAAGCAAGCCATCATCGAACATCGTTTTGATCTGCTGCATTAACCCGGCAAAGCGCGCCGAATCGAAATTAGCTTTCCCGTTTCCTTCTGTGACGAGCTGGGAGTAGTTTTCAGCGACCATCTCGCTCAGCATATAATGCGGTTCGCTAATGAGCACATTCTTGTACTCGCCTTTCTGCGTCAATTGCTTAGCAATATCCGCAAAATCGCTCCATGTCCAACTGCTATCATTGATCTTGACTCCGCTCTTTACGAGGGCATCCTCATCGCCGATCAAACCGACAAGGGAGAAATAAAGCGGCATCCCGTAAAGTCCCCCGCCAATCTTCGAGTTGTCCAAGATGTTGGTGAAATAATCTTTCGTCTGAAGCGATGAATCCATCTCCATCATGTCGCTTAGATTGACAAGCAGATGACGGCTTACATATTTATCTGCCGGGAGCATATCAAGCTCAATCAGGTCGGGACCTTTGCCGGCCAAGATGGCTGTGTTGGAGGAGGTAACGAATTTTTCAATATTTGCATATACCTCGTCGAGATCCTTACCCTCAGTGGGTGTAGCCTGCAGCTCAATCTCGATGTTGGGATGCAGCTTCTCATACTTCTTCACAGCCGTCTGCATGTAATTGCTCAGATAAAAAGTCGAGAACACGAGCTTCACATGTCCTTTTGAATCCACACTTTCTTTCGTATTTCCGTCTTGCGCCGCTGTCGCTCCTTTCATTGCCATTTCGCCTTTGTTTCCCTGAGCTCCACTGCAGGCGGAGAGACAGAGGATTAGACAAATCCATATCCAGCCTATTTTCTTCATCAATGAACCACCTTTCTTTACCGTTAACTTCCTTAAGCAGCGTGGCCAGCCATTCGTTCATGGAATAGCCTTCCACCCTCCGGGAAGCGCCCTTGTCATCCGTGAAGACGATCCTTGTAAAAAGAATTGAAACTATCTTCGCTGACTTTTCCAAATATAAAGTAAAGATGTCTCCGAAACTTCACCTACTTGTAAACAAATTGTCTCTGAAATAACCCCACAAACATATAAATGCTAATATCTTAAAAAAGACGGCAGACTGAACGATATTTCGTTCAGTCTGCCGCAAATAAGGTTACTATCCACTTTGAAGGGTTAGGTTAGCTATTGAAACTTTATAATAAACGGTTGATTATACGAGACGATACTTGGCTCCGGATTCGTTTGTTGTCTTGAAGTGGAATATATTTTTCGCCCATTTACCAGAAGACTGTCATTATGCGGACTCCAATACATTACCGACGGGAAGACGCCCTGATAGACCGATTTTTTGTACAGGACGTTGTTTCCTTGAAGCTTTCCTGCAAAAATTGAGATTGTATCGTTGTCGTCTTTCTGGGAATAAGCAATATACTTCCTGTCTTGCGATAATTGAAAGCTAAGAACCCTCTCCAGCAGGACAGAGAGAGCCATGTTTCGTCGATCGTACTCATAGATCTCGCCTTCCGTTCCAAGGAAAACAAACTGATCTTTATTAAGCCATGCCATCTGATCACCGCCCGCCTGATGCTCGTATTCGATATGAAAGCTGCTTCCGTTTATCGTCCCCATGCTGATACTAATGGTCCGTTCATTTTGCACCACAATCAGTGCGCTTTGTCCATCGTCCGACATTTTCACCTCGAAGACGCTGCCTGTGTTTCGGAGGCCCTTCAGCGGATAGACCTTGACTTGCCGGGCGGTTGTGTCATACACGGCCATTTTGACAACGGGGTTTGTGGCGACACCCACATCGGTTTGTCCACTGACGGGGCCTGAAGCTACATCTGTAGCGACGTCTGTGACGAGATAAGAAATGTATCTGCTGTTATCCGACCAAGTGAGCTCTGTCAAGAGCAGATCATGACGGGGCTTTATGGTGGCCATGATGGTTTCCCGTCCATCAGAAAGCGATATCAACTTCAGTACATTGCCGTCCTTTGTCTTCTTAATACCGGCGATATATTTGCCGTTTGGCGACAGTTCGAGATTCCAATGATCAACGTCCACGCCTTGCAGCGTCTCGAATTTTTCATACGGCGGTGAGAGCCGCTGCAGATATTGCGACAAGCGCATCTTTGAGTCGGGGGCCTGAAAAAGACCGAGAACGGATCCTGAATCCTCCCAACCAAGCAATTGATCGTCCTTCGTGTCCGAAATCGGAAGACGATATATCGTTTTTACTTGGAATGGGGCGCTGCCTGAATCGGCAACATGCTCATCTTCCGTGCTCGGAATGACAATCGTCTCGGATCGTGTGCCCCCCCCACATCCGGACAAGAGGATGATGATTGCAAGCAACACGGACAATACGGCAAATCGTTTCCGTATCATCATGATCTCTCCTCCCTGAAGTAAGGTAATTCCACGTAAACCATGATCTGCCCGTCCCGGCTGACTAGGCGGATGGTGCCTCCATGGTCGTCGACGATCGATTTGGCGATACTGAGACCCAGACCGACACTGCCTTCTTCCATGAACTTATGGCCCGCCGAATAGAATGGCTGAAACAGGTGCTCAAGCTGGCCAGGTGGGATTGGTTCACCCGGATTGTCGAAAATAAAGCGAACGAGTCCGGAGTCCAGTTCGGCCTTAGCAGAAATCTCCGATTGGGGAGAGCTGTATTTGATCGCATTGTCCAGCAGGTTAATGAACAGCTGGCGCAGCCTGTCCGGTTGTCCGATTACATACAAATGTTCATCCGTCTGGCAGACGATGCGCTTCTTATAACGCTTGGCACGGAAGGACATGGAATCGCTAACGTCGTGCAAAATTTGACCCGCATCCACCTTTTCGAATTCACAGTCGTCCGAAGCTCTGCGGGATACTTCCAGCAGCCTTAGCACCATGTTATGCAGCCGCCGGCTCTCTTCAACAATGTGATTCATGCCCTTATCGAAGAACTCCCGGTCGTCATCCCCTTTCTCCCGAATAATCTCGGCATAACCAAGAATGGACGTCAGCGGCGTTTTAAGTTCATGGGTTACATTGTCAAAAAAACGTTTCTCCTGCTCGTTAAGGTCCTTCAGACGATCCCGATCGCGCTCGATCGTGGAAATCTGGCTTCCGATCCGGTCAATCATGTCATTGAAGTTCAGGGCCAGTTCGCCAATCTCATCTCTGCGTCGGAACGGAATTCGAACATCGAGATTCCCGTTCTTCACTTCCGTGGATGCACGGGTGAGCTTTACTAATGGAACGGTGATATGTCTGGATAGCATATAGGAGAACAGAAAGGCCGCCCCGAATATGGCGAGCGCGATGTAGAAAATAATGTCCATGATGCGCCCGCTTTGTTCATAGAGCAGGGTAAAATCTTTGGTAAACCTTAAGATACCGACCTTGACTCCGTCGATGATAACCGGGTATGAGTATAGAACGGTGCCGCTGTTCCGACCATAAGTGATGGTATAAGCTGTTTTACCCTCGATTGCTTGCCGAAGATCCTCGTCGGATGGCCCGGAGAACTGTTGCTTATCCGATGAGAATAATAACTTGCCGTCTACGGTGTACGCACTAACATGGCTTGATGTAGCATGCTTCAAATCATTCACCATTTCTTCGGCCATCTGTCCGAAATAAAGCTTATTGTTCGTGAAATGGTTGATAAGAAATGCTTGCCTTACATATACATTGCTGTTGTTTTTGAGTCCGACCAGATCCGATGTTACGATCTTCTGACTGCTTGTCCGAATGATCTCCTTCACGGTCTGATTGAGTACGAGGAACGAGAGGCAGAAGATCAGAAAAAAACCAACAATAAACTTGGCTCTGATGGTCCGGATCATATCTTATTCCGCCTGCTTCTCGAATTTATAACCGATGCCGAATACAGTTGTGATCAAATCGCTGGCATCCAGCTTTTTGCGAAGCCTTTGAATATGCGTATCCACGGTCCGTGTATCCCCAATAAAATCATATCCCCAAACCAAATCCAGCAGTTCCGAACGCGTGTAAATCTTCCCCCGGTGACCGTACAAGGTCATGAGCAGGTCAAATTCCTTCGGTGTTAGATCAACCAGCCTTCCGTCTTTCTTGACCAGTCGCTCCTCCGTTACGATCTCGATGCCTTTAACACGGATCACGGCCTCCTGAGCCACTTCCCTATCCCCGTGATTCGCTTGGTCCAGCCGCCGGAGAATCGTACGGATTCGGGCAACAACCTCCCGTAAATCAAACGGCTTCGTGATATAGTCATCGGCACCAAATTCAAGCCCGAGCACTTTATCCGTGATGTCGGATTTAGCGGTTATCATGAATATGGGAAGGTTATAGTTCGCGGTTACTTTTTTGCATATATCGAGTCCGCTCTGATCGGGCAGCATCCAATCCAGAAGGAGCAGATCGGGATGAAATGACTCAAGCTCCCTTAAGCCCGCAGCTCCGCTGGCCGCAATACGGGTTTCGAAACCCTCCATGTTGAGACCATAGGCAAGCAAGTCGGCAATCGGCCCCTCATCTTCGATTATGAGAATTTTTGTTTTTTTCATGAAGTCTCCATTCTTATTCCATAGGCCTATTTGATGAATCGATTTTAGCATATACCGTTGACAAATGATAAGTCTGATCCGTTACAGGCTTACTAAGACTGCGATTCAGGCAAATGCAGCAGTTCCGGGACCGTGACGAATGAGTAGCCTTGATCTTTCAAATCCGGTATTAACAGTTGGAGTGCCTCCAGCGTGTTGGCAAGATGGTTCTTGCCGTTTGCGGTATGCTGAAGAATGATGCCTCCAGGCTTCAACTGCTTGTGGATGATTCCCATGATCTCCTGTGCGGGCAGACCTGACCAATCCATCGTGTCCACGGACCAGTTCACGATTGCTAAATCCATATTTTGTATGGCCTCCTCTTTGTCCTCATCCAAAGCGCCATAAGGCGGCCGAAACAAGGATGGACGATAGCCGATAATGTCGTTCAGTTCATCCTGCGTATTCTTCACCTGATTCAGCGCTTCCTCCATCGATAATTCTGTAAAGTTGGGATGTGACCAGGAATGATTTCCTATGGCATGACCTTCCTCTTTAATCCTCCGCACAGTCTCAGGATGGGCTTCAGCCCGGTTTCCCAGAATGAAAAAGGTGGCTTTAATATCGTTTTCCTTCAGGATATCAAGGATTTTGGGCGTAACAATGGCATCCGGTCCATCATCGAATGTAAGTGCGACCTGTTTACCGTCCTGGGCTGATCCATTAAAATACACCTTTTTCTCCATAGACTGATTCCCGCTTTGCGGAGTGCCGGGTGATCTTTCAACTGATTCACCGTTTGCTTGGTGTCCAAGCGAGAGTTCCTGCGATTCCGCAAAATAGTCCTTGAGCCCATCAACAATAGCTTGTGCGGCAAGATCTTGACCTTCATTGCTCAGCAGGAAACGCTCATCCTCAGCATTGGTGAGATATCCAACTTCGATAAGCACTGCCGGCATCGTGGGCGTAGATAGCACTTTTAACTGTTCTTCCTTGATCCCGCGATCACGAAGGCCAATTCCCTTCACCAAATGCTCCTGAAGGGTTTGGGCCAAGGGGATGCTGTCCTCGTGTCGGTACAAGGTTTCCGTACCCGATGTCATGGGGTCCGTATAGGTATTGCCATGAATGGAAATCATCACATCCGCATTCCAATCATTCGACTTGGCTGCCCGTTCATCCAATTCAACGAATTGATCATCCGAACGTGTCAAGAGAGGTTCAAACAAAGGGTCCTCCTCCAGGAGGTCAACAACCCGCCCGGCAAGAGATAGATTGAACGCTTTCTCATATGCACCGCTTACTCCGGTAGCTCCCGGATCTTTTCCCCCATGACCGGGATCGATTACGATCCGATACGTTTTATTTGGATTAGGCACAGCAGGAAGCGTCCTATAGGTCTCTGCAAGTCTAGCAGATGATGCCGGCACCAACTCCACCGTTGATGAACCGACGTGCCATGCCAATTTGAAGCCGACAATAAATAGGATTGCAATGAATAGAATAAAGAAGACTCTGGTAAACTTCTTGCGTTTTTTGTGATAGATCATGGTTCCTCCTTCTTAGGAATCGTGCTAGATACGATTCCATAAGAAGAATATAATCGCCGGATGTGATAACGATTTTACCAAGATGTCAACAACTTGTGTCCAACTCTACTCTATGTAAATGACAGGAGGCTTTCATAGACATATAGACGTCAATCGCATCCTTACGATCCTCCTTATAGCCAAATCTTTCATATAGTTCCGTTCTACATCTGTACGCACCATTATATCTGGCATGGGTAACAAAAAAGGAGCAGGCTGCCGTCGCAGCCTGCTCCTAACCTAACTATTCTTATCTCTACCCACCCTGACAATAGTCAAATTCACGGTTACACGTTCAGCGAATAGGACGAACGGGCAATCTCCGTGGCTTGAACCATGTTACGGAGGGATGCTACTGTTTCTTCCTTACCGCGTGTTTTGAGACCGCAGTCCGGGTTGATCCAGAACAGCTTCGGATCCAGGACCCGCAGTGCACGCTCGATCATGCTTGTCATCTCTTCCACTCGAGGTACCCGCGGACTGTGGATATCGTACACGCCAAGGCCAATCCCTAATCTGTAGGTATTGACTTCGAAGCTGTGAATCAGCTCGCCATGACTGCGCGAAGTTTCAATCGAGATGACATCGGCATCCATCGCCTCAATCGAATCGATCATGTCATGGAACTCGCAATAACACATATGCGTATGAATTTGCGTGGTCGGCTGTACCGTGCATGTGGTCATACGGAAGGCTTTAACAGCCCAAGCGAGATACTCCGCTTGATCTTCCTCCTTGAGCGGCAGCCCTTCGCGCACCGCAGGCTCATCCACCTGAATCATCCCGATGCCTGCCTGCTCCAGCGCCTCTACTTCTTGTCTTAGGGCATAAGCCAATTGATAGGCAATCTGTTCCCGAGAGATGTCTTCGCGGACGAACGACCAGTTCATGATTGTGATCGGGCCAGTTAGCATCCCTTTCACTGGGCGGTTAGTCTTCGACTGTGCATATTTCGTTTCCTCCACCGTCATCGGTTTCTCGAATGCGACATCCCCGAATATTACAGGCGGTTTCACGCAGCGTGAGCCGTAGGACTGAACCCATCCATATTGAGTGAAGGCAAAGCCACCAAGCTTCTCACCGAAAAATTCAACCATATCCGTTCTTTCGAACTCTCCATGCACAAGCACATCCAGGCCGATCTCTTCCTGCAGCTTGATCCAAATATCGATTTGCTCCTGAATGAAGCGCTCATACTGCTCATGATTCCATTCTCCCTTGCGCCACGCCTGGCGTGCCTTGCGCACCTCGGCTGACTGAGGGAAGCTGCCGATCGTCGTGGTCGGAAAAATCGGCAGCTGCCACTTATTCTGTTGAGCGACATGACGCTCCGCGAAAGGCAGACTGCGAACTGGATTCTGCACACTAATCTCGGCAACTGCCTGCTGAATGTCATGTCGATTGCGCTCTTCGGATTGTTTAAGCGCCTGAAGGGCAGCATCGCATTCTTCCAGTTCCTTGGCAATCCGGGCTGTGCCTGTGGAGATTGCTTTCGTCAAAAGAACCAGCTCATTCAGCTTCTCATCTGCAAAGGCGAGCGCCCCTTTTAGTTCAGGCTGCAGTTTCGTTTCGCTGCTCACCGTCACCGGAACATGCAGCAAGCTGCACGAAGATTGGACGATCAACCGTTCAGCGGCCACGTATTTCGTCAGCTCTTCCAATTGCGACAGCTTCTCGCGAAGCGATGCCTTCCAAATGCCGCGTCCGTCAATCATGCCGGCGCCCAACACTTTATTCGCAGGAAACCCTGATTGTTTAATGGCTTGCACATTGCCTTGGTATCCGTGGACCAGGTCAAGACCGATGCCGCTAACCGGAAGCTGGATGATATCCTGGTAGTTTTCCACCGATTCGAAATAGGTTTGCAGCATGATGTTTAGGCCGGGTGCCGAAGCCGCAAACGTTTCATAAATGCTGGTTAACCGCTTAAGATCGGCTTCGCTTAATTTCGTGACGAGGATCGGCTCATCGACCTGTACCCATTGAACACCCTCTTGGGTAAGCTCCTGGAGAATCTGTACGTAGAGCGGCAGCAATTTTTCCAGCCAGGCATCCGTCTCTGACGGCTGGTACCCTTTGGACAATTTCAAGAAGGTTAGCGGACCGACAATAACCGGCTTGCCTTCGATGCCGAGCTTCTCCTTAGCCTCCCGATAGGCTGCCAGCGGTCTGTTCTCCGTAAGAACTGGTGTAGCCCCATCCAATTCAGGCACGATATAATGATAATTGGTGTTAAACCACTTGGTCATTTCACTTGCTGTAGCATCCTTCGTTCCGCGTGCAATACCATAATATACAGACAATGGCACAACACCGCCCTCATAAGAGAAGCGCTTCGGTACGATACCGAACATCGTTGCCGTATCCAGAACATGATCGTAATAACTAAAATCATTAACCGCAATAAGATCGATCCCGCTCTCCTGCTGCTTCCGTAAATGATTCAACCGAATCTCCTGCAGCTGCCGGTGAAACTCCGATTCATCAAGCTTGCCTGCCCAGAATGCTTCCAGGGCTTTTTTCCATTCCCGATCAGCGCCAATACGCGGATATCCCAGTACACTGCTTTTTGCCATCTATGTAACACTCCTATACAAATTGTTACAAGAAAGATACCATGGATTAATCGGTATAGTGTAACTCATATAAGCTATATCTAGTTATAGCCTATGGCTATAGCAAGAAAGGTGTATATGTAATCTTGTTATACGCCAATACAAAAAAACGCGAGATTAACACGTTTTTTTCATAATACTCTATAATGAGATTACTTAGGATTGTAAAGGAGCTTATCTATGAAGACGATTGGACTTATCGGAGGAATGAGCTGGGAATCCTCCATTGAATACTACAGAATCATAAATGAGCAGGTGAGAAGCCAATGGGGTGGCCTCCACTCAGCCAAATGCCTTATGTACAGCGTGAACTTTGCAGAGATTGAACGCTATCAATCCGAGGGGAATTGGAAAAAAGCCGGTGAAACATTGGGTGAGGCTGCACTTTCTTTAGAAAAAGGCGGTGCCGATTTTGTATTGATCTGTTCCAATACGATGCACATGGTACTAGAGGGTATAGAAGAAAAAATAAGCATCCCTGTGCTGCACATTGCCGATGCCACGGCTAATCAAATCCGTGAACATGGGATTCGTACAGTAGGTTTGCTTGGAACCAAATATACCATGGAGCAGCATTTTTACAAGCAAAGATTAGAATCTAATCATATCAAAGTGCTCATCCCCAATAAACAAGATCGAGAGATCGTAAATAAAGTGATATATGAGGAATTATGTCTTGGTAACATTCAATCGGATTCAAAAGCTTATTATAAAGAAGTCATTGAACGGTTGGTTCAAGATGGAGCTGAAGGAATTATTCTAGGCTGTACGGAGATCGGATTATTAATAAAACCCGAGGATTCTAAAGTTCCTCTGTTTGATACAACCTTCATACATGCCATTGAAGCTGTTCATAAATCGCTCCAAGCTGACTCTTAATGAGTTGACTCTCCCGATTTCGGGAGAGGTTGCAACGATTCTCGGGGCCCCCTCACACCTAGCGAGTTTTCAATTCAAAATCGGATATCTTTACAAGTTGTCAATGCTGTTCAGCACCAGGATCAGCCCGGCAATGCACAACACCCATGACAGAATCGATCCGGAGCTCTTGGCGATTCTCAGGCGCAGCTTCTCCAGCGGACGCTGCATCATGCGGCCAAACACGAGATGTAAGCCGAGCAATAGGAGTGGAGGCAGTACCATCACGATATTGTACGCAGCCAGGATGGGCATCCATTGAACCGTAGTCAACTGCGCCTTTATCATCAGCCCGATTGCCGCAAAATACGGAAGGGCTGTTGCTACCTCCAGCAGAGCAGTCGTGAACCCAAGTCCGATCATAGCCCCGAAGCTTTTGGATCTTGGACGGCGCGGCTCGGACGTTTTTTTCGTAGGGATAAAGAAGCTGGCGACAAACAGGATTCCGCCTACCACGGCCATGACCCAACTGACCGCTCGATTCTGAAAGATGCCGGTTACGGATTGCAGAACAGCATCCAAGCCCAGCATAAGCGCAGCTCCTACCAGGAAGTAGAAACCCGCCACTGTGAATAAATAAATGAATAAACGCGGGATTAACCGGTCCCGTTCGGTCAAGAGCAGATACACCGTTACGCCAAGCGTGGCTGGACTTAGCGTGTCCAAGAGTGATAAGGCTCCAATGGAGAGCAGCAATTCCAGCGTCAAGATGTCTCCCCCTCTTCAATTTGTTCTTTGTCTTTGTGTAACACATAAATCTCAAACGCCTGTTCCATGAATTGAAGAAGTTCATCCTCGATGGGATATAACCCCATCTGCTCGGACTGCGCCGGAGATTTACGGATTTCCCACAGCTTATCTACGAAGGGATCTTCATCTTCAAATACCTCCAGTCGTTTCTCATCCATCCGCCGTACAATTCGTTGTACATCCGGTGAGTCGGGTCCGTCCTGCATCCGCCTTTTGAGCTGTCCCAACAGAGCAATCCACTCGAGAGAGTCGGGATCCGTGCTGTTCATATTAGGGAGCAGATTTAACAACTCCACTTCCCGCTTCTCAAACATGTGTTGTCGGAAGGAATGCTTTAACGATGGGTCTCTTCCGGAGAGGTGAATTAATTTCTGAATGACATCCCAGCTTGTCTCACCTTCCACCGCAATGCTATGAAGCACAGCCCGCAGCGCCGATTCCATCTGGTCCAGCTTTTTTTGTTCGTTCAAAACAAAGTCCAACTGATTCATCAAACTGGTGGACCAGTTCCATTCCGGGTTTGAAATCATATCCGATATTTCTTGCAAACTGAAGCCCAGCCTTTTGAGAAACTGTATTTGCTGCAGCTTCTTTAATTCATCATCACTGTATATACGATGTTTGCCCGGTGTTTTGGCGGCAGGAATCAGAAGGCCAATCTGGTCATAATAGCGCAGCGTTCTTACCGTAATACCCGTCTGTTTAGACAATTCTTGAATGGGAATCGACTTCATCACCTGCTTTCTTAATTCTCTCTGATATCTCCAGTATATAAGATGACGTCACGTCACTTTCAAGCTTTCTCACGAAAAATTAGTACAAATGTGATTCGATGCAGCAGGCGACAAAAAAAGCCCGAGCTATCGGGCTTTTTCAAACACATACTGAAATTCACTTCCATTTGAGGATTTTCGTTCTGGTTAACCCGATCAGATAAAGACCCATGGGAATCACCAACAAGTGGAGAAGGGCGTAACTCGACCACACATTCTGAATGATATCAGCAACATAGACGGTGTTGATGTATGTATTCCAGGCCACGATGATAAACAGCACGGACAACGGATAGATTAACGGATTTTGTTCCTTCAGTCGGAACACGGTCTTCATTCCTTGAAGAATGGAAAGATACAATAGAGAGATCTTGATAAAAAAAGTAAGGATCCAAAGCGTAATCAATATACCTTCAACACGTTGAAAGAAGTTCCCTAGGTTAATCGTCTTCGCGAGTGCAAATGCCGGAAACGTGCTATTCTCCGTCTGTTCAATTCCCAGAATCAGCACACTGAGCAGGACGATGATGCTCAGCACGAACCCGCCTGCGACAGCTCCCCCCATCAGTGCCCTCTCCCCTTTTTTCTCCCCCTTGACCAGAGGCAGAAATACCATCAGCACAATCAGTTCCTGAAACATGGAGGCATGGAATCCGGCCTTGGCAACAGGCTTCCAGCCTTCCTCAAGCATAGGCTTGATATGGTTCCAATCGATCTGGGGAATGAGTGAGAGGACAAGGACCATAAACAGAAATATGATCCACGGAAACATCAATTCACCGACCCGGGCCAAGATTATGATGCCCATCCTGGCGCACATGACGGCCGCGATCAAGAACAAGATTTGAATGGCTTCGATCGGCGTCTCCGGCATCATTTCGCTGCTCAGGAAAAAACCCAAATTGCCAAGCAATGTGCCTGTAAGAATCAAAAAATAAAAAAGGTAGAGCAGCGAAAGAATCTTTCCCAGCAGCTTCCCCAAAACCTTCTCATGGATCTCGAAGATCGTTTGACCTGGATAGATACGCGCGATGGCTATGTACAGCACAACCATAAGGAGATTAATGAAGATACTGAAGAGGGAGGCCATCCACGCATCTTCCCTTGCAGTATGTGCTAACCCGGAGGGGGTGACCAGGATTGAGGTTCCGATGGTCAAGCCGAAGGCCAGTATAAAGAATTGTCGTGCGGCGATATCCTTGTATTTGATCACGTACAACCATACCCTTCTTCATTATGGGATCAACCTGTTCAGCGGTTGCATCAAGGCACTGATCCAATCCAGCGGCCTTAGATAAGGCACCTCCATCATATCCCCTATCAAAGCGAGCATGGTTACTCCCCACACCGCATAGAATACGATCATGTCTCGGAGAGAGCGCAGTTGCAGGAGATGGCGGGTTTCCGTAACAAGCACGATGACCAGAAACGATATGAATAACCAATGCCAATTCACGATTCATCCACCTTCTGGTTTAAGGGTTGTATAATGGATCCGATGCGCCGGATCGCTACATCGGCATCCACGCGAATGCTCATCGTTTTAAAGCTTTTTCCCCAATGATCCCGGTATTTTTTCCAAACGTCCGGATATTTTCGGTGCAGCACCTCGCCGAATCCAAAAACATCGGATCCATAACGCTGCTGTACCAGCCCGATGTGCTTCCGAATATTTGCATTATATTTATCCTCGATATCCTTCTCTAATTCGTCTATGACGGCTGGTTGACTGATATCAATCTGACATTGAACGGCATTCACGTCGGCCTCGATCTCCAATTCGGCTGAAAATTCGGGAATCCCCTCCGCACTGAGCGCAACATCAAGCGTTGTGTCTGCCCGATTCACCGCGAACCCGACAATGCCGCTATCCGGACATGAAATATATCCCGCTGTAGTGTCGACTTTATTGAGGACATAATTGACGGTCTTGCTGGGCGGTTCCCCCAGCCATCCTACTAGCCGGTCCCCTTTAAACACGCCGAGTCCCGTATGTTGAAGAAGCGTTGAAGGATTGATTTTCTTGACATTCTCCATAGACTGTCCTTCGGCTAAACTGCCGCTTAATTGGACCCCGGATAATACAGGGTCTGAGCCGTTGCGTTTGAGTTCCGTCACAAACTGCTGTATCGTGACTTTCCCCGTTGCTGCCCATTTTTTTTCCGATATTAGAATCGAGGAATAGAGCGAATTCGCCGGAACGTACTCGAATGGCGTAACGACCTCCAGGATCTCTGAGGCCTTTCCGTTCTTGGCAACGAGCATGAAGAAATCCGATCGAAGCTGATGATTCCGGGAGATATAATCAAGCACATCGCTGACCCCTGACCGGGCCATGTCTTCTCCAAATACCAACACGCGGACGTGAGACAGATACGGCATCCGAGGTGCCATGCTTAACGTGCGCTGAAGGGCGTCGGGGATGGTTTTGCCGACTGACTTGTAGGTTACGACCGGAAGGCTCCCCGTCGATCCGCCTTTTTTGGAGCCCGCCTCAGCGGAATTGAGCACTTGAGCAGAAATGGCGTACCCATTCTCATGCGTATCAATTCCAAGTGCCATGACGACGGCAAGCTCATTCAGTTCTTTTCTGCTCCAGCATCCAGATATGAAAACCACCAGACTTAATATAAGCAGGACTGACCGTATTTTTCTTTTGAACATACATAATCTGTCCCCTCTGCTTAAAATAAAGAACCCCTGTCATGACTTACAGAAGGCTCATGGTTTGGATTTGGTTACATATTTCTTCATGCTGTGACGCGACATTCGCAGCAAAGCATCCTTTTGACTTCGCCATCGTATAGGAGCAAAAGAAGACATATAAGGAACCCCCATGGACTGCAGGCTGCACAGGTGAAGGCCAATTATAATCATGCCAATAATCATCCCGTACAATCCAAACGACGCTGCTATTCCCATTAGCCCAAATCGCAAAATCCGCACCGATATTCCAATATTGAAAGAGGGTAGGGCAAAATTGGCAATCGCCGTTATGGACACAACGATAACCATCGCGGCCGATACGAGACCCGCTTCGACAGCGGCCTGTCCGATGACCAAAGTACCAACGATGGAGACGGATTGGCCGATCGATTTAGGTAATCGAATGCCGGCCTCGCGCAGGATCTCGAACGTGATCTCCATGATCAGCGCTTCGATAAATGCGGGGAAGGGCACCCCTTCCCGCTGGCCGATTAAGCTTGTCAGCAAGTTGGTCGGCAGCATTTCCTGATGAAATGTGGTGATCGCAATATATAGTGAGGGGGTAAGGAGCGCTATTCCAAAGCATAGATATCGAAGAAGCCGAACAAGGCTGGCAAAATCCCATCGCTGATAATAGTCCTCGCTCGATTGAAACAGCTGAACGAACAACGCCGGAACCACCAGAACAAAGGGCGTTCCTTCCACAAAAATAGCAATTCTTCCTTCCAGTAAAGCTGATGCAATGACGTCAGGCCGCTCTGAATTATATACCGTCGGAAAAGGGCTGTACCGATGATCCTGAATCATTTCCTCGATATAATTGCTCTCAAGGACGCTGTCCAGCTTGATTTCATCCAATCTTCTGCGCAGCTCATCAAGTACTTCGATATCATATAATCCATCCACGTACATCACGGCCACTAGCGTATTGGTGTGCTCGCCTACAGTTCTTTCTTCAATACGCAGCCTAGGACTTTGAATTCTTCGGCGGACTAGAGCCATATTCTCGCGAAGGGATTCGGTAAAGCCTTCCCTCGGCCCTCTTACTACGGATTGTGAGCTGGCTTCCTCAACTCCGCGCTGCTTCAGTGCTTCAGTACCAACGTACAGTGAGGTTGATGTCCCATCCATAAAGATGATCGTATTCCCGGACAACAATTTCCCTTCAACTTCTTGAAAAGTGCTGGCTTCTCCCACTTTTCCCATCGTGATCGTGAGTTCTTTGAGCATTTTCATGCGCACTTCCGGTGACTGGTTTGGAAATTCAATAAATAGAGGTAAATCTGCATGAATCGCTTCGATTAGCAATCGGGGATCTCCCATCCCTTCAATATAGACCATCACCGTAGGTATAGCGCCCAAAGTCAACTCTCGGTAGATGATATCTCCGCTCTTCCCGAATCGACTCTGCATATTTTCTATAAAATGGGTAATGGAAACCGGCAATTGTTCTGGTGAAGCTTCTTCGCGCGATACGTTCTTCATCATGTAAACGACTCCTCGTTTGCCCTCTTGGTCAACTTTGCCTTACAAGGAATTCAATTACCCCCATTTATCTTTTCCTCTACTGTTCCCGCAGTTGGATATAATATACTTTTTGAGATTATCAACAAACACCCGTAATGAGTGTTACCGTTCTTTCATGGCTTTCCTGAACCCCCAGTCTCTAGTCGCGTGTGTTGTTACAAATCAACTCCGTCCCATCTGGGACGGAGTTGATTTGCGTTACCACACTGTTGGGGAAGAGTAATTCATTTCTGTATCCATTGCATCGATCGGAATTTACTTGGTGCTTTGCCATCCCCGATTCCGCCGCCCCATTCGATAAAACCTCTTCGCTGATTTCCGTCGTTATCATTCACCAATAGCGAAAAGTTGAATACGCCGCTCTCCGTCATGATCGGAACTAATTCCGACCAAGGTAATGCCAACTCGTACATCGTTAGCTTCTGTCCTTCGTCCCTGGTCACCTGAACCTCTCCGTTTGTGACCAATCCCTTTGCACCCCCTGCCGGCGTAATCCAGCGATAAATTTGTGCTCCTGCCGAGGTTTGCGAAATTCCATACTCATAATATTTCGGATCCTCACCGGGCAAGCCGTTCGAAATCGCAAGCTGGATGCTATCGTTGTTCCACATGTTCACATCGGTTGCCGGATAAGCGTGAATGTTATCTTTGATTTTTGCTGTCACATAAAAATAATCGTTGTCGTAGTTCAACCATACGGAACCGCTCAAATCATCGGCCCCTTGGTAGCCGCTCATCTTCACATTACCTTTGGATAAATCAATGGTCGGCGACTTTGCCACGATAAGCGGATCTGGATTTCCGTCTACGTTAAGTGTTCCGCGATAAACCGGATTGAAATCAATATTCCCTTTATAGACATAGGTTTTGTTATTTCCGTAAGCTACATCGATGTTGGTCAAGAAACTTTTCCCTAGTTCAACACTTTGCAGCGCGATATCGAATATCTCTGTTGAATCAGGTTGCAGCACTTGATTCACATCTTGATGGCCCGATAACGTGCCAAACTGCCAATCTATGCGATGAACAGGCAAGGCGTTGATCTTCGAGTGATTTCGGATTTGGACTTTGATTGATTGACTTAGCGGCTCGGTACCGTTCATTACCGGACGAATTTGAACCGTTTCGGAAGAATCTACAGCAGCGGCATACTGCAGCATCCCGATGGCTTGCCCGCCAGCCTTCAGAACTCCTTTGACGATCCGTGTCCCAGGTTCATCCATCCCGTTCACAACCACCGACTGCAGCTTGGTCTGACCAGCGGCAGCATTCAGCGCATAGGACTGGTCCTCTACCTCCAATGTAAAGTCAAGTGCTTCAGCTGTTGTATTGTTCATTTCAACCTGAAATGTCACAGGCTCGCCTGATAGTGCACCTCCACCAGTAACGGTAAACGTCGCATCCTTATTTATCGCTTGGATATTTCCCTTGATGTAGATCGGCTCTCCCGTCAAAGTGACGTAAATATTACCGTTCGTCGGCTTAAACGTCCGCGTATTTCCCATCATATCCGTTATTTCAACAGGTTGATTCGTCTTGATCACAGCCGACGTTGGTTCGAGCGACCATACCACCCGCTTGTTGTTTTGCCCACCATCCATAAATAGGTAGCATTTGATGCCGGGTTCCAGCGACTCTTCCTCGCGAAATTGCCAACCGGTAAGCTCTCTTGTCATCGCGGCGTATGCGGCATAAGCCGGTTTCGGAGTGAATGCGCCGTGCGGGTCAGCCGCATTACGGAGCAGACCGAAATTATCTTCATTGTAGTCGTTACGAAGCCCGTCATTCACCATATCATACCAGTAAATTTTTTCGACTCCGCTTGAAATCGCCGACACATAGTAGCGAACCAAATAATTTGCTTGTATTATTTCATCGACGCCATTCGCGGCCTTATGGGTTGGATAACCGAATTCCGTGATCCAAATCGGTTTATCTTGACCGTTATTATATTGGCGAATTAATGCCTTGATTTGATCGAGGGATTCAGTCAAGCCTTCCGGCTCATTCGGGTAACGGTAAGGATGTAGGGTCACCGCGTCCATGTACTGCAGCCCGCCCAGCTTGAACACTTCCTCGATCCAGCTTACGGCATCCTCGGAGGCAACAATGCCATAGACCGGGAAATCGGGGTGGCTGGCTTTGATCGTCTCATACGTTTTTTTCAATAATTTAAAATAATAATCAGGCCGGGAGTTGGCAGGACTGTTGCCTCTTTTACCGAACGAGCCGTGAAATTCATTGTATGCCTCCATCGCGATCAACTGATCTTTGTAGTAATCTACGTATGCTTCGGCATAGTTGGCGAAACCTTCACGACCTTGGTCGGTGTATGGCGTACCATTGTTGTCGTAAAGAGGGTTGTTATAGCCAGAGACAAACAGCATATCGATGCCTTGCTCTTTGAGCTTCGCCATATAGTTATCCGGCACGGGGTTGAACGTGTACACTCCCTTTGTTTTCTCAATCGCATGCCACTCGATGCCATCCCGGACCGATTTGACGCCTGCCTGTTGAATGATCGGGATCGTGTTCGTTTGTCCCCGATGCAGATGGGTCGCCATCCCGAAAGGTGAATCCGCTACAGCCGTAAAATCATAAGGCGACAGAACGGCAAACGACGTTTCCAATGGAACCGTTGATTGTTGACCAGACGATTCCACCGTTGCCTGGAGCTTAAAGTAGCCGCGTTTCGTATATGGGACTTTGATGATGGCATTGCCTCGGTCATTGAATTCTGTCCCTTCTGACATCTTGACGCCCTGCATATCATAGACAGACCACGTAACGCTAGGCAGCAGTGTCGCTACTTTGAACTGGATCGGTTCAATTTCATTGAACACATTTCCGATTTTCACTTGCTTTAGCTCGGTTTTCGGAACGTTCACGGTTACATAGGGCCCATCATAACTCCACTGATTTTGGCTGTTTCCAGCCTCGATCTTGAAGGTGTAAGTACTGCCGATATCTAAATCCTGGATCGGAATATGGTACGTAGCACTCGTTACGGTTGCTATGGACTTTCCATTTTGAAATATTTGATAATTGTCCGTATTTCCTGGTGACTGCGTTTCCGACCATTTCAAATCCAAACCATTCTCATTTAATTGTTCAATCGCAACGCTGGCGTCAGAAGGCCACCTCGGCGCCGATGGTTCAACGCGTCTATGTGATAGGGACAAGTAAGGCTGATTTTCTGCGTTTTCTTTACTGTTGATATGGATTAACGCTCCGCTTTTGGCAGCTTGGGCCAACCCGAAGCTGGCTACCTGATCGGAGGCAAGCTGTGCCTTCACAAAGGAGGTCACGTCCACCTGAATCCATTTCCATGTCAAACCTACATTCACATTGGCCAAATAATGGTCCATGACCGGCTTTTCATTCCATGTTACCCTGTTCTCCGTCCACGAATCGTCCTCTACCCCGTACAATTGAAAAGCCAACGGACTACCGTTCGCATTATTTACAGCTGCATACACGTTTAGCGTTACCGATCCTACCTCCCCCGAATAAGAACTTAGATCAAATTTCATGTAGGATTCCCGGGTATAATTCGGATCGCCAGACCACGTTCTCACCTGAAGCGTTGGAGCCGCACCGTAATTTGTATTTGCAGAAGATCCCGCATTCACATACGTATCGGCCTGTATAGGGATCTGGATGGCGGATTGACTCGTTTCAATCGCGTAAATCGAAGAACCTCCGCTAGACACAAATAAACTGACAATAACACATAAAGATAGAATGACGGATTTTTTCCATGTAAAAGCTGTCAAATACAATCACTCCTCTATTAAATTTTGTAAGCCTATCAGCATCTAATTAAGTTCTAAGTTCTTAATCTCCCCTGCTCTTATTTCGACCGCCATTTCTTCAACTTCGATCCACACCGAAATAGCAGACGGGTTATGTAAGATATGGCCGGACACCGAACAGCGGAGCTGCCGTAATGCCCTCATGTAAGCGACAATTTCAGAATTCGTGGCATACCATATGTCGCTCTGCCCCCCTACTAACTCGCCGAACTGTTCGAGCATGTTCCAATTCCGATCTCTATCAAACTCATAGCTATGTCCCCATACATAGAATAACTTCATTCGGGCGTGCCTCGATTGATCGGAGAGAAACCTTTCTCCGTACTCCAGCATTTGTTTGTGATGGCAAGTAGGATGCCATTGCAGGAAATCGGACGGCATATCGAAAGTATTCGTGCTGTTCGTCGTTCGAGCATATTCAATGCCAAGGCCCGGCAATGCCGACACAACTTGTGCATTCCAGGAACCATACGGATAGCTCATGCCGCGAACAGGATAGCCAGTAAGCGCTTCTAGTGCATTTCGATCTTCCATGATCTCCATAACCAATCGTTCCGGAGGAATTAGATCCAGATGAGGATGAGCTGACGTATGGGCAGATACTTCTTGCCCAGCATACAGCGTCGAGACCTCTTCTGCGTTAATATAACCGGGCTTCCCAAAAAAGCCCGAGTTGAGATGAAAGGCGCCTTTCAAACCGTAGTCGTTCATTTTTGCCACAAGTATACGGTCATCCACTCTACCATCATCGTAGCTTAATGTCACCGCTTTCATTCTTCCGCCAGGAAAACGGTCGTATCGTATCCTCAACGTAATCCCTCCTTTGTAAGGCAATGGTCATCAAACCATCCCCGCTCGATATTAGCCAGCATCAGATCCATTCCCGTCCTTTGAAAAGGCAGTGACATGTCCTGTTGAGTGATTTGCGGATCTTCCACTTTCGTGTACGTGAGCATGGCTTTGCCCGAAGAGGTAAACGAACAATTCAAATTCATATATTCGAATGGCCCGGTCTCAATGTCACCTACCTTTTTCCATGTGATCCCACTATCGCGCGATATGGCGGCGGTTAACGGGGTACGCAGTCCATAATGGTGT
This sequence comes from Paenibacillus sp. EZ-K15, assembly GCF_002573715.1. GTDB lineage: Bacteria > Bacillota > Bacilli > Paenibacillales > Paenibacillaceae > Paenibacillus_AQ. The sequence goes on along the minus strand of NZ_PDHM01000016.1, from coordinate 309,419 downwards.
CTTGTAGGGTCGTAGCAGCTGTCGTTATAAAATAAAACCAAATCGTTAGAGCCAGGAATAAGTCTTAGGCAAGTGCATGACTCCGGGGCTTTGAGTCCCGAGGTTTGAGGTAATGTCCATGTTTCGCCGCCATCGTCGGAGAAGGACAAGAACACTGATCCTAACTGCGTTCGAAGTGACATGATCAACTGTCCGGAACCAAGCTCTGCGACCGATGCCTCCATGGCGCCGCGCATCGGTAAATTGACCGTCCCGCTTGACCTCCGCCAGCTGTAGCCCTCATCATCGCTTAGATAACAAGCGACGGTATTATGCTGGCTCCCCTGATGACCCGTCCCGAAGTGAAACGGAAGCAGCAATCGACCGCTCGACAAGACATTCATCTGATTGGCGCCTCCCTGAATCCATTGTCCGTTGGATCGGCTCCATACGGTGCCAGCCTCGCTCCAGGTTTTCCCCTCATCGAAGGAGCGGAATAAGCACATGGTCGCGCTGCTACCTCCACGATGACCGCGAACACAATGAAGCATCAGTTCACCGGAAGGCAATCGGGTCAAACCGGGTGCCTGCACATTATGATCACCAGGCTCCACGTCCACGAGCATCCTTTCCTCGCCCCATGTGATCCCATCGTCTCGCGAAATTTTGGCATGAATGCGGCAAAGACCAAAATCGCTTCCTCCCTCGAAGCTATCCTCGTATTTATGCCAAGCCAAAAGCAACCTGCCGTCCTTCAGCTCAACGACGCTGGCCGTATCATTACGCGGGTTGTCAGGTCCGGCTTCAGCCACCGTACAGTATCGGATCGCAACATTTCTCATCGTCTCCATGTCTTCCTCCTGTTCAATGGACAGCAGGACAGTAGTAGACAACCTATCCATCCTGCTTTCACGTTAGTTACCCATTAGAATTTTAGCTTGAACTCATAAAAGTCTTTGGTAAAAAAGGCTTTTGTTTTGTTGTCCTGATACCACTTTGCATACCATTCTTCTATATTTTTCCCATCGTTTTTGTCCCAAGTGCTTTTTGCATCCTGAAATGCTTGATCCATCGTATAAGAATTTCCAGATATGACGGCTTTGGTCCAGATATCCCCGATATTTTTAGTCGCATTGTTAAATGACGTCTGTAATTGCCCTGGCATGGCCGGCACATGTTCTGGGTGCGTAAAGTCAGGCATCGGATGCTTCTCGTCTAAATAGATCTCGTACGCCTGCTTCATTAGGTCCATATATTGCTTCTCTATCGGGTCGTTCGGATTCAACGCTGCTTGAAACTGTCCGCAAGAACCTTCTACAATTGGCGAAAAGAGCATCGTATAAGCAGCCGTATATTTGATCTTTGGATCGGTTTTTTCTTTATTGATGAACTGTTGACACCCATTCGGGCCTTCCTTCCAATCTTCACCCTTGATCCCATATTTCAAGGTCTGACCCGTTTCCTTGGCTGCCATAAAATCAACATATTCCATAACCGCTTCCGGATGTTTGGCACCTGCATTGATCATCCCAGTGATTTGAACCGGATTGGACAAAATGGGGCTGAACTGTCCGAATACGGTCGCGGGAAGCGGAATGACTTGCAACTCTGCATTTGGATCGGCCTTTTTCAGCGCTTTAAATGTTTCGATATCGGATTGATGGACGCTCGTACCCCACATTCCGATTTTTCCGGCGATAATTTCCTGCGCATATAGTCCCATGTAGCCGGATCCTTTTTTCGTTAGATAATCTTTGTCGATTAACCCTTCATCGTATAATTGCTTCTTGAACGCAGCAGCCGCTCTGGCTCTTTCCCAATCCCAGACCATCTTGTCATCGGAAATCGTCCAGCCTACGTTGCCGAACATGCTGTCGAGGACCTGGATGGAACGGGCACCCATATCAAGCGCAATAGTATCATTCTTACTGTTGCCATCCGGATCCTGATCGCGAAATGCTTTTAAAACAAGGATGAGCTCTTCCGGCGTTTGAGGTACGGAAAGATTCAGCTTTTTGAGCCAATCCGCTCTCACCATCAACACATTGTGCGGTCGCAAACCGTTAATCCGTCCGAACCCGTACATTTTCCCATCGGGCATCGTAGCTGCTTTTTTCAATGTAGGATATTCCTCGAGCAGCTTTTTGTAAGTCGTACTATATTTCTCGACATATTCATCGACAGGCAGAATTAATTTCTGATCATATAATTGGTTGCGGAACGCGCCGCTAAATTCCTGAATCAGGTCAGGAGCGGAGTCCGAGGCAAACAATGTATTGAATTTTTGAACAGACTCTGTTCTTGGAATAGCGATAACTTTAATCTGGGCAGGGCTGTTCTCGGACATCCAGGTCACCCATCTGTTCTTCTCAATCGTTCCTTCTTCCGGAGGTGTATTGCCTGCATCGTACGCAGAGATTGTAATCTGTGGCTTCGATGTATCTCCCTTGGTGCTTTCGCTTCCGTTCGGATCCCCTTTGGAGCACCCTACTGCGATGATCGCAAGCATACCGACGATGGCAATTTTCCATACGACCTTCCTTTTCGTGTTCATACATTGACCTCCTGTTTGCTTTTCTTATCAACTCATCACGCTAATCTCATCCTTTTACTGCGCCGATCAACACCCCCTTCACAAAGTGCTTTTGAAGTAGCGGATACACGACGAGCATCGGGATTAACATCACGGTCATTCCGGCTGAGCGAATCGATTCCGGCGTCAGCATTTGCCTGTCTTCTTCCTGTAAATTTTGAAGTTCGTTCATCAGACTCGATTGTGCGACCATCTGCTGGATGAGAACGGAAAGGTTATACTTGCTTGAATCATTTATATAGATGAGCACATTCATAAACGAGTTCCAGTGACTCACCCCGTAAAACAAAGCCAGGGTCGCTAGAACGGGAGCGGATAACGGCAGCACGATTTGAACCGCTAATCTCCATTCACCGCATCCATCCATCCGGGCCGAATCTAGCAATTCTTCGGGAAGGTTCTCAAAGAACGTTTTCATAATCAGCATATTGTAAGCGCTGACAAGACCGGGAAGCCAGATCGCCCAATAAGAATCGATCATCCCGAGCGACTTCACTAATAAATAGCCAGGTATAATCCCCCCGGAGAAAAGCATCGTGAAGATGATCAACATCGTCATGAATCGCCGCCCGAAAAAATACTTCTTCGATAGCGGGTACGCCGCTAATATCGTAAAGAGCATATTTAGTGCCACACCGACTCCAGTAATGATCAGGCTGTTCACAAATGCGTCAGGCACACGCGTTCCTTTCAGCAAAGCTTTGTAAGAGTCAAAGCTGAACTCCACAGGCCATATAAACACTTTACCGGCCAAAATCGCGTGATTGCTGCTGAACGACAGCGACACAATATGAAGCAGAGGAACTAATGCGGTTAACGCCCATAGTCCCAAAAACAATGCATTGATACTGTAAAATATTTTTTCGCTTGGTGTAGGCCTCATTCCTGTGTACCCCCTCTTAAAATCAGAACAACCCTTGGTCAAATTTGCGGGCTATCGTATTCGCAGTCAGTACAAGAACTAAACCGATAACCGACTCGAAAAGTCCGACTGCCGCCGTAAAACTGAATTGGCCACCCTGAAGCCCCACGCGGTACACAAACGTCGAAATGACATCGCCTACCTCGGAAACGGCCGGATTGGACAACATATACACTTTATCGAACCCGACATCGATCAGCTTCCCCATTTGCAAAATGAACATCACGATGATCGTGGAGCGAATTCCCGGCAGCGTAATGTGCCACACTTGTCTCCATTTCGGTGCCCCGTCTATAGCGGCTGCTTCATACAAAGAAGGATTGAGCGAAGATAAGGCAGCTAAGTAAATGATGGCGGAGAATCCGGCTTCCTGCCAAATGCCTGAGCCGAAATAGATGGCTAGCCAGCTCGGGATTTTATATAAGAAAGGAAACGGTTCCTCCGTGCCCATCATCGCATGCAGAAATGTATTCATCGCTCCGCTTGAGGAAAATATCGTAACAATGACTCCCGTGACGATAACCATAGATAAAAAATGCGGCAAATACACCAGCGTTTGTACGACCTTTTTGTACCACCTTCTACGAATCTCATTTAACAAGATGGCGAGGAGGATGGGAAAAGGAAAACCGATCACAAAGCCAAGTATGCTGATTAATAACGTATTACGGAACACTCTCATGAAGTCAGGACTGCTCCACAGCATTTCGAAATAGGTAAACCCGGCCCACGGGCTGTTCCATATGCCTTCACGGAGATTGTAATCCTTGAACGCAATAATGATCCCCCCAATCGGTATATATTTGAATACGATGAAGTAGATCAATACAGGTAGAAACAAGATCCAGAGGGGAATATTCGATCTCCATATTTTCCTTCGTTCCGTGTGTGTAGGGATGTGTTTTTTCTCTGCCACGGCTGCTATTTTCATTTTGTTAGCCCCTTCTTTTCCATTTTGATTGCCCATATATGCAGGATCGTTTGTTGAAGTGTCCCCAATATAACGGAGAACCGCGTTCTGGCACAATATACACCTTTTTTCTTCATAGATCAGGCGCAAAAAAAGCTTCCCTCAAGCCTTTCGAAGCCCTCTTCGAAAGTTGAGTGAAGCCTAATATACCTTTTTTTATTGTGTAGATAGATCCGTATAACGCATGTAAGGAACCGTCTTCATGGAGATTCCGTCGATATTTTTCTGTATTCTCCAGGTGTAAGTCCCGTCGACTTTTTGAAAACGCGAATAAATGATATCGTATGAAGGTACCCCACCTGACCCGCGATGCTTTGAACCGTATCCCGGGTGTCTCTGAGCAGCTGCTTTGCCCTTTCGACTCTCGTCAGCACAAGGTAATCCATCATATTCATGCCGATCTCTTCTTTGAAAATACGGCTCATAAAGCTGGAGTTGATTTGAAACAGCTCCCCAATCCCTGTCATGGAAAGATTGGAATCTGCATAATGCTCTTCCAAGTAGGCTTTAATTTTATAGATCAGTGCCGTTTGAGAGTCCTCTTCCTTACGTTTGTTCATTTCATCAAAGGTGGCGTGTAATTGTGCATAGAAATACGGGTACAGCTCGGCCTCCGTCTCCAGCGGTTCCAACCCTTCATTTAGGGAGTTCAGTCCTCTCTTCCAAATCTCCTTGAGATCTGTTGCCGTTTCGCTCATTTCACGATCCATGGAGAACAAAATAAGCTTCAACAGGTTAAGAACGCTATCTTTGGACATGCTGGCTTCCGACGTCTGTCGTACGAACTCTTGAATTTTTACAGCCCATCCGGAATCGCCTTGCCGGAAGGTTTGGGCGATACTCCGAAGGGATTGCGGCTGTACGATCAGTTCCTCTTCCTTCAGCTGCTGAATTTGATCCGAGAAGATGATTCGATTGCTGCCAAACTTAAACTTCATTTTGACAGAATGCATCGCCGCCTTATAGGAGTCAGCAATTTCATGGATCTCCTGTGCTAACGATCCGATACCGATGGTAATCGTCATATCCAGGTTCCCTTGAATCCATTCGCAAACTTCTTGCGAAATCGCTTCGACTTTAGAAGTCGGATTGCCTGATTGAAACAAAACAACCATATGGTTTCCTTGTATCCATTCTGTCCATACCCGAGAGTGATGCTTCTCCGCTACCTCTTGGAATACGCGTAAAATCGCATATTTCAATAAAAATTGATCCCGCTTATTATATCGCGCCATAAAGTTGGAATAACGATCGATTTCAGCCAAGGCAACACGAGCTTGATCGTGTTGTTCAAACATGGTGGCGATTAACTCATCGTCTCGATTGACGAGATTACCTTCAAGCAGATCCAGAAGCAGCTTTGTATGCCGGTATTTTACATTTTCGTTCCGCAGCATCTGCTGACCATTGAATTGATCGATCAATTGATCGATGGCCTCTTCAATAAAGTCAAAATCGTTGCGTTTCTCGCCTCCAAGCAGCTGTATACTTTTTTGCGATTTGAAGCGCTCCAAGCGATCTGTCAGCGCTTCGATCGGTTTGTAATTTATGCGGGTAATCGCATACATCCAATAAGCGCCGAATGCAATGACAAGCAACCACAACCCGTAACAAACATAAAAAATAGTCGAACTGAAGCCATACACCATAGAGTTGTTCACCGAACTGTGCATGCTCCATCCCGTATATTCCGAAGATACCGAAAAGGAATGGACATTTTTTGCCCAGGCCGCATCTTCACGCTCTCCAATGGAAGCAATCGGAACGTTCTCTTTATCTACAAAGTCTAGATGACTGTATTGGGCATTAGCCATTTGCTCGATCATCGATTCAATCGCATAAGGACGGACATTCACGACGATAAGCCCTTGTCCCCCGGAAATGGTCGGAACTTTGCTGGTAAGCGTCAATACGTTGCGGGTCACGCTTTCGCTAGAATAAGCATTGATTTCCGAAACTTTCCGCAAATTGGACCATTTCGACTTGGAATGTTGATGGATGACCTCCATCAGAAAGTCTCGATCCGGGAATTGATCGATCGATATTCTTTCATCTCTCGTCAACACGATTTGATCTCTGAAACGGTACAAGTATAGCGAGTCGATCAAAGGCGTCGCGTGAATGATATTTCGAATTCGTTCACTCATTTCAATCGAATCCAAATATTTGTTCGTTTCCTTTGCTGGATCGAAAAATTTATCGAAGGTCACACTGTTGAGAATTTCTTTTACGATTAATTGATCGATGGAACGCAGCGCGTCATCAACGCTTTGGAGCATTTGCTTCGTTGCTACCTCATTTACCCGGTTAGCTTCATTTCCGATCGTTAATCGTACCGTCATAATGGAAATGAGAACAACGATGGAGGAAGCGACGACGAAGATCGGAAGATAAGACAAAAGCAACCGGTAATACCATTGTTTTCGCATCCCGACGCACCTTTCCTTATGTAATCAAAATTTACGCAGCACATCGTTTTTTATTAAGATCATTTTGAGAACATCTTGTCCTGACTATATGGTAAAAATAGCACACCGAAGGTGTGCTTGATAAGAAATATTTATTTTATATCATCTCTCGTCAGGTATTGGTAGTTACCTTCAAGAAATCGAATTGTTGTGCAAATAGGCGGATTTGGTTCCGCTCCCCCATAGACAATTGTTGAATTGGTTTTCTCGGCGCTCCTACTTCAATTCCTTGCAAATGCAGGATTTCCCTTTCAAAAGCGATAAAATCGTACTTCATCAGCTCCGCGATGACGCTGTTCGCTTGGACTTGCAGTGCGCGGGCTGCTATCAAGTCCCCCATTTGGAACCTACGGTACAAATCGGAGAATAATTCCGGCATGATATTGTATGTACTCCCAATGGCACCGCAGCAGCCCATCGCCAACCCCGCCAGCAAACACTCGTCCGGGCCGTTAAACACGCGAAAGTTCGGACCGCACGCTTCGATCAATTGCTGAAGCTCGAACGTATCTTTGGATGTAAATTTGACCCCAATAATGTTCTCTACCTTGGAGAGCTCTTCATAAAACCGAACGGTCGATTGTACCCCCGTCATAGCAGGAAAGTGGTATAAAATGAGCGGAATGTCGGCAGCTGTAGCAATATCGAGATAATGCCCACGCACTTGCTCTTGACCATGCTTGTAATAAAACGGCGCAACCGACGATACGGCATCTGCACCCGATCGTGCAGCATGCTTCGTAAGCTCGATGCAGGTAGCCGTGTCCATCGCCCCAACATGTGCAATAACGGGTACAGCTCCTTGAACCTCGTCTACCACGATTTCGAGAAACGACTGGCGTTCGCGGGTAGTCTGAAGAAACCCTTCGCCCGTGCTTCCGCTTAAATAAAAGCCGTCCACCTGTTTATCCAGCAAATGACGAACAAGCTTGCGGGTAGCTGACTCGCTGATCCTTCCCTCCTGATCATAAGGCGTAATTAATGCCGGAATAATTCCTTTGAATTGATCTAATGTCAACATTTCTGGTTCACCTATATCCTTTCGATGATCGGCTTATTATTTTGAAAATCTCTCAATGGACAACGTTCTGAGGCTTTCCGTCCAGGAAGGATCGCACATTATCCACAGCTGTCTGAAGCAGTCTGCCGCGGGCTTCCCTCGTTGCCCAAGCGATATGCGGGGTAATGATACAATGGGGTGCATGAAGCAACGGATTGTCTGAAGCAGGAGGCTCCGTGGAAAGGACATCAAGCGCAGCTCCAGCAATTCTTCGCTCATTCAACGCTTGAGCAAGATCGATCTCGTTCACCAGTTTCCCGCGAGCAACATTAATGAGAAATGCATTAGATTTCATCAAACCTAAATGTTTTTTGTTTATAATGAATTCTGTCTCTGCCGTTAGTGGACAATGCAGGCTGACCACGTCTGAATTCCGGAATAGTTCATCCCTGGAAGTCCATCGGAAGCCGTCAAAAGGGACATCACGATCCGTTTCCCCTTTTCCATTTATAGCGATCACTTTCATCCCTAACGCATGAGCAACTCGAGCCGTTTGCATGCCTATCCTCCCTGCTCCGATGATCCCCATCGTTTTACCAGCTAGTTCAATTAACGGAGTTTCCCAATAACACCAATCTGGATTTGCCGTCCATGCCCCCTGTTGTACAGAACTTGCATGTTGTCCGACCTGATGGCAAAGCTCAAACAGTAGTGCAAAAACAAATTGAGCAACAGAATCGGTTCCATAGCTTGGTACATTCGTAACCACCACTTGTTGGGGAGCAGCTGCTGTTACGTCAATCACATCATAGCCTGTAGCAAGAACGCCGATATAGCGTAAATCCGGCAGCTGCTGCAGCGTAGTCGCAGACAGTGGCGTTTTGTTGGTCAACAGCGCCTGAGCTCCTTGAGCACGCTCGAGAATCTTATCATCAGGGGTACGATCAAATATCTTGACTTCTCCAAGTTTGATCAATTCATCCCAGCTCAAATCGCCGGGGTTTAGTCGATATCCATCCAGCACAACGATTTTCATATTCAATTTCCTCCAATCGCTATCCAAAATTCTCTTTGAAGATCAATCCGTGTCTCTCATTCATGTTTCTCCTATCCTACTTTCATGCTTTTGATATAATAACAGTATCTGGAATAGGGGGTAGGAGCATGTATCCGAAGTATCTATTCGAATATCCTAATATGAACGCCAGCTTCCCTTTCTTTATGAAACGAAAGCTGCAGTTGAAGACACCTTCTCATCGTCACGATTTCGTAGAACTGACCTTGGTGCTTAACGGTCAAGGTACAGAAACCATTAATGGCGCCACTCATGATATGCTGCCCGGCATCATAGTACTGCTGCTTCCATACCAAGTGCATGAAATCGTCTCTGATCCGAACGATCCTCTCGATTTATATATTTGCAATTTTCCTTTGGATGTCATCTTGGAGCTTGGAGAATTGGATGCCGGATTGCATGATATCCTGTTAGGCAATGCCGCCGACGAAAGGAATACTTTCGTTTATTTTGAAGGTTGTCTGTTTGATGAAATGCGGCAAATCTTCACTTCGCTCTGGAATGAATACGAGAAGCCGATGCCATTTGCAACGGTAATGTTAAAAGCAAACCTACAGCGGGTGTTAACCCAGTTTGCACGAAGCAGCCTGCAGGCCGTAACGAATATATCGACCTGTACGTCGTCCCAGATTTCGATATCGAAGTCTCGCTCGATTTGGCCTATAATTCGTTATATTCACGAGCATTACTTGGAGCCTCTTCATCTCACGGATTTATCCGAGCGATTTGGCATTCACCCCTCATCCCTAAGCGAATTATTTACCCGCCAATATGGCATTCACTTCATTGACCTGCTTCACGAGCTTCGTGTCCGCCATGCATGTTCGTTGTTGCATGCTACGGAGATGCAGATCGCAGACATTGCCGAGGAGTCTGGTTTCGGCTCCTACTCCAGTTTTGCGCGGATTTTCCAGAAAACCAAGGGAGCATCTCCCAAAGAATACCGGATATCTCATCGTACAGGGAGACACAAGAAATAAAATGCCATCAGAGGATTGAAGTACCTACAGCAGATGATTCAGATTCAGGTTCAGGTTCTCACCGTTTGTTTGCAGGAGATCCTTATTGATTTTTATGACCACGCGTTTCGTCACATTACCGCCAGTCTGGCTGCAAACTGGTCGGTGAAGGTCATCAGGGAAATAAATGACGAACATGCCTGGTTTTAACGGCAATTCGAATTCATTCTCAACCCTTTCGTACAAGGCATAATCCCTGTCGGACAATAATTGATCCTCGACCGGAACGTTCAGCTCGGATTGTCTGGCAACGATATGAATCTCTTCTCCTGTCACAACCATTTGAACGTCGATATACTTGGCGTGATGCTCCGATTTACGTTCCTGCGGAACCACGGTGTTGGCTTGTTGAATCATAGCGAACATGTCATCCCCAAGAAGGCTATACGTCCCGATATCAGCATTCTCCAAATCTGTCGTGCGCAAGTAATCCACTGCTTTGTGCAGAATTGGGGCATATGCCCATTTCTCTTTCTCCCATTTGCTCAAATCGCCAAGAATCATCATGAATCCCTCCCTCTTCTTACCATTCTCCCGAAGTGCCGAACCTGTTCTTCACATTCAAGCCAAATTGTCTACCTGACGCATCGATCCCCGCCAGCAGCTCCTCCACCGTCATTCCTGCTGCACTGCGTGCCGCCGGTATCACCGTGCTGCATTCATTGCCGTCCATATACACGGAAGCCTCCAATAATCGAGCTTCGTCTTCCTTCGGGATGACCAGAAAACCATGCTTGTCAGCATGAATAAGCTGGCCCGGCTGAACTTTGCAGCCAAATACCTCGACCTCGATCCCCCAGCGAACGGGAGTACTGTATGCATGACCGACGCATGTTCTCCGAGCGATGGCTTTGAAGCCAGCGTTGTTCATTTCATCGATGTCTCGGATCGCTCCGTCCGTGATGGTGCCTATACATCCCAATGAGCGATGAATGTTGCTGTTCACCTCGCCCCAGAATGCGCCGATCACACGAGGTTTATCCAGATCCTGCACCACAACAATCTTTGGCCCGGGCACGCTAGCCACATACTTGCGATATTCGCTCCACGCATTCGGATGATGCTTGGGGTGATCCGGATTGCTCGGTTCAAATTGCACCGTCACCGCATAACCGACCATCGGCCCCATGTGCGGCATGAAATCGCGGCTTTCATCAAGATTGAAGCCTTGCGTAATATCATGCTGCGTGATCACCTCCCAGCCATTGTAGATCGTGGGCGTATTCCAACGTTTGAGCTTCAGCAGATCCGCATAGGATAATGTCATCTTAATTTCTCCCTCTCTTGATCGAATTGAATCCTATTATAAGCGGTACATAAAGGAAAGAACTGGCACTTTTTCGTTGGAACCTCTCAGAATTTCGGTTCTACTTACATTTCTGCTATTGAAGGGGATAATACCAATTATCGGACTTTGTTCTAACACAGTCTGAAATTCATTCGATATTCAAAATGAACGATCAAAAAACAAAAAAACAAATAACGCCTCTTGAAGACTCAGGGAGTCCCAACAGGCGTTATCTGATCAAAATTTCCTACCATTTTAAAGTATTGTTAATGCGTCAGCCCTTTAGCTTGCAGATAGGCTCGCTTGTATTCGGCCGCTTTTTGGGCAATCAAGCTGTAGTCCTGACGCTTCAAGGCTTCGTTTGTCAGATCCGAGCCAATACCGACGGCTATTGCCCCCGCCTTAATCCATTCGCCAAGATTATCAAGCGAGACGCCACCGGTCGGCATGATATTCGCCTGCGGCAGCGGGCCCTTGATCGCCTTGATCATCGACGGATCATACAGGTTGCCAGGGAACAGCTTAATAATGTCCGCCCCTAATTCTAGTGCTTCCTGGATTTCCTTGATTGTCATAACCCCCGGCATGACCGGAATCCGATAACGATTGCACAGCATCACGGTGTCTCTGCTCAGGCACGGCCCAACAACAAACTGGGCACCGCTCAATATCGCCGCACGCGCGGTTTCCGGATCAAGCACTGTACCTACCCCAATGATGGCATAGGAGGATGGATCTTCGGCGTTCCATGAATATTTGCGCGACAACGTTTCAATAGCCCGGAGCGCAAACGGCACGGTCATCGTCACCTCGATCACTTTGATGCCACCGGCAATCGCCTGTTCGGCCATCTCCACAACCTGCTCCGGCGTTTCGCCGCGCAGGACCGCGACCACGCCTTCCTCCGTGATTTTTTGAATCAGCTGCAGTTTCTTCATCTTAACTCCTCTTTTCTATTCGGTAACTACACGGAGTACGATTCAAACGTACACTCCGCTCCGTTTATCGTTCTCGCCAAGTTCCCTGAAGTCATATGCTTCAGAATGAGTCGATCTTCCGTCGTCCATCCTGTATATGAAACCTCAAGCTCGCCGTCTATCTTGAATTCCGGCCTGTGCTCGGACATTCGCCGTGCGAACGTCGCCAGCTGTCCGATCCCCCTGTTCTCCGCTTCCGGGACGGACACCGCTTCTACGGTGAGAGCTATTCCGGCGCCATGGCAAATGACCTGATGATATCCGGACTGGTCCCTAATGTCATAAGCAGTCCCGGGGCTCAAATGTACGGCAAAATAGACCTCATCTACTTTACCGTACAAAGCTTCTGACTCATACAACCATTCCCCTTCCGGTAGAACGCCGACAATTTCCGTACCGCCGGCACCCGCTGGTTCCGGTAGCGGATACAGTGCCAGCACCACATTTTTGTGATACAGCACCTCCATCCACTCACTTTGGTGGCGGGGATCGCCACCAGAAGGATCATATCCCTCTCCCGGGTGAAAAAAATACAGCTGATTTGCCTTGCTGCCGTCGCGAACTGGGAGGCTGAACATCCAGCGTAGCTGCTCATTGTCGAACTCACGAACCCGCTCCCACAATCCGCCCGCCGCAAAATGTTCCGTCACATAAGCATAGGAGTGCAGCTTCCGCATCTCGCCGTCAACCGACTTCATCACAACCTTACGCACTTCCGACGGTTCGCTTCGGTTTAGGGCAAGGCGCCGTTTAGCTTCTGGGGCTTCGTGGAACAGAAAACCGGCATACTCCGTGCGCGGCATCTCCTCCGGAAGGCTAAAATCACCGAACTGGACATAATCATGAAGCACATTGGCATCCCTCGGCGCATCATGCGGCCATCCCCTGGAGTGGGCTCCTACCCACGCCCCTTTCAAATAATAGGACGTGCGCAGGCTCCACAGCTCATCCAGCAGTTCATACAGCTCCTGCTTCAATTCCGGTTCCTCCACCATTTCCAATGCGCAGGTGAACGCCTGTGTCCAATGCCAGAACCACGGCAGGCACCCGTACTCAGCCATACCTTCCCGGCGGAGCAGACTCAGGGTATCCCGAAGACTTTGTTTTCCGTCCTCCAGAAGTTCCTTATCGCGGAAGCGCTGGCCGAATATTAACTTGGCTGCCGTATATTTAGCCTCATGATGATTGCACACGGTAAGCGGCTTGCGAAAAAAACCTCCGTGGTAGATGTGTTCCAGCGCAGCCTCAAACTCCGCCGCCAAGCCCTTGCTCATCTCATTTTCAAACTTACGATGGAAAAAAACCATCAAGCTTCCCATCAATTCCACCGGCAGCGCATGCGGACTCGCCTCTTCCGGCTTCGTCCCCAGGTTCAGCGGCCAGTGCCCGTGCATGGGATTCTTCGCATCCCGGTTCTGCAGCCGCAGCACACGACCCAGAACCTCCTCTGCCAATTGTTTACCTTCCTGCCGGTTGAACTGCGGATCATTCTCGAAGTCTACCGAAGCTGCAAACAGATAAGAAGCGTAATAGAAGTTATCACGAACATCCCTGTGAAACCACAGCCCGCTGGATAGTAGGGGCTGCCTCCATGCTTGTTCCGCAACGTTCTGAACAATCCGTTTCATTCTCTCTTTATAATCGCTCATGTGTTCTCCTTTCCTAATCCGATGGTAAAGCCGCTTCCCACCATAATGCAGAATAAAAAAATGAACCAAAAGAAACAAAATTCGAACCTATATAAACATTAAAAACCTAAATGAACAAAAAGGGAAGCTATATTTAATAATCAGTGCCTTCACTTACCTTGCATGGCTTGACCTTTACCCCAGAAGAGGGCCTAACGGCCCTCTATTAATGGGTTTGCCATACCCAGGAAATCGATCATATTCAGCATTACCTGTGCCGCCTCTGCACGGGTAGTCTGTCCCTGGGGATGGAAAGCTTCTCCCCTTCCCTCCATTAAACCAAGGTTTACGACAAGCTTCAGGTCTTCCCGTGCATAAGCGGAAACTTCATCCGCGTCTATGAACTTGATTTCTTTAACCTGTCCTTCCATACTGCCCTTGATAATCGTTGAAAGTCTTGCAGCCATGACAGCCATATCCTCCCGGCTGATCGGCCCATTGGGGTCGAATATACCATCCGCTTTACCTTTTACAAGCCCGGCTTGATAGGCAGCGGCAACCGCGTCCGCATACCAGGCCTGTGGTTTGACGTCATCAAATGCGTTTTTGTCACTTGCCGCAAAACCCCAGGTCCGTACGATCAATGAGATAAATTCGGCGCGTGTTACCGCCGAATCAGGAGCAAACTCCGTTTCCGTCCGACCATTTACAATATGCCGTGCGGTCAATACTTTAACAGCGCGCTGCGCCCAGTGCGAAGCAGGCAGGTCGTTAAACCCTTTGTTGTATTCCAGCACAGTGTATAACCCAGGACTATTTATGTAAGCTTCGATTGATTCTTTGTGGTTCCCGGTTAACCCGCTGACATACTCCCAGGTTTGGACATCTTGATCATATACATAAATCCCCAACAGTTCAGGATCCAATCCGGCATAAGCCGAGGCGTCAAAACGGATCCGGACAGGCACCGCAAAAGGTTGATTATATTCCTTTTCCACATCTGCTCCGACAAGAAATACGCCGAATTTCATCATCCCGCCGGATCGGAGATGAAGATTCGATCCACGGGAACCACCGACTAAAACGGACGCTTCCTGTTCCCCAACCGGTTCGAATGTCAGCAGTACCGCCGTATGGCCGACCGAATCGGCTTCGATTGCCGAAAGCAGCGCCGAATCGATTGTAAGAGTTACGCCCTTCTTCTTGATTTCCAGCTTGCTTTTTCCAAGAAGCGCTCCGGCTTGTTGGGGCAGGCTGATCTTGGTTTCCTCCTCAGTGAGTGAGATCGAGACTACGCCGTCCACTGGCGCCCGAAGCATCTTCTCATTCACGATTTTGACCCCGTGGGTCGCTTCATGATCGCTTGTTTCCGTTGAAACGTCCGAATTACCTTGCGTCCCTTCATTGCCGGACGGGTTGTCGTGCGAACCACCCTCTGATCCATCCCCGTTACCGGAGCCATTATCCGTTCCACCCTCCGTAGAGGATGGATCCGTCGTTACTCGCAGCTTGTTGCTCTCCGACAGATTGCCTGCGGCATCGGATGCCTTCACACTAAACACGTATTCGGTTGCAGGAATCAACCCGTCCAGCGTTTGGCTATACACCGACGCAGACACACTCGTCACCCACTGCCCATCTCTGTAAAGGCTGTAGCCGGATACTCCTACATTGTCGGAAGACTCGGACCACTTTAAGGCAATTGAAGTATTTGTCACCGATGTATAGCTCAGCACAGGCGCGCTTGGCGGGGTGTCATCACGAGTCGCGACCGTAATCTCCCGGCTGTCTCCTACCCGCTGGCCGCCTCCATCAAGGCCCGATACCGCAAAGTGATAAATGGTGCCGGGCAGCAGGCCGTCTACGGTCGCAGTGTAGGTGTCGGATGTCACTGTGCGGTAAGTAGCGTCACTCACCGAAATACCGTCCTTGGTAATTTCATAACCTTCTATTCCCGACACGCCATCCGGGACCGTCCATTCCAGATCGACACTCGTTTCGGTTTGAAGCGTCGAATGCAAGGAAGAGACAGGCACCTCTTTCTTAAAAACAACGGTATGCGCCGCACCTAATGATCCGTTTGTGTTCAAGCGCAGTTTAATGAATGGAGTCGTTTGTTCAAGGCTTACAGTAGGATCGGCACTTGCCAATACCAGCCCCGCGCAATATAAATACAGCGTTATTTCGGACTGCTGCTGTGTCGGATCGGAGACCGTGAGACTCAAGCCGTCGTCCGTTTCCTTCATGATCACCGAAGCCGGCTGCTCCGAACGCAGATCGTCCACGGTACCCGGATTCCAAAAATTAGCCGCTGTGAGGCCAAGCGTCTTCTCCTTCACCGCGTGGATGTCTATCGTGCTTGCCAACACGTCGATATCCGGATTCTCGCTGTACTGCTTGGTTGCCTCCCCACCCTGCTCAGGCAGCAGAACGTATGAATAGGAGGCATTAGCTGGTGTTTCTCCGTGATCGAAGGCTAGACTTAAATAATTCCGTATAATCGGAGTATCCGCTTGCGAGCTGTTGATCTCCTTCCAACTGGCGGTTCTGTTCTCACGGAGTACCGACAATTCCGCTGCATCCGGGAAATAATACCCCGTTCCGGCGCCATCCGTATTACTGTCGAGATGTGCCCAATGCACACCGCTCGTCTTATATGGGGATCCGGTCGCTAACGGCTGGTCAACGCCGTCCATAATGAGTCTATTGTCCCCGGCATCATTCAACATGCGGTTCTCGATTAGGGTTTCAACCGTTTGAGGCCCGCTTCCATTACTGGTAATACCGGAGCCAAGCGCGACAATCTCATCATCAAACATGAACCAGGATTTTTTGCCCTTCAAATCGCTGCCCGTCACTTTAGCCAGCGAGAAATCCATGCCGGCGGCTCCGTATTCGCCATCCAGCGATACGCCCCCGACCCAAGATTGAGTATTCATGTATGAGGTCCATTCTCCGGGAACCCGCCCTTGTCCGGATCCGTCCGTTGTGGTCCCCGGCAAACGGAAGGAATCGACGGTCGGCCAGAAGTCATTGCGATACTGCCCGAAATCCCGGTCATACAAATAAGTCATGCCTATGCCTGTATACCAGCCCTTCAGGTTCTCGTTATTTCCCTTCTCAAAGGCCGAGATGCGATCCGAAAACAGGCTCAGCCCAAACCCGAAACCATCCCGCAAATGAACGACCCGGTCCATGCCTGCGAACATTTGATTTTTTACCAGGTGGCCCCTCGGTGTAATCGCATCCTCGTTCATCAGCTTTTTGATGACCATGATATCGCCAAGGGACAATCCTTCGTAATAATTACTGTAGGTCGTATCTTTGGATATCCATTCCTTTGCCATTTGTTTGATGGATATGGCCACATCAGCCGGTGCAGATTCCGCCATGCGCAGCAAAGTAATGATCGTACTGCGGGCGCTGCCGCTGCCAGTGCGGGAGATCCCCCTTCCGTTGACCATATCCATGAACTGCCCGTTATAAATGATCGGCTCATAGGTCTGCGATACCCAGTCATACACATTCAATACGTTACGATCCGTGATCGGCCATGGCGAATCGGTCAGCAGATAGGACATGTCCGCCGTGCCTTTCAACCATACCGATCCATAACCTCCGGTATAAGCGATATTCGAGTGCTGCACAAGGGAGCCGTCGCGATATACGCCGTCCCCTTTTGTCGCATAAACATATTCGGAACCGATCGAATCTCTACCCAGCATAATTTTGGCACTGTTTTTTTCGATAATTCCACGAAGTGTAACCACAAACGCTTTATCCAATAAATTGGCACCGGTCATTTTGACCCCACTGACGCCAAGCACGGATCCTACCTTCGGATTCGGACAGAATGTATCGATTGCCGAAATGAAACGGGTGATTTGTTCCCGAGACAGGTGGTCGTACATCAACACCATCACATCATTAAGTACTTGCGGAGCACCAATCTCCCAGTCCCACCAGTTATTGTAGGCTTTTTTACTGCCGTTGTAGCGATTTGCATACATCCAGTCGAGTGCGCTGACAATATCGTTCGCAAGCTCCTTGTTTTCGAACAAATCGGAGCCAGGAACGGAATATGCTAATGCCATCGTTTTCAATCGGTTATAAGCGGTCGTGATTTGGCTGGAATCGGTCGTGCTGGTCAGATCACTCCACAACCATGTGCGCCCGGGTGACTTGTCCAGCGACTTCCAGAATCCAGAAGCCTTATTCGCTTGGGCGGTTACAGCCGAGACAATATCAGGATCACTTTCGTCAAATGCGCCGCCAGTCAGACGTGTATGCCATTTTTCACGTAAGCTTTCGTAGGCCTCCATGTCTGAAGCTGATTCCACATTTACCAAACATTCTGCAAACGTCAGACCATCCGGTGTTGAAATTCTGATTGTTGTGGTACCGATACCTACGCTGGTAATCTCCCCAAGATCATTTACGATCGCCACATCGGGGTTGCTTGAAGTCCATATTACACTTTTGTCCGATGCCGTAGAAGGCGTCATGGTCGGAGTCAACCTAACCTTGCCGCCAACTGCCAGTGAAAAGGCCGTTTGATCCAGCGTGATTCCGGTGTAACCTGAATATTCCTCCAGCACCAGGTCGTCAAACCAGACCTTCCCTTTCCCTGTCTCCAGAAATGGCTCAATGGTCAATTTGGTTGTTGTTTCGGGAATCGTCAGAACCACCTGCTGCATTGTCCAATCCCGCGTTCCTGTCCATTTCTCGGAAGCGGGTCCGTCCCCCACCTTCGCCGTATTATAGTATTGTGTCCGGAAGTAAACGCCCTGGCCAGATACGTTATCCGTCTTTAGCCATAGCTTAAGCTTGTAGGATTTGCCGGCCGTCAGGGATGTGACCACCTGCTTGACGGATACCCGACTCGTATTAAAAGCATCAAACAACAGTGACTGTTTCCCTTCATGCGAGTGTTCCGTATCGATTTTGACCGTTGCCGTTTTGTTCGGCTCTTTGCCGCTGCCGGTTGGAATCCATAAATCCCAATGAACCGGAATCGGATCCGCGATCCCTTTCCAGGCCCCGTTTACCGTGGAAGTCGTTTCTTCGAAGCTTCCATTAAGCATAAGATTGGTAGATGCAGCCGACGCTACCCCGGCTGTGAAACTCCCGATGCTTGCGGACAAGAGATCTATCCCAAGCATAAGCGCTAACACCAGACTGGTTTTTCGCATTAATTCACCCCGCCATATGGTTAAAGTACAAGCCACAAACCTGGTACGCGTACACCTCAGCTTTCTAAGACTCCTACGGCTCAATACCCGCATCAGGCTTCGTGTTACTTGTAATCTTACTTAGTTGAAAAAATAGGGATGTGGATAATTTTGACCGAAAGCGTATACATTTCTGACATTGTCCTGGACTCCTGTTTCGGGCACATACGTTAAAGGGGGTGTCCCACAAGATCTTAGATCTTGCGGGTGGCCCCCTTCTTGCTGTTAGAAGACGTTCCATGTACGAATCATTCCTACCATCGCTGTTGCCCCTGCTTTTAGACGCTAAGAAACCGTTCTTTGGTAAAATGGAGGTGTTACCCAATTACGAAAGGAACGGTTTCTTTTGTACATTCACAACACCATGGAACTTGATGAACTGTATATATCCGTGTCTTTATGGACTATTCATCTTCTCCATCCTGTACGAAATTGAGCACAGCTTCGTCTACTGCCGCGGTCTGTCCAAGGTCCGGCTGATCTGACAGTTCGACTTCGCAAGGTGCGGGACGGCCATGCAGTTCAAATACAACCAGTTCGTTTTCCCCTTTACGCAATAAAGGGCCGGGAATATATAACGCCCTCTGCGGCCCCGCCTTCCAGTACCGGCCGAGATTGAAGCCATTGATCCAGGCGACACCTTTAGTCCAGCCATCAAAGCGAAGAAACGTATCCCCGATGTCCTCCACCTGAAAATGTCCGCGGTAAAATCCGGGCAGGTCTGCGTTTTCCGATTCCGGCGTGGACAGCTCTTCTTGCTCCGCCTGCCCTTTAACCGTAACCTGTTCATAAGAGAGTGAGGACAGCATTTCCGGCTCCAACGGCAGCGTCCGGATCGTCCAGTCATACAGGAACTGGTTATCGATTCTCACGCCTTCCGTGATTCCCTTAGGATCGTGGATAAGCGGCCCATAATTGATCCGGCCCATGTTCTCGACGAGAATATCCAGCCTCGCTCCGTTTGCGGGTACGGTAATATGGAGCGGCTCTGAATTCCATCGTTCGATAACGCCAAGCGGCCGACCATCCAGAAATACCTGGGCACGATCCCGGACCTCCTGAATATGCAGCTGCTGTCCTTGCCGCGGTCCCTGAATAAATGTGCTGTACAATATAAAGCCATAGGACTGTCCGAATTTTTCCATCGGCTGGATGCATACGCTTTGTATCGGTTCTGAGAGATGCTCTAAATTGGCATCCGCAAACAGGCCTGCCATTTCAGACAACGCAACCTTTCCGTAGGCTACCTTTGGAATGGGATCCGGGAAGACACAACCCTGCTTAAAACCATGCTTGCCGAGCACCAACCGCACCGCCTCATATTTCTCCGTCTGATCCCCCCACTCCGTCAAAGGGGCATCATAATCGTAGCTTGTCGTCGTTGGCTCATATGTCTGGATGTGATTCGCTCCACTGTAAAAGCCGAAGTTGGTTCCACCATGGAACATATACATATTTATCGAGGAGCCCTTCTCAAGCATTTCATCCAGTACGCCGGCGACATCCGCCGCATCCCGCACATGATGGTCCTCCATCCAGTGATCAAACCAGCCGTTCCAGAATTCCATCACCATCAGCGGCTCTTCCGTACGATATTCCCGGTATTTGCGGAAGGATTCTTCTACCCGGGAACCGAAATTCACAGTCGCATGCACATCGTCAAGTGACCCGCCTAGCAGCATTTCATCGGTTGGCCCATCTGAAGTAAAGAGAAGTACATCCACTCCACGCCGTACCAGTCCTGCGCGCAAATACTCCAGATAAGCGTGATCATTGCCGTAACTGCCGTATTCATTTTCGACCTGAACGGCCAGAATCGGCCCTCCATGTGTGGACAGCAGCGGAACCAGTCTTGGGATCAACTCATCGTAATAATGATCCACCTTGCTTAAATAGAGCGGATCACTGCAACGAAGCCGGACTTCCCCATAACCAAGCAGCCATCCCGGCAATCCTCCAAATTCCCATTCCGCACAGATGAACGGGCTGGGTCTGACAATAACGTGCAGGCCCAATTTTCCGGCTAATTCGATAAACGATACGACGTCGGCCATACCGCTAAAGTTAAATTCCCCTTCTTTGGGTTCGTGTACATTCCAGGCAATATAAGTTTCAACGGTATTGAAGCCGCAGGCCTTTAATTTTAATAGCCTGTCCTCCCAATATCCAGGAACCACACGGAAATAGTGAATCGCTCCCGATATGATCCGGTACGGCTGCCCGTTCAACAAGTATTGCCCGTTCTTCCAAGTGAGCATTCCCATTACAGATCCCTCCACACTTCTTGATAAAATCCAACGTTTATTGCCCGCAGCGATAAACCGCCATTTTTTTGATTTTCGGACTTGCGGCCGATTTCAGTATACGTAAACGCACCTTGTCCGTAGATACTGGCGAGAACGCATCGATTTTCTTGTGACCGATCGCGCTGCCGCGTGTAAGCTCAAGCCACTCTCCATCGATGAACGCTTCCAGCACATATTGACTTACACGTTCTCCGTAAACGATCTCCTCCATGACAACGGCATGATCGATCACGCATACTCGGGAAAGGGTCATTTCAACGACCTCGCCCGATCCCGAGGTTTCAGCCAGGGCATGACCAAACCGACGCTCGATCTCTCTGCCAAATGCCAGAAGCCGCTTTACATCGGCTTCTGGAAGCAGCCCCCGATGGTCTGGAGCGACATTGAGCAGCAAGGTTGCCCCATGTCCGACCGATCGATAATAGATTTCCATTAGTTGATCAACAGACAACAGCAAGTGTTCTTCGTCTGGATGCCAGAACCAGCGGTCTTTTCGGATAGGGACATCACATTCCGCGGGCACCCAGCCCGGCGTCTCCGGTAGCCACCTCAGCGATTCTTCGCTGAACATGCTGCCCCGTGAAGAATCGGCTGTGTTCCAGCAAGGATACGGAGCCACGCCATCCTCATTGCCGACCCAACGGATCGTGGGCGCACCCATATTAAACACCATCGCGCTGGGCTGATGCTTTTTCACGAGATCCATGATTCGAGGCCAATCATATTCGCGGCCTTCCGACCCAGCGCCGTCAAACCAGATTTCCACAAGCGGACCATAGCCGGTTAATAGCTCCTCCAATTGTTTGCAATAAAAGTCATCATACTTTTGCGGGTCGGCATAACACGGCTCGTGCCTGTCCCAAGGGGATACATAAATACCGAATCCGATGCCCTCTTCCCGGCAAGCATCCGCGCATTCTTTTACGACATCGCCCCGGCCTTCCTTCCACGGACTCGAGGCTACGGAGTAATCCGTTGTCGCCGTCGGCCACAGGCAAAAGCCGTCATGATGCTTGGCCGTCAATATGAAATAACGGAATCCGGCTTGCTTCGCGGACCGAACCCACTGCTTGGCATCCAGGCGGTCCGGATTAAACAAAGATGGATCATCCCTGCCTTCCCCCCATTCCTGGTCACAGAACGTATTAATTCCGAAATGGCAGAACATCCCGAGCTCCCTGTCCTGCCAGGCTAGCTGCTCTGGAGTCGGCAAAACAGCAAGATAATCCGATTGCTTCTTCAAATCATCATTCATCTCTTTTTCACTCCCTCATATGAGTCATGCTTCAATATGAAACTTGATTCCAACAATTCAGTGAATCACACGGTTCATTATCTTTTTAATACAATCTGATAGGTCTCTTCCCCCTCTGCCGCAAACGTATATTGATAACCCGAGCCTGAGCTTAGGCATGTTATCGGTACAGGAACATGCGTGGAATCAAGGATTACAAGCTGATGCCCGCTAAATAAAACACAATTCCGGAAATTCTCAGAATAAATCTCAGCCGCTTCAAGCCTGCCTTCTTTCCAGCTGATATTCACTATATAACCGCCTCTAGCACGGAGTCCCTTCACCGAACCACTTGCCCATGAGGACGGCAGAGCGGGAAGCAAGCGAATTTCGCCGCCATGGGACTGCAGCAACATCTCCTGGATCGCGGCCGCTCCGCCGAAATTGGCATCAATTTGAAAAGGGGGATGGTCACCGAACAAATTCGGATGTACTGCCTTGACCAGCAGCTCGCGAAGACTGTCATGCGCTTTCTCTCCCTCGCCAAGTCGAGACCAGAAATTCGTGATCCACGCTTGACTCCAACCGGTATGTCCTCCGCCATACTTCAGGCGCCGTTCCAACGTTGCCCTGGCAGCTTCTCCTAGCTCGGGCATTCGATGAGGGATAATCTGTTCTCCCGGATGCAGAGCGAATAAATGTGAGATATGGCGATGACCCGGCTCAAACTCTTCATAATCGACAGCCCATTCCATGACCTGTCCATATCGGCCGATTTGGGGCTGAGGAAGCATTGCCCGTGTACCGCTCCATTGTCTACTCCATTCCTCATCCATCCCTAGAATCTCCGCTGCTTCAATACAAGCGGTAAATAATGCATATATAATTTGTGAGTCCATCGAAGGGCCGGAGCATAAGGAACCAATCTGTCCTTTCTCGTTAATATAGCTGTTCTCCGGTGAGAGCGAAGGCGAAGTAACCAGACAGCCGTTCTCATCAAAAACAAGAAAATCAAGATAGAACAAGGAAGCCTCCTTCAGTACTGGATAAGCCCGTTCACGCAGGAATGACTCTGACAGATTATAGCGATAATGCTCCCATAAATGCAGGGCCAGCCACGCCCCGCCCATCGGCCAGAAAATGGCAGGTGTCCATGCTCCAAACAAGCCGCTCTCTGCCCACAGATTCGATGATGTGTGCGCCGTAAACCCTCTCGCCCCATACAGAGATGCCGCGGTCTTCCGCCCGTTTATGACCAACCGATCGATAAAATCGAACAATGGCTCGTGACATTCCGGCAAATTGCCTGTCTCGGCAATCCAATAGTTCATCTGCAAATTAATGTTCAGATGATAATCACTCTCCCAAGGGGGGGTGAAGTTTTCGTTCCAGATTCCCTGCAAATTGGCAGGTAAACTTCCCGGTCTCGAGCTTGCCATCAGTAAATAACGTCCATATTGATAGAACAACGCCTCAAGCCCAGGATCATTCACCCCTTGCCGATAAAGCTGTAATCTCTCCGAAGTAGGCATATCCACAATTGCAGCTTCTGCCTCTGAAGTACCCTCCTCCGATACCGGAGTTATCAACGAATCAGCCGCTTCGATTTCCAGACTTACTCGCTCCAATAAAGCGCAATGATCAGCTATATGCTCATCCAGCAATGTGTCATATGGAAGCAATGCAGCGGATCCCGCTTGTTGCAGCGCCTCCCGGTACGGATCATCACAGCGAAACGATGTTTGAGCGGCGAACAGCAAGGTAACGGCATCAGCAGACTGGATATCGAGGTAATTGCCAACCGTTTGACACTTGCCGCCAATCGTATAGGCATGAAGTACTGCCGCGTATTTAACACCATCCGGCCCACATATGCCCTCCATCGCCAATGTACGTTCATTTTCCCGCTTTATGTTTCCATCGAAGGGGCGCCTGCTTAACCGGGCTGATAAATGAATAGCTGCAGGTTCCGATGCGGAAATACGAACGACAAGGACTTGATGAACAGCACTTGCAAAGACTTCCCGGTCATAGAAAATGCCGTTCTCTTCCCAGCATACGGAAGCAACGCCCGTCCTCAGATTCAGCTCCCGCCTGTATTGATTAACTTCGGATGTGTCGGACTTGAACTGAAGCAGCAGATCTCCGAGCGGCTGGTAAGGTCCAAAGTATTGCGGAGCATTCGTAAAATGTGTAAGTGCCAACTGCTCCCCCTCTCGCAGCTCCCCACAGCGAAGAAGAGATCTGATATCATCCAGCTTTTGTATCGCCTCTGGATTGTCATGCTGCTTCGGTCCGCCATACCATACCGAATCTTCATTCAAACCAATCCGCTCGGTGGACACACCGCCAAATACCATGGCTCCGAGTCTCCCGTTGCCGACGGGAAATGCCTCCGTCCAGACCTTTGCAGGCCGTTGTTCTACAAGCTTTCTAGTTTCGTTGATCATCGCTCTGCTCCTATTTTGAGTATCTCAATAGAATAAGGGCTGCCTCAGATGTATGATTACTGAGGACAGCCCTTCCAATCAATAGCTAAGCATCAACCTTTCGGTTTCCATCCGGCCCGATTACTTAACAACGCCTTTTTCGTTAATGATTTTTGTAGCCTCATCGACCATCCATTGTTGAACCTCATCAATCGGCTCGTTGCTGAGCATGAATTTCGCAAAGCCGTCATCAATGATCTTGGTCAATTCCGAAGTATCCGTCATCATGACTTTGGCTGCATCAAGATACTGGATTTCATCGCTAAACAGCGTATATTTCAGCGAATCCATATCGTACTTATCCTCTTTACCGGCAACCAGCTTTGTCAACAATTCTTCGTTATTCGCTTTCTTGTAGCCAGAGAACTCAAGTCTGTTGTCCGAATCGGCTGTTGTCATAAATCTCATAAGCTTGAAGGATGCTTCCTTGTTGGTGGAATTGGCACCCAACGCAAGCATACTGCCACTGGTGAAGTATTTTCCTTCATACTCTTTAGGTTCCATTCCCGCAGGAGGCACAGGTACAGGAGCGAAAGCTGTTTTGAAATCATGCGGATATTGCTCGGTATTGCCTGGGTCCGCTATCGTGAAGTTGCCTGTAAGAATCATAGCAGCTTCTTCATTAAAAAATTCAGTACGGTAGTTCAGCTTCGCGGCAAGTACGTCACTGTAAGGTTTGGCCGACTTGTCCGTCTCCTCCATATCTTTACGGAGCTGGAAGAAATACTTGTAAGTCGGATCGGCCAGAATGGTAGTCCCGTCCTCATATACGAACGGATCTTTCATCATGGTTTGTGCCGGAGCGTTCATATAAAGCTCCCATGTATGGAAGTAAGACCCGTAACGCTTGTCTACGCCTTCGCCCTTGGTCAGCTTCTTGGAATAGTCGCGGTAATCATCCCAAGTCCAGCCGAATTTCGGAACTTCAAGTCCCGCTTCATCCAGGGCATCCTTATTGAGCATCACATAGTTCATGCTCTTGGTGTACTGCATGCCATAATACTTGTCTTCTAACTTGGCATTGACAAAGTATTCGTCTTCCGGAACGAGACTTTCCTGCTCATAGAACTCGTTCAGGGGAGCAAGTGCTCCACGTGAGGCGCGTTCGAGAACTCCGCCCAAGCTTGGGAATTGAATAACATCGATCGCTTCACCGGATGAGATCAGGAAATCAAGCTTTTTCAACATTTCTACGGAATCACCTGGAACCAGAACCACATGTTCGACCTTGATATTCGGATTCTGATCCATAAATTCCTGGAGCATGGCGTCCGTACCCGCCTGTTGAGCTTCGTTATCCCAGTTGTAATACTTGACGGTAACCTGCTTGTCCGTCTGACCGCTTCCACCGTCCTTGCTGGCACCGCTTTCAGACCCGGAATTCCCGCAGCCGCTTAAGACCAGGGTGCTCGCCAGGATCGTGCTAAGAATGACGGATAATCTGTGTTTACTTTTTTTCTTCATCTTACTTCCCCCTGCACAGATAAATTAGTTGTGGTGCTGTTTTCATGTTCATTATAGGCACCAGCATGGCGGATCAAGTGCACAATTTTGAGGTTCTAGGATTACATTTTTGACTTTCCGAACTTCTGATTTTTGACATTAGACTTCGTATCAACCTTTTACCCCGCCTAAAGCAATGCCGTTTATAACCTGCTTTTGCAATGCGATGAACACAATGACCAGCGGAATGATCGCCGATACGGACGCCATCATCATAATGGCATAGTTGTTGGTATAGTCATCACGGAACAGCGTCATCCCCAGTGGAATCGTGTATAAGTCCTTGTCCAGCAAGAAGATGAGCGGATTCTGGTAATCGTTCCAGGTCCAAATGAATTTAATAATCGCTACCGTAGCAAGCACAGGCTTGCACAGCGGAACCATAATGGAAGCAAATGTCCGCATATGACCCGCTCCGTCAATTCTGGCCGCTTCCAAGTATTCATCACTGATCCCGATCATAAACTGACGCAGCAGGAATGTGAAGTAGATCGAGAACATGCTCATGAAGATGATGGCTGCATGCGTATTGTAGAGGCCAAACCAGCGAATCAGCAAAAATCGCGGGATCAGCGTCGCCTGATCCGGAATGATCATGAACGAGAGCAAGGCCATAAAGACGAGGTTCCGTCCTTTGAAGCGAATCTTCGTCAGCGCATAGGCTGCCATGGATGAGATAATCAGTGTGATTAAAGTCGTAATAATCGCTATTTTAAAAGAATTAAAGTAGAAATCATAGAAGGGAACTCTTCCCATCCAGACCATCTTGAAATTGTACGCCAGATTCACCTTTTCCGGTATCCATTGAATCGGGAATCGCATAACATCCTTCTCATATTTAAAAGCCGCGGAAATCATCCAGATAAGCGGAACGAGAAACACGATGGACAATGCCCCCATGATAAGGGTGATTACCACTTTGGACACGTTTTTTCGAAGCAGCTGCATGTACATTCCTCTCCCTCCTTATTCTTCATTTCTCATTTTCCAGGTGAGCGCGGTAATCAGACCGATAATCGCGAACAGCAACCAGGAAATGGCCGAAGCGTATCCCATATTGTAGTATTTAAAGCCTTCCTCATAGATGCGGAATACAAGCACGGTAGAAGAATTGTTCGGGCCGCCTTCCGTTAAAAAGGCAATGATGTCAAACACTTTAAACGAGCCGATCAACATCGTAATCAACAGGAAGAAGGTCGTCGGGCGGAGCATCGGAACCGTGATCGCAAAAAACTTTTTGATCGAACTGGCACCGTCAATATCCGCCGCTTCGTAAATTTCATTCGAAATGTTCGTGAGCCCAGCCATGTAGATTATGATCGTGTAACCCAGGCCCGCCCAGGAACTGATAATCGAAATCGCCAAGAGCGACGTTTTCGGATCGACCAGCCATTTCGGCGGACTGCTGATCCCGATGTCCATCAGAAACTGGTTGATCGGACCCAGCGATGGGTGGAATAATGCGCTCCACACCGCAGCAACTGCGATGATCGAAGAGATATAAGGAATAAAGAACGCGACTTTAAAATAACTCTTGAAGAACACGCTGTTGTGAATCAATACCGAAAGCACCAAGGCGATCGCAATCGGGATCGGCACCGTAAGAACCATATAGATCAAGTTGTTCTTTATCGCTTGCATAATGGTTGGATCATGGAACATCTTTATGAAATTATCCAGTCCGGTAAATTCGATACCCTGGACACCCGACAGCATATCCCAATCGGATAAGCTCAAATACAAAGAAAATCCAAGGGCAAATACGTTTAATAGCAGCATTCCGACGATTTCCGGGGCCAGAAAGAGCCACCCGATCAAAGCCTCTTTCCGCTTGGGGGTCCAAAACTTCCGTCGGCTCTTGGGCACAGGTTGTTGTACAGCCTCCATGTAGCATCACCTCAACAATTTGTAAGTTGTCATTATAGTAATACATCCGCTATCGGCAAGAAGGAGGGATTATGACCAGCCATGTGCAAGATTTTGACCTATGTTCAGCATTAGAAATATGCTGCTTTGCGGGGACCCCAAAACATATAAATGCGAATACATTATTGCTAACGCTTCGCTGAAAACTTATACGTTCTTAAATCTTAAAAAGCCGCCCTTGCCAGGCGGCTTGCTGCTGTAAATGTGAATTGAACTGTAGCGGTCCACTTATTTTCGCGCGGTGTACTTCGCTTTATATTCGCTCGGCGTGGTCCCCACGTATTTTTTAAACACTTTTGAAAAATACGTCCGATCCGAATAACCTAATCCCATAGCAAGAGACTCCAGATTTTGTCCAGACATTCTGAGCATTTTGGTAGCCATCTTCATTTTGTACTGATGCACGTAATCCGTGAAGGTCAACCCCGTCATCCGTTTGAAATATCGCGAAAAATAGCTCGGATTCAAGAACAGATAGCGTGCCATATCGATCGACGTGATGTTATCGTCAAGATGCTGATCGATATATTGCTGGATCACCTGCAGCTTCGGCTCATTCGGGGAGCTTCCTACTCCCGTTTGCCGGGTTCCAATAATCTGGATCAGCTTTCTCTCCACCAGTTCCATCATATCCTCCAAGGTGCGAGCTAAAGCAAGATAGGCAAACAGATCCTCATCGAATTTCAGACTGGAGAACATCAGCTCGATACCGCGAAGCATGGAGGAAAGGTCCCTGGCAAAGTCGTTCGGATCAATCGACAGCTCTTTTGCGGTCCCGGCGATCTTCTGAAGCGCAGCGCGTATTCCGTCGAGATCCTGCTTGATGAGCATCCGTTCGAGCTCTGAAACGTAGCTGTCAAGAAACCCCTGTGGCGCAGCTTGAAACCACCGCGACCTTATTTGCGAAATTTCGGATATCGTATAGTCGGTATTTGCGTAAAACTCGCACTTGCCATGGAGAATTTCCTGATAGATAGAACCAATCGAGCTTAATTCCATTTTGTCTGTGACCGCGATAACGTTTGGTTGAATTTTCAGAAAGTGAACGCACTGGTAACACAGCCGCTGCAAATAATTATGAAGATTCAAGCTGGCATTCTGTGCGAGATTTACCCTGAAGTTATGCAGAATCACAATGTTCCCCTGCTCCATGAACGGCGTAATTCCTTCATACGATTCGGACAATTCCGTCGCGATATTGTAGACAGCGTATAAAATCAGTGGAAATTCTGTTTGTCTGAAACGCTTGTCAAAGCTGGACAGTTGAATGCTGACCAGTCCCAGCATAAACCACGGATACGTCCAAGAGATGCCGATCTGTGCCGCATAAGCCAAAGTAGCATCGGACGGTGAGCCATTGATTACCCTTTGCAGCAAATCCTGCCGAAAGAGCTGGCTGTTGTAACTCGCCGCCTCGCGATTAATCAGACCGGCCCGCGTCTTTAACAAGTGCATGGATTTGCCAAGACTCTGCTCCAACTGCTCAGCTGTAAGCTGATCCTTGATCAAATAATCATCCGCTTGCAGCTTTACGGCTTGCTGGGCATAATGAAAATCCTCATGACAGGTCAGGAAGATAATCCGAACCTCCGGCTTCACGCGAATAAAATGGTCCGCCAACTCAATGCCGTTTTTCTGTGGCAGTCCGATATCCGTAATGACAATATCCGGACGTAATTCCTCAAACATATGCAGCGCTTTCGCACTGGAATACGTACTGCCAGCAATTTGCAGATTGTTTGCCTCCCAGTCAATCATCTGTTGCAGTACCTTGAGCATAGGAACATCATCGTCTATGAGCATTACTCTATACATCATTCTTCCTCTCCCTCCGGTAAAAAACCATGATGATGACTTTGGGGCAAATACAGTGAAACTGACATTCCACCCTGCGGAAGGTTGGCGAGTGTCAAACTCGCTTCCGGTCCGAAGGTCAATCGGAGTCTTTGGACGATGTTCATTAGACCCACTCTCTCATAAGCTCCATCCTGCTCGCCGCTTGGTTTTCCCAGCCTACGGTTCAGACATTGGAGCATGTCTTCATCGGCCCCGAAGCCATTGTCTGTAATCTCAATTCGGACTCCGTCCGGATTGCTTCGGGAACGGATCTCAATGCGTGGAGTCTGATGATCGACAAGCCCGTGGACGATGGCATTCTCAACGACAGGCTGTAAAATAAGTTTCGGCAAAATGAGCCCCTCGGTTTCCGGATCCAGATCGACCTCTAAATGAAGCGGGATTTCATTGCGGATCTTCATAATGTCGACATAATGGCCCAGCAGCTTGCATTCCTCGCGTAAAGTGGCCGGCTCATTGACCTTGAGATAAGCTCGAAGCAAACTCATCAAGGAATCAATAATTCCACTATGAAGTGTATCTTTCGTCAAGATCAGACTGCACTTGATCGAATTCAGCGTGTTAATCAAAAAATGAGGGCGAATCTGCATAAACAAGGCTTCGAGCTCCATCACCCGCTTCTGTTCCTGCTCCTGTTCGATATCGTGAATCAGCCGCTGTAATTGATCCAGCATCGTATTCAGCGTCTGCCCCAATTCGGCGATATCATCCTTGCCCTTGACCTCCAGTCTGACATCGAGGTTTCCCATTCCGAACTGGCGTACAACCCGCTGCAGCTTGAGAATCGGACTGTGCAGCCTTTTGGCGATCAGGATGGACATCCCGGAGAAAACGAGAAACAGCAGAATGACCCCGGCTAGACCGGTATAAAATGTCCGGGAGATTTGCCCCGACCACTCTTTCTCCGAAGCCTCATAGGCCAGCTTCCAGTTCGATTTCAAAATGGTTCTGTCCGTTCGGACACTCCCCTTGGTCTCCGTATGATGCGGGATCAGCCCCGAATTGCCTGCGATGAATTCCCCGTTTGTATCCAGGAGAGCTACCTTACCAAAGTCGACCGTACCAAGCAGCCTGTTGAAGTACGTATCGGAAATGGCGCTGAGCAATACGGACACTTGCCTCTTCTCGCGGCTGTCATAGATCACCCGGGCGATATAGTAACTCTTCCCCTTCCCTTCCGAGTCGCCGCCGGCCATCCCAAGCCATTGCAGGGTTTCCGGTTTATTGAGATCAACGCGCTGCATCAGCTTGTCGACACTGCCGTTAATTGCGGTCAAATCCTCTGTGCCGGAAGAGATGACGAAATGCTGACGGTTGACCAAGTACATGCGAACGTTATTATTCAGCGGCTTGGAGTTGATCAGGGAAAACACATCCTGAATTTGTCTAAAATGCACATAATCCTGATAAGTTGCCAGCCGTTTCGTGTCTGCAAATGACTTCAGGATATTGCGAACATTTGTATCGTTCACGATAAAATGGGAAGCAAACGTTACATCGTCAATCGTCTTGCTCAGCTCATCCGTCATGACGTTCAGGAAATTCTCGTTGCTGAGCTGCAGCTTCTCTACCATCGTATCCCGGATCAGAACAAACGAAATGATAGAAACCGCAATCAGCGGTATAAAGATCAGCAAAAGAAACGACAGCTGGATGCGTTTGTAGTAGGTGAATTTGAACATTTTTCTCTGCGCCTCTCTTATGCTATTGTCCTCTTTATTCTATCAGTCCTCTGTGCTGGAAGCATTCATTAAATGATCACGGTTACTTGCTTATTTCTGCCTTGGAGGGTCATCAGCACAACCTCTCCGAAGATCTGCATGCCCTCGACCACATAAGAATCATAATGACCGGACGGCGCACGGTGACTAACAACGAGAATAGACTCCTCTTCCATACCCGGGAGCTGAACCCCGCATGCCTCAGCTTGCCCGTCATGAACCTGCTCACCCGTATGACGATATACAGGTACCTTACGGACTCGCGGAACGGCTGTTTCGCCTGGACGATGAGGATAGAGCACCTGCATGATGCTGATCAAACCTTTCCCTGTCCGGGAGTAGGCCGCATTCGCATTAGGTTCCAACAGGTTATATTCACGGGATATGACGCCCTCGCCCACTTCCCCAAGCAAACCGTCTGTGGTTACGGGGATAATGGATAGATTCGCTTCCCCAGGGGTGTTTGTACGACAAATCAATGATTCCGCTTCCATCAAGGCTTCTCCTGGCGGATGCGGAAAATGAAAATGCTGAGTAAAGGTATGCTGCTCAAGGCACACCAAGCTGTCGATCAGCAGCCAATAATATGGCTTGATAAAGATGATCCTTCTGCGCGGATACATCGGCTCATTCCCATAGAGATAGCCGTCATGCGCCCCATCAACATAGTCAAACTCCGGCTTGCTGATCCATCTGCAGCCCAGAGGCCCGGCAATCCGATCGAAAGACCAGGTGTCCTTGACCCCGGTAAACCCGATTCCGTCAACGACCGTTGTGTTATGGGCCGAGCTCTCCTTTAATGCTGTTCTTAGCGGTGTATGATCGCTATAGTTGTACCTCCCAAGATCAGTGAGCAGGTCACGGCCGTAGGCATGGAGATCTATGTGCAGCATATCGGCGTGTCCGTGACCTCCCCCTAGTGGACCGCAGTGAAAATAAAGGTACAGCGCTTCTTCGTCCCAGTCCGTTCGCATTGTATAATGACCGGAATGGGTAAATGCTCTGCTCAGGTATAGCGGCTCCGCGGGAACCATTGCTTTGTAATCCCGAATTCCCTCTATGCCGAACAGCCAGGCATTATCATGATCCGGCCGAGCATTTCCGCCAAAGCGCAAAACGGAATCGCCAAATAGCCACGCGGCATAGGTCAGAATGGAACGGATATCACTGTCGTCGCTGTCTCCCAGCATCGGCTGCCTGTGATTCGGCTTCGCCCAGTACAGAGAGGCTCTGGCCATCTCGCGGACCGTACGACGGAATGCACCGTCAAGCTCCAACCCGTTAAGATTGGCGAGGTGAACGCAGTCAAGATAACAAGCCAGCACCTCATGATGGTACGTTGGCGACTGCTCCCAGTGAATGCCATCCGCCATGATCTGAAGTCTAGCTGTCTCCTTCAGCCTCTCTTCCCCCAATTCCCGCCATCCTGCCGACTTACGGAATTCGGGGAAGAACAGTGCAATATGGTATAAACCGCAAGTCTCCAGGACACCCCAGTTGCTGATATGCTTCCAACTGTTGAAGGAAGCGGCCAGATACTCCCCGTGCTCGTGAAGCGAAATCAGCGCTTTACTAAGCAGCGATGGAGTCAGGGATGGACTGCCGATCATGTATCGAAGTGCCTTGATCCAGTTCACGCTGCGCAGGCCTGCTTCGATCGGGCGCCATGTCAACGTATCCGTCGTTGGTTCTCCAGGGACAGGATTGCGATTGATCCAGTCTTCAAGCTGCTGGCAAAACACCGCCGCATACTTCTCATCGCCTGTCATCGCATACGCTTGTCCCAGTGCTACCCAATAGCGGTGGCGATTCAGCATATAAGCCCACTCCACGTCTTGATCGGGAATATGGCGCCAGTCAATATCACCGTCAAATGTAACGGGAATCACGCTCCGTTCCATATCCCATGGAAAGCGGAACAGAAAGGTTTGCCGCACCACCTCATCCGCTGTCTTCATCACGGTTTCCAATTCATCCGCACAGTGTCGCTTTACATACTCGGTGATAATTTGCTTTTCCTCACTGCTCATCCACCATCCGGGTGTCTTCCGACAAGAGAAGTGTTTATGCAGCTTGCACGGTATATCGTGCATATGACCTTGATCGTCTGCATCCTGCATCGGACGCATAGCGGGATCCTCCAGGTTCAAGACCGCCAATACGGCATTCACTGAAGCTTCCGTGGCATCAGCGTTCATACCAGTACCCCTTGCTCCCTGTCTCCATCCGAATCAAAGCCTCCAGGTAGTAATAATCTCCCCAGATCATGAAGTCATCCGGTGACAATCCGCCGCGCACATGATAAGAGCCATGCTGCAGCAGTCCCTCCGCCTCTTGGCCGATCGTGGAATAATTTCGTACCAGCGAGGTCATGGAATCCTTCAGGCCTTGCTCAAAGTCGGCTCTATCGGGATCCTCCTCCTCCAGATGTCCAATCAGTTCCAGCAAGCCTGCTGCCACAATGGCGGAGGCCGAGCTGTCGCGATAAGTGTCGGCGGTTACGGGAGCATTAAAGTCCCAAAGGGCGACATGATCCTCCGGTAAGTGCGCAAGGAAATACCTTGCCATTCGTTTAGAAGTATCGAGGTATACATGATCTCCTGTATAATGGTAAGCCAGTGCAAAGCCGTATACTCCCCAGGCTTGTCCCCGCGTCCATGTCGACCCGTTCGTATAGCCTTGATGCGTGGCACCTCCGATCGGCTCCCCGGTATGCGGATCAAAGAAGAAAGTGTGGTATGAACTGTCATCTCCCCGCACCAGATAACGCCTTGTCTTCTCCGCCTGCATGATTGCAATTTCTCGATATTGGGACTTTCCGGTTTGCTGTTCAGCCCAGAACAGGAGCGGCAGATTCATCAAACAATCGATAATGATGCGGCCACCCTCCTGTTCATCCCCTTCAGGACCCCAGGCTTGAATATATCCTCCGCCCGGACGCCAGCGTTTCAGCAGCAAGTCCGCAGCCTGAAGCGTCAACTGGCGGGCACTCTCGTTCTTATCAACGATCCACTCCGCTTTGGAGGACAAGGAATACAGAAATCCGATATCGTGATGATCCAGCACCCTCTTATCCGCAAAGCGTTGGCGGAAATCTTCAACGGTTCGCACAGCCCCCAATCTGAAGGCCTCGTCACCTGTGTATTCATAACATAGCCAGAGAAGGCCGCTCCAGAAGCCGTTCGTCCAGTCGTCATTGTCATTCAGCAAATAAGCTCCGTCCCTACTGACGTGGGGAAATCTTGTCCCGAAAGTATCCATGTTCTTCCGGATTTTCTCTACGGCGTCTTTAATCGCACTGCTCCACATAACCTCTTACTCCCTTCAAATCGATCATGATTACGATTCATGATAAGGAGAGTCACCCCGTTCTTGTAGAGCCGATTTTTGCCTTGATGTGCAATATTTTGACTTTCAGGTCCCTAGGGCGGTAAAAATGGAACAAGCCTGTTCCTTTTCGCTCGAATCCAACCAAAAAAAACGATCCGAGTTAACCTCGAATCGTTCCGTTCTACAGACCGATAGGTCTAGCCGTCGTACTTCTTCCACTTTCTGATTTTGGTTCTGAAGCTTTTGAACGGTGCGACGGAATTGATATGCAGCCATTTCCACATCGGCCAGTTGGCACTGGTTACCGTCCACTTGCGAACACCCGAATGAAATAACTCTTCCTCACTCAGTTGGTTGATCCATTCACACCATTCTTCTATCCTCTGCTTCATCAACGAACGTAATTCTTCCAAAGAATATGCATCATACGTATGATAGAATTGCTGATACAACGCCCCCAATTGATTCCATTTATAGTCAGGGGTTGGCGTCGTAACTTCTTTACCCGCAAGTTCATCCTTCTCCCAGCTCATCACCAGCGTTAGCCATCCGAGCTGATAGGCGATCATCTCTTGGGGTGTTCTGTCCACTTCGCCTATACGAAGATTCCTTTTATCCTCTGGAACATCATCAAATTCTTGGTCAAAAAGCTTGTACGTTTTTTGAATTTCAGTGATTAAAGCTTCTTTGCTCTGGTACGTTTGCAACGGTACCCTCTCCTTCATCATCTACATGTTCCACCCACTTAACAGGGGCATCCAAATTATACCATGCCCTGAGGCCATGTACGGTGATGAAAATCATCTAGGTTCTCTCTACCCGGTAGCGCTTTAAACCTAAGCAAATAGAAGCCATGAAAGCTAATAATCCACTAGCTCCAGCAGTGATCGAGAAGGCTCTTACATAATCCGCCAGGCTTGCATCTGAGAGGGACAGCCCAAGCGAGTGAGTGAACAAAATGCTTATAAATGCAACGCCCAATACGTTAGCCAAATACATCATGGTGGTGAACAAACCCGAGCCTGTTCCTGCTGATGCCGCTGGTACACTGCTAAGAATCATATTCGCAAGCGGCGTTGTCGCCATACCCAGACCTATTCCATACAACGATAGGATAAGAATATTATGGATATGAAACAAATGAATGGGATCCGTATTCAGTGATACTACAAGCAGGAGTATGCTAATGCCCATAATTAGCGCGCCTGACCTTAATACAGTGTTCCCCCATCGATTGACCATCCGGGATGACAGCAACGAGGTAACAAACAATCCCAAACCCAGGGGCAGAAACACCAAGCTTGTTGTCTTCAGATTAAAATGCAATCCTGTTTGCAGAAAGTAATTCAATATGAAGAAAAATGAGAACATGCTGAGGTAAATCATCATCTCCGTGAAGACTCCCCGACGAAAAGAACGTATTCGAAAAATGGAAAGATCCATCAGCGGCGGTGTATCCTGCTCCTTTCCCTTCCGTTTCTGCAAAACAATAAAGGCAAGGAGAATCAGAATCGATAATAGTACGCATCCCCATGTCCATGATGGCCATCCCTGTTTTTGCCCCACCGTGAGTGGATAAATCAGCAAGAATAACCCGAACATGAGCAGCAATGTCCCAATCCAATCAATGCTTTGCTTTCCAGGTCCGCGGGACTCAGGGACGATCGGCAGGCCTGTAATCACAAGGAGGCCAAAAGGCACATTAAACCAAAATACCAATCGCCAGCCAAGCCCAAACCAGTTCCAATCCACCAAAACTCCGCCCAGGATTAAACCAAGCGTGAATCCTGTCCCGATGACCGCTCCATAGATTGCAAAAACCAACCCTTTTTCGCTCGGAGGAAAGGTTCGCTGGATTATGGATAGGACCTGTGGTTGAATCATCGCCGCCGATAACCCCTGGATGACGCGAACGATAATAAATAGAATTGGACTTGAAACGAATCCCCCGAAAACACTCATTACCGTAAAACCTAAAACCCCAATGAGCAGCATTCGTTTTCTGCCATACAGGTCACCCAGCCTTGCGCCCAAGATCAATGCCACAGCCAGACCTAATGAATACCCTGAAAAAATAAGCTGTGCGTCGGCAAAACTGGCATGCAGGCTGTCTTGCATATTGGGAAGTGCAACCTGCATCATATAATTGTTCAGAGAGATCAGAAGAGTCGGAAGCAGTATCAGAATAAGAGCGACCCAGCGGCGTGGATCAGCCTGCTGGACTGCCTTTTGTGCTGTCATGTCTGTTATAGTGATTTCATTCATGGGCTCTCCCTTCTTCCATATTCATGAGCGGCGTCCGGATTAAAAGCAATCGCCACCCTCCCATTGACCGGATTCGTATAAATATCACAGTCGATTTCATAGACTTGGCGTATCAATTCAACCAATTGATAATCATTATCAATGAAGATAGGGTTTTGATCTACCTGCAAAGGTATTTTCTTTCCCTGTAGAAGGAGTCGGAATCTACAAAAAAAGAACTCCAAACATGAGATGCATGTTTAGAGTCCCTTTTTCTTCTTCGTATTTATTCTAAGAACTTGACGTTCGGCTGTGATCTATAGCTTTCAGATATTCTCCCGGATTACAGCCATAATACTTGCGGAAGGTAGTCGAGAAATTGCTGACATTGCTGTAGCCGACAGATACGGCCGTTTCTCCGACATTATAGCCTTTCGTTTCCATATACCAGATGGCCTTCTCCATTCTTTGTCTGCGCACAAGCTCGAAAATCGTGAAACCGAATCGTTCGCGGAACCCCTTTTTCAATTTGAATTCATTCAGTCCAACTCTTCTTGCTAACTGTTGAATCGATAGCGGCTGTTCAAAATGATGGATGACTAATTGTCTGGCTTGTTCCAGCTTCGACAGATCGTCACGGCTTAAAAAACGGTTGCCGCCTACGGTCTCATATCCTTCAATTTCAGCAAACAATGCGATGAGCTCCATCGCCTTGCTCTCCATGTATAACCGTTTCAGCGCACCGTTATAACTGCAGTTCACCATATCCGATACACATTTATGGATAGCGGGCGTATTCGGATATTCGTCGATTTTCCCTTTATGCCGATACAGCCATGATTCCATCCTGTGTTTCTCGGTGATGTCTCCAGCATAATGAAGCAGCTCTTGCGGGGACAAACGAATCTCAAGCATATGCTGCCTAATGCCGGCCTTCTTCTCTTCATATACCAGCTCATCCTCAAAAAAGAGAACGTTGCCTGTCATCTTCCCCGTGAAGCTTTCCCTTCCATTCCACTCACAATAAATTTCGCCGTTCAAACAGTAGCTTAACTCAAACAGCTGGCATGCTTCCTGAATGTGAAGCTTCATATCTTGTGCGAAGGTAATATCCGTCACTACGATCTCCATGCCTGAACGAATCCGTGTCCTCCTGATGCTTCCCTGTCCCACCGCCGGTGGTACGGAGATATGCTCCTGCCATTCGCTAAACTGGGAAGATCCCTGAACGAGATCTGTGAACTGATCAAAAAGGCTATGAACCTCGGCATTCACGATATTTAAAGTCAATGGTGACACCTTCTTATCCCTGTAATCTTGCGTTAGCTGCATTGTACGCTCCAAACCTCTTGAAGACAACCCATTGTCATTCAACAGAAATTAGAAACAGGGTTTGATCTTAGGATTCATATCCTCTTGAGGCTATCTCTTTCTGAAGCCGTTCAATCACTTGATCTATAGAGCTTTCACCAAGTTCGCCCTCGCCCCGTTTACGGACCGATACGTGATCGGAGTTCATTTCCTTCTCGCCAAGAACCAGCGTGTAAGGCGTTTTCAACAGACCCGCTTCACGGATTTTATAACCTAGCTTTTCATTTCTTACATCGACGTTCACCCGTATGCCGGCATTCTCCAGACGCTTCTTCACCCTTAACGAGTAATCGATATAGTGATCTGACACCGGTATGATCATAACCTGTACGGGAGCCAGCCACATCGGGAAAGCCCCACCGTAATGCTCTGTAAGAATCCCGATAAATCGCTCAATGGATCCAAATACCGCCCGGTGAATAACAACCGGTCGATGCTTCTGGTTATCTTCTCCGATATAGGAAAGATCGAATTTTTCAGGGAATTGGAAATCCAGTTGGATGGTGCCGCATTGCCAGCTTCGCTTTAAGGAATCCAAGATATGAAAATCGATTTTCGGTCCATAAAACGCGCCATCCCCTTCATTAATCCGGTACGGCAGCCCTAGTTGATCCAGCACCTGCTGGAGCGATGACTCCGCCTGCTCCCACAATTCTTCAGAGCCCATAGAATCTTCCGGTCTTGTCGATAACTCGATTGTATAATCAAAGCCAAAAACTTGATAAACCTGGCTGATAAAATCGATAACCTGCTTGATTTCTTCCTGGATCTGATCTGGTCTTACAAAAATATGCGCATCATCCTGACAAAACGTGCGCACCCGCATCATGCCGTTAAGAGCGCCTGAGAACTCATGCCGGTGTACCTGACCAAATTCGGAAATACGAATGGGCAGCTCTCTGTAAGAATGCAGCGAGTTTTTGTAGACTAACATATGCCCTGGGCAATTCATCGGCTTCAGCGCATACTCCGTCTCGTCCACTTGCGTGAAATACATATTGTCTTTGTAGTGATCCCAATGGCCGGACATTTCCCACAGCCGCTTGTTCATCATCAGCGGCGTGCGCACTTCATCATAATCGCTATGGAATTGAAGCCCTCTTGCAAATTGCTCCAGCTCATTGCGGATGATCATCCCGTTTGGCAAAAAGAAAGGCATGCCGGGCGCTTCCTCTGAGAACATAAAGAGCCCCAGCTCTTTTCCCAGCTTCCGATGATCCCGTTTCTTGGCCTCTTCCAGCAGCAATAGATGCTCCTCGAGCTGCGACTTCTTCGGAAACGCCGTTCCGTATATTCGTTGCAGCATTTTATTGTCCGAGTTCCCCCGCCAATAAGCACCCGCCACACTCATTAATTTGAATGCCTTGATTCTGCCCGTAGAAGGAAGATGCGGCCCCCTGCACAAATCAACGAACTCCCCCTGCTCATACACCGAAATGACCTCGTCCTCCGGCAATTCACGGATCAGCTCCATCTTGTATGGGTCATCTTTGAAAATACGTTCTGCCTCCTGACGACCAACCTCCCTGCGAATAATCGGCAGGTCTTCCTGAACGATCTTCTGCATTTCTCGCTCAATGGCAATCAAGTCATCGGTTGTAATCGAATGCCCCAGATCCATATCGTAATAAAAACCATCCTCAATGACCGGTCCTACCCCAAAATGGACAGACTTCCTGCCATAGATCCGTTTAACGGCCTGGGCCATCAGATGAGCCGCGCTGTGCCGATACACGTATAGTCCATCCTCTGAATCCAGCGTTATGATACTTACTTCCGCATCTTGACGCAGCTCATAATCCAAATCCACGAGTTTCCCATTCACTTTGGCTGCAACAGCCTGTTTCTTCAGACCTGAATGAATGGATTCCGCGATGTGGCTCATCGTCGTTTGTGCGGGATACTCCTT
The DNA here is from genome assembly GCF_002573715.1 of Paenibacillus sp. EZ-K15. Taxonomy (GTDB): domain Bacteria; phylum Bacillota; class Bacilli; order Paenibacillales; family Paenibacillaceae; genus Paenibacillus_AQ. Next base: position 268,379 of record NZ_PDHM01000016.1, on the reverse strand, counting down.
TTGGCTTCCGTCCGGCAGCGTTACTACAATTGACATTGTTATCACTCCATCAAATTTTGATTGAACGCAAAAAAGCACTCGATCCCTAAGGGACGAGTGCGTTCAGCTCGTGGTTCCACCCTAATTCGATCTGAAAATTGCAAGCGCTCGTACGGCCAGCGTGCTCTTTTCGATCCTCATTCAGACATCCGGTAACGGGGATGATTCGGTGTTTTCTAGTACCATATCTCGATAGTCGAACGACCGATCAGGGTTCAAAAACACAGCTACAAAGGGGTAATTCAAGAAGCAATCACGGAGGAAGCTTTCACCAATCGCTTCCCTCTCTGGGCAGGTCGTTTCAAGAATCATGTCTTTGATGGTTGCTGATAGTAAAGTACTATAAGTCAGTTTTTTCTAATTGTCAAACATCATCTGACGGATAGATCCATGTTAAGATAGATAACTTCCAAACTCCTCTAATATATCATATGTCAGCATCTCTATCATGGTCACTTTTCTTCATTGTTCATAGACATTTTAATCAAATATCCAACACCTAAACCGACCAGAACCCCTGGAAACGCACTGCCCAGCGCTAAACCAATACCCGCCCCGATGATGACGCAAGCGTAAATAATGACATCTCCCTTATTCATTCCGTCCATCTCCCTCTGTATGTATTTATGACATAGATCGTAATTTTCTATCATAAAATACATCTTACAAGATGACGTCGCGTCACTTTCAAGTGGTTAACGTAAAAAAGTAAGGTTTAAGGCGATCGCGGAGGGAGTATCGTAATTTGCTCCGGTCTCATCAACAAGACACTTAATATTAGGGTACCGAGTGAAACTGATCCCCCTTTGCGATTTACCGCTTCATCTTGGCGCTGGTGTTCTGGATATATCTCTTCTAAATCGACAATCAGCTGGATAAATGAAGCCTCAAATTTATCGTATTTATCATTACTCTATTTAAGTAAAGAGCCGACTATCAACAATGTTGTATCTGCTGACAGCCGGCTGCTTATAAACTATCATGTTCATCTCACGCCTAATAAGACAGCCCCATGCCCGATCACCGTATTTTCCAGAGGCTGTAGAAGTTGCTTTAAATGTACCTGACCCATAACGATACAATTCTCCAGATGGCAGTTTTCAACGAAGGAGCTTGCGCCGATCGATACGTAAGGACCTATCGTGCAATCCTTCAGAATTGTACCCTCAGCAATTGATACGGGTTCGATAATTGTACAGTTTTCAAGGACTACAGAAGGGTGAATATCACTTGTCCGTCTCGCTTGAAGGGTTACACGGTTAGCTTCCAGCCATCTCGGTACGGTTCCGACATCGATATTGGGTTTGTCCGCTACGGCATACGATACCTGATAACCTCTCTCTATTAACCACTGAATAGCATCGGTAATCTCATATTCGCCTCTGGCCGATGCCTTAATCTTCCGGGCAGCTTCAAATAGGATAGGAGTGAAAACATAAGCCCCCAGCACCGCCTGATTGGATTTCGGTGCTTGTGGCTTTTCCTCCAGCCTAATAATCCGGTTATCCTTAACCTCGGCAATCCCGTAATCCTCGGGTGTATCGACTTCTCCAAGCAGTAGGGTTGCATGGTTTCCCTCGGCTTCTGCACGCTCTCTCAGCTCAGACAACGAGATGGATATGAGGTTATCCCCTAGCAGCATAATGAATGAGTGAGGACCGATAAAGGACTGTGCCAGTAATACCGCATTCGCAATCCCTTTTGGCTCATGTTGACAGATATACGTAAAATCCGCATTCCATCGTTTCACATACTCTAAACTGGCTCTAATAAGTGTTTCTTGCGAGGGATGGATGACAATCCCAATCTCAGTAATCTGTTGTTCCACTAATTTATCTATGCAGGCATGCAGCAACGGGGCGTTGGCCACGGGAAGCAAAGATTTAGGGTAGGAGCGGGTGAATGGATACAAACGCGATCCTTTGCCCGCACATAGAATAAGTCCTTTCAAAGCGCTCCTCTCCTTCCAAGATTCACACCCACAATAGACACATAACTTTACAGATCCCGATCAGCGATTCGACGGTAATTTTCAGTGAATCCTACCGGCTTGCTTCCTCTCAGATAAAAGGCGTCATTAGCTCTCCAGGTGTGACTCTGTTTATTTTTTCTTCTTACGTATACATAATTATACGGGGATGTCGCATAAGCCCTGTAGCCTTTTATCCTGCTCTGTCTTAAGAAGGCCACATCCTCACCGATAGAGCGATCCGAGAAGCGGACTTTATCCATCACATGCCTCTTAAATAATATCGTTCCTCCTTGTACAAACTCCACATATTTATTCTTCTCATGAGGAGAACGTACGATCAGCTGCTTGGAGGCCGTTAGATATACCAAACATGAATGTTTTCCGACAATATCACTCTTCGTACGATTGAGCTGTTTAATCTGCTCTTTCAAATAAAACGGTGAGTAGTAATCATCATCGTCAAACTTGGCAAGATAAGGGTATTTGGCCTTTTTAAATCCACAATTCAAACACTTTCCTAACGATATTCTCTCAGGTACTTTATACACCTTGACATTCTCGTAAGCCCGGGTTTTGTTCCGATATTTCTTTAAATCCATGCAGTCCTTATTCAGAATGATAATAAGCTCTTTATTCTTATAGTTCTGTCTCCGGTAATTATCAATCGCTTGCTCAAAAAATTGTGGCCGATTGGTGCAAACGATGATCGAAACGCCATTCGCCGCTGCTTTTTTGCCCAAGATCCTACCCCTCTCTGTCCAGTTGTCCTTTATTATATGAATCAGACAGTCATAGAGTGTAGGCTAAATGATAGAAGCAGAAGGCTTCGCTGCTGCTCTTATTGAAAGGTTTCAAACAGCACGATCTCGTAGTAACCAGTTAAATCTCCCTTGTTTCTGCTTGAAGCCAAAACGTTTAATATCTTAGCATATTATATTGCCATTCAAGGAGGCTGACCCATGGACATGTATATGGATTTAGGGGTTAAACTGGTCATCAGCTTTTTTGGGTTATGGATTATCACTTTTGTTACGGGGAGAAAAACCATCAGCCAGCTTACACCTCTTGACTTCTTGTCTTCCTTAATTCTGAGTGAAATCGTCGGGGCAAGCCTCTACGATGATAAGGTAAACATATATCATTTGTTATTCGCTCTTGCGCTCTGGACGACAATGTCTTACCTCTTCGAGAAGGCAACCACCCACTTTGTTAAGTTCGGATATTTAACGGAAGGCCGGGCGGTCCTTCTGATCGATAACGGAAAGCTCAACCAAAAATTGTTGAACAAATACGATATGGAATATAAACAGCTGTTATCCATGCTGAGACGGCAAAGCATTTTCTCGTTAACTGAAGTCAAATACGCCATTCTGGAAACGAACGGATCGCTGTCCGTCATGCGTAAACCCGAATACGAGCCGCCTACAGCCCAGGATATGGGTATGGAAGCCAAAGCGGACACCTTTACGGTAACGGTCATAGACAAGGGAAAGTTGCTCGAGGAATCGATGCTGGGCAAACCCATTGATCACAAAGAGATCAAACAAAAGGCCCAGGAGCAAGGCTTTGACTCCTTGGAGGATATTGCTTATGCGGAATATGGAGATAACGGAGAGCTGTATATTTTCCCAAAAGGGGAGGTTCTAGAATGATCTTGTATAAGTTTTCCCACTTTGATTTATCATGAGATCGCCCTGTTGTTTTCTACTGATCTTCCGACTCGGCTTCGCCCCGCAGGCAACCCGCAAGCACACGGTGCATCGTTTCGGAATAGAGGTTGTAACGTTCCCTCGAAGCTAGCTACAAATAAGGTCAACCAGCTATCTCTGGTTGACCTAATAATACGAAAAAGCCTGATCTCAGGCTGTTTCTTCTAACTACAAAGCGAATTCAACGATGTACTGTTGGCACACCGTAACATATCCCAGGGACTGATATAACCGTATCGCGTTTACGTTCTTCTCCAGCACATTCAGATACACATGGGGAGTGAATGCACGCCCCTTACGGGTCAATTCCGCGCATACCTTTTTGCCGTACCCCTGTCTTCTCCACGCAGCATCCGTGCCAATATTCCCAAGCTCAACATAATCATCGCTATAGATATGGTATCCGCCGACAGCGATGAGCTCCTGATCCTGAACAACCCCATAGAAGGGGTTTTGAAGCTCCTCCTTTGCAAAAGCTATCGTATTGAATTCCACCATTTTCGACTCGATCATATCAAAGTATGAGGTGTCTAAACGAAACACCTCGTCATCCCCTAACGGCAAATCTTCAAGATGCCGATGCTTCATGAGTAGGATACCTGCGGGAGGTTTCATCACATCAATCTCAAGCTTTAGAACCTCCCATTCATCCTCATTCACGATAAAGCTCCCCATTGCCCCATCGGGTAATTCCAGATCTCGTTTCATTTGGGGCAGCACGGACTGAAATCGAAATGATGTCTGAAGAGGATACACCGAAAAGGCATAGAAAGGCAATCCTTTCAGAAAAGCCGTAACACCCAGCAGCTCTCCATGTTCTGAGAACTGCCCATAATGAACGGTCCGATTCTTCCGGCACGTAAGGTAGGAATAATATAAGAAATGCTGATCTCTGTTGATCGTATCCAAGAGACTCCCCAGCTCTTCAGTCAAAAGTCTGCGAATCAACAAGCCTTCTCCCTTTCTCAAAAGAAATCCATGAGGTAGGTTTGACCGGCGGGAATCATAGACTCCAATTGTGCTACAGCCTTGGGATTTCCGGATAGCCGGTGAATGGCATGCAGCGCCTGCGGCCTTTTGTATCCTGCAAACAGCGCCGACAACGTCTGAATATCGGTCGACAGATCAGCCTGCTCCCCATGATCGGACGGAAGCTCCGACAGCTCCGCTTTCCCCTCTTGATTAACCGACAAACTCCATCGGCCTGCATTCCAAGGCGCAGCGGAATCTTCCACCTCGATGGTCATCACGGCTTCCCGATGCGCTTCAAAAGCGTACTCCTCCACAAAGGATTTCAAATCCACGATGCGGGCCATGAAGTATGGGACCACTTCCTGGGTAACGCGTGGATCCGGCAGCATAAATGGCAGCTGATCATCTCCAGGCACCATTGTCATCGTAACCTGCTCAATTCTGGAATCATGGTTTCCAAAAAAGGTCCAGAGTGCGCTTCGGGCTTCTTCATTCAGGTACACAAATTCGTCGCACACGAGATCTTTGTCTTTGAGCTCATATAACGCGTAGCCCGTTGGTTTGCCTTCAGCTGAATAATAAACAACGCTATGACTGTCACCCTGCAGCACGGATCTTGTCCACCATGCTTCATCCCGCACAAGCGTACCGTTATAGCGGCTGGCATAGGTTTGATACATGCCGTCTAGTGTAGGAATATCGGTTACGCCTCTTACAATGCGGCCAGGCACTTCCACCTTACGTGGGAATTTAGATACTGGAATGATGTACTTTTTAAATTCCGCGTAAAGTTCCCAACCAAATTTACGATAGAACGGAATCGAAAACGGATGCAGGAAGGAAAGGGTCTGGCCTTTGCTCTTCATTTCTTGCAATGCATGTTTGAGCAATGTAGATACATGTCCCTGTCTGCGGTTCTCCGGCCATGTTGCCACGCCGGCAATACCGCCCATATCGAATATGTTTCCATGCAAATAAACTTCCAGCGGGATGATGGTCAGTTTCGCTTGCAGCTCTTCTCCATCAAAAATCCCCCAGAAGTGTTCAGGTTTAAAATGCTTTTGACTGGACTCTCGCTGCTCCGGTGTTAGCGTATATTGAAAGGCATATTCGGATAATTTTGTACTGATCTCAAACTCATCGGCTCTTAATTGTCTAAGTTCCATACTTGATTCACCTCACCAATCTTTATATGTACTTTTGCTGCTGAAATACCGTTTTTCTTGGCACAGAAATTTTGTCCCAGGGCATATGATCAGTATAACATTGCTGCTGCCTCTAGGGTACAAAATACCGTCCGATTCAGGAACAAATCCAACCGTACTTGGATACATAAAAAATCGCAATATATCTTACAAACTTTTTGTAAGCTACTTGACAAAGTTAACTCCCTGAGATTATGATTAGCTCATGCAAAATAACAAACACATCACGGTAAAAATACATTTAAAATAATCGGGAGGTAACAACAATGTCCAAATTGAATATCGGTATCATTTTAGGAAGTACCCGTCAAGGCCGTTTAAGCCCACAAGTAGGTGAATGGGTTAAACGTATTGCTGATGAACGCGGAGATGCAAACTACGAGATCGTAGATATCGCTGATTACAAGCTCCCATTTTTGGGCGAAGCTGATGCTACAGAGCAAGCTACCGCTTGGAACAATAAACTGAATAGTCTTGACGGCTTTGTATTCATCGTACAAGAATACAACCACAGTATTTCTGCCTCTTTGAAAAATGCACTCGATTTTGCTCGTGAGCCATGGAACAATAAAGCTGCAGGTATCGTGAGTTATGGTTCTGTTGGCGGCGCTCGCGCTGCCGAACATTTGCGCGGAATCCTAGGCGAGCTCTCCGTAGCGGATGTTCGCGTACACCCAGCCCTGTCGTTATTTACTGATTTTGAGAGTGGCTCCGTGTTCAAACCGGCTGATCTTCATCTCGTCAACCTGAATGGCATGCTTGACCAAGTGCTTGCATGGAGCGGAGCATTGAAAACACTGCGTTAATCTCTAATTCAAGGACTGTCCCCTTCATCTTCTGATGAAGTGAGGACAGTCCTTTTTATTTTTCTGCATCCATTTTTCTGCATCCATAAGTATATCTGCATCGTCGATCAACACCATCAGTCCTATACCTAAGCCCCGTTCCTACTCCATATCAATATGGAATGTTTCTTTTAATCCCTTCTTGCCTTCAGGCGTAATTTGTATGGCTCTTGTTCTTGGAACGCGTTGTATCCATTGTAACTCGAGTAACCTTTCTAGCAGGGCATGCCCCAATGCCCCGGCCAGGTGATGGCGTCTTTCACTCCAATCCAAGCATCGATGCGCGAAAGATCGGCGTTTGCGCTTAACACGTCCCAGATCAATCTGAAATGCCTTGAAGAAGTCTTCCCCTTTTTCTGTAACCGTATATTGATCTTCCGCTTCGGATATGACCCCGGCGCTGAGCAGCGAATTTGTCAATTGGATTCCCAAATTCCCCGCAAGATGATCGTAGCAAGTCCTTGCCTGACGTATGGCTTCAGTCTCCGAAGCTTGGTTTAATGATCTTATTTCGACAGAAGGCGTTATCGATAGAAGTGTCTCCATGACCTGGGCAACCTCCTGATTCTGTATTCCGTAATAACGATGTCTTCCCTGTTGTTCGACGGTGACCAGATTCGCGGCTACCATTTTCGATAAATGGAAGCTTGCCGTTTGCGGTTTGATTTTTGCCATGTACGCCAGCTCGCTTGCCGGGTGATATCGCCCATCCAATAGGACGGTTAATATGGCAGCTCTCGATGCCTCACTAACGATTGATGCTACCAAGGCTGCGTTTGGATTCGCATACATCTTCATCCCTCCTCATGTAATCCACATTTCGATGAGCATCGAATCTTTTCTATTTTACAATGATTTTGGATAGAACAGATCATTTGGGAGGAATCTTTTTATGAAGGAAAATACTGGCATGATCGGCACGGACATCATTAAACCGAAAATTCTTTACTATGGAACTCCAGTTATTTTACTCAATACGCTAAATGAAGATGATACCGTAAATATTAGTCCCATATCCTCTTCATGGGCGCTCGGGGAATACATTATTTTAGGAATCGGACTCGGGGGTAAAGCGATTGAGAACTTGGAAAGGCATCCTGAATGTGTCATCAACATTCCCGACCCTTCCTTATGGGAGAATGTTGAGTTATTAGCCCCTCATACAGGAAAATATCCAGTTCCGGATGAGAAGATAAAGAACGGTTTTACATATGAAAAAGATAAGTTTTCGATAAGTGGGTTAACTCCTGCGGATTCCGTCACTGTAAAACCTACGCGCATCATGGAGTGTCCCATTCAAATCGAGGCTACCGTGAAAAACATTCGGATTCCCGACTATTCTTCCATGTTTGCCATTGTCGAAACACAGGCGATCCATGTACACGCCCATAACAATATCATCTTGAATGAACATCACATTGATCCGGCCAAATGGAGTCCGCTAATCTATAATTTTCGGCATTATTATGGCCTTGGCAATCCGTTAGGCAAAACATTTCGGGCCGAAACGTAACCATATGAAAGAGAGGCCCGCAGCTATGCGGGCCTCTCCTATACTTACACTCGTTGTTATGGTTGAACCGGAATGGTCATTTCCAGATCCTTCAGATATGTTTTATCCCCGTGGCTGTCCTTCCCTTGACCGACAACGCTCCAATCCTTGTTGTTTACGGTCAGTGTAAACGGCTTAATCGTTATGGATTTCGGAGTTCCGTTTACAGGACTGAACAATTGATCGATATGATATTCAGTCTCGGGCTTGCTGTTAAAGTATTCAAACTTTCGAGGATTCAGCACATTCCCTTGATCATCCACAAGTTCGTAATATACCATGCTGGCGCTATAATCGCCTGTTTGCTCTGCAGAAGCCGGCACCTCGCCTTTACTGTCCAGAACCAGGCGGGTCGATACCGGTGAAATATCCAATTGCTTGACGGTATAACTGAATTGTCCATCTGATTTCGTAGCCTGGTCCGGCTTCACGACAACCGATTTATTAGTGACATTCACAGGGACCTTGAATTCAAAGGTTTCATTCACTTGAGTTACGTTGGCCTGAATGGTCAGCTCGAATTGATCAGGCAATTTCAGACCCTTGGTGAGCTCAACGATATAGGCATTGTCCTGTTGAGGATAGTCTCCGAAGCTGCCTTCACCCATCGCCACTTCTTGTCCGTCTACCAGAATTCGCGGCGTTTCGATATAGCCTTTTTCCTGATCTTCCTTAGCTACTGTCCTCGACTTAATATACTCGCTATCTGGATTACCGATGAATTTAGCATCTTCGCTTATATACGGAGAAGCTGTACCCGGCAAATCCACTCCCTCGCGCTCCAGTATAAAGGACAACCGGGTTCCATCATATAGAACGTCAGCTACCTTCAACGTCACGCCGTCGTGAGTTACGCTCATGTTAGGTTCGGATAGAATCCCTTGCTCAATAGCGGCTTTAACTGCATCTTCGCTGGTTCCTTCGAATAACACGCCGAGCACTGGGATTTGCTTCAGCGTTGCTGCCATGACCGGCGATACAAATCCTGACCCGATTACGCTTCCTCCCAGCACAGCTGCTGCGGATGCAACGAGTATTGTTCTTTTTAAAACATTCAGTTTTTGTTTGGATGATGATCTTGTCCTTGTCATTTCACGTTCTCCAATCCTGTTCATAATTTGATAGCTCATGCTATTCTTCGGTAAAGACGATTCTCGAATCATATCTTCTAGCACATTCATTTCAGCGAATTCCGTTTGTTTCGGCGATTGTCCCACGTGCTACCTCTCCTTTTTTGCTTATTCGGTCCATCAGTTTATGTCGTAACCGTTCATACTTCTTTCGTATCGTTGCTGATTTGATTCCCATAATGTCGCTGATTTCCTCAAAGGTATACTGTTCAACCGCCTTCAGCAGCAGTATGTGTCGTTCTTCTGCTGTCAGGTAGGTTAACAGCTCGTACACAACCGGCTCGTGCTGAGATATTTGCATAACCGGCTGCTGTTCCTTGCAATGCTCGATCAGGTTAAGAAAACGGCTCTGCTTCTTTTTGATATTGATCAAATGATAATAGGCCATTTTATACAACCAGGCGGAGAAAGACACTTGTCTCTTGTACTGATGAAGATGTTCATAGGCACGAATAAAAATCTCTTGTACCGCATCTTCGGTCTCCGCATGATTTTTCAGAATATAGTAGCAGTACGTGTACATCTGCCGCTCAAACTGGAGGATGATCGCTTGGTATGCGTGTTTATCTCCTGCTTTGACTTGTTCTACAACCGCTTCAATGGCTTCTCTCTTTCCTTCCGCTTCCCCGGGGATGGTTGGCTGCAAGCGAGCTCACCTCCTTCTTTGTTTACCTATATAACAATCCCAACAAGCGATTTTGTGACACGAATTGTTTTATGTAGTGAAATAACATGAACGAAGCTCTTGCCTTGTAATAGAGTCTAGATGCTGGGTATGAGCTTCATTTAGCGTCCGTTTAGCAGCTATAGCTTGGGATAACTCTTAACATAATTCAAGAATCGCTTCGTAGCTGGAGATATTTCTCGCATGGAGTTTACGGCAATGCCGAGCGATCTGAAGCTCTTCTCCTTCAATTCGATCAACCGTATATTTCGCTGCTGCCCTCGCAGCACAAGTTCAGGAAGAATGCTAATGCCAAGGCCTTTCTCCACCATGGCCATAATGGCATAATCGTCACCAAGTGTATATTTGATATCCGGCTTGATCCGGGCCTTCTCCAGCATCCGGTTCACATCATAATCGGAACCTTGGCTGGGCATAATAAACGGTTCATTCTCAATCTGGGACAATGTAATAGAGTCCTCCGAACTGAGCGGATGTTCCATTGGCAGCAATACAAGCATCGGGTCTTGGTGCAGGAGAATCGCATCGAATATATCCGACGTTGGAAGTGACAGGAAGCCGCAATCAATCTTGCCCTCCGCGATCCAATCCTCAATTTCCCGGTAATCTCCTTCAACCAATCGAATGTCGATATGGGGATAATCCCGCTGGAAATCCTGAATAATCCCCGGCAGCCAGTGAACACCGACACTCGTAAAGGTACCGATATGAATGGTACCCAGCTCGATACCATGAATGGAAGCCACCTGCTGCTCCAAATGTTCGTTCCACTTCAGGATTTCACGTATCGTCTTCAGAATCTCCTCGCCATTGGTCGTCAGCTTCGCTCCTGAACGATTCCGTATCAGCAACGAGAAACCAAACTCGTCTTCCAGGCTGTTGATCATGTGACTGACACCGGACTGTGTAAATCCCATAACTTCGGCGGCTTTGGTTAAGCTACCGAGCTCGACGACCTTCAATAATACTTTGAATTTATTTATACTCATGGGAAATCCTCCTGATCATTTCATACATGAATTTTACTCATATTTATCATTAGAAACATTCGTTTTACTTGTCTATTGTACGTGAGTATACTGATTTTGTTCAATCACTAGAAGGAGGAAAAAGAACTTGAAACCGCTGAAGGCCGATCTTATGATTTTGTTCATCACCATTTGTTGGGGCTCGTCCTATCTTTTTATGAAAGTGGGACTAGATTCGCTAGGAGAGTTTAATTTGATAGCCCTACGCTTCGGATTGGCCTTTATACTCGCAGGAGTGATTTTCTTCCCCCGCTTGCGCCAGGTTAACGTAAAGACGATTCGGTATGCCATGCTCCTAGGCTTTATATTATTTATCATGTTCACCGCGCTTACCTTCGGTCTGAAGACCACGACAACATCCAATGCCGGATTTCTGGTCAGTTTAACGGTGGTGTTTGTCCCTTTATTACATACGTTTCTATTTAAGAAAAAAATAGAGAACAAAGTGATTGTCAGTATTTTGCTAGCCTTAACCGGCATTGCGCTGTTGACCATCCAGCTTCCTTTTACATTTAAGATCGGTGATCTGTTCTGTATAGCGGCGGCATTATGTTATGCGCTTCATATTAATATGGTAAGCACTGCCGCGCAGAAGGTCGATACGCTAAGCCTCAGCATCCTGCAGCTTGGGTTCACGGGATTGTATGCGTACATCTCGTCTCTACTCTTTGAAACTCCAGTATGGCCGAGCACGACCCACTCGTGGATTGCCGTCCTTGTTCTTAGCGTTGTATGCACCGCGGTCGGGTTCATCTTCCAGACGATCGCCCAAAAATATACCACGGCTACCCGGACGGGACTTGTGTTCTCCCTGGAACCTGTCTTCGCGGCACTGGTCGGATTCTGGTTTGCTCACGAGATCATGAATTCCAATCAATATTGGGGTGCTGTCCTTGTGTTCCTTAGCGTGGTTTTATCAAGCGTTAATGTAAAAGTGAGGAGACGCTCTACCATTAAGAATAGACCCGTTCCGATGGAGTCGTATTCTGCTGAATTCAAGTAAAAAAGCTTGACTTATGCCCCAAAAATATATATCTTTATATCACGGCTTAACTGATGACGATATCAGTTATGCAGGAACGTGATTAAAGGGGAGTAGCTGACACAACAAAGTCGTCATTACGGGAAAGTTCCCCGGCTTTGTTGGCAACGATACGTTGTTTGCGAGACCTTTACCACACACTCTGTGGTGAAGGTCTCTTTTGGATTATAAAGGGCCTTCACCTGCCGGTGGAGGTCTTTTTGTGCCTTCAATACTACAAAACTAGGAGGAACTAGTATGGAGCTTTTATTGGAGTATGGATGGGTACTGTTGGTGCTCATCGCACTGGAAGGGTTGCTTGCAGCAGATAATGCGCTGGTCCTTGCCATTATGGTAAAACATTTACCCGAGGAACAGCGTAAAAAGGCTTTATTTTACGGGTTGCTCGGAGCGTTTGTCTTCCGCATCGGATCGCTGTTCTTAATCTCGTTCCTGGTGGACGTATGGCAGGTACAAGCCATTGGCGCACTTTATCTTCTCTACATTTCGATCAATCACACATTGAAACACGTGATCAAAGGCAAGAAACCGACGGAAGACGCTAAGCCGAAACCGGACAAACCCAAGAAGCAATCCGGTTTCTGGATGACCGTCTTCAAAGTGGAAGTTGCAGACATCGCGTTTGCCGTAGACTCGATACTTGCAGCCGTAGCGCTGGCTGTGGCACTGCCTCCAAGCGGTCTGGCGAACATCGGCGGCTTGGACGGAGGTCAATTTATCGTCATCTTCCTGGGAGGATTCATTGGTCTGATCATCATGCGTTTCGCGGCATCCTACTTCGTGAAGCTGCTGCAGCAGCGCCCCGGACTTGAAGTGGCGGCATTCCTCATTGTCGGTTGGGTAGGGGTCAAACTTGCAGTCATCACCCTTGCGCATCCCGATGTTGCCCTTATCGACCATCACTTCCCGGAGAGCTCGATCTGGAAGGCATCCTTCTATATTGTTCTTGTACTGATTGCCGTTATCGGATGGTTTAGTTCATCGAAAGAGAAGGTACAAGACGAGGACAATGCAATCAAGGAAGTGGAAGATCAGCAGCCTGGAAAAACGCTTCAAGGGTAAATCCTGTTTCGGATGAAACAGGACAACATAAAACCATAAATCGATCCAACAATAGGAAAAAGGCGATTTGCTGACCGGTGCATAAACCGATCACAAATCGCCTTTCTTCCTGCTTATATGGTTAATTGCATATTATATAAATTGGCATAAGCGCCTTGACGAGCAATTAATTCATCATGCGTGCCCTGTTCTTCAATTCCGTCCTCGGATAAAACGACGATTCGCTGCGCATTCCGTACCGTTGTCAGGCGATGAGCGATGACAAGCGTTGTGCGGTTATTACTTAACCGCTCCAGCGAATCCTGGACGGCTCTCTCGCTTTCATTATCCAGGGAACTGGTCGCTTCATCAAAAATGAGGATCGGCGGATTCTTCAGGAACACGCGTGCAATGCTGAGCCGCTGCTTCTGTCCTCCGGATAGCTTGACGCCACGCTGCCCAATATCCGTATCATAACCGTCAGGCAGTGCCATGATGAAATCATGGGCATTCGCTCTTTTCGCAGCTTCGATGATTTCCTCCTCGCTGGCCTCCATATTGCCATACCGGATATTATCGAAGACGGTTCCCGCAAACAAATATACATCCTGCTGGACAATCCCAATATTCCTTCTTAACGAGTGCTGCGTAATATCCCGGATATCGCGTCCATCCAGCATAATGCGTCCTTCACTCACTTCATAAAAGCGCGGAATCAACGAACACAATGTCGTCTTGCCGACGCCGGAAGGACCTACCAATGCCACATACTCGCCGGGCTCGATGTCCAGCGATACATGTTTCAGCACATATTCATAGTTATCTTTGTATTTGAAGCTCACGTTCTGAAATGTGATATTCCCCTGAACCTGAGTGATCGCAGCAGCATCAACGGAATCCTCAATATCCGGCTCTACCTCCAAAATCTCCATAAACCGGTCGAATCCCGTGATCCCCTCCTGATACAGCCTAGCGAAATTAACCAGTCGCTGGATCGGTTCGATGAGAATGCCGATGCATAAGAAAAAGGTCAGCAAATCGGCCAGTTCCAGCGAGGCATCCACGATGGCGGCTCCGCCAAACACAATGACCGCGATGGTAATGAGTTGGGTAAACCCGACCAACCCTTCGTGAAAGTAGGTTTCACTCTTATACCCTTCCCTTCTGCTGTCAACGAACCGCCCGTTAGCGTAGGCGAATTTTTTCCTCTCCACATGTTCGTTCGTAAACGACTTCACCACGCGGATACCCGATAGAGAATCCTCCACCTGCGCATTGATATCTCCGATCCGGTCCTTGCTTACCCGCAGCGCCACATTCATCTTCTTATTAAAATAAAAAGCAAACACGGCCATGACCGGCAGAAAGAGAAACACGATCAGGGTAAGCTTCACGTCAATATACATTAAGATGATGAATGCGCCAAGGAACTTCAGAACGGAAATGAGGATATCTTCGGGTCCATGGTGATACAATTCGGTTAGCGATAGAATGTCATTGGTGGTGCGGGTCATGAGCTGCCCGGTTTTGTTCTCATCGTAGAACCCAAAAGACAGCTTCTGAAAATGGTCAAACAGCTCCCGTCTCATGTCACTCTCCATATAAGCCCCCATCATATGTCCTTTATAAGAAATAAACATATCGCAGAAGGTATGGATGAGGACCATGGCCAGCATGACGGCACCCACCGCATAGATTTGGTTCAGCGGATTCGGGGAATTCCCTTCCAACACGTTGATGGTGATATATCGTATACACAGCGGAAGCATGAGTGTAATGGCCGAAACCACAAAAGCGCATGCCAAGTCTGCAAATAATAACCCCAGGTACGGTTTATAATAGGACAAAAATTTCTTGGTTCGAGAATTCAAATCGATCTCCTCCATAATGTCGGAGGGTTACATGTTCATATCCCTCCAAACTTGATTCATGATGTAGTCCATTGTTTTTCTCATTCCAAACACCCTTCCTTTTACTTGATAACTCCATCATACCCACAAACGGCACCACCCCGGAGTGTAAGAATCATTTATAATCAAAAAATCCCCTAAGGGTATTAAAAAGGCAGACATGGATACTAACCAAGCCTGCCTCTCGTTTATTCAAGTTTTAACGATTCCAACGTTCGTTAAGCAGCTCACCATTGATGGCTGCCGCAGCCATGGCTCCCATCGAAGCGGCGGCAATGGCTTGATACATTTCGGTGGCTGCATCACCGGCGCTGTAGACGCCTGGCACGCTCGTTTTGCCGAAGGCATCAATGACCACGCTTCCGGCTTCATTGATATCACAGCCGATGGCGGCCGGCAATTCAGAGCCGGAGACCAGGTTCGGCGCAAAAAAGATGCCCGTGCAAGGAATGATCTCTCCATCCTCCAACACGACTTGACGTACCATCCCTTCGTTCGACTCAATGCGATGAATTGGGGAGCTGAATATGGGGATGTTATGCTCCTCCAATTCTTGGCGCTGTTCATCCGTCAGTTCATCCGGTCCATTGGTACAGATCGTATAACGATCACTCCAACCTGCAATGACTTTGGCAAAGTGCGCTGCACCCGCACCCTTGGCAATCACGACAAGCGGCTGATCCCGCAGTTCCCATCCATCGCAATATGGGCAGACGAAGGCGCTTTTCCCATATACGTCTGCCAATCCGTTAATATCCAATGGGCTGTCTTTCTTTCCGACGGCAAAGAGCAGCTTTTTACTACGGTATACCGTCCCCTGTCCTGTTGTAATTTGGAAATCACCATCGACACCTGTGACAGAAGCAGCAATATCCTCTACAAAACTTACAGAAGGATAAACGCTAATCTGTTCCCTTGCGATCCTGCGAAATTCCGATGGGCTAATGCCATCTCGAGTAAGAAAACCATGGGTTTCGCGGGTAACCCGATTTCGCGGCTTCCCTTCATCCATCAGCACCACATGTTTTCTAGCTCTCCCCAATACCAACGCAGCATTCAAGCATGCCGGCCCTCCGCCAATAATAAGGACATCATGCATTTGTTCACTCATTTATACCAACACCTTTCCGGATCTTTAATGTCTATAATAATAGTACAAGAAGACATTCCTTCTTGTTTTTCTTCGTGCTTAAGGAAGACTGCCACCAAGATTCATTATTACAGACTTACAATGTCTATTATAGATAAACTGAGTCTATAATGCAATTCAAATTCTTATTTTGATTTACGAATCAAAATAACTCAGCCCTTCGTAACCTGAACGGTTCCCGCAATTAATCGCTGAAGATCATGCATTCGATTGGGCGTAGCCAAGCTAGAATGGGTTAACATATCGCACAATGCAACAAGATCCTCAAGCTTGGACAGGATTTTCCAATGATCATACAGAACCGCACCTTCCTCACGATATGCACGAACAAAGTTCTTTTCAAATACAGATCCATCGGGTTCGTATCGAAGCATATTGGCTATATCTACGTATCGGTTCCATGAAAAAGCGTCCTCCCAATCAAGCACTGCCGAGACCTCACAACCTTCAGGACCATGCCGCATTAATATATTTAAGCCATTATAGTCTGAGTGAACAAGCATAGGCGTATCTTCTATCTCCGACAATAAATGACTGTACGTTTGACTGAAGGACCATACCGATTGAGCTAGCTCTTCCCCGAGCCATTGGCCGCATAGATCCTGAAAGAGGCTTTGTTCAATAAATGCGAGAAACCGTTCCCCGTCCATCCTCATCGGATCCTGGACTTCCATGTCCCCATTGAAGAAACCGGATTCCGTAAATGTGTGTTTATGGATGTTGGCGAGAGTGCGTCCGGCGGAGGCTGCAGCGGCAACGAGATCCTGCTCGCTTCCGTTGCGCATCACGTCACGAAGAAGACCGCCTTCCTTCCACTCCATTATCGCCCATGGCTTATCGAATACGCCGCAGCTCATATCCGCATAGATATAATCGGCAACAGGAACGGTTTGGCGTACTCTTCGAATGATAGCCAGCTCTTTTTCGGCAATCTCCGGACCTTTCCTGAACAAGCGCAGCACGTAAGGCTCTGCACTGCCTTCCAGACGAATTTTGTAGTTGGTATTGCTAAGTCCGGTACCGATCCGTTCAGCGGTTGCTACTTTTTTACCGGGGAATACGGGTGAAATGATGTCATGAATTTGTGTGATGTCTAGTTGCATCGGCGGCACTGCGCGTTCCCATCCTTCTTTCATCTCGATGCCCTCCTATTATAAAATTTTTAAAGTTGACATGCAGTAATGCCGTTACCTCTATTTATAGTTTACATATTCTAATGTGATATATGAAATCATCTTCACAGATAAGGAGAGTGATATAATGGCAGCTAGCTTTAAAAATAGTTCAACACCGCAAGGCGTATCGGTTATTACCTGTACCAATCGCCCTAATTATATTAAAAACTTGTTTCGTAATTTCACTAGACAATCGCACTCCAAGAAAGAGCTCATTATCGTCATCAACGATAGTTCAATCGCCCGCTCTCCTTACCAACAACTGGCCAACAAGCATCGAAACATACAATTTTACCGCATGCCCGAACATGTCACGCTGGGTGCGTGCCTAAATTACGCCGTGAGCAAAACGAGATACAGCATTATCGCTAAATTCGATGACGACGACTATTACGCCCCCCACTATTTGTCGGACAGCCTGAAGTCATTAAGAAGATCGAACGCCGATATTATAGGAAAACGCGCACATTATATGTTTTTACAAGGCTCCAAAACTCTGTTTCTACGTTTTCCTAACGATGAAAATCGCTCCGCAACCAAACTGCCTGGTGCTACGCTCATGTTTAAAAAGAACGTCCATAACAAAGTACGATTCCCAAATCAAAACGTTGGTGAAGACGATCTATTTTGCATGAGAAGTAAGAGTAAGGGTTACAGGGTCTATTCCGGTGATAAGTATCATTTCGCGGCAGTACGAAGAAAGAATTCATCCAGCCATACATGGGTCATCAGTGATAAAGAACTTACCGACAATCACCCTAGAGTTCCGAACGTAAAAGACTACAAAACATTCGTTCAGCGGAAATCCAGAGGCGATCGAACTTGACGAGAACGTCGTTATCTCCATCACAACCAACTGTTTCGGTCATCACCTGTACCAAAAGACCTGAATGCCTTCACAATCTGTTAGAAAATTACGCCAGACAGAATTACAGGCACAAAGAGTTCATCGTTATAATAAATCATAGCAGCCTGAAGCTATCGGAATATCAAATGGCAGCCAAGCCATATCGTAACGTGAGAATATATAGAAAGCCTGAAGAATTATCGCTTGGCAGCTGCCTCAATTTTGGAGTAAAGGTCTCCAAGCACAGCATCATTGCTAAGTTTGACGACGATGATTATTACGCTCCCGATTATCTGAAAGAAAGCGTCCAGCTCATGATCAAGACTCGTGCTGATATTGTAGGAAAAAGGGCGCACTTGATGCAGCTTGCCGGTCAAAAGGTTCTTCTGTACCGTTACCCCAACATGGCCAATCAATGGGTTCCCCTTGTTCAAGGGGCGACCCTTCTGGTTAAACGGCACGTATTCAATCAGGTAGCATTTCCGAACCAAAACCGCAGCGAGTGCGTCAAATTTTGTGCTGATTGTATAACTCGTAACTTTAGAATATACTCTGGCAGTCCCTACCATTTCATAGCGAACCGAAGACGGAACTCCAAAAATCACACCTGGATCGTAAGTGACAAGAATCTATTAACTCAACACGTTAAAAGGCTGAAAGTAGACAACGCTAAGACATTCGCGAGCAGAGGCTAAGCGCAGCATCCATATTATCCGATCGTTTGGCGATCAAGTTCTGGCATGTAGTTTGCATAACTGAATCAGAAGAATAGAGAAGGGGGGTGTCCCAAAAGATCATAGATCTTACGGGAGGCCCCCTTCTTGCTGTTAGAAGACGCTCCATGTACGAATGTTCCTACCATCGCTGTTGCTTGTCCGGAATCGATTCGTCCTCTCCGCTACGCCGTGCAGATTGCTTACTTTTAGACGCAAAGAAACCGTTCTTTGGTAAAATGGAGGTGCTACCCAAACCATTTCCGAAAGGAACGGTTTCTTTTGTACATTCAATGTACCATGGACCAACTCTATCTGCCAATGGATTTGGAGGAAGATATCCCTTAGGCACCATCTGGTTTCTGTTTAGGAGAACCGTACGTCAAGAAACTAAATCTACTTTATGGGACGGCCCCATTAATCATACAACGCGAATCGTACGTCTCATTTCACGTAAACACCGTAGTCCAATATGACATTCCCCTGTTCATCCGGCGTCATGAATCGGATATCGTGATAGCGTTCGAAGAACCACGGATTGTCGTCCAAGATCCAGCCTTGTTCGGCGATTTTAGCCATACATGCGTTATGGGGTTCCATACCGAAAAGCTCACCATTATCCCTATTGCCGTACAACCAACAGATCCCCGCATCGCCTTCCGCCAGGTCCGCATAATCAAACCCTACCGGCACTTCCGTGTGCTCCGGGAACAGCATCCCGATCCAATATTCAAACTGATTCCCGCTCATTCGCATGATACCGTAAGAAGAACCCTCAGATTCCGACAGTGCGCCAAGCTTCCCGATCTCTTCGAACCAGCCATTGGCGGACCATTCATCCCATCGGTCCGCGAAGCTTCCGGCCGCATTCCGATGCTCATCGGAATACCGTTTGCCGATCAATCGCGCTGACGGGATATGTTCTTTATATACCTTGGTTACTTCTGCTGTCACGATCCTCAACCTCCTGCTCATTTTTTGTTATGTACATTCTAATTGATTTCTCTCGCAAGCATGAGAATCCTGCAAAGGATGGACCATAAGCCCGCATATTTCTAATACAGATGGCCAGTCTTTAGACATGGGAGTAGAAGCTTGGTTTGTTCAAATCGGATGAGAACGGGTATTTAAGATGTATTGTGTTGGAAGCACGTAATCATTTCTAATCTTGAATATCCAGGAGGCGACCGTTATGGAAAATATCAAACCGATTCCCAAGGAAGAGGGGCTGGATCACAGCTTGAATGTGCTGCGCGAAGGCTACTTGTTCATTACCAACAGAACCATCGGCTTTCAATCTGATCTTTTCGAGACGCGTCTATTGGGCGAACGTGCCATCTGCATGCGCGGAGAAGAAGCGGCCAGGCTATTTTATGACCAGGAGAAGTTTGTTCGAAGCGGTGCTGCACCGAAACGCGTGCTGAAAACCCTGTTCGGTGAAGACGGTGTACAGACACTGGATGGCGAAGAGCATCATCATCGCAAAGCGATGTTTATGTCCTTGATGTCCAGGGAAGCTCTTCGCAGCATGAGAGAAATCACCCGTAAACATTGGGAGCTTGCTGTAAGACGATGGGAATCCGAGGATAAAGTCGAGATTTATAAGGAAGCTCAGAAGATTCTATGTCGAGCGGCCTGTGAGTGGGCGGCTGTGCCGCTTCCCGAAGCGGAAGCGAAAGAGAAAACGGGCTGGCTTGCTGACATGATTGAGGCTACAGCAGCCTTGGGTATCAAGCATAAGAAGGGAAGATATGCCCGTGCTAAAGCGGAAAAATGGATACAGGACCTCATAGATGACGTGCGCAGTGGAGCAATAGATCCGCAACAGGGCAGCACCCTGCATACGATGTCCTGGCACCGCGATCTCAGAGACGAGCTCCTGGACAAGGAAATCGCAGCGGTAGAAATCCTAAACATTCTTCGCCCCATCGTAGCGGTTGCCATTTACGTGTGCTTTACTGCCTTAGCTGTCATTCAGCAGCCCGAAGAGCGTGAGAAATTGATGACGTCCGACGAGAAGCAGCTCAAGAATTTTATTCAGGAAGTGCGGCGGTTCTACCCCTTCTTCCCCTTTGCGCCTGCGCGTGCACGGAAGGATTTTACCTGGAACGGATATGCATTCGATAAAGGCGTGCTCACAATCCTCGATTTATACGGAACGAACCATCATCCAGGTCTGTGGGATCAGCCGGAGCTGTTCAAGCCGGATCGTTTCGACGATTGGAACGGGAGCCCCTTTAATTTCATCCCTCAAGGAGGCGGAGACCATCATACGGGACACCGCTGTGCCGGGGAGTGGATTACGCTCGAGATCATGAAGGAGAGCCTCGACTTTCTTGCGAACAAGATGAGTTATGAAGTGCCTGTACAGGACGTAAGCTTCAGCTTTCATAATATGCCGTCTCTTCCTCACAGCCGTATCGTCATCCGGAATGTCAAAGCGCTGTAATAAAACTCCAAGGTTATGCGGTAGTCAGGGGTACATCATACGTACTTACTTACGCATCCCAACTACCGCTGACTTTTTTTTCTTAAGGCGTAAATGGTATTGTTTAACTGACCTTATCCTCTTCGCTCAATCCGCTACGGCCATCCTCATAAAGCCAAGTCCCATGCTGCTATTTATTTCATCCCAGCACTCTTGTCAAATTTAAGCTTGTACACCTCACCACCTACATGTCACAATAAACTAGAGACTGTCAGCATTGGACCTATTCATCTACGTAGTTTCGCTTACAAGTTCTCTGCTGCCCCCTGCAACTACAGCGAGGTGGTCGCACAATCAACCTATTTTTGAATTGGAGGACCGTAATCATGAAAACGATGAAGCTTGGAAGCAGTTCACTAGAAGTACCTGTTGTAGCCGTGGGTTGCATGCGTATAAATTCGCTGGAAAAAGCGGAAGCCGAGCGTTTTGTGTTATCCGCACTGGAGGAAGGAGCCAACTTCTTCGACCATGCCGACATCTATGGCGGCGGAGCTTGCGAGGAAATTTTTGCAGATGCTATACATATGAATGCAGAAGTCCGCGAGAAGATCATTCTGCAATCCAAATGCGGGATTCGTCCGGGCATGTTCGATTTCTCCAAAGAGCATATCTTGAATTCCGTCGATGGCATCCTGAAAAGACTCAAAACCGAGTATCTCGACGTACTCCTTCTTCACCGTCCGGATGCGTTAGTTGAGCCTGAAGAGGTGGCTGAAGCATTCGATCAACTCGAAAGCTCCGGTAAAGTGCGTCATTTCGGCGTATCCAACCAGAATCCGATGCAAATCCAGCTTCTGAAAAAAGCAGTGAAGCAGCCGCTCGTAGCCAACCAGCTGCAGCTTAGCATCACGAACACCACCATGATTCAAAGCGGAATCAACGTTAATATGGAAAATGATGCAGCAGTTAACCGTGACGGCAGCGTACTGGATTTCTGCCGACTTCACGACATTACGATTCAGCCTTGGTCGCCTTTCCAATACGGGTTCTTTGAAGGCGTATTCCTTGGAAGCGACAAGTTCCCTGAGCTTAATCAGAAGATCGATGAGATTGCGGAAAAATACAGCGTAACCAACACCACGATTGCCATCGCATGGCTTCTTCGTCACCCTGCACACATGCAGCCGATTATCGGGACGATGAATATCAGTCGTTTGCAAGACTGCATTAAAGCCGGCGATGTAACGCTCACCCGCGAAGAATGGTATGCCATTTACCGTGCGGCAGGCAACATCCTTCCTTAATGGCCATTACAAAACAGCCTCCTATCGACCACGATAGGAGGCTGTTTCATTATAATGCCGCGTTTTTTGAGGATGACGAAGGTTTGCGCTTGTTCACCGAGCTTAGACAAACAGGTATCATCACCAGTGACAGCAAACCTCCCGCAATGGAGAGCGTACCGTAACTGGTATTAGCAACCACCATACCGGATAATGCCCCGCCCGATGCTCCTGCTAAAGCAATCAAGACGTCCACCGTTCCCTGCGTTCTGGCGCGGGCGGAAGGATGGGTAGCATCTATGATGAGTGCCGTTCCGCTGATGAAGCCAAGGTTCCAACCCAGACCCAGCAGAGCCAGCGCCGTTATGATCAGCGCCATGGATTCGGCGGGAGCGACAGCGGCTAGAATCCCGGAACTCAGAAGCACGACTCCGGAAGCGATTGACATGCTGATGCGGCCGATTTTGTCCACGAGGAAACCTGTGATTAACGAAGGCAGGTACATCGCTCCGATATGAATGCCAATCACCAAACCGACCGCACTTAGATCATGGCCGTGATGTTTCATATGGACGGGCGTCATGGTCATGATTGAGACCATGACCACCTGAGTCAATATCATCACGCAGGCTCCAACCATGATCCCCCGTTTGTTTCGTTCTGATCCGTTCACCGTTCCAGCAGAAGAATCGCCGGAAATTTTAATGTTAGCTTCCTCAATCGCTTGGGCTATCGCATAGGGATCCGGGCGCAGGAATAATAGCAGTATCAGGCCTGCCAGAATAAAAGCCACGGCCGCCAACATAAACGGTCCTGCCAATCCAGGAATCCCGAAGGATTCCGCAACGTTCCCCATAACCCCCACCATATTCGGACCTGCAACGGCACCGAAGGTGGTGGAAACCATCGCCATGCTGACCGCTCCTGCCCGCTGTGAAGGTTTAGCCAAATCCGTGCCTGCATAACGAGCTTGCATATTCGTTGCGGTACCTGCACCGTATATCAACAACGAAGCGAACAGCAGATAAATATTTTGATAAACGGCAGCCAATATGACTCCGATCGCGGCAATTCCGCCCGCCAGGAATCCGGCAGCCAAACCCGGCCCTCTTCCATATCGCTGGGTAAGCCGGCCAATATACCAGGCCCCCAGTGCGGAACCGACCGTGATAAGAGCAACCGGGATTCCTGCATAGCTGTCCGTCTTGAGCATATCCTGTGCCAAAAGCGCACCGACCGTCAAGCCTGCGGCCAGACCAGCCCCACCGAACATTTGCGAGAGGATCACAACGATGAGGGTCTTCTTATACAGCTTGTTTTGCAAGTCGGGCGAATCTATGTAAGATTGAATATGAGAAAGCCGCCTTGTGTTGGTTTCAGTAATATCCTGTTCATGGGACATGGACATTCTCCTTTCATGTGCTACCAAACAGAGTACCATAGACTATCTTACAGTAAGAAGAAATTTTCATTTCACTTGGTCATATAGGATTTGCCAACTAACCGGTAATCTGCCGTGCGTTAACCGAAAATGTGAACGTCCTATCATCAGAGCTTCGCAATGCTCCGGCCTGCCTGTCTCCCCGTGAACAGGCAGCCTCCCAGAAACGTTCCCTCCAATGCACGGTATCCATGAACGCCTCCCCCTCCGAATCCCGCTGCTTCTCCAACCGCGTAGAGTCCGGGAACCGGCTCGCCGTTTGCATTCAGTACCCGCCCAGATAGATCCGTCTGCAGCCCGCCCAACGTTTTCCGGCTAAGAATATGTAAGCGTACCGCGATCAAAGGACCATGGGCCGGATCAAGAAATTTATGCGGTTTGGCTACGCGTACCAGCCGATCTCCGATGTAATTCCTAGCACCCCGAAGCGCCGTAATCTGCAGATCCTTGGTGAATGCATGATCCATCTCACGGTCTCTTGCAGCCAACTGACGCTCCATGTCCACCCGCTTGATCAGATCGCTGCCTGTCAGTTTATTCATGCCGTCCACTAGCTCGGGCAGGGAATCGGCAACAACAAAATCCTCCCCATGATCCAGGAATGCTTGCACCGGCGCCGGGATACCCGAACCTGCTCTGCCTAACACTTTGCGGATGCTCTTTCCGGTCAAATCCGGATTTTGCTCTGATCCGGACAAGGCGAATTCCTTCTCTATCACTTTTCTGGTGAGAATGAACCAGGAATAATCAAAGCCTGTATCCTGAATGGCTTTCAGGGTTCCCAGCGTATCGAAGCCCGGGAAATTAGGGGCAGAGAGCCTTTGCCCCTTGGCATCAAGCCAAATAGAAGAAGGACCCGGCAGTATCCGGATGCCGTGCTTTGACCAGACCGGGCTCCAATTCTTAATCCCTTCCGTGTAGTGCCACATCCGGTCTCTATTGACGACCCGCCCGCCTGCTTGCTCCGTAATTCCCAGCATCCGTCCATCCACATGTGCGGGAACGCCAGAGAGCATCGCTTGGGGAGGCTTACCGAGCCGAGACGGCCAATGCTGCCGGATCAGCTCATGGTTGGCGCCGATTCCTCCGCTGGAGACAACGACGGCCGCTGCAAAAAATTCATAGTCGCCGACCACTTCCCGTGTGCTTGCTTCGCCACGACAAGCCGAGCTTGGAGCAAGGACTGAACCCCTTACGCCTGTCACGGCACCATCCCGCGTAATAAGTTCATCCACTTGGTGACGAGGGTGATAATCAACCATTCCTGAACGTATGGCGTCTCTGACTCTGGACTCGAATGGTTGTACGACTCCAGGACCTGTTCCCCACACAATATGAAAGCGTGGCACAGAATTGCCATGACCCTCCGCGAGATATCCGCCGCGTTCGGCCCAGCCTACAACGGGAAAGAATCGAACCCCTAACGAATGAAGCCATGCCCGCTTCTCGCCAGCCGCAAAGTCAACATAAGCTTCAGCCCATGTTCGTCCCCATCGATCCTCGTCAGCTTCCCGATCGAAACCAGCGGCTCCTAGCCAGTCCTGCCATGCCAGTTCACGGGAATCCTTGATGCCCAGTCTTCTCTGCTCGGGCGAATCAACAAGGAATAATCCGCCAAAAGACCACCATGCCTGCCCGCCCAGCGAGCTTTCCGGTTCCTGATCAAGCAGCAGCACCCGCTTGCCGGCCTCGGCCATCTCCGCGGTTGCCACCAGACCGGATAACCCTGCTCCCACCACGATTACGTCATATTTCATACGTGCACCCCCGTTTTTCAGATATATAAACAAGCAGGACCTGTAACACTCTGGCAATATCACGTCTGGTTGTTTAAACATGATATTCTCCGAATTGGAAGCGTTTCCCTCTTGCTGCGAATTGGAATCGCAGAACCTCATGCCGTATTCATATAGTGTATGCCTTCCCTGTGCCACAAACTTGTTTAACACCAAAATAAAAGTGAACCCCGAGTGGATAAGGGTTCACTTTTTTTGTCAGCGTATCTGTATTTCGTTCCAATGTACTAAACGATGCTCATGCTTCGTCATCCATCGTCCTCACACCTGCATAAGCTCTATCCTGTTCGTTCCTCCGCCTCCGCAGCCAGTTTGAGGAGCTGATCCCTCACTCGCACAACTTCACCAATGATCAGAAGCGCCGGATTCTTCACGTTCATAAGAAGGGCAATCTTGTGGATGGTTCCGAGCGTTCCCGTTATGGTTCGCTCCTCTGCCCGTGTCCCCTGTTCAACGATAGCAACGGGAGTTGACAGCGGCTTGCCATGAGCGAGCATCTCCTTGCAGATGTCGTCCATTCTGCTGACGCCCATGTACACCACAAGCGTATCCACACTGTGAGCCAGCAAGTCCCACCTCACGCTTCGTTCGTTTCCATGGCAGCTCGTTCCGCTGACAAAAGCTACCGAAGTGCTGGCTCCACGGTGGGTCAGAGGTATCCCTGTGGAGGAGGCTGCGCCCAAAGCCGAGGTAACGCCGGGCACGATCTCGAAGGGAATGCCTCGCGCAGCCAATTCGCACGCCTCTTCGCCACCTCGTCCGAAGATCAGCGGATCGCCTCCCTTGAGCCTTACGACATGATGACCGGTAAGGGCATAAGTCACCATGTTCTCGTTAATTTTCTCCTGCGGAATGGAATGGCTGCCGGGTGCCTTACCGCAGAATACGAGCAAAGCATCCTTCTTCGCGTAACTCAACAGCTCATCGTTCACCAGTCGATCGTACATAATGACGTCCGCTTCCTGAATACGCCGGAGGGCTTTCAGCGTAATCAGCTCCGGATCTCCCGGACCTGCGCCAACAATATACACCATGCCCGGCCTCATCGTCTTTTATCGACCGGAACCGCCGTCTCCTCCATAACCCTGAGTCCATGCTGGGTCTTCGCTATCGGTTTAACCTCGCTGCGCTTTCCGAATCCATATTGGGATAAGTACAACATCGCCCCGAGCATCATGCCCACCGGAATCACAAACATATTTACCACAGCATGCTCGAATCCTTGACCGAAGAAGATCAGGATGGGCAGCCACATCGCAGCGATTTTTCCTAGCGTTGAGCTTGACGTAAACGCCATGACAACGCCTAACGTTACCATCCAATTGCAGAGCATAGCCTTGATCACCACCAGCAGCATGCCGCTCATGCCCAGCTCCTTATAGCCGAGAGTCTTCGTCTCACTCGTATTAATGATCATCTGAACAAGCGGATGGCTCATATCCGTCCCCATCCTGGTCGCGGTAAGTGCATAGAGTCCCCCATAAATCAGACAGCCTATCACATGTCCGAGAATAACCCATCCGTAATTCGCAAGCATGGAGGCACTTGAAGCCTTCTTTTGCAGGACGGCTAATGGCAAGAGTGCGAAGCTTCCAGTTACCAACTCTAAGCCCAGCAGTACAATCATCACAAAGCCAACCGGAAATAGGAGTGCGCCCACTATCGGGGTATTCGTTTGGTTTGAAGCGGTAAAAGCTAGCGTGGTGGCACACGCCAAGATGGCGCCTGACAACATGCCGCGGATGAGCATCTGCGAAGTCTTCAGCCGGGCTTTCGCAGCACCGGCCTCGATCATGTCATTCATTACCTGATTCGGTTTCACATAATCCATATCGCGTGCACCCCCTCTTATGCGTTAAGCCGTACGATCCTGCAGGTAAATCGCGCCGCTTACCGGATCAACTTCAACTGGATAGGTGTTTACATTGCCCGTATCCGGCTCTTGAACCTGCCCGCTGCATAAGTCGATCTTCCAATCATGCAGCGGACAATGCACCTGCTTCCCGCACACCATTCCATCCGAAAGCTTGCCTCCTTTATGCGGGCACTTGTTCTCCACGGCCAGAACATCCCCATCCGATAAACGGAACAGCGCGATTTCCGTTCCACCGACCTCAATGGTCCTTGAGCCCTTATGATCAATTTCGTTCACATATCCTACATGAAGTTTCGTCATTTTGGATTCCCCCTATTTCGTCACAGGTTCAGCATCAGGCAAAGGCACGAAGTTTTTA
The DNA here is from genome assembly GCF_002573715.1 of Paenibacillus sp. EZ-K15. Taxonomy (GTDB): domain Bacteria; phylum Bacillota; class Bacilli; order Paenibacillales; family Paenibacillaceae; genus Paenibacillus_AQ. The sequence continues at coordinate 240,182 of NZ_PDHM01000016.1, read as the reverse complement.
CGAAGCCCGCTGTCCGACGTAATTTCCTTCCACGGATCCTTCTGCTTGCTTAAAGCCAGCTTTATTCTCGAGAAAAGCACGACGCGGTCCTCCTTCTTCTCTAATGCTTTTTTCACATGGTCCAAGCCTACTCGCTCGATCCAAACCGATGTCCGCTCATTCCACTGTGCGTTTTCCCGATAGTATTGGATAAATGCCCCGGCCCATTCGAGCACCTCATCTTCCGTCTTCACGATGCATAATAACTCCGTAGCCCGAACATGAACGCCTCCATTGCCGCCGACGTGCAGTTCCCATCCGCCATCAATCGCTACGACTCCAAAATCCTTGATGGTCGCTTCAGCGCAATTTCTAGGACATCCGGAAACCGCGAGTTTCACTTTGGCCGGGGTGCTCAGCCGCTCAAACTCTTTCTCCAAGCGCACACCCATGCCTATGGAATCCTGGGTGCCGAATCGGCAAAACGTGGACCCCACGCAAGTTTTAACTGTACGGAGGGCTTTACCGTAAGCATAACCGGAAGGCATATCCAGCTCCTCCCACATCTTCGGCAGATCCTCCTTCTTGACGCCAAGCAGGTCGATCCGCTGCCCGCCTGTAATCTTAACCATCGGGACATCGAATTTTTCCGCAATCTCTGCGATTTTCTTTAGCTCCGAAGGCGACGTCACCCCGCCATATATTCTGGGAACGACCGAATAAGTGCCATCCTTCTGAATGTTGGCATGGTATCGCTCGTTCGTGAAGCGGGATTCCTTCTCATCCACGTAGGATTCCGGAAACAGCATGCCCAGATAGTAGTTCAACGATGGCCTGCATTTAGAACACCCTTCCGGATTGTCCCAACCCAGCACATTCATCACTTCTTTGACGGTTCCAAGTCCAAGACGGGTAATTTCTGTGATAATTTCATCCCGCCCTAGCGAAGTACACCCGCAAATCCCTTCTTTCACGGGCTCCCCCGCTGCCTCTCCGGCGTATAACTGAACGAGTCCCTCAACAAGGGGTTTGCAGCCGCCGCAGGATCCCGATGCTTTTGTACAAGCTTTAACGGAAGCAGCGGTGCTGCAATTTTTCGTAAGAATGGCATCTTTTATCGCTTCTTTCGATACACCGTTACAGCCGCAAATGATCTCATCATCCGCAAGCTGAGCCAGCCGCTGTTCCGTCGATACTGTACCGGCATTACCCGTGAAGCCTAACAGAAGCTCCTTCTCCCGGCCCTTGATGGATTCGCCGCTTTTCATGAGCGAGAACAGCTTTGGCCCATCCCCCGTATCTCCGAACATCACGGCTCCGATGAGCCGGTCTTCGCGAATCACGATTTTTTTGTATACTCCTTCAACTTCATCCTGATATCGCATCGATCTTGTTCCTTCCGGGTCAGCAAAATGACCTGCCGAGAACACGTCCACGCCGGATACCTTTAGTTTCGTTGACGTTACGGAACCGGCATATCCGCTCGTCTCCACACCTGCCAAATGCTTGGCAAGAACTGCTCCCTGTTCATATAGCGGTGCCACAAGACCATAGGCGATTCCTCGATGCTCTGCGCATTCGCCCACCGCATAGATGCCGGGGATATTCGTCTCCATATAGTCGTTAACAACGATTCCGCGATTGACTTCAATCCCGAAGGATTGTGCCAAGGAAACGTTCGGCTTGATCCCGACGGCCATTACGATCAGATCGGTATCGACACGGCTCCCGTCCGTAAAATGGAGTGCCTTCACCCGCTTCCGCCCTGAGATGGATTCCGAATTTTTACTCAGCAGAAATTTCATTCCTTGGGTTTCAAGTTCACGCTGCAGCATTCGAGCCGCCGTTTCGTCCAATTGTCGTTCCATCAGATAGGGGTTAAGGTGAACCACGGATACATCCATGCCCAGATGCAGAAGCCCTCTAGCAGCCTCGAGACCCAGCAGGCCTCCACCAATAACCACCGCTTTCTTGAATTGCTGCGACGTCTTCACCATCGTTTCGCAATCCTGGATATCCCGGAATGCGATAACACCTTCCTTGTCGGTACCAGGCAAAGGCAGCATAAATGGATTCGAGCCGGTGGCTAAAAGCAAAACATCATAGTCAGCGACAGCCCCTTGATCGGAGAAAACTTTACGAATCTGCGTGTCGATCCGGGTCACCGTATGACCTGCATATAACTGGATCCGATTCTCCTTATACCAATCCCAATCATTAATGATGATTTCCTTCATATCGGTACCACCTGCAAGGACAGATGACAGCATGATCCGATTGTAGTTCGGATGAGGCTCCAGCCCGAATATCGTAATCTCATACGCATCCGGCGCAAGCTTAATCAAATGCTCGATTGTCCGTACCCCTGCCATACCATTGCCGATCATTACTAACTTCTTTTTAGTCATGGTTCGCGCTCCCCTCCATCAAACACCTAAGAATATACTTGTTCATTCATCGAAAGCCCTAAAAACCAAAATAGCCTGCATTCGCTCCGGTAGAGTAGGCACACTCTTACCAGTAACGAAAGCAGGCTTCTTTGCCGCTAATGGGATACACCGTTGTATCCGCGAACTATAAAGTTTCTTGAGGGAAATATACAATACACTTAAGTTAGTTGTCAACATATTTGACACGGAATAAAGAAATTTAATTAAATATCGACATTCCCCTGTCATTTATGTTATATAATTTAACATAATAACTACTTTGTGCTATCAGCTTAAACTCTGACAGGTTATCATTTATGAAAGGAGCGTCAATCCATGCGTTCATTGCTGGTTATTCACCATCCGATCCCTGCATCAGAGCGAAGTGACACAGATGCCAAGGCGCTTCTTCCGGAGTTTATCCTTCGTTCATATGGCTACAAGGTCCACCTTGCCCGCAGTGAGAAGCAAGCGCTGGCCGGAATCATGGAAGCAGACGGAACGATTCTCCACCTCCCGGTTGCCGCAATTAAATCGTGGTCCAGCGCCCTCGAACAGCAAAAACGCGTTCCGGTTCTGTGGTGGTGCAGCGATCATGCCGCTTCGCAATCTCTCGAATCATGTGAGGTTGATGTTACAGTTGATGGACTTTTATTTCCAACTATGAAAGAGCATGAGCTGCATTGGACGCTGCATTTTAGTTCCAAGCATTTTTACGAACGAGAGCAGTGGCATAATGAAAGAACGCAGCTCCTTGCCCGTATTGAAGAGCGAAAATGGATTGATATGGCCAAAGGCATTCTATGCAAGATGAAAAATATTTCGGAATCCGAAGCATACGATGTCCTGCGCAAACAGGCGATGAATGAAAGAAAAAGAATGGTGGACGTCGCAACCTCGATCGTTAAGTTGTATCAATTGCTGCAGGAGACCGGTTCAGGAGGTGCAAAAAAATCATGATCCACTTATTAAAAGAAGTCGGCCGCGGCAAACGAGGCGCGCGTGACCTGACTTACGAGGAAGCGCTGCATGCTGCAGAATCGATTCTCGGATTGCAGGCAACCCCTGCACAGATCGGTGCCTTTTTCATTGCGGAACGCATCAAAATGGAAAGTGTGGAAGAATTGGAGGCATTCGTGAAGGTTGGCCGTGAATATGCGGACCGTTCGTTTGTACATGAGGGTGTAGACTGCGCAGGACCTTATGATGGCAGAAAGTCCTCCTTTTTCTCTACGTTAGCCACCTCGTTTGTGCTGGCTGCTGCTGATCTGCCTGTCACTCTGCACGGGACCGCATCACTGCCCCCGAAATGGGGGATCACTTTGTCGGATATACTCGCGGCCAAGGGAATAACCGGACCGTTACTGGCAAAGGAATCATCCATCCGAGCTGCCCGTCAATCGGGCGTATTATATGTACATGCTGAAGACTGGTGTCCCCCGCTTAAGCATCTTCGCCCGATCCGGGAGGAGCTGGGTATGCGGACCGTACTCAACACGGCCGAAAAGTTTGTGAATTACTCCCATTCCCCGTTCCTTACCTTCGGTGTGTACCATAACACGGTCTTTGACCGTTTAAGCCGGTTAATCACGAAACTCGGATATCGGAAGGCGATCATCATTCAGGGCTGTGAAGGCTCGGATGAACTGTTCATTCACCGGCCCACGCGGACTTACCGAGTTGAGAACGGTGAAGCCAACCTCCAGGTCATCGATCCAGAAACGTATGGACTCGATACGACCGTCCCGGACATAAGCTGGACCCCCTCCGAACAAGCTAACGTTACCGAGCAGGTTCTACAGGGTAAGGGGGACATCGCATGTATCTATCAGGTTCTGCTGAATGGAGCTGTTCGCTTACACTTGGCGGATAAGGTAAGATCCGTCGAGGAAGGGATCTATACTTGCAAAGCTCTGCTAGACTCGGGTAAACCGTGGGAGCTGTATGGGAAGTGGCTGACCTTGCTTTTGGAACCCATCCCGAATGATGGTTGGACCCTGCCAACCGTCAGACATGTTTTGCATTGAACAGAAGAAACCCGCACCGGGCAAGCGGTGCGGGTTTCTTTTTGATTACCTATTAAACGAAAGCAGAAACGATGATGACCAAGAGAATAAAGAGAACCAGTACTGCTCCAACAGATGATCCGTATCCTCCGCCACCATATCCAGCTACTTCACCCATTGTTCCAACCTCCTTTACTTTTCCGAACACAACATCCTATGCTCGTCATATCAAAGAGCGTAGACTCTAGAGGAAAAAATTAAAACAGACAGGAATTGGGTCAACATGAATCTGGATTCTTAAAGCGAAGCCTTACTTCGCAATCATTTTCTTGGCATAGTTCAGCACATCCGATTTGGCGCTCTCCGCCCAAATGCTGTAACGAATCTGCTGCTCCTCATCCACCCAATCCAGGTGATCCCTTCCCTTGGAGTCGGCGGTGTAGACACATTCCACTCCGTTAATTACGATGGTTTCCTTTTTCTCGTTCGGTTTCTCCTGTGGCACAGGTGTTCCGTCTATTGGCAGTTCAGGAACAATATAACTTGCTGTGACTTGAAGCTTTACTTTTCCCTTATCAAAATTCAAGATCGCCGCGGATGCTTCATTCGCCTTCATGATGTCGGAGTATACGAACTTCTCGCCGTTTGCGGCCTTTGCCTTTAATTCCTGATCAATCTCCTCGTACAAGCTCGACGTTCTTTCAGGACTCTTTAAGTATAAAATCGCGTTCTGGAATGAATAACTTTTCGGCAAGTCAGCAGGTTTGGTTAGCGTTGGAGCGTTCATGGCCTTTGCCTTCGCCACATAGTCCGTATACTTAGTATAACCGAAGCCTTTAGACGTAAAATAGATTTGATCTGTCCGGTTATATTCCTGGTCCGCAACATAATAGGCAACCATCTGTCCTGCCTTAAGTTTGTCACTCAACTCGTTGATACGATCATCAAACGAAACGGATGTATTCTCCGGTATGGCAGAAGAAACCGCTGCTGTCGTCTGTGGAACAGATGTACTTGCATTACTTGCTGCGTAAACATTCGCGGATCCGACCATCATCGTTGCTGCAATAAATAATGCGACTTTCATTTTGTTTTTCATCATGGTAAAATTCGTGCTCCTTTCGGCGTCAAGGCCTTTTAAGTTAGTTTTTAAATACATCACATATAACACCTTACCGACAACAAAAGGGACATTTATCCAAAAAAAGTAGAAATCGTTTTATTCCGAAACAAGACCGGCTGCAATCTTCGCAAACTCATCCTTGGACAGCGGATTCTTTGGATCATCCGTAATAATATACAGTACTTCTTCACTGTCGCTTAACCAAGTCAAGTTGCGCGAGGGGCTTGATGGACTTGCTGACAAAATCATTTCTTTCCCTTTTACCTTTATTTTTACGGCTTGGTTTGTGGGCACCCCGGCTTTTGAGCCCTTCTCTCGTGCAAAAGCAACAATCTTGATCCGATTTTCGCCTTTACGATATTCCATTCCTGTAGAGGCAATATCGAGCCAAGGAACAATCTTATAGAACAGTCCCTGTTCTTCATCCGACTTCTCAGCCTGCGCCTTGAGTTCATCCACAAGAATTTTATACTCCGGCGTATTCCATACGGGCGTGTTCCTAATTTGAATCTGTCCAAAATCAAATTGATACCCTTCCGGTACATAATCAGGTTCTCGAAGCAATGGCGCACCCTTCTCCTCGATTTCTTTTGCGAGTTCCTGATAATTTGAATGCTTAGTCAACATATAAAAATATTTCAGTGGTTGTTCTTTGACGAGTGAAGTCATGTGTAGATCCTTGATATAATATACCGCCTGTTCTCCCGGCTTTAACTTCTTTCTCAACTCTTCTTCCGACTCTTTTACACGTTTGGCATTATATTCCGATTCGGAGTATTTCCATGGCTTCATGGTAGACAGAATGACTTCGCCTTCCTTGTTCTTGATCTGAATCAAGTATTGGCTTGCGTAAACGCTAATTGACGAAAGAATCAAAACCGCAGTGAGTGTCGCTGCAATAAAGGTTTTTTTACGATTCCCGTAATATCTCCCCTGTTTACTCTGGTGGATTTGCCTCACCTTCCGCATGATGGCGGGGGTCACGTCCACCTCTTCTTCCACGGAGTGCAATTCCATGCCTCTCAGAATTCGATCTTGCTCCGGCTGTCCCGAATCTCGCATAACTCCGTCCCCTCCTTCTCCTGGATCAGCTTAATGACTTTCAGTTTCATCCGAGCATACTTTTTCTTCACTGCACTGAGATTCTTATCCAGAATCTGCGCGATCTCCGAGAACGGTTTATCTTCGAACACCCGCAGTACGAGCAGATTCCGCTCTTCCACCGAGAGCTTGGTCATGGCATATTCCAGCGGTTCGCTGAACCACCTGCGCTCCAGTGTCTGTTCCACGCTATCAGCATACCCTCTCGATCCGATGAGTCGGCTCACTCGCATGCGAACTTGTCTCTTGCGAAGCAGATTGAGACAATGATGATAGGCAATCTTGTATAACCATGATGAGAACGAAGCCTTCGCTTCATAGGTATGAAGCTTGGTGAACGCTTTGATGAAGATATCCTGGACGGCATCCTGCGCGTCCTGCTTGCAGCCGAGCATCCGGCAGCAATAAATGTAGATCTGTTTTTTGTACGTTTCAACGATAGGCTCAAAACAATCCACCTCACCGGCCTTAACGCGCCTCACGCACTCCTCTATCGAATCCAATTCGAAGACGCACCTCCGCGTAAATCTTATTTACGTTTGTATAACACCTCTTCTGCCAAAAAAGGGACACCTGTAACATAAATAAAAAAACAACTCATATCTCAAGTATGAATTGTTTTTCTGTATTGTCGATCACTTCTTTTGTTCAGAAAACGATATGTGCGACAGACTTTACACCCGCGATGATTCAAACTGAAAGATCAACTTCTCATTGTCGTCCCTCGTAGCAACAAATTCCTGCACGCGTGAGTCCGAAATATAGTTGTTCATCGTCTTTCTCCAGAATGCCTGCGCCCGCTTATTGCGATCCGTGGCATTCGTCTGGACTTCCCATCTGCCGGCATGCTTGTCGAACACTTGTGATGCAGCATTCTCCGCAACATGTTTGCCTCGGAAGGGTTTCATAACAAAAAACTCATTCATGTAAAATTCACTGCCATATGTATATGGCGGAGTTGCTACCAGAGCAAATCCTGCCGGGATGCCATCCACTTGAATCAGGTAAGGAAACAAAATCGAGGGCTTCTCCCACCATATATCAAAAACTTGGATCTGGTCATTCAAGGTTCTTGTGTCATCATCCTCATAGACGCCATATCGATTCGGTTTCCACCCCCATATCCCCGATAAATCATGCAAATATAGCGGATATATATTATTAATGATAAATTTGGTGGAAATATCGCTTAGCTCCACGGTAACTTTCATAGGTTCTCCTCCGTCCTAGACATAATCCAAACTCTTGAAATACTGCATTTTGCTATCTATAAAACCTTCATCAAAGTCGGCAATCCCTACAAACTCCGAATCTTGAAAACATAGTCCAAAGAGCCAAAGCTGCCGAATGGCAACAAAAAAAGGAACAGCAGCAAGATCATTTTCGCTGAGAGATCCGACACTACCATATCCTCTCAGAAAGGCCTCCCATAATCCTTCCACTTCCTCCGGATCATGCCCGCTATGTATCTCTCTGGCCAGCCTAAACTCGGCAATATCGTAAGCTCTCCAGCCGTAACCGCATAGATCAAAATCATAATGGGTCAGCTTTCCGTCCTCTGCAAATGCGGCATTCGTATTTCCATGAAGATCTCCGTGGCATACGCCCCAATCTAAACCTTTAACCTCGAATTCCGAGATTCGTTTCTTTAGTTGCGTTGCCAGTTCACCTAGGTAGTTGTAATCCGTCAACCGATGCTCCATATAGGGTCTGATGATGGATAAAGGCCTATCTATAAGAAACTCCATATCCAGCTGTTCCCTTGCATGACGACTTTCAAAATGATCCGCCGCCTTATGCATATGGCCAATGGATTCACCGAATCGGTAACTGTCCGCTGCGGCGAGAATCGACCTTTCGTGCCCTTCAGCATATTGAAATAGGACCCCGTATCGAATTCCCTCCATGACGTCAAACCCTCTAAGGTATGCGCCGTCTTTTCCAGGAATCGGCTCTGACACGCTGATCCCGTTCGCACTTAGAAATTGCAGCAATTCCATTTCAAACTCGATGTCAGAAAGGCTTCTACGATCAGCCCTATAGATTCGGAAGATATACTTATCAACATCCGTTTCTACTTCGTATGTATCGTTCATGCCCCTCAGAAAATACTGCATTTTCACAACGGAACCGACCTCATAATGATGTTGGATATGTAACCCTACCGCTTGTTTAGACAGAAGCGAGTATGTGACAGGAAATAAACTCATTTCCAATCCCTCCTTGCACTCAAGAGTATCATCCTCGACAATCTCTTACATAGAGGCGGTATGATTATAACTATTTTTTATATAAACCGCGGTATGTCGTAAACACAAAAAAAAAGCAATAAGCGCTGTCTTCCTCCAGGCTTACTGCTTCAATCCATTTTGGCTTCGATCATGATTTGCTTGTAAATCCCATAAGCTCTTTCACATGCAGGGTATTTTCCAAGGATGTCAGCTTTTCCAGCAAAGTGAACGCCACATCAAAAGCCGTTGCCGGGTTACATGAAGTGATCAAGTTCCCATCAACAACGATCTGTTCTTCCACGACATGGGCACCGAATTCCCGCAGCTGTGATTTTCTAATGCTGGTTGGGTGATCATAAGTCGTGGCTCGTCGTCCCTCCAGCACGCCGGCTTTGCCAAGCGTAAGGGCTGCAACGCAAATCGTAGCAATCCACTTGCCCTGCGCATGAAATTCCTGAATGATTTTGGAGAACCTGGAGTCATATGCATCGTTATAAAAGCCCGCTTCCTCGAACCCGCCAGGAATCGCCAGAGCATCGTAATCCTCTACCTTAACCGAGTCCAGCGTGACCTCAGGAATGACGGTAAAGTTCCACGTGCATTTCAACCTGTCATGCAGTCCCGCAGTCACAACCTGGGTTGTCCCGTCTCCCTCCAGTTTGTTCCACCCCAGTACATCGGTAAATACACTCGCTTCCACGGCTTCAAATCCATCCGCCAATAGCAAAAGCACTTTCTTCATAAGCCATCCTCCCCCGTCCTTGTCACACTATGCGATCTTAAGAGATATCCCGATCTATCGGATTGTGTTCTATCTTACTATACTTCTCTCTAAATTCAACAGACAACAAAAAAAAGAAGCAGCCCGATGACTTGCCTCTTTTTGTTCAATAACCAACCTGCATACCTAAATGAATGTATTCTGCTTACTTCGAAAGAATTAAACAACCATCTCCTGTGCATAATAACTCTGTTTGAATAAATATTAAAGGAGCGAATAAGATTGGGAATTTTAAGCGGTAATCCTAAAAATGAGCCCATGCATTATGGGGAAATATTTAGCGTATGGACAGCATCCACGTTGGCAAAAGGCATGGTGTCCTGCTACGAGGCTTATTTGAATCACGCAGGCGATAAAGACCTCAAAAAAATCCTCAATGATCTGTTGGATCAAGCTAAACTTGAGATTAAAGAATGTGATGAATTGCTTACCGAAAACGGAATCGCCCCTGCACCGGTACTTCCCGAAAGACCCCCGGTCAAACTTGAGGATATTCCGGCGGGCGCAAGATTCACGGATCCGGAAATTGCGGCCAAAATCGCTGCTGATACATCACTCGGACTGGTATCATGCAGTCAAGTTATGGGGCAATCCATCCGGGAGGATATTGGTGCGTTATTTGCTAAATATCATCTCACCAAGACGGCGCTAGGTTTGCGTATCCTTCAAATGAATAAGGAAAAAGGCTGGCTCATTCCGCCGCCGCTTCAAATCAAGAGACCCGAAGAAAAATAGCTTATAGCAAAATGGACAACAAAAAGAAGCCAGCTTTGACGCTGCTTCTTTTTTTGTTTTTAACTCATTCCTTGACCCCAGCGATGATTCGATGTTCCGGCGGGTGTTGTTGGGGCAACGGGTGTATTGCTGCCTGATGCCTGCCTATGAGGAACATGCCTAGAATGACCAGGATGCCGCCGCACCATTGCTCCCATCCTGCGGATTCTTTTAATACGATGACCGATAACAACAAAGCCGTGAAAGGCATCATACCAGAAAAAGCGGCAGCTGTTGATACATGGCAGCGCTTGATACCGGCATACCACAGGATGAAAGCCAAGGCCGTTACGATCGGTCCATACCAAACAAGCGCAAGCCATTCCCGCAAACCTATTGCTGCCAGTGAAGCCAGCGGATTCTCGAACCATGCGGGTATCAGGCATAACATCAAGGCGATCACCGAGACCAGCGTCGTCTGGACCATAGGATGAATGGCTTTGTTTTGTGATGCCGTGCGCTGCATCGAACCGATGCGGGACAGCAGGTTAAAGCCGGATTCACTACATGCCGCGCAGAGCACAAGCAGGTTACCGTACAGATGTTGTACCTCGAATGCATGGCCCGGCGTGAGTATTCCTTGTATGATCATAATGCCTGCCACCGTGCTAAGAATGCCTGCCAGCTTCATGCCGTTCACCGATTCTTTCAGGAGCCCAAATGCCAGCATGACAGTAAAGGCGGGTGTTGCGCCTGTTAGAATTCCGGCTTCTGCCGTGCTGGTATGAAGAAGGCCCTGCAGCAGTAACATCCGAAACAGAAACATCCCGAGTAACGCCTGAAAGAAGAGAACTCTCCACTCCCGAAATGTTAATTGTCGAACCGTACTCACCAGCTCCTTCCTACATAGAGGAAGCATACATAGCAGAGCCAATAACAAGCTGGTCCCTGTGATCGTAAACGTCCCTAATTTCCCGTTCAAAAACCATGCCGTGATGACCGAAGTCCCTGCAAGCGTGAACGCCCCGTATAAATAAAGCATCCCTTTCCATCGTTCCAATAAGATCACATCCCCCAGATATCACAGATCGATAGCGACTGTATCTATGCTACAATCATAGGGAATAGACTGGTATGGTTACAGATCCAGTTAAACGTGAAATTATGCAGACCAGTTGGAGGACGAGCCTCATGTGGGGAATCACACTGCACCGAAGCAGCGAAGTATCGCTTAAACGGCAAATTTATTTAGCTATAAGGGAAAGGATTGTTCAAGGAATCTTGCAGCCAGGAGAAGCCATGCCCTCATCCCGTCAATTAGCGATAGAACTCAAGGTATCTCGTAACACAGTCAATGAAGCGTTTGACATGTTGAACGTCGAAGGCTACGTCGTTAGCCGACAAGGGGCTCCGACACGGGTTTCGAAAGGCATTGTACTGGATAACCTGGCTGAGGTAGATCCGCCGCCGCGGAAAAAAGCTCCTCCTGATTTTGCAGTGGATTTCCGGACAGGACAGCCTGAACTCCGGCTATTCCCGCGGTACGTATGGCAGCAAATTTCAATGAAAACGCTCAGCGATATGAGTCCCACTCTGCTAGGTTATACAGGTCCTCAGGGCCTGCCCGCACTTCGTGACGAAATTTCATTGTGGCTTTATCGCAGTAAAGGCCTCAAGGTTGATGCTCAAGATATATTCATAACGGCAGGTGCGACACATGCACTGAATATCCTTGCGGACTTACTCTATCAGGAAAATCATGAAATATGGTTTGAAGATCCCTGCAACATCGAGATGCTGCAGACGTTTATAAACAAAGGGTATCGAATTCATCATGTCCCCGTGGATGAGCACGGGATTCAGACCGAACACTTGAACGACAAGCCTGGATGTCCCGTGTACGTGACACCCTCTCACCAATTTCCGCTTGGAGGGATTCTGCCGGCGGATCGTCGTGCTGCGCTCATCCGCTACGCGAGAAAAAACGGCAGCTATATCATCGAGGACGATTATGATAGCGAGTACCGATATAGCGGGGATTCGATCACACCTTTATATGCCATGGATCCCGATAGGGTCATTTATGTTGGCACCTTCAGCAAAGTTCTGTTCCCGGCCCTTCGGATCGGGTACGCGATTGTACCCCGTAAGCTTCAACAGCGTTGGGGGCATCTGCGTACCCATACCGATGTGCAGAATCCCCCTTTTGAGCAAGCTGCCTTAGCCGAGTTTTTACACACCCGGAAATTTGACAGGCATCTCGGGAAAATGCGCAAGATCTACGGCGAACGGAGACAGGTCCTGTTATCTTCGCTACATGAGTTTTTCGGAGATACTTGGCGTTCCTGGGGAGATACAGCCGGTCTGCATCTGGCTGTTGAATTTCCCGGGGCGATCTTTGACGAGGCTTTCAGGCAGAAAGCCCGGCAGGATCGGATACGCATCACACCGCTGGACTACCATTGTATTCAGAAAGGGATCCATGCAAACAAGTTATTGTTCGGCTACGGTCATCTGGAGCCTGCTGAAATCCACGGTGGCATCTCCCTGCTGCAGGCTTATTTGAAGAATCAAGGGGACTTATAACAACCTCAAGATTCCTTAAAGCTTCCATCCAAACAGTGAAGGCTGCCATCAGGCAGCCTTTTAATGCTTAAGTCACCGTTCTGTTCTCCATGCATCCATTCCTATTTAATCTTTATCGTTGGCTTCATGCTCGCCAGCCGTTTCGCAGCTTCTTCGGCTTCCTGAAAGGCCTGTGCAAGGATTTGATCTCGATCCAGGATTGCAATTCCCTGTGCGCGGATGATCTGATAATCCATTATCCCCATAAAATTAAACATGGACTTAAGGTATTTATGCGAGTATTCCACCTCGGCATACCAGTCATGATTCGTGTAAATGGCATCACTGGCCTGAATGACCAGCAAACTGCGGCCATCGGTTAGCAAACCTTCCGATCCATTCTCCGTATATTGGAATGTCTCGCGTGCAATGAGGATATTGTCGATATAATCTTTAAGCTTGGAAGGAATGTTGAAATTGTGCATCGGCATGACGATGACATACTTTCGTGCCGCCTTAAATTGCTGCAGAATGGCGGACATGCGGTCCGTTATCTGTTGCTCCTCTTCGTTAAGCGGCTCCTCTCTTCCCTGTTGGCTCCATAGCTCTAGCACCATATGGTCTATGGCAGGTATAGAATCACGGTATAAATCGATTTGTTCTATAGCTCCTGCTGGATTCCATTTCGTGTACGCCTCCAAAAAATGCTGAAGCAACCGCAAGCTGACCGATGTCGCTGACTCCACCTTCGGATGTGCGTTGATAATGAGCATGTTCTCCATCTGATATCTCTCCTTTTTCGTCTATTTCATAATGTAGACAAACAAAGCGATCCAATTGTGACATCAACTTATGATTTTATGCATAAATCGAAGGCCGCGATGGAAATGATATAGTTAAAATCCATCAAAAAAAGGACCGCACCTGCGGTCCTTATCGTATTTTCGCATATCTGCTCTTGCTGCGTGCTTTTGAAGGATGCCAGCATCACTTTTTACTTTATACTTACCATAAGGTTACTTTGTATGCACTAAGATTTCGCCTAAAGCATCAAGGAATCCTTGATTTTCTTCCGCTGTTCCTACCGAAATCCGGATATGCCCTGGGAGTCCCCAGCCTTTGGCGGACCTGACGATAATCCCCTGCTCCAGCAGCTTGTGGTATATAATGTCTGCATGTTCTCCAAGCTCCGCCAGAATGAAATTGCTCATGCTCTCGTAGTAAGGAATCGCTAACCGACTCAGTCCCTCATAGATTTGCTGTCTGCCTTGTTCATTCATCCGGCATGATGCCTGGACGTGCTCCTCATCTCCAAGTGCGGCCGATGCCGCCGCTTGTGCCAGCGCATTGACATTAAAGGGCTCCTTAACCTGAAGCAGGGTGCGGATGATGCCTTCCGAAGCAGCGCCATAGCCGACGCGAATACCCGCAAGTCCGTAGATTTTGGAGAAGGTGTTCAGGGTGATGACCGGATATCCCAGCTTGATGAAATCGATCCCGTCCGAGTAGTCAGGAGCTGTAGCATAATGACGATATGCCGTATCGATCACAACCAGCACGCGAGTAGGAAGACGGTCCAGAAGCTTTTTCATTTCAAGCTCGGGAATGTAGGTGCCTGTTGGATTATTGGGAGTACACAGATACACGATTTTGGTTCGTTCCGTCATCACGTCCAGTATATCTTCCGCACAGAAGGCATATTGCTCACGCAGCGGTACCTTAATGACTGTACCGGACATTAGAAATGCGCCAAACTCATATTCGCTGAATGTCGGATCAGGAACGACGATCTCGTCACCAGGCTCAAGGTACGCACGAGAAATCAGCATGATCAGCTCATCGCCGCCGTTTGTCACAATGAATTGATTCGCTGCCAATCCCAAGTGCTCGCCAAGCGCTTGCGTAAGACCTGAAGAACGCTCGTCGGGATAACGGTGTAAATCAGGCAACTGCTCCTGAATGGCTTGCAATGCTTTGGGCGAAGGACCGAGTGAATTTTCATTGGAAGCCAATTTGATGACGCGATCCAAGCCGTATTCCTGCTGCACTTCCCAGATGGGCTTACCTGCCGTGTAAGGCTTCAACCGTCCTAATGCCTGCCGCGGTGTTATTTGCAACTCTTTATCTTCCCCTGCTTGATTCAATATGTTCTCCCTCCGTTGCCGTGTATTTATGTGTATTCATCTTCTACCCTTCGCTGTAATCAAATCTCCAAAAACTGTTCACACTTCCTTCTTCCAGCGGTTCTCTACGAAATCAACATGCTGCGGATGCACATTATAGGCTTCGTAATCAGCTTCGTTCTCAAACATCATCGAGAAGGAAGTTACATCATATTATAACGGTAAAGTTCAAATAAATCGCTACGAAAAAGGCACCCTTTTCCATAAAAATCGAAAAAAAGTGCCTAATATCCAGCAAATTTACAACATTGGCATGGTGGTCATAGAACATGACGGTAACACACTTTTGCAAATTATTTTGTCTTCTGTGCGTGATTCGTCAACAGATCAAGTAAATAGGCCTTTAGATCAACCATTCGTAGATTTGCAGGCTTTTCGTTAGTTCCAACAATGATCAGCGGGACAAGGGACTCCGTATGGCGAATCGAGCCGTGGCCCCCGCCCCCCGCATGCGTCGGAGAGCTTCGATCTGCTAATTCGTATCCCGGTTTAGCCGTCACGACCAAAAATTCTCCTTTATGAGAGTTCAGCGACCCGGACAACCTTTCCAGCACGTCGGGATACTGTCCGTATTCCAAGGTTCGATGATCGGCATTCAATTTAAGGTCCAACACCTGTGCATCCTGCTTCACGGTCCACGTTTGTTTATAGCGATCGATCAGGTTACCATTCGCCTTATATCGGAGTTCCTTCGAAGTGGATCCTTGAAGGGCATGAATCCATCCGTTTTCTTTCCAAGCAACAAAATCGATGCGGTCATCCTTGCTCAGGATATCCGCCAAGCTTCGCAGAGAACGACTGGGCTTGAAATTATATACATAAGCCATCGTTTCATTGACTGCAAGGGCAACCTCGGTTTCCGCTTTCACCTCTTCGCCCGGCTTTAGAACAGAGATGCCTTTCAGCATAGCGGGCATATCAATCTCAGAACGTTGCTTTGCTGGAAGAAGCTGTGTCATTCCGCTGTCCCCAGCGATGACAAAAATCGCTTCGTTGAACGCCTTTTCCGGCGATCCGAAGGCATTTAATACGGCCCGGAGCTGCTGATCCACCTTTTTGACGCCTTCGAGCTCTGACGGACCTTTTTTATGAAGCTTCTGGTCCAAGTCCGGTAAATAAACATACAAAAAATCTGGCAGCTTGTTGGCTTGAATCAGATAGTTAACGGCTTCGATTGCATACTTATTGTTCAGCCCCATCCGATCCGTGAGATCGTCAGGCAGATTCTTGGTATCTTTAGAGCCTTCCAGGGGATTGGACAAGGCTCCCAGAGCTAAAAAATCCGGACCTTTGACTTTTATATGTTTCTGCAGGGAAGTCGGACCTTGAATCCAATCCGGGATCGTCAGCGTATGCTCGATCGGTCCCCGATATATTAAGCCGTTAATCGATCCTGATTTCAAGCCAAGACGGGCTAATTCTTCGTAGATCGTACGTGAATTCGGATTTAAATGTTTCCCGTTCAAATGGATCAAAGCATCAGTCAGGACCGGATTGATACCTTGCCTGAGGATTTCCATCGGCCCTGTTCCGTAGTTGATCATCTTCTTATCGTCGGACGAATACCATAGGAGCCCTGGTACGCCATGGCCATTCGGATATTTACCCGTTAACATCGTGCTGTCAATCGTGACAGACATCGTAGGAAAAGAGCTGACCAGATCCTTGTAATATTGTCCATGTTCGATCAAATATTGAAAGGTGGGCAGCTGTTTTTGAGAAATACCCTTATCAATCGCCTGTGCCATTAATGAGT
Source organism: Paenibacillus sp. EZ-K15 (assembly GCF_002573715.1). Classification (GTDB taxonomy): domain Bacteria; phylum Bacillota; class Bacilli; order Paenibacillales; family Paenibacillaceae; genus Paenibacillus_AQ. Next base: position 223,314 of record NZ_PDHM01000016.1, on the reverse strand, counting down.
CGACCATCAGGAATATGACTTTCTTATGTGTAGGACCTTGTTCGGATTTAACCCGCAGCAAATCCTGTTCGGCAGGTTTTTGATGTCGGCATCCCATTACCGTGATCAGTACAAGGGACAGCATTACGAGGATCATCCTGTTTATCCGCATTTTCACATTCACCACCTTAGTACATTTTGTCACTAAAGTGGAAATGTCATTCAAGGGATATTTTGCATATTACGATGATCCATTAATGTTCAAATATGATGTTCGCCGGTTCTAATCAAGCCTCGCTTTTCCTGCTTTGATAAAGGATTCGGTTCACCTTCTCGGAGCTGAGCAGCATGATCAGGGCAAACAACAGAATGACGACGGGTAATAAACCTATCGATATTTGAGCTGCAACGATACCAAACAGTGGGGGTAAAATCGTGGTGCCGGTATAGGCAACAGCCATCTGATAGCCCATGATTCTGGACGATTGAGCTTTGCCGAAGCGGGCCGGTGTTTCATGCAGCAAACAAGGGAATATGGGTGCAAGCCCGAGTCCGATAACAATGAGTCCGATGAGAGAAAGATAGGAATGCAGCGGCAGCAACAACAGGACTGCACCGGCAATGGCCGTCACTTGCCCTGCACGGATGAGCGTCCGATTGTTCAACCTCAGCGTTACGAATCCTGTAATGAATCGGCCGAATGTGATGCCTCCATAATACATGGACACCCATACTGCTGCTGTTTCCGGAGGCAGATCTCGGGTTCCTACGAGAAAGCTCGCTCCCCATAAACCGACGGTCGCTTCCACTCCGCAATAGAACAAAAACGCCAACAGGGTTATCTTTACCCCTCTGATTTGGAGTGGCTTTCCGTGCTTCTGGACAATAGCTTCATCGCTGTTCGTTGATTCATTTCCCGTTTGTTCTTCAAGCATGCCTTCGGGCTGCCGATGCTGACTTGCCACGATCCTCCAAAGCGGGAGTGTGATCAGCAGGATGAAGACCAGAGCGAACTGCAGCATGGATACGGTATAATATCCGTATCTCCATGCATTGTTAGCCCCCATGGAATAGGACATGATAATCGGCCCTAACGTTGCGCCCACACCCCAGAAGCAGTGCAGCCAGCTCATATGGTGGGCCTTATAATGGTTTGCCACATAATGGTTCAGTCCCGTATCGACGGCCCCTGCGCCTAAACCAAGCGGAATCGCCAACAGAATGAGCCAGAACAGCGATGGCGCATACGCAAAACCGAACAGCGCACTCGCTGTCAACAAACAGCTGACAAGCGTAACCATACCCGTCCCGAAGCGTTCGATCACGCTCCCGCTAATCAAGCTGGATACGATCGTACCTCCGGTTACGACCATGGATAGCAATCCTGCGGATTCGAAGGCAGCACCGATATCCGGCTGCATGGCCGGCCAAGCGACCCCGAGCAAGGAATCCGGAAGCCCTAAACTGATAAAGGCCAAATAAATAATAAGAAGAAAAAATGTTACCACAAATAAGAGTCCTTTCTACGCCGTGATCATTCAGACAATGGAATTATATAAGAAGTGATCTCCTTAATTTTGGCGATTTTGGCGCTGCTGCTGAACCGGTATACGTTACAAAATGCCAGGCGCTTCCGGTCATCGAATACAAGGATTCCCTCCGCTGCACCGGTGCTGCCATGCGTTATCAGATGATGAATATGCAGTTCGGCTGTCTTGCCACACTTCACCTGACATAACGATTCACTCACTTGATCCTTCCCTTGAAGGATTCGTTCCCCAACGTAATTCATCTGAATCCCATCCGTGAAATTCTCATTCATAAATTGTGCATCCATGCCAGCCAATGCGATGTGGAGTTTCTTCAGCAACTCCTTCTTCGGTGCGTTCCCGCAATCCTCCTCGCATGTGATAAGAAAATCTTTTTTGCCTGCAACACCATCTGCCATAACCAAACCTCCTTCCAGTTGCCGTATGTAAGGGGAGTTTTCATCTATTCTAAACCTTGTTCGGTCATATGGAAAGATTCGTCACGGCTTCAATTCTAGAAGAAGGAAGGTTAGGAATGAAACGCCCTCCAGAACTCACCCTCGGTATCGATTATGTCCTTGATCTGTGAAAAAGGAATCGTGAACGTCGGAAAACCCGCTGCATAAGGGGCGATCTCATACGGTGCAAACACCAGATGTAACGCGTCTTCGGTTACATAGAAGGGTTGGTTTGCTGCAATTCCCTTATAGCTATCCGGAAATACGTACGAATAATGCGGATCCTCTTGAATCTGCTCGCCAACGATGCGGCTGAGCTCCTTCACATAATCGCTGCCCGGCTTAAACAAGTCCTTCAATTCATACATCCTGCCGTTCTCCAGATTGATAATGGCATATACCTCCGTTGGCATGCCGTGTGCGGCACCAGAGGGATAGTTATAACCGTTCAACTCCAGTTCAAGCAGTTTCTGCTTGTAGAAAATGACGTCAAAATCGCCTGTATACGTATAATCAAGCTGTTGATTCGGAGGAATGAATTTCACCTGTGACATTTCTTTAAGTTTCGTATTCAGCGTGTGCTGAGCTGCTTGATCCCTCATTCCGTCGATCTGTGGATAGTAGACTAAGTAATCCGGATTAGGTTTATACTTTTCTTCCATTACCTTATAAGGTGGTTGCAGCGGAATCACCGCATTCTGCTTCCATATGACGTGACCCGACCGGTCCAGGTAAGACAGACGCTGATCGACCAGGGCCTTAATTAGCCCCCCTGGTTCCAGCGTAAGCGAACCGCTGCCGTTCACTCGAGGATACCCCGGGGCCGCTCTGCCGGTTCGATCAATGAAATACGTCTGTTTCGCATCATAAACCGAGGCCAAGCCGTGTTTGTAATCAGATACTTCCCGATATACAAAATCAGATAACCTCTTCCCAGCCCAATCTGCAATGGCATACATCGAACCAATATACGGCTGTTCAGGATCAATCGCACGCCCAAGCGCAAACCGGTCTTCATTCAAGTCCCGGATATCGTTATATCCCGGCTGGATTACCCACTCACCCTGATTATTAATGACGCCATACTTCGACTTGTAATCTTCTGCCGTGTTAACAATCGCTCTGTCATGATGAAAAGGAAAAGCCGAAGTATAGGTCGGCGGAATGACGATGTTTCCCTGTTCATCGATATAACCGTATTTGCCAGTGCTATCCTTCTGAAAGGCCAGCAAGCCCTCACCAGGCGGTCCGACGTAGGCGAATGGATAATTGGCCAATCGGCGTCCATGGAGATCAATGAGCGCGTAATGATGGTCTTTTATTTTCACAACTGCTTTGCCATCGACAAAATCATTCGCTTCCTCATATTGGGCTGAGATCACCTCTTGGCCCGCTGAATCGAGGTAGCCGTATCGGCTGTTCGCGCCATCTCCACTGCCATTATCGGTTACATAATAAACCGCCCTTCCTTCTCTAAGCCCTGCTATATACGGATATCCTCGTGGTGTCAGCACTTCCCCTTGTTCGTTAATCATCTTAAAACCTTGATCATCGATCACGGTCGCTCGATGCTCCGAGAACGGGCTGATGGACTGATATATAGGCTTCACTACGAAACGGTCAGACCTGTCAATGAGGCCATACTTACCTTTCATACCTACGATGGCAAGACCATTGTCCTGAAAATCCTGTGCATCATCATACTTCGGTTGAATGACCATCCTTCCGCTGCGATCAATGTATCCCCACTTCGTTCCGTCCGTCGTCTTCACGGATGCCGGAAATAACCCGACATGCTGTTGTGGCTGCCCTCTGCTTGCCAGCATCTCCTTTATCCGCCTCTCAAGTTCAAGCAGCGTGTCACGCGCCGGGTAAGGTTCGGCGAACGTGAGTGCTTTGCGGACTGACACAAGGGCAGCCTCCGGCATCCCGGCCCGATATTGTGCATCCGCCATGTAATACCAGTAATAAGAATAATCCGGATGTTCTTGCGTCAATCTCTCGTAGTACCTTACAACGACAGGGAAATAATAGGGGTATACATCCGGTGCAGTCACTAACGCCCCTTGGCCCCATCTGACGACCTCGACTCGATAAGCTTCGCCTGTATCGTGAATCCAAAGCGCGATTTCAGCCTGACCATCCGGACCCGAAGCACCCGGCATATCCGCAATATCGATATAACTGTAATATATATCAGCAGGTGCGATATCTTGAAGGCCCTCTGGCGTCCAAGCGTAGATCGACAATTTTGACCAGATGGAACCGAGCTGCCAACCTACGATTAATTGATTCATACTTGGGTTCAACACAGGGGCCGCCGTCAATGAAGTAACCCCATATCCCTGCCCCAAGACGTTGGCAACGACCTCATATCCGCCATTGCGGTAAAGCAGCACAAATAAATAAAGCTCATGATTCAATCGGGACACACCGACAATCTCTGGGATGTGATCTCCCGTGATGTCGACTGCGACAACTGCAGGATGTTCTGCAGGCCTATCGATTCGTACAAGTTCAGCACCGTGCGGCAGATAGGCCATAGCGATTTGTGCCAGCTGCTGATCATTAACGGACATTTGAGCACCCTCCCTTATTCAGAGCTTTCTCGGCTAATCGTATGCAGACGATGGTCAAATATGCACCTGCAGGTGGGAAGAGGTGGCACTTCTTAAGCCCTATGTTTCCATTGTCGGATGAATCGCAAATCAAAAAAACGACCTGACCACGTTAGGCAATCAGATCGATCGTTCTCTTCGCTTCAAAATGGTTTACTGACCATGAGATATAAAATAACGACCGGCAGCAGCGTGGCTATCGTCCCGCCTACCGCCCAATACGCCGATGCTCTTTTATAACCCCCCGAAATGACCCCCTCCCTTATGGATTGTTTACTATGCCGAATCATCCCTTTTTGCAGCGGAATCAATAAACCAGCCCACAGGATCCCCGTCATACCAAACAGAATCAATGAAGCCATCAGCCAGCTCATTCCATCCATTCCATATCCGGCTTGAACAGCCATCACAACGCCTGATATGATGATCAGCAGCAAACCTGGCAGGGTAAATACCATATCGGCTAACATGACATTCTTAACCGTGTTATGGATTTCTGCCGGATCCCCTTTCAGATCAGCTCTTACTTTCCAGAATGCCGCCGTAATGATATTGCCGAGGAATAACACACATCCGGCGATGTGCAGAAATAACCACAATGTCATAAGCCATCCTTCCTCTCTTCCCTGTGCCCGGGCCGGAGAATGTCGATGATGAAATCCGCATATTCCTTCGTGCCGAATACATGACTATTTACGCCGATAAGTCCCCGCATCCGCAGTCCGAACGACAATAGCTCGAACAGCTCAGCCGTCCGTTCCGCATCGATGGATTCCGGTATGACCCCTGCCTCCTGGCCTGTAACAATCCATTTCTTCGAAGTTGCTGTCGCTTCCCTATAGAAACCAGCCACAATGTCGGCGATTTCGGGCTGATCGCTTTTGCCAATAAGGTACATTAAGATCAGGTTGCTCACATCGTCACGGCTTTCCAGTCTCGACATGCTGTTGGTAATGGTATTCATCGGTCCGTCAAACTGTTTGATGTCCCCTTGCTTGTTCACTTCGCTCATGAACTGCTCGTTCTGCTCGGCAAGCTTAGCTCGTAATACGTGGACAAACAGCTCATCCTTACTTGAAACATAATGAAATATGGCCCCTTTGGACAAGCCGGAACGCTTCATGATGTCATTAAGGGTGGTTTGGCTGCAGCCTTTCTCCCTTATCAATTCTTCTGTGGCTTCAAGCAGTATTCGCTTGGTTTGCTCTCGCCTTTCTTCCTGCTTCATCTAATAACTCCTCCTTGATGATAAGTTGGTTACCCCTGAGGCGGAAGCCAGCCCGCCATGAGAACGGCGGCCAGGAACACGATTTGCAGAACCGTTCTCAGCCCGATTGGAGTGACCGGCTTTCCGCCGAGTGACAAATGGCGATTCGCTGCGTATACATTGGCTGGAAACATGGCTACCAGCATGAGTGCCAGACCTGTAGATGCCAAGGCTGTGGTAGCCGGAATAAGGATTAGAATAGCGCCCGCAATCTCCAGCACCCCGGTGATGGTAACCAAGAAAGCAGCTCTCGGTATTCCCGGCGGGATCATGGCGATCAGATCAGGTCGTCGTTTTCCCCAGTGGGCAGAAGCTGTTACCAGGAACATGACCGCAACCGCAAACCTGAGCGAAATGACCCAGTCATTTACATACTCCCAACCTGCGAAGCCCAGCGTCCGAAACAAAAGAAGCGAAACCAACATCGCGACAAAGGGTATCATCAACTTCACCAACCTTCCGAAATTCGTAACTTCATTATATATACCGACCATCGGTTTGTAAATGGAGATTTCAAATTTTTTCCTTTAAAGACTTCAGGCACGTTCAGTATCTTAATAAAAAAGAGAGCAAGCGTGCGGCTGCATTACAACCGAGTTTGCCCTCTACTCTCATAATATAGGCCAGCTATGCTGCGCTTTTTTCTTCTACATACATTCGAAATAGCAGGATATACAGCGCCACACTGATTAATGCCGATAGCAAGATGATGCTGAATATACCCATAGGCGGCAGCCAAGTGGACAGAAATACCGTCATCGGAGCCAGAAATCTTCCGATCGTAAACTGTAAGCTGTCAGCTCCCATATACTGTCCTCTTGCATGCTCTGGAGCATAACGGCTAATAAAGCTTTGCGTCACCGGAGAACGAGCCATTTCGCCGAAAGTGAAAATAATGGTTACAAAGAATAAGAACCAGATGTTCGTATTCAGTCCGAGTGCAAAAGTACCTACTCCGGATAACAAGGAAGATAGTACGAATACATCACGCTCCTTCCAATTCCGAAACCACTTGGTGACCGGGAGAATAAAGAGAACAAACAAGAGACCATTGAGCCCCAGCACCCACCCTAATATCTCCGTGCTCGATAGCATAAGCGAATGTCCGTTCCAGGAGAACAGCGCCTGGGTTGGTACATAATCGATCACATATACCGCCAAATACAGATCCAGCTGCATGATGGCCACAAGGGCAAAAACCCCCGCCAGTATGTACACCAGAAACACTTTATCTCGAAAAATGATGCCATATCCACTCCACTGTTCCTTGAATACCTGAAGAATCGACCCCGTTGCCTTTACACTTTTGGCAGGCCCCGGTAGGGTTTCATGAACGATGAAGTAAATCGCGATAAAATAGATCAGCAATACGAAAGAACAAGACCACAGAAGCTCTTGCCGATACTGAAAAAAGAAAATGGCTCCAAGTGCCGGACCAAGCACGGCACCCAAGTTGTTCGCAGTCGTAAACGTTGCAAATACCTGCCGGCGTTCTTGAACCGGAACCAGATCGGCAACCATCGCGGAGCTGGCAGGTCTATAGATGGCTCCCCCGAATCCGATGCCGATAAAAGCGGCATAATCGATCCAGTGCGAAGGCGATAACGCGAACAGCGCAAACATGGCCGTCTGCAGCGACGCGCCAAGCAGCATGATGGGGCGACGTCCCAGCCGATCAGCTAAAGCACCGCCGAGCAAGCTGCCGATGATGCTGAATATCGGAGGAACCGTCATGAGGATTCCGGCGATATGATTGCCTAAAGCCGCTCCGAAATAAACCGTTATAAAGGGAAAGTACATCCAAAACAGCATATTGAACAACGCTTCACCCAATAATCGAACCTTTAAATTGTTATCCCATAATCGTATTTGCACAAGACTCCCTCTCTCTATCCGAACAGCACAAGTTATAAAGCTTACGATATAGCAAGTTCCCCGGCCGGGTATTACAAACTATAAAACATTCCCCTGGAAAAATATAGACTTATAATGAGCGCTAAGTTATACTAATAATATGAAAGCCGAATATTGTCCGATTTAATTTAGATGCTCCACAAAACGAACATTTGTTCTAAAATATAAAAGACGCTCCCGCAGGAGCGTCTTTTTTTCGGTGTTTGGATGTATTGATTTATCCTTCCGTTGGATCAGCATGCATGATATAGTGCTCAGCAGGTTGGCACCCTGGATACAGGCTGCTTTCCCCTTGCGGGGCTTAGTCAGCCAGCTTCTTCAATTCATGCAAATGATCGAAGATCATCTGGCAAACCTCAGAGACCCGCTCCCGATCCTTATACGTTAACCAAGCCAATTCTTCGATCTCCGAAGCCGGGCTTAGCTCTCCTTCAAACTCCGCTGTGTAACAGGACATCGTTACTCGAACACCCTCCGATTTGCCGTGAGCGCCAGCCCGGAAGCTGCCTGCATTCGCCGCGGTCTCCGGTTTGATCCGAACGGACAGCTCCTCCTTGATTTCCCGCACCAGCGTGTCGATATCGGATTCTCCCGGTTCCCGTTTTCCTCCCGGCAGATAGTACGTATCCTTTCCTTTGGAACGAGCGCCCAATATGCGCCCATCCGCGATGTGGATCCAGGCGATTTTGTCAATCTCCGTTATCATATGGATTCCTCCCCTCATGTTATAAACTTCATGCTACGCCGTCTCTTGTTGTTCCCGTTTTCCGCCTAATTTAAATACCAGGATCCCCCCGACAATGACAAGAACACCGATCAGCTGATTCATGGTAAACGGAACCTTCTCGAGCCCCAACCATCCCAAGGAGTCCCACAACAGCGCGAAGCCGAGCTGCGAGGTCATGACAACCGAAATGGCGAATGTGGCACCCAGAAGCCTTGTCGCCTGAACCAGGCAAATCACCACGCCGACCCCAATCAACCCGCTAATCCAGTACCAAGGCTGCATGTTTTGAAGGGTGAACGTCCCCTTGCCTTCTACAGCAAGACTCATGCCGAACGAAGCCACGAAGCCCATGCCTAGCACCAACGTCGTTGTAGACCAGGAGCCTGTTTTCTCATTAACTCTATTATTGAAAATGTTCTGCAAACTAACCAATGAACCTGCGATTAGTGCCAATACCAATCCTGCTAACATGCTCCATCTCCTTCCTTCATGTTTCATCATCACCGTGTGTTATTCTTCGTAAATATTACCTCCGGCTACACGCGTTAACGCATCCCGATCTTTAATCAGAATGTACCCTTTGTGACGCTCGATCAGTCCTTCCTGACTGAATTTCAGAATCACCCGGTTTAAATGCCGATAGCTGGTTCCAAGTAAATTCGCGATATCGGTCAGGTTGAACGCGGCCGGGTTATTGGTAGCGAACGTATCCGACTCCCCCTCCGAAACGGACAATAAATAGCTCGCCAGTCGTACCTCCACCGGATGCAGCAAATTGAAACTCAAGAAATTGGATTTAATATAAAATTTCCGCGTAATGATCCGCAGCAAAAATTGAAGCAGCGGCGGATGCTCCTGTCCATATTTGCGAAGCCAGCGATAATGCACGCCGATCATATAGACAGGCGATACGGCCTGTACCGTATTGATCAACGGATTGCCTTGAATGTATTCAATATCTCCGATCACCTCAAGCGGTGTTTTGAAAGATAGCACAAGCGCTTTACCTTCCGCAGAGGTCGTGAAGATTTTAATCTTCCCTTGAACCAGGATGTACAGCATCTCGGCCGGCTCGCCTTGCGTGCAGACGATGTCGCCCTGATCATAGTGATATAACACCAGATAAGGCATTAAATCATCGTGAAATACGGACTGGATCTGGTTGCTCAGCAGAAAATGCTGCATGAGCTCCGCATTATGAATTTCCTTCACGTCCCTCTCTCCTTTCCCGAACACTCCATCTCAAGAACCGCTTGGTTCCAATCATAATTTGATAATAACAACACCGGCGATCATCATCCCGATCCCGATGAATTGAGGCAAGCTCATTCTCTTTTTCACCACGCCGAACCATCCGTTGCTATCAATCAGAAACGTTAAGAATAACTGGGCGATCAATAACGCGGATATCGTTAATGTGACACCGATGTTCTGAATCGCGGTCACCTCACTGAATATAATGGGTGCCCCCAAGGCTCCCCCGATTAGATAGAGCGGCTTTACTTGTCCGAATCCTTGCCTGCTTCCGTCGCGGACGAACAGAAGAATAATGAGTGCCATAATAAATCCGGTCAACTGCGTAACCGTAGCAGCTTGCCAGGTGCCCATATCCTGACTAATTCGGGCATTGGCCACTCCTTGCAGCGTAATACAGGCACCGCCAATGAATGCAAATAAGATTCCTCTCACGATACATACTCCTTCTTCTATAGGTCTGTATACTATTAAAAGTGAATTCCCCAAGCTCAGGAAAGGACATATGTCCTGAAATGAAGAGAATTCCAAATCAAGCGATGACCAAAGACACGAATATCATTATATACTATCGGTTGGCTTGGCATGTAACATACAAAAAGCTGCCGGAATTTCCTTGGCAGCTTAAGGTGCATTATAGCATCTGGGGTTTCTGATGTTATCCCTTCACAAGGTATAAAACCATTTAAACCAAGATTGCATCTATGACTCTATGATCATTTTGTTTTAAAATATAACTAGATGTCACTTTATTGACGTAACACCGACTGGAAGGAGCTCCTCTAACATTATGCTAGACAAACAAGAATTACAAGCAGATTGCGAACGCTGCTTTGGATTATGCTGTGTCGCTTTACCCTTCGCCGCCTCAACGGATTTTGCCATGGACAAAGACGGCGGAACCCCTTGCCACCATCTGCAATCCGACTTCCGCTGCGGTGTGCACAGCAGCTTGAGGCAGCGAGGTATGAGAGGCTGCACCGTTTACGACTGCTTCGGAGCAGGTCAAATGGTTTCACAGATTACCTATAACGGACGCGACTGGCGGCAGGCTCCTGGGACGGCAAAAGAAATGTTCGACGTATTCCCGATCATGCGACAGCTTCACGAGCTGTTATGGTATCTGAACGAAGCCCTGACTTTGCAACCGGCTCAAGACATTCATACCGATCTGAGATTGTCGCTGCAAGAGACGAGTCGATTGACTCAGCTTTCTCCCGAATCCCTGTTACAGCTGGATGTGGCAGCTCATCGGGCAGAAGTGAATCAGCTGCTTCTCCGAACCAGTGAACTTGTGCGGGATGATGCGCGCAAGAAGCATAAAGGGCCACCCGTGCGTCAAAAGATCGGGGGGCGCGGTGCTGACTTAATGGGAGCTAAGCTTAAAGGAGCAGACCTAAGATACGCCAATCTGAGAGGAGCTTATCTCATTGCCGCAGACCTCAGAGGGGCCGATCTGCGTGCTGCTGATCTGATCGGTGCCGATTTCAGGGACGCAGACCTTAGCGGTGCCAATCTAGCAACCAGCCTCTTCCTTACTCAATTCCAGGTTAACGCAGCAAAAGGAGACACCAGCACCAAACTGCCTCCATTCTTATCTCGACCGGGACATTGGACGCGTTAACGCTCAATATATAGGGTAGAACAGATAATAATTTACTAATAACACCAAAAAGCCGGCAGCTAACTTGCTCCCGGCTTTTTGGTATTAGCCAAACGCTTCATACTCAACGACTTTAAGCACTTTGGGGTTATAGCAACTGTATTTTATTTTCGGATCGGCTTCTTCCATGAATCCTTCAAAGGAACAATACGATTAAACACCAGTCTGCGTTCTGTCGTATATTTGGAATCCACGCAGAAATATCCGTGTCTGATGAATTGGTACGTACGGTTCATCGTCGCTTTCAGCATGGAAGGCTCCAGTATGGCGTTTTCGATTCGAATCAATGATTCGGGATTCATCAGATCCTCCCAAACGTTATCCGATTCTGATAACTCGGCTGATTCCTTCAGCAGCTTATCATACAAGTGAAGTTCCGCCGGGATCCCGTGCTTCGCAGACACCCAATGCAGTGTTGCTTTCACCTTCCTGTCATTAAATCCGCTCCCGCTCTTCGTTAATGGATCATACGTGCAGTGGATCTCCATGATTTCCCCCGTTGCTGGATCTTTCACGACATGTTCGCATTTGATGAAATAGGCTCCTTTCAAACGCACTTCCTTGCCAGGGGATAACCGGTGAAATCCGGGAACGGGCTCCTCCATAAAATCCTCTCGCTCGATGTACAGCTCTCGTGAAAAAGGAACCTCCCGCTCACCCAATGTTTCGTCACTTTCATGATTCGGTATGGCAAACATCTCGGTGCAATCTTCTGAAAGATTCGTGATGATCACCTTCAGCGGCCTCATGACGGCCATCGCGTTATAACACCGTTCCTTCAAGTCTTGACGGATATAATGATCAAGCATGCCCGAGTCCACCAGGCTGTTGCCGCGAAACACCCCGATTTCTCCCAGGAAACGACGGATACCCTCAGGTGTCACACCTCGCCGCCGTAATCCTTTTAACGTAGGTAGTCTGGGGTCATCCCATCCGTCGACAAAGCCTCCATCCACCAACTCCCTCAGATATCGCTTGCTCGTAACGTATCCCGAGATATTCAATCTTCCGAATTCCCGCTGCTTCGGAGGCTCCGTCACTTCAAGCTCCGTAAGCACCCACTCGTATAACGGTCGATGATCTTTAAACTCGGCTGAGCATAGCGAATGGGTAATTCCTTCGATCCAGTCCTGGATCGGATGGGCAAAATCGTACATCGGATATACACACCACGTTGTTCCCGTACGGTAATGCTCCGCATGAATGATTCGATACAGGACTGGATCTCTCAGGTTCATGTTAGGGGAAGACATATCGATTTTGGCTCGGAGTACTTTTTCCGACGGTTGAAATGCCCCTGCGATCATTTGCTCAAATAACGCCAAATTCTCCTCAATGCTGCGCTCCCGAAAAGGGCTATTGATGCCAGCTTCGGTTAGCGCCCCCCGGTATTCCGTCATTTGTTCAGGCGTGAGATCACAGACGTAAGCCTTCCCTTTAGCTATGAGTTTCTTGGCCGCTTCAGCGATTTGATTCGCATAATCCGACCCGAAATAAGCGTCCGGCTTAAGTCCAAGCCACTCGATATCCTCCTGAATCGCATGCACGTATTTGATATCTTCCTTCAGTGGATTCGTATCGTCGAACCGAAGATTGAAATTACCATGAAACCGGCTGGCGATGGAATGATTGATGTAAATCGCATAGGCGCTGCCGATATGGAGATAACCGTTGGGCTCCGGCGGAAATCGCGTAGCCACCGGCCTGTGGTACACACTATTCTCTACATCCTCCTTGATCATCTTGGTCAAAAAATCCACCACTTCTTCTGTCCTGTTTTTGTCCTCGCTCATACCTGACTCCTCCTTACGTTGTTTGTTCTGCCGTAACTCCGTTAAAAACAAAAAAATCCCATCTCCAAGACATAAGTCTTGGGGACGAGATTGGTTTCGCGGTGCCACCCCTATTCGCCGATATCTCTCGATACCAGCCTTATCAGGTACGGCCATCACGCGATCGCTTATACCCTAGCTCTGTAACAGGAGCTCCTGTCGCACCATCCCTTATCCATAAGTTCCGATGCGCCGCTCAGAGACTTGGTTCAATGAATGGCTTCCAACTCCTTTTCAGCTTACCGGAGCTCTCTGTGGGGATTCCTGTTCATCTACTCTTCTCTTCATGGCGTTTACAATTTGATCCATAGTATCATCTAAATATAAAAAAGTAAACCATGGAACTTCACTAAAATGAAACGCCTGAAAATGCGTTCCGTCAGCTTAGATCGGCAGCAGCTTCACGGTAGCCTGCTTGCCGCTGACCTGAATGCCCGTCTCCTTCAAGCCTACCTCAGCCAGATCATGAACGAGTCGCTCAAGCAGCTTGCGAGCGGCTTCGCCCTCCTTGCCTTGAATGCGAATAACGGGCTGGACAGCTTTGCCCGCCTCCAGCAGCTTATGCATTTGCGACAGCTTGGTGTCATAATCATGCTCTTCAATATGTACGGACAAGCGGAATTCCTTTACTTTCATCGGACCGGATGAAGCTGTCTGGCCTTTCTTCTCTTTCACGGCCTCCTGCTTCGCCTGCCCTCGGCTTACGAGCTTGCAGGGCGGGGGACTGCTGAATAGCGAGGTACACACCAAATCGGCTTTGTGATTTTTCGCCAGCGCAAGCGCCTCCTCCCTGGAGACGACTCCCAGATCTTCGCCGTTTAGGCCGGTCAGCTGTACTTCGCGAGCTTTTATCTTTTCATTCATAATTAACATGGACAGATCCTCCTATCGAGAGTATGTATTCGTTCATTTCATTGCTCTTCCTCTACGTTCACATCACTTTGCATGAACCGAACAGAATGCGTTCGGTATTCCTGCTCTTCCGTGATTTCCAGACAGTTAAGCTGTTTACCGTACACACACGCTCCATCTATACCGATTTTGTCTCCTTCTTCACAGAACCAAATTCCTTCCGAATCATGCAAGTTCATAACTGGCGTATGCCCGAACACCACGGTTTTGTTAAGGCCTGTTGGATAATTAAAGAACGGATCGCGAATCCAGATGAAATCATGGTGAAGCTGCAACTTCCAGTCATCAACCCCCGGATTGATCCCTGCATGTACGAATATGTGGGTGTCTGTTTCATAATAGAGAGCCAGCGTATCGAGAAAGGATAGATGATGCTCGAACTTTTTTTTAATATAGGCTTTACCTTCGTTATATCTGGCACGATCCATTTCACCCTCAAAAAAATTGGCGCCGCAGTAGCTTTCAATCGTATGTCGAGCTCCATTCCGAATCCAGCGTGAGTTCACTTCATCCGTATCAAGCAAAATGGCATCCAGCATCATCTGATCATGATTCCCCCGAAGAGTGATGGCACCATCATCCCGCAATTCCATCACTTGCTCAATGACTTCCCTGCTTCTTAATCCGCGATCCACATAATCCCCGAGCAAGATCAGCTTGTCCTTAACGGGATTGTACTGCACGTCAGACAATAACTGATTAAACTCATCGTAGCAGCCATGAATGTCGCTAATCGCTAATATTCGAATCGTAGTCCCCTCCATTCCGAGCAACTTTGCTATTTAGGTATAATAGCATATTCTCCTTCATACCAACATGCAATTGACTTCGGAGCTACGTCTTGTGAGGAACCAAACTTCCTTTCTCTTAGCAAACCTCCGCTTTTGATGAAAAAAACACTCGTGTACAGTCCAAATTCATCCGCCCCCACAAAGAATCGAGCTAAAAAGCCATGCGTTCTGCCATAGGAAATGGCTGAATGCACGGCTCTTCTATTTATAGCCTATTTTATAAAACGATATTTAGCCATCACGTCTCCCCAGGGGGCATACCCGGCTTCTTTAAATCCAATTTCGGAATATAGCCTTTTTGCACGCTCATTCTCGGGTTTGTAACATAGCATAACATCGTCCGTTGTATCCGGCGAGGTCCGAATCTCCTCGAGAACCAAACGAATCGCGGGTTTGGCATAATGCAGTCCCTGAAACTTACCGTCGATCATAAACCGGTATATCCAGTAGTTATCATCGTGCGGGTGCAGACCATACATTACAAATCCGATCATCTCTTCATCATGGTAGATCGCACGCGTTTCGAAGCCCTCCATGAATTGAGCTTCCGCTATTGAGTATAGATTGGGGGCAATCCACTTCTCCTGTTCAGGTCTCGGTTTAAGACGGATGCAATCCTCCCAATTGTCCTTATCTATGGCATGAAGTGTTATCAAATGCAAGACTCCTTCATATATGGTGTATGCCTTTATCCTAATCCAATGCCGACCATTTTTCACGGTATTAAATATGTAAATTCAAATATGACGCTGCACGTTGCCAGATAGAGAACAAGATAATGAATGATTATAAGCATTTATTACATATTCCGAATATCTCTTAATGGATAAACTAGAAGTAACTTTATTTTTCATGGAGGCGATTCTATATGCGGCAATTCAACTATAACAACCAACGGAAAGGACAACTAACAATGAAACGAATGAGGGTTATTATATATGAAGAAAATATTGAATATTGGGGTTTTGGCCCATGTTGATGCCGGTAAAACCACACTAACGGAGCAAATCCTGTTTAGATCCGGAATTATTGATCAAGCGGGCTCCGTTGACCAAGGCAATACCATCACGGATTCGCTGGACATTGAACGGAGACGAGGCATCACGATAAAGTCCGCTGCGGTATCGTTCATGCTGGGCGATCTAAAAATCAACTTGATCGATACGCCGGGACATGCCGATTTCATCTCGGAGGTCGAGCATTCACTAAGTGTGCTGGATGGCGTCATTCTGGTCATTTCCGCGGTTGAGGGCGTACAGGCCCAGACGCGGGTGCTCATGCAAACACTGAAAGAACAAGGGATTCCCACACTTCTATTCATGAACAAGATCGATCGAATGGGCGCGAATTACGAGAAAGTCTCTATCATGATACGTAATCTGCTGGATGAACATATTTGCGAGATGAGCTCTGTAACTCAGGAAGGCAGCGCAGCCGTTCGGGTGGATGTGGCCGATCCCCATAACGCCGGGTGGGTCGAAATGTTGGCACTGGCCAATGACGATCTGCTGAACGACTATGCTCAGGATATTCCCATATCTCGCGAACGGTTGCAGGAGGAATTACACAGGCAAACCCAGCAAGGTAAAGCTTATCCCCTATTTGCAGGATCAGCAGCCAAAGGGATCAGCATCGAGCCGCTGCTTCATGCGCTTGGTGAATGTTTCCCCGTTAATGACGCCTCGGAGCTTCAGCATGAATCGTTATCCGGCCTGGTGTTCAAAGTCATCAAACTTCCGAATGGGGAACGTAACGTCTACCTCCGGCTGTTCGCCGGCAGTATCCAGGCGCGAGACGAGATTACGGTGATCACGCAGAACGGAAACACCACCATGTTCAAGGTGAAACACCTACATGCTTTGGACCATGGCAAATCCATTGCGGTGAATCAGATCGATGCCGGAGACATTGCGATTCTCATTACCGATGAACTCAAGGTTGGCGACGTCATCGGTGCGGTTTCCGACAGGATGAAGCGGGTCCACTTTCAGAAGCCGCCGATTCAAGTCCAAGTGTCAGCCAAGAATCCTGCGGAGGAGCATCAACTTCACACTGCCTTAAGCGATCTTACCGAAGAGGATCCGTTCCTGCAATATATACAGGATACTAATACCAAGGAACATATCATCCACGTATTCGGCAAAGTCCAGCAAGAAATTCTGCTGGAAACCATCCAGCAGCAATACGGCATCGAAGCTGTATTTTCAGCTCCTCGGGTCATTTGTATCGAGAAGCCTGTTGCGACCGGAGAGGCTGTTGAATATATGGGCGAGTGTCCTTTTTATGCAACGGTTGGCTTACGAGTCGAACCTGGCGAGAGAGGAACCGGACTCCAGTATCGACTGGAAGTGGAACTGGGCTCCCTCCCCTTATCCTTTCAGAAAGCGATTAAAGACACCGTGATTGAGGTGCTGCAAGAGGGGCTGTATGGCTGGTCCGTGACCGATGTGATCGTGACACTGACGCATACCGGCTACGCAAGTCCGGTATCGACGGCAAAGGATTTTCGCAGTCTGACCCCGCTCGTCCTCATGGCTGCGCTCAACAAAGCCGGAACGGAAGTATATGAGCCCATAAACGTGATCCAATTCATTCTTCCGGAAACCAGTTTGAGCAAAGCATTATCCAGATTGGCGGCACTGGAAGGGACCTATCAGGAACCCACATTCCACAATCATGCCGTACACATTCATGGTACCATCCCCGTACGGACGACCGACTTGCTGAAAGCCGAAGTCCATTCTCTAACTAGCGGTGAGGGCATGCTCTCCGTAAAACCAGGAGGCTACGTGAAGGTGCAAGCCACCGTCCCTGAGAATAAACGGAGACAAGTCAACCCGCTAAACCGCGGTGAATATATGCTTCATTTGAACAAGATCATGTAAGAACATATGTATCAATCCATAGCGGTGCCGAGAGATGATCTCGCCCGCTATTTTGATGTGCTTAAAATCCTAGCGTCACTCTATCTTTCTTAGTCTGGTGCAACTCTTTTTGCCCCTTGTCACTTATTAAGTGATAGGAAAAAACGTTGCTCTAGACCCACCCCTGCTCTGCTTGGTAATATAGTCAGGTACTATTTTTTGGGACGTGCGGAAGGAGTCGGCTAGATTTGGAACAACAACGTTATCATGATTTAAAATTGGGTGAAAAAGGTGCCATCATCAGTATCATTGCTTATATCTGTTTATCTGCAATTAAATTATGGATAGGGTACACCGCGAACTCCGAGGCCCTGCGGGCGGACGGTTTAAATAATGCTACAGATATCGTGGCGTCCATTGCTGTATTGATCGGACTGCGATTATCGCAAAAACCTGCGGACCGGGATCATCCATACGGTCACTGGAAAGCGGAAACGGTAGCCTCTTTGATCGCCTCTTTTATTATGATGGCCGTCGGGATCCAGGTCTTGTTCGGGGCCGTCTCTTCCATGTTTGAAGGAAACCATGAATCGCCTGATCTCATATCCGCATGGACCGGCATTGTCTGCGCCATTGTGATGTACTTGGTCTACCGCTATAACAAGCGCCTGGCAACCAAAGTAAACAGTCAAGCCGTAATGGCATCGGCAAAGGACAATCTCTCGGATGCCTGGGTAAGCATCGGTACGGTTGTGGGTATCATCGGCGCTCAATTTCATCTGCCGTGGCTCGATCCGCTTACCGCCGTATTGGTAGGCTTCCTGATATGTAAAACCGCTTGGGATATATTCCGCGATGCCTCTCATCATTTAACCGATGGCTTCGATGAAAACATTGTCAAAGACTACAAAGAAACCGTAAAACAAGTGGTTGGCGTTAAGGGTGTCAAGGACATTCGGGCAAGGAATTACGGCAGCAACACGGTTGTCGACATCGTCATCCTGGTGAGGTCGAATCTGGATATCCGGGTCGCCCATGATATTTCTGACCAGGTGGAACATGAATTAAAAGAAACACACGGCGTTTATGACGTACATGTTCATATAGAACCGAATTGAACCTCTAAAATTACCAAGTGTCATAATAACCAACGAAGAAGGTCCGGCCATATTCCTATTGGCCGGACCTTTCTCTTTATTCCGTTCACTTAGTGCTCCGCTATATGTTCTAGCAGATCTCCTGGCTGACAACCTAAAGCGCTGCATAATTTATCAATGACTTCTAACGAAACATATTCATTAGTATTAAGCTTCGCCATTGTAGCAGATGAAATCCCCGTCATTTTAAGTAATTCCTGCTTTTTAATTTCCCTGTCGATCAGCAACTTTTGAAAAGGTTTGTAACTAATCATATGATAATCCTTTCACACACAAAGCGAATTTTTCTTTAATTATATGAAAGTATGTTTCCTTAATCAAAAACATCTTCGATATATCTTGACTCGATTGTTCGATGTGTCAAAATAAAATTTAATAAGTTGAATTTTACTTCGTAAAGTTAAAAGAATGTGGTGTTATTCAATTTTGTATAAAGAAATCTTACTAGATTCCCTGATTCGTAATCGAATCGAGTCTTTATATGGCGAGCTTATCAAAAACAACTCCACCTACAACCAGTTCTCATCCGAACGGAAACTCTACTTTAAGCAGTTACATGAAGGAGTACCAGAGAATGTACAGAAGACCCTATTCCTTTACGATGATGCAGACCTTTCTCTACGAGCTATTTTAGAACGTGAGATTTATTTGCAAGGTTTTAAGGACGCACTTCATCTGCATAACGAATTACATATATCATTGGATTGAGAGCCATTCGGCTCTTGTTGCATTCGATTCTGTCGTGATAACGTTCTTGTATCTACGAACACGAGAGGCTTAAGGGGCTTAGCCACCGGGTTCGACGGACTTAGCCTCGTATATGCTTCCTCGAAGGGCAAGTTACTAATCGTTTGTGTTGAATTTCATTTCAAACTCTTTACAAGCTATTTCAAAAATCTCATCATATGTACAGATAATGAGATGTCTAAGGTTAAGCCCTCTGACTTCTTTAATTGTTGTCAGTAGATCTGATCCAATTACTTCAATCAAACTTGAATTCACTTCAACGTCTCTCAATACATTTGTATAACTTATGTCTAGTTCAACCATATTGAAGTAGTAAATTCCCTTTACTATGAACTTATATGGTATGTATTTTTCATCATTCACTTGTGAACAGAGACTTGCATTTATTTCTCCAATTAGTTCTACCTCATTTGTAGATGTAAAATTCAACTTATCTAGGTAGATTGCATCTCGACCTGAGATTACACCTAGTTCAGTATTTATGATTTGATGCTGCATTGTGAAACTTTCACTTCCTCGTTTTCTGAATTTATCATTTATGGTTTTCCCAAACTCCCTATAACAATGACACAAATCTAATTAAGCTATACTAAATATAAAAAGATGAACAACCATAAATCCAAGATTAAACTATTAGATGTTATGCCAATAGAAGGTATAATGCGAATGTTGATGAAATCCTATGGACTTATAAAAAGGATTGTCAGAAATAACGTATGCTTTCTTAGCACCTAAGGAACAGCTTCTTTTTAAGGCTTCTAAAACCACCGCTTTACCAAGTCCCATATGCCGGTACTCTGGAATCGTACATACTGGTTCAACGTAAGCATAATCCGTTTTCTGACTATACCATAAGCCGCAGTATGCAACATATTCCCCATCTTCATTTTCTGCAACAATATGTAAGAATGGATTCAAATTCGCTGCTGACAACATTTTTTGTTGCTTATAAATAGTAATTTCATCAACAGGCACAAGTCCTTCGTGGTCAAATGCCTTCCATAGTAATTTCTGATGCTTATATAAATCATTTTTAATATTGAGACTTTTCATTGTTATGCCTTCAGGAGTTATGTATTCAAGACTAACATTCTCTAGTTCAAGTTCTAGTACATTTTCAGTCTGATCATTCTTCACAAATTTCTTGCTACGTAATAAGTCTAGAGTGTGAGTATCCGCATCATTCACCGCAATCCCAAGGCCTTTATCATTACTAAAAGTAGCAATGGCATATTCCAGTATATCTTTTCCCAATTCTCTATACCCTTGTTTAGTTGCAAAAAATGCTTCGCCGAAATAATGGTCATAAGTTGTTATTCCTACTATCTCGTCATTACAATACCACAAGCCAATCTTATCCATTAAGTCACTATTAAAGTCAGGATGAAAAAACATCCATTCCCACCTTGCCCAATTCCAATTTATATGATTACGATCATCCTTTGATAATTCAATCAAAAATTCACAAACTTTATCATAATAAGAATTATCGAAATTTCTAAAAACAATTTCCATTTCAATCCCCCATAAAATAAAAAATTTACGACACAATGAAATACTTATGCTTGTCAAAGGCCTTAAATAAATTATACCGTGCATTTCCAATCGTTAGGGGATAAAGTTCAATTATAACTGAAGTAATCTACTCCGTTAGCCATTCACGAAACGCCCTAGCCTTTTAGTGACGAGAACATCAGCGATGACGTAGTGACATCAAGAGTCAAACCTGCCTCAAAATCCTCCAATTTATCAAAAACCTTCTTTAGCCATTCCTCGTCCAACCATAAATTCGGGTTGCTCATCTCTCTTTCCGCAGGATGACCTGTGGCAAACGTATCCACGCCGTCCTTACTTCCAAAGTAGAAATCCACAATCTTTAAAGACTTGTTTTCGACGGTAATCAGCATTTTACTTCCCATTCCTGAACCTTCAAATTGAAATGCCAATTCAAGATAGCAAAAGTTATCTTCTGTATGTTGTAACTTGGCTTGTTTAAACTCATTTTTCAACCCGTAATTTATAGAATTTCCACTTTGTAAATCCTGTTTTTGCGTTATCTCCAACATTTTATCTGCGAATTTTCGTAGGTTCTTGTTCGAAATATATTTTTCAAATAATACTTTTTCTTGCTCTGCAACTGCACCGTTAAATAAGTTTACAAAAGCCTTCCCAAACTCTATAATCGTTTCGTCATCTGCATTACTAAGATGTTCACCTTGAATAAAAAAGTCTTGATTTTCAAGTTGGTTTAGTATATCCTTTGTCTTTTTCTCGAGGGATGCCTTACTGGTTTCAGCTGGAACTGATTGAGTTTCTTTGCTTAATGCTTTGTCTTTTATATCATGGGTTTGTTTGCATCCTGTGAGTGCCACTAGCGAAGATATCATAAAAATCAATATTGTTTTTTTCATATCAGAACCTCCTGCATCAAACATAAGTAAACTTTACCCCACATAATTCTAATCTTAAGCAATAGTGAATCCGCTGCGTGTTTGAAACATGTCAAGGCTAACTAATTCAAATTGTTTCATTGCTCCTCCTTATATAAAGTTTTTTTGGCTATTTCCTATAACGTTTCAGTATCCATGACCCTCACTGGGTTAAGGCGAAGCCGGGCGCGACCGCGCTTAGCCAGCGCAGGGTTGTTGAATATGCTTCATTGAAATCCCTCCTGCATACCAAGGAACGTCAGCTCCCATGAGCAGATACAATGTTAGAGGATGTTGTTGCCTTCTTCGAATTCACTTTTTAATTGATCAATTAAGTTAGTTACTTCCTTTGGTGTTTTAAGTATTATTATATTTTTTTCTTTTTCATATTTTTTTAATTTTTCGAGTATTCCTGGTCTTTTATATTTCCTGAAATTCCACACCCATTTAATGAATTCCCAATCTAATTGCTCAGGACATCCCTCATTCAAATCAGGTCTCGTTCTTCCATGGTATTTAATTCTTCGTTTAATGACTCTATAAGTAGTTATCCACGGAGGTAAATCAAAGAAAATTATGGTATCTGCTCTCGAAATTCTAATATCTAATGTTCTATTATAATTTCCATCAATAATCCATTCATCATTTTGAATAAGCTCTCTTTGAAAATCATCCCACTCATGATTAGGGGTTGCAATCCATCCAGGTTTCCAATAATACGCATCTAAATGATACAATGGTAACCCTAAAACTTCAGAGAGTTTACTTGAAAATGTAGATTTCCCTGATCCTCCAGATCCAATTATCATTATTCTCTTCATTTTGTTCTCCTGGTTATTAATGAATTATTGTTGCTTCAAATGTTGCAATAATTTCCTCTAACGTTCCCGCATTCACGACGAGAGCCGGCCTTAGATAGCACCTATCTTAGGTCGGCTCGTGTGTCGTCTGAGTTATCTCGTACTAGCCATTTGCAAGTATGATATCACCCGACTACAGCTTCCTTGCTTTAAAAATTGCTGTTAACGGAACCATTTGCGATTTTTTGTTCCAATCACTAAGTTCGCCTGTTAATTGCAAAGTTTCGTCGTTTGTCTGTTCAATCAATTGCTCAATTACAAAACCTGCCTTCGCCAAGGCGTTCACGTAAGTTGATATTTTTCGGGAGCAAAGTAAAACATTTTTCCCGTCAAGATCTCGCTCAGACCATGTTTCATCAAAATAGCTATTTTTAAAAAAGGCTCTTCCTTCTTCAAATGCCACGCTCATATGGATAGGATGCGACCAACTGAATATAAATACGCCATCCTTTTTCAAATATGATGCAACCCTATTAAATGTACCCTGTAAATCCGTTGTCCATCCAATTGCATAAATTGAATAAACATAATCAAAATAATCGGATGGTAGTCCGTGTTCCTCTTCCATTGCCCCACAAATCAGCTTAGCTGTATAGCCACTTTCTGAAAGGCATTTCGCTGACTTCTCAATTTGGTTTTTAGAAATATCTATTCCCCATAGCTCAGCGGCCTTGTTACTGCCATGATATTTAAGAGATTCACCGTTGCCGCATCCAATATCTAAAAGTTTTTTGCCTGCTACATCACCAAATAAGTTTAATTCATTTTCCGTTAAAGTATTACAACCGTAATAAGGCAGTACAATTGCTTCTAAAAAATCATTACCATTCTCGTCCCAATAAATCTTATTCGTGTTATGTATATTGCTGATAGTTTTGTTCATATGATTGCCTCCACGTAATATAAATGATCTTACTTCACAATCTGCTCCTCCAATTGCCTCTCCCGGACCAAGCGGCCTTCAGCGTTGAATGCGATGTTACCTGAAGTCGTCGATTCTTTGATAATCGTTATTAACTTCTCTGAAAAGCCTGTTAAACAAATTCTCTTCTACAAAGTCAAAGACCTTTGTCAAAGCAGTATGAATCTTTGTCATAACCATTATGTTCATAAAAGGCATGGGCATCTGTGCGTTTGAATCCACTACATAAGATTATGGTTGAAATCCCTTTCCTTTTGGAATAATCCTCCACATATTTAAGCAGTTTTGTTCCTATTCCTTTATTCTGAAGTTCTTTTTGCACAGCAAGACCCTGGATGTGTAAGTAACCAATTTCATCTCCAAATGATAACGCCTGTACCGTTGTTATAAAACCAACAACTTTATTTTCAAATAATGCTACAAATGTTTTATAGTTCCCATCTTTATTCATTCTCTCTAGCGTTACGGAAAAATTATCAAGATTAACCTTGCGGTTTCCTAACACATTAATCCATAATGTTACTACCTCAGGATAATCATTTACTTCAATTTCACGTACTTCCATATTCACACCGCCCAATATATTAATTACAAAAGTTGCGAACATTAATAATATAAATTCTGACTATGGTTATATTCTATTTGAACTAATATCTTGAGATCCTGGCGTTTAAACATATTTTTATCCCGACGATTTCAGATAACGTTCTTAGTTACTTCTTCTTTGAGCAAGCTTGCTAATTTCAATGATCTTCTATATAAGAATTTGTCCATATCCTTGAGAAAAAAGATTTCGTCTACCACCTTCTTCAGGTGTGAGCATTTTGCATTAATCTAAGCCCTTGATACACAAAGGAATTTTGGGTACAAAAAAGGACTTCACCCCAACTTGAAGAAGTTTTTTGGTAACGACACCAAAACACTCAAGAGGAGGAAGCCCCTTTTTGTATATTCTCCAAGAAAGTCTATTTTCCTTTGAGGAGCTTCAAAAAATCGAATCGAAAGAGCGATTGCCTATCTTTTTCAGCGCACTGGACCTACGACCTTACGCGAAAGAATTGAGAAATTCCTCACCCCGAGGAACGGATGGACACTGTCGTCAAGGTATTCTTCGCGCCTTGCTCGCTGCTCCCTTAGTGAACATCGATACGTTCACCGGTCCAAAGCGCAGACTGGAGTTTGACCTTCGTTTCCGTTACCAATGTGGACTTCGGCTGGATCTCTCTGCCCCTTCCATTTCTACATTAAGCCGAGTCTTTGCCGAGTTGACTCACAAAAACCTTGCAAAACAGTTGTTTGAGGAGCTTGTGGTTCAGTGCCAAGAAGCTGGAATCATCGACGGAACTCATGTTGCCATCGACAGCGCAGCCATTCACGCCTACGAGAAAAAAGAACCCAAGCGAAAAAGCGAACTCACCGGCAATGCCAACTGGGGAGCGAAGTTTGATACCTTTGGCAACAAAGTCAAATGGATTGGCTATAAGTTGCATCTGGCCGTCGATACCAAAAGTGAACTTCCGATGGCGCTCAAGGTAACGCCTGCCCATGTAAACGACGGAGATGAAGGGCCTGCTCTCATGACGCTTGCCGCTGCGAAATCCAAAGCGAAATTCTTCATGCTGGATGCGGGTTACGACCAAATGAAAAACTACGAGGCAGCCCGGAACGTCAAGGCACAAGCCATTATCCCGCTGAATCCACGAAATGAAAAGGAACCGCCCGCGGGGATCACCGGCAAAGGCACACCCCGTTGTTCGATGGGCTTTCCCATGACGTATTGGGGGCAGGAGAAGGCACATTTGAAATTCCGTTGTCCGCATGCGACAGGTCAAGTGGATTGCCCTTTAGGCATGGCCGCTTGTTCATCCTCCAATTATGGAGTGGTCGTCAAAATCAACAGTCAAACGGATCTCAGGCGCTATGCACTACCTCATCGAGAAAGCCGAGGCTGGAAGGAACTTTACAATAAACGAACCAGTGTGGAACGCTGTAATTCTCGAATGAAGACCTATTTAACCGCAGACCAACTCCATGTTTTCGGGATTCACAAAGTGACGACCCACCAATATTTGAATGCGATTGTGTTACTTGCCTCTGCACTTGCCATCGCGAAGCAACGCGTTCAAAACGCTGCTTAAAATTTAAGCCTCACCGAAATTCTGCCCGTCTGCCCATTTATAACCCAAATCTCAAAAACGGAGCTTTGGATGCGGCCAGACTTTGACTTCGAATCGAAAATTGAATTATGCAAAATGCTCGTGTATAAAAACGATACTGTACAAGAAAATCTGGAGGATGTTTTCTTATTGTTTCATAAGGAACCCACATAAGTATATCTTCTTTTCTTTTTGGCTCTGTTAAATTTTAGTGTTGATATAAGATAAAAAATTAAGAACTCCCAGAGATTAGAAGTTCTTAATTTTAATAATGTCTTAATTCAATTAAAGCACCCTTTACTTGAATGATTGTTTATGATTTTCCCTCTAAATCATCAATCCTCTTTTCAAGTTCTTTTACTTTATTACTATTAGTCAATGCCGTTGTAAAAGCAATAAGTCCAAAAATAAATCCCATAGCTCCGAAAGTGAATCCTATAATTCCAAAAACCTCCATATAATCCCCCCTTAAATAAGCTAAAATCTACCTCTTAGTTTATTTATTTCTCAAATTTATTAGATAATATCGTATTTTACTTCTTGAATAAAAAATATCTTGCATTAACAAAAAATATACTCTCTAAGAGAAATAATAATAAGTATCAGTGTTTATACAGCAAATTTAGTTAACCTTATTTTATCAAAAGTTGCTGAATTCTGTACTAAATTCCCTTTAATATTCAAGTCATTCATTGTTACTTCATTTCTTTGGTGTTGGATGCTTTCTAACACTTGGAACCACGTAAGATAATTGTTTAAATACTTGGTTGCAACACCATTGAATCGTTGCATCCACCCCTTGAGTCTTCTGTGGTAATTATTAACGTTCTGAATGTGATAAAGCCCTTTTGTACGAATTTTACCGTCAGACTTGAATTGGTAAATATCTATGCCTTTGTCAGCAGCGTATGTTTTAAATGCACGCCAGGAATCTGTACATAATACATTTTCATTTGAAAGTTTATGCCCGATGGCTTTGTCTAACTGGTATTTCGTTAACCTACCCATTCCCAATATCTGCGAAAAAGTGGTCTTGTCACGGTCCCTTGCAACCAATACACATACTTGTTCATTGCTTATACCACGCTTCTTTGCAGAACCGCCACGTTTGCGAGGCTTTCTATCTTTAATTTTTCTTTGTCCTTTTTCCGAGTACAGGAAATAGGTCTCGTCCATTTCAACGATACCTTCGAAATTTGGTATTTCCATTTGTTTTTAACGATGATAATAGTTTATGTCTCCAATAAAATAAAGTGACGTTTAGTGATGTTCCCGATTAAATCAGCGGACTTACGAAGAGAATAACCTTCAATCATACACTCAACAAATTTAATCCACTGGTTAAGGTGACGAGTTCGATAAAGAACAGTATTTGTGAGGTCAGTGAATGTCTTTTTACAAGCCTTACATCGATAGCGTTGCTTTTTAACTTCTTCGCCATCAACGATTGTTGTATATTTACCGAATCGAACAATATGCTCCGATTCGCAATCTGGGCATTGATAACCAATCTTGTTTTTACGCTCAGATATTTTGTGAAGAACAGTTCTAGTCGAACTTGATTCAGTAAGTGCATCAATTAAATATTCTCGTAAACGGTGTTTCTCTGCTGGATTTAGTTTTTGAATGGCTTTAAGGATATCAGTTGCCCTCACAATCATCACCAACCCTAATGTAGTCGGTTCAATTATAGAACATTAGTTCCCAAAAGTCGATTATCAACAACTAAATTTAACAGAGCCTTTCTTTTTTATCATGCTTTTGCTTTAGGCGATTGCGTATAACGCTTCTGTATCTGCGAACCCGAGAGGCTTAAAGGAGCGCCAGCGACTGGGTCCGACGGACTTAGCCTCACAAGGTTGTGAGTTGAATTCACTTCTCTTGTCCCCCGAAGCGTAGATACGATGTTATACGATGGACCTTTTGAGTAAAGCACCCTATTCTTTATTCCATTTTGTCTTGTTTATTTCTTCTTTTATTTCAAAGCTTATTTCAAATCTATTTCGTACACATTGGTAAGGCTGCTACGTAATATAATACATCATATCAATTTGTTACCCATTGGAAAAATCCAATGGCGGTGACCAGATCACCCAAGTAGTGTATGAGTGGTTCAAGTCGGTGAGTAGAGATAATAAATGAAGTAAGGGACAAAATAAGGAAGAACATAAAATAAGCCGAAGCGTGTAATACTGAGACTTCGGCTTATTTTAGTTCAATTCAAGGTTGTTTCGCTTTATGGACATTCGGCTTTTCGCTTTCTCCATCTGATCTCATCGAATGACTCAGAAAGGATACAGTGAGTTGAATGCCATCCCGTAGCCCTTGCATGTACAGCAGCTCATTCTGTATCCCTTTGCTTATGATATGATGATTCTCCCACTCTGCATATTCAGGCATCCGCTTCACGTCCTTGCCTGCAAACAACGCT
The DNA here is from genome assembly GCF_002573715.1 of Paenibacillus sp. EZ-K15. Classification (GTDB taxonomy): domain Bacteria; phylum Bacillota; class Bacilli; order Paenibacillales; family Paenibacillaceae; genus Paenibacillus_AQ. Next base: position 194,804 of record NZ_PDHM01000016.1, on the reverse strand, counting down.
TCAAACGCCTCGTCTGCTTCCCCACATACCTGACTTAATTCAGGATCATGTTCGATTCGTGCAGACACTTCATCCAGTCTGCTTTGAACCGCTTGTTGAAACCACGGTGGAAATTCCATTGTTTTGCCTCCCCTACCTCTCATTTACAGTACTCATCGTGCAACCCGATTACGTCTCGCTTTCATGTCTTCATATCGGGCTACCAGTTCATCGACCCTTCGGCTCTGTGCCAGAACCTCAGGGTTATCGGATAACGGAATCGACTGCTTCACTGACTCTTCTCCAAGCTTATTCAGCTTTCGCCGTTCCTCCTCCAATAAGTTGTGCAACCGGCTCATCCATCCACACCTCCGATGGGTCTAAAATTCATCTTCTCTTGTTAATGCTAGAAGGAGCAGTCTTTTTAATGCGATTATCGGTTTATTTTATTTTAATTCGATATTCGCATTAAAACAACCGTAATTTCTCTTACAATTTGGATGAAATGAGGGGTGTTACTGATGAAGCATAGACAAGAACCACCTGGGAACAAAAATATTATCGGATCCCGAGTGATAGCTATCCGGAAAAGTAGAGGGATCAAGCAAAGAGAATTCCTCGCCAGATTGCAAACATTAGGGCTAGATATCAGTCAGACCAGTCTCTCACGTCTGGAGGGTCAAGATCGTCTCGTTCAAGACTATGAAGTCGTGATGATCGCCAAAGCTTTGGAAATCTCTGTGGGGTATTTACTTGGGGAAGAAACTGAGTAAAGAAAGTAAGGTTGCACTACAGTACCATCATTCCGTACACGATCTAGCATTTCCCTCATATCTATAAGCACCATAAAATTAATAATATATCTATTCGTCAACGACCGGATTTTGGTAATTTACTGGTTACTTCTTCTATGACTGTCGGAGCAATTACAAAAGCCAAAAAGAGGCAGTACGATAATTACTCCCTCCTTACAAGCAGACGACCTTCCAATAGATTGAGCTGATTCACGAATAATTAATTAGAGTGGAATTAAGACAAGAGTCTTCCACAAAATATTCCAAGTTCTTCTCCCGCTCATTTTGTATACAAGTAACCATTAAATGACCTTCTGCGCAAACAGAGGGAGTTAGTCATGAATGTAAGCGATTAAAATTGATAATGAAAGTTTTTATTATCGGAATATTTAGAACTTAAAAGAGAGCGTCCTTCAGCCATGTAGATGGCTGAAGGACGCTCTCTTTAAAATGTAATACAAGGAAATCTGTTTTTGGTAAAGAAAGAAGTTCTTGAAACAGTATTTACCCATGTGCTGGAGTTTCTCGTTCAAAAATAATATGCTCACCGGAACATTATTTTTTAGTTTGGAACAAGAGCGAAGCGAATACCTACTGTAACCATTATTTTTTAAAAAAAGTACATATTCTGTTCCGAACCTTTGAAGCCGCTGAAACGAGAAAGACGCACTTCGTGCGGACACGGACCTCCCTGAACTCGGTGAAGCGTCAGCCCTTCGGCAGAAAAAATGGAAAGTGCCGCCCGGCAATTGGAGGAGGCCAATTTCAGCACATTCTTCTGATGTATTCAAACTGGTATTGACAGAGCAACTATAGTTAATGTTTTCAATCCATTATTTTACTCTGCCAATCTGATTGATCTTCTGTTCTGTCACCACGGTCTATATTGCGTTTCCAACATATATCAAAAGGACAGTACACGTGTTTTTCAGACTATCTTTAAATTGTAAATCCATATAGAATCAACCTTTAAGTTTATTTAATCTAAGGTAATTTCAGCTAACGTTCCCGTGTTCACGACGTCCCATCACTCCCTCTTTGAGATGCTAACACTTCACAAACTTTCAATCTTTAACTCTTTTGTACTGGTCTTTCAAATATAATCTCGTAATGAGTTGGCTTTCCATTTCCATCATACTTAGTGGGAAGTACTTGGACTAACCGCCAACCCTCTCTTGCATATTCAATAATTGTCTGTTGATGTGTTGCTTCTGAAAAAAAACCACCCAATTTAGCGTCAACAAATATATATTCGTACTTATTATCTTCCTCCGTTCTAAGTTTGTTTAGTACTGTGGTTTGTCGATACGATCATTGTCTGTATCAATCACTATGTCTTCTTGTTTTACCATGCTGTATGATCTGCAAAGTGTCTTGCGCAGTTGCTTCCGTGGTATACCTTTGATCTTTAAATCATCGTAGATAATTAATGAGTCACCTTTGCTAACTTCTTGATCTGAACGAAGGTTTGTGCAAAGAATCCATTTATTTTTTATAATCAAATTGTTAATCACCCTTCTTCGAAATGCCTCTGGCAGACCAAGGAGCGTAAGCACCGCCGCGTAAATACAGTGTTATCAGATATGATTGTCTTGTTACTCAACAACGCACTTCATCAGTTATTTCATTTCACTCCGTTCTTTACATTTCTTATTGTATTGAATTAAAATAATTTCCCCTTGTTATCGCTTATAGTCAGGCTGTTCCAGAGTAATAGGATTCGGATTGCTTAGTACCCAATGCACTGCTAGTTCGCACAGTCTCGCAGGTTCATCACTACCATTTCCGTTGTGAAGTTCTTTCGCTAATGTTACTGCCTCCTGAAGTGAAGCGGGATTTAATGGTGTACCCAAGCTAAAGTAATGAATTAAACTATTGAGAATTTTAAAAAATTGATTATCCCAGTTAATACCGCCATTATCTAAAATTTCGTACGATACTTTACCAGTAATCCGGATAACCTCACCCTGTATGGTTTTCGCATGTCCTTTTGAAGGGATAAGTAAATTCCAGAGTTCATTATGTTGTGCCTGCCATCCCTTTGTTGATACTGTTATTGAAGAGGCGCCGTCGTGCGTCTTTCGCTTCTCTACTGGAGTAACATCAAATAGCTCATATAGACGTAAAAGTGCCTCATCGGTTTGATTCAAATATTCTTTATTAAATCCTTCTCTGTGAAATTCAAAGTCACTTCCGATTCGCTTAATAGAATCTTTCATTTCCGGCGTTACAGTTATTCCAGCGTTAAGCAAAATATCGGCAACTTCCGCCATATTGACAATATCCGCGTTCCTGCACAATGCCAAAGCTTTTTCTAATGGAGTCTGTCTCATCTTATTTTTTGCGCTGATATTTGCGCCTTTAGTAACCAACGTGTGAACCGCTTTTGCTTTAAATGAACCTGCGGCGGCAAATAAAGGTGTCTCGTTTTGATAATCAGTGGCTTCTATATCTGCACCCAATTCAAGCAGCAACTCCGTATCACCACACCAACTCATTGCATGTTTGTGTAAAGGCGTTGCTCCGTAATTATCTCTAACATTTATATCAGCACCTTGTTCCACGAGCCAGCGAACCAATTCATTCGGTACTTCGTAAAAGCTCAAGGCTGTTGATTTACTGTAACCGCCTCGGGCATCAAATTCGCATCGGGTAAATACCTCTTTTAATGCTGATATATCGCCTGCATTAATTAGTTCATCAAAATTTTTCGGTAAGGTTTTTTTCTTCTTGCCCATATGTTCTTTCTCTCCTTACGTCAGAGTTTATAAATTTTCTTCATCACCATATAAACTCAACATTTTCCCATCTTTTTAATTTTGTAGTATTAAAAGTTTCACTTGAAATCAAGTTTCTACTTTTAGCTATTGGTTGATTGCATTTACTCGATTAAAAGCATTGAGCAGCTATACGAATGACGAACAGTTGGAATGGTTTCAAACCGGGTATTATCGTTGCCTCATTCTTGTATTCCTGAACCCGAAAGGCTTGAAGGAGTGCAGCGATTGGGTGGCTTCGCCACTTAGCCTTCCAGGGTTATCTCTGCCTGACCCAACCTCTGAAGACCAAGGGCCGAACGGTCCGCAACGTAGATACTTTGTTATGAGATGATAGCGACTTCTCTGATTACCACCAATATTATTTCGGATTAATTCGTTTGTCTTGCCGTTTTTTTACTAATTCGCTTTTTGAAAAGAACTTAATTATCTTTCCTTTTTCAATTGCATATTCAATTTCTTTTCTTGTGCTACTACCAATGTAACCACCAACATCGATAACAAATATTTCATCTGACATGTCAATTTTACGAAAATGGATTTCTTCAAACAATTCTGCTTGTTCCTTGGTAATCTCGATTCCTTCGCTTTGCTCAAAAAAAGCTAAACTAAAAACAATATTCCCTTTAAGGGTTAAGTATCTATTGGCTTGTTCAAATTCTTTTTTAAATTTTGTCGATCCACATAGTGTTATTACCTTCATTTGTACTCACCTCTTTTACTTCTTGTCCACTGATTCTGCTCCTCTGCCAATCGCTTGTCTTTCATTATGTTGTATTACGTCTTAACACGCCTGTAATACGCTGTTCTATTCTAGTTTTGTCGTCTTTATTATGCTTCAATATTCTTTAATCCATTTCCTGTTCACTTCTTTTCCAATTGTGTTATCTTACTTTGAAAGAAGCTGCGTGCGGCTAACACTCGGCTCAACAATTGGCTTGGATGGGTCATCCCTTCTGAGTTAAAAAGGACCAAAAACCCACCTCTGGCTCTAACCTTGGGGAGGTTCTTACTTTCTCTTGTTGTTAAAATTGATGTATGTTAAAAGGGCAAGAATAAACGATCCAAATAAAAACATGATCGTCAAAGCATCCTTTACTTCTATGGCCTCACCTCCTTTCGAAGGGAAACCATGCCCACCCAAGATTCAACTGTCTTTCCTATTGCACCATCCTCGCAGAATTGTCTGCCTGAGGTCATCTTCCCCCGAAAACCCTCGGGCAGACCAAGGAGCGTTAGCGACACCGTGTAGATATGGTGTTATCTGCTCCCTCCCACAATTCATCAAAAACAGCTGATCGTTAAGAGCAGTTACAGTATGTCCACAATTACTTTCGTGTGAGGTAGATAATTCACAGTAATTGTTAGATCCTCAAAAGAATCAAGCGGTACTAGAGAATAATAGAATTCTCCATCAATATAAGCATAGTATGGGTAACCCCATGACTTACCTGACATATCAACAGTGACATTGTTAGTTAAATGACCTGTCACTTCGGCATAGTTACCTGTAAACACAGCAGGTAGGTCTAACCAAGTCGGAACTGCAACATAGAAACAAAAGATAGGTATGCCAATAAATAGAGCAAACATAAAAACATAAGATAATCCAACCCCGATAACATGTTTCACCTTTCCGAAAAACGTCCGTTTGATAACCTTTCTCATACTCTTTTTTCGTTGATTTATTTTTCGAGTTTTCCAAGTTCTCCATACAATTTTGTAGAGGAAAATCCACAAAATAAAACTTCCGAGTGAGGTGAACAACAATAAACTTAGCCAGTACACGACCACTTCATTTCCATCCCTTCTAAGGTTAAGCTCAACCATCAGCAGCCGCTTGCTGGAAATCCTTGCACTGGATTACCTTCTCACTTAGGGTTCTTACGGTTAACTTAATACACATTTATCATAACTATATTAGCTTCCCAATTCGTATTGTTCAATTAAAAGTGAAATCTCTCTTTTCCACTCATCACATTGCACCTCACCGCTAACAAAAAAAAGAGCCTCACACAAGTTGTATAAACTCATGTGAAGCCTCTCTTCTACTTCATGTTTCCTACGACTTTCACTCTCAGTCTCGTTGCATTTCCCGGATGATAAGCCAGCGGGGTTTCTTCCACTTCCACGAGTTCCACCGTAGCCGGATCAGCGCCAGCCAGCACCGCCTGCTTCACGGCTTTTTCTTGCGCATCTCTTAATGATTCCTCACGGGGCTCTGTGGAATAGATATAAATTTGTTCATATTGTCCACTGATTTGGGCAATACAAGCGCCAATGGCGTTGGCTACGCCCCCGTTCTCAGGCTTAATCATATGGGATACCCCGCGAATCGTGTCCGGTATAACGACACTGCCGCCGCCTACCAAAACAAGCTCAACGTCTCCCGACGATGTCTTCATTTTATCAATGGCCTGCTCAATGATGGTTGCAATTTCAGCTTGCACATTTTTAGCGAAGTCTTCATCCAGATGCGCTACCAAGCTCTTATCCCCGACATCCGCGAGACCCAGCCGAACGGCAATGTCTGTTGTAGTCAGCGTATGCCCGCCAAAGACCAGCGCTTCCTGTCCAATCTTGTATCCTACGCTGTCGGGGCCAACCGTAATTTTGCCGTTCTCCGAGCGCACAATGCTTCCGCCGCCCAGCCCAACGGAGATAATATCCGGCATGCGGAAATTCGTGCGAATATCGCCAACCTCGACCGCAACCGAGGATTCTCTCGGGAAGCCGTCCTGCAAAACCCCGATGTCCGATGTCGTCCCGCCCACGTCGAGAACCATCGTATCTTTGATCTTCGCCAAATAAGAGGCACCGCGTATACTGTTCGTTGGCCCGCATGCAATGGTTAGGATCGGAAATTGTTTAGCGAAATCTATCGACATTAAGGTACCGTCATTCTGGCATAAAAACACCGCTGCGTCTGTAATGCCTTCTTCTTCTAACGCCTGCACAAATCCTTGGGTCGTCGTTTCAATAACCTTACACAAGGCTGCATTGAGTATGGTCGCATTTTCCCGTTCGATTAAACCGACAGAACCGATCAGGGAAGAGCAGGAAACAGGGAATCCCGCTCCATACACTTGATGGATGAGATCGCGAACCTGGAGCTCCTGATCATTTTTAATGGATGAAAACACCCCGATGACTGCGATGGACTCGACACTGCTCCGCCATTCCTCTAAAAGGGCTGTAATTTCAGCTTCATCGACTTCTCCAAGCACTTGGCCGTCATATTCATATCCGCCATGAACGAGAGCATATTTACCCGACAGCTTCTGAACCATATCCTCAGGCCAGGACGTGTACGGAGCAACGGAAGCCGTTGCCGGGTAACCCAGACGAATGACGCCGACTTGGGCCAGCTTTTTGCGCTCAACAATGGCATTCGTGCACTGTGTTGTACCTAACATGGCATGCGTTATTTGGGTTTTATCAATTTTCGATTCCTGCAGTAAATTCCGGAGCGAGGTTTCAATACCCGCTTTAATATCCAGGCTTGTTGGTGATTTCACCGCATGAACCAGATGATAATTCTCATCCAAAATGATGGCATCCGTATTGGTGCCGCCTACATCGATCCCGATTCTATACATTCTCAACCACCGCCTTTTTCATCACCAAATCCTCAATAGGAACATAATCGTAATCATACCCGAAGTATCTTGGTCCTGCCGTCTGGATCCCTTTTTCCGTTCTCCACTTTTCATGTGCAGGCAGTCCGACCACCCGTACGCGCTTCCCATATTTCAGGCTCTCCGTGGTCACTGGCAACAAGGTTTCGTAATCGACCAGACAGATTAAATCCGGGGTGATCGCAGCGACTTGACCGTTCTTTTCGGCAACCAGGTTTTCATTTTGAAAATGAACCTTCATCTCTCCGCCTTTAAACGCCTCGATTCCTTCGAGATGCATTCGTCCAAGATTAAATCCGCCCTTGGTTTCCCGGATGACATCCACGATTTTACCTTGGAAAAGTTCATAGCCGGACACAAGGTTCAGCAGTTCTTGAAGCTTATCGCCCGCGTCCCGATTCTTCGATGTAATGATTTCTCCAATCTGTTCGGAGAGGGTCACAATATGATGAACGCCGCTTTGCTTTATTTGAGCACCCGTTGCCGGGTACAGGCTTACTAAAGCACTGGCGCCCATTTCAACCGTGGCCACCCTGGCGAGCCGTTCCGTCCATTTATTATCAATGGTCTCAAAGATGCCGATGTTCCCTTTTTCATCCGAAATCGCCATCGGTGTCGCCGGAATGCCGTCCAGGTTAAACGTCACCATTTGAAGCTCCGGGAACGCCCGCCCCATACCGTCACAGTCGATCAGAGGCAATCCCAGCTGCGCTGCAACGACGATGGGAATCATGGAATTGACGCCTCCCGCTTCCATCGGAAACGTGCCGGCGATCTGATCTTTTCCCAAGTAATTCGCTAATTTTTGAAACACCTTAACAAACTCGTCCCCTTTAGGGAATTTCTCCACTAATACGGAAGGCGCCCCCATCATTGCGGCCGGAATGAAAAAGTCCTCATCCTTAATCTCATCGACTGAGCATAGTTTTACAGGTCCAAACTTCTCAATGGCCGAGAGAGCCATCAATTTTCCGATGTAAGGGTCTCCCCCTCCGCCGGTTCCCAGAAATGCTGCGCCGACGGCGATGTTTTCAACAGCTGCTTTATCTAAATATCTCATTCATTATTCCTCCAATATAACTGTCTTCTGAGCCGATAAACGATAGCCTGCATAATACACGACAAAAGAAATGACAATCCCGATCAACGGCTGATTCGGTACTTGCGGCAAGCTTGGGAACAAGGATAACACAACAGGGGTACTAGCAATAACCGCGCCCAATAGCCAGGAAACGACACCCAGTGTATTCACGCCTTCGACTTCATGCCAGCGGCTCTTATCCCCTTTGCCAAGTACCCAGTAAGATGCAATCATCACGCCTGCAACCGGCGGAATCATGGCCGACAGGATGGACATGATCGGAGTAAAATAGTTCAGTATACCGACGACGGCCAATACGGTCCCAATGGTTCCCGCGATGCCGACGGCCCATTTCTCTTTTTCCTTCGATACGTTGAACACGTTAATGAGAGCAAAGCCGCCTGAAATAGCGTTCACAAGGTTCGTCTTCCACGTAGCCAAGATCAAAACCACGCCGCCAACAAACGGAGTCGTGATACTCAAAAAGGTTGCTGTAATATCGCTGGCTTGGTAAGCAATCGTCAGGACAGCTCCTGCACCGATCATCAGCAAGCCTGCCGGAACAATCCCGAATAGAGCGGCTTTCAGGACATCGGACCGTTTTCTTGAAAATTGCGAATAATCTCCTGCGATGACTGCACCCAGGGCAAATGAACCCAGCGTTATCGCCAGCCCGTCCGTAAAGTTCATAGCTCCCTCAGGCTTATAATGCTGAATGATCTGCAGGGAGTCACCGGTCAAAGCTTCGATAAGACCAAATATGCTGATTCCCACCAATAAAGGAACGGCGATATAGCTGATGACGCGCAGCACTTTAACGCCATATATCGCCGAGACCACCATCACAAGACCGCAGATGAGAGAAGCCAGCGGAACCGGGACACTCATTCCACCTACGGCTAACAAATTGGCCAAGGCCGCACCGCACACATTCGCCTGAATTCCGAACCATCCGAGGCACGCAATGGCGAGGATGATCGAAAGAATCGCCCGAGATCCTTTTTTGCCAAACACCTGACCTGCAACCTGAACCGTCGGCCTTCCTAAATCCGTGCTTTGAATACCCTGCAAAATCATGAGCAGCACAATAATGGAATAACCTGCTAACGTGACAAGCAATGCCTTCGATAGTCCCATGCCTGCAATAAGCGCATTCCCTACCAACAAACTCGGGATGCTGATGACCGCGCCAGCCCAGATGATCCCGAGACTGAACCAGGATTGATGCTCTTTAACGGCTTTCATATGATCCCCCCAATCCTGTTCGTTCGAATATTGTTTTCTTATTGTAAAAGATGAAGTAGGTCAACGTCTTTTTCAGAAAACAAAAAAAAATCCGATGTTTTTGTCTTATTGGACAAAACATCGGAACTTTTTAGTTATGGATGAGACGGTAGACCATGCAGGCGGTATAAACATCGTACGATTCCGAATTGATGGTCACATCATATCCTATGAGCTCGCAAATTTTTTTAATGCGATATTTCACCGTATTTTTGTGGACGAACAACAGCTTGCTGCAGTCATCCATATTCCCCTTCGCATCCAGAAGAAAAGTCATCAGGGTTTTCAATGCGTCAGGGTCGTCCATAATTGGCTCTATGACGGACAAGCATTCTTCAGTGATCTCTTCCCCTTGTTTGCTGAGGTCTATGGCCCGTTTCATGGAACGGACTTCAGCCGCGGTGAATAGTTTGCGGTTATGATAGATGCGGTGAACCTCTTTCGAGACTCCGTTTACGAGCTGGTACATTCGGCGTACGTCCTGTGTGTTCCGCATCCTCGGAGAATAAACGATGCTTGATATGTCAGCGGTGAGACTCGTGGTTTCGATATATTCCGCTGCGATTTCAAACTCATTGTATTTATATGAACAATTCCCTAGCAAAACGACAACACAGTGATCGATCGTTTGAATGACCGCGGTTTTATAATATTGCGAGAGATGCGCTTTTAAGTCTTCCCTTATCCTTCTTTCCTCCGACAAATCCCGAACGTAAACGAGCCACATCATTTGGATGGCGGAAACGTCAATATAGAGTAAACTGGCCAATCTGCGCATTTTTTCGCTTTCATCATTCACGATGGCTTTAACCAAAGCGTATTCGCTGACCTCGTTATGCTTATCTCCCCACAAATTGATGGCCACCTGCACCACCTCGCTGATTTGATCCATCGTCTTCGGAGGCAGCTTCGTATTCTCTTTAATGAGAAACAGGTAGAGGACCTCTCCGTTTTTTTGATGAACACGTTTGTATTCAACAAAGCAGGACGAGTCCAGCTCTCCTTCTCCCATTCTGCCGTTCAAAATAGAAGGCGCCATGGACCGAATTAGATTCGCAACATCGAGCGATGAATTGCGCGGCCACATGACACGATTGATGATATCCAAGTTGCTGTTTGTCAGAACGATGTTCGCTTTCATCCGGTCCGACAGCAGTTTAAGGGTAATTTCCACGCTCCGCAAATGTTCCGGCAGCAGCGAGACCTTTTCCAGTGATTCATTCACGAAATGCTCATTCACATTCTGATTGCTTACGATCGCCTCCATGACTTCATAAATGACTTCATTATACCTAAGAGAGTAATCGTTTCTCGGCATGCAAATGATAATAAAATTCAGTGATTCGGCCAGCTCGAGCACTTCATCGGCTATATCTGGCATGATAATGCCAACATAGTACAAAATCAATCCCACTTCACCAAGGTCATGCAAATATTGAACCGTTTTGCATTGCTGTTCCACGCTGTCCTTAATGGAATAAAAAGAGCTAATGACCAGCTCTTCGGCATACCACTCTTCTTGAACGGTTTGAATAATTTGCGAGAAGAAATTGACATCCGCTACCTCTAAAACAGATAAAGAGGAAACGGTCTGATGCAGCCTGCTTGTTCCAGTGACCACCTGAGCTCCTCTAAATGAAGGCAGCTGCAGTAAATCTTTAACGGTTACCCCAATTCAATCACCACTTTTTTGTTCGATTCAAGCTGTTCCTATTCTTCAATCTGTACGTAGTCTACATCTACAATAGATCATTCATCCAGAAGGAGATCCTCGTAGAAATAGCCTGTTACAACCAAGCTATGATGCTCGACATAACGCAGCAGCCTAAGATAGGCTTCATTAATATTAGTATAACCCTCGTTATGATAAGCAACCAAGTAAGTTCCTTTGCCAACAATGAAATTTATTGCATTCACGACGCGACCCGACCTTAGATAGCACTTATCTTGGGCCGGGTCGTGTGTTATCTGTATATTCCTCTATGCCTGAACTTTTGACAACCAAGGGACGAATGCGCCGGGTCCGACGGACTTAGCCAGTGCAGGGTTGTCCAGTTGATCCCGCTCCCCCGAAATCCCTCATTCCGGACCGAGAGCCGAATGGCTCTATGCGTGAATATGATGTTATCTAAGGGACATGTCCTCCTCGATTTACTTACAATTCCTTTAAACTTTTCCTTCATTAAAATACTTGATTTCAATCTCGTTTTTTGCAATATTTTTTAATCCTTCTTGATAATAAGGCATAAATTCATCTGCTCTATCAATATCTACCCATTCAACATGACTAATTTCGGTTGGTCTAGTTATCTCTTGTTGTCCGCCAATTATTTCAGCTCTAAAAGTAATAAACACTACGTGTTCATCATGTTTTGTTAATATTGCTTCATTGATAGCCACTACACCGTGGACTTTAATATCATATCCTGTTTCTTCTTTTGCTTCGCGGATTGCAGCCGCATCTAAGGTCTCATTTTCTTCAACGCCTCCACCTGGTAATGACCAAGTACCGTTTTTATGATTCTTCACCATGAGGATTTTTGTTTTGTCTTTGTCTGTAATCAAAGAATACGCAACGTCTATTCGTTTCATATGATCCTCCTTTTTATGTTTTTTAATCTCTGCAGACCAAGGCCCTTTTTACCTCTTCAACTCTAAATAATTCATATTATAATCTTCTCCTAAGAAATTCATCACTCCAGAAAATCCATTTAATTCCCACTCTCCATTTTTGTTTGGAGTAAAAATGTATTCTCTTTTCCAATCCTTTAAGTTCTCATCATCACCAACATATTCTTCCTTAATGCTTAATCTAGTTTGATTAAAAAACTCATTCTCGAAGTAACTCTTATAAATAACCGCATTTGTTATAGTTATTCCTTTGTGAAAGACAGTTGGGTATAATGTGTTCTGGTGTACATACATATCTGACTCCGGATCGGAGTCCATATTATTGATAAATAGTATAGATAAAATACCCTTAGCATGGTCTCCAAACTCTTCGGTAAAAGATTTCTCTAATTCCTTATACTCCAGTTTTGACACCTTATCTCTCAATGCTAAATCAATGATCATTTTTTCTTTCTTCTCAACCATTTCAATTGCAGTGTTTAAATCGAAATCAATTGTTTCTTCTTTTATCGGCTTTAATTGTTCTGATGATTGACAAGCCGATAAAAGAAAAATAACCATAATAAGTAAAAATAAGTAGGATCTCCTCACAATTAGCTACTCTCCCCTACAATTACACCCTTCTTTTAATGTATATACATTAAGCTTGGCCGTGGTCGCGTAATTCACAAATTATAATGATCTCCGTGATCAGTCTTCCTCCTCTTTATTCCACTAATCTCACGTTTGTTTAATCACAACTAGGGATGAGATGGCTTTGACTTATCATCGATTGCGTTGATTTCCTATAACGTTCGGCATTCCTGACGTTCAAGCGGCTTAAGTGCCCAAAGGGAACGGGTCCAGACTTAGCCGGTTGAAGGTGTCGCCTGATTCCACTTCTTCGAAAATCCCCTTGCCGACCAAAGAGCGACAGCGACGATGCTGAAATGCAATGTTATGTGATGTTATCGCCTTCTATGAATACTCTTTCAAAATCTATTAATAGGTATCGTCAATTCTTATATATCCATTTATTTGTTCTATAGTTCTTTGAAATATTCCTGATTTATTATAATAATTCCCTTCTGCTGTTATTATTTTACCCTGTTCTATTTTTACTACCACTCCGATATGATCGTTTTGTCCATTCCCTAAAATGTTATCAAATATTATAAGATCCCCTTGATCTGGAATGAACGACTGATCACTTTTATGATGATAAAAACTATATAATTGTCCCCATTCCAACCAAGCTTCTACCCATGCAAAATTACGTGAAACCGGCTCTGGATATCGTACTGGTAACTTCACGCCTGCCTCAGTACAGCAATGATATACAAATGCAGCACACCAATCGAAACCAATATTCGGGTTATCTCTTGGAAAACATCTAAGAATTGGTTCTAAATCTGGACCGTATTTATCTTTATTTCCTATCAATGGTCTTGAAGCTAATTCTTCTGCTAGTTTAGCTAGAATTTGTCTTCTACTCACCGTTTGTTCCTCCTTGGTTTTAACATTAGCGATATTCACATAACGTTCTTGTATTCACGACGTCCTACATCTTAAGCCCGAAGTGCGGCCGCGATGCTGTTAGGTAGTGGGATGTGTCCGGTTGAATTCACTTGATGCGTAATACTGAAATGCCTCACCGAATTACATCAATCTACTGCCGGACCGAGGGGCGACAGAGTCGTCCCGATACGTGAATATAGTGTTGGCGATGTTCCCTGCATCCTGAACTAATCTCAAGATCTCTTAACCTGTGCCGTTGTATATGTTCCATTTTGAAAGATTAAACAATTTAATTGCATTCCATATGCGCACCCACCATCTATTCCTATCTTGTCCTCACTGAACCATATATCGGGTACTCCATGTATATCAATTGTCCTGGTATGCCCAAAAATAACTTTCTTGTTTATTTCAAAATTTGATCTAATGAATTCGTCCTTTATATACATAAAATCCCTTTCAGGTTGCTTCTTCCAATCTGTATAGTTTGGATTCAATCCAGCATGAACATAAATGTGGTTATTGTCTTCATGGTATAGAGGTAAGCTACCTAAAAAATCAAGATGATGCTTAAAATGAGTTCTAATAGTTTCTATCGCCTTATTCAATTGCTCTTCATTGATTTCAGTATTTATATCACAATAACTTTGTATAGTTTGAATGCCACCGTGTTCTATGAACTTGGACCTAACAATACTACTTTCGGTATAAATTAGATCAAACAATCGTTGGTCATGATTTCCACGTAACGCAATTACATTATGATTCCCCATCAGATCAATAACTCTTTCAACTACCTCTTTACTGTTTGGTCCTTTATCAACATAATCACCCAGTAAAATAAGTTGATCATTATTCGGATCGTAATAGATTTGAGATAACAATTGATTTAATTGATTTATGCAGCCATGAATATCACTGATCATTATAGTTCGCTTCATAGAATCTCCTGTAATTAAAATGGTTTAGGGGGATTTCACCTAACGTTCGTGTGTTCACGACGTCGAGAGGCATAAGGTGCGGATCTGGAGAGGCGTAGACCTCCAACCAAACCGGCTGCGCGGAGTGCAGTTAGCCTTGCAGATGTGTCCGCCTGATTCCGCTTCTTCGAAAACCCTTGGGCCGACCGAGGGGCAATGCGATAGCCCTTATTCGTGAATAGGTTGTTATCTGATGGATTCGCCTTCTATGAAACACGAATATCTCTTTTACTTAATTTCTTAAATGCCGAGTAATCCTTATCGGACTTAATAAAACTTAATATCTTTTCGGCACATTCTGTTGGATCCAAGTCTTCAGTATTTACTTCAAGGTCATATTCATTAAAGCAATATACTTTATTGAACTGGGAATTTGCTAGTCCAATCTCTCGATCTCCTCTTATTTGCTCTCTTCTTATGAGTTCTTCTTTCGAGCATAGTACTCCTACAAATAATGTAGGATGATCAAAAAGTACATCAAGATAATCATTAAACCGCTTGTCATTGTCGATTACGGTATCGACGATTACATTCAAACCCATTTCTGAAAACAGTTTAATTGTTGCATAATACACTGAGATTATGGGATCAAAAAGTATTTGTCCGACAACTTGATTATCCACTTCTCTTGTAGGTTCAATATCTGGAAATTTATTATCGATAAAATCATTGTAATTATAAAAAAAATCATCTATGGATAAATGATGAAAAAGAATCTTTTTCTGATTGATCAGTTCCATAGAAATACTAGTCTTTCCTGAACTTGAAGTTCCGTTCATCAACACAATGAGTCCTTGCTTCAAACGAATCACCCTCACCTATAAGATTTGCGTATCCTTCAGCTAACGTTCCCGTATCTACGAACCCGAGAGGCTTAAGGCGCGAACGCGCCGGGTCCAACGGACTTATCCTCGCAGGGTTGTGAGCTGTTTCCGCTTCCATGCCTTCCTCCTCTTTCGGACCAAGGGCGAAACCCGCAGCGTAGATATGTTGTTATCTGATGGGAACGCCTTCTTCGAGTTCACTGGCATCAAATGTTCTCTTTTTCATTTTTATTTATATCTTGTTAAAAGTCTTATTAATGATTTTGGGCTTATAAACCTCATTAAATCTATAAGTCTTATCAATGAATTTAATATTTTCAGCTATATTAAAGGCTTCACTTGCAGGAACACCTTCTCTGATTTGATTTCCTTGTTCATCAAATAAGCGAACATTAGTCCACATCAACTCAAGTCTTTTTGCCACTTGATCTGCTACTCCTTTATCTTCATACTTCCAGATTACTCTTTCTCTAATATGCTCCGGAAGCCACTGCGTCCTGAATTTATTTAATCGTTTATACGGCATATATTTCTCTATTCGTATTCCGCCTTTAGCCATTAGATACACTTTTGGATTCTCAGCCATTCCGTGACAAAATAAAATATAAACTTTTGCTCCAACTCTAAGTTGATTGTCTTTTACCACATTCGCAACAACAGCATACATTGATTGGACCTCCATGAACAAACGAAATAGTTAGTAAAGTCTTTAAAAATCTTGCGTTCCTTTCAGATAACGTTCTTGTATTCACGAAACGAACCAGCCATAGATAACTCTTATCTTGACTGGCTCGTTTGTTGTCTGAGCTTCTTCCATGATTATACATCTGACAACCGAGGGACGATACTCCCGATACGTGAATACGGTGTTATGTGATATTCGGGACATCTCTGTGTGGCGTATGAAGATTGCCTTTTTAGCATCGTTAAGTTATTATTAGAACGAACGTTCCCATTGATATAGGGGGGGTAATTATGCCTCGCAAAAGAAACGATAAAGAGAATTTCCTAGTCATGAGTTCAATTAGAGGAAAAAATACAAAACTTGAACAATCTGTTTCAAAAGCGATTTGGAGAAAAGGTATTCGATTCCGGAAAAATGTAACATGCTTATTCGGCAAACCTGACATTGCAATCAAAAAATATAAAATTGTAATTTTCATTGATTCTTGCTTTTGGCATGGATGTTCACTTCACTATAAGCAACCCAGAAAAAATCCTGAATATTGGGAAAAGAAAATTACTCGAAACATCCAACGAGACAAAGAAGTAACTGAATACTATCTAGAAAAAGAATGGACTCTTATTCGAGTCTGGGAACAAGAACTTAAACTCGACTTTGACAATATAATCGATCAATTAGCTGATTGTATTAATACTAGTATTAAACATACACTTCAATGAATCATGCTGCATAGTACCCGAATTTCGCCTAACGTTCCCGTATTCACGAACCCGAGAACCTTAAGGCAGCTTCAGCTGCCGGCCGCGACTGCGGTTAGGTTCGCAGGGTTGTCCGCCTGAATCCACTTCCTCGAAATGCCTCGGGCGGACCAAGGGACGGCTTCAGCCGGCCCGCTGCGTGAATATATTGTTATCCGATGCCACCTCTTCTTTCGAATACTAATTTTGATCTTTATGTTGGTGTATTTACTGTATAATCTTGTAATGATTCGTCGTAATCAAAACTTTGTTTGGTTGGATAATCATTTCCAACAAATGATACGAATCTTTCTATTTCAATTAATTCAACATAATACAGTCTCTTATTACGCACTCTGTCTGAACAAAAGAAAAATCCATCAATTGAATCTGATTCATCCGTGGAAATAAGAAAAATATAACTATGTATGATTTGATTATAAAAATGATTTGCTCGAATTTTTTCATTTATGGGATTATCTAAGTCAAACAACTCTTCAATTCGATGCCAGTTTAAAAGAGTAACATTCTTAAGGTTTTTGTATGACTTTACTTTTAATTGAATACTTTTTGTATTTGAAGATAATTTACGGGCTTCTTCAAGTTTCCGGACAGAATACAGAGCGATCATTATATCTTTTTCGAATTCTACAGCTAATTCTTCAGAAAAAGGAGTTACTCGATATTTAGTACTAATTTTCTTTGAAAGTGCCAAGAGATCCTCTTTCCAATAAGATGACTCCCATATCATTGATGATTCTCCTTGGTTTTTAAATTGGTTTAGGTGGTTTCGCGTAACGTTATGGCATTCACGAACCCTCACCGGCTTAAGCGCGAAGCGCGGGTCGAAGACTTAGCCGGTGCAGGGTTGTCCGCCGATTAGGCTACTTTAGAAAATACATCTTGCGGACCGAGGGGCGTTAGCTCCGATGCGTGAATGCGGTGTTATGCGATGCCCCGCTCCTCATGGAACCACTACCAAATATATAAACAGTCCCTAGTGCTAGGGACCAATAATACTATCTATTCTTTTACTATTTTATTATTGTTGATTAGTTCGATTATCTCAGATGACTTGTCTAAGTCTAACTCTTCTATTCGCTTTCTAACACTCTCTTTCAATATGTCGTTATATTCGTTAACCTCTACATCGTATATTTTACCTGAAACTTTTATCCAACCATTGTTCACTAAGCTAGGGTGTATTGACATGAGTACGCCAATATTTCTCTGTAAAACTACTTGAATATTGTTAGTATCCCTTTCTTCGTCCGCTTTTTCATGTTCATTTTTCCACAATTCGTTCCAAAAGGCTAAATCATTATTTAACGCCCACTCCACATACTGTTGCCAGTTTGTTCTCACACCACTATCATGAACAAGCGACAAGTAAAATAAATACAATATATGAAACCTGTGCATTGCCGAAACGATAATTCCTATCCATTCTTCCCTGACTGCAACTATTGGAGTTTCTTTATTAGTATTTTCACTACCAACAACATTTAATTTTGTTAGAATATCCTGCCGCGTTTCTACAACACTAGTATGTATGATATCTAGATTACTAACTAAGCTTTGAAATTCAATAATATTATTTTGAAAAGTTGCTGACATTTCGTTAATTCCTGCGATAGCTTGGTGAATATTACTTTTAACTTCTTCTACCGAAGAAGTTAGATCTTTTGTAAGATTTTCAATGTTGCTAACTTTCTTTAGATCATCAGTGACTTCCTCTATCTTTTTTGCTGATTCCTCCAATTTGCTGTTTGCATTTCCATAAGTAATACTTTGAAAGAAAGCGTAGATTAGTGCAACCACAGCCAATACTATACTGATAAGGGTTCCCGCGAATCCAAAATAATCTACTACTGATCCGTTATCACCAAGACGTATAGTAAGCAGGGTTATAATCACTCCAATTAATATTACAATTAAATAGACCAAATCTTTAATACTTATAAGGTACTTTTTATTCATTTCAGACCCTCCCAATAGTTAAATTTTACAGTTCCTAATAATAATTGTACAGGGGTTTCGCATAACGTTCCCGTATTCACGACGTCCGACGTAGTCGGATGTGTCTGCTGAGCTACATCTTAGAAAGCCATCAAGCAGACCAAGGCTCCGTTAGGAGCCGCAACTTGAATATTATGTTATGCGATGTCAATTTTCATCATTGAGTTCCCCTTCAAATTTCTTCTCCTGATTTTGTTTAAACGTTCTTCCAGCAGAATCAACCCATTCTACTGGACCTGCCGCTTGCCGACCTAATACTACAGCTGTTGCTGCGCTAATACTTGAAAAAATTGCATTATCCTTGAATATATAAAACTCTCCTCCGTCGATGAGCACCCCTGTTTCTATTAACTTATTTCTTTGTTTGATCCATCCTTCAGAAATAGAATTAGATGTAGTTTTACTGCTTTGAGATCCGGATAATACTACATAGCCTTTTTCTGTTTCAATTAACTTTGCTGCTACCTTCTTGCTTCTTACTGTGTAAACCATCTCACTATTGTTTGATGGTTGCTCTAAAACAGTTGCATTCTCAGATTGCTTTAATGTGGAAGGAACCAAGAACATAAAATTCACTACAGGAAAAATAAGCTTGATTTGATCCAAAAAGTATTCCATGTCTGAGATATCTGCCTCAGGTAATGTTGTCAGTTCTGGTTGAACGGTATTATCAATTTCGGCAGTCTTAGCCTCCTTGGCCAAAGTAATAATCCTGGATTCCAAATACTTAATATGTGATTTTGTAAGCATTTCATCTTTACTAATAAAAGCTACAATTTCTGTAAAATCTCTATCAGAATCAGCTAAATGTTGTTTAAGTCGTTTTCTTAAGTTCTCAGCTTCACCTATGTACATTCGCTCGTTATAACTATCGTTATTGGGCATTGATTTTAATATGTAAACACCCGGTCGATTGAATTCCTGCCTTTCTATAATTTTGGGAAGTGATGATCTTTGCGAGTATACTGCTTTGCCAGACCAGTTACCAATTTCAATTGTTCTAGGTCCTGTTTCAGATCCATCAACAAGAAATATAGTTAATTTCTTACCCATATTATATTCGATTCTCCTTTAAAATTGATTTCGCATAACGTTGATGTATCTACGAACCCGAGAGGCTTAAAGGAGCGCATGCGACTGGGTCCGCAGGACTTAGTCTCGCAGGGTTGTGAGCTGAATCCACTTCTCTGCCTACCTCATCTTGCGAATCAAGGGCGCAGCCCGCAGCGTAGATACGGTGTTATGGGATGTTCAAGCCTTCATCGAAATATCAGTCAAATCTTTTAGTTTCTTCATTGTATTTCGCAGCCTTCTTCATTACATCTACTGCTCTGTTTGTATATTCTTTCGATTTAATATACAGTCCCTCTAAATTTGAGTACTTTTCGTTAAGTAAAGCAAATAAATCATCGGTTAGTAATCCACAAGTCCAATAAATTGTAGTCTTTAAAGAATTATAATGTTGTAATAAATCGTTAGGATGCGATAACTTTGTTCCTGGTGGAAAATCCCTAAGTGAAATAGTGAACCATATAATGTGCCATGCAATGCTTCCGATGCATCCTCATAAATATTTAGCTTACACATCATCATGATACTGGGATCTATATTAGTTCTTTCGCTAATAGTTTCAATTCGTTTATCTAAGGAAACTGGTGTCCAGTGTGTTATTTCTTTGCCTGATTTACTTGTAAATCGCTCTAATGCTTCATCTAAATTCGGAAGAGTTACATTGTCCTTGCCTGTATAGTCAACTTTAACCCTGCCTCTTGTTGTTTCGATTGAACGATCCACTGGGTTGTATGTAATTGGAATGATTTAAATTCACCTTCATTGCAAACCTGTAAATACATAAAGTTAATCATTCTTTCAACATAAGACCTAGCTATCTTATACATATCATTAATTAAATTGCATTCACCTAATATAGACATAGACTTAGAGTTATCAATTATTGAAACTAGGAGAGGATAGATTAGTTTAATTCGTTCTTCTTCTACATTGTTCAAATTTCCTAAAAGAACTACTTCCCCAGTAAAGAATTTATTCATATTCGTTAATAACTCATCTGTAAAGAATAGACTATCTTCCATTGTTCTTCCTACTTCCACATTTGATTTGCATGAATTTCCCATAGCGCTCCTGTATTCACGACCCAGTATATGCTGGGTGTCCGGCGAATGCCGGACCGAGGACGAATGTCCGATGCGTGAATATTATGTTATGTGATGTACCGGACTTCTTGAATCGACTTACAAATTATCACTTCTATATTGGTTTATGTGATCTTCTAATGTCTCTCTCTCCTCTTCATATGTTCTGATCACTTCATCTAATTCGTTCTTTAATTCTCTATGTTCTTCCCAATATTCTTGCCCTATTTTAAGTACCGAACAAAATAAATCACCTATATACAAATCTCCTGATCTCAATGGGTTCTCCATTAATTTCTCTAAAGCTAGAGGCAAAAGAAGATCTAGACTCATCTGTTGCCCGATCAAAAGCCTTAAATCTTCATTATTCAATTCACAGAGAGGTTTCTTTCTTAATTCATGTCCTTGGAGAACTAATCGAGAAGCAAAATTCGGTTCACTCCACTTTTCCTCTTCCAACTCTTCAAGAGTTGTGGTTATATCCACTTGCTGCATAGTTTCACCCTCTTAAATAAACGGTTTCCGGTATTTCACATAACGTTCTTGTATCTACGAACCCGAGAGGCTTAAGGCGCGAATGCGCCGGGTCCGACGGACTTAGCCTCGTAGGGTTGTCTGCTGAATTACTTCTCGGAAATACTTCTAGCAGACCAAGGGCCGAATGGCCTGCAGCGTAGATACTTTGTTATAGGATGTCAGTGCCTTTTTCGAAACACTTTAACATTCATACACTTTTATATTAGTCATAATTCCATACAAGTTGTCCCTTTCTAATCTTTGCTGCATATATTATTTGCCCGGTATGATAATGCATTTCTCTAATCATTGCTATCATAAGATTTAGAACGGTTGTCTCATTGTTTACCTGGCTATATGTAAGAGGTGGACGATTGATAAACGGTTGTGATAATAACAATTCAGGGTTTGACTTGAGGTGTTCGAGATATTGAATGATTATATCAAATGCTTCTTTTGTCATGTTGTAAACTTGCTCTTTAGAATATTTGAGCCCACGTTCAAATTCCTTGTCTCTGTCCCTAGTGTCTGGAATATCATAAAAGATTGTTTCTATTCTGGAATGAACACAACCTCGAATATGAGCAACTAAATTAGTAATACTATTACTTTCAGAGTTAGGCACTCATGTTAAATCTTCCTCTGACAATTGTCCAATCGCTTGGAGAGTCCATTTCCTCTCCGAGTTAAACTTAATCAACATACTTTCGATTACTTCATTTGCAATTTCCATGGGCGAGCCTCCAACTAGTTATCTTGATAACCAATATTAATAGTTACTCAATCTCTATGTATTATCTAATAGTTGTTTTGCGCTGATTTCCTATAACGTACTTGTATTCACGACGTATATTCCCCTTAGATAGCTCTTATCTTAGGGGAATGGATGTGTTCGGTTGCTCAGCTTCCCCGAAATCCCACTGCCGAACCGGGCCGAATGGTCCGATGCGTGAATACTTTGTTATCGGATGTCATAATTCAACCCACAATTTCTTTGTATATATCTACCAACGCTCTCGAGTTCTTATCTCGTTCGTCATCATCACCTATACTAAACTTCGAGAAATACTCAAATGCAACATCATAAGATTGTTTTTCAGCGACAACGATATAACATAAGTAGAAAAGTGAGATACCTAAATCTACTGACCTAATCTCTTGATCTTCATCCTTTTGATCTTTATCAATCCACTTATCAGCAAACTTGATCATAGTGGCACTATACTTATCTAATAAAGCTTCAATTTCAGAAATATATTCAATCCCTAAATAATGAAAGCGTTCAATATACCTATCTAATAATACAGCGGTGTTCCTTAATTCATAATTAATAGTTTGTGCAATCTCCTTAGATATCTCGTAAATTTTTGAATTATTATTTACAAACGAATCCAACGATACCTTATCAATAGAAACTATTGTTGGCTGTAATATGATTTGTTCTGACACCTTTTGTTCATAATTTTCCAACTCATTTCTGATTCTTAAAAATTCAGAGTCTGCAATTTCTAGCAATCCAGCTAGTCTAGAAAAATTTCTTCTTATATCTTTTGGAATCTCTAGTTTACTCTTATAGCCTAAATCATGTTCAATTTCTGCCCAAGTGTGTTGCAATATTGTTCTAATTTGGATCTCTGCATAGCAATCAGTATATCTACTATATTCAGGCAGTGAAGCGCGATTATCTTTAAGCTTAATAACATAATGCATCGATAAATATCCGAATCTATCAGGGTCTAAAATTTTTCTTTTGTCGATTGAGTTTTCAGCATCAAATTCAAACTCTCTCTCAATTAAACTTGCTATTAAATCAACTTCATCAGAAAAATATGTAATTATTCTTAATCCTGCAAGATCAGTAATGTCCTCTAGTTTATTATATTTATTTGTATTTTTTTGAAGCTTGCCTTCCAAGCTCTTAAAATGTTTTTCCCTACAAGTTATAGAATGAACAGTAATGTGATTAGTTAAGAGAATGTCCCTGATGAGTGATGAGAGTTTATTAGCAAAATCCTTATACAGATCTTGCTTATCATTATATTCATTAAGAATGTTTGATGTTTTCTTTTTTTTCATATTTCTTCCTCCCTGATAATTATGATTTCCGATAACGTTCTTGTATTCACGAACCCGAGAGCCTTAAGTGAGCGCAGCGAACGGGTCGCTAGACTTAGGCTCGCAGCGGTTGTCCGGCTGATTTTGCCTCTGTGAAGTTCCACGGTCCGGACCAAGGGAGCCTCAGCTCCCGCAGCGTGAATATGGTGTTATCCGATGGAACTGACTTCTGCGAATTGCTTACAAACCTCACTTAATTCACCTCTGAAAAGTCAACCTCAATCGCTTTCAATTCACTTCTCCGAAGTGCCTACTTAGAGTCGGTTTTCCATCCGCTTCTCCGGAATGCCTCTTAAAAATATTCCACATATCCGCCTTTTCAGCATTCTGAATCTTCTTATATTTAGGCTGTTTTCGTAAATATTGTTGCTATACCATAAGGCTATAACAAAGAAAACTCGCATTAGAAAAATTACGAGTTTTTGTTAATTAAGGATTTGCTTCTTCAGCTAAAGCACCCCTTACTTGAATAACTTATACCAATACAAAGTGGTTTCTATTTTTGGATTATATGACTGTTTCAATGTGTCAACTCCACCTAGTATAAATCCTTGTTTCACATAAAACCTGCACGCTCCAAGATTATCATCTTGAGCCTCTAGAGACATTCCGATAAGTTTTCTTTGTTTTGCCCACTCTTCCGCTTTAGTTAAGAGCAACTTCCCGATTCCATATCCTCTAAATTCTTTTTTTGTAGCGATATTTTCAATATAACAGAAGCGATTCCAATCGTTGATTATTCTAATTTGCCCAATGCAATTATTATTCTTATAAGCTAAAAATAGAGCTTTATCTTCACGGTTTATATATCGGCTCCAATCAAGTTTATCATCTGGGAAACGAATTTCTTTAGTTTCATCAAATAGATTCTCTTCAAAAGACCATTTTCCTGATTGAAAACTGGGTACAACCTTACCAAACACTTTAAAATAATCACTTGTTTTATTAATGTCCTCAATTAATTCATCCTTTAATGGAGAAATTATGATTTCCTCTGCAATATTCATTTTGACACCTTCCCATTCTGAAAAAGAATTTTACTAGCACAAGCCTAAATACCTACCCTATTCAATATTACTGCCCCGTTAGTTAAACAAGATTATTTCCATTATTCTAATTTTAACATAAGCTCTTAAATAGGTTGCCGGCTTAAATCAAATTTTTGCACACCAAAGAAACCATCAAAAACAGATTTTATACGCTGGTCTTAACATCTCCACTGTAGAATGTTTTGAATTCCGGCAAGAACCTAAAAGTAGCTGTTTTACCCGTTCAGATTTGGCAATAGTTTTTGTTTGATTAATATATTTGAACCAGAAAAGATAGTTATCCAAGTACTTGGTTGCCACACTTTGAAACCTTTGCATAAATTTCTTGAGTTGAGCGTGATAGGCCTTGACGTGTTAGATATGGTAAATTGACTCATTTACATAAATTCCCTTTTGAATATTTACAATTTCGTGCTTTATCCCTTTTTCTGCTGCAAACTTTTTATAATTAGTTGCGTTAACAGAACATAACAAAGCGTTATGATCTATAAATTGACCCATTACACGGTCTATCTCAGTACTTTTAATTCTTCCTGTGCCGGCCACTTCTGAAATTACTTGTCCATTTCTGTCCTGGGCTACAAGCACACATATTTGTTCATTAGAAATGCCCCTTTTTGTAGCTGCACCACTTCGTTTACGGGCTTCCCGGTGGGAGATATCTTATTTGCCTTTTTGACTTTCTAAAAAGTAAATTTCATCACTCTCGACAATTCCTTTTAATGTACTGTGGCCTAATGACCTAAGAGCATTAAGGATTTTATGCCGCCAGTAGAAAGCAGTTGAGATATGAATTTTTAATACTTAAGTGATTTTAGGCAACGTATAGCCCTCAACCATCATCTTAAAGTATTCCATCCATTTACTTAGGTAATAGGTGCCCGATAGGGGAGTGTTAGTCATATCATTGAACGTTTTTCCGCAATCTTTACAGAGGTATCGTTGCCTTCCTCGATATTTTCCGTTCTTTTTAACTGAGACACTTCCACAATGTAAACAAGCAAGGCCTTCGTGAAATCGACTTTCACGGATATCTTTAATTATTTTAGCTACGTCTCCTTGATCTGCCCGAAACAATAGAAACTTAATCGCATTATATAACTTAAATTGTTCTGATTTAGATAATTCCGAGAAACCTTGAAATATACTTTCTCACATTTTTACCGCCTCCTAGATCGCAATTATAGCAAGGTCCTATTAGTATCGGTAAATAAACAATCTATGCGAAAACAGCCTATATTTATTAAATTCCTAGTTCTTTCGGATAACGTTGTTGTATTCACGACGTCCCACCACCTTAAGCCCGAAGGGCGGCCGCGATGCGGTGAGGTGGTGGGATGTGTCCGGCTGCCCTAGCTTCCCCGAAACTTAAATGCCTCCTAGAATCTACTTCTAACTTCGTGCCGGACCGAGGGCGAATGCCCGATGCGTGAATATGGTGTTATACGACGGAACTTTGATTCAACTTTCATCTTCTTTCTCAGAATTTTCAATTTGATTCACTCTATCAAGTGTCATTGATAATATTTCTGTCATCATTTGAGCACTTTTGTCCACGCCTTCATTTTCCTTCTGATTTTTTTTATTAATCAATAATGTTTCACCAAATATAATTCCAGCTATTCTAAACACTGTTGTTACAAACATACTGCGAGCATCTTGTTCATCAGTTTGAATGTTATTCTTCAATTCTTTACATCTTGCTTCAATCCTTTGATCCTGAAAAGAGAGGATTTCCATTGAATGTGCAAATTCATTTCTGATTTTTCTTAATAAGTTAAGATCACGTCGAGTATCTGGACTAATTAACCCCAGTAAATATGCGAGTTCTATTCTAGAAGAAAATGATGATAATGCTCCGGTCCCTGTAAAAATATTATCTACAACTTGTTTGTTATCTATAAAATACTTCTGTAGTAGCTTTTGAATTAAGTTATCGAGGAATGCTACTGCTAATAGTGCGCAACCCCTGTCACTTTCAGGAGTTAGTGATCTTCTAAATTTCAATAAACTGAAGTTTTCAAAAGGTTGAATACTTATCCCTTTTTCAATCAAAGTTTCTATTACTTTTATATATATTTCTGTGAATGCATGCATTGTTGGGATTGCTTTCTCAGATTTAATTAGATTGTTTAGTTCACTGGATAGTTTTTTGTAATTTTCTATAGTTTCATCAGACATCTATGTACCCTCCAACTCAATATTTTTCTACGTACTGTCGTATAACGTTCTTGTATTCACGAACCCGAGAGCCTTAAGTGAACAACGTGAACAGGTCGCCAGACTTAGGCTCGGAGGGTTGTCCGACTGAATCCACTTCCTTTGTTCTAACTTCGGTCGGACCAAGGTCGTCAGCCCGCAGCGTGAATACTTTGTTATGAGATGTTCGGTCTTCTTCGATTATGCTTATTATTTTATTGTATTAGTCCTTAACTTTCTTCGTTGAGAAAATCCTTATAAGCTTCTTGATGTAGTATATCCATATTCCGACGTTCCTCTATTATTAAATCAATAATACTCAATAATTGATTTAAACTTTTTGAGCTTCTTGAATAACTTTTAAACATCAAAAGCATCTGTATCAATACATATCCGATAAGTAAAATTAATATTGGTGAGAATAATCCAGTGAGCTTATATAAACCCAATAGTTCTTTTACAATAGTAAAAGCAAATGTGAAAACTGCTAACATGATCGTGATCATACTAGTGAATAAAGAATTTTGTTTATAATCTTCTACCAGAGAGCTAACTTCAGTTCGTATTATCTGCAAATCAGCTACGTTATAAGCAGTAAAAAGACCCTTTAATTTATTTAGCTTTACTATATTACTAGATATGTTGTTGGATTCTTTCAGTTTTAAATTATCAATTAATTCTAAATATTTTTCTGCTTGCAACTTTTCTTTTCTTAAAAACTTCATCATTTTCATTCCTTTAGTTTAGTATTCACTATGCTCATAATAGTCTGAGGAGTCATAACGATGACTGATCGATCCGTTTTAACTTTAGCCATTCACACCGAATTTCTCATAACGTTCTCGTATTCACGAAACGACCCAGCCTTAGATAGCTCTTATCTTAGGCTGGGTCGTTTGTTGTCTGAGCATCTTCTTCGATTGTTCATCTGACAACCAAGAGACCGCAAGGTATCGCAGCGTGAATATTATGTTAAGTGAAGTCTCCCACTTCCTGAATAGCTTTCATAATTATCGGTTTTATTTCTTGCAAATTTCTTGTAGATACTTCCCAAATGATGCTTTCATCAATACCGAAGTATTCATGAATCAAAATGTTCCTTAGCCCAATCATATTCCTCCATGGAACTTCCTGATACTTTTTCTTTATTTCATCATTAATGTTTCTAGCCGCTTCTCCAATTATTTCTAGATTTCGTACTACTGCATCCAAAAGCATTTGATTTGATAAAAAGTCCTCATACCCAACGTTCAAGAGATACGATTCTATCCGATGAATTGACTCTAAAATGTCCATTAATGAATTTATTGGCCGTTTCACTGATATTGTACCTCACTAAGTATTTCATCCTTCATATAAGGTTTAATGGCATTAGGAGTAACAAGATCAACGTGGCGGTTAAATATAGTCTCCAAATAATGCTTCAGCTCCAGGAATTCAAATCCAACAGGACGAGAAAATTCAACTAACAAATCAATATCACTGTTTTCTGTCTGTTCATCACGAGCAAAGGAACCAAATAGCCCGATCTTCTCGACATAAAAATGTTCCTTCAAATAATGCTTTTCAGATCTCAATTTATTTTCAATATCTTCTCGCTTCAATGAACTTCCCTCCTCTGAATCATTATTATGCTTTCATTATAACCTAAAGAGTTATTTTTGGTTCCTAGTGTCTTACGGGAGATTTCACTTAACGTTTGGGTATCTACGAATCCTCTCCACCTTAAAGGAGCAAAGCGACTGGCCGCAACGCGGTTAGGTGGTGCAGGGTTGTCTGCTGAATCCGCATCCTAGAAATCCCTCTTGCAGACCAAGGCCGATAGGCCGCAGCGTAGATACGATGTTATCTGATGGAATCGGCATCTTCGATTTATCTAGCATATCTATTCGACCTCATGATAAGCATGCAGAGGATTTCTACCTTTATATTTTGTAACTTAATATTGGGTCACCACAGTCCTCTACTTCTCCGGTTTCTTGAAAACCACAACTCTTATAAATTGAGTTCGCTACAATATTATGTGAGACATGAGATACTCTAATTTCTTTGCAATCGTTTCTATTCTTAAGTTTAGTAATGACTTGCTGTATAGCTGATTTCCCATAGCCCTTACCTTGAAATCTCTCATCAATCATAAACCTAAGTATCCAATAATACCCATCAGAATATATTTCATTATCAAATAGGATAAAGCC
>NZ_PDHM01000016.1:160150-165638 GCF_002573715.1 Paenibacillus sp. EZ-K15 | reverse complement strand
ATTTCCCATAGCCCTTACCTTGAAATCTCTCATCAATCATAAACCTAAGTATCCAATAATACCCATCAATACCATTGAATCTTCTGCGTATATTCCATATGGCTTTGAAGTAATTTCTTTAGTTGCATGTATTAGTGAATCTGCATTAGATGCTACTAAGCTTAATTGGTCTTCTCGTGGTTTAAGACTAATACATTCTATTTCGTTTTCTTTGCTAATTGGTAATAGGGCTACATTGGTTTGAGACATGTACTTCCTCCGTTTTTAATTTACTTACCGATTCTTTCAGATAACGTTCTTGTATTCACGACACGACCCAGCCTTAGATAGCTCCTATCTTAGGTCGGCTCGTGTGTCGTCTGAGTTATCCTCCATGATTATACATCGGGCGACCTAAGGGGGTAATCCCGCAGCGTGAATATTATGTTAGATGATGTCTCTGCCTTCTTCGAGATACTATCCAATTATTTCTTTTTTGCATCAATAATTAACGATACAAATCCCAAATTTCCGTTCTGGTTTCGATGGTCAAATCTCTTAGACCTATAGATAAATCCATTCTCTGGACTCCAGTCTTTAAAATAAAACTCCCCATCTTCATCACAATATTCTAATAACTCTACTTCAAAGCCTGCTACCGCAAACATAGTAGTTATAGTCTTATAATTATGTACTATCTTATGACTTGCTGCCGGGTGATCTAGTGGTCCTGGCCCACCAATCTTGACTATGTTCTGATACTCTTCATTTGGAAAATATCCATCAGGAACTGCACAACGAATATAACCTCCCGTATTCAAATACTTGTAACAAATCTTTGCAGCTTGAACCCCTTCTTCGTAAGTCAAATGCTCCCAAACGTGCTCTGATAGTATTGCTTCAATTCTGCGATCTTTGAAACTTTGTTCCCAATCTTCTAATCTTAGTAAATCCAGTTCATCCTCTTGTGTTTGTATCCATCCTTCATAGTTCTGCGATGAAGCACCTATAATGATTTTAATTGGTTCTGTTAATGCTAAATGAGAAATATTTATCATAGATTCTTACCCTCTCTACTTAGAATTACTTAAAATAAATATTGCAGAGATTTCATCTAACGTTCCTGTATTCATGAACCCCAAAGGGGTTGTCTGCTGAAATCCCTCTCCGAAATCCATCCGCAGACCAAGGCTCCGAAGGAGCCGCTGCTTGAATATGTTGTTATACGACGGAATCACATCTTCGAGTTAACCAACATCCTCTTATACTCTATTCTTTCATCGGTCTGTTATATGTTCCAAAAGATCTCCAGGCTGGCATCCCAATGCCGTACATAATTTATCAATTACTTCTAACGATACATATTCATTCGTATTGAGCTTTGCCATCGTTGCCGATGAAATCCCCGTCATTTTCAATAAATCCTGCTTCTTAATCTCCCTGTCAATCAATAATTTTTGAAATGGTTTATAACTTATCATCTGGTATCCCTTCATATCCGAATTGAATTTTTCTTTAATTATATGAAAGTATTTTTTCTTAATCAAAAATATCTTTGATATGTCTTGACTATGATTTTCGTTATGATAAAATAATATTCAACAAGTTAAACTTTTGTTCGTAAAATAAAATATAACGGACGGTGATCATTTATGCACAATTCTTTAGAAGTCTTACTTGATTCGTTGATTCGTAATCGAATTGAAGCCTTATATAGCGATCTTCTCAAGAACAACACCATTTATAATCAATTCTCATCTGATCGAAATCTTTACTTCAAACAGTTACATGAACTTCTACCTCAGGATATGCATAAAACTCTATTTCTTTACGATGATGCAGACCTTTCAGTTCAAACAATCCTAGAACGTGAAATCTACTTGCAAGGTTTTAAGGATGCTCTTCAATTACATAATGAATTAAATATAACTTCTAATTGAGAGCCAAACGGCTCTCTTTTCATTTAAGGTTATACTACGAAATATCTAAATGATCTAACTCTTATTTGCACGTACTCGTTCCAATGCTTCGATCCCAATAAATTTCTTCAGAGATCTTGGAAATATCTCTTCTCCAAAATCCGATTTTTCTTGAAGTTTAGTCCATATACCTAAACTGCTTTTATCATTAGATTCATAACCAATAACAGATTCTAACTTAGGAATATTAAAATGTATATTTTCGAGAGAAGCTTCTTTGATTAATCCCCAATTCGTTGTGATCATTCCTCGCTTTGTTGCATCACTTAAAGGATCTCCTTTAGAATTAAAGGCTTCGAGTTCTGCTATTTTTGTGGTATATAATTCGCTTTTATGCAAATCTTCAAGGGAATCAAATGAAAGCTCCAAAGTGAAATTTTTCCTAAAGTCAAAATCATTTATACAAAAGAAGTCTACTCCAAGATGCTTGCATAACTTAATTAAAAATCTAGCCGTAATTTTTCCGTGATGAGGAATTATAGAGATATTTTTAAAGTTCAGGTAAGTTTCTGAATACATAGCATCATTGGTTAGTGAAAAAATTAATTTCTTTATAATTTCTTTATAGGTCAACAAGTCATTTGGACCTTCTACTAGGATCACTTTTTGACTAAACACTATTTTATTCAAATTTGGTTCAATCATTTTAATATAATTATTAAAGTCAGCTATTTGGTGCAAAGAGAAGCCTTCTAGACCATCATCTGCGATACTTTCATTTGGAATGTTGTATTTCAAAATTGTTTCGCTGTCTTGTTCGTTATATTCAAAGCGAATAAGCCCTCTTGTGTCAAAAGCATCTATCATTTTATCAGAATGAGTGCTATATATAACTTGATGTCCTTTCTCCGCCAAATTACAGAGAACAGTTTTATAAAAGTATTCTTGATGATTTTCATGCAAAAAGCTTTCAGGTTCTTCAAATAAAAAGAGGCACTGATCGCTCTTGTTACTTTCAGCAATTGCTTGAATGATAGCCATAACAAACATAGAAATATATCCATCACCGAAATGATCTATTGGGATAAGATTTTCATTATCTCCATTCAAACCAATTTTGAATATCATATCTAAGAAGATATCCTCGTAATCAGGCAAACCAAAGTCTATGAAAAAATTGCTGTTTCTCAAATTTTTCGCATAATTAGACCTTATATCTTCAAGAAAACTATGTAACTTCGAATCTGCAAGCACCTTATTGGTTGATTCCTTAACTTCTCCTTCAAAAACTTTTCTTTTCCCTTCCATATCTTTGTCTTTTTCAACTATTTTCTTAATATGTTTCGCTAAAAATGAAGTGAGATTACCCCAGTTCGTCTTTTTTGTTGACAATTCTTTTTTTACTTCATGGAAATTCACATAAAAAATCTTAAAATACTTCGCTGCACCTGAAGCGTATGAGTTTTTGGATTGTTGCTCCTTATCACGAAATGAACGGATATTGACATCTTCAATTTCATTGTCAACTACGCTTATATGTAATGAATGAAATCCTTTAAGTTCTGCTTCGTGCCCGTCCCCTTTAACTTCTATGCTACTTGCAATTTCAGTTTCAATAAAAGGCTTATTATTGTAATCACGATTATGAAAATCGTTAATATTAAATGTATCTTTGTTAACACTCTTCTCTCTAATCCCATATAAAATTGCATTAAGAAAGTTTGTTTTCCCCGAATTGTTATAACCTACGATAGCCACAGGTTTTTTATGAGTTTGATCAGGGAAAATAATTGTCTGTCTTTTTCCGAATGATCTATAGTTCTCGACGCTAATACTTTTGATTCTAATATAGCTCATAATCAAACATCTCCTTTTAATTCGTTCTGTCGTATAACGTTCCTGTATTCATGAACCCCGAAGGGGTTGTCTGCTGAAATTCCTCCTCGAAATCCTTCCCGCAGACCAAGGCTCCGCAAGGAGCTGTAGCTTGAATATTATGTTAGGTGATGTTACTCGCTACTTTAGGTATACTTCCAAGCTCTTCTTTAAGAGATTTTTTCATATCTTTCATTAATTCCTTCATTCTCTTATTTATATATTTATTTGTCTCATTTTTTGTTGAAGTATAATAATTCTTTAGCTCATCAAGCGCAGACTCTAATAAGGGGATAGCATCTTTCACTAACTGATAACAATTCTTTTCAGTTCTTGTATCTTTAAAGTCTTCGCCATCGACTGTCACAATAAGCTCAAACAATTTAGAGAAAACAAAAACCACAATCATTCTGACAAGTAAACTATCGTTTACTTTGGTAACAGTATACCTAAAATCTTCATCTAAATAATTAGAAACTACACCGAAATTGCAATGAGCATAGGTAGAAAGCAAATCATAAAAATTATAGAAATACTTTTTATCTGCGCCTAACTTAAACTTACTAGGATTCTCTTGCTTTCCAACTGTCTCCTTATCTCGATTTACTATAGAACCATCTTGTTGAACATTGTAGTGAGCAAGGGAAATTCTCAATGGATGTTCGATAAACTGATCAATCTTATCATCATGTTCGTGCAAATACCTACAGCTTAAGTAATTTTCAAATATACTTCTTACTAGTATAAATACATCTTCGTTTAAGTCTTCTTTTAAAAGTTTTTTTATAGAAATAAGCGTTTTCAAACTTTTTGTAAAAACAAAGTACTCAAAGTCATATACCAATTGAATTGTTTTCTCCTGAAACTTTATATTATTTAATAGCCCATAAGGAAATGCAGAGTACTCAACAAACTTCCTTGATTCAAAAATGAATTTGTTAATAATCTTATCTAATTTCTGTATCAGTTCTTCTTCCATGAAGTACCCCTCTTTATTTTAGAGTAATTTCACCTAACGTTCCCGTATCCACGACGTCCCACCGACTTAAGCGACCAACGGGAGCGGCCGCGATGCGGTTAGTCGGTGCGGATGTGTCCGTCTGATTCTACTTCTCTGTCAATCTCTTCGGGCGTACTGAGGAGCCGTCAGGCTCCGATGCGTGGATATAATGTTAGATGAAGTTCTACTCTTCCTTGAGTAGCTCACTAAAATCATTATATGCTGTTTCGAAAATCCTCAATTCTTCAAGTGTTGATTCAATTACTTCTTCTTCATTACCATAGATTCCTTGAGAGGCTAAATAATATCGATCTTCTATAATGTCTAATAATTTCAGTGTTTCTTCATCATCTCCAATAGCACTTCCCTGAATTAACAAGCTAGATATGTATGAAAACAATTGATCCTTTGTAATCTCATTTTTTAGATACTTCAACCTAATTTCATAAAGGATTATTAATAAAGGTGTTCTGAGTTCAAATTTGTTATAGATTAATTTCAGTAAAGAAAGGATTTCATCAAGACCTTTTTCCTGGGACAAAGATAATTCAATGAGTTCATATGGCACTTCATATTTTTCTAAACAATCATCAGCCCAATCGATTACTTGATCTCTTTTAATTAATCCAATAGCAAGTCCAAGATAATAATAAGCAGCACTTATTTTTAGTTTTTTATTTTTCAAGAATTTTATCGCCCTTAGTAGAATTTCATC